>NZ_CM173507.1:0-3398780 GCF_057785915.1 Vibrio sp. QJM3NY_35 | reverse complement strand
GGTGCCCTCACTCTATTTAAAGTAATATGAAATGACCGCTAATTTTACCTGTTGATAAGTCAGATCACCAGCAATTGATCACAGATCCAGTGAATAAGATCCAAGTTATTCACAATAAATTTGTAATTTATCGGTGGATCCACACATCTTGCCCCTAATTTACTCACACAATGATCCACTTATGCCCGGATCCTTGCTAGTTATCCCCAAATTGGGAATTCAATCTGGTTATGGTTAATAACATCTGGTTATTTATTCTAGTGAGCATTTTCCCAGTAACATCCAACCCCATAAATATAAGGAGTTACCAAATGAATAACTGGATTAAGGCTGCAATTGCGGCTATCGCACTCTCTGCTGCTACTGTTCAAGCTGCGACTGAAGTTAAAGTCGGCATGTCTGGTCGCTATTTCCCGTTTACGTTCGTTAAACAAGACCAACTACAGGGTTTTGAAGTGGATTTATGGGATGAGATCGGTAAGCGTAACGATTACAAGGTTGAATACGTAACGGCAAACTTCTCTGGTCTGTTTGGTCTTCTTGAAACGGGTCGCATCGATACCATTTCAAACCAAATTACAATGACGGATGCACGTAAAGCGAAATACCTATTCGCAGACCCATACGTAGTAGACGGCGCACAAATTACCGTTCGTAAAGGTAATGACAGCATTAAAGGTATCGAAGACCTTGATGGCAAGACAGTTGCGGTAAACCTAGGCTCAAATTTTGAACAACTGCTTCGCAGCTACGACAAAGATGGCAAGATCAATGTAAAAACCTACGATACGGGCATTGAACATGATGTGGCACTAGGCCGTGCGGATGCATTCGTAATGGATCGCCTATCAGCACTAGAGCTTATCAAGAAGACTGGTCTACCATTACAACTGGCGGGCCAGCCATTCGAAACAATTGAAAACGCTTGGCCTTTCGTCGACAACGATAACGGCAAAAAACTGCAAGCAGAAGTAAATGAAGCATTAGCAGCAATGCGCGCAGATGGTACGCTAGAAAGTATCTCTCAGAAATGGTTTGGTGCGGACATTACTCAGAAGTAATTACTCACTTTCTCCATTCAAGGCCCACTGCTTTATACAGCGGTGGGCTTTTTGCTTTTGTGCACTGATTAAAAAACCTGATAGAACAATACTTACATATAGAACAACACTGCCAATAAAAATACGAGATAGATTATGGGATTTGACTTTAATTACATGCTAGAGCTGTTGCCGATACTACTGAAGTATTTAGGCACCACGATGGAGATGGCGACTTGGGGCTTGTTCTTTGCTCTGATTCTGTCTCTGATACTGGCGAATATTCGTGTATTCAAAATCCCAGTACTCGACCAACTGAGCCAGCTGTACATTAGCTTCTTCCGAGGCACCCCACTGTTGGTGCAGCTGTTCCTCCTTTATTACGGCTTACCGCAAGTCTTCCCGTGGATGGTTGGGTTGGATGCCTTCAGCGCCGCTGTGATTGGCTTAACCCTGCACTTTGCCGCGTATATGGCAGAAAGTATTCGTGCCGCGATTATCGGTATTGACCGCAGCCAGATGGAAGCCAGCCTTTCGGTCGGTATGACAACCAGCCAAGCGATGCGCCGAGTGATCTTGCCGCAAGCAACTCGCGTGGCACTGCCGTCATTGATGAACTACTTCATCGACATGATCAAATCGACTTCACTTGCTTTCACCTTAGGTGTCGCCGAAATCATGGCTAAAGCTCAGATGGAGGCTTCTTCAAGTTTCCGCTTCTTCGAGGCTTTCTTAGCGGTAGCGCTGATTTACTGGGGCGTGGTGGTTATCCTCACTCGTATTCAAATTTGGGCCGAAGTGAAACTGAATAAGGCGTATGTACGATGATCAAATTACAAAATATCCACAAGCAGTTTGGTGACACCGAAGTTTTGAAAGGGATCGACCTAGAAATCAAACAAGGTGAGATAATTGTCATCATAGGTTCAAGTGGTACGGGTAAGTCTACCCTACTGCGTTGTGTGAATTTTCTAGAGCAAGCCGATCAAGGCACAATTTCGATTGATGATATCAAGGTTGATACTCAGAAACACACTAAGGCAGAGGTGCTTGCACTGCGTCGTAAAACCGGTTTTGTGTTCCAAAACTATGCACTGTTCGCTCACCAAACCGCGAGACAGAATATTGCTGAAGGTTTAATTACCGTTCGTGGTTGGAAAAAACAGCAAGCCCATGAAAAAGCACAACAAATACTTGATGATATTGGCTTAGGTGACAAAGGTGATAGCTACCCAGCCGCGCTCTCTGGTGGCCAGCAACAACGGGTGGGTATTGGCCGTGCAATGGCACTACAACCCGAGCTTTTACTGTTTGATGAGCCGACTTCAGCGCTAGATCCTGAGTGGGTTGGAGAAGTGCTTAACCTAATGAAAAAACTGGCAAATCAGCATCAAACCATGTTGGTGGTTACCCATGAAATGCAGTTCGCTAGAGAGGTCGCAGACCGAGTGATCTTCATGGCTGACGGCCATATTGTCGAGCAGGGATCTCCACAGGATATTTTTGGTAATCCACAGGATCCTAAATTAAAAAAATTCTTAAATAAGGTTGGGATCGACTAAGGATCCTTGTGATTTTAGTTATTCTACGTATAATCCCCCGACCGGAATTTTAGTTAACCCAATCATTGACACTTTTTGTGACAGTGATTACAATTCCGCCTCTTTGTTGAGAGGCGTCGGTTTTCCTTTCTTATATAAAGAAGAGAAAAAATGCCCACGCCGGGTTTAACAAAAACCTAAAACTACTGATCAGTAAGGTAATTACAATGAAACGCACTTTTCAACCTACAGTTCTAAAGCGTAAGCGTACTCACGGTTTCCGTGCTCGCATGGCTACTAAGAACGGTCGCGCAACAATCAATGCACGTCGTGCAAAAGGCCGTAAGCGTCTTTCTAAGTAATCTTTGATTATTTTGAATAAGCTAGCCTTCGGTCGGGAGTTACGCTTGTTAACTCCCGAACATTATCAAAATGTCTTCAAGCAAGCTCATCGAGCTGGCTCCCCTCATTTCACCATCATTGCCCGAAATAACTCTCTTTCAAATCCTCGCCTTGGATTAGCCGTTCCGAAAAAGCAGATTAAAACCGCCGTGGGTCGTAACCGATTCAAGCGTCTTACTCGTGAAAGCTTTCGTAACACTCAACACAAACTTCCTAACAAAGATTTTGTTGTAATCGCAAAGAAGAGCGCGCAAGATTTAAGCAATGAAGAAATGTTCAAGCTACTCGACAAATTATGGCTTCGCCTGTCTCGCCCTTCGCGTGGATAGCGCTAATACCCATCTATTTTTATAGATGGTTTATTAGTCCACTCATCGGCCCACGCTGCCGATTTACTCCAACCTGCTCTTTATATGCGATAGAAGCGTTGAAAGCTCACGGTTTTGTAAAAGGGTGTTGGTTATCAGGCAAACGTCTATTAAAATGCCATCCTTTGAACGAAGGGGGCTTTGACCCCGTTCCACCAGTCCAAAAACAAGACAGAGATAAATAACGATGGATTCTCAACGTAATATCCTGTTAATCGCATTGGCTTTGGTTTCTTTCCTACTGTTCCAACAATGGAACGTAGCTCAGAATCCAGCACCACAAGCGGTTGAGCAGGCACAATCTGGCAGCACCCTACCAGCGCCATCTTATGCAGATGATCTAGACCCGGCTCCTGGTCAAGTTGCTTCTTCTGCTAAAACTATCACAGTAACAACTGATGTACTGACTCTGTCAATTGATACGGTTGGTGGTGATGTCGTTAAAGCAAACCTAAACGATTACTCTGCTGAGTTCGATTCTGAAGATACGTTTGTTCTTCTTAAAAACGAACCAGGTCACCAATTTATCGCACAAAGCGGTCTAGTGGGTCCTCAAGGTATCGATTTAAGCAGCACAAACCGCCCAAGCTACACAGTTTCAGCAGACAGCTTCACGCTTGCTGATGGTCAGGATGAACTACGCATCCCGATGACTTACCAAGCGAACGGCCTTGATTACACGAAAACATTCATCCTTAAGCGCGGCAGCTACGCAATGGATGTTGAATACGATGTAGTCAACAACTCTGGTAACAACGCGACATTCGGCATGTACGCTCACCTACGTCAGAACGTAATGGATGACGGCGGTAGTCTAACAATGCCAACTTACCGTGGTGGTGCTTACTCTACGGAAGATACGCGTTACAAAAAATACAGCTTCGACGACATGCAAGATCGCAACCTGTCTCTTAACCTAGCAAACGGTCAAGGTTGGGCAGCGATGATTCAGCACTACTTTGCAAGTGCATGGATCCCACGCGACGAAGCAGGCAGCAACCTTTACACTCGTGTAATTGGTAACCTTGGCGACATCGGTGTTCGCATGCCGAACAAAACCATCGCTACTGGCGACGAAGCAAACTTCAAAGCAACGCTTTGGGTTGGTCCTAAACTTCAAGACCAAATGGCTGCTGTTGCACCAAACCTAGACCTAGTAGTTGACTACGGTTGGTTATGGTTCATTGCTAAACCACTTCATACTCTGCTTTCGTTCATTCAAGGCATCGTTGTGAACTGGGGTCTGGCAATCATCTGTCTAACTTTCATCGTTCGTGGTGCTATGTACCCACTAACGAAAGCTCAGTACACGTCTATGGCGAAAATGCGTATGCTTCAGCCTAAGCTGACTGCAATGCGTGAGCGTATTGGCGACGACCGCCAACGCATGAGCCAAGAAATGATGGAGCTTTACAAGAAAGAGAAAGTAAACCCACTAGGTGGCTGTTTACCTATCCTTCTGCAAATGCCTATCTTCATTTCGCTATACTGGGCACTAATGGAGTCTGTTGAACTGCGTCACTCACCGTTCTTCGGTTGGATTACTGACCTTTCAGCACAAGACCCATACTACATCTTGCCACTTCTGATGGGTGCTTCAATGTTCCTAATCCAGAAGATGAGCCCGACAACTGTAACGGATCCAATGCAGCAGAAGATCATGACCTTTATGCCGGTTATGTTCACATTCTTCTTCCTGTTCTTCCCTTCAGGTCTGGTTCTATACTGGCTAGTATCGAACATCGTAACTCTGATTCAGCAAACGCTTATCTACCGCGCGCTGGAAAAGAAAGGCTTACATTCTAAGTAAGCTCGATAATCGAAAGAGATAAAGAAAGGCGACCAAAAGGTCGCCTTTTTGTTTTTAGCTGATTACAATTCAGCTAATTGATTAATCGTGAGCGCCCCTTTTTGGCTTTCACATGCTAGCAGGCACAACTATGACTACAGATACGATTGTTGCTCAAGCGACTGCACCCGGCCGTGGCGGCGTCGGTATTATTCGCGTTTCAGGCCCACAAGCAGCCCAAGTTGCGCTTGAAGTTACCGGCAAAGTACTGAAACCACGTTACGCTGAGTACACCCCTTTTAAATCTCACGATGGTTTAGAGCTAGACCAAGGTATCGCGCTTTACTTTCCTAACCCGCACTCGTTTACCGGTGAAGACGTATTAGAGCTACAAGGCCACGGTGGTCCTGTGGTAATGGATATGCTCATCAAGCGCATCCTCGCGATTCCAGGGCTACGCGCAGCTCGCCCAGGTGAGTTCTCGGAGCGTGCCTTCTTGAACGACAAGATGGATTTAACCCAAGCAGAAGCAATTGCTGACCTCATTGATGCCAGTTCAGAAGAAGCGGCGAAATCAGCTCTGCAATCGTTGCAAGGTGAGTTTTCAAAACGCATTAATACGCTGGTGGACTCTCTGATTCACTTACGCATCTATGTTGAAGCCGCTATCGACTTCCCAGAAGAAGAGATTGATTTCCTTGCTGACGGTAAAGTAAGTGCTGACTTACAAGCTATCATCGACAACCTCGAAGCGGTTCGCCAAGAAGCCAATCAAGGTGCCATCATGCGTGAAGGCATGAAGGTGGTGATTGCAGGTCGTCCTAATGCCGGTAAGTCGAGCTTACTGAATGCATTATCGGGTAAAGACTCCGCGATTGTGACTGATATTGCTGGTACCACGCGTGATGTACTGCGTGAACATATCCATATTGATGGTATGCCATTGCACATTATTGATACCGCAGGCCTGCGTGAAGCCTCGGATGAAGTCGAAAAAATCGGTATTGAACGCGCTTGGGAAGAAATTGCTCAAGCCGATCGCGTTTTATTTATGGTCGATGGCACCACTACCGATGCAACCGACCCGAAAGATATCTGGCCAGATTTCGTTGATCGTCTGCCGAATAACATCGGAATGACCGTGATTCGTAACAAAGCCGATCAAACCGGTGAAAATCTCGGGATTTGCCATGTTAATGATCCAACTCTGATTCGACTATCAGCAAAGACGGGACAAGGCGTTGATGCGCTGCGTAATCATTTAAAAGATTGCATGGGCTTTGCTGGTGGTAATGAAGGTGGCTTCATGGCACGTCGTCGCCACTTAGATGCCCTAGAACGCGCATCTGAGCACTTAGATATTGGTCAGCAACAGCTCGAAGGCTATATGGCAGGGGAAATTTTGGCAGAAGAACTGCGTATAACGCAGCAACACCTTAACGAGATTACTGGTGAGTTCAGTTCCGATGACCTACTCGGCCGTATCTTCACCTCTTTCTGTATTGGTAAATAACCTTTAAAGGCCGGCTCATGCTGGCCTTTTTCTTTAGTAAGGACAGCTTAATGATCCACATTATTACAGGCAGCACCTTAGGTGGTGCAGAGTACGTTGGCGATCACCTTAATGATCTTCTTGAAGAGCAAGGCCACGAGATCACCCTTCATAATCAGCCTGAATTCGATGATATTCCCCAACAAGGCTTTTGGTTGCTGGTGACTTCAACTCATGGTGCGGGTGAATTTCCAGATAATATTAAGCCGTTTATCGACGCATTGACCCAGCAATCTCCAGATTTAAGCCAGGTTCGCTTTGCTGTCGTGGCGCTTGGTGATTCGAGTTACGATACCTTCTGTTTGGCGGGAAAATCAGTCCACAGCCAGATGAAAGAGCTCGGTGCTCAGCCTATTTCTGACTGTTTTACCATCGATGTATTGGAAACTCCGGTACCAGAAGACGCAGCAGAAGCTTGGTTTAACGATCATAGCGACCAGTTTTAACCTCTCTCCTCTCTCAAAAAGCGGCTTATGCCGCTTTTTTTGTCTCTGAACATCGAGATTGTGAATAACTTTTTTTCAAAAACATCGAAAATTAGCGATCTATTTTCAATTTCTGCTGTGGATAAGATCATACATATACGGTGATTAACCTATAGTTATCCAAATAACAAGTTTTAGGCTAATTTCCACCTGTGAATAAGTAGCCATTTTGATCCCAGCTAATCCTCATCCTGATCAAAGTTAGATCACATCATTTGATCCAAAAAAGATCCATGTTCTCGTTGATCATTTTCGACTTATCCACAGATACCCTCGATCCTAATAATAGATCTAATAAAAGATCTCCTTAAAGATCTTATCTATATTAATTAAAAACAGCTTTTTCGAAAAATCCCAAAAACGTTTTCTCAGGCTATGAAAACAGGTAGAATATCGCTCCTTTTTATCAATCTAGAAAACGTTTGAATACCTGAGGTCGGTTCATGCTTTATCACGAAAAATTTGACGTCATCGTTGTTGGTGGTGGCCATGCAGGAACGGAAGCCGCACTCGCATCTGCACGTACTGGCCAAAGTACGTTATTACTTACTCATAATATCGATACGCTAGGACAAATGTCTTGTAACCCAGCCATTGGCGGGATCGGTAAGGGCCACTTGGTAAAAGAGGTCGATGCAATGGGTGGATTAATGGCGCAAGCTATTGATCATGCAGGTATTCAGTTCAGAACATTGAACGCATCAAAAGGCCCTGCGGTTCGTGCTACTCGAGCACAAGCTGACCGCGCACTGTACAAAGCCTTTGTTCGCAACGTTCTTGAAAACACGCCAAACCTGACTTTGTTCCAACAGTCGGTTGATGACTTGATCGTTGAACAGGATCAAGTGGTGGGTGTGGTAACACAGATGGGCCTTAAGTTCCGCGCAAGCGCTGTGGTTCTGACTGTGGGCACATTCCTAGGCGGTAAGATCCATATTGGTATGGAAAGTTCTTCAGGTGGCCGTGCTGGCGATCCACCATCGATCGCACTGGCTGACCGTCTTCGTGATCTTCCATTCCGAGTTGATCGCCTGAAAACAGGTACACCTCCTCGTATCGATGCACGTAGCGTTGATTTTTCTGAGCTTGAGGTTCAACACGGTGATAACCCGACGCCTGTTTTCTCGTTCATGGGCAGCCGAGCTCAACAACCTCGTCAAATTCCATGTTACATCACGCATACCAATGAAAATACGCATGACGTAATTCGTGCCAACCTTGATCGCAGCCCTATGTACGCGGGTGTGATTGAAGGCATTGGCCCTCGTTACTGTCCTTCGATTGAAGACAAAGTAATGCGTTTTGCAGACAAAAACAGTCACCAAATTTTTATTGAGCCTGAAGGTCTCACGACTCATGAGCTATACCCGAATGGTATATCTACCAGTCTACCGTTTGATGTACAGGTTCAAATTGTTCGTTCGATGAAGGGCTTTGAAAATGCTCATATCGTTCGCCCTGGCTATGCGATTGAGTACGATTTCTTTGATCCTCGCGACCTTAAGCTGACTTACGAAACTAAGTTTATTAAAGGTCTATTCTTTGCGGGTCAAATCAACGGTACCACTGGCTACGAAGAAGCGGCTGCACAAGGCTTGATGGCGGGTCTGAATGCAAGTTTGTTTACTCAAGGCAAAGAAGGCTGGAGTCCGCGTCGTGACCAAGCTTACATGGGCGTGCTTATTGACGACCTATCTACCATGGGTACCAAAGAACCTTACCGCATGTTTACGTCTCGTGCGGAATACCGTTTGCTGCTTCGTGAAGACAATGCCGATATCCGCTTGACTGAAAAGTCGCGTGAACTTGGCCTAGTCGACGATGCTCGTTGGGCTCGTTTCAACGAGAAGATGGAAAACATGGAGAAAGAGCGTCAACGTCTGAAAGAGACTTGGATTAATCCAAAATCTGAAGATATCGATCAACTGAACCAAATTCTTAAAACACCAATGTCTCGTGAAGCGAGCGGTGAAGATCTTCTTCGTCGCCCTGAAATGACTTATTCACAGCTAACTGCACTGGATCGTTTTGGTCCTGCTCTGGAAGATCAACAAGCGTCTGAGCAAGTTGAGATCCAAGTGAAGTACGATGGTTACATTCAACGCCAACAAGACGAAATTGAAAAATCACTGCGTCATGAAAACACCAAACTGCCTGCTGATATCGATTACAGCAAGGTAAAAGGACTTTCTCACGAAGTGGTTCTTAAACTGACGACAGCTAAGCCTGACTCAATTGGTATTGCTTCGCGAATTTCAGGTATCACACCTGCAGCAATCTCAATTCTATTGGTTTACTTGAAAAAACACGGCCTGTTGAAAAAAGGTGAGGAAGCATAATGAGCGCATTACGCGAAAAACTGGATCACCTGATTGGCCAGACTGAACTTGAAGTATCTGAAAGGCAACGTGGCCAATTGGTTGGCTACGTTGAGTTACTGAATAAGTGGAACAAAGCTTATAACCTAACATCTGTTCGTGACCCGCAAGAAATGATGGTGAAACATATCTTAGATAGCATCATTGTTAGCACTCACTTACAAGGCAAGCGCTTTATCGACGTTGGCACGGGACCTGGTCTTCCTGGGATTCCGCTCTCAATCATGAATCCAGACTGCGAGTTTTACTTGCTAGACAGCCTAGGTAAGCGTATTCGTTTTATCAAACAGGTGATTCATGAATTGGGTATCGACAACGTGGTACCGGTTCAAAGTCGCGTTGAGGAGTTTCAACCAGAAGAAAAGTTTGATGCCGTGCTCAGTCGCGCATTTGCGTCAATGACAGACATGGTAGAGTGGTGTCACCATTTACCTAAAGAGCAATCCGGTGTATTTTTGGCTCTTAAGGGACAACATCCTAGAGATGAAATCGACCTGTTACCTGAATGGTGTTCAGTGACAGACATTAAAGCTTTGCAAGTGCCAGAGCTTGATGGAGAGCGTCATCTAGTTACTTTATCGCGTCAGGGATAATCAGCGAGGCCATAGTGGGTAGAATCGTAGCAATTGCCAACCAAAAGGGTGGCGTAGGAAAAACAACAACTTGCATTAATTTGGCAGCATCAATGGCGGCAACAAAACGCAAGATATTGGTTGTTGACCTCGATCCTCAAGGTAATGCCACTATGGCGAGCGGTGTCGACAAGTATCAAGTTGAAGCAACTGCTTACGATTTGTTGGTTGAAGACACCCCATTTGATGAAGTAGTTTGCCGAAGTACGTCTGGCAATTATGACCTCATCGCCGCGAACGGTGATGTTACTGCAGCAGAAATCAAGTTGATGGAAGTGTTTGCTCGTGAAGTTCGTTTAAAAAATGCACTCGAATCCATTCGCAATAACTATGATTTCATCTTTATTGATTGCCCACCATCATTAAACCTTCTTACAATCAACGCGATGGCTGCGGCCGACTCCGTATTGGTTCCTATGCAATGTGAATACTTTGCTTTGGAAGGTTTGACTGCATTGATGGATACCATCAGTAAGCTAGCGGCTGTTGTAAACGAGAACCTGAAGATCGAAGGTCTTCTGCGTACTATGTACGATCCTCGCAACCGCTTATCGAACGAAGTATCTGATCAACTCAAAAAACACTTTGGTAGCAAAGTCTACCGAACTGTGATCCCTAGAAATGTGCGTCTGGCAGAAGCCCCAAGTCACGGCAAGCCAGCAATGTACTACGACAAATATTCCGCAGGAGCTAAGGCTTATCTTGCTCTTGCAGGCGAAATGTTGCGTCGTGAAGAAGTCCCAGTATAGGTCCAATCAAAGGAATTCGCTCAATGTCTAAGCGTGGTTTAGGAAAAGGGCTAGATGCATTGCTTGCAACTAGCTCATTGGCTCGTGAAAAACAGCAAGTTGCTTCTCATAGTCAGGCGTTGTCGGCTGATGGTGAGCTTATCGAACTGGCTGTTGGTTGCTTGAAGCCTGGTGTATATCAACCGCGTAAGGATATTGCGCCTGAAGCGCTAGAAGAGCTGGCTGCATCAATTCAATCTCAAGGCATTATCCAACCTATCGTTGTTCGCCCATTGGCGCACGACCAGTTCGAGATTATTGCTGGTGAACGTCGTTGGAGAGCGGCTCGTCAAGCTGGCCTTAAACAAGTGCCATGTTTGGTCAAGAGAGTCGAAGACAAAGCCGCTATCGCGATGGCGTTGATTGAGAATATTCAGCGTGAAGATCTGAATGTTATCGAAGAAGCACAAGCGCTAGAGCGCCTACAGAACGAATTTGAGCTGACACACCAACAAGTCGCTGATGTGATCGGTA
This sequence comes from Vibrio sp. QJM3NY_35, assembly GCF_057785915.1. Lineage (NCBI taxonomy): Bacteria > Pseudomonadati > Pseudomonadota > Gammaproteobacteria > Vibrionales > Vibrionaceae > Vibrio > Vibrio sp. QJM3NY_35. Next base: position 3,387,331 of record NZ_CM173507.1, on the reverse strand, counting down.
AATCGAGAGCAACGGTGAGTAACTTATTACGTCTAAATCAGCTCGAAAATGAAGTGAAAGGTTTAGTTTCCAATAAACAACTGGAAATGGGGCATGCTCGAGCACTGCTTGCGCTTGAAGGTGATACCCAGGTTGAAGCTGCAAATACTGCGGCAACCAAAAAAATGACCGTGCGTCAAACTGAGCAACTTGTCAAAAAGTGTTTAAAACCAGACGTTGAAGCTGAATCGAAGCCTGAAGACACAGAAGCTATCGAACTTTCACGAAGACTCACGGAAAAATTGCAAGCAAACGTTTCAGTTACTCGTTCTGTTAGTGGTAAGTCAAAAGTGACGATTACTCTTGATGAGCCTCACAAATTAGAGCAACTTATTGCTAAACTAGAGTACTAAATGAGATAATTGATTTAGGTCAATTATGTAATAAACAAGTAATTTCGTACAAAAGTTGTCGGTTTGTATGCAAAAATGTAAATGATTGCTGCGTTGTTATTGCAATCAATTTGGCTGAACGTATAATTTTCGCCAATTTCTCAGCACGCTTTTAAGCGAGTAGTAAAGAAGGCTTAAAAGAGGAACGAATACATGGTAGCGGCGTTAGCAAGACCAGGACGAGTGCTTGCAAAGCAAATGTTATTGATCGAGCTTAGCGCGGTTATATTAGTGGCGATAGGGTTAGGTTTAGCTGTTAATCCTGATTGGGGTTTTGCTGCATTAATCGGTGGCGGTATTTTTGTCATCGCAAATGCAGTTTTTTGTGTGTGTGCTTTCCTATTTAGTGGAGCTCGTGCAACTAAGTTAGTTGCGGCGTCGTTCTATGCAGGCGAAGCGCTAAAAATCCTTATCACAGTTTTACTATTCTCTATTGTCTACATGTATATGCAGGTGGAATTAGTTCCCCTCAAACTGACCTATTTACTGGTTCTAGGTATTAATATCTTTGCGCCAGTGCTTTTCATTAACAATAAAAAATAGGATGAGTTATGGCTGCGCCAACAGCATCCGGATACATTGAACACCATTTACAAAACCTTTCTTTAGCTAAGTTTGGTCTTGTAGAGGAGACAAGTTTCTGGAACGTACATATAGACAGTCTGTTTTTTTCGGTGTTGACAGGGATGTTATTCCTTTGGGTTTTTCGCTCAGTCGCTAAGAAAGCAACAGTAGGTGTACCTGGTAAGCTTCAGTGTTTTGTTGAAATGGTAGTGGAATTCGTTGGTGACAACGTTAAAGAAACTTTCCATGGCCGCAACCCTCTGATTGCCCCACTAGCACTGACTATATTCTGCTGGATTATCATTATGAACTTGATGGACTTAGTGCCTATCGATTTCTTACCATATCCTGCAGAGCATTGGCTAGGTATCCCTTACTTGAAAGTGGTTCCTACTGCTGATGTTAATATAACAATGGCAATGGCTTTAGGTGTTTTTGCTCTGATGATCTACTACAGCATCAAAGTAAAAGGTCTAGGCGGATTTGCTAAAGAATTGGCACTGCATCCATTTAATCACCCAATCATGATTCCATTTAACTTGGTACTTGAGGTAATTTCGTTACTAGCGAAGCCATTATCTCTAGGTATGCGTTTATTTGGTAATATGTTTGCGGGTGAGGTGGTGTTTATTCTTATCGCGGCAATGCTACCGTGGTATTTACAATGGGTAGGTGCACTACCTTGGGCTATCTTCCATATCTTGGTTATTTTGATTCAAGCGTTTGTTTTCATGATGTTGACAATCGTTTACTTATCAATGGCTCATGAAGATAGTGATCACTAAAAAAATTTTTAAGCTTTATTCTAACTATTAATGTTAATCGGAGAACGTAAATGGAAACTGTACTAAGTTTTTCAGCAATCGCTGTTGCTATTATTGTTGGTCTTTGTGCCGTAGGTACTGCAATTGGTTTTGCTATTCTTGGTGGTAAATTCCTAGAAGGCGCTGCGCGTCAACCTGAAATGGCTCCAATGCTACAAGTTAAGATGTTCATCATCGCTGGTCTACTGGATGCTGTTCCAATGATCGGTATCGTAATCGCACTACTATTCACGTTTGCTAACCCATTTGTTGGTCAACTAGCAGGCTAATTAACTCTTAATAGTTAATTAAATTTTTGTAGTTGATTCTTAACGAGGGGTAGCTGTTGTGAATATGAACGCAACTCTGTTAGGTCAAGCAATTGCTTTTTCATTGTTTGTTTGGTTCTGCATGAAATATGTATGGCCACCAATCATGCAAGCAATTGAAGAACGTCAGAAAAAAATTGCTGACGGTCTAGTAGCCGCTGAACGCGCTGCTAAAGACTTGAACCTGGCACAAGCCAACGCTTCTGAGCAAATGAAAGAAGCAAAGCGCACTGCAACTGAGGTTATTGATCAGGCAAACAAACGTAAAGCTCAAATTATTGATGAAGCACGCGAAGAAGCTCAGGCAGAACGCCAGAAAATCTTAGCGCAAGCTGAAGCAGAAATTGAAGCAGAGCGTACACGTGCCCGTGATGACCTGCGCAAACAAGTCGCAACTCTGGCTATAGCTGGTGCTGAGAAAATCCTTGAGCGTACAATCGATAAAGATGTACACGATGATCTTCTTAACAACATTACTGCAAAACTTTAAAGCAAGGGGCTGTATATGTCTGATTTGACTACAATCGCACGCCCCTATGCTAAAGCAGCGTTTGACTTTGCGGTAGATAAAGGTGAGCTAGACCAATGGGGTCAGATGCTTACTTTTGCTGCCGAAGTGGCACAAAATGATGATGTTCATAATTTATTAAGCGGTTCTATGACTGCTGAAAAATTAGCTGAAGTATTCATTGTAGTTTGTGGCGAACAATTTGATGAATTCGGTCAGAACTTAATTAAAGTGATGGCAGAGAATGGCCGCTTAATGGCTTTTCCTGATGTTTGTAAAGAGTTCTTTATACTCAAAAAAGAGTATGAGAAAGAGATCGACGTTGAAGTAACTTCAGCGGTAGAACTTTCTGAAGAACAACGCGCAGAGATCAGCAGCAAATTGGAACAGCGCTTAGCGCGCAAAGTTCAGCTGAATTGCAGTATAGATGAGACTCTACTTAGTGGAGTTATTATTCGAGCCGGAGACCTAGTCATCGATAACTCAGCGCGCAGTCGTTTAGACCGCCTGAGCGATGCATTGCAGTCTTAATGGGGATTGGAGCATGCAACTTAATTCCACTGAAATTAGCGATCTAATTAAACAACGTATTGAATCTTTCGACGTTGTTAGTGAAGCTCGCAATGAAGGTACTATCGTTTCTGTAAGCGATGGCATCCTTAGCATCCACGGCCTAGCGGACGTGATGCAAGGTGAAATGATCGAACTACCGGGTGGCCGTTACGCTCTAGCACTAAACTTGAACCGTGATTCGGTTGGTGCTGTTGTAATGGGCCCATATGCTGACCTACAGGAAGGCATGAAAGTTACAGGTACTGGTCGTATTCTAGAAGTACCAGTAGGTCCTGAAATGCTTGGTCGTGTTGTAAACACGCTAGGTGAGCCAATTGATGGTAAAGGTCCAATCGAAGCTAAATTGACTTCGCCTGTAGAAATTATCGCACCAGGTGTAATCGACCGTAAATCGGTAGATCAACCTGTTCAAACTGGTTACAAGTCTGTTGACTCAATGATCCCTATCGGTCGTGGTCAACGTGAACTAGTAATCGGTGACCGTCAGACTGGTAAAACAGCAATGGCGATCGATGCGATTATTAACCAAAAAGATTCTGGTATTTTCTCTATCTACGTAGCTATCGGCCAAAAAGCGTCGACTATTGCTAACGTAGTTCGCAAACTAGAAGAGCACGGCGCACTAGCAAACACTGTTGTTGTTGTTGCATCTGCTTCTGAATCTGCAGCGCTGCAATACCTTGCACCGTATGCTGGTTGTGCGATGGGCGAATACTTCCGTGATCGCGGTGAAGATGCACTGATTGTTTATGATGATTTATCTAAGCAAGCGGTAGCTTACCGTCAAATCTCGCTACTACTTAAGCGTCCACCAGGTCGTGAAGCGTTCCCAGGTGATGTTTTCTACCTTCACTCTCGTCTACTAGAGCGTGCTGCTCGTGTAAGCGAAGCATACGTAGAAAAATTCACTAACGGCGAAGTGACAGGCAAGACTGGTTCTTTAACTGCTCTACCTATCATCGAAACGCAAGCTGGTGACGTATCTGCATTCGTACCAACGAACGTAATCTCGATTACTGATGGTCAGATCTTCCTACAAACTGAGCTATTCAACGCGGGCGTACGTCCAGCTGTTGACCCAGGTATCTCAGTTTCTCGTGTAGGTGGTTCGGCGCAGACTAAAATCATCAAGAAGCTATCTGGCGGTATCCGTACTGCTCTAGCTCAATACCGTGAACTTGCAGCATTTGCACAGTTCTCATCGGATCTTGATGAAGCGACTAAGAAGCAGCTAGACCACGGTCAAAAAGTTACAGAACTGATGAAGCAGAAGCAATACGCTCCTATGTCTGTATTTGACCAAGCTCTAGTAATCTTCGCTGCAGAGCGTGGATACCTTCAAGACGTTGAACTTTCTAAAGTTCTAGACTTTGAAGCTGCTTTACTGTCGTTTGCTCGTGGTCAATATGCCGATCTAGCAACACAGATCGACACAACGGGTGCTTTCAATAAAGAAATCGAAGCTGAGCTGAAGAAGCTTGTTGACGATTTCAAGGCAACCCAGACCTGGTAATTGGTAGGTGGTCTTAGGGCCACCTCATACCATTAACGGAGAGTAACGATGGCCGGCGCAAAAGAGATACGTAATAAAATCGGTAGTGTTAAAAGCACACAGAAGATTACGAAAGCAATGGAAATGGTAGCAGCTTCAAAAATGCGTCGTTCTCAAGACGCAATGGAAGCTACTCGTCCATATGCAGAAACAATGCGTAAAGTGATCGGTCATTTGGCGAATGGTAGCCTCGAGTATAAGCATCCTTATCTTGAGGAACGTGAAGCCAAACGTGTTGGTTACATCATCGTTTCTACAGACCGTGGTCTTTGTGGTGGTTTGAACATTAACTTGTTCAAGAAAGCCATGAACGACATGAAAGATTGGTCTGAGAAAGGTGCTGACGTTGAACTTGCAATTGTAGGTTCAAAAGCGACAGCATTTTTTAATAACAGCGGCGCGAAAGTAGCAGCTCAAGTTTCTGGTCTGGGCGATCGTCCAAGCCTTGAAGACTTGATTGGCTCTGTAAGCGTTATGCTGAAGAAATATGATGAAGGCGAATTAGATCGCCTGTTCGTAGTGTTCAACAAGTTTGAAAACACTATGGTTCAAGAACCAACGATCGATCAATTACTTCCTTTGCCTAAATCAGACAGCGAAGAAATGAAACGCAGTCATTCTTGGGACTACATTTATGAGCCCGAGCCAAAACCACTACTAGATGCACTATTGGTTCGCTATGTCGAATCTCAAGTGTACCAAGGTGTGGTTGAGAACCTTGCTTGTGAGCAAGCGGCTCGAATGATTGCAATGAAATCAGCAACAGATAACGCTGGTGACATTATTGATGACTTAGAACTTGTGTATAACAAAGCGCGTCAAGCGGCGATTACACAAGAACTTTCTGAGATCGTTTCAGGCGCAGCTGCGGTTTAAGCTTAGGTAAAACTAAATAGTTAGAGGATTAACGATGGCTACAGGTAAGATCGTACAGATCATCGGTGCGGTAGTCGACGTAGAGTTCCCACAGGGTGAAGTACCTCGTGTATACGACGCTCTGAATGTTAATGAAGTACAAGAACGTCTAGTTCTTGAAGTTCAGCAACAACTTGGCGGTGGCGTAGTTCGCGCAATCGTAATGGGTAGCTCTGATGGTTTACGTCGTGGTTTGACAGTTGAAAATACTGGCGCTCCAATCTCAGTACCAGTAGGTACTAAGACATTGGGTCGTATCATGAACGTCCTAGGTGACGCGATTGATGAGTGTGGTGAAATCGGTGCTGAAGAGCATTACGCAATTCACCGTGAAGCTCCAAGCTACGAAGAGCAGTCTAACGAGACAGCTCTTCTAGAAACTGGTGTTAAAGTAATCGACTTGATTTGTCCATTCGCTAAGGGTGGTAAAATCGGTCTATTCGGTGGTGCTGGTGTAGGTAAGACCGTTAACATGATGGAACTTATCAACAACATCGCACTTCAACACTCAGGCCTATCTGTATTTGCAGGTGTAGGTGAGCGTACTCGTGAAGGTAACGATTTCTACTTTGAGATGCAGGAAGCTGGCGTTGTAAACGTTGAAAAACCTGAAGAATCAAAAGTAGCGATGGTTTACGGTCAGATGAACGAGCCACCAGGTAACCGTCTACGTGTTGCACTGACTGGTCTAACAATGGCAGAGCGCTTCCGTGACGAAGGTCGTGACGTTCTACTGTTCGTTGATAACATCTACCGTTACACACTAGCAGGTACTGAAGTATCAGCACTTCTAGGTCGTATGCCTTCTGCGGTAGGTTACCAACCTACACTAGCTGAAGAAATGGGTGTTCTACAAGAGCGTATCACGTCAACTAAATCTGGTTCTATCACGTCTGTACAGGCGGTATACGTACCAGCAGATGACTTGACTGACCCGTCTCCAGCAACAACGTTCGCTCACTTGGATGCAACGGTTGTACTTAACCGTAACATCGCATCTATGGGTCTATACCCAGCGATCGACCCGCTAGATTCTACTTCACGTCAACTGGATCCATTGGTAGTTGGACAAGAGCACTACGACATCGCTCGTGGCGTTCAGTCTACTCTTCAGCGCTATAAAGAGCTGAAAGATATCATTGCTATCCTAGGTATGGACGAGCTATCTGAAGAAGATAAGCAAGTTGTATCTCGTGCTCGTAAGATTGAGAAGTTCCTAACTCAGCCTTACCACGTAGCGGAAGTATTTACAGGTGACCCAGGCGTTTACGTACCTCTTAAAGAGACTCTACGTGGCTTCCAAGGTCTTCTATCTGGTGAATACGATGACATTCCAGAGCAAGCGTTCATGTACTGTGGTGCAATTGACGAAGCTATCGAGAATGCTAAGAAGCTATAAGGCTAACTAGGAGGCGATATGGCAGCAATAACCTTTCACCTAGACGTTGTAAGTGCAGAGAAACAAATTTTCTCAGGCCTTGTTGAGACGTTTCAGGTGACCGGTAGTGAGGGTGAGCTTGGTATTTTCCATGGTCATACTCCACTGCTGACCGCTATCAAGCCTGGTATGGTGCGTATTGTTAAGCAGCACGGCCACGAAGAAATTATTTATGTTTCTGGTGGTATGGTAGAAGTTCAGCCTGGTACAGCGACTGTACTGGCTGATACAGCTATCCGTGGTGAAGAGCTAGACGCAGCAAAGGCGGAAGAAGCTAAGCGCAAGGCTGTGGAGAATATCCAAAATCAGCATGGCGACATAGACTTCGCACAAGCGGCCGGTGAACTGGCTAAAGCCATTGCTCAGTTACGAGTTATCGAACTGACAAAACAGCGTCGTTAATCTTTTTTAAGATTATAGACTCTGAGATAAAGGCGACCTAAGGGTCGCCTTTTTGCATTTTTAGATTCTCAAAAATGCTTCTTTTACGTATCACTACTGGTTAAATGGTTATTGCGATTTAATTTTTTGGCCAAAAACGGTTACAATATCGGCTTAATAAAAATAACGTTGGATAGGTTTACAATGAAGTTTAGCGCGGTAATTCTCGCGGCGGGCAAAGGCACTCGCATGTATTCAAACACACCAAAGGTTCTGCACACACTTGCAGGTAAGCCAATGGTGAAGCATGTTATCGATACCTGTAATGGTTTAGGCGCTCAAAATATCAACCTGGTTTACGGCCACGGTGGTGATCAGATGAAGGCTACTCTAGCTGAAGAATCTGTAAATTGGGCACTGCAAGCTGAGCAGCTAGGTACAGGCCACGCGGTGGATCAAGCATCTGCACATTTCGCTGATGATGAAAAAGTATTGGTGCTCTACGGTGATGTTCCACTGATCTCACCTGAAACCATTGAAAACCTATTAGACGCCCAACCAAACGGTGGCATCGCGCTACTTACGGTCGTGTTAGACAACCCAATGGGCTACGGACGTATTATTCGTCGTAATGGCCCTGTTGTGGCTATCGTTGAGCAGAAAGATGCAACCGATGAGCAGAAGCTTATCAAAGAGATCAACACTGGCGTTATGGTGGCGACCGGTGGCGATCTCAAGCGCTGGTTGTCTGGCTTAAGTAACGACAACGCACAGGGTGAATATTACCTGACTGACGTTATTGCAGCGGCTCACGACGAAGGTCGTGCAGTTGAAGCGGTACACCCAGTAAGCCCGATTGAAGTGGAAGGCGTGAACGACCGCTCTCAACTTGCTCGTCTAGAGCGCGCTTACCAAGCTGAGCAAGCAGATAAGCTATTGAAGCAAGGCGTAATGCTTCGTGACCCAAGCCGTTTTGATCTGCGTGGTGAACTGCAGTGCGGTATGGATGTTGAGATTGATACTAATGTTATCATCGAAGGCAGCGTAAGCATTGGCGACAACGTGGTTATCGGCACCGGTTGTGTCTTGAAAGACTGTGAGATCGATGACAACACCATCGTGCGTCCATACAGCGTAATTGAAGGTGCAACGGTCGGTGAAGACTGTACGGTTGGTCCTTTTACTCGTCTACGTCCTGGCGCTGACATGCGTAATAACTCGCACGTCGGTAACTTCGTAGAAGTGAAAAATACTTGTCTTGGTGAGGGTTCGAAAGCGAACCACTTAACGTATCTAGGCGATGCTGAAATTGGCCAGCGTGTAAACGTGGGTGCGGGTGCAATTACTTGTAACTACGATGGCGCGAATAAGTTTAAGACCATCATTGGCGACGACGTATTCGTTGGTTCAGATAGCCAATTAATAGCGCCTGTTACGATTGGTAATGGTGCTACCGTTGGTGCTGGCTCTACAGTAACGCGCGATGTTTCTGAAAATGAGTTAGTTATCAGCCGTGCTAAAGAACGTAAGATTGCTGATTGGCAACGTCCGACTAAGAAAAAGTAGTCTCTTAATAAATAAGATGATTTAAATGAAAGCCAGTAGTACCGCTACTGGCTTTTTCTTATTTATCTAGATATAGAAAAAGAGCGAGTAATCTCGCTCTTTTTTGTTTTCGTTAACTTAGAAACTAGTCTTGTTTCTCGTCAGCGACCACTCGAGAGTTGTCTGGTGTCGCGAAATGTTCAGACAGCTCTTTGTTCGAAACAATATAGCCAACCCACAGTGCACCCAAACAAATCACAACCGCGATACCCGTTGCACTTAGTGCTTGGCTAGCCATTGCCGCGACCAACGCACTTGATAGGCCACTGATACTGATTTGCAGGCTGTTTTGTAAGCCTGCAGCTGTTGCTGGGCTTTGTTTCGCACTTGATAGAGCACGGTTAACTACGATTGGGTAAAGTGCGCCATTCGCTACAGCAATCAAACAGAAAGGCGCAAGTAGAGGCCAGATTGACGTCAGTTCCCACTGTGATGCGATAAAGATAAGCATCGCCGCTACACTGAACAAACCGATAAGGTTTCTTAGTACAACGCCATCGCCATATTTCTTCACTGCTTGCTTACCGAAGTAACCACCCGCCATGAACGCGATTGTTTGTGGGATAAAGCTCAAACCGATGTCTTTTGCTTCATAACCTAGTTGAGCCATGATCTCTGGCATACCCGTTAGGTAAGCGAAGAACGCGGCAGATGCTGATGCAAACATTAAAACATTACCCATGTAAGGCTTTGATTTAAGCAACACTTTGATGTCTGTCTTAATCGATGTCTGTTTTACTTCAGGCGCTTCTTTTGGTTGAGCCATTGTTGTCGCCACTAGCAGTGCACCCATCAAGGTTAATGTGATGAAGATGCTGTGCCAGCCAAAGCTATCCGCCAGTAACACACCTAGCTGAGGTGCTAGTGCAGGAGATAGCGCAACCAAAGGCATGATGGTTGCAAAAATTTGCTGGCTACTGCTTTGCGAGTAACGCTTGATAACCATTGCTTGCCAGATTACCGCTGGAGCACATACACCGATCGCTTGAATGAAGCGCAGTGTCAGTAGGTGCCATACCTCGGTGCTGAATGCTAAGCCGAATGAAGCTGCGGTAAAGATAACAAGACCAACCGCCAACGTATTACGGTGACCATACTTGTCACTCGCCAGACCCCAAAGAAGCTGACCCATTGCCATACCGCCAAGGAATACCGTTAGAGACAAAGCAATCTGCTCTGGGCCGGTTGCGAAATCAACTTCCATTGCCTTAAATGCAGGAAGGTACATATCGGTCGCAATAAAGCCAAGCATTGAAAGAACTGCAAGGTAGACCAATTGAAATTTAGAAATATTCATAAGATGCCATTAAGCTAAAGGTAGTGATGTTTTTATCATCAAAAAAATTGTTTGATATACAGAAGTAAAAGCCCCTGTTTATTTATGCTGACATTCTATTTTTCAGACCTGATAAAATAAAACGCTAAAATATGTGGTTATCAATCAAAAAATTTGAAGGCTTATGTTCTCTAAATCCTCTTTAGAAATGCTCGATACGGTTGCTCGTTTAGGTAGCTTTACTGCGGCGGCAGAACAATTGCACAAAGTACCATCGGCGATCAGCTATGGGGTTAGGCAAGTAGAGCAAGAACTGGATGTTCTACTTTTCAGACGTTTACCGAGAAAAGTAGAGCTGACACCGGCAGGTGAATTGTTCATTGAAGAGGCACGTGCGTTACTGAGACAGATGGAAGAGGTCAGTGCTCAGACTCGCCGAGCAGCGCGTGGTTGGAAGAAAACCTTGCGTCTAACGCTCGATAACGTGGTTAAGCTCGACAAGATGAAGCCGATGATTGAAGAGTTCTACCAAACCTTTGAGTTTGCAGAGCTTCAGATCAACATGGAGGTGTTTAATGGCTCTTGGGAAGCGATTGCACAGGGCAGAGCGGATATTGTGATTGGTGCGACCTCGGCGATTCCGGTCGGTGGCGACTTTGAGGTTAAAGATATGGGACGCCTAGATTGGGCGTTTGTGATGTCGCCGAGTCATCCGTGTGTGCGAGAGCAAAACCTCAATGAAGAGTTTGTTAGCCAGTATCCCGCGATATGTTTGGACGATACCTCCAGCGTACTGCCTAAGCGACACACAGGCCACTACTCAAATCAAAGACGCCTGTTGTTACCCAATTGGTATAGCGCAATTGAATGCCTTAAAAATGGAGTAGGGGTGGGTTATATGCCGAGGCACATTGCCGCGCCAATTATCGAACAAGGATTGCTGGTGGAAAAAATACTGCCTGAACCGAGTCCGCAGAGTCATTGTTGTTTGGTGTGGCGAAAAGACGATAACCATAAGTTGATCGAGTGGATGGTGAAATACCTAGGATCGAGTGAACAACTTCACCAAGATTGGTTGGATCATCGCAAGGCGGTCTAATGAACTTAGCGAGAAGATCCTTTTCAAGTTTGAGTTGAATCAACACCAATAAAAAGAGCGAGTAAATACTCGCTCTTTTTGATTCGGTCGTTAACTCTTAAGACAAGAAGAACTTATAGGAAGGGTTATCGGTTTCATCTTTACACTGATAGCCAAGTTCTCGTAGGTGTGTCGAGAACTGAGCTAAATCATCATCACCAAGTTCGAAGCCACACAATACGCGACCGTAATCGGCGCCGTGGTTACGATAATTGAACAGGCTGATATTCCAGTGAGTCCCTAAGGTATCAAGGAATTTAATCAATGCACCTGGATATTCTGGAAACTCGAAGCTGTACAGACGTTCTTTCAGTGGTTTCGATGGTTTGCCGCCAATCATGTAGCGAATGTGCAGTTTTGCCATCTCATCATCAGAGAGATCGACAACTGGGTAGCCGCCCTCACGTAGGTCATTGATGATGTGTTCGAGCTCTTCTTGGCCACCTTGTAGACGTACACCAACGAAGATATTCGCGAGGCTTTCGTCGTTGTGGCGGTAGTTAAACTCAGTCACCGCTCGACCACCAATAATATTACAGAACTCTAGGAATGCCCCTTGTCGCTCTGGAATCGTCACAGCAAGTAGACCTTCTCGCTTCTCACCCAGCTCACAACGTTCAGAGACATAACGCAGACCGTGGAAGTTGGTGTTAGCACCAGACAGTACCGTTGCCAATTGCTTGCCTTGCAGTTGGTTCTGCTCAGCAAACTTCTTCAAGCCAGCCAGAGCAAGCGCTCCTGAAGGTTCAGCAATCGCACGAGTGTCTTCAAAGATATCTTTCACCGCAGAGCAGATCTCATCACTAGAGACTGCAATGTGACCGTCAATGTACTGTTGGCAAAGACGGAAGGTTTCTTCGCCAATGCGTTTAACCGCAACACCATCAGCAAACATGCTGACTTGATCAAGAACCACTGGTTCACCAGCATCCAGCGCTGCTTTCAAGCAAGACGAGTCTTCAGGTTCTACTGCAATGACTTTAATCTCTGGCATCAGCTGTTTTACTAGCACAGCAACACCCGCAGCTAAGCCACCACCACCAACCGGCACAAAGATATAATCCATGTGACCGTTTTGCTGCAGCATCTCCATACCCATCGTGCCTTGTCCTGCAATCACCAGTGGATGATCGAAAGGAGGCACAAAGGTGAAGCCATGTTCAGCAGAAAGACGCTCGGCTTCTGCCTTGGCTTCATCAAAGTTGCTGCCGTGCAGAACCACGTTACCGCCAAATCCACGTACCGCATCAACCTTGATGTCTGGTGTGGTTTTTGGCATCACAATCGTAGTCTGAATACCCAACTTAGAGCCTGATAGCGCCATACCTTGAGCATGATTACCCGCCGATGCAGCAATCACACCTGCGGTTTTTTGCTGCTCAGAAAGGCTTGATACCATGTTGTAGGCACCACGTAGCTTGAACGAGTGCACCGGCTGGCGGTCTTCTCGCTTAAGCTGGACCTGATTTCCAATGCGCGCGCTTAAACGTGGCATATCCTGTAGAGGTGTCACGATTGCCGCTTCGTAAACCGGCGCTCTCAGGATCTGACGCAGATAATCTGCGCCAGTTTGTTTTTGGGGACTGGGGGTGTCATCACTCATAGTTAGCCCTCAAGCTTAGACTTATCACGTACTGCGCCTTTGTCGGCACTGGTCGCCATACTTGCGTAAGCCTTCAGTGCAAAAGACACTTCACGCTGACGGTTTTCTGGTTTCCAGCCTAGTGCATCTTGCTTAACTCGACGAGCTTCAAGCTCTGCTTCAGGCACATCAAGTGTGATTGAGCGGCTAGGGATGTCGATAGTAATGATATCGCCCGTGTTCACTAGACCAATCACACCGCCACTTGCAGCTTCTGGAGAAGCGTGACCGATAGACAAACCTGATGTACCACCAGAGAAACGTCCGTCAGTTAGAAGAGCACAAGACTTGCCTAGACCCATCGATTTTAGGTAAGTGGTTGGGTAGAGCATTTCTTGCATGCCCGGACCACCTTTAGGACCTTCGTAACGGATAACAACCACTTCGCCTGCTTTTACTTTACCCGCTAAGATGCCGTCTACTGCTGTGTCTTGGCTTTCGAACACGATTGCAGGGCCTTGAAACTTAAGGTTTTCTTCATCAACACCCGCGGTCTTAACGATACAACCATCAACCGCGATGTTACCTGAAAGTACTGCTAGGCCACCTTCTTGGCTGAATGCGTTCTCTTTGGTACGAATACAACCATCGACGCGGTCATCATCAAGGCGATCCCAACGACAATCTTGTGAGAAAGCTTTGGTGGTACGGATACCAGCAGGGCCAGCGCGGAAGAACTTAAGCACGGCTTCGTCTTCTGTCTGCATGATGTCGTATTGAGCTAGCTGCTCTTGCATGCTTAGACCAAGCACGGTGCGAGTTTGGTTGTTCAGTAGGCCAGCACGGTCTAGTTCACCTAGGATAGCCATTACGCCACCAGCACGGTGAACGTCTTCCATGTGGTATTTAGGTGTTGAAGGCGCAACCTTACATAGGTGTGGAACGCGGCGAGACATCTCGTCGATATCACCCATATCAAAATCAATGTCACCTTCTTGAGCTGAAGCCAATAGGTGAAGAACGGTGTTACTAGAACCGCCCATTGCGATATCCAGTGCCATCGCGTTTTCAAATGCTGCGCGGTTTGCGATGTTACGAGGCAGTGCTGATTCGTCATCTTGCTCGTAGTAACGCTTAGTGAGATCAACGATGCGCTTACCAGCATTGATGAATAGCTCTTCACGGTCTGCGTGGGTTGCTAGCATAGAACCGTTACCAGGCTGAGATAGACCAAGCGCTTCAGTTAGACAGTTCATTGAGTTAGCCGTGAACATACCTGAACAAGAACCACATGTTGGACATGCAGAACGTTCTACTTGCTCACTTTGCTCATCAGAAATCGTTGGATCGGCACCTTGGATCATCGCGTCAACAAGGTCTAGCTTGATGATCTGATCTGAAAGCTTGGTTTTACCTGCTTCCATTGGACCACCCGATACAAAGATCACTGGGATGTTTAGGCGCATAGCAGCCATCATCATTCCCGGAGTGATTTTGTCACAGTTAGAGATACACACCATCGCATCTGCACAGTGTGCATTGACCATGTACTCTACTGAGTCTGCGATAAGCTCACGTGATGGCAGTGAGTACAGCATGCCGCCGTGACCCATTGCGATACCATCATCAACCGCGATGGTGTTGAATTCTTTAGCGATACCCCCCGCTTTCTCGATTTCACCCGCAACCAGTTGACCCATGTCTTTAAGGTGAACGTGGCCTGGTACAAATTGAGTGAACGAGTTTACAACCGCGATGATTGGCTTACCGAAGTCATCATCTTTAACGCCAGTTGCACGCCATAAAGCGCGCGCACCAGCCATGTTGCGTCCGTGGGTAGTCGTTGCTGAACGATAGATTGGCATTGCTTAAATCCTTATAAAATATTTGGCTGTTGCTTACTTAGCTGTTTGCGTTTGGTTTTCTGAAGTTTGGTCTGCTGGGTAAACGTAGTCTAACCAGCCCCACTTATCTTCAGTGGTTCCATTGAATAGGCCAAAGTAAGCCGCTTGAACTTTTTCAGTGATAGGACCGCGTTTGCCTTCACCTACTGTAATTTTGTCTACGCTGCGAACCGGAACGATCTCGGCAGCTGTGCCTGTCATGAATACTTCATCGGCAAGGTATAGCGCTTCACGAGCAATGTTCTCTTCACGGATCTCATAACCCATGTCTTTTGCTAGTGTCATGATCGAATCACGAGTGATACCCGGCAGAATTGCGCTGGTCGCTGGCGGCGTTGATAGCACGCCGTTACGTACCACAAAGATGTTCTCACCAGCACCTTCAGAAAGGTAACCATCAACACTCAGTGCGATACCTTCATCGTAACCATGACGGCGAGCTTCGCCACCAACCAGTAGTGAAGATAGGTAGTTACCACCGGCTTTTGCTGCGGTTGGGATCGTGTTTGGAGCGGCACGGTTCCAGCTAGAAATCATCGCATCAACGCCGTTTTCTAGTGCTTCTTCGCCCAGGTAAGAACCCCAAGGGAAAGCAGCGATGATCAGCTCCATCTCGGTATTTTCTGGCGGGCAGACACCCAAACCAACGTTACCTACGAAACCTAGAGGGCGGATGTACGCTGACTGTAGCTTGTTTTGGCGTAGCGTTTCGCGAGTCGCTTCCATAATTTCTTCCTCAGTGTAAGGAATAGGGAAGCGGTAGATTTTTGCTGAGTCTTTTAGGCGCTTAGCGTGTTCAGGGTGACGGAAGATAACCGGCCCTTTTGGTGTGTTGTAACAACGAACACCTTCAAACACAGAAGTACCGTAGTGCATTGCGTGAGTCAGGACGTGAACGTTCGCCTCTGCCCAAGGAACCATCTCACCGTTAAACCAAATATAGTCTGCTGTTTTAGCTGTCATGTTTGCGGTTCCTTATGCGTTTATCTTTTGTTGTAAGTTGTTGTTTGGCAGTTCATTACGGCTGATCGAGATAACGTCAACGGTACGCACATCCCACAGCTTTTCGATTTGGTTTACCAAGAAAGAGATCGGACGGTCACTGTCTACGATGATCTCAACACTCGCCACTTTGCTTTCGTGGTTTTGAGTGCCCGCAACTTGCTTAACAATGAAGCCACGGTGGCGGATAACACGAAGAACACGCTCTAGTAGTACAGGCTTATCATCGGCTTTGATGTCTAATAGGTATCTTTTCATGTTATGTGTTCTCCAACATCTCACTGTTTGAAGCACCTGGCGGTACTAGTGGCCATACGTTTTCTTCTTCATCGATAAGAACATGAAGTAGGTAAGCGGTTTTGCTCTCTAGCATCTCTTTCAATGCTGGTTCTACTTCTTCTTTACGAGTGATGGTTTTGCCCGGGATATCGAATGCTTTCGCGAGCATCACGAAATCAGGGTTGTCATCCAAGATAGTTTCACTGTGGCGGCCATCAAAGAACAGCGATTGCCATTGGCGAACCATGCCCAAGCGAGAGTTATTAAGCAGTACCATCTTCACTGGGATCTGACGACGCTTCAATGTGCCAAGCTCTTGAATGTTCATCATGAACGAGCCGTCACCAGAGATAAGTATAGATTGGTCATCAGGACGCCCAACCGATGCACCCATTGCAGCGGGCAAGCCAAAGCCCATGGTCCCTAAACCGGCAGAGGTAATGAAGTTCTGTGGATCGCGCGGCTGAATGTGCTGAGCTGCCCACATTTGGTGTTGGCCCACATCAGTCGAAACCATAGAGCTTGCTGGCATCATGTCTGAAAGTTGCTTCAATAGCAGTGGAGCAAAAATCAGATCGCCAGGGTGGTCGTAACGCCATTTGAATGAGCTACGAAGGCCTTCAGAGTGGTGAACCCAAGAGGAGATGTCTTGGCTTAGCTCTAGCTGAGGCATGATCTTGTTGATGTCACCGCGAATTGGCGCATTGGCAAGACGCAGTTTGCTGAACTCAGCGGCATCGATATCGATATGGATAACCTTAGCATGCGGCGCAAAGGTATCGAGTTTGCCTGTCACTCGGTCATCAAAACGAGCACCGACAACAATCAATAGGTCACTCTCTTGAACCACAAGGTTAGCAGCTTTGGTGCCGTGCATACCCAGCATACCAAGGTAGTGTGGGTCGTCACGTTCGATAGTTCCCAAGCCTTTCAGTGTGCTTACTGCTGGCATAGGGTTAAGGCGTAAAAACTCACGAACCGCATCGGTTGCTTTAGCAAGTTGAACACCACCACCTACGTATAAAACAGGACGGGTTGCTTGAGACAAAAAGTACTGTGCCTGTTCTATGGCATCAGTTGTCGCAACAGGAATTGCGGGTGGATTAAATTCAGGAAGAGCGTTAACAGGTGCTTCTGCTAGTTGAACATCTTTCGCGATATCGACGATAACCGGGCCAGGGCGGCCAGACTTTGCTACCACAAACGCTTCTGCGAGGGTTGAAGCAAGATCTTCAATATCAGTTACTAGGTAGCTGTGTTTAGTACATGACAGAGACATACCAATCACATCCATTTCTTGGAATGCATCGGTACCAATGTGGGAACTCGCAACTTGACCTGTGATGGCAACCATTGGGATAGAGTCCATAAAGGCATCAGCAAGGCCAGTGACTAGGTTGGTAGCACCTGGGCCAGACGTTGCCATACAAACAGCGACATCTTGTGTTGCTCGAGCCATGCCGATCGCGGCCATAGCAGCGCCTTGCTCATGGCGACATAGGATATGTTCAACCCCGCCGTCATAGAGTGCATCGTAGATTGGCATGATGGCACCGCCTGGGTAACCAAATACGGTCTCAATTCCTTGTTGCTTGAGTGCGGATACGACTAGTTCTGCGCCTTTCATCGGAATTCTCCCGTATTACCTTTATTTTGGTAACTGTTTCCTTTGTCTCTGCACATCTTGTGC
This sequence comes from Vibrio sp. QJM3NY_35, assembly GCF_057785915.1. Classification (NCBI taxonomy): domain Bacteria; kingdom Pseudomonadati; phylum Pseudomonadota; class Gammaproteobacteria; order Vibrionales; family Vibrionaceae; genus Vibrio; species Vibrio sp. QJM3NY_35. Next base: position 3,369,361 of record NZ_CM173507.1, on the reverse strand, counting down.
TCCCATTCTTCCTGTAAATCGGCAAAGCCGAAAATGCTCAAAAATATAAAAATCGAATGTTTAAATTAGAAAAAACCCCCGGACTTGTCAGTGCGGGGGTTTTTTCTAATTCGTGGTTACTTTCTTCCCACTCGCCCCCGCGCAGTCTTAATAATGACTACGATAATCAGGTTAATCAGTGCGTAAATGCGAGCGTTAAAAATCATAATATTCGAGTTTTCTCGTTTATTGTCTTCAGTAAAAGTCTATATCTCTAGTGTTATCACACAAATCTGCCGCATGACAAGGAAAATGTCATTCTTTTTTCACATTAAAACACCATTCCACCAAGCTATATAACAACCTTATAGCTTTGGTGAGCAACGAATATCCAGAGCGAATACTTTTAAATCAAAGACAAAGGAAAGTTATGGGACTCGCGATAATTCATAGCCGAGCTAGTGTGGGTGTAGAGGCGCCAGAAGTGACCGTTGAGGTGCATATAAGCAACGGAATGCCTGGCTTTACGCTGGTGGGGCTGCCTGAGACAACGGTCAAGGAATCTAAAGATCGAGTGAGAAGCGCGATTATCAATTCTCGCTTTGAGTTTCCATCGAAAAGAATCACGGTCAACCTCGCCCCAGCCGATTTGCCTAAAGAAGGGGGCCGTTTCGACCTGCCAATCGCGCTTGGGATTTTAGTCGCATCGGATCAGCTTCCGACATCAAAAATAGCTCAGCATGAATTCATCGGTGAGTTGGCGTTGTCAGGAGAATTACGCTCAGTAAAGGGTGTGTTGCCAGCGACGTTAGCCGCCGATAGCGTTGAACGATGTTTAGTTGTCCCACATCATAACGGTGATCAGGCTGCGCTGGTGGGCAAGGGGGCGCACAAATCTGCTCAAACCTTACTGGAAGTTTGCGCTGACATGTGTGGACAGGCTCAGCTTGGGCTATATAGAACAGAGCATCATCAGGCTGATGTATCAGAGCTTCGCGACTTACAAGATATTATCGGCCAACAACAAGGCAAGCGAGCTCTGGAGATCGCCGCAGCTGGGAACCATAACCTGCTTTTTCTCGGCCCGCCCGGAACTGGAAAAACCATGCTCGCTTCTCGATTGCGTGACCTATTACCTGAAATGAGTGACGATGAGGCGATGGAAACCGCGTCGGTGGCCTCGTTAACGCAACAAGAAATCAATCAATACAACTGGAAGCAACGACCTTTTCGCTCTCCTCACCATTCCAGTTCAATGGCGGCATTAGTGGGTGGTGGTTCGGTGCCTCGCCCCGGAGAGATCTCTTTAGCGCATAACGGCTTATTGTTCTTGGATGAGATGCCGGAGTTTGAGCGCAAGGTGCTTGATTCATTACGAGAGCCACTAGAGTCGGGCGAGATCATTATCTCCCGTGCTGCGGGCAAGACTCGTTTTCCTGCGCGTTTTCAATTGGTCGGTGCACTTAACCCAAGTCCAACGGGTTATTACGAGGGTAATCAAGCGCGCGCCAACCCACAGATCATCCTACGTTACCTTAATCGCTTATCTGGCCCCTTGCTAGATAGGTTCGATATGTCATTGGAGATACCTCTATTGCCCAAGGGAATGTTGGCCGAAGGAGGTGACCGAGGTGAAACCACCCAAGTCGTAAAGCACAGGGTCAAACAGGCTCGTCAAACCATGTTATCTCGCAACCATAAATCAAATGCTTTACTCGGCAGTCGAGAAATTGAGAAGTATTGCCCACTGCGACGTGAAGATGCGGAGTTTCTTGAGACAGCACTCCATCGATTGGGGCTGTCGATTCGTGCCTATCACCGAATCATTAAGGTAGCGCGAACCATTGCTGACCTTGACGGTAACGAGCAGATAGAAAAGAAACACCTATCGGAAGCGCTGGGCTATCGAGCGATGGACCGATTGTTGAAGCAACTCACGGCTCAAGCTGTGTAGTAGTAAATAGAAAGCCTGCTTGTGTGCAGGCTTTAGTTTGATAATTTATTGGCGCTGGCTGGAGTTAGAACTTGTAGTTCAGGCCGAGTGAGACGATGTATTGAGACTCATCATAGAAGGTAATGTTCGAGTCACTAGTACCGTAACCTGCAAGAGAAACAAACGACCAGTTTTCCCAATCCATGAATTGATCATATTCATACGCGGCGAATAGATTGATGTTATCGTCACTGCGTTTCTTTTGGAAAGTAATGCTGCTCGCATCGTAAGAGCGTTGGTTGTAACCGGCCGTTAGTGCGTATTGATGACGTCCCATGCCGCCAAATAAGCTTACCTCACCGCCAAACTGTTCATAAGAGGCAGCTTTGCCATCCGCAGAACTTGATTGGTAGATCAGTGACGGTACTAACATCATGGTACGACTGATTGGCTGACGATATTGACCTTTCAGGTAGAAAGTATCGGCGTCGCGTTTTAGCGTGTCTTCAACTCGATCATCTTTCACATCTTTGGTGGCGTAGGCCATGTCTAAAGAGAAAGCAGAGCCAGCGATGCTCTCTAGTGTTAAACGAAAGGCATTACCCGTCTCGTCGGTTTTGCTGCGAGCTGACGTCGTGTTGTACAGATCGGCCCAAGTCTCGCCAGACATAATAGTTGGCAGAATCGAAGCATCGATGGTCATGCCTGACTCAAGCTGGTATTTATAACCAACCTCTAGCACAACAGTACCCGTAGCTACGTCATCACGAGCGGTACCCGTGTAAACCTGGTGATTTAGCTTCTCACCAAAGGTATAAGCAACACTGCCTAAAGGGGCGACAAGAAACGAGCTTTCTGAAGAAGCCTTCTGATCTTTAGATGAAAGTTTGCTATCAGCATCGGTATTAAAGTTTGAGGTGGAAGAGGCAACCCCGCTATTGATAGAGATTTCACCACTGAAACCTTGTTGGTCTGCAAGCTTGGCAAAAGCGGGAGAAGCCGCAACGCTCAATGCCAAGAGAGTTATTTTTATTTTCATTCAAGGGCTCCTTGCCCACCGGTTCTTAGGACGGGTTATTAATAGCAGTAAAGCTTTAAACTTCCAGGTTAATTATTTATCAATGATGATTTTTGAACAAGCAAAAAAAAAGGAAGCCGAAGCTTCCTTTCATCAATGACTTACTTCTTCAATAAGAAGTTCACCAGCTCGAAGTACTCATCAAGAGAGTTGATACCTTGAGCTTCTACTAAGTAACGGTTGTTAACCACAACAGCTGGTACTCCTGAAAGGCCGCTGTCTTTGAATGCTTTGTCGAAGCGACGAACCATAGAATCTACTGCAAAGCCGTTATACGCAGCATCGAATTTCTTCGCATCAACGCCTTCGTCTAGGAAAATTTGACGCAGTTCTTCTTCATCACGTGGTGGCTTGTTCATTGTGTGGATGCGGTTAAACATCACTGGCACCATTTTGTCTTCAACTTTTAGCGCAATCATGGTCGCGTAAGCTTTGCTCATTGGCAGCCCCATGTTGCCACCCATGAATGAAACATGGTTCTTCTGTAGCTTAGCGTCTTTAGGTAGCTGTTGTTTTAGCTGCTGGATGATTGGCTCAAAGCTATTACAGTGTGGGCAGTAGAAAGAGAAGAACTCTGTCACCATTGGTTTTTTTGATGCTTCTAGATCGAGAACTTTGTAGTGTTCACCTTCGTTAAATTTCGCAGCGTGAGCTGAAAGGCTCAACATGATCAATGAGAAAAATGCGAATAGCTTTTTCATTTATCCAATCTCCATTATGTTTGAATTTTTATCTAGTTGTATGTTGCGATTGCTGTTACCACTGAGGCATTAACGAAAGTGGTGGCTCTTGCAGGGTAGCAATTTGCTCTTTACAAGCAAGTACTTGTTGCTCCCAATATTTCGGATCATTAAACCACGGGAAGGCCAGAGGAAACGCAGGATCGTGCCATCGTTTCGCCAACCATGCCATGTAATGCACCATACGTAGACCGCGTAGTGGTTCGATTAGTTTCAGTTGTGCGGTATTAAAATCGCAAAATTCTTGGTAACTCTCGAGCAAAATATCCAGTTGCATCAGCTTATCTTGGCGTTCGCCATTAAGCAGCATCCACAGATCTTGTATCGCAGGGCCGTTACGAGCGTCATCAAGGTCGACGAACATTGGCCCATCGTGCCACAGTATATTGCCTGGGTGGCAGTCACCATGCAGGCGGATATTCTCAATGTTGCTCGGCCACTGGCTCTCTAGCTCTTTGATCAGAAGGTCGACGTCATTGAAGAACGCATTTTCTAGGTGCGTCGGGATAAACTGAGAATTCTCTAGAATCTTACGTGGCTGATAAAGGTATTCATCTAAGCTGATGGTCGGGCGATGTTGGAATGTTCTCCCTGCGCTGGCTTTATGAATACGGCCAAGAAAACGCCCTACGCCTTCCAGTTGGTCTAGGTTATCCACTTCATACTGTCTGCCACCGACACTTTCAAACAAGGTAAATAGGTAGCCTTGATATTCATGTAAGGTTGCACCGTTGATTCGCATTGGAGGCGCAACCGGCATCTCTTGTTCGATAAGCTCGAGTGCGAAGTCATGCTCTTCTTGGATCTGTGCTTTGTTCCAGCGTTGCGGGCGATAAAACTTAACGACGTAGCGTTTACGGTCTTCATCGGTGAACTGATATACCCGGTTTTCGTAGCTGTTGAGAGCGAGAAGCCCGGATTCAGCGCGAACTCCGATGCTCTCCAGTGCGTACCACATGAAGTCAGGAGTCAGGTTATCAAAGTTAAAGGCTTGCATCGTCATAGAATAAAAAAGGCTCATTACTGAGCCTTTTTCCATTTATTGGGTTGTTATACCAAGCACTAAAGTGCAGGTATCAGAGCTTCTTGATAAAGCGGCTTTCGACTTCCATCGTAAACTCTTCATTATCCGAGAGTATAAACTGAATTGTCGAAACTGGTGAGCTCAGTTTTTCTGGGTCGGCGCCTAAACTGATAGGTAGGTTCAAAACCTCGCCTGGATCGACAGTAATCGTCTGTTTGCCGTACCAGATAGAATCGGGCAGTCCGCTAACATCGAGCTTGTACTCTTGCTCTTGTTGAGTCTTGTTGATCACTTTCAAGGTGTAGGTGTTTTCAACCAGCCCTTGGCTATTGACCCTAAACAGCTGATTTCTGTCACGTAGAACACTTAGGCCAGCAGGATCAACACTCGCGATTTGCACGAAGAATAGGCCCAGCATCACGATTAAGATGGCTCCATAGCCCAAGAGCTTAGGACGCATGACCTTGGTTGAGTGCCCCTCAAGCCTATGTTCGGTGGTGTAGTTGATCAGACCTTTCTCATAACCCATACGTTCCATGGTGTTGTCACAAGCATCAATACACGCGCCACAGTTAATACACTCGTATTGCAGACCGTCACGAATATCGATACCCGTTGGGCACACTTGAACGCATAAATTACAGTCAATACAGTCGCCTAGACCAAGTTCTTTTGGATCGGCTTTACGAGAGCGAGGACCACGGCTTTCACCACGTTCTGTGTCGTAGCCTACGATGAAGGTGTCTTTATCGAACATTGCCGATTGGAAACGCGCGTAAGGACACATGTGCAGACAAACAATTGAACGCATCCAACCTGCATTAGCATAGGTGCAGCCTGCAAAGAACAGTACCCAAAACACCGGCCAGAACGATGAATTAAAGGTAAAGAAACCAACCACTAACTCTTTGATCGGGATGAAGTAACCAACAAAAGTTAAGCCAGTCGCAATGGCAATCGCCCACCACGCAATGTGTTTGACAGTTTTTCTGAGGATTAAATTGGTTGTCAGTTTGCCTGAGTCTTGTTTTCTTCGCTTATTGGCAGCCCCTTCTAGTTTCTCTTCGAACCAAATGTACATGAAGGTCCAGACGGTTTGCGGACATAAATAGCCACACCAGACACGGCCTAAGAAGGTGGTTATGAAGAATAAGCCAAACGCGGCAATCATAAATAGGATCGCGAGTAGGGTCAGATCTTGTGGGTATAAGGTGGTGCCAAAGAAGTTGAACTGTTGGCTGCCGATATCGAGCAAGATCGCTTGGCGTTCACCAAATGGAATCCATGGGATAAGCGCAAAAAGTAAAAGTAAGAACCAACCGCCATAGCGACGCAGTTGTTGGAATTTACCTTTGCTTTCTCGAACATAGATTCGGTTACTTGGGTTAAATCGATCTCCATTACCTTTATGTGTTTTCGGGTTAAAGGTTTTAGGAGTCACATCTTTGATATCGATTTTATCCTGACTCATGGACTATCCTTTTTGTGGCTGGTTTGCTCGGTTAAATCGAGCAAGACGACATTACTTTAAAGTGTGGTTTAGAGAACCTGTAGAAATTGAGCTTGATGCGTGAGTAGATATCGCACTTACTCTTATTATTTTAGAAGATTCTTATGGGTGGCGATTATAGCGACAATCTTGTTCTCATTTCTTTAACGCTATCAACCTTTAACAACAAAAGTCATAACAGTTGTGACGAAAAAATAGCGAACAGAAACAAAAAAGCGACCGAGTGGTCGCTTTTTAAAATTGAGAAATTTATCTATACGGCAATTACGCTGTTGAGCATTGAGGTAATTATAGGATGCCGCGCGCTTTTAGAATTGCGGTTTTGAAATCATCTTCTTGGTCTTTTTTAAGACCCGGGATCATTTCATCTTTCTCGCTGTTGCGCATTTTTAGGTGATAGATTAGAACATCGTCAGTCAGCTCTTCAAGTTTACCTTCGTAGCCGGCTTCTTTTGATAGCTTGATGATGAACTCTAACAAGTTAAGTTCTTGATCTTTCTGCCACTCAGGCTCCATCAGTTCCAGCAGTTCTTCTATGCGGTGACACTTCATACTTTATTCTCCACAAATTTTATAATGATTTGTGGCTAAGGTATCAAATCGGGTCGGGAATACCAATGTGTAAACACATTTGGAGCAGGGAAAGAGGCAAGAAAAAAGCGCAGTAAAAACTGCGCTTTTTGTTAAGCGGCTCTAATCACTTTTGTTGTAGTCGGTGCTAATAAAGCAGTCTTCTCAACTAGAGTCATTGTAGGAGCCAATTTCTTAGCCGTTGGAGCAGCAGCAAAGCCACTACGACGACGCATCGCACTACGGTTGGTGTGCGAGAACCTGACAGCTGTTGGGCGCATTAATTTACCTAACGGTCAGGCATATCCATTGCCAATCTAATGGCCTGATTTACCATGAGCTCTACCTCAATTGCTTGAAGCGTCACTCGTCTGGCTTTCGCCAATCCGAAGAATAAATCAGGATAATGACATGCATGCATATCAAGGCTTAGATTATCACTATCTAAGTTATCGATCGACGTCTGAGTGATAATTAAACGATATTAGAGCTAAAATAGTGTGAGCAGTATATTTGAGTTTGAACCTCTTTCAGGCTTAAGATGATGCTTTAAAGGAGGTGCATATGTCGTTCTTAAAGAAAACGTTAGCAAGTTTTGGTATTGGGTCGGCCAAGGTCGATTCTGTGTTGCAACAGGAAGTGCTGTATCCAGGGCAGAAGGCGAGCATTATTGTGCATGTGTATGGTGGCGCTCAGCCACAGGAGATCGACAATATCGATCTCAACTTGTGCTGTCGTTACGTCAAAGAAGTTACCATGAACTCACAAAGGCAAGAGGGCGGTCAAACACGTCGAATGCACCAGACATACTCGTTGGCCAAATGGAGCCTGCCGTATGCCTTTGTTATTCAGCCGGGTGAAACCCGAGATTTTGAATGTGAGTTTGATGTCCCGCTGAACACACCGGTCACGATTGGTGACTCAAAAGTATGGCTTGAAACTGGGCTCGATATTGCGATGGCGATTGATCCATCGGATAAAGACATCTTAACGGTTCGTCCTGATGCACTCCTCGATGGTATTTTTAATGAACTTGAAGCTCAAGGGCTGCGCATTCGCCAAGTGGAATGTGAGGCGGTAAAAGGCTTTGAATTGCCGTTTGTACAAGAGTTTGAGTTTGTTCCGACGACGGGTCCTTATCATGGCCGTTGGCGTGAGCTTGAGGTTGTTGCCCATCGTGATGAAACTGAGCTTAAGTTGTGGTTTGAGATAGACCGTAATCGCGACGGTGCCAAAGGCATGTTGGCGAGCTTATTGGGAGTGGGTCAGCTACAGCGTCAATTAAGTGTGCCATTGGATACCTCACCGGAAGAAGCCGGCAAGATGGTGCTTGAGTATCTAGATAGCGCCTCTTAGTTAGCTCTTTGGTTCTTTAGCTTTAGAGAGCTAAGCCTCATCACACAGTTTAGGCGTCATTAATGTCATAAAAGATGTCATAAAAATTTAAGCTTACACGTGTAAGCTTAATGTGCAATACTAGGTCAATTGAACATTTACTCTAGTAGGATACTCATGTCTGCATCATCAGCTAGCGAATACAGCGACATCGAAGAACGCGCTAACGCGATAACCCATGGCTTGGGCGTCGTGCTTGGCGTGGTTGGTCTGATCTTGTTGTTGATTCGCGCGTTTGATTACCAAGCCGATATGTTGACGGTTGCCAGTATGGCAATCTATGGCAGCAGCATTATCCTGCTCTTTCTTGCTTCAACGCTTTATCACTCGATCACCACAGAAAAAACCAAGCGTTTATTAAAAACCCTCGATCACTGTGCAATTTACTTACTCATCGCAGGTAGCTACACCCCGTTTTTATTGGTTGGTTTAAGAACCCCACTGGCGATGGGCTTGATGGCGGTTATTTGGGGGATTGCGCTGGTTGGTATCATCATGAAGATTGCCTTCGTCTACCGATTTAAGCGTCTATCGCTGTTCATTTATTTAGCGATGGGCTGGCTGTCGTTGATTGTGGTGTATCAACTGGCGATGAATATCGAGATAGGCGGCTTGGTGTTATTAGCGCTCGGTGGCGTGACCTACTCGTTGGGTGTTATTTTCTATGTGGCAAAACGCATCCCTTACAATCATGCCATCTGGCACTTGTTTGTGTTGGCGGGCTGCGCTTGCCATTTCTTCGCTATCTATCTGTATGTGACTCCGGTTTAGCGAGCCAGTACTTCAGTAATCTCAGCTTTAATCTGATATTCAGGGTGTTGTTCTAGGTCGATCTTGATTAGCTTGCCTTCTTCACCCGTCTTTGGTCGCAGGTATGTGTCGGCCATTCGTTTGATTGATTTCCACACAGCAACCTCTTCTTCTGCCAACAACTCACCTTCTGCAGTAAATACGCTGATGTTAAGTGATACCAAAATGACTGCTTGAGTGCCTTGGTTGGTGATGGCTGTCGGAATGATAAGCTCACCATCTTCATAGCTACTGGCACCTAGCACAACATCCACTCCTGATTGAGACAGCTGTAAGCTTGGCTTCTTACTATTAACCACAATCGTAGTACCACGCGTGTTCGTTGCGACAGGTACGGCTACGACAGGGGCTGCTGCAATAGGCGCTGCTGAAACAGGCACTGCGATCTCTGATGTTGTCGCTGCTGCTTCCGTTTGCTTCGGTGCCACGTATTGCCAAGTAAAATCGTCTTTCAGTAACACTTGTTTGCCATCAGGCAATGTGACCATTTGATCAGCAAAGGCAGAACTTACGAATACTGAGTTTGCGAGCAATGCGCCAGCGAGAAGTACGTATGATTTCATCTGTGTTTCCTTGATTTTGTGCTTGGTTAACGTCGCCAAAAGGCTGGGAAAAATAGAACAATGAGCGTCAATATCTCAAGTCGCCCCATCAGCATTCCTAAGCTTAGCAACCATTTAGCGGCGTCGGGCAGTGGAGCAAAGTTCCCGGTTGGACCGATCACGCTGCCCATACCAGGACCAACGTTGGCAACGGCTGTGATAGCGCCAGATATACTGGTCACGGGATCAAGCCCCATTGCGCTCAAGCCACCTGCAATTAAGATAATCGTAATAAAGAACATCAAACCAAATGCGACCAGTGAACGCACAATGTCGTCATTTACGGGTCTTTGGTTATAGCGTTGAACAAACACACCCGACGGGTGGATCAGTTTCATCATTTGCTTATGAAGCATGGTCATCGCGATCTGGAAGCGGAAGATTTTGATACCGCCAGAGGTTGAACCCGAGCACGCGCCCGCCATCATTAGAAACGCAAACAAGGTCGTTGGCAGTGCACCCCACGCGGTGAAGTCTTCTAAGCCAAAACCGGTTGTGGTTACGACTGACACAATGTTGAACATCGAAACACGCATCGCATCCATGACTGTGTAGCCATCTCTAACCACCAACCATGTCGATATCACGGCACTGGTGACTAAGAATAGATAGGTGAAGCCTCTAACTTGCGCGTCTTTGTAGAGGATTGATAGCTTTCTACCACGCAGTGCGCTAACAAACAGTAGGAATGGTAGCCCACCTAAGAACATGAACAGGGTTCCCACCCAGTGAGCACTGTTAGAGAAGTGGTTCATTGAGCTATCTGATGTTGAGTAACCACCCGTAGACAGTGTTGTGAAGGCATGATTGATCGCATCAAAGACGCTCATTCCTGCAAACAGATAGCTAATGATGCACAAGCCAGTCAGAACCAGATAAACCGCCACGATGTTCTTCGCGACCGTTTTCGCTCGTGGGCTGCTTTTATCTGACCAATCGGATGATTCGGTTTGGAACAGGCGCATACCACCGACGTTGAGCATTGGCAGAACCGCTACTGCCATAACGATGAAGCCGATGCCACCTAACCATTGCAGTATAGAACGCCATAGCAGAATGCTTGGTGCCATGCTGTCTAAGCCGCTTAATACGGTTGAGCCTGTTGTGGTGATACCAGACATGGTTTCAAAATAGGCGTCAGTGAAGCTGATGTGGTTGATGAAGACAAATGGCAGTGCAGCAAAGGCACTGGCTATCGTCCATACCAGAGAGGTGATCAGGAACATGTCCCGCACCCCAAGTCGGAACTTAGCTGAACGACCCAAGCTCAAGCAGATAAACGCCACAATGTGCGTGATCACTACCGACTGACCAAACTCGAGGAAGCCACCGGTGCCTGTGAAAAAGGCAACCAATGTAGGGATGTACATGAAAAGGGCGAGTTTTGATAACACTAACCCTATCACTAATAATATCGGACGAAAGTTGACCATAGCTTAATAGACCATCGCTGTGAGCCGGAGCATCATTCTCACAAGAAAAAGGTTGTGAGAATAAGCTTACGAGAACAAGGCTATAAGAAGAACGGGCTCGGTTGGAATAGAGACTCAACATCAGGTACGTATTTCTTGTCCACTAAGAACATTACTACGTGGTCATCTTGTTCGATTACGGTTCTATCGTGCGCGATAAGTACTTCTTCTCCGCGAACAATCGCACCAATAGTGGTGCCCGGTGGTAGTTTGATGTCGCCAATCGCTCGGCCAACCACTTTCGATGTGGTTTCGTCACCGTGAGCAATGGCTTCAATCGCTTCAGCAGCGCCGCGACGTAAAGATGATACGTTTACAATATCAGCACGACGAACGTGAGTAAGCAGCGCAGAAATCGTCGCTTGCTGTGGCGAGATAGCAATATCAATCACACCACCCTGAACAAGGTCGACATAAGCGCCACGTTGAATCAGCACCATTACTTTCTTGGCACCCATTCGCTTCGCCAGCATCGCTGACATGATGTTGGTTTCATCTTCATTAGTTAGAGCGATGAACACATCAACTTGATCGATGTTCTCTTCGGTCAGCAGCTCTTGGTCTGCCGCATCACCACAGAAGACGATGGTGTTTTCTAATTCTTCAGACAGCTTCTCGGCACGAGTGTAGCTGCGCTCGATAAGCTTGATGCTGTAGCTCTGCTCAAGGCGTTTTGCCAAGCTTGCACCAATGTTACCACCACCGACAATCATGATGCGGCGGTACGGTTTCTCTAGGCGCTGTAGCTCACTCATTACTGAGCGGATGTGGTTACTCGCTGCGACGAAGAACACTTCATCATCGGCTTCAATGATGGTGGTGCCTTGTGGGCGAATAGGGCGACCTTGACGGAAAATAGCGGCAACACGGGTATCAATGTGCGGCATGTGCTCACGCAAAGCAGACAGTGCGTTACCAACCAGTGGACCACCGTAGTAGGCTTTTACTGCTACTAGGCTCACTTTTTGTTCAGCAAAGCTCACAACCTGCAGTGCGCCTGGGTATTGAATCAGGCGCTCGATGTAGCTGGTTACTAGCTCTTCGGGTGCGATCAGGTGATCGACTGGGATAGCACCAGATTTGAATAGCGCTTCTTTCTCTTCTAGGTATTGAGGAGAACGAATACGAGCAATTCGGTTCGGCGTATTGAAAAGAGAGAAAGCAACCTGACACGCAGCCATGTTGGTTTCATCCATGTTGGTTACAGCAACCAACATGTCGGCATCTTGCGCACCCGCTTCACGTAGTGTGTTTGGGTGGCTGGCATAACCGTTTACAACCCTAAGGTCATACTTATCCTGAAGTTCACGAAGTCGGTCAGCGTTACGGTCGACAATGGTGATGTCGTTGTTTTCACCAACCAGGTTTTCAGCAAGGGTACCGCCAACTTGTCCAGCACCTAGGATAATGATCTTCATAGCCTTTCTCTTTTCTTTACCGTGGTAATTCTAGTTATCTAACTTTATTTTGATAATGCACTAGAAAGAAACAGCGGCTAAGAAATAAATTCTTAGCCGCTGTTAGTTGTTATGCCTGTTTTACTAGAACTGCGTAGTAGAAGCCATCCATATCTTCTTCCCCAGGCAGTATTTGACGACCCGGATTTTCGATATCAGACCCAACCAGCGTTGCGTTCTCTGTACGTGCTAGGAATGCTTTCACTTGCAGCACGTTTTCTTGCGGCGTGATAGAACATGTCGCATAAACCATGGTGCCGCCTTCTTTCAGCTGACGCCACATAGCATCCATAATCTCGCTTTGCAGTTCAGCGAGCGCGTCAATGTCAGATGCACGACGTAGCCACTTGATGTCAGGGTGACGGCGAATTACGCCAGTCGCTGAACAAGGTGCATCAAGCAGAATACGGTCGAACTTATCACCCATCCACCACTCTTCAGGGTAGCGAGCATCGCCACAAATGACGTCGGCACGTAGTTGTAGGCGCTCAAGGTTATCGTAAACACGGTCTAGACGTTTGATGTCGCAGTCAATCGCAACCACTTCAGTATCGTTGGTATGCTCAAGAATGTGTGCGGTTTTACCACCTGGCGCAGCACAGCAATCTAGGATCAGCTCACCATCTTTTGGTGTTAGGTAATCAACCGAAAGCTGAGCGGCAGCGTCTTGCACTGATACCCAACCTCTGTCGAAGCCAGGAAGCAAAGTAACATCACAAGGTGCAGCTAATTTTATGGCATCGGCTGCTTCAGGGTGCAATGTGTATTCAATGTTTTCGTTTTTAAGCAGTTCAACATACTCGTCACGAGTGTGGTGTTGGCGGTTAACGCGCAGCCACATTGGTGCCTTGCTGTTGTTTGCTTCAACCAGTTGCTCCCATTGTTCTGGGTAGCTCTCTTGAAGCATTTTTAGAATCCAACTTGGGTGTCCGTATTTGCCTGCATTGTGGCTAACGGCTTTCTCGTCTAGTTCTTCTTGGTCACGTAGGTAGCTACGTAGCACTGCGTTGATCAAACCACTCAGGCTTGGACCACGCAGTGTTTTAGTACCCTCAACCGTTTCAGCAACCGCGGCATGCGAAGGGATACGCATGAAGCTCAGTTGGTAAATGCCCACCAAGATTAGGTGGTGGAATACACGCTTTTTACCTTTAAGCGGGTTTTCCATCAGTTCGTTAGCGATTGACTCTAAACGAGGCAGGTAACGAAGTGCGCCGTAGCAAATCTCTTGCAGTAGAGCATGGTCTCGTGGACGGATCGTTTTTTGAGCCGCAGGGAGAGCGTGTGAAAGAGAGTGGCCTTTATCGACAACTTGGAATAGGACATTTGCAGCAGCAGCGCGAACATTCATGAGGGGTACCGAATATTTATTTGAATACATGAGGGCATCTCTGCCCTCGTAAAGGTTTTCTAAGCTGCGTAATTAACAGCTTTAAAAGCGGATTAAGAAAGTTGAGTACCAACTTCAAACCAGCTTGCACGTGAGTTCAAGATATCCTGAACTGACATGGCTTTTTTACCTGGAACTTGCAGCTGTTCAAGAACAAGTACGCCTTGTCCTGTCGCTACGTAGATACCAGTTTTATCCGCTTGCAGAATTGTACCTGTAGGCTTATCAGAAGTTTGCTCTGCCACACGGCTTTGCCATACTTTGATGCTGTTCTCAGCAGCTTCAAAGTGGCTCATTGGCCATGGGTTGAAGGCACGAACGCAGCGTTCAATATGCGCAGCTTCATCACTCCAGTTGATACGCGCTTCTTCTTTGCTTAGCTTCTTCGCGTAGTTCGCAAGCTCATCGTCTTGCTTTTCTGCAACTGCTTTGCCAGAAGCGATGTCCGCTAGACATCCAACAAGCGCGTCAGGGCCAAGACCCGCTAACTTCTCGTACATTGATGCGCTAGTATCTGTCGCTTCGATAGGCAGCGTTGCGATGCTTAGCATGTCGCCAGTATCTAGGCCGATATCCATCTGCATGATCGTCACGCCGGTCTCTTTATCACCCGCCCAAATAGAGCGTTGAATCGGAGCAGCACCACGCCAGCGAGGTAGGATAGAACCATGTACGTTGATACAACCTAAGCGAGGCGTATCTAATACAACCTGCGGAAGCAATAAGCCGTAAGCGACAACAACCATGATGTCAGCGTTCAATTCAGCTAGCTCTTGCTTAGCTTCATCTGACTTGAAGTTTTCTGGTTGGTAAAACGGAATGTTATTTTCAAGTGCGATGTTTTTTACTGGGCTCGCAGTCAGTTTTTTACCGCGGCCTGCTGGGCGATCTGGCTGTGTGTAAACAGCAACAACTTCATGCTCCGAAGACAACAACGCCGCCAAGTGACGGGCGGCGAAATCCGGAGTACCTGCAAAGACAATTCTTAAAGACTGACTCAAGGTAGGCTTCCTTCTAATTTAGTAATAGCAGCGGTTATTAACCTTGTTTCTCGTTGAAACGTTTGATCTTCGCTAGCTTATCTTGGATACGTTTACGCTTTAATGGCGATAGGTAATCAACAAACAACTTGCCTTCTAGGTGGTCAAGTTCGTGCTGAACACAGATAGCCAGAAGGTCGTCAGCGTCGAATGTGAATTCGTTGCCGTCACGGTCTAATGCTTTAACCGTTACTTCTGCAGCGCGAGGTACTAGAGCTCGAGCGCCTGGTACAGATAGGCAGCCTTCTTCGATTCCATCTTCGCCGCGTTTCTCAGTAATTTCAGGATTGATAAGCACCATTGGCTCATCACGTGTTTCTGAAATATCGATAACAACGATGCGTTGGTGGAAATCTACTTGCGTTGCCGCAAGGCCGATACCTTCTTCGTCATACATGGTTTCAATCATGTCATCAACGAACTTTTGAATCTCTGGGGTAACTTCTTTTACCGGTTTCGCCACGGTACGTAGACGATCATCTGGTAATGTTAATACTTGTAATACAGACATATACACTCGAAATATTGAACTGTGCCGAAACAGCTTAAACCTTGTTGGCTCAATTCTAGACATTTTAGAGGTCAAATGACAGCATCCTGAAGGTAATTCTCAAATCAGATGTCATATATTCAGACCAAGGAACCTAGGTCATGCGTCATTTTTCTCCCATTTTTTCTCTCGTTTGTGCCTCGCTTTCGTTCACCGCTACGGCTGGAAATAGCGCTCAACCTTTAACCATTAAGCAGGGCGCACCTGAGGCGTATGTGGTGGTAAAGGGCGATACCTTATGGGATATATCTGCGATGTATCTTGATAGCCCGTGGTTGTGGCCAAGGTTATGGCAGGTAAACCCTGAGATAGAAAACCCTCATCTTATATATCCCGGAGATAAACTGTCTTTGGTTTGGATTAATGGTGAGCCGGTATTGAGCCTTAAACCGGTTATCAAGCTGAGCCCTAAGATTCGTGTCTCGGAGAAGAAAGCGGTGCCAACCGTCAATGAGGGGCTGGTTCTACCGTATCTACAATCTGACCGCTTGGTCGAACAGCAAGACATTCAATCGGCTCAACGAGTATTAGGGACCAGTGATGGTAAACGCTTCTTATCGGGTGAAGACCGGTTGTTTATATCAGGTAACCAGCAACATCAAAAATGGGGTATCTACCGCGCCGTTGAAACCTACCAACGACAGCAACCTCAAGCGAGTATGACCTCATTACGTTTGGTCGCCACGGCACGCTTAAAAGAAGTGGACGCTGAGTTCAGTAGCTTACAGATAGAGACTCAGCTGCAAGAGGTGCTGCTTAACGATCTCGTGTTACCAGAGCTTGGTGTTGATCAGGTGAAGCTCTCAACCACATTTTATCCAGCGCCTAGTGCGGCGGGTCAGTTTGCTAATATACTGGGTTCATTGGATGGCAGCCAATACAGTGCAAAGAATCAAGTGGTCGTTATTAATAAAGGCTCACAGGACAACCTTCGCCAAGGCTCTATGTTTACGCTCAGCGAGAGCGGGGCTGTGGTGTTTGGTAAGCAAGGTGAATACAGCTACAAAGAGTCTGCGGCGAGCGATAAGGTGCAATTGCCAAGTACCTCGCTGGGCAGCTTGATGGTTATTCGCCCTTACGAGTATTTTAGCTTGGCGTTGATCACTCAAAGCTCCAAGCCGGTTAGTAATGACATTCTTGCGGTATCGCCTTTAGACCTTGCGTTGACGGAAGAAGCTAAGGGCACCGAGTGAATGAGCAACAACTGAGTGCTTGGCTAACTTTAAGTTTTGTTCCGCAATTGGGTGGCAAACGCCTTTCTCGCTTGCTGAGTATCGATTCCCCTTCGAACCTTGTTGGCTACTCAAGTCAGCAGCTGCAAGCGATGGGTTTGTCAGCTAAGCAAATATCCTATCTAAGAGAGCAAGCCCCAAGAGAAGTGGAGGCTTGCTTATCATGGCAAGCAAAACAGCCTAACCATCACATCATTACCCCGAATTGCTCGCATTATCCCAAACTGCTGAATGAGACCGCCTCCGCGCCAAGCGTGCTTTTCGTTAAAGGTCACGTTGAAAAGCTGATTGAGCCTCAAATCGCTATGGTCGGCAGTCGCAATGCCAGTCTCGAAGGGTTGCAAACCGCGAAGTCGTTCGCCAAAGAGTTTGTGCAAAACGGTTTGATTGTCACCAGTGGCTTAGCGCTCGGTATCGATGGCTATGCTCATGATGGTGCTCTAGATAAAGGAGGGGAAACTTTTGCTGTATTGGGTTCTGGATTGGATTCCATTTATCCTGCGCGACACAGAAATTTAGCCGATAGGATCTGTGAAAATGGCGCATTGATTTCAGAGTTTCGCCCAAGTGCCAAACCACGACCTGAACATTTCCCTCGCCGTAACCGTATTATAAGTGGTCTGTCGTTAGGAACCTTGGTGGTTGAAGCGGCTGAGAAGAGTGGCTCTTTGATTACGGCTCGATATGCGATGGAGCAAGGTCGAGAAGTGTTTGCGTTGCCCGGTTCAATTCATAGCCCAACCAGTCGTGGAGGTAACAGTCTCATTAAAGCTGGAGCATGTTTAGTGCAAAATGCTCAAGATGTTCTGATTGAAATAAAGAGTCTGTTAAACTGGTCTATAGATCAACAGCCGAGCTTATTCGAACCTACGCAGAATGAGGGTGAAAATGAACAATTGCCATTTCCACAGCTGTTAGCTAACGTAGGATTAGAGGCGACACCCGTTGATATTTTGGCACAGAGAACCCATATACCTGTGCATGAAGTCATGATGCAGCTTTTAGAGCTTGAGCTCTCAGGGCATGTTGTTGCAGTTTCCGGTGGCTATATTCGAAAGGGGAGAGGCTAAGCTATGATGATGGACATACTGATGTACTTGTTTGAAACCTACATCCATAGCGATTCTGAATTGCAGGTGGATCAAGACGAACTTGAAGATGAGCTTCTTCGAGCAGGGTTTCACCAAGACGATATTTATAAGGCCCTCCATTGGTTAGAAGATCTTGCGGCACTGCAAGATACTGACAACCAAGCGGCGATTACTATGTGTTCCAACACCTCGATGCGCGTTTACACCAGTAGAGAGGTATCGCGTATTAATATGGAGTGTCGAGGTTTCTTACTGTTCCTAGAGCAGATCAACGTGCTCACGACAGAGATTCGTGAAATGGTGATTGATCGTGTGATGGGGCTTGAGACCAACGAATTTGAATTGGATGATCTGAAATGGATTATCTTAATGGTGCTATTCAATGTACCGGGTAATGAAAGTGCTTACACGCAAATGGAAGAGCTGTTGTACACCAAAGAGCAAGGTATCTTGCATTAATACAGGCTTGTCATGAGTAGTAAGATTGATAATCAGCTTTTTTCAGCACATGAACATGCGTTAGAGCATGAACCATGTCCACAGTGTGGTGGAGAGCTTCAGCTTCGCCATGGTAAGTACGGCCCATTTTTGGGCTGTAAGCAGTATCCGAGCTGTGATTACATCAAGCCTTTGCATCAAAACGATGGCCATGTGGTGAAAGAGCTGGGTGTACCGTGTCCTAAATGCCAAAATGAATTGGTACTAAGACAAGGTCGCTTTGGGATGTTCATTGGCTGTAGCAACTATCCAGAGTGTAATCACATCGAATCTTTGGACCAACCAAAAGAACAACCTGAAGAGCAGCCGCTGGTTGCATGCCCTGAGTGTGGTAGAGGCCATTTGGTTGAGCGTAAATCTCGCTATGGCAAAACCTTCTATGCCTGTGATAACTACCCTAAATGTAAGTTTGCTGTTAATCAGCCTCCTGTTATAGGCCGCTGTGAAGAGTGCTATTTTCCGCTGTTACTTGAGAAGAAAACAGCCAGTGGAACCAAAAAGCAATGCGCTGATCGCAAGTGTCATCACATTCAATCTCAGTAGTCATGCTAGTCACAGTAAGTGAATGGCCAGAAATAAAAAACGGCGCTCAATGAGCGCCGTTTCTACATCCATCAATAAGCCAATGCAGGCTTACTTCATCTGTTCAGCAAACTCATGCACAGCAGGGTAGGCTTGCTTATCAAGAATATCAGCCAATGAGCACAACGCTCTTTGCAGCTCTGCGTTGTAGTCAGCGCTCACGTTAATGTGGCCCATCTTACGACCTGCACGCTTCTCTTTGCCATACCAATGAACATGACAGCCACCTTGAGCCAGAATAGCCTCAGGTAGAGTATCTTCACCAAGAATGTTGATCATTGCGGTTGGACGAATCAGCTTAGTGCTGCCTAGTGGCATGCCACACACTGCGCGCAGGTGGTTCTCAAACTGACAAGTTTCAGCACCTTGTTGCGTCCAGTGGCCAGAGTTATGAACACGTGGTGCTATCTCGTTAACCAGCAGTGAACCTTGAACATCAAAGAACTCAAGTGCTAGTACGCCAACGTAATCTAAGCGTTCTGCAATTGCTGTGAACATGGTTTTCGCTTGCTCTTGCAGTTCAATGTCATCAATCGCTGTCGATAAGCTCAACACGCCGTCGGTGTGAACATTCTCAGCCAGTGGGTACACTTGAATCTCGCCATTGGTACCGCGAGCACCAACCAGTGATACTTCACGGTCGAATGGAACGAACTCTTCAGCCACAATGGCTTGATTGTCTGTAGCTGCAATGCACTCGGCTATTTCTGTCCAAGTCGCGTCAACATTGTCTAATGTCTTTAAGCGCCACTGGCCCTTACCATCGTAGCCGCCAAGGGTGCTCTTCAATACCATTGGTAAGCCAACGTGAGCGATCGCAGCGTTAAAGTCTTCGCGAGAGTTAATCACATAGTATTTAGCATTCTTCACGTTCGCTTCGTCTAACAGCGCTTTTTCAAGGCGACGGTCACCGCCAGCTTTGATTGCTTCAGTAGTCGGTAAGAATTTACCGCTGCGCTCACATACCTCAAGTACATCGTGAGGGATATGTTCGAACTCAGCAGTAATGACGTCCGCGCGCTCAATCGCATTTTCTAAGCCGTTGCCTAGAACCGCTTGCGTTAATGGGTGAACAATATTTTTGCTGCCAACATCAAAAGCAGAAATTTCAATATTCAGGGGCGCCCCAGCTAGGGACATCATGCGAGCAAGTTGGCCCGCGCCTAACACAAGAACATGCATGGGAATTAGTCCTCAGCAGGGTTTGGATTAGCCAGAACCGTTTCTGTTTGCTCAGAGCGGAACGCTTCTACTTTTGCCATCACTTCTTCATTGTGAGTACCAATGATTTGGGCTGCTAGGATACCAGCATTGGCAGCGCCAGCTTCACCGATAGCCAAAGTACCTACCGCAATGCCTTTTGGCATCTGTACGATAGAAAGCAGAGAATCCATGCCCTTGAGTGCTTTAGACTGAACAGGAACACCTAAAACAGGTACGCTTGTGAAAGCTGCAGCCATGCCCGGAAGATGCGCAGCACCGCCAGCACCAGCAATAATCACTTTAATACCGCGCTCTTTCGCACTGGTTGCGTAATCAGCAAGCAACTGAGGTGTGCGGTGAGCAGAAACCACTTTTGTTTCGTACGCCACGCCAAACTGATCCAACATTTCTGCAGCTAGCTTCATTGTTGGCCAATCAGATTTAGAACCCATGATAATACCGACAGTCATCTCAAACTCCTTCAGGTACGATTTAATTAGTGATTAGATATTTTGCGCGCATTATACGGGTAAAATTGCTTAAGGAAAACGTTTGCTTCAGTCTAAGTTGTTAATTGATACATTTTATAAACAAATAGCTTTAGTCACAGTGAATGATAATTTGTACACTTAGCGAGTTCGATAACAGAATTAATGAGGCAACCCTTGGATAACTTTCAACATACTTTGCAGGCATTACAACAAGGTGAAGTCATTGCTTACCCGACTGAAGGCGTTTTTGGGGTCGGTTGTGATCCCGATAATCCACAAGCCATTAAGAAATTGCTCGATTTAAAACAGCGGCCGATGGAGAAAGGGTTGATCCTAATTGCTGCGAGTTACGAGCAGTTGCTGCCCTATATTGATGAAAGCCAGTTGACGGAAGCGCAGTTAGCGACCGTAAAAGCAACATGGCCAGGTCCGGTAACTTGGATAATGCCAACCAGCAGTAAAGTAACTGACTGGGTCAGCGGCCAGTTTGATTCCATTGCAGTACGAGTGACTGATCACCCTTTAGTTCAAAGAATGTGTAATGAATTCGGTAAGCCGTTAACCTCTACCAGTGCCAACCTGACCGGAGAGCCGCCTTGCATGACGACTGAAGAAGTTCAGCAGCAACTTGGCCAATATCTAGTCTCTATTTTAGAAGGTCACACGGGTGGTCGCGAGAAACCAAGCGAAATTAGAGATGCAAAAACGTCGAAAATATTAAGACAGGGTTAAACCCTGCAAAGGAAGTAAGATGTCAGCAATTGATAAAGAAGCAGTAAAGCAGTTTTTACTGAGCCTACAAGATTCGATTTGCCAACAGCTTGAACAAGCTGATGGTGCAGCTCTTTTTGAAGAAGATGCATGGCAGCGTGAACCTGGCGAACGTCTTGGTGGCGGTGGTCGAACTCGCGTGATGACCAATGGTGCGGTATTTGAGCAAGGCGGTGTTAACTTTTCTCATGTCGCTGGTAAGGCTATGCCTGCCTCTGCAACTGCTCACCGTCCTGAATTAGCCGGACGTAAGTTTGAAGCTATGGGTGTCTCATTAGTTATCCACCCTAAAAACCCATACATCCCAACCTCACACGCGAACGTACGATTCTTTATTGCCGAAAAGGAAGGGGAAGATCCTATCTGGTGGTTCGGTGGTGGTTTTGATTTAACGCCATTCTATCCTGTCGATGAAGATTGCCAATCTTGGCATCAAACTGCTAAAGACCTGTGTGCACCATTTGGTGATTATGTTTACCAAGAACACAAAGAGTGGTGTGATAAGTACTTCTATCTACCTCACCGTGATGAAACACGTGGTGTTGGCGGTCTGTTCTTTGATGACTTAAACGAGTGGGGCTTTGAAAAGAGCTTCGCTTATATGCAGGCGGTCGGTGAAGGTTTTGCAGCCGCGTATTTACCAATTGTAGAACGACGCAAAGAGACACCTTATGGTGAACGTGAGCGTGACTTCCAGCTTTATCGTCGTGGTCGCTATGTTGAATTTAACTTAGTCTATGACCGTGGCACCCTATTTGGTCTACAAAGTGGTGGTCGCACAGAATCAATATTAATGTCGATGCCGCCATTGGCTCGTTGGGAATATCGCTACGAACCTCAAGCGGGTTCACCAGAAGCTCTGCTTTATAGCGACTACCTAAAGCCTCGAGTTTGGTAGTTCTTCCTTCCTTATAGGGATAGTGATAGGGTCATCTATATAGATGACCTTTTTTATTTCTGTTAGGTAAGGATATGACACAGCAAGTAGATCGTTATGCCGTTTTCGGTAACCCTATTGGGCAAAGCAAATCGCCATTCATTCACACATTATTTGCTCGCCAAACCAGCCAACAACTTACCTATACAGCATTACAGCCAGAGCATGGTGAATTTATCACTGCTGCGAAAGCCTTTTTCAGCGAAGGTGGTAGAGGATGTAATGTCACAGCACCTTTTAAAGAAGATGCGTATCAGTTTGCCAATCGCCTTACTGAGAGGGCTGAACTAGCCGGTGCCGTAAACACACTTAAGAAGCTCGATGACGGAGAAATCATTGGTGATAACACCGATGGTGAGGGTTTAGTTCAAGACCTTCTTCAACATCAAGTTATGCTAGAAGGGGCTCGCGTTCTTCTTCTTGGCGCTGGTGGCGCCGCTCGAGGAGTGATTCAACCTCTTCTCGACCAAAAGCCACAACAGTTGGTAGTCGCTAATCGAACCAGTTCAAAGGCTCAACTTCTGGCTGAGATGTTTTCTTCACATGGCAACATCAAAGGAATAGGGTTAAGCGATGTTAATGAAGGGTTTGATGTCATCATTAACTCGACCTCGTCTGGTCTAAGTGGTCAGCTTCCTGAAGTTTCTGAGATTATCTTCAATTCGAATAGTGCTGTTTATGACATGGTTTACGGATCTGGAACCACAGTATTTAATCAATGGGCATTAGATAACGGTGTTCACGCTGCTTATGATGGTTTGGGTATGTTGGTAGGGCAGGCTGCTGAGAGCTTTATGCTGTGGCGTGGTCTTCGCCCAGGAACAAAACAGATTTTAAGAGAATTACGCAAAAACCTAGAGATGTAACAAGGTATTTATAAAAAATGAATCAATCAATTCTATTTCCTGATATCCAAGATTGGGATGAAGAGAATCAATCAATCACCTTCCCAGCACAGCAGTCGGGCGCACTGATTGAGTGTGTTATGTCTATTGAAGAATTGTCTCGATTGGCAGGCAAAGATATAGAAGAAGGCGATCAAGCTTTAGTTATCTTTTCAGAGTTACGTTTCGATATTGAAGAGCTAGCTGAAGAGTTAATAGAAGAAGAGGAGTATGACTCCTCTAATCGGATTCAGATCAAAGCGCTTTAAACTGGAAGCACAGAGTCTAGATAGTCGTTTTTATTCTGAACATAGTTGTCAGCTGACTTCTGTAAAAAGGCACGCTCTTTATCGTTTAATGGGCGTGCTTGTTTTACTGGGCTTCCTACATAGAGATAACCGCTTTCAAGTACCTTGTTCGGTGGCACTAAGCTACCAGCACCAATCATCACTTCTTCTTTAATAATCACGCCATCAAGCACGATAGCTCCCATACCAACAAGTACACGATCTTCAATCGTGCAGCCATGCAGCATTACTTTATGTCCGATAGTGACATCATTACCTATTAGTAGAGGATAACCTTCAGGGTTGTCAGCACTCTTATGGGTGACGTGCAAAATGCTGCCGTCTTGGATATTCGTTCTATCTCCAATATGAATGTGGTTCACATCTCCTCGAGCTGCAACCAAAGGCCACACGCTAGAGTCGTCACCGATTTTGATATCACCAACCAGTACCGAACTTGTATCTATATAGACACCTTGTCCAATCTGAGGGGATATTCCTTTATAACTGCGCATTGAACTCATAAATCCTCCTTTATATAGGCACCTTAAGCCCTTAATTAAGGGGAATACTAGTGAAAATGGAGTGTTTTGAACAAAAAACGCTCGAACAATCAAAAAAGTAAGAAAAACTTCAAAAAGGGCTTGCCAGTGTGATCGAAATCTCTATAATGCGACCTCGTTGAAACGGGAAGGCTTCGTAAGAAACCAAAACGAATCAGCAGGTCAAATTAGCCAAGCTAAGCGCTTGAAAAAAGTTTTGAAAATAGTGGTTGACACTAAAACTTAAATCGCTAAAATGGCCGTCCGATTTGAGCGAAGCTCAAAAAGGAAAAGCTCTTTAACAATTTAAACCTATCAATCTGTGTGGGCACTCGTTGATGAATATCAAAACGTTATTACTTAGGTAATAGCAGTTACTTCGGTAACAAACTTGATTTCAATGAACTGAGTGACCAATACGTTTAACTACTTGTAGTTATTCGGCACAGTCAATTCATTACCATTCTGTTGGAATGGTAATAGCTTTAGAATTACATGTTCATGTTTACATGAATATTAGTTTTGAAGTCAGTATTCGTTGAGTCACAAAATCTTAAATTGAAGAGTTTGATCATGGCTCAGATTGAACGCTGGCGGCAGGCCTAACACATGCAAGTCGAGCGGAAACGACACTAACAATCCTTCGGGTGCGTTAATGGGCGTCGAGCGGCGGACGGGTGAGTAATGCCTAGGAAATTGCCTTGATGTGGGGGATAACCATTGGAAACGATGGCTAATACCGCATAATGCCTACGGGCCAAAGAGGGGGACCTTCGGGCCTCTCGCGTCAAGATATGCCTAGGTGGGATTAGCTAGTTGGTGAGGTAATGGCTCACCAAGGCTACGATCCCTAGCTGGTCTGAGAGGATGATCAGCCACACTGGAACTGAGACACGGTCCAGACTCCTACGGGAGGCAGCAGTGGGGAATATTGCACAATGGGCGAAAGCCTGATGCAGCCATGCCGCGTGTATGAAGAAGGCCTTCGGGTTGTAAAGTACTTTCAGTTGTGAGGAAGGGGGTAGCGTTAATAGCGCTATCTCTTGACGTTAGCAACAGAAGAAGCACCGGCTAACTCCGTGCCAGCAGCCGCGGTAATACGGAGGGTGCGAGCGTTAATCGGAATTACTGGGCGTAAAGCGCATGCAGGTGGTTCATTAAGTCAGATGTGAAAGCCCGGGGCTCAACCTCGGAACTGCATTTGAAACTGGTGAACTAGAGTGCTGTAGAGGGGGGTAGAATTTCAGGTGTAGCGGTGAAATGCGTAGAGATCTGAAGGAATACCAGTGGCGAAGGCGGCCCCCTGGACAGACACTGACACTCAGATGCGAAAGCGTGGGGAGCAAACAGGATTAGATACCCTGGTAGTCCACGCCGTAAACGATGTCTACTTGGAGGTTGTGGCCTTGAGCCGTGGCTTTCGGAGCTAACGCGTTAAGTAGACCGCCTGGGGAGTACGGTCGCAAGATTAAAACTCAAATGAATTGACGGGGGCCCGCACAAGCGGTGGAGCATGTGGTTTAATTCGATGCAACGCGAAGAACCTTACCTACTCTTGACATCCAGAGAATCCAGCGGAGACGCAGGAGTGCCTTCGGGAGCTCTGAGACAGGTGCTGCATGGCTGTCGTCAGCTCGTGTTGTGAAATGTTGGGTTAAGTCCCGCAACGAGCGCAACCCTTATCCTTGTTTGCCAGCGAGTAATGTCGGGAACTCCAGGGAGACTGCCGGTGATAAACCGGAGGAAGGTGGGGACGACGTCAAGTCATCATGGCCCTTACGAGTAGGGCTACACACGTGCTACAATGGCGCATACAGAGGGCAGCAAGCTAGCGATAGTGAGCGAATCCCAAAAAGTGCGTCGTAGTCCGGATTGGAGTCTGCAACTCGACTCCATGAAGTCGGAATCGCTAGTAATCGTGAATCAGAATGTCACGGTGAATACGTTCCCGGGCCTTGTACACACCGCCCGTCACACCATGGGAGTGGGCTGCAAAAGAAGTGGGTAGTTTAACCTTTCGGGGAGGACGCTCACCACTTTGTGGTTCATGACTGGGGTGAAGTCGTAACAAGGTAGCCCTAGGGGAACCTGGGGCTGGATCACCTCCTTATACGAAGATACTTACGATGAGTGTCCACACAGATTGATTAGGTTTAGAAAAGTAAAGAGACGAAGAACTCCCAAGTTCTTCAATATCCAGTGTCCCGTTCGTCTAGAGGCCTAGGACACCGCCCTTTCACGGCGGTAACAGGGGTTCGACTCCCCTACGGGATACCATTGGGTCGTTAGCTCAGTTGGTAGAGCAGTTGACTTTTAATCAATTGGTCGCAGGTTCGAATCCTGCACGACCCACCATTCTTTCTCCGCGAAGGAATTAAAACTATCGTGGGCGATTAGCTCAGTTGGGAGAGCACCTGCCTTACAAGCAGGGGGTCACTGGTTCGAGCCCGGTATCGCCCACCATTCTCTAAAAATTCTTGGTTATATTCATATCCAAACCACTTCTTTTGTCGTTGGTTGGTATGTTTGACCCTGAGAGTCTTTAGAAAATGTGAATTTTAGAACGCTGGTTCTTAAAGTCTCATGCTCTTTAACAATTTGGAAAGCTGACTGATTGATTACTTACGAGTAATTCAATCAAATTTAAAAGTTCTCAATGTTTATCTTTCATTAGATAAACACAACAAACACATTCAAGTGTCTTGTATTCGAATCAATGTTTACATTGATTCACAATTGAGTCCGGCAAACAGTCATCAAGAATTAACCCTTCTTGATGACAACCAAAAACCTTGGTTAGTTGCCATACGCTTATTTGTCTTCACTTTTTAAAGTGAAAGCAAATAGAAACCCTTTCGGGTTGTATGGTTAAGTGACTAAGCGTACACGGTGGATGCCTTGGCAGTCAGAGGCGATGAAAGGCGTAATAACTTGCGATAAGCCCAGATTAGGTAGTAATAACCTTTTGAGTCTGGGATTCCTGAATGGGGAAACCCACTTACATAAGTAAGTATCCTGTTGTGAATACATAGCAACAGGAGGCAAACCGGGGGAACTGAAACATCTAAGTACCCCGAGGAAGAGAAATCAACCGAGATTCCGAAAGTAGCGGCGAGCGAAATTGGATTAGCCCTTAAGCTTTTAATGAGACAGATGAAGGCTCTGGAAAGTGCCGCAATAAAGGGTGATAGCCCCGTAATCGACATCTCATAATCAGTGAAAACGAGTAGGGCGGGACACGTGATATCCTGTCTGAATATGGGGGGACCATCCTCCAAGGCTAAATACTACTGACTGACCGATAGTGAACCAGTACCGTGAGGGAAAGGCGAAAAGAACCCCTGTGAGGGGAGTGAAATAGAACCTGAAACCGTGTACGTACAAGCAGTAGGAGCACCTTCGTGGTGTGACTGCGTACCTTTTGTATAATGGGTCAGCGACTTAATTTTAGTAGCAAGGTTAACCGTTTAGGGGAGCCGTAGGGAAACCGAGTCTTAACTGGGCGTACAGTTGCTAGGATTAGACCCGAAACCAGGTGATCTAGCCATGGGCAGGTTGAAGGTTGAGTAACATCAACTGGAGGACCGAACCGACTAATGTTGAAAAATTAGCGGATGACTTGTGGCTAGGGGTGAAAGGCCAATCAAACCTGGAGATAGCTGGTTCTCCCCGAAAGCTATTTAGGTAGCGCCTCGGACGAATACTACTGGGGGTAGAGCACTGTTAAGGCTAGGGGGTCATCCCGACTTACCAACCCTTTGCAAACTCCGAATACCAGTAAGTACTATCCGGGAGACACACGGCGGGTGCTAACGTCCGTCGTGGAGAGGGAAACAACCCAGACCGCCAGCTAAGGTCCCAAAGTATAGCTAAGTGGGAAACGATGTGGGAAGGCTCAGACAGCCAGGATGTTGGCTTAGAAGCAGCCATCATTTAAAGAAAGCGTAATAGCTCACTGGTCGAGTCGGCCTGCGCGGAAGATGTAACGGGGCTAAGCTATACACCGAAGCTGCGGCTACGTACCTTAGGGTATGTGGGGTAGGGGAGCGTTCTGTAAGCCGTTGAAGGTGGTCTGTAAGGGCTGCTGGAGGTATCAGAAGTGCGAATGCTGACATGAGTAACGATAAAGGGAGTGAAAAACTCCCTCGCCGGAAGACCAAGGGTTCCTGTCCAACGTTAATCGGGGCAGGGTAAGTCGACTCCTAAGGCGAGGCCGAAAGGCGTAGTCGATGGGAAACGGGTTAATATTCCCGTACTTCTTACAATTGCGATGGGGGGACGGAGAAGGCTAGGTGGGCCTGGCGACGGTTGTCCAGGTTCAAGTACGTAGGCGGGTGGTTTAGGTAAATCCGGACCGCTACTAACGCTGAGATACGATGTCGAGCTACTACGGTAGTGAAGTCATTGATGCCATGCTTCCAGGAAAAGCCTCTAAGCTTCAGATTGTAAGGAATCGTACCCCAAACCGACACAGGTGGTCGGGTAGAGAATACCAAGGCGCTTGAGAGAACTCGGGTGAAGGAACTAGGCAAAATGGTACCGTAACTTCGGGAGAAGGTACGCTCTTATCAGTGAAGTCCCTTGCGGATGGAGCAGACGAGAGTCGCAGATACCAGGTGGCTGCAACTGTTTATTAAAAACACAGCACTGTGCAAAATCGTAAGATGACGTATACGGTGTGACGCCTGCCCGGTGCCGGAAGGTTAATTGATGGGGTTAGACTTCGGTCGAAGCTCTTGATCGAAGCCCCGGTAAACGGCGGCCGTAACTATAACGGTCCTAAGGTAGCGAAATTCCTTGTCGGGTAAGTTCCGACCTGCACGAATGGCGTAATGATGGCCACGCTGTCTCCACCCGAGACTCAGTGAAATTGAAATCGCTGTGAAGATGCAGTGTACCCGCGGCTAGACGGAAAGACCCCGTGAACCTTTACTACAGCTTGGCACTGAACATTGAACCTACATGTGTAGGATAGGTGGGAGACTATGAAACCGCGTCGCTAGATGTGGTGGAGTCGTCCTTGAAATACCACCCTTGTAGTTTTGATGTTCTAACGTTGGTCCCTGAATCGGGATTACGGACAGTGCCTGGTGGGTAGTTTGACTGGGGCGGTCTCCTCCCAAAGAGTAACGGAGGAGCACGAAGGTGGGCTAAACACGGTTGGACATCGTGTGGTTAGTGCAATGGCATAAGCCCGCTTGACTGCGAGAATGACAATTCGAGCAGGTGCGAAAGCAGGTCATAGTGATCCGGTGGTTCTGAATGGAAGGGCCATCGCTCAACGGATAAAAGGTACTCCGGGGATAACAGGCTGATACCGCCCAAGAGTTCATATCGACGGCGGTGTTTGGCACCTCGATGTCGGCTCATCACATCCTGGGGCTGAAGTCGGTCCCAAGGGTATGGCTGTTCGCCATTTAAAGTGGTACGCGAGCTGGGTTTAGAACGTCGTGAGACAGTTCGGTCCCTATCTGCCGTGGGCGTTGGAAAATTGAAAGGGGCTGCTCCTAGTACGAGAGGACCGGAGTGGACGAACCTCTGGTGTTCGGGTTGTCATGCCAATGGCATTGCCCGGTAGCTAAGTTCGGAATCGATAACCGCTGAAAGCATCTAAGCGGGAAGCGAGCCTTGAGATGAGTTTTCCCTGGCGCTATAAGCGTCCTAAAGGGTTGTCGTAGACTACGACGTTGATAGGCAGGGTGTGTAAGTGCTGCGAGGCATTGAGCTAACCTGTACTAATTGCCCGTGAGGCTTAACCATACAACACCCAAGGGGTTTTGTGGACTCAAAGACAGACCTTGAATGAGTTTGAAGAGAAACTTTTAAAGCTCTATTAAATAGAGAAGCAGCTTTCCGAATTTTAAAATTTGCTTGGCGACCATAGCATTGTGGACCCACCTGATTCCATGCCGAACTCAGAAGTGAAACACAATAGCGCCGATGGTAGTGTGGGGCTTCCCCATGTGAGAGTAGGACATCGCCAGGCTTTAAATTTGAACACTTGTCAGCGACGACAAGTATTCCACTGCGGAGTGGTAGTTCAGTTGGTTAGAATACCGGCCTGTCACGCCGGGGGTCGCGGGTTCGAGTCCCGTCCACTCCGCCACTTATTCGATAACCTCGCCTAGTGCGAGGTTTTTTCGAATCTGACGTAGTGAAAAGTTTTAGGGGTGTAGCTCCAATTGGCAGAGCAGCGGATTCCAAATCCGCGTGTTGGGAGTTCGAATCTCTCCACCCCTGCCATATTTAAGGCTCTAGCAGAAATGCTAGAGCCTTTTTGCTTTCTGAATCTAATATATACGCCATTAGCAAAGCAGCGGATTCTCCGACTTACCAAAATAGAGCTTGTTGGGAGTCGAAACCTCCACCCTGCCATATAAATGCCTCAGCAGAAGTTCTGTTTTTTCACTTTATATTTGTTCGATTTTTAGTCGACAATTCCTGCTTTTAATAAAACCTAGCCTTAAAAGTGTAAGTGCTTACTTATCCCAGCCTCTTTTATAAACAATCAACAGCACAATCCCCACTTCTTTATGAGAATTATTCTCAATATTTTGTTACATTTTGGTCGTTATTACTAAAAGGCAACAAATATGGATATCTCCCGTCGTAAGTTTATTCAATCATCTCTCGCTATATCAGCACTCACTGTACTGCCCGCTTGCTCAATTAAACGGTTGGTTGATGAACAAGGAAAGTATGTTTACGACCTAACGGCAGAGCCTTCAACCGCTGAACTAGTAACGGGATTTGAGACTAATATTCTAGGCTTTAATGGTCAGATTCCAGCGCCAACGATTCGATGTCGACAGGGTGAAAAGGTCACGATCCGCTTTACGAATAAGCTATCAGAGCCGACGACTATTCATTGGCATGGTTTAAGAATTCCTATCGAAATGGATGGGGTTCCCTTCTTAAGTCAGCCACCAATCATCCCAGGTGAAACATTCATTTATGAGTTTACGCCGCCAGATGCCGGTACGTTTTGGTATCACCCACACATGAATAGTGTGAAGCAGCTTGGTATGGGCTTAGTTGGTCTTATTATCGTAGAAGAGAGCAATCCAGTACGGTTCGATGAAGAACACGCATTGATGCTTAAGCATTGGCACATCGATAAGCAGGGTCAATGGAAAGATTTAATGATCCCACGACTCAGTGCTCGTATGGGCACTCCTGGGGAGTGGAGTAGTGTTAATGGAGTCCATGAACCTGTATATCAGTTGAAGCAGTATGCAGCGACTAGACTGCGTATTGCTAATGTCGATAATACGATCACTTACCCTATTGCTGTCGAAGGGGCTGAAGCATGGGTTATAGCCATCGATGGTAATCCTGTAAAAACGCCTTATAAACTGGCTCAACATAAAATTGGCCCAGGTATGCGTGTCGATCTCGGGCTGATTGCTCCAAAGGAAGGGGAGCGAGTGAATGTTCTGCAAATGAAGGGACGTTTTCCTTTTTCCTTGTGTGAGTTTGAGGCTGTAGATTCCACGCTAATAGAAGGCCAAACACTTCCTTCATTGCCTCTCAATCCAGTACCTAACTTAGATCTCGTCAACGCAGAGGAAATCGATTTTGTGTTTGAGTGGGAAGGAGCGGTCTCACCGGTATCTAAAGATGGGAAGTCGATGCCTAAGTTTTGGCTTACGAATAAACGCGCGTGGGAGGGAATGAGCAAAGACAATATTCCAGCTCCGTTAGCGACTTTGGAGTTAGGTAAAACTTATATATTCGATCTTAAGAACGTCACTCAATATCACCACCCAATTCATATCCATGGTCATACATTCACTGTATTGGAACTTGATGGCAAAAAAATAGAAGAGCCTTTCCATACCGATACTGTATTACTAGGGAAAAACGGCCGAGCGAAAGCTGCGTTTGTTGCAGACAACCCAGGACGTTGGATGTACCACTGTCATGTAATTGAACACATGAAAACCGGATTGATGGGGTATATCGAAGTTAAGTGACACATGTAACGTTTAATATTTGCGCATGCATTCTTAGTTTCTACCCTCGCTTTTATCGGCGGTAAAGCTAGAATATAGGGACTGTTATTCGGGAGGATTCATGGGTCAGCTATCTATTTTAGGTTTTATTGCCATTGGTGGTGCATTTGGTGCTTGTTCGCGCTATTTGATTTCAGAGTTATGTGTAGTGATGTTAGGGCGTGGTTTTCCTTACGGTACGCTGACTGTTAACGTGATCGGCTCCTTCATTATGGGTTTGCTCATCGCCGCATTTGAAAATGAGATGGTTGCGACAGAACCATGGAGACAGATCATCGGTCTTGGTTTCCTTGGGGCACTGACTACGTTCTCTACATTTTCGATGGATAACGTGCTTCTTATGCAGCAGGGCGCTTTCTTTAAGATGGGACTCAATGTGCTGCTCAACGTGGTTCTCAGTATCTCTGCAGCATGGATCGGCTTCCAACTTTTGATAAAGTCTTAAAACTTTCTTACGATTTGTTAACAACTCGGCTTGGTTTATCCAAGCCGTTTTTATATACTCGATCGAACTTGTCGGAGTGCCATATGGCTGAGACCGTTAACTCGGGATCCGTTGAACCTGATCAGGCTAATACCTGCGAAGGGAACAAGAGTAGATATCTAACTAGAATCCTTCTAGAGATCTATCTCCAGATCACAACTGTATTTCTTACCGTGATCCCTCTTGTAGCATCTAATCCGTCAAGCATTTTTATCCCTATAAATAATGGCTAAAAGCCAAGGAAAAATGCTATGTCGAGTCGTAAACAAGCAAGACTGGAAGCGAAGAATTTCATTGATTCTTTATCCGTACAACCTTATCCAAATTCAAAAAAAGCTTACATCCAAGGATCTCGAGCGGACATTCAAGTCCCTGTCCGAGAAATATCACTCGCTGATAGCCTTGTGGGTGGCAGCAAAAAAGAGCCTGTATTCGAACCTAATGTACCTATTCAAGTTTACGATACCTCCGGTGTTTATACAGACCTTACACACGAAATAGACCTGTATAGCGGTCTTCCTAAGTTGCGAGAGCAATGGATTGAAGAGCGTGATGATACGGAACTGTTAGACGATGTAAGCTCTGTTTACACCAAAGAACGTTTAGAAGATGAAACCCTAGACGACCTTCGCTACGGCAACCTACCTAGAATTCGCCGTGCTACAGACAACCAATGTGTTACCCAATTGCATTATGCTCGTCAGGGCATTATCACGCCTGAGATGGAGTACATTGCCATACGTGAGAACATGGGACGTCAGAAGTTCGCTGATGAGCAGCTTAACCATCAACACCCTGGCCATAACTTTGGCGCAAACCTGCCGAAAGAAATTACTCCTGAGTTCGTGCGTAAAGAGGTTGCAGAAGGTCGAGCTATTATCCCTTCAAACATCAACCACCCAGAATCAGAACCGATGATTATTGGTCGAAACTTCTTAGTGAAGGTGAACGCTAATATTGGTAACTCTTCAGTAAGCTCTTCGATTGAAGAAGAAGTTGAGAAGCTAGTCTGGTCGACTCGTTGGGGTGGCGATACCGTAATGGATCTCTCAACTGGCCGTAATATCCACGAAACTCGCGAATGGATCCTACGTAATAGCCCAGTACCAATTGGTACGGTTCCTATGTATCAAGCGCTTGAAAAAGTGAATGGCGTAGCCGAAGACCTTAACTGGGAAGTGATGCGCGATACCTTGATTGAACAAGCAGAGCAGGGTGTTGATTACTTTACTATCCACGCAGGCTTATTGCTTCGCTACGTTCCTATGACCGCTAAACGTGTGACTGGTATTGTCTCTCGTGGCGGCTCCATCATCGCGAAATGGTGTCTTGCTCATCACCAAGAAAGTTTCCTTTATACCCACTTCCGTGAGATCTGTGAGATCTGTGCGAAGTACGATGTTGCTTTATCATTAGGTGACGGTTTACGTCCGGGTTCTATTGCAGATGCTAATGATGAGGCTCAATTCTCGGAGTTACGGACTCTAGGTGAGTTGACTAAAGTGGCTTGGGAATACGACGTTCAGGTGATCATTGAAGGCCCTGGACATGTGCCAATGCACTTAATCAAAGAGAACATGGACGAGCAGTTAGAACACTGCCATGAAGCGCCTTTCTATACTTTAGGTCCACTGACGACAGATATTGCCCCTGGTTACGATCATATTACTTCAGGTATTGGTGCTGCCATGATTGGTTGGTACGGCTGTGCGATGCTCTGTTATGTCACCCCTAAAGAGCACCTAGGCTTACCAAACAAAGAAGATGTCAAGACTGGCCTGATTACTTACAAGCTTGCTGCACACGCTGCTGACCTCGCGAAAGGGCACCCGGGTGCACAAATCCGCGACAATGCATTATCTAAAGCACGTTTTGAATTCCGTTGGGAAGACCAATTCAATCTAGCTTTAGATCCGGAAACCGCGCGTTCTTTCCATGATGAAACTTTACCGCAGGAGTCGGGTAAGGTTGCTCACTTCTGCTCAATGTGTGGTCCTAAGTTTTGCTCGATGAAGATCTCTCAGGAAGTCCGAGAGTATGCGAAAGACACCGAACAAGTGGCGGCTGATCAGGCTATCGAGATTAAGATGTTGGATAACCCGTTGGAAGGGATGCGTCAGAAATCACAAGAGTTTCGTGATACTGGCTCTGAACTTTACCACCCTGCAGTAGGTGCAAAAGAAGCTCAACTAGAGGAATAATGATAGTGAAGATACTCATCCCATCTCAAAATATTGAGTTAACGGGAGAGGTGCAGAACTGTCTATTGGTTGCTAAGCGACAAGGCTTGGCAACCGATGCAGTTGAGTTGGGCGTAAGCCCAACTCAATACTTCTCTATCGTTGATGCTCAGCAGGCGTTATCTATTGGCTTTGCTCATGATGTTGATTCATTGGCGAAGTGTCAGCTAGCGGAATTGAACCATGTTGTTGATTACAGTCATTCTGTCGCGCTAACTGACGTTTGTGATGCCTTTACACAAACTCCGAATACCATTTATATCGGTGTCTTAGATGATTCAGTTGTACTGGATATCTGGTCACATCTAGATACTAACCGTGCTATCAAGAGTGAAACTACAGCTCATCAGGAGTTAGATAATCGTGGCCATTTTGCTTGGTTACTTACTTTGTTGGCGCTGGAATTTCCATTAGAAGACGCACTGGTTTTAGCTCGCGCAGCATTTAATGTTTCACGTGGAACATGGCCAGCAAGCTATCAAAACTTTCCGATCCCAGTTCTGGAAGATGAGCGACTGGATATTAGTGTTGGTTGGGCTCACCAGGGAACATCACTTTCGTTCCCTGAATTGAGTAAGAGTAGCCTAGGGCTATACCCAGTGGTTGATGATGCTGAGTGGATCGAAAGGTTGCTCAAGCTTGGCATCAACACTGTTCAGCTACGTATTAAAAACCCGCAGCAAGCGGACTTAGAACAACAAGTTGCGCGATCAATCGAGCTTGGTCGAGAGCATAACGCTCAGGTTTTTATCAATGATTATTGGCAGCTTGCACTCAAGCATGACGCGTTTGGTGTTCATTTGGGGCAAGAGGATATTGAAGAATCAAACCTCTCACAGTTGAGCCAAGCAGGTATTAAGATCGGTCTCTCGACTCATGGCTATTACGAGTTGCTACGCATTGTTCAAATCAACCCAAGCTATATTGCGCTAGGTCATATCTTCCCAACAACAACTAAACAGATGCCATCGAAACCTCAGGGTTTAGTTCGTTTATCTCTGTATCAACAGCTGATTGATACTATTCCATACACAGAACAATCCATCGGCTATCCGACGGTTGCTATTGGTGGTATTGACCAATCGACAGCCGAACAGGTGTGGGAGTGTGGGGTATCGAGCTTGGCGGTGGTACGTGCGATTACATTGGCGGAAGACCCACAGAAAGTGATCGAATTTTTCGAAAAACTGATGGCACTTAAATCTCCAACTCTTAAGGAAGAGGTTATACAGGAGCCTAGCTATGCTGAGTGACTTTGAATTCATTCGTTATCAACGACAAATTGCGTTACCTGAGGTGGGTGAGCAAGGGCAACGCAACCTACTAAATAGTCATGTGTTGATCATCGGTTGTGGTGGCTTAGGTAATGCTTCGGCTCTTTACCTGGCTGCTTCTGGTGTTGGAAAGATCGTGTTGGTCGATGATGATTGTGTCGATTCATCGAACCTGCAACGACAGGTCGCGTTCAGGGAAGATCAGTTAGGTTCGCCTAAGGTTGAAGCGTTGAAGCAACAATTGAGTGAGCTCAATGGTCGCAGCCAAGTAAGAACCATCAATCAACGAATGAGTGAAAGTCAGCTTGAGCTTGAAGTGATGTTAGCTGACTTAGTGTTGGATTGTACTGACAACTTCGAGTCACGCCAGCAGGTTAACCAAGCATGTTTCAGCACGAAGACCCCTTTGATTTCTGGTTCTGCAATTGGCTGGAAAGGCCAGTTTATTGTATTTGATTATCAGAATCAGAAAGGGTGCTATCACTGCTTGTTCCCGTTCAGACATCACCCACAAACGACTCGTTGTAGCGATAGCGGCATCATCGGCCCAGTTGTTGGCACCATAGGTAACCTTCAAGCTTTGGCTGCTATTCAACGTCTAACTCGTGGTGAGTTTCAGGTCGCAACACATCAACTCAAACTATTCGATGGCCAGACGATGAATTGGCAAAACCTTATGGTGACTCAAGATAGTGAATGTCCCGTGTGCAGTGCGTCTGCAGTTAAGCATTTAGAAGAAGAAATCCAATGAGTCATATAACGATCTCTATAAACGAGCAACCAGAACAGGTCGCGCACTTATCGTCTCTCGCGGACATTATCCAGGCTCTGTCACTACCTGATCTGGGTTGTGTGTTTGCAATCAATAATGCGGTTGTCCCACGAAGTCAGTGGCAAAAAACTGTCGTCAATGAAGGCGACGCTATTTCTCTTTTCCAAGCTATAGCAGGAGGCTAACCATGTTAACTATCGCTGATAAAACGTTTCAATCGCGACTCTTCACAGGAACGGGTAAGTTCGCGAATAAGCACTTGATGGCGAGTGCTATTGAAGCTTCAGGCTCGCAACTGGCAACCATGGCGTTGAAGAGAGTTGATATTCGCTCTGAGCAAGACGACATTTTACAACCCATCATTGATGCTGGCGTGAACTTACTACCGAATACGTCAGGCGCTAAGAATACAAAAGATGCTGTCTTTGCTGCGTATTTGGCTCGTGAAGCGCTAGGTACAAACTGGCTTAAACTGGAAATTCATCCAGATCCAAAGTACTTGATGCCAGACCCAATAGAGACGCTTAAAGCTGCTGAGCAACTGGTTAAAGATGGCTTTGTTGTGTTGCCTTACTGCCATGCCGATCCAGTATTGTGTAAACGCTTGGAAGAGGTGGGTTGTGCTGCGGTTATGCCGCTAGGTGCCCCAATTGGTTCAAACAAAGGTATCGCTTCGGCAGACTTCTTAGAGATCATCATCGACCAAGCGAATGTCCCTGTGATTGTGGATGCAGGGATTGGCGCGCCATCACATGCTGCTCGTGCAATGGAAATGGGCGCAGACGCTGTGTTAGTGAATACGGCTATAGCTGCGTCTCAACAGCCTGTTGATATGGCGATTGCCTTTAAGTTAGCGGTAGAAGCAGGACGTATGGCTTACCTTGCCGGACTTGCAGGAAAAGTATCTCACGCGGTTGCTTCGAGCCCGTTAACTTCATTCCTAGACGAGTAGTATTGCTATGACGTTTGTTGATCGATTTAAACAGCTCAACTGGGATGACATTGGTATGTCTATCTTCAGTAAAACGGCAGCGGATGTTGAACGTGCTCTGAGTAAACCCAAACGCGACTTAGAAGACTTCAAGGCTCTGATCTCTCCGGCGGCAGAACCTTACTTAGAGCAGATGGCACAACAATCGTTGGCACTAACTCGCAAGCGATTTGGCAATACGATATCGCTTTATATTCCTTTGTACCTATCTAACCTATGCGCTAATGCGTGCACGTATTGTGGCTTCTCAATGGAGAACCGTATCAAACGTCGCACGCTTACTTTGGATGAAATTGATGCCGAAAGTGCGGCTATCAAAAAGATGAAGTTCGATAGCGTTTTGTTGGTCACCGGTGAACATGAAACTAAGGTCGGGATGAATTACTTTCGACAGGTGTTGCCGAATATCAAAAAGCAATTCAACTACCTTGCGATGGAAGTGCAGCCACTTGATCAACAAGATTACGCCGAACTTAAAACTCTCGGTTTAGATGCGGTGATGGTTTACCAAGAGACCTATCAACCAAGGACCTACGCTGAGCATCATCTACGTGGCAATAAAATGGATTTTGAATATCGTCTTGAAACTCCCGATCGCTTGGCAAAAGCGGGGATCGATAAAATAGGTATAGGTGCCTTGATTGGTTTGGAAGATTGGCGAACCGACTGCTTTTTTGTTGCTGCTCACTTAGATTACCTAGAGCGCACTTATTGGCAGACTCGCTATTCAATTTCATTCCCGCGTCTTCGTCCGTGTGAGGGTGGAGACTCTAGTGGAGGCTTACAGCCTAAGTCGGTCATGAACGATAAACAGTTGGTTCAGCTTATCTGCGCATATCGACTCTTGAATCCTGAGGTCGAGCTATCCCTTTCTACTCGCGAATCGGCAACCTTCCGCGACAATGTGCTGCCATTGGGAATCACGAGTATGTCGGCGGCTTCTAAAACCCAACCCGGTGGTTATGCTTCTGGTGAAGAAGAGCTTGAGCAATTTGAGATAAGCGACGAGAGAAGTGCTGCCGATGTTGAGTCAATGATTCGTCAGCGAGGTTTCGACCCAGTGTGGCGAGACTGGCACAGCGCTTACTCTGGATAATGAGCATATAGGTTGATGTTCCACGTGAAACATCGATGTAATGATACAGGCAAATAAAAACGGCTACCTTTGGGTAGCCGTTTTGCTATTTGCTATTTAACTTATTAACCGAGCAAGTTCGTTTTGGTTCAGTTAACAGCTTAGTGAAGCGTTGATATGACCCCCACTGTCAATTAAAACGTAGAAGTTTCTGCTCCCACATTTCAGAGCCTTTTGTTTATTTTGAGATAGTGTTAACGCATAGATGAAGCAAGTAATTTCGTCGGTTCTCATGCTGATATACGTGGATTACTCATCGCGAGATGAGCAGCGCCTACCTTACTTATTTCGTCGTGGCACCTGTCTTCAGTCTATGCTCGTGGTTCAATAAAGCGCGAGCTTTATTGCCATCCTAACGCCGTCGGTGTTTGTGCCACACCCGATGCTCTATCCAATGCGTTAACACTAATTCTTTTCTCATACAGGCAGCCTTGCAATCCGTGTTTTTGGTTCGACTGCGCTAACGACCACCTCTCTTGCGATAGCCCAGATATACGCGATCATTTCTCTTGCGATAGCGGCGACGACAACGTTTCGATGTTTGCCTTTTTGTAGTAATCGTTGATAGCGGCGACATAATCGTTGCTGAGCATGCCAAGCAATATCGACAATTTCTTTGGGCAGTCCTTCTTGTCGCAGTTGCAGTTCGACGGAGATATTAGCTTTGTGCTTATAAGTATGTGCGCCCTCAATAAGCAACCGTCGTGCTCGACTGTTTCCGCATTTGGTGAGGCTCCCTCGCTTCGTTTTACCGCCACTGGAGCTTTCAGTCGGTACGAGGCCAACATAAGCCATAAGTTTTCTGGGATGGTCGAAGCGACGTAGGTCGCCGAGCTCGGCAATGGTGCCGAGAGCAACAAGGAGTCGCACCCCCCGCATAGCTTGAATGGCTTTGACAACAGGGTAGTAACGCCAGTTTTTGACTTGGTGTAATAACTCGTTATCTAACCGTTGTAATCTTTGCATCCGCTCACTGATGATGATGATCATTTCTTGCAATACAATCTGTTGGCTGTGATGGGGAAGAATGAGGTCGGTTAGCCACCGTAGATGCTTTTTAGACCAGTTATCATTCACCGTCGCTTGTACATTATTACGTAGAAGAAAGCCTTTGAGTTGGAATTTTGCATCTTTAAGATCTTTCATCGCGGTTTCTCGAGCCCTTGATAAATCTCTTATCGCCTCGTCTTCAGATTCAGGCACATAAATAGGCGTAAGCTCTTCAGCCTTAAAAAGCTTGGCAAGTTTTGCAGCATCCCTCTTATCTGTTTTGACTCTATCCCCTGATTTCTTTGGAATAAGGGAAGGAGCGATGACACAGCAGCAGTGGCCAAGGCTGGTGAGCAATCGGTATGTCCAGTATCCACATGGCCCAGCCTCGTAGACAAAATGGAGGGTGGCTTTTGGATATTTAGATTGCAGTTGTTGTGTGAGTTTAATGAGGGCGGACTTGTTAGACTTTATCCGTCCCAAATGTTCAGGTGTAGCCCCGCGTTGCTCTTGCAAGACGGCGACTTGGATAAATGACTTATGCGTATCTAAGCCAATGAAAATTATGCTATCGTTATTCATGCTAGCCTCCAAATTTAGTTGTTTGAACACACTAATTATGGCTCTGGCTTTACGCTAACCCACGAAATTGGAGGCTAGCACCTCGTGGGGGTCATTATGTCTAAGCGTGAGCCAATGGAGTGGTTGATTGGCGTAACCATTCCAATGTATCACCTTCAACTAATGGGCTAACGTCGTTCCAAACTTTCTGATGGTAGTCGTTCAGCCATGCCAGTTCAGGTCGGGTTAGCAAATCAACATTGATGTTGCGCTTATCGATAGGGCAACGTGTTAGCGACTCAAACGTTAGTACTGAGAAGTCACCTTGAGTTGGAAGTTCAACAACCAGTTCTAGGTTTTCGATACGGATACCGAACTCTTCTGCACGGTAGTAACCCGGTTCGTTTGATAACACCATGCCTTCAACAAGAGGCACGTCGATCAGCTTCTTAGAGATACTTTGTGGTCCTTCATGAACACTGAGGAAGTGACCAACACCGTGGCCAGTACCATGGTCGTAATCGAAGCCTTCTGCCCATAAGTGCTGACGCGCTAGGATATCAAGTTGGAAACCACGAGTGCCTTGTGGGAAACGAGCTCGTGCGATGCCGATATGACCTTTCAGTGCGAGAGTGAATTGCTGAATCATTTCGTCACTTGGTTGGCCAATCGCGATAGTACGAGTAATGTCCGTTGTGCCATCTAAGTACTGACCGCCTGAATCGACTAGATACAGAGTATTCATCTCTAACTGACCTGGTTCAGGTTGGTTCTCATGGTTGTAGTGACACATAGCTGCGTTTCCGCCTGCAGCTGAAATAGTGTCGAAACTTAGGTCCATCAGCGTTGGGTCTTGCTCACGGAACGACTGGACTTTGTCAGCCAATACCGCTTCGTTGTGCAGGTTACCTTGTGCTACTTCTGCATCAATCCAAGACAGGAATTTCGCCATCGCCACGCCATCACGAATGTGACACGCTTTCATACCTGTAATTTCAGTTTCGTTTTTAGCGGCTTTTGGCATTAGGCATGGGTCTGCTGCTTCAATGATGTGAGCGCCAGCGTTTTGTAGAACAAGCGTGTACCAAGCATTGCTAGTGCCTGAATCGACAGACACATTGTTACCCTCTAGAGACTGAAGACGAGCTTCAAGTTCTGATGGGTGAGAAACTCGAATACCATTACCAACGTGCGCTTCAAAGCCAGCAGGGATAAGAGCCGGGTCTAAGAAGAAATCGACACTTTTATCGGCGTGAATGATGGCATTAGACAACACAACCGGTAGGCGAGATACGTCCAAGCCACGAATGTTAAGCAACCAACAGATTGAGTCTAGCTCGGTAAGGATAGCGGCGTCCGCACCTTTGGCTTCTAGTAAGCCAGCAATCTCAGCGCGTTTGCTCTCGCTTGATTGACCAACGGCGTCTGTTGCCATTAGGCGAACATCAGACACAACAGGCTCAGGGCGATCAGACCAAAGCTCATCAATTGGATTAGAAGAGAGTGTCGTTAGCTCAACTTTCTCTGCTAGTTTTGCTTGTGCGCCTTTCAACCAAGCAGCGGTGTGCATGCGAGGGTCGAATGCAACCTTACTGCCTTGTGGCAATGAATTGATGATCCAATCTAAAGCCGGTTCTTCAATAAGGTGGCGATACTCAAATAACTCTGCTGGTACTTGCTTGCGAACCTGAACGGTGTAGCGACCATCAACAAAAATAGCAGCAGTTTCACGAGTGATAACTGCGGCACCTGCAGAGCCAGTGAAACCTGTTAACCAGTGAAGTCGCTCGTTATGAGCTGGAACGTATTCACCTAGGTACTCATCTTCATGTGGAATGATAACGGCATCTAGGTTATTTGTTTCAAGCCAAGCTCGAACCGCAGCAACGCGTTCAGCAGTGATATTGTGCATCTGTGTTTATCCTTATTGTTAGGGTCCTTGTTAACACTCACCATAGATAGACAGGTGAGGGGACTTATTAGGTCAATAAGCTAGCGCTTTTGTTCGTTTGCTGCAAACGCTGTACGCCATTTTTATCTAAGGTGCAGAGTTTTTTCTTTGATGATATCTCGCAACCAAGTTAAGGCCGGGTCATTTTCTCTGTCACGGTGCCAAAACAGAGTGTATGCCATCGGTGGGAATTCCATTGGTAAAGGAACAACCACTAAGTCGAGTTGCTTAGCGACCAGGTAAGTAAAGTGGCTTGGTGCGGTAAACACAAAATCGGTGTAAGTACACAGGCTTGCGGCGCTATTGAAGTCAGGAACAGAAATAGCGATATCGCGTTGATGGCCAAGATCGGCAAGCTTATAGTCGAGCAACCAGCGGTCGTTACCATCACACCTTACCTGTACATGACGCTGCGCAAGGTAGGTTTCCAGATCCCATTTACCACTCAGAGCAGGGTGGTTGCGTCTTAGCACACACATCTGTGCGTCGCGGTAGATCTCTTGTTCGCAAATGTCGTCTGGCGGTAGCATGGTTAAACGCGCATCGTTGATGTCGATGTCTTTGCCTGTGAGTCCGATATCTAGTTCACCAAGCTGCAGTTTCTTAAAGGTTTGTTCGGTCCACGCATGGGTGTTGATATTAACCTTAGGTGCTTGTCGAAATATCGCCGGTAAGAAGTGGGGAAGAATCAACGGGTAAACACTCTCAACGGCAGCAATGTGAAAGCTGTGGTCACTGTTGTTGGGAATGAAAGTTTCCGGTTGAGTAAGCACATCAAGTTGATTGATCAATGTTTCTAATCGAGGCTTGAGAAATACAGCCTTGGGTGTTGGTCGTAGGCCATGAGCACTTCGCGTGAAAAGGGGGTCATTAAATTGCTCACGAAGCTTGGCTAGCGACTTACTCACAGCCGATTGGCTCAAGCATAATCGGTGTGCGGTGCGAGTGACACTCAGCTCTTCCATCAGCACCTGCAAGCAAACCAATAGATTGAGGTCGAGGCGTGATAGTTTCTCGATATTCATGTGAGTTTCCTATTTGGAATAATGCTAATGAGTATATGCCATTTTTGTTCATATCTTTAGTTGGTTATTATGCACCTAAATTAACTCATTCGGAGAATCTTGTGCCTTCTAACGCGCTTCCAACCCCTAGTAAACTGCAGGTTGCTTTATTGGCAATGCTGGTTCTATTTAGCCCTTTGGCTATAGATATTTATCTTCCAGCTCTGCCACAAATCTCAACAGCGTTTCACGTGGAACACGCATTAGCACAAGATACGATTACTTGGTTTTTATTCGCCATGGGTGTCGGGCAATTATTTGCAGGCCCTTTGGCTGATAAGTTAGGACGTCGAACCGTTGCATTGGGAGGTGTTAGTATCTATGCATTGAGTGCTTGCTTGGCGTGGGCAGCTCAATCGATTGATATGATGCTAATAGCTCGGCTGCTACAAGGCTTAGGAGCTTGTGCGACTTCTGTAGCAGCCTTTGCGACGGTTCGCGATCTATTTGGCCCTGAAAAAAGTGGCCGCATGATCAGTTACCTCAATGGTGCCATTTGCTTTATTCCTGCACTGGCACCGATTCTTGGTGCTTGGTTGACTCAACAGTTTGGCTGGCGCTCGAACTTTAGCTTTATGGCTGTGTTCGCTGTTGTGGTTGGCACCATTCTGTTTTTCCAAATGAAAGAGTCTAATCCAGCGACAGAAAAGGTCGCGGTGTTCAAACTTGAGCGTTACTGGTCGGTACTGAAAACACCATCATTCATCTTCCATGCGACATTGTGTTTGATGGCGATGGCAGTAATCCTTGCTTACGTTACCTCTGCACCAGTTGTGTTGATGGAAAACTTAGGTTTGACGATGAACGAGTTTACCTTC
This sequence comes from Vibrio sp. QJM3NY_35, assembly GCF_057785915.1. Lineage (NCBI taxonomy): Bacteria > Pseudomonadati > Pseudomonadota > Gammaproteobacteria > Vibrionales > Vibrionaceae > Vibrio > Vibrio sp. QJM3NY_35. The sequence continues at coordinate 3,324,998 of NZ_CM173507.1, read as the reverse complement.
TGGTTTGGTATTAACGCGGTTATCAACATCACGGCTGCATTCACTGCACCGAAGTTCATGGACCGTTTTGGTACTTACAAAGCATTGGTTGTTGGTATTTCAACGCTTGGCTTAGCGGGCGTGGTTATGCTGGTGCTTGCTGAGCATGCAAGCGCGATTGCGTTTATGTTACCGATCTTCTTATCTTCAGTTGGTTTCGCTTGGATTCTTGGTGCTGCGGCAGGTAAAGCTCTAGAACCTTTCGGTGACCGTGCGGGTACCGCTGCTGCACTACTTGGCTTGTTCCAAATGAGTGGTTCAGGGTTACTGGTTGGTACCATGCAACGTCTTGATTTAACGTCTCAAGTGATGATAGCTCTGCAAATGTTCCTGATTGTGCCAGCATTGTTAGTGCTTGCGAGTAAAGCAGGTAAGTCGTGGCACACGACGTTTGCCAAGGCGTAAATCTCAAGGGTGACAAAATATACAAATGGCGGTTTTCGAAACCTTAAAACATGCTATATTTGTCACTCATTGAAACGTTAGTCCCCAACGGAAAATACTGTAATGTCATTAACAACCTACGAAATGGCGCGCATCTTAGAACAAATGGAAGATGCACCTGAAAAGGTCATGTTTGGTAAATTGCTTAAAGAGCTAGGAAACCAAAGTGAAGAGCGTATTCGCAGTGCGGCAAAACAAGTTCCAATCGACACTTTGCGAGATATCATTTACCAATTTCAACGCGTGGTTGAATCTCGTAAAGGTGAACAAGTTCAGCTACTAGCAAAAGAGCTAGCCGAGCAAGGTATCTCTGCTGAAGAGCTACAAGCTTTTTTAAACAAGTAGTTTATTCTAGATAAAAAGAAACCACTCAATTGAGTGGTTTTTTGCGTTTTGGACCTATGTAAACTTAGAGGCCATGGAAAAGAGGCTTAGCTTCTAAACTGCGCTTTCAATACTCGATCAAGTGAAAATGGTCCAGCGCCCCATACAACGACGATAAGAATCATTAATCCCCAAAGTTGATGGTCGTAGAAGCCTTGCGCCCACAATACTGGGTATGACACGACGGCCATGATATTGAAAACGAACAGCACTGCAGCCATAGGTCGGGTTAACAAGCCAAGCGCTAAGAATACCGGCAGAATCAATTCAGCTGCGGTACCCATGTAAGCGGCTAATTCCCAAGGCAAAAGAGGCACTTGGTATTCCAATTCAAACAAGTAAAGGGTGCTATCCCAAGTGGCTATCTTGGTGAGTCCTGAATTAAAGAAGACCCATGCCACCCATAGGCGACAAAACAGAAGTAGTACGGGAACAAAAAGTGCCTGTGATTTCACAATCAAACTGTCGTATTGAGCCATCATGTTCGTGACTGTGTTGTTATCCATATTATGTCTCCAATTCGGCATTGATTGAAAAGCCTGAGATGACGTTAAGTGCCATGACAGTATTCAGATGTTGTAGTAGTAAAGGGTCTATCGCTGAGAGCGTTTGACCCGATTGCAATTCAGTTAATAGTTGGTGGCATTCTTCTGTCACACAATGGCTCTCAACCTGTGAATTCTCGGCGCGGATTAACACCCCAAATTCAGGTTGGTTGATGTCTAACCCATCGAGTTGTTGCTGGTAGATAGCTTGCTCAAGCACGATGATCGTATAGCTAGAATTAATGAGCGTTATTGAATCTTTGAGATGAAAGACTAAAGCGCCCTGTTGTTCTTGCGGTACATCAGCTAAACGAGAAAGAGGATGTTGGTCGACATGTGATTCTGAAATGCACCTCACTAAGCTATCTTTTTTCCATTCATACAAAGCCACTTCAGCGAGATAAGGTGCAGCCTCGATAACTGCAGGAAAGGCTTGGATAGTTTGTTCAAAGTGTTCACCGTAACCACTGACATCACCAGAGGTTGATGGATAACTTAAGACATGTTGACGAGCCATTTGTTGGAAGCACTCTTCGCCAACCAGCATTTCAGTGAGTGGGTAGGTTGCTGCCAGTACTTCGCTCAAGCTAATCACAAAGTTGTTGCGGTAAATCTGGATGCGTTGCTCATCAGTAAAATGGTCGCTCACTATGTCGCAGTGCTCACCATTGTTTTGATAGCGTAGGGCGTTAGCAAACTCCGATTGTACATTAGCTAAAGAGTGGCTCATGATGCGCGACTCCTTTGGTTGAACTTGTCGTGTTGATACAAGATATCACTGGCTTTGGCCGCTTCAGCCAATAAAATTGGTGGCTCTGGGATATCTAAATCCCACTCTATCAAGGTGTGGCGCAAACCATGTTGTGCAATCCAGTCAGTGTAGAGTTGCCATACTTCGTCACAGACAGGCTTGCTGTGGGTGTCTATCCAGATCTCACCTTGTTCGAGTTTCTTTTTGGTAAAACCTGCCAAGTGAATCTCTTCCACTTTGTCTGCTGGTATTCCATTGAGATACTCTTCACAGCTGAAACCGTGATTAAAAGATGAGACAAAAATATTATTGAAATCGAGCAGTAGGCGACACTCGGTACGCTTTTGTACCTCGGCTAAAAATTCCCACTCTGGGATGGTTGAATGTTTGAAGGCAAGGTAGCTCGATGGGTTTTCAATCAGCATAGGGCGTTGCAGGCCGTCTTGCACCTCGATGACATTGCGGCAGAAGACTTCTAACGCCTCTTCGGTATAAGGCAGCGGTAACAAGTCATTGAAGTAGTGACCGCCGGTCTGACTCCAGCTGAGATGATCAGAAACCAAGAAGGGCTCGATATCATCAATCAGGTCTTTTAACTGCATCAGATGATGTTGATTGATGCGCTCAACAGAACCTAATGACAACCCAACGCCGTGACAACTTATGTTGTGTGCGTGACGAATCTCTCTCAGTTGTTGACGTTGCGGTGATTTCGCTAAAAAGTAGTTCTCGCTGTGCACCTCTAACCAACTCACTAAAGCTGGGTTTTGGCTAAAGAAGTCCAAGTGCGGTGTTCTAAGGCCAACCCCTGCGTTGGGATGAAGAGTTTGAGTCACAACGATTCTCCTAATGGAAAGTGGAGGTGAGCTGAATGTCAGCTCACCATACTAAGCAGCTCAATTATGATGATTGAGTGTTACCACCTGATAATTTGCCACACAGTCCTTTAGGAACGACCACGAATGCATCGGATTGGTTGTCTTCTTTGGCTGTACCCGCACATGAACTTGTTTTGGTTGCACAATCATTTTGGCCAGCTTTTGCCACACCGTAGCATTTCTCTTTTGCTGCTGCTTCCGCAGGTGCTGATGTAAGAACTGCACCGCCGAACGCTAGTACACTTGTGATTGCAGCTGTAACAGCAAGATTAGAATTTTTCATAGTCATTCCCTCTAGGACTTAATAGTATTTTTATATCGCAGGTTAATAAGTTGTTAACTTGCTTACTAAAAAGGATAGGAAGAACTAGGAAATAATTTCACTGCATTATAAAAAATATCAATATTAATGATGTGTTAGCTATTAAGTTACTGATTATATGATGTTATTTTTTGATTGTTTTTTCTTCTTATTATCCTAAACGCAGCCTAGTGTTTAGGTTATAATCAGCTTTTATGTATAAATACCCAGTAGTGAGCATATCCAATGATAGATCCTTCGCTTTTACTCGATGGCCTAAACGATAAACAACGTGAGGCGGTCGCAGCACCTTTAGAAAACCTACTTATTCTGGCAGGTGCTGGCAGTGGTAAAACGCGAGTGTTGGTGCATCGCATCGCTTGGCTGCAAAGCGTAGAGCAAGCATCGCCGTTCTCTATCATGTCGGTTACCTTCACCAACAAAGCGGCAGCAGAGATGCGTGGTCGTATTGAAGAGTTGATGATGGGTAGTTCGTCGGGCATGTGGAATGGCACCTTCCATGGTATTTGTCACCGCATCCTTCGTGCTCACTACCTAGATGCAAAACTGCCAGAAGATTTCCAGATTATTGATTCTGATGATCAGATTCGTTTGCTACGTCGCTTAATCAAGGCGCAAAATCTTGATGAAAAGCAGTGGCCTGCCAAGCAAGCTTCTTGGTGGATCAATGGCAAGAAAGACGAGGGATTACGCCCAAATCACATTGACGCCTACCATGATCCAATCACTCAAACGTGGTTAAAGATCTACTCTGCTTACCAAGAAGCATGTGATCGTGCTGGCTTGGTCGACTTTGCGGAAATCTTGTTGAGATCGCATGAACTATTGCGCGATAAGAAACACATCCGAGAGCACTACCAAGCTCGCTTCAAGCATATCCTTGTCGACGAATTTCAAGATACCAACAACATCCAATACGCTTGGTTACGTATGATGGCGGGCCCGGATTGTCGCGTGATGATCGTGGGTGATGATGACCAATCTATTTATGGCTGGCGTGGTGCCAAAATTGAAAATATTCAGAAGTTCTTGGATGAATTCCCAGGAGCTTCAACGGTTCGACTCGAACAGAACTACCGTTCAACCAAAACCATTCTGCAGGCGTCGAACGAGCTTATCTCGAACAACACTGAGCGTATGGGTAAAGAGCTGTGGACCGATGGCAACGATGGCGAGCCAATCTCAGTTTACTCGGCTTATAACGAGTTAGATGAAGCGCGTTTCACAGTCAGCAAAATCAAAGAGTGGCAAGAGAAAGGCGGTGCGCTAGAAGATACCGCGATGCTGTATCGTAATAACGCCCAATCGCGTGTTCTTGAAGAAGCTTTGATTCAAGGTGGTCTACCTTACCGAATCTATGGTGGTATGCGATTCTTCGAGCGTCAAGAAATCAGAGATGCCTTGAGCTACCTGCGCTTAATGAGTAACCGCAGCAATGATGCGGCATTCGAACGTGTCGTCAATACGCCTACTCGTGGCTTGGGCGATAAAACGTTAGAAACGATTCGCCTTGCGGCGCGTGACCGTGGTGCAACCATGTGGCAAGCCAGTGTTGCTCTGATAGAAGAGCAAGTGCTACCCGGTCGTGCTGCGGGTGCATTGAGCCGCTTTATTGAGCTTATCAATGCACTTGAAGATGACACCATAGAACTGAGACTTCATGAGCAAACCGACCACGTGATCAAATCGTCGGGCTTGTTTGCGATGTACGAGCAAGAGAAAGGCGAAAAGTCGAAGGCTCGTATTGAGAACTTGGAAGAATTGGTAACGGCAACGCGTCAGTTTGAAAAACCAGAGGAAGCGGATGAAATGAGCATGCTAACGGCATTCTTAACTCATGCGGCTTTGGAAGCGGGCGAAGGCCAAGCTGATGAGTTTGATGATGCGGTTCAGTTAATGACTCTGCACAGCGCCAAAGGCCTAGAGTTCCCGATGGTATTCATGGTTGGGGTTGAAGAGGGTATGTTCCCAAGCCAGATGTCTGCCGAAGAAGCAGGGCGCTTAGAAGAAGAGCGTCGCCTGTGTTACGTAGGTATGACGCGTGCGATGGAGAAGCTTTACATCACTTACGCTGAGATGCGTCGTTTGTACGGTCAGGACAAGTACCACAAACCATCACGCTTTATTCGTGAACTACCAGAGACATGTCTGGATGAGGTTCGTATGAAAGCGCAAGTGAGCCGCCCTGCAAGCAGTGGCCGCTTTAGCCAAACCGCCGTGAAAGAGAACTTTAACGAAACAGGTTTTAGTTTGGGTTCTCGCGTTAAGCACCCTAAGTTTGGTGAAGGCACTATCATCAACTTCGAGGGAAGTGGCCCGCAGAGCCGAGTTCAAGTTGCGTTTAACGGTGAAGGCATCAAGTGGTTAGTAACGGCTTATGCTCGTTTAGAACAGTTGTAATCTGCTACTTCAGCATGTAGAAAACAGTTCGATATCTGAAACTATTCAGCATTGAAAAGTAATCCGTATAAAAAACAGAAAGAGCAGCCAATGGCTGCTCTTTTTTTATTGCTCGATACCGACCTAAATTAGGTTAATACGAGCTGAAGACATTGTTGCCTCAAAGTGAGACTTACAGTGCTGCAAGTGCCGCTTCGTAGTTTGGTTCTTCAGTGATCTCTGCAACCAACTCGCTGTGTGTCACCACACCTTTTTCATCAACAACGACAACTGCACGTGTTGTTAGGCCTGATAGTGGGCCTTCAGCAATCGCTACGCCGTAATCTGATGCAAACGCAGGAGAACGGAAAGTTGAAGCGTGTTGAACGCCTTCAATGCCTTCTAGTTCACAGAAACGGCCAGCGGCAAACGGTAGGTCAGCAGAAATACAAACAACAACCGTGTTCTCAAGTTCTGCTGCTTTTGCGTTGAACGTACGTACGCTCGTTGCACAAGTTGCTGTGTCGATGCTTGGGAAGATGTTTAGAACCACTTTCTTGCCTTCAAGAGAAGCAAGAGTCAGTTCAGAAAGGTCGCCTGCAGTCAGTGCAAAGCTTGGTGACTTTTCACCTGTTTGTGGGAATGTGCCTGTTAGTGGTACAGCAGCGCCTTTGAAGGTAACGTGTGACATGAATTTGTCCTTAGTTTAATTATGGTTATGAAACTAGTTGAGCCTAGTAAGACTTACGTTACTCGGAAGTGGTTAAGAAGTGAATGCTTTAAATGTCAGAATTGTAATTAAAGGTCTTTGATTTATTTGTTTGAGAGAGGAATAAGTGAAACGACAGATAAAGAAAAACCCCGAGAGCTTGCGCTCATCGGGGTCTATAGTCTTACTCGCAGCAATCCGGCTACTAAGTGTGCTCCATGCATCAAATCCATGATAGTGTGCTGTTATCCTTCAGCGTATTCCTTTCGTCGCCTTCCTAGCGGTGTCCTTGATCTTATCCTGATCTGCCAACAATCCTCGTTAGCGCGCGTCACTTGTTCCTTGAGCGGTGTCCTTTACATCATCCTGATGTTCAGTCCTTTCCTCGTCCAGAGGTGTCCATTGTCTTTCCTTAGTAGCAACCATCCTAGTTACTATTGCGTCCATTCAATGTCCATTTCGCTATCCATGCCGATTATTCATCCTGAGTAATCGAATCTTCATCCTGAAGATAACCAAGTCCTTGGCGTTTCCTGTTCCGTGTCAGCATCCTTCCGACACCATTCATATTACCGATTCCTTATTTATCAGCAATGGTGCATAAGCGAATTTCTATATAATTATTTGAATGATAAATGTACGTATCGTTTTATTTCAATTGGTTACGATATCTAGGTGACTAATTTCGTCATCAAATATCGATATTTACTCACTACCTTGTGAGAGATCTCGCACAAGGCAGCGAGTAAAAAGGGAGGATTATTCCCTACTGACCAATGGCTGCACCTTCACGACGAGGGTCTGCAGCGCCTTCTAAACCATCTTTTGTGATGCGAATCGCGTGTAAACCAGAGTTAAGATCGCGAACGTTGACCTCAAATCCCATCTTTTCTAGCTCAGGTTTGAAGTTTTCCGCTGATGTTCCTTTTTCTAAATCTAAGGTACCGAAGCGGTTTAGGAAGTGTGGTTGATTGATGGCTTGCTGAATATCCATGTCCCATTGGGTATGAGCAATGATCGCTTGTGCCACATAACCTATGATACGGCTGCCTCCCGGAGAGCCAATTGCCATGTAAGGTTTATCGTCTTGCATGATGATGGTCGGTGCCATTGAAGAGCGCGGACGCTTACCCGGTTCAAGTCGGTTGGCGATAGGCTTACCATCGTTATGGGTCTTGAATGAGAAATCCGTCAGTTCGTTGTTGAGTAGGAAACCTCTAACCATCAAGCGTGAGCCAAAGGCATTCTCAATGGTGGTGGTCATCGAAACGACATTGCCATCGCTATCGACAATATTGAAGTGGCTGGTGGACGGCAATTCAATAGAAACATCTTGGCTTCTCTGCATCGCGTGATCCCACGGCGGTGTGCCTGAAGGTGCGCTTGCCAATGCCTTACCTGCGGTAATTAACTGAGCACGTTCCTGCAAATAGTCAGTATTGACTAACCCTTGGGTTGGCATTGGCACGTAATCTTGATCGGCCATATACATACCACGGTCTGCAAAGGCTAGGCGAGAAGCGTCTGCTAACACCTGCCAAGATTTCGCGTCGTTTGGCCCCCATGATTTGAGGTCAAACTGCTCGGTCATCGCTAAAATCTGCCCAACCGTTAATGCACCTGAACTTGGTGGACCCATTCCGCACACTTGGTAGCTTTCATAAGCGGAACAAACCGGCTCGCGCTGCTTGATCGAATAAGCGTCGAAGTCTTTCTGTGCTAATACGCCTGGGTTACCTTTCGCGGTTTGCACGGTATTGATAATGTCGGCAGAGATCTCACCTTGGTAAAAGGCCTTAGCACCGTTCTTAGAAATAGCGTTTAACGTTGCCGCGTACTCTGGGTTCTTAAGTTGCGTGCCAGCTGTTTTCGGGCTGCCATCGGCATTGAAGAAGTAGGCTTTGGTAGTGGTAAAGCGGCTTAGTCGCTCTTGGTCATTCTCAATCAAGGTGGCTAAACGTGGGCTGATGGTGAAACCTTCTTCAGCCAGCTGAGCGATAGGTTTAATCAGTGATGCCCATTCGAGCTTGCCGTATTTCTGGTGAGTGTCCCACAGCAATTGCACCGTACCTGGTGTCGCAACGGAGCGACCGCCAACAACGGCATCATAGAATTTAAGCGGTTGGCCGTTTTCGTCTTGGAATAGACGTGGTGTGGCATCAAGTGGTGCGGTTTCACGGCCATCGTAGGTTTTGAGTTGCTTGTCCTTGCCATCAAAATAAACAAGAAACGCGCCGCCACCAATACCTGAAGACTGAGGTTCCACTAAGCCAAGCATAAGCTGCACAGCAACCAAGGCGTCTATCGCGTTACCACCACGAGCAAGTACATCAGCACCGGCTTGTGTGGCAAGAGGGTTGGCCGCGGTGACCATCCAATCGTTGGCTTTAACGAGCTGTTTGGTTTCTAAACCACTACTTTGTTCGGGTGCGACGGAATCGGCAGCTTGATTTGCCCAACTGACGTGAGAGGCAAAAAGTAGGGTAGAAGTGGCGAGGGTTGTTAGTTTTGTTTTCCACTGCATGATCTTCTCCTTTTAATATGCAGAGCTAGATTGGCAGTGGAAAGATGAGATAGCCAGAGTGTTGTTAACGAATTGTAATCTTGATTCGAATTTAAGCGATTAAACCGGACAGCGACTGCCAAAGAATACTCACGCCAATAAGGCTGAATACCACGCCACATAAGCCATCGATGTATACCGTTGCTTCGCTGAGTTTCTTTTGCAATGCATTAGTCGAAAGCATCCACGCCAGTAGTGAGAACCAAAACAGAGACAGACCAAATAGGATGATAAGCGCAAAGCCTTTACCTGATAGAGACATGTCGGCAGGCACTAGGCTCGACATCAAGCTGATAAAGAACACCAAAGCCTTTGGGTTGAGAATATTGGTCGCAAACCCTTTCGAAAATGCCTGACGCTTATTGGTCAGAATTAGATCGTTGGAATTGACGATATCGGCATCATCATCGTGGTTCTGAATGATTTGCCAGGTTGCTTTAAGTGCACCGTAACCCAAGTACAGTAAGTAACTACCGCCGGCTAGTTGGATAACGGCAAATAATGTCGGTTGTTGGTGGACTAGGTAACTGATTCCCGTCAGGCTCAGCAATGAGTGCAGCAAGATCCCGCAAGATAAACCAAGCGCAATGTACAAGCCTGTCTGGCGTCCGTGACGCGTCGCATTTTGCACGACTAACGCAAAATCAGGGCCGGGGCTCATCAAAGCGATGAAGTGGATAGAGGCTAGGGTGATCAGTATGGTGACTTCGTTCATCGTCAGTTCTCAATAACGTTGCCGCTATTTTTAAATAAGTAATCGTATTGAGCGTAGCTTACCGTGATTTGAAATCGAGCAATTGTAAATTATCAACACTTAGTTGATTTGTGAGGGTGGTACGCCAAACGTGGTTTTGAAAGCCTTAGAGAAGTGTGCTTGATCATAGAAGCCTACTTGGTGCGCGACCTTGGTACCACATATCCCAGACTTAATCAGACGCATGCTCTGTTCCATACGTAAACGGCTCAGCCATGCATAAGGCGTAATGCCCATTCTGTTTTTAAAATGGCGTTGGAATTGAGTCGTGGTTAAACCACACAACTCAGACAATTGTTCTAATCGCACTGGTTGATCCAAGTTCGCCATCAAGTAGTCTTTTAGCGTATCAATCGATTGATTACCCAGTTTGATGTCACTCTTCGATCCAAACTTCGCATAACGATCGACAATCGTCGAGAATCCTTCGAAAGGTAAGCAATCTTGAGCGAGCTGGCTGATGTTTTGATGGATTAACAGGCCATGCAGGTTACACAGTTGTGAAAAAGCTGCTTGATCGGAGAGGATCAACTCTGAAAAGCCTAATGTGTGACCATTTTTCTTGGGATCGGCAAGATCTTGAAACCATTGGGGAGAAACGGCAAATACACTGACTTGATAACCCGAATCGAGTTTGGAGTGACCATCATGAAGCTCGTCTGGTGGCATGATAACGACTTGGCCAGCACCGACATGATGACTCGTCCCTTTATAGGCGAATTTTTGCTGCCCTTGGGTAATCAAACCGATGTGAAAGTCCAAATGATAGTGGCGCTGAAAGGCAAACTCTTGGTATTGAGCTTGGATCAGGCTGATATCTTCTGTTGGGGTAGAGTAATAGTGGACTTTATCCATGGTACAAAAAAGCTTGGTCAAATAGTCATCAATTCAACCAAGCTTATCTTCGTATTAAGGGATTGTCTTGTAAAAAACGATCAGTGTTACTGCTTAGCGCGTTTGTTCTTTCTGTTGTTACGCAGACCGTCAAAGCTGAATATCACCAACGCTCCCCAAATAAAGGCGAAGGTAATCGCTTTGTCACTGGTAAACGCTTCGCCATAAATCAGCACCGCTAACAAGAACATTAAGCTTGGTCCAATGTACTGGAAGAAGCCGAGGGTCGATAGCTTCAAGCGTGTTGCAGCGCCAGTAAAGCACAGCAGTGGAATGGTGGTAATAACACCAGCAGCAACCAGTAACAGATTGAGTTGCATCGGGTTCATTGAGAAGTCCGAGGTTGGGCTATCAGCAATAAATAGTAGGTACGTTGCTGCGAGAGGCAACATAACCAGAGTCTCAATGAACAAACCGGTTTGCGCTTCTAAGCTCACCTTTTTACGCAGTAAGCCATAAAAACCGAAGCTAAAGGCTAGGGCAATGGCGACGATCGGCACTGAACCGAAGGCAATTAGTTGGATTAATACGCCAATCGCAGCAAGAGCCACTGCAAACCATTGCAGCTTACGTAAGCGTTCGCCGAGGAAAAGCATCCCGAGCAACACGTTAATCAGTGGGTTGATGTAATACCCCAAGCTGGCATCAAGCATGTGATTGGAATTCACCGCCCAAATAAAAATAAGCCAGTTAGCGCCCACCAAAATAGACGTCGCCACCAAATAGAGCATTTTTGGTTTCGAGGTCAGGGTGTCGCGGACTTTACGCCAGCTGTGGCCAATGTGCAGTAAGAAAGCGAGTAGGAAAAAAGACCATACTACACGGTGGCTAAGGATCTCTAACGGGGAAACGTCACTTAAAGATTTGAAATATATAGGGGCGATCCCCCACATGGTGTAGGCGCCGACGGCAAGCAAAACTCCCTGGCGCGTACGTTGTTGTTCTTCCTGTGTCATGCATCTTTCTCTAGCACTGAGTGCTTATTAATAAGATTTATAAGAGAGTTGGTCAGTATAGGAGCGATAACCCTTTTCACCTAACAATTTGCGGTTTAATTCGCCAGCGTTCCCCTCTACAATGTGCGACTTGCTTGCCGAAGATGCTTGCTGATTTCATACCTCGATTAGGAACCATAATGACCGCCACTCTGATTGCTGAGCAAATACCAACTCCCGCGAATGATGCGCAAACCATCTTGCAAGATGTGTTCGGCTATCAAAGCTTTCGCGATGGTCAGCAAGAGGTTATTGATTTGGCCGTTGAGGGCAAAGACAGCTTGGTGATTATGCCAACCGGTGGCGGTAAATCTCTGTGTTACCAAATCCCGGCTTTGGTTCGTGAAGGGCTGACTCTGGTTATCTCACCGCTGATTTCGTTGATGAAAGACCAGGTTGATCAGTTGAAAGCCAACGGTGTCGCGGCAGAGTGCATTAACTCGTCAATGCCGCGTGAGAATCTGATCTCGGTCTTTAATCGTATGAACTCAGGTCAGCTGAAAATGGTGTATGTCTCGCCAGAGCGCGTGTTGATGCGTGACTTTATCGAGCGCCTACAAGGCTTACCGCTTTCGATGATTGCGGTCGATGAAGCGCACTGTATCTCTCAGTGGGGACACGATTTCCGCCCTGAATATGCTTTGCTAGGCCAGCTTAAACAGTATTTCCCACATGTACCTTACATGGCGCTAACGGCAACTGCCGATGATGCGACGCGTAAAGATATTATCTCGCGTTTGCAGTTGGTGGATCCGCATACGCATTTAGGCAGCTTCGATCGCCCTAATATTCGCTACAACCTGGTTGAGAAGCACAAGCCCGTGTCTCAGGTGGTTCGCTACCTAGAAACACAGAAAGGCAATTGCGGCATCATCTATTGCGGTAGCCGTAAGAAAGTGGAAATGGTGACCGAGAAGCTGTGCAATAACGGTATTCGCGCCGCGGGTTACCATGCTGGCATGGACACCGACGAACGTGCTTACGTTCAAGAAGCTTTCCAACGTGATGATATTCAGATCGTTGTGGCGACCGTGGCATTTGGTATGGGTATCAATAAACCCAACGTTCGCTTTGTAGTGCACTTTGATATTCCACGCAACATTGAGTCTTACTATCAAGAGACTGGCCGTGCGGGTCGTGATGGCTTGCCTGCTGAAGCCATGATGCTGTTTGACCCTGCTGATATGGGTTGGCTGCGTCGTATGTTGGATGAGAAAGAAGAAGGCCCGCAAAAACAAGTTGAGATGCACAAGCTGAACGCGATGAGTGCCTTTGCTGAAGCACAAACCTGTCGCCGTCAGGTTCTGCTTAACTACTTTGGTGAATATCGTGAGAAGCAATGTGGCAACTGCGATATCTGTCTCGACCCACCTAAGCATTTTGATGCGACCCAAGAAGCGCAGAAGGCGTTGTCTTGTGTGTACCGCGTTAATCAGTCGTTTGGTATGGGCTACGTGGTCGAGGTGATGCGTGGCATGCAGAACATCCGTGTGCGCGATAATGGTCACGACAAGCTGTCTACTTACGGTATTGGCCGTGATCACAGCCACGACTACTGGATCAGTATCTTCCGTCAGTTGATTCATAAAGGTTTGCTGTTCCAGAACATCACTCGTAACTCAACCTTACAGTTAACCGAAGAGGCACGTCCGTTATTGCGCGGTGAGATGTCTTTGGAGCTGGCTGTACCTCGTTTAGATACCGCAGTTCGTAATGCGAAGTCCGATAAACTGAGCAGTAAGAACTACGATAAGAAGCTGTTTGCGAAACTGCGTAAGCTGCGTAAGTCGATTGCTGATGAAGATGGCTTGCCACCATACGTGGTATTCAGTGATGCGACGCTGATTGATATGGCTGAAATCCTACCCACATCTTATGGCGAAATGCTGGCTGTGAATGGTGTCGGTCAACGCAAACTCGATAAGTACGCTGATCCATTCTTAGATTTGATTCAAGAACACATCACCACACACGGCTAATTGCTAGTTTTCAGAAGCGTTTAGCTTATAAGAACGGTTAGTTCATAGAAAAAGAATAAGGTTGATAGGGACATGACAACACCAACAGAATTTGGCTTAAGAGAATATTTGGCTGAGGAAGGACGTTTATTGATTACGTCTCCAAGTTTTGATTTTGATTCTTATGAAGTGCTAGGTGAAAAGCTGGTGGCGTTGCTGTCAGCTTCTGTTGTTGAAAAGCAATGGGACGCCGATATGCATTCTTGGTTGATTGATTTTGAAGATTGTCGAATGTTTTTAAAGTCTGAGCATTACAGCGAATCAATTTGGTTTGAGTCGTTAAACGCTGAAGAAAGCCGAGAAGAGTTCGATTATCTCGCGACGCTTTTCAAGCGTGGTTTCTAACTTCAAGCGTGGCTTCTAACGTTTAGCATAGCTTCTAAAAATATCGCTTTAAAAAACAGATCTTCTAGTGTCATTCACTAATTAAAGTGAGGATAAACGTTTGCGTTTGTTCTCACCATTGCAGCCAATATTGATTAATGTATAATCGCCCGCCGCTCAATAGAGCAAATTATAGAAACATTTTTAATTCACATTATTGGTAAGAGCTTTCTTAGTTTATTTGAAGAAATGACTCGATTTGGGTTCCCTCACCCCCAAACCAAACTAAAAAGGTACAGCATGAGTAACTTTACCCCTGCGCAACAGCGCAAAGCCCTAGCACTATTAGTTTTGTTCCATTTGGTGATTATTGCGTCAAGCAACTATCTGGTTCAGCTACCTTTTACCGTCTTCGGTATGCACACCACTTGGGGTGCTTTCACTTTCCCGTTTATCTTCCTAGCGACCGATCTCACAGTACGCATTTTTGGCGCGCAGCTTGCTCGTAAAATTATTTTCTTAGTGATGTTGCCTGCACTGGCCGTTTCTTATTTATTGTCTGTTGTGTTCTTTGAAGGTTCATTCCAAGGCTTTAGCCAACTAGGCGAGTTCAACCTGTTTGTTGCACGCATCGCAGCGGCAAGCTTCATGGCTTATTTGCTCGGTCAGATCTTGGATGTGCATGTGTTCAACCGCTTACGCCAAATGAAGCAATGGTGGGTTGCGCCAACGTGTTCGACACTTTTTGGTAATGCCATTGATACCATCGCGTTCTTTGCGATTGCCTTCTACCAAAGCCCAGATCCATTCATGGCTGAGCACTGGACTGAGATTGCCTTGGTTGATTACGGATTCAAACTCATCATTAGCTTAGGTTTGTTCGTGCCTATGTACGGTGTGCTTCTTAATTACGTGGTTAAGAAGTTAACCGCAGTGAACCCTGATTTTAAAGCGACAGGTGTTAACGCTTAAGTTTGAGATTTGTAACGCAAAGCATTAATGCAGCGATAAGAAAAAGCCCAAGTTAGTCTACTAACTTGGGCTTTTTTAATTTCTAGCGTCAGATACTAATATCAGAGGCATTCAATATTCAATGGCCAGCCAATATCGGTTTGTCTATTCGACTCGATCTCTAGCTCAGCAGCTGTCAGCGGATTGTCTGCTAGCCATTGCTTAGAAAGCGTCAAGGTCAGGTTGTTACCATCAGTTGCAAGCTTAAAATCAGGCTCTAGCACTGGATTGCGACGGTGGGTCAGCAAAATAGCTAAACGCAGAATTCGTAAAATACGCTTGCTGCTGGTGCCTGAGATTGCATGTTGCTCTGGCAATGAGGTTAACTGTTCACGGTAGCGACGAGTTAACTCACCCAAGTAGTGCTTTTGCGCTCGAGTAAAGCCTGGCAGGTCTAAGTTCTGCAGTAGGTAAGCGCTGTGCTCGCCGCCTTTTTTGAAATCGATGGTTAAACCAATCTCATGAAGCTTAGCTGCGGTTTGCAATAGCACGCCAGCTTGAGGCTCTGAAACCCACTCTTCGGCGCCCGCTTGCTCTAACAGAGTTTGTGCGACTACAGCAACTTGTTCACCGTAGCTTACGTCCATTTGATAGCGTGATTGCACGCTCTTGACGGTACGCGCTCGAATATCTTCTTGGCGAAGTTCATCCACCATCTCGTAGGCTAGGCCTTCACGGAGTGCACCGCCTGCGAGTGTCATTGAATCAATTTCAAGTAGCTCAAAAATAGCGATAAGAATAGAAAGGCCACTTGGGAACACTAATGCACGCTCTAGGGTCAAACCTTCTATTTCTAGCTCTTCCAAGCGCTCGGTAATCATAGCTTGTTTCTGTAGTCGCTTAAGTTTGGCATGAGTAATGACTTCATCCATGCCTTGCGCCAACATGATTTCTTGCAGTGCTTGAACGGTACCACTGGCACCAACACACACATCCCATCCGATATCAGTGTAGCTATCTAGGATAGGAGCCAACGTAGACTTAGCCGCTTCAATGGCATTGTTAAAGTTGGTTGCGGTTAATTGGCGATCTTTAAAGTGGCGCTCAAGCCAGGTAACACAGCCCATCTTCAGGCTAGTTAGTGCTTTCGCTGAGAAGCCTTCACCTATGATCATTTCGGTGCTTGCGCCACCAATATCAACCACTAGTCGGCGGCCGCTGCCACCAGAAGTGTGTGCTACGCCTTTATAGATAGTCGCAGCTTCTTCTTCACCAGAGATAACATTGATGTCGTAACCAAGGATCTGGTTCGCTTTCTCTAGAAATATATCCACATTGATAGCGGTACGTAGGGTCGCTGTACCCACAATGCGGATATTTTCTTTCGGAATATCTTGCAGTCGCTCTGCAAAGAGACTCAAACAGTCCCAGCCGCGCTGCATAGCTTCTGTACTAAGCGCATTATTTTCATTTAAGCCTGCTGCTAAACGCACTTTACGCTTAATCTTAGCCATGGTTTGTACGCTGCCATCGATGTGACGCACAACGAGCATATGAAAACTGTTCGACCCGAGGTCGATTGCAGCATAAAGCGGGGGTGACACTGTTTGACTCATAAGCGACTAAGCTTCCTTGTTATGACGCGGTTGGCGTGGGCGACGGTTCTGGTTTGGTTTACGGTTACCGTTGCGTGGGCCATTGTTGTTCGAGCGGCGTTGTTGCGGGTTACGTGTACGTAAGCGCATCGGTGCTGGCAGATCTTCTAGTAGTGCAGAAGCATCGTAGTCAGACATTGGGATAGCATGCTCAATGTATTCTTCGATTGGTGGCAAGTTGATTGCGTAATCTTCACAAGCAAAGCTGATCGAGTGACCGCTTTCACCAGCACGACCTGTACGACCGATACGGTGAACGTAATCTTCGCAATCATCAGGTAGGTCGAAGTTGAATACGTGTGTTACTTGAGGAATGTGTAGGCCACGAGCTGCAACATCAGTTGCGACAAGAAGGTCAACATCACCTTTGGTGAACTGCTCAAGAATCTTTTCACGTTTCTTCTGAGGAACATCACCCGTTAGCAGGCCTACACGGTGACCATCGGCAGCCAAATGGCCCCAAACTGATTCACATTTGTGCTTCGTGTTAGCGAAGATGATTGCGCGATCTGGCCATTCTTCTTCGATTAACGTTTGTAGAAGAGCCATCTTATGTTCGTTAGAAGGGTAGAACAGCTCTTCTTGAATGCGGTGACCTGTTTTACGCTCAGGCTCAACAACCACGTGCTCTGGGTTGTGCATGTGCTCGAACGCTAGCTCTTGTACGCGGTAAGACAGCGTCGCAGAGAACAGCATGTTCAGGCGATCTTTTGGCTCAGGCATACGGCGGAACAAGAAGCGAATGTCTTTAATAAAGCCCAGATCAAACATACGATCGGCTTCATCAAGCACAACAGCTTGAATGTGGTTAAGGTTAAATACCTTTTGCTTGTAGAAATCGATGATACGGCCAGTCGTACCAATTAAGATATCTGCGCCTTCTTCGATCTTACCTAGCTGCTTGTCGTAGCTTTCGCCACCGTAAGCGAGTGCTGCTTTGATACCCGTGCTTTCAACCAGAGAGTCAGCATCGTTGTAGATCTGAATCGCGAGTTCACGCGTTGGTGCCATAATAATTGCACGTGGCTGGTTAGGCTTACGCCCTTCATGCTCAGGTGTTTTTAGCAGGTGGTTAAAAGTAGCAGTTAGAAACGCAAGCGTTTTACCAGTACCCGTTTGGGCCTGGCCTGCAATGTCTTGGCCGGTGAGCAGTACCGGGAGCGCCAAGGCTTGGATAGGGGTACAATAATCGAACCCTTTTTTCTCCAATCCTTCAATGACTTGAGGAAGTAAATCCAAGTCGGCGAACTTTTGCTCTGTGATATGCGTCTTTTTCATTGCTATAGAATATCAGCTTAAGCTTGCAATACGAAAGTAAATACATTCCAATAGGGCATCTATTTACTGGTTATCATCCAACCAGTTCTAAAAAATACATTGGAGTGGAAGATGAGTGATAAGATTTTGCAGCTAACTGATGACGGTTTTGATAACGATGTAATCAATGCTGCAGGCCCTGTTCTTGTTGATTTTTGGGCAGAATGGTGTGGTCCATGTAAAATGATTGCGCCGATTCTTGATGAAATCGCAAACGAGTACGAAGGCAAGCTCACAATCGGTAAATTAAATATCGACCAAAATGCTGGAACTCCACCAAAATTTGGTATTCGTGGCATTCCAACGCTGCTTCTTTTCAAAGATGGCGGCGTAGCAGCAACTAAAGTTGGTGCATTGTCTAAAACTCAACTTAAAGAGTTCCTAGACGCTAACCTTTAATTAGGTGAGCCTTTGAAAAGAAACCGCGCAGTTAACAAATGCGCGGTTTTGTTTTTTCTAAGCTATGGACTACTCTTAGTTTTAGTGCTAATTTATCGCACGTTAATTGAACGAATTTCTCTTCTTGGTCGATCCTGTGACCAACTCCTTCTTAACTTAAGAAAACAGATCCTATTTTGACTAAACAAACTTCCACCACTATGAATCTTACTGAACTGAAGAACAGACCTGTGTCTGAACTTGTTAAACTTAGCGAAAGCCTAGGTCTTGAAA
Source organism: Vibrio sp. QJM3NY_35 (assembly GCF_057785915.1). Lineage (NCBI taxonomy): Bacteria > Pseudomonadati > Pseudomonadota > Gammaproteobacteria > Vibrionales > Vibrionaceae > Vibrio > Vibrio sp. QJM3NY_35. The sequence continues at coordinate 3,306,404 of NZ_CM173507.1, read as the reverse complement.
ATCAAGCTCGCCTAAGAAAACAAGACATTATCTTCTCCATCCTTAAAGCGCATGCAAAAAGTGGTGAAGACATCTTTGGTGATGGTGTTCTAGAAATTCTTCAAGACGGTTTTGGTTTCCTGCGTAGCGGCGACAGTTCGTACCTTGCTGGGCCAGATGATATTTACGTATCACCAAGCCAGATTCGTCGTTTTAACCTTCGCACCGGTGACTCGATTGGCGGTAAAATCCGTCCACCTAAAGATGGCGAACGTTACTTTGCACTGCTTAAAGTAAACACGGTTAACTACGACAAGCCAGACAACGCTCGTAACAAAATCCTTTTTGAAAACCTGACTCCTCTTCACGCCAACGAACGTATGGTGATGGAAGCGGGTAATGGTGCGACTGAAGATATCACAGCTCGAATTCTTGACCTTGCTTCACCTATAGGTAAAGGTCAGCGTGGTCTGATTGTTGCTCCGCCTAAAGCAGGTAAAACAATGCTTCTGCAAAATATTGCACAAAGCATTGCACGCAACCATCCTGAGTGTGAACTAATGGTTCTACTTATCGATGAGCGTCCAGAAGAAGTAACAGAAATGCAGCGCCTAGTTAAAGGCGAAGTAATCGCATCGACTTTCGATGAGCCAGCATCTCGCCACGTACAAGTAGCAGAAATGGTAATCGAGAAGGCGAAGCGTCTTGTTGAACACAAGAAAGATGTGGTTATCCTACTGGACTCAATCACTCGTCTAGCTCGTGCTTACAACACTGTTATTCCTTCGTCAGGTAAAGTTCTTACTGGTGGTGTTGATGCGAATGCTCTACATCGTCCAAAGCGTTTCTTCGGTGCGGCACGTAACGTAGAAGAGGGCGGTAGCTTAACTATCATCGCAACAGCACTGGTTGATACTGGTTCTAAGATGGATGAAGTAATCTACGAAGAATTCAAAGGTACAGGTAACATGGAACTGCACCTTAACCGTAAGATTGCTGAAAAGCGCGTATTCCCAGCGATTGATTTCAACCGCTCTGGTACTCGTCGTGAAGAGCTTCTTACTAAGAGCGATGAATTACAGAAGATGTGGATCCTGCGTAAGATTGTTCACCCTATGGGCGAAACTGATGCAATGGAATTCCTTATCGACAAGTTAGCAATGACTAAAACGAACGATGAGTTCTTTGACGCAATGCGTCGTCAGTAATTTTGATTAGCTGATAGTTATTAATAAGCGCTGCCTTCGGGTGGCGCTTTTTATTTGCATTTTATAGCGACAGCTTGCAGAATGAGCAAAAGTGTTAAAAGGAAGTTAAAATGCAACATGGACTGTTGTCATCATTACTCCTGTCTACTTCACTGTTACTTTCCCCGGTTGGCATGAGCTATGCCACCGAGATGTCTCCACTTACAGTAGAGTCTTGGCTTGAGAATGATCAAGTAAAACTGAAAACTGCTGAATTACTCGAGCTTGTCGTGCGTGACGAAGTCAATTCGCTACGTTTTGCGCTTGAGCGTCTGACATTTCCCCAACAAGAAGTGGCTCGTTACCAACTCTTGAAGAAGCTCGAACAGCAAAAAATTGTACTCACCCCCAAGATGTCTATCTTTATTGAGCAGCAACTCGCTATCACGCCAACTTACCAAGTTTTAGAGCGTGGCGATGGTTATGAGTTTACGGTACCTGCCTTTAATTACCCTTCGATTGCCAACCGGCTCATCAAACAGTGGCGCCAAGACCAGAAGACGCTGGTCTTTGTGTTAGATGCAGAGAAACAAGAACTCGACCTAAAAGAGTGGTTATCTGGATCTGAGCATCAAGTTCAAACACGAGAAGCATTGTTAATCAGAGAGCTAGACAGTTTGTCTCCTGAAGCGGTTGATTATCTGACTAAGCAACTCACGGCCTCCTCGATTGTTAGCTGGTTACCTTCTAGTGAGGTGGTGGTTCGATTAGCGCAAGTGAGCGAAGACCCAGAGGTCTACAAGATTCTATGGCGAATGAAGGCCGATTATCATAGCCAAGCTGAGCTAGTCCGCCTTGCTGAAACCAAACAAGCGTTCGCACTTGAACAAGTAATGGCTGCGACTAAGAATCCTCGTTTGAAAGATGAAGCGATTACTTTGCTTACCAAGGTTAACCCGCTATCAGAAGAGGTGAAGGAGTTTCTTGTCTCTAGGATGGCGATTGCCGATGAAGCGCCATTAGTCGCCCGTGAATTAGCCAAACAAGGTCATACGCGATGGTTGCAAGATCTTGTGAATGATAACCCTCAGGTGAAGAGCTCTTTGATCGAGCAAGCATTACCGTAAAGTGGATTTTGCCTCTCAATAACCACACTAAAAAGGGGGATCTCAGCGTCACCCTTTTTGATATACTGAGCGCAGAATAATCAGCATGTAGAAGTCCTATGAGTTTTAAAGATTTACGTGATTTTATCGACCATCTTGAAAGTATTGGTCAGTTGAAACGCATTTCTCACCCAGTCGATCCAGACTATGAAATGACCGAGATTAGCGACCGTACTCTACGTGCTGGTGGCCCGGCTCTTTTGTTTGAAAACCCAATAGGCTATGACATTCCTGTTTTAACCAATCTATTTGGTACACCTAATCGTGTGGCTATTGGTATGGGTCGTCAGGAAGTGAAAGAACTGCGTGAAGTGGGTAAGTTGTTAGCTTACCTAAAGGAACCTGAGCCACCAAAAGGCTTTAAAGATGCTCTTGATAAACTGCCGGTGTTTAAGCAAGTCTTAAATATGCCAGCTAAACGTCTTCGTAAAGCGTCATGCCAACAAGTGATATGGCAGGGTGATGACGTCGACCTTGATAAAATTCCCGTGATGAGCTGTTGGGCCGACGATGTCGCGCCGTTGCTAACATGGGGATTAACGGTTACTCGCGGGCCTAATAAGAAACGCCAAAACTTAGGCATCTATCGCCAGCAAAAAATCGGCAAGAATAAGGTCATTATGCGTTGGTTAGCCCACCGTGGTGGAGCGCTTGATCTGCGTGATTGGATGGAAACTAACCCAGGTAAACCATTCCCAGTTTCTGTAGCGTTTGGTGCCGATCCTGCCACGATTCTTGGTGCCGTTACACCTGTTCCAGATACCTTATCGGAATACGCGTTTGCCGGCTTGTTGCGTGGCAGTAAAACTGAGGTCGTTAAATCAATCAGTAACGACCTAGAAGTGCCTGCGAGTGCTGAAATCGTAATGGAAGGTTACATCGACCCGAATGAGTTCGCAGACGAAGGGCCGTACGGAGACCATACTGGTTACTACAACGAGAAAGAAAAGCATCATGTGTTTACTATTACTCATGTAACCATGCGCGAGAATCCGATCTATCACAGTACCTATACTGGCCGTCCACCTGATGAGCCTGCGGTATTGGGTGTTGCGCTCAATGAAGTGTTTGTTCCTATTCTTCAAAAGCAGTTCCCAGAGATTGAAGACTTCTATCTACCGCCTGAAGGTTGTTCATACCGAATGGCAGTAGTGACCATGAAGAAGCAATACCCAGGTCACGCTAAGCGAGTGATGATGGGTGTATGGTCTTTCTTACGCCAATTCATGTACACCAAGTTTGTATTGGTGTGCGATGAAGATGTGAATGCACGAGACTGGTCTCAAGTGACCGCTGCTATGTGTGAACATATGGATCCGTCACGCGATAGCCTGATGATAGAGAACACGCCGATCGATTCATTGGATTTTGCATCACCTGTGGTTGGGTTAGGTTCTAAGATGGGCCTAGACATCACTAAGAAGTGGGATGCAGAGTTAGCACTATCGCCAGATGTCGAATCAGCACCTGTAAATAGTGAACATATAGAGGGCAGCTTAGCTGAGTTAACCAAGACTCAACCTGAAATTATTGATATTCACCTGCAAAACGATAATGCCAACATGGTTGTGGTGTCTATTGATAAGCAAGCTGCAGGTAATGGTAAGAAAATCATGGAAGCTGTTTGGTCTCAATTTGATGAGAACAAGTTTGTTATCGTGTGTGACGGCGATGTCAACGTGAGTGATTGGAATGACATTATTTGGGCGGTGACCACAAGAATGGATCCGGCCAGAGATACGTTGTTCCCACAGAATGAAACAGGACACTCAAAAATGGGTCTAGATGCGACCAATAAGTGGGAAGGCGAATGCCTGCGTGAGTGGGGTGTTCCAATCACAAAAGATCCTGATGTCGTTAAAAAGATTGATAGCATCTGGGAACAGCTAGGAATTTCATGAGCTACCAAGTAGTCTTATACCCAGAAAACATCAGTTTTACCGTAGAAAAAGGGCAAACGGTCTTGGATGCTGCGCTCAACAGCGATATCTATTTCCCAAACCGATGCCAAGTCGGCGCATGCGCGATGTGTATGTGCAGAAAATTAGAAGGGCAAGTGAGTTACCATCTTGAACCCATGCTTACAGAGAAAGAGCAGCAACAAGGTTGGATTTTTGCTTGCCAAGCATTTGCAGAAAGTAATTTAGTTCTAACCTTTGCCGATTAAGGGTTAGTAAGAGGAAGAACATGACTATTAAATGTAAAGTGAAGTCTATCGAGCCTTTGGCTTGCAATACTTACCAAATCCTACTTCACCCAGAAACACCGGTCGCTTTTAAAGCGGGCCAATATCTGATGGTTGAAATGGGCGAGAAAGATAAGCGTCCATTTTCGATTGCAAGCAGCCCTTGTCGCCATGAAGGCGAGCTTGAGTTACACATTGGTGCAGCTGAGCACAATGCTTACGCTTCAGAAGTCGTTGAGGCAATGAAGAAAGCGCAAGCTGAAGGTGGCGATATAGCTATTGATGCTCCGCACGGTGATGCGTGGGTTAAAGAAGAAAGCGATCGTCCTCTGTTACTCATTGCTGGTGGTACTGGCTTTAGCTACGTGCGCTCTATTCTCGATCACTGCATCGCGCAGAACAGTAAAAAAGAGATTCATCTATACTGGGGCGCAAAAGATGAGTGTCAGCTGTATGCGAAAGAAGAGCTTGTCGACATTGCAGCAAAACACAGCAATGTACATTTTGTACCAGTAGTAGAAGAAGCGCCTGAAGTTTGGCACGGTCAAACGGGTAATGTACTTGAAGCAATCACGCAAAGTTTCGAATCATTAGCTGATTTCGATATCTACATTGCGGGTCGTTTCGAAATGGCAGGTGCCGCAAGAGACTTGTTTACTCAGAATAAAGAAGCAAAGCGTGACCATATGTACGCAGATGCTTACGCATTTATCTAAGAATTCTTTTGGATTTTGAGCGAAAAGAGAGCAGAAATGTTCTCTTTTTTCTGTTTAGGTGAACTATTAGGCAGTTAACCCCTATTTATTCATTTTTTATGAAAAAGTAGTTGCTAAGCTGAGTGGGTTCCCTATAATGCGACACCACTGAGACGGCAGACGCCACAAGGCTTCAGCAACAATCAGTCAGACGGAAAGCGACAAAAATTAATTTTCAAAAAGTGTTTGACACTGAATGTTAATTCGCTAGAATGGCCGTCCACTTAGAGAGCCTCCTTACTTAAAAGGAACGCTCAACAAGTGAAGCTCTTTAACAATTTAAACCTATCAATCTGTGTGGGCACTCGTTGATGAATATCAAAACGTTTTATCGTTAGATAAAACAGATTCTTCGGAATCAAAATTGATTTCAATGAACTGAGTGACCAATACGTTTAACGACTTTCTCTTGTAGAAAGAAATTATTCGGCACAGTCAATTCATTACCATTCTGTTGGAATGGTAATAGCTTTAAAATTACATAGTAGTTTTGAAGTCAGTATTCGTTGAGTCACAAAATCTTAAATTGAAGAGTTTGATCATGGCTCAGATTGAACGCTGGCGGCAGGCCTAACACATGCAAGTCGAGCGGAAACGACACTAACAATCCTTCGGGTGCGTTAATGGGCGTCGAGCGGCGGACGGGTGAGTAATGCCTAGGAAATTGCCTTGATGTGGGGGATAACCATTGGAAACGATGGCTAATACCGCATAATGCCTACGGGCCAAAGAGGGGGACCTTCGGGCCTCTCGCGTCAAGATATGCCTAGGTGGGATTAGCTAGTTGGTGAGGTAATGGCTCACCAAGGCGACGATCCCTAGCTGGTCTGAGAGGATGATCAGCCACACTGGAACTGAGACACGGTCCAGACTCCTACGGGAGGCAGCAGTGGGGAATATTGCACAATGGGCGAAAGCCTGATGCAGCCATGCCGCGTGTATGAAGAAGGCCTTCGGGTTGTAAAGTACTTTCAGTTGTGAGGAAGGGTGTGTAGTTAATAGCTGCGCATCTTGACGTTAGCAACAGAAGAAGCACCGGCTAACTCCGTGCCAGCAGCCGCGGTAATACGGAGGGTGCGAGCGTTAATCGGAATTACTGGGCGTAAAGCGCATGCAGGTGGTTCATTAAGTCAGATGTGAAAGCCCGGGGCTCAACCTCGGAACTGCATTTGAAACTGGTGAACTAGAGTGCTGTAGAGGGGGGTAGAATTTCAGGTGTAGCGGTGAAATGCGTAGAGATCTGAAGGAATACCAGTGGCGAAGGCGGCCCCCTGGACAGACACTGACACTCAGATGCGAAAGCGTGGGGAGCAAACAGGATTAGATACCCTGGTAGTCCACGCCGTAAACGATGTCTACTTGGAGGTTGTGGCCTTGAGCCGTGGCTTTCGGAGCTAACGCGTTAAGTAGACCGCCTGGGGAGTACGGTCGCAAGATTAAAACTCAAATGAATTGACGGGGGCCCGCACAAGCGGTGGAGCATGTGGTTTAATTCGATGCAACGCGAAGAACCTTACCTACTCTTGACATCCAGAGAAGCCAGCGGAGACGCAGGTGTGCCTTCGGGAGCTCTGAGACAGGTGCTGCATGGCTGTCGTCAGCTCGTGTTGTGAAATGTTGGGTTAAGTCCCGCAACGAGCGCAACCCTTATCCTTGTTTGCCAGCGAGTAATGTCGGGAACTCCAGGGAGACTGCCGGTGATAAACCGGAGGAAGGTGGGGACGACGTCAAGTCATCATGGCCCTTACGAGTAGGGCTACACACGTGCTACAATGGCGCATACAGAGGGCAGCAAGCTAGCGATAGTGAGCGAATCCCAAAAAGTGCGTCGTAGTCCGGATTGGAGTCTGCAACTCGACTCCATGAAGTCGGAATCGCTAGTAATCGTGAATCAGAATGTCACGGTGAATACGTTCCCGGGCCTTGTACACACCGCCCGTCACACCATGGGAGTGGGCTGCAAAAGAAGTGGGTAGTTTAACCTTTCGGGGAGGACGCTCACCACTTTGTGGTTCATGACTGGGGTGAAGTCGTAACAAGGTAGCCCTAGGGGAACCTGGGGCTGGATCACCTCCTTATACGAAGATAGTCACGATGAGTGTCCACACAGATTGATGGTTTAGATTTAGTTAAAGCCAGAGCTTTAATTAATAACGTAAGTTATTGATTAAAGCTTTTTGCTTTATGCTCTTTAACAATTTGGAAAGCTGACTGATTGATTACTTACGAGTAATTCAATCAAATTTAAAAGTTCTCAATGTTTATCTATCATTAGATAAACACAACAAACACATTCAAGTGTCTTGTATTCGAATCAATGTTTACATTGATTCACAATTGAGTCCGGCAAACAGTCATCAAGAATTAACCCTTCTTGGTGACAACCAAAAACCTTGGTTAGTTGCCATACGCTTATTTGTCTTCACTTTTTTAAAGTGAAAGTAAATAGAAACCCTTTCGGGTTGTATGGTTAAGTGACTAAGCGTACACGGTGGATGCCTTGGCAGTCAGAGGCGATGAAAGGCGTAATAACTTGCGATAAGCCCAGATTAGGTAGTAATAACCTTTTGAGTCTGGGATTCCTGAATGGGGAAACCCACTTACATAAGTAAGTATCCTGTTGTGAATACATAGCAACAGGAGGCAAACCGGGGGAACTGAAACATCTAAGTACCCCGAGGAAGAGAAATCAACCGAGATTCCGAAAGTAGCGGCGAGCGAAATTGGATTAGCCCTTAAGCTTTTAATGAGACAGATGAAGGCTCTGGAAAGTGCCGCAATAAAGGGTGATAGCCCCGTAATCGACATCTCATAATCAGTGAAAACGAGTAAGGCGGGACACGTGATATCCTGTCTGAATATGGGGGGACCATCCTCCAAGGCTAAATACTACTGACTGACCGATAGTGAACCAGTACCGTGAGGGAAAGGCGAAAAGAACCCCTGTGAGGGGAGTGAAATAGAACCTGAAACCGTGTACGTACAAGCAGTAGGAGCACCTTCGTGGTGTGACTGCGTACCTTTTGTATAATGGGTCAGCGACTTAATTTTAGTAGCAAGGTTAACCGTTTAGGGGAGCCGTAGGGAAACCGAGTCTTAACTGGGCGTACAGTTGCTAGGATTAGACCCGAAACCAGGTGATCTAGCCATGGGCAGGTTGAAGGTTGAGTAACATCAACTGGAGGACCGAACCGACTAATGTTGAAAAATTAGCGGATGACTTGTGGCTAGGGGTGAAAGGCCAATCAAACCTGGAGATAGCTGGTTCTCCCCGAAAGCTATTTAGGTAGCGCCTCGGACGAATACTACTGGGGGTAGAGCACTGTTAAGGCTAGGGGGTCATCCCGACTTACCAACCCTTTGCAAACTCCGAATACCAGTAAGTACTATCCGGGAGACACACGGCGGGTGCTAACGTCCGTCGTGGAGAGGGAAACAACCCAGACCGCCAGCTAAGGTCCCAAAGTATAGCTAAGTGGGAAACGATGTGGGAAGGCTCAGACAGCCAGGATGTTGGCTTAGAAGCAGCCATCATTTAAAGAAAGCGTAATAGCTCACTGGTCGAGTCGGCCTGCGCGGAAGATGTAACGGGGCTAAGCTATACACCGAAGCTGCGGCTACGTACCTTAGGGTATGTGGGGTAGGGGAGCGTTCTGTAAGCCGTTGAAGGTGGTCTGTAAGGGCTGCTGGAGGTATCAGAAGTGCGAATGCTGACATGAGTAACGATAAAGGGAGTGAAAAACTCCCTCGCCGGAAGACCAAGGGTTCCTGTCCAACGTTAATCGGGGCAGGGTAAGTCGACTCCTAAGGCGAGGCCGAAAGGCGTAGTCGATGGGAAACGGGTTAATATTCCCGTACTTCTTACAATTGCGATGGGGGGACGGAGAAGGCTAGGTGGGCCTGGCGACGGTTGTCCAGGTTCAAGTACGTAGGCGGGTGGTTTAGGTAAATCCGGACCGCTACTAACGCTGAGATACGATGTCGAGCTACTACGGTAGTGAAGTCATTGATGCCATGCTTCCAGGAAAAGCCTCTAAGCTTCAGATTGTAAGGAATCGTACCCCAAACCGACACAGGTGGTCGGGTAGAGAATACCAAGGCGCTTGAGAGAACTCGGGTGAAGGAACTAGGCAAAATGGTACCGTAACTTCGGGAGAAGGTACGCTCTTATCAGTGAAGTCCCTTGCGGATGGAGCAGACGAGAGTCGCAGATACCAGGTGGCTGCAACTGTTTATTAAAAACACAGCACTGTGCAAAATCGTAAGATGACGTATACGGTGTGACGCCTGCCCGGTGCCGGAAGGTTAATTGATGGGGTTAGACTTCGGTCGAAGCTCTTGATCGAAGCCCCGGTAAACGGCGGCCGTAACTATAACGGTCCTAAGGTAGCGAAATTCCTTGTCGGGTAAGTTCCGACCTGCACGAATGGCGTAATGATGGCCACGCTGTCTCCACCCGAGACTCAGTGAAATTGAAATCGCTGTGAAGATGCAGTGTACCCGCGGCTAGACGGAAAGACCCCGTGAACCTTTACTACAGCTTGGCACTGAACATTGAACCTACATGTGTAGGATAGGTGGGAGACTATGAAACCGCGTCGCTAGATGTGGTGGAGTCGTCCTTGAAATACCACCCTTGTAGTTTTGATGTTCTAACGTTGGTCCCTGAATCGGGATTACGGACAGTGCCTGGTGGGTAGTTTGACTGGGGCGGTCTCCTCCCAAAGAGTAACGGAGGAGCACGAAGGTGGGCTAAACACGGTTGGACATCGTGTGGTTAGTGCAATGGCATAAGCCCGCTTGACTGCGAGAATGACAATTCGAGCAGGTGCGAAAGCAGGTCATAGTGATCCGGTGGTTCTGAATGGAAGGGCCATCGCTCAACGGATAAAAGGTACTCCGGGGATAACAGGCTGATACCGCCCAAGAGTTCATATCGACGGCGGTGTTTGGCACCTCGATGTCGGCTCATCACATCCTGGGGCTGAAGTCGGTCCCAAGGGTATGGCTGTTCGCCATTTAAAGTGGTACGCGAGCTGGGTTTAGAACGTCGTGAGACAGTTCGGTCCCTATCTGCCGTGGGCGTTGGAAAATTGAAAGGGGCTGCTCCTAGTACGAGAGGACCGGAGTGGACGAACCTCTGGTGTTCGGGTTGTCATGCCAATGGCATTGCCCGGTAGCTAAGTTCGGAATCGATAACCGCTGAAAGCATCTAAGCGGGAAGCGAGCCTTGAGATGAGTTTTCCCTGACGCTATAAGCGTCCTAAAGGGTTGTCGTAGACTACGACGTTGATAGGCAGGGTGTGTAAGTGCTGCGAGGCATTGAGCTAACCTGTACTAATTGCCCGTGAGGCTTAACCATACAACACCCAAGGGGTTTTGTGGACTCAAAGAAATACCAAACGCTTGAATGAGTTTGAAAGAGACTTTTAAATCAGTTTTCCGAATTTTAAAATTTGCTTGGCGACCATAGCATTGTGGACCCACCTGATTCCATGCCGAACTCAGAAGTGAAACACAATAGCGCCGATGGTAGTGTGGGGTTTCCCCATGTGAGAGTAGGACATCGCCAGGCTTTAATTTCGACTTTGTCTATTAAGTAGACAAGTCACCATAGAGTTCTAAGTTTTCTTAGTATTTTATGTTGACTTTCAAAGTAGAAAGCGTAATATACGCGTCCTGCTTAAGTGCTAAGGCACTGAAAGCGTTCTCTTTTTAGAGAACAAGCTCTTTAACAATTTAAACCTATCAATCTGTGTGGGCACTCGTTGATGAATATCAAAACGTTATTACTTAGGTAATGACAGTTACTTCGGTAACAAACTTGATTTCAATGAACTGAGTGACCAATACAAAATTAAGTTTACTTAATTTTGGCACAGTCAATTCATTACCATTCTGTTGGAATGGTAATAGCTTTAAAATTACACTCTTTATTTATAAAGAATAGTTTTGAAGTCAGTATTCGTTGAGTCACAAAATCTTAAATTGAAGAGTTTGATCATGGCTCAGATTGAACGCTGGCGGCAGGCCTAACACATGCAAGTCGAGCGGAAACGACACTAACAATCCTTCGGGTGCGTTAATGGGCGTCGAGCGGCGGACGGGTGAGTAATGCCTAGGAAATTGCCTTGATGTGGGGGATAACCATTGGAAACGATGGCTAATACCGCATAATGCCTACGGGCCAAAGAGGGGGACCTTCGGGCCTCTCGCGTCAAGATATGCCTAGGTGGGATTAGCTAGTTGGTGAGGTAATGGCTCACCAAGGCGACGATCCCTAGCTGGTCTGAGAGGATGATCAGCCACACTGGAACTGAGACACGGTCCAGACTCCTACGGGAGGCAGCAGTGGGGAATATTGCACAATGGGCGAAAGCCTGATGCAGCCATGCCGCGTGTATGAAGAAGGCCTTCGGGTTGTAAAGTACTTTCAGTTGTGAGGAAGGGTGTGTAGTTAATAGCTGCGCATCTTGACGTTAGCAACAGAAGAAGCACCGGCTAACTCCGTGCCAGCAGCCGCGGTAATACGGAGGGTGCGAGCGTTAATCGGAATTACTGGGCGTAAAGCGCATGCAGGTGGTTCATTAAGTCAGATGTGAAAGCCCGGGGCTCAACCTCGGAACTGCATTTGAAACTGGTGAACTAGAGTACTGTAGAGGGGGGTAGAATTTCAGGTGTAGCGGTGAAATGCGTAGAGATCTGAAGGAATACCAGTGGCGAAGGCGGCCCCCTGGACAGATACTGACACTCAGATGCGAAAGCGTGGGGAGCAAACAGGATTAGATACCCTGGTAGTCCACGCCGTAAACGATGTCTACTTGGAGGTTGTGGCCTTGAGCCGTGGCTTTCGGAGCTAACGCGTTAAGTAGACCGCCTGGGGAGTACGGTCGCAAGATTAAAACTCAAATGAATTGACGGGGGCCCGCACAAGCGGTGGAGCATGTGGTTTAATTCGATGCAACGCGAAGAACCTTACCTACTCTTGACATCCAGAGAAGCCAGCGGAGACGCAGGTGTGCCTTCGGGAGCTCTGAGACAGGTGCTGCATGGCTGTCGTCAGCTCGTGTTGTGAAATGTTGGGTTAAGTCCCGCAACGAGCGCAACCCTTATCCTTGTTTGCCAGCGAGTAATGTCGGGAACTCCAGGGAGACTGCCGGTGATAAACCGGAGGAAGGTGGGGACGACGTCAAGTCATCATGGCCCTTACGAGTAGGGCTACACACGTGCTACAATGGCGCATACAGAGGGCAGCAAGCTAGCGATAGTGAGCGAATCCCAAAAAGTGCGTCGTAGTCCGGATTGGAGTCTGCAACTCGACTCCATGAAGTCGGAATCGCTAGTAATCGTGAATCAGAATGTCACGGTGAATACGTTCCCGGGCCTTGTACACACCGCCCGTCACACCATGGGAGTGGGCTGCAAAAGAAGTGGGTAGTTTAACCTTTCGGGGAGGACGCTCACCACTTTGTGGTTCATGACTGGGGTGAAGTCGTAACAAGGTAGCCCTAGGGGAACCTGGGGCTGGATCACCTCCTTATACGAAGATACCACGATGAGTGTCCACACAGATTGATTAGGTTTAGAAAGTAAAAGAGACGATATTGGGTCTGTAGCTCAGCTGGTTAGAGCGCTCGCCTGATAAGCGGGAGGTCGGTGGTTCGAGTCCACTCAGACCCACCAATATCGACTAGATACAAAGATGGGGCTATAGCTCAGCTGGGAGAGCGCCTGCCTTGCACGCAGGAGGTCTGCGGTTCGATCCCGCATAGCTCCACCATCTTTAAGTGTTTTTATCTGAAAATATTTAAAAATGGTTTCGAAAGAAATCTAGCTCTTTAACAATTTGGAAAGCTGACTGATTTGATTACTTACGAGTAATTCAAATCAAATTTAAAAGTTCTCAATGTTTATCTTTCATTAGATAAACACAACAAACACATTCAAGTGTCTTGTATTCGAATCAATGTTTACATTGATTCACAATTGAGTCCGGCAAACAGTCATCAAGAATTAACCCTTCTTGGTGACAACCAAAAACCTTGGTTAGTTGCCATACGCTTATTTGTCTTCACTTTTTTAAAGTGAAAGTAAATAGAAACCCTTTCGGGTTGTATGGTTAAGTGACTAAGCGTACACGGTGGATGCCTTGGCAGTCAGAGGCGATGAAAGGCGTAGTAACTTGCGATAAGCCCAGATTAGGTAGTAATAACCTTTTGAGTCTGGGATTCCTGAATGGGGAAACCCACTTACATAAGTAAGTATCCTGTTGTGAATACATAGCAGTAGGAGGCAAACCGGGGGAACTGAAACATCTAAGTACCCCGAGGAAGAGAAATCAACCGAGATTCCGAAAGTAGCGGCGAGCGAAATTGGATTAGCCCTTAAGCTTTTAATGAGACAGATGAAGGCTCTGGAAAGTGCCGCAGTAAAGGGTGATAGCCCCGTAATCGACATCTCATAATCAGTGAAAACGAGTAAGGCGGGACACGTGATATCCTGTCTGAATATGGGGGGACCATCCTCCAAGGCTAAATACTACTGACTGACCGATAGTGAACCAGTACCGTGAGGGAAAGGCGAAAAGAACCCCTGTGAGGGGAGTGAAATAGAACCTGAAACCGTGTACGTACAAGCAGTAGGAGCACCTTCGTGGTGTGACTGCGTACCTTTTGTATAATGGGTCAGCGACTTAATTTTAGTAGCAAGGTTAACCGTTTAGGGGAGCCGTAGGGAAACCGAGTCTTAACTGGGCGTACAGTTGCTAGGATTAGACCCGAAACCAGGTGATCTAGCCATGGGCAGGTTGAAGGTTGAGTAACATCAACTGGAGGACCGAACCGACTAATGTTGAAAAATTAGCGGATGACTTGTGGCTAGGGGTGAAAGGCCAATCAAACCTGGAGATAGCTGGTTCTCCCCGAAAGCTATTTAGGTAGCGCCTCGGACGAATACTACTGGGGGTAGAGCACTGTTAAGGCTAGGGGGTCATCCCGACTTACCAACCCTTTGCAAACTCCGAATACCAGTAAGTACTATCCGGGAGACACACGGCGGGTGCTAACGTCCGTCGTGGAGAGGGAAACAACCCAGACCGCCAGCTAAGGTCCCAAAGTATAGCTAAGTGGGAAACGATGTGGGAAGGCTCAGACAGCCAGGATGTTGGCTTAGAAGCAGCCATCATTTAAAGAAAGCGTAATAGCTCACTGGTCGAGTCGGCCTGCGCGGAAGATGTAACGGGGCTAAGCTATACACCGAAGCTGCGGCTACGTACCTTAGGGTATGTGGGGTAGGGGAGCGTTCTGTAAGCCGTTGAAGGTGGTCTGTAAGGGCTGCTGGAGGTATCAGAAGTGCGAATGCTGACATGAGTAACGATAAAGGGAGTGAAAAACTCCCTCGCCGGAAGACCAAGGGTTCCTGTCCAACGTTAATCGGGGCAGGGTAAGTCGACTCCTAAGGCGAGGCCGAAAGGCGTAGTCGATGGGAAACGGGTTAATATTCCCGTACTTCTTACAATTGCGATGGGGGGACGGAGAAGGCTAGGTGGGCCTGGCGACGGTTGTCCAGGTTCAAGTACGTAGGCGGGTGGTTTAGGTAAATCCGGACCGCTACTAACGCTGAGATACGATGTCGAGCTACTACGGTAGTGAAGTCATTGATGCCATGCTTCCAGGAAAAGCCTCTAAGCTTCAGATTGTAAGGAATCGTACCCCAAACCGACACAGGTGGTCGGGTAGAGAATACCAAGGCGCTTGAGAGAACTCGGGTGAAGGAACTAGGCAAAATGGTACCGTAACTTCGGGAGAAGGTACGCTCTTATCAGTGAAGTCCCTTGCGGATGGAGCAGACGAGAGTCGCAGATACCAGGTGGCTGCAACTGTTTATTAAAAACACAGCACTGTGCAAAATCGTAAGATGACGTATACGGTGTGACGCCTGCCCGGTGCCGGAAGGTTAATTGATGGGGTTAGACTTCGGTCGAAGCTCTTGATCGAAGCCCCGGTAAACGGCGGCCGTAACTATAACGGTCCTAAGGTAGCGAAATTCCTTGTCGGGTAAGTTCCGACCTGCACGAATGGCGTAATGATGGCCACGCTGTCTCCACCCGAGACTCAGTGAAATTGAAATCGCTGTGAAGATGCAGTGTACCCGCGGCTAGACGGAAAGACCCCGTGAACCTTTACTACAGCTTGGCACTGAACATTGAACCTACATGTGTAGGATAGGTGGGAGACTATGAAATTGCGTCGCTAGATGTGATGGAGTCGTCCTTGAAATACCACCCTTGTAGTTTTGATGTTCTAACGTTGGTCCCTGAATCGGGATTACGGACAGTGCCTGGTGGGTAGTTTGACTGGGGCGGTCTCCTCCCAAAGAGTAACGGAGGAGCACGAAGGTGGGCTAAACACGGTTGGACATCGTGTGGTTAGTGCAATGGCATAAGCCCGCTTGACTGCGAGAATGACAATTCGAGCAGGTGCGAAAGCAGGTCATAGTGATCCGGTGGTTCTGAATGGAAGGGCCATCGCTCAACGGATAAAAGGTACTCCGGGGATAACAGGCTGATACCGCCCAAGAGTTCATATCGACGGCGGTGTTTGGCACCTCGATGTCGGCTCATCACATCCTGGGGCTGAAGTCGGTCCCAAGGGTATGGCTGTTCGCCATTTAAAGTGGTACGCGAGCTGGGTTTAGAACGTCGTGAGACAGTTCGGTCCCTATCTGCCGTGGGCGTTGGAAAATTGAAAGGGGCTGCTCCTAGTACGAGAGGACCGGAGTGGACGAACCTCTGGTGTTCGGGTTGTCATGCCAATGGCATTGCCCGGTAGCTAAGTTCGGAATCGATAACCGCTGAAAGCATCTAAGCGGGAAGCGAGCCTTGAGATGAGTTTTCCCTGGCACTATAAGTGTCCTAAAGGGTTGTCGTAGACTACGACGTTGATAGGCAGGGTGTGTAAGTGCTGCGAGGCATTGAGCTAACCTGTACTAATTGCCCGTGAGGCTTAACCATACAACACCCAAGGGGTTTTGTGGACTCAGAAGTACCAGACCTTGAATGCGTTTGAAGAGAAATAACTTTTAGATAAGCTTTCCGAATTTTAAAATTTGCTTGGCGACCATAGCATTGTGGACCCACCTGATTCCATGCCGAACTCAGAAGTGAAACACAATAGCGCCGATGGTAGTGTGGGGTTTCCCCATGTGAGAGTAGGACATCGCCAGGCTTTAAATTAAATCTTTAGGTTGACCGACCTGGAGATATGGACGCTCACTTAGTGAGTTGACCACTGCGGAGTGGTAGTTCAGTTGGTTAGAATACCGGCCTGTCACGCCGGGGGTCGCGGGTTCGAGTCCCGTCCACTCCGCCACTTATTAAAAAAGCCCTGCTAGAAATAGCAGGGCTTTTTTACATCTCAAGAAAAGTGTTTTGCCCTTCGGCCGAAGAGCCCCACAAAGGGTTTGCTTGAAGTCCGCAACCCCGGCCATTGCGCTACTTATTAGAAAGCCTAGTCTGACGACTAGGCTTTCGTCGTTTCTGGGGTATGTGTTTTAACTCTTGGCTTTGGCTTCCGTAAAAGGTTGTTTTGGCTAGTAATCGTTGAATCGACGATTGATTAGAAAGCTGTGCTAAGCAATAGCCGGGCTTTGCGATCTAACATGACAAATTGATTTTAATTAATAAGTTAGCAGGAGTTTTCTCAGTAGCTGTGGCTTCTTAATTACTTCTGTTGAGTGATGATTAAGCCGCGCTTTAAACTTCGGAGTTTTGCTGTGTCCCAGAATTGATTTCGTCTAGAGTCTGAAACTCGGCTGCTATACATTCACTTCTTCAATCTTAAACCAAGCTATCTGATCGTTATTCCTTCAAAAATCTATATAAAGGTTGTCAGTCAGCTCAAATGGATTCTAAACAGCTTGTTTTATAGTTTGCTAAAACTACATACGGATAGATCTAACGTATCCCTCAGTGTTTTTTAGGAAACCTTGCGGGGGATTTCATGAAGATTTAACCTCATGACTTAAAATCAGTACTTATAAAGCATTAATAGCATTTGAAAACCCATGATCAAGATGTGTGACTTATGGATTGTTCCAAACTAGGTAGGTCTTATTAAAAATGGACGATGCTTCGGTCAGCAATAAGCTGGGTGTGGAGAATGGATTTGGATTGAACACTTTTACCATCGTCCCTAGTGTTTGCTTATTCGTACTGAGCAAGTTACTTAAGGTAAACAGTAGATACAAAAAAGCCGACGCTAGGCATCGGCTTCATGTTAGTTGTATCAGTTTAAGCTGGTTGAACGAGAGCGAGTGCCTTACGAGATACTTCGTGCGCTGCCTTCGTTAAGTTTTGCTTTTCTAGTGCATCAGATAGGTATCCGTAATCTGATACGTTTGAGCGAAGTGCTAGTGCTTTCTCGAAGTGGGTTTGTGCTTCTGCCCACTTCTGTTCTCTTAAGTAGAACTGAGCCAATGCGCTGTGTGCTTCGGCATTGCCACCATCTTTACTGATGGCGCGCTCTAGCATCACAACGACTGGGTGGTGATCGGCAAGGTTAAGCTCTGGAAGCAACATGTAGAGCTCATTTGAACCACTCTTCGCAATGTTCTCTTTGATCACAGTGAAGGCTTCTGAGTCAGCTTTACGAGCGATCAGTTGCTTCACAAAGCAGGAAACAAGGTGAGAGCTTTGTTTCTGCTTTCTTGAAAGCTTGTTCCAATGGCTAATTAAACCTTCGCTACCTTGCTGTTGCGCGACATCATGAAGTAAACCACATTGTGCTTTCTGTTCTAATTCGCGCTGCTCATCAGCTGTTAGAAGTTTGTTCTTTACTAACTTCGGCGTTAATTCTAGCAATGGCTGCCATAACTTAAGTTGCATATAGGTGGCTTTTAACAGGCTAAGTACAGCAGTGTTATTAGGGTATGTGCCTTTTAGGGTAGAAAGTGTATCGAATGCGGCTTCGTAGTTTGACTCACTGATCTGTTGTTTTGCTTTAGTTAGCTCTACCGCCAGTAGGGAGTCGTCCTGTTGGCTAGCAAGCTTGATGTACTTATCACGCTCACGTGTATTACCTTGTTCGTGCGCCGCTTGAGAAGCGACTAAATAACAAAGTAGAGGCATGTCGTGATGGTTAGCCCAACGAGTTACCTTCTTCTCAGCGTTTTTCCAGTCACCTTCAAGCAGCTTGATGATGCCTTCGTTGGTATAACGACGAGAACGTTTCAGTTTACGAACACTGAACCAGTTCCAAGTTGTCGAGCTTGCGTACATAAGCTTTTTAAACAAGTACTCTAAGCCGAACAGAGCAGCTAGAAGAGCAATAACAAAGATAACCAGTGTTGTCACGCTCATCTCAATGGTCTTATTCGCAATTGAGATCAGAACGTAGCCTTGTTGACCAGAGAACTGAGTACCAACAATTAACCCAGCACCGAGAACGAGAAAAAGAAAAATCCAACGAATCATTATTTTTCCTCCGTGGTCATAACGGTGACTTCACGTCGTAGGCGCTCACGTATTACATCTGATAACTCATTCTGAGACTCAAGCTTTACAGGGTATTTCACAGAGATGTTCTGTTCACTTAACTGTTTAATCGCTTTCTCAAATTCAATCACTGAGTTGTTATCTTGGTTTAGGTACGCTTTCGACCACTCGCTAGCGGTATTAAGAGCTACACTATAGAGTTCACCTTGCTCTTTGTAGACGGCGCGAATCGCGGTCTCTAATTTACCTTTGATGTTTTCACGCAGGTAGAAGTGTTGCTCAGGAGATAGTAGAGGGATAACTTCGCCATCACGACTGCGGAATGTGATGAAGTTTTCTGAGAAGTCTTTCATCGACGTCATCAGGTTATTTTGCCAATCATTAATATCTTGCGATACTGCTTTTTTCTCAACAACTGCGGCTTCTGGAAGAATAGCATTGGCAAGCGGCAGCGAATCGACTTGCTGCTGAAGACTTGTGATGCGTAGAACTAAGCCATCACGGTCGATCAGAGGAATAGTGCGAAGCTTGGTAATGTCATTGGTCATTGATTGACGCAGTGACACTAAGCTAGGGTCGTTCAGTGCTGCGATACGTTGATCGGCACTTACCATTAACTTAGTTGCGCTAACGGCATCATGCTCTAGAAACAGTTTACGTCCTGCTAGTTTCACAAGGTAATCGGCTTCGGCAAGTAACCAGTCATTTGGACGGCGACCTTTAACGTCAGCAACCGCTAGCTGTAGGCTTTGAATGCTCTTCTGTTGCTGAGATTGCACGACTTGAGTTTTCTCCACCGCATGTGATGCTTCTTGGATAGTCTCTTGCTTGATGGTTTGTAGGTCTTTATTTACTGCAGATTGAGTATTTTGCAGTTGTGCTTGAAGAGCTGCGATCTGAGCTGAGTACTCAGCGCTCTTTTGCTGCATTTGAAACGCGATGCCGCCACTGAAAATAATAGAAATAGCGATCGCAATAGCGCCTAGTTTGACACCGCGCTTACCTTGCTTTTCTGCTTTCTCGATTTGCTCTTTATGCTCAGCTTGAGGCTGTTCACTTTGAACCGTATTTGACGCAGAGGCATCAAGTTTTCTTTCAGGCTGTTTTGTCTCTGTAGATTCAGCTTTTTCGTTTTCAACAACTACTGGCTGAGTGTCTTGTTTTTTTTCAGGTTCAATATGCTCATTATTTTTTTTGCTTGTCATGCTTATTTCCTGTTTCTAGCTAGGGCCGGAGAGCAGCCAGTAATATTTGGTTCGTAGCACTGTGAGTATTGGTTACGTTCGAGAAACCGAGTTGTTGTGCTCGTTCTACTATGCGCTGGCTTGGGACAAATAGTTGTCTCGTTGAAAGCCAAGCCAAATACTCATCAGGGGTAATTGAGCAGAGATACTCCAATTGTTCCTGACTAGTGATGACAACTTTGGACGTTTTTTTGTTTATCCATGTTTGATAGATATTGTGATCGTTAATGGGAATATATTCTCTACGGTAGGTCTCACAATAAGAGACTTGTGCACCTCGATTGAGTAAAGAATCTCGAATGAGCTCACGCCCACCATTTCCACGCAGTATCAAAATGGATTTATTATCTACGCCATTAAGTTCAGTAAGTTTGAGAAGATGTTCACTATCACTCACTTGGGGATAGTTTACTTTTTGTTTACTAACTTTGCTTAAAACGTGCGCAGTTTTTTGACCAACGCCAAGATAAAGCGGCGAAGTTGGCCAAATAGATGAAGTTTTCGAAAGGATGCTTTGGGCAGCGGTCACAGCGTGGTGACTGACTGCAATAATGATATCGCTGTTATTAAGCTGGGTGCTTAAATCCGATGAGTGTGGATTATCAACGATACGAATAAGCGGATGATGGATTGCTTGAATCCCTTCATCCGCTAGTTGTTGGCAAAGCGATTGTCCCTCTGAGCCGGGACGTGTCACCAACACTGTCATGATTATTCTTGGTCAGCGTAGAGCTTGGTTAAGATTTCTTTCGCGCCATCATCCAGCAACTGATTTGCCAGAGTAACGCCAAGCGCTTCTGCATCTTTGCGAAGGCCAGAGATCTCACCACGAACCATTTTAGAACCATCTGGTTCGCCTACTAATGCACGTAGCCAGATATTATCGCCATCTAATAATGAGTAGCTGCCGATAGGCACCTGACAACCACCTTCTAGGGTAAGGTTCATTGCACGTTCGCACAGTACACGATCAGCCGTGTCTTTATGATTCAGTGGTTCAAGGAGTTTAATCAGACGCTCGTCATCAAGGCGACACTCAATACCAACAGCGCCTTGGCCAACAGCAGGGAGAGATTGCTCTGGTTCGATGAAGCTACGAATACGCTCTTCTAGCTCTAGACGTTTAAGACCTGCAGCAGCCAGTACGATCGCATCGTATTGACCATCATCGAGTTTACCTAGACGAGTACCAACATTGCCGCGCAGTTCTTTGATGATCAGATCTGGGCGGTATTCTAGCAACTGACATTGACGACGCAGGCTACACGTACCCACGACAGCACCTTGTGGTAGCTCGTCGATGTTGTTGTAAGTGTTTGAAACGAAAGCATCACGAGGGTCTTCGCGTTCACAGATAGTTACTAGACCTAGACCTTCAGGGAAGTCGACCGGTACATCTTTCATTGAGTGAACGGCTAGGTCAGCACGGCCTTCTAGCATCGCCACTTCGAGTTCTTTAACGAACAGCCCTTTACCACCCACTTTAGCCAGCGGGGTATCTAGGATGATGTCACCTTTGGTCACCATAGTTACCAACTCAACCTCTAAACCAGGGTGAGCAGCTTGCAGCGCATCCCTTACAAAGTATGCCTGCCAAAGGGCAAGAGGGCTTTTTCTGGTCGCGATACGGATTGGTGCTGAATTTGTCATGGTGTTTCCGATATAGGTTCTGTAATAGGCTAATCCTACCATTGTGAGGGGAAAATTCTTACTGTTTGATCATTCCATGCTTTGATAGCTGAGGGATTTTCATGAGTTCACCAAAATAGTGTGATTGGTATCTCATTTGAAACATGGGCTATTATTAGAAATAGGTAATAAAGAGGACACTACGGCGCCGTGAGTTTAACTTTTTGTCATCAAGGCATTGGCCAGTATGACAGGTTCCTTTGCTTTACCATTAAGGGTAAAAGTGTTAAATTGATCACGTTTTGTTGCTCCTTTCGTTCAGTAACTAAACAGAAGTGCATTTAATCTCAAACCAAGGACTTACCTTGCAGGCTTACACTCAGACTTTGATTCAACGATTAGACAACCTTAATCAGCAGCGCATTGATCGTGCGTTGGCGTTGATGAATGTCCAAGGCCAACGAGTTTTCAACCTTATTCCTGCACTACTTCACTTCAATCATCCCATGATGCCTGGTTATTATGACCAACAAGTTCCTTTTGGAATTCGCAGCTTCACGCCTAATGAATTCCAAAAGCAATTTGTCTCTGATACCGAATTAACGCTGGGTGGAAAACTCACCGAGGCTGCTGAACCGGCAATCCTGGGCTTGTACACCATGGGCAGTACTTCTTCTATTGGCCAAAGCACTTCAAGTGATCTCGATATCTGGGTGTGTGTTTCTCCGGATATGGATGGCGCATCTCGCGACAGCCTGACCAACAAATGTCTGTTGATTACCGACTGGGCTGAAACCTTAGGGGTTGAAGCTAACTTCTTCTTGATGGATGAACAGCGTTTCCGCTCAAACCATTCTGAAGAGATGACCGGTGATAACTGTGGTTCTTCACAGCACTTATTACTGCTTGATGAGTTCTATCGCTCTGCCGTTCGTTTGGCTGGCCAGCGTTTGTTGTGGCAAATAATTCCGCCAGAAATGGAAGAGTGTTACGACGAGTATGTCCAAGGCCTGTGTCAGGATGGTTATCTTGATTGCTCGCAGTGGATCGATTTCGGCAAGCTGAACCGCATCCCTGCTGAAGAGTACTTTGGTTCAAACCTATGGCAGCTCTATAAGAGTATCGACTCACCGTATAAATCGGTTTTGAAGGCGATCCTGTTAGAAGCTTATTCATGGGAATACCCAAACACCCAACTGCTTAGTATTGATACCAAGCGTCGCTTCTTCGCGGATGAACCTGATCTGTATGGCATGGATAGCTACTATCTGATGCTCGAGAAGGTAACGCGCTATCTAGAACGCATTAACGACCACACTCGATTGGACTTGGTGAGACGCTGTTTCTACCTTAAGACCCACGAGAAGTTGTCACGAGATGCGGGCATTGGTTCTGTTGCGTGGCGTCGTGAAGCCTTAACTGAGATGACTAAGTCTTGGAATTGGGGACATGAAACCATTGCTGAGCTCGATAACCGCCGTAACTGGAAGGTAGAGCAAGTTAAAGTGGTGCACCATGCACTGCTTGATGCCTTGATGCTGAGCTACCGCAATCTGATTCAATTTGCGCGTCGTAACGACATCACTTCGGCAATCAGCCCACAAGATATCAGTATCTTGGCTCGTAAGCTTTACGCTGCGTTTGAGGTGTTGCCGGGTAAAGTGACACTACTGAACCCACAAATCTCTCCTGATCTTCATGAACCAGACTTGAGCTTCATCGAAGTTCGTCAGGGTCAGTCGAATAAAGCCGGTTGGTACTTGTATAAGCAGCCACTGGTAGCGCATCGTATTCTTGGTCAGCCTTCTCTGGAACACCATGAGTACTTGAGTAAGTTGGTTGCTTGGTCGTTTTTTAATGGCTTGATTACCGAGTCGACGCGTTTGCACTCTGTGGTACGTGACGCTCAGATTGATATCGATAAGTTCTACCAAATGGTGAGCGACCTGCGTAATACCTTCTCTTTACGTAAGCGCCGCCCGAGTATGCAAGCTCTGGCGAGCCCGTGTGAAATAAGCCAACTGGCGATGTTCATCAACTTTGAAAGTGACCCAACTTCTGAATTAAGTGGTCGTGCGTTGAAGGTTGATCTTAAGAACGCCGATATCTTTAGTTTTGGTGAAGAGGGTAAGAGTTTAGTCGGCAGTGTTGATCTGGTTTATCGTAACTCTTGGCATGAAGTACGTACGCTTCATTTCCAAGGTGATACTGCAATGCTCGACGCGTTGAAGACGGTACTTGGTAAAATGCACCAAGATGCTTTACCGCCAGAATCGGTCGATGTGTTCTGTTACAGCAAAAACCTGCGTGGTGTGATGCGTAATATGGTGTATCAACTGCTTGCTGAGTGTATCGACTTACGATTGAAACCGATTGAGCCGGAGAAGCGCCGCCGCTTCAAGGCTATTCGTCTGGCAAACAAGATGTTTGGCCTGTTCTTTGAACGTCGTGGCGTTTCGGTGCAGATGCTGGAAAACTCGGTCGATTTCTATCGTAGTATCTCGACGAATAAGCTGAAGGGCTCACCTTTACTGATGCTCGATAAAGAGCAAGAGTATCAGCTACCAGAAGTGGTTGATGGTTTTGCGAGTGAAGGTTTAATTCAATTTTTCTTTGAGGATACCGACAAAGGTTTCAATATTTATGTATTGGACGAGTCGAATCAAGTTGAGGTGTATCACCAATACAGCGGTGAAAAAGATGAGATGATCGCGAGCGTGAATTCTTTCTACACTTCAGTAAAAGATGAGTCGAAGGTGTCGTCTAAGTTGATTAATTTCAATCTACCTCAGTACTACCAAATCGTTCATCCTGAAGAAGGTAACTCTTATGTGGTGCCTTACCGTAACGATGCGACTTTAGCTTCTCGGAGCTCAAAGATAGTCAACATCTAGGCTTATTCTCGATAATTGATATTAAGAAAGGAGTGATTGATTCACTCCTTTTTGTTTTTACCAATAATTAGATCCAATTGATCTCTTCATCTGCGTGTTTTTCGCATTCTTTTTTGACCATCTCAAACAATTCCATACCCGTCTTTGAGCATGTCCATTTGTCATCAACTAGCTTGAAGTGAAAACCACCAGATTTAGACGCTAACCAGATTTCTTTCATTGGTTCTTGGCGGTTGATAATGATTTGGCTGCGGTTCTCAAACTCCAGCGTCATTACGTTACCAGTCACTTCGTAATCAATATCTGCCTCTGATTCATCGATAGCTTCTTCGATGTTTTGCATCTGTATATCGACCAGTTGATGAAATTCAGTCTCGTTCATCCTTTCTATCCTATTGCTTTTCCTGAGTGTGGTGCGATTATAGGGGGCATTGAGTTAATAATCACGATATGCAAAATGAAAAAATTAATTACCGCTCTGTTTATGGTGTCCGTTATTGGACTTTCTGGTTGTGGTCAAACGGGTCCTTTGTACGATCCTGATGAAGTTCAGCAGACTGAACAATCACAATAAGTGAAAACACGCAGAAATCGTTATTTATAAGGGATAAGAACTTTGGATTACTTCAACTATCAGGAAGATGGCCAGCTTTGGGCTGAGGACGTCGCACTTTCACAACTAGCAGAGCAATATGGTACACCGCTGTATGTATATTCTCGTGCAACATTAGAGCGCCACTGGAATGCGTTTGATTCGTCGGTTGGCGAGCACCCACACTTAGTGTGTTATGCCGTTAAAGCTAACTCGAACCTTGGCGTGTTGAATACTTTGGCTCGCTTGGGCTCTGGCTTCGACATCGTTTCTGGCGGTGAGCTAGAGCGTGTAGTTGCTGCCGGTGGCGATCCAGCAAAAGTTGTTTTCTCTGGTGTCGGCAAAACAGCCGCTGAAATGAAGCGTGCGCTTGAGTTGAACATTAAGTGCTTTAACGTAGAGTCTGAGCCAGAATTGGAGCGACTGAATAAAGTGGCTGGTGAGCTTGGTGTTAAAGCGCCGATTTCACTGCGTATTAACCCAGATGTTGATGCGAACACTCACCCTTACATTTCTACGGGTCTGCGTGATAACAAATTCGGCATTGCCTTCGACCGTGCTCCTGCAGTTTATGCGTTTGCAAAAACACTCGATAACTTGTCTATCCATGGTATTGATTGCCACATCGGTTCCCAATTAACGGATATCGAACCTTTTATCGATGCCACTGATCGTCTGCTTGCACTGATTGACCAACTACGTGCCAATGATATCAACATCAAGCACCTTGATGTTGGTGGCGGTTTGGGCGTGGTTTACCGAGATGAATTACCACCACAACCTTCCGATTACGCGAAGGCTTTGTTAGCTCGTTTAGACAATCATTCTGATCTAGAGTTGATTTTCGAGCCTGGAAGAGCGATTGCTGCGAACGCTGGTGTACTATTAACGAAAGTCGAGTTCCTGAAGCCAACAGAGCATAAAAACTTTGCCATCATCGATGCGGCAATGAACGATCTAATGCGCCCGGCACTTTACCAAGCTTGGCAGGATATTGTGCCAGTGAGCCCGCGTCAGGGTGAAGCGGTGACTTACGACTTGGTTGGCCCTATCTGTGAGACGGGTGACTTCCTAGGTAAAGACCGTGACCTTGTTCTTGAAGAAGGCGACCTACTGGCCGTTCGTTCTGCAGGTGCTTATGGCTTTGCTATGTCATCTAACTACAACACTCGTTCGCGTGCGGCTGAAGTGATGGTTGATGGCGATAAAACTCATTTGGTTCGTCAGCGTGAAGAGCTTACGAGTCTGTGGGAACTTGAAAACATTCTTCCGGAGTAATTTTAAGCGTTATGCACTTCCACTTTTCTAAAATGCATGGTTTGGGCAATGATTTCATGGTCGTGGACTGCATTACTCAAAATATTTTCTTTTCTCCAGATTTGATCCGTCGTTTGGCGGATCGTCATACTGGTGTGGGCTTTGATCAGCTACTTGTGGTTGAGGCTCCCTATGATCCAGAAACTGACTTCCATTATCGCATATTCAATGCGGATGGCAGTGAGGTGGAGCAGTGTGGTAATGGTGCGCGTTGTTTTGCTCGATTCGTTCGCATGAAAGGCTTAACGAATAAGTACAGCATCAACGTGAGCACCAAGAAAGGTAAAATGGTTCTCAAGATTGAAGACAATGACCAGATCACTGTCAACATGGGCATTCCTGAGTTTGAACCTGGCAAAATCCCATTCAAGGCAAAGCAGCCTGAGAAGACGTATATCTTAAGAACGGATGTACATACCTTGTTCTGTGGTGCCGTAAGTATGGGTAACCCGCACGTGGTTACCGTTGTTGATGATGTCGATACTGCAGATGTGGAGACCTTAGGTCCGCTTCTTGAATCACATGAACGCTTCCCTGAGCGTGTTAATGCTGGCTTTATGCAAGTGATTAACCGTGAAGAGGTTCGCTTGCGTGTTTATGAACGCGGTGCGGGTGAAACTCAGGCGTGTGGCAGCGGTGCATGTGGCGCGGTTGCGGTTGGTATCAATCAAGGTTTGCTAGCTGAGAACGTGAAAGTTCGTCTACCTGGTGGTGATTTGCAGATTAGTTGGCAAGGTCCGGGTAAACCTCTGTTTATGACTGGCCCGGCAACCCATGTGTTTGATGGTCAACTTTCTTGCTAATAAACATTCATAACCAATAGATTCATAAAAATAAAGGATAGGTTTTGTCTTACGTTCAAGCCGACGCACTCACCGCAGAAGTGGTCGCGGAATATTTACGTGATAACCCAGATTTTTTCCAAGACAGGAAAGGTTTGGTTGAT
Organism: Vibrio sp. QJM3NY_35; assembly: GCF_057785915.1. NCBI lineage: Bacteria > Pseudomonadati > Pseudomonadota > Gammaproteobacteria > Vibrionales > Vibrionaceae > Vibrio > Vibrio sp. QJM3NY_35. Next base: position 3,279,018 of record NZ_CM173507.1, on the reverse strand, counting down.
CGCCTTGCTATCAATAATGTTGAGCAGGGTGCTGTTTCTCTGGTGGAGGTTCAGCTTAAACGCCAACGCCACCGAATCGAAGAGCTAGAGGAAGAAATCACTGGCTTGATGTCGTTGGCAGCGAATAACGATAAAACCTTCTATGAATTTATGGGTCTGCAAGCTCACGTGCTGAAATGCAGTGACTTTATGCAGGTTATCAAGGCGGTTGAACAAAAAGCGTTAGATTTAGGGTTGAAGGCCCATGTACGAATTCTCTCGCAACCTGGCTTTTATAAGCTGAGTGAAGACCGCTATTCGAAGTTTTCGCTCAACCATTTCAATGGTAAAGATGCTTATCTAGGACGCTTGAGAAAAGCCGACAGACACGATTTGTTTGGTGATTATCCAGTTCCAGAGCTAGGCTCTTATGTAGTATTACCGCTTGCTAAGCAGTCTCCATTGGGTTTGCTCGCCTTTTCTAGTGAAGATGGCGGACATTTCCAACCCCATATGGATACGCTCTTTTTACGCCATTTAGCACTTGTTGTCGCTCATTTGGCGGACACCTTACCTTGGCAGATAAATAATGAGCCTAGAGCCCAAAATACCTCTTCCTAACAGCCTTCAAAAGCCACTTTCTCGCTTCTATGAATATCTCAGAAGCGAGAAGGGGCTCAGCCTACACACCCAACGTAATTACAAACAACAACTTGAAACCATGGCCGGTCATTTAGTCACTCTAGGGCTAAAGGATTGGGGTCAAGTCGATGCGGCGTGGGTAAGGCAACTAGCCAGTAAAGGCATGCGTGAGGGAATGAAGGCGAGCAGCATTGCAACGCGCTTATCTTCACTACGCAGCTTCTTTGATTTCCTTGTGCTGCGTGGCGAAATGACCGCTAATCCAGCCAAAGGTGTTTCTGCTCCACGTAAACAGCGCCCTTTGCCTAAAAACCTCGATGTCGATGAAGTCGGTCAGCTGCTTGATGTGAATGAGGACGATCCACTGTCGATTCGTGACCGAGCGATGATGGAGGTGATGTATGGTGCTGGATTACGACTGGCAGAACTGGTCGGCATCAATCTGAAAGATGTGTTGGGTCGACAAGGCGAAATTCGAGTAATTGGTAAAGGCGACAAAGAACGCAAAGCGCCTTTTTCTGGTTTAGCAAAAGAGTGGGTCGATAAATGGCTCAAAGTGCGCGGTGAATTGGCTTCACCGGGTGAAAGCGCGCTGTTTGTCTCTAAGCTTGGGACTCGTATCTCTCACCGCAGCGTGCAAAAGCGCATGGAAGAGTGGGGCAAGAAGCAATCTGTTGCGAGCCACATCAGCCCGCATAAACTGCGTCACTCCTTTGCAACGCATGTGCTGGAGTCGAGCCAAAACCTTCGTGCTGTTCAAGAGTTGCTTGGCCATGAAAACATCTCGACGACCCAAGTGTATACCCACTTAGATTTCCAACACTTAGCACAAGCTTATGATCAGGCTCACCCGAGAGCTCGTAAGAAGAATAAAGATTAGATTAAAGGGTTTATTATGCGAATTTATCGAGGGTTAAAGCCCATCAAAGCCATGACCTTTGACTTGGATGACACCCTTTATGACAACTGGCCTGTGATCATGATGGTAGAAAAAGAGATGGCGCAGTGGCTTTACCAAAAGCACCCAGTGTCGGCTTCTTTATCGCTTGAAGAGTGGCAGGGCATTAAGCAGCAAGTCGCCTCTGAAAACCCAGCTTTAAAGCATGATGTTACCGTTTGGCGTGAAACACAGATTAAGAGTGGCTTACTGCAGTTGGGCTACTCTCAGCAGCAAGCTGAACAGGCGGCTCGTGAGGGGATAGAACATGCTTTGTGGTTGCGCAATCAAGTCGATGTCCCTCAAGAAACGCATCGAGTGATGGCAGAACTTAGCCAACGCATTCCTTTGGTTGCGATTACCAATGGCAATGTCGATCCACATAAAATTGGTTTAGGGCAGTATTTTCAACTAATCCTTAAAGCTGGCCCAAACGGTAGAGCAAAACCTTACCCAGATATGTTTGATAAAGCGCAACAATACTTAGATGTTGATGCCATCAACATTCTTCATGTCGGCGATCACCTTAGAACGGATGTTTACGGAGCTAAGCAAAATGGCTTCCAAGCATGCTGGTTTAATGACATTGGTTCCAATTTATACCTCTCTTCGAAGGCGAGTGTGCTGCCTGATGTTGAAATAGAGCAACTTAGCGATCTCATGCGACTAATTTAAAGACCTCTGTAAGCTTATTGTGTCGCATTTATGATATTGAATTGTTACATTAGTCGCAATTAAATGCCTGTTTAGGCTAGGATAATTGGCGACTACTTTTTATCGATTCATTTCAGTCATAGCAGTGGTTGCGGGTTCTTCACTTCACTCTATTTCGATCAAGGGTTGGCATGCAAACATTTACATTTCTCGCAAATACTGAGGAGCTATTTAAATCTCAATTTGATCAGCGAGAGTGGTGTGACAGCAAACAATATCTTATTCAACTTTTCTCTACCCAATCTTCTGATATGGCTCGTCGAATCGCGAGTGTTGCTCTCAATCGCCTAAGAAATGCCACCTTAATTGGCCAGAGTGCTCGTCATGTTATCTGTGACAATTGTCTTGAGAGTACATGTACTTTAGTCATCATCAGTGAGTTTAATGAAACCCGTTTAACCTCCGCGGTTCAGCCGTTTACTGGCAACCCAAATCAAGACAGCCAAGATCTCGCTTCTCAACTGGGCCTTACAGAAGACACCAAAACGGTTATCAGCTTGTGTGATCAGGTTGAAGGGCGTGATTACCCTATCTATAGCGCTTTTGAGAATTTACCTTACGCCTTGCCGATTGCAGGTGGACTGTGTCATGAGAATGAGTTTGGCCGTTGGGTTATGTATAACGAGCAAACCTACCAGCACGCCTGTGTTGCGGTGGCTCTGACTAACCCAAGATTGAAGGTTTGGTCGGACGCGTACTCAGAGTGGAACCCAATTGGGATGAAGCTACGAGTCACACATGCAGTCGGAAATCGCTTATACGCGTTGAACGACAAGCCAGCTATCGAAGTATTCAAACATTACCTTGCGGATGGCAAAGACCTTCCTTTTAGCCAGCTGATGAGCTTTCCGCTTTATCGAGAACTTGGCAGGAAGAAGGGTATCTCGACGCCTCTGCGTATTAATGATGATGGCAGTATCGAGTTTGATAGCCCTTGGCATGTCGGTGAAGAGGCGCAGTTTTGTTATAACCACCCCTCTTTGACCGCTGAAAAGGTGCGTCATGGTGCCGAGATGCTAGCCATGCATCAGCCTGAATCGGTGATCATCTATAACTGTGTGTCTCGACTTGAGTTTATCGATAGTAAACTGGAGCTCAAGCCATTTGAAGGGATAGTGAATACGTGTGGTGCCTACTGTATGGGGGAGCTATACCGCAATGAAGACCGCCAAGAAATACTGCATCACAGCCTGACTTATATCGCTATGCGCGAGTCTGACGAGATTAAAGAGTTTCGTTGTGAAGATTTTCAGTGTGGCTCAACAGTGTCGCCATTGCTTAACTTGGTCAGAAATGCAGTCGCTGATCTCGACAGTATGAATACCCAAATGGAGAAAAAACTCCATCAACAAGCGCGTCGCTTAACCGAGAGCTATCGCATTGACTCACGCACTGGCTTGCCGAACCGTATCGTATTGAAGGAGCGCCTCAATACGATTCTATTTAGTGAACACTTACTCACATTAAAACTCACGAATTTCCATCAAGTTAACGAAAAATACGGCTATCAGGTAGGTGATCAGTTACTGCTTGATCTGTCTAATCACTTTATTGAGCGATTGCAGCTTCGTGTCGTGAAAGAGCCTCGCGTGAAGGTTGAGCTGTTCAGTATTGGGGTCGGAGAGTGGGCGATTATCTTTAACGCCAGTGTTGGTAGTACAAAAATAAAAGAAGGTTTCGTTGAGTTTGCCGATGACATCGAACACATAAATTTTGAGCCGTATGGTTTGGCTGATATTGATTACCTGTCAGTTTCTCTGTGTGGCGGCTTTGCTAGTCGTTGTGATTTCTTAACCGACAGCGGTGACGAGATCTTATTGAAAGCGATCGAAGCTCGACGTTATGGGGTGCGGAACAATACCCACATCACCAATGCCAAAGACATTCAGGTGAGCGAAGAGGACCGCAAAGAGCAGCTCGGTTGGTTGAGCTGTGTGAGCCGTGCGATTTTAGATCAGAACATCATTACCTACTCTCAGCCGATTGTGGAATCGGGCACTCACGAAATGATTGGCCAAGAGTGTTTAGTCAGAATCATGGAGTCGGACGGTACTATTGTGGCACCAGGAAAGTTCTTACCTATCATTGCCGACACGCACCTCTACACACGCCTTAGTCGACATATGATTAAGAGCACTATCGGCTATATGGCGGATAAACAGAGTTCGTTTTCTATCAATCTATCCCCACAAGATTTGTTGAGCGACAAGACACTTGAGGTACTCGAGACTGCGATCAGTGGCATGAACGATCCTACTCGACTTGGTTTAGAGGTTCTCGAGTCAGAACAGATAAAAGATTATGGCCGCATGATTGAGGTGTGTGATCACTTCCGCGCACTCGGAGCGAGAATTATTGTTGATGACTTTGGCTCTGGTTACTCCAACATCGATGAAATCATTAAGCTTGAGCCGCAGATCATTAAGCTCGACGGTAGCTTGATTCGTAATATCGATAAAGACCAAAAACAAAGAAATATCGCTTCTCAGTTGGTTCGCTTATGCCAAGTGTTCAATGCTAAGACGGTTGCTGAATTTGTCCATAACCAACAGGTTTGTGAGATAGCAGAACAAATGGGTGTCGATTATCTGCAGGGTTATTACTTTGGTGAGCCTAAGCGACTGTTTTAGTTGTTAAAGCTTTCCGTATCCTATTGTGACTTGCTTTAAAAAGTGTTCTGCCGCTATTGGTGACTGTTTTGGGTGGAATCAATGATGTCTAACTAACGTCACATTATTTATAAGACGATCGTAAGTATTCCGTGCAAGCCTTATCTATAATAAGCACAATAACCAATCATTAACGTAACGATTAATGTGAATATGCAATCGACCTCTCTCCTGATACAAGATATAAAGCAAACCCAGCGTGAATTGCAAAAGATAGATTTTCATCAACATGAAGACCTACTGATTCAGGTGTTTTCTTCTTTCGAGAAAGGTTCGGTTTTGGCTGCCTGCCAAGTGATTCAAGCGACTTTCCCTAATGCTAGGCTGATTGGTTGCAGTGCTAACCACTACATCAGCCAAGGCGTCATCCTGCACCAAGGGCTTTATCTGATTGTTACCCGCTTTGACGCGACCTCTTACTCTTGTGGTGTTGTCGAATATAGCGAACAACCATTGCTCGATAGTCATGCTATGTGGCAGCAGCTTGAGTGCAACCCCAGTACTCAAAGCATCATCTGTTTCGCAGACCGTTTGCAGATAAATAACCGAGATCTATTTTCATCATTTGAGCAGTCGAGATATTCATTACCGATCTGCGGCGGTGCATCGACCATTACAGACAATGGGCGATGGGTGATGTTAGACGGCATTTGCTATGAGAATGCCTATGTGATGCTGGCGCTGCACAGTGTCGAGCTCTCTATCGTTAAGGGTTACTATACTGAATGGAATCCGATTGGCCGGACTTTCCGGGTGACAGGTGCTCAAGATAACCGGTTGCTGGAGTTGGATGGGATGCCTGTTCGTGAACTCTATAATCGTTACCTCGCTGATGGCCTCGAAGTGCCTTTTGAGCAACTGCATAATTTTCCCTTGATGGTCGGTGACCCGAAAGAGCAAAACATTCACTTACCGCTCAAGGTAACGGAAAGTGGAGAGATAGAGTTCAGCGGCCTGTTCCAAGTGGGCGATGAGGTCCGGTTTTGTTATGACCATCCATCATTGACCCTAGAGCAGATACGACTGGGCATTCAACAGATCGCCTCTCATAGACCAGAACAGTTCTTCATTTATAACTGTACCTCTCGTATCGACTTTATTGATGGCAACCAAGAGGTTGAGGTTTTCCAAAAGTTGGCCGACAGCTATGGCGTTTACTGCATGGGAGAACTTTATCAAGAGAATAGCCAACAGCGAATCTTGCACCATAGCCTCACTTACCTTGCGCTTAGAGAAGGCGAGGGTAAGGCGGTATTGTCATTAGAGACACAACCCGCGACCAATATATCCCCTCTGTTTTCATTGATCCGAAATGCACTGCTTGATGTCGATGACATGAATAACAGTATGGCGAGTAAGATTCAGCAGCAAGCCACCGCATTGACGGCAAGCTATCGAATTGATCACCGTACAGGTTTACCTAATCGCAGTGTGTTGCGTGAGAAGCTGTCGAAGATGAGCAGTGACAGCCACTTGCTAGCTTTGAAGGTGACGACCTTTGGTCAGATCAATGAGAAGTACGGGTATCGAGTAGGTGACAAGCTTCTACATGACTTGAGTGAGTACTTTCAAAAAGCGCTGTGGCAGTTCTTTGATGAGGGTTGTCAGCTCTACAGTATCGGTATTGGTGAGTGGGCGGTGGTGTTTGATAGCTGGGCGAGCCAAGAACATATTCATCAGCGATTCTCGGAATTTGCTGATCAAACCGAGCATGTGAATTTTGAGCCTACCGGTTTACCTGATATTGATTACTTGTCGGTGTCTATCTGCGCGGGTATTGCCAGCCGTCGAGATTTCCCGACTACCTCTATTGATGACTTATTGTTGAAGGCGATTGATGCACGGCGCAGCGCCGTCAGCCAAAACAAACACTTAGTGAGTGCCAAGGCACTCATTCAATTGGAGAAGCATCGCCAAGAACAACTTGGTTGGCTGTCGTGCGTGAGTCGCGCTGTGCTTAATCAGAATATTGTGGCGTGCTCTCAGCCCATAGTCTCAGCACACAGTCATCAGGTAGAGAGCTACGAGTGTTTAGTTCGAATTGAAGAGGACGGTCAGTTGATTGCGCCGGGTAAGTTCTTGCCAATCATTGAAGGAACCCATCTCTATACACGCCTCAGTCGTCAGATGATAACGCGCACCTTCGATTTTATGAGTCAGCGAACCGATTCGTTCTCAATTAATTTAGCGCCACAAGATTTCAGCAATGAGAAAACCATTCTTCACCTTGAACAAGCCATCAAGAAAATCAGTCACCCACAGCGTATTGGCTTGGAGGTGTTAGAAACGGAACAAATTCAGGATTACGGTCGCTTGATTGAGGTGTGTAATCACTTCCGCGATCTTGGTGTGAATATTATTGTTGATGACTTTGGTTCGGGCTATTCGAACATTGATGAGATATTGAAGCTAGAGCCACAGGTGATCAAGCTTGATGGCAGTTTGATTCGCAATATTGATAAAGATAAAAAGCAACGCAAGATCGCTCAGCAGTTAGTGAGCTTATGCCAGATTCTAAATGCTAAGACCGTGGCTGAGTTCGTTCATAACGAGCAGGTGTGTCGTATTGCTGAAGACATGGGCGTCGATTACCTGCAAGGGTATTACTTTGGTCAACCTCAGCGTTTGTTTTGATGGAACAGCGTTTCACGTGAAACACTGATTGGCTCAATAACGAAAGTACGATGTAAAAAGGGTGAGCTTATGGCTCACCCTTTTTATTTTTAGTGTCTGTCTCGTCCTGAAATGTGTTTATTGCCTTCGCGCACGCCTGCTTAGTCTATTTGAGGGCGTGACCACACTTGTCGGCGTGGAAGACTTTTAGATAATGTTGGTAATAGTCATCAATGAGCTTGGCAGGTTCGCTTTCATCTAAAGACTTGAGTAGCTCAATACCCACTTCACAAGTACACAAGTGGCCGCTGTCTTGATTGCGGCGCAAGGTGTATGAAGATTCGCTGGTAATGTCGAGGTGAACTTGCGGAATGGCTTGTAACCACGAGCTCTTATTAAGCATCTTCTTCGCTTCTTGCCATGTTCCATCCAAGATGATGAATAGCGGCTTACGACTCTGGGTTTGGGTCATTACAGCTTGTTGGCACTCGACACTTTGATCACTTGGGAACAACAGAAACGGTTGTCGTGTTTCATCGTCAAGCAGCGCCATTAGCTCCGCTGGTGGTGTCTTCCTTTGCCATACAATGAACTGACACTGCTCAAGGGATTGTTGAAGCAGCTTTCCGGTGTTGGTATCGCGCGACAGTTCATTCTCATGAGTGAGCAGTACAAGATCGATTTGGCTTTCGACACTAGGTATCAGGTGACAAATACATTGGTGAGTGAAGCCACAACCAGGGCAAGCTTGTTGGTTACTCATGTTTACAGCTTCACTCCACTTTGTGCGGGTGAGATACCATCAGCAAACAAAACCACGTCGCTAATATCAGCATCATCTGCAACTGGAGCAACACTAGGGTTGAGCGGGTAGCTGACACCAGAGTATGACAGTGTGTGTTTCGCCGGTGTTGCACCACCGCCACTGACATTGAAGATCAGATCCTGCCAGCCATGGTTTTGCGATTTACCTAAGCGTATGTCGCCCTTAACCAGTGTCACTCGGCTATTGAAGCGCCAGTTATCTTGATGGTTTTCGAAAATCAGCAGTGTACAGCCACCAGAACCACACCAATCGAGTTGGGCGAGCAGCTCTTCTTTGCCGTCACCGTTGAGGTCGTAAGTTAACCAGCGGTATTTGGTGTCGTCAGGTGAGCTGTTGTTGATCTTAAAATACTCGCGGATCGCTTGGTCGACTGTTGGATCAAGTTGATCACTGGAGTTCACCTGCTTTGCGGTTAGATCAACGTTAGTGGTGGTGTTTACTTGCGCTTGCGCACTCTTAGCTTCGAATAGCACCAGACCGCCATTGGCAATCGGATACACCACGTTGCCCACTTTCTCTTTTTCAGCGATTAGCTTGCCATTATCGAGTGTGAAGATACGCTCGGAGATCAAATACTGTTGCTGGTGGCGAGTCATAACCACTTGTACCTGATTTTGGTTCAGTTGCTGCCAGAAGCCTTGTTCAACAATAGAAGGGTCTCCATTGTTGTATGAATAAGTCGTGATAGCACTGTGGTCATTGTTGAGTTCAAGGTTGATAGAGAACCCTGAGTTTTGCGTTGAGCTAGCGAAGTAGAGTCCGCTCCAATCCAGTGTTGGATCTTGGTTAGAGACCGTCGCACAACCATTATAGTCACTGTCATTGAGGTTAAGCTTGGCATGCCACCCATAGATAGAGTCGCTCATGCCGTCACTACAGCTCTCTTTCGTAAGGTTGAGTTTGCCTTGCGCAGCTTTACCTTCTAACTGGTAGTCACGGCTGCTCGATGTGGTGCGGCTTGATTCAATATCGAGGGTCTGTGGCTGCTCACCCATCTTAGTGTATTTCAGCTGGTCTTTATCGAAGGTTGCTGACCAGAAGGGTTCATTACCAAATACTCGTGTTGAACGCAGTGGTTGGTCGCAGCGCTCTGGGTTCTCTGCGGTTAGGATGTTCACTTGGTCAACCACGAAACGCGCTGTGAAGTCTGCGTTATAACCCGTTTGGCTCGGCACGGTTAGGTGACCAATCAGCTCGCCATATAAAGCTTGGTAAGGTCTCGTTGAGAGCCCCTGTGCTTCTAACGCTAACTCTGGCGATAAGTCTAACCAGTATTGTTGTTGGCTACCGCAAGGAGTGAAGGTTCGGCTTTCGTGACCAACCACCACCTGACCACGCATGATGAAGGTTTGCGGTTGAATGCTCAGTGGCTCATCCAAGGTTGCTGGGGGCAGTTCAGGTTGTTGCGGCGTATCAGGTGCCGTAACACAGCCTTGTAGAGCGAACGCGACTAGCCATGTCACTGGGTTTTTCATTACCTTCATGTTATATCTTCCTCGGAGCAACCGTTAATTGGATTTATTATGGCATATTGGTTATTTAAAACAGAACCCGACACCTTCTCTATTCAGACTCTGAGAGTACAAAAAACCTCTTGTTGGGAGGGTGTACGCAACTATCAGGCTCGAAACATGATGCGTGATGACGTCAAGCTTGGAGATTTGGTGATGATATACCACTCATCATGCAAAAAAGTTGGCGTAGCGGGGATCGCTAAAGTAACCAGAGAAGCCTACCCAGACCACTTTCAGTTCGACCCAGAGAGTGATTACTACGATCCTAAGTCTTCACCCGATAACCCTCGCTGGATTATGGTGGATGTTGAATTTGTGCGAGTGACTGAGCGCTTGATTCCTTTGGCAACGCTTAAAGCCATGCCTGAACTCACCGAAATGCCATTGGTGAAACGCGGTAATCGCTTATCGATCATGCCGGTTACCGAACAAGAGTGGCAGGCAATCTTAAGCAAAGAAGTGCTAGGTTCTCGATAGCGTTAGAGAGAGCTTTTTACGTAAGGTTCAAAAAAGGCAGCCAGTTGGCTGCCTTTTTATTTATTAAGATGGCTTCAACGAGCGAGATTAGAGCAAATGCTTTTCTAGGTAGTGAGCAACGGCATCGTCTGCGTTACTGCCAATCACTTCATTGTCTGGCAGAGCTTTCATCACTTTCTCATGTGATGTGCCCATGATTAGACCTTTCCCTGCCATAGCCAGCATTTCAGCGTCGTTCATGCCATCACCAAAGGCAATACAGTTGTCCAATGTCAGGTTCAGTGATTTCGCAACAGCGTCTAGGGCATGGCCTTTAGAGACTTCAGCGGCCATCACTTCAAGACACCAAGGTGTAGAGAAGGCGATGTTCAGTTTGTCGCTAAAAGCATCTCTTAGCTTTTGTTCAAACGTGACGAGATATTCGTGGTCTTGTTCTGGATGTGTGAAGAAGACTTTCGCGATGCCTTCACTTGGTGCGTTTTCAGCATCAAAGCGTTTGTAGCTAAAGCCAGACTCACTATGGAATTTAGCCAACATTTCATCTTCACGGTCTAGTAACCAGTCTTCATTCTGGTACATGTGAATAAAGAGGTTTGGATCTTGGCGCACAATATCAATAACCGGCTGAACGAGTTCCTGAGGCACGTTCTGGCTATACATCAGTTGATCGTTCTGGTCATGCACGCGTGCACCGTTTGAAGTGATCATGTACGCCGGAATACCTGCGATTTGACGAATACCCGCCACATCGACGTGGTGACGACCCGTAGCGAAGATGAAGGTATAACCTTGATCGTGTAATTTCTTAAGCGTTAGCTTGGTAAAGTCGCTTAGCTGATGGTTGGGAGCCAAAAGCGTACCATCTAAATCAGAAGCAACAATTTTCACGGAATCTTTTAGTGCAGGAATACTCATTTAACCCTCATTGCAAAATGCTTAACCAATATTGACGCTAGCCAGCGCTAGAATCGTTTTAACTACAATATCTCTAGGTAGAAATTGTATGCCAAATTCTTGCAAGAAAAGAGGGCAAAGCTCACTTACTTCTCTTCCTCTTTAGCGCTTATTTCTTGGTAGGTTGCTTGGCCTATTAGCTCTAGGCGAAAAACTGATTGATCGCATCCAGTGTTTGATTGCGATATTCATCTTGCTCAAACAACACCTCATGCCTAGAACCCTCAATCAACTTAAACTGACAATCAGAGTTGGTTTTCTTCAGCTTAGAGATGAACTTTACTTGAGCACTGTTACTGACAATCTTTTCATCCCCAGCTTGAATCAATAGCAGAGGGATCTTGATTTGACGAGTTTGTTGAATTGCTTGCTTGGCGGCCATTAACCCTTGCCACACCCAACGCGTGCTTGGTCCACCCACCTGCAAAGATGGAGACTCGTCATATAAGAGGCGGAACCACTGATAACGAACCTTGCTGTGGCTCAGTAAGTTGTTTTCAAAAGGCTTCGAATAATACGCTTGCTGCCCTGGCGCGTAAGTCGGCTTGGCATAGAAAGCGGTGAGTACTTGCCCAACAACCATCGCGATGGGCTTGAAGTACCATTCAGTCTTAATCCCAAACATCGGAGCGCACAGAGTAACTTTGTCAAACGGGTGATCGGGGTGAGTTTGTAGATAGCGAGTAGCTATGGTGCTGCCCATTGAATGTGCCAGTAGGTAGCGATTGGAGTATCGGCTTAGGTCAAAACTGGCAATGACGTCAGACATGTCTGAGGCGTAATCATCAAACTCATGAATGTGACCAATGTCAGAGTCTGTTACCATACGTTCCGACTGGCCTTGACCTTGGTGGTCAAATGAATAAACGTCATAGCCTTGCTGATAAAAATCATAAAAGAGTTCTTGGTATTTCAAGCAACACTCAATGCGGCCATTTGAAATAACAATGGCTTTGGTGTGCATTGGTGAGGTTAGGCTACACCAGTACAGCTTCTTTTTACCTGATGATGTGACATACCCATCTTTACGTTGTTGCCAAAGGGCAGGGATCGGGTGTTTAATCGCTTGCTCGAACTCAGGTTCTTGCGTGTACGAAAATGGGGCGGCACTGTGGTTTTCCATGGGAAATTACCTGAACTGATGCATGTGAGAGCTTTATCGCTACTAATGTTGTTAGATTAAAGAACTAGTAAGGAAATGCAAATGGATACTCATGTTTGGCTTGCTTATGTCGTCACGGCGATATTGTTTAGTTTGGCTCCGGGCTCAGGTACCGTTAATTCAATCAGCAATGGGCTAAGTTATGGCACCAAGAAGTCACTTGCGTCGATCGCGGGCTTACAGCTCGGTCTTGCATTCCACATCATGCTGGTGGGCGCGGGCATTGGTGCATTGGTGGCTCAATCCGCGTTGGCATTCACCATCATCAAATGGGTGGGTGTGGTTTACCTTCTTTGGTTGGGTATTCAAAAGTGGCGTGACAACTCTAGCTTAGTGGCTTCACAAGAAAACTCGACGCTATCGAGTGGCAAGCTGCTTAGAAATGCGGTGCTGATTAACCTTACTAACCCAAAATCTATCGTGTTTTTGGTGGCTCTGTTCCCTCAATTTATCGATCCAACACAGCCGCAAGCACCGCAATTATTAGTGCTAGGTGTTACAACAGTATTCATTGATAGCGTTGTTATGTTGGGTTACACCTCATTAGCTTCACAAATGGGACGTTTTATTCGTTCAGATCGCATAATGGGTAAGATAAATAAAATCTTTGGTGGTATGTTCATGGGCTGCGGCGCATTGCTGGCTGCCGCCAAAGCCTAATCAAAGCAATAGAGTTATAGTTAAACCAATTAGAGTTATCAAGAAATGACCGCTACCTACGTTGCTCGACAACCTATCTTAAACCGTAAGAAGAACACGCTTGGTTATGAGCTGCTGTTTCGTGACGGAGAAAGGAATGCCTATCCAGCGCATATAGAGTCTAATCGAGCAACGTATCGTCTGATCGTTGAGAATTTCTTGTCGGTTGGGCTTAACCCGTCGATCCCATCTTCACGCTGCTTTATTAACTTCCCTTACCAAAGCTTGATTCGTCGGTTGCCTTTGAGCTTGCCGAAAGACAAGGTGGTGGTTGAGATCCTTGAAACCTGCCAACCGACCGACGAATTATTAGAAGCCGTTAAAGAGCTTTATCAAGCGGGGTACATGATTGCCCTAGATGATTTTACTTCGACGCCAGAATGGGAACGTTTCCTCAAATACACGCATATTGTTAAGCTCGATATCATGCAGATGGGCTTGGATGAGGCGTGTGATTTGGTCAAAGCTCATCAAGGGAAAAAGTTTAGTTTTCTTGCTGAACGAGTCGAAACCGAACAAGAATTCCAGCAAGCCAAAGAGGCGGGCTTTAAGTTCTTCCAAGGCTATTTCTTTAGCAAGCCGGAAATCATTAAGACTAAGTACATCAGTCCTGAGCAAGTGATTGCCATGGAGCTGTTCCAAGAAGTGTGTAAGCCCGATGTCGACTTTCAGCGTGTAGAGAGTATCGTCGCGAAAGATGTCGCCTTGTCTTATAAGCTACTGCGCTTTGTGAACACCATGTCGCCTCGTCTAGAAGTGACCATCTCTTCATTCCGTCAGGCCTTGGTGTACCTAGGGCAAGAAAAACTGAAAATGTTTGTCTCGCTGGCGGTGGCGTCTTACGTCTCGGATAAAAAACCGAAAGAGTTGTATGGCTTGTCTTTGCAGCGTGCACAGTTTTGCCAGCGTATGTCTCGTTATCAGGCATTTGAAGGACATACCGAGCAAGCCTTTATGATTGGTCTGTTCTCGTTGCTGGATGCATTGCTCGATCTATCGTTAGAGAATTTAGTAGAGCAACTGCCTTTGTGTAAAAGTATCAAGGTGGCTCTGCTTCGTAGAGAGGGGCCATATGGTACCTTGCTCGCACTTGAAGAGAGCTTTGAGCATGCCGATTGGCAACAGATTGATGAGCACTGCGCCGATTTAGGATTAAGCGTGGATCAGGTTAAAACGGAGCTTACTGAAGCGCGCCGTTGGAGCCATACCGTGACCAACAAGCTCTGATATTTCTTCGTTAAACTTTTATGACAATTGAAACGCACGCCTTGACGTGCGTTTTTTTATATCTAAGATATATGTATATCCATATATGAGTATGTTTTTATGCTTCCTCACCAATTTTTTAAATTACTGTCCGATGAAACGCGAGTGCGTTGCTTAATGTTGATAGTTCGCAATGAGTGCTTATCGGTTGGTGAGTTGACTCAGGCATTGCAAGAAAGTCAGCCAAAGGTTTCACGCCATCTTGCGCAGCTGCGTTCAAACGGTATTTTGACTGATGTTCGCCAGGGGCAGTGGGTGTTTTACCGCCTGTCACAAGATTTACCAGGTTGGATGCTAAAGTTAATTGACGACCTTATTGCATCGAACTGTTTGAAAACTGAATACCAGCAAGATATTGAGCGCTTAGAGTCGATGAACTCACGCCCAGTATGTTGCGTTTAAATACATTAAAACTTAATGCCGAAATAGTTGGAGTTGCAGCTAGGCGACAAGTGAACTTATCCCTATGAGCATAGTGGCTCTATGTAATTAGGGCGGCCGGCGCTCCGGTAAGTGAACGTAGTCAACAACGCTGCGGCTTCAAATATGAAGGCAATTAACTGAGAGAACAGAAAATGACAGTCAAAGTAGGTATTAATGGTTTTGGTCGTATCGGCCGTCTAGCACTTCGCGCAGCATTCGATTGGGATGAGCTAGAATTTGTTCAAATTAATGATGTAGCGGGCGACACAACAACACTGGCCCACCTTCTAGAATTTGATTCAGTTCAAGGTCGCTTTCACCACGAAGTAACTGCAGAAGGCGATGAGATGATCATTAATGGCCAGCGCATCAAGACCACACAAGAGCGCGACATCGATGCGATCGACTGGTCTGGTTGTGATGTGGTTATCGAAGCGACAGGTGTTCACCGTAAGACCTCTTTCCTAAACAAATACCTAGAGCAGGGCGTGAAACGTGTTGTGGTATCGGCGCCAGTGAAAGAAGAAGGCATCGCAAACATCGTTGTTGGTGTGAATGACAATATCTTCGACCCTGCGGTACACAAAATCGTAACGGCAGCGTCTTGTACAACGAACTGTCTCGCGCCAGTGGTTAAGGTGATCAACGAGAAGCTTGGTATCGAGAACGCAGCCTTCACCACGATTCACGATTTAACTAACACGCAAACTATTCTTGATGCGCCGCACAAAGACTTACGCCGCGCACGTGCATGTGGCATGAGTCTTATCCCAACAACGACGGGCAGCGCCAAAGCGATTGTTGAGATCTTCCCTGAGCTAGAAAACCGCATCAACGGCCACGCAGTTCGTGTACCGCTAGCGAACGCTTCTCTGACAGACATCATCTTCGAAGTGAAGCAAGACACCACGGCAGAAGAAGTTAACGCGATGCTGAAAGAAGCGTCTCAGAATGAACTAAAAGGCATTCTTGGCTTTGAAGAGCGTCCACTGGTTTCTATCGATTACAAAGGCGACCAACGCTCAACAATCGTGGATGCACTATCAACGATGTTGGTCGGTAAGCGCATGGTTAAGATCTACGCTTGGTACGACAATGAGATGGGTTACGCAACACGTACCGCTGAGCTTGTTCGTACCGTTGGCCTTGCTTAATAAGAATCTGGAGAAGATATAATGACACATCCAACATGGGAACTAGAAGTAGAGACTGGCGCATTAGTTCTAACACCATGCCCTGGCACGAAAGACGCTGACCTAGATACATCACTGGCTCAGCTAAAAGAGCAAGGCGTTGAAGCTATCGTGACAGCACTTGATGACCATGAGCTTGCAAGCAAAGACGTGGCGGCACTTGGTGAAAAAACACGTGCGTTAGGTATGCAATGGTTCCAGATCGAAATTGAAGACGACTGTGCACCGGGTGCTGGTTTTGCTGCGAAGTGGCAAGCGGCTAGCCCTGAGCTACATAACATCGTCGATAACGGTGGCAAGGTTGCAATGCATTGTATGGGCGGCTCTGGTCGCACTGGTTTGTTCGCAGCTCACCTACTGTTAGAAAAAGGCTGGGATTTGAGCAAGGTAGTTCAAGAGGTGCAGGCACTGCGTCCAGGTGCCTTCACTAAACCTATCCAGGTTGAATACATTAATGGCGTAGCGAATAGCTAATAGTCATCAGTGTTAGACAGGGAGCTTTTGGTATCTGGAGTGTTGAACTTATCATGATCCAAAAGCTCTTTTTGTTTAGATTGCAGAGATAGCGTTATGTTTTCAAATCTAAGTAAGAGCGTTCGCCAATACATGTTGGTGACTTTTAACTACTGGAACTTCACCATTACTGATGGTGCACTTCGCATGTTGGTGGTTCTGTATTTTTACGACCTTGGCTACAGTTCGTTAGAAATCGCCTCACTATTCCTTTTCTATGAATTCTTTGGTGTGGTGACTAACCTAATCGGTGGCTGGTTAGGGGCGCGTCTTGGCCTCAATAACACCATGAACATTGGGTTAGGCATGCAAGTCGTCGCCTTGGGTATGCTCGCGGTGCCAACGGCAATGCTGACCATTCCTTGGGTCATGGCGGCGCAAGCCTTGTCTGGTATCGCTAAAGACCTCAATAAGATGAGTGCCAAGAGCTCAATTAAGACTCTGGTTCCTGATGAACAACAAGGCGCGCTTTATAAGTGGATTGCGATTCTGACCGGATCTAAGAATGCGCTTAA
This sequence comes from Vibrio sp. QJM3NY_35, assembly GCF_057785915.1. NCBI lineage: Bacteria > Pseudomonadati > Pseudomonadota > Gammaproteobacteria > Vibrionales > Vibrionaceae > Vibrio > Vibrio sp. QJM3NY_35. The sequence goes on along the minus strand of NZ_CM173507.1, from coordinate 3,261,922 downwards.
AGGGGCAGGCTTCTTTATTGGTGGTTTACTGCTTTCAACGATTGGCTTCCAATACGCGGTGCTCGCGATGGCAGCCGTGTTGGCATTGGTCTTCGTTGGCAGTGTGTTGAGCTTAGAAGCGGACATGGGCAAAGCGAAAACCAAGCCTAAGTTCAAACAGATCTTCTCTAAGTCTGAATCCATCAACATCTTATCTGCAGCGCGTATGTTCCTGTTTGGTGCGCGTGATGTGTGGTTTGTAATTGCTTTGCCGATTTACCTAGGCAGTGTGTTTGGTTGGGATCACTCATGGGTTGGTGGTTTCTTAGCTGCTTGGACTATCGCTTATGGCTTTGTACAGGGCATAGCGCCGAAGATTACTGGTAAAGCTCAAGGTAAGGTGCCAGATGGCCATGCCGCGCTGTTATGGGCTGGTGCGCTGGCTATAGTGACCGCTGCTATCGCTTATGCGGTACAGATTGGTTGGCAACCAGAGCTCGTTATCGTGGGTGGTTTGATGGTATTTGGTGCCATCTTTGCGGTGAACTCATCACTTCACTCATATTTGATAGTGAGTTATGCGAAAGGCGATGGCGTTTCTCTTGATGTCGGTTTCTACTACATGGCAAACGCGATGGGCCGTTTGATTGGCACGATATTGTCGGGCTTGGTATTCCAAATGGCAGGTTTGTCTGCGTGTCTGTGGGTTTCCTTCGCATTCTTGGCGATAACGACGGTGATCTCTCTGCGTTTACCGAAAGTGCCGCAAATTTCAGCGGCATAAGCTTCAGCCACATGAGCCTCATTTGTGAGAGCTCAAGTCGCAGAAGCTAGAGTCGTATGAGCTAAATTCGCGATAAGTATCTCCTTTAACACTAAGCTGACTTGGTATTTATTCCGGTCAGCTTTTTTATTGCTATAGTAGAATGATTGAATATTAATCAGGCATTTACATGAAGCAGCGAATTCTCTTTTTTGATTTAGCACGATGTGTCGCGGCCGTAGCGGTTATCGCGATTCATGTTTTGGCGCCTTATCGCAATGAGTTGGGCACTATTCCTTTCGGTGAATGGCTTACTGCCATTACGGTAAACGGTTTCAGCCGCTGGGCGGTACCTGTGTTCATTTTGATTACTGGCGCACTGATGCTCAGTGATCAGCGCCCGTTTGACGCCAAATACTACCTCAAGCGTCGTCTGGGCAAGGTACTGATACCTTTCATTGTCTGGTCGCTTTTCTATACCTATCTGTCGGGCTGGTCGGCAATGGGCTTTGATGCCGACGTCAGTTGGGACGTGTTGCTTAATAGCTACCATAATTACACCTATTACCATCTTGGTTTCTTCTATTACTTCATCCCACTCTATTTTGTGATTCCGTTCTTGCAGATCATGGTTAGAAAGTACGGTGATAGATCGGTCTATGCCTTTACGGCGGTATGGTTGTTCACAACATTGCTGTTCTTACTGAAAATCGATGGCCCTTGGAGTCACGAATTGTGGTTGTACACCGGTTACTTACCATTGGGTTACTTGCTGTATAAGATTGTGCCACTTAACAAGATGACAGTTGGCGTGAGTGTGTTACTGGGTGGGCTCGCGTTGCTAACCACGGTTTACATGGTGGTTAATGCAAGTTTGGTAGCAGAGGAATACACGGTAGGGCGCTGGCTATCTTACAAGACGTTGAATACCGTATTAGCCGCGAGCATGGTGTTCATGGTATGCCGTTACTATGGTGAAGGCTTGTCTGAGAAGAGTAACCAAGTAGTTGGCTTTATCAGTAAGCACAGCTTAGGTATTTACCTGCTGCATCCTATTTTCTTGTGGCCAATGAAAGAGTTCGGTTGGTACCAAGGACATCCGGCATGGGTTATTCCATTATGGATTGTGATCAGCGGAGCTGGCGCGTTATGGATGAGCTGGTTGGTGTCTAAATCAGAGAAAACGCGTTGGTTATTGCCTTAGCGGTGACTGCTAAGGCTTTCTGATGGATTACTTAAGGGGAACAGTTGAAGCGGCTGACGTTTAGCGCTTCAACGCAAAGTGTAAGAACTTATCGCCTTGGTAGGTTAAGGTTCCTTTGTCGCCAGGGTTAAGGGCGTGGAAATAGTGGATGCCGACTTGGAATTCTCGCTTCGGACCAACCACACCACGTTGAACGTAAATCCAGTACTCTTGATCTTCTTGGCCCGGTTCTGCGTCAGGAAGGTCGATGGATTGTTTGTCTAACACCGTGACATTCACTTTCTTCTCTGGCGCATTTTCACCTTGCGAGTGTTTTCGATAGAAACCAATAAATACCCAAGCCGCTAGAGCAGCGAGAGCAAAGATGGCAAAAAAGAGTGAATTAGGCATATAACCTCCATGTAGTCGTGATGGTTATTCTAGTCTTTCAGGCAATAGGGATATGTGTTTAAAGCCGTTATTCGTGAACTGTTGTAAGCCAAGCTGATTATTTTTCGGCAGACATCACATTTAATGGTCAGTTTGGGATAAAGCATTGTTATTTATTGTCTCTTTCTCTCGTAAATAACAGTGATTTTGTATAAGAATAGGGAAATGCTCGACTAGAATTATAGTGTGGAGTGGGAGGGCCAAGATGACCGATATTGAAAAAGTGGTGACAAGAACTCGCAATATAGAGAAATTATTGAGGCTTCAATATCATGCCGAAGGCGAAGGATTGCATGAGCTTGTAACAAGCTGTGAAGAAAGGCTACCGCACGATATGGTGAGCAAGCTGCGCTATATCGCAACGTGTCGTAATAAGGTAGTCAATGAACATGAGGCTAAGTTGGAAGACCAACATAAGTTCATCATGATGTGTAACGACTGCGAGAAGGAGCTGACTCCACGTAGTGGTCGTTTTATCTGGCGAGTTGCGATCTTACTGATGATGGCAATGACTTTAGCTGCCGCAGGTTTCTATTATGCGAACTGGGATGTGCTAACACTGCATCTGTTTTCGAAGTGAAAAAATTGAACAAAAAAAGGGACGCTCATGGCGTCCCTTTTTTTATCTGTAACTTGCTTAGTACATCATCGGTAGTGTCATTAGACCTACAACTACCGCGATCATTACAAGTCCTTGTCTTTGCGAAGATGAAATCATAACACTACTCCTAAATTTGGTTGTCTCTCGCTATGTTTTAAAGAATAGCACTACTTATGGCTTTAGATCAAGAATTACTTTCGAAAGCTTTAAAAGTAGTAGAAAACTATGAGTTTTTGGCTTGTTTGGCAGTGTTTAACTGTGTTTTATGGTGTGTTCTTATTTTGTTCTTTGTGATTTATGTTTGTTCTAATTTGATTTAACTTGTTGTTTTGTAATGGTTGTTTTGTGTGATTTATATTGTTAAAGGTTGTTAAACTGTATTAATAGGGGCTGGTGGTGGCTAGGTTTGTTTTGGTTGGTTTTTTAAGTTTTCGACTTGGTTTTTGTGGCGGTTTTTACCGGGGGCTTGAAATAACCTGACAAAACTGGGATTTAAAAAAGAAAACTGACTACTTTACAAGTCTAGGCTTGGTTGGCGTTTTTATTTCCTTATTAATCTTGAGTTTCTTTGTTTAAGTTATTGTTATTGTTAGATTTAAAGATGGTTATTTTAATTTTTAAAGTGTGGTATTTGACGGAATTAGGCCGATTTTGGTGGAGCCGATAGGTTAGAATTGGCCAAAACTCAAGTATGGCGACTCTAATGCCAGTTTGAATGGGTTTTATGATGATTCGTTCTAGTTTTAAACGAATGGCCATTGTCATAGTGGTAATTGTTACGACTTCAATCTAAAGAGACTCTTTTTAGTGGAAGCGTAATCAAGATCCAATTTTGAGGCGCTGAGGCTTTACATCAACACTCGTGTGCCTAGACTGGCGACGATTTAAAGCAATAGGGCAAATGGTATGTGGAGTTGGTTGGCGGTTTCCTTGTCTGGTATCGGAGCAATAGCAGGAACGAAACATGGACATATCGGTCAGGCCTTATCGTATAAGGTTTTTACCTATGTATTATTAGCGACCATTGCTTTAACTCAATCTGTCGTTGCTGATTTTACCTATTGGGTTGTTGCTGGGTTGGCGGTCTCTGCGATCGCAGATGTCCTGCATACTGTTACTCAAAAACGTCCTCTGCATTTTGTTTGCTTCTTGTTAGCTCAGCTCTGTTACAGCAAAGCATTTTGGTTACAGCTATCAGGAGAAATGGTCTGGTGGTTGTTCGCGCTGCTGTTGGCGGCTTGTGTCGTTGCTTTCTTCTTGCTTCTGCCTCGTTTAGACAAACTCGTCTTTCCTGTGGTCATCATGGGTATCGTGCTTATTCAGCTTGCATGGGCTTCTGGTGAGCTCTGGTTGCTTGATCCTCAACTGTCGCATGCGGTGGGTTTTGCCGGTTGTGCCGTGTTGCTGCTTTCAGCATTGGCGTACGCGTTAAATTTCTATCGTAGCCCAATTAAGGGTGCCTACTTTTGGGTGACGGGCAGTTACTTTCTGGCGCACGCTCTCATTGTTGCCTCCCTTACCATTTAGGGTAGAGCTCGCTTAACTCTGAGCTACATCAAGGCAGCTCAGATGAAAGTAGGTACTCTACGTCTAGTTCATTAAACACGAGATAGAGTTATGACTACCGAAATTCATGCACACAACGTTTTAAACCTACTGAGTGAAAAGCCACTGACTCGTGAAGAGTTGACGCAAGAACTCGCTCAAACTTATGGCGCAGAAGCGCGTTTTCATACGTGTAAGCTGAACGGTCTGGATTTAGATGGATTGCTGAAGTTTTTCCTGAAGATGGAAAAGGTCGTGGTTATTGATGACAAGCTTTGCACTAATCGCGAACGTGTGTGTAACCACTGATTCCCAGTGACTTGGTTTTTAGAGCCTTTTGGCTTTTATAGATAAGAAGAGTGGATGCGACGTTTCGGCTTCACTCTTTAAATTCTCTTTTCTCTTTTCTCCTTTCTACCTTTTCTATTTGCTCTCGCAAAATTCCCTTCTAATTACATAAGTTAATCCTTTTATTACTGCGTTCGAAAATCAATGTTGAGGCTGCTATACTCCGCGCACTTACGCTTTTCGAGACAAACTTATGGAAATTTTATCTGCAGCAACCATGCTGTTTCTTATTATGGACCCGCTTGGCAATCTACCAATCGTGCTCTCTATCCTTAAGCATATTGATCCGAAGCGTCGCCGTATTGTTCTTGTTCGTGAACTGATGTTTGCGCTGATTATCCTGCTGTTGTTCTTGTTTGCTGGTCAAAGCATCATGAACTTCCTGCACGTGCAGCCTGAAACCTTGAGTATCTCTGGCGGTATTATTCTATTCATCATCGCGATTAAGATGATTTTCCCAAGTGCGGGTAGTATTACTGGCCTCGCGGCGGGTGAAGAACCGTTTATTGTGCCGATGGCGATCCCAATGATTGCTGGCCCTTCAGTGATTGCGGCATTGATTCTGTTGTCGACACAGCACCCTGACAACATGTTAGAGCTTTCAGGCGCAGTGATGCTGGCTTGGGGCGCAACCTTCTTTATTCTGATGTTTAATGGCTTCTTCCTGCGAGTGCTGGGTGAGAGAGGCCTTAAAGCCATCGAACGCTTGATGGGCTTGTTGCTGGTTATGTTGTCGACGCAAATGTTCCTCGATGGTGTGAAAGGCTACATGGGCTAACATCAATATCATTACTGAATAAAAAAACGCCGCTCAAATGAGCGGCGTTTTTGTCTCTACTGTTTCTGTCATGATGTTTTTTGTAGCTAAGCTTTTTATATCTGGGCTTAAGCTCGATTACATCATGTGTTTGCGTCGGATATCGAGTAAGGCGAAGACACCGAAAATCAATATTGACCACTTCTCCCAACGTGACATCTCGATCTTATCGCCGAATGCACCGATGAAAATCAGCATCTGCAGGCCGTGCATGAAGAACAAGAATGCTGTCATGATATAAAGCGCAATCGCAGCATTACCCGGAAACGGGTAGAAAATATTTACGATTAAGATAAACCAAACAAAGGCGATGGCTGCTTTTGCTAGTGGAAGCAAGAACTTCATTCAATAACTCCTATTCTTCAGTGATTCGATTGAACAGTCGGTAGCTTGACTGTCCGGTGGTCTTATCGCGATGCAATTCCCAGTTCTCTGGCATAGCTTCGAGTTTCAGTTCTTTCTCTGTCTCGACGTAAATGATGGCATTGTCTGCAAGCCAACCGTTACTCTCAAGCAGTTGTACTGTTTCTGCAAGTAAGCCTTTGCGAAATGGTGGATCAAGGAAAACCATATCGTAAGGCGTACCTGGCTTTTTAAGGAAAGAGATAGCATCAGTATTCACGACATTGATGTTGTCTGCTTTGAGCTCTTTCGCGTTATCAGAAAGCTGTTTAGCCGCCTTTTGATTCATTTCGAGCAGTGTCACCATTTTTGCTTGGCGAGAAGCGGCTTCAAAACCTAGACCGCCAGAACCGGCAAATACATCCAAGCAAGTTGAATGTGGGATATCTTGAGCCACCCAGTTAAAGAGTGTTTCTTTTACTCGGTCAATGGTTGGGCGTAATCCTTCTAAATCATGAACAGGCAGCTTTCTACCTCTCCATGAGCCACTAATAATTCGAACAAAGCCTCCGGATGGCTTTTTTTGTGATGTGTTTTGCTGGCGACGTCTTACCATAGATTTTTTGACCGCTAATAAAGTGATACTATACCGAGCCCAATTTAAGTGGGTTCGTGTATTAAATAAATTTGCAATGACAAAGTGTATCAAGCTAAAAGCAAACTTATCACTGCTTTGTCATTTTTCTTTACTATTCGTTTGTACAAGCTTGTATTGTATAACAATAGCAAAGAGTCGACGTGTATTAAGTCAATACAGCTAATTAGTAGATCTAGGAAACTCCTCTGATGACGGAAAAAAAGAAGCGCGGATTATTATCGTGGCTTGGTTTTGGTGAAGAAGAACAAAGCCCAAAAACTCAGAATGAAGCGAACGTAGAAAGCGTTGAAGATCAAACTGAAGTTGAATCACAAGTTGAGGCTGAACAGGTCGCGACTGAAGCTGAACAAGCTAAGCCAACTGAACCTGAGCAAGCGCTTGAAGAAGCTCAACAAGAGCAGCAACCTGTCGCAGCAGAAGCAGAAGCAGAAGCAGAAGCAGAACAGGAAGAAGTGATTGCTTCTCCAGCTAAGGTTGAAGAAGTTCAAGAAAAGCCGACAGAAAGCTTCTTTGCTCGCCTTAAGCGCAGCCTAAGCCGCACTAAAGCAAACATCGGTGCGGGTTTCTTTGGTCTGTTCAAAGGCAAGCAAATCGATGAAGATCTGTTTGAAGAGCTAGAAGAGCAACTTCTGATCGCTGACGTCGGTATGAATACCACCGTTAAGATCATTGAAAACCTGACAGAAAAAGCATCTCGCAATGACCTAAAAGACGGTGAAGCACTTTATGGTCTGCTCAAAGAAGAGATGGCAGACATCTTAAGCCAAGTGGAACAGCCACTGGTTGTTGATACCACTAAAACACCTTACGTTATCTTAATGGTGGGTGTGAACGGTGTCGGTAAGACAACTACGATCGGTAAGTTGGCGAAACAATTCCAAAATGAAGGTAAGAAAGTGATGCTAGCAGCGGGTGATACCTTCCGTGCAGCAGCCGTTGAACAGCTTCAGGTTTGGGGTCAGCGTAACGATGTGCCAGTTATCGCTCAGCACACAGGTGCGGACAGTGCGTCAGTTATCTACGATGCAATTGAAGCGGCGAAAGCACGTGGCGTTGACGTAGTGATTGCCGATACAGCCGGTCGTTTGCAGAACAAGAGCAACCTAATGGAAGAGTTACGCAAGATTGTTCGCGTAATGAAGAAGATTGATGACTCTGCACCGCACGAAATCATGCTAACGCTTGACGCAGGTACAGGTCAGAACGCTATCAGCCAAGCAAAACTATTCAGTGAAGTTGCACCGGTAACGGGTATTACGCTAACTAAACTTGACGGTACGGCGAAAGGTGGTGTGATTTTCTCAATTGCAGACCAGTTCCAGATTCCAATTCGCTACATTGGTGTTGGTGAAGGCATTGACGACTTACGTCCATTCGAGTCAAAAGACTTTATTGAAGCGCTATTTAGCCGCGAAGAGTAACGCGAGTAGCAAAGTGGTTTATCCTTAACCTGCTACCGTTTTAAATTTGATATTAGTGATCGTAAGAGGAATTTTCGGTGATCAAATTTCAGCAAGTGAGTAAAGCCTACCGAGGCGGACGCCAAGCGCTCCAAAAAGTGGACTTTCACCTCAAACGTGGAGAGATGGCATTTTTAGGCGGGCACTCCGGTGCTGGTAAAAGTACCTTGCTGAAGTTGATCTGCGCGATAGAGCGTCCAACCGATGGACGCGTCTGGTTCAACGATCACGATATCACTCGTATCCCAGCCAAAGACATTCCTTTCTTACGCCGTAATATTGGGATTGTTTTTCAAGACCATCGCCTGCTGATGGACCGTTCGATTTTCGATAACGTCGCTCTGCCTATGCGTATTGAATCTATTTCTGAAAACGAAATAAAACGCCGAGTCAGTGCTGCGTTGGATAAAACCGGTTTATTAGATAAAGCCCGTTGCTTGCCAAGCCAACTTTCGGGTGGTGAACAACAACGCGTGGGTATTGCTCGCGCCGTGGTTAACCGCCCAACTCTGCTTTTAGCCGATGAGCCTACTGGTAACCTAGACCCTGAATTATCTAACCGTGTATTGCGATTATTTGAAGAGTTCAACCGTGCGGGTGTGACGATCATCCTAGCGACGCACGACATCGGGTTAGTGAACACTCGCCCTCAGTACCGCCATCTTGAATTAAACCAAGGGTTTTTGAGTGAGGTTGAAGACTATGGCCGCGAATAAGCGCATCAAAAAACCTCAATCTAATCGAGCAGCAAACCGCGCTTCAAGCGACGGCTTCTTTGTTGTTCACTGGAAACAAGCCAAGTCATCGTTCTCGCAAATGTGGCAGCGCCCGTTAGGCAACTTGCTGACCCTTGCGGTGATCTCTATGGCGTTGGCGATGCCTGCTTGTTTGTACCTATTGGGTAAAAATGTGGGTGAAGTAGCACAAGATGTCACTAGCCCGTCACAAATAAGTGCTTATGTAGAGGATGGTATTCCTGAGCCACGAGTAATGGTGCTTAAGGATGAAATCGAAAGTTGGGATCAAGTTGAGCTAGTGGAGTACATTTCTCCGCAGCAAGGACTTGCAGACCTCAGCCAATATTCTGGTTTTGAAGACGCCCTAACCATTCTCGACGATTACTCACTGCCAGGGGTGCTGGTGATTACGCCAAGCGTACACAGCGATACCCTAATCAAAGAACTGGCAGGCACAGTTAAACAACAAGAATTAGTGACCGATGTTCGCCTAGACGAAGATTGGTTAGCGCGATTAGATGCGATCAAAGCATTAGCAGCGGTCATCGTGATTACCTTAACGGTATTGATGTTGGGCGCGGTATTTCTGATTATCGGCAATACACTACGATTTAATGTGTTGGCGCATAAAGAAGAGATTCAAACCATGAAGCTGATTGGTGCTACCGACAGCTACATTCTTCGACCATACCTTTATGCTGGGATGTGGTTTGGCGTTTTGGGTTCGATTAGCGCTTGGGTAATGACGGCATTGATTACCGTATTGCTGAACAGCGCAGTGGATGACTTGGCTCAGCTATACGACAGCCACTTCCGTTTAATTGGCCTGAGTTGGGATGAATCTTTACTGCTTTTGATCGTCGGAACCCTGCTTGGTAGTGTGGCTGCGAAGCTTTCTGCACAGCGTCACCTAAAAGAAATTGAACCAGTTTAGGTGAATAGAGTCATATTTATACGAAAAATAGGCAGTTCTTAACCAGTTTTTGCCTTGTATAGACGAATTGATTATGCATAATTACTTCCCCCTCCTTGAAACCTGTTCATTTTAGGTTCAAGATTGTCGGGTTTTAATAGATGTATTACTCCAGATCAGAGATTGATGAGGAACCGAATGGCAAACCAAGCGTATCAAATGGCTTTAGTCACACAAGATAGTTTAGATAGCTATATCCGCTCAGCGAACAGCTACCCTATGCTGACTCCTGAAGAGGAACGTGGACTTGCAGAGCGATTACATTACAAAGGTGAGATCGACGCTGCGAAAGGCTTGATCCTTTCCCACCTAAGATTCGTGGTGCACGTTGCAAGAGGCTACTCTGGCTACGGGCTACCAATGGCTGATCTCGTCCAAGAAGGTAACATTGGCTTGATGAAGGCTGTTAAGCGCTTCAATCCAGAAGTTGGTGTTCGTCTCGTCTCGTTTGCTGTTCACTGGATCAAAGCTGAAATCCATGAATACGTTCTACGTAACTGGCGTATCGTTAAAATTGCGACCACTAAGGCACAACGTAAACTGTTCTTTAACCTTCGTAAGTCTAAAAAGCGTTTAGGTTGGTTCAATAACGGTGAAGTTGAGACGGTTGCTCGTGAACTGGGTGTTGAGCCTTCAGAAGTTCGTGAGATGGAATCTCGCTTAGCGGCACAAGATGCGACGTTTGAAGCGCCTATGGACGATGACGATGGCGGTTCTGCTTACACTGCTCCAGTTTACTACCTAGAAGACAAAGCGTCAGACGTTGCTGAGACGGTTGAAGCGGCTAACTGGGAGTCACACACCAATAATCGCCTAGGGCTAGCACTAGCAAGCTTAGACGAGCGTAGCCAACACATTGTTCGCTCACGTTGGTTAGACGACAACAAGGCAACACTGCAAGACTTAGCGGATACCTACAGTATCTCTGCTGAGCGTGTTCGCCAGTTAGAAAAGAATGCGATGAAGAAATTGAAACAAGCCGTTGGTGATTTCTAATAGCATCTAGTTTCTATTAGCTTCTACCTTCTAATAGTAGAGCTAACAAATAGCTGAATTTTGAAAAGGCCGAGATCGAGAGATCTCGGCCTTTTTGTTTTGGATCGATTTCTCAACTTTTGCGATCGAAATTTGCAAAATGATTTTGTGGATAACTCTGTGAGAAGTTTATTCGCCAGCTGTCTAAAAGCAGGGTGTAGTAAGGCTTTGACGGGTTTTTTCGAGTGGGGATATGTTTCAGTTAACCCACAGTTAGATCAGGATCATTACTACATATTGTGGATCTATTTTTGAAAAGGCACTTTATTCACGCAATTCACAGATTTATCCACAAATGGTGTAAAAGTGATCGCTGGTGGATAACCTTATTAAGTGGATGTGAATGTTAGCCTTGGGATAGGTTACAATGGCAGCAAAGTAAATCAGTATAAAAAGAGAAAGTCATGGACCAGTTTAAACATATCGATGTTAAAGGCGCTCAAGCGCTCATCGAACAAGGCGAAGCTCGACTTGTCGATATACGTGACCCGCAATCTTTTGCGGTTGCTCACTCACAAACAGCTTACCACCTGACTAACGATACAATGGTGTCGTTCATGGATGAGGTTGAGTTCGAACAACCTATCTTGGTGATGTGCTACCACGGTATTAGTAGCCAAGGTGCAGCACAATATTTAGTGAACCAAGGCTTTGAAGAGGTATATAGTGTAGACGGCGGTTTCGAAGCTTGGCACCGTGCTGAACTTCCTGTGATTGCTGGTTAATTACCTTTATCGCTTCAAGCATCTCTCATAGTATGAATAGGAAGTAACAATGATTAGATTGATGGTGTTAGACAATCCACGTCTTGCTCAAGCATTTATTGATTATATGGCGTCTCGTCAGATCCCTATTCAGATGTCTCCTGAGGGAGAAGGGCGTTTTGCTCTTTGGCTTATTGATGGTCAATTTCAGGTGGAAACTGAAGCTGAGCTCAACCGCTTTTTGTCGGAACCCAATCATAAGCGTTATCAAGCGGCGTCTTGGGATATGGCAGAGACTAGAAAGAGCAACTTTCATTATCACACGCCAAGCTTCATGGGCATGATAAAAGCCAAAGCTGGCCCAGTGACACTGAGTATCATGTTGGTGTGTGTGGTGATTTTTGCTTTGCAGCAGATAGGGTTCGGGCAAGCGATTTTTAACGCATTGCATTTCCCTGCGGTTGATGGGCAGCAATGGCAATTGTGGCGCTGGCTCAGTCATGCTGTTTTGCATTTCTCAGTTATGCACATCGCATTTAATATCTTGTGGTGGTGGCAACTGGGTGGAGATATTGAGAAAAAGTTAGGCGGTCTTAAGTTACTACAAATATTTGCTGTCTCTTCTGCGCTTTCAGGTGCTGGGCAGTATTGGGTTGAGGGGGCGAACTTCGGTGGTTTGTCTGGTGTTGTGTATGCCTTGGTTGGTTACTTATGGGTTGTCGGTGCGAAGGCGCCGCAACTTGGTTTAGGTATCCCGAGACAGATTGTCGGCTTTATGTTGGTGTGGTTGGTACTTGGGTACATGCAGCCATTTATGGCTATCGCCAATACTGCGCATTTAGCTGGCCTAGCCGCTGGTGTGATTATTGGCTTTATCGATGCGATGAAAGCACCAAGCTCGGCAAGAAGCTAACTCATCTCTTCTCGTGAGTAGGCAAACGATAGAGATAAAAAAGCGGCCAGATGAGCCGCTTTTTTATTGGGATTCGTTTTACATCATTACTGATAAAGGTATTTGGTAAACAGTAAGTCAGCAATCAGGGTTTTACCTGTCTCTGGAAGCAAAATCTTGTTGAGGTGCTCAACTAAGGATTTTCTTAAGTCTTCACGGCCGGATAGAGACTTAATGGTTTCTTCGTTTTGTTTGCCAAGTAATTCAATCACTGCATCACGAATCAGTGGTTGGTGATGCTCAATAGCGGCCAAGTCATTACTATTTGCCACCATGATGTCGAGGCGAACCTGAATGTAGCCCAGTTTTTTACCTTTAGTGTAAAAATTGGTGGTCAGGTCTGGCTCTAGCGTGAAGTAGGCGAGTTTAGCTGCCGACTCCTCTTCAGCGAAACTTGATGCTGAAAAGAGTAGGGTAATCGCAAGAAATATTTGGGCTACATAACGTTTGTGCATATTTGTGACTTTTCTTTAGTTTATTCGCGATATTCGAAACGCATTAGTCTTGTTACAATGAGCGGTCTAAATCTAAATACGTTTACAATTCGAAGAACGCTTTAATTTTGTTCGAAAGTTGAAGCTTTATTGTACGTGTAAAGTCACCTATTGAATACTAGTATGAATCAGCCAATATCGCTGTATCTTAATTCGTTAATGAATGTAGATTGGCAAAGTACAGAAACATTTGATTTTCCTAATGAAACCACCAAAGAGTGGCTGATGGAGCAAGGCTCTCTTTCCCGCAAGTTGGGCAAGAGCTGTCAGCACCTATCTGTTGAGTTGCTTCATAATCAAGTTGTAGAACGCTCAAGGCTACAACAAGACGAGGAAGATCTTTTATCATCGTTTGATTGCTTATTGCGTAAAGTGATTTTAAAGGGTGATGGCGAACCGTGGGTGTTAGGTCGAACCTTGATTCCCCGAATTACGCTAGAAGATCAGCATTCCGACCTTTCTCAACAAGGTAATGTCCCGCTTGGATTAACCGTTTTCAGTGCTGAGAACGTGGAGCGAGATGCGCTGAAAGTCGGTTGGGTTATCGCAGGCGATGAGCGATTACTCGCACGTCGTTCTCGATTATGGATGAACCATAAACCGATGCTTGTGGCTGAACTGTTTTTACCAACATCACCCATTTACTCTAAGGAGAGTGTGTAAATGCTTGCCACCAAAGCGAAGGCGTATTGGCAATTAACGCGAATGAATCGCCCGATTGGTACCCTGTTACTCCTTTGGCCGACCTTGTGGTCACTGATTATCGCCGCACAAGGTATGCCTGATTTTGATGTCTTGGTTGTTTTCGTACTCGGCGTGGTGTTGATGCGCTCAGCTGGCTGTGTGATCAATGACTTTGCTGACCGTAAAGTCGATGGTCATGTTAAACGTACCAAGCAGCGTCCATTACCTTCAGGTTTGGTCTCCAGTAAGGAAGCGATTCTACTCTTTTTAGTACTAGCCGTGGTGTCATTTTTGCTGGTACTCACCATGAATCCACTGACCATTAAGCTCTCATTTATTGGTGTGGGTCTGGCGTTCATTTATCCTTTCATGAAGCGCTTTACCCATCTTCCACAGTTGTTTCTCGGCTTAGCGTTTAGTTGGGCGATACCAATGGCTTGGGCGGCACAAACGAATGAATTACCAAGTATTGTGTGGTTTATCTTCGTGATTAATGCGTTGTGGACGATTGCTTACGACACACAATATGCGATGGTTGACCGAGATGACGACCTGAAGATTGGTATTAAATCGACGGCGATTTTATTTGGTCGCTTCGATAAGCTGATTGTGGGCTCTTTGCAACTCGTCACCCTAGCGATGCTGATTGCGTTAGGCATGCATTACCAACTAGGTGATACCTTCTATTGGGCATTATTGGTAGCAGGAAGCTTGTTTGTGTATCAACAACACCTGATGCGCCACCGTGATCGAGACCTTTGTTTCCAAGCCTTTCTCAATAACAATTATGTTGGAATGGCAGTGACCGTGGGTTTGTTTATTACCTTCTGGTAAGCATCAGCTTTTCGAGTTAACGAATGCTAAAGAAAAAGGCACCCATTGGGTGCCTTTTTTGATCGCGTTTGGTCTCGCTATTCAAGAGACCCAAGCTGAGATTACTCTGCTTGGTGGATACTCTCTTGAATCGTCAAACGTACTTCAGGGTAAAGCATTGAGTAGAGAAGCTTAGCGAATTGCTGAGTCTTTTCTAAATCACAGTTACCATCGTTATCCAGATATTGCTGCTGTTTCAGAGTGGCGAACATCGACGCAAACACGCCTTTATCGAAGAACTCTGGTGCATTGATACCTTGTAGGCGACCAAGTCGCTGTGCGATGTCTTGGCTCTTCTGTTCAAGATCGGATTTATCCAGATCAGGATTCTCTGCCAACAGGTTCAAAGCAATAGAGTAGCGTTGTAGCGTTTCTGAAATCGTACGACCTAACAGCATCAGTGCTTGGCTGTTTGATTGGTTGATGGTGACTTCGTTATCAGAAACCACAAGCATACCTTGGTTAACCAGCTCTTCAATGATGTTAGAAACCACGTCTTCAAGCTTGTCTTCGTCGTAGCTTAGGAACAGCTCTTTCTTCAAGAACGGGTAGATAGCAGCAACGTTCTCTTGGATCGCGTCAATCGATAAACCGCGCTGACGAATGGTCATCTGTGCAATTAGCGATGGTAGAGCAAACAAGTGAATGATGTTGTTTCGGTAGTAGGTCATCAGAATTGACTGGTGACGGTCTAGCGAAATGATGTCGCCCATTGAGTCTGATTCAATCAAGAACTTGTTCAGTGATTCAGCATGTTTTACCAAATCTTCAGCGCTGTCTTTTGGCACAGTGAACGTTGCTGAATATGGAACGTTCTTAAGCAGAGACAGGTAGCAATTGATCTGAGAAACCAAAGAGTCACGAGACAATGCGCGCTGTCTTGAGGCCAATAGCGCGGTTGCACAAAGGGTCAATGCGTTGGTCGCCGCGGCATCGTTAATGTGCGTCATCATTTTGGTCGCCAGGTCATTAACCACTGGATTCATCCATTGTGGTTTACTGGTGCCCATTGGGTCGATGTCTTTGGTCCACTCAGGTGAGTGTTCATTCAGGTATTGGTTCAGTTGAATCGGCTCACCGAAGTTCACGTAGCCTTTACCAAAGTTACGCAGCTTACGAATGGTACGAATCACTAAGCTCGCGTTTTCTTTCTCTTTACGCTTGCCACGAAGTTCTTTTGCGTAAGTCGCTACTTCCATCACGTGCTCGTAGCCGATGTACACAGGAACCAAAGTCACCGGACGGTTCATGCCGCGCAGCATTGCTTGGATTGTCATCGCTAGCATGCCTGTTTTCGCCTGTAATAAACGACCTGTACGAGAGCGACCACCTTCACTGAAGTACTCTACTGAGTAACCTTTAGCGAATAATTCCGCTAGGTATTCACGGAAAATTGTCGAGTACAGCTTGTTACCTTTAAAGCTACGACGAATAAAGAACGCACCGCCATGACGGAAAATCGGACCTGCAGGGAAGAAGTTCAGATTGATACCCGCAGCGATATGCGGAGGCACCATGCCTTCGTGGTAAAGCACATAAGAAAGCAGCAAGTAGTCCATGTGGCTACGGTGGCAAGGCACATAAACAATTTCGTGACCATCTTGAGCCAACTTACGAACCGTTGAAGCGTTGCTGATATGCAGGCCTTGGTACAGCTTATTCCACAACCAGCCAAGAATCTTCTCACCACGCTTGATCAGCGAGTAAGAGAAGTTTGCAGCAATCTCGTCCATGATGTCTTGGGCTTCTTTACTCGCTTTCTCGATCGAGATGTTCTTTGCTTGTGCTTCGTCTTCAATTGCTTTCTTGATCGCTTCTGATTTGAGTAGGCGATCAAACAGCGCTTGGCGGCTTGGAAGGTTAGGGCCTGATGCAGCAAGTTTTTGGCGAGAGAAGTGGATACGCGCTACACGCGCCAGTTTGTGCGCGATGGTGCTGTCGGTACCGTGTGAGTTTGCCATGTAGCGAAGAGATACCACAGGACTAAAGCGAACTAGACAGTCACGACCTGCGAGCAATACCGCTTTTGATTTTTCTAAGCCATTCATTGCTTGTAGGTAAGGTTTCTGGTTAGTCTCTTTACCTGGTTTACGTCCCCAAAGCACAGTGGCAGGGATAACTTGAACATCGAGCTCAGAGTCTTCAGCATGCAGTGAAAGCAACTCAGAGAACACTTCAATTGAAGAGCTTGGTACATAATCATCGTCTTGAAGCAGAGTTTTGCGAGAAGAGATAAAAACGTAGCGTTGCAGTGATTTGCCGTTGATTTCAAGCTTGCTTAATGGATCAGGTAGACCTAATTCAAGTGCATGTTTTTGCAATGTAAGAATGTCGACACTTGAGCGAAACGGTAAGGCGTATACAATCGGTTTGCTCAAATCAATGTTCAAATCCTCAACAGGGTTTGAAGGAATTGATGTGCCCTTTACCAATACGGATAAAGGTAGCTTCATTAATGAACGTGAAAAAGATTGTCCAGAAGACATATAGGTTCACTGCCTCAATAGTTATTTCAATGTGCTGAAGCGTATCTCTATTTCTCTGATAAAAAGGATAAATCCTATGAATGAAATAGGGATAAGCCTAGGCGTAAATTTAATCGATGCAAGAATACCAGAAACTGGTCTAACCTTTTAATGGAAATAGTCATATTGCCGTTAAGTTTGTGGAAAATCATTCATCGACTGATTGAGTATAGAGTTAAAAATGACCAAAAAATCAAACACCGGATTCAAACGCATCATAAAAGCAGCAGGCTTTTCATGGCAAGGCCTCACAAGTTCGTTTAAAAGCGAGGCTGCATTTCGGCAAGAAGTGTTCATGGCAGCAATACTGATTCCGTTGGCATTCTATTTGGACGTAAGCCAAGTTGAGCGAATCTTGATGATCTCAGCTGTTGTGTTAGTGATGGTTGTCGAGTTAATCAATACCGCGATTGAAGCAGTTGTTGATCGAATCGGTAGTGAGCATCATGAGCTTTCTGGGATGGCGAAAGATGTCGGCTCGGCGGCTGTTCTCATCTGTCTAATACTAGCGGGTTACGTGTGGCTAGAGATCCTATTTTTGTGATTCTTGAAAAATGAACTAAAAACAACCAATTGCTTTGCTTTTGTTCAGTTACTGGATATACTCACAGTCAACTGTATAAAAAGACAGGTGAATCATGAAGCCGTTAACGCCGCGCCAACAACAAGTTTTTGATCTTATCAAAAGTAAGATTGACGATTTCGGTATGCCACCGACACGTGCAGAAATTGCACGAGAACTAGGCTTCCGCTCTGCTAATGCTGCAGAAGAACATTTAAAAGCTCTTGCTCGTAAAGAAGCGATAGAGATTATCCCGGGTGCGTCTCGTGGTATTCGTATTTTGCTTGAAGATGCAGCAAACGAAGAGCAAGGTTTACCATTAATCGGTCAGGTTGCCGCTGGTGAGCCTATTCTGGCTCAAGAACATGTAGAAATGCATTACCAAGTAGACCCAGGTATGTTTAAACCTCAGGCTGACTTCTTACTTCGTGTAAATGGCGAAAGTATGAAAAACATCGGTATTATGGATGGTGATCTACTGGCTGTTCATAAAACACAAGACGTACGCGACGGTCAGGTTGTCGTGGCTCGTGTCGATGATGATGTAACGGTAAAACGCCTAGAACGTAAAGGTTCAACGGTGCTCTTACACGCTGAAAATGAAGAATTTTCTCCAATCCATGTCGATCTAGAATCTCAACACTTGTCTATTGAAGGGCTGGCTGTTGGTATTATCCGGAACACAGACTGGATGTAATCTGTACAAACAGCTTATTGATATTTATTCTCAATAACTTGTTATTGTAATTGATATTCATTATCATCTTCTTTGTCGAGATACAAGGAAGATGATGATGCCGAATCCAACCAAACCTCAAATAAAGCCGCTTATTCCTAAGCCGCGCTCTTCTGTTCAAAATGCTCCTTTTGATCAAGGGTCTGCACATCAGGAATTCCAAGTTCCGACGGATCTCGTTCAACACCTTTGGTTTCGCAGCCGAGAAAGCCTTGCCGATGACGGCCTAGTCTATGACCCTATCGCAGCACAAGCCTGCAAGCGTTGCCAACTCGCACCTGAATGTCTTACTGGCGAGCTCGATCAGCAACAACTTCTCTACGCAACACTGACTCAACTTTGTGACTCTCAAGTTCAACAATTTCTGTCTCACAACCCAGATGCCTGGATCATCAATGTTGGGGCAGGGCTCGACACCCGTTTCTACCGTTTGGATAATGGACGCTGCCATTGGGTTGAGCTCGATGTGACGGAAAACCTAGTGTGGCGCCAACGCCTGTTCCACAAAAATGAACGCTATCGTTTGGAGTGTGGCTCTGTTGATGAACTAACTTGGTTGGATGAACTTAACATTCCAGAACAAGCCTCAGTGATGGTGGTGTGTGAACATGCTCTGCTGGATTGCAATGAACAACAGACCGCGCACTTTATTCAGTCTCTCAGTCGTTATTTTACTCATGCACACGCGTGTTTAGTGTTAGCTGGAGATAAAAGCTCTAGTGCTCTTGGGCAAAAGCTTGGTTCAGGAAAGTATGCTCACGGGTTATCTTCACCAATAGACAGTGTTCTCAATTGGTTGCCATGGGCTCAATGGGTTAAGTCATTTTCACCATTAGAACAGCAATGTAATCGTTGGAAGTTGTGGCAGCGACTTCTTTGTAAAATCTCTCAGGTCAAAAAGCGCTTAACGCCGCAGTTAGTACTCGTTAAGTGGTAATCTTAGCGATTCTGCATTTCGAGTAACTGAGTACACAATCGGTATAAGTAAAATTCCACAACATAGTGAAAGCCCACCCACTAGGTTAAACTATCGCCTCTAAACTAAGAGGTGATCGTGAAGCTATTTAACCCCCAAATTATTTTTCAAACGCTATCCAATCAGGCGATGCACAAAAAAGTGCTGTTGCTCGCGATCCCGATGGTTCTCTCTAATATTACTGTTCCACTGCTGGGCTTAGTCGATGCGGCGGTTATCGGCCACTTAGAGCATTCTTGGTATTTAGGTGGTGTGGCGCTGGGCGGCACAATGATCAGCGTGACCTTTTGGTTGCTTGGTTTTCTGCGTATGTCGACAACAGGGCTAGCCGCACAATCTTATGGTGCGAATGATGGTAAGCAACTTGGCCTAGTTTTTGTGCAAGGCGTGACCATGGCTTTAGGGTTTGCAGGTGCCTTTTTGCTTTTACACAGTCTAGTCGCCGATTTAGTTTTCTCATTGAGCAGCGCCAGTGATCAAGTTAAGCACTATGGTCAGCAATACTTCTCAATCCGAGCTTGGAGTGCGCCTGCTGCGCTGACTAATTTTGTGATTCTAGGTTGGCTGCTCGGGACTCAAAATGCCAAAGCGCCAATGTGGATGGTGATAATCACCAATGTCACTAATATCGTTTTGGATATCGTTTTTGTTATCGGTTTAGGGTGGCAAGTGGAAGGTGCAGCATTGGCATCTGTAATGGCTGATTATGCCGGTCTAACATTTGGCTTGATTTGTGTTTACCGAATCTGGGCGAAGAAGCAGTTACCATCGCCATGGGATCTGCTTAAGAAAACCAGCCATGGTTTGAGTCGTTTCGTGAAACTGAATCGCGATATCTTTCTTCGTTCATTGTGCCTACAAGCGACTTTCACTTTCATGACCTTCCAAGGTGCAAGCTTTGGCGATGATGTTGTTGCGGCCAATGCAGTGTTGATGAGTTTTTTGATGATCATCTCTTATGGGATGGATGGTTTTGCCTATGCAATGGAAGCCATGGTCGGTAAGGCGATAGGTGCGAAAGACCAAGATGAACTGAACCAGTCATTGATTGGTACTTTCTTCTGGAGCTTCAATATTTGTTTGGTACTGACCATAGTATTCGCAATTGCTGGCTCGAGCTTAATTAATATGATCACTACAATCCCAGACGTGAAGAGCCAAGCCGAGGTGTATTTACCGTGGTTAATCGCAATGCCATTGGTGTCTATGTGGTGCTTCTTGTTGGATGGTATTTTTGTTGGGGCCACTAAAGGCAAGGATATGCGCAATAGTATGTTTGTTGCGACCTGCAGTTTCTTCGCGATTTTCTACTTAGCATCAGGTTTAGAGAACCATGCACTGTGGCTAGCGATGCTGAGCTTTATGGCAATGCGCGGGGTTGGCTTGGGTGTGTTGTTTGTTTCTCAGTGGAAGAAGGGTGAGTTTCTCGCTTAGCTCTTGGGACTCTGTTTATGGAAGGGTAAATGAGGTTGTACAGGTAAAGAGGTATTTAGAATATCATGATCTAATTGCTACTAATGCCCTATTATTCAATGTCTTAAATAAAAACAGCAAGCGCGCGGCTTGCTGTTTATGTATTTGGCCTATGGGTAGTCAAATACTCCTATCGGTTCTTTATCTAGAACAAACGGTTAAGACCGTTGAGTGCTGCAACACGATAAGCTTCTGCCATGGTTGGGTAGTTAAAGGTCGTATTCACAAAGTACTCGATGGTATTTGCTTCACCTTTTTGTTCCATAATCGCTTGTCCGATATGAATGATTTCAGCTGCACGCTCACCAAACACGTGGATACCTAAAATCTCTTTGGTTTCGCGATGGAACAGAATCTTCAAGCTACCAATATCTTTCCCCGCAATTTGAGCGCGAGCTAGGTGCTTGAATGAAGAACGTCCTACTTCATACGGTACTTTTGCAGCGGTAAGTTCTTGTTCTGTTTTACCTACAGAGCTGATCTCAGGGATGGTGTAGATACCTGTTGGAATGTCTTCAATTAGGTGACCTTCTGCTTCGCCTTTGACAATTGCTTGGGCAACAAATCGACCTTGGTCATAAGCCGCGCTTGCTAGGCTAGGGTAGCCTATGACATCACCTACCGCGTAAACGTGATCAACGCTAGTTTGGTAGTTGGTATTCACTGATACCTGACCTCGAGAGTCCGCTTCTAAGCCAACAGCACTAAGGTTAAGTTTGTCGGTATTACCCGTTCGGCCATTGGCATAGAGCAGGCAGTCAGCACGCATCTTTTTACCTGACTCTAGGTGGATGATCACGCCATCATCAGTCCCTTCAATTTTCTCAAAGGTTTCATCGTTGCGAATCACGACACCGCTGTTCCAGAAGTGATAAGAAAGTGCATCTGAGGTTTCATTGTCTAGGAATGACAACAAGCGGTCACGAGTATTGATAAGATCGGTTTTTACACCCAAACCGCGGAAAATCGACGCATATTCACAACCAATAACGCCAGCACCATAGATGATGATGTGTTGCGGGTCGTGTTTAAGAGAAAGAATCGAGTCGCTGTCGTAGATTCGTTCGTGTAGGAAGTCGACGTTGTCTGGCTGGTAAGGACGTGAACCTGTTGCGATAACAAACTTGTCTGCACTGTAATGTTCTTCAGTACCATCGCTTTGTAATACAGAGATAGTGTTGGTATCGATAAAACGAGCAGTACCAAATACCAGTGTGCATTGGTTGCGATCGTAGAAACCTTGGCGCAGTCGAGTTTGCTTATCGATGACTGATTTAGCATGACCCAGTATGTTGGAGAAAGTTGAGTGAATGCTTTTGTTGTTTTGACAAAACAGCGGGTTGCTGTTGAATTCAATAATACGACTCACGGCATGACGCAGTGCTTTTGAAGGAATGGTTCCCCAGTGAGTACAACCACCACCAACGCTGCTCTCTTTTTCAATGATTGCAACGTTCAACCCGGCTTTGGTTAATCCCATCGCTGCCCCTTCGCCTCCGGGGCCACTACCAATTACGATTACATCAAAGTGGTTGGAGTGTGGCATAGATATCTTCCTTGTTATATTTGATTAACATTGCTTTAGCGAGATTTTAACTGATTCTGTTCTTGGGTACATGAAAAGGGCATCAGAGAGTCGGTGGGATCACGCAGTGTTATCGAAAAAATAATATTTGGTATGTCGTATGTCTCCAAATGACAGTGTGGAGATTGAAATTTTTTCTGCGAACGTATTTACTTCGGTACGTGAACAAAGAGGTATGTTTAGTGTCTTATATAACCAGAGTGCCTTATATAAATAAGTGATTCGCGTTATATTAAACAGAGTATTAGACATGCCTGTTTAGGCTGTAAAAGAAGAAATTGATAAAGTATGAAACCAATGGGCATTCGCGCACAGCAAAAAGAAAAAACTCGTCGCAGCTTAATCGATGCAGCATTTAGCCAGCTCAGTGCCGATCGTAGTTTTTCCAATCTAAGCTTGAGAGAAGTCGCTCGTGAGGCTGGAATAGCACCGACTTCCTTTTATCGTCACTTCAAAGACATGGATGAGCTTGGCTTAACCATGGTTGATGAAGGTGGCTTACTGTTGCGCCAGTTAATGCGTCAAGCTAGGCAACGCATAGTAAAAGAAGGCAGTGTGATTCGCACATCGGTTGAAACCTTTATGGAATTCATTGAAAGCAGCCCTAACGTATTCAGACTGTTATTGCGAGAGCGCTCAGGAACTTCATTTGAGTTTCGTGCAGCGGTAGCTCGTGAGATACAGCACTTCTCTGCTGAGTTAACCGAATATTTGATAACGACTGGCATGACAAGGGACGAAGCTTTCACTCAAGCTGAAGCCTCGGTCATCTTAGTCTTCAACTCAGGGGCAGAAGCATTAGATTTAGATCGACGTCAGCGAGATGAATTGGCTGAACGCTTGATCATGCAATTGCGAATGATGGCCAAAGGAGCTTTTTGGTATCGTAAAGAACGTGAACGTAACCGATTAAAAGGCGGGATTGAATAATGTCGAATGAAAATAATACTGTAAACCGTGGTTCTGAAAGAAAGACACTCGTACTTGCTGTTGTAGCTGGTGTGTGTGGTGATGCATTGTTATCTTGGGTAACAATGAGCGAAGTGGGCTTCTCTATTTTCCCGCTTATCGCTTTAGTTTTGGCAGTACAAGCGCTTTACCAAGAATACCTAACTAATCCAGTATCTGAAGATATCCCACTTGTAGGTCTAGCTTGTTTCTTCGTGGGTGCATTTGGCCACTCGGCTTTTGTGAAAGCACAACACCCTGATGCAGGTTCAAACTTCTTTGCGATTATTGTCGCGATGCTGCTTTTAGCCTGGGTAGGTAAGAAGCTAGGCTTTATCGGTAAAACCGCTTAAACCAATCTATAAATAAAAAAAACGAGCCAATTGGCTCGTTTTTTTGTATTTGCTGTTTGTCTTAGGCCGAGAAAGCGAGACTTATGCTTTGCGCTCTAAGAATACACCCGCTTCCATGTGGTGGGTGTAAGGGAACTGGTCAAACAGAGCAAAACGAGTGATATTGTGTGTTTCGCTTAGGATCTCTAGGTTCTCTTTCAACGTTTCAGGGTTACAAGAGATGTACATGATACGCTCGTAGCCTTGAACCATCTTACAAGTATCTACATCCATACCTGAACGCGGTGGATCAACAAAGATAGTGTTACAGTTGTAGCTCTTAAGATCGATGTTCGCTTGCTGTAGACGACGGAATTCACGCTTGCCTTCCATTGCTACGGTAAAATCTTCTGCAGACATACGGATGATCTGAACATTTTCAATGTTGTTCGCCGCGATGTTGTATTGCGCAGATTCCACTGACGGCTTCGCCAGTTCTGTTGCCAGTACACGCTCGAAGTTTTGTGCCAGCGCTAATGAGAAGTTACCGTTACCACAGTAAAGCTCAAGCAAGTCACCTTTGCTGTCTTGAGTACAGTCGACAGCCCATTCCAACATTTTCTCTGCTACTTTTCCGTTTGGTTGAGTAAAGCTGTTCTCTACTTGTTGGTAGATGTAGCTATCACCATTCACGTCTAGCTTTTCAATAACGTAGTCACGGTCCAGTACGATTTTCATCTTACGCGCACGACCAATCAGGTTTAGGTTAAAACCTTCATCGTTTAATTGCTGCTTAAGTACTTTAGCATCTTGAATCCACTGTTCACCTAATTGACGGTGGTAAAGTAGTGACACCAAAATCTCGCCGCTTAATGTAGAAAGGAAATCTACTTGGAATAGTTTGTGGCGTAGAGAGTGGTTGTCCTTCATTGCATCCGTTAATAGAGGCATCAAGTCATTGATTAGACGGCTAGCAGCAGGGAACTGGTCTACGCGATATTTTTCTTTAGTCTCTTGGTTGAACATGACGTAATACATATCGTCACCTTCATGCCACACGCGGAACTCAGCACGCATGCGGTAGTGTTGTTCTGGAGATTCATACACTTCCAGCTCAGGCACATTATATTCTGAGAACATTTCAGTAAGACGCTCTGTCTTTTCTGCCAGTTGTTCTTGGTAGCGTTGCGGGTTTACATCTAAATTCGCCATTGTTATGCCTTTTGCTGTCGTGCTTTTAAATCAAGAGCGCAGATTTTATTCAATCACAGGCGCTTGTCCAGTGTTGAGAGTCATTCAGTGTAAATAGGCCATGAAAACTATAGCTTATAACTATCTTAGACTAGACAAATGATTCAGAGGTCAATACTATCTTCGGCAAGCTGGTGTCATTTAGATGTATAGATGGCTGAAGAGGGAATCTGGTGTAAATCCAGAACTGACGCGCAGCGGTAAAAGAGAACGAGTATTCATAAGACACTGCAAATAGCTTTTTGTGGGAAGTCGAGTATTAGGTAACCATAAAGGTTGTGCTCTTGAGTCCGAATACCTGCCAGCGGCCAAACCATAAGATGTGGTTTGGTAGGACTTTACGCGATTTAGGATCACAACATGAACAAATCCCTTTTAGCGGTTGCTGTAGCATCGCTGCTTTCACCTATCTCCAATTTACACGCCCAACAAGCATCTGCCGACGAAACCATGGTGGTTACGGCTAACCGTTTTGAGCAAAGCACTGAAAGTGTTGTCGCTCAAGTTGAGGTTGTGACACGTCAAGATATAGCTCGTATTCAAGCTAAGTCACTAACTGATGTATTCAAACGATTAACGGGTATTCAAGTTACACAGAATGGTGGTAGAGGCCAGCAAGCTTCGATCTTTGTTCGAGGTGCTAACTCTGATCAGGTTCTTGTGTTAATTGACGGCATTCGTTTTGCTCGCGCTGCAAAAGGTGGTGTCGATTTCAGCCAGCTGCCAATCACATTTGTTGAACGAGTCGAGTATGTACGAGGCGCTCGTGCTGCTATGTATGGTTCAGAGGCTATTGGTGGTGTGATTAATATCATTACAGTTGCCAGTTCTGACAATGAAGAAACGGTAGTGAGTGCGGGATTAGGCAGCCGTGATTATGAAGAGTTAAGTTTTGTTAGCGGTACTAAAGTTGGCGAAAATGGTCACTTAAACGTATCTGTTGGTTACGATTCGGATGAGGGTTACAACGTTCACCCAATCTCGGGAATAAATGATGGTGACCGCCATGGTTTCGAATCGCGCAACGCACTAATTGGTTATGTTCATAACTTTGATCAGCAATGGAGTGGCTTTGCTAACTTCCGAATGTTCGAGACTATCTCTCAATATGATGGTTCGTATGTTGATTATATTACGGGAGCACCTATCCACTCTTACAAAGAGGCAGAAGTTCAGAATTCTACCTTTGCTGCTGGGGTTAAATATAGTGGCAGTGAACTTAAGTCTGATTTCCTAGTTAACTATCAGAATCAAGATAACTGGAACTACGAACAGTCCTTAGGTAAAAACTCGGTGTCAGCAACATCTGATGAACTCGAACAGCTAAATGTTCAATGGGTGAATTCATACAAACTGACTTCGGCACTGACTCTTAGTGGCGGTGTAGATTGGCGTGATGAGGCTTATATTGTGAAGCCTTCGAATACTGAATACGATAGAACGAATATTGCATACTTCGCAGCATTAAACGCAGATGCGGATAAAGTGTTTGGTGAGCTTAGCCTTCGTGTTGATGATAATGAACAGTTTGGTACTGAGACTACTTACAATACCGGGTTAGGCTACCGTTATGCTGAGTGGCTTTTCGTAAAAGCGGCTTATGGCACATCATTCAAGGCACCTAACTTATATCAACTTTATAGCTACTACGGTAATGCACAGTTAGAAGCTGAAAAGGCAGATTCATTTGAGCTGACTTTTGGTGGCTTAATCAAAGATGTTGATTGGTCGATTACTGGCTATGATACGAATGTTGAAGACTTAATTGATTACAACTACGCGACAAGCAAGTACTACAATACCGGTGGCGAAAGCCAACTGCGTGGTGTGGAAGTGGTCGTTGGATTTGATACTAGCTTTATTAATCACCAAGTGAGCACTAACTTCCAAGACCCAGAAGATCAATCTGGTGAGCAATTGATACGCCGAGCTAAGAAGATTTACAAGTATAATGCAGTGGCTAGTTTCGATGAGGTTGATGTTTCGCTAGGTTACCAATATGTCGGTGAGAGACCGGATTTCTCTGAAGGTCTTGCAGCGTATAGTTTGTTTGATGTTTCAGTGAACTACTATGCGAATGAAAACCTAACTTTAAATGGTCGAGTGGATAATTTAACTGACGAAGAGTATGAGACTGCTGGTGGGTACCCATCACCAGAGCGTACATATCACATGAATGCTACTTACCAATTCTAATTAACACCTAAACCGCCTTCGGGCGGTTTTTTCTTATTGGGTATATCAATGAAAAAGAAAGTCGTCATAAGTTGGTCATCAGGCAAAGACTCTACATTAACCCTAGAACGTCTACTTGAAAGCACTGAGTATGAAGTTGTTGCTCTCTATACTACGTATGTGGGAAATGAGGTTCCTTTCCAAGTAACGCCAATCGAGGTTGTCGGAATGCAGGCAACATTGATTGGTTTGCCATTAATAACGATTGAGCTGCCGGAAGTCTTCCCAAGTAATGAGATCTATCAAAGTACTATTGTTACGGCACTTAAAGGATCTGGTTTATTTATCGATGCCGTGGCATTCGGCGATATGTTTTGCAATGGTATTGCTGATTACCGAAGAAGTTATATAGAACCTGCGGGTTGGGAGTGTGTATTTCCTCTATTGGGAGAGAGTAGCCAAGCGCTGGCTCAAGAAATCATAAATAGAGGAATCGAAACCTTTCTCGTCACGGTTGATAGTGAGGCATTAGATGTTGGCTATTGTGGGCAACAATACACGCCTGAACTAATAGATAGTTTACCAAGTCACGTCGACCCATGTGGTGAAGATGGTGAGTTTCATACCTTAGTCACGTCAGCGCCATGTTTTAAAGGAAAGCTTAAGATAGAGCTAGAAAATGCAGAGCAGGGTGAGCGCTTTGTGCATCAACGCTACCGAGCTTGCATTATGTAGAGTGATGATTGGCGAAAACTAAGTGAAGGGGTATCATTGCTGCGGAACTTCTTACAGGTAATGGTTGTGTCGGAAAGCATACAAAAAAACATATTGGTCTTTGATTCTGGTGTTGGCGGTCTCTCTGTATATAAAGAGATAAGCCAGTTACTACCAAATCACAACTATATCTATGTATTCGATAACGAGGCTTACCCATATGGCGAGCTCGATCAGCAAGTCCTCATTCAGAGAGTCCAAAATATCGTCGCCAGTTTTGTTGCGAGTCACGCTATTGATATTGTCGTGATAGCTTGTAATACGGCCAGTACGATAGTCCTGCCTACACTTCGCGCTAATAACCTTATCCCTATTGTCGGTGTTGTCCCAGCAATCAAGCCTGCCTCGTTACTGGCTAACAAAGCGGTTGGCCTTATTGCGACTCCCGCAACGATTACTCGTGAATACACACACGATCTCATCAAAAACTTCTCGAGTAATAAAAGAGTAGAGCTGTTGGGTTCTACTCGGCTGGTGGATATGGCCGAAGATAAACTCAGAGGTGAGGAGATTAGCCTTGAAGAGTTACAGCAAATCCTTCAACCGATGATCAACACAATTGATGTGGCCGTATTAGGGTGTACGCATTTCCCACTGATCAAATTTGAGATTCAACAAGTACTAGGTGAAAGTGTAGTGCTAATAGATTCTGGTAAAGCGATAGCTAAAAGGGTTCAAGATTTGTTGGGTTTGGAAAGCATTAATAAAGAAGGGGGAGTGCGTGAGGTTTTTTGTAGTGCACTTCCTAAAAAAGAAAGTGCACTAAATAGTATGTTAAAGCAGTTAGGGTTTAACTCAGTTCAGATTCGTCCGCTTCAGGATGTTTAGGATCATTTGCAACACGTACTTTTAAAGTGCGTTGCATGTAATCTTTATCGTTAAGTGCAGAGATTGCATGATTCACATCATTACTTGCCATAACAACAAATCCAAAGCCTCTTCTTTTACCAGTACGTTTGTCTTTCATTAAACGTACTGCAAATACTTCACCATGCTCTGAGAATAATTCACGTACATGTGATTCGTTCGCTTTGTATGGAAGGTTACCCACATAAAGTGTTTTGGTTGAAGCCTTAGGTTCTGAATCTGGTTTTGAGTCGGTGCTTGAAAAGTTAACAACAAAAGCGGAAGCCAAGACACCAAGGATAAAGGTAATTGCAGGCGATATATCTACCTGAGAGAAAACAATGCCGCCTAATACAGCCAGTGCGACAATTAACAACATCGATTTTTTTGAGTTCATATCGGAATACTACATATTAATAAACGAAATAGACGCATCTACCATTAACAAAATAGACACATGAATCTTACGTTCATGGCTTCCATTTTTCCAATGTATTGCTGTGATACGTCTCAAATGTTTAGTTTTTATTCGAAAAATGCGGATCTGGTGGCTTTTTAGGCGAACAAAACTTTTATTTCAAAAAGCCCTTGTGCTCCATCTCAATCTCTCTATAATGCCGCCTCACCGACACGGAGTGAGACGAAAGTCACACAGCGAAATCGGTAGGGAAAAAGAGTTTGAAAATAACCCTTGACTCTCAAAGTGGTGCAGGTATAGTACGCACCCCTAGCGACTGAGATGTGAATCACAAAACGCTAGCGCTCTTTAACAATTTAAACCTATCAATCTGTGTGGGCACTCGTTGATGAATATCAAAACGTTTTATCGTTAGATAAAACAGATTCTTCGGAATCAAAATTGATTTCAATGAACTGAGTGACCAATACGAATAACTTCGGTTATTTGGCACAGTCAATTCATTATCATTCTGTTGGAATGGTAATAGCTTTAGAATTACATGTTCATGTTTACATGAATATTAGTTTTGAAGTCAGTATTCGTTGAGTCACACCTATTAATTTAGGTAATCAAAACTTTAAATTGAAGAGTTTGATCATGGCTCAGATTGAACGCTGGCGGCAGGCCTAACACATGCAAGTCGAGCGGAAACGACACTAACAATCCTTCGGGTGCGTTAATGGGCGTCGAGCGGCGGACGGGTGAGTAATGCCTAGGAAATTGCCTTGATGTGGGGGATAACCATTGGAAACGATGGCTAATACCGCATAATGCCTACGGGCCAAAGAGGGGGATCTTCGGACCTCTCGCGTCAAGATATGCCTAGGTGGGATTAGCTAGTTGGTGAGGTAATGGCTCACCAAGGCGACGATCCCTAGCTGGTCTGAGAGGATGATCAGCCACACTGGAACTGAGACACGGTCCAGACTCCTACGGGAGGCAGCAGTGGGGAATATTGCACAATGGGCGAAAGCCTGATGCAGCCATGCCGCGTGTATGAAGAAGGCCTTCGGGTTGTAAAGTACTTTCAGTTGTGAGGAAGGGTGTGTAGTTAATAGCTGCGCATCTTGACGTTAGCAACAGAAGAAGCACCGGCTAACTCCGTGCCAGCAGCCGCGGTAATACGGAGGGTGCGAGCGTTAATCGGAATTACTGGGCGTAAAGCGCATGCAGGTGGTTCATTAAGTCAGATGTGAAAGCCCGGGGCTCAACCTCGGAACTGCATTTGAAACTGGTGAACTAGAGTGCTGTAGAGGGGGGTAGAATTTCAGGTGTAGCGGTGAAATGCGTAGAGATCTGAAGGAATACCAGTGGCGAAGGCGGCCCCCTGGACAGACACTGACACTCAGATGCGAAAGCGTGGGGAGCAAACAGGATTAGATACCCTGGTAGTCCACGCCGTAAACGATGTCTACTTGGAGGTTGTGGCCTTGAGCCGTGGCTTTCGGAGCTAACGCGTTAAGTAGACCGCCTGGGGAGTACGGTCGCAAGATTAAAACTCAAATGAATTGACGGGGGCCCGCACAAGCGGTGGAGCATGTGGTTTAATTCGATGCAACGCGAAGAACCTTACCTACTCTTGACATCCAGAGAAGCCAGCGGAGACGCAGGAGTGCCTTCGGGAGCTCTGAGACAGGTGCTGCATGGCTGTCGTCAGCTCGTGTTGTGAAATGTTGGGTTAAGTCCCGCAACGAGCGCAACCCTTATCCTTGTTTGCCAGCGAGTAATGTCGGGAACTCCAGGGAGACTGCCGGTGATAAACCGGAGGAAGGTGGGGACGACGTCAAGTCATCATGGCCCTTACGAGTAGGGCTACACACGTGCTACAATGGCGCATACAGAGGGCAGCAAGCTAGCGATAGTGAGCGAATCCCAAAAAGTGCGTCGTAGTCCGGATTGGAGTCTGCAACTCGACTCCATGAAGTCGGAATCGCTAGTAATCGTGAATCAGAATGTCACGGTGAATACGTTCCCGGGCCTTGTACACACCGCCCGTCACACCATGGGAGTGGGCTGCAAAAGAAGTGGGTAGTTTAACCTTTCGGGGAGGACGCTCACCACTTTGTGGTTCATGACTGGGGTGAAGTCGTAACAAGGTAGCCCTAGGGGAACCTGGGGCTGGATCACCTCCTTATACGAAGATAGTCACGATGAGTGTCCACACAGATTGATGGTTTAGATTTAGTTAAAGCCAGAGCTTTAATTAATAACGTAAGTTATTGATTAAAGCTTTTTGCTTTATGCTCTTTAACAATTTGGAAAGCTGACTGATTGATTACTTACGAGTAATTCAATCAAATTTAAAAGTTCTCAATGTTTATCTATCATTAGATAAACACAACAAACACATTCAAGTGTCTTGTATTCGAATCAATGTTTACATTGATTCACAATTGAGTCCGGCAAACAGTCATCAAGAATTAACCCTTCTTGGTGACAACCAAAAACCTTGGTTAGTTGCCATACGCTTATTTGTCTTCACTTTTTTAAAGTGAAAGTAAATAGAAACCCTTTCGGGTTGTATGGTTAAGTGACTAAGCGTACACGGTGGATGCCTTGGCAGTCAGAGGCGATGAAAGGCGTAATAACTTGCGATAAGCCCAGATTAGGTAGTAATAACCTTTTGAGTCTGGGATTCCTGAATGGGGAAACCCACTTACATAAGTAAGTATCCTGTTGTGAATACATAGCAACAGGAGGCAAACCGGGGGAACTGAAACATCTAAGTACCCCGAGGAAGAGAAATCAACCGAGATTCCGAAAGTAGCGGCGAGCGAAATTGGATTAGCCCTTAAGCTTTTAATGAGACAGATGAAGGCTCTGGAAAGTGCCGCAGTAAAGGGTGATAGCCCCGTAATCGACATCTCATAATCAGTGAAAACGAGTAAGGCGGGACACGTGATATCCTGTCTGAATATGGGGGGACCATCCTCCAAGGCTAAATACTACTGACTGACCGATAGTGAACCAGTACCGTGAGGGAAAGGCGAAAAGAACCCCTGTGAGGGGAGTGAAATAGAACCTGAAACCGTGTACGTACAAGCAGTAGGAGCACCTTCGTGGTGTGACTGCGTACCTTTTGTATAATGGGTCAGCGACTTAATTTTAGTAGCAAGGTTAACCGTTTAGGGGAGCCGTAGGGAAACCGAGTCTTAACTGGGCGTACAGTTGCTAGGATTAGACCCGAAACCAGGTGATCTAGCCATGGGCAGGTTGAAGGTTGAGTAACATCAACTGGAGGACCGAACCGACTAATGTTGAAAAATTAGCGGATGACTTGTGGCTAGGGGTGAAAGGCCAATCAAACCTGGAGATAGCTGGTTCTCCCCGAAAGCTATTTAGGTAGCGCCTCGGACGAATACTACTGGGGGTAGAGCACTGTTAAGGCTAGGGGGTCATCCCGACTTACCAACCCTTTGCAAACTCCGAATACCAGTAAGTACTATCCGGGAGACACACGGCGGGTGCTAACGTCCGTCGTGGAGAGGGAAACAACCCAGACCGCCAGCTAAGGTCCCAAAGTATAGCTAAGTGGGAAACGATGTGGGAAGGCTCAGACAGCCAGGATGTTGGCTTAGAAGCAGCCATCATTTAAAGAAAGCGTAATAGCTCACTGGTCGAGTCGGCCTGCGCGGAAGATGTAACGGGGCTAAGCTATACACCGAAGCTGCGGCTACGTACCTTAGGGTATGTGGGGTAGGGGAGCGTTCTGTAAGCCGTTGAAGGTGGTCTGTAAGGGCTGCTGGAGGTATCAGAAGTGCGAATGCTGACATGAGTAACGATAAAGGGAGTGAAAAACTCCCTCGCCGGAAGACCAAGGGTTCCTGTCCAACGTTAATCGGGGCAGGGTAAGTCGACTCCTAAGGCGAGGCCGAAAGGCGTAGTCGATGGGAAACGGGTTAATATTCCCGTACTTCTTACAATTGCGATGGGGGGACGGAGAAGGCTAGGTGGGCCTGGCGACGGTTGTCCAGGTTCAAGTACGTAGGCGGGTGGTTTAGGTAAATCCGGACCGCTACTAACGCTGAGATACGATGTCGAGCTACTACGGTAGTGAAGTCATTGATGCCATGCTTCCAGGAAAAGCCTCTAAGCTTCAGATTGTAAGGAATCGTACCCCAAACCGACACAGGTGGTCGGGTAGAGAATACCAAGGCGCTTGAGAGAACTCGGGTGAAGGAACTAGGCAAAATGGTACCGTAACTTCGGGAGAAGGTACGCTCTTATCAGTGAAGTCCCTTGCGGATGGAGCAGACGAGAGTCGCAGATACCAGGTGGCTGCAACTGTTTATTAAAAACACAGCACTGTGCAAAATCGTAAGATGACGTATACGGTGTGACGCCTGCCCGGTGCCGGAAGGTTAATTGATGGGGTTAGACTTCGGTCGAAGCTCTTGATCGAAGCCCCGGTAAACGGCGGCCGTAACTATAACGGTCCTAAGGTAGCGAAATTCCTTGTCGGGTAAGTTCCGACCTGCACGAATGGCGTAATGATGGCCACGCTGTCTCCACCCGAGACTCAGTGAAATTGAAATCGCTGTGAAGATGCAGTGTACCCGCGGCTAGACGGAAAGACCCCGTGAACCTTTACTACAGCTTGGCACTGAACATTGAACCTACATGTGTAGGATAGGTGGGAGACTATGAAATTGCGTCGCTAGATGTGATGGAGTCGTCCTTGAAATACCACCCTTGTAGTTTTGATGTTCTAACGTTGGTCCCTGAATCGGGATTACGGACAGTGCCTGGTGGGTAGTTTGACTGGGGCGGTCTCCTCCCAAAGAGTAACGGAGGAGCACGAAGGTGGGCTAAACACGGTTGGACATCGTGTGGTTAGTGCAATGGCATAAGCCCGCTTGACTGCGAGAATGACAATTCGAGCAGGTGCGAAAGCAGGTCATAGTGATCCGGTGGTTCTGAATGGAAGGGCCATCGCTCAACGGATAAAAGGTACTCCGGGGATAACAGGCTGATACCGCCCAAGAGTTCATATCGACGGCGGTGTTTGGCACCTCGATGTCGGCTCATCACATCCTGGGGCTGAAGTCGGTCCCAAGGGTATGGCTGTTCGCCATTTAAAGTGGTACGCGAGCTGGGTTTAGAACGTCGTGAGACAGTTCGGTCCCTATCTGCCGTGGGCGTTGGAAAATTGAAAGGGGCTGCTCCTAGTACGAGAGGACCGGAGTGGACGAACCTCTGGTGTTCGGGTTGTCATGCCAATGGCATTGCCCGGTAGCTAAGTTCGGAATCGATAACCGCTGAAAGCATCTAAGCGGGAAGCGAGCCTTGAGATGAGTTTTCCCTGGCACTATAAGTGTCCTAAAGGGTTGTCGTAGACTACGACGTTGATAGGCAGGGTGTGTAAGTGCTGCGAGGCATTGAGCTAACCTGTACTAATTGCCCGTGAGGCTTAACCATACAACACCCAAGGGGTTTTGTGGACTCAGAAGTACCAGACCTTGAATGCGTTTGAAGAGAAATAACTTTTAGATAAGCTTTCCGAATTTTAAAATTTGCTTGGCGACCATAGCATTGTGGACCCACCTGATTCCATGCCGAACTCAGAAGTGAAACACAATAGCGCCGATGGTAGTGTGGGGCTTCCCCATGTGAGAGTAGGACATCGCCAGGCTTTAATTTCGACTTTGTCTATTAAGTAGACAAGTCACCATAGAGTTCTAAGTTTTCTTAGTATTTTATGTTGACTTTCAAAGTAGAAAGCGTAATATACGCGTCCTGCTTAAGTGCTAAGGCACTGAAAGCGTTCTCTTTTTAGAGAACAAGCTCTTTAACAATTTAAACCTATCAATCTGTGTGGGCACTCGTTGATGAATATCAAAACGTTATTACTTACGTAGTAACAGTTACTTCGGTAACACAATGATTTCAATGAACTGAGTGACCAATACGTTTAACTACTTGTAGTTATTCGGCACAGTCAATTCATTACCATTCTGTTGGAATGGTAATAGCTTTAAAATTACACTCTTTATTTATAAAGAATAGTTTTGAAGTCAGTATTCGTTGAGTCACAAAATCTTAAATTGAAGAGTTTGATCATGGCTCAGATTGAACGCTGGCGGCAGGCCTAACACATGCAAGTCGAGCGGAAACGACACCAACAATCCTTCGGGTGCGTTAATGGGCGTCGAGCGGCGGACGGGTGAGTAATGCCTAGGAAATTGCCTTGATGTGGGGGATAACCATTGGAAACGATGGCTAATACCGCATAATGCCTACGGGCCAAAGAGGGGGACCTTCGGGCCTCTCGCGTCAAGATATGCCTAGGTGGGATTAGCTAGTTGGTGAGGTAATGGCTCACCAAGGCGACGATCCCTAGCTGGTCTGAGAGGATGATCAGCCACACTGGAACTGAGACACGGTCCAGACTCCTACGGGAGGCAGCAGTGGGGAATATTGCACAATGGGCGAAAGCCTGATGCAGCCATGCCGCGTGTATGAAGAAGGCCTTCGGGTTGTAAAGTACTTTCAGTTGTGAGGAAGGGTGTGTAGTTAATAGCTGCGCATCTTGACGTTAGCAACAGAAGAAGCACCGGCTAACTCCGTGCCAGCAGCCGCGGTAATACGGAGGGTGCGAGCGTTAATCGGAATTACTGGGCGTAAAGCGCATGCAGGTGGTTCATTAAGTCAGATGTGAAAGCCCGGGGCTCAACCTCGGAACTGCATTTGAAACTGGTGAACTAGAGTACTGTAGAGGGGGGTAGAATTTCAGGTGTAGCGGTGAAATGCGTAGAGATCTGAAGGAATACCAGTGGCGAAGGCGGCCCCCTGGACAGATACTGACACTCAGATGCGAAAGCGTGGGGAGCAAACAGGATTAGATACCCTGGTAGTCCACGCCGTAAACGATGTCTACTTGGAGGTTGTGGCCTTGAGCCGTGGCTTTCGGAGCTAACGCGTTAAGTAGACCGCCTGGGGAGTACGGTCGCAAGATTAAAACTCAAATGAATTGACGGGGGCCCGCACAAGCGGTGGAGCATGTGGTTTAATTCGATGCAACGCGAAGAACCTTACCTACTCTTGACATCCAGAGAAGCCAGCGGAGACGCAGGTGTGCCTTCGGGAGCTCTGAGACAGGTGCTGCATGGCTGTCGTCAGCTCGTGTTGTGAAATGTTGGGTTAAGTCCCGCAACGAGCGCAACCCTTATCCTTGTTTGCCAGCGAGTAATGTCGGGAACTCCAGGGAGACTGCCGGTGATAAACCGGAGGAAGGTGGGGACGACGTCAAGTCATCATGGCCCTTACGAGTAGGGCTACACACGTGCTACAATGGCGCATACAGAGGGCAGCAAGCTAGCGATAGTGAGCGAATCCCAAAAAGTGCGTCGTAGTCCGGATTGGAGTCTGCAACTCGACTCCATGAAGTCGGAATCGCTAGTAATCGTGAATCAGAATGTCACGGTGAATACGTTCCCGGGCCTTGTACACACCGCCCGTCACACCATGGGAGTGGGCTGCAAAAGAAGTGGGTAGTTTAACCTTTCGGGGAGGACGCTCACCACTTTGTGGTTCATGACTGGGGTGAAGTCGTAACAAGGTAGCCCTAGGGGAACCTGGGGCTGGATCACCTCCTTATACGAAGATACCACGATGAGTGTCCACACAGATTGATTAGGTTTAGAAAGTAAAAGAGACGATATTGGGTCTGTAGCTCAGCTGGTTAGAGCGCTCGCCTGATAAGCGGGAGGTCGGTGGTTCGAGTCCACTCAGACCCACCAATATCGACTAGATACAAAGATGGGGCTATAGCTCAGCTGGGAGAGCGCCTGCCTTGCACGCAGGAGGTCTGCGGTTCGATCCCGCATAGCTCCACCATCTTTAAGTGTTTTTATCTGAAAATATTTAAAAATGGTTTCGAAAGAAATCTAGCTCTTTAACAATTTGGAAAGCTGACTGATTTGATTACTTACGAGTAATTCAAATCAAATTTAAAAGTTCTCAATGTTTATCTTTCATTAGATAAACACAACAAACACATTCAAGTGTCTTGTATTCGAATCAATGTTTACATTGATTCACAATTGAGTCCGGCAAACAGTCATCAAGAATTAACCCTTCTTGGTGACAACCAAAAACCTTGGTTAGTTGCCATACGCTTATTTGTCTTCACTTTTTTAAAGTGAAAGTAAATAGAAACCCTTTCGGGTTGTATGGTTAAGTGACTAAGCGTACACGGTGGATGCCTTGGCAGTCAGAGGCGATGAAAGGCGTAGTAACTTGCGATAAGCCCAGATTAGGTAGTAATAACCTTTTGAGTCTGGGATTCCTGAATGGGGAAACCCACTTACATAAGTAAGTATCCTGTTGTGAATACATAGCAGTAGGAGGCAAACCGGGGGAACTGAAACATCTAAGTACCCCGAGGAAGAGAAATCAACCGAGATTCCGAAAGTAGCGGCGAGCGAAATTGGATTAGCCCTTAAGCTTTTAATGAGACAGATGAAGGCTCTGGAAAGTGCCGCAATAAAGGGTGATAGCCCCGTAATCGACATCTCATCATCAGTGAAAACGAGTAGGGCGGGACACGTGATATCCTGTCTGAATATGGGGGGACCATCCTCCAAGGCTAAATACTACTGACTGACCGATAGTGAACCAGTACCGTGAGGGAAAGGCGAAAAGAACCCCTGTGAGGGGAGTGAAATAGAACCTGAAACCGTGTACGTACAAGCAGTAGGAGCACCTTCGTGGTGTGACTGCGTACCTTTTGTATAATGGGTCAGCGACTTAATTTTAGTAGCAAGGTTAACCGTTTAGGGGAGCCGTAGGGAAACCGAGTCTTAACTGGGCGTACAGTTGCTAGGATTAGACCCGAAACCAGGTGATCTAGCCATGGGCAGGTTGAAGGTTGAGTAACATCAACTGGAGGACCGAACCGACTAATGTTGAAAAATTAGCGGATGACTTGTGGCTAGGGGTGAAAGGCCAATCAAACCTGGAGATAGCTGGTTCTCCCCGAAAGCTATTTAGGTAGCGCCTCGGACGAATACTACTGGGGGTAGAGCACTGTTAAGGCTAGGGGGTCATCCCGACTTACCAACCCTTTGCAAACTCCGAATACCAGTAAGTACTATCCGGGAGACACACGGCGGGTGCTAACGTCCGTCGTGGAGAGGGAAACAACCCAGACCGCCAGCTAAGGTCCCAAAGTATAGCTAAGTGGGAAACGATGTGGGAAGGCTCAGACAGCCAGGATGTTGGCTTAGAAGCAGCCATCATTTAAAGAAAGCGTAATAGCTCACTGGTCGAGTCGGCCTGCGCGGAAGATGTAACGGGGCTAAGCTATACACCGAAGCTGCGGCTACGTACCTTAGGGTATGTGGGGTAGGGGAGCGTTCTGTAAGCCGTTGAAGGTGGTCTGTAAGGGCTGCTGGAGGTATCAGAAGTGCGAATGCTGACATGAGTAACGATAAAGGGAGTGAAAAACTCCCTCGCCGGAAGACCAAGGGTTCCTGTCCAACGTTAATCGGGGCAGGGTAAGTCGACTCCTAAGGCGAGGCCGAAAGGCGTAGTCGATGGGAAACGGGTTAATATTCCCGTACTTCTTACAATTGCGATGGGGGGACGGAGAAGGCTAGGTGGGCCTGGCGACGGTTGTCCAGGTTCAAGTACGTAGGCGGGTGGTTTAGGTAAATCCGGACCGCTACTAACGCTGAGATACGATGTCGAGCTACTACGGTAGTGAAGTCATTGATGCCATGCTTCCAGGAAAAGCCTCTAAGCTTCAGATTGTAAGGAATCGTACCCCAAACCGACACAGGTGGTCGGGTAGAGAATACCAAGGCGCTTGAGAGAACTCGGGTGAAGGAACTAGGCAAAATGGTACCGTAACTTCGGGAGAAGGTACGCTCTTATCAGTGAAGTCCCTTGCGGATGGAGCAGACGAGAGTCGCAGATACCAGGTGGCTGCAACTGTTTATTAAAAACACAGCACTGTGCAAAATCGTAAGATGACGTATACGGTGTGACGCCTGCCCGGTGCCGGAAGGTTAATTGATGGGGTTAGACTTCGGTCGAAGCTCTTGATCGAAGCCCCGGTAAACGGCGGCCGTAACTATAACGGTCCTAAGGTAGCGAAATTCCTTGTCGGGTAAGTTCCGACCTGCACGAATGGCGTAATGATGGCCACGCTGTCTCCACCCGAGACTCAGTGAAATTGAAATCGCTGTGAAGATGCAGTGTACCCGCGGCTAGACGGAAAGACCCCGTGAACCTTTACTACAGCTTGGCACTGAACATTGAACCTACATGTGTAGGATAGGTGGGAGACTATGAAATTGCGTCGCTAGATGTGATGGAGTCGTCCTTGAAATACCACCCTTGTAGTTTTGATGTTCTAACGTTGGTCCCTGAATCGGGATTACGGACAGTGCCTGGTGGGTAGTTTGACTGGGGCGGTCTCCTCCCAAAGAGTAACGGAGGAGCACGAAGGTGGGCTAAACACGGTTGGACATCGTGTGGTTAGTGCAATGGCATAAGCCCGCTTGACTGCGAGAATGACAATTCGAGCAGGTGCGAAAGCAGGTCATAGTGATCCGGTGGTTCTGAATGGAAGGGCCATCGCTCAACGGATAAAAGGTACTCCGGGGATAACAGGCTGATACCGCCCAAGAGTTCATATCGACGGCGGTGTTTGGCACCTCGATGTCGGCTCATCACATCCTGGGGCTGAAGTCGGTCCCAAGGGTATGGCTGTTCGCCATTTAAAGTGGTACGCGAGCTGGGTTTAGAACGTCGTGAGACAGTTCGGTCCCTATCTGCCGTGGGCGTTGGAAAATTGAAAGGGGCTGCTCCTAGTACGAGAGGACCGGAGTGGACGAACCTCTGGTGTTCGGGTTGTCATGCCAATGGCATTGCCCGGTAGCTAAGTTCGGAATCGATAACCGCTGAAAGCATCTAAGCGGGAAGCGAGCCTTGAGATGAGTTTTCCCTGGCACTATAAGTGTCCTAAAGGGTTGTCGTAGACTACGACGTTGATAGGCAGGGTGTGTAAGTGCTGCGAGGCATTGAGCTAACCTGTACTAATTGCCCGTGAGGCTTAACCATACAACACCCAAGGGGTTTTGTGGACTCAGAAGTACCAGACCTTGAATGCGTTTGAAGAGAAATAACTTTTAGATAAGCTTTCCGAATTTTAAAATTTGCTTGGCGACCATAGCATTGTGGACCCACCTGATTCCATGCCGAACTCAGAAGTGAAACACAATAGCGCCGATGGTAGTGTGGGGCTTCCCCATGTGAGAGTAGGACATCGCCAGGCTTTAATTTCGACTTTGTCTATTAAGTAGACAAGTCACCATAGAGTTCTAAGTTTTCTTAGTATTTTATGTTGACTTTCAAAGTAGAAAGCGTAATATACGCGTCCTGCTTAAGTGCTAAGGCACTGAAAGCGTTCTCTTTTTAGAGAACAAGCTCTTTAACAATTTAAACCTATCAATCTGTGTGGGCACTCGTTGATGAATATCAAAACGTTATTACTTAGGTAATGACAGTTACTTCGGTAACAAACTTGATTTCAATGAACTGAGTGACCAATACAAAATTAAGTTTACTTAATTTTGGCACAGTCAATTCATTACCATTCTGTTGGAATGGTAATAGCTTTAAAATTACACTCTTTATTTATAAAGAATAGTTTTGAAGTCAGTATTCGTTGAGTCACAAAATCTTAAATTGAAGAGTTTGATCATGGCTCAGATTGAACGCTGGCGGCAGGCCTAACACATGCAAGTCGAGCGGAAACGACACTAACAATCCTTCGGGTGCGTTAATGGGCGTCGAGCGGCGGACGGGTGAGTAATGCCTAGGAAATTGCCTTGATGTGGGGGATAACCATTGGAAACGATGGCTAATACCGCATAATGCCTACGGGCCAAAGAGGGGGACCTTCGGGCCTCTCGCGTCAAGATATGCCTAGGTGGGATTAGCTAGTTGGTGAGGTAATGGCTCACCAAGGCGACGATCCCTAGCTGGTCTGAGAGGATGATCAGCCACACTGGAACTGAGACACGGTCCAGACTCCTACGGGAGGCAGCAGTGGGGAATATTGCACAATGGGCGAAAGCCTGATGCAGCCATGCCGCGTGTATGAAGAAGGCCTTCGGGTTGTAAAGTACTTTCAGTTGTGAGGAAGGGTGTGTAGTTAATAGCTGCGCATCTTGACGTTAGCAACAGAAGAAGCACCGGCTAACTCCGTGCCAGCAGCCGCGGTAATACGGAGGGTGCGAGCGTTAATCGGAATTACTGGGCGTAAAGCGCATGCAGGTGGTTCATTAAGTCAGATGTGAAAGCCCGGGGCTCAACCTCGGAACTGCATTTGAAACTGGTGAACTAGAGTACTGTAGAGGGGGGTAGAATTTCAGGTGTAGCGGTGAAATGCGTAGAGATCTGAAGGAATACCAGTGGCGAAGGCGGCCCCCTGGACAGATACTGACACTCAGATGCGAAAGCGTGGGGAGCAAACAGGATTAGATACCCT
This sequence comes from Vibrio sp. QJM3NY_35, assembly GCF_057785915.1. NCBI lineage: Bacteria > Pseudomonadati > Pseudomonadota > Gammaproteobacteria > Vibrionales > Vibrionaceae > Vibrio > Vibrio sp. QJM3NY_35. The sequence goes on along the minus strand of NZ_CM173507.1, from coordinate 3,220,182 downwards.
GGTAGTCCACGCCGTAAACGATGTCTACTTGGAGGTTGTGGCCTTGAGCCGTGGCTTTCGGAGCTAACGCGTTAAGTAGACCGCCTGGGGAGTACGGTCGCAAGATTAAAACTCAAATGAATTGACGGGGGCCCGCACAAGCGGTGGAGCATGTGGTTTAATTCGATGCAACGCGAAGAACCTTACCTACTCTTGACATCCAGAGAAGCCAGCGGAGACGCAGGTGTGCCTTCGGGAGCTCTGAGACAGGTGCTGCATGGCTGTCGTCAGCTCGTGTTGTGAAATGTTGGGTTAAGTCCCGCAACGAGCGCAACCCTTATCCTTGTTTGCCAGCGAGTAATGTCGGGAACTCCAGGGAGACTGCCGGTGATAAACCGGAGGAAGGTGGGGACGACGTCAAGTCATCATGGCCCTTACGAGTAGGGCTACACACGTGCTACAATGGCGCATACAGAGGGCAGCAAGCTAGCGATAGTGAGCGAATCCCAAAAAGTGCGTCGTAGTCCGGATTGGAGTCTGCAACTCGACTCCATGAAGTCGGAATCGCTAGTAATCGTGAATCAGAATGTCACGGTGAATACGTTCCCGGGCCTTGTACACACCGCCCGTCACACCATGGGAGTGGGCTGCAAAAGAAGTGGGTAGTTTAACCTTTCGGGGAGGACGCTCACCACTTTGTGGTTCATGACTGGGGTGAAGTCGTAACAAGGTAGCCCTAGGGGAACCTGGGGCTGGATCACCTCCTTATACGAAGATATTTACGATGAGTGTCCACACAGATTGATTAGGTTTAGAAAAGCAAAGAGATGAAGAACTCCCAAGTTCTTTGAAGTTTGTTTCTACTTTTTAAAGTAGAGATGAATTGCAGTGTCCCGTTCGTCTAGAGGCCTAGGACACCGCCCTTTCACGGCGGTAACAGGGGTTCGACTCCCCTACGGGATACCATTGGGTCGTTAGCTCAGTTGGTAGAGCAGTTGACTTTTAATCAATTGGTCGCAGGTTCGAATCCTGCACGACCCACCATTCTTTCTCCACGAAGGAATTAAAACTTTTAGTGGGCGATTAGCTCAGTTGGGAGAGCACCTGCCTTACAAGCAGGGGGTCACTGGTTCGAGCCCGGTATCGCCCACCATTCTCTAAATATTCTTGGAAGTTAAATCCCCAAACCACTTCTTATGTCGCTGGTTGGATTTTTCGACTGTGAGAGTCTTTAGAAAATGAACTTCACAAGAAGTCTCATTGCTCTTTAACAATTTGGAAAGCTGACTGATTGATTACTTACGAGTAATTCAATCAAATTTAAAAGTTCTCAATGTTTATCTTTCATTAGATAAACACAACAAACACATTCAAGTGTCTTGTATTCGAATCAAACCTAGTTTGATTCACATTGAGTCCGGCAAACAGTTATCAAGAATTAACCCTTCTTGATGACAACCAAAAACCTTGGTTAGTTGCCATACGCTTATTTGTCTTCACTTTTTAAAGTGAAAGCAAATAGAAACCCTTTCGGGTTGTATGGTTAAGTGACTAAGCGTACACGGTGGATGCCTTGGCAGTCAGAGGCGATGAAAGGCGTAATAACTTGCGATAAGCCCAGATTAGGTAGTAATAACCTTTTGAGTCTGGGATTCCTGAATGGGGAAACCCACTTACATAAGTAAGTATCCTGTTGTGAATACATAGCAACAGGAGGCAAACCGGGGGAACTGAAACATCTAAGTACCCCGAGGAAGAGAAATCAACCGAGATTCCGAAAGTAGCGGCGAGCGAAATTGGATTAGCCCTTAAGCTTTTAATGATGCAGGTGAAGAGTCTGGAAAGTCTCGCAACAAAGGGTGATAGCCCCGTAACCGACACATCATAATCAGTGAAAACGAGTAGGGCGGGACACGTGATATCCTGTCTGAATATGGGGGGACCATCCTCCAAGGCTAAATACTACTGACTGACCGATAGTGAACCAGTACCGTGAGGGAAAGGCGAAAAGAACCCCTGTGAGGGGAGTGAAATAGAACCTGAAACCGTGTACGTACAAGCAGTAGGAGCACCTTCGTGGTGTGACTGCGTACCTTTTGTATAATGGGTCAGCGACTTAATTTTAGTAGCAAGGTTAACCGTTTAGGGGAGCCGTAGGGAAACCGAGTCTTAACTGGGCGTACAGTTGCTAGGATTAGACCCGAAACCAGGTGATCTAGCCATGGGCAGGTTGAAGGTTGAGTAACATCAACTGGAGGACCGAACCGACTAATGTTGAAAAATTAGCGGATGACTTGTGGCTAGGGGTGAAAGGCCAATCAAACCTGGAGATAGCTGGTTCTCCCCGAAAGCTATTTAGGTAGCGCCTCGGACGAATACTACTGGGGGTAGAGCACTGTTAAGGCTAGGGGGTCATCCCGACTTACCAACCCTTTGCAAACTCCGAATACCAGTAAGTACTATCCGGGAGACACACGGCGGGTGCTAACGTCCGTCGTGGAGAGGGAAACAACCCAGACCGCCAGCTAAGGTCCCAAAGTATAGCTAAGTGGGAAACGATGTGGGAAGGCTCAGACAGCCAGGATGTTGGCTTAGAAGCAGCCATCATTTAAAGAAAGCGTAATAGCTCACTGGTCGAGTCGGCCTGCGCGGAAGATGTAACGGGGCTAAGCTATACACCGAAGCTGCGGCTACGTACCTTAGGGTATGTGGGGTAGGGGAGCGTTCTGTAAGCCGTTGAAGGTGGTCTGTAAGGGCTGCTGGAGGTATCAGAAGTGCGAATGCTGACATGAGTAACGATAAAGGGAGTGAAAAACTCCCTCGCCGGAAGACCAAGGGTTCCTGTCCAACGTTAATCGGGGCAGGGTAAGTCGACTCCTAAGGCGAGGCCGAAAGGCGTAGTCGATGGGAAACGGGTTAATATTCCCGTACTTCTTACAATTGCGATGGGGGGACGGAGAAGGCTAGGTGGGCCTGGCGACGGTTGTCCAGGTTCAAGTACGTAGGCGGGTGGTTTAGGTAAATCCGGACCGCTACTAACGCTGAGATACGATGTCGAGCTACTACGGTAGTGAAGTCATTGATGCCATGCTTCCAGGAAAAGCCTCTAAGCTTCAGATTGTAAGGAATCGTACCCCAAACCGACACAGGTGGTCGGGTAGAGAATACCAAGGCGCTTGAGAGAACTCGGGTGAAGGAACTAGGCAAAATGGTACCGTAACTTCGGGAGAAGGTACGCTCTTATCAGTGAAGTCCCTTGCGGATGGAGCAGACGAGAGTCGCAGATACCAGGTGGCTGCAACTGTTTATTAAAAACACAGCACTGTGCAAAATCGTAAGATGACGTATACGGTGTGACGCCTGCCCGGTGCCGGAAGGTTAATTGATGGGGTTAGACTTCGGTCGAAGCTCTTGATCGAAGCCCCGGTAAACGGCGGCCGTAACTATAACGGTCCTAAGGTAGCGAAATTCCTTGTCGGGTAAGTTCCGACCTGCACGAATGGCGTAATGATGGCCACGCTGTCTCCACCCGAGACTCAGTGAAATTGAAATCGCTGTGAAGATGCAGTGTACCCGCGGCTAGACGGAAAGACCCCGTGAACCTTTACTACAGCTTGGCACTGAACATTGAACCTACATGTGTAGGATAGGTGGGAGACTATGAAACCGCGTCGCTAGATGTGGTGGAGTCGTCCTTGAAATACCACCCTTGTAGTTTTGATGTTCTAACGTTGGTCCCTGAATCGGGATTACGGACAGTGCCTGGTGGGTAGTTTGACTGGGGCGGTCTCCTCCCAAAGAGTAACGGAGGAGCACGAAGGTGGGCTAAACACGGTTGGACATCGTGTGGTTAGTGCAATGGCATAAGCCCGCTTGACTGCGAGAATGACAATTCGAGCAGGTGCGAAAGCAGGTCATAGTGATCCGGTGGTTCTGAATGGAAGGGCCATCGCTCAACGGATAAAAGGTACTCCGGGGATAACAGGCTGATACCGCCCAAGAGTTCATATCGACGGCGGTGTTTGGCACCTCGATGTCGGCTCATCACATCCTGGGGCTGAAGTCGGTCCCAAGGGTATGGCTGTTCGCCATTTAAAGTGGTACGCGAGCTGGGTTTAGAACGTCGTGAGACAGTTCGGTCCCTATCTGCCGTGGGCGTTGGAAAATTGAAAGGGGCTGCTCCTAGTACGAGAGGACCGGAGTGGACGAACCTCTGGTGTTCGGGTTGTCATGCCAATGGCATTGCCCGGTAGCTAAGTTCGGAATCGATAACCGCTGAAAGCATCTAAGCGGGAAGCGAGCCTTGAGATGAGTTTTCCCTGACGCTTTAAGCGTCCTAAAGGGTTGTCGTAGACTACGACGTTGATAGGCAGGGTGTGTAAGTGCTGCGAGGCATTGAGCTAACCTGTACTAATTGCCCGTGAGGCTTAACCATACAACACCCAAGGGGTTTTGTGGACTCAAAGAAAGACCAGACCTTGAATGAGTTTGAGAGAAACTTTTAGATTATAGCTTTCCGAATTTTAAAATTTGCTTGGCGACCATAGCATTGTGGACCCACCTGATTCCATGCCGAACTCAGAAGTGAAACACAATAGCGCCGATGGTAGTGTGGGGCTTCCCCATGTGAGAGTAGGACATCGCCAGGCTTTAAATTTGAACACTTGTCAGCGACGACAAGTATTCCACTGCGGAGTGGTAGTTCAGTTGGTTAGAATACCGGCCTGTCACGCCGGGGGTCGCGGGTTCGAGTCCCGTCCACTCCGCCACTTATTAGAAAAGCCCTGCTAGAAATAGCAGGGCTTTTTTACATTTGAAGAAAAGTGTTTTGCTTATAGGTTATATGGGTGCTGTAAAGATACTGAACCCCTGCACTTCACGCTATTCCATTAGAAAGCCTAGTCTGACGACTAGGCTTTCGTTGTTTACGGCGTATGCGCTTTGGATTTTGGCTGCAGATCCTTATCGCCAGCTATGAAGTACTTCTCTATATATCGGGAGGTGCTGCTTGGGAATACAGGTAGTCACTTCTAACTCTGATAGTTAAGCTAAATAGAGCAGAGCACTAATCTGATTGCTTTACTATGTGAAATTCCCTATCGCGTACGTACTTCGCCCTAAGGAGTGACGAACGTTATTGCTTGGATACGTAAAGGGTAATTGTCGATTATGTTCGTATTGGTACTCGTTTAGCTGCTCTCTGTATCTGATACACGTATCTATAGTCCTTAGACTGACTTTTAGGAAAAGATATGATTTTAACTTTTCAAACTATCACTCTTATTATGAATGAATCGAGATGTTGACTCGAAAGACCATCAAGCAAACCTATCTCGCTATCTCGCTATCTCGCTATCTCGTAGATACAAAAACGCCTAGCGTTTGCTAGGCGTTGATAAATAGTGTCTCTAATACATCGACTACAGTATTTGCTTAAGCACCCTATCGGCTTTCACACGAGTGATCTTACGAATCAACTTCTGAACTTCCATCGGGTAGCTCTCTACCTTGTCTAACTGCTTATAAGTACAGATAAGCTGAGTGTGTTGAAGGATGTTATCCACTTCAGCCTGAAACTTGTCTGTAAGGTGATGGTAGTTATCTTGGATAAAGATACCGTTCTCTAGATCCAACTTCCATGCGCGTGGATTTAGATTATTACCTGTTAGTAGCATGTAGCGCTTATCTACCCAAATGCCCTTTAGGTGGAAGCTATTGGAATCGTGTTGCCAAAGTCGAATTGATAGATTACGGCTAGCAATATGAGCTTCATTCGCTTTAGCGAAACGACGTAAGTTCAATTCGTAAAGGTATGGCAGACCACCAATCGTTTTAAACTCTTCTTCTGGCGAGATAAAGAAATCATTTGCCGTCTTATCGCCAACGACAATGCTGACCTTTACGCCACGCTTTAGTGCTTTCTTCACTTCTTTAGCTAGGCTAGGTGGGAAGTTGAAGTAAGGTGTGCAGATAAAGATTTCATCTTTAGCTTGAGCGACGAGTTGATTGATCCCCTGATTCAGACGGTTACGTCTTTTACCGATACCAACCAATGGTGTTACAGCCACTTGGTCTGCTGAAACCTCTTGACCATCGAATTGATACTGAGATCTTGCCAAGGATGCTCGAAACTGACGAATCGCTGGTTTCAGTTCTTTGGTCGCAGGCTTGTTCTTATCTGCCAGGTCATAAACAGCGCTATCCGCAACCATCTGTTCGTGTACGTAGGTAAACATTGAGTCAGCAAGAGCTGAGTTGTTTAAAACGTGGTAACGATCAAAGCGATAGCGGTCATGGTAATTCAGGTAGATATTGTTAAGGCTTGCACCGCTGTATATTACGCTGTCATCGACGATAAAGCCTTTTAAGTGCAATACGCCAAAGACTTCTTTGCCACGAACTGGAATGCCATAGACAGGCACAGAATGCTGATATTTTTCAGCAAACTCTTTATACATGGCTGCATTGCCCTCAGAAGACTCTGCACCAATCAATCCACGCTGCGCTCGGTGCCAATCGACACAAACGCTCACGTCTAATTCTGGATTCTTTTGCTTTGCTTCATATAAGGCAGTTAGGATCTCACGGCCAGCCTCATCATCTTCAAGGTACAAAGCGACTAAACTAATACGAGTCGTTGCGCGAGATATCTCATCAAGTAGGCGAGTTCGAAACTCTTGCGCTGATAGTAGTACTTCAAACTTGTCAGGATTCTGCGCTATGGTTGGCAACTGTATGAATGGATTCCTACTGGCAATCATATTGACTGTTTTACCTTAAAAATATGCAAAATTGCTAACCTTTAATTTTACCAAAGGGATAGCACCAAATACTAGATAATCGAGGCATTCTCTAACAATTTTGCTGATAATGCATAGGAATGAGATCTTTTCCGCTATTCGAATAGCGCTCGTATAAAACTCTTAAACCATTTGGTAGATCTTTAGGGTCTACTTGCACGAATTTGTGTCGCGCGTAAAAATTGGTGAGATGAGCGTAAACAAAGCAGTAATCGTCTTCCGAAAGAGTATGTTGAGCACAATAATCCATAAGCTGGGAGCCTAATTGCTGACCGCGATGTTGCTTTGATATCGCCATTCCAGTAAGTAAACGATTATTTTCTATTGTACGAAAACGCACGACACCGCACAGCTCGTTATCCAGCAATAACGAGTAGATCAGTTCACTCTTATTCGCTTTTCCCGTTGGGTAATGTTCTTTATAGAAACGTTTAACTAGGGGAACCTTTACTGGGTCTAATTGAGTAATGATGACATTGTTCATTCAGTCACTGCGCCATTGGTTTATCTGCTGTAGAATGACCGCAGTGTAAGTTAATTGAATATCGCCATGCAATTCCATCTCAATGCTAGTTTAAAAAATGTTCATACTTTTTCCATCGATCAGACGTGTGATGCGTTGGTTGAAGTCACCACTACCGAAGAACTGATTTCGCTTTACAAAGACCCTAAATGGTCTGCTTTGCCTAAGTTAATACTGGGTAAGGGCAGTAATATGCTTTTTACTGAGCACTTCGCTGGCCTGGTCATTGTGAATAAATTAGCCGGGATTAAGTTGACCGAGACGGACAGTCATCACCTACTGCATGTAAGTGGTGGCGAGGATTGGCCAAGCTTGGTTGAGTGGAGTGTGGATAAGGGATTGGGTGGTCTAGAAAACCTAGCTATGATACCCGGTTGTTCAGGCTCTGCTCCGATTCAGAATATTGGTGCGTATGGAGTTGAGCTGCAAGATGTATGCGAGTATGTCGATATTCTGTGTCTGGATACTTATACAGTTAAGCGGTTAAGCAAAGAAGAGTGTCTCTTTGGTTACCGAGATTCTATTTTCAAACACGCTCTCTACGGTAAAGCGATTGTTGTTGCGATTGGTTTAACGTTGTCGAAAGAGTGGCAGCCATGCAATCACTATGGCCCGTTAAAAAGCCTAGCAGCCGATACGATCTCTCCTCGCACTATATTTGATGAAGTGTGTGCTATCCGTTCAAGTAAGCTGCCAGACCCTAGAGTACAAGGGAATGCGGGCAGTTTCTTCAAAAACCCTGTGATCACCAAAGATCATTTTGATCGCTTGTTAGCTCTATATCCAAATATTGTCGGCTATGAGAGTAATGACATGATCAAAGTTGCTGCTGGCTGGCTGATTGATCAATGCCAGTTCAAGGGTGTGACAGAAGGTGGCGCTCGGGTTCACCCCAACCAAGCATTGGTTATTATCAATTATGATGAGGCTTCTGCTGTGGATATCCTTAAGCTTGCAGAGCGAGTGCGCCAGTCCGTTTTGAATAAATTCGATATTCGATTAGAACATGAAGTGCGCTTTATGGGACGAGACTGCGAGACAAACCTGGATAAGGCTTTGGAGTCATTGGCATGAGAGAACACAGTACCAAGCTTGCACTATTGAGATGTCTTGCTGACGGTGAGTTTCATTCAGGTGAAGACCTAGGTGAAATGATTGGCGTATCACGAGCGGCTATCAGTAAGCACATTAAAGGTGTTCAAGAGTGGGGTTTAGATATCTACCGAGTACAAGGAAAGGGTTACAAACTAGCCAGTCGTTTGGATATGCTTGACCAAGACAAATTGTCTGCAGTTAGTCGCGATGCTTCTCTTGAACTCATTCCCATCATAGGTTCTACAAACCAACACCTATTAGAGCGCACTAACACCCTCGAATCGGGTTCTGTCTGTATTGCTGAATATCAAGCTGCGGGTCGTGGACGCCGTGGACGAGAGTGGGTATCACCATTTGGTGCAAACCTCTATCTTTCAATGTATTGGAGACTCGACGCGGGGATGGCTGCCGCAATGGGCTTAAGCCTTGTGGTTGGTGTAGCTGTTGTTGAAGCTTTGGAAGAGATGGGCGTAGAAGGTGTAAAGCTTAAATGGCCGAACGACCTTTACCACAATGACAAGAAGCTTGCAGGTATCTTGGTCGAGCTGTCAGGACAGTCTGGTGGCGCTGCGCATATTGTGATTGGTTTAGGGCTAAACCTATCCATGGATCCAACAACATCAGGTATTGGCCAGCCATGGACTTCCCTTAAAGAAGTGTGTGATGGGAAGGTGCCAGACCGTAATCAGTTAGCGCAGGCTCTGATCAATGCTTGGGATAAGTCGCTTGTCGACTATGAGTTGAAAGGAATGTCCAATTTTGTAGAGCGTTGGAACCGCTTGGATAATTTCTTAGGTCGCAATGTTAGGCTGATCATTGGACCTAGAGAAATTGAAGGTGTTGTTCAAGGCATCGATGAACAAGGCGCTGTATTGCTCAAAACTGAGAATGGTGTTGAGAGCTATATCGGTGGCGAGATATCGCTAAGAAAAGGCGACTAAGGCGTTACTATTTTCTTAGTAACACTTCTTCAACCATATGATCCGCGCCTTTGCGTAGAATTAAGTGAGCCCTTTCTCGTGTCGGAAGGATATTTTGTTCTAGGTTCAAGCCATTAATTGAACTCCAGATACCTTCTGCTTTATCCAATGCGGCTTGGTTCGATAATTTAGTGTAATGACTAAAGTAAGAGCCAGGCTTAGTAAACGCACCATCGCGGAATTTCATAAAACGATTGACGTACCACTCTTTGATTTGTTGGCTATCAGCGTCAACATAGAGTGAGAAATCAAGGAAGTCAGAAATAAACACGCGATGTGGTTCGTGTGGATAATTCATTCCGGTTTGTAAGACATTAAGCCCTTCAATAATAAGCACATCTGGTAGGTCGACGCACTTAACGTCATCAGTAATGTTGTACGTAAGATGCGAGTAAACAGGGGCTGTGACATTTCTCTTGCATGCCTTTACATCCGAAACAAAGTTCACTAAACGCTTGATATCGTAAGACTCCGGAAAGCCCTTTTTGCTCATCAACCCTTTCTCTTCTAACACTTCATTTGGATATAAAAAGCCATCGGTTGTCACTAGTTCAACTTTTGGGTGGTTTTCCCAGCGAGAGAGTAGGGCTTTAAGCAGACGCGCAGTGGTACTTTTGCCAACGGCTACGCTACCCGCAATACCGATGATAAAAGGTGGCGCTTTCTCTTTCTTATCTAGAAATTGGTGGAGTACCGAGTTTCTATTCTGTCTGGCTGCCACATAGAGGTTCAATAGACGAGATAACGGTAGATAGATCTCTACTGCCTCTTCCATTGTGAGCTTTTCATTGATGCCTTGAAGCTCTTTTAAGTCGCTCTCAGAAAGTGTCATCGGAACTAAATTCCTTAGCTCAGACCAACGTTCGCGGTCAAATGACATAAATGGGCTCATACAAAACTCTATAGTGGATAACAAAACAAGTGCATGGAAAATACATCAAGCGATAGATAAATAAAATATCTTCCTGTACTAGATGCGGGTTAAAGACGTAAACCTTGAGCTAAATAGCCGTATGTAGGAGTTTGCTCAGAGAATTTTGCACTTTTTTTCAATTTGCTATTGCAAGGTGGAAAATCATTCAATAAAATGCGCCCCACTTGTGCCGACTTAGCTCAGTAGGTAGAGCAACTGACTTGTAATCAGTAGGTCACCAGTTCGATTCCGGTAGTCGGCACCACTTTCTCCCTTCCTTTAAAGCAAGCGAGAGAAAGCTCAAAATTTGGAGAGGTTCCCGAGTGGCCAAAGGGAGCAGACTGTAAATCTGTTGGCACTGCCTTCGATGGTTCGAATCCGTCCCTCTCCACCATATTCTAAAGGTTAAATAGCTCAAACAGAGTTACGTGTTGCGTGCATCGTATAATGGCTATTACCTCAGCCTTCCAAGCTGATGATGCGGGTTCGATTCCCGCTGCACGCTCCAACTCATTTTGTGTGCTGATATAGCTCAGTCGGTAGAGCGCACCCTTGGTAAGGGTGAGGTCCCCAGTTCGACTCTGGGTATTAGCACCAGTCTAAAGCTTCTTCTCCTTTAATAAAGAAAACCATTTTTTTGGTTGCGTGGTCTTATTTTAAGCCACCTAATCCGTACCTAGAGGGACACCCCATGTCTAAAGAAAAATTTGAACGTACGAAACCGCACGTAAACGTTGGTACTATCGGCCACGTTGACCACGGTAAAACAACTCTAACTGCTGCTATCTGTACTACACTTGCAAAAGTGTACGGTGGTGTTGCTAAAGATTTCGCATCTATCGATAACGCTCCAGAAGAGCGCGAGCGCGGTATCACAATCGCAACTTCTCACGTTGAGTACGATACTCCAGCACGTCACTACGCACACGTAGACTGTCCAGGACACGCGGATTATGTTAAAAACATGATCACTGGTGCTGCACAAATGGACGGCGGTATCCTAGTTGTTGCTGCGACTGACGGCCCTATGCCTCAAACTCGTGAGCACATCCTACTTGGTCGTCAAGTTGGTATCCCTTACATCATCGTATTCATGAACAAATGTGACATGGTTGATGACGAAGAGCTACTTGAGCTAGTTGAGATGGAAGTTCGTGAACTTCTTTCTGAATACGACTTCCCAGGTGATGACCTACCAGTTATCCAAGGTTCTGCACTTGGCGCACTAAACGGCGAGAAGCAGTGGGAAGACAAGATCGTTGAGCTTGCAGAAGCACTAGATTCTTACATTCCTGAGCCAGAGCGTGCAGTTGACCAACCGTTCCTACTACCAATTGAAGATGTATTCTCAATCCAAGGTCGTGGTACTGTTGTAACTGGTCGTATCGAGCGCGGTATCCTACGTGTAGGTGACGAAGTAGAAATCGTTGGTATCAAAGAGACTACTCTTACTACTTGTACTGGTGTTGAAATGTTCCGTAAACTGCTTGACGAAGGTCGTGCAGGTGAGAACGTTGGTGCACTTCTACGTGGTACTAAGCGTGATGACGTTGAACGTGGTCAAGTACTTTCTGCGAAAGGTTCTATCAACCCACACACTAAGTTTGAGTCTGAAGTATACGTACTTTCTAAAGACGAAGGCGGCCGTCACACTCCTTTCTTCAAAGGTTACCGTCCACAGTTCTACTTCCGTACAACTGACGTAACAGGCGATATCACTCTACCAGAAGGCGTAGAAATGGTAATGCCAGGTGACAACGTTCAAATGACTGTTGAGCTAATCGCTCCAATCGCAATGGACGAAGGTCTACGTTTCGCAATCCGCGAAGGTGGCCGTACAGTTGGTGCTGGTGTTGTAGCTAAAATCTTTGCATAAGATTTGACGAACCACTAGTAAAAAGGGCATCATTTGATGCCCTTTTTCTGCGCTAAAAAAAGAGTTGGATGTTTTGACATCGATTTTTGCTCTTAGCAAAGAATTAAACGGTCTTTTTGACTAAAATGACTGTTAGATGTGTTGTTTTGCAACGCAAAGGAATGTGCCCTGCAACAGCGGGGTTATTGTCGTCTATATTTAAGACTTATCACAGGTTGGTTTTATGAAAGCAAACGCTGAAACTCCTGATAGCTCAGGTGCAGCAGATACAATGAAGTGGATTGTCGCTTTTGTTCTGTTGGCTGCTGCTGTTGTGGGTAATTACCTGTATGGTGAATTGTCTGTTGTAATTCGCGCTGCAGGTGTAGTTGTGCTGATTGCTGCCGCACTAGGCGTTGCAGCAACAACAACTAAAGGTAAAGCTGCGATCGATTTTGCAAAAGAATCTCGTATGGAGATTCGTAAAGTTGTTTGGCCTACTCGCCAAGAAACTATGCAAACTACATTGATCGTTTTAGCTGTATGTATTGTTATGTCTCTAGTGCTTTGGGGAATTGACGGCATTATGGTCCGTCTAGTTTCTCTAGCAACTGGGGTGTAGAGGGTTCTGATTCATGAGTGAAGCTCCAAAAAAACGTTGGTATGTAGTTCAAGCCTTTTCTGGCTTTGAAGGTCGTGTTGCACAGTCGCTACGCGAGCATATTAAAATGCACAACATGGAAGAACTATTTGGCGATGTGCTAGTACCTACTGAAGAAGTAGTGGAAATGCGTGCAGGCCAACGCCGTAAAAGTGAACGTAAATTCTTCCCTGGCTACGTATTAGTTCAAATGATCATGAATGATGAATCATGGCACTTAGTACGCAGCATTCCGCGTGTTATGGGCTTCATTGGTGGTACCTCTGATCGTCCTGCACCAATCACTGATAAAGAAGCTGATGCTATCTTGAACCGTCTAGAGAAAGCGAGCGAGTCTCCACGTCCTAAGACAATGTTCGAAGCGGGTGAAGTGGTTCGTGTGAACGATGGTCCATTTGCTGACTTCAACGGTACTGTTGAAGAAGTAGATTACGAGAAAAGCCGCATTAAGGTATCTGTATCGATCTTTGGTCGTGCAACACCGGTTGAGCTTGAATTTGGTCAGGTTGAAAAACTGGACTAAAACTCTAAGTTTTGAACAAGCTGTGGATAAATACTTCATAAGTTGTTCAAAATAAAAGAGTATAAAAAATCACCTTTTTAGGGTTGTTAAAGGCGCGAATTATGATTATAATTTCGCGCCTTTTTGCTTCTGTGGAAGTAAAAAAGAGTTAATTGAATTTATGGGGAGCTCGCCTTGCGGCTAGCGCATGTACCCAAAATATTAGGAAATATCATGGCTAAGAAAGTTGAAGCTTATATCAAACTGCAAGTTGCAGCTGGTATGGCAAACCCAAGTCCACCGGTTGGTCCTGCTCTAGGTCAACACGGCGTGAACATCATGGAATTCTGTAAAGCGTTCAACGCAAAAACAGAATCTGTTGAGAAAGGTCTACCTACTCCAGTAGTTATTACTGTTTACAACGACCGTTCTTTCACGTTCGTAACTAAGACTCCACCTGCTGCTGTTCTTCTTAAGAAAGCTGCTGGCGTTAAGTCTGGTTCAGGTCGTCCAAACACTGAGAAAGTTGGTACTGTTACTGACGCTCAAGTTCAGGAAATCGCAGAAACTAAAGCTGCTGATATGACTGGTGCTGACATCGAAGCAATGAAACGTTCTATTGCTGGTACTGCTCGTTCAATGGGCCTAGTGGTAGAGGGATAAGATCATGGCTAAACTTACTAAGCGTATGCGCGTAATCCGCGACAAAGTTGACTCAACTAAAGAATACGAAATCAGCGAAGCTGTTGCTCTTCTTAAAGAACTAGCGACTGCTAAATTCGTTGAGTCTGTAGATGTTGCTGTTAACCTAGGCATCGATGCTCGTAAATCTGACCAAAACGTTCGTGGCGCAACAGTGCTACCTCACGGTACTGGCCGTGACATCCGCGTTGCTGTTTTCACTCAAGGTGCAAACGCAGAAGCTGCTAAAGCTGCTGGCGCAGATATCGTTGGTATGGAAGATCTTGCTGAGCAAGTGAAAAAAGGCGAAATGAACTTCGACGTAGTTGTTGCTTCTCCAGATGCAATGCGTGTTGTTGGTCAACTAGGTACTATCCTAGGTCCACGCGGCCTTATGCCAAACCCTAAAGTTGGTACTGTAACTCCTAACGTTGCTGAAGCGGTTAAGAACGCTAAAGCTGGTCAGGTTCGTTACCGTAACGACAAGAACGGCATCATCCACACTACTATCGGTAAAGCATCTTTCGAAGCTAGCCAGCTTCAAGAGAACCTAGAAGCTCTTCTAGTTGCTCTTAAGAAAGCTAAGCCTTCTTCAGCTAAGGGTTCTTACCTGAAGAAAGTAAGCATCTCTACTACGATGGGTGCTGGTGTTGCTGTTGATCAAGCTAGTCTTGACACTCAAGCAAACTAATTTGCTTAGGCGCAGATTTAGTGTATACTTCTGCGCCTAATATTTGTGGTTGGGTGGTTTTAAAGCAATTTGAAATCATCTATCCCAAGACCGTAGGCGCTGTCGATTTTCATTAGATTATTGATAGCTTAATAAAACCTACGTAGGCGATGTTGTGGTTTGAAATGAATTTATTCATTTTTAAATAACATCGTAAACGCTCATTACATTTTGTATTGAGTGCTGTAATCACAACCAGAGGTTAATCCAAATGGCTTTAAATCTTCAAGACAAAAAAGCAATTGTTGCTGAAGTCAACGAAGCTGCCAGTGGTGCACTTTCTGCAGTTGTAGCTGATTCTCGTGGCGTTGAAGTTGGCGCAATGACTTCTCTACGTAAACAAGCTCGCGAAGCGGGTGTTTACATGAAAGTTGTTCGTAACACACTAGCACGCCGTGCGGTTCAGGGTACAGACTACGAGTGTCTAGTAGACACTTTCACTGGTCCAACTCTGATCGCATTCTCTAATGAGCACCCAGGTGCTGCAGCGCGTCTTTTCAAAGACTTCGCTAAAGAGAATAAAGATTTCGAGATCAAAGCTGCTGCATTTGAAGGCGCAGTTACTGATGCTGAAGTACTAGCGACACTACCAACTTACGACGAAGCTATCGCACGCCTAATGATGTGCATGAAAGAAGCTTCTGCTGGCAAGCTGGTTCGTACTATCGCTGCTGTTCGCGACCAAAAAGAAGAAGCTGCGGCATAAGCCTTGCTTTTCACTGGTTGCTATTTAAACTTATTGTTGACTTAAAAGAGAATTGTTATGTCTATTACTAACGAGCAAATCCTAGACGCAGTTGCAGAAATGTCTGTAATGCAAGTTGTTGAGCTTATCGAAGCTATGGAAGAGAAATTCGGCGTTACTGCAGCTGCTGCTGTTGTAGCTGGCGGCGCAGCTGGCGGCGACGCTGCTGCTGAGCAAACTGAATTCGACGTTATCCTAACTGCTGCTGGCGCTAACAAAGTACAAGTTATCAAAGCTGTACGTGGCGCAACTGGCCTAGGTCTTAAAGAAGCTAAAGGTCTTGTAGACTCAGCTCCTGCAGCGCTTAAAGAAGGCGTTGACAAAGCTGAAGCTGAAGCTCTTAAAGCACAGCTAGAAGAAGCTGGCGCTTCTGTTGAAATCAAGTAATTATTACTTAATTTCTTAGCCGCAAGGCTAATGGCTGGTGGTTTATTAACCACCGGCCTTTTTGCGCTGTAGGGCTATGACGAATTTTCCGCTGTTTAACCGTCATAATCCGAGCAAAAAAACAGTCATTTTTTCGAAATGATTGTTCACTACAGTAAACAGCTGTTTGTCACCGCCCCCTCTTGAAGAGTGTTTTGGGTGGTTTGGGTCACTTATCAGCGAGCTGAGGAACCCCATGGTTTACTCTTATACCGAGAAAAAGCGCATCCGTAAGGATTTTGGTACTCGTCCACAAGTTTTGGACATTCCATACCTGTTATCGATCCAGCTTGATTCTTTCGACAAATTCATCGAACAGGATCCAGAAGGTCAATACGGTCTTGAAGCTGCTTTCCGTTCTGTATTTCCAATTCAGAGCTACAACGGCAATTCTGAGCTGCAATACGTTAGCTACCGTCTTGGTGAGCCAGTTTTTGACGTTAAAGAATGTCAAATCCGCGGTGTTACTTACTCAAAGCCACTACGCGTAAAACTACGTCTAGTTATCTTTGATCGAGATGCACCAGCAGGTACTGTAAAAGACATTAAAGAACAAGAAGTCTACATGGGCGAAATTCCGCTTATGACAGACAATGGTACTTTCGTAATTAATGGTACCGAGAGGGTTATCGTATCCCAGCTGCACCGAAGCCCAGGCGTGTTCTTCGACAGTGATAAGGGTAAGACCCACTCATCAGGTAAAGTTCTTTATAACGCACGTGTAATTCCTTACCGTGGCTCATGGTTAGACTTTGAGTTCGATCCTAAGGATAACTTATTCGTACGTATCGACCGTCGTCGTAAGCTACCAGCATCGATTATTCTTCGTGCACTTGGTAAATCGACTGAAGAGATCCTTGATCTGTTCTTCGACAAAGTGAACTTCGAAGTTAAAGACCAAACTCTTCTTATGGAGTTGGTTCCTGATCGTCTACGTGGTGAAACTGCGTCATTCGACATCGAAGCAAACGGCAAAACTTACGTTGAGACTGGTCGTCGTGTTACTGCTCGCCATATCCGTCAACTTGAAAAAGATGGCGTTGAGCACATCGAAGTACCAGTAGAGTACATCGTTGGTAAAGTTGCATCTAAAGATTACATCAATGAAGCAACTGGCGAGATCATCGTTGGCGCGAACCAAGAGATTAGCCTAGAAGCACTTGCTAATCTGTCTCAAGCAGGCCACAAGGCTCTACAAACTCTGTTCACGAATGACCTAGATCACGGTCCATTCATGTCAGACACTCTACGTGCAGATAGCACAGTAGATCGCATCTCTGCATTGGTAGAAATCTACCGCATGATGCGTCCTGGCGAGCCACCAACGAAAGAAGCTGCAGAGTCTCTATTCGAAAGCCTATTCTTCTCTGAAGAACGTTACGACCTATCAACTGTAGGTCGTATGAAGTTCAACAGCTCTATCGAGCGTGAAGAAGAAGAAGAGCGCGGTACTCTGGATGAATCAGACATCATCGAAGTGATGAAGAAACTGATTGGTATCCGTAACGGTATTGGTGAAGTGGACGATATCGACCACCTTGGCAACCGTCGTATCCGTTCTGTAGGTGAAATGGCAGAAAACCAATTCCGTGTTGGTCTAGTTCGTGTAGAACGTGCCGTTAAAGAACGCCTAAGCCTTGGTGACCTTGATGCAATCATGCCTCAAGATCTTATCAACGCTAAGCCGATCTCTGCTGCAGTTAAAGAATTCTTTGGCTCTTCACAGCTTTCACAGTTCATGGACCAAAACAACCCATTGTCAGAAGTTACGCACAAACGTCGTATCTCTGCTTTAGGTCCTGGTGGTCTTACTCGTGAGCGCGCAGGCTTCGAAGTACGTGACGTTCACGTAACTCACTACGGTCGTCTATGTCCGATCGAAACGCCTGAAGGTCCAAACATCGGTCTAATTAACTCGCTATCTGCGTTTGCACGTTGTAACGATTACGGTTTCCTAGAAACTCCGTACCGTCGTGTAGTTGATGGTGTAGTAACAGAAGAAGTTGATTACCTGTCTGCAATCCAGGAAGGTCAATTCGTAATCGCGCAAGCAAACACCATTCTTACTGAAGAAGGTACGTTTGCAGATGAGCTAATCACAGCTCGTCAAAAAGGTGAATCTGGTCTTCACCCACGCGATCACGTTGACTACATGGACGTTGCGACAAACCAGGTTGTATCTATCGCTGCTTCGCTTATCCCGTTCCTAGAACACGATGATGCGAACCGTGCATTGATGGGTGCCAACATGCAACGTCAAGCTGTACCAACACTCAAGGCTGATAAGCCTCTAGTCGGTACGGGTATCGAACGTAACATCGCAGTTGACTCTGGTGTTACAGCGGTTGCTAAACGTGGTGGTCAAGTTCAGTCTGTAGACGCTTCTCGTATCGTAGTTAAGGTTAACGAAGATGAATTGGTACCTGGCGAAGCTGGTATCGATATCTACAACCTAACTAAGTACACGCGTTCGAACCAAAACACATGTATTAACCAACGTCCAACTGTACTTCCAGGTGAACCAGTTGCACGCGGTGATGTTCTTGCTGATGGTCCTTCAACAGACCTTGGTGAACTTGCTCTTGGCCAAAACATGCGTATCGCATTCATGCCTTGGAACGGTTACAACTTCGAAGACTCGATCTTAGTATCTGAGCGCGTAGTTCAAGAAGACCGTTTCACGACAATCCACATCCAAGAACTATCTTGTGTGGCTCGTGATACTAAGCTGGGTTCTGAAGAGATCACAGCTGATATTCCAAACGTAGGTGAGTCTGCTCTGTCTAAACTAGACGAGTCAGGTATCGTTTACATTGGTGCTGAAGTTAAGGGTGGCGACATCCTAGTTGGTAAAGTAACCCCTAAAGGTGAAACTCAACTGACTCCTGAAGAGAAGCTACTACGTGCTATCTTCGGTGAGAAAGCATCTGATGTTAAAGATACTTCTCTACGTGTACCAAACTCTGTTTCGGGTACTATCATCGATGTACAAGTCTTCACTCGCGATGGCGTAGATAAAGACAAGCGTGCACTTGAAATCGAACAGATGCAGCTTAAAGAAGCTAAGAAAGACCTAACTGAAGAGTTCCAAATTCTTGAGGGTGGCCTTCTTAACCGTGTTAAAGCTGTACTTCTGTCTGGTGGTTACTCTGAAGCTAAGCTTGATACTATCGGTCGTAAGCAATGGCTAGAGCAAGTTCTAGAAGACGATGCGCTACAAACACAGCTTGAGCAACTTGCTGAGCAGTGGGATGAGCTAAAAGCAGACTTCGATAAGAAGTTTGAAACTAAGCGTCGTAAAATCACTCAAGGTGATGATCTAGCGCCTGGCGTTCTTAAGATTGTTAAAGTTTACCTAGCGGTTAAACGTCGTATCCAGCCTGGTGATAAGATGGCCGGTCGTCACGGTAACAAAGGTGTAATCTCTAAGATTAACCCTGTTGAAGACATGCCATACGATGAGAAAGGTCAGCCTGTAGACATCGTACTTAACCCGCTGGGTGTACCATCGCGTATGAACATCGGTCAGATCCTAGAAGTTCACTTAGGTTTGGCTGCGAAAGGTATCGGTGACAAGATCAACCAAATGGTTAAGGAACAACAAGAACTGCATAAGTTCCGTGAGTTCCTACAGAAGGTTTACGATCTTGGTGATACTCGTCAGAAAGTTGATATTGCTGAACTGTCTGATGATCAAGTTCGTACACTGATCAAGAACCTACGTGGCGGTCTACCGATTGCTACTCCTGTGTTCGACGGTGCTTCTGAGTCTCTAATCAAGGAACTACTTAAACTGGGTGATCTGCCAGAATCTGGTCAGCTTAAACTGTTTGATGGTCGCACTGGTGATTCGTTTGAGCGTCCTGTAACTGTTGGTTACATGTACATGCTGAAACTGAACCACTTGGTTGATGACAAGATGCACGCTCGTTCAACTGGTTCTTACAGCCTAGTAACTCAGCAACCACTTGGTGGTAAAGCTCAGTTCGGTGGTCAGCGTTTCGGTGAGATGGAAGTATGGGCACTAGAAGCATACGGTGCTGCATATACTCTACAAGAAATGCTAACAGTTAAGTCGGATGACGTTAACGGCCGTACTAAGATGTATAAGAACATCGTAGACGGTAACCATAGCATGGAACCTGGTATGCCTGAGTCGTTCAACGTACTGTTGAAAGAGATTCGCTCGCTAGGTATCAACATCGAGCTAGAAGACGAAGAGTAATCCCTCCTCTTTTTTAAAAGAAGATAGGATTATTTGGTAAAAGGGAGCTTGCTACAGCAGTGAGCTCCTTTAACTCCTTACAGGAGCTGAATGTGAAAGACTTATTAAACTTTCTAAAAGCACAGCATAAGACCGAAGAATTTGATGCAATCAAAATCGGTCTATCTTCACCAGACATGATCCGTTCATGGTCTTTTGGTGAAGTTAAAAAGCCGGAAACAATTAACTATCGTACGTTCAAACCTGAACGTGATGGTCTGTTCTGTGCACGTATTTTTGGTCCAGTTAAAGACTACGAATGTCTTTGTGGCAAATACAAGCGCCTGAAGCACCGTGGTGTTATCTGTGAGAAGTGTGGCGTTGAAGTTACACAAACTAAAGTTCGTCGTGACCGCATGGGCCACATCGAGCTAGCTTCACCAGTTGCTCACATCTGGTTCCTAAAATCACTACCGTCTCGTATCGGTCTACTAATGGATATCCCTCTACGTGATATCGAACGTGTTCTTTACTTCGAGATGTACGTAGTAACTGAACCAGGTATGACTGATCTAGAAAAATCTCAGATGCTTACTGAAGAAGAGTATCTGGATCGTCTAGAAGAGTGGGGTGACGAATTCACTGCTAAGATGGGTGCTGAAGCGATCAAAGATCTGCTTGCAACAATGGACCTTCATCAAGAAGTGGAAGAAATGCGCGAAGAGTTAGAAACAACTAACTCAGAAACTAAGCGTAAAAAAGTTACTAAGCGCCTGAAGCTAGTTGAAGCGTTCATTGCATCGGGTAACGATCCGCAATGGATGATTCTGACTGTACTTCCGGTTCTGCCGCCAGATCTACGTCCTCTAGTACCACTAGATGGCGGTCGTTTTGCGACTTCAGATCTGAACGACCTTTACCGTCGTGTGATCAACCGTAACAACCGTTTGAAGCGTCTTCTAGAGCTAGCTGCTCCGGACATCATCGTACGTAACGAAAAGCGTATGCTGCAAGAGTCTGTTGATGCACTTCTAGATAACGGTCGTCGTGGTCGTGCTATCACGGGTTCTAACAAGCGTCCTCTGAAATCTCTTGCTGATATGATCAAGGGTAAACAAGGTCGTTTCCGTCAGAACCTTCTAGGTAAACGTGTAGACTACTCTGGCCGTTCTGTAATCACAGTAGGTCCATACCTTCGTCTACATCAGTGTGGTCTTCCTAAGAAGATGGCACTTGAGCTATTTAAGCCGTTCATCTACAGCAAGCTAGAAACTCGTGGCATGGCTACGACAATCAAAGCTGCTAAGAAGATGGTAGAGCGCGAAGAAGCTATCGTTTGGGATATCCTAGACGAAGTGATCCGCGAACACCCAGTACTGCTTAACCGTGCACCTACACTTCACCGTCTAGGTATCCAAGCGTTTGAACCAGTACTAATCGAAGGTAAAGCGATTCAGCTTCACCCACTAGTGTGTGCGGCATACAACGCCGACTTCGATGGTGACCAAATGGCGGTACACGTGCCTCTAACTCTAGAAGCACAGCTTGAAGCACGTACACTGATGATGTCGACGAATAACATTCTGTCGCCAGCGTCAGGTGATCCGATCATCGTACCTTCTCAGGACGTTGTATTGGGTCTTTACTACATGACACGTGACAAGATCAACGTGAAAGGCGAAGGTATGTACCTTGCTGGCCCTGCTGAGGCTGAAAAGGCATACCGTACTAAGACTGCTGAGCTACACGCTCGCGTTAAAGTACGTATCACCGAGACTGTAGTAGACGAAGATGGTAACAGCACTACTGAAACGAAGATGGTTGATACAACTGTCGGCCGTGCAATGCTATGGCAAATCGTTCCAGCTGGCCTACCGTACAGCATCGTTAACCAAAAGTTAGGTAAGAAGCAGATCTCTACTCTTCTTAACGAGTGTTACCGTAAGCTTGGTCTAAAAGATACAGTAGTATTTGCTGACCAAATCATGTACGCAGGTTTTGCATACGCTGCACTTTCTGGTGTTTCTGTAGGTATTGACGATATGGTTGTACCTCAAGCGAAATACGATGAAATTGAATCTGCTGAAGAAGAAGTTCGCGAAATCCAAGAGCAATTCCAATCTGGTCTTGTTACTGCGGGTGAGCGTTACAACAAAGTTATCGATATCTGGGCATCTACGAATGACCGCGTTGCGAAAGCAATGATGGATAACCTATCTTCTGAAACAGTTATCAACCGTGACGGCGAAGAAGAACAGCAAGAATCGTTCAACAGCATCTACATGATGGCCGACTCGGGCGCACGTGGTTCTGCAGCTCAGATTCGTCAGCTAGCAGGTATGCGTGGTCTGATGGCGCGTCCAGATGGTTCAATCATCGAAACGCCGATCACAGCGAACTTTAAAGAAGGCCTAAACGTCCTTCAGTACTTTATCTCAACGCACGGTGCTCGTAAGGGTCTTGCGGATACAGCACTGAAAACAGCAAACTCGGGTTACCTAACTCGTCGTCTAGTAGACGTTGCTCAAGACGTTGTAGTACACGAACATGACTGTGGCACGCATGAAGGTATCGACATGATGCCTCACATCGAAGGTGGTGACGTTAAAGTTGCACTTTCTGAGCTTGCTCTAGGTCGTGTAGTAGCTGAAGACGTTCTTAAGCCTGGTACTGAAGATGTACTGATTCCACGTAATACTCTGATTGATGAGAAGTGGTGTCAAATCATGGAAGACAACTCAGTAGATAGCATGAAAGTGCGCTCTGTTGTTACCTGTGATGCAGACTTCGGTTGTTGTGCACAGTGTTACGGTCGTGACCTAGCACGTGGTCACCTAGTGAACCAAGGTGAAGCAGTTGGTGTTATCGCTGCACAATCTATCGGTGAACCGGGTACACAGCTAACGATGCGTACGTTCCACATCGGTGGTGCGGCATCTACTGCAGCAGCAGAGAACAGCATCCAAGCTAAGACAACTGGTACTGTGAAACTTCACAATGCTAAGTTCGTAGTGAACAAAGATAAGAAACTGGTTATCACTTCTCGTGCATCTGAGATGACGATTATTGATGAATTCGGCCGTACTAAAGAGAAGCACAAACTTCCTTACGGTTCGATGCTAACCAAAGGCGACAACGCAGCAGTTACTGCTGGTGAAGTTGTAGCTAACTGGGAAGCGCATACCATGCCAATCATCACTGAAGTGGCAGGTCGTATCCAATTCGTAGATATGATCGATGGTATTACAGTTTCTCGTCAAACTGACGATCTAACGGGTCTTTCTTCAAGTGAAGTTACAGACGCAGCAGCTCGCCCAGCAGCAGGTAAAGATATGCGTCCAGCTATCAAACTTGTTGATGAGCAAGGTAACGACGTAATGATCCCTGGTACTGATATGCCAGCTCACTACTTCCTACCTGGCAAAGCGATTGTAAACATCGAAGATGGCGCTGAAGTTGGCATCGGTGACACACTATCTCGTATCCCTCAAAAATCGAGCGGAAACAAAGATATCACCGGTGGTCTACCACGCGTAGCTGACCTATTCGAAGCTCGTAAGCCTAAAGAGCCTGCGATCCTTGCTGAGCACACAGGTACTGTGTCTTTCGGTAAAGAAACGAAAGGTAAGCGTCGTCTAGTAATCACTCGTGAAGGCGGTGACGCTTACGAAGAGATGATTCCTAAGCATCGTCAATTGAACGTGTTCGAAGGTGAGAAGATTGAACGTGGTGATGTAATCGCCGACGGTCCTGAAACTCCACACGATATCCTGCGTCTACGTGGTATCCACGCAGTAACTCAGTACATCGCGAACGAAGTTCAAGAAGTTTACCGCTTACAAGGCGTAAAGATTAACGATAAGCACATTGAGACTATCGTTCGTCAAATGCTACGTAAGTGTACAATCACTCATTCTGGTGACTCTCCGTTCCTACCTGGCGAACAAGTTGAGTACCACAATGTTAAGATTGCTAACCGTAAGCTAGAAGCTGAAGGTAAAGAACTAGTACGTTTCGAACGTGATCTACTAGGTATTACTAAAGCATCTCTTGCAACTGAGTCATTCATCTCGGCTGCATCGTTCCAAGAAACGACTCGCGTACTAACAGAAGCTGCGGTTTCTGGTAAGCGTGATGACCTTCGCGGTCTGAAAGAGAACGTAATTGTTGGTCGTCTAATCCCAGCTGGTACTGGTTTCGCATACCACCAAGAGCGTCAAAAGCAACGTGAAGAAGAGCAAGAAGGTCCTTCAGCTGAACAAGCTACTGACAATCTAGCAGCACTTCTAAACGCTGGTTTCTCTTCAGAAGAGTAAGCTCTACGAGTAGTCTCTAAGAGATAAGAAAAAGGCACCTTCGGGTGCCTTTTTTGTATCTGGCGTATTGGTATTTAGATATGACTTATAAAGTGATAGGTGTGCTTATCTAGCTGGTGGGGTTGGATTTATGTCCTGAAGAGTGCTCTTTGAGCCAGTAAGATAAAGGGTAGAGATGGTTAGGCTGATTAGGGTTGTAACCATATGCTTATGGCTAAAGGTCAGGGCGAGCGAGTAAGCTCTGTCTGAAAGATTCTGGGTAGTTTGGATAAGCTTACAGACAAAACAAAAAGCTTGCACAGAGGCAAGCTTATTAAGGATTCAGCTAACTAAGCGCCTGGTGGAATCGCTAAACTGTCTGCAATAAGCTGGATAAGATTATCTTCTACTTCAAAACGTACTTCGAGTAGTTCACCTACTTTTGACATATCTCCTTCGAAGTTAGGCAACTCATCGTCTGCATTTACTTTAACGTACTTATCATTGAACTCTAGAAGCGGCTCGGTTGTAAGTACGATCTTCGCGTAAGTTGTATCAATCTCGTCATTGGTTTTAAAGCCTGTTGCTTGCCATTTTTTCATGACCATATCATAGATCTTAAAATGACCCTCTGAGATATAATCGACAACATGATCGCAGAATGAGCTTATTTCTTTAGGAGAAGGGAGTTCAACAACGTTTGATTGCCCGTTGCTAGCTGGCTGCAAGGCACCTAGCTTACAATACTCAACGATTAGAGACTGTCGAGTTTCGAGCCAATGATCGATGACCTCATTAGAGCCACCCCATTGTTCTTGTATTTGTTTGAATTTATTTAGCATGACCATGTCCTCATGATCTGATCACAACCTTGTGATCAAGTAATTGCCTAAGCAGGGTCCGTTTTATTGGTAGCTACTAAAAGTAATAGCTTGAAATATTCTCTGCTACAACTCTAGTATGAAATTAGATTGCCAGTAAAATGAACGAACTGCAAGCAATGAGGCATAGGGATGTTAAAAAAAAGTGATAACAAAATGACAGAGCAAGCTTATTGGTGCGTCGTTTCTGGTAGTGATATTTGGGTTAATAATGATCAGTTTCCGTTTGGCTCTGCTGAAGAGCTTGGGCTGAGTGTGGAGCATGCAATCTGTATTGGTCAGCATCAAGGTCGCAAGGTGTATTGGCTCAACGATTGTGATGTGGAGAATGAGCTGAGCATGGTCAGCCTAAGAGAGTTACTGCACTGGCCTGAAGTGAGTTTCTTGACTGCAAGCAAAGCCATCCAATATGGGCATATGACTCAAAGTATGCGTTTTTGCCCTCAGTGTGGTGGTCGAAATCATCTCAACCATAACCAGGTGGCGATGCAGTGTGGAGATTGCCGCACACTTCATTATCCTCGTATCTTCCCGTGCATCATTGTCGCTGTGCGAAACGACAACAAGATATTGCTTGCGCAGCACCCAAGACATAAAACAGGCATGTATACCGTGATAGCGGGCTTCCTAGAGGTCGGAGAGACCTTAGAGCAGTGTGTGGCAAGAGAAGTCAAAGAAGAAACGGGTATCGATGTCGATAATATTCGTTACTTTGGCAGCCAGCCATGGGCGTTTCCATCGAGTATGATGATGGGCTTTCTCGCCGATTGTGCTGGTGGTACGCTTAAGCCTGACTACAGCGAGCTATCGGATGCTCAATGGTTTGACGTAACAAGCCTGCCTGATGTTGCTCCTGTTGGAACCATTGCGAGACAGTTGATTGAGAAAACCGTTGATGACGTGATGAAAGATGGTGTGACGGAGCAGATGCTAGAGCACTAATCTGCCTGTGATAGTATTTGGCTTATGGGTGGTCAAAAGCTAAAAAAAACCCTCCACAAGTGGAGGGGGTAAGTAAGATGTCGTTATGAGATGCTGAGTAGTGACTACTCAGATGTTATAATTGTAATTTTCGCTAGCGACAAATTTTTAACATGCTCTCGTAATTGGGTGCAAATTAAGCATTGATTTAAAAGTTAATAACTTGATCTAGGTTGCAAAGCACGCAGCTTTTACCCTTCAATCAGTGTTAGAATACTTGCCATCAAAATTAGACAAGATTGAATTGGAATTTAACGGAATGACCGAATTAAAAAACGATCGCTATTTACGCGCACTTTTAAAACAGCCTGTTGATTACACACCGGTATGGATGATGCGCCAAGCTGGCCGCTATCTTCCTGAGTACAAAGCAACGCGCGCTGAAGCGGGCGATTTCATGTCTTTGTGCAAAAACGCGGAACTGGCATCAGAAGTAACACTTCAACCTTTACGTCGTTTCCCGCTTGATGCGGCAATCTTGTTCTCAGACATCCTAACTATCCCTGATGCAATGGGCTTAGGTTTGTACTTTGAAACAGGTGAAGGTCCTAAGTTTGAGCGTCCTATCACGTGTAAAGCTGACGTAGAGAAGATTGGCCTACCTGATCCAGAAGGTGAGCTTCAATACGTAATGAATGCCGTTCGTCAGATCCGTAAAGACCTGAAAGGCGAAGTGCCACTGATTGGTTTCTCTGGTAGCCCATGGACTCTAGCGACATACATGGTTGAAGGTGGAAGCTCTAAAGCATTCACTAAGATCAAGAAGATGATGTACGCAGAACCACAAACGCTGCACCTGCTTCTAGACAAACTGGCTGACAGTGTTATCGAATACCTGAACGCGCAAATTAAAGCGGGTGCTCAATCGGTAATGGTATTTGATACATGGGGTGGTGTACTGACGCCTCGTGACTACAACCTATTCTCACTGCAATACATGCACAAAATCGTTGATGGCCTAATCCGTGAAAACGAAGGTCGTCGAGTACCGGTTACTCTGTTCACTAAGAACGGTGGCATGTGGCTTGAGTCTATCGCAGCAACAGGTTGTGATGCGGTTGGTCTAGACTGGACAATCAACATCGCAGATGCAAAAGCTCGCATCGGCGACAAAGTTGCTCTGCAAGGTAACATGGATCCTTCAATGCTTTACGCTCAGCCTGAACGTATTCGCGAAGAAGTGGGCAGCATCCTTGAAGGCTTCGGCGACGGTGGTACAGGTCATGTATTTAACCTAGGCCACGGTATCCACTTAGATGTACCGCCAGAGAACGCTGGTGTATTCGTTGACGCTGTTCACGAATTGTCTAAGCCTTACCACAAGTAATTCTGAGTAAGATTATTGAAAGCGCTGTTAGGAAACTAACGGCGCTTTTTATTATCTGCGATGAGTATTGGATAGCGGTTTAATCTTGTAGCGTGCAGTTTATTAGGCATTTGGATCATGGTAGGCCAAATGCTCCGAGATGTGCTTTCGGATGTAAGGAATAACCTCACTTTCAAACCAAGGGTTCTTCTTGAGCCAGATATTATTGCGTGGCGAAGGGTGGGGTAATGGCAAAAACTCAGGCGCCCACCTTTGCCAATCACGCACGGTTTCGGTCAATGTGCTAGTGGTTTTGTTTGTTAGGTAATGGTTTTGTGCGTACTGGCCAATCAGCAGTGTCATTTGAATATCGGGTAGAGATTGCAGCACTTTGTTATGCCAAAGCTCCGCGCACTCTTTGCGTGGTGGAAGATCACCACTTTTCCCTTTTCCCGGATAACAAAACCCCATGGGCACAATCGCGACTTTTTGCTCGTCGTAAAAAGTATCGCTATCTATCCCTAACCACTCTCTTAATCCTTTGCCACTGGCGTCGTTCCAAGGGATCGACGACTCATGCACCTTGATACCTGGCGCTTGACCTATGATCAGCAAGCGCGCGTTTGGGTGTGCTTGAATCACCGGGTTGGCACCATGTGATAGGTAAGGTTCACAAGCTCGGCATTGTCGAATCTCTTTAAGTAACAAAGAGGACATCAGTAACCTTTATCAAAATCGATGACATGATTAAGTGTAAAGCCATCTCGCCACTGTTTATAATTCTCTGCGAAGATCTCGACCACTTGTCTTGGTTCACTGAGTGCTGCGATGTGTGGCGTGATGGTGACTTGCGGTAGTTTCCAGAAAGGGTGATCTTGCGAAAGGGGCTCGCTTTCAAATACATCTAAAAATGCGTGTTCTACCCATCTGTTTTTTATGGCGAGCAACAAGGCTTTGTTGTCTACACTTTCCCCTCGACCGACATTAAACAGCAGCACGTTAGAGCAGTAACCTAATGTGGTTTGGTTTAGCAGCTGATAGGTTTCAGCTGTTGATGGCAAGGTGTTGACCACAATATCAGCCTGCTTAAGGGCAGCCTCTATCTCATTGATGTGGAACGTCTCTTTAAAGGTTTCTTGTTTGGATGGGATGCCCGTACGGTTGACACCTATGGTATGAATACCAAAAGCGGTCGCGGTTTTTGCTAAATGACTGCCGATTGAACCTGTTCCTAAAATCACGATAGTTTTGTCAGTTAGGCTAGTATAAAGCTGTGGCTGCCAGTTTCGTTGTTGTTGATGCTGGTGGTAATGAGGGAAGTGTCTACAGTGACTGATTGTGTAACCCAATACGTATTCAGCAATCGCAGGGCCGAAGATGCCCTTGACGTTGGTTAGCGTATAATCTTGACGAAGATCCGGCTGAGTGAGTTTATTGATTCCAGCATAGGTACTCTGTACCCAGTCTAGCTCTTTAAACTCGCCGAGGCGCTCTGCGATTAGAGGTGGTGACGCCAAGACAATCTGTGCTGATTTGGGGGTTTGAGTGATTTCTAGGTCGGGTAAATCCTGGTTTAGAATCAGTTGCGTATAGGTATCGTCATGCTCAGTAAGAATATAGAGCTTATTCGTAAAATTGTTCATCGGCTTACCTTTTCCCCCCAGGGTTTATCAAGTACACTTTCGCTGTCTTTTTCTGCAATTATTGAGTGACTATGCTTCAGAATCCACTGCAGGTTCGTCTTGAAAAGTTAGAACCTTGGCAACAAATTACCTTTATGGCGTGTCTATGTGAGCGTATGTATCCTAACTATGCCATGTTTTGTGAGAATACAGAATTTGCGGAAGCTCGAATCTATCGTGATGTTTTGGATAGCATTTGGGAAATCCTGACGGTTAAAACAGCAAAGGTGAACTTTGAGCGTCAACTTGAGAAGGTTGAAGAGCTATTCCCTAGCGGTGATGATTTTGATTTTTATGGTGTTTACCCAGCAATGGACGCATGCCAAGGCCTAGCAACGCTAATTCATGGTCTGCTTGACCGTGAACATATGTTGGAAGCGGTAATTAAAGTGAGTCAACAATCGGTGAAGACGGTTGCTGAGCTTGAGTTTGCTCAAGGCGCTGAAGAAGTGACGAACGAAAACCAAAAAGAAAACGAAGCGGTGTGTGAAGAGTGGGACGTTCAGTGGGCCATTTTCCGACCTCTACGTGAAACGACTGAGCGTGACTTAGAGCTGATCAAAGACCTACGCCACGAACTGCGTGAAGACCCAGTCAGTAACATTGGTGTTGCGTTATAATTCGCAATTGCACCAAGGTACGAATAAAAAACAAAGGCTCCCTAGGGAGCCTTTGTTGTATCTGACGGTATCAAATTTAGATTAAGCGTCTTTTTTGTCTTCGTTCTGCGCTTTGTCTTTTGATGCGTCGTCGTCATCGCGGTTTTCGATAACGCCGTGTGTCTCTTTCCACTTTTCCCAGCGTTGGAACGCCAGTTCTTGCATGTCAGTCGTCTTATCCGCTTCATCGACAATCTCTTCGCCCACTAGGTGCTCAAAGATGTCTTCTAGGGTGATGATGCCCTGAATAGTGCCGTATTCGTCCACAACTAAAGACAGTTGCAGGCGGTTTGCCATCATCTGGTCAAAGGCCTTAGCCAAGCCCATGTTGTTCAGCAACACGTGGATAGGGCGCATTACTTCACCCAAAGCTTTCTCACCACAACCGGCTTGCTGCAATCTAAACAGCTCTAAGCGGTGAACAAAACCGATGATGTTGTCACTCTGCTCGCTGTAAACCAGCGGGCGTGAGAATGGCGTGTCTTTATGTTGTTCTAGGAACGTATTGACACTCATTTCCGCATCAACACGGAATACCACTGGGCGCGGCGTCATTACTTGAGTTACGGGTACATCTTGAATACCCAGTAGGTTGCTCAGGATTTTTGATTCGCCTTCTGCAAACTCGCCGCTCTCTTTTGCCAAAATCGCCATTGCAGATAGCTCATCACGCATTTTTGGTGCTTGGTGGCCACGAGCAAGACGTTTGGTGATCTGTTCTGAGAACCAGACAAACGGTGTTAGGAAGAACACCATCCAGCGCAGCACGCTTGCCGAAGCAGGAGCAAGTTGACGCCAGTAGGTTGCACCAATGGTCTTTGGAACAATCTCAGACAATACCAAGATACCCAGCGTTAGTACGGCAGAGAAGACACCTAACCATTGGCTACCAAAAACGACAGCCGCTTGTGCACCTGCTGTCGCAGCACCGATAGTATGCGCGATGGTGTTGAGCGTTAAAATTGACGCAAGCGGGCGGTCAATATCTGTTTTCAGTTTGTCTAAAGACTCTGCTGCAGGGTGCCCATTTTGTTTTAGTTGAGCAATGTAGCTCGGACTAATACTCAAAAGTACAGCTTCCAAAACAGAACA
Organism: Vibrio sp. QJM3NY_35; assembly: GCF_057785915.1. Lineage (NCBI taxonomy): Bacteria > Pseudomonadati > Pseudomonadota > Gammaproteobacteria > Vibrionales > Vibrionaceae > Vibrio > Vibrio sp. QJM3NY_35. Next base: position 3,189,192 of record NZ_CM173507.1, on the reverse strand, counting down.
AATGAAAGAAACTCCAATAGCAATGGAGACGTAAATAGATAGCAGCAGCATGTTTGCCCTTAAATTAAATTGTACGCTTTAGCAGCGATTCAGCGTGGATTATAGTGAAAAAGTAGTGGCTAGGTCATCATTAATTTTGCTCTCAGCCCCTTTTAAACAAGGGCTTGCTTAATAAAATCAGTAACAAATTGTGAGTTATTACTCATATTATGGCTAAAACTACGGCACTAGAGCTAAAGATCGACGACAAACCTTTGCCAGATGGGGCATTTATGTTTTAGAGTGAATTGAATTCAAAAATACAAAGAAGGGAAACCTAAAATGAACAAGACTCAATTAATCGACTTTATTGCTGAAAAAGCGGACCTTTCTAAAGCACAAGCTAAAGCTGCTCTAGAAGCGACTCTTGGCGGTGTTACAGATGCTCTTAAAGATGGCGATCAAGTTCAGCTAATTGGTTTTGGTACTTTTAAAGTAAACCACCGTGCAGCTCGCACTGGTCGTAACCCAAAAACTGGTGATGAGATCCAAATCGCTGCTGCAAATGTTCCAGCATTTGTTGCTGGTAAAGCGCTGAAAGATTCAGTGAAATAATCTAAACTGTACCGAGGTAGTCGTATTCCACCTCGGTACAGGTTTTTATGAAAAAAGCATTTCTTCTCGTTTCACTATTATCTACATTTCTTATTGGCTGTTCTTCAACAAGCCCTCGCAAAAACCTAGAGCAATTTGAAACTCATACCGGCGGCCAAGTCATGGGCGACGCGACAAGTTTCTACTGGGTTACAAACAAGCTAACACAACCTCATACTTCAGCTGACTACGTCACTGTCGGCGATTACGGCTGGTACCAAACTGATTATGCTTGGTCAGAAGGCGTGCTTCGCGAATTCATTCGTGAAGGCGAGCAGCGTAACTCTTCGAATGAGCTGGTTCCTTATCGTGTCCATGTGCGTTTCAATAAGTCAGGCGAAGCTGTGTATCAACAGTATCGTATTGATAGCAAAATCTTACCTATCCAAGCTAAGCAACTCGAAAACTACCAGAAAGAAGCTAAGTCGGTTCTAGAGACTACGATGAAGCAGAATGACGAAGGGCTCAGGCTGGTTCAGGGTTACTGGGATGGCAGCTCTTTTAAGACGTGCGCTGGTGGTGAATTTGATCGCATTGAATTTAACCAGACCTTACCAAGCTTCGTGATCGACCGATTGGCATCAGTGGAAAGCTATGCGGCGTTTCTTGGCAGTGATTCACTGGGTAAGATGAGTGTGGAAGAGTTACTGATGCTGGCTGAAGACAACCATGATTGTGTCGTTAGGCCATCATTGTTGAAAGAATAGCGAGTAATCAAAGGATTGAGAGTATTTGGCCTACCATAGGTCAAGTACTTATTTATCTGTACAAGTGCAGACCTCTAGAAAGATTGAGTAATAAAAAGGCGCCTATCGAGACGCCTTTTGCTGTTATTCGTTTACTATCATTTGCTTACTGTTATTGGGAAGTAAGCGAGTAACAAGATTGATTACTGCTCTTGCTCGCGCGCAATCGCACGGTAACCAATGTCATTGCGGTGGAACATACCATTCCAGCTAACCTGCTTCGTCAACGCGTAAGCACGCTCTTGAGCTTCAGAAATCGTGTTACCCAGTGCCGTTGCACAAAGTACACGACCACCGTTTGTCACCACATCGCCAGCTTCGTTATTAGTCGTACCCGCGTGGAAAACCTTTTGGCCTTCAACTTCGCTTGTTGGTAGTGAAATTACGTCACCTTTTGCGTAGTCAGCAGGGTAACCGCCAGCCGCAAGAACAACACCGATAGAAGCGCGTGGATCCCACTTTGATTCTGCTTCGTCTAGTTTCTCGTCGATAGCCATTAGGCAAAGCTCAACAAGGTCTGACTCCATACGCATCATGATAGGCTGCGTTTCTGGATCACCGAAGCGGCAGTTGTATTCGATAACCTTAGGTGTGCCGTCAGCATCGATCATTAGGCCAGCGTAAAGGAAACCCGTGTAAGGTGCGCCTTCTGCGTCCATACCACGTACCGTTGGGTAGATAACTTCCTCAAGGATACGATTGTGGATTTCAGGCGTCACAACTGGAGCTGGGGAGTAAGCCCCCATACCGCCAGTATTAGGACCCGTGTCTTTGTCGCCAACACGTTTGTGATCTTGGCTGGTGGCCATAGGAAGAACGCTAGAACCGTCAACCATTACGATGAAGCTTGCTTCTTCGCCTTCAAGGAACTCTTCGATAACCACGCGGCTGCCAGCTTCGCCAAATGCGTTGCCCGCTAGCATATCTTTGATTGCGTCTTCAGCTTCTTCAAGGGTCATCGCAACGATAACGCCTTTACCCGCCGCAAGACCGTCAGCTTTTACTACGATTGGAGCGCCTTGCTCACGTACGTAAGCGATAGCTGGCTCAATCTCAGTGAAGTTTGCGTAGTAACCCGTTGGAATGTCATGACGAGCTAGGAAATCTTTAGTGAATGCTTTCGAACCTTCAAGCTGTGCTGCCGCTTGAGTTGGACCAAAGATAGGAAGACCCACTTCACGGAATGCGTCAACCACACCAATAACTAGTGGCGCTTCAGGTCCAACGATAGTCAGTTCGATTTTTTTCTCTTGAGCAAACGCCACTAAACCAGCGATGTCTTCAACGCCGATGTTTACGTTCTCAAGTTTAGGCTCAAGTGCAGTGCCTGCGTTACCTGGAGCGATGAATACTGTTTCAACGTTTGGGTTTTGTGCTGCTTTCCAACCTAAAGCATGTTCTCTACCGCCAGCACCGATGATTAAAACTCGCATTGTAAAATCCTTAATCTCAAATATCTAAATATTTAAAAAAACAAAGTTATAAGTCTTGCTCAAAGTAGTTGGTGATGTGGCTAGGCAGCAATTGAGCCCATCCCCGGGAGCATAGTCCGCTATGTGACCGGGGTGGGCGAAAGCAGCTAACGACGCCACAGTGCCAAATACGAAGAGGAAATTAGTGGCGGAAGTGACGCATGCCCGTAAAGATCATCGCCATGCCGTGTTCGTCTGCTGCTGCGATAACTTCGTCATCACGCATAGAGCCGCCTGGTTGGATAACACACTTGATGCCAGCCTCTGCAGCCGCGTCGATACCGTCACGGAATGGGAAGAATGCATCTGATGCCATCACACAGCCTTCAACCTGTAGACCTTCGTCTGCAGCTTTGATGCCTGCGATTTTCGCAGAGTAAACGCGGCTCATTTGGCCTGCGCCTACACCAATAGTCATGTCGCCTTTTGAGTAAACGATAGCGTTAGATTTAACGTACTTCGCTACTTTCCAGCAGAATAGGGCATCTTTTAGCTCTTCAGCTGTAGGTTGGCGCTTAGAAACTACTTTAAGGTCATCTTCAGACACCATGCCTTGGTCGCGGTCTTGAACTAGCAAACCACCGTTAACGCGTTTCACGTCAAAGCCAGTTGTCTTCGTTGTCCACTCGCCACACTCGAGTAGGCGAAGGTTTTTCTTAGCCGCTACGATTTCTACTGCTTCAGCAGAAACTGATGGTGCAATGATAACTTCAACGAATTGACGCTCAGTGATAGCCGTTGCTGTTGCAGCGTCTAGCTCACGGTTGAAAGCAATGATGCCGCCAAATGCAGACGTTGGGTCTGTTTTGAATGCGCGGTCGTAAGCTTCTAGGATGTCTTCACCTAGTGCAACACCACATGGGTTAGCGTGCTTAACGATCACACATGCTGGCTGGTCGAACTCTTTCACACACTCAAGTGCTGCGTCGGTGTCAGCGATGTTGTTGTAAGAAAGTGCTTTACCTTGAATTTGGCGAGCAGTAGATACTGACGCTTCTTCAGGGTTTGCTTCAACGTAGAATGCGGCTGCTTGGTGGCTGTTCTCACCGTAGCGCATGTCTTGCTTTTTCTCGAACTGTTGGTTGAACGTGCGAGGGAATTTGCTCTCTTCGTCAGCCTTCTTTCCTTCTTCATCAAGTAGAGAGGCACCGTATGATGGAACCATAGTGCCGAAGTAGTTTGCGATCATGCCGTCGTAAGAAGCGGTGTGCTCGAATGCTACGATAGCGAGGTCGAAGCGAGTCTCTAGTGTTAGAGATTGCTCGTTCGCGTCCATTTCAGCGACAACGCGCTCGTAGTCGTGTGCGTTAACAACGATCGTTACGTCTTTGTGGTTTTTCGCTGCAGAGCGAACCATTGTTGGACCACCGATGTCGATGTTCTCAACAGCGTCAGCAAGGGTACAACCTTCTTTAGCAACGGTTTCTGCGAATGGGTATAGGTTTACAACAACCATATCGATAGGGTTGATACCGTGAGTTTCCATCACGTCATCATCTTGACCACGACGGCCTAGAACACCACCATGAACTTTTGGGTGCAGAGTCTTAACACGGCCATCCATCATTTCTGGGAAACCAGTGTAGTCAGATACTTCTGTAACAGAGATGCCTTTTTCAGCAAGCAGGCGAGCAGTGCCACCGGTAGATAGAATATCTACACCACGGTTAGCAAGAGCTTGTGCAAATTCAACGATACCAGTTTTGTCTGATACGCTGATTAGAGCGCGGCGAATTGGACGAGCGTTATTCATGCTTCCATCTTCCTCAAATTCATGGGGTTAAAATAAAGATATTTGCCAAAAAAGAACTTGTTTCTATCTTCTTAGCGTGGATTATCTTAGATACCAGTAAGAGATAAAATATTGGCCAGTTTTGGTAAAGACCTTTTGGGTTTGTCTTATGATCTAGCTATAAGATAACCAACTCCAAATTTGATGGCGCAGATTCTAACTAATTTATTACAAAAAAGCTCGCGCAATCGTTTGGCATCTCAAAATTAATTATGAAAAGTGCCATTTCAGCCTGAAAAGTAACGATAAGGTTAATTGTGGAATGGACGAAACAGTAGGAAAAAACATGTTTCAGATCGGTGAATTAGCGAAGCGATGCGGTGTGACAGCCGATACCTTGCGATTTTATGAGAAGAATAACCTGATCGCGCCAGCCAGTCGCAGTGAGTCGGGTTATCGCCTATATGATGAAAATAACCAGAAACAGGTGACCTTTATTCTCAAATCTAAAGCGTTGGGGCTGAGTTTGGACGAGATTAAAGAATTGCTTGAGATTCGACTTGAGGCCACACAGCACAGTTGCGCTGAAGTGAAGTCGATTACCTCAGCAAAATTAGAGATGATCGATGAGAAGATTACTGAGTTAACTAAGATTCGCACCGCACTTAAAAAGATTAATGATGCGTGTTGTGGACACGTAGACGACGATGCAAGCCATTGTTCGATTCTGGCAGCCTTGGGCTCAGCAAACGTCAACAAAGGACGCTGTTGTCGCACTGGGGAGTAGTCAGCCATCTATCACGGTTCGACAAGCCAAAAAAAAGCCAAACTCAAAAATGAGCTTGGCTTTCAATTCAATAAATTACGAAAGAACGATTAGTTCATGCCGTATTTTTTAAGTTTCTTGCGAAGAGTACCGCGGTTAATACCCATCATGGTTGCTGCGCGAGTTTGGTTACCGCGAGTGTACTGCATGATAGTGTCTAGTAGTGGCTGTTCAACTTCAGCTAATACTAATTCGTATAACTCGCTGACTTCTTGACCGTTTAATTGAGCAAGGTAATTTTTCAATGATGCTTTAACTGAGTCACGTAGTGGCTTCTGCGTGATTTGGTCTTGTGATGTAACTGTAGTTACTGTCAATGCTTCTGAAGTCAGATTTTGTTCGAACATATTCGGTCTAGCTCTTCTCGTAATTATGGTGCAACGTTATCAAAAAAACCTTCTAGCGCTTCAAGCTGCAGATCACCTGCTTCGAATGCGTTGAAGGTACGGCGAAACTCACTCGCTTGTTCATGTTCTTTTAGATACCAACCCACATGCTTACGAGCGATGCGAGGGCCTAAAAACTCTCCATAAAATTCATGTAGAGCGTGCACATGACCAAGCATGATGTCTTTCACTTCCGAAATCGGGAGTGGGTCCATCGTGGTGCCGTTTTCCAAATAGTGTTGGATTTCGTTAAAAATCCAAGGACGCCCTTGGGCAGGTCGACCTATCATTAAAGCATCAGCGCCGGTGTACTCCAGCACAAACTTCGCTTTTTCCGGACTATCGATATCACCGTTAGCGATAACCGGAATAGATACTGCTTGTTTCGCTGCTTTAATGTGTTTGTATTCTGCCTCACCTTTGTACATACAAGCGCGAGTTCTTCCATGGAGGGCAAGAGCTTGTATGCCGCAGTCTTCGGCTATTTTCGCGATTTGGACACAGTTTCTATTGTCTATATCCCAGCCTGTGCGCGTTTTCAACGTTACTGGAACGTCGACAGCATTTACCACCGCTTTCAGAATGTCTTCAATGAGTTCTGGATGCTGCAGTAGGGCTGAGCCCGCAAGCTTCTTATTCACTTTTTTGGCTGGACAACCCATGTTGATATCGATGATTTGCGCACCGTTATCCACATTAAATTGAGCAGCCTCGGCCATAAGCTGTGGATCTGCACCAGCGATTTGTACTGAACGAATGCCCGATTCGCCTTCATGTACCATACGCTGCTGAGACTTTGACGTTTTCCAAACTTTCGGATTGGAGGACATCATTTCACTGACTGCCATCCCCGCACCGTAGCGAAGACACAACTCACGGAATGGTCTATCCGTTACGCCAGCCATAGGAGCGACGATTAGATTGTTCTTAAGTTGATAATTTCCGATTTTCAAAAATGTCATCACAGTTCTGTACCAGCAAGGGCGCGCATTTTACGCATTTTTTCGCTGCGTGAAAAGACTAATATTTGAGCATTTACAATTTGTTTTTGTAATTTGTTTAAATTTCAGTCAATTAGCGCCCAAAGTCTTGTCTAGCCTTGCTTGCGACCTGAGATTCGACACCATTCTTGTTGTTCAACGATCGGATCAATGTGAAGCTCATCACGATAATAAGTCGCAACATCTTCTGCTTGTGTATCTAAAACACCCGACATCGCAAGTACACCATTTGGCTTAACTAGGCCTTTGATGATGCCAGAAAGGTCGCGTAATGGACCTGCAAGAATGTTGGCAACAACAACGTCTGCTAGCAAACCTTCCGGTTGATCTTGTGGCAAGAACACCTCTAGTTGCTCAGCAACGCCATTGCGCTGTGCGTTGTCTTTTGATGCGAGCAGAGCTTGAGGGTCAATGTCGATCCCGATAACTTTTGCTGCGCCTAGTTTGATTGCAGCGATCGCTAGGATGCCGGAGCCACAACCGAAGTCGATCACGGTTTTGCCTGCCAGGTCTAAGCCTTCAAGCCACTCAAGACACAATGCCGTTGTCGGGTGAGTACCTGTACCAAATGCAAGACCTGGGTCTAGCATTACGTTTACAGCGTCAGGTTCAGGGATATCGCGCCAGCTAGGGCAAATCCATAAACGCTCACCAAACTTCATTGGGTGGAAGTTGTCCATCCATTCACGTTCCCAATCCTTGTCTTCAATTTGCTCTACTTTATGAGCAAAGTCTGCAGGGAACATGTTGCTTGCTTTAATCTGCGCTAGAACGACACCAGTATCAGTCTCAGCGTCGTAAAGCGCGAGAATGTCAGTATCACCCCAAAGGCGAGTTTCGCCCGGCAGAGGCTCAAATACAGGGGTATCTTGTGCATCCAGGAAAGTTACAGAAAGAGCACCAGTCTCTTCCATTAACATGTCGCCGATTTGTTCGGCATTTTCATTGGTAGCATTAAGCTTGATTTGAATCCAAGGCATGGCTGCATCTTCTATATGAGAAAAATTGGATGGCGAGTCTAGCAGAAAATATGAGCAAATTCACCAAAACCCCACGGAATATAATGGGGATTAAAGATTGATTTTTTCGGCGGTTCAAAAACAAAAATGCTCACCGAAGTGAGCATTTTGACTGTTCTTAAACGAACGGATTATGACAAACCAAGTTTCTTCTCAAGGTAGTGGATGTTTGCACCACCGTGTTGGAAGTTTTCGTCGTTCATAATAGACAGTTGAAGCTCAGTATTAACGTTAATACCTTCAACAATCATTTCACCCAATGCGTTCTTCATACGAGCGATAGCAACATCACGGTTCTCACCGTAAGTGATCAGCTTGCCGATCATTGAATCGTAATGCGGTGGTACAGTGTAGCCAGTGTAGATATGAGATTCCCAACGAACACCCATGCCGCCTGGTGCGTGGAAACGTTCAATCTTACCTGGTGAAGGTAGGAAACGAACTGGATCTTCAGCATTGATACGACATTCGATTGAGTGGCCGCGCAGCTTAATGTCATCCTGAGTGAATGATAGAGGCTGACCAGCTGCAATACGTAGCTGTTCTTTCACTAGGTCGATACCCGTTACCATTTCAGTAATCGTGTGTTCAACCTGGATACGAGTGTTCATTTCGATGAAGTAGAATTCACCGTTCTCGTATAGGAATTCAAATGTACCTGCACCGCGGTAACCGATCTCAATACATGCACGAGTACAACGTTCGCCAATGTACTTACGCATCTCTTCAGTGATACCTGGAGCTGGCGCTTCTTCCACAACTTTCTGGTGACGACGTTGCATTGAACAGTCACGCTCACCTAGGTGGATAGCATTACCTTGGCCATCTGCAAGCACTTGTACTTCAATGTGACGTGGGTTTTCTAGGAATTTCTCCATGTAAACCATGTCGTTGTTGAAACATGCTTTTGCTTCAGCGCGAGTCATCGCGATAGCTTCTGTTAGTTCTGCTTCAGAACGAACAACACGCATACCACGACCGCCGCCGCCGCCAGATGCCTTGATGATTACTGGGAAACCAATGCGCTTAGCGTGCGCTTTGTTTTTCGCGTCGTCGTCGTCAAGAGGACCGTCAGAACCTGGTACACAAGGTACGCCAGCCTTCTTCATTGACGTGATAGCAGACACTTTGTCACCCATCATGCGAATGGTTTCAGCTTTAGGGCCAACGAAGATAAAGCCACTGCGTTCTACCTGTTCTGCAAAGTCTGCATTTTCAGATAGGAAGCCGTAGCCAGGGTGAACTGCTACTGCACCTGTAACTTCAGCTGCGCTGATGATACGGGGGATGTTTAGGTAGCTATCGATACCACGAGCTGGACCGATACAAATGGTTTCGTCTGCAAGCAGTACGTGCTTAAGATCACGGTCAGCAGTTGAGTGAACCGCTACCGTTTTAATGCCAAGCTCTTTACATGCACGCAGAATACGTAGTGCAATCTCACCACGGTTCGCGATTACTAATTTATCTAACATAATGAGTGCTCTCTATTATTCGATAATTACTAGAGCTTGGTCGAATTCTACTGGTTGACCGTCTTCAACTAGGATAGCTGTTACAACACCAGATTTATCAGCTTCGATTTGGTTCATCATTTTCATTGCTTCAACGATACATAGAGTTTCGCCAGCTGTTACTGATTGACCAACTTTAACGAATGGTTTTGCGTCTGGGCTTGGAGCGCCGTAGAAAGTACCAACCATTGGAGAAAGAACTTGGTGGCCCGCTGGAACTGCAGGAGCCGCTGCTTCTGCTGCTACAGGTGCCGCCGCAGGAGCTGCTGCCGCTACAGGTGCTGGAGCAGCTGCATATTGAACAGGTGCTACAGGTGCAGTGCTGTTACGACTGATTCGTACTGACTCTTCACCTTCAGAGATTTCTAGCTCAGAAATGCCAGACTCTTCAACCAATTCGATTAGCTTTTTGATTTTGCGAATATCCATTGTTTCTTTCTCTTTATCTGTTAATTGAACTTACTCTATGACTGAGTAGGTTAGTAATAGTTCGTTGTTTATGTTTACTTTGAGTTGAGCTTGCTGAGCGCAGCGGTCAAAGCAAATTGATAACCTTGGGCACCTAAGCCACAAATCACACCTTCTGCTTTATCAGATAGGTAAGAGTGGTGACGGAATGGTTCACGCGCGTGAACATTCGATAGATGAACCTCAATAAATGGGATGGCAACGCCAAGTAGTGCATCACGCAGTGCCACACTGGTATGTGTAAAGGCTGCTGGGTTGATAATAATAAAATCAACATTTTGATAAGCACTATGGATAGCTTCAATCAGTTCATACTCACGATTTGACTGTAAGTGAGATAGCTCAACATCGTGTGCTTTCGCTTGCTCGGTCAGTGAGCTAATAATCTGGTCAAGTGTTTGAGAACCGTAGTGTGCAGGCTCTCTAAGGCCTAACAGGTTAAGGTTTGGGCCATTTAAAACTAGAATGCGAAACTTTGTAGACATCGTGGGGCTATCTTCCTTTATCGTGTTTACGAACGTGAATGTTGCCATTTTATTGAAAATTTGCGGTTAATTTCCAGTGAGAAAAACCCAAATTTAAAAATTAGAACCAGATTATAGCTAATTCAGCGCAAATCGCAGCAATTTACTGGTCTAATCTCCTATTGATACAGCTTGGAATTGTTACCAACTTAACAAAAAAGCGTCTTAGCCTTAATTTGGGGCGGGATATTTGAGATCAAGATCAGCCATAAAAAAACCGCCACATAGGTGACGGTTTAGAAAGTGCTGTTTTAAACAGTGATTAGCTGCTGTGACTAGTTGCTTATGCCAGTTCGGCTTTCTCGGCAATCAGCTTATCAACCACGCTTGGGTCGGCTAGGGTTGAGGTATCACCTAGGTTACCTGTATCGCCAGTCGCAATTTTACGTAGGATACGACGCATGATTTTACCCGAACGAGTTTTTGGTAGAGAGTCGGTCCAGTGCAGTACATCGGGCGTTGCAATTGGGCCAATCTCTTTACGTACCCAGTCTTTCACTTCTTTATGAAGCTCTGCGGTTGGGAACTCACCATCATTCAGCGTGATGTAAGCGTAAATCGCTTGGCCTTTAATATCATGAGGGATACCCACAATCGCAGCCTCAGCAATCTTATCGAACGCGACTAAAGCCGATTCAATTTCAGCAGTACCCATACGGTGGCCAGAGACGTTAAGTACGTCATCAACACGACCTGTAATCCAGTAGTAACCGTCTTCATCACGACGAGCGCCATCACTGGTGAAGTACATGCCTTTAAATGTAGAGAAGTAAGTCTGTTCGAAGCGGTCATGATCGCCATGAACGGTACGCATTTGGCCTGGCCAAGAATCTAGAATCACTAGGTTGCCGTCTGTTGCACCCTCAATGATATTGCCCATGTTATCAACTAACGCCGGTTGCACACCGAAGAATGGACGAGTTGCAGAGCCTGGTTTGAGGTCTGTTGCGCCTGGTAGCGGTGCAATCAAGATACCGCCCGTTTCTGTTTGCCACCATGTATCAACAATTGGAGACTGCTCATTACCGATTGTTTTGTAGTACCACTCCCAAGCCTCTGGGTTGATAGGTTCACCCACTGAGCCCATGATTCTTAGGCTGTCACGAGAAGTACCTTCAACGGCTTCATTGCCTTTCGCCATCAATGCACGAATAGCCGTTGGCGCAGTATAAAGAATATTAACTTGGTGCTTATCGACCACTTCACTCATGCGGCTGGTGTTCGGATAATTTGGCACGCCTTCAAATAGAATCGTTTTTGCGCCATTAGCAAGAGGCCCGTAAACAAGGTATGTGTGACCGGTAATCCAACCTACATCGGCTGTACACCAGAAAGTCTCGTCTTCTTGGTAATCGAATACGTATTTGAATGTCATTGCTGCATAAACAAGGTAGCCACCTGTGGTGTGCATAACACCTTTAGGTTTACCCGTTGAGCCTGACGTATAAAGGATGAATAGTGGATCTTCTGCGTTCATCTCTTCTGGTGGGCAATCTGCAGATACATTAGCAATAGCATCGTGCCACCACACATCGCGGTGCTCGTGCCATGCAACATCACCGCCAGTGCGTTTGAATACCACAACCTTCTCGATGTTTTTCACTTCAGGGTTCGTCAGTGCTTCGTCGACATTCTTTTTCAGTGGAACCGCACGGCCGCCACGCACGCCTTCATCGGCAGTGATAACGACTTTAGAATTTGAATCGATAATACGACCAGACAGTGCTTCTGGTGAGAAACCACCAAATACGACTGTGTGAACCGCACCGATACGGGTACACGCCAGCATGGCTACTGCCGCTTCTGGCACCATTGGCATGTATAAACAAACCACATCACCTTTGCGCACGCCTTGCTCTTTTAGAGCATTTGAAAATAGGCACACTTCTTTGTGTAGTTCATTAAAAGTTAGCGTTTTATCATCAGCCGGGTCATCGCCTTCCCAGATGATAGCGACTTCATCACCGCGCTCAGCAAGGTGGCGGTCGATACAGTTAGCCGAAACGTTAAGCGTGCCATCTTCAAACCAGCGAATATCAATGTGGCCAGGATCGAAAGAGGTGTTTTTTACTTGTGTGAAAGGCTTGATCCAATCAACGATTTTTCCGTGTTCACCCCAAAAGCCTTCAGGGTCAGAAACAGATTGTTGGTACATGGCTAGGTAAGTGTCATTATCCGCGTGTGTGGTTGATTTAATATTTTCTTTTACCGGATAAACGTGGGCTTCACTCATTGCATCTCTCCTTGTGCCTACATTCCTAATGAACTGGCAACTTCCTTTGTGTTCAGTTTCTAGGTCTATTACAGAACCGTCGTTGTGTTATCACTCTCGGCTAGGACGGCGATTTCCACAATTAGACTTTAGGATGAGACGCTGCTTTTCACTTACAAAATAGCGAGTTAAGTTCATTTTTGAGATGTTGCTCTCTATGTGAAGCGCCAGTGGTTGAATTAAGAATAAGAAGAGTTGAAACGGGGCAGGTCACCATGTTTCAGGCGTACAAAGATCAGCGCAGCGGAGATAGCATCTTGTAATGCATCATGTTTATTGACCGGTATCGGTAAATCGAGCTGGCGACAGATGGCGTCCATGCTGAGATCAAAATAGGCATTAGGCAGCTGTCTTTCGAGTTTGTCTTGATAGAGTTGGCTCACTTCGACTAATCGGTTAGGCAGTGGAAATCCAAGCTGTTTTAAACAGGCGCGGTCGAGAATCTTTTTATCATAGCGGATGTGATAGCCGACTAAAGGACGATTTCCAATGAAGTTCAGTAGCTCGATTAAAGCCTGTTTTTCTTCGATGCCGTGTTTTAGATCTTGATGACGAATGCGGTGGATTTTTATTGAATTGCAATCGAGCGATTGCGGGGCGCGCAACCGGACTTCAAAAGGTTGGCTGGTAATGATTCGGTTACCGATGATCTTGGTCGCGGCAATAGTGACTAATTCTGCCTGATTGGGGTCTAGGCTGGTGGTTTCACAATCGAGCGATACATATTCATGATCAATAGGCGCAGTAAACAGAGGCTGATAGAGAGAGCCTTTGAGCTTGTGATGCCAGTAATAGCGAACCAACCTATTCATCGTTCAATGCCTAATCCCGTATCTGATAGTGGTAGCCGAGCCATTGCTTGAACTTCTTCACCACGTGCAGGCTATGTCGAAGCAGATCCCTGTCTGCTCGTTCCATTAGTTTGACGTTAATCTTGTTGCTGCTGTGCTGCTGAGAAAGCCTTTGGGCTAAACGCCACTTAAAGAATTGCTTGAGTGCTTCACTGAGATTATCGGCAGTACTTTGCTCTAATACTTTCTTGCTGACCAGCTGCTCAATGCGTTCGAAGGTGTTGTTTACCGTGACACCATGCTCTAGGCAAAGCGCTCTCACACCATGCACGATAGGGAAAATACCGCCTTGTTTGATATCGAGCCCTGACTTGGATTGCTTCACATTACCAAACAGGGTCAGGGGAACTGAGAAGTTAAGGGCAGGGCGGCAGAACTCCGTCAGAATCAATTCTTGTCCGAGCATTAAATCACTGAGGTGCTGCTTTACAGGTTTTAATAACTCTCTATTACCCGCTACTGCGTGTGCATCTGCCATGATCGCAATATCCATCACGGTGTCTGGCGTAGCTTTTTTTACCCAATGGGTAAGGGTTTGTTTCCACTCTTGTTCTGAATGCACCCATTTCGGATTGTTGACCATCACGTTACCCGGGCACAGTGGGTAACCCAATTGTTGAAGGGTATGAGTGAGGTCGTTCATGGCACTTTGGCATTGATGCCACTCCAAACCATCTTGAATTATTAGAGCGTTGTCTTGATCGGTTTTGAGAATTTGTTCCCCACGGCCTTCGGAACCCAACACGATTAGGCAGCAATGATTATGCAGTGCAGGTGGGATCACCAACTCAAAAGCCTTCTCTATGATCTGTTCGTTGACCGCAGAAATCAGCTCCATGATAAAGCGTGTGCGAATCCCATTACTGAGCAAGCTCTCGACCAGTTGACGTTGTTTGTTGGATGCCATTGCCAATTCTTCAACGCTGGTGGCACGCGCAATACGCAAAGTAAGAACGTGGGAGTGTGTGGAGAATGCGCTGAGGATCTGTGTCATATCCACCATGCCGACCGCATTTTTACCATCACAAACCATCAACCTTTTTACTCGATTTCTGGTCATGGTAATCATGGCGTTAAATAAGAAGTCGCCTTGGTTCACGTGCATCACCGGAAACGTTGCGATCTCACCGACAGGTGCATCCAGTGGGAAATTATCGAGCATCACAGCATGCAATAAATTGGTTCGAGTGACGATTCCATACGGCAAGGAATATGATGATCCAAAAGCTTTTTGATCATCATGTTCCAAATGAACTAGGGCCGAGTCTAACCCTTGTTCTTTAAGGGTTTGAGTGACTTGGTTGATCGGTTGGTTTGGTTCAAGTATCAGTGGTGGATGATAGATAGAGTCATCCACTTTGGTCAATATAAACTCGGCTAGATTCTGCTGTTGTTGGGCGGCTTCGATCAGTGCTTTACGTGTTGATAAGTTGCTATCAAAGTAGGCGGCGAATTGGCCATTGGCGTGGTAAAGCTCGAGAAAAATCTCGGTGGGCAGCAGATAACTTAATGTATCTTCGAGCGCGATGTATTGGTGTTTGGTGTGAGGTTCAAACTGGCTTCGGACATCAAAAATATCGTCATTGGCATAGTGTGCGTAAATCTCACCATCACTGCTCGCGCGCTCTTCAACTGCCCCTTTGATCAAAATATGCAGGTGTCGGCTCGGCCTTTCAGCTTCCAGTATCACTTCTTGAGAGCGGTAATACACCACGTCTAATGAAGAGCGAAGCTTCAACTGCTCAGAGTCAGACAGGCTATCGAAGGGTGGGTGCTGCATATTAAATTTTTCAGGCATAAGCATCACAAGAAGAAATGGGAGTCTTTAATCAGTCTGACAAAATACCAGCGAAGCTCCAGACGACTTTAGTCTAAATGCGAGTATGGGTATTGATGAGCATGAAATCTCTTGTTGAAATGCGATATTCAGACCCATTGAATATGGGAATACTATCCCAGTAATAATTCCCTTTTTCATCGTATGCGAGATAGGCATAATTGGTGCTGCCTTTTTCCGCACACTTTATAGGTCATTTATGTTTAGCCCTTCACCCTATGGCTGGATCTCTCAGTATTTTCTTGGTTTCTTTTTTGCGTATGGCGTGTACTTGCCATTTTGGGCGTTGTGGTTTGAAGACCAAGGCGTGTCTGCTGGTGATATTGGTGTATTGATTGGTATCGGCTTTGCGACGCGTTGTGTGGCTAACCTAGTGATTACGCCACGTATCCATAAAGTTGAACACTTGATGCCAGCTTTGCGCTGTTTGAGTTTCGCTGCGTTGCTGTTTGTCGGCTTCCACTTCTTCACTGGTGGCAGTTTTATATTGATGTTGTTGGCAACGGTACTGTTTAACCTCTGTTGTGGGCCGATCATTCCTCTTTCTGATGCGATGGCTAACCATTACAGTCGTTTGAAAATGCTCGACTACGGCCGAACTCGCCTTTGGGGCTCAATTGCCTTTATCGCAGGTTCAACGGTGGTTGGTTATTTGGTGGCACAATTTGGCACCGACATGATTTTGTATACTGCACTCGCCGGTGTGTTGTTGTCATTGATTCTGGCGATGAGAAATCCCAACGTGATGCCAGTAACGCAATCTGAGCAACAAGCGGTGCGACCAAAACTAGGCGAACTGCTGCGTGAGTCGTCAGTGGTAAAATTTTTAGCCTTGATGGCGCTGCTGCAAGGTAGTCATGCGGCTTACTACAGTTTTAGTGCGATTTATTGGAAAGAAGCGGGTCACTCAGAAGCGATCATCGGTTACTTGTGGAGTTTAGGTGTTGTTGCTGAAGTGGCCGTATTTGCTCTGAGTAAGCGATTATTCTCAGGTTGGTCACTGCGTACTTTGTTTGTCGTCGCGGCTATTGGGGTGATGGCGCGTTGGGGTATTACCGCATCAACGACAGCGATTTTCGCATTGGTTATGGTGCAGTTGTTGCACGGAGTGACCTTTGCGATGGCACACATCGCCGCGATTCAATACATCCAATCTGAAGAACAAAACAAGATGGTTGCGCTACAAGCTCTGTATAACGCGATTCCATTAGGTGCCTTTATTGCATTAATGACCACCTTAAGTGGTTGGGGTTATGAGCTTTGGGGGGCAAATATCTTCTGGGGTATGGCTGCAATGGGTGCACTTGCTCTGTTCATTAAGTTGGATGAAAGAAGTTCAGTGGTTGAGGTTAATCAATCAGATTCGGAACAGTCAGAATCTCACAGCAAATGCTGATAATTAGAGTCTAAAGCACAGAATTTAAGCGATGCGATTGAGTTAATCACCCATCCTTAGTTAAATGAAACCTCTCCCTTATGGAGAGGTTTTTTTATGGATGAAGAAAGGGTTTTCAATGCAAGGATGGATAGTAATTCCAGTCTCTTTAGCCTACTTGGGCGTGTTATTTCTGATCGCTTGGTATGGAGACAGGCAGGTTCGTTGGCTATCGCGTTGGCGCCCGTGGATCTATAGCCTTTCGATTGCCGTGTATTGTACCTCTTGGACCTTCTATGGGACGGTGGGTCAGGCGAGCAATAACCCTTGGTCTTTCTTACCCATTTATCTCGCACCTATTTTGGTCTTCACTCTCGGCTGGCGGATCTTAGCGCGGCTGATCTTGATAGCGAAGCGTGAACACATTACCTCTATTGCCGACTTTATCGCGGCTCGCTACGGAAAATCTCAAGGCTTGGCGGTAGCCGTCACCGTGATTGCTGTGGTCGGTATTCTTCCTTATATCGCACTGCAATTGCGTGGTATCACAATGGGGTTGGATATTGTTGCTCCGAGCCTAGCTCAAGATTTTGGCTATCAGGATTATCATGTATCTTGGTTTGTGGTCGGTGCGTTGGCCATCTTTACCATGTTGTTTGGTACTAGGCACATTGATAACACGGAACATCACCGTGGCATGATGATGGCGGTGGCGTTTGAATCCATTGTTAAGCTCGCGGCATTCTTGATTGTTGGCTTGTTCATCATGTATCTGGCGATGAGCAGCGACAAAATCGACCTGCTTGATGTGGCGGCTTCCACCTACGAATCACCCAATATTCCGACCTTAATAATTCATACCGTGTTAACCATGTTGGCGATTGTCTGTTTGCCGCGTCAGTTTCATACCATGGTGGTTGAGAACGAACGTCCTCAAGACCTGCACACCGCTCGCTGGTTGTTTCCGCTTTACCTGATTTTGATGGGACTGTTCGTGCTGCCAATTGCTTGGGCAGGACAAGGGCTACTTACTGGCATGCCTGCGGATACCTACGTGATCAGTGTGCCAATGGCAGAAGGCGCTAATCACATTGCTTTGCTGGCTTTCCTTGGTGGTACGTCTGCGGCAAGTGGTATGGTAATAGTCTCGACCATCGCC
The DNA here is from genome assembly GCF_057785915.1 of Vibrio sp. QJM3NY_35. Lineage (NCBI taxonomy): Bacteria > Pseudomonadati > Pseudomonadota > Gammaproteobacteria > Vibrionales > Vibrionaceae > Vibrio > Vibrio sp. QJM3NY_35. The sequence continues at coordinate 3,171,377 of NZ_CM173507.1, read as the reverse complement.
TTGGCGATCATGGTGTCGAACGATTTAGTGATGCCATTGTTACTGCGCCGTATGCGCCTAACCCAAAGAACCCATCGACACTTTTCTGGTCTGCTATTGGTGATTCGCCGCGGACTAATTTTACTGCTGTTATTGGGTGCTTGGCTGTTTTATCAAGCGCTCGATACTATTCATTCACTGTCAGCGATTGGTTTTCTTTCCTTTGCGGCGATTGCTCAATTCGCTCCAGCACTTATCGGTGGTTTGTACTGGCGTCCGGGTAACCGCAAGGGCGTGTATGTCGGTCTAATGGTTGGCTCATTGATTTGGCTGATTACCCTAATGAGCCAAACCAGCATGTTGGCCGGCGACAGTGAAAGTAACCTTTTATTGTGGATTATCACGCCACCAGAGTTGCTCAGCAGCTGGGATATCAGCAGTTCAAACTGGGGAATTGTGCTGAGTATTGTGCTTAATACCTTGTGCTATGCCGTGGTTTCGATGTCGACAAGACCAAGCCTAAGTGAGCGCTTACAATCGGCGGCATTTGTTGGCACGCCACTGCCTGAGAACGAGAATATCAGCCTCTATCAGAATCGCGTGACAGTCGCTGAATTAGAGATGTTGGCGTCGCGTTTTGTAGGCCGTAAGCGTGCCAAAAGTGCCTTACACAGCTACTGGCAACAACACGGTCAGCCGCTGCTTCCAAATCAACAAGCGCCTGCAAGTCTGATTCGACACGCAGAGCGCGTGCTCGCAGGTGTATTTGGTGCTTCGTCTGCTAAGTTAGTACTTACTTCCGCTTTGCAGGGAAGAAACATGCAGCTTGAAGAAGTCGCGACCATCGTGGATGAAGCTTCGGAACTGTACGATTTCAGCCGTGGTTTACTGCAAGGCGCGATTGAACATATTGGCCAAGGCATCGCAGTAATAGATAAACAAATGAGGTTGGTGGCGTGGAATCAACGTTACTTAGAGCTGTTTGAATTTCCTGCGGGTTTGATTCAGGTTGGGCGCCCCATTTCCGATGTGATTCGCCATAATGCCGAACAGGGTTTGTGTGGTCCGGGTGACCCAGAAGATCACGTTCGTCGCCGTGTTTATCACCTTGAGCAAGGCACTCGACATACTTCTTCTCGTATTCGCCCTGATGGTCGAGTGATTGAGGTGCAAGGTAACCCGATGCCAAGTGGTGGCTTTGTGATGAGTTTTACCGATATCACGGTATTCCGACAAGCAGAGCAAGCCCTAAAAGATGCCAATGAAAGCTTGGAATCGAGAGTGCATGAGCGAACTCAAGAGCTCGAAAAACTGAATCATCGTTTGGTAAAAGCCACGCAGATTTCGGATCAAGAATCACAATCTAAGAGTCGTTTTCTAGCCGCGGTAAGCCACGATTTGATGCAGCCACTCAATGCCGCACGTCTATTTGCTTCGTCACTTTCTGAGGTAGCAAAAGAGCAAGAGGTGAAGCAATTATCATCTCACATCGAGAGTGCACTTGGTGCCGCAGAAGATTTGATTGGTGACTTGCTGGATATATCTCGATTGGAGTCCGGAAAGTTAGAAACTAACATTCACGCGATTGCCGTGCACGATGTGCTCACCAACTTGAACGCGGAATTTAGTGCCCTAGCGAGACAACAGAAAATTGAGTTTAAGATGATTCCATCGTCATTGTTCATTCACTCAGACCCTAAGCTGTTAAGGCGTGTGATTCAGAACTTTTTGACCAATGCGTTCCGCTATAACCCTGAAGGAAAAGTGGTACTTGGTGCGAGACGAGTCAATGGGCAGGTTCGAATCGATGTGTGGGATAACGGAACCGGTATCGATGAAGACAAGCAACAAGAGATCTTCGAAGAATTTACTCGTGGTAGCCAAGTGCGTGCTGATCAGGGGTTAGGGCTAGGATTAGCCATCTCCAAAGGTATTGCCCATGTGCTTGGTCATCAAATATCGATGCGTTCATGGCCGGGTCAAGGCAGTGTCTTTTCTATCACCTTAGCTCGAGCGGAAAAAGTGGCTCCAGTTGTGCAAGCTTCGACGCCAATAGCGACCAGCGACATCGAACATCTCAAGATATTGTGTGTCGACAATGAACGAGAAATTTTAGTCGGCATGGAAAATCTGATTGGACGTTGGGGCTGTGAGGTTAAGACGGCGGTTGATCTGGTCGAAAGCTTGCAGTGCCTAGATGAGGGTTGGCAACCTGATGTGATCTTCTCTGATTACCGTTTGGATAATGGCAGAACGGGGCTCGAAGTATTACAGCAGTGTCGCTTGCGCCTTGGTGATTCTTTTGAAGGTGTCATCATCAGTGCCGATAGAACCGATGACATGTTGGCAGCGATAAAGGCCAACAGCTTTAGTTTTATTGCCAAGCCAGTGAAGCCACTTAAGTTAAGAGCGGTCTTGAATCGCGTGAGTTAGTTTAATTAACTCTTAGATATTAAAAAGGCCTCAGGTGAGGCCTTTTTCGATCTGTTCGCTCGGTTATGGATGACCGATTTACTTTAACCCGCGATACCGCCTTGAGTGAGTGAGTGTGGTTGGATCAAGCAACTTGCTGAGCTCTTCTCGGCTAAGATCGGTTTCTCTTTCTGCGACATCCAGAATTGGTAGGCCTTCTTTATAAGCTTTCTTGGCAATATCAGCCGCCTTTAAGTAGCCAATCACAGGGTTAAGTGCGGTCACTAGAATTGGGTTCTTTGACAGTGTCAAATCAAGATTGTCTTGGCGTACCGTGAAGGTCGCGATGGCTTTGTCCGCTAAAGCGACTGAGCTATTTGCCAACAGCTCAATGCTTTCTAGAACGTTATGAGCAATCACTGGCAGCATCACATTGAGTTGGAAGTTACCTGATTGTCCAGCTACGGTAATGGTGGTGTCGTTGCCAATGACTTGCGCCGCCGCCATAGCCGCTGCTTCTGGAATTACAGGGTTTACTTTTCCAGGCATGATAGACGAGCCCGGTTGTAGCGCCTGTAATTCAATTTCCCCTAAGCCAGCCAACGGACCAGAGTTCATCCAGCGAAGATCGTTTGAGATCTTCATGATCGCAACTGCTGCAGTTTTGAGCTGACCAGAGAGCGCAACGATCGCGTCTTGACTGCTGAGGTTAAAAAAGAAGTTTTCACTCGAGCTAAAACTGATCTTTGTCGATTGAGACAGGTTACTCGCAAATTTATCGGCAAAGCGTGGGTCAGCATTGATCCCTGTTCCAACCGCAGTGCCACCTTGAGCTAAAGCCTTGATAGCGGGCAGGGTGTTCTCTATTGCTTGCTTAGCGTGTTCTATCTGAAATTTCCAACCACCTAGCTCTTGAGCAAAGGTCATTGGCATCGCATCCATTAGATGAGTGCGACCTGTCTTCACGACCTCCGCAAGTTCCTGCTGTTTGATAGTGAGTGCTTCCGCAAGGTGAGTTAGTGCAGGTAACAGCTTATTTTCAGCCATCAAAGCAACGCTCACTTGAATTGCGGTTGGCACCACATCGTTACTGCTTTGGCCCATGTTGACGTGATCATTGGGATTCACGTCGCCTTGCAAGCTTCTTGAAGCAAGCGTAGCTATCACTTCGTTGGTATTCATGTTGGAACTGGTACCTGAACCGGTTTGGTAAACATCGATCGGGAATTGATCGAGATGTTTGCCCTCAATGATCTCTTGGCTGGCTTCGGCTATCGCGTTGGCAATATCATCTTCCAGTAGACCTAACTGAGCATTGGTATCTGCCGCTGCCTGTTTAATTAACGCCAGTGCTTGAATAAAACTGGTCGGCATCTTGTGCGAGCTAAACGCGAAGTTATCTGCTGCACGTTGAGTTTGTGCTTGGTAAAGCGCATCGGCAGGGACTTTAACTTCGCCCATGCTGTCTTTTTCAATCCGAAATTGTAGGGTCATGTTCTATCCTTGTTAGCCAAGTGGGGCTTGGACTTGTTGGAGTGTTTGGCTGAGATTCAAAAAACGCGCTTGGCCTTGAGGTTGCTGGCAGTAGTGGCGCTTCAAATAAAATAGTGGTGAGTGAATAGAGTCTAGGCAGATATGACGAAAGGCGAAACTGCGCTTAGGAGACTCAATCGCTTCAATCAAATGAAAGAAAACTTGGCGCAGATACAGCTCGCACAACAAGATGTTTTCTTGGGCGGCATGTTTTTCATAGTAAGCCGAAAGCGTCAGTGCACACTCGATATACTCTCGAATTACAAGCGGCTCATGGCCTTGAACTTGTTCTAATGAAGCAAAGCGATCCTGTGCTTTGTAAAACCTCGAATAGAGAACCTGCTGCTCTTTCATCATCATCTGCATCTCTTTATTGGGTGTTAATGATAATTATTATCAAATGAGATTTTAAAAACAACCCTTTGTTTCTCTTTTTATAAAGTGAGCAGAAAAAGAAAAAGCCGATACATAAAGTATCGGCTTTCTGGAGTCAGTACCTAATCCCTACAATGTAAGCACTGATTCATTTTTTGCTAAACATCTTTGTTTAGTGGTCGTGAGCTTCACCTGCACCTTTCGGGTAACGGATGTTCTCAACCATCTCTTGTACATCTTCTGGAACTTCAGCTGTTACTTTGTTTACTGCAATCGATACCACGAAGTTTAGACACATACCTAGCGTACCGATGCCTTCTGGGCTGATACCAAACCACCAGTTTTCAGGTGTGCTTGCTGCTGGGTTAATGAACTTGAAGTAGATGATGTAGCTTGCTGTGAAGGCAATACCTGACAACATACCTGCAATTGCGCCTTCCTTGTTCATCTTCTTGTAGAAGATACCTAGGATGATCGCTGGGAAGAAGGATGCTGCAGCTAAGCCGAAGGCAAACGCTACTACCTGTGCTACGAAGCCTGGTGGGTTAATCCCCAAGTAACCTGCGCCTACAATCGCGACCATAGCTGCCAAACGAGCGGCTAACAGCTCCTGCTTGTCGGTCATGTTTGGTCTGAAGCCTTTCTTCAACAAGTCATGTGAAATCGACGTTGAGATTACCAATAGTAGACCTGCGGCTGTTGATAGTGCGGCTGCTAGGCCACCGGCTGCAAGTAGTGCCACAACCCAGTTTGGTAGTTTCGCCAGCTCTGGAGAAGCCAGTACGATGATGTCACGGTTGATCTTCATCTCGTTGCGCTCATCGCCCGAGTAGAACATTTTGCCATCGCCGTTCTTATCTTCCCAACCTACTAGGCCAGTGCTTTCCCAGTTTTTGTACCAGCTTGGTGCGTCTGCTGCTGCGACACCTTGCATGTCAGGGCCGTTGATTGTTTCGATCATGTTTACACGAGCGAATGCTGCAACGCCTGGTGCTGTTGTGTATAGCAATGAGATGAACAGTAGAGCCCAACCCGCTGAGATACGAGCATCACGTACTTTTGGTACCGTGAAGAAACGAATGATTACGTGTGGAAGACCCGCAGTACCTACCATTAGAGCCGCACAGATGAAGAATACATCCACCATGCTCTTGTTACCTTCGGTATAGGCGGTAAATCCGAGTTCTTCGGTAAGTCCATCCAGTTTATCAAGTAAGTAAACATCTGTGCCTGATAGCGTAGAGCCCATACCAATTTGTGGAAGTGGGTTACCTGTCATCATGATTGATGTAAAGATTGCTGGAACAAGGAAGGCGAAAATGAGGACACAGAATTGAGCTACCTGCGTATAAGTGATGCCTTTCATGCCACCAAGTACTGCGTAGAAGAACACAATACCCATACCAATGATGATACCTAGGTTAATGTCGACTTCTAGGAAACGAGAGAATACAACGCCTACACCACGCATCTGACCTGCAACGTACGTGAATGATACGAAGATTGCACAGAATACCGCTACCATACGGGCTGTTTTCGAGTAGTAACGCTCACCGATGAAATCAGGAACCGTAAACTGACCGAACTTACGTAGGTAAGGTGCTAAACATAGCGCAAGTAGTACGTAACCACCTGTCCAACCCATTAGGTAAACCGCACCGTCGTAACCAACGAATGAGATGATACCTGCCATTGAGATGAATGATGCTGCCGACATCCAGTCAGCTGCAGTCGCCATGCCGTTTGCTACTGGGTGTACACCACCGCCAGCAACGTAGAACTCACTCGTAGACCCTGCACGAGCCCAGATTGCGATGCCGATATATACCGCGAAAGTAATACCGACGAGAATAAACGTCCAAGTTTGAATATCCATGTTCTAGCCTCTAGTCTTCCTGTACGTTGTATTTTTTGTCGAGCGCATTCATGCGAACAACGTAAATAAATATCAGCGCCACGAAGGTGTATATCGAACCTTGCTGAGCGAACCAAAATCCTAGCTTGAACCCGCCAAACTGAACGGTATTGAGGGCATCCACAAATAAGATGCCAGCGCCGTAAGACACTGCAAACCAGACCGCGAGCAGTGTTCCCATAATTCCCAAGTTTTCCTTCCAGTAGGCTTGAGCATGTTCCGTAGATTCGAACGCCATTGCCTTCTCCTTTATTCCGTTTTCGTAGAAACCGTTTTGTGAAACCGTTTTTGTAAAATAGCGTGTTAACGTAATGTTACGATTTAGAATGTAGCAAGGATGAGTCAAGGGATCTGTGCAACTTTAGTCGGGATGGTATTGGCGCTAATGTACTGAAATATGGGAGTTAGGAGACAGAACCATAGAAAAATGTGATGTTACAAGGTTGTTAAATTAGCCAAAGGTCTAACAAAAGTGGATGAATTAGAGTGCGAGTCATAAAATTTAACAACTAAATGACCGAGAAACGGTATTTAGTCCTGCGTATGACACGAAGGGAAACATAAGTTTGTTATAGTAACTAAAGCACTTTCATCGACCGTGCCATGCTTAGCGGCAGAAGATCAACATGCCTATATCTTGAGTTTTATTCTTTGGGGGAACGAATTGGACGCAATAACTATCAACCACTTATTTTTAACTGGTGCGGTGCTCATCACCATCAGTGTGCTTTTCTCACAAGTGTCCTCACGATTGGGCGTTCCGATTCTTTTGATCTTTTTGTTCGTTGGTATGTTGGCGGGTGAAGATGGTCCGGGTGGTATTAATTTTGATGACTACTCACTGACTTATTTGGTGAGTAACCTCGCGCTTGCCGTGATCTTGCTTGATGGCGGTATGCGAACCAAGGTCGCAAGCTTCAAGGTCGCGTTTTGGCCGTCGCTCTCATTAGCGACAATAGGCGTAGCCTGTACCGCGACTCTAACCGGTTTAATGGCGGCTTGGCTGTTTGACCTGTCACTGATGCAGGGCATTTTGGTCGGCGCAATTGTCGGTTCAACCGATGCGGCAGCGGTATTCTCTTTGCTAAAAGGGCAGAGCCTGAACGAACGTGTTGGTTCAACCCTAGAGATCGAATCGGGTACCAATGACCCAATGGCGGTCTTCCTGACGGTGACTTTAATTGCGTTACTTGGTACCCCAGATGCCGAAATGGGGATGAACTTTCTACTGAAAAGCTTTGCGATGCAGTTTGGTATCGGTACGCTTATCGGCCTTGGTGGCGGTTGGGTTCTGTGGAGCTTAATCAATCGAGTGCAGTTGGCTGATGGCCTGTATTCGATTCTGGTGCTCAGTGGCGGTGTAGCTCTGTTTGCCTTCTCTAACATGCTTGGCGGCAGCGGTATCTTATCGATTTACTTAGTGGGCTTGTTCATTGGTAATCGTCCGACACGCTCTCGACACTCGATTCTTAATGTCCTTGATGGCATGACGTGGTTAAGCCAAATCGTGATGTTCTTGGTATTGGGTTTACTGGTGACGCCATCGACGCTGATGGACATTGCTCTGCCTGCGTTAGCACTGGCCTTCGGTATGATTTTGTTTGCTCGTCCGCTGTCGGTTTGGTTGGGTTTGCTGCCGTTCAGAAGCTTTACCACCAAGGAACGTTGGTTTGTTTCTTGGGTCGGTTTACGTGGTGCGGTGCCGATCATTCTGGCCGTGTTCCCGATGATGGCTGGCCTGCCTAACGCTCAGCTGTACTTCAATATCGCGTTCTTCGTGGTTATGGTGTCGCTGATTGTTCAAGGCGGTAGCTTGATGAAAGTCGCGAGATTGGCTCAAGTGACGCTACCTCCAACGCCGACACCGATTTCTCGTACAGGCATTGAAATCTACCCTGCCAGTGAGTGGGAGATGTTTGTCTACAAGCTGAAAGAAGAGAAATGGTGTGTGGGCGAACCTCTGAAGCGCTTGTCTATGCCGGAAGGAACGCGCATTACTGCACTGTTTAGAAAGGATGCCTTGCTTCACCCATCGGGCAGTACCGTGCTAGAGGCGAACGATATTCTCTGTGTGCTTGGCCAAGATAAAGACCTAGATAGCCTAAGTGAGCTATTCAGCGAGGCACCTTTGGCTGAAGACGCAGCTCGATTCTTTGGTGATTTCTTCCTTGAGGTTAGGTTATCGATTGCTGCGGTGAGTGATTGCTATGGCATTGAGCTTGGCTCGGAAGAAGAGCGAGAAATGACGCTAAAACAATTGGCTGAGCGAGAGCTTGGTGCCCACCCTGTATTAGGCGATAGTTTTGTGTGGCATGACATTACTTGGGTGGTTGCAGAGATAGATGATCATAAAGTCGTCAGGTTGGGTTTATGTTTACCAAAGACGACTTTAGAAGAGGATATAAGCGAAGCTTAGTTGTGGACTTCTTGTAGCAAGATAACCGCCTGAGTTCGGTTTTTCACATCCAGTTTACGGAAGATGGCTGTCATATGTGCCTTGATGGTCGCTTCCGAAACATTCAATTCATAGGCGATTTGCTTGTTCAGCAGGCCGTCTGAAAGCATCCCTAATACCTTGTATTGCTGAGGCGTCAGTGTGGAAAGCTTTTCTGCAAGGTCGCTACAGGCTGCATTGTTGGTGATAAGCCCTTCAGGGAAGAACGGGTCGCCATTCAGCACTTGATTCAGTGCACTCACCAATTCACGCATATCACTCGACTTAGGAATGAAGCCAAAGGCACCGTGGCTCTTCACTTGAGTGACAACGCTGGCATCCTCGCTGGCTGAGATCACCACAATCGGTAGATCTGGGTATTCAGCACGCAGTTGAATTAAGCCCGACATGCCGTTTGCTCCCGGCATTTTAAGGTCGAGAAGCAACAGGTCGGGTTCATCTTCTTTTTTTAGTAGAGTCAGTAAGGCATCGAGAGAATCAGCCTCAAGCAGGTTCGCACCGCTGATAGCCATATGAACTGACTGAAACAGGGCGTTGCGAAAGAGAGGGTGGTCATCAGCAATGATGATGGTATAGGTCGAGTCCATGACGTTCATACTTTTAACAATTTAGTTAATATTTATTATCATCCTGATTGAGTATGTGGACAATATCTATGCATTAAAAGTCTGAACCATATCGACTTTTATCCCCGGAATAAGAAAGCGTTACTCTGAATAGCAAAAAAGCCGCACTGCCATCTCGTTACGGAGGGGCGGTGCGGCTTTTGATTCGGCTTATATTTTAGTGAATATTGCCGTTATAGCTGGTGGCTTTGCATGTGTTTTAAGAATACATCGGCAGGCATAAAACCGGTTACACGAGCATTTGGAACATGGTTACCCTCGCCATCCCAGAACTCAATCGTCGGTAAACCAAGTACCTGTAATTGTTTAAGCAGTTCAATGTCTTGAGGCATGTTTCTTGTTACGTCAGCCTGCAGTAGTACGAAATCAGAAAGCTTGTTCTCAACATCAGCTTGATGGAAGGTGTACTTCTCAAACTCTTTACACGCCACACACCAATCGGCGTAGAAATCGAGCATCACAGGTTTACCCAGTTTCTTCGCTTCGATGAGTTGGATTTCTAGCTCTTCAACCGTGTTGATGCGGGCAAATTGGATCTGTTGTTCTACCGTCACGCTCTTTTCTGCAAACCAGTAATTGAGTGCAGGTTGAGCTGATGCGAACAGGCCAAGCATCGCGATGATACCCACAGCGCTTTGCTTCCAGCCACCAAATGGCAGTGCATTCTTGCTGTGGTAAAGCCAGCCAAAGGCGATGAAGCCAAGGCCAGACCAAAGCACGGTTGCCCACAATTCAGGAATGATGCGTTCTAGCAGGAAGATAGGCGCGGCAAGCAAGATAAAGCCGAATACGATCTTCACTTTGTCCATCCAGCTGCCCGCTTTAGGCAATAGCTTATTACCAAATACCGCAACTAAAATCAGCGGAATACCCATACCTATCGCTAATGCATACAGAGCAATTGCGCCAGTAAACAGGTCGCCACTCTGAGCCACATACAGCAGCGCACCTGACAGCGGAGCTGTGGTACATGGTGAACACACCAAGCCAGAGATGGCGCCCATCGCGAACACGCCCAAGGTATTACCACCTTGCTGCTTATTGCTTTGATTGTTGAGCCAAGTTTGGATGCTGCTCGGCAGTTGCAGGTTATAAACGCCAAACATCGACATTGCTAACGCCACGAACAGGACGCTTAGCGCGATCAGCACGTAGGGGTGTTGCATAGCGGCTTGGAACTGCATGCCTGCTGAAGCAACCACTAAACCTAATAAGGTGTAGGTTAACGCCATACCTTGCACGTAAATAAAGGACAGCATTAGCGCGCGACCTTGGCTGAGCTTGCCGCCACCTAAAACGATACCCGTTAGAATCGGATACATAGGCAGCACACACGGTGTAAAGGCTAAACCAACACCGAGTGCTAAGAATAATAGAGGGGTCCACCAACTGTCACCGAGCTTATCCGCTAAGCCTACTTCTTTTGAAACAGGAGCATTTGGTTGTTGAGTCGTGTTACTTACAACGTCGGCTTTCGGAGAAGTTGGTTGCGTAGAAACATCGGTCTCGTTGCTAGCCGAAGATGAAGCTTGTGAGTCACGACCTTGCGAATTAGCAGAACCTGTTGCTGTGAACGGTTCAATGTCGATGACACGAATCTCTGGTGGGTAGCAGAAACCTGCGTCCGCACAGCCTTGATACTTAACGATCAGCTGTGAGCCATCTTGGTAACTCTGCAGAGGAACTTGCACGAATAACGGCTGAGTATAAATGCTCACTTCACCGAAGAATTCATCTTGGTGTGGCTTACCATCTTCTAATTCAACATTACCGATAGCGAGATTTTGCCCGGTGAACGAGAGGCTATGTTGATAGAGGTAGTAGCCCTCTTTTACTTGCCAGTCGAGAAGGACTTTGTCGTCTTGCTGGTAGTAATTGAAAGGGAAAGCTTGGTCTACAGGGACAAAACCATTGTTATTGCCTCCGAAGCTTGGCTCGGCGTTGTCGTTTCCAAATAGCGCCCACGCAGGTTGGGTGAATAGGGAAACACAAACAAAAAGTAATGTGGCAAGTCGTCGCATACTATTTAGTCATCAAAATGGAGTTGAAGGTATCTTAACTCAATCAGACCGTAATAGTTTGTGATTAGTTTCATCGACCAGCAAATATCCGCTAGGGCGGGTGAGCCACTTTCTTAGGCAGTCGAGAGAGGGTTAGCTGCGCAACTGCAGTGAACAGCCCTTGCCAATAAGACATTTAGGCAACACCTAAGCGTGCTCTTACTACTTGTTCACAAGCATCAATGTTCATCGTGTCTTTCGGAATAATGAGCACGGTGTCATTGCCGCCAACCGTACCGATAATCTCGGTATGTGGGTCGATATCGACTAATCTTGCGACCAACTGTGCGCAACCAGGGTTTGTTTTTACAATCACCATCGCTTGGTTGTGAGTAATTAATTCGATTTGTGATGAGATTGAGGCATCGACACGCACAGGCGCGCTTTCAACCGTGATGCAGTAAACCTTTTTGCCACAGGCATTCTGAATTTTGACAACGCCAAGCTGTGACAAAATGCGAGAGACGGTCGATTGGCTAATGCCTGTATAGCCAATATCGACGAGTTTCTCGCGCAGTTGGTTCTGGGTCGAGAAGCTTTGCTGTTGTAGTAAGCGTTTGCACGCGGCAGTCAGTGTTTTATCTTCAGCTGAATACAAGCAACCGTGCTCAGTGATTGGGTTCATGAACAACTCCTTAAGGTCAACGTGTTGATATCGCTTGTCCATAGCGCAGAACGCACTCCCAAAGCCGTAGAGTACGATTGTTAATTAGGGCTTACCGATGAACTCCGAAATAAGAGGGAGGGTATGCGAGATGTATGATCATCTATGCATTGAGTCTACCACTAAAGGATAGTTATCTTTTTGAAGGCGATCACCAAACAAAATTCTGGTTAATTGCTTTTATTGTGGAGTTTTATTCTTTGGTTAAGTGGATATTTATTCCGCGTTGGAAATAAATATCCATGAATTATTAAGGGTTTTTATTGCGGAGGTAATAGCGCTAAGGGTTAGCGAATTTCACTCATGATCTCGCGAGAGAATACTTTTTCACAGTAGTGACATTTTAGCTGTACGTTTTCGTGTTTTAGCTGCACTTTAAAGCTACTTTCGACAGGTTCACCGTGCGAAATACAGTTGCTATTTGGGCAAGCGAACACACTGTTGATTTGTTCTGGCAGCACAAGTGTTAGCTTGTTGACCACTTTGTACTCTTCAATCTGATTCACAGTCGCTTGTGGAGCGTACAGAGCCAATTGGTTGGCTTGTTCCTTGGTCAGAAAGATGTTCTCAATCTTGATTAGGTCTTTGTTGCCGAGCGCTGATGATGGCAGGTTTAACCCCATCGTGATGCGTTGTTCTGTTTTATGCAGCTTGAACAGTTTGAGAATTTTAATCCCAAGATGAGCAGGGATGTGGTCAATCACGCTGCCGTTACGGATCGCTTCTACTTGTAGCTGAGTTTGTTTAACCATGACTGTATCTCCTGCTTATAAAGTGTCGTTTAGAACTAGGGCTAATAAAGCTTCACGTGCATACACGCCGTTTTCAGCTTGTTCGAAGTAGTAAGCGTGTGGCGTTTTATCGACGTCAGTTGTGATTTCGTCGACACGTGGCAGTGGGTGAAGCACCTTCATGTTTTGGCGAGCGTCTTTCAGCGTATCGGCCGTCAGAATGTAAGCCGATTTCATGTGCGCGTATTCTGACGCATCAAAGCGCTCTTTCTGTACGCGAGTCATGTACAGAACATCCAGTTCAGGCACCACTTCTTCAATGCTGCTGTGGGTGCTGTATTGGATGCCCATCTCTTCCAGTTCTTCACAAATGTAATCTGGCATGGCTAACACTTCTGGCGCGATAAAGAAGAAACGCACGTTATTGAATTTTGATAGTGCTTGCGTCAATGAGTGCACGGTGCGGCCATATTTTAGGTCGCCAACAAATGCCACATTGAGGTTGTCGAGCGTGCCTTGCGTTTCATAAATTGAGAATAGGTCCAACAAGGTCTGTGTTGGGTGCTGATTGGCACCGTCGCCACCATTCACAATTGGCACACCGTTAGAGAACTCAGAAGCTAAACGTGCTGCGCCTTCTTGTGGGTGACGCATCACAAAGGCGTCAACGTAAGAAGAGATAACTTGCACCGAATCGGCAAGTGTTTCGCCTTTTTTCGCCAGCGATGTGTTACCGCCATTATCAAAACCGATGACCGTGCCACCTAGGCGTTGAACTGCGGTTTCAAATGAAAGGCGAGTTCGAGTTGAAGGCTCAAAGAAGCAGCTCGCCACCACCTTATTTTTCAGCAGCTCTGGATTTGGTTCTGCTTTGAGTCTTGCGGCAGTATCGACGATAAGCTCCAGTTCATCACGAGATAGCTCTGGAATGGAGATGATGTGCTTGTTAAATAACGAATGCGCCATAACGGGTCTTCCTTTTTCTATGCATACAGTCAAATTGCGGACAAAAAAAAGCCCCCTAAAAATAGGAGGCTTCGAAACGATCAATAGAGCAAAATAAAAATGACACCACCGCCACTCTTTGGCGTGTAGTTTGACAATTATGTGCGACAGAATTGCGGTTCATTTTTTGCTCTCTTTAGACAAATTGCGGAGGATTATACTCAGATAAAAAGGCCATGCAATACTTTCTGTAAAGTATTCATTTAATGGATTTTTATGCGAAATTGCGTCCGTTTTTAGCTTTCATTTAAGCCTTTGTCGGAACTGCGAATCTCAGGTTTTTTCAGGTAATAATCCTTTCTAGTACATGAAAAAAAATGCGGGTTTTATCCAAGGTCAAAATCCCAAGAACGCCACCCGCATTTCCCTGTTATTGCACTTAACTTGTCAACGTCTTGCGAACAAGTGAGTGCTTAACTTATTAACTTATTAGCTGCCTAGTGTCGCAACCATTACTGCTTTGATGGTGTGCATGCGGTTTTCAGCTTCGTCGAACACGATAGAGTATTCAGACTCAACCACTTCATCTGTCACTTCAACGCCGTCTTTTAGTTGTGGATATTCAGCAGCAAGTTGTTTGCCTACGGTGGTATCTTCGCCGTGGAAAGCCGGTAGGCAGTGCATGAATTTCACATGTGGGTTGCCAGTCGCTTTGATCATGTCCATGTTGACTTGGTAAGGCATCATTAGGTTGATGCGCTCAGCCCACGCTTCTTTCGCTTCGCCCATCGATACCCAAACGTCGGTGTATAGGAAGTCACAACCTTGCACGCCTTCTTGAACATCTTCAGTCAGTGTTATTTTGCCGCCAGTGTGTTCTGCGATTTCACGACATTGAGCCAATAGCTCTTCTTGTGGCCAGAATTGTTTTGGAGCAACAAGGCGAATGTCCATGCCCATTTTCGCCGCGCCAACCATCAGAGAATTACCCATGTTGTTGCGAGCATCACCTAGGTAAGCAAAGCTGATTTCATGCAGTTGTTTACCACGACCGTATTCCGTCATAGTTAGGAAGTCAGCAAGGATCTGTGTTGGGTGGAATTCGTCAGTCAGACCATTCCATACCGGTACACCTGCGTAAGCGCCTAGCTCTTCAACGATTTCTTGACCGAAGCCGCGATATTCAATGCCATCGTACATACGGCCGAGAACGCGAGCGGTATCTTTCATTGATTCTTTGTGGCCAATTTGAGAGCCAGATGGGCCTAAGTAAGACACGCGAGCGCCTTGGTCGAATGCGGCAACTTCAAATGCGCAGCGAGTACGGGTTGAGGTTTTCTCAAAGATAAGCGCAATGTTTTTGCCAGTCAGTGTTGGCTGTTCGTAACCGTTGTACTTCGCTTTTTTTAGCTCCATAGAAAGATCTAACAAGTGTTGAATTTCGCGTGGAGTGAAATCTAGTAGTTTTAGGAAGTTACGATTGCGTAGGTTAAAAGCCATGATGTATTCCTTCTTAGATTTAGGCGCGTTCTTGTTACAGGGAAAGAAAATTCAAGAAAGCGCGATTCAATTTTTGTGTATTAATTTCAGTTCAAACGGTGATTCAGTTTTCTCGCAAGGCTTAAAAAGCTCGCGAGTGGATTAATCTTTGGTGATATTGGTGCCCGCCAGGCCTTGCAGGATTTGCAAACCATCTTCGAGCGCACCGATACCGACGACCTTGCCGCCTTGTTGGATGAATTCGCATGACGCTTCAATTTTTGGCCCCATTGAGCCTGCATCAAATTCGAATTGCGCCAGTTCACTTGGTGTGGTGCTGCGCAGTGCGTGTTGAGTCGGTTTGCCCCAATCAAGGTAAACAGCGTCCGCGTCGGTCAAAATAAGCAGCGCATCCGCATCCAGTTGTTTCGCTAAGAAAGCCGCTGACATGTCTTTGTCGATAACTGCTTCAACACCGACTAATTTACCGTTCTCTTTTTTCACTGGGATGCCACCGCCGCCGGTACAAATTACGAGGTGGCCTGCATCGATAAGTTGGGTGATCGCTTCGTGCTCAACAATGCCAGTAGGGCGTGGGCTTGGCACAACGCGACGGAAGTGTTGGCCGTCTGGTTTGACGATCCAGTGGAATTTCTCCGCTAATTCACGCGCTTCCGCTTCTTCGTAGATCGGGCCAATCGGCTTAGTTGGATCGGCGAATGCAGGATCGTTTGGATCAACTGTCATTTGCGTCAACATGCACGAGATGTTGCGGTTAGGCAGATAGTTCTTGAACTCTTGCATCAGCATGTAGCCGATCATGCCTTGAGTCTCACTGCCCAACACATCTAGCGGATATGGATTTACTTTTTTGTATTCCAAACCTTGCAGAGCCAGTAAACCAACTTGTGGGCCATTACCATGTACTAGAACCACGTTGTACACTTTCGCGATTTCAGAGATGGTTTTAACCGCTGTTTCAATATTACGGCGTTGAACATCGGCTTCTAACGGCTCACCGCGACGAAGTAGGGCGTTACCGCCGAGTGCAACAACAACAGTTTGCTTAGTCATAATTGTGTTCTCTCATTTTGGCCAAGCTGAGATTATTTAAGATCGTTCAACTTGGCCGTTTCGTCTTAGTGATTAGATACCATCACGCTCAATTGGGCAGCTCATGCAGCGTGCGCCACCGCGACCGCGGCCAAGTTCGTCTCCTGGAATCGGAAGAACCGTGATGCCTGCTTTGTCGTATTTTTCATTGGTGTAGGTGTTGCCTTCGTAACCAATCACAACGCCAGGTTTAACCGTTAGAACGTTGTTTGCATCGTTCCACTGCTCACGTTCTGCATGGAAGTTGTCACCACCGGTCGTGATTAGGTTTAGCTTGTCTACGCCAAGTGCTTTTTCGATAGCCGTTACGAAGTAGCCTTCTTCTTTCACTTTCACTGCGCCAGACTCATCGCCAGTTAGGTTCCAGCACTGTACGTCTTTACTCACCACTTCAGGGTAAACAGAGAACGTATCTTCGTTCATGTGCGTCATCACGGTGTCTAAGTGCATGCAAGAGCGGTGTTTTGGTAGCTGCATTGCGATAACTTGTTTCGCTTGACCGTGTTTGAATAGGCTAGATGCTAAGTGCTCAACACCTTGTGCTGTTGTACGCTCAGACATACCGATAAGAACCGTGCCGCGACCGATTACAAGAACGTCACCGCCTTCAATGGTTGAGTTGTCGTAGCTGATGTTTTCTTCATCGCCGAAGTACTTAATGAAGTCTTGGCCAGCAAATGTTGGGTGCCAGCGGTAAATAGCGCGAACGTGGTTGGTTTCACGTTGACGAGCAGGTTTCGCCATCGGGTTGATGGATACGCCACCGTATACCCAGCAAGATGTGTCACGAGTAAATAGGTGGTTTGGTAGCGGTTCGATAATGAAGTCGGTTGGTGCGTGCATGCCTTGCATCATTGAAGATGATTTCATTGGCATCTCAGCGTAAGACAGACCACCCGTTAGGATTTTTGCTAGTTCTAGGTTTGGTAAGTCGCCCAAGTAGCAGCGCACATCGTTAGCAAAAGTTTTTCCTAAGCGGTAATCAGAAACTTGATGATTCAAAAGCCAATCTTTCGCTTCTGGCACTGCTAGCGTGTCTGCTAGTAGGTCAGTAAGAAGAAGAACTTCAACACCTTGATCACGCAGCGTTTGAGTAAATGCGTCATGCTCTTTACCTGCACGCTCAACAGCCAGTACGTCATCAAACAGTAAATCGTGACAGTTAGAGGGTGTTAGGTGAGTCAGTGCGCGTCTTGGACGGTGAACTAGAACGCGGCGTAATTGACCTATTTCAGAACCTACATAGAACTTACTCATGATCGTCTCTCTCTTATATATTTGAATTACTTTTATCGCTAAGAGTAATTATTTATTTTCAGTTGAGAAGAATGAATTATTTTATTCATATCTCTTGTCTGGAATTAATATTACGCCTGCTAGTCAGGTATTCTTAGAGATCTATCACAAATCGTTTTTTATCCCGCAGCCCTTTAAAATTAAGGGTTTTAACAAACTTTATGCACTTTCAGTCATGACTAATACCTTCTAAATAGTTAGCAGTTAGGGAACTTTATGCACGCTTTTTTGACGAAACTTACTAGAATCTAATTTACGAGGGATTATATGCAGAATAGTTTTGTTGATAAGAGTGTACTTAGCTTGGAAATATGCAGTGTTTTTATTTAGATATTTAATTTTGAATGTGGAATTAATTATTTATTAACAAAGTAAATGCGAATAAAGCTGTTGTGATCACATTTTAAAATCGGCTATTTAAGTGTGTTTTTTGATAAAAAAGGGCATTAACCCTCGTCTATTTATTAGGCTGTAAATTACTTTAAATATAATTAACGCTAATAAGTGACTAACTATTTGTTTAAACATCATGGTTGAAAATAGAGTGTTATTTCATCAAGAAAATTGGATGTTAAAAAGTAGGATTGATTCTTCTATTGCAAGCACTTTGAGTTTGGCTGAGCTTTGCTACGAACAGAAGATACCTTGAATATCGCGTGTATGGCTTTGAGGAGCTGTTTCAGTAGCAGAGGGTTATATTGTAGAGGGAACAATAAAAAGCCGCTGTGAGAAGCGGCTTTGGATGAGATAGGTGTGAAGTGCTGTTAGTTAGATAAGCGCACCAATACTCAGTACAACAATACAGAAAACCATCAAGATACCGACTAGTGGCATCACCCATTTAACCCAGCGAACATAAGGGACGCGAGCAATCGCCAAACCACCCATCACCACCGCGGAGGTTGGGGTGATTAGGTTCACCAAGCCAGATGCTGATTGGTACGCAGTGATAACCAAGTCACGACCTACACCGGCAAAGTCAGCCAATGGTGCCATGATTGGCATGGTAAGCACCGCTAAGCCAGAGGTTGATGGCACTAAAAACGACAGTAGAATCTCTAAGAAGAACATCACGTTAATGAAGATAACCGAAGAGAGTCCCGTTACCATTTGTTCTGCAGAGAACAGAATAGTATCGGTGATCATACCGCGGTCCATCACCACAACGATACCACGTGCAATACCTATGATAAGCGCAACGCCAAGTAGGTCGCGGGCACCATCAATGAAGCTGGTGGTAAACTCTTCTTCGCTCATGCGAGCCACAATACCAACGATGATGGTTGCTGCTAGGAACATCGCTGAG
Source organism: Vibrio sp. QJM3NY_35 (assembly GCF_057785915.1). NCBI lineage: Bacteria > Pseudomonadati > Pseudomonadota > Gammaproteobacteria > Vibrionales > Vibrionaceae > Vibrio > Vibrio sp. QJM3NY_35. The sequence continues at coordinate 3,152,488 of NZ_CM173507.1, read as the reverse complement.
ATTTCAGCCATCCACCATCCAGCAACGGATACACCGTAAATCATCACAGCGAACGAGCCACCAAAAATGGTCAGAATCAGTTTGCGAGTTGCTGTGAATTCAAGTTTTTCGCCGCTCGCATTACCCAAGAAGTGCGCTTTGTTCTCTTCGTATTTGTCGTAGACAATTGATGTTGTTGGGTCGGCTTGAACCATTCTTGCGTAACGCATCACGTAGGCAACACAAATACCCCAACCAATAATCAACATCGCAATACGCAGCGCGATACCGTCTGTAAATGGAATACCAGAGGCGTTGGCAGCGATCACGGTTGCGAATGGGTTAATCGTCGAACCCAGCACCCCAATACCTGCACCAAGCAGTACGGTCGCAGCGGCAACAAGAGGGTCAAAGCGAGCTGCCATCATTACCGGCACTAGCAATGTATAGAAGGGCAGTGATTCTTCGGCCATGCCGTAGACGGTACCCCCTGCGGCAAACAGCGCCATCAGTATTGGTATCATCAACTCTTCTCGCCCTTCTAAGCGGGCGGTGACGCGCTCGATACCGGCATCAATGGCACCCGTTTTGGTTACTAGCCCTAAGAAGCCACCAATGATTAAGATGAACAGCGAAACGTCGATAGCCGCCGCTTCATAACTATTGTGGTCATAGAAGCCGTCAATAGGCGCGAGCAGTACATCAATCACGCCTTGAGGGTTACCTTCTACCGCTTGATAGGTTCCGGTTACGGGTACTTCTCGGCCTAGCTCTTCATTCATTGCACGGTCGTATTGGCCTGCTGGAACAATCCAGGTAAGCAGTGCGACGAACGCAATCAGGATAAATAGAATGGTGTAGGCAGAAGGGAATTTAAAGTTGGCAAAGAAGCCGCCCTTTTTTTTCTCGCTTGGTATCGTTTGAGTTGTCATGGCTATCTCCTTACATCATCTTAAATAGAAGTGATGTGAATTAGCGACTAATGATTTATAGATTGTAAATACATGGACACTTATAAAGCACTCAACGATATAAAGTTGCTGACTTTAAATTAAGGTTGTTTTATATTTACTAATCCAAATGAAGTTAGATTTAATTTAGCTGCGGTTATTTTATTCCTTACTCCGGTATTTAAGTTTGGTGCTGTTCACAAAAATAATGGCTAATGAAAGGGCTAAAAAATGGCAGAAAATCGTCAAGGTTTTTTGGTTAGTTAGCTTGGATTAATATTCGTTATGGATTAACTGGAAGTGGAAGGAGATTGATTTGGTAGGTGTTGTTTATGATTAGGCAGAATAATCTTGGAATTTTATTCAAAATTTATTTTTAGGCGGTTTTTAAAGTTTATAATGGTTATTTGATGCGTATCAAATAACACATTGAGCAGAAAACAAAAAAGGAAGCCGAAGCTTCCTTTTAAATGTTCAATCACCAGCGAATGTTAGATAAACAGACCGCCGAATGCGAAGCCGAGTGCTACCGCAGTACTGATTGTTACCACACCTGGAATGAAGAATGGGTGGTTGAATACGTAGTTACCGATACGCGTTGAGCCTGTGTCATCCATCTCAACCGCTGCTAGTAGCGTAGGGTAAGTTGGAAGTACGAACAGCGCACTTACCGCAGCAAAAGAAGCAACGGCTGTTAGTGGTGCTACGCCAATCGCTAGTGCTGCAGGCATCAGTGCAACTGTTGTTGCGCCTTGAGAGTAAAGCAGCATAGAAGCGAAGAACAGAACAAGAGCCAGCATCCATGGGTAGTCAGCTAGTAGAGCGCCTGCTACGTCTTTGATTTCAGCAACGTGTGCGTTTACAAACGTTGAACCTAACCAAGCCACACCAAGTACACATACACATGCCGTCATACCAGAACGGAACGTTGGTGCTGAAGAAATCTTCGCTGCATCAATCTTAGTGAACATCACGATAGCCGCTGCTGCTGCCAGCATTACAGACATGATCGCTTCGTTACGACCTAGCGCCGGGTTTTCAATTAGGCCAACAGAGCTAGAGATAGCCGCTGCGTAACAAACCACGAAACCAATTGCAGCTAGGAAGATGTACGTTGCTTTCTTCGCTGTAGGTAGAATTTCGCGTTTCTCTTCTGTTGCTAGCTTGATTAGACCTTTCTCTAGACGTTCTTGATAAACAGGATCGTCTTTCAATTCGCTACCCATGTAGTTCGCGACAACCGCACCAACCATACAAGCGATGAAGGTTGTTGGGATACAAACCATCAATAGCGTTAGGTAATCAACACCAAATGGTGCCAACATTGCTGCGAAAGCCACAACTGCAGCCGAGATTGGCGAAGCTGTGATAGCAATTTGAGAAGCGACAACTGCGATAGACAGTGGACGAGAAGGACGAACACCTTGGCCTTTCGCTACTTCTGCAATAACAGGAAGCGTAGAGAATGCTGTGTGACCTGTACCCGCCATTAATGTCATTACAAAGGTCACAATCGGCGCGTAAAAGGTGATGCGTTCAGGGTGTTTACGCAAAAAGTTTTCGGCAATTTGTACCAACCAGTCCATACCGCCAGCAACTTGCATTGCAGCAATTGCGGTGATAACTGACATGATGATCAAGATTACGTCGATCGGGATGAAAGATTGGCTTGTTGGAACGCCAAGAATAAGTGAAAGGGCAATAACACCAGCACCACCGGCAAAACCAATACCGATACCGCCAATTCTGGCCCCCAAAAAGATAAAGAGCAGGACGACAAACAGTTCTACTGCAATCATAAGTAACACCTCATTTAGATTTTATTATGTGAACATTCGCCGCTGGAATGTTCACATAATAGTTCTATGGTTTAGATTCAATTTGGCAAAAGCGCAACCAACGGAAATCCACAAAATAATCATGGTTAACCGTATTGGAGCCTAAAAAAGGGCTCCGTTTGGAACCCTTTCTCGCTAACTTTATTCGTAGCGCTTCGCTTTATACTGAGGATGCATCAAATTTTCAACAGAGAAAATGTCATCAAGTTCTTCTTCGGTTAATAAACCGCGCTCTAGAACCACATCACGAACGCTCTTACCTGTCTCAGCACAGATCTTACCAACAATGTCACCCTCGTGGTGGCCAATGTATGGGTTTAGGTAAGTAACGATACCGATAGAGTTAAATACGTGAGATTCACACACTTCTTTGTTTACAGTAATGCCGTCTACACACTTGTCGCGTAGGTTCACACAAGCGTTTGTTAGGATGTCTAGAGACTCAAACATGCTTTGTGCAATAACGGGTTCCATTACGTTCAGTTGCAGTTGACCACCTTCTGCAGCGAAAGAAACCGTGTTGTCGTTACCTAGAACTTTAAAGCAAACTTGGTTTACTACTTCTGGCACAACTGGGTTTACTTTAGCAGGCATGATTGAAGAACCGGCTTGTAGTTCAGGTAGGTTTAGCTCGTTCAGACCAGTACGTGGGCCAGAAGAAAGCAGACGCAAATCGTTACAAATTTTAGACAGTTTCACAGCTAGACGCTTAAGTGCGCCGTGCGTCATTACGTATGCGCCACAGTCAGACGTTGCTTCGATAAGATCTTCAGCCGCTACACATTCTAGGCCAGTTACTTCTGCTAGGTGCTTAACTGCTAGGCCTTGGTAACCCGGTGCTGCGTTCAGACCTGTACCGATAGCCGTTGCGCCTAGGTTTACTTCAAGCAGTAGTTTTGAAGTGTATTCTAGGTTTTTGATTTCTTCATTGATGGTTACAGCCCAAGCGTGGAACTCTTGGCCAACCGTCATTGGAACTGCGTCTTGAAGCTGAGTACGACCCATCTTCAAAATCGTGTTGAATTCTTGGCTCTTAAGCTCGAATGCACCTTTTAGGTATTCGATCGCATCAATCAGTTTACGAACGCTGTTGTAAACAGAGATACGGAAGCCAGTTGGGTAAGCACAGTTTGTAGATTGGCTGCGGTTTACATGGTCGTTCGGGTTGATGAACTCGTATTGGCCTTTTTCTTTGCCCATAAGTTCAAGAGCCACGTTCGCAACAACTTCGTTTGCGTTCATGTTTACAGAAGTACCAGCACCACCTTGGAAAACGTCCGATGGGAACTGATCCATGCACTTACCCGTGTCTAGAATTAGGTCACAAGCTTGGATGATGTATTTAGCCACTTCGCTTGGAATTACACCTAACTCTTTGTTTGCTAAAGCCGCTGCTTTCTTAGTCATCACCATACCGCGAACGAATTCAGGTACATCTGAGATCGTTACATTTGAGATGTTGAAGTTTTCAACTGCGCGTAGAGTGTGGATGCCGTAGTAAGCATCAGCCGGAACATGACGTTGACCTAATAGATCTTCTTCGAGACGAGTAGCTTGAGGAGCTTCAACTTGAGCTTCTGATTGAGTAGCCATAACAGGATCCTTAGAGAATTATTCTGATTATATAGTTAGTTATTAGCCTATTCTGTGTGCAAATACTCCGTTCGCTAGAATATTGGGCTGATAAATCCGTCCTGACTTATGTGGCACATGATACTGTACTTAGCGCATAAAAATATTAAGTGGATCACCTTTTTCGGTTTTGTTTCGTCAATATTTTGCAAAGTTATTCTTGGTCAATAAACACGCTTATTTACAGGATAAATTTGAGATTGTTAGGGCTTTCAGCGTAAACTGCAAGGAACAAAGGAGGGCGTGTGTTTCCTATCTTATTATTACTATTTATCTTCGTACCCATCATTGAGATTGGGCTATTTATTCAAGTTGGTGGCTTCTTAGGATTGTGGCCAACTATTGCGTTGGTTTTGATCACTGCATTTGTGGGTGCATCGCTGGTTCGTAGCCAAGGCATTCAGACACTTATGTCTGTGCAAGGTCGTTTGCAACAAGGCGAAATGCCAGCACAACAGATTCTTGAAGGCGTGATGCTTGCAGTTGCCGGTGTATTGCTGCTGACTCCGGGTTTTATGACGGACGCACTCGGTATGTTGGTATTATTGCCAGCACCAAGAGCGATGATTGCCAAGAAAATGATGGAAAAAATGGTGGTGACCAACATGTCTGGTGGTTTCCATGCCGGTGGACAAGCTGGTTTTGGCCAGAGCCCATTTGGACAAGACCCATTCAATCGCGATCCATCTGACCAATCAAAAGACGGCAACACCTTTGAAGGTGAGTTTGAGAAGAAAGACGACGACAACGATCGTAACCGCTTAAACTAATCCGTTGTTTCTATTCTTTGTTTTTCTCTCTTTTTTATTGTCTGTCGCTAGCTGTTACTTACTGTTTACTATCGATAACAGATAACAGATAACAGATAACAGATAACAGATAACAGATAACAGATAAAAGATAAGCTTGGTGTTCGGTTATACCGCGCCTTCAAAACCCATTTGTCGCCATGCTTCAAAAGCAATGATTGCCACTGCGTTAGACAAGTTGAGGCTGCGTGCGTCTGGCATCATTGGAATACGAATACGTTGCTCCATTGGCATGCTTTCAATGAACTCAGCAGGCAGGCCGCGAGTCTCAGGGCCAAACATCAGCACATCGCCTTGTTGGAATTTCGCATCAACGTGGTGGCCTGTCGTTTTAGTGGTGCAAGCAAAGATGCGGAAGTCACCCTCGCGTTCATTCTCTAGATACTCAAGGAAAGCTTCTAGGTTCTTGTGACGCTTAACTCGTGCAAGGTCGTGATAATCTAAGCCCGCACGACGAACTTTTTTCTCTTCGAAATCAAAACCAAGCGGCTCGATAAGGTGCAGGTTTGCGCCGCAGTTAGCTGATAGGCGGATGATGTTACCCGTATTGGGCGCGATTTCTGGTTCGTATAGAGCGATATCAAACATGTTGGTTCACAAGAATAATCAAAGATAGCCAGAGTATACGGTGGCAAGCTGAGTGAGTACAGTCCGCCACCGTCACCATTCGCTTAAGCTTGGTTCGTTAGTGCTTGCGCGTAGTTTTCAGATACGGCATTCCAATTCACTACGTTCCACCATGCATTGATGTAATCAGGACGACGGTTTTGGTAGCTGATGTAATAGGCGTGTTCCCAAACATCGAGTGCAAGAATGGGCTCGCCATTACTGGCAACGGTATCCATCCACGGATTATCTTGATTTGAGGTCGAGATGATCTTCAGTTGTCCTTCTTCAACCACTAGCCAAGCGAAGCCTGAACCAAAGGTATTGATTGCCGCTTGAGCGAACTGATCTTGGAATGTCTCGAAATCTCCGAAAGTACTTCTGATAGCCTCGCCAAGCTCGCCCGTGGCTTCACCACCACCGTCTTGCGACATGCAGTTCCAATACAAGATGTGGTTGTAGTAACCGCCACCATTGTTACGAACCGCTGGGCTGTGCTGAGAAATGTTAGCGAAGATCTCGGTCAGAGACTGTTGCTCTAGCTCGCTGCCAGAAATAGCCGCAACAAACTTATCGTAGTAGGTTCTATGGTGCTTGCTGTAATGCATTTCCATCGTCTTAGCATCAATGTAAGGTTCTAGGGCGTCGTAAGCGTAGGGTAAAGTAGGGAAAGTGTGCGACATAGTAAATCCTCCATAATTAGAGGATTTACCATGGTGATAATAGCAATCATTATCAACTGTGATCTTTGTGGGGGTATTACACCGGTAAGATAGGCAGCGTGATTTCGAGCTGTAATCCACCTAGTTTACTGCGGCTTGCTGTGATCGAACCACTGTGTTGACGAATCGCACTTTCTGTAATGGTTAACCCCAATCCTGTTCCGCCTGAGTTTCGATCTCTTGCCGTTGAAACACGATAGAAAGGTCGGAAAATTGAATCTAATTCGTCATCAGGAACGCCTTCACCGTTGTCATTCACGCAAATCGTCAGTTGGTCTTGTTGAACACTAAATTGAACATCAACTTGGTCTCTACCATAGTAAATGGCATTGCGAGTAATATTGTCGAGCGCGCTCATCAATAACTTCGGATTACCCGAGATAGAACGATTAGGAATTTTTGAAAACCTCATCTGCTTGCCCATTTGCTCTGCTTCAAACTCTGCGTCTTTTAGGATCTCTTCCCACAGGCTCGATAAGGGTTGCACTTCACGTGTGATGTGACTATCGACCTGCATACGAGACAAAGTTAAAAGTTCACTGATCATCTGTTCTAAACGCTGCGCTTCAGTATCGATACGCTCTAGCTCTTGGCTCTCACCTTGCTTACGAATGGCGAGTGCATTCGCCATGCGTAATCGAGTGAGTGGAGAACGTAATTCATGAGATATATCAGACAATAAACGTTGCTGCCCTGAAATCATCTGGTTTACTGCTTCGACCATCTGGTTAAAGCTCTCACCGGCTTGTCTGAATTCTGATGTGCCTTTTTCCAGTTGAGGGTCAACCTCAAATTGACCTTTAGCAACGCGTTGTGCAGCAAGTTCTAGCCTTCGTGCTGGTTGACTTAGCGCCCAAGCTAACCAAAGCAGCAGCGGGGTACTCGCCAGCATCACGGCAAGTAATAACTGTAATGGTTTATCAAACAGTCGCAGTAAAAATGGTGGTGGCTGATCCCATTTAACTCCGATGTACATCATCAGGTCTTCACCGGCGAGTGAAACTGGGATTGGGCCTGCCACCATGTAATGCCCATACAGCTTTTGTTTTGGCACTTCAGGGTTATCAATCGTAGTCACGAAATTGCGAATTGCTTTCACTTTGTAATCTGAATGCTTTTTAGTCGTTAGTACTGAGCCTTCAAGGTCAGTCAAATACATCCGAGGGCGTGTGTCTTTTCTGCTGCGGGTTGGGCCTTCCAGTTGGAAGACAATCTTGCCTAAGTTGTCTTCTTTGGCGAATCGCTTCTCTGTACTTTTCGCAATGCGTTCTAATTTCTTGAGGTGCTCGACCGGTACATCGCGAGCAACTCGAGGATCTAAGTGTGGCAGTGATAGCACCGACAAAAGCACCAGTAACATGGTGAACCAAAAGATAGCAAAGATACGTCCATATAAGCTGGTGATTTTAGGTATACGCATTAATCCTCCTCTACTAACAAGTAGCCACGACCTCGTAAGGTTTTAATGCGAGATTTCCCGTCGCTGCGTTCTGGAATCTTCTTGCGCAGGTTAGATATGTGCATATCAATCGCACGGTCAAACGCCGCTAGCCTTTTACCTAACACGTCTAAACTCAATGCTTCTTTGGTGATCACTTGTCCAGGGTTCTGGATTAGGTGACTCAAGAGAGCGAACTCGGTAGTGGTGAGATCGATAATCTGACCATTGCAATAAGCTTCTTGTTTACCCGGGAAAACTTCGATGTCTTGATATTGAACTCTATCACTGGCCGCTTTAGGCGCGGTGGCGGTTTGAGTACGACGCAAGATAGCTCGAATACGCGCTAACAACTCTCGGTCACTGAAAGGTTTAGGCAGGTAATCATCCGCGCCAAGTTCAAGACCAATCACACGGTCGATCTCTTCGCCTTTTGCGGTCAGCATTAGCACGGGTGTTTCCCAATTTTCTCTCAGTTTCTTTAGTGTTTCCATGCCATTAAGACGCGGCATCATCACATCTAAAAGAATCAGGTCAATCTCATCATTGATAGCTTCCAGCCCTGCATAGCCATCATTGGCTTCGGAAACAGTGAAGCCCTCAAAGCTCAGAATGTCTTTGAGTAAGCTGGTTAACTCGGTGTCGTCATCAATAAGAAGAATGTTCGCCATTGGGAAGCCTTAATTGGTTATTTACACGTTAATAATACTGCTAAATATTCGTCAACTTTCACTCTTTACGATTCTTTACGCTTTCTAAACGTCACTTTACGAGGGAAAGACTAATCTATATCTAAGCGCTGAGAAACAGACGCAACACATGACTTATTATACCGAATTGAGGCAACAATTATGAAAATGACTAAGAAACTTGTACTAGCAGCTGCGGCACTTCCACTAATGTTAGGTACAGCAAGCGCGTTCGCATATGGCGGCGGCGATAAAGGCGACCACAAAGGCATGCACGGTAAATGTGGTGGCTTCGACAAAAAAGTGATGCGTCAACTAGACCTGACTGATGCACAAAAAACAGAATTGAAAGAGATGCGCGAAGCGAATCGTGCAGAGATGAAAGAAAAACACGCTGGCAATAAAGCCGATAAAATGGCGAAAATGAAAGCGCACCAAGAGAAAGTTCAAGCATTGGTACTGGCTGACAACTTCGATGAAGCAGCAGCAAACGACCTAGCAAGCCAAATGGTTGAGAAGCAAACTGAGCGTCGCGTAGCAATGCTTAAGAAGCAACACGAAATGATGAGCGTACTAACGGCTGAGCAAAAGATTCAGCTGAAAGAAATCCAACAAGAGCGCATGACTAAATGTGCTGACAAAATGGAAAAACGCATGAACAAAGACAAGTAATTCATTGCTTGAGAAATCAGCGTTGAATGAAAGTGTTTAGAAAGAAGCGGCCGAGTGTCGCTTTTTTTGATCCTTAAAAATGAATGTTTTACATCATGGCTGTCATATTCAATTGGTGGTTTGCAGGTTATACTTTGTGCTATCAGTCACTTTATAGCCAAGTTATGAAACAAGAATACGCACGTTTAGTTACGCTCGCCGCTTGGGCAGCCACCACCATTGCCACTATTTTATTGATAGTGAAAGTCGCAGCTTGGTGGGTGACAGGTTCCGTGAGTCTGTTGGCTTCCGTCGTGGATTCAATGCTGGATATCGCGGCCTCTGTCGTTAACCTTATCGTGGTTCGTTACTCTCTGCAGCCTGCCGACAAAGAGCACACCTTTGGTCATGGTAAGGCTGAATCTCTAGCTGCATTAGCGCAGGCAATGTTTATTTCAGGCTCTGCATGTTTCCTTATTCTCAATGGTATTGAACGCTTCTTCCGACCTCATGAACTGAACTCTCCAGAAATTGGTATCTACGTCAGCCTGTTCGCGATAGTGATGACGTTTGGTCTGGTTCGTTTCCAAAAACATGTGGTCAACAAAACGGGCAGCCAAGCAATTGCAGCCGATTCATTGCACTATCAATCAGACCTTTATATGAACGCTGCGATCATGCTGGCACTGGCATTGAGCTGGTTTGGGATTGGTCAGGCGGACTCAGTATTCGCGGTCGGTATCGGTATCTACATTCTGTACAGCGCTTATCAAATGGCGATGGAAGCGGTTCAGTCTCTGCTTGATCATAAGCTGCCAGATGATGAGCTGAAACAGATAAAAGAGACATCATTGAGCGTGGAAGGCGTGTTAGGTGTGCATCAATTACGAACGCGTCGTTCGGGGCCAATTCGCTTCATTCAACTGCATCTAGAATTAGAAGATAATATCCCACTTATTGAAGCGCATCGCATTTCAGACGAAGTAGAGGCTAAGCTTATCTCGGTGTTCCCTGATGCTGATGTATTAATTCACCAAGACCCGTATTCGGTCGTATTTGGACCAGAGAAGCAGCAGAAATTCCACTCGTGGTAATGCGTGCTAAAAATCAGCGGGCAAATGGTAAGTGGGTGGCTTTTGAACTAAAGTGAGTAAAAATTACTAACTGTTAAGTGATTCAAAAACCACCTTAGTAACAATTAATGTTGATTCTGATGTGAATCAACAAAGTTATTGAGTAAAACTGTAATACTCTTACAGAAGTAGAAATGTTACATAATTTTACGCGATTTGAGTGCTATTCCTGTTGAGGAAATGTAACATAACGCACAAATATAGATTTAAAATCTTGTTGATATACAATCAGCAAGAACAAGAATTGAATAATAGATTCCCAAAAATCGAGGGTGAGCATGATTAAGAAGATCGGTGTTTTGACCAGTGGTGGTGACGCTCCAGGTATGAACGCAGCAGTTCGCGGCGTTGTTCGTACTGCGTTATCAGTTGGCATTGAAGTTTACGGTATTTACGATGGCTACCAAGGCCTTGTTGAAGACCGTATCGAAAAGCTTGACCGTTCAAGCGTATCTGACGTGATCAACCGTGGTGGTACTTTCTTAGGTTCTGCACGTTTCCCTGAATTTAAAGACGTCGCTGTTCGTGAGAAAGGCATTGAGAACCTTAAGAAGCACGGTATCGAAGCACTTGTTGTTATCGGTGGTGACGGTTCTTACATGGGTGCTAAGAAACTGACTGAAATGGGTTACCCATGTATCGGTCTTCCAGGCACAATCGATAACGATATCGCGGGTACTGACTACACAATCGGCTACCTAACAGCGCTTAACACTGTTATTGATTCAATTGACCGTCTACGTGACACGTCTTCTTCTCACCAACGTATTTCTATTGTTGAAATCATGGGCCGTCACTGTGGTGACCTTACGCTTATGTCAGCAATCGCGGGTGGTTGTGAGTACATCATTACTCCAGAGACTGGCCTAGATAAAGAACAGCTTATCAGCAACATCCAAGATGGTATTGCTAAAGGTAAGAAGCACGCAATCATCGCTCTAACTGAGCTAATGATGGATGCGAACGAACTGGCTAAAGAGATCGAATCTTCAACTGGTCGTGAAACTCGTGCAACGGTTCTTGGTCACATCCAACGTGGTGGTCGTCCTACGGCATTTGACCGTGTACTGGCTTCTCGCATGGGTAACTACGCTGTTCACCTTCTTCAAGAAGGTCACGGTGGTCGTTGTGTTGGTATCGAGAAAGAAGAACTTGTTCACCACGACATCATCGATTGTATCGAGAACATGCAGAACCCAGACCGTTCTGAGCTGTTCCGCGTTGCAGAAGAGTTGTTCTAAGCCACGCTTAGCGTTCGCTTAAAGAATTTAAAAACCGCTGATTATTCAGCGGTTTTTTTGTGCCTGCCGTTTGAGGTTTTAGGAATGACAGGTAATAAAAAAGGCCAACCTAAGTTGACCTTTCATCTAATCTAAACGGTGAGGTTTAAATTAAGCTTTTGCTTCAGCTGCTGCTTTAGCGATAGCTGCGAAGCTTTTCGCGTCTAGAGCTGCGCCGCCAACTAGAGCACCGTCGATGTCTGGTTGTGCGAAGTAAGCTGCTGCGTTTTCTGGCTTAACAGAACCGCCGTATTGGATAACAACTTTCTTAGCAACTTCTTCAGATTTCTCTGCGATGTGTGCACGGATTTGAGCGTGGATGCGTTGTGCATCTTCAGCTGTAGCTGCTTTACCAGTACCGATAGCCCAGATTGGTTCGTAAGCGATGATAGCGCCTTCAAGAGCTTCAACACCTTGAGTGTTGATAACAGCGTCAAGTTGACGAGCACATACTGCAACAGTTTCGCCTGCTTCGTTTTGTGCTTCAGATTCACCGATACAAAGAACTGGAGTTAGGCCGTTCTCTTTTAGGAATGCGAATTTCTTAGCTACGAACTCATCTGATTCGTTGTGGTATTCACGACGCTCAGAGTGACCGATGATGATATGAGATGCGCCGAACTCTTTAAGCATTGCTGGAGACATGTCGCCAGTGAATGCACCGCTGTTGTTTAGGTCAGAGTTTTGAGCACCTAGGATGATCGCGCTGCCCGCTTCAGTAAGCGTACGCTCTGCTAGATCAACGAAAAGTGCTGGTGGAGCAACTGCTACGTCTACGCCTGTTACGCCTTCAAGTTCAGCGTTAAGACCGTTTAGTAGATCAACAACCATTTCTTTGCTGCCGTTTAGTTTCCAGTTACCCATAACTACAGGATGACGCATAGGAATATCTCCAAAGTATTTAAATAAATCGAATGTAAAAAAGTAAACTTTATTACGAAATAATATAACAGATTAATATCAACAGATCATGACTGTGGTCATGACTTTCTTGGATCTTACTCAATGGTCAGAGTAGATTTTGAGCATATATCAGTGATCCGGCAGACAGAATAATAGCTAACTTCTCGGATTTTTCATCGTTAGTTGTTATTAAGGGACAAACGATTGCGTTAACAACAGGAAGTAACAATGCCGAATCTAGTTCTAGAGTACTCCAATTCAGTGGATGAGCGAGTAAATATCCAAGGCTTACTGGAAGATCTCCACCAAGTCGCTCTCACATGTGGCTTGTTTGATGTGCCATCAGTGAAATCTCGTTCACTGCGTTGCCATAATTGGTTGGTCGGTGATGAGGAAGATAGTGTAGACTTTATTCATATCAGCTTTGAGTTACTTTCGGGACGAACGGAAGAGCAAAAGCGAGAATTGTCACGATCGTTAATGCAGATCCTGCAAGAACAAGCGAGTCATGTAAGAAGCTTAACAGTGAATATTCGTGATATGGATAAAAGTTGCTTTCAAAAAGTAATAAACTAACCATTGCTGCTGACTTTTAGCGGCGTATAAATTTGAGTATTTAAGATGTCGATGAAAGAATTACTGCTCTCTTTCAAGGGGAGAATTGGTCGTAAGACTTACTGGATTTGGAATGTTTTCTACTACATAGCGATTACCGGTTTTGCTTCAGGTATCTCTGTGTTGTTCCCTGCTTACTCTTATATCCTGCTACCAATCATCCTATTGATGCTTGTGATCCCAGACCTTGCGGTAACCGCTAAGCGCTGGCACGACCGCAATAAGTCTAATTACTGGCTACTATTGAATGTGCCATTAGTATTGGGTCGTTTAGCTTCGCCAATGGTTGCAACGACGACAGAGCCGGTATCGCCAATTCATATGGCGGCAACCGTCGCGGCATTAGTGTGTGGTTTCTGGATTCTGATTGAGTGTGGTTTGTTGAAAGGTACAGAAGGCCGTAATGACTACGGCGAAGATCCATGTAAATATTGATCGATAAGAAGGGAGCATTAAGCTCCCTTTTTCTTTTTAGTGCTTTGCTAATTTCAGTACATTTTAGGTTCGGTATTCGGCTTAAAAGGCACGACATTTTCAGGCAGAGATTCTTCAAAGCCGCAGCGCCCTTCGAGTGCATCTTGGAACTTACAGACCTGACAGCGCAGCTCTTGCATGAGTACGACATTGGCGTGGTGTGGGTTTTTACAACGGCTAACCACTAAGTCGATGTGACTTTGCTGCGCACGAAGTCGGTCTTGCATCACGTCTGAAGCCGAACAAATCATCTGTTCGCACATCTCGTGTTTGAATTGATTGAATGCTTTCGGGTCGCTTTTCGCGAGTTGGACAAGTTCATCAAAGGGTGGCAGTTTTTGAGCGGGTTGTGGATGCGCCATCATTCCTTCCTTAGCATTAAGCGTGTTTCATATGCTCTAAGCTTAAGAAAGAAATCTGTACAAATTTTAATCTATTTGTGTTTTCTCAATATTGAGACGGTATTAGCCGATTACCTTTGCAATCAAAGGGCGGGTGTTAAGGTGTAAGTGCAGCGTCGTTCGCCAGCAATGATGTGCTCTGTACGGCTCACGTGACACTCATCTTTTAGTAACTCAGTAAACACGTTGAGCTCAGATTGGCACAGGCTAGGGCAGCGAGTTGCAGCCTTACAGATAGGGCAGTGGTTCTCAATCAAGATGTAGTGATCATCATGCTCTTGAAGCTCAGCCATGTAGCCTTCGTCTTCACGAAGCTGGGTGAGTTTTTTAAGCTTGCTGATGAGTGAATCACAGCCAGACAGCGCAGTTTGATACTGCTTAAGAGTGTGTTGTTCACGCTCGGCAGCAACCTTAGCCAGCCCTTCTTTACCAAATAGATTCTCGACAGCATCAATCACTTGAATGGTGAGTTCACCATGTCGGTCTGAAAATTGGCTATGACCTTGTTGAGTCAGGGACCAGTGGCGAGTCGGGCGACCCACTTTCACTTTCACATCATGAAACGCAAGAATACCGTCATCTTCCAGGCTTTGCAGATGTTGCCTTGCCCCCATTGTCGTCATGCCAAATTCTTCTGACAGTTGTTTCGCGGTTACCGCGCCTTGACGCTTAATGGTCTGTAAGATTCTGTCGCTTGTTTTCATACTATCCCTACCTAATGAACCTTACTATTATGAGGCAAGGTGTTTATAAAGCAAACCATTTACTATATTGATGATAATTTACTCTATAGATAGCGTTTTACTCTATTGGCTACCATGGTCAGATTCTGGTGCGCTAATAAAACAAAAGGCTGATACTAGGTATCAGCCTTGGAATATTCTGTTTCACCGAATTTAGGCTTACAGGATATGACCTACTATTTCTGGATCTTTACGCTCTAGGTAGTGGGTAGATTTGATGCGGCGAATTGTACGGCAGCGGCCACGGATAAGCAGGGTTTCTGTGGTTGCGATATTACCTTGACGAGAAATACCTTCTAGCAAGTCACCCTTAGTGATGCCTGTTGCTGAAAATACAATGTTGTCGCTGCGAGCCATATCTTCCATCTTCAACACGATACCCGCCGTTACGCCCATTTCTGCGCAGCGCTCAAGTTCAAGTTCACCGTGCTTGCGGTTCTCTTCTGTGTCGCCTTTAACTTCATGGCGAGGTAGAAGACGACCGTGCATGTCGCCGTCGAGTGCGCGAATTACCGCAGCCGAAACCACACCTTCAGGTGCGCCGCCGATGCAGTACATGACGTCTACTTCGCTGTCTGGCATACAGGTTAAGATAGAAGCCGCAACATCACCGTCTGGCACAGCAAATACACGAACGCCCATTGCTTGCATGTCGGCGATGATTTGATCATGACGAGGCTTAGCAAGCGTGGTTACCACTAGAGTATCGAGTGTTTTACCTAGTGCTTTCGCGATGTTTTCTAGGTTTTCTGTTAGTGGCAGTTCTAGGTCAATCACGCCTTTAGCGCCAGGGCCAACAACCAACTTTTCCATGTACATATCAGGCGCTTTAAGGAAGCTGCCTTTTTCGCCTGCCGCCAATACAGCCAATGCATTTGATTGGCCCATTGCTGTCATGCGTGTCCCTTCAATTGGGTCAACTGCGATGTCGACAGCGTCGCCGCCCACACCTACGTTTTCGCCGATGTACAGCATAGGTGCATCATCGATTTCACCTTCGCCGATAACAATCTCACCGCTAATTTCGGTTTTGTTTAATAGGCTACGCATTACTTCTACAGCAGCGCCATCTGCAGCGTTTTTATCGCCACGGCCAAGCCACTTGTAACCAGCTAGTGCTGCACCTTCTGTGACACGAGAGAATGACATTGCTAAATCGCGTTTCATGCGGACTCCAAAATTTTCAAAGGGGGAATAGAAATTTCGCGGCGAATTTTACCATATCCAAAAGGAAACGTTTGCCTTTTTGTTTTTTGGAGATTGCTCTCGATCAATTCGCAGTGGAAAACAGTTATTATTCATCAAAATAATCGGTTTGCCGTTGTGGCGGTAATCGTTCACGTCAATATTCGGTAAAAAGCGCTGTTTTTTTCATCGAATGGCGCAAAATATCGAATATATTGAGTGTTTATCCTTGCTCTGCTGAGTAGAATGGGGAAATAAGTGGAGTGAACCTTCACCATCAAACGGATAACTTAAAGGTAGGCCAGAATGTCTTTTGAAGTACTAGAGCAGCTAGAAGCAAAAATTCAAACAGCAGTAGATACAATTGCACTTCTTCAAATGGAAGTGGAAGAGCTTAAAGAAGAGAAACAAGCACTAGCAACAGAAGCTGGTGAGCTTAAAGCAAGCCGTCACGAGCTAGAGCAAAAAACTCAGCAAATGCAGGAAGAGCATTCAGCATGGCAAGATCGCATCCGTAACCTTCTTGGAAAAATGGATGAAGTAGAGTAATCGACTCTTCAGATTTAAAAAAACGCCCGCTACTCAGTAGCGGGCGTTTTTGTTTGCGTTCTAATACTTCGTATTCTTATGCTTTGTTGTCGTGTTCAAAGCCGAGTGGGTTACTCGACCTCTTCTTCCTCGACATCCAAATCAAGTTCTACATCTAGAGGTTCGGCAGAAAGAATGATGCCGGTGTTATCTGCGTACAGGTAATCTTCGGGTAAGAAGGTCACGCTGCCAAAGTTCACGGGTACGTCTAATTCACCGACACCTTCTTGGCTCGCTCCAACAGGGATAGAAGCCAAGGCTTGGATACCTAGGTTCATGTCTTCAAGCTCATCGACTTCACGAACACAGCCGTAAACCACAATACCTTCCCACTCATTATCTTCGGCAAGCAGGGCAATCTCAGCATCAATCAGCGCTTTACGCAGTGAGCCGCCACCGTCGATTAACAACACACGCCCTAGACCATCTTGCTCTAGTACAGAACGAATCAAAGCGTTGTCTTCAAAACACTTTAATGTCGTGATTTGTCCTGCGAAGGATGCACGTCCACCGAAGTTGCTGAACATTGGTTCCACGACATCAACTTGATCCAAATATATGTCGCACAGTGCTGAAGTGTTGTATTCCATTCGTATACCTTTTGAACAATGAGCTTACTTTGAGTATATCGGTGCTTGATCCCTTTGCAATGATTAGTCTCATTTAACTCAATAGAGTTTGAGCTACGACAACCCCTGCAAACAATAGGTTAGTGACCAGTGAGCATTTCACAATCACTGGCATCATTGGTGCAATCTGCGCGGGTTTTTCGGTTTCCCAAACAGCTTTGCCATGTTTATAAACAATAATAATACTCAGTAAAAACGGCAGGCTGATCCAGGCTGGCTTTTCTTGAATCAGTAGGTAAATAGCGAAAGACGCAAGGGCGAGACCAAGCAAGGCGAAATGATAGTGCTTAGCTTTGCGCTGTCCTAGGCGAACTGCCATGGTACGTTTACCACATTCGCTGTCGTTTTCGATGTCACGCATGTTGTTGATATTGAGTACCGCAACCGCCATCAAGCCACAGCCTAATGCTGGAAGGAACAGGCTTGGTTCAACATGACCTGTGTGTAAGAAGTAAGTCCCCGATACACCTAACAAACCAAAGAAGATAAATACCGATAAGTCGCCGAGGCCAATGTAGCCATAAGGCTTATTACCCACGGTGTAAGCAATGGCTGCCACAATCGCTAATACGCCTAATGCAATGAAAGATAAGATACTTTCAATTGAGGTCAACGCATGGAAAATTAGAATCAGCCCGGCAATCATAGTAAACACGATATTGAGGATGATGGCTTGCTTCATGGTTTTAGCGGTGACCGCGCCAGACTGCATCGCACGTGTTGGACCGAGGCGATTTTCGTTGTCGGTGCCTTTTACTGCATCACCATAGTCATTGGCTAGGTTCGACAAAATTTGTAATAGGGTGGCGGTTAAAAAAGCCAGTAGTGCTATCGATAAAGAAAACTGATCGCTGGCGAACGCTAAACTACTTCCTGTAAGAATAGAGACGAGTGCGAGAGGCAGAGTTTTCGGTCGTGCGGCATCAAGCCAAATCAGTAGAGATTGTTTCATCGTAGGTCTATTTCGTTGTAAGTCTTCGTTTCATACTGTGATTTGAGTATACGCCCATTTTTCGGGTAATAAAAAGCCCACTCGAAAGTGGGCCTTGAATTCGCTTATTAGCTGCTATTTCTTTGAGTTAGAGCAATAAGTTGGAGTTTCGTGTGCTACAGGATGAAGCGGCTTAGGTCTTCGTCTTCAACGAACTCGCCAAGCTTCGCTGTTACGTAAGCTTCATCAATAACAAGCTTGCTGCCAGCTTTGTCTGTTGCTTCGAATGAAATCTCATCCATTAGACGCTCCATTACCGTGTGTAGACGACGCGCACCGATGTTCTCAGTGGTTTCGTTTACGCGCCATGCTGCGTCCGCAATCTGGTTGATGCCATCTTCAGTGAACTCAATGCTCACATCTTCTGTTTTCATTAGGGCAATGTATTGCTCTGTTAGAGATGCTTTTGGTTCAGTCAGGATGCGTTTGAAGTCATGCGCTGATAGTGCTTCAAGTTCTACGCGGATTGGTAGACGACCTTGTAGCTCAGGGATCAGGTCAGATGGCTTAGCCACTTGGAATGCGCCTGATGTGATAAACAAGATGTGGTCAGTTTTAACCATGCCGTGCTTGGTTGATACTGTGCTGCCTTCGATAAGAGGCAGTAGGTCACGCTGAACACCTTCGCGAGATACGTCTGGGCCTGAGCTGTCGCCACGCTTACAGATTTTGTCGATCTCATCGATGAAGACGATGCCGTTGTTTTCAGCGTTGAAGATCGCGTTCTCTTTTAGCTCTTCTTGGTTCACAAGCTTTGAAGCTTCTTCTTCCGTCAGTGCTTTGAATGCGTCTTTGATTTTCATCTTACGCTTTTTCTTGGTGTCGCCTGCTAGGTTTTGGAACATGCCTTGCAGCTGGTTTGTCATCTCTTCCATGCCTGGAGGTGACATGATTTCAACGCCCATTTGCGGCGCGGCTACATCAACTTCGATTTCTTTGTCGTCTAACTTACCTTCACGCAGTTTCTTGCGGAAAATCTGGCGAGTGTTTGAAGAGGTGGTGTCTTCTGTTGATTGCTCGTTCTGACCCCAAGCATCACGTGCTGGTGGTAGAAGGGCATCAAGAATGCGTTCTTCAGCTTGTTCTTCAGCGCGGTACTGTACTTTCTCCATCGCTTGTTGGTGTGTCATCTTGATTGCAACGTCCGTTAGATCACGGATGATTGTCTCAACTTCTTTACCAACGTAGCCAACTTCGGTGAACTTAGTCGCTTCTACCTTGATGAAAGGCGCGTTTGCTAGTTTTGCTAGACGGCGAGCAATTTCAGTTTTACCGACACCTGTTGGGCCAATCATTAGGATGTTCTTTGGTGATACTTCAACACGCAGGCTTTCTTCAAGCTGCATACGACGCCAGCGGTTACGCAGAGCGATAGCTACTGAACGCTTAGCGTTGTCTTGGCCGATAATGTGGCGATTGAGTTCGTGAACAATTTCGCGAGGAGTCATCTCAGACATGGTTTTTCCTTAATTCTTTAATCACTGTTGAATACAACGTTATTGATGGAAGCGGTCGTTACTCTGGCTTTGGCAGCTCAACGGTGCTTTCTAGTTCTTCAATAGTGTGGTGATGGTTGGTGAAGACACAGATGTCGCCCGCAATGTTCAGCGACTTTTCTGCGATTTCACGCGCATCTAAATCAGTATTTTCTAATAGTGCAGTAGCTGCTGCTTGAGCGAAGTTACCACCCGAACCGATCGCAATCAGGTCGTTCTCTGGTTGAACTACGTCACCGTTACCAGTGATGATCAGTGAAGCGGTCTCATCCGCTACTGCTAACAGTGCTTCTAACTTACGCAGAGCACGGTCGCTACGCCAATCCTTCGCTAGCTCAACGGCAGCTTTGGTTAGGTGACCTTGGTGCATTTGCAGCTTGCTTTCAAATTTTTCGAATAGCGTGAAAGCATCAGCGGTACCGCCAGCAAAACCTGCCAGTACTTTGTTGTTGTATAGGCGACGTACTTTACGGGCATTGCCCTTCATTACAGTGTTGCCTAGAGATACTTGTCCATCACCCGCGATGACGACTTTATTATTACGACGTACAGATACAATGGTAGTCACGAGTAGGGCCTCTTAATATTTCTTATCTTTGGGTATAAAAAGTATATGAGGATGGCGCTCGGATAATTCAAGGAAGGGTGAGTGATGTCGTGCAAACTTATCGGCGGAAGTTGTAAGGAAATTTGGTTAAAGGGGAGGGGATAAAAGAAAACCTCCACAGTGGGAGGCTTTCGGTGTTTGGTTTTCGGCTTTTACGAAGACAGAGACTGCCGCTGAATCTAAATTACTCGGTGTCTTTCCAAATAGCACAAGGTTCGATTTTCGCTCGTTGCAGCTTATGGCGATCTCGCTCTGCATCACGCTTCAACTTGTATGGACCTAGAACCACACGGTACCAGCTACTGCCATCTTTCTTGCGGATCTCACTCGAGATACCTTGGAAGGCAATATCCAACTTACGAGCTTCTGCCTGCGACGAGGTTTTGTAAGCGCCACACTGCATGATGTAAGGGATCTTCGAGATCTCTTGCTCTTTGGCTTTCACTTCGATTTCGCGGCTTGGCAGCGTTTCAACGTAGTCCCATTTCTCTTCAGGAGGCGGCGGAATCACTTTCGCTGGTTTTGGCTTAGGTTTTGGTTTGGTTACCACAGGAGCAGGTGCTGGCGGCTCAGGATCATTACTCAATAGGTAAAGTCCGTAACCAAAACCACCGGCAAGGAGGATCGCCAAAAAACCACTGCGCCAAGGTTTACGGCGAGGGGCTTGTTTTTTGGTCGGTTTTTTCGTACCACGACCGCGCTTTACATAATCTCTATTAGCCACAAGACAATTCAATAGTTGCTGATTCTGCCCTCATGGTAATCCAGATTGCGCGAGGATAATAGTGCAGAAATGGAAGCGGCACATCAAAATGTGCCGCAGATTTGTAAGGGTATTTTTGAAGGTTACATTCGAGGTGGTGCTGTACTGCCTCGAACCACTAATTTAGCTTCAAGTAGACGCGAACCTGCTTGCACATCGTTGCCTTTCAGTAGATCAAGCATCATCAACATCGCTTGGCGTCCAATCTCATAACGAGGCTGAGAAATGGTAGTTAGCGGTGGATCGCAGTATTGAGCGAATTGGATGTCATCAAAGCCGACAATCGATAGGTCTTGAGGAACGCGTAAGCCCAGCTTCTTCGCTTCTTGAATCGCGCCAATGGCCATCGCGTCGTTATGACAGAAGATAGCTGTAGGCTGTTCAGGAAGTGCCAACAATTGACGAACCGCTTGAGCACCGGCTTCAAAAGTAAAGTCGCCGACAGTGCTATAGGCAGGGTTCATTGATACTCCAGCGCGACGCAGCGCTTGTTGATAGCCTTGTTGGCGGAACTTACACAGCGTTGCCGATACTGGCCCTGATATTTGAGCGATACGCTTATGACCTAACTGAGCTAGGTAGTTCACGGCTTCAAATGCAGAGGTCAGGTTATCGATGTGTACGGTAGGAAGTTCAAGTTCAGGGGCAAACTCACACGCCATCACCATTGGTGGTAAGTTCTTTTGTTCAGACTTACTGACGTCAAATGGATGGTCAGTGCCAAGCAATAGCATACCGTCAGCTTGTTTGGTGAAAACTAAGTTAACAAACGAAGACTCACGCTTCTTTTGTTGGCCGCTATCACCCAGTAAGACAAGGTAGTCATTTTCTACTGCGGCATCTTCGATACCACGAATGATCTCGGCGAAATAAGGGTCACAGATATCAGGAACGATAGTGATGATGGTTTTTGATTCGTTGCGACGTAAGTTTCTAGCTAATGTATTGGGTGAGTATCCAGCTTCAAGTACTGCTGTTTCCACTCGTTTGCGAGTCGAAACTGAGACTTTCTCAGGGTTCATCAATGCACGTGATACCGTGGCTGTTGAGACGCCTGCTAGCTGGGCAACATCCTTCATTGTCGCCATAAATTAAACCCTCTTTTAAGTTCCTTTGCCGCCTAAGTATCTAAGGCGTGAATAATAAATGTAATCGAATATATATTATGAAAGTGTTGCTAACACTTTTTTTATTGCAATATTTTATTCGTTTAATCCGTGTAAAGTTACGGCTAGATTAACAAAAATCACATGACTAGTGTGAAGTTGCTCACGAGAAATATGAAATATTTGTGAACAAACTTATCATTAGTTTTAACCCAAGTGGGTTTAACTCAAATCTTGCGGCTCAATATCGAGTGACCAGCGAACTTTTTTCGCAGCAGGTAACATATTGATGGCCGGCTTGGCACTCATTAATAGCTTCTGCATTAACGAGCGCGTCTGAGTTTGTAAGATTAACTGCCAGCGCGATTTGCCTGCACGTTTTGCTAACGGAGCCGGGGTTGGCCCTAACACCATGCAATATTGATCAAACAACGGATGTGATTCCAATGTGTGACGAACCTGACGCAAGAACTCTTCCACCAAGCGGGTGTCATTGGCTTCTGCTCTAAACAGCGTCATAAAGGTATAAGGCGGTAACATTGCCTGCTTACGTTCTGCCAGCGCCGTCTGAGCAAAATGGTTGTAGTCTTTGTGTAGCAAGGCTTGCAGCAACCCATGTTCTGGGTGGTGGGTTTGTAAGATCACCTCACCGGGTTTGCTTGATCGTCCTGCGCGTCCCGCTACTTGGATGAATAGCTGGGCAAGACGTTCAGACGCACGGAAGTCACTACTATATAAAGAGCCATCCACATCCAATAACGCCACAAGTGTCACGTCAGGGAAATGGTGACCCTTAGCAAGCATCTGCGTGCCGATAAGAATTTGGAATTCACCCTTACGAATCGACTCGAGCGCGCTTTCTAAGCTGCCTTTACGGCGGGTGCTGTCGCGGTCAATACGAATGGTTTTGTATTCCGGGAATAGTTGACCAAGTTGAGCTTCTAACTGCTCGGTCCCGACACCCACTGTCACTAAGTTTGCAGATCCACAGCCTTGGCAATTGTGCACGATATGCTGCTGAGAACCACAGTGGTGGCAGCGCATCTCATTGCTGTATTGGTGATAGGTGTAGTAAGCATCGCAACGTTTACATTCGGCTGTCCAACCACAATCGTGACACATTAATGCCGGAGAAAACCCTCGACGATTGAGGAACAGCATCACTTGGTTGCCAGCTTTGAGGTGTCTTTGCATCTCTGCAATTAACGACGCAGACAAACCACTTTCTAGATATTCACCTTTAACATCCAACACCTTATTGGTGGTCGGCAGTGCGACACCCGCACGTGAAGTCAGGGTGAGATAACTGTATTTGCCGATCTGAGCGTTGTGCAGCGTCTCAAAGGCTGGAGTCGCCGAGCCTAACACAACCGGGATCTGCGCTTTATGAGCACGCATGATCGCCACATCACGAGCGTGGTAGCGCAGGCTGTCTTGCTGTTTATAAGAAGCATCGTGCTCTTCGTCGACAATGATAATGCCTAGATCAGCAAACGGCGTGAACAGAGCTGAACGGGTACCAATCACGATGCCCGCTATTTTATCGCGTGCCGATAACCAAGCATTCAGTCGCTCAGAATCGTTTAAACCCGAGTGGATAACCTCAACAGGCACATTAAAGCGTCGCTTAAAGCGGTTAATCGTTTGAGGGGTGAGGCCAATCTCAGGCACGAGTACTAACGCTTGTTTACCTTGATCGAGAATCGGTTTAATCATATTCAGGTAAACCTCGGTCTTACCTGAGCCAGTGACGCCTTCTAACAGGAAACAACCAAAGTCGGTTTGGCTATTTACGGTCGCAATCGCGATGGCTTGTTCAGCATTGAGCTTAGGTTTGTCTTGGTCGTTTTCAAGATCGACTGGCCACGGCTGACGCTTCGGCTTTTTCTCTACCGATTCAATCCAGCCTTTCTCTTCTAGTGTCTTGAGTACGGCGCTGCCAACTTCTTCATCAATGAACTCTTGATGGGGAACGGGGCCTTGCTCAAGCATATGCATCACTTTGGCTTGCTTGACCGCGCGACCAAAACCTTGCATTAACTGATCTTTGCCTGATGGCGTTAACTGCCACTCAACCAGCGTCGCGAAGTCGGCGGCTTTGCCTTTTCTTAGAGCGCTCGGAAGGGCGTTAGCAAAGGTTTCGCCAAGGGGGTACTGATAAAACTGACTGCACCACATTAACAGTGAATAGACAGATTCCGGCCAAACAGGCTGATTGTCTAATAAGGCTTTAATGGGTTTGAGCTTGTCTAGCTCGAATTCAGATTCGTTAACCAGAGCCGTGACAATGCCGGTTAAGGTTTGTCGTCCAAAAGGCACAGAGACTCGTCCACCAATAATCGGAAATAGGTGGCTTGGAATCTTGTAATCGAACTGCTTGTCGAGTGGAACAGGCAGTGCCACGCGGGCAATCATTGGACGCATAAAGGGACGGCTTTATCTGAGTTGACGAGAGCGAACAGTCTAAAGGATAAGGCGGTTAAATTCGAGGAGCAGTTTGAATGAGAGAGGGCAAGCTAACGCATGGAGGCAGCTTCATCCCCAAATTTCAATCAACGCTTCTGCTTAAAAAGGAAATAAAGACACAATTGGTGAAAAATGTATCAAATCAGTTGATCCTGCCTTATAGATTCATTACTATACTGCGCCTTAAAGGTATGGCTTCGTCACTCTTTTGTGCGAATGCGGTGTCTTTATTTCTTTTTTAAACTACGTGTGGTGTGCGGCTTAGAATCGTATAGCGACACGGCCTACTTGAGGTTATCCCATGAAAGCTGGAATCCACCCAGAATACAAAGCAGTTACTGCTACTTGTTCTTGCGGCAACACATTTGAGTTCAACTCAACGCTAGCAAAAGAATCAATCCACCTAGACGTATGTGACAAATGTCACCCGTTCTACACTGGTAAGCAACGTATCGTAGATACTGGCGGCCGTGTTGATCGCTTCAACAAGCGTTTCGGTGCTCTTTCTAGCAAGAAGTAATTCTCGCTATTTAGACATAAAAAGGACACTTCGGTGTCCTTTTTTGTTGCCTGCAATTTGTAAAATTACTGACTTCCATTCAAGTATCCATCTCACCTAACGATAAGTTGCCTCTTTATTCTATTGCAGGGCAGTTCCTTGCTTATCATTCACCACTAAAATTCCGCACGAAAGTTCAACAAGCGATAGTAATTTCAACTGCTCACTGGTCTTATTAGTAGTGAAATCTCGTTTTTTAATGAGACAGAGGCTTCAACCACCTAGGAACTTTGAAGTACATCCATTAACATGAACAAGATCCCCCAAATAATAATATCCTAGGAACCTACACCTATGTCTGAAGACAGCAGCCAAGCTCAATCCTCTCAAGAATTATCACCTCAAGAACAATTCCGTCAGCAAGCTCTTGATTATCATGAGTTCCCGATTCCAGGCAAAATTGCCGTAGAACTGACGAAGCCTGCAAACTCTACAGAAGACCTAGCACTTGCATACAGCCCAGGCGTGGCTGAGCCTGTTCGCGAGATCGCACAGAACGTTGATAACGTCTATAAGTACACAGGTAAAGGCAACATGGTTGCTGTTATCTCTAACGGTACAGCGATTCTTGGCCTAGGTAACCTTGGTCCTATTGCTTCTAAACCAGTAATGGAAGGTAAAGCGCTCCTGTTTAAGCGTTTTGCTGGTTTAGATTCTATCGATATTGAAGTGAAACACCGCACAATCGATGAGTTCGTTGATACGGTTGCGAATATCGCAGATACATTCGGCGGTATTAACCTAGAAGACATCAAAGCACCAGACTGTTTTGAGATTGAACGTCGCCTGATTGAACGTTGTGATGTGCCGGTATTCCACGATGACCAACACGGTACAGCGATTGTAACGGCAGCGGGTATGCTGAACGCGATCGAGCTTCAAGGTAAGAAACTTGAAGAGTGTAAGATCGTTTGTTTAGGTGCTGGCGCAGCGGCGGTTGCTTGTATGGAACTACTGATTAAGTGTGGCGCTCAGCGTGAAAAAATCTACATGCTTGACCGTAAAGGTGTGATTCACACTCGTCGTGATGACCTAAATGAATACAAAGAGCTGTTCGCAAATAACACTGACAAGCGAACGCTTGAAGATGTTATCGAAGGCGCTGACCTATTCTTGGGTGTATCGGGTCCTAACCTACTGCCTGCTGAAGCACTAACGTTGATGGCTGATAAGCCTGTTGTGTTTGCATGTTCAAACCCAGATCCAGAGATCAAGCCTGAGCTTGCACACGAAGTTCGTTCTGACCTAATCATGGGTACAGGCCGCAGTGATTACCCTAACCAAGTAAACAACGTACTTTGTTTCCCATTCATTTTCCGTGGTGCACTAGACGTGCGTGCGAGCGAAATCAATGATGAAATGAAGCTAGCAGCGGTTAAAGCGATTCGTGAACTGGCGAAAGAAGAAGTTCCAGCTGAAGTACTAGCAGCTGCGGGCGAGACTGCACTGGAGTTCGGTAAGGGTTACATCATTCCTAAGCCAATGGACCCACGTCTACTTCCTCGCGTAGCACGAGCAGTTGCGGAAGCGGCTGTTGAATCTGGCGTAGCTCGTATCGAGATGCCTGCTAACTATATGGCTTAATAGCTGTTGCTCTATTGAGCCAAAAAGAATAATAAAAAACCGACTCATCTGGAGTCGGTTTTTTTATGTCTATCATTCACCGCGCAATCATAAAAAGCTATGCGCGATGTGATAAATAAGGTTCAGCTAGAGCGAATCAA
Organism: Vibrio sp. QJM3NY_35; assembly: GCF_057785915.1. Classification (NCBI taxonomy): domain Bacteria; kingdom Pseudomonadati; phylum Pseudomonadota; class Gammaproteobacteria; order Vibrionales; family Vibrionaceae; genus Vibrio; species Vibrio sp. QJM3NY_35. The sequence continues at coordinate 3,125,511 of NZ_CM173507.1, read as the reverse complement.
TAATGAAGGCAGTGACTGAGTTGTTTTTATTCTTCGTCAAACGCTTCGAACTCGATACCCATCTCTGTCATCAGCTTTTTCACTTCAGCAGGAATATCGTCTGGGCGGTCTTTACGAAGGTCTTCATCCGTTGGTAGTGGTTGGCCTGTGTACGCATGTAGAAAGGCTTCGCACAGTAGCTCACTGTTTGTTGCATGGCGTAGGTTATTAATCTGGCGGCGAGTACGCTCGTCAGTAAGAACCTTTAACACTTTTAGAGGGATAGAAACTGTAATTTTCTTTACTTGTTCGCTTTTCTTTCCATGCTCAGCATATGGGCTTATGTATTCACCATTCCAGTCGGCCATTGCGTACCTTCATCACTTTAGTTGTTAGAATAAATTAATAGTGGTGATTTTAGCGGGATTTACTGCCATAAGCAAAGACATATAGACGTCTAGAAGTGTTGACGTCTCACGTTTATGAAAGTAAAGTGAATAACATATATCTAACACAGCCGCAAAATGCCGACAAGCAGCTGTGATTCTCAGACGCAAAACTTGTAAGGAAGCACCTATGAGCAGCCGGAAGCCAGCAACAATCGCAGTACGTACTGGTATCGAGTCAGACACGCAATACCATGCCGTTGTCCCACCCATTTATCTTTCGACTAACTATGGGTTTCCCGCTTTTGGTGAAGTGCCAAAGTACGATTACACCCGTTCTGGTAACCCAAACCGCGGTTTATTAGAGACGGCACTGTTTGAGCTTGAATCAGGCAAAGGCGCGGTTGTGACTAACTGCGGTACTTCGGCGCTTAACTTATGGGTTTCGGCTTTCTTAGGCGGCGATGATCTTATTATTGCACCGCACGACTGCTACGGCGGTACGTACCGTCTGTTTAACACTCGCTCGCTAAAAGGTGACTTCAAAGTTCTGTTCGTTGATCAATCGGATCAAGCCGCGCTGGATGCGGCGATCGCGCTTAAGCCAAAGTTGATCTTAATCGAAACACCATCGAATCCACTGGTTCGTGTGGTTGATATTGCAGAAACTTGCCGTAAAGCGAAAGAGGTTGGTGCTCTGGTTGCTGTCGACAACACGTTTTTGACTCCTGTGTTCCAAAAGCCTTTAGAACTGGGTGCGGATTTTGTTATCCACTCAACCACTAAGTACATCAACGGACACTCGGACGTTATTGGTGGCGTTGTCGTCACGAAAACGGAAGAGCACGCTGAAGAGCTAGCATGGTGGGGCAACTGTATTGGTGCGACCGGCACACCATTTGATAGCTACATGACTCTACGTGGTATTCGTACGCTAGGTGCGCGTATGCGAGTTCACGAAGAAAGCTCACGTGAAATTCTGGCATCTCTGCAGCAACAAGATTTAGTAGGCACTATTTACCACCCAAGTCTTCCTGAACACCCAGGTCATGATATTGCGAAGAAACAGCAGTCTGGCTTTGGTTCAATGCTCAGCTTTGAGTTTTCGGGCTCATTCGAGGCGCTTAAATACTTTGTTGATAAGTTAGAGCTGTTTTCTTTGGCAGAATCATTGGGCGGCGTTGAAAGCCTGATTTGTCACCCTGCGTCTATGACTCACCGCGCGATGGGCGAAGAAGCATTAGCAGAAGCGGGTGTTTCTCAGCAACTACTGCGTCTATCTGTTGGCCTTGAAGATGCAGAAGACCTAATCGATGACCTCAAGCAAGCGTTTGAAAAGACACAGCGCTTTATCGCTGAAGGGGAGGGTTAATAATGGCAACCTTTCGCCAGCTACATAAATTTGGTGGCAGCAGTTTAGCGAATCCTGAATGTTACCAACGCGTGGTCAACATTCTTAGAGAATACTCATCAGCATCTGATTTGGTGGTGGTATCGGCAGCAGGCAAAACAACCAACCGTTTAATTGAATTTGTTGAAGCGCTCGACAAAGATGGTCGTATTGCCCATGAATGCCTACAAGCACTTCGTCAGTTCCAACTCGATCTGATTGAAGCACTGCTTGAGGGTGAATCAGCCGCACAACTTACTGCAACCATTCAACAAGAATTTACCGCTTTGGGTGAGCTAACGGCTCCCTTGAGCGAAGCACAAAAAGCAAAAGTGCTTGGACACGGTGAGGTTTGGTCTTCACGTCTACTCGCGGCTTTGTTGTGCCAACATGATTTACAAGCCGTTGCTCAAGATGCGCGTGCTTTTTTACGTGCAGAAGTGGGCGCTCAGCCTGAAGTCGACCGCGCACGTTCTTACCCTCTGATTAAAGAAGCTCTGGCGCAGCATGCACATTGCCGCGTGGTGATTACGGGCTTTATGGCTCAGAACTGCGAGGGTGAAACCGTACTGCTTGGTCGCAACGGTTCGGATTACTCAGCGACCGTGATTGGTGCTTTGGCTGAAGTTGAACGCGTGACGATTTGGAGTGATGTGGCGGGCGTTTACAGCGCTGACCCTCGTCTGGTTTCAGATGCGTGTCTATTGCCTCTACTTCGCCTTGATGAAGCCAGCGAATTGGCTCGTCTTGCCGCTCCAGTGCTTCACAGCCGAACACTACAGCCTGTGGCTCAAAGTGCTATGGATTTAAGCTTACGCTGCAGCTATCAGCCAGAAGCGGGCTCTACACAGATCGAGCGTGTATTGGCATCGGGTCGTGGCGCAAAAATTATTACCTCTTTGGATGAAGTGCTTATCGTGCAACTGACCTTTGGTCACGGCCATGATTTCGACCGTCTAGAGAGTGAAGTGCTTGAAGGGCTTAAGCGTGCTCAACTTGAGCCGCTTGCTTATGAGCTTGAACCGGATCAACACTGTTTGCGTCTTGCCTACACAGAAGAGATCGCTGGTGGTGCATTAGAATATCTCCAAGACCATGCGATTGAAGCTGAGATTAAGCTAAAAGAAGGTTTCTCTCTGATTGCTGCAGTGGGTGCGGGTGTGACTAAGAACCCGAACCATTGCTACGGTTTCTACCAGCAGCTTAAGAGCTCTCCGGTTGAGTTCATCTCAGAAGCGAACTCAGGCTTAAGCTTGGTGGCTGTGATTCGTAAGAGTGAAACATCAAGTCTAGTGAAAGGCATTCATTCTCAACTGTTCCAAGCGCAGAAGCGTGTTGCGATTGCCTTGTGTGGTAAGGGCAATATTGGTTCAAGCTGGTTAAGCCTGTTTGCTGAGCAAAAAGCGGAACTTGAAAAGCGCCGTGGAATGAACTTTGAATTGGTTGCCGTGGTTGATAGCCAAACCTATTGGTTCGACGATCAAGGCATTGATGCGACTTCGGTAGGTAAGCGCTTTGACGACGAAGCGATTGCTAACAATGGTAACGACTGGTTAGAGCGTTTGGGCTCTATTCAAGGTTATGACGAAGCAGTGGTTCTGGATGTGACTGCGAGCCCAGTGCTTGCAGCAAAGTATCTGCAAATCGCACAACAAGGTATTCACCTAATCTCGGCGAACAAGGTGGCAGGTTCTGCATCGAGCGAGTATTACCATCAAGTACAAGATGCTTTCGCTAAGATCAGCCGTCATTGGTTGTACAACGCGACAGTGGGTGCTGGATTGCCGATTAACCACACGGTACGTGACCTACGTGAAAGTGGCGATGACATCATTGCGTTGTCTGGCATTTTCTCGGGCACGTTGTCTTGGTTGTTCCAACAGTTTGATGGCACCGTGCCGTTCAGCGAGTTGGTTGACTTAGCATGGCAACAAGGCCTTACGGAACCTGACCCTCGTGCTGACCTAGATGGCTCAGACGTGATGCGTAAGCTGGTGATTCTGGCGCGTGAATCTGGTTTGGATATCGAACCTGAAAACGTAAAAGTGGAATCGCTCGTACCTGCAGAGCTGCAAGAGCTATCTGTGGATGACTTCTTCGACAAAGCTTCTGTACTGAGCGAAGAGCTGGCTGAGCGTTTAGAGAAAGCGCACTCTCAACAGAAAGTTCTGCGTTACGTAGCGCGTTTGGAGAAGAACGGTAAGGCAACCGTAGGCGTTGAAGCACTGTCTAAAGAACATGCTCTGGCGAACTTGTTGCCTTGCGACAACATCTTTGCGATTGAGAGCAAATGGTACAAAGATAATCCATTGGTTATCCGTGGCCCAGGTGCAGGACGTGAAGTCACAGCTGGTGCAATTCAATCTGACCTAAACAGAATGTCTAGCCTGTTCTGATACTCAGATCGGTTGGTTTAGTGTCTAAATAGCATACTATTCACTAAGATAAATAAGGCTGAAAGCACGATGTGTTTTTCAGCCTTTTTTCTACATTATTTCTGCTTTGCGACCCATCTAACGACTTGAGTTTTACTCACGATCTACTTGAGAAAAATTCATAATGGATCTGTTGACATTAAATCGTATTCAATACATTCTACAGACATATAGACGTCTAAACGTCGTTTAAGGATTTGAGTTTTTAGTGGTTGCTTTTGCCACAGGGAGAGTAAGATGGGATACACACACGCTAGTCATATCGACGCTTTAAATCAGAATATCGCTGAGCTTTCTGACAACATCAATGTGTCATTTGAGTTTTTTCCACCGAGCAGTGAGAAGATGGAAGAGACCCTGTGGAACTCTGTTCACCGCCTTAAAACACTTCAACCAAAATTTGTATCGGTAACTTACGGTGCAAACTCGGGCGAACGTGACCGTACTCACTCAATCATTAAAGAAATTAAGAACCAAACCGGCCTAGTGGCTGCACCGCACCTAACGTGTATTGATGCGAGTCGCGAAGAGCTGATTCAAATTGCCGACGATTACTGGGCAAATGGTATCGAGAGTATTGTTGCGCTGCGTGGTGACATTCCAGCAGGCGGCGGCGCGCCAGAGATGTACGCATCTGATTTGGTTGAGCTACTTAAATCTCGCCACGATTTTGATATCTCAGTAGCGGCATTCCCTGAGGTTCACCCTGAAGCAAAAAGCGCTCAATCTGACCTTATTAACCTAAAGCGTAAAGTGGATGCGGGTGCTAACCGTGCAATCACTCAGTTCTTCTTTGATGTAGAAAGCTACCTACGTTTCCGTGACCGTTGTGTTGCGGCTGGTGTGGATGTTGAGATTGTACCGGGCATCTTACCGGTTTCTAACTTTAAGCAAGCGTCTCGCTTTGCAGCGATGAACAACGTAAAAGTACCTGGCTGGATGGCAAAGCAGTTCGAAGGTTTGGATGATGATCCAACTACTCGTCAGTTAGTAGGTGCTAGCCAAGCGATTGATATGGTTCGTACGCTCAGCCGTGAAGGTGTGAAAGATTTCCACTTCTACACGCTAAATCGTGCAGAAATGACTTACGCACTTTGCCATACGCTAGGTGTTCGTCCACAAGTCGCTGCGCTTTAAGCAAAGTCTAAGAAGTAAAGCCTAAGCACTTGTAAAAAGCCTCTGGCAGTAACATTTCAAATCCTATAGATACAAAAAAGGCTTGGACTCATAGAGTTCAAGCCTTTTGCTTTTCTAGCTTCTAGCTTCTAGCTTCTAGCTTCTAGCTTAACTTAAGCTAGAGCGCCAAGTTCAAGCAGTACTTCTTCAGCCCATACAATCCATGCTTCACGGATAAGTAGGTTACGACGAAGAGTAAGACGCTCAAGGCGTGCTTGCTTGTCTAGAGTTGATGGCGTTGCGTAGTAAGCCGCTTCGATTTCACGGTAGTGAGAAACCAGTTTGCGAGACTCTTCTACTAGCTCAGCAAGTTGTACACGGTAAGCGTCAGAAGGTTGTACAGCGCAAGCCATTAGCTTAGCTGAGAACTCGTCACGAACGGTTGGGTGTGCAGTTGGTTGTTCAAACCATTCACCTAGCGCGCCACGGCCAGCATCAGTGATAGAGTAAACTTTACGATCAGGTTTGCCTTCTTGAGGCTCAAGCACGCAAGTTACCTGGTCGTTCTGAGCCATTTTATTTAGCTCGCGGTAAACTTGTTGGTGGCTAGCTTTCCAGAAGTAACCAATGCTTGCGGAGAATTCTTTTGTGATATCGTAACCAGTAGCATCGCGTGTACTTAAAACGGTTAGAATTACGTGTGGTAATGACATGTCTGAAATCCAAATGGTAAACAGTAAACAAATACTTAAACAACAAGTGTGCTTCTAATGGCACGTTATATTGGTTATGTCTAAGTAGCACCAACTCATCGGTTGGTTATGTCACCTTACAAAGCCGTTTATCACCTAGGTTGACCAGTTTATTGGTCAAGTTGCTGCAGATTATTTTTTTGGAGTGCTTCCGCAGCGGAGCAGTAGTATATCTAAATAATAAGCATAAAGTAGAATACATGGACAAAATAACCCAAAAAACTGACAAAATACTCGTTAGTGGTTATTTTGAAAAATTAAAAGGTCGCACGTGGCGACCTTTTGTTCTTTTTTTAGTTATAAATGCTGAACAGGTTATAGTGGGAATCACTAATTAACCAGTGTTTCGCATACCTGCTGCAATGCCTGCAATCGTCACCATTAGCGCTTCTTCTAGCTCTGCTGGTGGTGTTTCACACTTACGAGTACGGTACAGCAGTTCTGCTTGAAGCATGTTTAGTGGCTCAACGTAGATGTTACGTAAGCGAATTGACTCAAGCCCCCAAGGGTCGCTCTGCATCAAGTTCTCGTTATTTTCTACATTCAGTACCGCTTTGATGTCTTTTTGTAGCTGTTCACGCAGTAACTCACCCAGAGGCAATAGCTCTTCGTCAACAAGACGTTGATCGTAGTACTTCGCAATTTCCATGTTGCACTTCGAGTACACCATTTCCAACATACCCAGACGAGTTGAGAAGAATGGCCATTCACGACACATCTCTTCCAGTAGCGCTTGATGGCCTTGGTCTACAGAGTATTGAATGGCTTCACCAGCACCTAGCCATGCAGGAAGTACCAAACGGTTTTGGCTCCAAGAGAAGATCCATGGAATTGCACGTAGGCTTTCTACGCCGCCATTCGGGTTACGTTTTGCAGGGCGAGAACCAAGAGGCAGTTTACCTAGCTCCAGTTCAGGCGTCGCTTGACGGAAGTAAGGTACGAATTTCTCTTCACCACGAACCACGTTACGGTAAGCCTCACAAGAGACTTGAGACAGCACTTCCATTAGGTCGCGCCACTCTTGTTTTGGTTCTGGTGGCGGCAGAAGGTTCGCTTCTAGAATCGCACTTGCGTAAAGGTTAAAGCTGTTTACAGCAACGTCTGGTAAACCAAGCTTAAAGCGGATCATTTCGCCTTGCTCAGTTACACGTAAACCGCCTTTCAAGCTCTTAGGTGGCTGAGAAAGAAGAGCAGCGTGCGCTGGCGCACCACCACGACCAACCGTACCGCCACGACCGTGGAATAGAGTCAGTTCAATGCCTTCTTCGTCGCAAACCTTAACCAGTTTGTCCATCGCATCGTATTGAGCCCAGCCTGCAGACATTACGCCCGCATCTTTCGCTGAGTCAGAGTATCCGATCATCACCATTTGGTGGTTCTGGATAAAGCCACGGTACAAGTCGATGCTCATTAGCTGCTTCATTACTGCTTCTGAGTTGTTCAAGTCGTCTAGCGTTTCGAACAGCGGACACACGTCCATGCGGTACGGACAACCACATTCTTGCAGTAGCAAGTGAACAGCCAGCACATCCGATGCGGTACGAGCCATAGAAATTACGTAAGCACCGAAGGCTTCACGAGGTTGAGCAGCAATAACCTTACAGGTGTCTAAAACCTCTTTAACCTGTTCAGATGGCTCCCAATCGCGAGGAAGTAGTGGGCGTTTAGAGCTTAATTCATTGGTTAAGAAAGCAATCTTGTCTTGCTCGCTCCATTGGTCGTAATCACCAATGCCTAAGTAGCGAGTCAGTTCAGACAGTACATCTGAGTGACGAGTGCTTTCTTGACGAACATCGAGACGAACTAGGTGTACACCGAATGCTTTTAGGCGGCGCAAGGTATCAAGTAGAGAACCGTCTGCGATTACGCCCATGCCACATTCGTGCAGCGATTGGTAACACGCGTACAGCGGTGTCCAAAGTTGCTCTATGTTCTGTAGTGTTTCTTTCTTCGGTACTTCAGCATCATGCAGTTTTGCATCGAGCACTTCTAGCGTGTTGTTCAGCAGAGTGCGTAGGTTCTTCAGGATTGCACGGTAAGCTTCGTGCTCATCACCTGCTAGCTCACGAACCGCATCATTACACTTAGTCATCGACAGTTCGGTAATCAGCTCGTTTACGTCACCTAGGTAAAGGTCAGCGGCTTTCCAGCGAGATAGGCGCAGCACTTCTTTGGTGATGGTGTGCGTTACGAATGGGTTACCATCGCGGTCGCCGCCCATCCAAGATGAGAAGTGTACCGGGCGCGCATCAATTGGCAGGCCTTCACCAAGGTAGCCTTTTAGTCGCCCGTCCATTTCACGTAGGAAATCTGGTACCGCTTCCCAAAGTGAGTTTTCAACAACCGCAAAGCCCCATTTCGCTTCATCAAGTGGCGTAGGGCGTTGCTGACGAATCACATCTGAGTGCCAACCTTGAGCGATAAGTTGCTCTAGGCGACGTTCTGTTTTCACGCGCTCTTTGTGTGATAGGTCGCTTAATTCTAATTTAGACAGACACTCGTTGATCTTAACCAATTTGTTGATCATGGTACGACGAGTGATTTCTGTTGGGTGTGCAGTCAGAACGAGTTCAATGTTCAGGTCGCGAACGGCTTGAGCCGCATCTAGCTTGCTGATGTCATTCTGGTTTAATTTGGAAAATAGAGATTGCAGCACGTCTGGTTCACAAACATGCTCCTCACAGTGGCGAGAGATGGTGTGGTACTGCTCTGCCATGTTGGTGAGGTTGAGAAATTGGTTAAATGCACGAGCAACAGGAGTGAGTTGTTCGTTCGGCAGGTTTTTGATTTCTTCAACTAGGCTGTCACGGTCAGCTTTGTTGCCTGCGCGGGCGGATTTGGAAAGTTTACGGATAGTCTCCACTTTCTCTAAGATAACGTCACCATGTGCATCTTGGATTGTGTTACCTAGCAAGCGTCCCAGCATGCTTACGTTACTCTTGAGAGCGGCGTATTTCTCGTTCATTGTCATCCTGCCTCGTAAAAAAATTACATCCATTGTTCCTTGTTAAGTACACAATCTAGCGAAAAGTGCTGTATCTAGTCAAATAAAGCATTCTAAGTTTGCAATTATTAGTTTTCGAAATGCGGGAGAAGTAAATTTCCCAATAGTTCGGAATTAAAGTGAAATTTAATTACAAGATCAGGCTGTGTCTGGGATAACAGAATAAAAGCCACCTTTTCGGGTAGCTTTTATACAAAAATATTGGAAGAAAAGTAATAACTAGAAACAATATTTACGGATCGACTTACTCAGAACATCAATCGTTGGATCGATAAAATCGAAGCTTAGGAACTCATCTGGTTGGTGAGCTTGGTCGATTGAGCCCGGCCCCAGCACTAAGGTTGGGCAAAGTTCTTGAAGGAAAGGTGCCTCAGTGCAGTAGTTGACTGTTTGTGATTCAATCTCACAAACGGATTCCATGCCACCGATAAATGGATGGTCGTGTTGGCACTCGTAACCAGGGATAGGTTCATGCAGAGGTGTAATCTCAATTCTGCCCGGCCATTTTGCTTCTACTTCTTTGAGTGCGCTGCGCAGCATGTTATCCAAGCCATCTAGGCTGATACCTGGCAAAGGACGCACATCGTAGTGCAGCTCACAGCAACCACAGATACGGTTCGCGCTGTCGCCACCGTGAATATGACCAAGGTTTAGAGTGGGGCTTGGAATTGCAAAACCCGGGTGGTGATACTCTTTGACTAGCTTGTCACGCAGCTGCATTAAAGCGAACAAAACTTCATGCATGATCTCGATTGCGTTGACACCTAATGCAGGATCAGAAGAGTGACCTGATTTACCCGTTACTCGCACAGCATTAGCAACATGGCCTTTATGACCACGAATTGGCACTAGGCTGGTTGGCTCACCAATAATGCAGTAATCCGGTTTAAACGGTGCATTTTCAGTGAAATGACGCGCACCCAGCATGGTGGTCTCTTCGTCACAGGTTGCCAATACATATAGCGGCTTGGTCTGTTTGCTCCAATCCATCTTCTTTGCCGCTTCATAAACGAAAGCGAAAAAGCCTTTCATGTCGGCTGTGCCTAATCCATAGAAGCGATTATTGTGTTCTGTTAGTGCGTGAGGGTCGAAGTTCCAACGTCCTTCATCGAATGGCACTGTGTCGCTGTGTCCTGCGAGTAGCAAGCCACCTTCGCCCGATCCCATCTTAGCGACCATATTATGCTTGCCGGGCTCGACTTCCACGACTTCAACGTTAAAGCCTACGTCTTTAAACCATTGAGCCATTTTTTCGATCACTTTCTCGTTGCCATGATCCCAGCTTGGATCGGTCGAGCTAATAGAGTCTGTGGAAATTAGGCCTTTGTAGACCTCAAGAAAACTCGGTAATTGCATAATAACTTCACTTCTACTATTGACAGGAAAACCATAAGTCGGTAAAACACATATTAAATCATATTTAATGCATAAGAAATCAAATAAAGCTAAAAATTAAGTATGAATAGTCAAATTTGAAATGTAACTTACCTCAGAAATGGATGTGTTGAGATGTTGAAAACCACGATCATTGGCGCAAGCGGCTACACAGGAGCAGAACTGGCTCTAATGATAAACAGACACCCTGAGCTCACGCTATCAGGTTTATATGTCTCAGCCAATAGTGTAGACGCAGGTAAACCTATTGCAGCACTGCACGGTAAGTTAACTGGCTTGATTGATATGCCAGTACAACCTTTAACAAATCCGGAAGAAGTAGCTAAACAGTCTGATGTGATTTTTTTAGCAACGGCACACGAAGTCAGTCACGACCTAGCGCCAATCTTTCTAGAGAACGATTGCCAAGTTTTCGACCTATCGGGTGCATTCAGAGTTAAAGGCGAAAACTTCTATCAAGAGTTTTATGGTTTTGAACATCAACACGAACAATGGCTAGACAAAGCGGCTTACGGTTTAGCGGAATGGAACGAACAAGAAATTAAAGAAGCTCAGCTTGTTGCGGTAGCGGGTTGTTACCCAACCGCATCACAACTGGCGATTAAACCTTTGGTTGAGGCCAAGTTACTTGATGCAAACCAATGGCCAGTGATTAACGCGACTAGCGGTGTGACTGGTGCAGGCCGCAAGGCGACGATGGTTAACAGCTTCTGCGAAGTAAGCCTGCAAGCTTATGGCGTATTCAATCATCGTCATCAACCTGAAATGGCTGCACATTTAGGATGTGATGTGATTTTCACTCCGCACCTCGGCAACTTTAAGCGCGGTATTTTGGCGACCATCACCATGAAATTGGCTGAAGGCGTGACAGAACAACAGATACAAGATGCCTTTGAGCAAGCTTACCAAGGTAAACCTGCAGTGAGACTACTCGAAGAGACACTGCCAAGAATTCAAGATGTAGAACAGACACCTTTCTGCGACTTAGGTTGGAAGGTTCAAGGTCAACACATCATCGTTGTTTCAGCGATTGATAACTTATTAAAGGGTGCATCTAGCCAAGCGATGCAGTGTTTAAATTTACGTTATGGTTTTGCGCCATTAACTGCGTTAGTGTAAGGAAATCTAGATATGAGCCTTAATAATCAACCATTAATCATAAAGTTAGGTGGCGCAGCGCTATCTTGTGGTGAAACACTTAGCAAGTTATTTGGTGCTATCTCTGCTTACCAACAACAGGCACAACGACCAATCGTGATTGTTCACGGTGGCGGTTACCTTGTTGATGATTTGATGAATAAGTTGAACCTAGAAACCGTTAAGAAAGAAGGGCTACGTGTTACTCCTTATGATCAGATCCCTGTGATCGCTGGTGCACTAGCGGGCACGGCCAACAAACTACTTCAAGGTCAGGCAATTAAAGATGGTATCAATGCCGTTGGTTTAAGCCTAGCAGACGGTGGTTTATGCAAAGTGAGCGAACTAAACCCTGAACTGGGCGCGGTAGGAAAAGCGGAGCCGGGCGACTCAACCGTTCTGCAAGCGATTCTTAATGCGGGCGCACTGCCAATCATTAGCTCAATTGGTCTAACTGAACAAGGCCAACTGATGAACGTCAATGCCGACCAAGCTGCGGTTGCCGTTGCTGGCGCACTTGATGCTGAACTGGTTCTTCTTTCTGATGTAAGTGGTGTGTTGGATGGCAAAGGCCACCTGATTCCAAGCCTTAATCAACAGCAAGCTGATGACCTTATTACAGGTAAAGTGATTACCGACGGCATGATCGTGAAAGTACAAGCTGCACTAGAAGCGGCGAATGACCTAGGACGACCAATTGAAGTTGCAACCTGGCGATACCCAGACAAGCTGACACAACTTTTTGCAGGTAAGAGCATAGGAACACAGTTTTTACCTCAGTAGACCTCACTACGAGTTACTACTAAAGAATTTAGATAAATAAATTAAATATATAATTATTAAAGTGATTTCCAACGCTGACCGCCATGTGCAGTATGGAAACTAGGAGAAAGAAAATGAGCAAAGTTAACGTAAAGAAAGTTGTAGTAGCCTACTCTGGCGGTCTAGACACATCAGTAATCATCCCATGGTTGAAAGAGAACTATGACTGCGAAGTTATCGCATTTGTTGCGGATGTTGGTCAAGGCGATGAAGAGCTGATTGGAATCGAAGAGAAAGCAAAAGCTTCTGGTGCGTCTGAGTGTTACATCGCTGACCTTAAAGAAGAGATGGTGGCAGATTACATCTACCCAACGCTTAAAACAGGTGCTTACTACGAAGGTAAATACTTGTTAGGTACTTCAATGGCTCGTCCAATCATTGCGAAAGCTCAGGTTGAAGTTGCACGTAAAGTAGGTGCAGACGCTCTATGTCACGGCTGTACAGGTAAGGGTAATGACCAAGTTCGTTTTGAAGGTGCATTTGCTGCACTAGCACCAGACCTACACGTAATTGCACCTTGGCGTGAATGGGATCTAGTAAGTCGTGAAGAGTGTCTAGATTACCTAGCAGAGCGTAACATCCCTTGTACGGCTTCTCTTACCAAGATTTACTCGCGTGATGCAAACGCATGGCATATCTCTACAGAAGGTGGTGTTCTAGAAAACACATGGAATGCCCCTGATGAAGATTGCTGGGCTTGGACTGTAGACCCAGAGCAAGCGCCAAACGAATCTGAAACAGTGACGCTTAAAGTTGAAAAAGGTGAAGTGGTTGCGGTTGATGGCGAAACAATGACGCCATACAACGCGCTGGTTTACCTAAATGAGAAGGGTGCGAAGCACGGTGTTGGTCGTATCGATATCGTAGAAAACCGTCTTGTTGGTATGAAGTCTCGTGGTTGTTACGAAACTCCAGGTGGCACGATCATGATGGAAGCACTGCGTGCAGTAGAGCAACTGGTTCTGGATAAAGCGGCATTCGAATTCCGTGAAGAGCTGGGTGTTAAGGCTTCTCACCTTGTATATGACGGCCGTTGGTTCACTCCGCTATGTAAGTCAATTCTTGCAGCAACAGATGAGCTAGCACAAGACGTGAATGGTGAAGTGGTTATCAAACTTTACAAAGGCCATGCAACGGTGACTCAGAAGCGTTCTGACAACAGCCTGTACTCAGAAGAGTTTGCAACCTTTGGCGAAGATGAAGTTTACGACCAAAGCCACGCTGAAGGCTTCATCCGTCTTTACTCGCTATCAAGCCGTATCCGTGCTTTGAATAGCCAAAAGTAATCCTAACAATGAGTTAGCGAGCTAGCCTTTAGCGAAAGATTAAAGGCCAGTAAACCGACATTATTATGCAAAGCCCATTTACTACTAAACAGTGAATGGGCTTTTTGTTTTCTATTCGCTTAATAAATCAGCTTCAGCTTTTACCGTTGAATGGCATATAATTCGCGCTCCACGCTGAAAATAATCAATGGAATGAACTTCTGGTGAATAAATATGTGAAAATAATGAATTAATACTTTATTTTCATTTTGAATTGCCGTAAGTTTAAACCATCAGAAAAATACTGAATCTTAATCAGAATTATCATTTGCAAAAACAGTGAGCACTGTGCAATTAGGAGATACACAATGGCATTATGGGGCGGTAGATTTACCCAAGCAGCAGACACGCGGTTCAAAGATTTTAACGATTCTCTTCGTTTTGATTACCGATTGGCTGAGCAAGACATTGTGGGCTCTATTGCCTGGTCAAAAGCTCTACAGTCGGTCAATGTTCTAACAGAAGAAGAGCAGCAAAGACTAGAGCTTGCACTGAACGAGCTAAAACTCGAAGTGATGGAAGATCCTGAACAGATCTTACGTTCTGATGCAGAAGATATTCACAGCTGGGTTGAGCAACAACTTATTGGCAAAGTCGGTGATTTGGGCAAAAAACTTCACACTGGTCGTTCTCGTAACGACCAAGTAGCGACTGACCTTAAGCTTTGGTGTCGTCAACAAGGCAATCAACTGCTGTTAGCGCTTGATCGTCTGCAAAGCCAAATGGTGAATGTTGCTTCTCAGCATCAAGAAACCGTGCTTCCTGGCTACACTCACTTACAACGTGCTCAGCCGGTAACTTTTGCTCACTGGTGCTTGGCTTACGTTGAAATGCTTGAGCGTGATTATTCTCGTTTGAATGATGCGATTAAGCGTCTAGATACATGTCCGCTGGGTTCTGGTGCCCTTGCAGGAACAGCTTACCCGATGGACCGTGAAGAGTTAGCTCACAACTTAGGTTTCCGTCGTGCAACGCGCAACTCTCTAGATTCAGTCTCTGACCGTGACCATGTGATGGAGCTGATGTCGATCGCTTCTATTTCTATGCTTCACCTTTCGCGTCTTGCAGAAGATATGATTTTCTACAACTCAGGTGAATCAAACTTCATCGAGTTAGCAGATACCGTGACATCAGGTTCATCTCTGATGCCACAAAAGAAAAACCCTGATGCGCTAGAACTTATCCGTGGCAAAACGGGCCGTGTATACGGTTCATTAGCAGCAATGATGATGACAGTAAAAGCTCTGCCTTTGGCGTACAACAAAGACATGCAAGAAGATAAAGAAGGTCTATTCGACGCTTTAGATACTTGGAATGATTGTATGGAAATGGCAGCGCTCTGTTTTGACGGCATTAAAGTGAACGGCGAACGTACACTTGAAGCAGCGAAACAAGGCTACGCGAACTCAACAGAGCTGGCTGATTACTTAGTAGCGAAAGGTATTCCTTTCCGTGAAGCTCACCACATTGTTGGTGTGACGGTGGTGGCGGCGATTGCTAAAGGCTGTGCATTAGAAGAATTAACCATCGCAGAGATGAAAGAGTTCTCTGAGGTGATTGAAGAGGATGTGTATGACATCCTGACCATTGAATCGTGTCTTGAAAAACGTAGCGCGCTAGGCGGTGTATCTCCACAGCAAGTGGCTTACGCGGTTGACCAAGCTGAGAAGCGTTTATCACAGCGTGACACTTCCATCGTGAAGGTTCGTCCTGCTCGTCTGACGGATATTGAAGCGTTGGAAGGCATGGTGGCCTACTGGGCGAACATGGGTGAAAACCTACCTCGTTCTCGTAATGAACTGGTGCGTGATATTGGCTCGTTTGCTGTCGCAGAACATCATGGTGAGGTGACAGGTTGCGCCTCACTCTATGTGTATGATTCTGGTTTAGCGGAAATTCGCTCGCTCGGTGTTGAGGCTGGGTGGCAAGGTCAAGGGCAGGGTACAGCGATTGTGCAGCACTTGGTTGATAAAGCACGACAAATGGCCATTAAGAAGGTGTTTGTACTGACTCGTACTCCAGAGTTCTTTATGAAGCATGACTTCTTACCGACATCAAAATCTCTGCTGCCTGAGAAGGTGCTGAAAGATTGTGACCAGTGCCCTCGTCAACATGCATGTGATGAAGTGGCCTTGGAAGTAAACTTGGTAGAGCAGATTATCGCAAAGGTTAATGTGGCATAACACATTGATTTTGTAGCTCCCTAAAAAAAAGATCAAAAATCTGATCTTTTTTGGGAACAAACTAAGAAAAGTCCGGTCTATTAAAGTACCACTGCTTTTTCTTAGAATTTTCTAAGAAACCCCTAGAATCGATTGGTTCTGGGGCTTTTTTCTATCTGTTGTTTGGGAAATGATGATGGCTTGCTGAGTCGGGTCATTTTATTGGGTATCTAGCCTTTATCGCTTATCTAGTCTTTATCACTTATCTAGCAAAGTCTCTCTGTTAGCGCTTTTTGTTCCTTAAAGGCAGCACGACAAATTTCATTATCCCATGTAACGACAGCAACCCACTGAACGCGAAAGCGGCCATCATCAACGCGATGGCATTGATGGTTTTTGGGTCTTCTTTGAAAAACAACCACCATGCTCCCCAACTTAAAATTGACAACACCATCAGCTGATTCATGCAGCGCTGGCAGCGACCGAGTTTGTTACGGATTTTTTCACTTTTATTGCAATGAATGCATGTCATCTTGGGTTTGATTCGCGTTATGCTTGTTGCCTTGATAATAACACGTCACAAGATATTGGATCACGGTGACACAGAGAGAGAAAGTCGATGATTGAGCGCCAAGAAACCAAACAACGCATGAGCCGTATTGTTAAACACAACGGCACTATCTACCTATGTGGCCAAGTGTGTGCGGATGCAACCAAAGACATCACAGAACAAACACAGACAATGCTAGATAAAGTAGAAGCGCTACTTGAACAAGCAGGCAGCGACAAAGAGCACATGCTATCAGCAACGATTTACTTGAAAGACATGAAAGACTTCCAAGAAATGAACGCAGTATGGGATGCATGGGTACCTGAAGGCCACGCTCCAGCTCGCGCATGTGTGACGGGCGACATGGCTCGTGAAACGTTACTTGTTGAGATCTCTGTGATTGCTGCTGAGAAGTAATTCTCTGAGTTTTAGCTGCAAGTAACGGCTTCAAGAGATTCCAGATACCTCGTCCCTCGGTTCTGGAATGACGGTTAAGTTTTGGTTTAACTGATGCGTCACTTTGGTCTGCTTCAGCTTAGATGGTTTTTAAAACTACCATCACACTGATTGGCTTCGGCTCAGATGTGCGTTAAAAGTTACGTCATTCCCGAAAGCGACGAAGGAGCGTAATCGGGAATCTATAGTTTGCTCGTGGCCAAAAACAAAAAGGAAAGCCAATGGCTTTCCTTTTTAGTATCTAGTCTTTGTTGATAGACCAAACTGCTAGTTTTTCAACGACCTGAGATTAGCAACCAGGGCCACAATCTAGACAGTGTTTCACCATCTCTGGACCAAGGTGCAGTTTCGCATTGAGGTCACGTAGCGCTGTTCGTACACCTTCTTCAATTACTGGGTGGTAAAATGGCATATCCAACATTTCAGAAACCGTCATCTTTTTCTGGTGTGCCCATGCGAGTAAGTGAGCCAAATGTTCTGCGTTTGGTCCCATCATCTCAGCACCAAGGAAACGGCCTGTACCTTGCTCGCCGTAAACGTGCAGAATACCTTTGTTGCGTAGCATCACTCGTGAACGACCTTGGTTCTCGAAAGACACTTCACCCGTTGCGAAACAACCACAGGTGCCTAAGCGGGTTATGATCTCTTTGTATGTTTCACCCACCATCGCGATTTGTGGATCAGAGAATACCGCAGAGATTTTAGAGCGGCGTAAGCCTGCGCGAATCTCAGGGAAGCGACCTGCATTATCACCCGCAATACGCGCTTGGTCTGCTGCTTCATGTAGTAGAGGTAGTTGGTTGCTTGCATCTCCGGCAATAAATACCGATGGCAGTGATGTTTGCAGTGTGTAGTGGTCGGCGATTGGCACACCACGCTCATCAAGCTCAAGAGAGGTATTCTCTAGGCCAAGCTTGTCTGTATTAGGACGACGGCCTGTTGCTGCCAGCACATACTCAACGATGTTGGTTTCTAGTTCACCTTGCTTATTTATGAACTGGATTTCGACGCGAGCTTCACCTGATTCTGAGGTAATGCGCTTCATGCTTTCGATTTTTACGTCTGCATCTAGGTAGAACTCTTCATTGAACGCTTTATCTGCATACGCCATTATCTCTGGGTCGGTCACTGGGCCAACTTGACCACCCAAACCGAACAGTTTGGTCTTCACACCTAAGCGATGCAGTGACTGACCAAGTTCTAGGCCAATAACACCTGGGCCAAATACCGCAACCGACTCTGGTAAATCATCCCAGCTGAATACGTCATCGTTAATGATTAGACGGTCGCCAAGTTCATTCCAAACTGCAGGGTATGCAGGGCGAGAGCCAGTCGCGATAACAATACGCTTAGCGGTGACAACCGTGTGGTCATCGATTTGTAGCGTGTTGTCGTCTAAGAACTTTGCGTAGCCAGAGATCTTGTCTTGCTCTGGGATTTCATCAACACCTTCTAAAACAAAACCAACAAAACGGTCACGTTCAAATTTCACTCGGTCCATCACTTCACGGCCGTTAATCACGATATCACCTTGTGGGTGAACGCCAAAAGCAGGAGCTTTCTCGATTTGGTGTACGCTTTCAGCTGCTGCAATAAGCAGTTTAGATGGCATACAACCAACACGAGCACAGGTTGTACCGTAAGGGCCGCCTTCAATCATCACGACACTGTCAGTGTGTGCTTTTGCAGCGCGGTAAGAACCTAGACCTGCCGTACCGCCCCCGATAACTGCTACATCTACATTGACTTGTTTCATAATAATTTTCTCGCAATGGCTAAATTTAGTGTGAACGAACCCCTCCAACTCATGTGATGTTTTTAGTGAGTCAGGATAGCGGGTCAGTTTTGTGGTTCTGTTTTATTAGGTTTAGCTTGTGACTGTGGTTAATGCGAGCTACAAGCCTGATTCAACCCGATAGGGTTAGCTAACCCACAAGTGAGTGGGTTAGCCTTTTGGCAGTGATTAGCCTAGGAAAGCTTCTAGCTCTTCGCTACCACCGATGTGTTTGCCACCGATGAATACTTGAGGAACCGTTGTACGACCAGAGATTGCACGTAGGCTGACTGTTGTTGCATCTTTACCTAGAACCACTTCTTCGTAGTTTAGGCCTTTGTCTATTAGGTTCTGTTTTGCTTTCATACAGAAAGGACAGCCTGGCTTAGTGAATACTGTGATTGACTCTTGCTCTTTGTGCTCAGGAGCAAGGTAGTTAAGCATAGTATCAGCATCAGAAACCTTGAACGGGTCGCCTGGTACGTCTTCTTCGATGAACATTTTTTCTACCACGCCGTTTTTAACCAGCATGCTGTAGCGCCATGAACGTTTGCCGAAGCCGATGTCGTTTTTCTCAACTAGCATACCCATGCCGTCTGTGAAATCACCGTTACCATCTGGGATGAATGTGATGTTTTCCGCTTCTTGGTCTGCTTTCCAAGCGTTCATTACGAATGTGTCGTTTACTGAAACACACAGAATGTCATCAACACCATTCTCTTTGAATACTGAGTGTAGCTCGTTGTAACGAGGTAGGTGGCTTGAAGAACATGTTGGTGTAAACGCACCTGGTAGGCTGAATACGATAACTGTCTTGTCTTTGAATAGCTCTTCCGTCGTTACGTTAACCCATGCATCACCTTGGCGAGTTGGGAATGTTACTTGAGGGATTGATTGACCTTCTTTAGATGCAAACATATTGATTTCCTTAAATAGTATTTTTAATTTTGTTCTATCAGAGCTTAACGTTTTTCTTCGCTCTGTTTCGTTTCGTTGAGCCCATTATTAGATAAATCCTTTGATAGCTCTAATCGTTTGATGTTATGGTTTTGATAGGTAAATTCTATCAAGAGCATTTTTTCTTTTAAATGTTTCTATTAGAACCCTTGTTCTTATTAAAACCTGAGGTAAGAGACTGATCATGAACATTCGTGACTTTGAATACTTGGTGGCGCTCGCAGAGCATAAACACTTCCGAAAAGCGGCAGAAGCGTGCTTTGTCAGTCAGCCGACACTAAGCGGTCAAATACGCAAACTCGAAGATGAAATTGGACTTCAGTTAACCGAGCGTAGTCCAAGGAAGGTAATATTTACAGAATCAGGGTTACAACTTGTTGAACAAGCCAAGCGTATTCTCAATGAAGTGAAAACTTTTAAAGATATGGCGAGTGGACACGGTGAAGCGATGACAGGGCCGATGCACATTGGTTTTATTCCAACCGTGGGTCCTTACATCTTGCCTAAAATTGTTCCTCATCTTAAAGAGAGCTTCCCAGATCTTGAGCTTTACCTGCATGAAGCTCAGACCCACCAGTTAGTGAGCCAACTTGAAGATGGCAAGCTTGATTGCTTGGTACTGGCTGCGGTTGATGAAACGGCGGTGTTTAAAGAGATTGATGTGTATGATGAGCCGTTAAGTGTTGCCGTTCCATGTGACCACGAATGGGCTCAGCAAGACACTGTCGATATGCTGCAGTTAAATGGGCAAACAGTACTGGCGCTAGGTGACGGCCACTGTTTAAGAGACCAAGCCTTGGGTTTCTGTTTTGCTGCGGGCGCCAAAGATGATGAGCGCTTTAAGGCGACTAGCTTAGAAACGTTGCGTAACATGGTTGCGGCGGGGGCGGGTATTACCTTGCTTCCTCAGCTATCGGTGCCGAAAGAGAAGCAGAAAGATGGTGTGTGTTACGTACCTGCGGTGAATCCAACGCCTTCACGTAGAATTGTCGTGGCTTACCGTCCGGGTTCTCCATTGAAGGGACGTTTCGAGCAATTGGCTGAGACTATCCGAGCTCAACTGGAGAAAACAGCTTAACACTCGATCTCAGAGCCCAAGCTGGTAAGTTATAGATATAAAAAAAGGGTTGATATGAATTCATATCAACCCTTTTTGTTGGTTCAACTTACTAGGTTCAACAAACCCTAGCTAGAACAGTTCTTCTACTGCTTCACCTGATGAGGTTGAGTAGATGTCGTCATTGAAACGTTCTGTGATGTACTCGGTTGGCTCAGTGCCTTTCTCGAAGTACTCGAACATTGATGAGCTATCGAACTTATTAGTCAATAAGCCAGTTTCACGGTCGATACGAACACGAACGATGTTCTCCGGAATCTCTTTACGTTCAGCAGGAACACCCGCTAACGCAGTACCCATGAAATCAACCCATGCAGGTTCTGCTGTTTTCGCGCCAGCTTCTGCACCCGTAATTTGGTTCTTACCAAGGTTTGAGTTCGCTTTGGTTCTGCCTAGGTTGCGGTTGTGGTTATCAAAACCAACCCATACCGTTGCAACCATGCCAGGGCCGTAGCCGCTGTACCAAGTATCTTTCGAGTCATTGGTGGTACCCGTTTTGCCGCCAATGTCACGACGTTTCAGTGGTTGTGCACGCCAACCTGTACCGTTCCAACCTGTACCTGCACTCCAATCACCGCCGCCCCAGATGTTGCTGTACATCATTTCACGAACTAGGAATGCGTTCTGCTCAGAGATAACTTGAGGTGCGTATTGAACTTTCGCATCCACGTCTTGCTCTGCAAACTCACCCGCCATAGGATCGGCTGTGATGGTCTGTTTGCAATCTTCTCTACAGACGACTTTTGGTGTCGCTTCAAACTCAGTCTCGCCAAATGGAGTCTCAACGCGGCTGATGTAGAAAGGTTCAACGTAATAACCACCGTTAGCGAATACCGAGTAACCTTGCGCTACTTTCATTGGCGTTAAGCTACCAGCACCTAGCGCAATAGTTTCAGAGCGCGGTACTTCGTCAATATCAAAACCAAATCGAGTAAGGTAGTTACGAGTATCATCCAGGCCTACTTCGCGTAGTACACGTACCGCCATTACGTTTTTAGACTGAGCTAAGCCAATACGTAGACGAGTTGGACCCACATAAGTCGGTGGCGAGTTCTTTGGTCGCCATGCTGTGCCTTGGCTCTTATCCCATTGGTTAATCGGGGCATCATTGATCAGTGAGGCTAGCGTTAAGCCTTTCTCAATCGCTGCTGAGTAGATAAATGGTTTGATACCAGAACCCACCTGACGAATAGATTGCGTTGCACGGTTGAACTTGTTGTGTACGAAGTTAAAGCCACCCACCATCGACAATACCGCGCCGTTGTTCGGATTCATTGCAACAAATGCGGTGTTCGCATTAGGTACTTGGCTAAGTCGCCATACAACTGGTGTTTCCGATTCTGCAGTCGCTGACTCTTCTGTCGGCTCTTCAGAGACTTCATCGCCTGTAACGGCTTCATGGCGAACCCAGATTTGTTCACCAACAGCTAGAATCTCTTTTGCTTGAGAAGGCGCTGGTCCTTGGCGGTTATCCGTTAGGAATTTGCGTGCCCAGTTCATACCTTGCCATTCGATAGTGCCTTCACCTTGGTTCTTAACCCAAATTTGCGCACTTTTCGAATCAACTGCGGTAACAACAGCAGGGACTAGGTCACCATAGGTTGGTTGAGACTTAAGGTGTTTAACGATTTGTTCTTGATCCCACGCTGATTGCGCAGTCTGCCACAATACTTTTTCAGCACCACGGTAGCCATGACGTTCATCGTAGCCAAGTAGATTCTTAATTGCGGCTTGGTTCGCTGCTTTTTGCAGTTTCGAATCAACAGTCGTGTAGACCTTCATGCCTGATGTATAAGCTTCTTCACCGTAGCGTTCCACCATCCAAGCACGTGCAACTTCTGCAACATACGGCGCGCTCAGCTCGATCTCTGCACCGTGGTATTTCGAGATAAGTTCTTCGCTACGAGCATCATCGAACTCTGCTTGAGTGATGTATTGCTCGTCTAACATACGACGTAATACAACGTTACGACGGTTAGTCGCGCGCTCAACAGAGTAAATAGGATTCATTGTCGAAGGTGCTTTTGGCATACCAGCAAGTGTCGCAATTTCACTTAGCGTTAGATCAGGAAGATCCTTACCGAAGTAAACACGTGCTGCAGCGCCAAAACCGTACGAACGGTGACCAAGGAAGATCTTGTTTACGTAAAGCTCCATGATCTCTTCTTTACTAAGAAGCTGCTCGATGTGGATCGCAATGAAGATCTCTTTGATCTTACGCATAATCTTTTTCTCATTAGATAAGAAGAAGTTACGCGCAAGCTGCTGAGTAATGGTACTCGCACCTTGTTTAGCAGAACCCGACATAGCAACCACGAGTGCTGCACGTGTGATACCGATTGGGTCAATACCAGGGTGCTCATAGAAACGGCTATCTTCGGTGGCAATCAGAGCCTCAACTAAGTGGCGAGGAATCTCGTCATAAGTCACCGGATTACGACGCTTTTCGCCAAATTGAGAGATCAACTTACCGTCTTGACTGAAGACCTGCATCGGCGTTTGGAGTTCTACGTCGCGCAAAGTGGCAACATCAGGCAACTCTGGTTTTACGTAATAATAAAACCCGAAAATTGTACTGACTCCAAGAATCATGCAAATCAATGTAAATATGAATAATCGCTTTATGAACTTCACCGGATAATCCCTGATTAGTTAAGGCTGATAAGCAGCAAACCCTTGTACTCTAGGCTAAAAACTTAGCTTTCGTTTATTAACGCTTATTTAACTAATAATCACAACCCCTAGATAATCAACGAAATGCTTGGCACTTCAGGAGCTAGGTCACATGGGTTCATCATTAATTACAGGTATAGATATAAATCATCACAGCATCAAAGCCGTGGTACTAAAACCCGTGGGGGAGTTGTATGCCCTAGTGGGATACAAAGAGCTGCCGATTTCGGACGACATTTTTACAGCTAACCATACTTTGGAGTATCAGAAAACTGTTAAGAAACTTAAAGAACTTAGGAAAGGACTGCCTTTTGGTTGTCGCAACGTCGCCATTTCGGTACCTGATAACACGGTGATCAGCAAAGTACTACAAATAGAGAGTGAGTTAGAAGACAGAGAAAAAGAGTTTTCTATCTATCAAACCTTCGCACATCAATCTCCCTTTCCTATCGAGGAGCTGAGTTTAGATTTTGTAAAGCTGGAAGACAAACGATTTGGTAAAGGTTCGACAAGCAGTTATCAGGTATACGCCACTCGTAAGGAAGTCGTCGATAGCCGAGCGGATGCATTAACTAAGGCTGGTTTTAAACCTGTAGTGGTAGATACACAGGCACATGGGCTGCTAAACATCTGGCAATTGGCTTCTCGCTTGTATCCCGATAAGAATAACTGGTTGCTGGTGGATGTTGGAATCGACCAAACGTCGTTAGGAGTTATCCCGCAGAATTCAGCGCCTTTCTATAAAGACATCGCTTTTGGTACTCAAGATCTTCGCAGCTCGGATAACCCAAGTGATAAAGAAGGTGTGTTCGGCACGGCTGAAGATACCCATCAATTCATTGTTCATTTGATTGAGAAGCTCAAGCGCCAATTACAGCTCTATTCATCGGGAAATGCGCAGCAACCTATCTCTGGGATCTGGCTGATGGGTGAGGGTGCGAGCATCCCAATGGTAACCGAAGAGTTAGAGCGCCATTTTCAGCTGAGCTGTGAGTCATTGAATCCTTTGTCTCTGTTTGATAACAAGGTCGCCAAGAGACGTCGACTGCCAATGGACTGGCAACACTTTGGTATTGCCGCGGGTATGGCGGTGAGTGGACTCAAGTGGCAGGGAGAAAAGCATGTTGCATCAAATTAACCTGCTGCCGTGGCGTGATGAGATTCGTGCTAAGCATAAAAAGCGTTTTGTTCATTTAGTTATTCTTGGCGTCATGTTTGCGCTTGGTGGGCAATGGGCGGTCGGTAACTACTTTTATGACCAACAAGCCATGCAGCAAGCGCGCCTCAATTATCTTAATCAATACATCGCTGAGCTCGACCGACAAATTCAGTCATTAAAAGTCGCCGAACAAGAGCACAAAGCCATTCTCACTCGACTTGATGTGGTGGAGTCTTTGCAGCTTGGCCGCAACAAAACCACCGACTTCATGAACCTGATGCCAGAGCTGATTCCTGAGGGCGTGTATGTCGACAAGATAAAGATGAATGGTCAGGAGATTGAGATGTCGGGCATCAGTGACAGTACCGCTCGTCTTGCGACTATGTTGGACAACTTAGAGCGCTCAGATTCCCTGGAAGGGGTCGAGATGCACTCTATCGTTCATAACCGCAAGCGCTTCAATAAAGAATTTCAGACCTTCAAGGTCTCTTTTGTGTTTAGCCCTGTCTCTTTAGAAAACACAACCGCGAGCAGAAAAGAGAAGGAGACGCACCATGGCTAACCTTCAAAATAGAATGAGCTTGCAAGATCTCGATGTTGATGAGATCACCGAGTGGCCATTGCTGCCTCAGCTTCTCGTGATTCTGGTGTTGATAGTGTTGATCCAAGGTGTAGGCACTTGGCTTTATGTGTTGCCACTCGACGATGAACTGCAACAGATGAAGCAACAAGAACAAACCTTAAAGACGACCTTGCGAATTAAGGCCAATAAGGTTGCAGCATTACCTAAATTGCAGAGTCAGCTGGATGAACTAACCAGTCGCTACGATTACCTGTTAGAGCAGCTGCCCGTGCAAAAAGAACTGGCCAGTATGTTGGCGTCTGTGAATGAACTCGGCTTGGATAATTCGCTGACCTTTACTCGAATCGATTGGGGGCAAAAGCAGAATAAGGAGTTCCTCTATCGATTGCCTCTCAATATTGAGCTGACAGGTGATTATCACGAGATAGGTGATTTTTCTGCTGCCATCGCCAAGCTGCCGCGCATTATCAGCTTTGATGATGTGAATTGGCAGCGAGTCAGCCAAGAAAGCAGCACGCTGCACTTTAGGGTTCGAGCTTATACCTACCAGTTTAAATCGGAGGTCAATGATGAAACCCAATAGCGCGTTTTTCTCAATCGTATTGATGCTTGCGTTGTCAGGCTGCAAAGCTAATCAAGACTCACTGCAAGACTTTGTCGCACAGGTTGAAGCCAAGGCGAGAAAAGACGTCGAGCAACTTGTCCCAGCAACTGAATTCACGGCGGCGACTTATCAACGCCGTGCTTTTCGTCCTCCCTTTGAACTGCCTAAAGAAGCCATTGTGCAAAACCAACCCTTGGTCAAGAAAGACTGTTGGCAACCCAGCGCCCGTTCTCGTAATGGCAAGTTAGAGAAGTACCCGCTGAGTAAGCTTCGTTTAAGAGGCGTGATGGGCAGTGGATCAAGCGTGTTCGGCTTAGTGCAAACACCCAAAGGCAACGTGGTAAACGTCAAGAAAGGCCAGTTTATCGGCTTAAACAATGGCCGAGTTACTAAGGTGACGAGCCAGTATGTTCAGATTAATGAAACTCTTCCAGATGGCTTAGGTTGTTGGCATAAGCGCAACGTTAGGCTGGCTCTGAAGTAAACCAATGTCACATGATGTGGATATGAGATGTAAATATGATTAAAGGAATAAGTGGATTAGTGAGCAAGGCTCTACAAGGTTTTGCTGTGTCTGTGATGTTGGTTGTTAGCGTGCTCAGCCATGCCGAGAGCTTACCGAACAAATTAGAGAATATTGATTTTAGGGTGAACAAGGATAAAGACGCGGTCATCATCATTGAACTGGCGACCAGCACCGCTGTGGTGGATGTTCAACGTGCTCAGGAAGGGTTAAGTATCGAGTTAATCAATACTCAAGTTGATGATGACAAGCTTTACCTGCTGGATGTGAAGGATTTCGCTACCTTGGTTGAAGGCATTGAAGTCTACAAAGAGACACCAAGCACTCGGCTTCTAGCGACGATTAGCAATGACTATCAGTATGAATACAACCTAAAGGGGCGCTTTATTGAGGTGGTGATCAGCAAGCCGGTTATCGATGACGCGACCAAAGAAAAAAGCGTTCTAGAGAAAGAGGGCAAGCTGATATCGATTAACTTCCAGGATATCCCAGTACGAAATGTCCTGCAGCTGATTGCCGACTACAACGACTTCAATCTCGTGGTGTCTGATTCGGTAGCCGGAAACCTGACGTTACGATTAGATGGCGTACCTTGGCAGCAAGTTCTCGACATTATCTTGCAAGTTAAAGGCTTGGATAAGCGTGTTGATGGCAATGTTATCTTGGTCGCGCCGAAAGCGGAGCTCGACCTTCGAGAGCAACAAGCGTTAGAAAAATCTCGCTTAGAAGAGGAGTTAGGGGAGCTTAAATCGGAAATCATCAAGATTAATTTTGCAAAAGCCACCGACATTGCTGACATGATTGGCGGTGAAGGTGCGGTGAGCATGTTGTCCGATCGCGGCTCAATTACCATTGATGAGAGAACCAACTCACTGCTGATTCGTGAATTGGAAGAGAATATAGCGGTGATCAGAGGCATCATTGAGTCGTTAGACATCCCCGTAAAACAAGTACAGATAGAGGCGCGTATTGTTACTGTTACCGAGGGTAACCTAGATGAGCTTGGCGTGCGCTGGGGCGTTTCTTCAACCAACGGGAGCTTCACCGTTGGCGGTTCAATCGAAGGTAACCACCCATCAGCGATTACGCCGTATGACGACGATAGCGGCAGCAGCGTGATTGATGACTATCTCAACGTCAATTTAGGGGCAACATCGCCGAACGCCTCGAGTATTGCGTTTCAGGTGGCCAAGCTGGGTTCAG
This sequence comes from Vibrio sp. QJM3NY_35, assembly GCF_057785915.1. Lineage (NCBI taxonomy): Bacteria > Pseudomonadati > Pseudomonadota > Gammaproteobacteria > Vibrionales > Vibrionaceae > Vibrio > Vibrio sp. QJM3NY_35. The sequence goes on along the minus strand of NZ_CM173507.1, from coordinate 3,098,009 downwards.
ATACCTTACTCGATCTGGAACTGTCGGCACTGCAACAAGAGTCGAAAGCTGAAATCATTTCCAGCCCACGCTTAATCACCACCAATAAAAAGCCGGCTTATATTGAGCAAGGTACTGAAATTCCTTACTTAGAGTCATCTTCAAGTGGCGCTACGTCGGTTGCGTTTAAGAAAGCCGTGTTGAGTCTTAAGGTGACACCGCAGATCACACCCGACAATCGTTTGGTATTGGATTTGAGCGTGACTCAAGATAGGCCAGGGCAAGTGGTAAAAACCGGAACCGGTGAAGCAGTCGCAATTGACACGCAAAGGATAGGGACGCAAGTGCTTGTTAATAATGGTGAAACGGTCGTGCTTGGTGGGATATTTCAGCACAGCGTGAGCAGTACAGTGGATAAAGTTCCTCTGTTGGGAGACCTGCCAGTTTTGGGTGCATTGTTCCGTCGGAGCTATGAAAATGTGGGTAAAAGTGAACTACTTATTTTTGTCACACCTAAAGTTGTGATTCAGTAATGAACAATTAGATTAAAAATAAAGTTGCATTAGTGGCACCTAACCTTGATAATTTCGGGTCTTATCACGAATTATCTGTGAGGAATCGGTGCCACGGGCCTTTTAATTTCAGTACTTGTACTGACCTACCTTGTGGCGATGTCATTGAATTAACGTTGTAAATTACTGCTAAAAACATGGCTGAGAAACGCAATATTTTTCTTGTTGGCCCAATGGGCGCCGGCAAAAGTACAATTGGTAGACACCTAGCTTCCCAACTTCATATGGAGTTTCTAGACTCTGACACTGTGATCGAAGAGCGCACTGGCGCAGACATCGCATGGGTTTTTGATGTTGAGGGCGAAGAAGGTTTCCGTAAGCGCGAAGAATCTGTAATCAATGATCTGACAGAAGAACAAGGTATTGTTCTTGCGACAGGTGGTGGTTCAGTGTTGAGCAAAGAAAACCGTAACCGTCTATCTGCACGAGGCATTGTTGTATACCTAGAGACAACAATTGAAAAGCAACTTGCTCGCACTAACCGCGACAAGAAACGCCCTCTACTTCAAACAGACAACCCGCGTGATGTGCTAGAAGATCTAGCTGTATCTCGCAACGCACTATACGAAGAAGTGGCGGACTACACAGTTCGTACTGACGACCAAAGTGCAAAAGTGGTAGCCAACCAGATCGTAAAAATGCTAGAAGAACGTTAAGTTCATTTTTTCGGAGAGCAAACCCATGGAACGGATTACGGTCAATCTAGCTGAGCGTAGCTACCCTATCTCTATTGGCGCCGGGTTATTTGAAGACCCGGCGTACCTTTCTTTTTTATCAGGTAAGCAGAAAGTTGTTGTTATCAGTAATGTGACAGTAGCGCCTCTTTATGCTGATAAAATTTTATCGCTATTGGATCAAGTCGGCTGTCAGACATCTCTTCTCGAGCTGCCAGACGGTGAACAGTACAAAACCCTTGAAACGTTCAATTCAGTGATGAGCTACATGCTTGAAGGAAATTACAGCCGCGATGTGGTGGTGATTGCTTTAGGTGGTGGTGTAATCGGTGACTTGGTCGGTTTTGCTGCCTCTTGTTACCAGCGCGGTATTGATTTCATTCAAATCCCGACGACCCTTCTTTCTCAAGTGGACTCTTCTGTTGGTGGTAAAACCGCAGTAAACCATCCTCTTGGTAAGAATATGATCGGCGCTTTTTACCAACCGAAATCTGTGATCATCGATACCAACTGTTTATCAACGCTTCCAGAGCGTGAGTTTGCAGCGGGCATTGCTGAGGTGATCAAATACGGCATCATTTACGATGAAGCCTTCTTTGATTGGTTGGAGCAGAATCTAGAGAAACTTTATCAACTTGATGAAGAAGCACTGATTACCGCGATTGCTCGTTGTTGTGCAATTAAGGCTGAAGTGGTGGCTCTAGATGAAAAAGAGTCAGGAATCAGAGCGTTATTGAACCTAGGTCATACATTTGGTCATGCGATTGAAGCAGAACTAGGCTATGGTAATTGGCTACATGGTGAAGCTGTGTCGTCAGGCACTGTAATGGCAGCTAAAACAGCTCAATTACAGGGACTGATCTCTCAGCAGCAACTTGAGCGAATTATTTCTATACTCAAGAATGCGAAACTACCAATCCATACGCCAGAAAGCATGTCTTTTGAAGACTTTATGAAGCACATGATGCGCGATAAAAAAGTGCTGTCTGGTCAGTTGCGTTTGGTATTACCAACAAGTATTGGTACTGCAGAAGTGGTTGCTGATGTGCCTCAAGACATCATTAAACAAGCGATCGATTTCTGCCGTACTCTTTAAATTTGGTTGTGAGGTTGCCTAGCTAAACTCTAGGCAACTGAAGCGTTTTACTGATCGATCTTATCAGTAGGGATCCCCAATGAGTTTGGCTCATGAATTAAGAGTATTAGAGTTAGAATCTCAAGTTGAGTTGCTAGAGCGCTTACAGCTTTTGACTAACTTTGGTTCAAACCTTGTGACGGTGGCTGGCAAAGCTGGCTCTGGCCGATCTTGGTTAGCTCAGCGTTATCTTGAAGCATGGTCGACAGAAAAAAATCAGTGTTTACTGCTTTGTCATCCAAGCCAAGACGATCAACAACGCCGTGCGCTTATTCTTAGCCAAATTGTTTTTGATCCCCTGTTTAATCAACATGATTCTTTATCTGATAGCCTGACAAGGTTACTGGATGGAGAGCCGTGTAATGTGGTTATCGTCGTTGATGATGCCCAACGACTTTCTGAGCTATTGGTATCCGAATTATGGATGTTGGTACTGGAAGCTCAATCAAACCCTCAATGGACGATCAATATCGTTCTCTTCTCGGAACCTGGCCACTTAGATACGTTATTAACGCGTTTGAGTTACGGTCAACAACACAAGCCTATCGATCTTGAGATCGATGACCTTTCGCAACCAGAAGCTGAACATTTCTTTGAATCACTGGTGATTCGATATGTTGATGATGAGTCTGAAACTCGCGTGCGACGTGCGTTTAATAAAGCGCAACCTCTGCCCGGTGAGTTAATGGCTTTAGGAGAATTGAAAGTGGAAAAAAGGATTATTATTCGCTCAATTATTGGCTCACCCATCAATATCGCGATTGTGGTGGCCTTGTTGTTGATTTTAATTGGTGGTGGTTATTGGTGGATGTTCAGTCAACCAACACCAGACGATAAAGCGCAGTCGCTTATCGCACCGATTGAACAGACCGCTATTCCAACCTTTGAGGTGGAAAGCGGCACTGAACAAACTGGTGTCGATGGAGCTGTGGGTTCTGAAGCTGAAACCGACATGAGTTACCAAGGTGCCGATGATGATAGTTCCTCTCTGCCGCCGACTGTCGTTGAAGATACCGCGAGTGTTGGAGAAGTCGAGCAAGATCAGCAACGCGTTGTGATCACCTCTGACGTGGTTGATGCTCTGCTTGATGATAAACCGGAAAGTGCCGATACCAGCGCGATTGACGCGGCTGTTGAGGAAAACACAGGGGCAGCGGTTAGCGCGCAACCTGATTCTGCACAAGCCGAACCACAACCAACAGTCGATGAAGAATCAGATCTAATTGATTCAACGCCACCGACGAAAAAGATCACCTTCTCATTTGCTCGTGAAGAGTTACAAGCTATCTCGCCGCGCGCGTATACCTTGCAGTTGAGTGCGATGACTTCATTGGAAGATGTGCAATCCTTCATTGAAGAGTATGACCTTGAGAACAAGGTTCGTATCTACCCAACACTTCGTAACGACACCAAGTGGTTTATCATCACTTATCAAGATTACCCAACGATTCAAGTGGCGAGAGACGCGGTAAGTGCGTTATCAAAACCCCTTCAACAGTTGGAACCTTGGGCAAAATCGATGAATCAAGTGCATCGAGAGATAGAACGTGCGAAATAACCCTGAGCTTAGCCTCAAAATATGTTACATTCCGCAGCCTTATTTTTGAGTTGATAGATAGAGCAGTAAATGAAAAAGCAGCGTGCCTTTCTAAAATGGGCTGGTGGTAAATATGGCCTAGTTGAAGACATCCAACGTCACCTGCCACCTGCTCGTAAATTGGTAGAACCGTTTGTCGGTGCCGGCTCAGTATTTCTGAATACTGACTTTGAACAGTACCTGCTTGCAGATATCAACCCCGATCTTATCAACCTGTACAACCTACTTAAAACCGATCCTGAAACTTATATCACGGAAGCGAAGCGCTGGTTCTGTCCTGAGAACAACCGCAAAGAAGCCTTTCTAGATATTCGCGCTGAGTTCAATGGTACAGATAACGTCATGTATCGTTCGTTGGCTTTCTTGTATATGAATCGATTTGGCTTTAATGGCCTATGTCGTTACAACAAGAAGGGCGGTTTTAACGTCCCATTTGGTTCTTACAAAAAACCTTACTTCCCAGAAGCCGAGCTGGAGTTTTTTGCCGAGAAAGCGAAAAAGGCCACCTTCGTCTGTGAGGGATACCATGAAACCTTTAGCCGCGCGCGCAAAGGCTGTGTGGTTTACTGCGATCCTCCATACGCACCGTTGTCGAACACGGCTAACTTTACCTCATACGCAGGTAATGGCTTTAGCTTAGATGACCAAGCTGCATTGGCGGATGTTGCTGAAAAAGCAGCAATGGAGCGTGGTATTCCTGTTTTGATTTCAAATCACGATACGACACTAACGCGTCGCTTATATCATGGTGCGGAGTTGAACGTGGTTAAGGTGAAACGCACCATCAGCCGTAATGGCGCTGGGCGTAATAAAGTTGATGAGCTGCTGGCGCTTTTCCATAAAGAGAAAAACCAGCAACACACATCAGCGGAATAGTTCTGGTCAGAACAGCCGCCAAACTCATTAAATTGAGTGACCAACGGATACTTTCTTAAACTAATCTTTCGAACTGCTAGGATCTGCTTAGGTGCTTAGGTAGAATTGCACACCAAATAGTCTTGGACTTGAGTCTTGTATTTGTGTATGAGATATCACTAAGACGGTGACATTCGCAATTTACTCACTCTTAAGAGGTTTGGTATGAAAGATTTTCTAATCGCTCCATCGATTTTGTCTGCAGATTTTGCTCGTCTTGGTGAAGACGTAGAAAAAGTACTCGCAGCTGGTGCTGATGTTGTGCACTTCGATGTGATGGACAACCACTACGTACCTAACCTGACTTTTGGCGCGCCTATCTGTAAAGCGCTGCGTGACTACGGCATTACTGCTCCTATCGACGTTCACCTAATGGTTAAGCCAGTAGACAGCATCGTGCCTGAGTTTGCAAAGGCCGGCGCATCAATGATTACCTTCCACGTTGAAGCATCAGAGCACATCGATCGCACTCTACAGCTAATCAAAGAGCACGGTTGTAAAGCGGGTGTGGTTCTTAACCCTGCAACACCGCTTTCTTGCCTAGATTACATCCTAGACAAAGTAGACATGATTCTACTGATGTCTGTGAACCCAGGCTTCGGTGGTCAATCTTTCATTCCTCACACGCTAGATAAACTACGTGCTGTTCGTAAGCTAATTGACGAATCAGGCCGTGACATTCGCCTTGAGATTGATGGCGGCGTGAAGGTGGATAACATCCGTGAAATCGCAGAAGCGGGCGCAGATATGTTCGTTGCGGGTTCAGCTATCTTCAATCAACCAGATTACAAAGAAGTGATTGATGAGATGCGTGCAGAGCTTGCAAAAGTAAACGCATAATCGTAAAACTACAGATAGATTGAATATTAAGGGGCTAATTTGCCCCTTTTTTACGTCTTATAGCTCAACTCATAAGACGAACATAATAAATAGGAAAGTAAGATGTCATTAAGCTCAATAAAACTGATCGCCTTTGATTTGGATGGAACCTTGTTAGACAGCGTGCCTGATTTGGCCGTTGCTGCTGACCAAGCTTGTCAGGAGTTGGGCTTCCCTTCAGTGAGTGAAGAACAAGTTCGCGACTACGTAGGTAATGGTGCTGATGTTCTTATCGGACGTTCACTCAGCCGTAACCTGACGGTTGACCCAAGCCTAGAGCCAGAGCTACTAAAAAAAGCGCGCATCCTATTTGATGATTTCTACGAGCAGGGCGGCCACAAGCTCAGTCACCTTTACCCATCGGTTAAAGAGACGTTGGCTGAGCTGGATAAAGCGGGCTTCACCATGGCGCTGGTCACCAACAAGCCTTCGAAGTTTGTACCCGACGTTCTGGCGCAACACGGTATCGATAAGTACTTTGTTGATGTGTTGGGTGGTGATTCTTTCCCAGAGAAAAAACCGAACCCAGTCGCGCTGAACTGGTTGCTAGAAAAGCACAATGTTAAAGCGGAAGAGATGCTGATGGTTGGCGATTCAAGCAACGACATTAAAGCGGCTAAGAATGCAGGCTGTCACTCGTTTGGTTTGACTTACGGTTATAACCACGGCGAGCCGATTTCAGCATCAAACCCTGACTATGTCGCGGATAGCGTCGCGCAATTACTAGATGTCGTTCTAGTTTCAGCATAAAGCGGACAAAAGTTAGCTAACCTACTAGCAAAATACTTATCAATGAGTACACTGGATGAGCCGTACAGAAGAGCTGTGCGGCTTTTCTATATTTAAGTTAAGAAGCTAAGCGTTCAATAAACTTAGCGAATAAGCAAAGGAATTAAAACCATGAGCAAGCCCATCGTATTGAGTGGTGTTCAACCATCTGGTGAACTAAGTATCGGTAACTACTTGGGTGCTCTACGTCAATGGCAACAGATGCAAGATGATTACGATTGCCAATACTGTGTTGTAGACCTTCACGCAATTACGGTTCGCCAAGACCCGAAAGCACTGCATGAAGCGACTCTAGACGCACTAGCAATCTGTCTTGCTGTCGGTGTTGATCCAAAGAAGAGCACGCTATTTGTTCAGTCACACGTACCAGAGCATGCTCAACTTGGTTGGCTTCTTAACTGTTACACACAAATGGGTGAACTGAGCCGTATGACTCAGTTTAAAGATAAGTCTGCACGTCACTCAAACGACGTAAACGTAGGCCTATACGACTACCCAGTGTTGATGGCTGCAGACATCCTGCTTTACGGTGCTCACCAAGTGCCTGTAGGTAGCGACCAGAAACAACACTTAGAGCTAGCGCGTGATATCGCAACTCGCTTTAACAACATCTACGGTCCTGAAACGCCAATCTTCCAAGTACCAGAACCTTACATTCCAACAGTGAATGCACGTGTAATGAGCCTGCAAGATGCGACGAAGAAGATGTCTAAGTCGGACGACAACCGTAAGAACGTGATTACTTTGCTAGAAGAACCTAAGTCGATCATCAAGAAGATTAACAAAGCGCAAACCGATGCAGAAACACCACCACGCATTGCTCACGATTGGGAAAACAAAGCGGGTATCTCTAACCTAATGGGTCTGTACTCTGCAGCGACGGGTAAAACGTTCGAAGAGATCGAAGCGCAGTACCAAGGCGTTGAAATGTACGGCCCGTTCAAGAAAGACGTAGGCGCAGCATTGGTTGAGATGCTTGAGCCGATTCAAGCTGAATACCACCGTATCCGTGCTGACCGTGCTTACATGGACGCAGTAATGAAAGCCGGTGCTGAAAAAGCCTCTGAGCGTGCTGCAGTGACACTGAAAAAAGCATACGAAGCAGTAGGTTTTGTTACTCGTCCGTAACTCTTAGCTAAGATGGTAATCTGATTTTAAGAGCTCTACAATTGGTGGAGCTTTTTTTATGTCCATTGTCGAGGGAATATTTTTGGATTGTCGCTACATCGTACACATCATTTGAGTAGAGCCTAAAAATTAGATTATTCATTCACTTAACATAACTAGAAATATATAGCTGAGTAATAGTTCTAATTAATGGTTTTGATCGGAACTATTGATGCATTTGTTACAGAAAATGTTTAAATGAGCAGCTCTGGCATAATTTTCAACATCCACATGTGATTGATTTCACGGCTTTTGTTGCTCTTTCTTATTTGTTTCATAAATAAACCTGATAGTAAGCGCAAATGGTGAGCTCTGTGCTCGATTTGTATTCAAATAAATATTAGGTACGGCAATGGACACGTTAATTAAACCTTCTTTACTTGCACTGACGATTGCTAGCGCTCTCAGTGCCAATGTTAATGCTGAAATTATATTTACCCAGTATGTTGAAGGTGGTTCGTATAATAAAGCGGTAGAAATCGCGAATACTGGTGATGCAGCAGTAACCTTGACAGGTTATGAGTTGGCTAAATCTTCGAATGGCGATGGCAGTTGGGGCAATAAAATAGACCTAAGCTCAGTGACTTTACAGGCGAACCAAGTGTATGTTGTTGCCCATGCTGACTCGAGCGATGCGATTGCAGCCATTGCCGATTTTACGGATAAGAGCGTTGCTAACTTCAATGGTGATGACCCATTGGCATTGCTTAAAAATGGTGAAGTACACGACATTCTTGGTGTTATGGGAGATGTTGATTTTGGTAAAGATACAACTTTAGTTCGTAATAGTGATGCCTTAACACCCTCTGTAAGTTACCAAGCTGCACAATGGGCTGCTTTCGCGAAAGATAATATTGATGGTCTTGGAAATTTAAACACAGTTGAACCACCTGTTCCGTTTGTTTGTGAAGTCGATGGACAACAACCTACCTTCACAACCATTCAAGATATTCAGGGTGAAGAAGGAACATCTCCATTTATCGATGGTTACCCGTACATTACTGAAGAAGATTATTTTGTTACAGGTGTTGTCAGTGCAGTGACTACAGGACTAACCAAAGGTTTCTATCTGCAAGCTATTGAAAATGACAATAATGATAATACGTCTGAAGGCTTGTTTATCCACACTGATGTAGCAGATACAGACTTAATGCCAGGCGATGTTGTGTGCGTGAAAGGCAAAGTACAAGAGTATTACAGTAGTACTCAGCTTTCCTCTGATGCAAATAGCTATATTAAGACGGGAGAGTCCGATGTCTCTCTTGTTACTGAACTGAACATCAAAGAAGGGGAAACCTTACGTGATGCGCTAGAGCGTCACGAAGGAATGCAAGTTAAATTGAGCTCAGCAAGCGATTTGTTTGTTACACGTAATTTTTCTTATGACTATGATTCAAAGCGCAACAATATGATGCTGTCATATCAAGCGCCTTTACTTAAACCAACTCAACTGCATGCGGCGGAAAGTGAAGGTGCGACTGATCTAGCAAAAGAGAATGCTAGTAATCGCGTGTTCTTAGAGTCCGATGGCAAAGCGGCTAGCGGTCAAATCCCTTATTACCCTGAATTTGGCCAAGATGCAGATCAAGATGGTACTTCTGAGCAACATATTCGCCTTGGTTCTCGTGTTGAGGGTCTACATGGTGTGGTCAGTTACAGTTACAACGAATATCGTTTGATCGCCACAAATGAGGTAAATAACACAAACTTTGTGACATCAGGTGATAATTTCGACGTAGCTCGAAAAGCAGCACCATCGATTGCTGAGTCTGATCTGCGTGTCGCGAGTTTTAATGTTCTCAATTATTTTACTTCTGTTGCTGACAGTGGTCATGACAATCCAACCGGACAAAACCGGGGTGCTACAAACCTTGATGAATTCTTAATTCAACAAGCAAAAATCGTTGCAGCGATGAGCAAAATGGATGCAGACATTATTGGTTTAATGGAAATAGAGAATAACGGTTTCGGTGACGATAGTGCTTTGAATAACCTAGTTAACGCATTAAACGCTGAGATTGATGATGTCGATGACCATTACACTTATGTTGAGGTTTCTGAACAAGATAAATATCAAGATGACTACTTTGGTAGCGACGCAATTATGGTTGCTATCTTGTACCGCGCGAAGGCCGTGATGCCAAAGCAAGCGGCTAAAGTCATTGTGACTCCTGAACAACACATTGAGGCAAATACAATAACTCGTAATGAAGGTGCTGAAAGTAACCCTTCATATGACAAATATCAGCGTCATAGTTTGTTGCAAACCTTTACTGTGAAAGAGACGGGTGAAGATCTTTCGATTGTAGTTAACCACTTTAAATCGAAGGGTTCTGAATGTATTGAAGAGTGGATCGCAGGTGTTGATGATTCCGAGCCAACGGATCTTCAAGGAAATTGTAATAACTTCCGCGTTTCTGCTGCTCATGTTGTTGGTGAAGCGTTAAAATACATTAAAGGTGACATGTTAGTAATGGGAGACCTGAATGCTTACGGCATGGAAGATCCTCTGTTAACTTTAACTGATTACTCAAAAGACAAATATGATCGCGATATTTATACCGCCGCTTACACGACATTAGATGGTGGCGAACTTCAGGTTGATAAAACGCAAATCCAACAAGGTTACGGTTACCATAATTTGAATACGGTATTGCACGGATCTGATACCTTTTCATACACTTATTCTGGCGAGTTAGGTAATTTGGATCACGCATTAGCGAGCAGCAGTTTGGCTCAGAAAGTAGTTGCTATTGAAGATTGGCACATTAACTCACTAGAAAGTAACCTATTTGAATACAGCAGTAAGTACACAGGCGATATGCCAAAGTACAAAGACGCGTTTTCAGCATCGGATCATGATCCTGTCATCATTGCTATAGACTTCCCTGACACTGATCTTAGTTTACCTAGCTCAGGCGATAAATTCGCAGTTGAAGTTCGTCTACCACCAAATGCTGCCGTTAATGATATAGTGACGGTTAGCTTAACTCTAACAGGCACTATTCAAGCAGCATTATCTCATTCAGTATCTCAAGGTTATTCTGCAAGTACGACTTTGGTGCAAACCGATATTGACGCTCGAAGTGTTAATGTTGAATTTGACGAAGAAATAGACCAAGGTCAGTACCGCCTGGAAGAAAAATTAACGGACCCTACTGGTGAAATAGTTAAGTTTAGCTCCGAGCGTGAAGTGACTGTTGAGGTGCCTGATACAACTCCGACAGACCCTACAACACCGGAGGATACTGACGGTGGCTCATTTGGCTTCGGTGCTCTGATGTCACTATTTGGCTTAGCAATGTGGCGTCGTCGCAAATAGCTCAATCACAAATAGATAGGCTTGCTATACAAGTAAGCCAATTCAGATAACTTAGCGCTATCTGTAAACAATTAAGGTCAACTTAGGTTGGCCTTAATTATTGGCTAAATGCAGTTTCCACTTGCCTTTCGCCATGGGTATTGCACAATACCGCCCCTATATCTCCCAATCCTTTAGTATTTAGCAAACGATTTCGACCCATGTTACTTATCATCGATAACTACGACTCTTTTACCTATAACTTGTATCAGTATTTCTGTGAGTTAGGGGTAACTGTAAAAGTTGTTCGCAACGATGAGATTGATATTGCGGGCATCGAAGCGCTAAATCCTAGCCATCTTGTTATCTCGCCGGGTCCATGTACGCCCGATGATGCGGGAATTTCGCTACAGGTGATTGAACACTTCGTTGGTAAGCTGCCGATCTTAGGTGTGTGTCTTGGTCATCAAGCCATTGCTCAAGTCTTTGGTGGTGAAGTGGTGAGAGCCAGACAAGTGATGCATGGTAAAACTTCTCCGATACGCCATAATGGTAAGAGTGTTTTTCAAGGATTGAATAACCCGTTGACCGTGACGCGCTACCACTCACTCGTGGTGAAAAATGGCACGTTACCAGACTGCTTTGAACTGACTTCTTGGACGGAATTTGAAGATGGCAGCATGGATGAGATCATGGGTTATCAACACAAAACCTTGCCGATTGATGCGGTGCAATTTCACCCTGAATCGATTAAAACAGAGCAAGGACACCAGCTTCTTGCTAACTTCCTAGCACGCTAAGTGTTTAAATTTGCCCCTTTCTCACTCTAAATAAGCCAGTTAAACCTGTCAGCCCATTCGTTAAGCGTTTAAATTCGGGCTTTACGCACCTCTCTCCCTCTGACGCCGATCACTTTTTATAACATTTCTCTCTCGCTTCGCTAAGTTTTTAGCCTATGCAAAATTATTCGCGTTATTTCGTCTCGAACCCAATATACCGCAATGTCAGTAAGGCTTTGCTGTTGCTGATTATACGTTTAGGTAAAAAAAGCTTCATAAAACAGATTAATTGATGCATAAATAGTCATAGGTAGTGACGTTTAGCTGGTTGTAAGGGATGGCTAAAGAATAATCTACTATTGAAAAGGTTAATTAAATGTAAATATAATGCTGCAGCGGGATTATGGCGAGACAAAATATCTTTGTCTCACTTATGAACCATTACGCTTATTTGCGAAGCTTGCGGTATCGAGAAGGAATGTACGATGACAGTGGAAAATAAAGTAGAACGTAGTCTGTTTAATGAGGTGATGGTACCTTGTTATAACCCAATGGAAATGATCCCGGTAAAAGGGGAAGGCGCACGCGTTTGGGACCAACAAGGCCGAGAGTATATCGACTTTGCTGGTGGTATCGCTGTGAGCTGTTTGGGTCACTGTCACCCGGCGATGGTTAACGCCGTTACTGAGCAAGCAAACAAGATTTGGCACCTAAGTAACGTGATGACCAATGAACCTGCACTGCGTCTAGCGAAAAAGCTAACCGATGTATGTTTTGCAGAAAAAGTATTCTTTGCCAACTCTGGCGCGGAAGCGAACGAAGCAGCTCTAAAGCTAGCTCGTCGTTGGGCGGCGGATGTTCACGGTCCTGAGAAATCTGAAATTATTGCATTCAAACAAGGTTTCCACGGTCGTACTTTCTTTACCGTAACGGTCGGTGGTCAAGAAGCTTACTCTGATGGTTTCGGTCCTAAACCGGGCGATGTAACTCACCTGCCTTACAACGATATTGCAGCATTAGAAGCGCACATCTCTGATCGCACTTGTGCAATCATGATGGAACCTCTGCAAGGCGAGGGCGGTATCATCTCTCCAACCTCTGAATTCGTGAACACAGTTCGTGAACTGTGTGACAAACACAACGCACTGCTTATCTTTGATGAAGTGCAAACTGGTAATGGTCGTACGGGTAACTTTTACGCTTACCAAGGTCTAGGTGTGACACCAGATATTCTAAGCACTGCTAAATCTCTAGGTGGTGGTTTCCCGATCGGTGCAATGTTAACGACCACTGAACTCGCGACACATTTAAAAGTCGGTACTCACGGCTCTACTTACGGTGGTAACCCACTGGCGTGTGCTGTTGCAGAAGCGGTTGTTGATGTGGTTAGCCAACCTGAAACATTAGCTGGCGTGAAAGAGCGCGAAGCATTGTTCCGTGATGGTCTTGCTAAGATTAACGATAAGTACCAAATTTTCAGTGAAGTTCGTGGCAAAGGCCTACTACTAGGTGCTGCGCTTAACGAAGAGTGGCAAGGCCGTGCACGTGACGTATTAGTAGCAGCAGGCGAACAAGGCTTGATGGTACTGGTTGCGGGTGCAAACGTGGTTCGTTTCACGCCATCACTGGTTATTACTACACAAGAAATTGAAGAAGGCTTATCAAAACTAGACAAAGCAATTGCTACGCTAGTTTAGCCTGAGCGGCGTCATAGGAATGATCGCCAATAGAGCGATCCCATGACGTTCTGCTAAAGGTCCAAGCTTCTGGTTTTGGGCCTATTTTGCATCTGGAGGGAATATTGATGCTAGTTGTTCGCCCAATAAAATTATCTGATTACGATGCGCTGCATACCTGCGCGGTTGAATCTGGTCACGGATTCACATCTCTTCCGGTTAACGAAGAACTGTTAACTAACCGTATTACTCACTCTGAATACAGCTTTGCCAAACAAGACGTGACTGAACCCGGTGATGAAGGCTACCTAATGGTTGGCTTTGATACTGAAACGGGTGAAGTCGCCGGTACCACAGGAATCGAAGCTTCAATCGGCTGGGATGTTCCGTTTTACTCGTATCACATCAGCAAAGTGGTTCACTCCTCGCAGAAGCTTGGCGTTAATAACGTCGTGAAGCTTTTGACTTTCGGTAATAACTACACCGGATGCAGTGAAATTTGCACGTTATTCTTGCGCCCTGACTTCCGTGGTGGTTTGAACGGTCGTTTGATGTCGAAATGCCGATTCCTACTGATGGCTGAACACCCAGAGCGTTTCTCGAAAACGATTTTTGCTGAGATGCGTGGTGTATCGGATGCAGAAGGTAATTCTCCTTTCTGGCAATGGCTGCAAGAGCACTTCTTCTCGATTGATTTCACGCTTGCTGATTACCTAACCGGTATTGGTAAGAAAGGCTTCATTGCTGATCTTATGCCGAAGCTGCCTATCTATGTGAACCTACTGAGCAAAGAAGCTCAGGCGGTGATCGGAGAGGTTCATGACAATACGCGCCCTGCACTTAAGTTGTTGGAACGTGAAGGTTTCACTAACCGTGGCTATGTCGACATTTTTGATGCAGGCCCAACGGTTGAGTGTGATTTAAGAAACATTGAATCAGTGCGTCATGCGATTCGAGCACAGGTTCAAATTGCAGAGCATTCTAGCTCTAAAGATTTCCTAATTGGTAATACCTCGTTTGAGAACTTCCGCGCAGTAGCCGCGAAAGGCGCGTATGACCAAGCAAGCGACACAGTGATTTTATCATCTGAAGTAGCAAGCGCTCTTGAAGTAAAAGAAGGCGAATTCGTTCGCATGTTGGCTCAGTAAGAGCGGCGATTATCTGTCGAAGATTTTAAGGATAGAAGTATGACTCAGTGGATAGCAGGACAGTGGGTGGCAGGTCAAGGTGACGCCATGACATCAGTAAGCCCATACAATAATGAAGTAGTGTGGCAAGGTGATAGCGCAACACCAGCACAGGTTGAATCTGCAGTAGCAGCAGCTCGTGAAGCCTTCTTGGTTTGGAAAAAATTGAGCTTTGCAGAGCGTGAAGCGATCGTGTTGAACTTTGCTGAGAAGGTAAAAGAGAACAGCGAAGAGATTGCACAGATCATCGCAAAAGAGACGGGCAAACCGATTTGGGAAACTCGCACTGAAGCGGGTGCAATGGCGGGTAAAATCGCTATCTCTATTCGTGCTTACCACGAACGTACCGGTGAAGCTTCACGTGAAGCGGCGGGCAACCAAATTGTACTTCGTCACCGTCCATTGGGCGTAATGGCGGTATTTGGTCCTTACAACTTCCCAGGTCACCTACCTAACGGTCATATTGTTCCAGCTCTGCTATCAGGGAACACCGTAGTATTCAAACCTTCAGAGCAGACACCTTGGACGGGTGAGTTTGCAATGAAGCTATGGCAAGAAGCGGGTCTTCCTGCTGGCGTAATCAACCTAGTACAGGGTGCTAAAGAGACAGGTATCGCACTAGCCGATGCTAAAGGTCTTGATGGCGTACTATTCACAGGTAGTGCCAATACCGGTCATATCCTACACCGTCAATTCGCGGGCCAACCGGGCAAGATGCTGGCACTAGAGATGGGCGGCAACAACCCTATGGTGATCAGCGACCAATACGGTGATGCAGACGCAACGGTATACACTATCATCCAATCGGCTTTCATCAGTGCGGGTCAACGTTGTACATGTGCACGTCGCTTATATGTTCCTGTTGGAGAGAAGGGCGATCAACTACTGGATAAGCTCGTTGCTGCGACCTTGAAGATTCGTGTCGATCAGCCATTCGCTGAGCCAGCACCCTTCATGGGGCCACAGATCTCTGAAGCTGCGGCTAAGTTCATTCTGGACGCGCAAGCGAATCTGCAATCGTTAGGCGGTGTAAGTCTAGTCGAAGCAAAAGCGGGTGAAGCGGCGTTTGTTTCTCCGGGCATTATCGATGCAACCAATATTGCAGAACTGCCAGATGAAGAGTACTTCGGTCCATTACTGCAAGTGGTTCGTTACCAATCGCTAGAGCAAGCGGTCGAGTTAGCTAACGACACTCGTTTTGGTTTATCTGCTGGCTTAGTATCAACAGATGATTCTGAATGGGAATACTTCGTGGACCATATCCGTGCGGGTATTGTTAACCGTAACCGTCAGCTAACAGGCGCAAGTGGTGATGCACCGTTTGGTGGCCCGGGTGCTTCGGGCAACCTACGCCCAAGTGCTTACTACGCAGCGGACTACTGTGCTTATCCTATGGCTTCAATGGAAGGTGGCGAAACTCAACTTCCGGCAACGTTTAGCCCGGGTATTGAGCTTTAATTTAGGCTAATGAGTCCTAGGCTCATGCGTTAAGTTTGAAATAGGGAAGTGGTGTTATCGCTTCCCTTTTCCATCACGTCCGACATCTAGATTGGGCGGTAGATAATAATAGAAAAAGTATGTCACAGGCTGATGGCTGCTGACTCTGTGTCTCAGCCTCTCCCTCTCTAATCCAAATTACTAGCTTGCTAGAACCTCTGACAAGGAGTCACCATGACGCCCGATCTACTCTTTAAATCACTTTGGGACGATTACATTCACAGGCTTTGTCCATCGGCTGAGAAAGTGCATCACTTGCTGAAAGAAGACGAAGCGCTGATTAATGATCACATTGCACTGCGTACTTTCAATGTTGCTCCTTTGGGTATTGAAACATTAGCGAAGCCTTTCCTTGAATTAGGCTATCAGGCGTGTGGCGACTACTTGTTTGAGAGTAAGAAGTTAGTGGCTAAACATTACGAGCACCCAGATCCAAAACAACCAAAAGTGTTCATTAGTGAGTTGAAGGTAGAAGAGTGTTCAAGTGACTTGCAACAGATCGTTGCTAAGTTGGTTGAGCAAGTGGACGCAAGTAAGCTTCAAGGCCATGAGTTCTTGTTTGGCGGTCGTCTTTGGGATTTGAGCTTCGCTGACTTCCAAGTGCTCGCAAAAGAGAGCGAATACGCGTCTTGGCTCGCGGCTCATGGATATGGTGCAAACCACTTTACGGTGAGTGTGAACCAGCTAAATGAATTTGATGAAGTGCAGGCGGTGAATGACTACCTGAGCGAGTCAGGCTTCACGATCAATGCATCTGGCGGTCAGGTTAAAGGCTCTCCAGAGGTCTTATTAGAGCAATCATCAACAATGGCAGACAAAGTCCCAGTTTCATTTGTTGAAGGCAATGAGATGATTCCTGGGGGCTTCTATGAGTTCGCTAAGCGTTATGCGATGGTCAACGGTGAGCTTTACACAGGTTTTGTTGCAGCATCAGCTGACAAAATCTTTGAGAGCACCAACGGTTAAAGAAAGATACGAGCACGGATTTTGTCCTATAGATGCGAGTACGCTTCGCTTCGAGACAGTTTGTGCTTGGAAGCTGTAGGTGTTCTATTCGCATCTCGTATCTGCTCTATAGATCTTAAGAAAACAAAAAAGCCACCAAACTCGCATTTGGTGGCTTTCAAATTTTTGGCTCAGTTAATCGAGATTAACGAGTGCCGTATACCACGATAGTTTTACCGTGTGCAGAAATTAGGTTCTGCTCTTCTAGCATCTTCAAGATACGACCAACTGTCTCACGAGAACAACCAACGATCTGGCCAATCTCTTGACGAGTGATCTTGATTTGCATGCCGTCAGGGTGAGTCATTGCATCTGGCTGTTTCGCTAGGTTTAGTAGCGTTTGAGCGATACGACCTGTTACGTCAAGGAACGCTAAGTCACCAACCTTTTGGCTAGTTACTTGTAGACGGTTTGCCATTTGCGCTGAAAGACGCATTAGGATATCTGGGTTCACTTGGATAAGTTGACGGAATTTCTTGAAAGAAATTTCAGCTACTTCACAAGGAGATTTAGCACGAACCCAAGCAGTACGCTCTTGGTCTTCTTCGAACAAGCCAAGCTCACCGATGAAGTCGCCTTGGTTTAGGTAAGAAAGAATCATTTCCTTACCTTCTTCGTCTTTGATAAGAACTGCCACAGAACCTTTAACGATGTAGTACAAGGTTTCTGCCTTTTCACCAGCATGAATCAAAGTACTTTTTGAAGGGTACTTATGAATATGACAGTGTGAAAGGAACCACTCTAATGTTGGATCGGTTTGAGGTTTACCTAGAACCATAATATCTCACTTCCTCTGCAGGGTATGCTTGCCGCTTTCCGTATTTTAGCTAAGCCTGGATTGACTTGTAGGATAAGAGCACTCGTTGAGCGCTGCAAGCTATCTTGTGTTTCGTTTAAGAATAGTATCCTTTTTCAGGTACTATTTCTTGATTTTAATCGTGACCAAGCTACGATTTTTTACGCAAAATTGTGCACATGATCACGGTATGAAAAGTAATCAACCAGAATGTCGTTTTGTTAACCTATTTTTCCGGTTTCGATAAGTTGTTGCAGGATTGGCCTCACAATGAGCTCCATAGCAAAACTCATCTTGCCGCCTGGCACCACTAGCGTGTTATGGCGAGACATAAAAGAGCCATCAATCATAGCCAGAAGGTAGGGGAAATCGACGTTTTTGATGCCACGCAAACGTATAACTACGAAGCTTTCGTCTAAACTTGGAATTCCTTTGGCGTTAAGTGGGTTCGATGTATCTACGGTTGGAACACGCTGAAAGTTTATGTGAGTGCGCGAAAATTGCGGGGTAATGTAGTTGAGGTAATCATCCATTGAACGAACAATGGAGTCCATTACCGCTTCGCGTGAGTGACCACGATCGCGAGTGTCACGAACGAATTTTTGAATCCACTCTAAGTTGACGATGGGCACCATGCCGATCAGCAAATCGACGTGTTGAGAAACGTTAATGTCGCCATCAACCACACCGCCGTGCAAGCCTTCGTAAAACATCACATCGGAATTTTCCGGGATCTCTTGCCATGGCGTGAAGGTGCCCGGCATTTGATTGTAAGGCACGGCTTCATCAAAGGTGTGCAGGTAGCTTCTTACTTTACCTGTACCTTCGTTACCGTATTTACGGAAGAACTCTTCTAGCGCACCAAAGTCGTTGGCTTGAGGACCAAAGTAGCTGATGTGCTTACCTTGCTCGCGCGCTTTACGGATCTCGACATCCATCTCTGGACGTGTGAAGCGATGGAAACTATCCCCTTCAACCCAAGCTGCCTTCACGTCCATCATATTGAACATTTTACGGAAGGCTTCTGAGGTAGTGGTGGTGCCGGCTCCAGATGAACCCGTCACCGCAATAATTGGATGTTTAGCGGACATGACAACCCTTGTCTTTTGAGTAACTTACTTGTTAGCAATCGTTTACCACTATAACACGGCTCCTTTATGAGCGCAGCTTAGAAGCGTTTTGTGACTTGAATATCAACGGTTTCATGGAGTTCAGAAAACACGATGCTGACTTCTCCTGAAGCTAATTGATGTTTCACTTGGTCAATCTTGTTTTGCAGTGAAACCTCTACGTCGCCGTAGTCTGTGCCTTCACGCAGCACGAATTCTTTGATGAGGTTTTCCAGTGTCTCTGGTGCAATGTCTTGCCATGGGATGATCATAAATACTTCTCTCTTTTATGTTCATAAATAGGTTTATTGATGTAGAAATGCGTGTGCTTAGTAATGTTTTGCTTCTATTTACTAAGGCTCGGTCATTATGCCGAATCTTGGATACTTTCATAGTAGGCAGGCAAGGCTTCTTCTAACCAAAATCTTGGCTTGAGTGTGCTGCCAGTAATAAACCCAACATGGCCGCCTTTTTGAAACAGTCGATAATCGATGTTATCGGGCAGAACGAATTTTGGGATCACATCATCGGTCATGAAAGGGTCGTCTTTGGCATGAATGATCTGCGTCGGCAGTTTAATCTTATTGAGCTTAGGCAGCGCAGAACATTGCGCATAATAGTCTTGGGCATTTTTGAAGCCGTGCAGAGGCGCAGTGATTCGTTCATCAAACTCATACAGTTTGGTTATGTTCTTGATGGCTTCAGCTGTGATGCCAAGTTTTTCCTGTAGCAAGTTAACTTTTTTTAGCGCATTCGATTTTAGAGAGTTGAGCAGGTACTTCTTATAAAGCTTGGAGAAACCGCGCTCAATGCGACTAGAGCAACACGCTAAGTCAAATGGAGCAGATACGATTGTCGCCGCCGACAGCAATGGGTCGTCTGCGTACTCAGCTAAATAGTTCGCCAGCATGTTTCCACCTAAAGATATGCCAACCGCAACCTTAGGGTTATTCGGAAACTGCGCGTGTAGGTGTCTTAGGAAAAAGCGCGCATCTTCGACCTCACCTGAATGGTAAGCGCGAGCCAGGCGATTGGGTTTTCCGCTGCAGCCTCTGAAGTGCATCATTACCGATAACCAACCATCTTTAGCAAATGCATTCATCAGTCCGTTGGCGTAAGGGCTCTCAAAGCTACCTTCTAAACCATGGAATAGAACGAATATCGGCTTGTTACTTCGATCATCATTGCTTGGGTTGTCACCGTCGGGTGATTCGCTCCAAGCAAGATCAAGAAAGTCACCATCGGGAGTTTCTAAGGTTTGCCAGTGAGGATGAAACAGCGCCTGTTTTCTAATAAACCGTGGCACTAAGGTTTGTAAGTGCGGATTAGAGAGACCAGCGGCTGCGGTAAATATTGTCATAAAAACGATCCATGCTTCTTTGATGGGCTTTGATAACGTGTTGAGCTTGCAGTGAAACGCCCACGTTTTTATTTGAGCTTGGTTGATTCTCGGCATAAGCGCAAGGCTTTCACTTGTACGAGATACAAAAACAGGCTATGGGTAACCAGTTGAATAATATCAATGTTAGGTGCCTTAAAAACTTCATTGTGCATATTAGTCAGTGCATGCACATGAAGAGAGACAGGGCGCAGTTAAGCTTGGATCTTGATTGAGTAAAAAGGAAAGAGAATGAGCTAGGGCTGAGGTGCTGGTTCAGAAAAAGCGTCGTAGAGGTTTTCTGCTCCTAATAAACGACAGTACTGAAACGCGAGCGGTGATTGCTGGTTAGCGTAAAGTTGTAGGGAGTTTATACAGTCGACGAGATCGGACTGTTGTTGCTTTTCAAGCTGTAACTCAAACTGTAAGGCTTCACGGTATAGTGAGTCGACAACGTGTGCTTTGAGATGTTTACGTAGCTCTCGATAACTATGAAGCAGGGTTTCAGAGCGGCTTAAGCACTGGTGTACTTTGTGCCACTCCTCTTCAGCAAAAGACAATTGCTGCTCATCAAGCCATTTGAGAAGCAGCAGTAGATTGACGTTGCCGTGGAATTGGTTTTGCAAAGCTAGGCACGCATCCTTTACACCGCGCACACTGTAATATTGAAGGCTAAATTGCCATAGTCGTTCCAGTGTTAGTGATATTGGGGCGTGCTCTGGGCTCATAAGCTATCCATATCCTGTTCCATCTGCTCAAGCTCTTCTTGAGTGGACATCCAATCCATTTCAACTTCTTCTAGCTGTGACTTACTGCTCGCTTGGAGAGCGAGTACTTTATTCAGTTTAGCCTTATTTTCAGCTTCATACAGTGAAGTGTCGGATAATTCTTGCTCGGCTTCTTCAAGAGCCTGCGTTAATTTATCCATCTGCTTTTCAAATTGAGTCAGCTTTTTACGCAGTGGTGCCGTCAGTTTACGGAACTCGGCTTCTTTACGTTTCTGCTCTTTTTTCGCTGCTGCACTGTTGGCACCGTCTTTTGCTGGTGCCAATGCTTGTGCCTCTTTGCGCTCAATTTTCTGCTGTTCGGTTAGCCACTTGTAGTAATCGCTTAAGTCACCATCAAACGGTGCTACTTGGCGGTCGTGAACAAGGTATAAATCATCGGTAGTTGCACGCAGTAGGTAACGGTCGTGCGATACGATAACCATTGCGCCTTCAAACGTCTGCAGGGCAAAAGTCAGCGCTTGACGCATGTCGAGATCTAAGTGGTTGGTTGGTTCATCGAGTAGCAACAGGTTTGGTTTTTGCCATACCAGTAGCGCTAATACTAAACGCGCTTTTTCACCACCAGAGAAGGGGGCTACTTTATCGAGCGCTTTTTCGCCTTGGAAACCGAAGCTACCTAGGTAATCACGCAGTTGTTGCTCGGTATGTTTAGGGGCAATCTGCATCATGTGTTGTAGCGGTGTTTCTTCAGGGTGCAGTGTTTCTAATTGGTGCTGCGCAAAGTAACCAATCTTAACGCCTTGCGAATAGCTCAGCTCACCACCTTGCTGTTTCAGTTCGCCAGAAAGCAGCTTAATCAACGTTGATTTACCAGCACCATTTCGACCAAGCAGACCAATACGACTGCCTGGTACTAGGTTCAGGCGAATCTTCTCTAGAATCAGATTGTCATCATAGCCCGCTGATACTTCGTCCATCATCATGATTGGGTTTGGTAGTGCGTCTGGTTCTCTAAACTCAAAGCTGAATGGGTTATCAAACTGAGCAGGTAACACTTGTTCCATTTTCTCTAGCGCTTTTATACGGCTCTGCGCTTGGCGAGCTTTTGAAGCTTTATAACGGAATCGGTCAATGTAGCTCTGCATGTGAGACATCTGTTTCTGCTGCTTTTGATACATCGCTTGTTGCAGAATCAGTTTTTGCGCTCGTTGTGTTTCGAACGATGAGTAGTTACCCGTGTACTCATTGAGCTGTTGATTTTCAACATGCACGATACGA
Source organism: Vibrio sp. QJM3NY_35 (assembly GCF_057785915.1). Classification (NCBI taxonomy): domain Bacteria; kingdom Pseudomonadati; phylum Pseudomonadota; class Gammaproteobacteria; order Vibrionales; family Vibrionaceae; genus Vibrio; species Vibrio sp. QJM3NY_35. The sequence goes on along the minus strand of NZ_CM173507.1, from coordinate 3,075,568 downwards.
TTGACGATAGGGTCTAAGAAGTCTCTATCGTGCGAGATAAGTACTAGCGTGCCAGGGTAGGTTTGTAACCAACGCTCTAGCCACATTACAGCGTCTAAATCCAAGTGGTTGGTCGGTTCATCGAGTAGCAGCAGGTCACTACGACATAGTAGGGCTTGCGCTAGATTCAAACGCATGCGCCAACCACCTGAGAATTGAGTCAGGTTCCATGTCATTTGTTCTTGGCTAAAGCCTAGGCCGTCCAGTAACTCGGCAGCGCGCGCCTTGATGCTGTAACCACCAATGGTTTCAATCTTGCCGTGGATTTCTGCTACCAATGTGCCGTTGTCGGCTTGTTCAGCTTTCTCTAGTTGGTCTTCAAGGCCGCGGTATTCACGGTCGCCATCAATCACGTATTCAATTGCTGTTCTTTCTAACGCTGGGGTTTCTTGAGCAACCCAAGCCATCTCCCAATGAGCGGGTTTGCTGAATGAACCTGCATCAATAGACAGTTCGTCCTTAATTAAGGCGAATAGCGTAGATTTACCACAGCCGTTTTTACCAACCAAACCGATCTTGTCGCCAGGGTGAAAAGTCGCAGATGCTTGGTCGAGGAGTGGCTTACCGCCGCGTAGCAATTGAATATCAGAGAAAGTAATCATAATTGAAATAGCATAGAAATTTGAGGTGAACAGACGCCTGCATAGTAGGCTGAAACCAGATAAAAGTCGATCACAATGCAATTTGCGTTATGATGCCAATAACATATTAATAACTTTTGCTTAAATTCTTGTGGCCTTGCCACCGTTTAGCCCTCAAAGGAATGTTTCAAAGGAATGAGTAATACTCCCTCGACAGACAAAGTCTTGCCAAAGGTGTTGATCATCTATGCGCACCCAGAGCCGCAAACCTCTATTGCTAATCAGATGATGATTAAGAAGGTAGAGTCGCTCGGTCATGTCAAAATTCATGATCTCTACGCCATCTACCCAGACTTCTTTATCGATGTGCCTTATGAGCATGAATTGCTCCTTCAATACGATGTGATCGTGTTTCAACATCCTCTGTTTATGTATTCCTGCCCTTCATTGTTAAAAGAGTGGTTTGATCGCGTGTTAGGCAAGGGTTTTGCGTTTGGTGAGCAAAGTGCGCTTAAAGGCAAACACTGGCGCAGTGTGATTACTACCGGTGGTAAAGAAGAGGCGTTTGGTGCCGCAGGCTATAATAAATATCCATTACAAGAGATCTTGCAACCGTTTGAGCTCACCGCTTCTTTGTGTCAGATGAACTGGATATCCCCTTTGGTTTTACACTGGGCACGAAATGTTACCGATATGACGCGTTACCAGCATGCAGAAGAATATCGAAACTGGTTGCGAGACCCGCTACAAGATATAGGAGCAGATGATGGCTCTGACTAATGATTTTCTACAAAGTAGCGTTATATTTTTAGCGGCTGCTGTGGTTGCGGTTCCTATCGCACAGCGCGCCGGTTTGGGTTCAGTATTAGGTTACCTTCTGGCTGGTGTTGCTATTGGCCCTTGGGGGCTTGGCTTAATCAGTGATGTAGAGGCGATTCTGCACTTCTCCGAATTCGGGGTGGTACTGCTACTCTTCTTGATTGGTTTAGAGCTTAACCCTAAAAAACTGTGGCAGATGCGAGCTCCCATTCTCGGATTAGGTGGCGCGCAAGTGCTGATCACCACTCTGATTATTACCGCTATTGCCTGTCTATTTGGATTAACGTGGCAAACCAGCCTAGTGATAGGTATGGGCTTGGCGCTGTCTTCGACTGCGATTGCCTTGCGGGTTATTGAAGAACGAGAGCTCGGTGGTAAAGAAGCAGGGCAGTCGGGCTTTGCAGTACTACTTTTCCAAGATATTGCAGTAATCCCTATGCTAGCGATGTTACCTCTGCTTGCTGGTAATACTGGCGGTAGCTGGGCTGACATGCTGTGGATGCTAGGTGGTGTGATTGGCTTACTTGTCGGCGGTCACTTCTTACTGAGGCCACTATTCCGATACGTAGTAATGAGTGGTGTGCGTGAGTTGTTTACCGTAGCAGCGCTGTTATTGGTAATTGGTATCGCTGTGATCATGCAACAGATTGGCTTGTCGATGGCATTGGGTACGTTCCTAGCGGGCGTGCTTCTGGCTGAAAGTGAATATCGACACGAGCTTGAAATCGCGATCGATCCATTTAAAGGGTTATTGCTTGGCTTGTTCTTTATCTCGGTCGGCATGGCGGTGAACTTAGGTTTACTCGCTGAAAGCCCATTCGCGATACTGATTGCTGTATTAGCGCTGGTGGTTTTGAAAGGCTTAGTGCTGTACGCGCTGGCTCGTATCTTTGGTACTCAGGCTAAAGCGCGTAGCCGCATGGCGATGATTCTAAGCCAAGGCGGTGAATTCGCTTTCGTTATCTTCACGGCGGCAAGTGCGCAAGGCATCTTGAGTGGTGAGCAAGTGTCGTTCTTGCTGGTAGTGGTGAGTCTATCTATGGTGACCACGCCATTGATGCTCAAGTTGCAAGATCGATTCTTTGCTCGTCAACTGAATCAAATCAGTGAAAACGCGATGTCTTCGGATGTGGTCGATCGTAGTCCTCGAGTGATCATTGCTGGCTTTGGTCGTTTCGGTCAGATCATTGGTCGCTTGATGTATGCCAATAAGATTCGCATCACCGTCCTTGAGAGTGATGCCAGCCAAATCCATATCCTAAGAAAGTTTGGCTACAAAGTGTTTTACGGAGACTCGACTCACCTTGAGCTGTTACGCGCAGCCGGTGCAGATAAAGCAGAGGCGATTGTGCTGTGTACTGATTCTCCCGATGAAATCATGAAAACCGTCGATTTGTGTAAGCAACACTTCCCACGCTTAAAGATCTTAGCGCGTGCTCGAAGCCGTGTTGAAGCGTATCAATTACTTAACCACGGTGTGAGCAATTACTCTCGTGAAACCTTCCTTGGGGCGTTGGATTTAGGTCGTCAAACATTGACCGAGCTTGGCATGCATCCATATAAAGCGAAGCGAGCAGAAGCACACTTCAGAAAGTTGGATAATGGTATGCTGAAAGAGTTGTTGCCTCAGCATAACGAAGATGCCGAGTTAGCCCAAAGAGCGAAAGAGGCTCGTAAAGAGCTTGAAGAGATCTTTGGACATGAGATGGAAAACGATCACCAATCTCGAAACTATTGGCAGTAGCTTGAACTGATAACTAATGCTTGAGCTTAGAAATAGAGCTTGGGCATAGAAATAACCGACTATAGAACCAATCTAACAATAAACGTGGTCTCTGCTTTTTCTTAAATAGATCTAGAGTAGAAGAACTGCGGATCCAGAGTAGTAAAGGATATCAACGTGAAACAGAAAAAACGCTTTATCGCAGGGGCAAGCTGCCCAAGTTGTAGTACTCAAGACACACTCCGTTGGTGGATTGAAAATAATATAGAGCTGGTGGAATGTGTCGATTGTGACTTCACAGAACAGCGTAAACCGAAAACTGTAGAGAAATCTGAACACGCGAATCAAGAAATGATCGGTATTTTTAAGCCAGAATGATTGAGTTTCGTCAATTGATCCCCATAATATCCGGGTACAGAATTTTTCCTAAGCTCAACTGTTCGAGCTTAGTCCAAACCTCCTTGGAGCTCTCATGAAAATTGAAAAGAACGTAGTAGTTAGTGTTGCATATCAAGTGAAACTTGAAGATGGCGTAGTAGTTGACCAATCAACTGCAGAAGCTCCACTAGATTACCTTCACGGTCACAACAACCTAATTACAGGTCTTGAAAAAGAGCTTGAAGGCAAAGTAGCTGGCGACAAGTTCTCTGCAACTGTTACTCCAGAAGACGCTTACGGCGAGCACAACGACGCACTAGTTCAACGTGTTCCTGCTGACGTATTCCAAGGTGTGGAGCAAATCGAAGTTGGCATGCGTTTCCTTGCGGATACTGATCAAGGTCCAATCCCAGTTGAAGTTACTGAAGTAGATGGCGACGAAGTTGTTGTTGATGGTAACCACATGCTAGCTGGCCAAACTCTAACGTTTGACGTTGAAGTTGTAGCGGTCCGTGAAGCGACTGAAGAAGAAGTTCAACACGGTCACGTACACCAAGAAGGCGGCTGTGGCGGTCACGACCACGATCATGACCACGAAGGCGGTTGCTGTGGTGGCGAAGGCCATGACCACGGTGAAGAGAAGAAAGACGGCTGCTGCGGCGGTGGTAGCTGTGGTTCTCACTAATACCGAATTAACGGTTTAGTTTAAGAATCTTGAAAGCCTCCCTTGTGGAGGCTTTTTGCGTTTAGGAGTCTCGCTTTTTGACCTCGCTTTTCTCTACCAAACTAAGTGTCCGCAAATCTAAGTATTCGCAAAAAGTTTGGTTTTCGCTATCAGACATAGAACCATGGATGTGGTATTGATAGCATAACATTATAAGACGACGTCAGTGGAGAGTTTGTATGTCACAGCCTTTTTCAATTGCCATTCATGGTGGTGCAGGCACCACCTTGCGAGAGCAAATGAGCGATGAATTAAAAGCGGGTATTACTGAGGCTTTGGAAAAATCGGTTTTGGCTGGTTATCAAATATTGCAAGCGGGTGGTGATGCTCTGGATGCGGTAGTGGCATCGGTTAAGGTGATGGAAGACAGCCCGCACTTTAATGCAGGTAAGGGCTCTGTTTTAACGCATGATGAATTTGTTGAGATGGACGCTTCTGTGATGCACGGCCGCGAAATGGATGCGGGTGCTATTGCAGGCGTTCGCCATATCAAAAATCCAATTGAACTTGCGCGTGATGTGATGCTGAAAAGCGACCATGTGTTGCTGATTGGTGAAGGTGCCGAGAAGTTTGCGTTTGAGCATGAGTACACCTTTACCGAGCAAGACTACTTCTTTACTGAGCGCCGCTATGATCAACTTCAGTCGATGAAAGAGAAAGGCATCTTTGCTCTGTCTGAAGCGAAATATGATGAACAGCAAGCTGAGAAATACCCCGACGACAAAAAGTACGGCACGGTCGGTGCAGTCGCATTAGATCAAGCGGGTAACTTAGCAGCAGCAACCAGTACCGGTGGCGTGACCAATAAGAAATACGGTCGCGTGGGTGATTCTCCGATTATTGGGGCGGGAACCATCGCTGAAAATGGCAACGTTGCTGTTTCAACAACCGGGATGGGCGAGTTCTTCCTACGTAAAATGGTCGCCAGTGATGTCGCAGCACGAATGCGTTACCTGAAAGAAGATGTGCACACCGCTTGTGAAACGATCATTCAAGGTGAATTGAAAATTATGGGTGGAGAAGGTGGCTTGATCGCTATCGATGGCCAAGGCGATATTCATTTTGGTATGAACAGCTCAGGAATGTATCGTGCAAGTGTTGATACTGAAGGTCGTGTTGAAGTGAAGATTTATGCCGATGATTAAGTTTCTATCGGCTTAATTGGCTTTAGTTGAATTAGCGCAGATTAAACAAACAAAAGGGCGACAGATAAGCATCTGTCGCCCTTTTAGTTTTCTATGTCCCGTTCTGAAATGTGTTTACACATTGAGGACGAGAAACTAACGATATACGTCGCTAGAATCAATTCGTTATTTTGAACCGCACTTAGTAGTGTGGAGGTGGCGTCTCTTCTGATGCGTCAGCTAGATTAGAGCCATCCATATTTTTCACTTTGCCAACCACGAATTTCATCTGGTCTTGCATTCTCGTGATCAACATTTGTTGTTGGCTAAGCGCTTCATTGAGTTCTTCAATGGTTTGTTCTTGGAAAGCTAACTGACACTCTAGGTCATTTACGCGGCTTTCTAGTTGTTCAACTCGCTTTTCTGTCATCGTTCTTAATCCACATTCCAAGCTTGGGCAATGCCCGCAGAGGTGCCCGATATCACACGGTTCTTATCATCAAAGGCTGCATCATACACTACCGCACGAGGAGGGCGAGCATCTTTTAGTGGCTCAGCATCGTGGCGAGAAATTCGTTTGCCATCCTGAGTATTCCACACACTCACTTGGCTGGATGGCGTGCCCGTCACCAACATGCTGCCGTCATCAGAAAAACGAGCACTCGAGAAAATCAACTGTCGAGACCAGCTTTGCAATTGCGCTTGAGGTTCGCCCGTTTCAAGATCCCAAATCATCGCTTGATTGCCGCCATCAGAGGTAAAAGCCAGCTCGCCATCGCGTTGGAGTGCAACTCGTACTACTCTTTGTTCATGCTCGAAGGTACGTAACACCAAACCTGATTCGGTATCCCAAAGGTAGGCTTTGTAGTCGTTGCCGCCTGATAATGCGTAGCGGCCATTAGAAGAGAGGGAGACTGAATTCACTTTTTCTCGGTGAGCGAGGAACTCCAGACGGCGTCCGGTGACTAAGTCCACATAGATGGCTTTGCCATTAGAAAGGCCAAGCAGTACTTTTTCACCATTGCTAGAGATATCGACATCGCGAATCAAGCCGTCGGAGATAGACCAGAGCCCTTGTGCTTGAGTCCAAGATAAGTCCCAAACGGCGAAGTTCATCTGGCTAGCGGTAATGGCAAAACGGCCATTGTCCGAGATACGGATACGCGATACTTGGTTTTCTAACTGGTCTTGTGGACCAAGCTGAGCCAACTCTTGGTCTTCGGCGAGGTCCCAAAGGAGCAGTTGCTTTTGCTGAGAGTAGAGCAGGGCGAAGCGTCCATCTCTGCTGAGTGCAAAGCTGGTGGCACCATTGGGCTCAATTTCCCAACGTTGCTCATCATCTTGGAAGAAAAAGCAACCATTTAACAAGGTGATGACAATTGTACATAGCAATGAGTGGAAAAATATTCGCATCACATCTAATAATCCGGTTTGTGTCGAAAGACATATGACTAGTATATTGTTATAACTAACGTATTCACACCAATCTAATCATTAGATTTGTGCACAATAACCAATGGCTTAGCCATTAATTGGAGAATTCAATGAAATCAGTTTTAAAAGTATCACTGCTTGCCGCAACGGTTATGCTAGCAGTTGGTTGTCAGAAAGAAGAACCAAAGGCAGAAGCTCCACAGGTAGAAGAAGTTAAAGTTGAAGCAGTAAACTTTAAAACAGAAGATGACAAAGCGGCTTACGCAATCGGTGTATCTTTCGCTAACTACCTAAGCACAAGCATTGATAAGCCAAGCGAGTTAGGTATCAACCTAGACAAAGATATGGTTCTTCAAGGTATCGAAGACGTATTCGCAGAGAAAACAGCACTTAACGAAGAAGAAACTCGCGCAGCTCTTGAAGCTCTAGACAAGCGTGTTGCTGAAACGATGCAAGCACAAGCGGCAGAAAAGTCTGCAGAAGTGAAGAAAGCCGGTGATGACTTCCGTGCTGAGTTCGCTAAAACTGAAGGCGTTAAGCAGACTGAATCTGGTCTACTTTACCAAGTAATGACTGCTGGTGAAGGCGCTTCTCCAAAAGACACTGATACCGTTCAAGTACACTACAAAGGTACGCTAACAGACGGTACTCAGTTCGACAGCTCTTACGATCGTGGCGAACCAGCGACATTCCCACTAAACCGCGTAATCCCAGGCTGGACTGAAGGCGTACAGCTGATGCAAGTCGGTTCTAAGTACAAGTTCGTTATCCCGCCAGAGCTAGCATACGGTGAGCAAGATACACCGACTATCCCAGCTAACTCAACGCTAGTATTCGAAGTAGAACTACTAAACATCGATAACGCTGAAGCAGCTCCTGCACAGTAATATCGGTTAAAAGCCTCGTACTAAAATACGTTGATTGAATAAAAAGCCTAACTTTGAGTTAGGCTTTTTTTATGATTTGAAGATGAGTATTTGATTTTTAAACTTGTTCTAAATCACTAGTTGCAATGTTAGCTAGGTGTGCAATTAAAATTTTCTGATAAACTTACATAAATTTGTTGATTTTTCACACGAAGGTAAGGAATAAGTGACTACTACAGAAACAGTCAATGCAGATGTGTTACTTGAAATGGAATCAGTCCACGTTATGCCATTCAGTGAACACGATAAAATCATTCTAAGATCTTATGAGGCCGTTGTTGACGGTATTGCGAGCCTTATTGGTCCGTTTTGTGAAATCGTTTTGCACTCTTTAGAAGACCTCAATACTTCTGCGATTAAAATTGCCAACGGCGAAAATACGGGTCGTCAGGTTGGTTCGCCGATCACCGATCTTGCATTGAAGATGCTAAAAGATATTGAAGGTTCTAAGCGTAATTTCTCACGTTCATACTTCACTCGCGCTAAAGGCGGAGTGTTGATGAAGTCGATCACGGTTGCTATCCGCAACGGTGAAGACCGAGTGATTGGCCTACTGTGTATTAACGTGAACCTAGACGCGCCATTCTCACAAGTACTGCAATCGTTCATGCCTACGCAAGACGCAGACGAAGCCGCATCATCGGTTAACTTCGCTAGTGACGTTGAAGAACTTGTCGACCAGACGGTTGAACGCACCATTGAAGAAATTAACGCTGACAAATCGGTATCGAACAATACGAAGAACCGTCAGATCGTGATGGAGCTGTACGACAAAGGTATTTTCGATATTAAAGACGCGATTAACCGCGTTGCTGAGCGACTGAACATCTCTAAGCACACCGTGTACCTATACATCCGCCAACGTAAAACAGAGGATGAAGAGGGTTGCTAAGCTATACACTCCTAGTGAATGGGCCTGTCTATGGCTCACAGTCAGCAAGAAGTGCCTACCAGTTTGCCGTGGCTCTGATTAAACAGGGCCACAAACTTCACAGTGTGTTCTTCTATCAAGATGGCGTCAGTAACGGCTCAGACCTTACCGTACCGGCTAACGATGAATTTGACTTAGCTTCTGCTTGGCAAAAGCTGGCTGATGAGCACGATGTTAGCCTTGAAACCTGTGTGGCAGCTGCGCTAAGACGCGGAGTGATTAGCTCTGAAGAAGCAGAGCAACATCAACTAAGTGCCTCTAACCTAGCCACGGGGTTTACTCAGGCCGGATTAGGGAGCTTATCAGAAGCGCTACTAACGCAAGATAGGGTTGTGCAGTTTTGAGAAAGTTAGCCTTTATATTTAACAGTTTCCCTCATACAACTGCTGCGGGTAGAGAAGGGTTAGACGCATTACTTGCTGCGTCCGCCTACAGTGAAGACATTGCCGTGTTCTTTGTTGGCGATGGCGTGACACAGCTTCTCAAAGCGCAGCAGCCCGACGAAACACTATCGCGTGACTACATCTCCGCATTCAAACTTATGGACTTGTACGACATCGAACAGGTGTATGTGTGTCAGCGGAGTCTGAGTCAGTTTGGTCTTTCAGCCGACAACCTGCTGATCGATGTGACCACCGTTGAAGCCGACGAGTTAACGCAGAAGTTAGCTCAGTGCCAACAGATACTGACTTTCTAGGGGACGCTATGCTTCATATCGTAAAATCAGTCGACAAACTTAAACTCGCATTGACCTATTCTCAGCCACAAGATCAGTATCTTTTGGTGGAAGATGCGGTGTATGTTTGCCTTCCAAATCATGAGTTATTCACTCAAATCTGCGCAGTAGAGCAGGTGTCGGTGTTAAAACCAGATCTAGATAGCCGAGGTTTACAACTACTTGTCTCAAGTACCATTGATCAAGTTGACTTCGATGGCTTCGTTAAACTGACGGTTTTGAACGACAAATCAGTGACTTGGTAAGCGTGTTCTATCAGTTTGGTTAAAATCAGACCATCCTGAGCTCTAGACGGCTAAAAAAGATCTGTATATTTCTTGACACACCTCCCACTGCTGAATAGAATTTTGCGTCCCTAATTACGACTTGTGATTAGGGATAGATTTTTCACAAAGCTTACTTTCAAGTAAATTTCAGGAGCTAGTTAATGGCAACTATTAACCAGTTGGTTCGCAAACCTCGTGTAAAGCAAGTTGTTAAAAGCAACGTGCCTGCACTAGAAGCGTGCCCACAAAAACGTGGTGTATGTACTCGTGTTTACACTACTACACCTAAAAAACCTAACTCGGCACTACGTAAAGTATGTCGTGTACGTCTAACTAACGGTTTCGAAGTAACTTCGTACATCGGCGGTGAAGGCCACAACCTACAAGAGCACAGTGTTGTACTAATCCGTGGCGGTCGTGTAAAAGACCTTCCGGGTGTTCGTTACCACACTGTTCGCGGCGCACTTGACTGTGCTGGCGTTAACGACCGTAAACAAGGTCGTTCTAAGTACGGTGTGAAACGTCCTAAGTCTTAATTGATTCTCTTTTTAAAAAGAAATCGTTAAGTAAGGCCAAACACTATTTTATTTATTATTCTGAAAAGTTTTGGAAAAAACCTGAAGAAGACAACGGAGAATATCCATGCCACGTCGTCGCGTAATAGGTCAGCGTAAGATCCTTCCAGATCCTAAGTTCAAATCTGAATTGCTGGCAAAATTCGTTAACATCCTTATGGTTGACGGAAAGAAATCTACTGCAGAAAAAATCGTTTACACTGCACTAGATTCAATGGCTGAGAAGTCTGGTAAAGACCACTTAGCTGTATTTGAAGAAGCTCTTGAAAATGTTCGCCCAGCGGTAGAAGTTAAATCTCGCCGTGTAGGTGGTTCAACTTACCAAGTACCTGTAGAAGTTCGTCCGGTTCGCCGTAACGCTCTTGCTATGCGTTGGGTAGTTGAAGCTGCGCGTAAGCGTGGTGAAAAATCTATGGCTCAACGCCTAGCTGCTGAAATGCTAGACGCGTCTGAGAACAAAGGTACTGCGGTTAAGAAACGTGAAGACGTTCACCGCATGGCTGACGCAAACAAAGCGTTCGCACATTACCGTTGGTAATACCTTTTTAGTGCTGCAAGGTTCCTTGCAGCACTTCTTTAGTTCCTATGCTTATGCTAGGAACTATTGCTATTTCTAGGGCAAGCAATTTTTAGCGAAGCATCGCTTTTAACGCATAATCTAGGCATAGCAATAGTCCCTAAGTCTCTAATAAGAGGATTCAACCGTGGCTCGTAAAACTCCTATAGAGCAATACCGTAATATCGGTATCGTTGCTCACGTAGATGCAGGTAAAACAACCACAAGTGAACGTATTCTGTTCTATACCGGTCTTTCTCATAAAATCGGCGAAGTTCACGATGGTGCAGCAACCATGGACTGGATGGAGCAAGAGCAAGAGCGCGGTATTACGATCACTTCAGCAGCAACCACTACGTTTTGGCGTGGTATGGAAGCTCAGTTCTCGGACCACCGTATCAACATCATCGACACTCCTGGACACGTTGACTTCACAATCGAAGTAGAACGTTCTTTGCGTGTACTTGATGGTGCAGTTGTTGTGTTCTGTGGCTCATCTGGTGTTGAACCTCAGTCAGAGACAGTATGGCGTCAAGCTGATAAGTACCAAGTTCCACGTATGGTTTTCGTTAATAAAATGGACCGTACCGGCGCAGACTTCTTGCGCGTAGTTGAACAGATCAAGGACCGCCTAGGCGCAACTCCTGTTCCAATTCAACTGAACATTGGTGCTGAAGAAAACTTCCAAGGCGTTGTCGATCTTATCAAGATGAAGGCAATTAACTGGAACGAAGCTGACCAAGGCATGACTTTTACGTACGAAGATATCCCTGCAGACATGCAAGAAATGGCTGAAGAATATCGTACAGAACTTGTTGAAGCTGCTGCAGAAGCAAATGAAGAGCTGATGGATAAGTACCTTGAAGAAGGTGAACTAACAGAAGCTGAAATCAAACAAGGTCTTCGTACTCGTACCCTTAATAATGAAATCGTACTTGCTACTTGTGGTAGTGCATTCAAAAACAAAGGTGTACAAGCTGTTCTAGATGCAGTTGTTGATTTCCTTCCTTCTCCAGTTGATGTCCCTGCAATTAAAGGTATCGATGAAGACGAAAATGAAGCAGAGCGTCACGCAGACGACAAAGAACCGTTCTCAGCGCTAGCATTTAAGATTGCAACAGACCCATTCGTTGGTACTTTAACTTTCATCCGTGTTTACTCTGGTGTTGTTGAAAGCGGTAAAACAGCTTACAACTCTGTGAAGAAGCAACGTGAACGCTTAGGTCGCATTGTTCAAATGCACTCAAACAAGCGTGAAGAAGTAAAAGAAGTACGAGCAGGTGACATCGCAGCTATCATTGGCCTGAAAGATGTGACTACTGGTGAAACCCTTTGTGACCAGAACCATAAGATTGTTCTTGAGCGCATGGAGTTCCCAGACCCAGTTATTCAGATCGTTGTAGAGCCAAGCTCTCAAGCTGATCAAGATAAAATGACTATCGCTCTAGGTAAACTAGCAGCGGAAGACCCATCGTTCCGCGTTGATATGGATGCGGAAACTGGCCAGACTCTAATTTCTGGTATGGGTGAACTACACTTAGATATCATCGTTGACCGTATGAAGCGTGAATTTAGCGTGAACTGCAACGTTGGTAACCCGCAAGTGGCTTACCGTGAGACTATTCGTGGTACAGCGAAAGCGGAAGGTAAATTTATCCGTGAACATGGTGGTAAAGGTCAGTACGGTCACGTATGGCTAAAACTGGAACCATCAGAAGCTGGCGAAGGCTTTGTCTTTGTGGATGAAATTGCCAATGGTATCGTACCGAAAGAGTTTATTGCTTCAGTCGCTAAAGGCGTTGAAGAGCAGATGAACAATGGTGTGCTTGCTGGCTATCCAGTTTTGGATATCAAAGCTACACTATATGATGGTTCTTACCATGAAACAGATTCAAGTGAGATGGCGTTTACAATCGCTGCCTCTATGGCTTTCAGAACGGGTGCACTTGAAGCGCAACCAGTTTTGCTTGAGCCTATGATGAAAGTTGAAGTAACTACTCCAGAAGACTGGATGGGTGACGTTGTTGGCGATATTAACCGTCGTCGCGGCATCATCGAAGGTATGGACGAGGGGACAGCTGGCCTGAAGATAATTCGTGCACAAGTTCCGTTGTCTGTCATGTTCGGTTACGCAACTGATTTACGTTCTGCGACACAAGGTCGTGCTTCTTACTCTATGGAGTTTAGTGAGTACGCTGAAGTGCCTAACAATGTTGCAAAAGCAATCATTGCAGAGCGTGGTTAAACAAAAGGAAGGCATTTTTTTTCATTTTTTGAAAGAACAATGCGTCCAAATATTGCGCTAACGAGAGTTGGCGCATAAAATAGCAATTTCTGGCGCGTCTCGCTCAATAATGAACGTGGCGAATCATAACTAGGAAGGAACACGATTGTGTCTAAAGAAAAATTTGAACGTACGAAACCGCACGTAAACGTTGGTACTATCGGCCACGTTGACCACGGTAAAACAACTCTAACTGCTGCTATCTGTACTACTCTTGCAAAAGTATACGGCGGTGTTGCTAAAGATTTCGCATCTATCGATAACGCTCCAGAAGAGCGTGAGCGCGGTATCACAATCGCAACTTCTCACGTTGAGTACGACACTCCAGCACGTCACTACGCACACGTAGACTGTCCAGGACACGCGGATTATGTTAAAAACATGATCACTGGTGCTGCACAAATGGACGGCGGTATCCTAGTTGTTGCTGCGACTGACGGCCCTATGCCTCAAACTCGTGAGCACATCCTACTTGGTCGTCAAGTTGGTATCCCTTACATCATCGTATTCATGAACAAATGTGACATGGTTGATGACGAAGAGCTACTTGAGCTAGTTGAGATGGAAGTTCGTGAACTTCTTTCTGAATACGACTTCCCAGGTGATGACCTACCAGTTATCCAAGGTTCTGCACTTGGCGCACTAAACGGCGAGAAGCAGTGGGAAGACAAGATCGTTGAGCTTGCAGAAGCACTAGATTCTTACATTCCTGAGCCAGAGCGTGCAGTTGACCAACCGTTCCTACTACCAATTGAAGATGTATTCTCAATCCAAGGTCGTGGTACTGTTGTAACTGGTCGTATCGAGCGCGGTATCCTACGTGTAGGTGACGAAGTAGAAATCGTTGGTATCAAAGAGACTACTCTTACTACTTGTACTGGTGTTGAAATGTTCCGTAAACTGCTTGACGAAGGTCGTGCAGGTGAGAACGTTGGTGCACTTCTACGTGGTACTAAGCGTGATGACGTTGAACGTGGTCAAGTACTTTCTGCGAAAGGTTCTATCAACCCACACACTAAGTTTGAGTCTGAAGTATACGTACTTTCTAAAGACGAAGGCGGCCGTCACACTCCTTTCTTCAAAGGTTACCGTCCACAGTTCTACTTCCGTACAACTGACGTAACAGGCGACATCACTCTACCTGAAGGCGTAGAAATGGTAATGCCAGGTGACAACGTTCAAATGACTGTTGAGCTAATCGCTCCAATCGCAATGGACGAAGGTCTACGTTTCGCAATCCGCGAAGGTGGCCGTACAGTTGGTGCTGGTGTTGTAGCTAAAATCTTCGCTTAATAGCATTTAGATTTTTGCACACTCTTCATTAGAAGAGCGCGCATCTGAAAAAGGGGAGCTTCGGCTTCCCTTTTGTTTTCTCTAAAGAAATATCACCTTCCATCTATCTTCTTCTCTCTCGATACAAAACCAACTTCCAATAAATTCCGATTATTTTTCCAACACTACTTGCATACTAAAGTGTGATCTGTATAATGCATCGCACTGGCTAACGCTGGTTGTGAACCAATGAGCACTGAGGAGTAGGTCTTACCTAGTAATGTATACTCAGCTTATGTTCGCGGTTAATAAAAATAGTAAACTTTTTGTTTGCTTCAAAAGTTAACTGACAATGCGTCCTAATTTTGGATGCTACGGTTTCACATAAATCAATCGGCATTCTCTCGTTTTATCGGGTTTGAGTGGCGATATTGTTTGTGTAATTTTTAATAATTGGAGCTCTGTCTCATGCAGAACCAACGTATTCGTATCCGCCTTAAAGCGTTTGATTACAAGCTAATCGATGCTTCAACTGCGGAAATCGTTGAAACAGCAAAACGTACTGGCGCACAGGTTCGTGGTCCTATTCCACTTCCTACTCGTAAAGAGCGTTTCACTGTTCTTACCTCTCCACACGTCAACAAAGATGCACGTGATCAGTACGAAATCCGTACTCACAAGCGTTTGATCGACATCGTTGAGCCAACAGATAAAACTGTTGATGCTCTAATGCGTCTTGATCTTGCAGCTGGCGTTGATGTTCAAATCAGCCTAGGTTAAGGGAGATAAGAATAATGATTGGTCTAGTCGGACGTAAAGTGGGTATGACCCGCGTATTTACTGAAGAAGGCGTTTCTATCCCAGTAACTGTTGTTGAGGTTGAAGCGAACCGTATTTCTCAAGTTAAAACTCTTGAGACAGACGGCTACGCAGCAATCCAAGTAACTACTGGTGCTAAGAAAGCTAACCGTGTAACTAAACCTGAAGCTGGTCACTTCGCGAAAGCGGGTGTAGAAGCAGGTCGCGGTCTTTGGGAATTCCGTTTAGAAAACGGCGAAGAGTTTGAAGTTGGCGCTGAGCTAAACGTAGAACTTTTCAACGAAATTAAAAAAGTAGACGTTACTGGTACATCTAAAGGTAAAGGCTTCCAAGGCGCTATCAAGCGTTGGAACTTCTCTACTCAAGATATGACTCACGGTAACTCTTTGTCTCACCGCGCACCGGGTTCAATTGGCCAATGTCAAACTCCAGGCCGCGTGTTTAAAGGCAAGAAAATGGCAGGTCACATGGGTGCTGAGCGTGTAACGACTCAAAACCTAGAGATCGTACGTGTTGACGCTGAGCGCAATCTACTCCTTATTAAAGGTGCAGTACCGGGCTCAACAGGCGGAAACGTGATCGTAAAACCTGCTGTTAAAGCATAACGTCTAGGAGTAAGTAATGGAATTGATGGTTAAAGGTGCTGATGCACTAACTGTTTCCGAGACTACTTTCGGACGTGACTTCAACGAAGCTCTTGTACACCAAGTAGTTGTTGCATATGCAGCAGGTGCTCGTCAAGGTACTCGTGCTCAAAAGACTCGTTCTGAAGTATCTGGCGGTGGCGCTAAGCCATGGCGTCAAAAAGGTACTGGCCGCGCACGTGCTGGTACAATTCGTAGCCCAATCTGGCGTACAGGTGGTGTTACTTTTGCTGCGAAACCACAAGATCACAGCCAAAAAGTAAACAAAAAAATGTACCGCGGTGCTATGAAGAGCATTCTTTCTGAGCTAGTTCGTCAAGAGCGTTTAATCGTTGTTGATAACTTCTCTGTAGAAGCACCAAAAACAAAAGAACTTGTAGCTAAGCTTAAAGAGCTTGAGCTAAGCGACGTTCTGATTGTGACTGGCGAAGTAGATGAAAATCTATTCTTAGCTGCTCGTAACCTATACAAAGTAGATGCACGTGATGTTGCTGGTGTTGATCCAGTATCACTAATCGCTTTCGACAAGGTTCTAATGACTGCTGACGCAGTTAAGCAAGTTGAGGAGATGCTAGCATGATCACTGAAGAGCGTATCTTAAAAGTTCTACGTGCTCCGCACATCTCTGAAAAAGCAACTATGGCAGCTGAGAAAGCGAACACTATCGTTTTCAAAGTAGCTAAAGATGCAACTAAGAAAGAGATCAAAGCAGCTGTAGAAAAGCTATTTGAAGTTGAAGTTAAGTCTGTAAATACTCTTGTATTAAAGGGTAAGACCAAACGTCAAGGTATGCGTGAAGGCCGTCGTTCAGACGTGAAAAAAGCCTACGTTACTTTGAAAGAAGGTCAAGATCTTGACTTCGTTGGCGGCGCGGAATAACAGGAGTAGTAAAAATGGCTATTGTTAAATGTAAGCCGACTTCCCCTGGTCGTCGTCACGTCGTTAAAGTTGTTAACGCTGACCTACACAAGGGTAAGCCATACGCACCACTTCTAGAGAAAAACTCTAAGAACGGTGGTCGTAACAACAACGGTCGTATTACAGTACGTCACATCGGTGGTGGTCATAAGCACCATTACCGTGTAATTGACTTCAAACGTACTAAAGATGGCATCCCAGCGAAAGTTGAGCGTCTAGAATACGATCCAAACCGTAGTGCTAACATCGCTCTAGTTCTGTACGCAGACGGTGAGCGTCGTTACATCATTGCACCTAAAGGTGTTAACGCAGGCGACCAGATTCAATCTGGCGTAGATGCTGCAATCAAAGCAGGTAACACTCTGCCGATGCGCAACATCCCAGTAGGTTCTACTGTACACTGTGTTGAACTTAAGCCTGGTAAAGGTGCTCAACTAGCTCGTTCGGCTGGTGCTTATGCTCAAATCATCGCTCGCGATGGTGCATACGTAACTATCCGTCTACGTTCTGGTGAGATGCGCAAAGTACTTTCTGAAGGTCGTGCAACGATCGGTGAAGTTGGTAACTCTGAGCATATGCTACGTGAACTTGGTAAAGCTGGTGCTTCACGCTGGCGCGGCGTACGTCCAACCGTACGTGGTGTAGTAATGAACCCGGTGGATCACCCACATGGTGGTGGTGAAGGCCGCACATCTGGTGGTCGTCACCCAGTTTCTCCTTGGGGCGTTCCTACTAAGGGCTTCAAGACTCGTAAGAACAAGCGCACTGACAAGTACATCGTACGTCGTCGCACTAAATAATTTATAAAGAGGAATCGCCATGCCACGTTCTCTCAAGAAAGGTCCTTTTATTGACCTACACTTGCTGAAGAAGGTAGAGAAAGCGGTGGAAAGCGGAGACAAAAAGCCTATTAAGACTTGGTCCCGTCGCTCAATGATCATCCCAACAATGATTGGTTTGACCATCGCTGTCCATAATGGTCGTCAGCACGTTCCAGTTTTCGTTACCGAAGAAATGATCGGTCACAAACTGGGCGAATTTGCACCAACTCGTACTTATCGCGGTCATGCTGCAGATAAGAAAGCTAAGAAGAAATAAGGAGTAGATGATGGAAGCTTTAGCTAAACATAACTTTGCTCGTATTTCTCCACAGAAAGCTCGCTTAGTTGCAGACCAAATTCGCGGTAAGTCGGTAGACCAAGCTCTAGAAATTCTAACTTTCAGCAACAAAAAAGCTGCTGTATTAGTTAAGAAGGTTCTTGAGTCAGCTATCGCTAACGCGGAACATAACGAAGGTGCAGATATCGACGATCTAAATGTCGCTAAAATCTTCGTAGATGAGGGCCCTATCATGAAGCGTATTATGCCTCGTGCTAAAGGTCGTGCGGATCGTATCTTGAAGCGTTCAAGCCACATCACTATTGTTGTAGCAGATCGCTAAAGACTAGGAGAGTAAGCAATGGGTCAGAAAGTACATCCTAATGGTATTCGTCTTGGCATCGTTAAGCCTTGGAATGCTACATGGTTTGCTAATACCAACGAATTCGCTGACAACCTAGACGGCGACTTCAAGGTACGTCAGTTCCTTACAAAGGAACTACAAAAAGCATCATTATCTCGTATCGTTATCGAGCGTCCAGCTAAGAGCATCCGTGTGACTATTCACACTGCTCGTCCTGGCGTTGTTATCGGTAAGAAAGGTGAAGACGTAGAGAAGCTACGCGCAGCTGTAGCTAAAATCGCAGGTGTACCAGCGCAAATTAACATCGCTGAAGTACGTAAGCCTGAGCTAGATGGTCAGCTTGTAGCTGATAGCATCGCGTCTCAACTAGAGCGTCGTGTTATGTTCCGTCGTGCAATGAAGCGTGCGGTACAAAATGCTATGCGTCTAGGCGCTAAAGGCATCAAAGTACAAGTAGGCGGCCGTCTTGGCGGTGCTGAAATCGCACGTTCTGAGTGGTACCGTGAAGGCCGTGTGCCTCTACACACTCTACGTGCAGACATTGATTACGCAACTTCTTCGGCTCACACTCAATACGGTGTGATCGGCATTAAAGTTTGGATCTTCAAAGGTGAGATTCTAGGCGGTATGCCAGCTGCTAACGCAGTAGAGCCAAAAGGCGATAAGCCTAAGAAGCAGCGTAAAGGCCGTAAGTAAGGAGTCGAACGATGCTACAACCAAAACGTACTAAGTTCCGCAAGGTTATGACTGGTCGTAACCGTGGTCTAGCTAAAGGTACTGAAGTAAGCTTCGGCGAATTCGGTCTTAAAGCTGTTGGCCGTGGTCGTCTGACTGCACGTCAAATCGAAGCGGCACGTCGTGCTATGACACGTCACATTAAGCGTCAAGGTCAAATCTGGATCCGTGTATTCCCAGACAAGCCGATTACTGAAAAGCCTCTTGAAGTTCGTCAAGGTAAAGGTAAAGGTTCAGTTGCGTACTGGGTTGCTCAAATCCAACCAGGCAAAGTTATGTACGAGATGAATGGCGTACCTGAAGAGTTGGCACGTGAAGCGTTCCGCCTAGCGGCACGTAAACTGCCTGTTAAAACTACTTTTGTAACTAAGCAGGTGATGTGATGAAAGCACAAGATCTACGCGAAAAGAACGTTGAAGAGCTTAACGCTGAGCTATTGAATTTGCTACGTGAACAGTTCAACTTGCGCATGCAAGCTGCAACTGGTCAACTACAGCAAACTCATACTCTAAAAGCTGTACGCCGTGACATCGCACGTGTGAAAACTGTTTTGACTGAAAAGGCAGGCGCATAATGAGCGAAACTAACCGCATCCAGCAAGGCCGTGTAGTAAGCGACAAGATGGACAAGTCTATCGTTGTTGCTATTGAACGCACTGTAAAACACCCAATTTACGGTAAGTTCATCAAACGCACGACTAAAGTACACGCACACGACGAAGACAACACTTGTGGCCTAGGCGACAAAGTTGAAATCGCTGAGTGTCGTCCTCTGTCTAAGACTAAGTCTTGGACATTGGTTAAAGTTCTAGAAAAAGCGAAGATTTAATCTTTGTAATTCTATAACTTATAAGCGGCTCCAAATAATTTTTTGGAGCCGCTTGTTTTTTGTCTACCCAATTTAAAAAAAGGGTGGTACAATTCGCGTCCCTTTTAAAGAGGCAGCCCGACCCGAGAGGGTCTAGTTTTAATATTTAGCGGAGCACTAACAATGATCCAGATGCAAAGTACACTTGACGCAGCAGATAACTCTGGCGCGCGCAAGGTAATGTGTATTAAGGTTCTGGGTGGCTCTCACCGCCGTTATGCACATATCGGTGACGTCATCAAGGTTACAGTGAAGGAAGCGATTCCTCGCGGTAAAGTAAAAAAAGGTGATGTTCTGAAGGCGGTAGTAGTGCGCACCCGTAAAGGCGTTCGTCGCCCAGACGGTTCTGTCATTCGCTTCGACAGTAATGCTTGTGTATTGTTAAATGACACTACTGAGCAACCAGTCGGCACACGTATCTTTGGTCCTGTGACTCGTGAACTTCGTAACGCGAAATTCATGAAGATTGTATCACTAGCACCTGAAGTTCTGTAAGGAGCGGCAATATGGCAGCTAAAATCCGTCGTAATGACGAAGTAATCATTCTTGCTGGTAAAGATAAAGGCAAGAAAGGTAAAGTAACTAAGGTTCTGACAACTGGTAAAGTTATCGTTGAAGGCATCAACCTTGTTAAGAAACACCAAAAGCCGGTTCCGGCTCTAGGTCAACAAGGTGGCATCGTTGAACAAGAAGCAGCTATTGATGCTTCTAACGTTGCTGTTTTTAACGCGGCTACTGGTAAAGCAGACCGTATCGGTTTCCGTATCGAAGATGGCAAGAAAGTTCGTTTCTTCAAATCTAACGGCGAAACTGTTTCTAACTAATTAGAAGTAATTTGGAGTTCTACTATGGCGAAACTGCATGATTACTACAAGTCGTCTGTAGTCGCTGAGCTTACCAAAGAGTTCAGCTACACAAGCGTCATGCAAGTCCCTAGGATTGAGAAAATCACCCTAAACATGGGCGTTGGTGAAGCAATCAACGATAAGAAACTGCTAGAAAACGCAGCAGCTGATATGGCAACGATCTCTGGTCAAAAGCCACTTATCACTAAAGCGCGTAAATCTGTAGCTGGTTTCAAAATTCGTGAAGGCTACCCAATTGGTTGTAAAGTAACCTTGCGTGGTGAGCGCATGTGGGAATTTTTAGAGCGTTTAATCTCTATCGCACTTCCACGTGTACGTGATTTCCGTGGTGTTAGCGCTAAGTCTTTTGACGGTCGCGGTAACTACAGCATGGGCGTTCGCGAGCAAATCATCTTTCCGGAAATCGACTACGATAAAGTCGATCGCGTCCGCGGTCTTGATATCACTATCACGACTTCTGCGGGTTCCGATGAGGAAGGCCGAGCTCTGCTGGCTGCCTTTAACTTCCCATTCCGTAAGTAAGGGTAGGGTTACTGTTATGGCTAAACAATCAATGAAAGCACGTGAAGCTAAACGTGCAAAACTAGTAGCTAAGTTCGCTGAAAAGCGTTCTGCGCTAAAAGTTATCATTAGCGATGTAAACGCATCTGAAGAAGATCGTTGGAATGCGGTTCTTAAACTGCAATCTCTTCCACGTGATTCAAGTGCATCACGTCAGCGCAACCGTTGCAACCAAACTGGTCGTCCACACGGTTACCTACGTAAATTCGGTCTAAGCCGCATTAAGGTTCGTGAAGCTTGCATGAAAGGCGAGATTCCGGGTCTTCGTAAGGCTAGCTGGTAATTGCCACTTAATCATTTGGAGTAAATCTTATGAGCATGCAAGATCCGATTTCGGATATGCTGACCCGAGTTCGTAACGGTCAGGCAGCAAACAAAGTTGCTGTAAAAATGCCTTCTTCAAAGCTTAAAGTTGCAATTGCTGCATTACTTAAAGCTGAAGGTTACATCGTAGACTTCGCTGTTAACAGCGAAGCAAAACCTGAGCTAGAAGTTACTCTTAAGTACTTCCAAGCTAAACCTGTAATCGAGCAAATCAAGCGTGTATCACGTCCTGGTCTAAGAGTTTATAAAAATAAAGACTCTTTACCTACAGTGATGGGTGGTCTTGGTATTGCAGTTGTTTCTACTTCCAAGGGTCTGATGTCTGACCGTGCTGCTCGTAAAGCAGGTCTTGGCGGTGAAATCATCTGTTACGTAGCTTAAGGAGTAGATTATGTCTCGTGTTGCTAAAGCACCTGTCGCTATTCCAGCTGGCGTAGAGGTGAAACTAAACGGCCAAGAAGTTACTGTAAAAGGTAGCAAAGGTGAGCTTACTCGCGTTCTTAACAGCGCCGTAGTTATTGCACAGGAAGAAACCAACCTAACTTTCGGTCCGAAAGAAGGTGTTACTAACGCATGGGCACAAGCTGGTACAGCTCGCGCTCTAGTTAATAACATGGTTGTGGGTGTTACTGAGGGCTTCACTAAGAAGCTAACTCTTAAGGGTGTTGGTTACCGTGCTGCTATGAAAGGCAACTCTGTAGCTCTAACACTTGGTTTTTCTCACCCAGTAGAGCACGCTCTACCTGAAGGTATTAAAGCTGAGTGCCCTAGCCAAACTGAGATCATCATTACTGGTTGCGATAAGCAAGTAGTAGGTCAAGTTGCGGCTGACATTCGTTCTTACCGTGCTCCTGAGCCTTACAAAGGCAAAGGTGTTCGTTACGCAGATGAAAATGTGCGTACTAAAGAAGCTAAGAAGAAGTAAGGTATCACTATGGATAAGAAAGCATCTCGCATCCGTCGTGCTACACGTGCACGTCGTAAGATTGCAGAACTTGGTGCAACTCGCCTGGTAGTACACCGTACTCCTCGCCATGTTTACGCACAAGTTATCGCGGCAAACGGCTCTGAGGTTATCGCAGCTGCTTCTACTGTAGAAAAAGCGATCCGTGAGCAAGTTAAGAACACTGGTAACGTTGATGCAGCTAAAGCAGTTGGTAAAGCTGTTGCTGAGCGCGCTCTTGAAAAAGGCGTAGCTTCAGTTGCATTCGATCGTTCTGGTTTCCAATACCACGGTCGAGTAGCGGCGCTAGCAGATTCTGCTCGCGAAGCTGGTCTGAAATTCTAAGGTAGGGTTGGAAGATGGCTAAAGAACAACAACAAGCTAATGATTTGCAAGAAAAGCTGATCGCAGTTAACCGTGTATCTAAGACGGTTAAAGGTGGTCGAATCATGAGCTTCACTGCACTAACAGTAGTTGGTGACGGTAATGGTCGTGTAGGTTTCGGTTACGGCAAAGCTCGTGAAGTACCTGCTGCGATTCAAAAAGCAATGGAAAAAGCGCGCCGTAACATGGTTACAGTATCGCTTAACGAAGGCACTCTTCACCACCCGGTGAAAGGTCGTCATTCGGGCTCTAAAGTTTACATGCAGCCAGCTGCAGAAGGTACAGGTGTTATTGCCGGTGGTGCAATGCGTGCTGTACTTGAAGTTGCGGGCGTACATAACGTACTTTCTAAAGCATACGGTTCAACGAACCCGATCAACATCGTTCGTGCAACGATTGGTGCTCTAGTAGACGTTAAGTCACCAGAAATGGTTGCTGCTAAACGTGGTCTAACTGTTGAATCTATTTCGGAGTAAGCACACGATGGCAACTATTAAAGTAACTCAAACTAAAAGCTCAATTGGTCGCCTACCTAAGCACAAAGCGTGTCTTAAAGGTCTAGGTCTTCGTCGCATCAACCATACAGTAGAACTTGAAGATACTCCGTGCGTACGCGGTATGATCAACAAGGTTTACTACATGGTTAAGATTGAGGAGTAATCAGAATGCGTTTGAATACTCTATCACCGGCTGCTGGCTCTAAACCTTCTAAGAAGCGTGTAGGTCGTGGTATCGGTTCTGGCCTTGGTAAAACAGGTGGCCGCGGTCACAAAGGTCAAAAGTCACGTTCTGGCGGCTCTGTTCGTCCAGGTTTTGAAGGCGGTCAAATGCCTCTAAAACAACGTCTACCTAAATTCGGTTTCACTTCTCGTAAGAGCCTAGTGTCTGCTGAAGTTCGTCTAGCTGAGCTAGCGAAAGTAACAGGTGACGTAGTTGATCTTAACAGCCTTAAAGCTGCTAACGTTATCACTAAGAACATCGAATTTGTTAAGATCGTTCTTTCTGGTGACCTAAGCAAAGCTGTGACTGTTAAAGGTCTACGCGTGACTAAAGGCGCTAAAGCTGCAATCGAAGCTGCAGGCGGTAAAATCGAGGAATAATCTCGAGGAACGAGGTACAGATGGCTAAGAAACCAGGACAAGATTTTCGTAGTGCTCAGAGCGGCTTAAGTGAACTAAAGTCGCGCTTATTATTCGTAATTGGTGCACTTTTAGTATTCCGAGCCGGCTCTTTTGTGCCGATCCCTGGTATTGACGCAGCTGTACTTGCCGATTTGTTCGATCAGCAAAAAGGTACCATCGTTGAAATGTTTAACATGTTCTCCGGTGGTGCTCTTGAGCGTGCATCTATATTAGCATTGGGTATCATGCCGTACATTTCGGCATCGATCGTAGTCCAATTGCTAACTGTAGTTCATCCAGCGTTAGCGGAACTCAAGAAAGAGGGTGAAGCAGGCCGTCGTAAGATAAGCCAATATACACGCTACGGCACGCTTGTACTTGCAACATTCCAAGCTATTGGTATCGCAACAGGCTTACCAAACATGGTCGACAATCTGGTTGTTATCAACCAAACCATGTTTACGCTTATTGCTACCGTGAGTTTAGTAACTGGTACCATGTTCTTAATGTGGTTAGGTGAACAAATCACTGAGCGAGGAATCGGTAATGGTATTTCCATTCTGATTTTTGCAGGTATTGTTGCTGGATTGCCTTCTGCAATCGGTCAAACAATCGAGCAAGCGCGTCAAGGTGAATTGCATGTGCTTCTTCTGCTGTTGATTGCTGTATTGTCTTTTGCTGTTATTTACTTCGTAGTTTTCATGGAGCGTGGTCAACGTCGTATCGTCGTTAACTATGCGAAACGTCAACAAGGTCGTAAAGTTTTTGCAGCACAAAGCTCTCACTTGCCTCTTAAGATTAATATGGCAGGTGTTATTCCAGCGATTTTTGCATCGAGTATTATTTTGTTCCCAGGAACATTAGCACAGTGGTTTGGTCAAAATGGTGAAAGCAGCGCGTTCGGTTGGTTAACTGACGTGTCATTAGCTCTTAGCCCAGGTCAACCTTTGTATGTAATGCTTTATGCAGCAGCTATAATCTTCTTCTGTTTCTTCTATACAGCGTTGGTGTTTAACCCACGTGAAACAGCTGATAACTTGAAGAAGTCTGGTGCATTCGTACCCGGTATCCGCCCAGGTGAGCAGACAGCGAAATATATCGATAAAGTGATGACTAGACTAACCCTTGCGGGCGCTCTATACATTACTTTTATATGTCTGATTCCTGAGTTCATGATGGTCGCGTGGAACGTTCGTTTCTACTTTGGCGGCACATCACTACTAATCGTAGTGGTAGTTATCATGGATTTCATGGCACAGGTACAGACTCATCTGATGTCACAACAGTATGATTCTGTGTTAAAGAAAGCGAATCTGAAGGGTTACGGCCGTTAATTCGGTGGTAACAATTTCGATTCCATTTACGGAGTTTAGCAATGAAAGTTCGTGCTTCCGTTAAAAAAATCTGCCGTAACTGTAAAGTTATCAAGCGTAACGGTGTCGTTCGCGTGATTTGCAGTGAGCCAAAGCATAAGCAACGCCAAGGCTAATTAGCAGAAATTTTTACTTGAAATACAAGGTAGAGTCGAGTATATTCCTCGGCCTACCTTTTGCGTGCAAAAGAAGTAGTATGCCGCAGCGTATCCATAACGGGCTTTGCTGCGGATAATTCTTTTATGAACCCCTTAGGAGTGAATAATGGCCCGTATAGCCGGCATTAACATTCCTGATCATAAGCATTCTGTAATTGCACTTACTGCAATCTACGGTATCGGTAAAACTCGCTCTCAAGCTATTCTAGCTGAAGTGGGTATTGCTGAAGATGCTAAGATCAGTGAACTAACTGAAGAGCAGATCGATCAACTGCGTGATGGTGTAGCTAAGTACACTGTAGAAGGTGATCTACGTCGTGAAGTATCGATGAACATCAAGCGTCTTATGGACCTTGGCTGTTACCGCGGTCTTCGTCATCGTCGCAGTCTACCACTACGTGGACAGCGTACTAAAACCAACGCTCGCACCCGTAAGGGTCCGCGCAAGCCGATCAAGAAATAGTCGGATAAGGTAGAGTACAATGGCAAAACAACCAACTCGCGCGCGTAAGCGCGTACGCAAGCAAGTAGCTGATGGCGTAGCGCACATTCATGCTTCTTTCAACAACACAATCGTAACTATCACTGACCGTCAAGGCAACGCTCTTGCATGGGCTACAGCAGGTGGTTCAGGTTTCCGTGGTTCTCGTAAATCTACTCCGTTCGCAGCACAAGTTGCAGCTGAGCGTTGTGGTGAAATGGCTAAAGAATATGGCCTAAAGAACTTGGAAGTTATGGTTAAGGGTCCAGGTCCAGGTCGCGAATCTACTGTTCGTGCACTGAACGCTGCTGGTTTCCGTATCACTAACATTGTTGATGCGACACCAATCCCTCATAACGGTTGTCGTCCACCTAAGAAACGTCGCGTTTAAGTTTCGTTTCTAGGAATATTGGAGAAAGATCATGGCAAGATATTTGGGTCCTAAGCTGAAGCTTAGCCGTCGCGAAGGTACTGACTTATTCCTTAAGTCTGGTGTCCGTGCGATCGATACCAAGTGTAAAATTGATAACGCACCAGGTGTACACGGCGCTCGTCGCGGTCGTCTATCTGAGTATGGCGTTCAGCTTCGTGAGAAGCAAAAAGTTCGTCGTATCTACGGCGTTCTAGAAAAACAATTCCGCAACTACTACAAAGAAGCTGCACGTCTTAAAGGCAACACAGGTGCAAACCTGCTTCAGCTTCTTGAAGGTCGTCTTGATAACGTAGTTTACCGTATGGGCTTTGGCGCTACTCGTGCTGAATCTCGTCAACTAGTTAGCCACAAGTCTATTCTAGTTAACGGTAAAGTTGTAAACGTTCCTTCTTTCAAAGTAGCGGCAAACGACGTTGTTTCTATCCGCGAGAAAGCTAAACAGCAATCTCGTATTAAAGCGGCTCTAGAAGTTGCTGAACAACGTGAAAAGCCAACTTGGATTGAAGTAGATGCTGGCAAAATGGAAGGTACATTCAAGCGTATGCCTGAGCGTTCTGACCTATCAGCTGACATCAATGAACACTTGATCGTCGAACTTTACTCTAAGTAAGGTTAAAAAAAGAGAGGACACAATGCAGGGTTCTGTAACAGAATTTCTTAAGCCGCGTCTTGTTGACATTGAACAGATCAATACGACACACGCGAAAGTAACTCTTGAGCCATTAGAGCGCGGTTTCGGCCACACTCTAGGTAATGCTCTTCGCCGCATTCTTCTATCTTCTATGCCGGGTTGTGCCGTAACAGAAGTTGAAATTGAAGGTGTGCTACACGAATACAGCACTAAAGAAGGCGTTCAGGAAGATATCCTGGAAATCCTTCTAAACCTTAAAGGTTTGGCTGTACGCGTTGCTGAAGGCAAAGATGAAGTGTTTATTACACTGAACAAATCAGGCTCAGGCCCTGTTGTTGCAGGTGACATCACCCACGATGGTGATGTAGAGATCGCTAACCCTGAGCACGTAATTTGTCACCTAACGGATGACAACGCTGAGATCGCTATGCGTATCAAAGTAGAACGTGGTCGTGGTTACGTTCCAGCTTCAGCTCGTATCCATACTGAAGAAGATGAGCGTCCTATCGGTCGTCTACTAGTTGACGCTACTTACAGCCCGGTTGATAAAATCGCTTACGCTGTAGAAGCGGCACGTGTAGAACAACGTACTGATTTAGACAAGCTTGTTATCGATATGGAAACGAACGGTACTCTAGAACCTGAGGAAGCAATCCGTCGTGCAGCTACTATTTTAGCTGAACAACTGGATGCGTTCGTAGATCTTCGTGATGTACGTGTACCTGAGGAGAAGGAAGAGAAGCCAGAATTCGATCCTATCCTACTACGTCCTGTAGACGATCTTGAACTAACAGTTCGCTCTGCTAACTGTTTGAAAGCAGAAGCGATTCACTACATCGGTGATCTTGTACAGCGCACTGAGGTTGAGCTACTTAAAACGCCAAACCTTGGTAAGAAATCTCTTACAGAGATTAAAGATGTGCTTGCTTCACGTGGTCTTTCTCTAGGCATGCGTCTAGAAAACTGGCCACCAGCGTCAATCGCTGAAGATTAATCGAAAAGTTAGAAGGATTAGGTCATGCGCCATCGTAAAAGTGGTCGTCAACTCAACCGCAACAGCAGTCATCGCAAAGCGATGTTCAGCAACATGGCTAGCTCTCTTGTTCGTCACGAAGTTATTAAAACTACCGTGCCTAAAGCAAAAGAACTACGTCGCGTAATTGAGCCATTGATTACCCTAGCTAAGACAGACAGTGTTGCTAACCGTCGTCTTGCATTTGCTCGCACTCGTGATAACGAAGTTGTGGCAAAACTATTTAATGAACTAGGCCCGCGTTTCGCGGCTCGCCAAGGTGGTTACACTCGCATTCTTAAATGTGGTTTCCGTACTGGTGATAAAGCTCCAATGGCTTACATTGAGCTTGTAGACCGCCCAGCTGCTGAAGAAGCTGCTGAGTAATCTATACTAGATTCTTAATACAAAAGCCGAGCGTTCGCTCGGCTTTTTTGTGTCTGTAGAACACGGAATAGATAATCGAAATTGCACCATGATGTTTGGCACTTTTTGCTTGTCTTGTCTGCGCCATTTTTCAAAAATATCTCGTATCTCGTATCTCGTATCTCGTATCTCGTATCTCGTATCTCGTATCTCGTATCTCGTATCTCGTATCTCGTATCTCGTATCTCGTATCTCGTATCTCGTATCTCGTATCTCGTATCTCGTATCTCGTATCTCGTATCTCGTATCTCGTATCTCGTATCTCGTATCTCGTATCTCGTATCTCGTATCTCGTATCTCGTATCTCGTATCTCGTATCTCGTATCTCGTATCTCGTATCTCGTATCTCGTATCTCGTATCTCAAATCCCTTTTCTTCCACGCACAAAAAAGGGCACCGAAGTGCCCTTATTAGATTTTGAGCTAGCTATTAATAACTAACGCTTATTGCCAAACAGCTGCAAGCGAATCCATCAGGCCGCTCGTCGCACCTTGTGACTGCAATGCTTGCAGAATGATTGGCGCAAATGTTGTAACCATTGATGGATCCATACCTAATCCAGAAAATGCGCTTTCAACTGCACCTTGTGAGCTTAATAGCGATGATAGACCTGTAGACTCAAGGCTCGACATACCCGGAATTAGTGTCGCGAGTTCTTTGTTGTCGGCCGAGCCAAGTGAGTTTTGTGCAAGGGCTAACATTGAACCGATACCGCCAATAGCTTGATCGCTGGTAACAGAAGCTTGGTCGGCAACGGTATCTGCAAGCGGCGTTGTTTCGTTTTGTTGAGACCACATATTCACTGCTGCCATTAGTGCAGTTTGGGATAGTTGGGAATAGTTAGTATCTGATGATGAACTGGTTTGTTCAGAGTCACTAGTGCTAGCGCAAGAGACAACAGCAAGGCTGCTTAAAACTGTGATGAGTACTTTCTTCATTATTCGTCCTTAAGTAATAAAGTAATTTACTCTTTCACTATAAACGAAAAACGGCGATGTAGTCACATCGCCGTTGAATTATTTCAATTTTATTTGCCTATAGTATTTTGTTTTACTAAAGGTTTTTATAAAAATTAAAGAATAGCTAGAAGTTCTACTTCGAATACTAGAGCAGCAAATGGTGGGATTGCAGCACCTGCGCCACGCTCACCGTATGCTAGATCTTGAGGGATGTATAGCTTCCACTTAGAGCCAACAGGCATCATTTGTAGAGCTTGTACCCAACCTTGAATTACGCCAGTTACTGGGAATTCAGCAGGTTGACCGCGAGATACAGAGCTGTCGAAAACAGTACCGTCAGTTAGTTCGCCGTGGTAATGAACACGTACTTGCTTGTCTGCAGTAGGGATTTCGCCAGTACCTTCAGTTAGTACTTCGTACTGAAGGCCAGACTCAAGAACTGTTACTTCTGAACGAAGAGCGTTGTCAGATAGGAAAGCTTCGCCGTCAGCAGCTGCAGCTTTAGCTAGTTCTTGACGTGCAGCTTCACCACGAGTGTGTAGCTCTTGTAGTGCGTTGTTGATTTCGTCAACTTCGATAGCTGGCATGTCACCAACTAGAGCTGTTGCGATACCAGCAGCGATTGCGTCAACGTTTAGGCCTTCAAGACCAGAACCAGCAAGTTGTTGGCCCATTTGTAGACCGATACCGTAGCTAGCTTTTTGCTCTACAGTTTCAAATTTTACTTCAGACATGAAAAGTCACTCTTTTTGTCAGTACGAAAAAGGTAAGAATACCAGTATTAGCAGCGTGAAGAAACGGCTAGTCCCTGATCACTTGCGCTTTACCGTGCCCAAATCACAGCCATGTCAATTTTCTCGCTTTGGGCCTTGTTGTGACGGAAAGATCTATACTGTTGGTACTTTGGTTTTTATACTGTAGTTATTCAATGTATAGGACGCAGTGGTATGAATCGTCGTCAAAAGAAAAAACAGAAAGTTGACCACTTAGCAGAATTCAAGGATCGACTGAATCAGGTCAAAGAGAAATTGAGTTCGATCGATGTGAAGAAAATGAAAACCTCGACAGCGCAAACTTGGGGCTCATTGCCGAAGTTACACCAAAGACTGTTGATGGTGATTTCTCCGATCGTACTGATATTACTTTTTGTGCCGCTACCAGAACCTAAAGTAGATGCTACGCCAGCAACATCGCGCGTTGAGCTTGAGATAAACACCGTTGGCTTAAGCGAACAGCAAAATGCCAAGAGCAACTCATCAGAGCTGAGTAACAATAATTGGCAAGAGTACCTTGTTAAGCAAGGTGATACCTTGGCTCAGGTTTTTCGAAACAACGATCTACCACTGTCTGATTTAAATGCGCTAGTGCGTATTGAAGGAGCAGACAAGCCACTCAGTCAGATCCGTAAAGGTCAGCTTGTTCGATTTAAGCTGGCCGAGACTGGGCAGCTTGATATCCTTCAGCTAGAAAAGGGCAATACATCAGTAATGTTCTTCCGCTTGTCCGATGGTGGTTTTGGTCGTAGTAAATAAGTGCAGGCTTGAGTGATGAACTCAACAGCAAGAACGTGATAGAAAAGAGCTAAGCATTAGCTCTTTTTTTTGGTCGCTTGAAAGGGGCGAGTGGCAAGATGATCAGCATGATACCGATAAAGGTTAATGTATCTGGAATCTCATCGAACCAAATGGCGCCAATTAACGCGACAAACACTAAGCCTGAATATTCTGCTAAAGCGATTTGGCTTGAGTGTGCTTTTTGGTAGGCGGCTACTGCCAGCCCGTTGTAACTCAGTATTAGTGCCGCACTCAAGGCTATGTATCCAAGGTGTTCTAAAGACACAGGCTGCCAATACAAAAAGCATAGAATTAATGATACAGGGATGGAAAAGAGTGTTGTCCACCACAACGTCGTGACTACGGATTGTTCGCTTGGAAGTTTCCTTACTAGTACATTAAACAGCGCAAGCGTCAGTGCTGTACCCAATGCAAACAGTGCTGCCCAGTGAAATTGCGATGGTCTCAAGACAATCAATGCGCCAATAAAGCCTATTGTCGTAGCGATAACCTTGCCGAGTGCCGGTTGCTCTTTCAATAGCAACATAGAGAGCGGCAGCATCAGTAAAGGCGCGACATAAAATACTGCATTGGCGGTTGCCAAAGACAAGTGAGTGATCGCGACCACCATACATCCACTGCCGATTAGAATTAACTGACCTCGAATGAAGGTTACCTTAGCCTGCTGTAAGCGCCGTTGTTCTTGTTTCTGTTGTAGCCACAAAGGGGTGATGATGAGCAGAGATATCAACTGTCGGAAAAAAATATACTGAAGAGGTGGCACTTCACCATTCAACAGTTTTACCGCTACGTCGGAAAGCGAGGCAAACAAGTTACCTGCAATCAGCAATAGGATACCGACAGTGATATTCGACATTACTTCTCTAATCTCATATCGACGTGCGGAATATCGTCTTCCAAGTACATCTCAGAGATCGTTTTGAAGCCGTGGCTCGCATAGAAGTTTTCTAGGTGTTGTTGCGCACCAATATCGATAGTCGTGCTAGGCCAAAGAGCCTCACAGCGTGTTAACGCTTCTTTTATCAATTGATGGCCTAAACCATCACCTCTTGCCGATTGCTTCGTCGCCACTCGGCCGATGCTGGTGTTGTCGTAAGAAGTTCCTGGTGGTAACAAGCGTGCACACGCCACCAACTCTGCATCAGCATAGCCAAGCAAGTGTTCAACACCTGCGAGTGTATCTTTACCGTCGAGCTCTGGGTAAGGGCAATTTTGCTCAACGACGAACACATCTACTCGTAATTTAAGTAGTTGATAAAGCTGTTGTGTTGAAAGTTCAGAGAAAGGAATTGAGTGCCAAGTGATCATGTTTACGTCCAGAGATTATCGATGCTCTGAATGTACTATGCGCGATGAATGTTGGCATTAACTATTGTTAATTCGACCTTTAATTCTGCTCAAGCTTATCGCGGTTATTCCTAAATAAGCGGCAATTTGATTGTCGTTGAGGCGCTGTTCAAGGTCTGGATAGTGCTCACAGAAAAGCTGGTAACGTTGCTCTGGGGTATAGAGCAACATGAAGCGCTCCTTATTTTCTTTGTGCATCAGCTGCGTTTCTAACAACTTTAAATACAAAGGATTATTAGATGCACGCCACTCGATAACCGCATTCATTGGTAGCTCTAACAGTGTAATCGGTGTCAGTGTTTCAAGTAGGTAAGGGGACGCTTGGTTTTTTATCAGACTCTCAAAGCCAATGATCCAATCTTGTTCCCAGTAGAACTCTTTGCTGTATTGCTTACCGTCGTCAGTGAGGTAGCAAGCATGACATAAGCCTTCAAGCACGAAGTAGATTGAACCTGCCATCTCACCTTGGTTAATAAGGATGTGTCTGGTTGGTAGCTCAAGAGGCTTGGCGACAGCGACTAGCGATTCAATCTGACTTTCTGAGAAGTCGAAGATTTGTAGTTGTTCGATAAAAGAAGTGTGCATGAAAATAACCTAACCCAAATAAGTGCTGAAATCATCGCACTTATTTGAGTGTAGGTACAGTTCGGGCTAAATCAGCGTTGGGCGTGCTGCTTTAGGTAATCTTGAGCAAGTTCTCTACCCATGTATTTACCTAAGGTTTTCAGTGGTACTTTCTTAAGGTTCACCACAATCAAACCATCTAACGCATCATTAAACGATGGGTCGACGTTAAAACACACCAGCTTGCCATTCATTCCAAGGTATTGGCGCAATAATACTGGTAGGCCTTTTCCTTGCTCCATGCGTGCTAACACTTTAGAGAGCAGAGGCACACTCGCCAGTGACGATAATAGATGATTCTGCCAGAACACATGACTACTGGTATTGAGCGGTGAAGAAGGGGAAACCAGACTTGCCTTTTCCTCATCATAGTGGTGAATCGATAAGGTGGTTGCGATCAACAGGCGGGCATTGTGGCTGTAATCATTACTGATACTGACCGGGCCAAATAGGTGGGTGTATTTAGGGTTGCGGGACACAAAGGTCGCGATGCCTTTCCACAGCAGCAGCAGTGAGTTAAGGCTCTTTTGATAAGGTTTACTCACCACGGAACGCCCAAGCTCAATGCTGTTTTCTAGAGTATCAATGAATTCCTGGTTGTAGTTAAACAGGCTACGAGAGTAGAGCTGATCAAGCCCGTGCTTTGCGATGAGTTTGTCGACTATACCGAGTCGATACGCGCCAACCAGTTGTGCCTTAGTTTTATTCCACACAAACAGTTGATGGTAGTAAAGGTCATACTCGTCCAAATCACAGGCAAGCCCACTACCTTCTCCAACTTCACGGAAACTCTCTTCTCTGACTCGGCCAATCTCGCGCATTAAGTTTGGAATAGATTGGCTTGGCGTGCAGTAGACCTCAAAGTCCCCTTGCTCAAGTAACCTCATCTCTTCCGGAAGAGAATCGACCTCTATTGCCAACACTTCTGGCGGAATAGGCGCAATCACTTGGTTATCAAAAGAGGGTGCGTGGATTGTCGTGGTCGGACTATCTTGTTGACTCATTAGGTAGGTATTGAGTCGTAGGTAGTTGACGATATCCATCTCTTTTTCAAATGATTTTATCTCTGGATACGGAATCGATGCTCCAATCGAGATAGAGATAGTCGTTGCCTGTTTATTAAGAAGTTCACGGCCGAGTAAAGCGGTTCTTAATAGTGGATGAACACGACCTGCTTGGTAGAACAGCTCGCTATTTTTACCATTGATAAAAATAGGCACAGTGGTGGCTTGGTGACGTTTGACGAATTTCGCTACCGACTTGCTCCACTCGATGTCTGTTAGTGTCTTGGCCCCTTTACGGTAGCTCGATACTTCACCTGCTGGGAATACAATCAATAGCCCACCATCAGCCAAATGACGATTGGCATCTCGAATCGCTTTGGCATTGGTGCGTTTCGACTCTTTACTGTTAAAGACATCGACACCGATGAAAAGATCATCCAATTCAGGCAGGCGCTTAAGTAACTCATTGGCCAGCACCTTAACATCCTTTCTTACTGATCCTACGAGATCGGCAAGGATCACGCCTTCGATGGCGCCAAGCGGGTGGTTCGCCACAATCACCACAGGCCCTTCTTCCGGGATATTCTCTGTGGTGCCAGATGAAACCGAGTAGTCGATATTGAGCGCCGACAGAGTGTAATTCATGAATTCGAAGCTAGATAACTCGTTTTTACGATCTTGGTAGAGTCGGTCTAGCTTAGATAGCCCAGTTGCCCACTCGACAACAGACTCACCTAAACCAAAAGGCGTGTAACGTGGTAAACGAAAAGGACTATCAATCATAATGAAGCTACCTTACTTAATCAGCTGCGGCCAAGCTTTATCGGCTTGTTGAATATGCTGTGCACGGTCTTTCTCCCAGGTCTCCTGAATCTCTTGGTCGTAGTTGAGGTACAGCTTGTTATCAACAATTGTCCATTGATTAGGGTCACCGGGTGCAAAGTCACTTTTTGCTGAAACAGCCCAAGCGCAATAGCCACCATATTGAGGGGCATATTTTTCAGGATTATTAACAAATAAAGTCAGATTCTTTTCAGAAGAGAAATACCAGTCCGCACCTTTGTACTCTGTGCTGAAGTCTTTACTGCCTTCAATAGGCTTACCTGAAGTGAAATAAGCGACGGTATCGTAGCCATCGAGCGCCTTGCTGCTAAAGAATCCGGTGTAGATTTCGTCTGCAGCAAATACGTAAGGGCTAACAAGTAGCATGACCATGGTTAATAGTTTTCTCATGATGGACTCCATCTATAGATTGATTGCTGGTGATAAATCGAAGGTAAAACGCTGTTGATTTATCTGGCATGGTTTAATGGGTTCACAAGGCGAGCCGGGTGCGTAAAACATAGAGGCTTGGCCGTGTAGATTACGTAAGTGTGTAAAGCTCACGGTGTGCGCGTCTTCACGATGCATACAGGTCGCTAAATGAGGCTGTTCGCTGTGATGGTGAGAGTGAAACCTAAGCAAATTCTGCTGATTCTTACCTGTTTCCATAAGCTGGTCGTACTTAGCTTGTCGGTAGGCTTGTACTCGCAATAGTTCAACACCTGATGAGAATAACGGTGAATCGGTGTCGGTTATTTTTTGTTGAATACCATCCCACATGTAGGCGATAACCAAACCATTGTTCTGAGTTAAATTCGGCGCGAAAGCCAACAAGGTAAATGGAGCAAAAGAGTGCAAGTCTAGTTGATGAAATGCCTCAGAAATCTGAGTAATGCTGTGACTCGATGATAAGTTCTTGAGCAACAAACCGCGGCTGATCAAAGGGCCAGCGGGCACGGTGCCTTGATAGTTGTTGAGCAGACATAGCGAAAGTCCGAACTCATTAATACTGATCCAGCTACCACCACCGGTTGGATCGAGTGGCATGATGATATCGACGCCGTTGACTCGATATTGTTTAGGTGGCATCGCCAGTGCTCGCGTCTTTTGTTCATCACGATTAAAGAAAACTTGATAGCCATTTTCTTCAAGCAGCCAAGATACTGAACACATTTTATTGCTCCCTCAGGTAGCTGCTAGTGGTAGGGGCATAACCAAAGGTGTTGCAGGTTTCGATATCTAAAAAGGTGGTGATCACCTTGATCATCGCATAGTGATGATTGGCATGCAGGGCTGCAAAGGTGACCTCTCTTTCTAACGTTGAAGGCAGGCTGGCGAATACCTGGGTATCCATTGAAACTTCGGTTTGGATCATGATAGGCGTTTCGAGATCTCTGCGGTCTAATCGTTCAAGCCAGTTGATTACATAGTGGATCTCTTTCAGCGCAATCGATCTGTCAAATTCGACGGGGTGACCACGACGACGAGTGTTGTAATCAACGGTCGCATTCTCTTTTAAAATTAAAGCGTGAAAAAGATCGAGCGTATGACGAGTATGCTCACCAATAGAGCTTGTGACGTGAGGCTTTGCTCGTGTCAGATAGTCGCTGTCAGATATCGCTAACAAAAATTCTAGACCCTGATTTAATATTTCTACCGCTCCTGTGATACTAGGAGAGAAAGAAGTGAGGGCGCTCGGTTGGGCTATGGGGTTCATTCATGGTCCTCGTACAAAGTTAGTCAGTGGTCGGATATTGTTGAACAAGACGTCGCTCTTCTTGCCACGCAGCGAATAAGCTCTTGAAAGAAGGAGTCTTATGGCCTCGTTGTTTTTGCTGAGCGCCAATATCAAAAAGAATGCGGTATTGCAAAAGTAGCGTAGAAAATATCTCTCGCAGTGGTGTGTTGCGATCCCAGATATGCCCAGCCTCACTGCTTGCGCCATTGACCTCAAGGATCGTGAAATCCTCGCCGTTCATTAGGCTGTGCATGTCCTTAAACTTGACGTCGAGTCGGCCAAAGTGGAAGCCATCGAAGTCGTCGAATATCTCATCTAAGCGTTCGGTCAAAGCTTGGGTGATGTATTGATTGCCGTCTCGGAAGATACAGCCACGGCTATGACTACCTGCAAACGCGAGTTGGAATTCTTCACCCTCTGCGAGCACTTGATCCAATTTATCTTCATGCCTTGGTAGATATAGGTGACTAAGTTGCCCAGCACGCGGGCTATTTTCAATTAACTGTTTGAGTGTCGAGGAACCATCACCCGTTACCATTGGCGAGTATTTGAGTGTGATCGAGATGATCTCGCCTTGCTTTTTATTTGGGTAGCGCACATAGAAAACGCCAGCTTCGGCTTGATAAGGCGCCTTTTCTTACAGTAGAAAGCGAGCATTATTTGGAAAAGATTCAACATATTGCTCAAGTTGATCTTGTGTGTTGATCAGCTTAACGCCAACGCCTCGACAGCCAAGATCCGGTTTCGCCACTATGGGGAAGTTAAGATCCGATTGTGTTAGCGCACTGAGTGCATCTTCGGTTTGTTTTTTACTATTAAGATCCGTTTTGGTTAGGGTAATAAACGGAGAGATCCAACGCTGACTTGATGAGCCAGCAAGGCTTAATATTTCGTGTTTTGATTCACCTACCATGCCACTTAACTTAATGCTTGGGTTGGCGATGAGCGGCAGTGCCCAGTCAAAGTGCCGTAACCCTTGCATCAAGCTTTGAACCACTACTGGAGTGTAGAAAAACCAAGTCGGAAGGAATTCATAAGGAGAGACACTACGCGCGGTATCTTTTTCAAGCAGAGGCATACCTGCATTGATTTGATGCGCAGGGATGATGCGAATATCTTTCGGTGAACTCATGATAATCCTCTAGAGTAGGTTTTATTCATTAATCGATTACCGATAAACAGTAAAGCGATGGCACACGGGATGACGATCCATTGATATTCAGAGGCTTGCAGCCACGCTGATGTCCCTAAATAGTAGATGGTAGAGAAGACAATGCCAGTCCAGATCGCAGTAGCACTAATGACAGCGAACAAAAAAGTAGGAAGTGGAATTGCGAAAAAGCCACTTAAGGTAAAGCCAACAGTGCGAAGCCCCGGGATAAAGCGGATGACAAAAAGGCTGCTGAACGCGTTCTGACGTAATTTAGTACGAAGCGAACGAAAGTACTTATTAGTGAGGGCTTTGTAACGAACGCCTCTGAAGTAACGTCCTGATTTTCCTAGGTAATAGAGTCCCAAGTCACCAGTGGCAATACCGATGAAAATGGCAAGCAACGCATATTGAGGAAGAATGAGCCCTTGAGTTGCTAAACCAGCTGCCGTAACAATCGCCAGATCTTCAAGCAGGTAAGAAAGCGCGATGATGCCAAACATCAGCCATAGCAACGACTCCTCCCCTGAATGTAACCATGCTTGAATGCTCTCGACGCTGCTCATTAAATATCCTTATCTATCCTATAAATGAATGGCTTAATGATCATTCATTGAGTGTAGTAAATTAAATAGACAGGAGGAGCGGGGAAAAACTTACAGGTGATGGAGGATTTTTTGTACTTGCTTTGTTCGACCAGTACTGTGGAATGCGTTGTTTAAGTCAAGATTGAAGCGAAATGTTTGATATTTTAAAAGTGGATTTAACGAGAGTTTGTAGTTAAAAAACCCGGGCTTGGAGTGGGGGATCTTACATAAGAAAAGAAAAAGGCTGAGTCGTTAAACTCAGCCTTTAATAACATTAACTATTGATTAATAAAGCTATCTATTTAGTTAAGTCAATTTGGTAAACAGCAAAACCAACATCGTCAGTCGCAACACGTTTCATCGGGTATTGACCTTTTTCTTTGATGAATTCAGCCGCTTTGTCACTTGGAGATGTTTCAAAGCGAATATCTAGCTTGTTATCCGTTTTGATTGGAGCAAATGACCAATTGTTATCTGCGCTTGGGCTAACTTGACCTTGCTCTTTGCTTACGCGAGAGATGTAGTTAGCAAGAACAGTGCGGTTTTCATCTGGTGCATCAAATGCGATGAAATCTTCGCCTGTACCCGGGAACTTAGCACTGTATGCACGGTAGTTGTTGGTTGCGATCAAGAAGTCTTGCTTCATGTCGATTGGCTTACCTTGGTAAGTTAGGCCAACAATACGTTGAGACTCAGGGTTAACCACTTTACAGTTTGCATCGTATTTCGCAGGTTGTGTTACGTCGATTTGGTAATCAACACCGTCGATAACATCAAAGTTGTAAGTACGGAAGTTATCCCACTCGATCAACTGTTGTGGTGCTGTCGAGTTAACATCAACTTGGTTGAACTGACCAGCTGAACACTCAAGCCACTCTTGTACTTCGTGACCCGTTACCTTCATCGCGACTAACGTGTTCGGGTAAAGGTATAAATCGGCTGCGTTACGGAACGTTAGTTGACCTGATTCCACTTCAGTGAAGTTAGCTGGGTCATTTTTACGACCGCCGGCTTTAAAAGGCGCTGCCGCTGACAATACTGGAATACCGTCTAGGTCTGGGTCACCTTGGATGAACTGTTCTACGTAATCTTTCTGTGCAAGGTTAACAATTTGTACTGTTGGATCGTCTTGTACTAGAGACAGGAAGCTGTACATCACGTCGTCTGCTTTACCAATAGGTTGGTTAACAAACTCACGAGTACCTGCATGGTCTTTTTCTAGTGCCGTTACGATACCTTCATCTGCAGCAGCAAGCGATTTCTTCTCGATCTTGTCGTAGATAGGGCGTGCTTCTGATTGGCCTTTAACGACTTCCCACTTACCGTCTTTTTGTGCAAGTGTTAGGTCCATAACACCAACGTGGCTACCCCAACGGCCAGGCATTACTGCCGCAACGCCATTCATTGTGCCCGTTTCGTTGTCGATGCCTTGAATGTCATCAAAACCTTTACCTGGGAATACTGCATGAGAGTGGCCGAATGCGATTGCATCGATACCATCTACTTCAGAGAGGTAGAACGTTGAGTTCTCTTCGCCATTTTTGTAAGGGTCAGTTGATACGCCAGAGTGAGGGATAGCAACGATAACTTCAGCGCCTTCTGCTTTCATTTGAGGCACTAGCTCGTTAGCTGTCTCAATGATGTCACGAGCGATCACTTTGCCTTCAAGGTTCTTCTTATCCCACGTCATGATTTGTGGTGGAACGAAACCGATGTAGCCGACTTTTACTTCATGCTCTACGCCAGCAGTATCTTCGAACGTATGCGTCTTGATGATATAAGGCGTGAAGTAGTGTTCTTTGGTTTCTGCGTCGTAAACGTTGGCACTGATGTATGGGAAATCAGCATCGTTGATAGACTCTTCTAGGAACTCAAGACCGTAGTTGAATTCGTGGTTACCTAGGTTTGCAGCGTCGTAGCTTAGTTGATTCATTGCTTTGTACGCAGGGTGAACTTCACCAGCTTCGATGCCTTTGTCTGCCATGTAGTCACCCATTGGGCTACCTTGCAGCAAATCACCGTTATCAACTAATACGCTGTTGGTTACTTCGCTTTGAGCTTCTTTTACTAAAGTTGCAGTACGTGCTAAGCCGATTTTTTTCGATGGCTTGTCTTTGTAGTAGTCGTAATCCATTAGGTTGGTATGGATGTCCGTCGTTTCTACGACACGTAGTTTAATCACTTCATCGGTATCTGGTGTTGTTGTGCAGCCTGCTAAAGTCAAACCAAGACCTGCAAGTACAGCCAATGATAAAGGTTTCATTGCAACTTTCATTTTGGAGCTCCAAAGTGGATTAGTAGAAAATTCGTTGCGTAATGTAACAAAACCGAATGAAACAATGATTACAACGAATGTTAATTCGTGACTTAGATCGATTACTTTATGGTGTTCTGCAAGACGCCTCCCAAAGCTGCTCAATCAATGTACAAATGACATCGATAATAATAGTCCATTCATTTCACCTGTTTATCGATAAATCCCATCCCTTATCAGCTTTTCGAATAAAAAATGAAATTTTAGAATTTCCAGTAATATGAGAGGCTCGTCATAATGTCTATATCAAGGACGTATCAGGCAGATGAATAGCAAGGATAGCTCAAACGTAGCTTCTGTTTTCTTCTAGTGCCAATACTCCCATTCACCCAAGTGAATGAGTTAAATCCCATGCTTGGCAAGACCAAGTAATGAATTGCTCGTAACGCGAGCCTTAAAGGAAGCACTGAAATGGACCAAGAACGTTTAACCCACCTAAAACAGCTCGAAGCGGAAAGTATCCATATTATTCGCGAAGTGGCGGCTGAGTTTGATAACCCAGTGATGATGTACTCAATCGGTAAAGATTCTTCTGTGATGCTTCATTTAGCTCGCAAAGCGTTTTACCCAGGCAAGATTCCATTCCCACTATTGCACGTTGATACGGATTGGAAATTTCGCGAGATGATTGAGTTTCGTGACCGCACAGCCAAAAAGTATGGTTTTGAGTTATTAGTGCACAAGAACCCTGAAGGTATCGAAATGGGGTGTAGCCCATTTGTGCATGGCTCTTCTAAGC
The DNA here is from genome assembly GCF_057785915.1 of Vibrio sp. QJM3NY_35. Lineage (NCBI taxonomy): Bacteria > Pseudomonadati > Pseudomonadota > Gammaproteobacteria > Vibrionales > Vibrionaceae > Vibrio > Vibrio sp. QJM3NY_35. The sequence goes on along the minus strand of NZ_CM173507.1, from coordinate 3,034,184 downwards.
ACACCGACATCATGAAAACTCAAGGCCTAAAGCAGGCGTTAAACAAGTACGGGTTCGATGCCGCTTTTGGTGGTGCGCGTCGTGATGAAGAAAAGTCTCGAGCCAAAGAACGTGTTTACTCTTTCCGCGACAAGAACCACACATGGGATCCAAAAAACCAACGTCCAGAACTTTGGCATACCTATAACGGCCAGGTTAATAAAGGCGAAAGCATTCGTGTCTTCCCGCTATCTAATTGGACTGAGCTCGATATCTGGCAATACATCTACCTAGAGAGCATCGATATTGTTCCACTTTACCTTTCAGACAAGCGTCCTGTGGTTGAGCGTGATGGCATGTTGATCATGGTTGATGATGACCGTATGGAGCTACAAGAAGGTGAAGTGATTGAAGAGAAAAGCGTTCGCTTCCGTACTTTGGGTTGTTACCCACTGACCGGAGCCGTTGAATCTGAGGCGAACACGCTAACAGGCATTATTGAAGAGATGCTGGTGGCAACATCCAGTGAGCGTCAAGGTCGAGCGATTGACCATGATCAGTCGGGCTCAATGGAGCTGAAAAAGCGCCAAGGTTATTTCTAAGAATCTAAGGAAAGAAAAATGAATAGTGCAGTAGAAGCCGAATTGGCTGAACTAGGGATTGAAGGTTATCTAAGTCAGCATCAGCATAAATCTATGCTTAGATTTTTAACTTGTGGCTCGGTAGATGATGGTAAAAGTACGTTAATCGGTCGCTTGCTCCATGATACAAAACAGATTTATGAAGATCAGCTAGCAGCGGTTCACTCGGATAGCCAACGAGTGGGTACGACGGGTGAGAAACCTGATTTGGCACTGCTTGTTGATGGCTTGCAGGCTGAGCGTGAGCAAGGCATCACGATCGACGTGGCTTACCGCTACTTCTCGACTCAAAAACGTAAGTTCATTATTGCTGATACCCCAGGACATGAGCAGTACACGCGCAACATGGCAACAGGCGCTTCAACGTGTGATCTTGCTGTGATCTTGATTGATGCTCGTAAGGGCGTTCTGGATCAAACTCGTCGTCACTCGTTTATTTCGAACCTGCTTGGTTTGAAGCATTTTATTGTGGCAGTAAACAAGATGGATCTGGTGGAATACTCACAAGATCGTTTTGAAGAGATTCGTGATCAGTATTTAGAATTTTCTGAAAACCTCGAGGGTGAAACTAATATTCAAATTCTGCCTGTTTCCGCGCTTGAAGGCATTAACGTTGCTGCACCAAGTAAAGAGCTTGCATGGTTTGAAGGTCCATCTCTACTAGAAGTTCTAGAAAACGTAGATATTGATCAAAAGCGCTCTGCGGGTGAATTCCGTTTCCCGGTTCAATACGTGAATCGTCCTAATTTAGACTTCCGTGGTTTTGCAGGCACCGTTGCTTCTGGTCGCGTTAGCGTAGGTGATGAAATCAAGGCGTTGCCTTCAGGTAAAACCTCGAAGGTGGCAAGCATTGTGACCTTTGATGGTGAACTTGAATCGGCGCAAGCGGGTTTGGCGGTAACACTGACTCTTGAAGATGAAATCGATATCAGTCGTGGTGATTTGATTGTGTTGGAAAACGCTCAGATTGAATCAACTAACCATGTATTGGCTGACATCGTGTGGATGACAGAACAACCACTGCAACCGGGCAAAGCTTACGACATCAAAATCGCAGGCAAGAAAACCGTCGGTCAGGTTGAAACGGTTCGTCACCAATATGACATCAACAACCTGTCGACTCACGACGTGGATGAATTACCACTCAATGGTATTGGTTTGTGTGAATGGTCATTGAACGAGACTGTCGCGCTGGATAAATATCGTGAAAGTGCCGATACCGGTGGCTTTATCGTTATTGATCGTCTTACCAATGTAACGGTTGGCGCTGGCTTGATTCGAGACCGTTTGGACTCTGTTGAACAGCAAGTAGGTAACTTCTCTGCATTTGAACTTGAGTTCAACGCATTGGTACGCAAGCACTTCCCACATTGGGATGCCAAAGATCTAAGCCAATTACTGAAGTCATAAACGACTAAGTAACAGCTTATTGAATCAGGCGGAAACCCATCGTTTCCGCCATAAAGGACGGGTATATGTGGCAACAAGGATTTGTATTAGCGATTTTGCTCGGCATCATTACTTGCCTGCTCGTTACCCGTATTAAGCCAAGCTTTATCTTTGCTGGCGCGGCGTTTATTGCTTTTATGGCTGGCATGATCGATTTGTCGAGCTTAGCCAATAACTTCACTAACTCCTCGTTACTGACTTTAATTCTTCTTATCCTCGCATCAAGTGCGTTGGAAAAAACTCGCTTAATCAGTTGGGTTAGCTGCAATATCTCTGAAGGTCGGCTAGGTACCGTGGTTGCGAAGTTGGGTATTTCCACAGCGTTACTTTCATCTTTTACCAATAACACCGCGGTGGTGGTCTCTTTGATCGGGGCGATCAAACGTAATCAACAACATGCGCCGTCTAAGTTACTTATCCCTTTGTCATACGCTGCCATCTTAGGTGGCACCCTGACATTGATCGGTACTTCAACTAACTTGATCATCAATAGCTTTGTTGAAGATGCTGGATTGCCGAGCTTAAACTTTTTCACACCTACCTTGATCGGTTTAGCGGTTTTGGTCGGTGGCGTGTTGATCCTTATTCCTCTTAGCTATTTTCTACCAAGCTACGATGATGGATCGCAGGACGATCTGCCTTACTTTTTAGAAGCAAGAGTTGAACCAGGCTCGCCTTTAGTAGGCCGAAGCGTAAGCGAAAATAACCTCCGAGCGCTGAGAAAACTGTTTTTAGCTGAAGTGATTCGAGACGGTAAAACAACGGCGTCTATTGATCCTGATTTCATTCTTCAAGCTCGTGACCGACTGTTGTTTTGTGGTGACGTTGAGAGTGTTGCGACACTGCAGGAAATCCAAGGGTTAACCCTGTTTGGTCAACATCACCTAAACGGACAAAGTTTTGTTGAGGTCGTGGTGAGCTCATCGGCAAGCTTCTGTAATAAGACCTTAAAAACTAGCCAATTTAGAGATCGCTTCGATGCGGTTGTTGTTGCTATCCGCCGTGGCCACGAGCGCCTTGAAGGTGGGCTAGGGAATATCACATTGACCGCTGGTGATACTCTAATTTTGGTTCCTGGTAAACGCTTTGAAGAGCAACGTCAGCAACACAATAAAGAGTTTGTGTTGATGAATGACCTAGACTCAAGTGCCAAGCTTGATGCTGATAAATCGACGTTTGTTTTGCTTGGCTTCGCTAGTGTCATTGGCTTATCGCTTGTCGATGCAGTACCTATCATTAAAGGGTTAGCGGGTTTTTTATTACTGCTGGTGGCATTTGGTGTGGTGCAACTCGGTGAGCTTCGTCGCCGTTTTCCGGTTGATATTGTGGTGATCGTTGGCTCTGCACTTTCTATTGCTCAACTGATGATTTCATCTGGATTGTCTGAACGTATGGGGTTGATGTTCATAGAGGCCTTCAATGGTTGGGGCGTGTTTGGTGCCTTAGTAGCGACCTACTTCATGACTCTGGTTCTTACTGAACTTGTGACCAATAATGCGGCGGCAGCACTCTCATTCCCTATTGGTTATAGCATGGCAGTAGGCTATGGCGTTGACCCAATGCCATTTATCATGGCGGTGTTGTTTGGCGCCAGTGCTAGCTTTATCTCTCCTTATGGTTACCAAACCAATTTACTCGTATATAGCGTAGGTAATTATCATATTACGGATTATTTGCGCATTGGTATTCCAATCTCGATTGTCTATTCGGGCTTGGTATTGACCCTAATTCCTTATTTTTTCCCATTTTAATGCTGTTTATTTAAAGGACTAATTATGACCGCAGTACTCAAACCAAAAGATGAGAATGTTGTGTGGCATCAGCACTCGATTGATAAAACATTCCGCTCTGATCTGAAATCACAAAAGCCAGCCGTGCTCTGGTTCACGGGATTATCTGGTTCTGGTAAGTCGACAGTCGCTGGAGCATTAGAAAATCGCTTAGCACAGCTTGGTTACCATACTTACTTGTTGGATGGTGATAATGTTCGTCACGGATTGTGTAGCGATCTTGGCTTCTCAGAGCAGGATCGTCGTGAGAATATTCGTCGCATAGGCGAGTTGGCAAAGTTGATGGCGGACGCAGGATTAATCGTACTGTCGGCTTTTATTTCTCCGCATCAAGCTGAAAGACAGTTAGTGCGAGACTTACTGCCGGAAGGTGAATTTCTTGAAGTGTTTGTCAACACGCCGCTAGAGGTGTGTGAGCAGCGTGACCCTAAAGGTCTGTATAAGAAAGCTCGCGCTGGAGAAATTCCAAACTTCACGGGTATTAGTTCTGTTTATGAGGCGCCTGAGAATCCCGAGATTAATCTACCGGCAGGTGAGAAGACACTCGATGAACTGGTAGAGTTATGTATTGACGCATTAGAGAAGCGTAATATTTTAGCCAATTGAGATCGTTGGTATGACTAAAGCTGCTCACTTACTTACTGCTTATTCACGACTTATAAGTAGTGCAGCCTTGGTTTACCGAGACAAGAAACCTATCTTCTAATTTCTCTTTATTCTTCTAAATATACTTCATTACCTACACCGTTTATTACCTAGACGGTGTAGTTAACACTGCTTTTGACTTCTGTCTGTACTGTGAATTTGTGGTTCAATAATGCAATCAGTTGGTCGTAGTACTGCATGTTAGGTTTATTCCCAAGCAAGGTACAAAGTTCATTGCCTGTTGGGCTGAATCGGTAGTAAACCAGCTTAACCCCTTTTGATATAGGCGCCAGTGACATGCTCTTACCTTGGTAAGTCAAGTGTAACGCTGGATCGAAATCAATCTCACCAGACTCTAACTCAGTCCCCAAAATAATACCCAGTTCAATCAGGTGTAATAGGCTTGAGTAGGGCAGGTTGTGTCCACCAAGGTTGATGGTGTTGGTAGTATCTCTTTTGCCAAAGTTAAATATACCAGCATGGGTTTTAAAACCGAGTAATAGCTTTCTGCTGTTATCACTACCAAAGCTACAACCCAGTGACGCGGCTCTTTGTAGGGTGAGCGCTTCTTTTGGTGTCATGTCTTTTAAGATCTGAAGCGCCTTCATCGACGTCGAGCCTGGGTTGGTGACTTCTCGTTTCAGTACTTGAGCCCATAGCCTCTGCATCGATGTATTGTGGATCTCTTGCGCCATATCGAAAAAACGGTATAGCCAGTCCTGATCTGGATCTCCTGCTGCTTCATCCTTACATGAAGAGTGTGCCAGTTTAAGAATCTGCTCTAGGTTCTTTTGACGCAACTCTTTACGTTTCTTCTCACGTAATAGTGCCCGTTCGATTAGTGTACTTTCACTTTTATCGGTTGGCTTTGCACCATGACTGATTAAGGAATCTAAGCCGAAGATTTGCGCTATGTGTAACATTCTGCTGGCACTGTCGGCGATATGAGGCTTTTTCTCATGCTTATGCTGTGTATCGCTAGCATGATCAATGATTACTGGCTGTTTGATTTCTGACATAAGAGTACCGTTACGAGACGACTTAACTGTCTAAAATGTAACTCTTTATCTTAATGGTGGCTAGATTTTACGTGCAGAGTTGAAGGTTTAAACAAAATTTTACTTTTGCTAATGATAATAAAATGTTAAATTTGTTGTAATTCTCAAGGAGGAGTTATGAATCAAGTCAATGATAACAAGCTGAAGAAACAGCTTGGCATAGGGTTATTACTCGCTACATATGTGGCTGTGCTAGCTTATCTATCTAATTACATCGCGTAAATTAGATAAACAACATCGTTATGAAACTGTTATTGAATAAGATCATTTTTTCAGTGACGGCAGCTCATCCTTGAGCCACCCTTCTAATGACTACATGTCGTCATATTCTTCAATCGCAGTGCCTTCAATAAGATAACCTGTTTGTGCTAAGTCGTGGCTTATTGACTCAGTTTTCAGCGTACCTACTAAATAAACCACATCCCATAATTGCTGGATTGGTGCACCTTTTGGGAACTTCACGTAGATGATTTGATTCGGTGGTGGTGGTGGTACGTGAATACATGCGCCAAAATACGGGACTAGCAGAAATTCAGTGATCATATTCTCATCGCCTTCCAGTGGAATCACAAAACCAGGAATCTTTACTGTGCTGCCATTTAACTCTGGGCGAACAGCGCCAATTGTCGATTGTTGAGGTTTGTCCGTACTGTCGTGGTTAACCATCGGCATGCCAAATGAGTCTAGTTGAGCTCGTTCCGATTCTGGAATTAAGTCAATCCACTCAAGTGTTAATACCGATTCGTCATTCTGAGTTGTTTCAGCGTGAGCTGTGCTGATAAATGGGAATAAAAGTAGTCCAAGTATCAGTAGGAATTTGCGTTGCATCGTAGGTTCCTAATTTAGATTCGAATAGTCATGCCATCAGACAATGACTGACGGTAAGCCCGGAAAGCGGGAATAAAGCCGATAATGATCCCTGCAATTTGTACCAGCATAAGCAGTTTCCACTCATGAGGCGTGATTGCAGATATCGATATATTGATACCATAACTTTGTTGCACAATTGGAGCAACTACTGCGATCAGGGCAAACAACACGGCAACACCCAATGTGATACCGAGGAAGGTTAGGGCACTTGCTTCACTGATCAGTAAACCAAACACATGACGAGGCCTTGCTCCCATCGCGCGCAGGATAGCCATCTCGCGACGCCTTTCTTGCAAACTAGTGAGTAGGCTACTGAGCATGCCCAATAAACCGGCGACAACAACAAATCCTGAAACAATTAACAATGCTTGTTCTGCTACAGCCATCATTCCCCACAATTCGTGAAGGGCAATGCCCGGCATAATTGCGCTCAAAGGTTCTTGACGGTAGTTATTGATTTCTCTTTGCAGTGCGAAGGTTTGGATTTTCGAATTCAGCCCGAGCATCATTGCGGTAATCTGCTTCGGTTGGAAATCAAAAGTCTTTAAGGTTTCGGCATCCGGTGTGTGTCCTAGGTTGGCACCTGACTCCCAGCCAACATGAATCGCTTCAATAGCCTCTAACGAAACATGCACGGTCTTGTCTACCGGCGTTCCTGTTGGTGCAAGTATTCCTACAATCTTGAAGGGCAGATTATCGTGACGGCTGAACGCCACATCGCTGATACCGTGTGCAAGAATGATCTGGTCACCGATTTTGTAATCCAGTTTCTTAGCGACATCGGCACCAATCACTACATCGAATAGCTGTTCAAATTCTTTACCTTGTTGGAAAGTAAGTAACTGCTTACTTCCATAGCGATAGTTTTCAAAGTAACTATGATTTGTACCCATCACGCGGAAGCCTTTGTGTGAATCGCCCAATGAGATTGGGATCGCCCACTTTACTGCGTTGTGCTGGCTAAATTCTTGGTAGCTTTTCCAGTCGATGTTGTTGGTCGCATTACCGATTCTGAATACTGAGTAAAGCAGTAGGTTTACCTGACCAGAACGGCCACCGACGATAAGGTCTGTACCTGAAATGGTATTGGCGAAGCTGCTCTTGGCTTCGGTTCTTACGCGCTCTACACCGAGTAATAGAATGACAGACACCGCCACGGTAAGAATAGTCAGAATAGCTGTGGCTTTACGATTGAGTACGCTTTTTAAGGCTAAGTGAGTAATTACTTTCATACGACAACCTTAGCTTGGTTAACGGTTTTTAAATCTATGGTTCGAGTGAACAATTTTTCGAGTGTTGGATCGTGACTCACAAAGATGAGCGTCGAGCCCGCTTGATTGGCCTGTTCTAGCAACAGTTCGATAAAGGCTTCTCGGTTGTCATGATCTAAAGCCGAGGTTGGTTCGTCGGCAATAATGATTTTGGGTTGGCCGATCAAAGCACGAGCGGCAGCAACACGTTGTTGTTGGCCAATACTCAGCTCAGTAACAGGTTTATCCATTAAGGCTTGAGGTAGCTTTAGTCGTAATAATAAATCTTGAGCGGTTGCTTGCAGGCTGTTCTTACTTTCCGTTACTTGTTGCTTGCGAATAGCTGAAAACTGGCAAGGAAGCGTCACGTTGTCGATTACTGATAAGTAAGGGAGCAGGTTAAATTGTTGGAAGATATAACCTATATGGTCGGCTCTGAATTTGTCTCTTTGACGAGGTGTAAGCTGAGTCAGGTCTTGGCCTAAGATAGAGACTTCACCTTGTTCGGCTTGGTTGATTCCAGTCAGCAGGCCTAACAATGTTGATTTCCCGCAACCACTAGGCCCTTTGATGAAAAGGTGCTCTTGGGCTTGGATATGCAGTGAAGGGATCTCTAGCGTTGGGGGCAATTCAGGCTTCCAACGAAAGCTGATATTTTCGAGTTTGACGACAAGTGATGAACTGTCAGAAGACATATTAGCTCCAATAATTAAAGCGGTGTATCTACTGGACAGTTATTCGAATAATAAATTCCCAGAGCACACCGATTTGTACAGCCAAGTAAGTGAATACTTACTTGGCTGCTTATCTACGTTTAATTCAATCTAATACTGATTAGAATCGAAAACTAATACGATCTGCGTTAAGCACTTCTTGAATTTGAGCGCTGTCAGTTAGCAGGTTTACCGTCATTGATTTTGTGTTGCTGAACTTAGAGAACCATTGAGTGCTCACCGTATCTAGCTTCGCAATGTCTGAACATTGGTAGTGATACTCAACCGTGAATTCACCGTGGCCACCTTCTGAATGGTCATGGCCTTCGTGGTCATCATGACCGTGTTCCGCATGGTTATGGTCTTTGTGGTCGTCATGATCGTGCTCAGCGTGGTCATGACCTTCGTGGTCGTCATGTTCGCCTTCAGCGTGGTCATGGCCTTCGTGGTCGTCATGTTCGCCTTCAGCGTGGTCATGGCCTTCATGGTCATCATGGTCATCATGGTCATCATGGTCATCATGGTCATCATGATCGTCTTCTAGGGTGTTCGTCACTGACTTGAACTTCAAAGTACAGCTTGCATTGTTGAAACCAAATAGTTCTTCTGGCTTGTTCAGTTGCGCGATAGCTTGTTCAAACACTTTCTTTTGCTCGGCAGTTTCTGGAGCATGTTCAAAGCCAACCACATCCGCACCAGGAGCTGTTACTTCGATAAGCAGCTCTTGCCCATCTTGAGCGATGTTCACTTCAACTTTACCGTGCACGTGTGCTTCGTGAGAGCGGAATTCTTCGTTAGCTAGAACATTCGTTGAGACAGTCATGCCGATAACAACGGCTAAAATAGTAGGTTTCATGTTTTTTTCCTGGATAAAGGTTAGTTAAAAAGTAGTGGTAATTAAGCAATCTTTACAGGAGGTGAACGTGCTAAATAGGCAAAATACAGGCGCTGTAACGAAATGACTGACTCTGTGATAGCGACAGTAAATTCTGAATGGAACTCTGGAACTTGTGGCAGTGAGTGCCCTGTAATGAACTGATTTATCGAAAACAGCTCACAATGGTGTGAAGTGTGGTGTTCTGGTGAGATATCTACGATGTGTGTCGCGGCTAACACGCTTAACATAAGCATCAGCCCAAGCAAGAAGCCTGTTTTACGTTTCACATTGTTAGGTGTGTTTTTCCACATCAGGATGATTAACCACAGAATTAAAAAAGGATACTGTTATAATATAACAATATCCTTTGGTCAGGTCTCGAAAAAGACGCGAATATCTTATTAAAGGCTCGCTTTAATCAACTCAATGACTTGAGTGACTTCTGATTCGTTTAATGCCCCCTCTTTAACAAACAATATTTTACCTTGCTTGTCTTGAACGATAATCGCAGAGCTCTCTTCTTTTAGAGCCCATGATGACGCTACCGTGCCGTCTTCATCTAGCACCATAGAAGACCATGGAAATTCTTCTTTGCTACTTTCTGCTGACGATTTAACAAAAGACCCAGTACCCCAAATCGCATCATCTTGGTTGATGATGGTCGTGGTTTGGTAGCTGTCTTCTGAGAATTTCGATGCTGTAATTGCTGCCATCAGTGGTGCGTTGAGCTCTTTCGAGCTGCTACGGCCTGCAATAGCTTGAACGACGCGAACTTTACCTAGAAGATCATTGGTTGCCCAAGCTTGATATCCGGTATTTCCGTCGTTTAGTACGATTTCACCATAGTTGCTAACATCGACAGCAGGCAGAGTTGTACCTACAGATAGGTTGTGAGCATTGGCGAAGAGTGGAGAGGCTGCGGCTAGAAAAGCCAGTAGAGTTTTGTTTTTCATTATATTTTTGTTCCGCTTATTGGTTTGCACAGGAAGTATAATATGAAATTTGAAAAATGCCTCTTTAACTTTTTTATCGTACGACGTAGAAAGAAGTTGCAGGCTTGTTACCAAAAGGTATAATGCATCAATATCAAGATGAACAATAGATTATCTTGCTGTTTGCTAAAGGAATTAGCGATTAAATGTGCTTTGAACAGCGACGCTGTTCAGGTATGTGACTGTAGTACTCAAATGGAATTGAGGTTGTATTATGTTAAGAAAATTTTCTACTTACCGTCCACATCAGGTGGCGCGTTTCGTTAAAGTCCTGTTCAAAGGCCAATTTGCTATTGAAGGTGTTGGAGAGTTTCGCTTCGACCAAGGCAAGGTGCTACTTCCTGAAGTTTCAGACAAACAAAAGCTCACTATTTTTAAAGAAGTTAACGGCACCATTGCTGCGTTGCCGGTGTAACTGAGCTTTATCGATTTGTCTTGCACCGAATAGATTAACAATGAAAAGGGCTTCCTGATGGAAGCCCTTTTTTAATGCGTGTCGTTCACGATGGTATGTCGAACGGCACTTTATTGTGGAGGGAAGCACACACCTGTTCCACCCAACCCGCAATACCCATTCGGATTTTTAGCTAGGTATTGCTGGTGGTAGGTTTCTGCGAAAAAATATTTTCCAGCAGGCAGAACTTCCGTCGTGATCTCGTTGCCTAAAGATTCAGTCATTGCTCGTTGATATTCACGTTTAGAGTGCTCAGCGATAGATTGTTGTTCTTCACTGAAGGTGTAAATCGCAGAACGGTACTGAGTCCCTAAATCGTTGCCTTGGCGCATCCCTTGAGTTGGGTCATGACGCTCCCAAAAGGTTTCAAGTATTCGAGCTAGAGAGGTTTGTTCACTATCAAATATGACACGAACGACCTCGGTATGGCCGGTTTGCCCAGTACATACTTGTTCATAAGTGGGATTAACTGTGTATCCGCCAGCGTAACCAACGGATGTTGAAATAACGCCATCCAATTGCCAAAACAAACGCTCAGCTCCCCAGAAGCATCCCATACCAAACAGGACTTCTTGTTGAGAGCCCGTGGGTGCATCGAGCAGGTCGGTTTGATTGACGAAATGGCGCTCAGTGATTCGAATTGGGTCAGCATTTCCCGGTAGTGCGGTTGCTGCAGAAACCAGTTGTTGTTTGTTTAGCATGATATATTCCTTTTCGCATACGTTTACCGCGCTGGCTTTTATTTAACGTGGGTTCATATTAACTGTTGGTCAATATTGAATAAGTCTTTAAATTAGACCGTGTTATTCCAGGATTTATTACAGACTCAATGCCTATTTAGCGGTATTATTTCTTTTCACTTATTAACGTATTGATAACTTCTTCACCAATTAAACATGATAAGAAAAACTTTACCAGTTCTGATTGGCACTCTACTGTCATCGACGCTCGCTTTCGCTGACGTTTCCCTTGAAATTAAAGGGCTGGATGGAGCGCTTGAGGATAATGTTGATGCTTATCTGAGTGCGATCCCTGAAGAAGAGTATTCGGTTTCACTAAGGTTCCAATCTCGTTTGGAATCTATGATTAAAGAAGCCCTGAATGCGTTAGGCTACTACCACCCTAAAATCACATTTACTCACTCCGAAGATGATACCGAAATGACCGTTACGGTTGAGCCGGGAGAGCCTGTTGTTATTTATACTTCAGATATCGTTCTGACGGGTGAAGCCAAAGATGACCCAGACTTTTTAGCCTTGATAGCGAAGAGTAGCTTGTCTAAAGGTTCGACTCTGAATCATGGTAATTATGACTCTTTGAAATCGTCGATACGCAACCTTGGTTTAGCGAAAGGCTATTTCGATGGGGCATATGCTCTCAGTAAGCTAGAAGTCGCCCCTGAATTAAACCGAGCTTATGTTCGTCTTCATTATAACAGTGGTATACGCTACCACTTTGGTACCACTCAGGTTACTGGTAGCCAGATTGAAGAAGATAAGGTGCAGTCACTCAAACCATTTGAGGATGGCGAACCTTACTCGATAACCAAAGTCGGTGAGTACAACCAAAACCTGTCCAATACGGATTGGTTTTCTTCTGTTTTTGTTGAACCTGATTTAAGCCAATTGGGCGAAGGCCGTGAAATTCCGATGAAGGTCAGCCTTGCTCCGCAAGCGCGTAACCAAATCGAAACAGGTATCGGTGTATCAACAGACCTTGGTGTAAAAGGCACCCTAAAATGGAAGAAACCTTGGGTTAACGAGAAAGGTCATAGCTTTAATAGTAGCCTGTCGATCTCCAAGCCCGAGCAGACGATTACCGCGACTTATAAAATCCCATTGGATGACGTACTTAATGACTACTATCAAATTAAGTACGGTATGAAGAATTTGGATAATCGAGATACCAAAAGTTTGGAGTCAAACTTAGCCTTAGAAAGATATTGGCGTCTGGATAATGGCTGGCAACGTACTGTATTTATTCGATACTTGGTCGAAAACTATGAACAAGGTTTGCAAGATGACTTAGCGCAATTCGTGTTGCCGGGTATCTCTTTCTCGCGAACTCGAACGCGTGGTGGGTCGATGCCGATGTGGGGCGATAAACAAACCATTATGGTTGAGGCTGCTGATGACACCTTATTATCGGAAACTAAGGTGGTGCGTTTTCAAGGGCAAACAGCATGGATTCGCAGCATTGGTAATAATCACCGCGGTTTAACTCGCCTTCAATTCGGCGGTAACTTTGCCGACGAGTTTGAAAAGCTGTCTCCCTCTCTAAGATTCTTTGCTGGTGGTGATAATAGCATTCGTGGTTATGGCTATGAGTCTATCTCTCCTCGAGATGAAAGTGGCGCACTAACCGGCGCAAAATACATGGCAACCAGCTCGTTTGAATACCAATACCGCTTAGTTGGAAACTGGTGGGGTGCTGCATTCTACGATATTGGTGATGCATTCAATGATAAGCCAGAGTGGAAGCACGGCACCGGTGTCGGGGTGCGTTGGGCCTCTCCTGTAGGTCCTGTGAGTTTAGACTTTGCTTGGGGCCTAGATGCGAAGAAAGGCGATGAGTTCCAACTGCACTTTAGTTTAGGGCCTGAATTATGATTAACGTTGTGGGTAAGTGCATAAAATGGACTTCGATTTCATTGACGTCTATTTTGCTATTGTTGATAGCCTTGCTCGGTTTTGTTTTGTTCACCAATCCGGGGTTGAACACCGTGCTGTGGGGCGCTGAAAAAGCATTGCCACAACTTAAAGTGGAAAGTACTAAAGGCGCTCTTTTTCCAAGCTTTACGCTTAATAATGTCCAGTTCAAAGATGATAGCCTTCATATCGATACTAAGGTTCAAAAGCTGAACTTGGCTATTAATCCACGCTGTCTGCTCGATCCTAAGCTGTGTGTCGATCGTTTAGCTATTCAAGGGTTGGACTTCGCATTTACTGAATTACCGCCAGCTTCTACAGAAGAAGCAGAGCCTACACCGCCCGTAACATCGGTGAAATCACCACTACCAATAGTGATCAACCGTATTGCTTTGTCTGATATCAAACTGAATATCTTGGGGCATGAAATTGAATGGAGCTTGTTCTCCACAGCTCTGAGTATGCAGGGTGAAAAGCTGACGGTATCGCCAACCTTGTTCAATGACCTCAAAGTTAAGCTTGCTGAGTCGACAAAAGAACCGCAAACCGAAAAGGTAGAGCCAGAATCAACCGTTAAAACAGCGATCGAGCTGCCTGAAGTCTGGATTCCTTTACAGGTTGTACTGGAGCGTTTTGACCTCAACCGTTTCACCTTAGAACAAGAAACCCCAATTGTAGTGAACCACCTTGGGCTAGAAGCTCGCGCGGGTAAACATACGGTAGATGTTTCCACTCTCGAACTCGATATGCCACAAGCAAGCGCTAATCTTGCGGCTAAGGTTGAGCTTAAAGGTGGTTACCCGTTAGATCTTTCTTTAGATGCTTTGGTGAAAGAAACCGACCTTGCTGGCCAGAAACTGTCGCTGAAGGCGCAAGGCAGCGTGGCTAAACTGCATCTAGATTCTCAGTTTTCTGAATCGATTGAGGCAAAACTGTCTGGGGATATTCAACCCCTAGAGCCAACTCTACCATTTGACCTTCTTTTAGAGGGAGGTAAAGCGCAATGGCCTCTTACCGGAAAAAGCGATTACCAAGCTGCAATTGATAAATTCAAAGCCAATGGCTCATTAGATGGTTTTAATGTGCAGCTCAAAGGCGAAGCTAATGGTAAGGATATTCCTGCGTTAGCCATCGACCTACAGGGTAAAGGTACCACTGAGCAGATTGAGCTCGAGCGTCTAAAGCTGAACACGCTAGGCGGTGAACTTAACGGTGTCGTTAAAGCGAACTGGAAGAGTCTCGTTAACTGGCAAGCTGACGTGACACTCAAAGATATTCAACCGGGCCTACAGTGGCCAGAAGCCGAGGGTAACATTAGCGGAAGCATAGTCACCTCGGGTGAGTTGACGGAAGCGGGCGGTTGGGCGATTGAGCTACCTAAGCTTGATATCGAGGGTATCTTGCGTGATTACCCGTTGGACATCGAAGGTCAGTTGTCAGCGTCGGATCGTAGTGCAAGTGGTGAGCCTAAACTGCAAACCAGCGGCTTGAGCTTGGCTCACGGTGTTAACTCGATTAAGGCTCAGGGTAAGCTTGATAAAAAGTGGGACATGGGCGTTGAGATTTTCTTCCCTGAACTTGTAAAAAGTGTCCCTGATTTGAAAGGCAAAGTGATCGGTAATATCCAACTCAGTGGTCCAACGAAAAAGCCTGAAGTCGATCTAGCTCTAAATGTGGATAAGGTAGATTGGAATAACGAAGCAACACTAGAATCCTTGTCGCTTAATGGTTCTGTGGTTCCTCTGCCATTGCCTGAAGCTCAAGCTGATCTTGAATTAAAAGCTAACAACCTAACCTATCAAGATCAGAGCGTAAAAAGCATTGATCTCACGGTGAGTGGTGGTGAGAAGAAACACACAGTGACACTTGATGTGATATCCGACATCGTGTCTACAAGCTTAGCTATTTCCGGAGAGTTGATTCAAAAGCCTTCTATCATTTGGGATGGGTTGTTAGACAGAGTCAAAATCACCACTCAGCAAGGTCCTTGGGTATTAGACCAACCTGTCGCGATAAAGGCGGATGTTGATAAACAGTTTGCCGATGTTCAAGCGCACTGTTGGAAACAATCGGGTTCGAGCGTGTGTTTGGATGAAGACGTTCGTGTCGGAAAATCGGGTGAGGCCAAGGTAGCCATCAATCAATTCGATTTCGAGCAGATTAAAGCCTTTGTGCCTAAAGAGACGCAATTACAGGGCTTAGTCAATGCGACTGCTCATGCAAAGTGGTCTGAACAAGATGAGCCTGAAGTCACGGTAAGCGTTGATATGCCGAAAGGTCAGGTTGTTCAACAAGTGGGTGAGCCAATCACACTGGGTTGGGAAAGCGTTGCATTGAATGCCCAACTGAAAGACAACAAACTGGATGCCGATTTTAAGTTGGATGTTTCCGACAATGGTGACCTGTCTGGCACGGTGTCGTTACCGGATATTCTTGCCGAAGACAAAATGGTCGATGCGGCAATTAAGCTGACCACGTTCCATCTTGATTTCTTACAACCAATTCTAGGTGAATACAGCTTATTGAAAGCCGACCTTGAGAGTGATCTTCAAGTTAAAGGCTCTCTGATGCACCCTCAAGTCTTTGGCCAATTCTCTGTTGATGGTATTCAAGTCAAAGGCGATGTTACGCCTGTTGATGTGAAAGATGGCCGCATCGACCTCGACTTTGATGGTTATAGTGCAAAACTGGATGCGAATGTCGAAACGCCTGATGGTCACCTTGATATTGAGGGAACCGGAGATTGGCAAGATCTTAAAGCATGGCACTCTAACGTTAGAGTTTTCGCGGATGAGTTGATGGTTGATATCCCACAGATGGTTAAGGTCAAGGTCGTGCCTGATATGACCATTGATGTCACACCAGAACTGGCAAAAATTACCGGTGATATTGCATTACCATGGGGACGCATTGTTGTAGAAGACTTACCACCGTCAGCGGTTGGTGTCTCTTCTGATCAAGTTATCTTGAATAAAGATCTAGAGCCAGAAAACGAAGATACGATTCCATTTAATGTCATGACCAACATTAATATCTCCATTGGTGATGACTTTAAATTGTCTGCTTTCGGTCTTGAAGGTGATTTGGTCGGTAAGCTCAACGTGGCTCAAAAAGACCAAGGTCCATTTATTACAGGTGAAGTGAACATCGTCGATGGTACTTATCAATCATTCGGGCAAGACCTGTTGATCGAAGAGGGTAAGATCCTAATGAATGGACCACCGGATCAGCCATACGTAGCCATCAATGCGATTCGTAATCCTGATAATACTCAGGATGACGTGACCGCTGGTATTCGAGTGACAGGCCCTGCGACAGAGCCGACCATCGAGATTTATTCTGACCCTGCGATGCCACAAGCTAACGCGCTGTCTTATATTTTGCGTGGCCAAGATATCGACGGTGAGTCGAGCGGTTCGATGACAACGACCTTAATCGGTTTGAGTTTAGCGAAGAGTGGTAAGGTTGTCGGCGAAATCGGTGAAGCCTTTGGTGTACAGGACTTGCAACTGGATACCGCAGGATCTGGCGATGATTCTCAGGTGACGGTAAGTGGCTACATCCTACCTGGTTTACAGGTGAAGTATGGTGTGGGCATCTTTAACTCGCTCGGTGAATTTACGGTTCGTTATCGATTGATGCAGGATCTCTATGTTGAAGCTGTTTCTGGCCTAGACAGTGCTGTGGATCTTCTCTATCAATTTGAGTTCGAGTAGAGCGGTTTAGGTCGAGAGTGTTTAGCCATTCATCGAATTGCAGAGATGAACGGCTTATGGAGGGTTTATGCAACATCTTGTGTTCGTCTATGGAACCTTGAGACAAGGCCAATCGAATCACCATTATTTGAAGGGCTGTGATTTATTAGGGAAGTTTGATACACCTAAGGAATACGCGCTTTTTGATTTAGGTACCTATCCGGCGATGATTTTGGGAAAGAAAAGTGTCGCTGGCGAGGTCTATATCATTAACGACGAAATTTTAGAGTCGCTCGATCGGCTAGAAGATGTTCCTGTTGAGTATCGTCGCGAGCAAATAGAGACTATATTTGGATTAGCATGGGTATATTTGTATCAGCTTGATCTAACAGCTAATAAAGAAATACTTTCGGGTAACTGGTGTAAGCGGAATAACGCTTAGTCGCTATATATTCTGAGTTACCAAACAAAAAGCCAGCATGTGAATACTGGCTTTTTTAATGACGCTATTTTGAGAAATGAACGAGGGGTTTAGTCTCGGTTCAACTCAAGAAACTCTTCTACTTTACGAACCATGTCTGTTGAGCCAACAAAGAAAGGTACACGTTGGTGTAGCTCAGTTGGTTTGATATCCATGATACGTTGAGCACCGTCTGAAGCGATGCCGCCCGCTTGTTCCATAAGGAAAGCGATTGGGTTGCACTCATAAAGCAGGCGCAGTTTACCTTGAGGGTGACTTTGCGTGCTTGGATACAAGTAGATGCCGCCTTTCAGCAGGTTACGGTGGAAATCTGAAACTAGAGAACCGATGTAACGTGATGTGTAAGGGCGGTTGTCGCTTGGCTCATTCTCTTGGCAGTACTTAATGTACTTTTTCACACCCGTAGGGAAGCGGATGTAGTTACCTTCGTTGATTGAGTAAATCTTACCTTCGTCTGGAATCATCATGTTTTCATGAGATAGGCAGAAGGTACCCAGTGATGGGTCGTAGGTGAAGCCATTTACGCCAGCACCTGTTGTGTATACAAGCATGGTTGAAGAACCGTAAATCACGTAACCCGCGGCTACTTGCTTGTGTCCTGGCTGTAGGAAATCTTCTTGTGTTGGTGGCGTACCGATCGGTGATACTCGACGGTAGATAGAGAAAATTGTACCAACCGATACATTCACGTCGATGTTTGAAGAGCCATCAAGTGGATCCATCAGTACAACGTATTTTGCGTTTTTGTTGAGCTCTTTATTGAAGGCGACAGCTTCGTCTTCTTCTTCACTTGCAACACCACAAACTTGGTCACGAGCTTCTAGAGCCGCTTTAAATTTGTCGTTCGCGTAAAGGTCTAGCTTTTGCTGCTCTTCACCTTGCACGTTGTCTGTACCAACAGCGCCAGTGATGTCGACTAGGCCAGCCTTGTTGATCTCACGGTTAACAATTTTTGCAGCAAGTCGAATAGACGACAAAAGGGATGATAGATCACCGCTTGCATGGGGGAAGTCACTCTGTTTCTCAACAATGAACTCACCAAGGGTGCGCATCTCAGACATGTTATTTCCTTAAACTTCTCTCAATATTAGGGGGGATTTGAGCACTGTAGATTCGGCCTCTTGAGTGGGCTTTATTCATCTAGACGCTTACCTAAATTCTAAAGGTTAGATCTTTTTAATGGTAATGAACTAAGCGACACAGATCTCACTTACTATGTCGACTAAATTTGTTTTGCATTGCCGCTCGCTTTTAATCGCCATTTAATGATAATGAGTGCAAGCCGTTTTAATTAGGCATCGTTTATTTAGCCAAGCGTTTGGAAGTAATTTATGCATATTCATATCTTAGGAATTTGTGGCACCTTCATGGGGGGTGCTGCGGTATTGGCTCGTCAATTAGGTCACAAGGTTACGGGTAGCGACGCGAATGTTTACCCACCAATGAGCACCTTGTTGGAATCACAAGGGATTGAAATTATTGAAGGGTTCGACCCTAGCCAATTAGAGCCAAGGCCGGATCTCGTGGTTATCGGTAACGCAATGAGCCGCGGTAATCCGTGTGTTGAGTATGTGTTGGATAACAACCTTAGATACACCTCTGGTCCTCAGTGGTTGCAAGAGTTCCTGCTGCATGACCGTTGGGTGTTAGCGGTATCTGGAACGCACGGTAAGACCACGACATCAAGCATGTTGGCTTGGATCTTGGAAGATTGTGGCTATGCACCGGGCTTCTTAGTTGGCGGTGTGTTGGGTAACTTTGGTATCTCTGCGCGCCTTGGTGAAAGTATGTTCTTCGTGGTAGAAGCCGACGAATACGATAGTGCTTTTTTCGATAAACGATCTAAGTTCGTTCATTACCACCCAAGAACCTTAGTGATGAATAACCTAGAGTTCGATCATGCGGACATCTTTGACGATCTTGAAGCGATTAAGCGACAATTCCATCATTTGGTGCGTACTGTGCCAAGCAATGGTCGCATTTTCTCACCTAAGCAGGATATCGCTATTCAAGATGTTTTAGCTCGCGGTTGCTGGAGCGAAACTGAATCGAGTGGCGAGCAAGGCGATTGGGATGCCAAAAAACTGGTCAAAGATGGCTCTCAATTTGAGGTTTACTTCCAAAATGAATGTGTTGGAACCGTAGACTGGGATTTGGTTGGTGATCATAACGTAAGTAATGCCTTGATGGCGATTGCGGCGGCAAGACATGTCGGTGTGACACCCGACTTAGGATGTGAATCACTGGCGACTTTCATTAATACCAAGCGTCGCTTAGAGTTTAAAGGCGAGGTGGTAGGTGTTTCTGTTTATGACGATTTTGCTCATCACCCAACGGCGATTGAACTTACTCTGGGCGGATTACGTAATAAGGTCGACACTAAGAAAATCATTGCCGTTTTAGAACCTCGTTCTGCCACCATGAAACGTGGTGTGCACAAAGAAACCCTGGCTGATTCGTTGAAGCAGGCGGATTCTACCTACTTATTCCAACCGGATAACATTGATTGGTCAGTTCAAGATGTTGCCGATGCGTGCCATCAACCTGCACACGTGAGTGATGACATGGATGCATTCGTTGCTAAAATTGTCTCAGAGGCACAAGCGGGCGACCAAATCTTGGTAATGAGTAATGGTGGCTTTGGTGGCATTCACCAAAAATTGTTGGATGGATTGGCACTCAAAGGCTAACGGCATCCACGACCTTATAATTTGAAGTAATTGAGAACATGACAAAACACGATAAAGCGATAACTCTTGCTTTCACTGGCGCATCCGGTGCGCCTTATGGCCTGCGTTTACTTGAATGCCTTTTGGCAGCCGATTATCAGGTCTACTTGCTGATTTCATCGGCAGCGCGAGTGGTATTGGCGACCGAGCATGAACTTAAGTTACCTGCTGGGCCAGATGCGGCGAAACAAGCTTTAGTTAAACACCTTGGCTGCGACCCTCAAAAGCTGGTGGTGTGTGGCAAAGATGATTGGTTCTCGCCGGTTGCCTCTGGTTCAGCAGCGCCGAAGCAGATGGTCGTTTGCCCATGTTCCGCGGGAAGCTTGGCTTCGATTGCTCATGGTCTATCGGATAACCTGATTGAGCGAGCAGCCGATGTGGTCATGAAAGAGCGAGGCCAGCTGTTGTTAGTGGTTCGTGAGACGCCATTTTCGACGCTTCATCTCGAAAACATGCACAAGCTTTCGACCATGGGTGTGACGATCATGCCTGCAGCCCCGGGTTTTTATCATCAACCTAAGTCAATTGAAGATTTGGTCGACTTTATGGTGGCGCGTATCCTTGATCACTTAGGTATAGAACAAGGTTTAGTGCCACGTTGGGGCTACGATCAACGTAATTGATCCAAACTTGATAGCTTATTGTTAAAAATCAAATTACAATCCTGAACACTCATCGGGGAGCAAACCATTCAAATAATGAATGCGAGCTGAGATCAAGCTGATGCTTGGGACCCGTAAACCTGAACCAGATAATGCTGGCGTAGGAATTGAGTTAGGAACAACCTCAACCGTTCTCCTCCCTCAAACCTGTGCCGCTCAGACCATGGAGAGCGTCCAGTGAAATTCATATTAACTACCCTTGCTGTTACTACAGCTATTTCTTTTTCTGCCTTTGCTGCAGACAACACTTTGACTGTATACACCTATGACTCTTTTGCTGCGGATTGGGGCCCTCGTCCTGCCGTTAAAAAAGCATTCGAAGAGAAGTGTGGTTGTGATGTGAATTTTGTCGCTCTAGAAGATGGCGTCTCTATCCTGAACCGTTTACGTCTTGAAGGCGAAAACAGCAAAGCCGATATCTTGCTAGGTCTCGACAACAACCTGATGGCTGAAGCGAAAGCGACGGGCTTATTGGCTGAGCATAATGTTGATACTTCATCAGTAACGCTTCCTAATGGTTGGAACGACAGCACTTTTGTTCCCTATGACTTTGGTTACTTTGCTTTTGTTTACAACAAAGAGAAGTTAGCAAACCCACCGAAGAGCCTTAAAGAGTTGGTTGAGCAGCGTGATGATCTTAAGGTTATCTACCAAGACCCACGTACATCAACACCTGGCCAAGGCATGATGCTTTGGATGAAGTCGGTATACGGTGATGAAGCAACTACAGCATGGAAGAAGCTTGCCCAGAAAACAGTGACTGTAACCAAAGGTTGGTCTGAAGCTTACTCTATGTTCCTAGAAGGCGAGTCAGATTTAGTCTTGTCTTACACAACGTCTCCGGCTTACCACATTATTGCTGAGAGCGATTCTAAGTATGCAGCAGCAAGCTTCGAAGAAGGGCATTACACTCAAGTGGAAGTGGCCGCTAAAGTTAAAGGCAGTAAGAACGAGAAACTTGCTGATGAGTTTATGGCGTTTATCCTAAGTGATGAATTCCAATCGGCGATGCCAACAGGTAACTGGATGTACCCAGTGACGGATGTTGAGTTACCAAAAGGGTTTGAGCAACTTACGGTTCCTCAGAAAGCGCTGAGCTTTAGCTCAGAAGAGATCGCCGAGAAGCGTAAGCCTTGGATTCGTGAATGGCAGAGTGCACTTACTTTCTAACTTACTTTAAAGAAATAGGCTTTCTGTATTTAAAAGTTCGTTCGATATACTTTGAGTGAACTGTTTACGGTAAAAATCAATTTATGATAAAGAAAACACCTAAGGTAGGTATCTGGGTTGCGATACTCATTACCGCCTTCGTGGTTTCAGCAGTTGGGGCATTGCTTAGCAATGCCCCTTCTCTTGATATCAGCCAAGTATGGTCCGATCCCTACTATTGGCATGTAACGAAATTCAGTTTTTATCAGGCGACACTCTCAACGGTGCTGAGTGTTGGCTTTGCTATACCTATTGCTCATGCGCTGTGTCGTAGACAATTTTTTGGACGCGCTTTATTGTTAAGGCTGTTCGCGTCGACCTTAGTCCTGCCGGTGTTAGTCGGTGTATTTGGCTTACTTGCGATCTATGGCAATAGTGGTTGGTTAGCTAAATTTTTGGCGAACTTCGATATTGAACTGCCATTCTCCATATACGGATTGAATGGTATTTTGCTGGCACACGTTTTCTTTAACTTGCCTTATGCCAGTCGCTTACTTTTACAAGCCTTAGATACCGTGCCTGCCGAGCAACATAAGCTGTGTGCTCATTTGGGTATGAGTCATTGGAACAAATTCAGGTGGGTCGAATGGCCGCGATTGAGACAACAACTGCCTCATGTATGTGGCTTAGTCTTCATGTTGTGCTTTACTAGCTTTGCTACCGTGATGGCGCTAGGTGGAGGTCCGAAATCGACCACTATCGAACTCGCTATTTATCAAGCGATTAAATTCGACTTTGACCTTCAAGCTGGTGCCTTGCTCGCGATATGGCAAATGCTGCTGTGTGGTGTGCTAGCTGTGAGTATTCAACGGCTATCTAAACCTATTTCAGTGACGGCCAGTCAGCTGTCGGAAGAGAAATATTTGGTTAAGGACAGCTGGTGGTCAAAAGCTTGGGATAGCTTCTGGATCATCATAGTCTCAATGCTGGTATTGCCGCCATTAGCTATGGTTATCGTCAGTGGAATTAACTCGCAGGCATTAACCGTACTCAGCAGCGAGCCATTTTGGGCGGCGTTAATGACCTCGGTTAAAGTCGCGTCATTAGCAAGTGTTATCGCAGTTGGTATTGGTATCTCCATACTGCTGACTAGCCGAGCATGGCGTTTACAGAACAAGAATTTTCGAGCCGATAAAATCGAGCTGATTGGCACTATTATCTTAGTGACTCCGGGGCTTGTGATCAGTACGGGGATCTTCTTATTACTGCGTTCACTCACCGATGTCTTTAGTTTAGCTTTCTTTATCGTGATTGCCGTCAACAGTTTAATGGCGCTGCCTTACGTAATTAAAACCTTGGCTCAACCTATGCTGCATTTGTCTCAGCAGTACCAGTATGTGTGTGCAAGCTTGGGAATGACAGGTTTCACGCGTTTTAGGTTGGTGGAGTGGCGAGCACTGCGTAAGCCGATGGCGCAAGCCTTCTCGATCAGCTTTATGTTGGCGATGGGTGACTTAAGCGCGATTGCTTTGTTTGGTAGCCAAGATTTTAGAACTCTGCCTTTGTACCTATTCCAATTGTTAGGCAGTTATCAAATGGAAGCTGCGGCGGTAGTTTCTGTGAGCTTACTGTTATTGAGTGTCGGCAGCTTTAGCTTAATAGAATTCTTATTTACTCGAAGATCTAAGCTCGATGCTAAAGAATTAAGGAACCGATGATGTTAGTGATGAAAGATGTGGATTACCACTATCACAGAGAGTTGTTTAGCTTTGATTTTCAAGCTGAGCAGGGCGATATTGTTGCGCTTATGGGGCCGAGTGGTGCGGGTAAATCTACACTGTTGGCGCTAGTTGCTGGTTTCATCGAGCCTACATCGGGTGAGATCTCAGTGGCTGGGCAATCGCTTATTGGTAAAGAAACACATCAGCGCCCATTGGCGATGTTGTTTCAAGAGCACAACCTGTTTGCCCACCTCACGGTACGTGAAAATATTGGTTTAGGTCTGCACCCGGGTTTAAAGCTTACCGCAACCCAAAAGCAAGCTGTGGAGCAAGCCGCAGCACAAGTTGGTGTTGCTGAGTATTTGGATAGATTGCCTGAGCACTTATCCGGTGGTCAACGCCAGCGTGTCGCGTTAGCGCGTTGTTTTGTCCAACCTCATGATATTTGGCTGCTTGATGAGCCTTTCTCTGCGCTTGATCCTTTGCTGCGTGAAGAGATGCTTAGCTTAGTGAAGCGATTAGCGGCAGAGCGAAATATTACGGTCTTGATGGTGACTCACCATTTAGGTGACGCACGCAGTATCGCGAATAAGTTTGTGTTTGTGGCGCTAGGCAAGGTGTTGGTGGAAGACTCGATAGAGGCACTGACGGCGGATCATCCACAGACAGAATTAAGCTCATTTGTTAAAGCGGGTGAGTGACGACTCATCACTCCTGTTTAATCTCTCTGATATTGAGTACGTAGAAAACAAAAAGACCTAGCATGTGCTAGGTCTTTTATTCACTCTATGAGTAAAGCGAGATAACGATTAGTCTTCTAGCTTTAGCTCTTTTAAGATTTGGAAGATCTCACGAGAAGACTTTGCAGGCTTGTTCGCTGATTTCTCTTTGTTAGCTTGGCGAGCTAGCTGACGAAGACGCTGACGGTCTGCTTCAGGGTACATTTCCATTACTTCTGAAATAGCCGCATCACCTTCAGCAACAACACGATCACGCAGTTGCTCAAGCTTATGTAGCTCAGCTGTTGCTTGTGAGTGTTTGTTACGTACTTTATCCAAAGCCGCTTGAATTGGCTCAGGATCGACATTACGCATTACTTTACCAATGTATTGAAGTTGACGACGCTTCGCTTCATTTTTAAAGCGTTGTGCATCTTTAATCGCTTGTGCCAAATCTTCAGACAGCGGAAATTTGTCTAATACAGAAGGCTTTAGACCAACAAGCTCTTCTCCCAGCTTTTGCAGGGCATCCATGTCCGTTTTCATTTCTGTCTTACTTACCCAGATGATTTCTTCTTCTGGTTCCCATGGGGCTTTTTGGTTTTTGCGAGCCATCTTTTCTGCCTATGTCACTATCTCAAACGAATATATTGCCTATTTTAGCAAGAATCTTGGGGAGAAAGCGAAATTCTTGTTATCCTACGTAATATTGACCTAAAAAATTAGAATAGATATGGATGTAAAACAGCAAGTCGCCCAGCAAAGAGTTGAGCTAGAAGCCGCAGTAGCTAAAGCGTTGGATATGGCATCAGTGAGTGCAGACGCAGCTGAGGTCGCTATTACTAAGTCAACGGGTTTAAGTGTTTCAACACGTATGTGTGAAGTGGAAAACGTTGAATTTAATAGTGATGGTGCGCTAGGTATTACTGTTTATCGCGGCCAGAAAAAAGGCAGCGCATCTACATCTGATCTGAGTGAAAAGGCGATTGCTCAAACCGTCGCGGCTGCACTTGATATCGCTCAGTACACGTCTGAAGACCCATTTGCAGGTCCTGCAGCAAAAGAATACATGGTAAAAGAAATTCCAGACTTGGATCTTTTCCACCCTGATGAACCAAATCCTGATTATGCTGCTGAGATTGCGATTGCTGCTGAGAAGCAGGCGTTAGCTTATAGCGACAAGATCAAACAGAGTGATGGCGCAAGCTACGACAGCCACTATGGCGTTAAGGTTTATGGTAATAGCCATGGCCTACTAGCAAGCTACGCTTCAAGCCGTCATAGCACCAGCTGCTGTGTGATTGGACAAGGCGCCAACGGTGAGATGGAGCGAGACTACAGCTATACCGTTGCACGTCACCGTGATGAGCTATGGACGCCTGAGCGCGTAGGTCAAGAAGCAGCAGAAAAGACCATTAGCCGTTTGGATGCGAAAAAGCTACCAACAGGCCAATACCCAATTATGTTCGCTAACGATGTTGCTACTGGCTTGATTGGTCACCTTGTGATGGCGATCAGTGGCGGTAACCTTTACCGCAAGTCGTCATTCCTATTGGATCATCTCGGTCAGAAAATCCTACCTGACTGGTTTAACATTTCTGAGCGACCACATATCTTGCGTGGTTTGGCTTCAAGCCCATTCGATAGCGAAGGTGTGTTCACTCAAGATCGCGAAATCATCACTGATGGTGTTCTGGCGACTTATCTACTGACGAGTTACGCAGCACGTAAAATGGACATGACACCAACCGGTCATGCGGGCGGTATTCATAACTGGTTCGTTAAATCGACCGGCCAAAACTTTGAGCAGATGCTAAAAGAGTTGGGTACGGGTTTCCTAGTGACTGAAGTGATGGGCCAAGGCGTTAATACTGTAACGGGTGATTACTCTCGTGGCGCTGCGGGTTTCTGGGTTGAAAACGGAGAGATCCAATACCCAGTATCAGAAGTAACAATCGCCGGTAACCTAAAAGACATGTTTACTCAGATTGTTGCTGTGGGTAACGACGTAGAAACACGTTCGCAAATTCAAACGGGTTCTATCCTGCTTGAGTCGATGAAAGTCGCGGGTGAGTAATTTGCTTCAGTTTAAACTCCAAGTTTAAACATGAGATTTAAATCTGATGCATTAAAAAAGGGAGCCAATGGCTCCCTTTTTGTATTTACCGAGTCGCTAATCAAGCTAGATAAGTATGGTTGCTAAGCCTAAGAACACCGATAGGCCAATAACATCGGTTACTGTGGTCAGTGCCATACCGCCAGCAAGGGCTGGATCGATATTCATCTTCTTCAACATCACTGGGATGGTTACACCGGCGATACCAGCGACAATCAAGTTAGTCATCATCGCCGCTGAGATGATACCTCCCAGTATCCAGTTACCTTTCCAAGCTACCACGATACCACCAATGATAACGGCCCATAACACGCCGTTTAGGAAGCCGATCGCTGCTTCTTTGAGTAGTAGTTCGCGTTTGTTACTGTCACCGATATGACCAAGTGCTAAACCACGAATCACCAGTGCAACGGTTTGGTTACCAGCAACCCCGCCCATCGAAGGCACGATAGTCATCAGAACCGCAATCGCTGCCATTTGATCGAGCGTTGCTTCAAACATGTTTGATACAGATGCTGCCGCCAGTGCTGCGAGTACGTTAGCACCAAGCCACACACTACGACGACGAGCAGATTTTACGACCGGTGCGAAGGTATCTTCGTCATCGTCCATACCCGCCATACTCATCATTGAGTGTTCGGCATCTTCACGGATAACATCAACCACGTCATCGATGGTGATACGACCAACAAGGTGCTGGTTACTATCGACGACAGGCGCAGAAACCCAGTTACGACGTTCAAACAGGCTCGCGATATCTGACGCACTGGTTTCTACCGCGATCGCTTCGTCGGCATCATCCATCACTTCTGAAACAGGGACATCAGGTTGAGTCGTTACTAGCGTGGTAAGTGATAGGTTACCGATAAGACGTTCTTCTTCATCAATAACATACAGAGCATCAGTTGCATCTGGCAGTTCGCCACGCATACGCATGTAGCGCAATACAACGTCAACATCGACATCACCACGAATCGTGATTACGTCGGTGTTCATGATCGCACCCGCTGAATCTTCAGGGTACGACAGGGCAGTTTCAACTAATGCACGATCGACGGAGTCCATTTGAGAAAGGACTTCGCGAGAAACATCGTCGGGTAGGCTTCGAAGTACGTACGCGACGTCATCGGTTTCCATACCTTCGGTTGCTTCTGCCAAGGTCTCAGGTGCCATTTTCGACACAAGAGCATCTTTGACGTCTTCGTTTAGTTCATCAAGAATTTCACCGTAGTCTTCAGGATCGGTGAGTTGCCAGAGTACGTCACGACTTTTGCGAGGGGAGGCTTCTAAAAGGTGTGCAATATCTTCAGGCTCCATGTCCTGAAGTTGTCGGCGTACGTGAACAAATCGGCCGTTTTCTAGGGCTTCGCTGACTTCTTGGAGGGTTTGGTGAGCTTGGTCGAATTCTAATTGCTCTGCCATATTTTCCTCCTATCTCATTATTCTAACAATGGTTGGAATAGTAACTTAATTCTGGGGCTTATTTAAATCATAAACTTAGATAGAAATAAGATTTAATATTGGTTGGTTCGTTGTTTGAGTCTTAGGCGTTGTGAGTGAAGCGTTTTCGCTACTCCCCCTCATCAAACTTGTCTTCAATGAGATGACAGACGGCATCCAGTGCTTGCTGTGAATCGGTACCTGCAGCTTGAATCGTAATATGTTGCCCTTGCGCTGATTCCAGCATAAGTAGCCCCATAACGCTGTCTGCTGTTGCTGTTTTATCTTCTTCGCTATGGATAGTGATGGTTGCATCAAAGCTTTGTGCAAGCTCAACCAACTTTACGGCTGCTCTAGCGTGAAGACCCAAGCGATTTTGGATCAGTACAGTTCGAGTTAATTCCATGGTTAGCCCTGTTGGTGCTTCTCTAGGGAGGCGTGTCTGATTTGAACTTGATGGCCAAGTTGCTCAAAGTACTCACCAATTTTTTGAGTTAGATAAACCGAGCGGTGTTTACCGCCAGTACAACCAATCGCGACCGTTAGGTAACTGCGATTATTCTTCTCTAACATTGGCAACCACTGTTCAACAAAGCCTTGGATCTGTTGCTTGAGCTCAAGAACTTCTGCGTGTTTTTCTAGAAAAGAGTGAATTGGTGCATCAAGACCTGTTAAAGGCCGTAGTGCTGGTTCCCAGTGAGGGTTGGGCAAAAAGCGAACGTCGAACACATAGTCGGCATCACTTGGTAGGCCATATTTAAAACCGAAAGATTGAAAGACAATGATCAGCTCTTGCTTCTCTTTGCCTTCAACTTTAAATCGAACCTTTTCGCTCAATTCGTAGAGGTTACAGTCACTACTATCAATCACAATGCAGGCTTGCTCTACGAGAGGTGTCAGGAGTGTCTTTTCCAAACCAATCGCTTGCTCAAGAGATAATTTCTCTTGGCCGATTGATAACGGGTGGATTCTACGTGTTTCGCTGTAGCGTTTGAGTAACGTCTGCTTGCTTGCGTCTAGAAATAATACGTTCACATCAATGTTGGTTGCAGACTCTAGCTGCTCTAGCATTTCTGTTACTAGCTGAGGCTCTTTTGGAAGGTTACGAATATCAATGCTTACAGCAACGTTTTGATTGATCTCGCGTACCGATTCGACGAAGTCGTTGAGCAGGTTTACTGGAAGGTTATCGACACAGTAATACCCCAAGTCTTCAAGGACTCGCAGCGCAACACTTTTACCGGCTCCTGATTGGCCACTAACAACGATTAACCGCATGTTATTGCTCGCAAGTTGGCACTTGAATCATGATGTCGTAAAGCTCTTGATCGCTTTGAGCATTACGCAACTGTTTAAGAGTCTGCTTGTCGTTAAGTCGCTCTGCCATACAAGAAAGGGTTTTTAGATGCTCTTTGCACTGTTCACTTGGAACAAGCAGGGCAAATAGTAGGTCGACAGGACGGTTATCAATAGCATCAAATTCGATTGGGTCTTGGCATTGCAGTAATACAGCAATCGCTTTATCACTGACATTCATACGAGCATGGGGAATAGCGATGCCATTACCAATGCCAGTACTGCCCATTTTTTCACGGCTCAACATGCACTCAAACAGTTCTGTTGAATCTTGACCACAGCTTTCTGCTGCGATCTGACTGATGAGCTCAAGGGCTCTTTTTTTGCTTGTGCATTGGACTGCACTTTTGGTGCAGTCCAATGAAAGTACTTCGCTTAATTGCATGTTAGTGACTACTTAGCTTTTCTTTGTGCTTGTTGAGTTGGCGGACGAGTTTATCAACCAATGAATCAATCGCGGCATACATGCTTTCATCTGTTGCTGTCGCATGGATTTCCCCCTGATTTATATGCAGGGTAGCTTCTGCGATTTGATTGATTTTCTCAACTTTTAAAACAACCTGAACACTATTGATATGATCAAAGAAGCGCTCAAGTTTGTCGAATTTGGTGTGAACATAGTCTTGCATTGAATCGGTAAGATCAACGTGATGGCCTTGAATATTGATTTGCATAGACTTTCCTTTTCAGTTAGTTGCCTGATTATAGCTGCTGAGTAAATAGCGACTAAATTAGCTTATAGCAGGCGTTTACGCTGACTCGATGGGGCAATGCCCAGAGACTCACGGTATTTCGCTATGGTACGTCTAGCTACCTGAATTCCTTGGTCAGCCAGTAAAGCAGCAATCTTACTATCACTTAGAGGCTTCGCGGTGTTTTCCGCTGCGACAAGCTTCTTAATGAGTGCGCGAATTGCTGTAGATGAACATTCACCGCCATTGTCAGTGCTGACATGGCTTGAGAAAAAGTATTTGAGTTCGAAGATTCCACGTGGTGTGTGCATGAATTTTTGAGTCGTCACACGAGAGATCGTGGATTCGTGCATATCAACAGCTAACGCAACATCATTCAGAACCATTGGCTTCATCGCTTCTTCGCCATGTTCGAAGAAATCACGTTGATGTTCAACAATGCATCGCGCAACTTTGAGTAGCGTCTCATTTCGGCTCTCTAGGCTTTTAATTAGCCACTTTGCTTCTTGCAAATTTGAACGGATGTATTGATTGTCGGCGCTGTTGCCTTTACTACCCAGATCAGCGTACTGCTGATTCACTTTTAGCTTAGGCACGCTATCAGGGTTTATGGTCACTAACCATTTGCCAAGGTCTTTAAAGACAGATACATCCGGAACCACATACTCAGTTTCATCCGGAGTAATCTTACTGCCAGGGCGCGGGTCCAGTTGTTGAATCAGTTGCAAAACTTCACGTAGTTCTGCTTCTTTCAACTTGGTCTCTTTGATAACCAATTTGTAATCACGGTTACCAAGTTGGTCAATATGGCTAGTAAGTACTAACTTAGCTTCGTTGAGCCAAGGAGTATCTTGAGGAAAGGTTGCCAGCTGCAGTAATAAGCAATCTTGCAGATTGATTGAACCGACACCTAGCGGGTCAAATTGTTGAATTCGTTTACGTACGGCTTCAATTTCATCAAGCTCGATCTCTTCATTGTCGAAGTTTTCAAGGATGTCTTCACAAGTTACAGTGAGGTAGCCATAGTCATCGATAGCATCTATTAATGCAAAAGCTATGCTTCGGTCGGTGTCAGTGAATGGCGTTAGGTCGAGTTGCCAAAGTAGATAATCGTGCAGGCTTTGAGTGGTTTCACCTTGGTAAACAGGCATGTCGTCATCAACTGCGATACCTGTATTACCGGTGTTTGCGCTGTAGACGTCTTCCCAAGTTGTGTCGATTTCTAGTTCGTTGCCAATCTCTGATTTTTCGATTAAGTCTGAACTATCAGGTAAGTCTTGCTCTGTGGCTTCAACGGTTTCTTTTTCGTCACTGCTAGGTTTTTCTTCCGATGTTGGCGTGTCTTCATTGCCTTCTTCGACATCGAGTAGTGGGTTAGATTCAAGTGCTTCTTGAATCTCTTGTTGCAAATCTAAAGTAGACAATTGCAACAAACGAATCGCTTGCTGCAATTGAGGAGTCATTGCTAACTGTTGGCCTAGCTTAAGTTGTAATGAGGGTTTCATTCAGTGTGACTTACCTAGTTATTATTCTTAGAACTCTCGATACTCTCTATATAATCATAGACGGAATTGTTCGCCTAGATAAACTTGTTTAACTTGTTCGTTATTGAGAACATCTTCAGGAGTACCCTCAGCGATCAGGTGTCCTTGGCTTACGATGTAAGCTTTTTCACACACGTCTAATGTTTCACGAACGTTGTGGTCGGTAATCAAAACGCCCAAGCCGCGATCACGCAGGTGAACAATGATTTTTTTGATATCGATTACTGAGATCGGGTCAACACCGGCGAATGGTTCATCCAATAGAATGAACTGCGGGTTTGCTGCGAGTGCTCGAGCAATCTCAACACGACGACGCTCACCACCTGACAGAGCCATACCATTGCTGGTGCGGATATGTTGGATGTGGAACTCTTCTAGCAGGTCTTCCAGCTTATCTTGGCGTTGTTCGTTGGTCATCTCATCACGGGTTTGTAAAACCGCCATGATGTTGTTCTCTACAGACAACTTACGGAAAATCGATGCTTCTTGAGGCAGGTAACCGATACCAAGACGAGAACGGCTGTGCATTGGCAAGATACTGATGTCTCGGTCATCAATGCTGATGGTACCTTCATCACGCGCAACCAGACCAACAATCATATAGAAAGACGTGGTTTTACCCGCACCGTTAGGTCCAAGCAGACCGACGATCTGGCCTGACTCTACCTGTAAGCTTACATCGGTAACAACCTTACGCTTACTGTAGGTTTTCGCTAGGTTTTTTGCTTTAAGAACAGCCATCGTTACTTATTCACTTCCGTTGGTTGTAAAACCGTTGACACTCGTTTGTTTTCACCACTGTCAGCGACTAATTTCTGAGAACCGATCTGGTAAGTGATCTTAGAACCGCGAATGATGCTGCCATCTTGAGATAGCATCGCATTTTTGGTCATGATCAGTCGGTCGGCAACAAGCTGGTAATGTAGGTCATCAGCTTCGCCGTAGAGTGTCTTACCGTCGTCAGTAAGCTGAGAGAAGGTTGCTGGCTTACCGAAGCCTTGAATCTCTTCAATCTCACCATTTACGGCGTTACGAGTAACAATAACCTTATCGGCATTGATGTTGATGCTGCCTTGTTTAAGGTTCACATCACCAAGGAAAGTTACTTGGTTACTTTTCATATCCAATTGCTGGCTGTCTGAGTCAATGTAGACAGGTTGCTCGCTATCCGAAGACAGAGCATAGACATTAGGTGCCGCAAGGGTCAAAGCGAATAAACTAAGGTGTAAGAGTTTCATATCTACCTTGAACAGAATTAAAGAGGGTCGCATTGTTGGTACCGAAGTTACCTTTCATTGCTTGCCCCTCAGTTTCAAAAAATGTACCGATCATATGGACCGGAGTCTCTGAATAAAAATCTCGGCTAGGCAGCTCAACAACCATTTTATCTGTGGTCATTGTATCGAAGCTGGCTTCTGGCAACAGGTTCTTTGCCACGACGTTGTCATAAAAAGTGACAACTTGATTCTCATCCATAATCGCGCGATCAGCGGTGACTTGCCATTCAATCGTGTGCCCTTCACGGAATACCGAAAGAACTGGGTTTTGAAAGTGCGTATCGCCAACCACTGAGTAGTGTTCTAAATATGTCGATTCAACCTGATAGCTGCGAATACCGCTTTCGTCGTAGCTAATGTTGTTCAGGCTTTTGCCACTAAACGCGGGCAGCTCCAAATTGGGAGCCACTTGTATCGTTGATGTTTGCTCTTTGTCGTACAGGTAATAGGTCGACCAAGAGGCAATAAATATGAGTATTAAATAGATAATACGAGTAAAACTCATATGCTTAAACCTTTATGCACGTCGAGTTCATTTCTTGCTTGTAAAATAAGGTCGCAGACTTCACGTACCGCACCATGACCACCGTTAATGGTTGTCACGTAGTTTGCACGCTTTGCAAGTAGCGGGTGCCCATCTGCCACGCAGACCTTCAAGCCAACTTTTTCCATTACAGGCCAGTCAATCAGATCGTCTCCGATGTAACCTGTATTTTCAGGGTTTACAGAAAGCTTATCGCAAATATCTTGGTATGCCTTAACTTTATCGTCTTGACCTTGATAAATCAGCTTAATGCCTAGAGCGGTCATACGATTCTCAACAATTTGAGATTTGCGACCCGTGATGATCGCGATTTCAATGCCTGCATTCATCAGTGATTTGATACCGTAACCGTCACGAGTGTGGAAGGTTTTCAGCTCTTCACCGTTGTTGCCCATATAGATGCGACCATCAGAGAAGACACCATCGACATCGCAAATTAGCAGTTTGATCTCTTTTGCGATGGCAAATACATCTGAGTTAACAGTGCCGTATAGAGTTTCGACTGTCTGTGTCATTACATTACTCCTGCTTTCAGTAAGTCATGCATGTTTAACGCTCCGACTAATTTACCTTCTTGGCACAACATCAGGCCATTGATGCTCTTCGCTTGCATCAAGTTTAAGCCCTCAACCGCGAGCATGTTTGGCTCGGCTACTGTCGGGTTTAGTGTCATCACATCGCCGATCTGCGTGTTATGGATATCAACGCGTTTGTCTAAGATACGGCGTAAATCACCATCGGTAAAAATACCGGCCATTTGGCCATCTTCACCAACGATGGCTGTCATGCCTAAGCCTTTCTGAGAGATCTCTAACAGAGCGTCTCGAACTAGCGCATCCGGTGCCACAACAGGCAGTGCATCACCGGTGTGCATGATGTCGTCCAGTTTCAACAGCAGTTGACGACCTAAAGCACCACCAGGGTGAGACAGTGCAAAGTCTTGAGCGGTGAAACCTCGAGCCTGCAAAAGTGCAACGGCTAATGCATCACCCATGACTAACGTCGCCGTGGTGCTGGTTGTTGGTGCTAAGCCCAGTGGACAAGCTTCTTCCGGTACTGAAATTTGTAAATGGATATCAGACAAGGTAGCCATGTTTGATGCTGGCTTACCTGTCATGCTGATGATTTTGATGTTCAAACGCTTTAATACCGGGAATAGGCTGAGGATTTCTCCCGATTCACCTGAGTTGGATATTGCAATCACAATATCGCCAGGTTCGATCATGCCTAAGTCGCCATGCGCCGCTTCACCTGGGTGTACAAAGAAAGCCGATGTCCCGGTACTTGCCAATGTTGCTGCGATTTTGTTGCCAATGTGGCCTGATTTACCCATACCCATCACAACGACTTTGCCTTTGTTGTTCAGGATAAGGTCGCAAGCTTTACAAAAATCATCATTAAAATATTGGTCTAATTGAGTGAGACCTGCAACTTCGGTTTCCAAAACTTGTTTTGCAACGCTGCGGTAATCAAATGGCTGAGACATCAAATACTCCAAGTACGGGAAGTTAAATCAACAATTAAGCCGACATGTTCATTAGTAGGTAAGCTTGGTAGGCCACGAACGTCACAATTAACACGCCGCCTTCAATACGATTCACGCTACGAGATTTTCCTAGTGCCATAACAACAAGCAGTAGCGATACGCCTAGCATTACCCAGAAGTCACGACCCATAGCGAACTCGCTCAAGATCGAAGGGTTTAGAATGCCCGGGATACCCATAACAGCAAGGATGTTGAATACGTTTGAACCAATGATATTACCCACTGCCATATCATCTTCACCCTTCATAACGCCGGCAAGTGATGCTGCAAGCTCAGGCAAGCTAGTGCCTACGGCTATGATAGTTAGACCAATGACAAGGTCGCTCATACCGAAGTATTTCGCGATAACAACGGCATTATCAACCAGCATATCAGCAGCCAAAGGCAGGATGATCAGACCAATCACGACCCACATTGCGGCTTTAGGGTTACTTACGCCCTCTGGGATTTCTGATTCTTGCTCGTCAAGGAAGGCATCACCGTTCTTCTTCTCACTGCGGCTGATTTGCAGCATGGCAAATAAGAAAGCGGCGAAAAGAACAAACAACAACACGCCTTCATAGAACCCTAAATGGTTATCCCAAAGCAGTGCGCCAGCTAATAAAGTGACACCAATCATTAATGGTAGTTCACGGCGAATCACGCCAGAGCTAATAGATAATGGCTTAATCAGCGCTGTAATACCTAAAATCAGGGCAATGTTGGCGATGTTTGAACCGAGAACGTTACCTACAGCCGTATCTGTTTTTCCATCAAGAGCAGCTGTTGCTGAAACCATCATTTCAGGAGCCGAAGACCCCATTGCTAAGATCGTCATACCGATAACTAATGGCGAGATACCGAAGTTGCGAGCAAGAGCTGCGGCGCCGTATACCAGCTTATCTGCACTCCACACCAAAAAACCTAAACCGATAACGAGAAAAACAATCGCTTCAAGAAGCATAATGGTTCCTAAAAAATTAATAAAAACGGAGGATTAACCGCTAATTTTGACCTGTTGCTAGATAAAAGGGAAGTCACTCGGCAAATTAATTACCAGTTCGTCACCAAGAAAGAGAGCTCAATAGATAATTTTCTAATGCTTTCAAATCCCTGCATACATTCCTGTTTAATATGAATTAATTGAACAGTGCTTTTAATTCTAAAGTAGACTCATTATTATTGCAGCCATAATTGGCGTTTTTTAAAGCAAGGAAACAACAAAAATATGTTGAACACTGAGCTTGTGAAAGTTAAAAACCTCAGCTTCTCACGCGGTGAGCGCGTTATCTTTGACGACATCAGTTTAGAGGTGCCTCAAGGCAAGATAACCGCAATCATGGGGCCATCGGGGATCGGCAAAACGACTTTACTGCGTTTGATCGGTGGGCAACTGCCGCCAGATGAAGGCGAAGTTTGGTTTGATGGCGACAATATCCCTGCATTATCACGTCGAAAGCTGTATCAAGCACGTAAGAAAATGAGCATGCTATTCCAGTCGGGTGCACTTTTTACGGATCTCAATGTGTTTGATAATGTGGCGTTTCCATTACGTGAGCACACTGAACTGAATGAAAAATTCATTCGTACCATCGTATTACTAAAGCTTGAGGCAGTAGGGTTACGAGGGGCGGCACAGTTAATGCCGAGTGAATTGTCTGGTGGTATGGCGAGAAGAGCGGCGTTGGCACGTGCGATTGCCTTGGATCCAGAACTCATCATGTACGATGAACCGTTTGTTGGCCAAGACCCAATCACCATGGGTGTTTTGGTTGAGCTTATTCGTAACCTCAATCAAGCGTTGGGCTTAACCTCGATTGTTGTTTCTCACGATGTGCCAGAGGTGATGAGTATTGCTGATTGGGTTTACCTCATGGCGGATAGCAAGATCATTGCTGCTGGAACACCTGATGAGTTGTACAACAATAGCGATCCGAGAGTGCAGCAATTTTTGCAAGGCGAAGCTGATGGCCCCGTACCATTTAGATTCCCTGCGAAGAGCTTAGAAAAGGATTTGTTTTAATATGATTGCTAAAACTATTGCGGGTGTCGGTAAGCGCACACTTGCGATCTGTGAGTCATTTGGTCGAGCAAGCCTGATGTTATTTGGGGCTTTGTTTGGCATCCCGCGACTAAAAAACTTCCCTTTATTAGTAAAACAACTTTATAGCGTTGGCGTTCAGTCATTGGCTATTATTTTAGTTTCGGGTCTGTTCATTGGCATGGTGCTCAGCCTGCAGGGCTATGTCGTGTTAATTGACTACGGCGCTGAGGGTAACCTTGGCCAAATGGTCGCGCTTTCACTGTTACGTGAGCTGGGGCCTGTGGTGACTGCGTTATTATTTGCAGGTCGAGCCGGTTCAGCACTCACGGCAGAGATTGGTTTAATGAAGGCAACAGAGCAGATCTCAAGCCTTGAGATGATGGCCGTTGACCCTCTTAAACGCATAATTGCACCACGTCTTTGGGCCGGGCTTATCTCAATGCCATTGCTTGCTATGATCTTTATGGCGGTAGGCATTTGGGGCGGTCAGTTAGTGGGT
Source organism: Vibrio sp. QJM3NY_35 (assembly GCF_057785915.1). Classification (NCBI taxonomy): domain Bacteria; kingdom Pseudomonadati; phylum Pseudomonadota; class Gammaproteobacteria; order Vibrionales; family Vibrionaceae; genus Vibrio; species Vibrio sp. QJM3NY_35. Next base: position 2,996,625 of record NZ_CM173507.1, on the reverse strand, counting down.
GTTGATTGGAAAGGTATTGATCACGGCAGTTTCTGGTCTGCGATGCAGTCTTCAGTTGAGCTTGGCCGAGATATTGGTAACAGCATGATCAAATGTATGGTCTTCGCTATCACCGTAACTTGGATCGCACTTTTCAATGGTTATGACGCGGTACCGACTTCTGAAGGTATCAGTCAGGCAACCACACGCACTGTAGTGCACTCTTCTCTAGCGGTACTAGGGCTAGATTTTGTTCTTACCGCATTGATGTTTGGGAATTAATCATGCAACAAACTCGAAAATTAGAATTATGGGTCGGCACCTTTGTTATTGCCGGAATTTGCGCAATCTTAATCATGATCTTTCAAGTCGCTGACGTAAAAGGCATAGGTTCGAACCATACTTACAATCTAAAAGCGACCTTTGACAACATTGGCAGCCTAAAAGTTCGTTCTCCAGTGAAAGTGGGTGGCGTCGTTGTTGGACGAGTTAAAAGCATTGAGCTTGATACCGAGAGCTACCTTCCTGTCGTTGAACTGTCTATTGACGGGAAATACTCACAATTTCCAGATACCTCTAGCGCTCAAATTTTAACATCTGGCTTAATCGGTGAGCAGTACATTAGTCTGGTTCCAGGCTTCATTTTTGATGATGAAGAGATGCTGGTCGATGGTGATGCAATTGAAGACACCAAGTCAGCATTAGTACTAGAAGATTTGATTGGCCAAGTGCTGTATAGCGTTGGTGGTTCTAATGACAGCGAAGCTAAGGAATAAGATGATGTTGAAAACTATTAGTCATTTAAAAGCTATTGGTTACTTGAAATCAATGTTTATGGCGGCAATGGCGTTGCTTATTTCTACCCAAGCATTTGCTGCAGAATCGATTGATCGTACTCAGCCTTACCAGATGATGACTCAAGTTGCCGAAGTGGCATTTGAGCGTTTGAAGAGTGAACAAGACAACATCCATCAAGACCCTGAGCTATTGAAGGTCATTGTGGAAGAAGAGTTGATGCCTTATGTGAATGCTCAATATGCGGCACTTAAGTTATTAGGCCCAAACTTGAAAGGTGCGGATAGGAAAGACGTGGGCGTGTTTATCGATTCATTCCGTAAATACCTGGTTTCTTCTTATGCCCAAGTGCTGACTCAATACACAGATCAGACGATTGAATTTGGTCCAGAACCAAAAATCAAAGCGGATAGCCGCATTACGAGCATCAAGGTTGATATCATCGATACGCCGCGACCAAACATTAAGCTTGAATTTAAGCTTCGCAAAGACAAGAAATCTGGCGAGTGGAAAGCATTTGATATGGTTGCCGAAGGTATTAGCCTGTTGTCGAGCAAGCAATCGGAGTGGAATACTAAGATTCGTCAAGAAGGCATCTTACAAGTTGCTGACGAACTAGAGAAATTAGCCGCACAACCGATTCGTTTTGAGAGTAACAAATAATGAGCCATTCTCAATGGCAAGCACTAAGCTCTAAAGAGTATCAACTGCTCGGTGATCTAGACCGAGACAGTGTCCCTGCAATCTGGCGTATATTGGAAAAGTGGCAAACGACGGAATCGAGCGTTGAAATTGACCTTAGCCATATAAATCGCGTCGATTCAGCAGGAATGGTGATGCTAATTCACTTATTAGAGCATGCAAAAAATCAAAACTGTCATATAATGCTCAGTTTCGTGCCAGAACAATTACGAACGTTGTTCCAATTGAGCAATATCCAGCCAATGATGGCAGAACACATAAAAAATTAGGCAGGAGCTATTTGTGGACAGCACAAAAGTACAAGAATTATTAGCAGAAGCTCTGAACCTTCAGGAAATTTTCGTGAAAGGGGAAGGCAGTCATTACGAAGTTGTTGCGGTTGATCCATGTTTTGACGGCATGAATCGAGTTAAGAAGCAGCAACTAATCTACGGCCCACTAATGGAATACATTCAACGCAATGACATCCATGCTCTTTCCATTAAGGCTTTCACGCCGGAAGAGTGGGAACGTGATAAGAAACTGATGTCACTTTAAGGTTTATGATGGAAAAGTTTCGAGTTATTGGATCGGATAAGCCGCTAAGCGGTGAAGTGACGATCTCAGGCGCAAAAAATGCAGCGCTACCTATCTTATTTGCTTCAATTCTTGCTGAAGAGCCAGTGGAAGTAAGTAACGTTCCTCACCTACGTGACATCGATACTACGATGGAACTGCTTAAGCGTTTAGGCGCAAAAGTATCACGTAATGGTAGTGTTCATGTTGATGGCAGCGAAATTAATGAATTTTGTGCGCCTTACGATTTAGTGAAAACAATGCGTGCTTCTATCTGGGCTTTAGGTCCTCTAGTGGCTCGTTTTGGTGAAGGCCAAGTTTCACTTCCAGGCGGTTGTGCAATTGGTGCTCGACCTGTTGATCTACATATCCACGGCCTAGAGCAACTAGGTGCGACCATTAAGTTGGAAGATGGTTATGTGAAAGCAAGTGTTGATGGCCGTCTGAAAGGCGCGCACATCGTGATGGATAAAGTAAGTGTGGGTGCCACCATTACTATCATGTGTGCAGCAACGCTAGCGGAAGGAACAACAGTACTCGATAACTCAGCGCGTGAGCCTGAGATTGTTGATACAGCTGACTTCCTAAACAAACTGGGTGCTAAAATTTCTGGCGCAGGTACAGATACGATTACTATCGAAGGCGTTGAACGTCTTGGTGGTGGCCAACATTCTGTGGTTGCTGACCGTATTGAAACAGGTACTTTCCTGGTTGCTGCTGCTGTTTCTGGCGGTAAAGTGGTTTGTCGCAACACCAACGCTCATCTTCTTGAAGCTGCCTTAGCGAAGCTTGAAGAAGCGGGTGCGAAGGTTGAAACGGGCGAAGACTGGATCAGTCTTGATATGACGGGTCGTGAGCTGAAAGCGGTGAAAATCGTAACGGCACCTCACCCTGGTTTCCCAACCGACATGCAAGCACAGTTTACTCTGCTTAACATGATGGCGAAGGGCAGTGGTGTTATCACTGAGACTATCTTTGAAAACCGTTTTATGCACATTCCTGAGTTACAGCGAATGGGTGCAAAAGCGGAAATCGAAGGCAACACGGCTATCTGTGGTGAAACGGAAAAACTGAGCGGCGCTCAAGTAATGGCAACGGACCTTCGCGCATCTGCGAGCCTTGTTATTGCTGGCTGTATTGCTCAAGGCGAAACCATCGTTGACCGTATTTATCACATCGATCGTGGCTACGATAAGATTGAAGATAAATTGTCAGCCTTAGGCGCAAACATTACACGATTTAGTGAGTCGAACTAACCTAGGTTAGTGGATTCATGAATCAGTAAGATGAAAACATAAAAGTCGGAACCTTGGTTTCGGCTTTTTTATAGTTGTATTTACCGCGAGTAAATCTATTGCTTATTTTTGCGCGAATAGATGAATCAACTTGGCGGTCGGTGAGGAACAAAATGATAGCAATATTACGTATTTTCGCAGTGGCGATATTTGCGATTCTTATGTTTGTATTTGGTTGTGGTTACTGCCTATTAAGTCCACGCAATCCAAAACACGTATTTACCTTTGGCCGTTATTTCGGTCGAATGTCGAAGATCTTCGGCATGAAGTTAGAGCTTCGCATCCCAGAAGATGCCTACTCTCGCGGCCAACATGTTTATGTAGCGAACCACCAAAACAGCTGGGATCTATTCACGATTTCATCAGCGGTAACGCCCAAAGTAGTGACGGTTGGTAAGAAAAGCCTAGTGTGGATGCCTCTATTTGGTCAGCTTTACTGGTTAACGGGTAACATCCTAATTGACCGTGCTAACCGCAGCAAAGCGGTAGGTACGATTGATCAGGTCGTGACGAGTCTAAAAGAGAGCGATGTTTCAGTTTGGATGTTCCCTGAGGGCACTCGTTCTCGTGGCCGTGGTCTGCTGCCATTCAAAACAGGTGCATTCCATGCTGCGATTGGTGCTGGTTTGCCTATCATCCCTATCGTATGTAGCTCAACCGGTGGCGTGAAGCTAAACCGTTGGAACAATGGTCACGTGATTGTTGAAATGCTGCCACCAATCAGCACTGAAGGCTACGACAAGTCTAATGTTCGTGAACTGGCTAACCTAGCTCGTGAGCAGATGGCTGCTAAGCTTGAAGAGTTAGACAAAGAAGTGGTTGAGCTTAATAAAAAGTAATTATCTAAGCGAAACGATGAACAATGAAAAAGGTTGCCGAATGGGCAACCTTTTTTGTATCTGATAAACGTCCAGCATTTTGCCAATTCGTTTACTAGAAACCATTTCTTCTAGAGAGAAAAACCTATTTGCGAACCGCAATAGCTTCGATCTCGATACCTACATCTTTTGGTAGACGAGCTACTTCAACACATGAACGTGCAGGGTAGTTTGCAACGCCGTGCTCATCGAAGAATTTGCCGTAAACCTCGTTTACTGTGCCGAAGTCGTTTAGGTCTTTAACGAATACCGTTAGTTTTACGATGTCTTTTACAGTAAGGCCTGAAGCTTCAACAACCGCTTGAACGTTGTCTAGAGATTGGCGAGCTTGCTCTGCGATATCAGCAGATACTTCACCAGTTGCTGGGTTTACTGGGATTTGACCAGAAGTCAGTACCATGTTGCCAAGGTCAACGCCTTGTACGTATGGGCCGATTGCAGCTGGAGCAGATTCTGTGTGAAGTACTTTAGTCATTGGTTTATTCCATCAGTTATTAGATAAAAATCAATTTTCAGTGTGCCTTCAAACTTTGGATAGGTAAAGCGTAAAATACCCCGCACAGGCGAGGTATTTGATAGTTTTTACATTCGGTCTTCTTTGCCGTATTGACGTTATCTTTCTGTCACGATCTCACGAGAGAAGACTTTTTCGCAATACTTACACTTCAATCGAATATCTTCTTTCTTTTCAAAGATCTTAAAGCTGCTTTCAACCGGTTCATTGTGAGTAATACAGTTGGTATTTGGACACTCGAACACATCGTTGATCTGCTCAGGAAGTTCTAGTGGTAGCTTCTTAACCACTTCGTAATCTTCGATTTGATTCACGGTTGCGTGAGGTGCGTAAAGAGCCAGCTTGCTCGCCTGTTCTTCAGTGATAAACACATTCTCAATCTTGAGCAGGTCTTTTCCGCCTAGTGCCGAAGAGGGCAGGTTTAGGCCAATCGTCACGCGCTGATGAGAGTTGTGCATGTCGAACAGTTTTAGCACTTTGATCCCGATATTGGCAGGGATATGGTCGATAACAGTACCGTTTCTGATTGCTTCAACTTTTAATTGAGTCTCTTTAGACATGATATCTCTCCTCTACAGCGTTTCGTTAAGAACAAGGGCTAGCAATGCTTCACGAGCGTAAACACCATTCTCTGCTTGCTGGAAGTAGTAAGCGTAAGGTGTTTTATCGACATCGACAGTAATTTCATCAACGCGAGGAAGAGGGTGCAAAACCTTCAGGTTATCGCGTGCATTTTCCAGCATCGAAGCGGTCAGGATGTATGCGGATTTGATGTGCGCGTATTCTGACTCATCGAAGCGCTCCTTTTGAACTCGAGTCATGTACAAGACATCAAGCTCAGGAATCACATCTTCCATGTCGGTCAGTAGTTGGTACTTGATACCCGCTTCATCAAGTTCTTCACAAATGTAGTCTGGCATCGCCAACGCTTCTGGCGCCACAAAGTAGAAACAGATGTTGTCGAATTTCGCTAGTGCTTGCGTCAACGAGTGAACCGTACGGCCGTACTTAAGGTCACCAACGAATGCAACGTTTAGGTTGTCGAGGCGGCCTTGTGTCTCAGCGATAGAGAACAGGTCTAATAACGTTTGTGTTGGGTGTTGGTTTGCGCCGTCACCTGCGTTAATAACAGGTACACCGTTTGAGAACTCAGAAGCCAGACGCGCTGCGCCTTCTTGAGGGTGACGCATCACGTAAGCATCAACGTATGAAGAGATAACCTGTACCGAGTCCGCTAACGTTTCGCCTTTCTTTGCCAAAGAAGTGTTACCACCACTGTCGAAACCAATCACATCACCACCGATGCGTTGAATCGCAGTTTCAAAAGAGAGACGAGTTCGCGTAGAAGGTTCGAAGAAGCAGCTGGCAACAACTTTGTTCTTGATGAGTTCTGGGTTTGGTTCAGCCTTTAGCTGACCTGCCGTTTGAACAATTAATTCTAGCTCTTCACGAGAAAGCTCTGGAATTGAGATGATGTGCTTTTGATAGAGCGAATTCGCCATGATCTTCTTCCCCACAATAATGTATTGGCCATAAAAAAGCCCCCCATAATGGGAGGCTTTAAAAAAGTGCTGAAAAGCAGAATAGACGGCCTGGTAAGCATCTTAGCTTACGAGCAATATTTGGTGTTTTCACAATATTACTATGTGTTATCACAATATTGGTTGGCGTCATTTTCACTACTCTCAGACAAATTGCCGAGAATTATACGCTTTCAATTTGTGAGCGCAAGCGATTACATCAAGCTTTTGTTTACTTTCAATATTCGCTATTGACCCAGTGTCGCAACCATTACTGCTTTGATGGTATGCATGCGATTCTCTGCTTCATCAAACACAATTGAGTAATCCGATTCAAAGACTTCGTCTGTTACCTCTAAACCGTTCATTCCATACTTATCTGCGACTTGCTGGCCGATCACGGTTTCATTGTTGTGGAAAGCAGGTAAGCAGTGCATGAATTTCACTTGAGGGTTACCAGTGAGCTTAATAACATCCATATTCACTTGGTAAGGCGTCATAACTGTAACACGTTCGTCCCAAGCTTCTGGTGCTTCGCCCATTGAAACCCAAACATCGGTATAAAGGAAATCACAGCCTTTCACGCCTTCAGCAACGTCTTCCGTTAGAGTGATTTTAGCACCTGTGCTTTGCGCGATAGCTTGGCACTCTTCGACAAGTTGCTCTTCTGGCCAGAATGCTTTAGGCGCGACAAGGCGAATATCCATGCCCATCTTCGCGGCACCGACTAACAGAGAGTTACCCATGTTATTGCGAGCATCACCTAGATAAGCAAAGCTGATTTGGTGCAGATGTTTACCGCGACCATGCTCAAGCATAGTGAGGAAATCAGCTAAGATCTGAGTAGGATGGAATTCATCGGTGAGACCATTCCAAACCGGTACACCCGCATAAGCGCCTAGGTCTTCAACAATACTTTGACCAAAACCACGGTATTCAATGCCATCGTACATACGACCTAATACACGAGCCGTATCTTTCATTGATTCTTTTTGACCAATCTGAGAGCCAGAAGGACCTAAGTAAGAGACTTGAGCTCCTTGATCAAAGGCAGCCACCTCAAACGCACATCGAGTTCTAGTTGATGCTTTTTCAAAGATCAAAGCGATGTTTTTACCGTTGAGTTTCTTCTGTTCTGTTCCTGCATACTTTGCCTTTTTTAGGTCAGCAGACAAGTCGAGTAAAAACTGAATCTCTTTAGGAGTAAAGTCGAGAAGTTTTAGAAAGTTACGATTGCGAAGATTAAAGGCCATCTCTCGCTCCTTGTGTATATAGAATCAATGAAGAACTCAGTTAAACATAAAAATGCTGTATTTGTGAGTATTTATTTTATTAAATTGATAAAAAAGGCCAGTACAATGGTACTGGCCTAGATAAGTTAGTGTGTTCGCTTTATTAAATTTTGTAGCTTAGATACCGTCTCTTTCGATAGGACAGCTCATACAACGAGCGCCACCGCGACCACGACCCAGTTCATTGCCTGGAATCGTCAGAACTTCGATACCTGCTTTGTCGTATTTCTCATTGGTGTAAACATTACGCTCATAACCGATAACCGTACCTGGTTTCACGGTAAGCACGTTGTTTGCGTCATTCCACTGTTCACGTTCAGCTTCGTAGTTGTCACCACCTGTGGTTATAATCTTCAGTTGATCGAGTCCTAATGCACCTTCAATAGCAGAAAGGTAGTTGTCAGCCTTTTCTACACGCATCTCGCCATTTTCTTTTGGCGTTAAGCGCCAGGTGTCTAAGTCTTTGCGAACAATTTCTGGGTAGACTGAGAACGTGTCGATATCCATATGAGTCATAACCGTATCAAGGTGCATGCAAGAGCGGTGCTTTGGTAAATCAATTGCAATGACTTCTTTTGCTTGACCCGATTTGAATAAACTCGCTGCTAGGTTTTCGACACCCTGTGGTTTAGTTCGCTCTGAAATACCGATAAGCACGGCGCCTTTACCAATAACTAGGACATCGCCGCCTTCAATATTTGCGTTATCGTAGTGAAGATCCTCATCACCGAAATACTTAATAAAATCTTGGCCAGCGAAGACAGGATGCCAGCGGTATATTGCTCGTAAGTGATTTGTTTCTCGTTGACGAGCAGGCATCATCATCGGGTTAAGAGAGACGCCTCCATAAACCCAACATGAGGTATCTCGTGTAAATAGATGGTTAGGGAGCGGTTCGATAACGAAATCGAGTGGGCGATGCATCTTCGGTAGCATTGAAGATGATTTGATAGGAAGCTCAGAGTAAGCTAAACCACCAAGTAGGATGGTAGCCAAATGCTCATTGTCCATTTGAGCAAGATATTCTCTCAAATCACGCGCAAATGTTGGACCATAACGAAAATCAGATATTTGAGTATTAAGCAACCATTCACGAGCTGGAGCAACAGCAAGTGTCTCAACCAGTAGGTCATGCAGTAATAACACTTCAACGTCTTGGTTACGAAGTGTTGTCGCAAAGGCATCGTGTTCTTCACCTGCGGCTTCTACTGCAAGTACATCATCAAAGAGTAACTCATGACAGTTAGAAGGGGTGAGGTGGGTGAGTGCCCTTTCAGGTCGATTTAGGAGAACTCGTCTTAATTGACCGACTTCGGAGCCAACGTACAGCTTACTCATTTTGCATCCTTACTATTAATCCAGCGTCTATTTATGACAAGCTTGATCGTAATATGCAAGTTTTAAAGCTTGTGTTAATACGAGGTGTTTCTAGAATATTTAGTGTTAAATCCCATATATATTCTATTTATTTATATTTTAATCCAAATAACAGATGTAATTCCCCAACAACCTTTTTGACGATCTATGCTCAAAACCTTGTGAGTTTGGAGTCGACTTTTGTCTGATAATAGTGATTTTTTATTCACTATTATTCATTTTTTGATTTCAGGTCGAGATTTTATGCAACTCTAAAGTTGTCAGGAGTATGCATTTTGTGTGACTAAGCACGCAGTTTTTATTCACTTTCGGCAAAGAGCGCAATAAAAATGAAATGCTAAAACACGCATGGGTTAATAATATGTTGAAAATTTGTTTCTGTGATTTTGATTTCACTTTTTTATTGGTATTGCCTTTGTTATCCGGCGAGAAACTTAACTTTATAAGCCTGATCTAGGTGGCTTTTCTGGACGATCCATGACATATTTCGTGGCAATCAAATTTGATCTTTTCATAGTCAACACTCTGGAGCAGACACATGTCTCACGAAGATGAATATCTATCAGTAGCGGAATTAATTGAATTTCAAAAGGAAGAGACTCGCGACATCATTACAGCGTTAATTGAAGATGGTAGCGATCCTGAAGCTCTATACGATATCGAGCATCACCTATTTGCTGAAGATTTCGGTGTACTTGAGAAAGCGGTTGTTGAAGCCTTCAAAATGGGCTTTGAAGTTCTTGAAGCTGAAGAGACAGAAGACGAAGATGGCAATAAGCTACTTTGTTGTGATGCGACGATGCAGTGTACTCTGAATGCAGAAGCGATTGATGAGCAAGTTGAGAAGCTTGTGAATCTTGCAGAGAAGTTTGACATTATCTATGACGGGTGGGGCACTTACTACGAAGGTGAAGATGCTATCTACCCAGATGAAGATGATGAAGGCGAAGAGTAATCTCTCCCAGTTTTAAAGAATGCCAGCTTCGAGCTGGCATTTTTTTGTCCTCAGAAAAATAAATGTCTTTATATGCATTCATTCTTTATAATGCGTTCAAAATTGATCTAGCTCAAGGAATGACATGCGGCTACCTCTCGATGGTCTTTGGCAAATTTCGCCACTGACGGATCTCTCTATCCCACAAGATGACATCACTTTTCCGGCTCCGTTAAGCTCAAAGCTACCTGATAGCTTGAGTGAAAATGAAATTGTAGAGCAAGAGTGGCACCTGATGCACGACATCGAAGTAGATGACGCTATGTTGGCGTGTCCATTTGTTGAGTTAGTGATGGCTGGAGTCGATTACTTTGCTGAAGTTCGGCTTAATGGTGTGGCTGTGTTTGATTGTGATGGTAGCCAAGCTGAATACCGCAAAGATATCCGTCCTTATATGCAGTCCGGCCGAAACCGCTTCGAGATCCTTTTCCTTGAAGAAGAGGAGAGCCTATTGCTTGAAGAGGATATGGATGACTCTGTATCTTCACAGGCTATCGCTAAATCTGATTCACGTATCGGGATTTGGCAAGCGCCATACCTGCAGTTCGTTCGAAACGTCAAGCTAGAGCAAGTTGTCACAGAGCAGATATGGCACCACGGTGGTGGCTGTGAGTTTAAAGTGGATGTTATCTATCAAACGCTAAAGGCGGGGTTAGTATCGGCATCCATCAAATTTAATGGTATGACTCTCGTAATGCCGATCGATGTGCGCGCTGAACATACTGGCGTCGTGTTCCAGGTTGAGGCGCCTATCATTTTTGATATTGAGAATCCTAACCCTAAGCATCTATACCCATTAGAAGTGGTACTTGATGGGCAAGAAGAGAGTTCTTTTGTTGCCTTGAACCCAACCTCTTGCGTCAGTAACTTTCTACGTTAACTCCGTATATTTTAGCGCTATCTTCTTTCGCTATAGCGGCGCATTCTGCTTATAACGACTTGGCCATGACAACCTCACAAGCGTCGTGGCCTGTTTCTCCCCAAGCTGACTCAAGATGCTCAAACCCAAACTTCTCATAGAGTTTGACCGCAGCACCCAAGCACTCCGTCGTTTCTAAATACATGTGTTGATACCCAAGTTGCTTGGCTTGCTTTAAGCTCAAAGCGACAATTCGCTTGGCTAGGCCATGCCCTCGAGTTTGCGGTAAGAAGTACATCTTTTGTAGCTCACACACATTGGGTTTACCTGCTAGAGGGGCAAAGCCACCGCCTCCGACGATCTTTCCGTTGTGTTCGATAACCCAGTACATTGCATTCGCTTGGCTATAGACAGAGTACATATCATCGAGTGTTGGATCGGCCACGCCATAACCTTTATCTTCTGTGAGTCCATGCTCAGCCGAAACTTGGCGAATGACTTGTGCGATGCTTGGATTGTCTTGCGGTGTAATGGGTCTAAGGGTGAACTCAGTAATTTGTTCCATGATCTGCCTATGAAAGGGTCACTAATATGTGACCCAATATATGGTGACTAAGCATGTTGGTGCAAACAGAATTGTTGCTGTGCCATTTGGTCGCCTGATTTACGTAACCAGACTTTCTCGTGGAAGTAGTAAGCAACTGTATTTAAAGTTGGCTCTAGCAAGGCCATCACACCGCCGATGAAGGCATCGCCAGTCAACAAGTAGACAACGGTAAAGGCAACACTAAAGTGGATGGTAGCAAAGCTTGCTGTTTTTAATTTGGTCATCCACTGACGAGCTTTAAGAGCAGGAACTTGAGCCCACGCCTTTTCATGAAAATAGAAGGCAACAGTATTCACTGAGGGCTCAATCATAGCGATTAAGCTACCAATTAAGATGTCGCCTGTTAGTACATAAGCGACACTAAATGCGATAGTAAAATGTAATGCAGCAAAGGTTAGTGTCTTTTTCATGATAATTACTCAATCGTTGTGTTGTTTCGATAGACCTATTATTGAGAATTATTATCATTAAGTATAATGGGAAGTAGAGATTAATTTGATAGATGAAACCTATCAATAATTGAGGCTAGAGTGAGAAGCATAGTAGTCAGAGGTATAAAAAAAGGCTGGTCACGAAGACCAACCTTTCTATTTAGAGCGAGAAGTTCGAAGCCTCTCGTTCACTCGGTTTTAAAGCGCAGCGATGGTCGCTTTTTGCTCTTCAAGCTTAACAAGAGTCTCTTGATAGCCTTCAAGCTTTTCACGCTCTTTCGCGATAACCGCTTCTGGCGCTTTAGCAACGAAACCTTCGTTACCTAGCTTACCTTCGATACGCTTAATCTCGCCGTGAGCCTTCGCTACTTCTTTATCTAGACGAGCAAGCTCTGCATCTTTGTCGATAAGACCCGCCATTGGGATCATCAGCTCAGATTTGCCAACCAGTTTAGTTGCACAAGCCGGAGTCTCTTCTCCGTCTGCTAGAACTTTAATATCGTCTAGTTTAGCTAGAGAGTTAAGAACGATTTTGTTCGCTTCGATACGAGCTGCATCTTTCTCATCAGCCACTTTGATCATTACTTCTAAGCCTTGGCTTGGTGCAATGTCGTATTCCGCACGTAGGTTACGGATAGCTGTGATGAAAGTCTTAACCCATTCGATGTCTTCTACGATCTCAGCATTGAAGTTATCTTCGTTAAACTGAGGAAGCGCTTGAGTCATAATTGTCTCGCCTTCAACGCCGTCTACTAGCGGCTTAACGCTCTGCCAGATAGATTCAGTGATGTAAGGAAGAACTGGGTGAGCAAGACGCAGTGTTTTCTCAAGAACCGTGATCAAAGTGTAACGGGTCGCTTGTTGTTGAGCTTCAGTACCCTTCCAAAGAACCGGTTTAGTTAGCTCTAGGTACCAGTCACAGAATTGGTTCCAGATGAATTCGTAAAGCGTGTTTGCTGCCATGTCTAGACGGTAGTTGTCTAGGTGAGCATTAAATTCTTTCGCTGCAACTTCAAACTGAGATTCAATCCACTTATCTGCTAGAGAGAATTCCATGTTTGCACGGTCTTCAATAGACAGCGACATGCCACAATCGTGCTCTTCTGTGTTCATTAGTACGTAACGGCTTGCGTTCCATAGCTTGTTACAGAAGTTACGGTAACCTTCAAGACGCTTCATGTCCCAGTTGATGTCACGGCCAGTTGAAGCCATAGCAGCAAGAGTGAAACGAAGTGCGTCAGTACCGTAAGGTTCGATACCGTTTTCGAAAGTTTTACGTGTTGCTTTTTCGATCTTAGCAGCCAGTTTAGGTTGCATCATGTTGCCACAACGCTTCTCTACTAGCTCTTCAAGGCCGATGCCGTCAATCATGTCGATTGGGTCAAGTACGTTACCTTTCGACTTAGACATCTTGTCGCCGTTTTCATCACGGATAAGACCTGTCATGTAAACGGTTTTGAAAGGTACTTGAGCTTTGCCATCTTCGTCTTTCACGAAGTGCATGGTCATCATGATCATACGGGCAACCCAGAAGAAGATAATATCAAAACCAGATACTAGTACTTCAGATGGGTGGAATGTTTTCAGGGCTTCTGTATCTTCAGGCCAGCCTTGTGTGCCGAACGTCCAAAGTGCAGAAGAGAACCAAGTATCCAGTACGTCGTCGTCTTGCTTAAGCACAACAACAGGCGCTAGGTTGTTCTTTTCACGAACTTCTTCTTCAGTGCGACCTACGTAAACTTTACCATCGTTGTCGTACCATGCAGGGATACGGTGGCCCCACCAAAGTTGACGAGAGATACACCAGTCTTGCACGTCACGCATCCACGCGAAATACATGTTTTCGTACTGTTTAGGTACGAATTGGATTTGGCCATCTTCAACCGCTTTAACCGCAGGTTCTGCAAGAGGTGCTGTGCGCACGTACCATTGGTCAGTCAGCATTGGTTCGATAACCACGCCACCACGGTCGCCGTAAGGGACAGTCAGGTCGTGATCTTTGATCTCTTCAAGAAGACCAAGCTCATCGAATTCAGCAACGATAGCTTTACGTGCAGCAAAACGCTCCATGCCTTGGTATTTAGCAGGGATGTCAGTTGAGTAAACATCGCTTTCTTCGCCGTTGGTTGTGAAGACTTCAGCAGCATCACGGATATCAGCGTTGAACGTTAGGATGTTGATCATTGGTAGGTTGTTGCGTTTACCCACTTCGTAATCGTTAAAGTCGTGAGCTGGTGTGATCTTCACACAACCTGTGCCTTTTTCCATGTCAGCGTGCTCATCGCCTACGATAGGGATAAGACGGTTCACAACTGGAAGTAGGATTTCTTTACCGATAAGATCTTTGTAACGAGGATCTTCTGGGTTAACAGCAACGCCAGTATCGCCAAGCATGGTTTCTGGACGCGTCGTCGCTACAACGATGTAGTCTTTACCATCTGCCGTTTTAACACCGTTCGCTAGCGGGTAGCGGAAGTGCCACATGAAACCTTTTTTGTCTTTGTTTTCAACTTCAAGATCCGAGATTGCAGTGTGCAGTTTAGGATCCCAGTTTACTAGACGTTTACCACGGTAGATTAGGTCTTCTTCGTAAAGACGAACGAACACTTCTTGAGTCGCAGCTGATAGGCCGTCATCCATAGTGAATCGTTCACGATCCCAATCTACAGATGCACCAAGACGACGAAGTTGTTGAGTGATCGTGCCACCTGATTCGCCTTTCCATTCCCAGATTTTGTCGATGAAAGCTTCACGGCCGTAGTCGTGTTTTGTTTTGCCTTCTTCAGCAGCAATCTTACGCTCAACAACCATTTGAGTTGCGATACCAGCGTGGTCAGTACCCACTTGCCAAAGCGTGTTTTTGCCTTTCATACGTTGAGCACGGATAAGCGTATCCATGATCGTATCTTGGAACGCGTGACCCATGTGTAGGCTGCCAGTGACGTTCGGTGGCGGGATCATGATGCTGTAAGCTTCTTTTGATGTGTCACCGTGTGGCTTAAAGTAGCCTTTCTCTTCCCAAGTCTTATACAGAGCTTGTTCGATTGATGTTGGGTTGTATGTCTTTTCCATAGTGCTCTTAAACGGATACTGTGAATGGTTAATCGTGGTCAAACTTCATAAGTGAAGCTTCTTGAATCTAAATCCAAAGATAGCTTTAACTATGAGGTTTGACTATGGATGTTGAATCTCGATAGTTTGTAGCTGATATCCAGCCTGACGGTAAATTTTATACCTTTCTCGAGCGAGTTGCTTAGCTTTTTCTTCGCAAGGGACGAAGTCTATCACCTGAGCAAAGGCGTTCGCAAAGGTTGTATGATTATCGGCCAGATTAATTACTAGCTGACGATTCCAATTATGTTTTACGCCTTGATAGCCAATTTCGATGTTGGTTGAATACTTCGGGCCTTCGCCAACCAAGTTGTGCGCAATAAAATCACAGGGTTCGACTTGCCAGAAAACTTCAGCAATACGCTCGGCATGCTCTTTGTCATTACAGTTGAGATAAAGTTTAGCGCCTTGTTTTGCAAAGTGCTGAGCAAGAAACAGCACATAGTGAGCAAAACCATCTTCGCTGGCTTGCGGGCTGTCTGAAGGCACAATGTAAAATGTAGCAGTCTGCATACTTAATACTCGAACTGAAAATCGTGGATATCAATGTTACTTGGTTAACAGGGTCTAACAAATAGCGCTTATTAAAAAAGGGCCCGTAGGCCCTTTTTATTATTTTGAAGATTGCTCTTCAGTCTCTTGGCCGCTGCGGTTCAATAAGAATTGGACTAGCATTGAGACAGGACGACCTGTCGAGCCTTTCGCTGCGCCTGACTTCCAAGCAGTACCAGCACTGTCGATATGTGCCCAGTGGTACTTCTTAGTGAATTTAGACAGGAAGCAACCAGCAGTAATTGTGCCGCCAGGACGGCCACCGATGTTCGCCATATCAGCGAATGGGCTGTTTAGCTGCTCATGGTACTCGTCTGCCATAGGTAGACGCCATGCACGGTCACTTGCTTGCTCAGAAGCATTAACAAGTTCGTGAGAAAGTGGGTTGTGGTTCGATAGAACGCCACTGATGTGATGACCTAGAGCGATAACACATGCGCCAGTTAGCGTAGCAACATCGACAACACAATCTGGTTCAAAACGCTCAACGTAAGTTAGAGCATCACATAGAACCAAGCGACCTTCAGCATCAGTGTTGAGTACTTCAACCGTTTGGCCTGACATTGTCGTTAGGATATCACCTGGACGGTAAGCATTGCTGCCCGGCATGTTTTCACAACCGGCTAGGATACCAACCACGTTAATAGGCAGGTTAAGCTTAGCCAGTGCTTTCATTGTACCGAATACAGACGCCGCACCACACATGTCGTACTTCATCTCATCCATGCCTTCACCAGGCTTAAGCGAGATACCGCCTGAATCGAAAGTAAGACCTTTACCTACTAATACAATCGGCTTCGCATCTGGATCCGGAGCGCCTTTGTATTCCATGATAGACATCATAGATTCATTTTTAGAGCCACGGCCAACTGCTAGGTATGATGTCATACCCAGTTTTTCCATCTCTTCTTCGCCAATGATCTTAGTCTTCACTGTCTCGTAATCGTCGGCTAAACGACGTGCTTGAGAAGCAAGGTAAGCAGGGTTTGCGATGTTTGGTGGCATGTTGCCTAGATCTTTAGACGCTTTTACACCTGAAGCAATAGCAAGGCCGTGAGAGATTGCTTTCTCACCCAGGCTCAATTCGCGACGTGTTGGTACGTTGAATACCAATTTACGTAGTGGGCGACGAGTCTCTGGTTTGTTGCTCTTGAATTGGTCAAATGTGTAAAGACCATCTTTAGTCGCTTCTACTGCTTGGCGAACTTTCCAATAAGTGTCGCGACCTTTAACGTGAAGTTCTGTAAGGAAACATACTGCTTCCATAGAACCTGTTTCGTTTAGTGTGCTGATGGTTTTTTGGATAATTTCTTTGTATTGACGTTCGCCTAGCTCACGTTCTTTACCACAGCCTACCAGTAGAACACGTTCTGAAAGTACACCAGGTACTTGATGCAGTAGTAGCATCTGGCCAGGTTTACCCTCTAGATCACCGCGACGAAGCAGTGAACTAATGTAGCCATCGCTAATCTTATCTAATTGCTCGGCTACTGGAGAAAGGCGGCGCGGTTCGAATACACCGACAACGATACATGCGCTGCGCTGTTTCTCTGGGCTGCCACTTTTTACACTGAACTCCATGCGTACTCCTACATCCTGAAGACAAATCGAACTAAATGTTAGATAATGGGTTCTTACTTGTTGGATCCTATAATGGAACTAACCTTAAAGAAGAACGCTAACACTTAGCTAAAAATTTAAAAAAATAAAAGGTTCAACGGGAAATTATAGTGATTCAATCAAAAAAACAAGTTTTGTATAGGTAATTTGAGCGTGATTATTGTTAGATATTTGATCCGCGAGACAATCAAGAGCCAATTTGCGATCTTTTTTGTTCTCTTTCTCGTGTTTCTCAGCCAAAAATTCATCAGTGTTTTAGCGGACGCCTCTGATGGTGATATCCCTGCGAGTCTTATATTGTCGATTGTTGGCTTAAATATGCCAGCGATGGGCCTATTGATGCTTCCACTCAGTATCTATATTGGTATTTTGCTTACTTTTGGCCGCCTTTACGCTGAAAGTGAAATAGTGGTCATGAACGCCACCGGTATCGGTAATAAATTCCTGATCCAATCTGCGCTCTACCTCGCTTTGATTACGGCGTCTGTTGCAGCCTTTAACTCATTTTGGCTATCTCCTTGGTCACAAGACAAAGTTGAACAAATGTATGAAGAAGTAGCCGCAGAGAACAGCGTTGATTTACTACCAAAAGGTAAGTTTGAAGGTACGCCGGATGGTTCTTCTGTCGTGTTTATCGATGATATCGACGGTAATAAGTTAGAAAATGTGTTCGTTGCTCAAATGCGTCCGCGTGATTCTGTACTGCCAAGTGTGATGTTCTCGAAGTCAGGTGATGTAAAAGAGCTCAGTGATGGTCGCCAAGTGATCGTAATGTACGATGGTACTCGTCATGAAGGCATTCCGACTCGCCTCGACTACAGGGTGACGCACTTTGAAGAATACGAAGGCCTGATTGGTCAGCGTGAAGTTGAGAAGAAAGGTCGAGACTGGGAAGCGATCCCTACGCTTGAACTGATTGGTAACTCAAATAATAGTGCGAAAGCAGAGTTGCAGTGGCGTATTTCTTTGGTACTTTGTATTCCATTGTTGACCATGCTTGTCGTGCCACTGTCTGCGGTAAACCCTCGACAAGGTCGTTTTGCGAAAATCGGCCCAGCAATACTGATTTATCTCACCTATTTCTTAGCAATCAGTGCAACCAAGTCTTCAATTGAAGAGGGGAGCATTCCTGCGGTAATCGGCATGTGGCCAATCAATGCGTTATTGTTATTTGTCGCGATTGGTGCAAACTTTATGGATAGCGTGCCAGTAAGGCGTTTGAAAGAAAAATTCAAGAATAAGAGGTTGGCTTAAGCCGTGTTTAAGATTCTCGATTTATATATAGGCAGAACCATCATCGCAACGACGTCACTGGTATTGGTGACGTTTGTTGGTCTCTCTGGGATCATCAAATATGTAGAACAGCTGAGAAAAGTTGGCCGTGGTACATACGATCTATTACAAGCGCTGTACTTTGTTTTACTGAGTATCCCTCGTGATATCGAAATGTTCTTTCCAATGGCTGCATTGCTTGGTGCGTTGATTGGGCTTGGTATGCTTGCTGCAAGTTCTGAGCTTGTCGTTATGCAGGCAGCTGGTTTCTCTAAGTTAGATATCGGCCTATCGGTACTTAAAACGGCTATTCCACTGATGATCGTGGTGACGTTGCTTGGTCAGTGGGGTGCACCGCAAGCACAGAAAATGGCTCGTGATTTAAGAACCATCTCGATTGCTGGTGGTAATATTATTTCGACGCAAAGTGGTGTCTGGGCTCGTGATGCCAATGACTTCATCTTCATTGTCAAAATCGATGACCAGAAGCTATATGGAATGAACATGTGGCGCTTTGATGAAAACAAGGCACTTAAGACCGCTATTTATTCTGACGAAGTTGATTACGTTGGAGACAACGTTTGGACGATGAAGGATGTGGAGATCACGTCTTTTGAAAACGAACTTCAAATTACCAAAGAAAGCCTACCAACTTACTCCTGGGAAACATCATTAGCTCCAGATAAGTTGGCGATAGTAACGGTTAAGCCAGAAGAGCTGTCGTTAAGTGGGTTGTATGATTATGTTTCTTATCTGAAGGCGTCAGAGCAAGACGCATCACGCTATGAATTGGCGCTGTGGAGAAAGATAACCCAGCCAATTTCGATCGCGGTTATGATGTTGATGGCACTGTCGTTTATCTTTGGTCCTTTGCGTAGTGTGACCATGGGTGCGAGGATTCTGTCAGGTGTTATTGCCGGCTTTACCTTCTATATATCCAGTGAGTTCTTTGGCCCGGTGAGTTTGGTTTATCAAATACCGCCCGCCTTTGGCGCAATAGCCCCGAGCGTGGTGTTCCTTGGAATTGCCATCATGCTCTTGAGGCGGAAACTGTAAATAGAAAAAAGGAAGGCATAACGCCTTCCTTTTTTGATCTTGATTGGAGCTAACTTAAATCACATTATCGTGCTTGTGGTAACACAACGACTTCGGTCTTTGCCCAGATATCGTGAAAGCCACGTTTTTCAGGATCGAATGGAACACATAGGTTTGCCAATCCAAAACCTGAAGTACCTAAACGAATCAGCGCCTGAGTTATAGTGATAGCTGAGCCATCTTTGTTTTGAACGCGCAGCTTCCAAGCCCTCATACCGAGAGTTTGACCAGCTCTAGTCCAGAAGAACACGAAGAAATATACCCAAACGGCCACTAAGTAAAAGGTATATGCAGGGCTCCAAATCGGATGGTTGGTTAAGAAGTCACTAACATCGGCATATCCGCTGTGGTTAAAAATGCCGAGAGCCATGAGCGCGTGCAGTAGAGCGACAATGACGCCAGCCGCCAACATTTCAATAGCGATTACGATCAGAGCGTCGTAGAACAAGGCACCAAATCGGCGCATGACTCCTGCTGGTGGCAGAGTGTTTGTTGATGTCATGTGTTATTACTTCTTTAAAAATTGAGGCGTCAGAATATAGTTTAAGGCTTAGCGTGAAAAGAGACATGACGCACAGCTTATGACTTAGTGGCGAAATTATCGGCAAACACACATGAATTCAAGTTTTTATACTTGCCACATCAGTTCGCATACGTATAATGCCAAACATCGAAAGGGCAATGCCCCAAGATAATGCCGGTATGGTGAAATTGGTATACACGACGGATTCAAAATCCGTTGCCTTCGGGCGTGGCGGTTCAAGTCCGCCTACCGGTACCAAACATAGAAAGGTCGCTTTTATAGCGACCTTTCGTCGTTTTAGGCGTTTATGAATTTGAAATCCAGCGTGTCGGCTTGGATGCAAGCCCAGTCAAGTCGCCTACCGGTACCATATTTAGACAAAGCCTTGATCAGAAATGGTCGGGGCTTTGTTGTATCTGGAATATAGGAAGTGTTGCCTTCGCGGTGGCGGCAGGGCAGGAAAGCTTCTTAATCAGTCAGATCTTTATGCTTCATCCCTAAATCTCACCGTTTCCTTTCGTAATTCAAGTTCCTAGTGAATTATTCATCTTAAATCATGATGTTACCTGTCATTCTCTTTTCTATTGTCTATGTTTAAAGGACTAACAGAGGAGAGAGATATGCTGACAGTAACCCCTTACTTGTTTTTTGATGGTCGTTGTAATGAAGCGTTGGATTTTTATCATAAGTGTTTTGGCGGTGTTGTTTTATCGAAGCAACTCTTTAGTGATGCACCACAGGTAATAGAGGGAGCTCAACCTGATTGGGTTATGCATGCTGAGTTCGAAGCATTTGGCATGAAGCTCATGATGTCTGATGGTGTAAAGGCAAAAGAACTAGAAGGGAACAACCTAGCACTCTCTCTTGTAACTGAAGACACCGCGACTCAAGAGCAGATCTTTGAAAAGCTTAAGAAGGGAGGGCGGATAATGACTCCACTCGCAGATACGTTTTGGGGAGCTCGATTTGGCAAAGTAGAAGACAAGTTTGGTATACGTTGGATGGTGCACTGTGATTCTTTAAGTTGAGCCTGTGAAATTGGATAGTGAAATTGCTGCTTGGTTTTATTAGAATTATAAATAGAGATTAATCATCAATATTATATATAAAAATGGGCAGCATAAAGATTACCGTAGATCGCATTCAGCCCGGTCTGCATATACGACTCCCCGTAAAATGGAATGAACACCCATTTTTATTCAACAGCTTTAAAATCAAAGATGACGCTCAAGTAAAAGTAATTCGACATCTTGGGATTAAGCACGTCTATATAAACCTGAGTCAAAGTGATACCTCACCTTTACCTGTTAATCACGTAGGTGAACAAGAAGTCGATATTGATTCACAGGTAAGCCTTGAAACGGAAAGAATGTGGAAAGATAAGCATGAGCGTATCGAAACCCTTAGCTCTTACCGCCGCAGGGTGAGTCATTGTGAGAGAGAGTTTGAACGTTCGCTTGCTCGAATGCGATCTGTGATGACCAAGATCCGTAACAGACCTTTAGATGCGGTAGGGGAGGTTAAGGCTCTTGTTGATGATATCGTTGAAACTCTAGTGAGCGATGATAACGTCACCTTGCACCTTATGAATGCCAAAGCGGATTTCGAAGATATTTACTTTCATACTCTAAATGTTTCGGTTGTTGCACTGATGATAGGTAAGGCCAAAGGCTATAACACACAGCAATTGAAAGACCTCTCATTCGCAGCGTTGTTTCACGATGTAGGCAAGGTCAAAATACCAGTCGCGATACTAAGAAAGCAGAGTGCACTAACGGTGCCCGAAGAGAACTACCTGAAACTTCATACTAAATACGGTGCAGATATTGTATCGGCAATTGATGACTTTCCTGAAAGTGCCAAAAAGGTGATCGCTCAACATCATGAGATGAATGATGGTTCTGGTTACCCCGAGGGCTTAAAAGAACATGAGATTGATGAGTTTGCCAAGATAGTCGCCGTGGCTAATGCATTTGATAACCTTTGCCATGGTAAAACGCAATCTCAACAAATGATCCCGTATTTAGCATTGTCCCACCTATATAAGAGCTGCAAGCATCTATATAGCCAAGATAACTTGGGGCTGTTGGTTAAGTTCATGGGAGTCTACCCCCCAGGAACCGTAGTACAGCTTTCAAATGATTCGATTGGGATTGTGATATCCGTTAACGCTAAACATATGCTTTATCCAAATGTACTTATCTATGATCCTAGCGTGCCAAGAACCCAAGCTCCGATCATTGACCTCTTTATTAAAGAGATCAAAATCGTTAATGCCGTTCATCCAAGCAAATTACCTGAACAAGTTCGAGAGTATCTAAACCCTAGGGCTCGTTTATCTTACTTTTTTGATAGTGGAGAGTAGTTATCCACAGGTCGTTGTGGATAATTTGTTCGAAACTTGGGGTGAAAGTGGTATAAATAAGCCCTTGGTTGAAATGTCTTCGCTTAACCTCTTTTTTCAATAAAAAACGCATTTATTGCTTGCCAATATGAGCGGCATCTCTATAATGCCGCCTCACTGACACGGCAGACGCCACAAGGCTTCAGCGAGAAATGTTAGTAAGGCAACTAGCTTTAAGCGATGATTCGCTCCTACTTTTAGAAAGTAGGAATTAATTCAAAATAAGTGTTTGACACTGAGAATTAAATCGCTAGAATGGCCGCCTCTTCCGAAGTGATGTAAGTCACAACGAAGAAAAGCTCTTTAACAATTTAAACCTATCAATCTGTGTGGGCACTCGTTGATGAATATCAAAACGTTATTGGTTCTTTTTCGAAAGAGCGTAATAGCAGTTACTTCGGTAACAAATGATTTCAATGAGCTGAGTGACCAATACGTTTAACTACTTGTAGTTATTCGGCACAGTCAATTCATTACCATTCTGTTCCTATTTATTTAAGAAGAGAGGGGTAATAGCTTTAGAATTACATGTTTCTGTTCTTTTTCGAAAGAGCGGTAAATATTAGTTTTGAAGTCAGTATTCGTTGAGTCACACCTATTAATTTAGGTAATCAAAATCTTAAATTGAAGAGTTTGATCATGGCTCAGATTGAACGCTGGCGGCAGGCCTAACACATGCAAGTCGAGCGGAAACGACACTAACAATCCTTCGGGTGCGTTAATGGGCGTCGAGCGGCGGACGGGTGAGTAATGCCTAGGAAATTGCCTTGATGTGGGGGATAACCATTGGAAACGATGGCTAATACCGCATAATGCCTACGGGCCAAAGAGGGGGATCTTCGGACCTCTCGCGTCAAGATATGCCTAGGTGGGATTAGCTAGTTGGTGAGGTAATGGCTCACCAAGGCGACGATCCCTAGCTGGTCTGAGAGGATGATCAGCCACACTGGAACTGAGACACGGTCCAGACTCCTACGGGAGGCAGCAGTGGGGAATATTGCACAATGGGCGAAAGCCTGATGCAGCCATGCCGCGTGTATGAAGAAGGCCTTCGGGTTGTAAAGTACTTTCAGTTGTGAGGAAGGGTGTGTAGTTAATAGCTGCGCATCTTGACGTTAGCAACAGAAGAAGCACCGGCTAACTCCGTGCCAGCAGCCGCGGTAATACGGAGGGTGCGAGCGTTAATCGGAATTACTGGGCGTAAAGCGCATGCAGGTGGTTCATTAAGTCAGATGTGAAAGCCCGGGGCTCAACCTCGGAACTGCATTTGAAACTGGTGAACTAGAGTGCTGTAGAGGGGGGTAGAATTTCAGGTGTAGCGGTGAAATGCGTAGAGATCTGAAGGAATACCAGTGGCGAAGGCGGCCCCCTGGACAGACACTGACACTCAGATGCGAAAGCGTGGGGAGCAAACAGGATTAGATACCCTGGTAGTCCACGCCGTAAACGATGTCTACTTGGAGGTTGTGGCCTTGAGCCGTGGCTTTCGGAGCTAACGCGTTAAGTAGACCGCCTGGGGAGTACGGTCGCAAGATTAAAACTCAAATGAATTGACGGGGGCCCGCACAAGCGGTGGAGCATGTGGTTTAATTCGATGCAACGCGAAGAACCTTACCTACTCTTGACATCCAGAGAAGCCAGCGGAGACGCAGGTGTGCCTTCGGGAGCTCTGAGACAGGTGCTGCATGGCTGTCGTCAGCTCGTGTTGTGAAATGTTGGGTTAAGTCCCGCAACGAGCGCAACCCTTATCCTTGTTTGCCAGCGAGTAATGTCGGGAACTCCAGGGAGACTGCCGGTGATAAACCGGAGGAAGGTGGGGACGACGTCAAGTCATCATGGCCCTTACGAGTAGGGCTACACACGTGCTACAATGGCGCATACAGAGGGCAGCAAGCTAGCGATAGTGAGCGAATCCCAAAAAGTGCGTCGTAGTCCGGATTGGAGTCTGCAACTCGACTCCATGAAGTCGGAATCGCTAGTAATCGTGAATCAGAATGTCACGGTGAATACGTTCCCGGGCCTTGTACACACCGCCCGTCACACCATGGGAGTGGGCTGCAAAAGAAGTGGGTAGTTTAACCTTTCGGGGAGGACGCTCACCACTTTGTGGTTCATGACTGGGGTGAAGTCGTAACAAGGTAGCCCTAGGGGAACCTGGGGCTGGATCACCTCCTTATACGAAGATAGTCACGATGAGTGTCCACACAGATTGATGGTTTAGATTTAGTTAAAGCCAGAGCTTTAATTAATAACGTAAGTTATTGATTAAAGCTTTTTGCTTTATGCTCTTTAACAATTTGGAAAGCTGACTGATTGATTTACTTACGAGTAATTCAATCAAATTTAAAAGTTCTCAATGTTTATCTTTCATTAGATAAACACAACAAACACATTCAAGTGTCTTGTATTCGAATCAATGTTTACATTGATTCACAATTGAGTCCGGCAAACAGTCATTGAGAATTAACCCTTCTTAATGACAACCAAAAACCTTGGTTAGTTGCCATACGCTAAGACCCTTTCGGGTTGTATGGTTAAGTGACTAAGCGTACACGGTGGATGCCTTGGCAGTCAGAGGCGATGAAAGGCGTAATAACTTGCGATAAGCCCAGATTAGGTAGTAATAACCTTTTGAGTCTGGGATTCCTGAATGGGGAAACCCACTTGCATAAGCAAGTATCCTGTTGTGAATACATAGCAACAGGAGGCAAACCGGGGGAACTGAAACATCTAAGTACCCCGAGGAAGAGAAATCAACCGAGATTCCGAAAGTAGCGGCGAGCGAAATTGGATTAGCCCTTAAGCTTTTAATGAGACAGACGAAGGCTCTGGAAAGTGCCGCAGTAAAGGGTGATAGCCCCGTAGTCGACATCTCATAATCAGTGAAAACGAGTAGGGCGGGACACGTGATATCCTGTCTGAATATGGGGGGACCATCCTCCAAGGCTAAATACTACTGACTGACCGATAGTGAACCAGTACCGTGAGGGAAAGGCGAAAAGAACCCCTGTGAGGGGAGTGAAATAGAACCTGAAACCGTGTACGTACAAGCAGTAGGAGCACCTTCGTGGTGTGACTGCGTACCTTTTGTATAATGGGTCAGCGACTTAATTTTAGTAGCAAGGTTAACCGTTTAGGGGAGCCGTAGGGAAACCGAGTCTTAACTGGGCGTACAGTTGCTAGGATTAGACCCGAAACCAGGTGATCTAGCCATGGGCAGGTTGAAGGTTGAGTAACATCAACTGGAGGACCGAACCGACTAATGTTGAAAAATTAGCGGATGACTTGTGGCTAGGGGTGAAAGGCCAATCAAACCTGGAGATAGCTGGTTCTCCCCGAAAGCTATTTAGGTAGCGCCTCGGACGAATACTACTGGGGGTAGAGCACTGTTAAGGCTAGGGGGTCATCCCGACTTACCAACCCTTTGCAAACTCCGAATACCAGTAAGTACTATCCGGGAGACACACGGCGGGTGCTAACGTCCGTCGTGGAGAGGGAAACAACCCAGACCGCCAGCTAAGGTCCCAAAGTATAGCTAAGTGGGAAACGATGTGGGAAGGCTCAGACAGCCAGGATGTTGGCTTAGAAGCAGCCATCATTTAAAGAAAGCGTAATAGCTCACTGGTCGAGTCGGCCTGCGCGGAAGATGTAACGGGGCTAAGCTATACACCGAAGCTGCGGCTACGTACCTTAGGGTATGTGGGGTAGGGGAGCGTTCTGTAAGCCGTTGAAGGTGGTCTGTAAGGGCTGCTGGAGGTATCAGAAGTGCGAATGCTGACATGAGTAACGATAAAGGGAGTGAAAAACTCCCTCGCCGGAAGACCAAGGGTTCCTGTCCAACGTTAATCGGGGCAGGGTAAGTCGACTCCTAAGGCGAGGCCGAAAGGCGTAGTCGATGGGAAACGGGTTAATATTCCCGTACTTCTTACAATTGCGATGGGGGGACGGAGAAGGCTAGGTGGGCCTGGCGACGGTTGTCCAGGTTCAAGTATGTAGGCGGAAAGTTTAGGTAAATCCGGACTTTCTTAACGCTGAGATACGATGTCGAGCTACTACGGTAGTGAAGTCATTGATGCCATGCTTCCAGGAAAAGCCTCTAAGCTTCAGATTGTAAGGAATCGTACCCCAAACCGACACAGGTGGTCGGGTAGAGAATACCAAGGCGCTTGAGAGAACTCGGGTGAAGGAACTAGGCAAAATGGTACCGTAACTTCGGGAGAAGGTACGCTCTTATCAGTGAAGTCCCTTGCGGATGGAGCAGACGAGAGTCGCAGATACCAGGTGGCTGCAACTGTTTATTAAAAACACAGCACTGTGCAAAATCGTAAGATGACGTATACGGTGTGACGCCTGCCCGGTGCCGGAAGGTTAATTGATGGGGTTAGACTTCGGTCGAAGCTCTTGATCGAAGCCCCGGTAAACGGCGGCCGTAACTATAACGGTCCTAAGGTAGCGAAATTCCTTGTCGGGTAAGTTCCGACCTGCACGAATGGCGTAATGATGGCCACGCTGTCTCCACCCGAGACTCAGTGAAATTGAAATCGCTGTGAAGATGCAGTGTACCCGCGGCTAGACGGAAAGACCCCGTGAACCTTTACTACAGCTTGGCACTGAACATTGAACCTACATGTGTAGGATAGGTGGGAGACTATGAAATTGCGTCGCTAGATGTGATGGAGTCGTCCTTGAAATACCACCCTTGTAGTTTTGATGTTCTAACGTTGGTCCCTGAATCGGGATTACGGACAGTGCCTGGTGGGTAGTTTGACTGGGGCGGTCTCCTCCCAAAGAGTAACGGAGGAGCACGAAGGTGGGCTAAACACGGTTGGACATCGTGTGGTTAGTGCAATGGCATAAGCCCGCTTGACTGCGAGAATGACAATTCGAGCAGGTGCGAAAGCAGGTCATAGTGATCCGGTGGTTCTGAATGGAAGGGCCATCGCTCAACGGATAAAAGGTACTCCGGGGATAACAGGCTGATACCGCCCAAGAGTTCATATCGACGGCGGTGTTTGGCACCTCGATGTCGGCTCATCACATCCTGGGGCTGAAGTCGGTCCCAAGGGTATGGCTGTTCGCCATTTAAAGTGGTACGCGAGCTGGGTTTAGAACGTCGTGAGACAGTTCGGTCCCTATCTGCCGTGGGCGTTGGAAAATTGAAAGGGGCTGCTCCTAGTACGAGAGGACCGGAGTGGACGAACCTCTGGTGTTCGGGTTGTCATGCCAATGGCATTGCCCGGTAGCTAAGTTCGGAATCGATAACCGCTGAAAGCATCTAAGCGGGAAGCGAGCCTTGAGATGAGTTTTCCCTGACGCTATAAGCGTCCTAAAGGGTTGTCGTAGACTACGACGTTGATAGGCAGGGTGTGTAAGTGCTGCGAGGCATTGAGCTAACCTGTACTAATTGCCCGTGAGGCTTAACCATACAACACCCAAGGGGTTTTGTGGACTCAAAGAAATACCAAACGCTTGAATGAGTTTGAAAGAGACTTTTAAATCAGTTTTCCGAATTTTAAAATTTGCTTGGCGACCATAGCATTGTGGACCCACCTGATTCCATGCCGAACTCAGAAGTGAAACACAATAGCGCCGATGGTAGTGTGGGGTTTCCCCATGTGAGAGTAGGACATCGCCAGGCTTTAATTTCGACTTTGTCTATTGAATAGACAAGTCACCATAGAGTTCTAAGTTTTCTTAGTGTTTTATGTTGACTTTCAAAGTGGAAAGCGTATTATACGCGTCCTGCTTAAGTGCTAAGGTACTGAAAGCGTTCTCTTTTTAGAGAACACGCTCTTTAACAATTTAAACCTATCAATCTGTGTGGGCACTCGTTGATGAATATCAAAACGTTATTACTTAGGTAGTAACAGTTACTTCGGTAACAAACTTGATTTCAATGAACTGAGTGACCAATACAAAGTTAAGTTTACTTAATTTTGGCACAGTCAATTCATTACCATTCTGTTGGAATGGTAATAGCTTTAGAATTACATGTTCATTTTCGAATGAATATTAGTTTTGAAGTCAGTATTCGTTGAGTCACAAAATCTTAAATTGAAGAGTTTGATCATGGCTCAGATTGAACGCTGGCGGCAGGCCTAACACATGCAAGTCGAGCGGAAACGACACTAACAATCCTTCGGGTGCGTTAATGGGCGTCGAGCGGCGGACGGGTGAGTAATGCCTAGGAAATTGCCTTGATGTGGGGGATAACCATTGGAAACGATGGCTAATACCGCATAATGCCTACGGGCCAAAGAGGGGGATCTTCGGACCTCTCGCGTCAAGATATGCCTAGGTGGGATTAGCTAGTTGGTGAGGTAATGGCTCACCAAGGCGACGATCCCTAGCTGGTCTGAGAGGATGATCAGCCACACTGGAACTGAGACACGGTCCAGACTCCTACGGGAGGCAGCAGTGGGGAATATTGCACAATGGGCGAAAGCCTGATGCAGCCATGCCGCGTGTATGAAGAAGGCCTTCGGGTTGTAAAGTACTTTCAGTTGTGAGGAAGGGTGTGTAGTTAATAGCTGCGCATCTTGACGTTAGCAACAGAAGAAGCACCGGCTAACTCCGTGCCAGCAGCCGCGGTAATACGGAGGGTGCGAGCGTTAATCGGAATTACTGGGCGTAAAGCGCATGCAGGTGGTTCATTAAGTCAGATGTGAAAGCCCGGGGCTCAACCTCGGAACTGCATTTGAAACTGGTGAACTAGAGTGCTGTAGAGGGGGGTAGAATTTCAGGTGTAGCGGTGAAATGCGTAGAGATCTGAAGGAATACCAGTGGCGAAGGCGGCCCCCTGGACAGACACTGACACTCAGATGCGAAAGCGTGGGGAGCAAACAGGATTAGATACCCTGGTAGTCCACGCCGTAAACGATGTCTACTTGGAGGTTGTGGCCTTGAGCCGTGGCTTTCGGAGCTAACGCGTTAAGTAGACCGCCTGGGGAGTACGGTCGCAAGATTAAAACTCAAATGAATTGACGGGGGCCCGCACAAGCGGTGGAGCATGTGGTTTAATTCGATGCAACGCGAAGAACCTTACCTACTCTTGACATCCAGAGAAGCCAGCGGAGACGCAGGTGTGCCTTCGGGAGCTCTGAGACAGGTGCTGCATGGCTGTCGTCAGCTCGTGTTGTGAAATGTTGGGTTAAGTCCCGCAACGAGCGCAACCCTTATCCTTGTTTGCCAGCGAGTAATGTCGGGAACTCCAGGGAGACTGCCGGTGATAAACCGGAGGAAGGTGGGGACGACGTCAAGTCATCATGGCCCTTACGAGTAGGGCTACACACGTGCTACAATGGCGCATACAGAGGGCAGCAAGCTAGCGATAGTGAGCGAATCCCAAAAAGTGCGTCGTAGTCCGGATTGGAGTCTGCAACTCGACTCCATGAAGTCGGAATCGCTAGTAATCGTGAATCAGAATGTCACGGTGAATACGTTCCCGGGCCTTGTACACACCGCCCGTCACACCATGGGAGTGGGCTGCAAAAGAAGTGGGTAGTTTAACCTTTCGGGGAGGACGCTCACCACTTTGTGGTTCATGACTGGGGTGAAGTCGTAACAAGGTAGCCCTAGGGGAACCTGGGGCTGGATCACCTCCTTATACGAAGATACCACGATGAGTGTCCACACAGATTGATTAGGTTTAGAAAGTAAAAGAGACGATATTGGGTCTGTAGCTCAGCTGGTTAGAGCGCTCGCCTGATAAGCGGGAGGTCGGTGGTTCGAGTCCACTCAGACCCACCAATATCGACTAGATACAAAGATGGGGCTATAGCTCAGCTGGGAGAGCGCCTGCCTTGCACGCAGGAGGTCTGCGGTTCGATCCCGCATAGCTCCACCATCTTTAAGTGTTTTTATTTGAAAATATTTAAAAATGGTTCATTAGTTTGAATCAAGCTCTTTAACAATTTGGAAAGCTGACTGATTGATTACTTACGAGTAATTCAATCAAATTTAAAAGTTCTCAATGTTTATCTTTCATTAGATAAACACAACAAACACATTCAAGTGTCTTGTATTCGAATCAATGTTTACATTGATTCACAATTGAGTCCGGCAAACAGTCATCAAGAATTAACCCTTCTTGATGACAACCAAAAACCTTGGTTAGTTGCCATACACTAAGACCCTTTCGGGTTGTATGGTTAAGTGACTAAGCGTACACGGTGGATGCCTTGGCAGTCAGAGGCGATGAAAGGCGTAATAACTTGCGATAAGCCCAGATTAGGTAGTAATAACCTTTTGAGTCTGGGATTCCTGAATGGGGAAACCCACTTGCATAAGCAAGTATCCTGTTGTGAATATATAGCAACAGGAGGCAAACCGGGGGAACTGAAACATCTAAGTACCCCGAGGAAGAGAAATCAACCGAGATTCCGAAAGTAGCGGCGAGCGAAATTGGATTAGCCCTTAAGCTTTTAATGAGACAGACGAAGGCTCTGGAAAGTGCCGCAGTAAAGGGTGATAGCCCCGTAGTCGACATCTCATAATCAGTGAAAACGAGTAGGGCGGGACACGTGATATCCTGTCTGAATATGGGGGGACCATCCTCCAAGGCTAAATACTACTGACTGACCGATAGTGAACCAGTACCGTGAGGGAAAGGCGAAAAGAACCCCTGTGAGGGGAGTGAAATAGAACCTGAAACCGTGTACGTACAAGCAGTAGGAGCACCTTCGTGGTGTGACTGCGTACCTTTTGTATAATGGGTCAGCGACTTAATTTTAGTAGCAAGGTTAACCGTTTAGGGGAGCCGTAGGGAAACCGAGTCTTAACTGGGCGTACAGTTGCTAGGATTAGACCCGAAACCAGGTGATCTAGCCATGGGCAGGTTGAAGGTTGAGTAACATCAACTGGAGGACCGAACCGACTAATGTTGAAAAATTAGCGGATGACTTGTGGCTAGGGGTGAAAGGCCAATCAAACCTGGAGATAGCTGGTTCTCCCCGAAAGCTATTTAGGTAGCGCCTCGGACGAATACTACTGGGGGTAGAGCACTGTTAAGGCTAGGGGGTCATCCCGACTTACCAACCCTTTGCAAACTCCGAATACCAGTAAGTACTATCCGGGAGACACACGGCGGGTGCTAACGTCCGTCGTGGAGAGGGAAACAACCCAGACCGCCAGCTAAGGTCCCAAAGTATAGCTAAGTGGGAAACGATGTGGGAAGGCTCAGACAGCCAGGATGTTGGCTTAGAAGCAGCCATCATTTAAAGAAAGCGTAATAGCTCACTGGTCGAGTCGGCCTGCGCGGAAGATGTAACGGGGCTAAGCTATACACCGAAGCTGCGGCTACGTACCTTAGGGTATGTGGGGTAGGGGAGCGTTCTGTAAGCCGTTGAAGGTGGTCTGTAAGGGCTGCTGGAGGTATCAGAAGTGCGAATGCTGACATGAGTAACGATAAAGGGAGTGAAAAACTCCCTCGCCGGAAGACCAAGGGTTCCTGTCCAACGTTAATCGGGGCAGGGTAAGTCGACTCCTAAGGCGAGGCCGAAAGGCGTAGTCGATGGGAAACGGGTTAATATTCCCGTACTTCTTACAATTGCGATGGGGGGACGGAGAAGGCTAGGTGGGCCTGGCGACGGTTGTCCAGGTTCAAGTACGTAGGCGGGTGGTTTAGGTAAATCCGGACCGCTACTAACGCTGAGATACGATGTCGAGCTACTACGGTAGTGAAGTCATTGATGCCATGCTTCCAGGAAAAGCCTCTAAGCTTCAGATTGTAAGGAATCGTACCCCAAACCGACACAGGTGGTCGGGTAGAGAATACCAAGGCGCTTGAGAGAACTCGGGTGAAGGAACTAGGCAAAATGGTACCGTAACTTCGGGAGAAGGTACGCTCTTATCAGTGAAGTCCCTTGCGGATGGAGCAGACGAGAGTCGCAGATACCAGGTGGCTGCAACTGTTTATTAAAAACACAGCACTGTGCAAAATCGTAAGATGACGTATACGGTGTGACGCCTGCCCGGTGCCGGAAGGTTAATTGATGGGGTTAGACTTCGGTCGAAGCTCTTGATCGAAGCCCCGGTAAACGGCGGCCGTAACTATAACGGTCCTAAGGTAGCGAAATTCCTTGTCGGGTAAGTTCCGACCTGCACGAATGGCGTAATGATGGCCACGCTGTCTCCACCCGAGACTCAGTGAAATTGAAATCGCTGTGAAGATGCAGTGTACCCGCGGCTAGACGGAAAGACCCCGTGAACCTTTACTACAGCTTGGCACTGAACATTGAACCTACATGTGTAGGATAGGTGGGAGACTATGAAATTGCGTCGCTAGATGTGATGGAGTCGTCCTTGAAATACCACCCTTGTAGTTTTGATGTTCTAACGTTGGTCCCTGAATCGGGATTACGGACAGTGCCTGGTGGGTAGTTTGACTGGGGCGGTCTCCTCCCAAAGAGTAACGGAGGAGCACGAAGGTGGGCTAAACACGGTTGGACATCGTGTGGTTAGTGCAATGGCATAAGCCCGCTTGACTGCGAGAATGACAATTCGAGCAGGTGCGAAAGCAGGTCATAGTGATCCGGTGGTTCTGAATGGAAGGGCCATCGCTCAACGGATAAAAGGTACTCCGGGGATAACAGGCTGATACCGCCCAAGAGTTCATATCGACGGCGGTGTTTGGCACCTCGATGTCGGCTCATCACATCCTGGGGCTGAAGTCGGTCCCAAGGGTATGGCTGTTCGCCATTTAAAGTGGTACGCGAGCTGGGTTTAGAACGTCGTGAGACAGTTCGGTCCCTATCTGCCGTGGGCGTTGGAAAATTGAAAGGGGCTGCTCCTAGTACGAGAGGACCGGAGTGGACGAACCTCTGGTGTTCGGGTTGTCATGCCAATGGCATTGCCCGGTAGCTAAGTTCGGAATCGATAACCGCTGAAAGCATCTAAGCGGGAAGCGAGCCTTGAGATGAGTTTTCCCTGGCACTATAAGTGTCCTAAAGGGTTGTCGTAGACTACGACGTTGATAGGCAGGGTGTGTAAGTGCTGCGAGGCATTGAGCTAACCTGTACTAATTGCCCGTGAGGCTTAACCATACAACACCCAAGGGGTTTTGTGGACTCAAAACTATTTGTCTCCGCTTTTTAAAAGCAGAAACAAAGTACAAACGCTTGAATGAGTTTGAAAGAGACTTTTAAATCAGTTTTCCAGATTATTTTGCCTTCAGTTTTTAAAAAACTGAAAGTAAAAGCAAAATTTGCTTGGCGACCATAGCATTGTGGGCCCACCTGATTCCATGCCGAACTCAGAAGTGAAACACAATAGCGCCGATGGTAGTGTGGGGTTTCCCCATGTGAGAGTAGGACATCGCCAGGCTTTAAATTTTTAGAGTCGTTTTTAAACGGTTCTTGAATTGCTGATATAGCTCAGCCCGGTAGAGCGCACCCTTGGTAAGGGTGAGGTCCCCAGTTCGAGTCTGGGTATCAGCACCACTATTTAGTTGATTTGATTCATCAAGTTAACAACAGAATTTGTTTGACGACCATAGCATTGTGGACCCACCTGATTCCATGCCGAACTCAGAAGTGAAACACAATAGCGCCGATGGTAGTGTGGGGTTTCCCCATGTGAGAGTAGGACATCGTCAGGCTTAAATTGCATTATGCTGAATAGACACTGCGGAGTGGTAGTTCAGTTGGTTAGAATACCGGCCTGTCACGCCGGGGGTCGCGGGTTCGAGTCCCGTCCACTCCGCCACTTATTTAGAAGCCTCGCTAGAAATAGCGGGGCTTTTTTACATCTAAATTATAGTGTTTCGCCCTTCCATCTAATGACTTCCACATAAGGTTTCCCGTAAACCATAACTCCGTCACTTATCAGAAATCCCAATCCTACGACTAGAATCACATCATTTCTGATTCCAATTGTGGTTTGATACAAGAATGACTTCAAACGCACGCAGATCTTTAAGCTTACTAATTAAATACTCGAGCCATACGACGTTGTAAGTTAGTCTAATGAGACTGTTCTGACTCAGCGCCCCAATTCAATACCTGAAACTATACAAGCATTACAACCATCCTGCTTGATCATTGCTTGGAGCCCTCCTCAAGTATTAGTTAATAGATCTTTGTCTAGGAAACCTGACTTCTGTTCTATCTGTGAATCTAGAGGATAGTTCTGGTGTGTAATTAGGACTCCATCATGGGGACTTCTGCTAAGAACGCTAGAGCCCTTAATGATTCGATTTCATGCTCTTGCTATGCATTAAACTTAAACCAATCTTAATTGTATTGAGCACCCTGTTTGAAGCATCTCAAAGGGGGAAAGCGGACTAGATTCAGTTTGAAGGTGAGAGTCGCTAGGTTGAGCTCCCCAAGTGATGCTGGAAGGATATATAAGCTAAGAAATAGACTATCCCCCGATCCGTGCAGTGATGTTTATCACCCAACTGATTGAGGTTCTCTGGTTCTAGGTACTGGTATCTTAGGATGTTTGCCGGTATTTCTTCGATTCTGATGTGCTTGTTGACTCGATATGAATTAGTTGTTTCACCGCTTTTACTCTGAACATATTGATTTCTTGCTGGTTAGTTCAAGCTATGTTTAAGTTATTACGACTAATATTAAGCTAAGAATTGTCATTTCTGTTGCTTGGTAAGAATAGAAAATTCCCCAAATCATCGGCAGATAATTTTGTGATTATTTTAAAAATAGATAAAGCCTTAAAACCTAATGGGTCGAATTATGAAATTAAGCTTTAACTTTGAAGATGCGAGCCAGATCTTTGTAGGATCTTTTGCTTTGGCCGTGCCGATTTCTTTTTCTGAAGAAGCGTGGAAGTTAGGAGAGACTTTGCCCACAGCTAACTTGCTGTTGTTGTTTCTATTGTCTGCTGTATTCCTGGGCTTTTACACGTATGAGAGTGTATTTCAGAAAGATATTGTCGCTCGGTTGCCAGTGTTTATTTTCAGAATTGTTATTGCTTATGTGATGACTGCATTGGTTGTTGCTTTGGTGCTGACTTGTTTGGACAAGCTTCCTTTATTAAGCGATCCAATTGTATCTATCAAAAGGGTAATTGTTATTTCTATGCCAGCGTCTATGGGAGCGATTGTAGTGGATAGTTTCGATAAAGAGTGAGTCGTATGCCATTTCAATTTAAGTAACCAACAGAGCCTTTCTAGAGCTTATTTGAATTCATTATTTAGCTTTTAATTCCCGCCCCCATTACGACTAGAATTTCTCAGCAGAGCACTTCTATAGATAACGAAAGTAGCCCTTCGTGATGACTGGCTTCTTGCAAGAGTGACAAGTTTGTTCTTGTGATAGCTTGAGCGGAATTAAAGAGAAAAGTCTGATTGCTTTAGAAGAGCATTAAAAGTGTTGGTTTTCGAATTAAATGAGGTAGTAAAAGGTGAGTAGACTGGTATGGATGAGTTCGGATCTTTAAATGCAAAAAGGCCGCATCAATGATGCGGCCTTTTCTAATTGGCTCCCCTTGCAAGACTTGAACTTGCGACATACGGATTAACAGTCCGCCGTTCTACCAACTGAACTAAAGGGGAATTGATTGTTTAGTCTCTAATCAAGAGAATGGTGCCGACTACCGGAATCGAACTGGTGACCTACTGATTACAAGTCAGTTGCTCTACCTACTGAGCTAAGTCGGCATCATGAATCAAAAAGCTTATGCTTGATGATTAACTTGGCTCCCCTTGCAAGACTTGAACTTGCGACATACGGATTAACAGTCCGCCGTTCTACCAACTGAACTAAAGGGGAATTATTCTTAAAGCTTTAAAGAAATGGTGCCGACTACCGGAGTCGAACTGGTGACCTACTGATTACAAGTCAGTTGCTCTACCTACTGAGCTAAGTCGGCACATAATATTTCTTTGTGCTTTACTGTTGTTGTCTAGGACACCAACAAATAAATTGTGGTGCCCGGAGGCGGAATCGAACCACCGACACGAGGATTTTCAATCCTCTGCTCTACCGACTGAGCTATCCGGGCGACGAGGTGTATTAAACGTGTTTTCGCGTTCTGGGTCAACATTAAATTGCAAAAAAAGTATCGTTTGATGTTTTTCTATACTTAGTGGATTGTTTTTGTTCGTTTGGGGCTAAAAACCTAGGTCTAGCATGCTCTAAAAGATACTGAAACTACGGTTAACTGGACTGAATAGGCACCGAAACAAAAAAAGCACGTATGAAAACGTGCTTTTATATTTAAGAATTTACTCGAGAGTTTAGTGTTTTACTTCAAACCTATTAACCCAAGCTTCTAATTCGTTAGAAAGGGAGGTGAGAGTTTGAGTGCTGTTATGACTTTCTGTCACCACATTACTCAGTTGGTTGCCACTTTCTTCGATCATATTGATACGCTTCGAAATATCGTCACTCACCTGAGTCTGCTCAGCGGCGGCTGTCGCGATTTGATGACTCATCGATGAAATAGACTCTAATGCGATAACAATCTGTTGTAGAGCTTCAGAGGCATTCTGGGACTCTGTTACGGTGCTTTCACTGGTCGTCGCACACACTTCCATAGTTTTTATTGCGTTACGAGAGCCTTCTTGAAGGTTATTGATCATTAGCTGGATTTCTTTCGTGCTTGATTGTGTTCGACCTGCAAGGTTACGAACCTCATCAGCCACAACCGCAAATCCGCGGCCTTGTTCACCAGCGCGCGCAGCTTCAATTGCCGCATTTAGCGCTAGAAGGTTAGTTTGTTCTGCAATATCACCGATGACGTCTAAGACCTTAACGATGTTATGTACATCGCTATCTAGGTTAGCGACGGCTTCACTGGCAGTTCCTAGTTGGCCTGCTAGACCTTGAATGTTATCTACCGTGTTGTGAATTAACTGCTGAGTATGTTGGCTCTGTTTATCAGCTTCGTCAGTATTACGCGCAGTATCACCCGCTGAATCAGCAACATTGTTGGCTGAAGAGGCCATCTCGGTCATTGCGGTTGCGATCATCTCTGTTGATTGCTGTTGTGTCTCTGTTAGCTGAGCAATTGCCCCAGCACGATCTTCTACGCGTTGCAGTTCGCCCCTTAATGCCAGCATTGAAGCGTCAAGGTTTGATACCAACTCAGCCAGTGACTTACTCATTTGTTGTACGGCGTGGTAGATACTGCCGTCTGTTGCCTGAGTTTCGAAATAGGTTTGAATGCGGCCTTCTGCGACTGCTTGTACTGCTTCTCTTACATCCTTAGGCTCGCCACCAAGAAGCGCTAGCATGCGCTTTATGGATGCAATCAAGCTCGATAGGATAAGACCCGCAATTACCACACAAAGGAATAGCTGCCATTGAGCGGTAGACCAGAAACGCGCGTTAACTTCATTGAAGCCGATACCTGTGCCGACAACCCAACCCCAATGTGGCGTTTTCTCTGCCATTGAAAGTTTTTCTTCAATTGTTCCATCTGGAAGTTTTTGCGTCCAGGTGTACTCAATGATCTGGCCAGTACGACTGCCAAGTACTCGTTGAATGAGTTGGCCAACGCTATTCCCATCACCGTCTTTAAAATCATTAAAGCTGGTTCCGTGTAGTTGTGGATCCAGAGGTGTCGCAACAAAGGTCATGTTTTCATCCGCAACATAAACGTATTCATTATCTTTATAGATGTTGTTACGTAGTAGGCGAGTGGCAAGCTGTTTGGCCTGTTGTTCTTCTAGAGTGCCATCAATAGCCATTTTTTCGACTTCAGTAAGAATGCTGTATGCGCTCTTAAATAGCTCAGTCACACGAGCTTTGTTGTCCATGTTACTAGCGACTCTCAATGTCCATAAACCAGTAGCAGTTAGCGCTAGCAGAGCGATCAAGATGATGCCCGATAATAAGTAAGCTTGCGTTTTTAATTTCATATTTTCCTGCGTAGCGATTCAATAATTAGTATTAGATATAATTCATCGAATCTTAATCTAAGTCGTGTAGGGCAGATATCAGAAAGATATCAAAACATGATAGAGATTAAATTTACGAAGCAAAAAAAGTAACGAGTTATCATGCTGTTTATTTTTATGTGACGATACGCGGCTAAAGGTGCTTAATTTCAGAGGTGGTTTAGTTTGTATCGAGAGGGTTTGGACGAATTCAAGGATGGGTACTGTCGAGATAGGAAAGGGGATGCTTTAACTTTATGGGGGTGATCAGGGCTTGATGTTGAGCTGGCGGCAATACTGAATAGAGTTAGAGTTAGCGTTAGCTCAAACGAAAAAAAGCCAAGTCTTTCGACTTAATGCCGATCGTTTAAGAAGACTTGAACGATCTTGCAGTTAGCAGATAATCCCCATCAACAACGTTGATGGGGATTTTTTATGCTTGAACAAGAATTAGCAATGGCACACGAGACCATTGAAGATGCCGACAATTATGAATCTGTCGTCGACGCCATTCAGATTGAGTGGATAGAACAAGCTCTTCTTGAAACCAATAAAGCGAGCATAAGACGACGCCGACTTCCCGCTCAGCAAGCTGTCTGGTTAGTTATTTGGATGGGGCTGCAACGCAACATGTCTATCAAAGAAGTATGCAGTTCATTAGACATCGCACTTCAGCCTAAACCTGAAGATAGCTGGTCTCGTGTTGCACCCAGTGTCCTAACTGATTCACGTCGACGTCTAGATGAGAGTCCGTTAGCGGCTCTGTTTCACACAACGGTAAAGGCTTGGCGCGAAGATATCCTTCAACAAGACAAAGACTTAGGGCTTAATGTTCTTGCTGTCGATGGGACAACATTTAGGTGTCAAGATTCCACAGAGAACGCTGAAGAATTTGGGTTCATCTCTAAAAAATTAAAACCTTATCCTCAACTTCGTTTAGTCGCTTTGATGTCAACAGAAACTCGAATGATTATGGGGGCAGCTTTTGATGGTTGTCATGTCGGTGAAACGACCTTAGCTAAGCGTCTATTCAATGATGTCCCCGCACATTCATTGACCTTATTTGATCGTTGTTATTTCTCGGCAGACCTTTTGTTGTCGTGGCAAGAGAGTGCGGAAAATGCTCACTGGTTAATGCCTACAAAACGTAAGCTACGCTATGAAGTGTTGGAGAAATATGCTGAGAACGACATGCTCATTTCAATGCCTATCTCTCCTCAAGCTCAACGGCAGAACCCAAATTTACCCGCACGTTGGGAAGCCAGATTAGTCCTATATCAAGAGCCAAAAGGTGAGATAAAAGGTTTTATTACTTCACTTACAGACCCTAGTAGATACTCGTTAGAAAGCCTGCTGCGTATTTATTGGCAACGCTGGGAGATAGAAGAAGGTTATGGTGAAATTAAACAGACTCAACTGCAAAGTCACGTCACTTTACGAAGTCGTTTTTCTGCCGGAGTGAAGCAAGAGCTTTGGGGCGTATTACTTGCCTATAACTTAGTGCGATTAGAGATGGTTAATATAGCTTCAGAAGCCGGGGTTCGAGCTACTAGGGTCAGTTTTACCGCCGCAATTAACCTTATTGATGCGCAATTACGTTGGCTAGCTTTAAGTCCAGACGGAACCCTACCAGTCAAACTTAAAAGAATGAGAGAAAGTCTGAGTCACTTCATTCTTCCAGATAAAAGAAAGGACCGAACGTTTCCACGTTCAGTCCTCTTTGTTCCAGCCAAATATCCGTTTAGGTTCAAGCAGTAATGCTTATCCGAACGGCATTAAAGTCTTTCGACTTGGCTTTCTTGAATGTGGCTCCCCTTGCAAGACTTGAACTTGCGACATACGGATTAACAGTCCGCCGTTCTACCAACTGAACTAAAGGGGAATTACTTGTCTTAACATCAGGTCTATAAAGACCATTATTTGTTAAGTACCAAATAATGGTGCCTCGAGGCGGAATCGAACCACCGACACGCGGATTTTCAATCCGCTGCTCTACCGACTGAGCTATCGAGGCAAAAGAATGGTGCCGACTACCGGAGTCGAACTGGTGACCTACTGATTACAAGTCAGTTGCTCTACCTACTGAGCTAAGTCGGCACACTAAATTCTTTGCTTTAGAGAGTAAACTCTCTAATTAAAACCTCATATAAAATGAAGTTCTTTAAAATGGCTCCCCTTGCAAGACTTGAACTTGCGACATACGGATTAACAGTCCGCCGTTCTACCAACTGAACTAAAGGGGAATTACTTGTCTTAACATCAGGTCAATAAAGACCATTATTTGTTAAGTACCAAATAATGGTGCCTCGAGGCGGAATCGAACCACCGACACGCGGATTTTCAATCCGCTGCTCTACCGACTGAGCTATCGAGGCAAAAGAATGGTGCCGACTACCGGAGTCGAACTGGTGACCTACTGATTACAAGTCAGTTGCTCTACCTACTGAGCTAAGTCGGCACACTAAATTCTTTATGCTTTTGTTCGTGTTGCTACTCCCTGTTAAAGAGTAATGACACCAACAAATCAAATTGTGGTGCCCGGAGGCGGAATCGAACCACCGACACGAGGATTTTCAATCCTCTGCTCTACCGACTGAGCTATCCGGGCAACGGAGCGCTATTAAACGGATTTTCTGCATAACCGTCAACACCTTTTTTGAAAATAATTAAAAAAAACGTTCGTTAGTTGTTTTTTTATTCAAAAGTGAGGCTTACGTTTTACCTTGGTTAAAATCTTTCTTGAATTTTGTTACTTTTTCTAAGTATCGACGCGACTCTTTGTTTGGGTGTTTCTTTGTCAGTGCCCAGTAAGCTTGACTAGGTTGCAATGAATTTAAGTCACGCATTGCTCGCTTTCGGTCTTTGCTGAAGGTATTTAGTACCCCACCAGTGCCACCGTTGTATGCTGAGATCATGCTGTACTCAAGCGTTGTTGGGTGCTGCACGTCCTTCAAATAACGATTTTTAAGGATGTAAAAGTACGCAGTGCCAGCATCAATGTTGTTTTCTGGATTGAATAAGTACTCAGGACTTGGTTCTCCAGGTTTCTTTTTGACAAGCTTAAAGACATCTCGACCTGCGGTTTTTGGGACTACCTGCATAAGACCATAAGCGTTCGCCCAACTCACAGCGTATGGGTTAAAACTACTCTCTGTTTTGATGATCGCGTAAATCAAGTCTTCAGGGATGTCATAACGTTGGGATGCGCGACGAACGATATCGGCGTACTTATAGCTTCGTTTGCTGGCGTGATCGGCCACCATTGGGATTTCGACGTAGTAAGCTTTTTTAAAGTCGACTTCCTTGGTTTTTAAGTTATTAGCGATCAAGTAATCGGCAAACTTGTTCGCGCGCCATGTCCATTGGATTGGCTTCTTATCTTGATCAACGACTTGGTTATAAAGGAAAGGTTGACCTTCTAACTTGATGCTTTTGGAAGAGAATAGATCGACATTCGCAGGATCATCTGGCGTCAAAAGTGTCGTCATTATTGCATTTTTGAGGTGCTTTTTAGGATCCGTTGAGGAGACGGTTTCAACTGTGATCAGGCCTTGGCTAAAGTTTACTTCTGAACGACTCAGGTAATTATCTATGTATTTCACATAGTTACTCTTACCCGCCATCTTTACTTCACTGCTGCCCCAACGTTTTTGGATATTGCCAGAAAAGCTATTAATTAAAGAATCTAACGCCCCAGTGTCTTTTTCAAATTGACCGGGTAGCTCCGCTAAATTACTGACAAATCGGTTGGTTGGTTCGTAATTAACATCATAAATGCTTTCGACAAATTCACGACTGCAGCCAGTTAACAACATGGCTGTTAGGAAGTAACTTAGCTTTTTCATAGTTCCTCATACAAAAATGACATCGCAGCGTTAACCATGATGTCATTAAAATTTGCTTAAATAAATGTCTTATTCGCTTGGTGGAGTGTAGCCATCAATAACGACATCTTTACCTTCGAAAAGGAAGTTAACCATCTCAGTTTCAAGAAGTTTACGATGTTCAGGATCCATCATATTTAGCTTCTTCTCATTGATAAGCATGGTTTGCTTGCTTTGCCATTGTCCCCAAGCTTCTTTAGAGATGTTGTCAAAGATACGCTTACCTAAGTCACCTGGGTAAAGTTGAAAATCTAGGCCTTCAGCATCTTTTTGAAGGCGAGCACAAAATACAGTGCGGCTCATAGTGGTTCCTCTTATCGCGTTCGTTGATTCAAACGTCGTCGTTCAGTTCAAAGGGTAGGCTCTCAATAAGCTGCTTTACAGGAGCTGCTAGGCCAATTTCTTCCGGTTTTGATAAGTTATACCAGAGACCTTTAGTCCCTTCCATTATCAAATCTGGTTGTTTATCTAATTTTACTAATACAGGTGTGATATCTAAGTGGTAGTGGCTGAAAGTATGTCGAAACGCAATCATGGTCTTGATCGAATCGGTTTCGTTGTCTTTGATCGAACGAAGATCTAATTGATGTT
The DNA here is from genome assembly GCF_057785915.1 of Vibrio sp. QJM3NY_35. NCBI lineage: Bacteria > Pseudomonadati > Pseudomonadota > Gammaproteobacteria > Vibrionales > Vibrionaceae > Vibrio > Vibrio sp. QJM3NY_35. Next base: position 2,953,934 of record NZ_CM173507.1, on the reverse strand, counting down.
CGATCTCTGCGTTTTCATTTTGAGGGAAACAGAACAGTCCTCCCCAGATACCAGACTGAGGGCGTTGTTCGAGCCATACTTGATTATCGTGGTACAGAATCACAAACCATGTTTCTTTTATTGGCTTTTCTTTCTTAGGCTTTTTGCCAGGGAAATCGAGCTGTCTATCGAGTTTCTTAGCTTCGCACATGCTTTCAATCGGGCACAACGTACATTTGGGCTTGCTACGAGTACAAACCATCGCACCCATATCCATCATGGCTTGATTGTACTTATCAACATCTTGATTGGGAGTGTGTGTTTCTGCGTGTTCCCAAAGCTGGTTCTCGACTTTCTTTTGTCCCGGCCAACCTTCTACTGCAAAGCTTCTCGCCAAGGTGCGCTTGACGTTGCCATCAAGAATCGCATGAGGGAGTTTATGCACAGAGGACAGCACTGCAGCGGCAGTAGAGCGTCCAATACCCGGTAGCGCGTTCATTTCTTCGATAGAAAGCGGAAATTCACCACCGTATTGCTCGGCAACAATCTTGGCAGCCTTGTGCAAGTTACGAGCTCGCGCGTAATAGCCAAGCCCTGTCCATAAGTGCAGCACCTCATCTTGTTCGGCGTTCGCTAGGTCAATAACCGTTGGAAAGCGTTCTAAGAAGCGCTGGTAGTATGGAATCACCGTGGCGACTTGAGTCTGCTGAAGCATGATTTCAGATAGCCAAACGGTGTAGGCGGTTTTGTTTTGTTGCCAAGGTAATTCTTTACGCCCAAAGGCGTCATACCACTTTAATATGGCGGTTGCGAAAGGAGTCACGACATGCTCTATGCTTTGCTATTATTAGGAGTGAAATTGCACCACACTTACGGTTGGATGTAAAACAGACAAATTGTGTGGGAATTTATCCACGGAAAGACTTGCACCGGAGGCAATTCTTTGGATAATCCCCGCTTTGATTAATCAATGTGCAGGCAAAAATCAATGAGTGAAGTGACCACTAACGAATATACTGAAGACGGCAAACTGGTTCGTAAGATCCGTAGTTTTGTTCGCCGCGAAGGCCGCTTAACAAAAGGCCAAGAAAACGCGATGAACGAATGTTGGCCAACAATGGGTATCGACTACAACCCAGAACTTCTTAATTGGAAAGAAGTGTTTGGCAACGACAACCCTGTTGTACTAGAAATTGGCTTCGGTATGGGTGCATCACTGGTTGAAATGGCAAAGAATACGCCTGAGAAAAACTTCTTAGGTATTGAAGTTCACAGCCCAGGTGTTGGTGCGTGTTTAGGTACAGCTCGCGATGCTGGCGTAACTAACCTGCGTGTAATGTGTCACGATGCAGTAGAAGTATTTGAACACATGATCCCAGACAGCAGCCTGCATACACTGCAACTGTTCTTCCCTGACCCATGGCACAAAGCTCGTCACCATAAGCGTCGTATCGTTAAGGCTGAATTCACCGAGATGGTTCGCGGCAAGCTTCAACTTGATACTGGTATTTTCCACATGGCTACTGACTGGGAAAACTACGCAGAACACATGATTGAAGTGATGAAGGTTGCTCCTGGCTTCGAGAATATCGCTGAAGATGGTGATTACATTCCTCGTCCGGATGAGCGTCCGCTAACTAAGTTTGAAGCGCGTGGCCACCGTTTAGGTCATGGCGTTTGGGACATTAAGTTCAAGCGTACTAAGTAATTCTGAATCAAATTAAGTGAAGGTGAATCCGACTTAGGATTAAACCCTACACTTTATGGGATTGATTAAAGCCAACATTATTGTAATGTTGGCTTTTTTGTCTTTAGGCTTTTATTGCGATAAAGGTTTAAGAACAGAAAGTAATGTCACACCCCCTACAAAAATAACAATAAAGAAGTAAGCACACATGAAACCAACTCAAGCTATTTTGGCCGATATTTTAGATGAAGTTCGTCCCTTAATTGGTCAGGGAAAGGTCGCTGATTATATTCCTGCATTAGCTCGCGTATCGAACCAGAAACTGGCGATTGCGGTATACACCAATGAAGGTGAAGTGATTCAAGCTGGCGATGCTGATGAAGCCTTTTCTGTGCAGTCAATCTCTAAAGCTTTAAGTCTGACGTTGGCGATGGTGTTGTATAAGCCTGAAGAGATTTGGCAGCGCGTAGGGAAGGAGCCTTCAGGACAAGCCTTTAACTCGATGATTCAGCTTGAGATGGAACACGGCATCCCTCGTAACCCGTTTATTAACGCAGGTGCGATTATTGTTGCTGACTTATTGCAAAGCCGCCTGTCAGCACCAAGACACCGTTTATTAGAATTTGTACGTCAGCTATCAGGTGATACTCATATTGTGTATGACAAGGTTGTGGCGGCTTCTGAAATGATGCACAGCGATCGTAATGCTGCCATCGCGTATTTGATGCGTTCATTTGGTAATTTTGAGAACGATGTGATCCCAGTGCTCAACAATTACTTTCACGCTTGTGCGCTTAAAATGACATGTATCGACTTGGCGAAAACCTTTAGCTACTTGGCGAATAAAGGGGTATCAGTTCAGACCAAGAAAGAGATTATCACGCCAGTTCAAACCAAGCAGTTGAATGCTTTGCTTGCGACATGTGGTTTGTACGATGGGGCAGGTGAGTTTGCTTACCGTGTTGGCATGCCCGGAAAGTCTGGTGTCGGTGGCGGGATTATTGCGATTGTTCCTGGTGAAATGACGATTGCAGTTTGGTCTCCAGAGTTGGATCCTTCTGGTAACTCACTTGCTGGTACTAAGGCGCTAGAGCTGCTTTCAGAGCGAATTGGTCGTTCTATTTTTTAGAAGAAAGATGCGAGATGCGAGCACGGACTTCGTCCTATAGAACGCTTCGCTCCGAGAGGAGCTATAAAACAAAAGGGTTGACCCTAAAGCCAACCCTTACACAATACTTCCCGAATTTATTCGTCTTCTTCAGCCATAAAGGCTTCCAGCAAATCATTGAGGAATAGCTTCCCTTTTTCAGTGATCTGCCAGTGAGTGTCGGTTTCATTCAAGTAACCTAGCTCTTTAGCCCATTTGATCGTCTCTTGAATTGAGTCAAAACCAAGCCCCGTTGTATCGATGAAATCTTGCTTTGGACAGGCTTCCATTAATCTAAAGCGGTTCATAAAGAACTCAAAAGGGCGGTCTTCATTCGGCACTTCAAACTCATCGGATAGGTACGGTTTCACCATATTCTGATACGCTGCTAGGTAGCCTCTAGGGTGCTTAACCTTTGTGGTGCGAACAATGCGCCCATCAGCAAAGCTTAGCTTGCCATGAGAGCCACAGCCGATACCTAGGTAGTCACCGAAGCGCCAATAGTTAAGGTTATGCTGACATTGATAGCCGGGCTTACTGTAGCCTGAAATTTCGTACTGCACATAGCCTGCGTCTGCGAGTCTCTTATGACCTAAGTCGAAAATATCCCAAAGATCATCATCGTCAGGCAGCTTTGGCGTTTTGTAATAGAACATGGTGTTAGGTTCTATTGTTAGCTGATACCAAGATAAATGTGGAGGGTTAAGCTCAATCGCTTTGTCTAGATCAGCTAATGCTTGATCTATGCTTTGATCCGGCAAGCCGTGCATAAGATCTAAGTTGAAACTATTCAATCCGATCTTATGTGCTAAGTGAGCTGCATTTACAGCTTCATCTTGACCATGGATACGCCCAAGTCTTTCTAGCTTCTCTTGCTCAAAGCTTTGCACACCAACCGAGATTCGACTCACCCCTGCCTTTTGGTAACCTGCAAAACGTTCAGCTTCAATGGTGCCTGGGTTGGCTTCCATGGTGATTTCGATTTCTTGTTTGAACGGGATACGTTGTTCAATGCCTTGGAGTAATCGACCTATCCCTTCAGGAGAGAATAGGCTCGGAGTACCACCACCAATAAAGATTGAGTGCAGTGGACGAGGTGCGCCATTGAGTTGGTATTTTTCGATATCGGTATCGAGATCCTCAAGTAGCGCATCGATGTACTCTTTTTCAGGAATCTCGGCTTTCAGAGCGTGTGAGTTGAAATCACAATACGGACACTTTTGTACACACCATGGGATGTGTACATAGAGGCTAAGTGCTGGTGGTATAAGCGCTGTATCGTGCATTACAGAGCTTGCTCCTTGATTGCTTCGAATAGAGAAGCAAGGGCTTTACCGCGGTGTGAAAGCTGCTTTTTACGTGTAGATTCTAGCTCAGCAGATGCGCAGTTATCTTCTGGTACAAAGAATACAGGATCGTAGCCAAAGCCATTCTCACCGTGCTCTTCCGTCAGAATGCGACCTTCCCATTTACCGTGACACACCAATGGTGTTGGATCGTTTTCGTGACGCATTAGCACCAACACACAGTGGAAACGAGCAGTACGCTTTTCAGTTTCCACACCTTGCATGGCATCAAGCAGCTTTTCAATGTTTTGCTTATCCGTCGCCCCTTCACCAGAGTAACGCGCTGAGTAGATACCGGGTGCACCATTAAGGTAATCAACTTCTAAGCCAGAATCGTCAGCGATCGCTGGCAGCCCTGTCTCTTTCGCAGCATGGCGAGCCTTGATGATGGCATTTTCAATGAAAGTTGTTCCTGTTTCAGCGACTTCTGAAACATTAAACTCACTTTGTGCGACAACGTCAAAACCAAACTCAGACAGAATATCTGCCATCTCGCGAACTTTACCTTGGTTGCCTGTGGCTAAAACAATCTTACTCATGGGGATGTGGCTCTAATAAGTTAGTGAACAGAAAAGTGACGGCTGAACCTACTCTTCTATATAGAATTTTTGTGTGAATCGCAGTGGACCAGTGCCTTTCAAACCTGCGTTAACATCGATATTAAAAGTGATGTTTTCTTCGTGTGTTACAGGGAACTCAGCTAGGTAATAAATCGCATCACCTTCCTTTATTTCGCGGAAGTTAAGCGTGCGAGTGTTGCCTACAAGGTTCTTCGCTGTTCCCGTGATTTTAGCCGTTGTTGCTGGCTTGCCAAGAGAGGCTTTGTCTAACACGCTGATGTTTAGAATCGCAGAGTAGCCATTTCGCTTAAGCTTGTATTGCTTAGCGACTTGAGCCGTTAAAAATGTCGAGTTAAAAGCCGAGTAGTGAACCTCGACATCCTTGATGTTTTTAAATTGTCCTGCTGAGCTTGGTAGGGCAACAAGAGCGGTGATTAGTGCTGTAATCCATAGACGCATAGTGACTCCAATAAATAGCAAAAAGCCATCATAGGATGGCTTTGACTTCAGTTGGGATTTGACTTGGCGAGCATATTCGAACTTGCTTATGCCGACCGAGTTCTCCCTTTTCTATCTTAATTTGCCCTTTAGCGACCTTAAACTGTTTCGCTAGGTATTTCGCTAAGTGGGCATTGGCTTTGCCATCTACTGGTGGAGCAGTAATGGCAATTTTGAGTTCCTCACAATGCAAGCCAATAATCTTGTCTCGGCTTGCTTTGGGTTGGATATAGAGCCTAAGAAGAATATCGTCTTCCTCGGCCCAAACCGCTTTTGGCATCGTCAAAGTACCTGATGTTCGTACTTGAATTATAGCTGATACCAAATAGGACCAATCATGTCGCCCATTAGGAAGTTCGCAAATTGCAGAACAATGAACAGAACCAGCACGCTTAGGTCGAAGCCACCCATATCCGGTAGGATACGGCGGATAGGCATTAGCATTGGCTCAGTCAGTTGATGGAACACGTACTCGATTGGGCTACGGCCTTGGCTAACCCAGCTAAGGATTGCGCGGATTAGTAGAACCCAGAAGATTAAACCACCCGCCGCTTTTAGCAAAGATAATGCACCAAAGATCAGGAAGCTGATATCGAATACCGCAGCGCCGCCAGAGATAATTAGGTTTAGAGCAACGAACTTAAGCACACACAGCACATAAGCGAAAACAACGGTCGCTAGGTCAAGGCTGCCTATTGATGGAATCACTCGGCGTAGTGGGGCAACAACCGGTTGTGTCGCTTTTACGATAAATTGTGAGAATGGGTTGTAGAAATCTGCACGTGATGCTTGTAGCCAGATACGCAAGATCACAACCATGATGTAAAGATCAAAAACGGTCGAGATCAGAAAGCTCATCGAATTCATATTGTTTCCTTTTTCGGATTTACTTGCCGCTAGGTATAACCCGAACGGCACAATGCTTTTGTACTGTAACGAGTATTAAAACAGTTTTTCCATTTCTTCAGCTCGAGCAACCGCCGCTTGCATGGCTTTAGCTACGATGTCTGATAGTTGATGGTCGTTAAACGTGCGCAGTGCTTCTGCGGTCGTGCCGCCTTTTGAAGTCACTTGTTCACGCAGTGTAGATAATTCAGTATTTGGATTCGCTACCACCATCTCTGCCGCGCCTAATGCAGACTGCTGCACTAATTTACGAGCGGTTTCTTGGTCAAAACCTTGGTTAATTGCTTCAGCTTGCATCGCTTCCATAAACAGGAAGAAGTAAGCCGGAGCACTCCCCGCCGCCGCAATGATATTGTTGATGCCAGACTCTTGTTCAACCCAGCTTACCTCACCTACGGCTTGCATTAGTTGAGAAGCGAACTCTTTATCGCCCTGACTAACCGTTGAGTCAGCATAAAGGCCGCTCATCCCTTTACCAAGTAGTGATGGCGTGTTTGGCATCACACGAACAAGGTTCAGCTGGCAGTTTAACATCTCATTGAGTCGATTCGCATTAATACCCGCGGCAATTGAGATAACCAGTTTGTTGCTGAAGTCGATATCTTGTAAGGGTTTGCATACATCAGCCATCATTTGTGGCTTCACGGATAACACAACAACGTCTGCTTGCTCTGCTGCGGCAATATTATCGCTTGTGGTATTGATGCCGTACTCTTGCTCTAACGGCAGCCTTCTGGTGTCTGAAGGCGCTGTGGCCGTAATCTTTTGCGCTGGGTAACCACTCGCCACTAAGCCCGCTACAATCGAGCGAACCATATTTCCCGCCCCAATAAAGGCGATGTTCTTATGTTCCATATATAAAATCCTGAGCGTGTCGCTGCGCAGTTAAAGCGAAGCGATATCAATACTTATCATCGACTTTTGGTCGCTAACTATTTGCTATTTCGCGTAATTACGAGCACCGAAGATAGCCGTTCCAATACGAACCATTGTGCTGCCAGCCTCAACTGCTGCATCCATATCACCACTCATACCCATCGAAAGGGTATCTATGTTTGGATACTTTGCGGCTAGCTTGTCTTTAAGCTCCGCCAGTTGAGAAAATGCATTAAGCTGAGATTGATAGTCAGATACGTTTGCAGGAATCGACATCAATCCTCTTAACGTGAGGTTAGGAAGCGACGAAATCAACTCCGCGAGTGCAAAAACTGTCTCTTCTGACGTTCCAGACTTGGATTCTTCACCACTGGTGTTTACCTGAATCAAAACTTGCAAAGGTGGAAGTTCGCTTGGTCGTTGATCATTAAGCCTTTGTGCGATCTTATCGCGATCGACGGAATGCACCCATTGGAAGCTTTCCGCGATTGGGCGGGTTTTATTGGATTGAATTGGACCAATAAAATGCCACTCTAAATTTAGGTTAGAATGTTGTTCTGAAAAGTGTTTTACTTTATCTACACCTTCTTGAACATAGTTTTCACCAAAGGCAACTTGGCCTCCGAGTGCGGCTTCTAGAATCGCATCAATAGGTTTCGTTTTGCTGACGGCTAAAAGTTGCACGGACTCTGGAGCTCGTCCGCACTTTTGCTCAGCACTACGAATCTGTGAGGTGATTTGTTCGATATTTTGTTGAATACTACTCATAGCTGACTTTACTTAAGGGAAAATAAATGGATATCACTGAGTTACTAGATTTTAGTGTAAAGCATAACGCGTCAGATCTACATCTTTCTGCGGGTGTATCTCCAATGGTACGTATAGATGGTGAAGTAAGGAAGCTTGGAATCCCAGCTTTGAGTCATGCTGATGTGCATCGTTTGGTTTTTGAGATCATGAGCGATTCACAGCGCGGCGAGTTTGAAGAAAAATTGGAAGTCGACTTCTCTTTTGAATTACCCAATGTTGGTCGCTTCCGTGTTAATGCGTTTAACCAAGCTCGTGGCTGCTCTGCTGTCTTTCGAACTATTCCTGTCGAAATCCCGACTTTAGATCAGTTAGGTGCACCTGAGATCTTCGAAAGGATTGCTAACTACGAAAAAGGCTTAGTGCTCGTTACTGGTCCAACTGGCTCTGGTAAATCAACGACTCTTGCAGCGATGGTTGATTACGTAAATCGCAACCACAATAAGCATATCCTGACGATTGAAGACCCGATTGAATTCGTTCACACCAATAATAAATGCTTAGTCAACCAGCGTGAAGTTCACCGTGATACTCACAGTTTTAAAGCGGCACTGCGCAGTGCGTTACGTGAAGACCCGGACGTGATTCTTGTTGGTGAGCTTCGTGATCAAGAGACGATCAGTTTAGCGCTAACCGCAGCAGAAACGGGTCATTTAGTGTTTGGTACTCTGCATACTAGTTCTGCGGCTAAAACGATCGACCGTATTATCGATGTGTTCCCAGGTAGCGATAAAGATATGGTTCGTTCGATGTTGTCTGAATCATTGCGCTCGGTGATAGCCCAGAAGCTGCTAAAGCGTGTTGGTGGTGGTCGTGTGGCGTGTCATGAAATCATGATGGCAACCCCAGCGATCAGAAACTTGATTCGTGAAGACAAGGTTGCGCAGATGTATTCGATCATTCAAACGGGCGCAGCGCACGGCATGCAGACCATGGAACAAAATGCGAAGCAGCTGATGGCGCAGGGCTTGGTTGATTCGGAAGAGGTCGAGAAAAAGATCGAAATTGAAACCTCAATGTTTTAATTAAGGTGTACATAATGGAATTGAATCAAATCCTTGAGGGAATGCTTTCTCAAAAGGCATCGGATCTTTATATCACTGTCGATGCGCCAATCCTGTTTCGTGTGGATGGTGAACTATGCCCCCAAGGAGAGAAGCTGAATGCGGCTCAGGTTGCTCAATTACTTGATGCGATGATGGAACAAGACCGACGTGATGAATATCAGCAAACGCGTGAGGCTAATTTTGCGATTGTGCGTGACTTTGGTCGTTTTCGTGTCAGTGCATTCTGTCAGCGAGAGCTGCCTGGAGCGGTCATTCGACGTATCGAGACTAACATCCCAACCTTTGAGCAACTAAAGCTTCCTGATGTATTGCAAGACCTGTCAATTGCTAAGCGCGGACTTGTGCTGGTGGTTGGGGCGACTGGCTCTGGTAAATCGACCTCAATGGCTGCAATGACAGGCTATCGTAACACCAATCGATCAGGGCATATTTTAACAGTTGAAGATCCGATTGAGTTCGTCCACGAACATAAGAAATGCATCGTGACGCAACGTGAGGTTGGACTCGACACCGAGAGCTATGAAGTTGCGCTTAAGAACTCGTTACGCCAAGCCCCAGACATGATCTTGATTGGCGAAATCCGTAGCCGTGAGACCATGGAATACGCGATGACTTTTGCTGAAACGGGTCACTTGTGTATGGCAACCTTGCACGCCAATAACGCTAACCAAGCGTTAGAACGTATTCTCCACTTGGTGCCGAAAGAGCAGAAAGAACAGTTTTTGTTTGATTTGTCGATGAACCTACGTGGTGTCGTCGCTCAGCAACTTATTCGCGACAAGAATGGCAGCGGGCGTCATGGTGTATTCGAGATTCTGCTGAATAGCCCTCGTGTGTCCGACTTGATTCGTCGTGGTGAACTGCACGAACTGAAAGCAACAATGGCTAAATCGAAAGAAATTGGTATGCAGACTTTTGACCAAGCTTTGTATGATTTAGTGATAGCGGGCAAGATCAGTGAAGAGGACGCGTTCCACAGCGCCGATTCTGCTAATGACTTGCGCTTAATGCTCAAAACTAGGCGTGGTGATGACGACTACGGAACTGGGGCGTTGGCTGGAGTGAAGATAGACATGGGGTGAAAAAAACGCCTGGTTTAATTCTAGGTTAAAATCAGGCGTTCATCATATTCATCGTTCGACTGCGTCTGTATTATCAACGCTTTTTGTTCTTAGGCTCATTGATTACGCCTGCGTCAGTCGAAGTATGGTTCATATAACCTGCATTATTAGAGCTTGTCGAACTGCATGCTGATATTACTAGAGCTACGAAGATTACTAAAAAAATTTTCATAATCATTCTCACTTATCCAATTACTAATGTGTTAGACATTACGTCGTATAATTAGTATAGGTTCAAAAAATACTTTCAGTATTTAGTGATTAATTTCTTATTAACAATATTGCGCTTCAAACCAGCTCTCTAAAATGACGACTGCAGACTGGTTATCGACATTGCCCTTGCTTAATGCTTTATAGCCGCCCATTTCAAAAAGTTCGGCCCTTGCTTCTGTGGTCGAGAGTCTTTCATCATGTAGTTCAACATCGACACCAAAACGTCCTTTAAGACGGTTAGCGAACTTCTTTGCTCTAGGTGTGATGGTAGCTAAGTCTTTACCATGAAGGTCGGTAGGAAGGCCAACCACAATAAGGTTCGGCTGCCACTCCTTAATTTGCTTTTCGATATCGTCCCAATTTGGGATGCCATCTTTGGCTTTAAAAGCTTTTAGAGGGCTTGCTGTGCCCGTGACTTCTTGTCCTATCGCACTGCCGATACTTTTTGTACCGTAGTCAAATGCCATAATTGTTCGTGACATGGGGTTTCCAAATTTATCTGTGTTTGAGAGTGTCTGTTTATTTTATTTCGCTGATCTGAACTAGGCGTGACCAGCGTCTGCTGAAAGCTGAGCCGCATTAATGCCTAACATCTGCACGGCGACTTTCCAGCGGTCAGAAATCGGTGTATCGAAGATGACCTTCGGATCGGCTTCAACGGTTAACCATGAGTTCTCGGTCAGTTCGTTTTCCAGTTGTCCCGGTTCCCACCCTGCATACCCAAGTGCGACTAAATAATTCATCGGCTCATCTTCTGTGCCCAGCACCATCAAGATATCTTTTGAGGTCGTCACCGAGATTTGGTCTGTCATGTTGATGCTGGATTGATAACTGCCTTTAGGTTTGTGTAAAATAAACCCACGGTCTTCTGCGACCGGTCCACCGTTCAATACTGGCTTATCAAGACTTGCTTGGTTGGATTTCGGCTGCTCAGAATCAACCTCAACTTGTTTAAGCATGCTGCCGACAGTGACATCGATAGGGGCGTTGATCATCAAGCCCATCGCACCTTCGTCGTTGTGCTCACAAAGGTAAATTACCGAATTTTGAAAGTAAGGGTCTTTCATTCCGGGCATAGCAACCAGAAAGTGGTTCGTTAAATTCATAGAGCCTCCTGCCAGTGTGTTCCCAGTAAAGGAAAAAGAGCGGCGTGAAGCCGCTCATTGATTCTGTGCCGTTTGCGAATAGCTAAGGCTTTCTTTAGTTTAGGCTATTTAGCGTTAACGCGACGCTCGATTGCGTCCATTAATTTACCTGTTACCGAAATATCAAAAGCAGCTTCAATTTCACGGATACAAGTAGGGCTAGTTACGTTAATTTCTGTCAGCTTGTCACCGATAACGTCAAGTCCTACAAAGATTAAGCCTTTTTCTTTTAGTGCTGGTGCAACCGCTCGTGCGATAGCCCAGTCTGTTTCACTCAACGGACGAGCTTCACCCGTACCGCCGGCTGCTAGGTTGCCGCGTGTTTCCCCTTTCGCTGGAATACGAGCTAGGCAGTAAGGCATTGGCTCACCGTCAACCACAAGAATACGCTTGTCACCGTTGCTGATGTCAGGAACAAAAGTCTGTGCCATTGCGTAGTTTTGACCGTGGTTAGTCAGCGTTTCAATGATCACCGATACGTTTGGATCGCCTTCCTTCACGCGGAAGATTGACGCACCACCCATCCCATCAAGTGGTTTAAGGATCACATCACCGTGCTTCTCGCGGAATTCTTTAATCTTTTCCGCTTTACGAGTCACGATGGTTGTCGGTGTTAGTTCTGGGAACCAAGCCGTGAACAACTTCTCGTTACAGTCGCGAAGGCTTTGTGGTTTATTTACGATCAGTGCGCCGTTCTCTTCAGCACGCTCAAGAATGTAAGTCGCGTAAATGTACTCAGTATCAAACGGAGGATCTTTACGCATTAATACTGCATCTAAATCAGATAGCGCGATAGTCTGTTCTGACTTGAATTCATACCAACCGTTTGGATCTTCTTTTAGTTCTACAACCTTAGTGTCAGCAATGGCTACGCCTTGATCTAAGTGTAGGTCGTCCATTTCCATGTAATGGATTTCGTAACCACGACGCTGAGCTTCAAGCATCATGGCAAAGCTAGAGTCTTTTTTGATGTTAATGGATGAAATTGGATCCATTACGATGCCAAGTTTGATCATTTTTTTCTCCTAGCCTAGATCGCCAAAACGGACTTGTAAGGCAGTAATTGCAGTTAGAGCTGCTGTCTCGGTACGAAGTACACGTGGGCCGAGTAGCGTCTCTTCAAATTTATATTGTTCTGTCATGCCTATTTCTTCAGCGGACAGTCCACCTTCAGGGCCAATCAATAGGCGCACCTTACTGATGGGTTCTGGAAGAGTATTAATTGAGTATTTTGCACGAGGGTGCAGGTTTAGCTTTAACGCTTCACTTGGTTCGCTACACCACTCTTCAAGCTGCATGATTGGGCGAATCACAGGAACGGTATTACGACCACACTGTTCACACGCCGCGATAGCAATCTTTTGCCACTGTGCGAGTTTTTTCTCGAAGCGTTTTGTATCAAGCTTAACGCCGCAGCGCTCTGAAATTAGAGGGGTAATGGTGTTCACACCAAGCTCTACCGATTTCTGAATCGTGAACTCCATTTTGTCGCCACGTGAAATCACCTGGCCTAAATGTAAGTCTAATGGAGATTCGCTGCTGCGCTCGATGCGTTCAGTAACATTAACGGTGACATTCTTCTTTGATACTTCAGCTATCGTCGCAGGGAATTCAGCGCCACTGCCATCAAATAGAAGAACATCTTGGCCTTCTTTCATGCGGAGGACACGACCAACATGACCCGCGGCATCTTCGCCTAAAGCGAGTGAACCTAACTGATGAATGCGTTCTGGGTGATGGATACGAGGGATTCTCATGCTGGTAAACCTATAAATATGTTCATTTGGGTATTTTGTCTCTGCCTAACATGGATGCTTTTAGTCGAAAAAACAAGGGTAGAGCAAGAGTTTCAGGGGCAATTCTGAAACTCTTGTTTGAGATAGTTAGGAATGTTGATTGTACGAGCGACGTTATTTACAAGCAGGGTAAACAAATGGGTTGTGATGACCTTGGATGGCATAGATTCGCTCATCACGAGTACATTCCCACTTGTCGACAGGAAATTGCTTGTTCCACGCCATCATTAGGTTGGTTTGTTGCTTAGATAGTTTGAAACCATACTCTTGGCTCATGTAAAGATAAGTACGTGCGATAGAGCCTTTTGCTCTGTCTGGCGGCATAACTTTACGCTGCTTGAAGTTGACCTGCATTTCACACTGACCATAGCTGACACCATCCATGCCATTCCACTGACTGAAGTTGTAGTTGGAGCGATCACCGTTAACCTCGCCAATGGCCGGAGTTAGGTTGTGAAGGTCGGCTTCCATGGATTTGAATATTTTGTCATTGCGAGTGCAGTTCTTGCGCCCACCATCTTGCCAACACTGACGCTGGTGGCCAAATTGCCAAGCTGGAACCACGTGTTCCCACTCAATTCGACTCGCCCGCTTTTGTTGTTTTCGGACTTGATAGCCACAGCCATCGAGGTCGGGGATACCTTTCTTTTTGTCTTTCCAAGTAATGTCACAACCACAATAAAATGAAGTCGGGTGATCGAGATAAATCTTCACGGCTTCTTTTTTTGCTTTGGAGAAGGAACTTGGTGGAGCGGCGAAAACGCTTTGAGTTACCAGTAGGCCAAATACTATTGATAAGTAGAAAGGCACCGATAGGCCAAATGCTTTTTGAGTGGTTTTTTGCATGGAAAAAGACTGATGAAAGTATGATAAACAACAGTCTAGCACTCAAATGTTAGTTCTCTCTATTACATTTATTCGCGTTACCTTGTGAGATTAAGACTTAGCTCAATTGAAGGCCGGTAAAAGCTAAGGTTTGCTGACATTGTTGGCAACGATACGTTGATTGGTTACGGATGACTTTGTTGTGTCTTCTAATCGACAGGGGATAAGTAGTGCAATCACAGCGGTACTCAAAGGTTTTTCCCTGAACTGAGGTGATCTCCAAGCTGTGGGTGGTTCTGGCCGGTACATTGAATACCTTTTCCATCACGTATTTCCACTCATTCCCGTGGGGCCTAACTCGTCCGAAGACCTGATGTGTGATCAGATGTGCGAGTTCATGAGGCACGACTTCGCTAATAAAGGCGTCTTCATTTTCGCTGAATAGTACTTGGTTGAGTTTTATCTCGTTTAACTGGAGGTAGGCTTTTCCCGCTGCCTTTCCTCTTAACTTGTAAGTGACGGTTGGGCATGGAAATTCACGAGAAAAGTGTTGATTAGCAATAGCTAGGCATTCGCCCAGTTTCTTATTTACTCGATGTTGTTGCGGGGTGTAAGACAAGCGTTGTTAACTCCAAAAAAAAGCCTCAGCGTTTAAGCTAAGGCCTCATCATAACATTGCTCATCGATCGTGAAACGATTTAAGCGTGATGTTTCTTTTTGATGACTTCGTGGTAAGCATGCCATGTTCCGTAACCAAGTAATGGCATCGTTACAATCATACCGACACCGTAGGTCGCGAAGCCGACTAAGATACCTGTACCAATGATACCAGCCCAAACGACCATCGCAGGGATGTTTGATTTAACAGCGTTGAAGCTAGTAAAAATGGCACTCATTACATCTACACGTCTTTCCATCATTAATGGAATCGAAAATGCTGAGATGCTAAATATCAGGCTAGCGATAACCAACCCAATCACTGAACCCGTAATCAGGAATGGTGCAAACTCGCTTAATGGTGCTCCTTGTACGGAAGGGTAGAGCGCATGCAATAACGCAGCAATCCGCACCCAAAAGATCATTGCAACCATTAACACAATCGCAAAGGCCCATTGGTGGGTGGAGTTGCGAGTAATTGCTTTCATTGAGTGGAACAAACTTGGGGAATGTCCTTTCTCTCTTTCCCAGCTTGCGTCATATAGGCCTAGAGCAAGAAAGGGTCCTATCAACATATAGACTATCAAGCTTGGCATGACGACTAGGTGTGTTCCTTGCCATTGGACTAGTTGCACGATGGCGATGGCCGCAGCCATGAAACACAATCCGTAAAACGCGCTGATTATTGGCATTTTCACTAAGTCATGCAGTGCAAGCGATAACCAGTGGAATGGGGCGGATATGCTTACTTGGTTACAAGGAATGGTGCGAGCGTAATCCTGATCGCTGACCTTGTGTTTCTTATCGTGTAGTTCGGATGGGTGCACGGTACGAGGCATAGATCCCCCTAGTTAAATAACGTCCTAGTTATAATTCCACAAGGCTCTGAAGTATCGCTTACGAGAGCGTTATGGTGTTGAGCTAAACTGCTCTTTGTCATCCCAGTTATTGTTCTTGCGTACATTTAACGAGCGTTATCAGACTGAATTAATTTGAGTTAAATGTGAGCTTGATCGCCTAGGAGTTACCTTAACTATTGTCAGTAGTGCTAGAAAACACAAATTATCAGCGGATTTTTATACTAAGTGGTTAACGGTAAAGAAGACTTGGACAGGGTGTTCTAGCAGGGGAAGGTTTGGTAAGTACATAAAAATAAAGCCCTTACTAAGAAGTAAGGGCTTTAAAGAAACAAATCGCAGTGGCTAAATTATTTTAGGCCAGCGAAGTCCGCAAGGATTGCTGCTTTGTCCGTCGCTTCCCAAGGGAACTCTTCGCGACCGAAGTGACCGTATGCAGCCGTCTTTTTGTAGATAGGCTGAAGAAGGTTCAGCATTTCTTGAAGACCGTATGGACGTAGGTCGAAGTTTTGACGAACTGCTTCAATGATGATTTCGTGAGCTACTTTCTCAGTACCAAACGTTTCAACCATGATAGATGTTGGATCCGCAACACCGATAGCGTAAGACAGTTGAATCTCACAACGGTCAGCCATGCCAGCAGCAACGATGTTTTTCGCAACGTAACGCGCTGCGTAAGCTGCAGAACGGTCAACTTTTGATGGATCTTTACCAGAGAATGCACCGCCACCGTGACGAGCTGCGCCGCCGTAGGTATCAACGATGATCTTACGACCTGTTAGACCACAGTCACCCATTGGGCCACCGATTACGAAACGGCCGGTTGGGTTGATGAAAAAGTTAGTGTCTTTATTGATCCACTCAGCAGGAAGTACTGGCTTGATGATCTCTTCCATTACCGCTTCACGTAGGTCAGGTGTTGTTACTGAATCACAGTGTTGAGTTGAAAGAACAACTGCGTCGATACCAACAATCTTACCTTGGTCGTATTGGAACGTAACTTGAGATTTCGCATCTGGACGAAGGAAGTCAAGCTTGCCGCTCTTACGTACTTCAGCTTGCTTCTTAACAAGAAGGTGAGAGTAAGTAATTGGAGCTGGCATTAGGATTGGTGTTTCGTTAGTCGCGTAACCAAACATGATACCTTGGTCGCCTGCGCCTTGATCTTTAGGATCGGCTTTATCAACACCTTGGTTGATGTCTGGAGACTGCTTACCAATTGTGTTTAGTACAGCACAAGAGTCTGCGTCAAAGCCCATATCAGAATGAACGTAACCAATTTCACGAACTGTTTCACGAGTGATTTCTTCGATATCAACCCATGCAGACGTTGTTACTTCACCGCCAACCATAACCATGCCGGTTTTAACGTAAGTCTCACAAGCAACACGTGCTTTTGGATCTTGTTCCAAGATGGCATCAAGAACAGCATCAGAGATTTGGTCTGCAATTTTATCTGGATGGCCTTCTGAAACAGATTCAGAAGTGAATAGGTGCTTAGCCATGAGAGCTCCACTTTTAGTTTTTGGTGTAAATAGTTTATGGCGTCGCAAGCTAGGAAGCGCCGCCATTAAATACAGTATATTTTGTAGGTGTTTCTACATCTAGACGGCTATTCTAAATTCCAACGGTCGAATTACAAGCTCTTTTTTATGATATGTCATAACTAATCGTTTGCGTATCGATTGAGATAAGCCACTGCCAAGTGATGTAAATGTTCGAAAATTGCGAAAAATGACCGTTAAAATGCCAGTAAAACGTTTGCAGTCGCAATAGTCGTTTGAGAGAATACCCGCGCTAATAAAAATGAAAACTTTAGCAATTATCTCTTTTTTAAATCGCTTATGTACTCAGGAGCAGACATGCCTTCTCGTAAAGATCTAGCCAATGCAATCCGCGCACTTAGCATGGACGGTGTTCAACAAGCAAATTCAGGCCACCCAGGCGCACCTATGGGTATGGCTGACATCGCTGAAGTTCTTTGGCGTGGCCACTTGAACCACAACCCAGCAAACCCAGAGTGGGCTGACCGCGACCGTTTTATCTTGTCTAACGGCCATGGTTCAATGTTGATTTACTCTCTGCTTCACCTTGCAGGTTACGAGCTTTCAATTGAAGACCTGAAAAACTTCCGTCAACTGCACTCTAAGACTCCAGGTCACCCTGAGTACGGTTACGCTCCTGGTATCGAGACAACGACTGGTCCTCTAGGTCAAGGCATCACTAACGCTGTTGGTATGGCAATGGCTGAGAAAGCGCTTGCTGCTCAGTTCAACAAAGAAGGCCACGACATCGTAGACCACTACACTTATGCATTCATGGGTGATGGCTGTCTGATGGAAGGTATCTCACACGAAGCATGTTCTCTAGCAGGTACGCTTGGTCTTGGTAAGCTGGTTGCTTTCTGGGATGACAACGGTATCTCTATCGATGGTGAAGTTGAAGGTTGGTTCTCTGACGATACACCTAAGCGTTTTGAAGCTTACGGCTGGCATGTAATCCCAGCGGTAGATGGTCACGACTCTGACGCTATCAATGCAGCGATTGAAGCGGCTAAAGCAGACCCTCGTCCAACTCTTATCTGTACTAAAACTATCATCGGTTTTGGTTCTCCAAACAAAGCAGGTACGCACGACTGTCACGGTGCTCCACTAGGCGCTGATGAAATCACAGCAACTAAAGCTGCACTGGGTTGGGAACACGGTCCTTTCGAAATCCCAGCGGATATCGCAGCTGAGTGGAATGCAAAAGAAGCAGGCGCAGCGAAAGAAGCAGCGTGGAATGCTAAATTTGACGCATACGCAGCGGCTTACCCTGAGCTAGCAGCAGAATTCAAACGTCGTACTAACGGCGAGCTTCCTGCTGAGTGGGAAGAGAAAGCAAACGCAATCATTGCTGATCTTCAAGCTAACCCAGCAAACATCGCTTCACGTAAAGCATCTCAAAACGCACTAGAAGCGTTTGGTCAAATGCTTCCAGAATTCATGGGCGGCTCTGCTGACCTTGCGCCTTCTAACCTAACTATGTGGTCTGGTTCTAAGTCTCTTGAAGCAACTGACTTCACTGGTAACTACATCCACTACGGTGTACGTGAATTCGGTATGACGGCTATCATGAACGGTATCGCTCTGCACGGTGGTTTCGTACCATACGGCGCAACGTTCCTAATGTTCATGGAATACGCGCGTAACGCAATGCGTATGGCTGCTCTAATGAAAGTTCAGAACATCCAAGTTTACACGCACGACTCTATCGGCCTAGGCGAAGATGGTCCTACTCACCAACCGGTTGAGCAGATCGCTTCTCTACGTCTGACGCCAAACATGAGCACATGGCGCCCATGTGACCAAGTTGAATCAGCAGTTGCTTGGAAACTGGCTATTGAGCGTAAAGATGGTCCTTCATCTTTAATTTTCTCTCGTCAAAACCTTGCACAACAAGATCGTAACGCTGAGCAAGTAGCTAACATCGCTAAGGGTGGTTACATCCTGAAAGATTGTGCTGGTAAGCCAGAGCTAATCATCATTGCAACTGGTTCTGAAGTTGAGCTTGCAGTTGAAGCTGCTGCACAACTAACCGCTGAAGGTAAAGCAGTACGCGTAGTATCTATGCCTGCAACTGACGCGTTCGACAAGCAAGATGCTGAATACCGTGAGTCTGTACTTCCATCTGACGTAACTGCACGTATCGCAGTAGAAGCTGGCATCGCTGACTTCTGGTACAAGTACGTTGGTTTTGGTGGCAAGATCATCGGTATGACAACGTTCGGCGAATCTGCACCAGCAGGCGAACTATTCAAGATGTTCGGCTTTACGACTGAAAACGTAGTAAACACCGCGAAAGAGCTTCTTGCTTAATCATTGATTGCTAGCTTAGTGCTAACAATGAAATGAATAAAAAAACCGAGCGCTGAGCTCGGTTTTTTGTCTCTGGGATTTGTTTCTCCTAGACTCATCTCTATAAGCAACAGATCAATCTGTCATGAACAAGCTGAGTTATTCAAGTAATGCCTTTTGGGCAGGATTCAGTTATCATCTGTTGCACGAAATTTTGGTTAGATGTACGGAACTATGCTAAAAGTCGCGATAAATGGATTTGGACGAATAGGGCGTAATGTATTACGCGCTGTCTATGAAAGTGGCAAAAGCCAACAAATCAAAGTAGTAGCTGTCAATGAGCTTGCTCAGCCTGACGCTATGGCTCACCTATTGCAGTACGACACCAGTCACGGCCGCTTCGGTAAGAAAATCTCTAACGATCAAGAGCACATTTATGTCCATCATGGCATTGGTGCTGAAGACAAGGGTGAGTTTGATACCATTCGTATCTTACATCTTGCTGATATTGATCTGTTGCCTTGGCGTGACCTTGAGGTGGATGTTGTTCTCGACTGTACCGGTGTTTATGGTTGCCGAGATGACGGCCTCGCGCACATCGCTGCTGGCGTGAAAAAGGTACTGTTTTCTCACCCTGGTGCCAATGACCTCGATAACACCATTATCTATGGTGTGAATCACGACACCATCGAAGCTGACCACCGAATCGTTTCCAATGGTTCATGCACCACCAACTGTATTGTCCCTATCATTAAGGTTCTTGATGACGCCTTTGGCATCGAGTCCGGTACGATTACGACTATTCACTCTTCAATGAATGATCAACAAGTTATCGATGCGTATCACAGCGACTTGCGTCGTACTCGAGCAGCAAGCCAATCGATCATTCCTGTCGATACCAAGTTGCATAAAGGTATTGAAAGAATCTTCCCGAAATTTTCCAACAAATTTGAAGCTATATCTGTGCGTGTGCCGACGGTAAACGTAACAGCGATGGATTTAAGTGTCACAATTAATGCAAATGTGAAAGTTAATGACGTAAATCAAACCATTGTTAATGCATCCCAGTGTACATTACACAATATAGTTGACTATACTGAAGCGCCGCTCGTTTCCATCGACTTTAATCACGATCCCCATAGCGCAATCGTTGATGGTTCACAAACGCGAGTGAGCAACGGCCACTTAGTTAAAATGCTAGTGTGGTGTGATAATGAATGGGGCTTTGCGAACCGAATGCTGGATACGGTTCTTGCAATGCAAGCTTCTGAAGGCAAGAAGTAAGACCTAGAAGCAAATGTGCGGATTATTTATTTTTTAGCTTGAAATAAATACTAAGAGTCCACATATTATTAGTAGTGAAAGAATTACCAGTTGAATAATTTATAGGCTTAGCAGGGTTGCTGAGTTTCCAAAACTTTATATTTATTTAAATTTGAGAGGACAAATCATGTCTGTGATCAAGATGACTGACCTGGAACTTGCAGGTAAACGCGTATTTATCCGTGCTGACCTAAACGTACCAGTAAAAGACGGTAAAGTAACTTCAGATGCACGTATCCTTGCATCTCTACCAACTATCAAACTTTGCCTAGAAGCTGGCGCAAAGGTAATGGTTACTTCTCACCTTGGTCGTCCTACTGAAGGCGAATACAACGAAGAGTTCTCTCTAGCTCCTGTAGTTAACTACCTAAACGACGCACTAGACTGCGAAGTTAAACTAGCTAAAGATTACGTAAACGGCCTTGAGCTAAACGCTGGTGAACTTGTTGTTCTTGAAAACGTTCGCTTTAACAAAGGCGAGAAGAAGAACGAAGAAGCACTTTCTAAGCAATACGCTGCACTATGCGACATCTTCGTAATGGATGCATTCGGTACAGCTCACCGTGCTCAAGCTTCTACACACGGCGTTGGTACTTACGCTCCTGTAGCATGTGCTGGCCCTCTTCTAGCTGCTGAGCTTGAAGCGCTTGGTAAAGCAATGGACAACCCAGCTCGCCCACTAGTGGCTATCGTTGGTGGTTCTAAAGTTTCTACTAAACTAACCGTTCTAGAATCTCTTTCTAAAATTGCTGACCAGCTTGTTGTTGGTGGTGGTATCGCGAACACATTCATCGCTGCAGAAGGCCACAACGTAGGTAAGTCTCTATACGAAGCGGACCTAGTTGAAACTGCTCAGAAGCTAATGAAAGAGTGTGCTATCCCAGTAGCGACTGACGTTGCATGTGCTAAAGCATTCGACGAAAACGCAGAAGCTGAAATCAAGCACGTTTCTGAAGTTCAAGATGACGACATGATCTTCGACCTTGGTCCAGATTCAACTGCGGCACTAGCTGAAATTATCGGCAACGCTAAAACTATCCTTTGGAATGGCCCTGTAGGCGTATTCGAATTCAAGAACTTCGAAGCGGGTACAGCTGGTATCTCTAAAGCAATCGCTGAGTCTGCAGGTTTCTCTGTAGCAGGCGGTGGTGACACGCTAGCTGCTATCGACAAGTTCGGTATCAAAGCTGATGTTTCTTACATCTCTACTGGCGGTGGCGCTTTCCTTGAATTCGTTGAAGGTAAAGTACTTCCTGCAGTAGCAATGCTTGAAGAGCGTGCTAAAGCATAATTGATTTAGAAAGGCGAGATGTGAATCTCGCCTTTTAACGTTTGCTGCATATCACATTTTTTTGCTAGAATGGCGCAAGTTGTGAGCAAACGATTGCAAGTTTTTGAACTTAAGTTTTTTAATCTTAAAACGATAGAATAAATAGGACTATTTCCATGTCTAAGATCTTCGATTTTGTAAAACCTGGTGTAATTTCTGGCGATGACGTACAGAAAGTATTTGAAATCGCAAAAGAGAACAAGTTTGCACTTCCTGCTGTAAACGTTGTTAACACTGATTCAATCAACGGTGTTCTAGAAGCAGCAGCTAAAGTTAAAGCTCCTGTTGTTGTTCAGTTCTCTAACGGCGGTGCTGGTTTCTTCGCTGGTAAAGGCGTTAAACTTGAAGGTCAAGGCGCACAAATCCTTGGTGCTGTTGCTGGTGCAAAATACGTACACGCTGTTGCTGAGTCTTACGGTGTTCCAGTTATCCTGCACACTGACCACGCTGCTAAGAAACTTCTTCCATGGATCGACGGTTTACTAGACGCTGGTGAAGAGTTCTTCGCACAAACTGGTAAGCCTCTTTTCTCTTCTCACATGATCGATCTTTCTGAAGAGTCTCTAGAAGAGAACATCGAAACATGTGCTAAGTACCTAGAGCGCATGGCTAAAATGAACATGACGCTAGAAATCGAACTAGGTTGTACTGGTGGTGAAGAAGACGGCGTTGATAACTCTGATATGGACGCATCTGAGCTTTACACTTCTCCTGAAGATGTAGCTTACGCTTACGAAGTTCTAAACGCAGTTAGCCCTCGTTTCACTATTGCGGCTTCTTTCGGTAACGTACACGGTGTTTACCAAGCTGGTAACGTTGTACTTACTCCAACTATCCTACGTGACTCTCAAGCATACTGTGCAGAGAAGTTCGGTATCGCACCTAACGCTCTAAACTTCGTATTCCACGGTGGTTCTGGTTCTTCTGAAGAAGAAATCCAAGAGTCTATCGGCTACGGTGTTATCAAAATGAACATCGATACTGATACACAGTGGGCAACTTGGGACGGTATCCGTACTTACTCAGCTGAAAACTTCGATTACCTACAAGGCCAAATCGGTAACCCTAAAGGCGAAGACCAACCAAACAAGAAGTTCTACGATCCACGCGTATGGCTACGTGCTGGTCAAGCTTCAATGGTTACTCGTCTTGAGAAAGCATTTGCTGACCTTAACGCTATCGACGTACTATAATTCTTTGAATTAAGTACTCTTTAAGTTTTAAAAACCCGCTCATTGAGCCAACACCTATCATTTAAGGTGTTTAGATAGCACAGTGTAGCGAGTCTTACTAAAACGAACGGTCCTATCTTTGGGCCGTTTTTGTTTTTCGGGCAAAATATAACGTTTCACTCGCTCTCTCATTGCTCGCAGCTTTTTGGGAACCGAACCTGGGGAGGCGATAGCACACCACATTAGCTCATCTTGAATATCTCGAAGTGCCATCGTAAAGCTTATCCTAAGTGGCGAGACTTCAGCCTCTTTTGCTATTCGGCTAATCTCCAGACGGATTAAGTTATACGCGATAAGGATACCCCATATCTCTTGCTCTACACCCTCTACAGATTGACTGCGGAGCAGGATTTCATCTCCAAGCATGTCATGCTTAATCTCGCCATAGCTATTCTCGATTTCCCACCTTTCGAAGTACACATCTAATAATGATTTTAAACTGTATTTTCTATCTGTTAGAGAAGTTAGCAGCCCTTGTATATGATTGGGTTGCTGTTCAACGTCATCGGGATATAGAGTTAGCCTAGCTTTCCACGTTTCAGGGAGACTCGGGGCTTGTTTTCTAGCCTGGGGAGAGACTTTCATCTCCACAATCAGATCTCGCCCATCATCATCGAGCTGCTCGATGATTTCATATTTCACATTTGACTTTATTGGCGTCATCCAGTGGCTTGTTCCATGCTCTTGTTGCCAGTTAAGCATTAGTTCTGCGCTCAAGTAGCAACGGTCAAAAATGGTCAATGAATTCGGAACTGCTGATGAAATTAAATCTTTTGCATAGCTGATTTCACCTTTAGAACTATCCCCAAAAGCCACATCATGAATAAGGCGACTCCGTAGTGATGTGAGTGCGCACATTCGAACGATTGGGTACTCAGTGTGCCTGTCTTTTCGGTAGTAAACATATTGATAATGCTCAGCTAAGCTTGGGTTATCGTGAGTTCTAAACTGTGTGCCATCGATTGAAAATAGGCTCAAACCATTCCATTTATCACCCGCATCTTCCGACTGTGTCCAGTGCTTTGCTGTGATTGAGAATAATGACTTTAAAGGCTTAGCGGTGAGGCGTTTTCTTGCCTGAGGAATTGCACTAGGTGCAATCGTTTCACCCAATGAATTAGACAATTTGAGGTCGAGCTTATCGAGTACATCGGTAATCGGTCTATCTCGATATAGACCAATACCAACGACTAACCATACAACGAGTTCTGCGGGTAGCTTTCTACGGCGCATACTCGCTTTATTCGTTTCAGATAAAGCTTGGTTTATCCAATCTAGCGGAAGGTCTTTTTGGAACAAAGAAAGAGATTCTGGATTAGCAAAATCGTCAACATCGATTAACCAGTGTGACAGCATAAAAAAATACCCTTAAACAAAAGTGCTTAAGGGTATTGTTAACCATCTGTAGGATCGTTCAACTGATCAGGAAAATGCTTAAATGATCAGTGTTAGCTCATTGAGCGGGTTTTTTTATGTCTGATAAAAACTTGTATTAATTATGTGAAAAACCTAGCGTGCGGTGAATAAATTTCGTAGTCTTTTAGTTATCGGTATTTGTGTTTATCAGTAAGTTTTATTATTTCAAAAGCTTACATAAATATGACTTTGCAATCTGTCAAAGATAGGATATCGTGCCGAAAAACTGGACTTGGTTCAGTTTATAAAAAAGGACTTGGCTTTAATTTACTTTTAAAACAATGACTTAACAGGAATTAAACTGTTTGCTTTGTGTTTGGTAGATTTGGCTTAAGGCAGTTTAGCTCATAGCATATTACATAGAGGATGCACATTATGGCTGAGAGTTCTACAACGATTGAGACCCCGCTTGTGGATGGTCTTTCAAATGCAGAACAATGGTTAACGGATAACTCAGATTTGTTTATTCAATACGGTGTAAACATTATTTCTGCGCTCGTTATTCTATTTATTGGTAACTTAATCGTTAAAGCAGTAGCGAATAGCGTGTCTAAGGTTCTTCAGAAGAAGAAAATGGACCGAGCGGTTATCGAGTTTATCCATGGCTTAGTTCGTTACTTGTTATTTGTTATTGTTCTAATTGCAGCTCTTGGTCGCTTAGGTGTTCAAACAGCATCTGTCGTTGCTGTAATTGGTGCAGCTGGTTTAGCTATCGGTCTGGCTCTACAAGGCTCACTATCTAACTTTGCTGCTGGTGTACTTATCGTTGCGTTCCGTCCATTTAAGTCTGGTGACTACGTGGAAATCGGTGGTGTAGCGGGGTCAGTTGATTCAATTCAAATCTTCCAAACTGTTCTAACAACACCTGACAACAAAATGGTTGTGGTACCAAACGGCAGCGTTATCGGTAGCCCAATCACGAACTACTCACGTCATGATACACGTCGTATCGACCTAATGATCGGTGTTTCTTACGGTGCTGATCTACAAAAGACCAAAGAACTTCTGACTAAGATCTGTGAATCTGATGAGCGCGTGTTGAAAGAACCTGGCGTTCAAGTGGGTGTTCACACACTTGCTGACTCTTCAGTTAACTTCGTGGTTCGTCCATGGGTTAGCACTGCAGAGTACTGGAATGTTTACTTCGACCTGATGCAAGCAATCAAAGAAGGCTTGGATAAAGAAGGTATCGAAATTCCATTCCCGCAAATGGATGTACACATGAATAAAGTAGAAGCTTAATTTCTAGTTAGTTTTTATAACTATAAGCTTTTATAAGGAAAGGCGGATAACTTAGGTTGTCCGCCTTTTTTGTTGTTTTCAATATGATTCCTCTTACTCGTTAGTTGTTGTTACTGCTTCGCTTCTTTTCTTTGTATATCCCTATTTCGCGTTCTACTCGACGTTGGCCATAACGATGTTTTCAGCATCGTATACAAGGGCTTTCTTACTTCTTGTCCTCCCAAAATAGCCAATAAACATAAACCGCCAGGAATTAGAATCATCATCAGTAGTGGTCGAAGTAGGTAAGAGAAGCAAAAGATCGTGGGCAGAAATATAAGCACTTGTCCTAATCGGTTTAATAAATTCATCATGTCCGTATCTCCAAATTAAAATGAGCGCGCTCATTTTTATAATTGAGCGCGCTCAATTTGTCAAGTTAGAGCACTAAGAGTATGATCAAGCTTGATTTGAGAAGGGTGTATTTTCGTGAGTAAGAGAGAGATAACGAAACAGAAGATCTTAGCGTCTGCTTGGAAGTTGTTTGGGGAAAATGGTTATGACAACACCACAACTCGACAGATCGCTCGTCATGCGGGTGTGGCAGATGGCACGGTGTTTAGTCATTTTGAAACCAAGCTGACGATCCTTCGAGAAGGGATGCTATCGCAGTTGGAAAAGATTGGTCAGGAGGTGTTAGCGGCAGAGCAAGATAAATGTGCTGTGGATGTCGGTATCTCGCTGATTGAACACTACTACCGCTATTATTTTGATAATGTTGAGTTAAGTCGAGCGTTACTCAAAGAGGTCATTTGGGATCTAGACTATTACCGCACCTTTGATCAGGCACTGTTTCAGACGGTTAATGTCGATGCATCTATTTCTGAAAAAATGCCATTGATTATGGATAGCTATTTCATGACCTTGATAAATCACTTGAGCCAACCTGAACCAAGCCTTGAAGCTGCGTTGAGTGAGCTGAACAGTAAAATTCGAGTCATTTTAGCGTAACCCATTATAATTAATGAGTTACTGATCTCTTCTTTGGCTTGGTCGGTAGTCTTTGTTCTTTAATTGCTTACCAGTATTGCTCAATCAGTCCATTGGTAAGCACAGCAGCAATTGCGAACATCATAGTTGCTACTGCGATATCAATGCCTTTCTTAACCTTCGGTTTAGATAGCGTTGGACCTAGCTTTGCTGCGCCCAGTGACAAAGAATAAAACCAGACGAACGAAGCCAAGATGGTCCCCATAGCAAACGCAATTCTGTCGTTACCTTCAAACTGCCCGCCAATCGATCCAAGAATCACCACGGTATCCAAATAGAGGTGTGGGTTTAATACTGTCACCGCCAAGGCGCCCAAAATAACGGTGCGCTTACCACGAGCCAGTATCTCTCCTTTTGACTCCTCGCTAGAGGGCGCTTTAAAGGCGCTGCGCAGTGATAACAAACCATACACGGTTAGAAAAGCGATGCCGCCTAATGTCACCGAGGTGAGTAGCAATTCATTTTGTGACAAAATTGCACCGCCACCAAAGATACCCAATGAGATAAACAGGGTATCGAGCAGGCTACAGATTGTCGCGGTGGTTAAATGGTGGTTGCGCTTTATCCCTTGATTTAGGACGTACGCATTCTGAGCGCCAATAGGGATAATCATGCTTGCCCCTAGACCAAAACCTTGTAATAAAACCCAAAAACTCATTTTAACCTCCACTTATTTAACGATATTTACGTGCTATATGGCGAAGATACTCCGACCCTTTAAATAAGTATAATTAATGATTTTAATCTATTATTAGAGTTGCTAATGTGGTGTGGAGTTAGCTTAAAAAGGAAGCAAATTGATGCGTGGATTGGATTATAAATGGATAGAAGCACTGGATGCGGTGGTGAAACAACGTAGCTTCGAAAGGGCTGCGGAGCAGTTATATATCTCGCAGTCTGCGGTGTCTCAACGCATCAAACAGCTAGAAAAATGGTTAGCTCAGCCTGCTTTGGTGAGAGAAAACCCGCCTAGGCCAACCCCGGCAGGTAAAAAATTATTGGGTTTGTATCGCCGTGTTCGTTTGTTAGAGCATGAACTGGTGCCTGAGTTGATGAATGAAGATAGTGCGCAACCTCTATCAATATCTATTGCCACCAATGCCGATAGCTTAGCGACATGGTTGTTACCAGCATTATCGGATGTGATGAAGTCTCGCCAAGTGGAACTGAACCTCGCGATTCATGGTGAGGCGAGAACCATTGATAAGATTAAAAGTGGTGAGGTGGCTGGCGCAATCAGTTTAGAGTCTCAAGCGATCCCCGGTTGCAGTGCTGACTATCTTGGTAGGATGGATTATGTGTGTGTGGCGAGCCCTGACTTTCATCATCGATATTTTTCTGAGGGAGTAAACTACGCCACCTTAAGCAAGGCACCAGCGGTTTCTTATGACCAATACGATGATCTGCATAAGAAGTTTCTGCATGACCATTTTAATGTACCAAGGGACAGCGTGATTAATCATACGGTCGGCAGCTCGGAAGCATTTGTGCGTTTGGCGCTGTCAGGTGTTGCCTATTGCTTGATCCCTCGATTGCAGATCATCGATGAGCTAGAATCCGGTGTATTGATCGATATTACGCCCGGTTTTTTGCTGTCTTATCGTATCTATTGGCACCACTGGCAGCTTGAGAGTGGGGTACTCAAAGAGATATCTCAAGCGATATTAGGTTTTGCTCACAACCACTTACCTCAGTGAATTGTTGGTTTTTTCAGCGTCAAAGTTCTGTTAGAAGTTCTGCATCAGGATTGGCTAAACGGCAAATTGCTCTATGATGAAAGTACATTTGTTTAGCATAGGTCTACCTAATGAAGTTTGCACCAAAGATGTTAGCAACGTCTCTTACTCTTACTGCAGCGTTGAGTGCTGTGAGTTTTCCATCATTGGCTGACTCTCCATCCTTCCCGCATATTTCAACGACGGGCTACGGTGAAGTGATCGCGACACCAGATATGGCGACATTCTCTGTGAGAGTCGTGGAATCGACGATGACTGCTGAACAAGCTAAGAATACCGTTGATAAAGTGGTGACTGGCTTCCTCAATAAACTGCATCAAGCCGGTGTTGAAGAGGCGAGTGTACACAGCTCTAACCTGTACCTATCTCCTCAATATCACTATCCAAAAGATGGCAAACCAGAATTGGTCGGCTACCGAGCTTCACGTAATGTGACTGTTCAAGTGAACGAGCTAGCTAATCTTAATGAGTACATGGATATTGCGATTGGAGAAGGCATTAATCAGATCGACAACATTCAGCTTCAAGTTCGTGATCAAGCTAAGTATCAAGAGCAAGCGCGCTTAGAAGCCATCAAGGATGCGCGCTCGAAAGCGAAATCATTAGCGAGTGGTTTTGAGCGTGAGCTAGGTGATGTTTGGCGTGTCGATTACAACGCACAATCTTCTCAGCCTGTGCTAATGCGTTCAATGGCGATGGATGCGAGAACAGAGTCGAACTCTTATGAAGACTCAACGATCACCATTCGCGATCGCGTTAATGTGATCTACCAGATCGAAGAGTAATGACAGCGCTATAGAGGCTTTTGGATCATGATGATCTAATTACCTACGATAGGCCAAATACTAAAAAGGCTCTCATAATGAGAGCCTTTTTGTTTTTACTAATATCAAGTTCGATGATTAGTGAAGTAGACGAGCACGGATTGTGCCTTCGATCTCTTTCAGTTTTAGCAGTGCTTCTTGTGAACGATCCGCTTCTACATCTATAACTACATAACCCATATCAGCCGCAGTCTGTAGGTACTGACCCGCGATGTTGATGCCTTCTTCAGCGAAGATGGTGTTGATCTGAGTTAGGATACCAGGGCGGTTTTCGTGAATGTGTAGCAAACGAGACGTGCCCGTGTGTAGCGGTAGAGATACCTCAGGGAAGTTAACACTTGATAGCGTAGAACCGTTATCTGAGTATTTCGCTAGCTTGCCAGCCACTTCAACACCGATATTCTCTTGTGCTTCCTGAGTTGAACCACCTACGTGAGGTGTAAGAATCACGTTGTCGAACTGCATCAATGGCGACTCAAATGGGTCTGCATTGGTTTTTGGTTCGGTTGGGAATACGTCGATCGCTGCACCTGCAAGGTGACCAGAATCTAGAGCGCCACACAGAGCTGGAATGTCTACCACTGTGCCACGCGCTGCGTTGATAAAGATAGAACCAGGCTTCATGCGCTCGAACTCTTCTTTACCCATCATGTTCTTAGTTTCGTTGGTTTCAGGGACGTGCAAAGAGATCACATCACACTTATTCAACAGTTCCGTCATGGTGTGAACTTGCGTTGCGTTACCCAAAGACAGCTTGTTTTCGATGTCGTAGAAGTAAACGCGCATACCAAGGTTTTCCGCAATAATACCCAGCTGAGTGCCAATGTGACCGTAACCAATAATACCTAAACGCTTACCACGAGCCTCGTAAGAGTTGTCTGCACTCTTTTTCCAAATACCACGGTGCGCAAGAGCGTTCTTTTCTGGAATGCCACGAAGTAGCAATAGAACCTGACCAAGAACTAGCTCAGCAACACTTCGAGTGTTTGAGAACGGTGCGTTGAACACAGGGATGCCGCGCTTTGCTGCTGCTTGAAGGTTGACTTGGTTAGTACCAATACAGAAACAACCAACCGCAACCAGTTTTTCAGCCGCATCAATCACTTCTTGGGAGATGTTTGTGCGAGAACGGATACCAATGAAGTGAGCATCTTTAACTGCTTCAAGAAGTTCATCTTCCGGTAACGAGCCTTTGTGGTACTCAATATTTGTGTAACCAGCAGCTTGCAGTACTTCTACAGAAGAAGGGTGAAGACCTTCTAGAAGTAGAATTTTTATTTTTTCTTTTTCCAGTGAAACTTTGGCCATTGTTCTCGTCCTTAAAATGGAAAGGTTGGGCAAATGCGGCGCACGTGCTACAAAATGGCTGAAAGGGGAACAAACTCACCACTTTGTTAGGAGACAAACGTTTTCCCTGTGCGTCTTCTGAACAATAAAGTAACAAAAAAAAAATGTTTTGGGTAAGAAAATTACGGAATAAGACATAATTTTACAGGTATAAAGCAAAAAAAACGGCGCCCTTGGGCACCGTATGTAATGAAGTAACAGAAAAACTCAATCTTCTATTATTTATTCTTCGATTTTTGCACCTTCTGGTGTGCCAGTGATAACTACATCAGCACCACGGTGAGCGAACAGACCAACCGTTACCACACCAGCGATACCATTGATGATATCTTCTAGTTGTTTCGGGTTTTCGATCGCCATGCCGTACACGTCTAGGATCATGTTGCCGTTATCGGTTGTGCAACCTTCGCGGTAAACTGGGTCACCACCAAGCTTTACTAGTTCACGTGCAACGTATGAGCGCGCCATTGGAATCACTTCAACAGGCAGTGGGAATTTACCCAACACATCAACTGCTTTAGTGCCGTCAACAATACACACAAACTTATCAGAGATAGCCGCTACGATTTTTTCACGAGTCAGAGCAGCACCGCCGCCTTTGATCATGTCGCGAGTTGGGTTGATTTCATCTGCGCCATCAACATAGATGTCTAGCTTAGCGACATCGTTACACTCATACACTTTGATCTCTAGCTCTTCTAGTCGTTGCGTTGAAGCAACAGAGCTTGAAACCGCACCTTTGATTTTGTCTTTCATTGTGCCTAGTGCGTCGATGAAGTGATTTACTGTAGAGCCAGTACCTACACCTACAATGCTGCCTTCTTCAACATATTGAAGTGCTGCCCAGCCAGCTGCTTTTTTCATTTCATCTTGAGTCATGCCATTCTCCTGAATAAGGTCTTGCGCTTTGAATTGATCGTTTGCGTAATGATGAAGTTAACGTTTAGATATTGAGTTAACGTTTAGATATTGAGTTAACGTTTCTATATCGAGGTTAACGTTTGCGGCGCGATTATAGCGCTTTAATGGTCATTTTCCCATTGCCAAGTTTTACGCGGAGTCACGATTTTAGGTAAGGGAATGTCCCATTCTTCAATCGGTAAGGTATCGACATGTTGGCAATCGTGGGCCAAACCAATTGGAGTTGCGCCTTCGCCAGTCTCGAACCATTTCGCTAGGGTGCGATCGTAATATCCGCCGCCCATGCCCAAGCGATGACCATGAGAGTCAAAGCCGACAAGGGGTGTCAGTATGAGGTCGAGTTGCTGACAAGGTTTCACCAACATTTGATTAAGTTGGGGTTCTACAATGCCGTACTTATTTAAAACTGTGGGAGTGGTTGGAGAGTAGTGCAGAAACAACAGGTGTCCGGCAGAGAAGGGGTGCAATACTGGTAAATAAGTTTGCTTACCTTGCGACCATAACCATTCAATTAAAGGCTGGGTATCGAGCTCGCCATCAATCGAAATATAAAGAGCAATATGATGAGCAGACTGAATCTCATCAAGCTGCATGCACTGCTTAACGAGGTCTAAACCGGATTGAGTTTGTTGTTCGCCAGATAAGGCATTGCGTTTGATACGGATCTGTTTGCGAAATTCGCTGCGTGTGAGCGTCTTCATAAGAAGGGATACCCCAAAGTGCCGTTGAGAATAGATGGCCCTTGAACCAGCGAGTTCAAGGCGGATCAGCAATGATTACCGTAGGCTTCTCGGCGGACCGAGCATGCTCAATAGCACTCAAGTACTAACCCTTAGGGATTGCTTATCGGCTCGGGGACGTGAATCCTCTGACAAACACTCCAGGGTAAATTTTGTGTACGCTATTGCTGTCCGTGCTTAACTTTACTGAGGACATCTGAAAGTGATGTCGTGAGCTGTTCCATTCGCTCGGTCAGTGCGTTTTGTTCATCATTTGCTTCAAACTTCTTGGTTTGTAATTCGTAGCAAATATTCAGAGCTGCGATAGTCAGCAGCTTCACTTCATTGGTTACCTTAGTACGTTCAGCCATCTCTTTCAATCGATTATCAAGATCGGCCGCCGCTGCAATCAATGACTCTTCTTGCCCTGGTGGACAATTCACTCGAGTCAGTTTTCCTAATATTTCAACGTCTACCGCTTGATTACTCATGATGGATGAACTCTTTAACGCGCTATTTTAAGGCTGTTGCCCTTCGCCATTTTTTGAGAAAGAAAAAGTGCAAGTACCGATGAGGAAGCAATCTCCTCTGAGGGAGAAACTATAGGTAAACCGCTATTAAGATTCAAGCTTTTCAGAGTGACTGTTTGTAAATGAGAGCTTGAGCACACAGTAATTCAGCAAATTGAACAATTGGTAGTCAGTCATCCTTCAATTGCTGGGGATCGATGCTTACCAGAATTGGGGTGAAGTGGTACGATTATACTATCGATATAAAGAATAACTGAGCGAGCTATCTGATGAGCGAAACTACTTTACCTGACTACCTAACGGTTGCGACTGAACTTCAATCGGCAAGTCTAGCCGTAACCCCTGCTGAGATGCATGGTTTATTAACGGGTATGTTAAGCGGAGGCTTAAACCTTGCAGATAAAAGCTGGCAACCACTGATCTTCGATTACACCAATGAAGGTATGGGCTGGCCAGATCGCGCGCTAACGCTAGCGGAAGCAACACTAAAAGTCACAACCAGTGAAATCACAGGCTCAGGCATGGAACTGTCTATGTTACTGCCAGATGAAGATGCAAGCGCGAGCGTGTTTGATCTTGCTGATGGTGTGTCTGATTGGATTAACCATTTCATCTCTGGATTAGGTCTTGTTGGCGCTCAATTGAACAAAGCATCTGAAGGTACGAAAGAAGCATTGGCTGATCTTGAAGAGATGGCGAAGCTAGGCATTGACGAAGAAGATGATCTGGAAGAGCAAGCACAACTTCTAGAACACGTTATTGAGCACGTAAAAGCGTGTGCATTAACGATTCATGCTGAATTTGGTGCTCGCCCATCTGAAGATGCGGCGCCAACCATTCACTAATCGTTTGTCGGTTTGAGGTTATGATGGCTCAATATGATGTTGTAATTGCTGGTGGCGCAATGGCGGGGGCAACTCTGGCTCTTGCTTTGAATCACCTAAGCCAAGGTTCGTTGTCGATTGCGGTCGTTGAGCCTTATCAGGTTGATCATCAAGCTCACCCTGGGTTTGATTCTCGTTCGATCGCTTTGTCTTACGGCACGGTACAGATCCTTGATTCATTGCAGTTGTGGCAATCTATTGCTCCTGTCGCGACCCCGATTAAAGATATTCATGTATCAGATCGTGGACATGCTGGAATGACGGATATCTACAGTGAAGAACTGGCTGTAGATGCGCTTGGCTACGTGGTCGAGTTAGCCGATGTGGGGCGAATCTATCAACAGAAACTTGAATCAGAAGCGGCAATTACCATGCTTTGCCCTGAGTCTGTCAGTAAAGTTGAACGTGAAGAAGCGTTGACGACGATTGAACTGACAAGTGGGCAAACCATAACGACTAAGTTATTGGTTGCAGCTGATGGTGCAATCTCAACCTGTTGCCAACAGCTCAATATCTCATTGAGTGAGCACGACTTTGAGCAAGTCGCTGTGATTGCCAATATCGTGGCGAGTGAACCTCACCAAGGTCGCGCATTTGAGCGTTTTACTCACCATGGGC
Organism: Vibrio sp. QJM3NY_35; assembly: GCF_057785915.1. NCBI lineage: Bacteria > Pseudomonadati > Pseudomonadota > Gammaproteobacteria > Vibrionales > Vibrionaceae > Vibrio > Vibrio sp. QJM3NY_35. The sequence goes on along the minus strand of NZ_CM173507.1, from coordinate 2,919,460 downwards.
CAGTTGCTCTATTACCGATGAGTGACAACCGTTTATCGCTGGTTTGGTGTTTGACCCCAGAGCAAGCACAAAAAGTGATGACGCTAAACGACAACGAATTTCTTGAGCAGCTGCAGAATGATTTTGGCTGGCGACTTGGTCGACTAGAGAAAGTCGGCAAGCGTGCCAGTTACCCACTGATTCTTCGTCACCGACAGCAAAATATCTCCCATCGATTTGCTATTGTTGGCAATGCCGCTCAAACGCTCCACCCAATTGCGGGGCAAGGCTTTAACCTCGGTATCCGAGATGTGGCTTCCTTGGCAGAAGAGTTATGTCGCCAGTTGGATGATGTGGGTCGTTACAATGGTCTTGTTAACTTTAGAAAGCGTAGAGAACAAGACAGAGACGCAACGATCACGCTGACTTCAAGCCTAGTTCATCTGTTCTCAAACGATTTTATGACCGCTCGCATTGGGCGTAATCTTGGGTTAGCCGTAATAGATAACCTTCCACCACTTAAAGGTCCACTTTTGCGTCATACGCTTGGCCTAGTAGAAAGATAAGGTAATAAATAATGATGCAAAGTGTTGATATCGCGATTGTTGGTGGTGGCATGGTTGGCCTAGCGCTTGCTGCTGCCTTGAAAGACAGTGACCTAAGAATTGCTGTCATTGAAGGCAGAGCGCCTAGTGAAGGGCTGAGTGAGCTGCCTGATGTACGCGTGTCTGCATTGAGTCGTTCTAGTGAAGTGATTCTTCGTAACCTAGGGGCATGGCAAGGCATTGAACAAAGACGCGCTGCACCGTATCAAGCGATGGAAGTGTGGGAGCAAGACAGCTTTGCCCGTATTGAGTTTGACTCGACACGCTTGGCTCAGCCGAACTTGGGTCATATCGTTGAAAACCGTGTGATTCAATTAGCGCTGCTTGATCAGGTTAAGAAGCAAGACAACGTCAGCCTGTATATGCCCGCAACGTGTAAAACGATGGCGATTGGTGAAAGTGAAGCTTGGTTAACGTTAGACAATGGTCAAGCACTGACAGCTAAGTTAGTTGTTGGAGCAGACGGCGCAAACTCTTGGGTTCGTAAGCAGCAAGATATCCCATTAACACATTGGGATTACGGACACAGTGCGATTGTCGCGAACATCAAAACCACAGAGCCGCACCACAGCGTTGCTCGTCAAATATTCACACCTCAAGGCCCATTGGCATTCCTACCAATGCAACCAAGCCACATGAGCTCGATTGTTTGGTCTACGGAACCAAACCGTGCCGAGAAGTTGGTATCCATGTCGGATACTGATTTTAATAAGCAGCTAACGGCAGAGTTCGACTCAAAGCTTGGATTATGCGAAGTGGTTGGTGACCGTTTTGCATTCCCACTACGCATGCGTTATGCACGTGACTTTGCGGTAGAGCGTGTGGCTTTGGTTGGTGATGCTGCTCATACCATTCATCCATTAGCAGGGCAGGGCGTTAACCTTGGCTTATTAGACGCAGCAAGCTTAGCACAAGAGCTGTTAAAGCTATGGTCTGCGGGAGAGGACATTGGCACCAAGCGTAATCTTCGCGGCTACGAGCGCTGGAGAAAAGCAGAGGCGGCGAAGATGATAGCTTCAATGCAGGGCTTTAAAGATCTGTTTGAAGGCGATAACCCAGCTAAGAAGCTGATTCGTGGTATCGGTATGAAGCTTGCTGGCCAATTACCGGGTGCGAAAGATGAGATCATGAAGCGCGCACTGGGTTTGTCAGGTAATCTTCCTGACTTAGCTAAGCGACCAGTGACTCATAGATAGTGACATAGTGTTCTGGTAATTTATCGAATCATCATTGATACGAAAAAAGGGTTGGCATTATGCCAACCCTTTTTGTTTTTAATTCTGTAGGTAATCAGGTCATGCGTACGCGCAGCGCAGTTTCATGATTTCACTATTTATTTCTTTCACTGTTTGAAAGTGACGTTTTTCTGCTCGGTCTGGTAGCACTAGCTTACCGTTATCAAACTCAAATTTTCCTACGCCGTAAATGTAGATTCGTCCTTTGAAAAGTCGACTTACATGTTTAGCAATCATACTCGGTGTATAGCGCTTAAACAGTCTCATTCTTAATTATCCTTATATTTACCTAGCCTGCATATTATAGAAAAACTCCGAGATAATAATTGTGATAAGCATGGAGTAATATGCAGTAGAGTTGACGTTAATTAGATATTTGTGCTGTTCTAAGCACTTTCTTCAGTAAACATCTATTTTTACGTGAGCTCCTCCCCAAAATAATACTGAGTAGTGAACTACCGTGAACTTTCCTGTTCGGTATTAAGCAGTGATAATGTTACAAGTATAAGAATAGGCGGGATTTTTTTGTTTGTGTAATCAAATTGTAAATTTTGGACAAAAAAAAGCCCGTCTAAAACGGGCGAATAGTCACAGATGCATTACACAAAAGTGGATACTGATGTTACTCAGTGGATTCACTTGTACTGATTTGCTTAATAGCTAGTCAGTAAATTTACAATAACGCAAATTTAACCTTGTGACTACTTATGCTTTTATTTTGAGTAACTATTTATTAGGGGTGTGTTCTTCTTATGACGAAGTTCACACTAAAAATGTACTCAATGAAATACTTAAATGAAGTTTGCGAAGCATGATCTGATCGAAGTGATCATCGACTGATGTCAGCGACGGTCGGAGCACATAGCGCCATAAGATCATTGAGATCCAACGCAACGCCAGCCATTCGATCACCCGAGCTAATGGTAATGGTCGAGTTGTTCTGAATGGAAGGATCAAAAATGATCGGCATGTGTTTCTTTAGAGCGAGCGGACCCACACAACCCACTTTAAAGCCAGTGATCGCTTCAACATCAGCGAGCGACACGCAGGTCATTCGACGACAATTCAGTACCGAGCGTACTTTCTTGGGGTCGACAGAGCGATCGCCAGATGTACAGGCTAACGCATACTGGTTGCCCATATCCTTGAGCAGGATGCACTTCACCATTTGAGAGGCGTCGATGCCTCGCTCTTGTGCGGTTTCTTCAATGCTGGTGGTTGGCTTGCTTTGCATCAGCAGGCGATAATTCACCTGCTGTTGATCCAGCCATTGTGTAATCAGCGTTTCCACGTGGTTACTCGTCGTCAAGGCTGTACGGCAATGGCAGGATATTCCATGTTTGATCAGGTTGCGCAGCCAATCGAAGCTGAACATCATCATCCAGGTTGTTTGGTAGCACCATTAGGCCAATCGCTTGATTATCAGCAAATTGATAGACGTTGAGCAGTCGACCAGTACCACGCCAGTTTTCACCCACGCTACGCTCTAGTTCAATAGGGCTCTCTAGAGACAGTGCTTCTGCTGTCGGACCAGAAACAATGCGCATCTCACGCTTGTTCATACCGCGGTACTTGGCACGAGCAACCGTTTCTTGACCTGTGTAGCAGCCTTTTGAAAAGCTGATACCACCAATCGCTTGCAGGTTAAGCGCTTGAGGAATATGTTCGTTTTGCTCTGCTTTTGATAGGTTCGGTTGAGCATCAAGAATTTCATGATACTGCCAAAGCGATTCCGATACTTTCTCAGCAGAGCTGTTGGTGACTAAAGCTTCTGCAGCTTCTTCTGTCACAAGTAAAGCCCAGCGGTTGTCTGATACTAAAACGGCCGTACCGCCAGAAATCGCACGCACATTACCTTGGCTTTCTGAAATCGAATCAATGTATTGATTTGCAGACGCACCCATCACACCGATGACAACGTCAGACGTTTGCTCGATATCGACCTTAGAGAACACGGCGTACTTTTTGATTTCAACGAGCTCGACTTCAATCGCAGATTTAGGTTGCATGAGTGCGTAGCCACCGTTGTGGTGGAACAAACGAAAGATACTCCATACTTTTCCTTTTGCATCACAGTGCGCGCCTAATGTGGATTCATCATTAGGAAGAGTCACCACGTCGCACGTTACTTGACCTTGCAGGTACGACTTTTTGTCATCGCCTATCATGGTGATTGCACTCCAGTCTGACACGTGTGTCATCATCAGTTCTGGAAGCGATTCATTTTGTGTATGAGCGAGTGGCTGAAATGTGTTTTTCCAATCCATTTTATCTTTCCTAAGAATTTTATTTGGCTCTATGTTAATCCGGTTCTGTTTCTTTGTCAGCCTAGGTTTTTTTGTGAGCTTAGATAGGGACTGTGACTCACATAGTAGTTGCAGAGCGCATGACTTGTTACACTCCGAGAAAGAAAAATTATAGGTGAGGATAGCCAATGTACACTGCAGAGCAGAAAGCACGAATTAAATGGGGTTGCCGTCGCGGCATGTTAGAACTTGATGTAGTCATCATGCCATTTTTTGAAGAGTGTTTTGATTCATTGCAAGAGCAGGAACAGCGCGAGTTTGTTTCTCTACTAGAGTGTGATGACCCAGATTTGTTTACTTGGGTAATGGGACACGGACGCAGTGAAAACCTAGGTCATGCATCAATGGTTGATAAAATTGTCGCACACAACCTCAGCAAGGTTCGTTAAGCTCCAGCTTAACCCTTCGTATTCCGCATTATTCGCAAAAGGCACTGTTTTCGGGTGCCTTTTGTTTTTCATCGTCCTGTCTTCTATTCCACTTGCCGCCAGCCTTTATTGTTTAGCACTGCTGATCCATCTGTTTAAAACCAACCATCTGATTTTGAATAGTGCTCATGGCCGTTTTGATTATAAAGAAGATGGTGAGATCCGATTGAATGACCGACGTTATATTCTAAAGTCCGTGGATAAGATCTGGGCGCAGTTCTTTGTTAAATTGCAGTTTGAGTGTGGGCACTCGGTATTGCTTTGGCGCGACAGCTGTTGCGAGAATGAATATCGTCACTTTCTGGCGAACTTACAACGAGCGTGCTAGGTCAGCCAAAGTATTAGATAAAAGAAAGCATTAGACAAAAGAAAAGGGAGCACTCGGCTCCCTTTCGTTTAATTACTTTTCGCTGATGACTAATTAGCTAAGCACGCTTAACCCATAATTATGATTGGCGCTTCTCTGGCGTAAGAATCGTTGGGCCGCTGTCTTCTGCAAGCTCTGGATAGTCCAACGTGTAGTGAAGGCCGCGGCTCTCTTTACGTTGCATTGCACAGCGAACCATTAGCTCAGCCACTTGTAGCAAGTTACGCAGTTCTAATAGGTTATTCGAAACTTTGAAGTAGCTGTAGTACTCATGAGTCTCTTGCTGCAACATCTGAATACGGCGTAGTGCACGTTCAAGGCGCTTATCCGTTCGAACAATGCCCATGTAATCCCACATGAATAGACGTAGCTCGTGCCAGTTGTGCTGAATGATAACTTCTTCATCACTGTTGGTTACTTGGCTTTCATCCCATGCAGGCAGTTCAGCACACAATTGAGATTGGTCGATGTTCTCAACGATATCTTTTGCTGCTGCCCATGCGTAAACCACACACTCAAGCAGTGAGTTAGAAGCCATACGGTTTGCACCGTGTAAGCCGGTATAGCTCACTTCGCCAATCGCATACAAGTTAGTCAGGTCGGTTTGACCTTGCTTATTAACCATTACACCACCACAAGTGTAGTGAGCAGCTGGTACGATAGGGATTGGCTCTTTGGTCATATCGATGCCCAAGTCCATCAAGCGAGTATGGATCATTGGGAAGTGCGTTGTGATGAATTCTTCAGGCTTGTGGCTGATATCAACATACATGCAGTCGGCACCCAAGCGTTTCATTTCGAAGTCAATTGCCCGAGCAACCACATCACGTGGAGCCAGCTCACCGCGCTCATCGAAGTCCTTCATAAAGCGAGAACCATCTGGACGACGCAAGTAAGCACCTTCACCACGCAGTGCTTCCGTTAGTAGGAAGTTACGCGCTTCTGGGTGGAATAAACAAGTTGGGTGGAACTGATTGAACTCAAGATTTGCCACACGACAACCTGCACGCCAAGCGATAGCAATACCATCACCTGAGGAGACATCTGGGTTAGAGGTGTATTGGTAAACCTTTGAAGCGCCGCCTGTTGCTAATACAACAAATTTAGCGCGCACGGTTTCAACGTGTTCTTGGTTACGGTTCCAAATGTAGGCACCGATCACCTTGTCTTTTGAACCACCAATCTTATCTTCAGTGATCAAATCCAGCGCATTGTGGCGCTCGAAGATCTCGATATTTGGGTGGTTGTTGACGTTATCTTGTAGTGAGGTTTGCATCGCCATGCCCGTTGCATCGGCAGCGTGCAGAATTCTGCGGTGACTGTGGCCACCCTCACGAGTGAGGTGATATTTTGGTTGGCCTTCGGTGCTGTTTTCATCTTTATCAAATGGAACACCACCATCAATCAGCCATTGCACACACTCTTTCGCATTTTCAGCAATGAATTGAACTGTATCTTCTTCGCATAACCCAGCCCCAGCAATTTGAGTATCCTCTACATGAGACTCAATACTGTCTGACTCATCGAACACCGCGGCGATACCACCTTGTGCGTAATACGTCGATCCTTCGCTGCGTGGTCCTTTGCTTAATACAATTACTTTTGCATGTTCTGCTACGCGTAAGGCTAATGACAAGCCTGCCGCACCACTTCCTACCACTAATACATCACACTGATGTTCACGGTTTGCGTTCATAAAACTTATTAAATCCCGGGCTATAGTCGAGTTGTCCACTCTCAATTGACTTTGTCTTGTTTTAGGAGTTTGGGTAAGACTGTTATAATCTCTCCAGAGTCATCCTTAAACGCTATGCAAAATCAATATATAGACAGCTATCTAGAAATATTTAATTGCTCAATACCATTGCTTTTGCTCAAGTTTCCCCAAATTGATAGGGATAGCTATTTTTATTACATCACATTGTGAAACAATAATGGCAAATAATTTTAAGAAAGTTGGAACTTTCGGTATTTGGCTTAGTCACAATAGTGCTCTTGTAGACGGTGGTGTCAATACTACATTTCGCATAATTAGTACCCATATCTGCGAAGGTAAGGGTTATAACAATAGGAGTACCCGCTCGAATGAACGAGCAGCTAACCGATCAAGTGTTGATTGAGCGAGTTCAGAGTGGAGATAAGCAGGCATTTAACTTACTAGTGGTTAAGTATCAAAACAAAGTTTGTAATCTTATCTCTCGATACGTGAATAATTCCGGTGATGTACCTGATGTAGCACAAGAAGCTTTTATTAAAGCTTACCGCGCGATACCTAACTTTCGTGGCGAGAGTGCCTTCTATACATGGTTGTACCGAATTGCCGTGAACACCGCTAAAAATCATATCGTTGCCCAAAGCCGTAGGCCGCCAGCAACTGATGTAGATGCAGAAGATGCAGAATATTACGAAACAGGCAGCGCGTTAAAAGAAATATCGAACCCTGAGAACTTAACGCTGTCAAAAGAATTGAAACAAGTCGTTTTTGGAGCGATCGAAGCGTTACCAGAAGACTTAAAAACTGCAATGACGTTGCGTGAGCTCGAAGGTTTGAGCTACGAAGAGATTGCAGAAGTAATGGATTGCCCTGTAGGAACCGTACGTTCGCGTATTTTCCGAGCTCGTGAAGCAGTGGAAAAGAAAATCAAACCTCTTTTGCAACGCTAGAACTTGTAATAATTATGGTGAAAATAATGGCTGATAAAGAAAAGCTTTCGGCACTCATGGATGGTGAAACGATCGATAAAGCTCTCATTGTAGATCTTGAATCTGATCAAGAAAGCATGGATACCTGGCAGAGTTACCATTTAATTGGTGATGTTATGCGTGGGGATGCGCCAGAAACTCAAGATTGGAACATTGCTAACAATGTGGCAGCAGCGCTTGAAGCTGAGCCTGCACATAGTGCAATGCCGAACCCGCACCAAGTGAATGTTGAACCTACTGTTGCTCCAATTGAAGAGCAGCCTAAACCTCAGCAAGCGAAGCGTCAGCTTCCGGCTTGGTTACAACAGTTTGGACAAGTTGCCGTAGCAGCGTGTGTTTCATTGGCGGTTGTATTAGGTGTTCAACAATATGGTGGCAGCGACCCTGCAGCTCCAGAGCAGTTGCCTGTACTCCAGACGATTCCATTTGCGGGTTCTGCGGAACCAGTAAGTTTAACGCGTGACTCTGTTGAGAAGCCGGCATCGGAAGCTAACTTGCAAGAGCAGCGTAAACGCGTTCATGCAATGCTAGAAGATTATGAGCTTCAGCTAAGACTAAACAGTGATGCATCGCCAATGCAAGACGCACATCTAGAATCGGACATTGAATGAAGAAAATCCTGGTCAGTGCACTGACACTGTTCAGCTTGATGTCTCCAACAGCCTTTGCAGAGGAAACTACTGCAAAGGCCTTGTTGCATCAAATGAACGAGGCCAGTCAGCATCTAAATTACGAACTATCCTACATATTGATAAAGAAGAGCAGTATTGAACCTCTTGTTTATCGCCATGCAGTTAACGACGACCAACAACTTGCACACCTTGTTTACCTAAGCGGCCCTGTTCGTGAAGTCATTCGACGTGGCAATGAAGTTAGCTACATCGAACCGGGTACAGAGCCATTTACGATTCAGTCTGGCAGTATGGTTGCACCTGTTATTCCGATGATTAATAGAGATATCGAATCACTGAATCAGTACTACGACTTCGTAAGAGTTGGGCGCTCTCGTGAAGCGGGCAGCACTACTCAAGTACTGCGGGTCGTGCCGAAAGATGGCCTTCGCTATTCTTACGTGGTTTGGGTAGACGAGAAAACAAGCCTTCCTTTGCGTGCCGACCTTTTGGACCGTGATGGCGAAGTGCTTGAACAGTACCGCACGATCTCTTACGTGGTGAACGACAAGATTGCTGAGGCGATGGGTGGCTTGAACCAAGCTCAATTACCAAAAGTCTTATCACTGCCGGAAGGCTTAGTGAGTGAAACTAACTGGCAAGCGTCTTGGATTCCTGAAGGGTTTAAGTCAAAAGAGCTTAGCCGCTATCAAATGGCTGCGACCGATAAAATGGTTGAAAGTCAGCTTTTCAGTGATGGATTGTTTAGCTTTTCGGTTTATATCGCCGATAAAGACGAACATTCATTGAAAGGGCAATTGGTACGTCAAGGACGCAGAACCTTACACAGCTTAGTGATTGGCGATAAAGAAATTTCTGTGGTTGGTGATATTCCGCCAGCAACCGCCAAACGTATTGCTCAATCAGTTACGTTTAATAAATTGGAACCAGCGCAATGATGACCGCGCTGGCGACCGTTAGCTCGGTTGAACAAAAAGGTAAGCAATATTTTGTTCAACTGAGCTGCGAGCAACAAACCAGTTGCAGCAGTTGTTCTTCTCAAAAAAGCTGCGGAACAGGTATTGTGACTAAAGCTGTGGGTAATAAATCTTTGTTTTGGCAGCTTAAAACCAAAAGCTTAGTCAAAGCAGGACAAATCGTAGAAATTGGCTTTCCAGAAAAAAGCCTACTTCAGTCGGCGGCGATCGTTTATCTGATCCCACTTTTCATGTTGATGATTGGTGCTGGTTTTGGACAACTCTTGTTGCAACCCTTACTTCAAGGGGGCGAGGGCATTGTTATACTCTGTGCTGCACTATTTACCGCTGGTGGTATTGCCTTAGCGAAGCGGCTAGCCAAACCAATGGAAGACAAATCCAAGCAAGAAGTCGTCTTGATTCGAATCCTAGGTGAGTCTCTCGTCTAATTTATGATGCTTCTTGCCCTTAAATTGGGTAGAATCTGCCAACTTGATTGAAATGCCGCCACCAATGCTGAGTGTAGATTGGACGCGTCGCGGCTTTCTTATTATCCCTATTCAAAGAGTTTAGTCACACCAAGCCTATGAAGCACATTCGTAATTTTTCGATTATCGCCCACATCGACCACGGTAAGTCGACCCTTTCTGACCGCTTAATCCAAGTTTGTGGAGGATTAAGTGAACGTGAGATGGCAGCTCAAGTCCTCGATTCTATGGATATAGAACGCGAGCGTGGTATTACAATTAAAGCGCAGAGTGTGACTTTAGATTACAAAGCTAAAGATGGTGAAACTTACCAACTTAACTTTATCGACACTCCTGGACACGTAGACTTCTCTTACGAAGTATCTCGTTCTCTAGCGGCTTGTGAAGGCGCACTACTTGTAGTGGATGCTGGCCAAGGTGTTGAAGCACAAACTCTAGCAAACTGTTACACAGCAATTGAAATGGAACTGGAAGTAGTGCCAATCTTGAACAAGATTGACTTACCTGCAGCTGAACCAGAACGTGTTGCTGAAGAAATCGAAGAGATCGTTGGCATCGATGCGATGGAAGCGACTCGCTGTTCTGCGAAAACCGGCTTGGGTGTTGATGATGTTCTAGAAAACATCGTAACGGCAATCCCGCCACCGGAAGGTGATCCTGAAGCGCCTCTACAAGCGTTGATCATTGACTCTTGGTTCGATAACTACCTTGGCGTAGTTTCTTTGGTTCGTATTAAAAACGGTAAGCTGAAGAAGAACGATAAGATCAAAGTAATGTCGACAGACCAAGTATGGGGTGTTGACCGTCTAGGTATCTTCACGCCTAAACAAATCGATACTACAGAGCTAAATACTGGCGAAGTAGGTTGGGTTGTTTGTGGTATTAAAGACATCCTAGGTGCACCAGTTGGTGATACGTTGACGCTTGCAAAGGGCGGCAGCACTGAACGTCTACCTGGCTTCCAAAAAGTGAAGCCTCAGGTATACGCAGGTCTATTCCCTGTATCATCTGATGACTACGAAAACTTCCGTGACGCGTTAGGCAAGCTAAGCCTGAACGATGCGTCACTGTTCTTTGAACCAGAAAGTTCAGCAGCACTTGGTTTTGGTTTCCGTTGTGGCTTCTTAGGAATGCTTCACATGGAGATCATCCAAGAGCGTCTCGAGCGTGAATACGACCTAGATCTAATCACGACTGCACCAACAGTTGTGTATGAAGTTGTAAAAACAGATAAAACGGTTCTTTACGTTGATAGCCCGGCTAAACTGCCAGCGGTTAATGACCTAGAAGAAATTCGTGAACCAATTGCACGCTGTAATATCCTGGTACCTTCGGATTACCTAGGTAACGTAATCACACTGTGTGTTGAGAAGCGTGGCGTACAAGTAGACATGGTTTACCACGGTAACCAAGTTGCTGTGACGTACGATCTTCCTATGGCAGAAGTAGTTCTCGACTTCTTCGACCGTCTGAAGTCAACGTCTCGCGGTTACGCATCATTGGATTACAACTTCCAACGCTACGAGCCATCAAACATGGTACGTGTAGACGTATTGCTGAATGGCGAAACAGTTGATGCACTAGCGATCATTACGCACAAAGATATTGCTCAGTCTCGTGGCCGTCTACTGGTAGAGAAGATGAAAGAGTTCATCCCTCGTCAGATGTTCGATATCGCGATTCAAGCAGCGATTGGTAACCACATCATTGCTCGTTCTACAGTGAAACAACTGCGTAAGAACGTAATCGCAAAATGTTACGGTGGTGATATCAGCCGTAAGAAGAAACTTCTTAAGAAACAAAAAGAAGGTAAGAAGCGTATGAAGCAGATCGGTAACGTTGAACTGCCTCAAGAAGCTTTCCTTGCAATCCTTCATGTTGGAAAAGATTAACTTTATCCAGCGGTAAACGAATAATTGAAAGTGGAAGAGTAGCTCGCTATTCTTTCACTTTCGTTATTTTTAAAGAAATGAAATTTAAGGGATATCAATGGCTAATACATTTTCGCTTATCTTAGTGATCGTAACTCTAGTGACCGGCATTGTATGGGCGTTGGAAAAGTTTGTGTGGGCGAAGAAGCGCCAGCAAAAACTTGCTGACGTTGAAGCACAATCGAATGGCCTAGACGCTGAAACTAGCGCAAAAGTTACGGCTCAGCCTTGGTGGGTTGAGAACAGTGTGTCCATTTTCCCGGTAATTGCATTTGTTTTGATCTTGCGTTCATTCATCTATGAACCGTTTCAAATCCCTTCTGGCTCGATGATGCCAACCCTTTTGGTTGGTGATTTCATCTTGGTAGAGAAGTACGCGTACGGTCTAAAAGACCCAGTATGGCGCACTCAATTGGTAGAAACAGGTAAGCCAGAACGCGGCGATTCAATCGTATTTAAGTACCCACCTCAGCCAAACATCGACTACATTAAGCGTGTTGTTGGTATGCCTGGTGACACGATTCGCTACAGCAGTCGTAAAGAGATCTGTATTCAGGCGAAGGGTACAAGTAGCTGTGAACCAGTGAAACTAAGTCACGTTGAAGAGAGCCAATTTATTCAAGATGGTGTGCCTCTGATTCAGCTGAATGAACAGCTTGGAGATGTTGAGCACCAAATTTTAGTTAACCCATTACGCCGTGATCGTGTGCAAGCATATCAGCCTCGCAATGGTGTTAACGAATGGGTCGTTCCAGAAGGCCAGTACTTTGTGATGGGTGATAACCGTGATAACAGTGCTGATAGCCGTTACTGGGGCTTTGTCCCTGAAGCCAACCTTGTTGGTAAGGCCGTTGCTATTTGGATAAGCTTCGAATTCGAACGCGGTTCAGACAGTGTACTTCCAACATGGATTCCTACTGGTGTGCGTTTTAATCGCATCGGTGGGATTCATTAATCGATCAATTAACACATCGAGAGAGCATGAATTCTCCAATTGATAAACTAGAGAGAAAGATTGGCTATCAGTTTAATGATGCCGATCTTATCCACTTGGCGCTGACTCACCGCAGCGCCGCAGGTAAACATAATGAACGTCTTGAGTTTCTGGGCGATTCAATTTTAAGTTTTGTTATCGCTGATGATCTTTACCACCGTTTCCCTAAAGTAAACGAAGGTGATATGAGCCGCATGCGTGCAACATTAGTACGTGGTCATACATTGGCAGAACTAGGTCGTGAATTCGAACTAGGAGATTACTTAAAATTAGGTCCAGGTGAGTTGAAGAGTGGCGGTTTCCGTCGTGATTCTATTCTAGCGGATGCGGTTGAAGCGATCATCGGTGCTGTCTATTTAGATAGTGATACCGAGACGGTTCGCGGCATTATTTTAAGCTGGTACCAATCTCGCCTAGATGCTATTCAGCCTGGAGTATCTCAAAAAGATCCGAAAACTCGCCTACAAGAGTTTTTGCAAGGTCGAAGAAATCCTCTGCCTGTCTACACAGTGACTAATATTAAAGGTGAAGCGCACAACCAAGAGTTTACGGTTGAGTGTGAAGTGGCAGGTGTGGATAAACCTGTTATCGGTAAAGGCACTAGCCGCCGCAAGGCAGAACAAGCGGCTGCTGAAACAGCATTAGAGCAACTAAGCAATGTCTGATAACAACCAAGATTTCGATATCGATGCATTCTTTTCATCTGATAGCAAAAAAACAGGCCTACCGGAAAACCAACACTGTGGCTTCATCGCTATTGTCGGTCGCCCAAACGTAGGTAAGTCGACGCTTCTGAACCATATTCTGGGTCAGAAGATCTCTATTACATCACGTAAACCACAGACGACACGTCACCGTATTATGGGCGTTGAAACTGAGGGTGATTACCAAGCGATCTTTGTTGATACTCCTGGACTTCATATTGAAGAAAAGCGTGCCATTAACCGCTTGATGAACCGTGCAGCGAACAGCTCACTGAGTGATGTGAACCTAGTATTCTTCCTTGTCGATGGTACTCACTGGACTGACGACGATGAGATGGTTCTGAACAAACTGAAGAAGACTGACTTCCCAGTTGTACTTTGCATCAACAAAGTAGATAACGTTCAAGACCGTACTAACGTGATGCAGCACATGATGGAAGTCTCTAAGAAGATGGACTTCATTGATGTAGTGCCAATCTCAGCGAAGCAAGGTAAAAACATTGATGTACTGCGTAAGCACGTACGTGAACATTTACCTAAAGCGACACACCACTTCCCTGAAGAATACGTGACTGATCGCTCGCAACGTTTTATGGCCTCTGAAATTATCCGTGAAAAGCTGATGCGCTTTACGGGTGACGAGCTACCTTACTCGGTAACGGTTGAAATCGAACGTTTCGATTACAACCCAGATAACGATGGCTTCCACATCAATGCACTGATTCTTGTTGAGCGTACAGGTCAGAAGAAAATGGTGATTGGTAAAGCGGGCGAGAAGATCAAAACGATTGGTCGTGAAGCGCGCATCGATATGGAAGAGCTATTCGGCCGTAAGGTTTACCTAGAGACTTGGGTCAAGGTTAAATCTGGCTGGGCTGATGATGAGCGTGCACTTCGCTCGTTAGGCTACATCGACGATCTATAATATATTGAACGTCACTTTCTGAGATTAAGAAAGTTGAACTGAAGATAAATCCAAGAGAGAGTGCGAACTCTCTCTTTTTGTATCTGTAATAAGGGTAAGTGATTGAGCGAAGGGTTACAGCGATGCTTTGTGTTGCACCGTCGACCATACAGTGAGTCGAGCCTGATCTTGGACGTCTTCAGCGAAGAGTTCGGTCGGGTGACGTTGATGTCTAAAGGCGCTCGCAGCAAGCGTTCTAATTTGAAAGGTGCATTACAACCTTTTACGCCGCTACTGCTTAAGTGGTCTGGTAATGGTTCGATGAAAACCTTACGCCAAGCTGAACCCATCAGCTTGGGGCTTCCTCTCGCCGGTATTAATCTGTATTCAGGCATGTACGTGAACGAGCTTATCGGTCGCGTATTGATGGCGGAAGTACCGATGCCTGCACTTTTTCACGACTATCTTCATGCTTTAACAGAGCTGGCGCATAATGATAATCCTGAGCCAGCACTGCGCCGCTTTGAGCTGGCTCTATTATCCGCTATGGGTTATGGCGTCGACTTTTTACACTGCGCGGGCACTGGCGAAGCGATCGATCCGAGCATGACTTATCGCTATCGAGAGCAGAAAGGTTTCATCGCTTCGGTGCGTCGAGACAACCTGACTTTTATGGGCGATGAACTTATCGCAATCAGTGAACGTAGGTTTATCACTAAAGAGCAGTTAAAAGCGGCAAAACGCTTTACACGCATAGCCTTAAAGCCGTATCTTGGCGGCAAACCATTAAAAAGTAGAGAGCTATTTATGCCAACAATAGCCCTCTCTAGAGCACGGAGTATTGGAAAATGAGCTCAATCCTTTTAGGCGTTAATATCGACCATATTGCAACACTACGTAATGCACGTGGTACTAAATACCCAGATCCAGTACACGCAGCTGAAATTGCTGAACGTGCGGGTGCTGACGGCATTACTGTTCACCTGCGTGAAGACCGTCGTCATATCGTTGACCGCGATGTACGTATTCTGGCTGAAACACTTCAGACTCGTATGAATTTGGAGATGGCAGTAACGGATGAGATGGTTCAAATTGCCCTCGCTACTAATCCTGAGTTTGTTTGTCTGGTTCCTGAAAAACGTGAAGAGCTAACCACTGAAGGTGGCTTGGACGTGGTTGGTCAACTTGAAAAGATCAAAGCGGCGACGGAAAAACTGTCTGCTGCTGGCATTAAAGTATCTCTGTTTATCGATGCTGACCGTGAGCAAATTGACGCAGCAAAAGCGTGTGGCGCACCGTTCATTGAACTGCACACTGGCCATTATGCCGATGCTAAAACAGAAGAAGATCAACAAGACGAGCTGAAAAAGATTGCTGCAGGCGCAAGCTACGCGGACGATCTTGGTATCACAGTCAATGCGGGTCATGGTCTGACTTACCACAACGTCGCACCGATTGCGGCTCTTCCTGAGATCTACGAGCTGAACATCGGTCACTCGATCATGGGACGCGCAGTGTTTGATGGTTTGAACAAAGCCGTTGCAGACATGAAAGCCGTGATGGAAACAGCACGCAACAACGCTTAGTCCTTTAACTCGTCATTAGTTTAGCAGTAAGCGTTAAGCGGTTAATCAGTAGAATCGATAAAGTTAATAGATAGAAGTTTGGTAGTAGGGTAAGCATGGCTGTTGTTGGACTAGGTACAGATATCGCAGAAATTGAGCGTGTTGAAAAGGCATTATCACGAAGTGGTGAGGCATTTGCTCAGCGTATTCTTACGGAATCTGAGTTTGAAGTTTTTCAGCAGCTCAAGCAAAAAGGTCGCTATCTTGCTAAACGTTTTGCTGCCAAAGAAGCAGCATCAAAAGCGCTGGGCACGGGCATTGCTATGGGTGTCACCTTCCATGATTTTGAAATATCAAATGATGAGCATGGTAAGCCGGTGCTGTGCTTACACAATAAAGCTTTAGAGATTGCACAAGCGAGTGGCACAACATCGATTCACCTGACTATTTCAGATGAGCGTCATTACGCCGTGGCGACGGTACTCTTTGAGTCGTAATCGCTACTCATCCTGATGTTCATTAACTACTGAGTAAATAGAACAAACAAAAAAGCAGAGCTTATTACGCTCTGCTTTTTTATTTCCTTGAAATTGAGGCTAAATCAATCTATTCACTGGTTGGTTTCAAGTAGTGAATGGCCGTCGCTTGAACCTTATCTAGCTCATCTTGAAGCTCAAACAGCTCCGGTTCAATGTCCTCAACAGAAGTGCCTGAACGCAGCTCCTTCTCTATCGTCGCACAGACCGATTTTAGTCTTGGTACGCCACTGTACGAGCTGCTGCCATGCATCTTGTGGATGATGTGTATCAGCTCTTCAACTGGGTAGTCACTGTCTTCTATCGCTTTGTCTGCTGCCTCATACACCTCTGGAATAAAGTCTACGAGCATTTGCAACATATCGCGTGCGAGGTCTTCTTTATTGGCGGCTTGTTTCATCGCAGCTTGCCAATCAATGATGATGTTTGTGTGCACGCTGACTTCAGTTTCTGACACCGGAGCGTTGTCGACTTCAGCAGAGACCGCTGGGTGGTCTGGATCTATTTTTTCGATGTGCTCAACCTCAGAGGTCGAGCTCCAATGAATCAGAACCTGTTGTAAAACATGCTCTTCAATCGGTTTGGTTAGGTAGTCATCCATGCCCGCTTCAAGCAGTCGATCTCGTTCGCCAATCATTGCATGTGCAGTCACGGCAATTACAGGCGTGTTCGCATTGTTCGCCAGTTTTTTGATGTTCTGACAAGCGGTCACACCGTCCATCTGTGGCATTTGAATATCCATGAAGATGATGTCAAATGGCGTCTCTGTCGCTTTGTCTATCGCCTGCTGACCACTGGTACAACTGATGACGGTTTCTACTCGCTCTTTGAGCAGTGCGGTGATCAGTTTTAGGTTGGCTGGGTTGTCGTCGACCGCCAATACCGTAAGCGGAAGCTTCTCTTCTGAATGTGTCTCAATCGCTGGTGCAATCAAGGTTGGTGCCTGATTCGATACCAGAGTTTGCAGTAACTTCTTACGAGAAAGAGGTTTAGTGATGCACTGAACATCGACCTCTTTCATTAGTTGCTCACCTAACGCTAGCTCGGTACTTGGTGTACCAATAATCACGTTTTGAGCAATCTTCTTCGCACCTATCGCCCAACCACTCACGGTATCAAATTGATATTCTTGGTTGGCGGCTAGGTTAAGCAGAACGTAGTCATACGAGGTGGTCTCGTCTGGCATCACCGAACGATACGTTACCACTAAGCCTTCTTGAGTTAGGATTTGCTGAGTAATCGATGCCGCTTGCATGTTTGGCTCGATAAGCAGCAGTTGTTTGTCTTGCAGACACTGAGTCTCAATCAGCTCAGTCATCGGCATATCAGTCGTTGATAGTCTCAAGGTGAACCAGAAGGTGGAACCTTGGTGCAGACGACTGGTTAGGCTGATCTCTCCGCCCATTTGGCTGACCAGTTTTTGGGTGATAACCAGACCTAAGCCTGTACCACCATAACGACGAGAGATACTTGCGTCGGCTTGGCTGAAGGCTTGGAACAGCTGAGCTTGTTGACGCTCAGAAATACCAATACCCGTATCGCGAACCATGAATTGTAGCTCGATGTTGTCTTCGCTTTGTGAGCGAAGCTCAACGCTGATATCAATGTTGCCGCGCTCGGTAAACTTAATTGAGTTACCCACTAGGTTAGTCAGGATTTGTTGAATACGCAGTGGATCACCCACCACGCCTGGCGGCACTTTAGGATCGATCTTCAGTGTCAGCTCTAGACCTTTCTCATGAGCATTGGTTGCTTGAAGGTTTACTACCTCTTCAAGGCTGGCTTGGAACTCAAATGGAATGTTCTCTAGCGCTAATTTACCGGCTTCAAGTTTCGAGAAGTCCAAGATATCGTTGATGATGCTAAGCAGGTTATTTGCCGAACGTTCAATGGTTTGCAGGTAATCGGTTTGACTGTTCGATAGGTGAGTCTTGAGCATCTGACGAGTAAAGCCAATCACACCGTTCAGAGGCGTTCTCAGTTCGTGAGACATATTCGCTAAGAACTCAGATTTAACACGAGCCGCTTCTTGAGCGCGTTTTTTCGCAATGTCTAACTCAACGTTTTGAATCTCTAGTTGCTCAAGGGTTTCACGCAAGTCTGATGTGGCTTGGTCGATACTGTGCTGCATCTCGACGTGATATTCTGATAGCGATACCGCCATCGCATTGATACCGTTTTTCAGTGAGTCTAGCTCACCATGCATCTTACCTTCGATACGTACATCTAGGTGACCACGACGAATTCGGTCGACCATATTTTTCATGTGCGTGATCGGTTGAGTCACATCGTGCATTAAGCGAAACGCAAACACGCCCGATAAACCAAGCCCGAGAATCAATACCAAGAAGGCAGAGAATACTTCTTGATATTGCTGCAATCGAAGTGATGACAGATCTAACTCAATCGCAATATAGCCGATCGCTTGATTGGCTTGAGATTGACCGTTGGCTGAGTTGATGTACTGGCCTTCGGCGATGATAGGCGTCCGCAGGATCAGCGTGTTATCGAGCAGATTCGATGAGCTTAAATGCGGGATCGGTTTATCTTTGGGATAGGTTAGGCTTTCAAAATCGGGGTGGAAGTTTGAGGTTACAAATAACTCATGACGTTCATCAAACACCGCGATACTGCGCACCAGCTTAGAGTTCTTTCGATGCGCATAGCTAATAAGCTGACGAACAGACTCTCGACTTTCGAGCTTCATGCCTGATTCACTCGCAATCGCAAGTGGTTCAATGATGCTAGTACCAGTGTTAACCACCTGACCCTCAAGGTCTTGATAGCGGTTAAATGAGAAAAATGCACTCAATAGCAACCCAATAATCAGGGTTGGAGCTAGAGTTAAGGTAATTACACGGGCTCTTAAGCCATATCTGGTCATGTTCTTTAATTACATCGAGGTCTGGATATGGGAAAATAACGCACACAATGGCGGTTAAGTGAACGGTAAGCTTAATCAAAGCCGTGACGTTCGACAATGATTCCAAGACAGAATAGTGAGTCCTGGATACCAATTACTTATTAAAAGATACATTAGGCACAAGCAATGGCACGTTTTTTCCAACCAAAAAAGAAAACTCAACTCGAGACCAAGCATCAATCGGTTTTGGTTGAACGAATGGATCACAATGGCGCTGGCATCGCTTATCAAAAGAATAAACCGGTTTTCATTGATGGCGCATTGCCCGGTGAGCAGGTGGTTATTCAACTGACTGAGAGCAAAAGTAAGTTTTCGCGAGCTAAGCTCATCAAGTTATTGAAGCCGAGCGAGCAGCGTTTAAAGCCGTTTTGTAAGCACTTTAATCAGTGTGGTGGCTGTCACCTCCAACACCTTGGTTACTCTTCTCAGGTTGAGCATAAATCGCAATCTCTGACCCACCTGATGAGCCAATACCAAACGGCTGACACTGAAGTTGCACAACCTATTATTGGTGATGAAACCAGTTATCGACGTCGCGCACGTATCAGCCTATTTGTTGATAAAAAGACACAGCAGCTTCAGTTTGGTTTCCGTAAGAAGCAGAGTAAGCAGATTGAAAATATCATCGACTGTGCCGTGCTTGATCCTCGCCTCAATGTATTGCTGCCAAAACTGAAAAATTTACTGAACACTTTCAACAGCCTTACGTCTTTAGGACACGTTGAATTGGTGTTGGGCGATACTGGCCCTGTTATGGTGCTACGTCACCTTAAGCCTTTGGTTGAAAAAGATGAGCAAGCGCTGATTGCGTTAGCAAAAGAAGAAGGCGCTACGCTGTACTCGATGCCTGAAACCGATAAGTTGGTTCGCTTAGTAGGCGATGCACCTTCTTATAGCGAAACTGGCGTGACGTTACCGTTTGAGCCAAACCACTTTATCCAAGTAAACCAGAAAGTGAATCAGCAGATGGTGGCTCAAGCGATTGAGTGGCTAGAGCCTCAAGCGGATGAGCGAGTGCTCGACCTATTTTGTGGTCTCGGTAACTTCAGTTTGCCTATCGCGCAACAATCGGCGTTTGTGGTTGGTGTAGAAGGCGTTGATGAAATGGTTCAGCAAGCCACATCTAATGCAGCGTTAAACCAGTTAAGTAATACGGAATTTTACCAAGCTAACCTTGAAGAAGACTTATCTTCACAGCCTTGGGCAAAAGAGAAATTCGATAAAGTATTGCTGGACCCGGCACGTGCGGGAGCGAGTGGGATCGTTGATCAAATTTCAGCGTTAGGAGCGAAGCGTGTGGTTTATGTTTCGTGTAATCCTGCTACTCTAGCTAGAGATTCTGAGAGCTTAGAAAAACAAGGCTATCAATTAGCCAAACTGGGTATGTTGGACATGTTCCCACACACCAGTCATCTCGAATCGATGGCTCTCTTTATCAAGGCTTAGAGGCCCTTAAACAAGGCTTCAAATGAATCACAAAGGCGCAGGGAAGCCTGCGCTGATATCAATATGGTCGAACTAACTTGGAACCAGTTAGTCATATTGAATTGGGTATAAAACATAATAACTAGGAAGGCATGATGGTTGCGGTACGAAGCGCACATTTAAACCCAAGCGAACAGTTTGAGCTAGAAAGTTGGATTGCGTCATTGAATCAAGACGCAAAAACCTCGAATAAACTGATCAAAGTTTATCGTCACTGTGAAGAGCTATTAAAAGATCACGAGCAAGCGTCGCTCTTGCTTTGGCGTGGCCGCGAGATGATCGAAATCTTGGTTACGCTGTCCATGGACCGTGCCACTTTAATTGCAGCGCAACTTTTCCCCGTCGTCTCAAGCGGCGTTTTTGAGCGTGAAGCTTTTGAAGAAAGCTACGGTAAAGAAACCGTAAAGTTGATCGATGGCGTTGAAGAAATGGCGGCCTTAGGCCAGTTAAACGTGACTCTTGAAGGCAGTGCTGCCTCGGGTCAAGTTGATAACGTTCGCCGTATGTTACTGGCAATGGTCGACGACTTCCGCTGCGTAGTCATCAAACTCGCTGAACGAATCTGTAACCTTATTGAGGTGAAAAAAGCGCCTGATGCTGTGCGTCGCGCGGCAGCAAAAGAGTGTTCTAACATCTACGCTCCGCTTGCTAACCGTTTAGGTATTGGTCAGCTTAAGTGGGAAATCGAAGATTACGCATTCCGCTACCAACAGCCAGACACTTACAAGCAGATTGCTAAACAGCTGTCTGAGCGTCGCATCGTACGTGAACAATACATTAAAGATTTCGTTGACGACTTAACGGCTGAAATGAAGCGTTCAAGCATCAATGCTGAAGTCAGCGGTCGACCAAAACACATCTACAGTATCTGGCGTAAGATGCAAAAGAAAGGCTTGGACTTCGATGAGCTTTTTGACGTGCGTGCGGTACGTATCATCGCCGATCAGCTCCAAGACTGCTATGCCGGCTTAGGTGTGGTTCATACCAAATACAAACATCTACCAAGTGAATTTGATGACTACGTGGCGAACCCTAAGCCAAATGGTTACCAGTCTATTCACACCGTGGTTCTGGGCCCTGAAGGTAAGACCATTGAGATTCAAATCCGTACCAAGCAAATGCACGAAGATTCTGAATTGGGTGTAGCTGCACACTGGAAGTACAAAGAAGGTGCTTCAAGCGGACGCAGTGGTTACGACGAGAAAATCACTTGGTTGCGTAAACTTATCGATTGGCAAGAAGAGATGTCGGATTCTGGCGAGATGCTGGATGAAGTTCGTAGCCAAGTATTTGATGATCGCGTATATGCCTTTACACCGCGCGGTGACGTGGTCGATCTACCTATGGGTGCAACCCCACTGGACTTCGCTTACCACATCCACTCGATGGTTGGACACCGCTGTATCGGTGCCAAAGTAGCAGGCCGTATCGTACCGTTCACTCATAAATTATCGATGGGTGATCAGGTTGAAATCATTACTCAGAAAGAACCGAACCCATCACGTGATTGGTTAAACCCAACCACAGGTTTTGTTCATTCAGGTCGTGCTCGCGCGAAGATTAACGCATGGTTCCGCGCGCAAAGTCGTGAGAAGAACCTCGAAGCGGGTCGAGACATCCTTGAGGCGGAACTTGCGAAAGTGGGTGCAACCTTAAAAGATGCCGACCAATACGCACTGAGGCGCTTTAACGTCAACACGCCAGATGAGCTTTATGCTGGTATCGGCAGTGGCGACTTGCGCATTAACCAAGTGGTTAATCACATCAATGCGTTGGTGAATAAGCCTACGGCGGAAGAAGAAGACAAGAAAGCGCTAGAGAAACTGCTTGAGTCGGAAAACAAACCAGCACAACAGAGTCGTCCAAAGAAAGACGCGGTAGTGGTTGAGGGCGTTGATAACTTAATGACACACCTAGCTCGTTGCTGTCAGCCAATCCCTGGTGATGTGATTAAAGGTTACATCACTCAAGGTCGTGGTATCTCAGTTCACCGTGCTGACTGTGAACAGTTGAGTGAGCTAAGCCTGCACGCACCAGAACGTATTATTGATACAGTCTGGGGCAATGGCTTCGTCGGTTCTTACATCCTAACGCTGCGTGTTGAAGCACTGGAGCGTAATGGCTTGCTGAAAGACATCACCTCACTGTTCTCGAACGAGAAGATCAGCGTGACGACAATGAAGAGCCGCATCGACTATAAACGTCAGCTATCGGTAATGGATTTCGATTTGGAAGTGACCAATATTGAGATTCTGAGTCGAGTGACCAGTCGAGTAGAGCAAATTAAAGATGTCATGTCGGTTAAACGCCTAGGCTAACTTTCACGTTGCATTAGTCACTTTTACTGCGTTTACTGCGTTAACTGCGCTTTCTTGTACCATCACATAGGCGAGCTATGCTCAGGAATCGCGAAAGCTTGTTGCCTTGTTAAAGTAACAACTGCTTAGTGAAAGATGCGGAATTTAGAGAATTAGACAGTATCAACAAAGGTGAGTGGTTTTGGCTGCTCACCTTTTTTAGTTTTAGCAGACGTTATAAATTTAAAAATCAAAGACAGTAATAGGAAGAAAACGATGAATCACCCGATTGAACAACTTGAACAGATCATGACTAAGCTGCGCGATCCAGAAGGTGGCTGTCCTTGGGATTTAAAACAAAATTTTGAAACAATTGTGCCGCATACTATCGAAGAGACCTACGAAGTGGTGGATGCGATTCACAACAAAGATTGGCCGAATCTACAAGAAGAGTTAGGAGACTTGTTGTTTCAGGTGATTTTCTATAGTCAGCTAGCGAAAGAGCAGGGGCTGTTTGAGTTCTCTGATGTGGTTGATGGTATCAATGAGAAGCTAACACGACGTCACCCGCACGTGTTCTCTGATACCGAGTTTGCCAGTGATGAAGAAATCAATGCCAACTGGGAAGCGGAAAAAGCCAAAGAAAAAGCACAAGCAGGCAAAACTCAAGAAAGTATTCTAGACTCAATACCAAACTCTCTACCTGCACTTTCGCGTGCTACAAAGATTCAAAAGCAGGTCGCGAAATATGGCTTTGACTGGGACTCGATTGGCCCAGTCGCTGATAAGGTTTTAGAGGAAGTTGACGAGGTGTTGGAAGAGGCGCTTCAAGTCACACCTAACGAAGATTTGGTTGAAGAAGAGTTGGGTGATTTGCTGTTTGCGACGGTCAATTTGGTGCGACATTTAGGTAAAAATCCAGAAACGGCGCTGAACAAAGCCAATCTGAAGTTTTCACGTCGCTTTAAAGGGGTGGAACAAAAAGTTCGTCAGCAAGATAAAAATTTGACCGATTTTTCACTACAACAGCTTGATTCCATGTGGGATGAAGTCAAAGTGGCGGAGAAAAGATAACCAAAGCTTTTATCATGAATTGATTTGAAGCAAAAAATAAAAAATAGCAGTGTGATAGATTTCACGTTGTGGCGATAAGGGGCTTCTGGTATATTTTCATCCCGTCCAGAAGTAGTCCATTTCCCTCATTCAACCAATTTCAGGTTAAACATGACGACAAATTACATTTTTGTTACTGGCGGGGTTGTATCCTCTCTAGGTAAAGGTATTGCTGCAGCATCTCTTGCGGCTATTTTAGAAGCTCGTGGTCTTAAAGTGACTATGATGAAGCTTGACCCTTACATCAACGTTGATCCAGGCACTATGAGCCCGACTCAGCACGGTGAAGTGTTCGTTACGGAAGATGGCGCTGAAACAGACCTTGACCTTGGTCACTATGAGCGATTCATTCGCACCAAGATGACTAAGCGTAACAACTTCACTGCAGGTCGTGTTTACTCAGACGTACTCGCTAAAGAGCGTCGCGGTGATTACCTAGGTGCAACAATTCAGGTTATCCCACACATCACTAACTCTATTAAAGAGCGTGTTATTTCTGGCGCAGCTGGCCACGATATCGCGATCGTTGAAGTTGGTGGTACGGTTGGTGATATCGAATCTCTACCATTCATGGAAGCGATTCGTCAGCTAGCAGTAGAACTAGGCCGTGAACGCGCAATGTTCATGCACCTTACTCTAGTGCCATACCTAGCAGCTGCGGGCGAAGTGAAAACTAAGCCGACGCAACACTCTGTAAAAGAGTTGCTGTCTATTGGTATTCAGCCAGACATCCTAGTTTGTCGTTCAGACCGCAACATTCCTTCGAACGAGCGTAAGAAAATTGCTCTGTTCTGTAATGTGCAAGAAAATGCAGTTATTTCTATGCGCGATGTTGACTCTATCTACAAGATCCCTCAGCTTATTAAAGCTCAAGGCACTGATGAACTTGTATGTAAGCGTTTTGGCATCACAGCTCCAGAAGCAGATCTGTCTGAATGGGAACAAGTAATTTACGAAGAAGCTAACCCAACGGGTGAAGTGACGATTGGTATGGTTGGTAAGTACATTGAACTACCAGATGCATACAAATCAGTAAATGAAGCGCTAAAACACGCAGGCTTGAAAAACCGCCTAAGCGTTAATATTAAATACGTAGATTCACAAGACGTTGAGTCTCGTGGCGTAGAAGTTTTAGAAGGCCTAGATGCAATCCTAGTTCCTGGTGGCTTTGGTGACCGTGGTGTTGAAGGTAAGATTCTTGCTGCTCAATACGCTCGTGAAAACAAAGTACCGTACTTAGGTATCTGTCTAGGTATGCAAGTAGCGCTTATCGAGTACGCTCGTAACGTTGCGAAAATGGAAGGGGCACACTCTTCTGAATTCTGTACTGAAACTAAGTACCCAGTTGTTGGCCTTATCACTGAATGGACTGATGGCGAAGGTAAAGTTGAAGAGCGTACAGAATCATCTGACCTAGGCGGCACGATGCGTCTTGGTTCACAGCTTTGTCACCTTGCTAAAGGGACTAAAGCATACGAATTATACGGTAGCGCGACGATCCATGAACGTCACCGTCACCGTTACGAAGTGAACAACAATCTTCGTCCACAAATCGAAAAAGCGGGCCTAAAAGTATCGGGTCTATCTGCGGACAAGAAACTGGTTGAAGTTATTGAGAACCCGAACCACCCATGGTTTGTTGCTGCTCAATTCCACCCAGAGTTCACTTCAACACCTCGCGATGGTCATCCATTGTTTGCAGGTTTCGTTAAAGCGGCTGGCGAGTTCCAGCGCGGCGAGTTAGAGAAGTAAAAAGGAATACAGGTAGCTGCGTAAGTTGTGCTGCTACCTTTAAATTTGACATTTATATATTCAACGAGAAGGAAACATTCAATGTCTAAGATCGTTAAAGTTCTAGGTCGTGAAATCATCGATTCACGTGGTAACCCAACTGTAGAAGCTGAAGTACACCTAGAAGGCGGTTTCGTAGGTATGGCTGCTGCTCCATCTGGCGCATCTACTGGTTCTCGCGAAGCTCTTGAGCTACGTGACGGCGACAAATCACGTTTCCTAGGTAAAGGTGTTCTTAAAGCTATTGAAGCTGTAAACGGCCCAATCGCTGAAGCTCTAGTTGGTTCTGACGCTAAAGCACAAGCTGACGTTGACCAAATCATGCTTGACCTAGACGGTACTGATAACAAGTCTAAGTTCGGCGCGAACGCTATCCTAGCTGTATCTCTAGCTAACGCAAAAGCTGCTGCTGCTGCGAAAGGCATGCCTCTATACGAGCACATCGCTGAGCTAAACGGTACTGCTGGTCAGTTCTCTATGCCTCTACCAATGATGAACATCATCAACGGTGGTGAGCACGCAGATAACAACGTTGACATCCAAGAGTTCATGATCCAACCAGTTGGCGCTAAAACTCTTAAAGAAGGTCTACGTATCGGCGCTGAAGTATTCCACAACCTAGCTAAAGTTCTTAAGTCTAAAGGCTACAGCACTGCAGTTGGTGATGAAGGTGGTTTCGCTCCTAACCTTAAATCTAACGCTGAAGCTCTAGAAGTTATCGCAGAAGCTGTTGCAGCTGCTGGTTACGAACTAGGTAAAGACGTTACTCTTGCTATGGACTGTGCAGCATCTGAGTTCTTCGACAAAGAAGCTGGCATCTACAACATGAAGGGCGAAGGTAAAACTTTCACTTCTGAAGAGTTCAACCACTACCTAGCTGAGCTAGCGAACAACTTCCCAATCGTTTCTATCGAAGACGGTCTTGACGAGTCAGATTGGGATGGCTTCAAGCACCAAACTGAACTTCTAGGCGACAAGCTTCAAATCGTTGGTGACGATCTGTTCGTTACAAACACTAAGATTCTTGCTGAAGGTATCGAGAAAGGCGTAGCTAACTCTATCCTTATCAAGTTCAACCAAATCGGTTCTCTAACAGAGACTCTAGCTGCTATCAAGATGGCTAAAGACGCTGGCTACACTGCAGTAATCTCTCACCGTTCTGGCGAAACTGAAGATGCAACTATCGCTGATCTAGCGGTAGGTACAGCTGCAGGTCAAATCAAAACTGGTTCTATGAGCCGTTCTGACCGTGTTGCTAAGTACAACCAACTTATCCGTATCGAAGAAGCTCTAGGTTCTAAAGCTCCTTACAACGGTCTTAAAGAAGTTAAAGGTCAATAATTCCTAGCGAATTGTTAATCTAAGCTTTTTAAATGCCTCGCTTATGCGGGGCATTTTTTTGCCTAAAATTCGTCATTCCCTAGACTGACGAAGGAAGGAATAGGGAATCTCTTATTTACCTTTGACTCCATAGATTCCCAACTCAGTCGTTCCTTCTTCTTGGGAATGACGAGAGTATGTGGCTTAGGGAAGGTGCTATCTCTTTGAGTTTTTTGTCTGCAGTGATTTGTATTACCCGTCATTCTCGAGACCGACGGAGGAGGGAGTCGGGAATCTCATTGTGGATTTCGAATAACAATAATTCCCCGACTTATTGATTCCCTGACACCACATATCTCGCACCAATAAGCTCATTATGGTATATATGTGCCTTATTCTAGTTCCTTCTTTTTCAACCGGCGAAAGGTGTTATGCGAATTTTTGCTTTAGTACTGCTCATAGTGTTTGGCTGGCTACAACACACACTGTGGCTCGGTAAAAATGGTATCTCTGATTACTACGGTGTGAACAACGAAATCCAAGTTCAACAGCAAGTAAATGAAAAGCTGCATATTCGAAATGCAGAAATGTTTGCTGAAATTGACGATCTACGCCAAGGCTTAGACGCGATAGAAGAACGCGCACGTCATGAACTTGGAATGGTCAAAGAAGGTGAAACGTTTTATCGTATCATTGGTGAGGAATCCCATTAATGTCGACTCAACTTCAAAGCGTGATTGCCGTTGTACCTGCGGCGGGCGTCGGTAGCCGAATGAAGGCAGACCGCCCTAAGCAATATCTCAAGATTCACGGCAAAACAATTTTAGAGCACACCATTGAGAAATTACTGTCTCACCCACAAGTCGCTCAAATTGTCGTTGCGATCAGCGATGATGACCCATACTACCCTGATCTAGCACTCAACCTGAACCCGCAAGTGATCAGAGTGTCAGGCGGAAGCGAGCGAGCAGACTCTGTACTCTCTGCGCTAAACTATATCGCTGAGCAGCAGCTTAGTGATTGGGTAATGGTTCACGATGCGGCAAGGCCGTGTGTTCAGCTAAGTGATATCGACAAGCTAATTTCCGGTGCAATGAGCCATGATGTGGGCGCTATTTTAGCGGCTCCAGTGCGTGACACGATGAAGCGCGGTGCCCAAGGGCAGATTGAGCATACCGTTGAGCGTGCCGATTTATGGCATGCACTTACGCCACAAATGTTCAGAGCAAAGCCTCTGTGGAAGGTATTAAGTGAGGCGTTGCAACAAGGCGCTTCAATTACTGATGAAGCCTCAGCCTTTGAATGGAAAGGTTTATCGCCCGCTTTAGTGGCAGGGCGCTCAGATAATTTTAAGATTACTCA
This sequence comes from Vibrio sp. QJM3NY_35, assembly GCF_057785915.1. Classification (NCBI taxonomy): domain Bacteria; kingdom Pseudomonadati; phylum Pseudomonadota; class Gammaproteobacteria; order Vibrionales; family Vibrionaceae; genus Vibrio; species Vibrio sp. QJM3NY_35. The sequence continues at coordinate 2,890,836 of NZ_CM173507.1, read as the reverse complement.
GCCTGAAGATTTAGCGCTTGCTGAGTTCTATTTAAGTCAGAATAAGGAATAAGGAATAATGAATAATGATGATTCGTATTGGCCATGGCTTTGATGTACATAAGTTTGGTGGTGAAGGTCCGGTAATTATTGGTGGTGTGAGCATCCCTTACGAACAAGGTCTTATCGCACATTCAGATGGTGACGTTGCCCTTCATGCTTTGTGTGACGCTCTGTTAGGTGCGATCGCAGCGGGCGATATTGGTCGTCATTTCCCAGACACTGACGATGAATGGAAAGGCGCGGATAGTCGTGAACTACTGAAAGATGTTTACCGTCGAGTAAAAGAACAAGGTTACGTGATTGGTAATGCCGATATTACTATCATGGCGCAAGCTCCAAAGATGGCCCCTCATATAGACTCTATGTGCCAAGCTATTGCTCAAGACCTAGAAACCAGCATTAGCAATGTGAATGTAAAAGCGACGACTACTGAGCGTTTAGGTTTTACTGGTCGCAAAGAGGGCATCGCATGTGAAGCGGTGGTCCTAATTACTAAAAGTGCGTAAGCACCAACACGAAAAGAACAGCATGTCAGATATTTTATCTTCATTGGCTTATCTAAACGGTAAACCAACTGCGAAAGCAAAACTAAAAGCAAAAGCCGAACACTTTGTCGTTAATGAAGACTTGGGTTTTGAGTTTACTGGTGAAGGCGAGCACCTAATGGTTCGTATTCGTAAAACTGGTGAAAACACGAGTTTCGTAGCAAACGAGCTGGCTAAAGCTTGCGGTGTTAAGTCGAAAGACGTGAGCTGGGCGGGTTTGAAAGACCGTCACGCTGTGACAGAGCAGTGGTTGAGCGTGCATCTACCGAAAGGTGAGCCTGACTTTTCAGCGTTCTTAGCACAATACCCAAGTATTGAAATCCTAGCGACAGCACGTCATAACAAAAAGTTACGTCCGGGCGATTTAGTTGGCAACCAATTTGAGTTGACCTTGTCTGAAGTAACGGATTGTGAAGATGTGGTAAAGCGTTTGGAAAAAGTCGCTCAAGTGGGCGTGCCAAACTACTTTGGTGCTCAGCGTTTTGGTAATGAAGGTAACAACCTATCTGAAGCTCGTCGTTGGGGCCGCGATAACGTTCGTACTCGTAACCAGAATAAGCGCAGCTTGTACCTTTCTGCAGCTCGTTCGTGGATTTACAACCTGATCCTTTCTGACCGTATTGAGCAAGATGCGTTTGCATCAGCATTGGTTGGCGATATCGTGGTGAAAGACGGCGCTCAACTAACGGTAACGGCTGACAACATTGAAGCTGTAAACCAAGACATCGCGAACGGGTCTGTTTTGATGACCGTTGCTTTGGCTGGCGATAATGCTTTACCAACGACTGATGAGTCTCAAGCTCTAGAGCAGAAACACCTTGATGCTGAACCGGATCTAATGGCTCTGATTCGTGGTAACCGTATGCGCCATGATCGCCGTGAAGCGTCACTGAAACTAACGGATTTAACTTGGGAAGTGAACGAAGATAATGTCACGCTTAAGTTCTCTCTTGATGCGGGTTGTTTCGCAACAGCGATCGTTCGCGAATTGGTTGAAGAAGTACACGTAGAAAGAAGCTACGAGCAATAACGATTCTGCTTGGAGCTAAGTCACTTGATATTGGAATTTAGTCACTTGGCATTGGAACAAAAGAAAGGATACAAGATGAAGATTTTACTCAGCAACGATGATGGTGTGCATGCTCAAGGTATTCATGAGCTAGCAAATGAATTACGTGATCTTGCTGAAGTTATCATTGTGGCACCTGACCGTAATCGCTCAGGTGCTTCAAATTCATTAACTTTAGAACAACCTTTGCGCGTTCAAGAAATTGCAGAAAATACCTACTCGGTACAAGGCACGCCGACTGATTGTGTACATTTCGCATTAAATGAACTGCTAAAGAACGATATGCCCGATCTGGTTTTAACGGGCATTAATCACGGTGCTAACCTTGGTGATGACGTGCTTTATTCAGGTACGGTGGCAGCAGCAATGGAAGGGCACTTTCTAGGCGTTCAATCGGTGGCGTTTTCGTTAGTGGGTAAAAAACATTTTAAGACAGCGGCAGCGATTGCTCGTCGTATTGTCGAACAACATTTAGCAAACCCAATCCCGACCAATCGCTTATTGAACGTGAACGTTCCTGATTTAGCCTTAGAACAACTGTCTGGTACTCAGGTGACACGCTTAGGTGCTCGTCATCACTCTGAAGATATGATTAAGCAAAAAGACCCTCGTGGTCACGATATCTATTGGCTCGGCCCTCCGGGCAAAGAGCAAGATGCCGGCGAAGGTACCGATTTTTACGCAATCGAGCATGGCTTTGTATCGGTAACACCGTTACAAGTTGATCTAACGGCACACGAGTCGTTAGGTGCGATGACAACATGGTTAGGGGAGAAGTAAGTGAGCAATCCACAAGCCGAGCGCTTAATTACTTTTCTGATTGAAAATGGCATCCGAGATCAAAAGGTTCTTGATGCTATTTACCAACTGCCGAGAGAGAGCTTTTTATCACAGGCGATGTACCATCAAGCTTATGACAATAATGCGCTGCCGATCGGACAGGGTCAGACAATCTCCCAACCATACATTGTTGCCAAAATGACAGAGCTGCTTGAGTTACAACAAGATAGCCGCGTTTTGGAGATTGGAACGGGTTCTGGCTACCAAACCGCGGTATTGGCTCAGCTTGTTGATCATGTCTATTCGGTTGAAAGAATAAAGTCGCTACAATGGGATGCTAAACGCAGGTTGAAGCAACTCGATTTCTACAATATTTCAACTAAGCACGGTGATGGTTGGCAAGGGTGGTCTTCAAAGGCGCCTTTTGATGCGATTATTGTTACCGCTGCTGCAGAGTCGATTCCTCAAGCGCTTCTGCAACAGCTGAAAGATGGTGGTCGTTTACTGATTCCTGTAGGGGATGATGAACAACAACTGTTGAAGATCGTTCGTCACGGCGATGAATTTTTATCGAGTGTTATCGAAATGGTGAGATTTGTACCTCTTGTTCCTGGTGAACTAGCTTAATAACAAGACTATTGGTGTAGGTGGATAGAGAGTCGATGCGTTCGAAGTTGTTAAAAGGAAGTACTTTACTGCTTAGCTGTGCCCTTGTTGGGTGTGCAGCGAATTCGCCTGCGCCCGTTTCAAACCTAAACAAGAATTACTCATCGATTGATCGTGGTAGTTATCGTGGCAGTTACTATGAAGTTAAAAAAGGCGACACCCTTTACTTCATTGCTTATGTCACCAATAAAGACGTTAAAGACCTCATCGGTTATAACAAGTTGTCTGCTCCTTACACTATCCACCCAGGGCAGAAGCTTAAGTTATGGCGTCCTAGCTACAACGCGCCAGCGTATGGTAAGTCAACGGTAGCGGCAGCAGCAGTTGCTGCGCCTGTCGCCGCATCCACAACGTCATCTACGGCAAGTAAACCAAAAACCACACCACAAAAGAGCAAAAACTCTAAACCGGCTCCAGCTCAAACTACCACCAAAGTGGTGAAAAAAGATCCACCAAAGAAGGTTGAACAATCCAAATCAAAGGAGTATGTTGGTTCTAAAGGTAAACAGAATGTTACACCGTCCACCAAACCAACAAGTGATAAAGTATCCAAATGGTTATGGCCAACTAAAGGGAGAGTAATCAAGAATTTCTCTGTAGGCGAACAAGGAAATAAAGGCATAGACATAGCAGGACAGCGAGGTCAGCCAATAGTATCTACTGCAGGGGGAACGGTTGTTTATTCGGGTAATGCACTACGAGGCTACGGCAATCTAGTGATTGTGAAGCACAATGATAATTACTTAAGTGCATACGCGCATAACGACCGACTATTAGTATCTGAAGGGCAAAGTGTGAAACCAGGGCAGAAGATTGCAACAATGGGAAGTTCTGGAGCCAGCAGTGTTAGGCTGCACTTTGAGATTCGTTACCAAGGTAAATCCGTTAATCCAAAACGATATTTACCTTAAATACAATATGCAAAAATTACGTATTGTATGGAGTGACATAGTCATTTAGCGACATATGAAGTTGTAATGTCATGCTAATTTCGCCAGGGGGAGGCGTTATGAGTATAAGCAATGCAGTAACCAAAGAAGAGTTCGATCTTGACCAAGCAACCACGGAACCGGAAGCTCTTGGAAAAGCAAAACGAACAGTCACTAAGAAAACCGAAGCAAAAGAAGAAGTTGAAGTTACGTCTAAAAGTTTAGATGCCACTCAACTCTACTTAGGCGAAATCGGTTTCTCACCACTACTAACCGCTGAAGAAGAAGTGCTATACGCACGTCGAGCTCTACGCGGTGATGAAGCAGCACGTAAACGCATGATCGAAAGTAACCTGCGTTTGGTGGTAAAAATTTCACGTCGTTATAGCAACCGCGGCCTTGCACTTCTCGATCTAATCGAAGAAGGCAACCTAGGTTTAATTCGCGCCGTAGAGAAGTTTGATCCAGAGCGTGGCTTCCGCTTCTCAACTTACGCGACATGGTGGATTCGTCAAACCATTGAACGTGCGTTAATGAATCAGACTCGCACTATCCGTTTGCCAATCCATGTTGTGAAAGAGCTGAACATCTATCTGCGTACCGCAAGAGAGCTATCACAAAAACTTGATCATGAACCAACGGCGGAAGAAATTGCTTCTAAGCTAGATAAGCCTGTTGGTGATGTGAGTAAGATGCTTCGTCTAAACGAACGAGTGAGCTCTGTTGATACGCCAATTGGTGGTGACGGTGAGAAAGCACTGTTGGATATTATTCCAGACATCAACAATTCAGATCCTGAGGTTTCAACTCAAGATAGCGATATCAAGAACTCACTGATATTCTGGCTTGATGAACTGAATCCGAAGCAGAAAGAAGTGCTTGCACGTCGATTTGGACTACTAGGCTATGAACCGTCAACGCTAGAAGAAGTTGGCCGTGAAATCAGCCTGACTCGTGAGCGAGTTCGTCAAATCCAAGTTGAAGGTCTTCGCCGTCTACGTGAGATTCTGATCAAGCAAGGTCTGAACATGGAAAACCTGTTCAACGTAGAAAACGACTAATTGAACGGATGATGCTTCTCTAAATAGAAGACAAATAAAAACGCTGACTTTAAGTCAGCGTTTTTTTGTTTGTGGCTTTGGTATTTCATGCCGTCTAATGAAAATAGCAGTACGGCCATAACAAGCTACTTGGTAAGAAACTAAAGCAGCTTCTTCAAGCGGTAAAGTTCTTCTAATGCTTGGCGAGGAGTTAGATCATCAGGATCAACATTCGCTAGTGCTTGCTCCACTTCACTCGGTTCAGGGATCAGGCTAAGTTGGTTCGCGATATCAACACCACTTGGCTTCGATGTCGGAGACTCAATACTCAATGCCTCGAGCTGTGTTAGCTTCGCGCGAGCGTTCTTGATCACTGCTTTTGGTACACCCGCTAACCCTGCAACTGCTAGGCCGTAAGATTTACTTGCCGCGCCTTCTTGAACTGCGTGCATAAAGGCAATGCTGTCGCCGTGTTCTACTGCGTCTAAGTGGACGTTGGCCAGCGTTGGAAGTTGGTTCGGCAGTTCAGTTAGCTCAAAATAGTGCGTTGCAAACAGAGTCATCGCATTGATCTGATTCGCTAGCCATTCCGCGCTTGCCCACGCCAGTGATAGACCATCGTAAGTACTGGTACCACGGCCGATTTCGTCCATTAGCACAAGGCTATTTGGTGTCGCGTTGTGCAGAATGTTTGCGGTTTCTGTCATCTCAACCATGAAGGTTGAACGACCCGAAGCCAAATCATCGGATGCGCCAATACGAGTAAAGATACGGTCGATAGAACCAATCGTCGCGCTTTCTGCTGGAACATAACAACCGATATGAGCCATCAGCGCAATGAGTGCGGTCTGACGCATGTAGGTCGACTTACCACCCATGTTTGGGCCTGTAATGATCAGCATCTTACGTTGATCGTTGAGGTCGATAGGGTTAGCAATAAAGGGTTCGTCCATCACTTGTTCAACTACGGGGTGACGACCCGCCTGAATTTGTACACCAGCAGACTCTGTCATGGTTGGACGACAGTAATCAAGGGTGTCTGCACGTTCAGCTAAGTTCTGTAGAACATCAAGCTGAGATACTGAAGAGGCGATATTTTGTAGGCGCTCTAGATACGGCAGTAGTAAGTCAAACAACTCTTCCCACAGCTGTTTCTCGATAGCGAGTGCTTTCGACTTAGAGTTAAGTACTTTGTCTTCGTGCTCTTTTAGCTCAGGAATGATGTAACGCTCAGCATTTTTCAGCGTTTGACGACGAACATAGTGTGGCGGCACAAGATGGCTTTGCCCACGGCTTACTTGAATGAAGAAACCATGTACGTTGTTGTAGCCAACTTTTAGCGTGTCGATGCCATGACGTTCACGCTCTTCTTGCTCAAGCTTATCAAGAAACTCGGTTGCGCCTGCTGCAAGGTCGCGCCATTCGTCTAACTCGGCATTGTAGCCTTCTGCAATCACACCACCGTCACGGATAACGACCGGTGGGTTCTCTTTGATTGCACGCTCAAGCAGCTCAGAAACCTCATCCACAGGAGAAGCATATTGAGCAAGTTGAGTTAGGTATGGGTGCTTCAGTTGCGTCAGTGTTTCAGCAAGCTCTGGCAAATATTCCATTGCTTGGCGAAGACGCGCCATATCACGTGGACGAGCAGAGCGAAGTGCTAACCGAGCAAGAATACGTTCAATATCACCAATCTGCTTTAAGGTTGGCTGTAGCTCTGTGAATAGAGCCAAATCTTTCATTTCACCAATCGCATCTAGGCGCTGATCGAGTGCAGAGATATTGCGCATTGGTTGATGTAACCAGCGCTTAAGCATACGGCTACCCATTGCTGTCGCAGTGTGATCAAGTACTTCGGCAAGGGTGTTATCAGTACCACCACCAAGATTTTGCGTGATCTCTAGATTGCGTCGAGTCGCAGCATCAAGGATCACCGAGTGATCTTGCTTATCCATCGTCAAAGAACGGATATGTGGAAGGGCAGTACGTTGGGTATCTTTCACATATTGGATCAAACAACCAGCCGCACATAGACCCAGTTTCGCGCTTTCTACGCCAAAGCCAACCAGATCGCGAGTACCAAACTGCTTATTCAATTGCTGCTTAGCGGTGTCTAATTCAAATTCCCATATAGGGCGGCGGCGGTTGCCATTACGGCTTGCCATTAGATTGACTGGCTCGAAATCTTCAGGGAACAGTAGCTCACGAGGCGAGGTTCTCTGCAGTTCTGCGGCCATTGCTTCTTCGGTTTCTGGCTCACAAAGTTGGAATCGACCGGAGGTAATATCCAATGTCGCGTAACCAAACTTACCGTTGTGATGGTAGATGGCAGCAATCAGGTTATCAACGCGCTCAGAAAGTAATGCCTCATCGGTCACGGTACCGGGTGTAACGATACGTACAACAGCTCGCTCAACAGGGCCTTTTGAAGTTGCTGGATTACCAATCTGTTCACAAATTGCTACGGATTCACCAAGTTGCACTAACTTTGCAAGGTACCCTTCAACGGCATGGTAAGGAACACCCGCCATAGGAATAGGTTCACCGTTTGATGAACCGCGTTTAGTCAGTGAAATATCGAGGAGTTGAGAAGCTTTTTTAGCATCATCGTAGAAAAGCTCGTAGAAATCGCCCATGCGGTAGAACAGCAGAATTTCTGGGTTTTCTGCTTTCAGTTTTAGGTACTGCTGCATCATAGGAGTATGTTTTTGATCGGCTTTCACAGTTAACTTCTTTCGTTTATTTCTATTGCGGCTTAGGATACGTGAAAGCGTTTCGTGCGAAAAGCGGCTGATGCGAAAAGATGCGAATCCAAATGATATGACAGTAAATAAAGGGAAGCTGATGATGCAGATGACTCAAGACCTTAGTGAACAGCTCGGACATTTACTCGCTAAACACAAACACGTGTTAGTGACGGCTGAATCTTGCACTGGCGGCGGTGTAGCAACAGCTGTCACCGATATTGCGGGCAGCTCTGGGTGGTTTGATCGCGCTTTTGTTACGTACAGCAATGAAGCCAAACAAGAGATGATAGGTGTACAACTTAAAACCTTAATTGAGTTCGGCGCTGTGAGTGAGCCTGTCGTAATAGAAATGGCGAGCGGGGCATTGCAACATTCAAACGGGACTATCTCTGTATCAATCAGTGGTATTGCTGGCCCAGGCGGCGCGACCAAAGATAAGCCTGTTGGTACAGTATGCTTCGCGTGGAAAGCGCTAAATGGCTGGGATAAAGTAGAAACGCATGTATTTACAGGCGACAGATCACAAGTACGCCAACAAGCCACGCACCATGCCCTGCAAGTTATTTATGATTACCTATCAATGGAAGGTAAGTAACATTTGTACAAATTATTTTCATACAGGTATAGACACTGTATGAATCAACAGTATAATGAAAGCCAATTAGTCACCCCTATGTGGGTTAGAAATAGATTCTAGATCGCTTGTTGAGACAACCGATTATGTGGAGATAGAAATGGACGAGAATAAACAAAAAGCGTTAGCCGCAGCCCTTGGTCAGATTGAAAAGCAATTTGGTAAAGGTTCTATCATGCGTCTTGGTGATAACCGCACAATGGACGTAGAAACTATTTCTACAGGTTCTCTATCTCTAGATATCGCACTAGGTGCTGGTGGCCTACCGATGGGACGTATCGTAGAAGTTTACGGTCCTGAATCATCAGGTAAAACAACGCTAACGCTTGAGCTTATTGCTGCAGCACAGAAAGTGGGCAAAACGTGTGCATTCGTTGATGCGGAGCACGCACTAGACCCTATCTATGCTCAAAAGCTTGGTGTTGATATCGATGCACTTCTTGTTTCTCAACCAGATACGGGTGAGCAAGCGCTTGAAATCTGTGATGCATTGGCTCGTTCAGGTGCAATCGACGTTCTTGTTATTGACTCAGTAGCAGCACTAACACCAAAAGCAGAAATCGAAGGCGAAATGGGCGATAGCCACATGGGTCTTCAGGCTCGTATGCTTTCTCAAGCAATGCGTAAGCTGACGGGTAACCTTAAGCAGTCTAACTGTATGGCTATCTTCATTAACCAAATTCGTATGAAGATTGGTGTGATGTTCGGTAACCCAGAAACAACAACAGGTGGTAACGCACTTAAGTTCTACGCATCTGTTCGTCTTGATATTCGCCGTACTGGTGCGATTAAAGATGGTGATGAAGTTGTTGGTAACGAAACTCGTATCAAGGTTGTTAAGAACAAGATTGCAGCACCATTTAAACAAGCTGAAACTCAAATCCTTTACGGTAAAGGCTTTAACCGCGAAGGTGAGCTTATCGACTTAGGTGTTAAGAATAAGCTAGTAGAAAAAGCGGGCGCTTGGTACAGCTACAAAGGCGATAAGATCGGCCAAGGTAAAGCTAACGCTGGTAAATACCTACGTGAAAACCCAGAAGTTGCTCTAGAGATCGATACTAAACTTCGTGAGTTACTACTGACTCCTGCTGTTCTTGAAGAGAAAGACGCAGAGAAAGAAGAAAACGAAGAGCTATAAGCTTACGTTTTATAGAGTGGATGTTTGAAAGAAGCATCCGCTTTGAAAGAACTTAAAGCCTCGCATATTTTATGCGGGGCTTTTTTATTGGAGCAGCTCCGTCGAGCATGTCTTTGGTCAACTCTCTTTCGTTGACTGAGTTTCTTCGGTATTAGGTCGTCAATTTAGTTCTGCTTTTCCACGGCTAGATATAGTGGAATATTCTTCATTTTATCGAATGCCTACTAAAATCCTGCCCAAGGGTGTCTTTTCTACAAGAAAACTAGTCGAAGCCTTAACCATGATCTACAATACGGCAAAATTCTAACTCGACTATTTTCAGGAAGAGCTGCATGTATATGAGCACTGATGAGGTTCGCAACGCGTTCCTTAAGTTCTTTGAGAGCAAAGAACACCAAATCGTAGACAGTTCATCGTTAGTTCCACATAACGATCCAACCCTGCTATTCACTAACGCAGGTATGAACCAATTCAAAGATTGCTTCTTAGGCGCCGAAAAGCGTGCCTACACTCGAGCAACTACGGCTCAGCGTTGTGTACGTGCGGGTGGTAAACACAATGACCTTGAAAACGTAGGTTTCACGGCTCGTCACCACACGTTCTTCGAAATGCTAGGCAACTTCAGCTTTGGCGACTACTTCAAAGAAGAAGCGATTGGTTTTGCTTGGGAATTCCTGACTGAGACTCTTCAACTGCCAAAAGACCGCCTGCTGGTAACGGTATACGAGACAGATGATGAAGCATTCGATATCTGGAACAAGAAAGTAGGTGTTCCTGCTGACCGTATCGTTCGCATTGGCGACAAAGAAGGCGGTAAACAGTTCGAGTCTGATAACTTCTGGACGATGGGTGACACAGGTCCTTGTGGTCCATGTACTGAAATCTTCTACGATCACGGTGAGCACATCTGGGGCGGCCGTCCTGGCACACCTGAAGAAGATGGTGACCGTTTCATCGAGATCTGGAACAACGTATTCATGCAGTTCAACCGTCACGCTGACGGTACAATGGAACCGCTACCTAAGCCTGCTGTAGATACAGGTATGGGTATTGAGCGTATTTCTGCAATCATGCAGGGCGTTCACTCTAACTACGAAATTGATGTATTTCAAAAGCTAATCAAAGCGACAGCGGAAGTTGTGGGTCATGACGATCTATCTAACCAATCGCTACGCGTTATTGCTGACCACATCCGTTCTTGTTCATTCCTAATCGCTGACGGCGTTATGCCTTCAAACGAAGGTCGTGGCTACGTTCTACGTCGTATTATTCGTCGTGCAGTTCGTCACGGTAACAAGCTTGGCGCACAAGGCGTGTTCTTCCACAAACTTGTGGGTGTACTGGCTGAAGTGATGGGCTCTGCGGCAGATGAACTTAAGAAACAGCAAGAGCTTGTTGAAAAAGTACTTCGCATTGAAGAAGAGAATTTTGGTCGTACTCTAGAGCGCGGCATGGTTATTCTTAATGACGCACTAGACGCACTTGAAGGCAAAGAGCTTGACGGCGAAACAGTTTTCAAACTTTACGACACATACGGCTTCCCAGCTGACCTTACTAACGATGTAGCTCGTGAACGCGACTTTACTATCGATGAAGAAGGCTTTGAGAAGGCGATGGAAGCACAGCGTAAGCGTGCTCGTGAAGCTGGCCAATTCGGCACTGATTACAACGCGACGATCAAAGTAGATACGAACACAGAGTTCTGTGGTTACACAGCAACTGAAGGTGCTGGTGAAATCTCTGCGCTATTTGTGGACGGCGAAGAGGTATCTTCACTATCGGCTGGCGACAAAGCAATCATCATCCTTGAAGAGACACCATTCTACGCTGAGTCAGGCGGTCAATGTGGTGATGCTGGTACACTAAAAACAGCGTCGGGTCTTTTCAAAGTACAAGATACTCAGAAGCTAGGTAACGCATTTGCACACCACGGTGAGCTAGTTGAAGGTGTATTTGCTAAGGGCGATAAAGTAGAAGCAACGGTTGATGCTGAGCGTCGTGCTGCTATCTCACTAAATCACTCTGCAACTCACTTACTTCACTCTGCATTGCGCGAAGTTCTAGGTGAGCACGTTGCTCAGAAAGGTTCTTTAGTTAAGCCAGATAACCTACGTTTTGACTTTTCTAACCTTGAAGCGGTAACACCGGCACAGATTAAAGAAGTAGAGCGTTTGGTTAACGCACAAGTTCGTAAGAACCACGTGATTGAAACCAACATCATGGATATCGAGTCAGCGAAAGAAAAAGGTGCAATGGCACTGTTTGGCGAGAAGTACGATGATGAAGTGCGCGTTCTATCTATGGGCGATTTCTCTACTGAGCTTTGTGGTGGTATCCACGCAAGTAACACGGGTGATATCGGCCTATTCAAGATCACCTCTGAAGGTGGTATTGCTGCGGGTATTCGTCGTATTGAAGCGGTAACGGGTGAAGCTGCTCTAGATGCAGTAGAGGCTCAGGCTAACGCTTACGAAGAGAAGCTTGCTGAATCAGCTAAGAAAGCGAAATCTCTAGAGAAAGAAATCCAACTGCTTAAAGAAAAGATGGCTGCTGCAGAAAGCGCAAACATCATGGGCAAAGTAGAAGACATCTCTGGTACTAAAGTTTTGGTTGCTGCAATTGAAGGCGCAGACAACAAGAACCTACGTACTATGGTTGATAACGCTAAAAACCAAGTAGGTAGCGGCATCATCCTGATCGCAAACGTAGCAGACGGTAAAGTTGGCTTGATTGCTGGTGTAACCAAAGACCTAATCGGCAAAGTAAAAGCGGGTGACCTTGTTAAGATGGTTGCTGAGCAAGTTGGCGGTAAAGGTGGCGGTCGTCCAGATATGGCTCAAGCGGGCGGTACTGACGTTGAAGCACTGCCAGAAGCACTTAAATCTGTGCGTACTTGGCTAGAAGAGCGTCTTTAAGCTTAAGTAATTGATACAAAGATGCCCAATCAGTTGATTGGGCATCTTTTATTTTGCCTATTGGAAGCGTGTTTAAACAAGGTTTGATTGAGATTAACCAAGAAGTCTAATGGTGGCGTTAGACTCCTTGGTTAATTTTTTATTGCTTCGCCCTGACGCGGAGTATGTGTTTTTTTGTCATATATAGACATTGGTCTTGGGAAGGTGAGGACGGGTGAAAATGCCTCTTATCGTGCAGAAATTTGGTGGAACGTCGGTGGGTTCAATTGAACGAATCCATCATGTAGCAGAAAAAATCATTGAAGCGAAAAATGAAGGGAACCAGATTGTGGTTGTCGTTTCTGCTATGTCAGGTGAAACAAATCGGTTGGTTAACTTAGCCACACAAGTTGATAGCGTACCAAACGCTAGAGAACTGGATGTGCTGTTAACGGCTGGCGAGCAAGTTTCCATGGCCTTGTTAGCAATGACGTTACACAAGTTAGGTTATGAAGCGACATCGATGACTGGCTATCAAGCCAAGATACACACGGATTCTAATCATAATAATGCAGCGATTGAGCGTATTGATACTGCCCCGATTCAAGCACTGTTAGATGACAACCAGATTGTCATTGTTGCAGGCTTTCAAGGATTCAATGCGAAAGGCGATATCACAACATTAGGTCGCGGTGGTTCAGATACTACAGCGGTAGCGCTTGCGGGTGCCTTACAGGCGAAAGAATGCCAGATCTATACTGATGTAGATGGTGTTTACTCTTGTGATCCTAGAGTCGTGAAGCAATCTCAAAAATTAGATACTTTAGACTTCCCTTCTATGGAAGAGATGGCTCGCCGAGGCGCTAAGGTACTGCACCTTCCTTGTGTTCAATATGCATGGCAGCACAACGTGCCATTGCGAGTGCTTTCAAGCTTTGAACAAGGCGAGGGCACATTGATCGCGGGTAATCAGTGTTTGAATGATATTGCTGGCATCGCCATCCAAAGAGATATGGTACGTATCGAGTGTTTGAATGAAGATTTACCGTCTTTCATTTCACATTGCCAACTGTTGGGGATCGAAGTCTGTAGTGTGATCGAGGAAACAGAACGGGCAGCACTCATTATTAAACAAGACATAAGTGCCAAATTAAAACTAGTTTTTGCTGAGAAAATCCGTAATAGTGAACAGGTTAGTTTGTTAACTGTGGTAGGAAGCCGAACACAAGAAATTGTGGTCAGTTCACATGGATTGTTGTCTGAAGGCGAAATTGATGTACAGCATCACTTATTGCAGCAGCAGTCTTTAACTTTGGTGATAGCACCAACGCAAGTCGATATGGCTGCTAACATATTACACAATGCATACATCGTAGCGCGTGAAACACAGGGTTATCCTAAAAAAGAAGTGCATTTTGGTTAAATAAACTCAATCGATAGTTTACGAAAATATAACTTTTGTTGGATAATGCTCTCGTAGCTAGATAAATTTAGAGATTACTCAAGGAGCAAAGAATGCTAATTTTGACTCGCCGCGTTGGCGAAACACTGATGATTGGTGATGAAGTAACAGTTACTGTACTAGGCGTTAAAGGTAACCAAGTACGTATCGGTGTTAACGCACCTAAAGAAGTATCTGTTCACCGTGAAGAGATCTACATGCGCATTCAAGCTGAAAAAGGTAATGGTAACGTTGCATCTGGCAACTACTAATACTTTTGCGTAGAGAAGAGGCTAGCATTGTTGCTAGCCTTTTTTGATCTTGGGGAACCGAAACACTGATTGGGACATAGATAGGTTGGATAACGGATCGGTCTCAAAGTGGTGAAGTGAATGCTTTGTGATGTTGTGAGATACAGACAAGGTTGAACAGAACGGTTGCTCTGTATTTTGTTTGGCAAAACTCAGATTTATTAGCTTCCCCTATGGCGCAAATACGCATCCCGTAGTATTGTGCCATCAGCGGTAGCACTTGCTGCTGGAGAAATTAGATAATTGTTTTCGGCTGTTTATTATTGCCAATCTTTCACCTTAATTTTTAAGGGAAAAAGCGCGATTTGAATCTTATAAGTTCAATTTGCAAGCGCTTTGATTAAATAGCAAACGGTTGAGTGTTTTTGTCCAATTTTTTTCAATAAAGTGTTTGACATATTTTCGGTAAAACGTAATATGTGCCTCCGCAAGACGGTGAGGTGGCCGAGAGGCCGAAGGCGCTCCCCTGCTAAGGGAGTATGTGGTTTGTAGCTGCATCGAGGGTTCGAATCCCTCCCTCACCGCCATTTCTTGCGAGTCTAAAATTAGCAATTTAGACAATGTAAATGTGCGTCCTTAGCTCAGCTGGATAGAGTACCTGGCTACGAACCAGGCGGTCGGAGGTTCGAATCCTCCAGGACGCGCCATTCTCTCTTCTCTTACTTGTAAGTGATTTGAGAATAATGAATTAGGTGAGGTGGCCGAGTGGCCGAAGGCGCTCCCCTGCTAAGGGAGTATGTGGTTTGTAGCTGCATCGAGGGTTCGAATCCCTCCCTCACCGCCATTCATTACAGGCCGATGGCCTTTTTTTTTCTTCGTAGCAAGAAGAATGTGATATATTTCACAACTTCATTCTTAATGAATGAACACCGTGCGTCCTTAGCTCAGCTGGATAGAGTACCTGGCTACGAACCAGGCGGTCGGAGGTTCGAATCCTCCAGGACGCGCCACTATTTAAGGGTTTATTTCTTTTAAGAATGAAAGTCCTTGTATTGACTAAGTTGATACTAAAACCGTGCGCTCTTAGCTCAGCTGGATAGAGTACCTGGCTACGAACCAGGCGGTCGGAGGTTCGAATCCTCCAGAGCGCGCCACTATTTAGGGTTTAGTTCTTATAAGAATGTGAATCCTGATATTGATAAATCGTTCGTCGAGAATTAATATCAAAAATCGTGCGTCCTTAGCTCAGCTGGATAGAGTACCTGGCTACGAACCAGGCGGTCGGAGGTTCGAATCCTCCAGGACGCGCCACTATTTAGGGCTTCTTTCTTATAAGAACAGAAATCCTTGTGTTGAGTTGTTGTTTACAGCGAATTGATACTTAAACCGTGCGCTCTTAGCTCAGCTGGATAGAGTACCTGGCTACGAACCAGGCGGTCGGAGGTTCGAATCCTCCAGAGCGCGCCACTATTTAGGGTTTCTTTTATGAACCCCTGATGTTGGGAATACCGATATCGAAAACTGCGCGTCCTTAGCTCAGCTGGATAGAGTACCTGGCTACGAACCAGGCGGTCGGAGGTTCGAATCCTCCAGGACGCGCCACTCTTTAGGGTTTCCTTGTGAACTCCTGATATTGGAAATACTGATATCGAAAACCGTGCGTCCTTAGCTCAGCTGGATAGAGTACCTGGCTACGAACCAGGCGGTCGGAGGTTCGAATCCTCCAGGACGCGCCACTATTTAGGGCTTCTTTCTTATAAGAATGAAATCCTTATATTGCTTTGTTGTTAGTAACAATGAATTGATATTAAAACCGTGCGCTCTTAGCTCAGCTGGATAGAGTACCTGGCTACGAACCAGGCGGTCGGAGGTTCGAATCCTCCAGAGCGCGCCACATTATTAAAAAAAGCCTCGTTTATACGAGGCTTTTTTTATGTCTGCTGTAAATTTGTTGCGATAATGTTAAATTTGTTCGTTGTTTAACTTGTTGTATTTAAAGTGGTTCTTGATTACTTCTTTGTTATTCCACCTTTCTCATATCAATTCCCAGAAAAGTCCCGTTTAAGTCACAGTTTAAATATCTAAAAATGACGTATTTGACAGATTTATGTGATCTGATAGGCGAATAATTAACCTTATGTGTGCGTTATCCGTAACAGAACCTTAAACAAAATTGACAAACTTTTACCAATCGAGATAATCCATGGGTCGGGATCACTATTCGCTGAAATCCTGTACGTATGTCAGGATGACGAAGAAAGGAAGCAACATGACTAATATTGGAAGCCTGCTAGGAGATGCGGCGACTCTAATGATAACGGGGATGTCCGTTGTCTTTATTTTCCTAACTATTCTAGTTTACCTCGTTCGGTTGATGTCAAAACTGGTACCAGAAGAAGTACCAGAGCCGATCGCAGCACCTAAAAAAATTCAAAAATCACAATCAAACCCTTCAGCTGTTAGTCCACAGGTAGTGGCAGCAATTTCGGCCGCGGTTCATCAATACCGTGCGTCTACTGCTAAGTAGCATTTAAAGGATTAAAAAGGAGTTTATGAGCATGTCTAAACCACTAGCTATCACAGATGTGGTACTTCGTGACGCGCACCAGTCACTATTTGCTACTCGTATGCGTATCGAAGATATGCTGCCAATTGCGGCAGAACTGGATAAAGTCGGTTACTGGTCACTTGAGACTTGGGGCGGCGCGACGTTTGATTCGTGTATCCGTTTTCTTGGCGAGGATCCATGGGAGCGTTTGCGTGAGCTGAAAAAAGCGATGCCAAACACACCAATGCAGATGCTACTGCGTGGTCAAAACCTATTGGGCTACCGTCATTACGCGGATGATGTAGTTGAAAAATTTGTTGAACGTGCCCATAAAAACGGCATGGACGTATTCCGTATCTTTGATGCGATGAATGACGTACGTAACTTTGAAAAAGCAGTGAAAGCAACGATCGACGTTGGTGGCCACGCTCAAGGTACGTTGTCTTACACAACCAGTCCGGTCCACAACTCAGATACTTGGGTTGATTTGGCTAAGCGTCTAGAGGACCTAGGTTGTCACTCACTATGTATCAAAGATATGTCAGGCTTATTAAAGCCTTATGAAGCGGAAGAGTTAATTACACGTATCAAAGCATCGTGTGACGTTCCTCTAGCGCTGCATAGTCACGCGACAACCGGTCTATCGACTGCAACAGCGGTTAAAGCCGTTGAAGCGGGTATCGACATTCTAGACACCGCTATCTCTTCAATGAGCTGTACTTACGGCCATACGCCAACTGAAACGGTTGTTGCGATGTTAGAAGGTACAGAGCGCGACACGAATCTCAAACTAGACCAAATCGAACCAATCGCAGCTTACTTCCGTGATGTACGTAAGAAGTACGCGAAATGGGAAGGTCAGCTAAAAGGCGTCGATTCTCGCATCCTGATCGCTCAAGTTCCTGGCGGCATGTTAACTAACATGGAAGGCCAGCTTAAAGAGCAAGGCGCAGCCGATCGTATGGATGAAGTTCTAGAAGAGATCCCACGCGTACGTAAAGAGCTTGGTTATATTCCTTTGGTAACACCAACTTCTCAAATTGTCGGTACTCAAGCGGTTATTAACGTGCTAACGGGTGAGCGCTATAAGAGCATCACCAAAGAAACTGCCGGTCTGCTGAAAGGCGAATACGGCCAAGCACCTGCGGAAGTAGATGCTGAACTGCAAGCGAAAGTTCTGGATGGTGCAGAGCCAATCACTTGTCGCCCTGCTGACTTGCTCAAGTCAGAAATGGATACGCTGACTACGGATCTTTTAGAGAAAGCGAAATCAGAAGGGATTTCTCTAGCTGAAGATACAGTAGACGATGTCCTGACTTACGCACTCTTCCCACAAGTGGGTCTTAAGTTTCTTAAGAACCGTCGTAACCCTGAAGCATTTGAACCAGCACCAACGGTAGAAGTTGCGACTCCAGTTGCTGCAGCTCCGGCTCCTGTGTCTGGTGGCATCGAAAGCTACAGCGTGAAGGTGGATGGTCAAGTTTACGATGTCGAGGTTGGCCCACAAGGTGAACTAACATCTGTTGCGCCATCAGCAAAACCTGCTCAAGCGGCTCAGGCTGCACCTGTAGCAGCTTCTGACGCTGAAGCGGTTCCAGCCCCATTGGCGGGTAACATCTTCAAAGTAAATGTTCAGGCGGGTGCTGAGGTTGCTGAAGGCGACGTTCTGCTTATCCTAGAAGCGATGAAGATGGAAACGGAAGTTCGTGCTGCTCGTGGTGGTATCGTTCAAGAACTGAATGTTAAAGAAGGCGATGCAGTTACTGTAGGCGCTCCACTACTAAGCTTAGCGTAAGGGAGTACCATGGAAGGATTGATGACCTTATGGTCTGAAACAGGGATTGCTAACTTCGAGTTCGGCCAGATCTGTATGATGCTGGTCGGTTGCTTGCTGTTGTTTTTAGCAATTCGTAAAGGATTTGAACCGTTACTTCTACTACCGATTGGTTTTGGTGCTGTATTAGCAAACATCCCAAATGCTGGGTTTACTGATCCCGGTGGTTTACTGTACTACGTTTACTACATTGGTATTGAAACGGGTATTTTCCCACTGCTGATCTTTATGGGTGTTGGTGCGATGACGGACTTCGGTGCGTTGATTGCGAACCCTAAAACATTGTGGCTAGGGGCTGCGGCTCAGTTCGGTATCTTTGCAACGCTATTTGGCGCGATCTTGTTGAACTATGTTCCAGGAATGGAGTTCTCGATGGCCGATGCTTCGTCAATTGCGATCATTGGTGGTGCCGATGGCCCAACTGCGATCTTCTTGGCGAGCAAGTTATCTCCGGATCTTTTAGGTGCCATTGCCGTAGCGGCTTATAGCTACATGGCATTGGTTCCTATTATTCAGCCACCAATCATGAAAGCGTTAACGTCTCCTGAAGAGCGTAAGATTAAGATGGCTCAACTTCGTCACGTTAGCAAAGCAGAGAAGATCCTCTTCCCGCTTGCTGTACTGCTGATGACGATTTTGTTCCTACCTTCAGCAACACCTCTAGTGGGTATGTTCTGTCTGGGTAACTTGATGCGTGAAGCGGGTGTGGTTGATCGCCTATCGAAAACAGCGCAAAACGAACTGATTAACGTTGTGACTATTTTCCTTGGTCTCGGTGTTGGTTCTAAGCTTCAAGCGGATACTTTCTTGAACTTAGAGACTCTGGGTATTCTTGGCTTAGGTGCGGTCGCGTTCAGTATTGGTACTGCGGGTGGTGTATTGATGGCGAAGGTTCTAAACCGCTTCTCGAAAGAGGACATCAACCCATTGATTGGTGCAGCTGGCGTATCAGCGGTTCCAATGGCGGCACGTGTTGTGAACAAGGTAGGTCTTGAAGCAAACCCTCAGAACTTCTTGTTGATGCATGCAATGGGCCCGAACGTAGCAGGTGTACTTGGTAGTGCGGTTGCGGCGGGTATTCTATTAGCGCTAGTCGGTTAATGGATTACTTAGGTCATGTATCGTTACGTTAATTGGTCGTCAATTTACGAATGAGCGGTTAACTTAGCCTTATTAAATGGTTTATAGTCAAAGGGATGCTTTCGCATCCCTTTCTTTTTATTAATTAGGGTGCTTGCTCACTAGGGCTTTTATCAATCAAGGAAATGTGGAAATGGAAAATAAACAGATTGCGATTACTCAATTCGGCGGCGTCGAAAACCTTAGTATTCAAACCAGTGCTATTCCTGAGCCTAAGGCTGGAGAAGTGGTGGTTAAAGTTTCCTTTTCGGGCATTAATCCGATTGATGTGAAAACCCGAGCTGGCCTTGGTTGGGCAGCAGCACAAAACAAAGACAACCTCCCTTGGGTGCCGGGATACGATATTTCCGGTCAAATTGTCACGCTAGGCGATCAAGCTGAACGTTTTACCGTTGGTGATAACGTGGCAGGCTTTATTGGTTTCCCACTGCAAGGTGGCGGCTACAGCCAATATGTATGTGTTCCAGAAGCGGCACTCAGCATGGTTCCTGATTCTGTCACCTTAGAAGCGGCAGCGGCATTACCACTTGCTAGCCAAACAGCAGCACAAGCACTTAATAAAGCCGAAGTGAAAGAAGGCGATCGCGTGCTTATTTTAGCGGGCGCGGGCGGCGTGGGTCACCTTGCAGTTCAAATTGCAGTGGCAGCAAAAGCCGAGGTTTACACCACCTGCAGCGAAGCTAACCTCGATTATCTTGCAACGCTAGGCGCTCATGCGATTAACTATAAGTTTGCACCAGCATCGGAGCGAGTTTCTGATGTTGATGTATTGATTGATTTGGTCGGTGGCGATACCGCTCTTGACGCATTGAAGTGTCTAAAAGATGGTGCGCGAGTAGTGACAGTGCCAACCTTATCTGCAGAACTTATCTGTGAGAAAGCAACACTATTGGGCTTTACGGCATCAGGTATGTTGGTTGAGCCAAACCCTGAGCAAATGGACACTATGCTGTACATGGTTAGTGTCGGATTGCTCAAAACAGAAGTTCAAGGTATCTACCAGTTAGACGAGGCGCAGTCGGCTCATCTGCAGGTTGAAACCGGACACACCAGAGGCAAGGTGCTACTTAAAATGCAAGAAAGTTGATATGCAGTGCTAGAATTCTTTAACTCCCTTTTTGAAAATATTGCGCTGTGGTTCTCGGACTCAGCGCTGTGGGTACTCTTCATCAGTGGCTTCTTGAGTGCCACGTTACTACCCGGTGGTTCGGAAGCTAGCCTTGTGGCGGCTTTGAGCTTAGATCAGTTTTCAACCTCATCTATCATTTTGGTGGCGACATTAGGCAACACCTTAGGCGGCCTGACTAACTATTGGATTGGTTTGTGGTTGCCTAATCGAACTCAATCTGAAAAGCATGGTCATAAGGCTATGACTTGGCTGAGCCGTTATGGTTACTGGACACTGTTATTTAGTTGGTTACCGATAATTGGTGACCCTTTGTGTCTAGCCGCGGGTTGGCTAAGAATGAAATTCATCCCTAGCGTTATTTTGATAGCGATTGGCAAAGCTGCTCGCTATAGCTTACTTGCTGCTATCTACTTCGGTTTTTTCTAAGGAGAACCTATGAAAAAGGTTTTACTTGGTACATTTTCTCTTATCGCCATTGCTGGCTGTTCTTACAATGTACCTAGCTCAACGCCCTTCTTTTCCTCGTTACCTGAAGGTGTCACTCTGTTAGAAGAGGTTAAGCCTTCTAAAGATAAAGTGGTGATTCCTTACACCAAGTATCAGCTTGAAAACGGCCTGACAGTTATTCTTTCCCCTGATGATTCCGATCCGTTGGTGCATGTTGATGTAACTTATCACGTCGGTTCAGCACGTGAAGAGATTGGTAAGTCGGGCTTTGCTCACTTCTTTGAGCACATGATGTTCCAGGGTTCTGAGAACGTTGGTGACCAACAGCACTTTAAGATCATTACCGAAGCGGGTGGTTCGTTAAACGGCACGACCAACCGTGACCGCACCAACTACTTTGAAACTGTTCCTTCTAACCAACTTGAAAAAATGCTGTGGTTAGAATCTGACCGAATGGGCTTCTTGTTGGATGCAGTTTCTCAGAAGAAATTTGAGGTGCAAAGAGGCACGGTCAAGAACGAGCGAGCGCAGAGCTACGAAAATCGTCCTTACGGCTTGATGTGGGAACGCATGGGCGAAGCGCTTTACCCTGAAGGTCACCCTTACTCTTGGCAACCAATCGGCTATGTTGAAGATCTTGACCGTGTTGACGTGAATGATCTTAAAGCGTTCTTCCTGCGTTGGTACGGTCCAAACAATGCCGTGTTAACGATTGGTGGTGATATCGACGTTGATGACACGCTAGAGTGGGTTAACAAGTACTTTGGCCCAATCCCTCAAGGTCCTGAAGTGAAGGCGGCAGAGAAGCAACCTGCTGTTCTAACAGAAGATAAATACATCACCTTAGAAGACAATATTCGTCAGCCGATGGTGCTGGTGGGTTGGCCAACAACGTATCGCGGTGAAGAGACGCAAGCTTCACTGAATGCATTGTCTAACGTGTTAGGTTCAGGTACCAACAGTTACTTATATCAAAACCTCGTAAAAACGCAGAAGGCCGTCAGCGCTGGCTCTTTCCATGATTGTGCTGAGCTTGCTTGTACCATGTACGTGTATGCGATGGGCAACTCTGGTGAGAAAGGCGATTTGACGGTTCTCAATAAAGAGCTGATGGATACCCTAGAGCAATTCTCGAAAGAGGGCGTTGAGCAAGAGCGTTTAGACCAGATCACTGGCATGGCAGAAGCGAATGCTGTTTTCGCATTGCAAAGCGTTAAAGGTAAGGTGTCGCAACTCGCGTCGAACCAAACCTTCTATGGTCAGCCTGATCGCATTGAATCTCAACTCGATCAAATCCGAGCGGTGACGCCTGAGAGCGTAAGTCAAGCCTACCAAGATTTCATCGAAGGTAAGCACAAGGTTACCTTGAGCGTGGTTCCTAAGAAAAAGCTCGATTTAGCGGTTCGTGAGGCGACTTTTGTTACACCTCCACGTACTTTGCCTGAATACAGCAAGGTGACAGAGGACCAACTGGATTTCAGAAAGGCACCGAACGCATTTGATCGCAGCGTAATGCCAGAAGTGAACTTTGGTGTTGAGGCTACTATGCCTGAGTTGTACCGCATGCACTTTGCAAACGGCACGGATTTAATTGGTACCGTGACCAGTGAAACGCCGACAGTACAGCTACAGATTCAACTTCCAGCAGGTGAGCGTTATGTTCGCAAAGGACAAGAAGGCCTAGCGAACCTAACGGCTTCGATGATGGAAGAAGGCTCGACCAAACGAACCGTTGAAGAGTTACAGGCGACCTTAGATAAACTTGGTAGCAGCGTGAGCATTAGTGCGGGCAGCTATACCACAGATATTTCAGTCTCGACGCTAGAGAAAAATTTGCCTCAAACCTTAGCGATTGTGCAAGAGGTTCTATTCGATCCTAAGTTCGATGAGCAAGATTTCGAGCGCGTTAAGAAACAGATGCTAGAAGGCGTTGTCTATCAGCATCAGCAGCCAAGCTGGATGGCTTCTCAAGCAACCCGTGAAGTGCTGTTTGGTGACAGTATTTTTGCTCGTGCAAGTGATGGTACTAAGGAATCTCTATCGAAATTGACCTTAGACGATGTGAAAAAATTCTATGCGCAACATTACACACCAGAAGGTGCCAATATTGTTGTTGTGGGAGACATCTCGAAGAAAGAGGTAGGGAAACAGCTACAATTCTTTGAACAGTGGCAAGGCGATGCGGCACCACTAACGCGTCCACAGATCGTCAAAGAGCTTTCAGGTCAGCACCTGTATTTGGTCGACAAACCGGGTGCGCCGCAAAGCATTGTTCGCTTGGTGCGTAAAGGCCTGCCATTTGATGCGACGGGTGAATTGTATTTGAGCCAGTTAGCTAACTTTAACTTAGCGGGTAACTTCAATAGCCGTATCAACCAGAACCTGCGTGAAGACAAGGCCTACACTTACGGTGCAAGCGGTTACTTCGCAAGTACTAGAGAAACTGGCGCAGTGGTATTTAGCGCGCAGGTAAGGGCGAATGCGACGGTTCCATCGATTCAAGAGTTTATTAATGAGTTGAACGAGTTTAGTCAAAGTGGATTAACTGACGAAGAGGTGAAATTTATGCGCCTCGCCGTCGGTCAACAAGATGCGCTTAAATACGAAACGCCAAGTCAAAAGGCTGGGTTGTTGAGTAATATTGTCGCATTGAGCCTTGATGAAGATTACCTACAACAGCGTAATCAGATAGTTGAAACGGTTTCAAAAGAAACCTTAAACGAGCTATCGAAGAAATGGTTCGACCCGAATGATTATCAAATAATCGTTGTTGGTGACGCGACTTCGCTTCGCCCGCAATTAGAAAAGTTAGATATTCCAATAGAAGAGCTTGAAATCATTCGTTAGAGTACACATTAAAGGGGGAGGGAAGAGACTCTACTTTTCTCCTCCAACCTAATTTATGATAGTTCTAATCAGAACAATATAAGATAAGTGAACTGAATTTTGACTGATTTTGCTGCGCGACTAAAGCAAGTTGCAACCAACCCTAAGACCTTCTCTCAATTCGGTCGTGGTGTTGAAAGGGAAACATTACGCTACACGGAAGATGGGCACCTTGCTACTGGGCCGCACCCTGAGGCTTTGGGATCTGCGTTGATGAACGAATGGGTAACGACCGATTTCTCTGAGTCGCTACTGGAATTTATCACGCCTGTTTCTAACGATGTTCCGACGCTTTTGAATCAGTTGTCTGATATCCATCACTTCACGCAAACCAAGTTAGACGGCGAAAAGCTATGGCCGCTTTCTATGCCTTGTTACGTTGGCAGTGAAGATTACATTCAACTAGCGCAATACGGCACCTCTAACAACGGTAAGATGAAGACGCTATATCGTGAAGGCCTAAAACGTCGTTACGGTAGCTTGATGCAGATTATCTCTGGTGTTCATTTCAACTTCTCTTTCCCAGAAAGCTTTTGGGATAGCCTGTTTGGAGAGCAAACAGAAGAAGCGCGTTGTGAATCTAAGTCAGATGCTTACTTCGGTTTGATTCGTAACTACTACCGCTTTGGTTGGTTAATCCCATACTTCTTCGGTGCTTCACCTGCGCTATGTTCTTCTTTCATCAAAGGAAGGGAGACAAGTCTGCCTTTTGAAAAGATTGGCGAGACACTGTATCTACCAAAAGCAACGGCACTGCGCTTGAGCGATCTTGGTTACACTAATAGTGCGCAAAGCGTATTGAAGATTGGTTTCAACAGCCTAGACCAATACCTTGAAGGTTTGAATCAAGCGATTCGCACACCATCAGAAGAGTTCGCTGAGATTGGCACTAAGGTTGATGGTGAATACCGTCAACTCAATAGCAATGTGCTGCAAATTGAGAATGAGCTGTATGCTCCAATCCGTCCTAAGCGTGTGGCGAAGAGTGGTGAGAAACCATCTGAAGCGCTCGCTCGTGCTGGTGTTGAGTACATTGAGGTTCGTTCTTTAGACGTAAATCCATTCAGCTCAATTGGTATCAATGAGCAGCAAGTTCGCTTCTTGGACCTATTCCTTACGTGGAGTGTACTAACAGACTCTGCCGAGATGGATAACTGTGAACTTGAGTGCTGGCGCGATAACTGGAACAAGGTGATCTTAGAAGGTCGTCAGGTTGGTTTAGAGCTGCAAATCGGTTGTCATGGTGAGCGATTGTCTCTGCAAGATTGGGCGAAGCGTGTCTTTAAAGACCTACGCTCTATTGCCGAGATGATGGACGCTGAACAAGGTGGTCGTGCATATCAAGAAACCTGCGATACGCTTGAAGCTTGGATTGATAACCCAGAGCTGACCATTTCTGGCCAGTTGCTAGAAGAGACTAAGAAGTTAGGTGGCTTAGGTAAAGTGGGCTGTACGTTAGGTAAAACGTATGCAGAGCAGCACAAAGCACACCAATACAAAGTATATTCAGCTGAGTTGATGGAAGCAGAAGTTCAACGCTCTGTGACTGCTCAGCAACAAAGTGAAGAAGCAAGCACTCAAGATTTTGATAGCTTCTTAGCGGATTATTTTTCGTATTTAAAAGCATAGCGAGACTTTGGTGGAAAGGAAGCAAGCCTTATTAGGTCAGCCTACTCGTGTGAGTAGTCAATGGTTACCTGTAGTGACTGTTGGTGTTGTCTCTAGCCTATTGGTTGGATGTGCAACGCCACCGCCAAAGCAGCAAGATAATTTGTGTAGCATCTTTCTAGAACACCCTTCATGGTATGAAGATGCATTGGATATGCAAGAAGAGTGGGGCACTCCGATCAACGTTGCGATGGCTTTTGTGAAACAAGAGAGTAGCTATCGTCATGATGCGCGCCCACCCAAAGATTACATTCTTGGCTTCATTCCGTGGGGGCGTGTAAGCAGTGCCTATGGTTATGCACAAGCACAAGACCCTGCTTGGGAGGACTTCCAAAAAGCGACCAATAACGGTGGTTCAAGAACCAACTTTGATGATGCATTGATGTTCATCGGTTGGTATACCAGCGAGACGCGTCGTCAATTGGGCATCTCACTGTGGGACCCGTATAACCAATACCTGGCTTATCATGAAGGGCGTGGTGGTTATAAGCGTAAATCATACAACAGCAAACCATCTTTAATTAAGGTGGCTCGCAAAGTAGAACAACAAGCAAAAGATTATGGCTGGCAACTTAAACAGTGCCGCAAAGAACTGGAAGACAATCGAAGTTGGTTTTTCTAAAGCCAACCGTCATGGAGAAGAGCAATGCCTTTATTAGATAGTTTCACTGTTGATCACACACGCATGAACGCACCAGCCGTTCGTGTTGCTAAAACAATGCAAACCCCGAAAGGGGATACCATCACTGTGTTTGACCTGCGTTTTACTGCGCCAAACAAAGACATCCTATCTGAGAAAGGTATCCATACTCTAGAGCATCTATACGCAGGTTTCATGCGTAATCAATTGAATGGTTCAGATGTAGAGATCATCGATATCTCACCGATGGGTTGTCGTACAGGTTTCTATATGAGCCTGATTGGTACGCCTACAGAGCAACAAGTAGCTGACGGTTGGTTAGCAGCGATGCAAGACGTACTGAAAGTTGAGAACCAGAATAAGATCCCTGAGCTGAACGAATACCAATGTGGTACCGCAGCAATGCACTCATTAGATGAAGCGAAAGAGATCGCGAATGCGATCATCGCTGCAGGTATTTCTGTAAACAAGAATGATGAGTTGGCACTGCCTGAGTCTATGCTGCAAGAGCTTAAAATCGACTAATCATTTTTCACCTTGAGTGTGGTGAGTTAGATATAAAAAGGCCCGGTTCAATGAACCGGGCCTTTCCGTTTTTTCTGTAATGACTTAATACCAAAATACTATCTTGGACTGTTACCCGTTAACGATTTGCGGAAACACTCGTACCAGCTTGATGCGGTTCTCTTCGAGTTCGACAATTTCCATTGGGTGACTGGCAACCTGAACACTGAGGTGACTCTCTGGAATATCTTCAAGGTGCTCCAATATCAAACCATTCAGCGTTCTTGGGCCATCGGTAGGCAATGCCCACTGTAAGCCTTTGTTGATATCTCGGATATTGGCGCTGCCTTCAATTAAGAAGCTGCCATCGCTTTGCGGCGTGATCTCTTCAGATAAGCTTGGTGCAATTGAAGTAGTAAACTCACCAACGATTTCTTCCAAAATATCTTCCAAGGTAACCAAGCCGTTGATGTCACCATATTCATCAACAATCAAACCAATGCGCTGTTTATTGCGCTGAAACTTCAGCAGTTGAATGTTAAGTGGCGTCGCTTCAGGAATAAAGTAGATCTCATCTGCCGCGCGCAGCAGGGTCTCTTTATTGAATTCATTCTTTTCAAGCATTAAGCGATAAGCTTCACGCAACCTAAGCATACCAACCACTTCATCTATTTGGTCACGGTACAGCACCACTCGGCCATGAGGCGAGTGGGTTAATTGACGAACGATAGATTTCCAGTCGTCATTGATGTCGATACCAGTAATCTCATTACGCGGCACCATGATGTCGTTCACGGTGACATGTTCCAAGTCCAGAATAGACACCAACATATCTTGGTGACGTTGAGGAATTAGGCTACCTGCTTCATTTACCACGGTTCTAAGCTCTTCTGAGCTTAAGTGGTCAGTTGCATCATGGCTGGCTTTGACACCTAAGATACGAATGAAGCCGTTGGTAATGAAGTTAACTAAAATCACCAATGGTGATAGTACCTTCATTAACACCATTAAAAGGATACTACTGGCGTAAGAGACACGTTCAGGAAATAGAGAAGCGATGGTTTTTGGTGTTACCTCGGCGAATACGAGGATCACGAGAGTCAGGGTACCAGTAGCGATAGCCACACCGATGTCCCCGTAGATGCGCATACCAAGAATAGTAGCGATCGCAGATGCAAGAATGTTGACGAGATTGTTGCCGATGAGAATGAGGCCAATCAATCTGTCTGGGCGGTTCAGAAGTTTTTCTACACGTTTGGCACCTTTATGACCCGTATTGGCCAAGTGCTTTAAACGGTAGCGGTTCAAGGACATCATGCCCGTTTCGGAACCAGAGAAATAACCAGAAATTACAATGAGACACGCGAGTAGCGCAAATAAGATACCCGTTGATATGTCGTCCAAAACTATTCTTTTCCTATTTGTGTATCTTGATTAATTTATGACCGAACATGGTCGAGATGTCAATTGAATCTAACGGACTCAATATTTTAAAGGCAAGGTGTGTGAGACCTTGCCTTTATTTTTCAGACTAGTTCAGGATAATTTCCTGAACGAAGCGGCTACCGAAGTAGGCTAATGTGAGCATGCTGGCACCGGCCAGTGCGAACCAAGTGACTTTTTGTCCACGCCAACCTTTCTGATAGTGACCCCATAGAAGGATGGAGTAGATAACCCAAGCGATAAAAGACAACACAGCCTTGTGCGCTTTTCCTTGAGCAAACATATCTTGTACGAAGATAAGGCCTGTCAACAAAGTACCCGTTAATAAGCCATTACCAATCAGAATGATCTTGAAAAGCTGTCTCTCCACCATCATTAAAGGAGGTAGGTTAGGGTTTATCACTAAGGCTTTTTTCTTTTTAAGTTTGTGATCTAGCCACGCGAGTTGCAGAGCGTATAGCGCACCGATAGTCAGTGTTGCGTATGAGAATAGAGCCAAAGAGATGTGCACGAGAAGTTTTGGATCATTCTCTAGATGTTTGATGAAGGTGCTTGGAAGAAAAGTAGCAGCCATCAAGTTCAGTGCCGCGAAGCTATAAACGACGGGCAAGATAAACCACAAACGAGTTTTGAGCATAGCGCCGCTCATAACCACAGATATGATTAAACTGATTAATGAAGCAACGTTCAAGATACTGAGGTTTTGGCCACTGGCATTAAAAATCAAATCGCCAAGCAACCAAGCATGGAAAGCTAGAGCAAGTAATGCGCTGATAAACACCGTTTTTACACGGATTCCTGTTTGGTGCACGAGACCTGGAATGATCGTGGAAATCGCCATTGTATAGAGAAAGGCTGCTGCGATCGCAATAAGACTGTCCATGGTATCCATTTAAATGATTACTAATTGGCGAATTATACCTCGCATCGCTCTTGGGGGCTATGGCGAACCTCATTCAATTCCAAGTGAATAATGTCTCACATCACAAGCACGGACGATTAACGCTCTACAACGGGTATGACTCTAATCCGCGCTAATGTATACTCACAGTAATAGTCGCAGTTTTGAGCGAAGAGAAAACTATGTTTGATAATTTAACGGATCGTCTATCCAAAACGCTGAAGAACATCAGCGGTAAAGGTCGTCTGACCGAAGACAATATTAAAGAGACGCTGCGTGAAGTACGTATGGCGCTACTTGAAGCCGACGTTGCTCTGCCAGTTGTCCGCGATTTTGTTAAGCGCGTAAAAGAAGGCGCTGTGGGTGTTGAGGTTTCTAAGTCTCTAACGCCTGGTCAAGAATTCATTAAGATCGTTCAAGCTGAACTTGAAGCGGTGATGGGTGAGTCTAACGAGGCTCTTAACCTAGCAGCGCAGCCGCCAGCCGTTATCTTAATGGCGGGTCTACAAGGTGCGGGTAAAACCACATCGGTAGGTAAGCTATCTAAGCTTCTAACTGAGCGTGACAAGAAGAAAGTCTTGGTTGTATCTGCCGACGTTTACCGTCCAGCGGCGATCAAACAGCTTGAAACATTAGCAAGCGATGTTGGCGTAGACTTCTTCCCATCTTCAGCTGATCAAAAGCCTCTTGATATTGCAAACGCTGCCATTGATCACGCAAAGAAGAAATTCTACGACGTGCTACTTGTCGATACTGCTGGTCGTTTGGCTATCGATGAAGAGATGATGGGCGAGATCAAAGAGCTTCATACTGCAATTAAACCAGTAGAGACACTGTTCGTTGTTGATGCAATGACAGGTCAAGATGCTGCGAACACTGCAAAAGCCTTTGGTGATGCACTACCACTAACTGGTGTTATCTTGACGAAAGTTGATGGTGATGCGCGTGGTGGTGCTGCTCTGTCTGTTCGTCATATTACAGGTAAGCCAATTAAATTCTTGGGTGTTGGTGAAAAGACTGACGCACTAGAACCGTTCCACCCAGATCGTGTTGCTTCTCGTATCCTAGGTATGGGCGACGTACTGTCTCTTATTGAAGACCTACAGAAAAACGTTGATACCGAGAAAGCAGAGAAGCTAGCTAAGAAGTTCAAAGAGAAGAAAGGCTTTGACCTTGAAGACTTCCGTGAACAACTTGGTCAGATGCAAAACATGGGCGGCATGATGGGCATGATGGATAAGCTTCCAGGCATGTCACAGCTACCAGATAACGTTAAAGATAAAGTTGATGACAAGATGTTCAAGCAAATGGAAGCGATCATCAACTCTATGACTATGAAAGAGCGTCAACGCCCTGACCTAATCAAAGGCTCGCGCAAAAAGCGTATTGCCGCTGGTTCAGGTACACAGGTACAAGATGTAAACCGTATGCTTAAGCAGTTCACCCAGATGCAGAAGATGATGAAGAAAATGCAAAAAGGTGGCATGAAAGGCATGATGCGCAACATGCAAGGCATGATGGGCGGCGGTGGAGGTATGGGCGGAATGGGTGGTGGCTTTAACCCGTTTGGTCGATAATCTACAAATGTAAGCTTTAGCTACGTTACTTTTCATAGTGTTAGCCGTGTCACAGAAAGTGTACGGCAGCTATGTTGGTGAAAAAATAGCTAAAGCCCTTGCATTGCACCGGAATAAGAGTAAAATTCCGGGGCTTTAATTTGGCACGAGACCCCAAGCTATTACTTATACTTGGGGTTAATTATTTTATTAAGAAAGCAAAGAGGACGACATGGTAACCATTCGTTTGGCACGTCACGGTGCAAAGAAGCGCCCATTTTATCAAATCGTAGTTGCGGATAGCCGTAACGCTGCAACTGGCCGTTTCATCGAGAAAGTAGGTTTCTTTAACCCTACTGCTCAAGGTCAAGAAGAAGGTCTACGTCTAGACCTAGATCGTGTTAACCACTGGGTTGGTCAAGGCGCATCTCTATCTGATCGTGTAGCTAAGCTAGTTAAAGACGCTCAAAAAGCGGCTTAATTCTTTTTTAAAGAGAAATAGCTTATGTCGATGAAGGGTAAAGAAACTATGAGCGAGCAAAACAATAGAATTGTCATGGGTAAACTTGGGTCTACCTATGGTATTCGTGGCTGGCTTAAAGTGTTCTCCTACACAGACAATGCTGAAAGCATATTTGATTACAGCCCTTGGTATTTAAACCTAAAGGGTAAGTGGGTTGAGTACAAAGTTGAGAGCTGGAAACGTCATGGCCAAGGTTATGTATGTAAGCTAGCGGGATTAGATGTTCGTGAAGACGCGCAACTGATGACTAACTTTGAAATTGCTATTGACCCTGCTTCGTTACCTGAATTGTCAGAAGATGAATTCTACTGGCGCGAATTGTTCGGTATGCAAGTTTTTACTACTAAAGGTTACGACCTTGGTAAGGTCACTGACCTATTAGAAACTGGCTCGAACGATGTTCTAGTAATCAAAGCAAATCTTAAAGATGCTTTTGGCCAAAAGGAACGGTTAGTACCGTACCTTGAAGAGCAAGTGATCAAGAAAGTTGATCGCGAAGCTCGCCGGATCGAAGTTGACTGGGATCCTGGATTCTAACTCCAAATTACAGAGCGAGAGAACACATGTGGGTTGGCATTATTAGCCTTTTTCCTGAAATGTTCCGTTCTGTTACTGATTTTGGAGTAACAGGTCAAGCGGTTAAAAAAGGTCTTTTATCTATTGAGACATGGAATCCTCGTGATTTCACTCATGATAAACATCGCACTGTTGATGACAGACCTTACGGTGGTGGTCCTGGCATGTTAATGATGGTTCAGCCTTTGCGCGACGCTATCACAACGGCCAAGCAAGCAGCACCGGGAAAGACGAAAGTTATCTATCTTTCACCTCAAGGTCGTAAACTCGACCAGAAAGGTGTTGAAGAGCTGGCAACAAACGAGAATTTACTTCTTATTTGTGGTCGCTACGAAGGGGTAGATGAGCGCATCATTCAATCTGAAGTTGACGAAGAATGGTCGATTGGAGATTTTGTGATGACGGGTGGCGAACTGCCAGCCATGACGTTGATTGATTCAGTATCTCGGTTTGTTCCGGGTGTACTTGGAGATTTCGCTTCAGCAGAAGAAGATTCTTTTGCAAATGGTTTGCTAGATTGTCCCCATTATACGCGCCCTGAGGTGCTAGACGATAAAGATGTGCCATCGGTACTCAAGTCTGGAAACCATAAGGACATTCGTCGCTGGCGATTAAAACAATCGTTGGGCCGAACTTGGCTAAGAAGACCAGAACTCCTGGAAAACCTAGCTCTGACTGACGAACAGGAACAATTACTGGCTGAATTCATTAAAGAGCAACGCTCTTAACGAAAAGCAAGCAGTAACCTATTAAATTTAGTATCAGTTTATTCTAGGAATTTATACAAATGAGCAACATCATCAAGGCTCTTGAAGAAGAGCAACTAAAATCAGACCTTCCTAAATTCGCACCAGGTGACACTGTTGTAGTTCAGGTTAAGGTAAAAGAAGGTGACCGTGAGCGTCTACAGGCTTTCGAAGGCGTTGTAATCGCTATTCGTAACCGTGGTCTACACTCTGCATTCACAGTTCGTAAGATCTCGAACGGTGAAGGCGTAGAGCGTGCGTTCCAAACTCACTCTCCAATGGTTGATAGCATCGAAGTTAAACGCCGTGGTGCAGTACGTCGTGCCAAGTTGTACTACCTACGTGAGCGTTCTGGTAAGTCAGCTCGTATTAAAGAGAAGCTTACTAAGAAGTAATTCTTTTTGCATTCTATCGATAAAAGCGGAGCCATTTGGCTCCGCTTTTTTGTGCCTGTTATTTACAGCTTAGCAAGTAAGAGAGCACCAACTCGCTCTCGAGGATGACGAACCAGACCGAAACTCATATTTAACCGTCATTCCCTAGACTGACGAAGGAAGGAGTAGGGAATCTCTACTAGCGCCGTGTTATAGACAATAAAAAAGGATTGACGTTAAACGCCAACCCTTCAATCATTTTTCCGAATCTCGAATCTCGAATCTCGAATCTCGAATCTCGAATCTCGAATCTCGAATCTCGAATCTCGAATCTCGAATCTCGAATCTCGAATCTTAGTACTGGTCTTCCGACCAACCATCGCTATCCGACATGTCTGGTGCGCCAGCGATGCTGTTCTCTTCGTCTGCCCATTCACCGAAATCAATCATCTGACATTGCTTGCTGCAAAACGGGCGGTGCGGGCTTTGTTCGCCCCATTCAACGTCAGTATTACATTGAGGGCATTTAACGATGGTGATTTTCTTCGACATAGTGATTCTTAATTTGAAGGTGTAATAATAGTGAGTTTAGGCTCGAGTGAGGACTCAAGCCAAACTATAAAAGGAAATTAATTAGGTGCAGATTGCCAATTCAAATTCGATGTCTTGAGTACAGGCTTGTCCTGTTTCAAAGCTCATGAACTTAACGGCAAAACGGTTTTTATGCCCAGAGATCATCGGGTAGGCACCGTATTGCATTGGAATAGAAAGGCGAAGGATATTCGCTTCATCAGCATCGCTCTGGAAGAAGCCCGCGCGAGCAATTTGCTCTTTAAAGTGACCAGTCTCTCTAGTGAGCTTTAACCATAGTGTTAGCGCTTCATACAAAGGCTGTAGGCTATCCATCCAAGCTTTGGCATCTCGCATTCTCTTATCAAGAGGAAGATGCAGCCAATAATGCAGTGCGGGTAAATCAAAGCAGCATGAGCCACCTGGTAAATTAAAGCGTTGACGTATGGCACTCAAGAAGCGGTCTTCTTTAAGTGACTGCCCAAAACGCTCCGCCTGCATCAGTTCACGATAGATGTTACTAATATCGTTGAGTAGTGAAGTCAGCATCTCTTGATCGACACCTTCAACATCTAACCAACTTTTGTAGGTTACACGCTGCTTCTCAATATCTTTTGCGAGTTCACTCTTGAGTTGGATCTGTTCGAAGATTTCAATCAGATCAAAGATGGAACGGAAAAAGAGTTGATACTGTTGAGCATCGGAAAATGTAGAAGACAAGTGCAGCTGCCTCAAGAGTGATTCAACTCTTAAGTAGATGCGTGTTTTCTCATTTAGAGGATGTTCAAATTTGTGGGTGATCATCGAGCAAACCTTCATTCAACATTATTCTATTCTGACCCATCTACAGTACTGATTGCCAGATACTTTTGATGTAAATCTGTGATTTGAGGCAAAAGTTCTTGGTTTTTAGTATGGTTTTTAATCACGTCATCTGCAACTGCTAAGCGTTGTTCTCTTGAAGCCTGTGATTTTAAAATTGCTGTAACCTGTTCCCTAGAAACATTATCACGACTCATCGTACTCTCTATTTGCACTTCTATTGGCACATCAACGATTAATACGCGATCGGCCATGCTTTGCATTTGGTTTTCAACCAATAGCGGTGCGACTAATAAACCATAAGGGGATGTAACTTTAGACAGGTCACTGTCAATTTTGTTACGGATCATGGGATGAAGCAGGTCATTGAGCCATTGTTTCTCTGTGGGATCCGAGAAGATTAGCTCACGCAGCTTACTTCGGTTAAGTGATCCATCTTCAAGCAAGATCGTCTCACCAAAATGGTCGGTAATCTGCTTTAAGCCGTCACTGCCTACTGCGACGACTTCGCGTGCAACGATATCAGCATCGACAATATCAATATTAAAATGTTCATTGAAGAGGTTAGCAACCGTGGTTTTTCCACTGGCGATACCACCGCTTAATCCGATAATGATTGCCATGGTTAAATTCCTAGTACAGAAGTGAAATACCAGCCCATGATGTCGTTGCCCCACATCAAACTCACCCAACCCGCAATCGCAAGGTAAGGTCCAAATGGAAAGGCTTTATCTATACCTTGTTGTTTCAAGCGAAGTTGAATCAATCCGAAAACTAAGCCGACCAGTGAGGATAGAAGAATGATCATTGGGAGATGTTGCCAACCAAGCCAAGCGCCAAGCGCAGCCAGAAGTTTGAAGTCGCCGTAACCCATGCCTTCTTTGCCTGTTAACAGCTTGAACAGCCAATAGACCGACCAAAGTGCTAGGTAGCCTGCCATTGCGCCAATCACGGAATCTTGAAGCGATACAGGGCTGATATTAAACAGAGCTAACGCGATACCAGACCAAACTAAAGGCAAGGTAATTTGGTCAGGCAACAGCATAGTATCGAGATCGATAAAGGTTGCGGTAATCAATGCAAACGTGAAAAAAATCAAAGCAATGGCGTAGTAACTGAAACCAAAGTGGCTCGCGACTACGGTACAAAGTATCGCCGTAAGCAACTCGACCAATGGATAGCGAGCGCTAATTGGGTTAGCACAGCTATGGCACTTGCCTTTTAAGAACAGCCAACTTAATACTGGAATATTGTCGATGATTCTTAATTGGGTTTTACATTTCGGGCAGGTAGAACGAGGGATACTGAGATTGAACTTTCCCTCTGGCGCTGGAATTTTATATTGAGAGAAATACTCCGAGCACTCTTGTTGCCACTCTCGTTCCATCATTATCGGTAAACGGTGGATGACTACGTTGAGGAAGCTGCCGATAAGAAGGCTAAAAATGAAAGCTAATACGGGGAATAGCCAAGGATAGTAGTGAAATACTTCCATAGTGTCCTTTACCACTTAATCAAGGTGAGCAGAGGTTGGCTGCTCATGGGTGTTTAGTTGCTTTTAACTATCCTAACACACTCATAAGATTAAAGATCGGTAAGTACATCGCGACAACAAGTCCGCCAACTACGGTGCCTAAAAATACGATGATCAGTGGCTCTAGAATCTTACCTAGGTTATCGACGGTGTTGTCTACTTCGAACTCGTAAATGGAAGCGACTTTATTGAGCATATCATCAAGATTTCCGGACTCTTCACCAATCATCACCATCTGCAAAACCATCTCCGGGAAGGCATTGGTATTGCGCATTGCAATGTACATCGGCATGCCAGCAGCAGTCTCACGGTGAACCTCGATGATTGCCGATTCATAATGTAGATTACCCGCCGTTTTAGCCGTTGTTTTAAGGCTGGTTAAGATAGGAATCCCAGAACTAAAACTGGTTGATAGCGTTCGGCTGAACTTTGCAATTGATGCCTTAGTGATGACAGCACCCAAGATAGGGAAGCGTAAACCAAGACGACTGGTTGAAAGTCGAATCGAGTAAGATCGCTGACGCAGTTGCTGAAAAGACAGAATTAATAAAACAATACCGATCGCAGTATAAAAACTGTAGGCCTGCATCCAGTGGGAAAGATAAAGCACTTGCTGAGTGAACCAAGGTAAGTCTGCTCCGAAACCAGAAAACATCGATTCAAATTCCGGGATGACCATGGTTAGCATTAAGTAGGAAACGGTAAGGGCGACCGCTACAACCATTGCTGGGTAGATGAGAGCCTTTATAACCTTGGATTTTAGTTGCTCACTCTTTTCTCGATAGGTCGCCAAGCGTTCAAATACTTGTGCAAGGTTGCCGGAGAGTTCGCCTGTCGCGACCAAGTCGGTATAGAGATCATCAAAGTGGCGGCTTGCGGTTCGCATCGCTTTTGAGATTGGCGTGCCGGCTTCTACACCTTTGCAGATGTGCGATAAAATCGATTTCATTTCTGCTTTGCGGTGATTGTCTGACACTAACTTGATGGCTTGAACGATGGGCACACCAGTAGCCAACATGGTAGCCAGTTGGCGAGTCAAAATAGTGATATCTTTGGCTTTGACTCGATGGGTTAAACGAGTGATTGCTGAGATGCTTTTCTTTTTGATTTTCTTAATCTGAATATGCTGCTCTTTGAGCTTCTCTCGCACTTCTAATTCGGTGAGCGCTAAGCTCTGCCCTGATACTTTCTTGCCAGAACTATTGATTCCCTTCCAATGGTAGTTTTTTAGTTGTGATTGTTTGCTTTTACTACTCATTTTCGCTCCGTGAATTATAGGTATAGAACACGTTGTAGCTCTTGATAGCTGGTGGTGCCTTCAAGCAGTTTATCTAGTCCTGACTCTTG
This sequence comes from Vibrio sp. QJM3NY_35, assembly GCF_057785915.1. Lineage (NCBI taxonomy): Bacteria > Pseudomonadati > Pseudomonadota > Gammaproteobacteria > Vibrionales > Vibrionaceae > Vibrio > Vibrio sp. QJM3NY_35. Next base: position 2,853,472 of record NZ_CM173507.1, on the reverse strand, counting down.
TAAAGTTCTCATGCCTTCCCGGCGCGCTAAGTTTTCAATGGCTAACGCGTTCGGTTTGTCAATCAGGCTGCTTTTTAGCTGCTCGCTAAACGGCATGACTTCATAAATACCGACTCGCCCTGAGTATCCCTGATTACACTCATTACACCCTTGTGAGTTGGCTTTGTAGATGATTTGGCTATTGGGAATAGAGTGGCGTAGAAATATATCAGGTGAGTCATCAGCGGCTTTACAGTGGTCGCACAATCGTCTTGCTAGTCGTTGGGCGATAATCAGGCTTAATGATGAAGCAAGATTAAAGGGTTCTATCCCCATATGAGCGAGTCGAGTCACGGTTTCTGCGGCGGAGTTGGTGTGGAGGGTTGAAAGCACTAGGTGTCCGGTTTGCGATGCTTTGATCGCGATCTCTGCGGTTTCTAAATCTCGGATCTCCCCAACCATCACCACATCGGGATCTTGTCGTAAAAATGATCGCAATGCTTCAGCAAACCCAAAACCGATTTTGGGTGCGACTTGAACTTGATTGATACCACATAGATTGATCTCTACCGGATCTTCAGCTGTTGAGATGTTGCGCTCCGTGGTGTTAAGCACTCGAAGGCCAGTATAGAGAGAAACCGTTTTACCGCTGCCGGTTGGCCCTGTCATTAAGATCATTCCTTGCGGGCGTTTTAGGGCATTGAGGTAGAGTGCTTTTTGATCCTCGCTGTAACCGAGCTTATCGATATCGAGATTGGCAGCGCTGCTGTCTAGAAGACGAAGAACGATCTTTTCTCCCCATAATGTTGGCAGCGTCGATACACGTATATCAATCGCCAGTTCGTCATTTAAGCGCAGTTTGATACGACCATCTTGAGGCAAACGACGTTCGGCGATATCGAGTTTGGCGAGAATCTTCAAGCGCGCCGATAGACGACGACTTAAGTGAGAAGCGGGCTGTTGGATCTCAACAAGAATGCCATCGCAACGCAGGCGTACGCGGTAGTTTTCTTCATAAGGTTCGAAGTGGATATCCGATGCGCCTTTACGTGCAGCATCGACTAGAATCTGATTGATAAAGCGACTGACAGGGGAGTCATCTTGGCTGAGGTCTTCAATCGAAGTTATCTCGTCATCAGATATCTCAACAAGGTTAGCGAGCTCATCTTGGGTGATCTCTTTGCGCTTGGAATCTTGTCCGGAAATAGAACGTCCATACAGCTTTCGTATTGCGCCTTCTAATTCAGAGTAATTAGCGACAACCAATTCAATCTGTAATCCGGTCGCAAAGCGGAAATCGTCTTCAGCTTGTAAATCCGTAGGGTCGGCAGAAGCGAGTGTGAGAGTTGAACTAGAAATTGAAATTGGAATAGCGCGATACTTGGTGATCAGCTCACGAAGCCCTAGTTGTTCACACAAGGTTTCGTAGTCAGTATTGGCCAGTTGCACTAACGGCAAACCGAAGATGGTTTTAATGTTGTTTGCTAAGGAATCGCCGCTGAAGAAATCAAGAACGAGCAAAGCTTCAGGTGTCGAAGCTCCTGAAGCGTGTACATGTTCCGCAACGGCTTGTTCTTGAGTCAGGTTAAGTAATCCTGCCTGACGAAGAATCGTGGGGAGGTTGGTGAGCACTAGTTTAGTTGCAACCCTTCACATCACTTGCAGTAATACTTACAGTGGATGGAATATTAGAAATAGTACATTTCCATCCATCACTTGCCCTTACGAATTTAGCTGTAGCAGAGTTCAATGATGATTTGCTTCCGTAGGTGAATACTAGTGTTCCATTAGCTCCACTTACAGCATCAATTGAAAGTGCACCTAATGAACTCATATTAGCATTAGCGCCGATATCGCTTAGATTTGCAGTTGCAGCGGGGAAGCTACCAGTGTTTTGGATATGTAAATCGGTATTGGTTAAGAGAGATCTGAGTGTAGCGACCCCAGAAGCTGCGTCAGCCTTAATCGCTTGCTCTTTGTATGCTGGTATTGCAATTGATGCCAATACACCAATGATGGCAACAACTATTAATAGCTCAATTAACGTAAAACCTTTCTGATTTGTTCTTTTACTTTTGTTATTCATTGTTCTATTCCATTGTTTAGTTTGTTTCAGCGCAAGCACTGGTTGATGGAAAGAATAGAAGTCGGAATGGGGAAGTGGAATGGTGTTCAGGTTTGGCCGCGAGTGGTTTCGTGTTTATTAGTGTGGTGTTTCATATGGTGCGCAAAATTATGCGACCAACTTAAATAAGTGATTGAAATACTGATAATTTAGGTAATAAAAAAGGCACTGTTATCAACAATGCCTTTGACGGAAATATATTTACTATTCAGTTAATTACGCTTTAAATCTCATGGATAGGTCCATCGCTTTTAGATGCTTAGTCAGTGCACCAACAGAGATGTAATCAACACCCGTTTCAGCGAACTCTGCAATAGTGTCTAAAGTTACATTGCCTGAATTTTCTAATGCTGCGCGGCCAGCGTTGATTTTCACGGCTTCACGCATCATGTCTGTGGTGAAGTTGTCTAGCATGATGATGTCTGCGCCAGCGCTGATCGCTTGCTCTAGCTCTGCTAGGCTTTCCGTTTCAACTTCCACAGGTTTACCTGGGTTCAGCTCTTTTGCCGTCGAGATTGCTTTCTCGATACCGCCACATGCGATGATGTGGTTTTCTTTGATTAGGTAGGCATCGAAAACACCGATACGGTGGTTGAAACCGCCACCACAAGCCACTGCGTATTTTTGTGCGCTACGTAGGCCTGGAATCGTTTTGCGAGTGTCTAACAGGCGGCATTCTGTATGCTTGATTTTGTCAGCGTAGATGGCTGTCGTAGTCGCACAACCCGATAGCGTTTGAATGAAGTTCATGGCATTACGCTCACCAGTTAATAGTGCGCGTGCTGGGCCTGTTAACGAGCAAAGCGTTTGGTTTGGTTCAACTTTATCGCCATCTTCTACGTTCCACTCGATAGTCACTTCACCGCCCAATTGCTTAAACACTTCGTCAGCCCAAGCTTTACCACAGAACACACCGTGCTCACGTGTAATGATGGTTGCGCTGTTGATTGCGTCTGCTGGGATTAGACTTGCCGTGATATCAGCCGCTGGATCTAACGTTCCGCCTAGATCTTCTTTGATGGTCTCAGCCACTGAGCGAGTGATCTCGAGAGGCAGTTGCTCTTTTAAGTAGTCAAGGCGTTGGTGGCTGTTATGTGTGTTTTTCATCGCAAATCTAATCTTGAAAGGGAGTGGGAATGGAATGATACTCTTGCTTAACTTCAAATTAAAGAGGCTAGCGTGACTGCTCTATGGGTAAGGTCACATCTTATTGTGCTAGCAGAAAAGAAAGTGAGACCAAGATGACGATCAGCTTCAACGGATGGTATGACAACGCTCGGCATGTTCCTTCCCCGTATTTTGATGTTAGACCTAGCGTCGACGATATCTCTCTGCTGGTGGTTCACAACATTAGTTTACCTCCGGGGCAATTTGGTGGGCCTTACATCGAACAGTTTTTTACGGGCAAACTTGACCCAGAAGAACACCCGTTTTTTCAGGTGATTCACCAAATGGGTGTGTCTGCACACTGCTTGATTCGTCGTGATGGTGAGGTTGTGCAGTTTGTTTCGTTCCTTGATAGAGCTTGGCACGCTGGCCAGTCCAGCTTTGCCGGCCGTGAAAGGTGTAATGATTACTCGATTGGTATTGAACTGGAAGGCAGTGACTTTGTGGCTTACACCGAGCAGCAGTATCAAGCGCTTACCCAATTAACGGAAACACTTGTATCGAGCTACCCTCAAGTTACCACTGAACGAATCACAGGCCACCAATATATTGCGCCTCTGCGCAAAACCGATCCTGGCTTGGTTTTCGACTGGCAGAAATTTAAAGAAAAGCTCAAGGGCTAAGCCTCAACTTTAGATAGCCTTACTGCTGTTAGGCGTTGAATAGTCAACGCCTGGCATAATGACTTGTGAATTTTTGTTGTTGCTATGTAAAGAAAGTGGTGGAGAGGAGAGCATCAATAAATCGAGAGTGTGACGAGCTTATCAAACGCTAATTTATTAAAACTTATGAACAGAATTTCCATCCTAAATGTGCGCTTGGTTTGATTTTTAAACAAGTGGCACTAATGTTTCTGAAACAATTCATTTTTATCCTGAAACTTTCTAGCACGAAACCTCCCCAAAAGTATTACCCCTGTAAATGGTAAGACCAATTTAGTTGCTGTTTTAAATTTCATTTGTTAAATCATGGTTAATTCATGCTGTGTTCTATGATGCAGGTCAATTTTGCACTGGACAGTGGCGTTTTAATTATGTTAATTTCTGCCCAACTTAAAATTGGTATTACCAATTGTCAGCGAAGAAAAAGAAGAACAACAAACTATGGCTTATCAAAGGATTCGTCAGCCAAAACTCTCGGACGTTATCGAACAAGAGTTAGAAAGGTTGATAGTGGAAGGAACACTGGCTCCAGGGCAGCAGTTGCCGCCTGAGCGCGAACTAGCGAAACAGTTCGATGTGTCTCGTCCTTCAATCCGAGAAGCGATACAACGTTTAGAAGCAAAACGCTTGCTTACTCGCCGTCAAGGTGGAGGTACGTTTGTTAGCGAAAATATCTGGAAAAGCTTTTCAGATCCTTTGCTTAATTTGTTGTCGTCCCATTCTGAAACCCAACTAGACTTGTTGGAATCGCGTCATGCGATGGAAGGGATTTCGGCTTACTTTGCGGCATTGCGTGGCACTGATGAAGACTTTGCTCGAATTCAAGCATGCCAAGAAAAAATTCACGGCGCGCAAGATAAGGGTGATATTGAAGCCGAATCTGCAGCAGTGATGGCTTTTCTTATTGCTTTAACAGAGGCAGCGCACAATGTGGTGTTATTACACATTGTTCGTAGTTTGGCTCCGTTACTCGAACAAAATGTCTTAGAAAATTTAAAGCTGTTGCATCGTCGTAAAGACGTTGTGGAGAAAGTGAGTATACATCGAGCTAACATTGTAGATGCGATCGTTTCAGGGCTGCCAGAACAGGCGCGTGAAATGTCACATTCTCATTTAGCTTACATCGAAGAAACATTGATGGATTTGACCAAAGAAGAATCGCGCCGCGAACGTTCTTTACGTCGAATCCAACAGGGTAAATAGCCGTAATACTTCGGCTATTTACGTGTTTAGTAGAATCCAACTAACAAAAAGGATAGATCGCCATGTCTGACATGAAGCATGACGTTGATGCTCTGGAAACTCAAGATTGGTTAGAAGCTCTTGAGTCAGTAGTACGTGAAGAAGGTGTAGAACGTGCACAGTTTTTACTAGAACAAGTTCTAGATAAAGCGCGTTTAGATGGTGTTGATATGGCTACAGGCATCAACACAAACTACATCAACACAATTCCAGCAGCACAAGAGCCAGCTTACCCTGGTGACGTAACTCTTGAGCGTCGTATTCGTTCGATTATTCGCTGGAACGCAATCATGATTGTATTGCGTGCTTCTAAGAAAGACCTAGACCTTGGTGGTCACATGGCTTCTTACCAGTCAGCTGCAGCGTTCTACGAAGTATGTTTCAACCACTTCTTCCGTGCTCCAAATGAGACGGACGGTGGCGATCTAGTTTACTACCAAGGTCACATCTCTCCAGGTATCTACTCTCGTGCATTCGTTGAAGGTCGTCTAACTGAAGAACAGCTAGATAACTTCCGTCAAGAAGTTGATGGTAAAGGTATCCCTTCTTACCCGCACCCGAAACTGATGCCTGAGTTCTGGCAGTTCCCGACAGTATCTATGGGTCTTGGTCCTATCTCTGCGATCTACCAAGCGCGCTTCCTTAAGTACCTTGACGGCCGTGGCCTGAAAGAAACTTCAGCGCAACGCGTATACGCGTTCCTAGGTGACGGTGAGATGGATGAGCCAGAATCACGTGGTGCTATCTCTTTCGCTGCGCGTGAGAAGCTAGACAATCTATGTTTCCTAATCAACTGTAACCTACAGCGTCTAGACGGCCCTGTAATGGGTAACGGTAGCATCATTCAAGAACTTGAAGGCCTATTCAAAGGCGCAGGTTGGAACGTTGTTAAAGTTATCTGGGGTAGCAACTGGGATTCACTACTGGCTAAAGACACGACTGGTAAGCTTCTTCAACTAATGAACGAAACTATCGATGGTGACTACCAGACATTCAAATCTAAAGATGGCGCATACGTACGTGAGCACTTCTTTGGTAAGTACCCAGAAACAGCTGCACTAGTTGCAGACATGACTGATGACGAAATCTTCGCTCTTAAGCGTGGTGGTCACGATTCTTCTAAACTGTTTGCTGCTTTCAACAATGCGAAAGAAACAAACGGTAAGCCAACTGTAATCCTAGCTAAGACTGTTAAAGGTTACGGCATGGGTGACGCAGCTGAAGGTAAGAACATTGCACACGGTGTTAAGAAAATGGACATGACTCATGTTCAACACCTGCGTGATCGCCTAGGCCTAGAAGACCTACTATCAGATGAGAAAATCGCTGAACTTCCATACCTAAAACTGGAAGAAGGTTCTGCTGAATACGAATACATGCACGCTCGTCGTAACGCTCTACACGGTTACACACCTGCACGTCTTCCTAAGTTTACTCAAGAGTTCAAGGTTCCTGAGCTAGACGCATTCGCACCTCTACTAGGTGAACAGAAGCGTGATATCTCTACAACTATGGCTTACGTACGTACGCTAAACATCCTTCTTAAAGATAAGAACATTGGTAAGAACATCGTTCCTATCATCTGTGATGAAGCTCGTACATTCGGTATGGAAGGTCTATTCCGTCAGGTTGGTATCTACAACCCACACGGTCAAGAATACACACCTGAAGATAAAGGCATCGTTTCTTACTACAAAGAAGCAACGTCTGGTCAAGTTCTTCAAGAAGGCATCAACGAACTAGGTTCTATGGCTTCATGGGTTGCTGCTGCAACTTCATACAGCACAAACGATCTACCAATGATTCCGTTCTACATCTACTACTCAATGTTCGGTTTCCAACGTATTGGCGACATGGCTTGGTTAGCAGGCGACCAACAAGCTCGTGGCTTCCTATTAGGTGCTACTGCAGGTCGTACAACGCTAAACGGCGAAGGTCTACAGCACGAAGATGGTCACTCGCACATTCAAGCGAACACGATCCCTAACTGTATCTCTTACGACCCAACGTTTGCTTACGAGCTAGCGGTTATCATGCAAGACGGTATCCGTCGCATGTACGGTGAGAACCAAGAGAACGTTTACTACTACCTAACAGTAATGAACGAGAACTACGCAATGCCAGCAATGCCAGAAGGCGCTGAAGAAGGCATTCGTAAGGGTATCTACAAGCTTGAATCTCACGCTGGTGCTAAGGGCAAAGTTCAACTAATGAGCTCTGGTACTATCATGAACGAAGCGCGTAAAGCCGCTGAAATTCTAAGCGAAGAGTACGGCGTAGCATCTGACGTATTCTCTGTAACGTCGTTCAACGAACTAACTCGTGACGGCCAAGCGGTAGAGCGTGACAACATGCTTCACCCAGAAGCTGAAGAGAAAGTACCGTACATCACGACTGTTCTTGGTAAAGAACCTGCAATCGCAGTGACTGACTACATGAAGAACTACGCTGAGCAAGTACGTGCGTACATGCCAACTGAGTCTTACAAAGTACTTGGTACAGATGGTTTCGGCCGTTCTGACAGCCGTGCAAACCTACGTCGTCACTTCGAAGTTAATGCTGGCTACATCGTAGTTGCAGCGCTAACTGAACTGGCTAAACGTGGTGATATCGAGAAGTCTGTTGTTGCTGAAGCAATTGCTAAGTTCGATATCGACACTGAAAAAACTAACCCGCAATACGCATAAGACTGGCATTAAGGTAGGTAAATACAATGACAATCGAAATTAATGTACCAGACATCGGTGCTGACGAGGTTGAAGTAACTGAGATTCTTGTAAACGTTGGCGACAAGGTTGAAGAAGAGCAGTCACTGATCACTGTTGAAGGCGACAAAGCTTCAATGGAAGTTCCTGCGTCTCAAGCGGGTATCGTTAAAGAAATCAAGATTTCAGAAGGTGATTCTGTTTCTACTGGTTCTCTTATCATGATCTTCGAAGCGGAAGGTGCTGCAGCAGCACCGGCTGCGCCAGCAGTTGAAGCGGCGGCACCTGTTGCAGCTGCTCCTGCAGCGGCAGCTGAGCTTAAAGAAGTTCACGTTCCTGATATCGGCGGTGATGAAGTTGAAGTAACTGAAATCATGGTAGCTATCGGCGACGCAGTAGAAGAAGAGCAATCTCTTCTTACTGTTGAAGGTGACAAGGCTTCAATGGAAGTACCTGCACCATTCGCTGGTATCGTTAAAGAAATCAAGATCGCTTCTGGTGACTCAGTATCTACTGGTTCTCTAGTGATGGTATTTGAAGTGGCAGGTTCTGGCGCTCCAGTTGCAGCAGCTCCTGCTCCAGCGGCGGCACCAGTTGCAGCGGCTCCAGCAGCATCCGGAGCGCCGGCCGCAGCTGAGAAAGAAGTAAACGTTCCAGATATCGGCGGTGACGAAGTAGAAGTTACTGAAATCATGGTAGCGGTTGGCGATACAGTAGAAGAAGAGCAATCTCTAATTACTGTTGAAGGCGACAAAGCTTCAATGGAAGTGCCTGCACCATTCGCTGGTACAGTAAAAGAAATCAAGATTGCAGCTGGCGACAAAGTGTCAACAGGCTCTTCAATCATGACTTTCGTTGTTGAAGGCGCAGCTCCAGTAGCAGTAGCGGCTCCAGCACAAGCAGCAGCTCCGGCAGCAGCACCTGCACCTAAAGCAGAAGCAGTAGCTCCAGCAGCTGGCGACTTCCAAGAGAACGGTGACTACGCGCACGCTTCTCCAGTTGTTCGTCGTCTTGCTCGCGAATTTGGCGTTAATCTTTCTAAGGTTAAAGGTACTGGTCGTAAGAGCCGTATCCTTAAAGAAGACGTTCAGTCTTACGTTAAAGATGCACTTAAGCGTCTAGAGTCTGGTGCTGCAGCATCTGGCAAAGGCGGCGACGGTTCTGCTCTTGGTCTACTACCGTGGCCAAAAGTTGACTTCAGCAAGTTCGGCGAAACTGAAGTTCAGAAGCTTTCTAAGATTAAGAAAATCTCTGGCGCTAACCTGCACCGTAACTGGGTAATGATCCCTCACGTTACACAGTGGGACAACGCAGACATCACTGAGCTAGAAGCATTCCGTAAAGAACAGAACGCAATCGAAGCGAAGAAAGATACTGGCATGAAGATCACTCCACTTGTGTTCATCATGAAAGCTGTTGCTAAAGCACTAGAAGCATTCCCTGCATTCAACTCGTCTCTTTCTGACGATGGCGAAAGTATCATTCTTAAGAAGTACGTAAACGTGGGTATCGCTGTTGATACACCAAACGGTCTAGTTGTTCCTGTCTTCAAAGACGTGAACAAGAAAGGTATTTACGAGCTATCAGAAGAGCTAATGGCTGTTTCTAAGAAAGCACGTTCTGGTAAGCTAACAGCGGCAGATATGCAAGGCGGTTGTTTCACAATCTCTAGCCTTGGTGGTATTGGCGGTACTGCATTTACTCCAATCGTAAATGCTCCAGAAGTAGGTATCCTAGGTGTATCTAAGTCTGAAATTAAGCCAGTTTGGAATGGTAAAGAGTTCCAACCACGTCTACAGCTTCCACTGTCTCTATCATACGACCACCGTGTGATCGATGGTGCTGAAGGTGCACGCTTCATTACTTTCCTAAACAGCGCACTATCTGACATTCGTCGTCTAGTACTGTAATTGAGAAAGTAATTATTAAGGTGACTTTCGGGTCACCTTAATTCTTTATATAAAGACTATTTTTAGAGAACAGTTTCCTGCATTTCTCATAATCTGATAGGGAATTGTTGTCTAGCTCACAGGCTAACTTAAAGCTACTTTCACACTGTTAACATCTCTGTAAAATGTTTCCTGTTTGAAAGCCCAATAATTTTAAGAACATCTACTCAGCCTGTTAGGGATAATGACTACAAGAGGTCACAATGAGCAAAGAAATTAAAGCCCAAGTTGTTGTACTTGGTTCAGGTCCTGCTGGTTACTCAGCGGCATTCCGTTGTGCGGATTTAGGTCTAGAAACAGTACTAGTTGAACGTTACAGCACTCTTGGTGGTGTATGTCTAAACGTTGGTTGTATTCCATCAAAAGCACTTCTTCACGTTTCTAAAGTAATTGAAGAAGCTAAAGCGATGGCAGAGCACGGCGTTGTATTCGGCGAGCCACAAACGGACATCAACAAGATCCGTATTTGGAAAGAAAAAGTAGTTGATCAACTAACTGGCGGTCTTGGCGGTATGGCTAAGATGCGTAACGTTACTGTTGTTAACGGTTTCGGTAAGTTCACTGGTCCTAACAGCATTCTTGTTGAAGGCGAAGGCGAAGCAACAACTGTTAACTTCGACAACGCAATCATTGCTGCGGGTTCTCGCCCAATCAAACTTCCTTTCATCCCACATGAAGACCCACGTATTTGGGATTCTACGGATGCACTAGAACTAAACGAAGTACCTGAAAAACTGCTTATCATGGGCGGCGGTATCATCGGTCTTGAGATGGGTACGGTTTACCACTCTCTAGGTTCTAAAGTTGAAGTTGTAGAGATGTTCGATCAAGTTATCCCTGCTGCGGATAAAGACATCGTTAAAGTCTTCACAAAACGTATTAAGAACAAGTTCAAGCTAATGCTTGAAACTAAAGTAACAGCAGTTGAAGCGAAAGAAGATGGTATCTACGTTTCAATGGAAGGCAAAAAAGCACCAGCTGAAGCTGAGCGCTACGATGCTGTTCTTGTTGCTATCGGTCGTGTTCCAAACGGTGCACTTATCGACGCTGAAAAAGCGGGTATCGAAGTTGATGAGCGTGGTTTCATCAATGTTGATAAGCAAATGCGTACAAACGTTCCTCACATCCATGCGATCGGTGACGTTGTTGGTCAACCAATGCTTGCTCACAAAGGTGTGCATGAAGGTCACGTAGCTGCTGAAGTTATCTCTGGTAAGAAGCACTACTTCGATCCTAAAGTAATCCCATCAATTGCGTACACTGAGCCAGAAGTTGCTTGGGTAGGTAAGACTGAGAAAGAAGCGAAAGCGGAAGGCATCAACTACGAAGTTGCTACTTTCCCTTGGGCTGCTTCTGGTCGTGCAATTGCTTCTGACTGTGCAGACGGCGTGACTAAGATGATCTTCGATAAAGATACTCATCGCGTAATCGGTGGTGCTGTTGTTGGTACTAACGGTGGTGAACTTCTTGGCGAAATCGGCCTAGCAATCGAAATGGGTTGTGATGCAGAAGATATCGCACTTACTATCCACGCTCACCCAACTCTACACGAGTCTGTTGGTCTAGCTGCGGAAGTATTCGAAGGTTCAATCACTGACCTTCCAAACAAGAAAGCAGTGAAAAAGAAGAAGTAATTCTTCTTTAGTCACTCGCTAATGTTTTTAAAAGCCGCTGATTCGTCAGCGGTTTTTTTATGTCTGAAGTAAGGCGCAGGAACGTTTCACTCCGAGATGCGAAGAGCCATTCCATTCTACAAAAAAGGGTTGACCGCTTAGGCCAACCCTTAAATTATTTACTCGAATCTCGAATCTCGAATCTCGAATCTCGAATCTCGAATCTCGAATCTCGAATCTCGAATCTCGAATCTCGAATCTCGAATCTCGAATCTCGAATCTACTTATAAATGCACAGCATGTTCAAGTAGCTATCCGTTAAGCTTGAAAGCTCTTCTGGCGTTTCTACACGTTTCGCTTGGATGAATAGCGAGTAGCAAATGCCGTGGAATAAGTTCGCTAGATGTTTAGGGTCGTGATCGTCACAAACTTCGCCACGCTCAATCGCTTTGCTAAACATGTTTTGTACTAACATTTGGTTAGTGCGGTTAGTTGTTACGAATAGCGGCCATACTTCATCACGAGTCGAAGCGCTCCATTCGAACCACACATTTAACCAATGGCTATCTTGAGCCACTAACGTCACCATTTCAGTCGCAATATTATGTAGGTTTTGTTTTGCGTGAATATCCAGATCGATATTGTCTGAAAGGAAGTTAGAGAATTGGCGTACAACGTGATTTAGTACTTCATCAACCAGATCTTCACGGGTAGGGAAGTAGTTAAATACAGTTGCGACAGACACCTGAGCGATGTCTGCAATATCAGCGTGTCCACCACGACCGATACCGCGGCGAGAGAATACCTCAAGAGCGATTTCCATCAATTGAAGTTTTCTTTTTAAAGGTGAAAGCCTAGTTCTAGGTCTCTTAGATATTGAGTCCATTTTGTTTTCCTTGCCAACGAAATTTTTATATTAATGATTTTATTATTATTTAAGCCAAGATGAGTGTAATGGTGCATATGCGAATGGTCAATCCTTTCAGCTTGTTTTATAGACAGTTACATCAAACTTGATACATAAAGCGTGATCAGCATTGATGTGAAAGGAGACGAGTATTGGATAAGGCACCAGCGCACATTTCGTTGAGAATCTGACAGTAAATTCGAGCCATAAGGTGGTGTGGGTATTTGAGCAGTGCTAGACTTACGCACAAAATTGAGCGACACAACTGACGAAACTGTCAACATTCGTCGCAATCACCAAATAGAATGAGAGCAGTATGAAGCATACAGTTGAAGTCATGATCTCTGAGCAAGAAGTTCAGGATCGAGTGAACGAACTAGGCAAACAGATCACGGAACACTACAACGGTAGTGAAGATCTCGTTTTAGTTGGCTTATTGCGTGGATCTTTTGTCTTTATGGCAGATCTTGCTCGTGCTATCGATTTAACGCACCAAGTTGATTTCATGACCGCGTCTAGCTACGGCAACGGCATGGAAAGCTCACGTGATGTTCGTATTTTGAAAGACCTTGATGATGATATTCAAGGTAAAGACGTTCTACTCGTAGAAGATATTATCGATACGGGTAACACGCTGACTAAAGTGAAAGAGATTCTAAGCCTACGTGGCCCTAAGTCTATCGAAATTTGCACGCTACTAGACAAGCCTTCTCGCCGTGAAGTGACTGTAGATACAAAGTGGATTGGTTTTGAAATCCCAGACGAATTCGTTGTTGGTGTTGGTATCGACTACGCACAAAAATATCGTCACCTACCATACATCGGTAAGGTAGTACCTCAAGAGTAATCATTACGCTTGTCGGTTAGAAGTCATTAAAAAGCCCGCAGATGCGGGCTTTTTGTATTTATTACGGAAGGGGCTAGCTTTGTTGACTAAGCAGAGGCGTTGTTAAGATCTTATTTAATGCCTCTAAGTGACTGTTCTCTAGGGTATCATTACTTGAGCAACGTACGCCAAGGTCTTGCAGCTTGCCATCGCCAATACCATAAACCACACCGTGGATTTCAACTTCTTGGCCACGCTCCCATGCACTTTGCATGATGGTTGAGTTGCCTAGGTTATAAACTTGCTCTGCGACGTTAATTTCGCATAGCTTATCACCCCATTGCTCACGAGGCAGCCCCTCGATTTGCTTACGGTATTTTAGGTAGTTGTCACGGATGTGAAGTAACCAGTTATTGATAAGGCCAAGTTTAGGGTTATCAATCGCCGCGTTAACACCACCACAGCCATAGTGACCACAGACAATAATGTGTTTAACTTTGAGTACATCGACGGCGTACTGTACCACTGAGAGGCAGTTTAAGTCGGTATGAACCACTTGGTTCGCTACATTTCGGTGAACAAACAGTTCGCCAGAATACAAACCAGTGAGACGCTCGGCCGGAACACGGCTATCTGAGCAGCCTATCCATAGAAAACCGGGGCTTTGACCCTCTTCAAGCGTTGTAAAATACTCAGGTCGTTGAGAGCGAATTTCTTCTGACCATTTAGAGTTGTTTTCAAAAAGCTGTTTAATCTCTGGCATTTTGCGTCTTACATCCCTTAATTAAGAATCTCAACTATACACAATGTTACAAATTCAATCTCGTAAAAACTGTGTCAAATAGTACTCATCTGACGTGTACTAGTCGTTAAAATCATTAACTTAGTGTAGAAGCTATGATCTGGTTATAAGACATGAATAATGTGATTGAATTAACACTTTCTGAACACTTGATACATTTGTTAAAGTGATAAGGTTTGTCATTTCATCATCAGGAAGGTGTGTTTTGTTTGGAAGTCGTTTTACGGATATCAATCTCAAAGGGGATATGTTTGGCGGTGTGACTACAGCCATCATCTCGCTACCTTTAGCGTTGGCATTTGGTGTTGCTTCTGGCGCAGGTGCTGAAGCTGGTTTGTGGGGCGCCATTATGGTTGGCCTATTTGCAGCATTGTTTGGTGGTTCGAGCAGTTTGATTTCTGAACCTACCGGCCCGATGACGGTGATCATGACTGCCGTAATGACGAGTATGGTGGCCAAATATCCTGAAACGGGCATGGCCATGACCTTTACTGTTGTGATGATGGCTGGTGCATTTCAGATATTACTTGGCACGTTAAAGCTAGGAAAATACGTTACTTTGATGCCATATAGCGTGATCTCCGGATTTATGTCGGGTATTGGCGTTATTCTAATTATTTTGCAGCTATCCCCTTTATTAGGACACGCCGCACCTTCTGGTGGGGTAATGGGCACGCTCTCTGCACTTCCTGATACGCTAGCAAACTTAAAAGTGAGTGAACTGTTTTTAGGTGCATTGACGCTCGGTATTCTTTTTGGCTTCCCCGCTAAGTATCGTAAGTATGTACCCGCTCAACTGGTCGCTTTGGTTGCTGTGACACTCTTGTCCGTCATTATTTTTGATACCGACTCTATTCGCCGTATTGGTGAAATCCCAGCGGGTTTGCCTTCTCTCGTTATTCCTACGATCAGCGCTGAACAGTTCACGACTATGGTTATCGATGCTTTGGTGTTGGGTACGCTTGGTTGTATTGATACGCTTTTGACCGCGGTAATTGGGGATTCACTGACTCGTAAAGAACATGACTCAGACAAAGAACTTCGTGGCCAAGGCATTGCCAATATGAT
This sequence comes from Vibrio sp. QJM3NY_35, assembly GCF_057785915.1. Classification (NCBI taxonomy): domain Bacteria; kingdom Pseudomonadati; phylum Pseudomonadota; class Gammaproteobacteria; order Vibrionales; family Vibrionaceae; genus Vibrio; species Vibrio sp. QJM3NY_35. The sequence continues at coordinate 2,838,427 of NZ_CM173507.1, read as the reverse complement.
CTCTGGCCTGTTTGGTGCGTTACCTGGCGCGGGTGCCACTATGGGTACCGTGACTAATATTCAGGTGGGAGCGCGTTCTCCGCTTTCAGGCGTTATTCGAGCCTTAGTACTTGCGCTAGTGGTATTGGTTGCGGGTGGCTTAACAGAACCGATCCCTATGGCAGTGCTGGCTGGTATCGCGATGTATGTTGGTTTCAATATCCTAGATTGGAGTTTTATCCAGCGCGCGCACAAGGTCAGCTATGCGGGCATGGGTGTGATGTACGGCGTGATGTTACTGACTGTGTTTGTCGACTTGATTATTGCTGTTGGACTGGGCGTGTTTATCTCGAATATTCTGATTATTGAAAGATTGAGCCGAGAGCAAGCCAGACAAGTTAAGGCGATCAGTGATGGTGATGATGAAGATGATATTCCATTGACCGATAGCGAACGTCAGTTACTCGATAGTGCCAATGGTAAGGTGCTGTTCTTCTATCTTTCAGGGCCGATGATATTCAGTGTCTCAAAGGCGATTTCACGTCAACACTCAAGTATTTCTGACTATGAAGCGATGATTCTAGACCTGACAGATGTCCCTATGATTGATGTGACTGTTGGCCTAGCGCTAGAGAATGCGATTAAAGATGCATTGGATGCGCAGTGTGAGGTGTATCTACTGTGTCCTAATGAGAATACTCGTCAGCAACTAGAGAAGTTCCACGTGATTGACCTAGTGCCTGAATCCAACACTTATCGATTCAGATATGAAGCCCTGACGGCAGCAACAAGCTATGTCGACAGAGATGAGCATCAATTTGAGTCAGTTTAATTTTTCAGTAATAAGCTGATATGAATGACCTGATATGAATAAGCATAGACGCTCACTTCAAGACTGATCATTAATGCCGTTAAGTGAATCACTTAGCGGCATTTTTATATTTACTGAACATTGATTTAGTCTTCAGGGAGCCAAGACGCTTATTTGTTTTCGAAAGAAACTCTCACACGATATTTGTATTAATCGTCAATCAACGATAAACTTGTTTGCAAAATGGCCGAGTAAACAAGTTTGGGTTAGTTTTCTGCTAGCTCGTTTTAAGCATTACTCTCTTCCTCAAGCTCGGTCGTCTACATCTTATCTATAGCAAATGGCAGTCTATCTCTATGTATGCATTAGAAATTGAGCAATTAAGAAAAACTTATGCTGGGGGCTTCGAGGCTCTGAAGGGCGTTAGTTTACAAGTAGAAAAAGGCGATTTTTACGCACTACTTGGTCCCAACGGTGCAGGTAAATCAACCACCATTGGTGTTATCTCTTCACTGGTAAATAAAACGTCGGGCAAGGTTAAAGTGTTCGGCTACGACATTGATACCGATCTGGAGTTGGCGAAGCAGAACTTAGGCCTTGTACCTCAAGAGTTTAACTTTAACCCGTTTGAGACCGTTGAACAGATCGTGCTGCAGCAAGCGGGTTATTACGGCGTGCCAAAAGCATTAGCGAAAGAGCGAGCGAAAAAGTACCTATCTCAACTCGATTTGTGGGAAAAGCGTGGCGAACGTGCGCGTAACTTGTCTGGTGGTATGAAGCGTCGTTTGATGATCGCGCGTGCATTGATGCATGAACCTCATTTGTTGATCCTTGATGAACCAACAGCAGGCGTTGATATTGAACTGCGTCGTTCGATGTGGGAATTCCTAAAAGAGATCAATGAGAAGCAGGGCATTACCATTATCTTGACCACGCACTACCTAGAAGAAGCAGAAATGCTGTGTCGCAATATTGGCATCATCAATCGCGGTGAGCTGATTGAGAACACAACAATGAAAGCGCTGTTGGGCAAATTGAGTGCGGAGACCTTTATTCTGGATCTGGAAGAGGGCACGACTGAACCTAAGCTTGAAGGCGTGAATAGCCAAGTGATGGTCAATGGTTCACTAGAAATTGAAATCGACAAGAACCTAGGTTTGAATACCATTTTTGCTCAATTGAGCGAGCAACAGGTTAAAGTCCTATCTATGCGTAACAAAGCAAACCGTCTAGAAGAGCTATTTGTGAGTATCGTCCGTGAGGGGAGTAAATAATATGTACAGCCTATATTGGACAGCTTTTTGCAGTTTGTTGACCAAAGAGATCAATCGCTTTACTCGTATCTGGGTGCAAACTCTGGTGCCGCCAGCGATTACCATGACACTTTACTTCATCATCTTCGGTAACCTGATTGGTGCGCGTATTGGTGAAATGAACGGCTTTAGCTACATGGAATACATTGTTCCCGGTCTGATCATGATGTCGGTGATCACCAACTCATACTCCAACGTTGCTTCGTCGTTCTTTAGTGCCAAATTCCAGAAGAACATTGAAGAACTGCTCGTAGCACCTGTTCCTAACTACGTGATTATCGCCGGCTTCGTAATGGGTGGTGTGGTTCGTGGCTTGTTAGTGGGCACTATAGTAACGTTCGTGTCGTTGTTCTTTGTCGACCTACAAGTTGACCATTGGGGCGTGATCATGGCGACTGTATTTTTAACATCGGTAGTATTCGCTCTGGGTGGCTTGATTAACGCGGTATTCGCACGAACGTTTGATGATATCTCTATTATCCCAACCTTTATCTTAACGCCGCTGACGTACCTTGGTGGTGTGTTCTACTCGATCAGTTTATTGCCTGAATTCTGGCAAGGTGTATCGAAGTTGAACCCTATCGTGTACATGGTAAACGCGTTCAGATATGGCTTCTTGGGTGTGTCTGATGTGGGTATCGTGACGTCGTTTGGCGTATTAGGCGTGTTTATCGTGCTGTTGTATGGCACTGCACACTACCTAGTGACAAAGGGTATTGGCTTACGTAGTTAATACCTAGTTAGCCAGAATTGCAGGCAAAGAAAAAGGTCGATATTACATCGACCTTTTTTGTCTCTTTCACTTGTGCTTTTGCTTTGTGTTTAGAGAAGAAAGCGATTACTCAGCGGTTTCTTCTCTCACTTCTTCTTTGGTTTCCGTTACCAAGTCGAGAACTTGGTTGTCGATAAGACGAGTCTTACCTAGGAAAGCTGACATCAAGATAACCGCTTGAGTCGATTCTGAAGTGATGGCTTGCAGCGTTTTAGCATCGCAAATGAAAATCTCATCAGGTTGTAGGTCTGCAGCACGAAGTTGGTCGGTTGCATCTTCAATTACTGATGCGTAGTCATCGCGACCACCACGAATAGCACTGCTGATCCAGCGCATAGTACGCGCTAGAACTGGTGCTCGTTGGCGTTCGTCAATCGTTAGATTGCTATTGCGAGAGCTCATTGCCAAGCCGTCCATTTCACGAACGGTCGCAACGCCCACAACTTTAATGTCTAACGCTAAGTCAGTGGTCATCTGGCGAATAACAGCAAGCTGCTGGAAGTCTTTTTTGCCGAAGCATGCAAAATCTGGCTGAACAATGTTAAACAGCTTGGTGACAATCGTCGCTACGCCACGGAAATGACCTGGACGAGATGCACCTTCAAGCATGTGAGATATGCCAGGGACCTCAACAAACGTCTGTTTGTCTAATCCATCTGGATACATCACCTCTGGCGTTGGTGTAAATACCAGCTCAACGCCTTCGCCAGTTAGTTTGCTTAAATCTGCTTCTAACGTGCGAGGGTAGTTGTTTAGGTCGTCGGCGCGGTCAAACTGCATTGGGTTTACAAAGATGCTTACCACAACGATGTCTGCCAGTTCTCGAGCTTTCTTTACTAGAGTTAGGTGGCCTTCATGCAGGTTTCCCATTGTCGGTACAAAAGCAACCGTACGTCCATCACGCTTAAACTGTTTAATCTGCTCACGAAGAGCCGCTATTTCAGCAAAAGTTTGCATACTTACTCCTAAGCGATTGTATGAGCTTCATCAGGGAAGCGCGCGCTCTCTACTTCTTCTTTGTATAGAGCTACTGCCTTACGCATATCACCGGTTTCTGCTAGGAAATTCTTAGAGAACTTCGGCATGTAGTTCGCAGAAATACCGAACATGTCATGCATAACCAAGATCTGACCATCGGTAACATTGCCGGCGCCGATACCGATAACCGGTACGTCACAAGCTTCTGTAATTCGTTTTGCCAATGAAGCTGGCACACATTCAAGTAGAACGATTTGAGCGCCTGCGTTTTGCAGAGCTAGCGCGTCAGCAACCATTTTGTCGGCTTGCTCGTCGTCACGACCTTGAATTTTGTAACCACCAAAAATGTTCACAGACTGAGGTGTTAAGCCTAAGTGTGCACATACTGGTACTGCACGTTCTGTTAGCATCTTTACAGTATCAACCAACCAGCTTCCGCCTTCGATTTTTACCATATTCGCGCCAGCACGCATCAAGGTAGCTGCGCTTTCACAAGCTTGCTCTGGCGTCGCGTAGCTCATGAAAGGCATGTCAGCCATAAGAAGGCAATTAGGGCTACCAGCACGCACTGAGCGAGTATGGTAAGCAATATCTTCAACGGTGACAGGTAATGTATCGTTATGGCCTTGTAGAACCATCCCTAGTGAATCACCGACAAGCAGTACAGGCATCTCTTGGCTTTCGAATAATTGAGCAAAGCTCGCATCATAAGCTGTCGACGTCGCGAATTTACGGCCTTCACGTTTGCATTTGATCAGGTCGTTAATGGTTACTTTTTTCATTGGTTTTCCTTAATGCGCTTGGCTATTGTTGCCAAACATTGAGCCCGTTCTTATCTACTATTTTCAGTAGTTCTGTCAGCTCAGTCCCATCAGGGAGTTGTAAACTTGGTGCGATTTCAGCAAGCGGGTAGAGTACAAACTCTCGTTCTTTCATTCCGTAATGAGGAACGATTAAGCGCTCTGAATCGATCACCTCATTGCCGTATAACACAATGTCGAGGTCCAAGGTTCTTGGCCCCCAACGCTCGTCTTTACGGACGCGCCCTTGCTCTAACTCGATTTTTTGAGTGCAATCAAGCAGTTCAATTGGCGTTAATTCGGTTTGGATAGCGACTACCGCGTTGATGTAGTCCGGTTGATTTTGCGGCCCCATTGGAGTGCTACTATATAGCTGAGAGGTCGCAATAAACGTTGATCGCGGTAGGCTTTTTAGCGTTTCGATAGCCAAATTTGCTTGGCTAACTGGGTCGGCAAGGTTGCTGCCGACCGCAATGTAAGCCGTTATCATTCTGATTGCTTACTCTTTTTGTTTCGGTAAGTCTTACGGCGACGATGGCCTGACTTTGATGGTGCTGCAACGTCGTTAGCCATCGCTTGACGCATGTTGCGACCGGCTGTTTGATAACGCTCCCACCATTTCGCAAGTTCTTTAGTTTCGCCACCTTCAGTCTCACCACGCATTTCTAGGAAATCGTAGCCTGCACGGAACTTGTTGAGCTCCATTAGACGAACAGCGCGTTTACCGTTGCGACGAGGCAGTCGAAGTTGCAGTTGCCAAACTTCGCGAATGGTTGCGGTGTGACGACGAGGAATAGCAATAGACTTTACTTGCTGATCAAGAATGATGTTACTCGCTTCCATGATCGCGTCGTAGTGCGCCATACCCTGTTCAGCGACAAGTTTGTCTGCCAGCTTGTTCATTGGGTACCAAAGCATCGCTGCGAACATGAATGCTGGGTTTACTCGCTTACCATCTTCGATGCGAAGATCGGTTGAATCGAGAACCAAATCAAGCATCTGCTCTGTGTGAGAGTCGTAATCTTCTGTGAAGTATTCCGCTACAGCTGGGAACATCTGTTGAAAGAGGTTGTACTCGCGCATTAGGTGGTAGGTTTCTAAACCGTGACCTGATTGCAGCAATTTCAGAGACTCTTCGTAAAGACGCGCTGCTGGGATATCTCTTAGAAGGTGCGCTAACTCTTCAATCGGGTCAGCTGTGTCTTCTTCAATATCGAAATCCAGTTTAGCGGCGAAGCGCATTGCACGTAGCATACGTACTGGGTCTTCACGATAACGCGTTTCTGGATCGCCAATCAGGCGGATCAGTTTATCTTCTAAATCTTCTACACCACCCGCGTAATCGTGGATGCTGTAGTCAGCAATGTTGTAGTACATCGCATTGATTGTGAAATCACGACGCTCTGCATCTTCATCAACACTGCCATACACGTTATCGCGCAATAGCATGCCTTCTTTCGATTGTGCAGACACGTTTTTCGATGGTTCTTGGTGGTGGCCACGGAAAGTTGCCACTTCAATGATGTCACGACCAAACATGATATGTGCCAAGCGGAAACGGCGACCGATAAGGCGACAGTTTCTGAAGAGGTGTTTGATTTGCTCTGGCGTTGCGTTGGTCGCAATATCAAAATCTTTTGGCTGAGAGCCTAATAAGATATCGCGTACACCACCACCGACTAGAAATGCGTCAAAACCCGCACCATTCAGGCGATATAGCACTTTTAGTGCGTTGTCGCTGATCTGCTTGCGTGAAATATTGTGCTCTTGACGAGTATAAATATTCAGAGCTAATTCGTGGAATCCGCGTTGTTCGCTTGGGGTATTGTCGTTTGTATTCATTAGTTTAGAACAAAGTAGGTATCGCCAACTTTGTTTTTCTCTTAGTCCAAAGTGGTAGTGCAGAGTTTAATTGCGGCTAATAATAGCTTAGCGCGAGCCATTTGAGAACATCGTCTGCTTAACCACAGTGGTTGGTTATGGCATTTTTATGTGTCGTTTTTGCTATTTGCCGTGAGTTTCGAGCTAATTACAGTGCTCTTTTTGTAAACTATCAGGTAACTGACTGACGTTCCATTGTTGGCAGCCCCACAATAAAATCTCATCCATTGAAGCCTCACAAAGGGCTGTCGGGATATCAAAACCTAAGAATCGCATCGCGTTGAGTAACGTTGGTTTTGGATTGTCGAGATTGATTGCGGTGGCATGGTTCTGTTTTGACAGTTTATTCCCCAAGTTATCGGTTGCCAATGGTAAGTGCAAGTAGCTCACTGTTTTTTGCTTGAGCGTCTTGTACAAACTGATTTGTCGACCTGTTGGTTCTATCAGGTCTGCGCCTCTTACGACTTCCGTTACTCCTTGTTCGATGTCATCAAGGACAACGGCCAAGTTATAGGCAAACAATCCATCTCTGCGTTTAATAATAAAATCTTCTTCAGCTAATGCTTTAGGGATTTGAATCGTGCCGTGGCGCACATCATCAAAGGACTCTACAGGAAAATCCATGCGCAAGCGCACCGCTTGTTCACCTGAATCGATTAAGCCTGCATCTCGACAGTGACCATTGTAAAAGCCACCCAAAGCCTTTATCTGCTTACGAGTACATTGGCAGTAGTAGGCTTGTTTATCAACGACCCATTGATCAATTTGAGCTTGATACATGTCGTGACGCTGGCTTTGATAAACGACTTCACCATCCCAAAATAGATGGTAAGCCTCAAGCGTCTTAAGAATCAGGTCTGCAGCGCCGGCCATTTCTCTTGGTGGATCTAAGTCTTCCATACGAACCAACCATTTTCCTTGGTTAGATTTTGCTTGGAAGTAACTACCAAGAGCAGCAACAAGTGAGCCAAAATGAAGAGGACCTGACGGTGATGGTGCAAAGCGCCCGATATAATTCATGAGTGAACAACCTAATCTAAATGGTACCGCAGTAGCCGGTTCTTAAGACGTTTAACAAAAGCTTTAATGCGTAGAACTAAGCTTCAATCTATAGGAAAAAGGTTTGATGTATAGAACTAAGGCTTAAAGCTGCTATTTACTATCAAGCGTGTGAAATACTTCGCTTGGATAACAAACAAAAAAGGGAGCCAAGGCTCCCTTTCTTTATATCTGCAAGAATTAACCTTGCATCTGTTTCTCTTTGATTTCTGCAAGTGTTTTACAGTCAATACAAAGATCAGCAGTTGGACGAGCTTCAAGGCGACGAATGCCAATCTCGATACCGCAAGAATCACAGAAGCCGAAATCGTCTTCTTCGATCTTGTCTAATGTCTTCTCAATTTTTTTGATAAGACGACGCTCACGGTCACGGTTACGTAACTCTAGGCTGAATTCTTCTTCTTGAGAAGCACGGTCAACTGGGTCTGGGAAATTTGCTGCTTCGTCCTGCATGTGGTGCACAGTACGATCAACTTCTTCCCTGAGCTGGTTGCGCCAAGCTGCTAAAATTTTTGTAAAATGTTCCGTTTGCTCAGGTGACATGTACTCTTCACCTGGCTTTTCTTGGTACGGTTCAACACCTGCGATGGCTAGGATGCCTAGCGCTTTTTTCTTAGATTCTGGCATACAGCATCTCCTATTTACACCTAGTCAACTGCAAAGCAGCTAATTTTAAGGCGGGTATCTATAGCAGAAAGAACGAATGGTGGCAAATACTCTTATTCAAACTTGCAATCAATGTGATTAGTTCAGCATCTTTGCTTAGCTATTGATAAATTCAACAGCTTGTTTTAGTTGTATTTGAGTATTGCTGAGCTCTGCTTTATAGCAAAGCACTTCAACTCCAGCGTCTTGTGCTTGTTTTAGTAATAACGAATATTTGGCGTCTATATGGTGTGCCGCAGACACTTTTTCAATACCTGAATGTAAAACAGTGAATAAAAGTACGGCTCTATTTCCAGATTCGACCATTTCTGTGAGTTCACGCAGATGTTTTTGGCCTCTGGTGGTGACCGCATCAGGGAAAAAGCCTTGCCCTTTAGTTGACGTTTCTTGCTCGTCGAGCAAAGTGACGCTTTTTACTTCGATATAACAAGGCGGCTTTTCGTTATCTTCAAGCAGAATATCAATGCGACTATTCTCACTGCCATATTTCACTTCGGTTCGTAACGCGTTATAGCCTAAGAGTTCAACTATAGTATTATTTTCAATTGCTTCCACTGCCAACTGGTTTGCTCGCGCAGTATTTACACAAATTCGGTGACCTTTGTCTGTTTCTGAGATCTCCCAGCTGTTTGGGTACTTTCTTTTTGCATTATCGGAGGTTGAGTACCACACCGTATTGCCAGGAGTCGCACATCCTGTCATCGCTCCAGTGTTAGCACAGTGGATAGTACGCTCGCTGCCGTCGGGAAGTTGGATATCAGTGAGAAAGCGTTTATAGCGTTTAATAAGAGTCGCTGGCTCTAATGGGGGATTGAACTGCATATTACTTATTTAGACAGGTAGGTTTTTATGTACAATGTTGCCAACATTACACCACAAGGTTCTCCCATTGCCACAACTGCCCATAGAAGCTGTGATGCCAGATCTGCTCGCTGGCGTAGAAACACACACTCAACTTATTCTAAAGGCCGCTCCCGGTGCGGGTAAGTCAACATTCTTCCCTTTACAGTTAGTTAAGACCAACGCCGTTCAAGGTAAAATCATCATGCTTGAGCCGAGGCGCTTGGCGGCAAGGAATATTGCCACTTACTTAGCGAGCCAATTGGGAGAAGAGGTGGGAGATAGCATTGGCTTTAGAGTTCGTGGTGAATCTAAAACCAGCAGTGCGACTCGCCTAGAGATTGTTACCGAAGGGATTATGACGAGAATGATCCAAACCGACCCTGAATTAACTGGGGTTGATATGGTGATCTTTGATGAATTTCATGAGCGCAGCATTCACGCCGATACCGCATTGGCGTTTAGCTTAGAGATCCAAGACGCGCTGCGTGACGATCTAAAAGTGATTGTGATGTCGGCAACCTTAGATCAACAAGCTCTGCAAACTTTGCTGCCGAATGCCAAATACGTTGAATCACAAGGTCGCACCTTTCCGGTCGATTTCCGTTATCAACCTCTTAACGCCAATGAATATCTAGCCCCTAAAATGGCCAACGTGATTCGCTCTCTGATGGAGAAAGAGTCAGGCTCACTTCTCGCCTTTTTGCCGGGCGTTTCTGCTATTAAACAGGTGGAATCTCAACTGGAACAACTCGCCAGCGATATCGATGTTTGCCCTTTGTATGGGCAACTCAGCTTTCCTCAACAGCAGAAAGCGATCGCGCCATCAGAGAAAGGGCGTCGAAAGGTGGTGTTAGCCACCAATATTGCTGAGACTTCTTTGACGATTGAAGGTATTCGACTGGTGGTCGATTCCGGGCTTGAACGTGTGGCGAAGTTCGATCTGAAAACCGGTATTACTAAGCTTGAGCAAGTGAAAATCTCGCAATCTTCAGCTGAGCAACGAGCGGGTCGTGCGGGACGAATTGAAGAGGGCTTGTGCGTTCGTTTGTACAGCGAAACGCAGCTGATGCAGCAACCTGCTGTACCTGAGCCTGAAATTCTACATTCAGATCTCTCTTCGCTGGTGGCTGAATTGACGCAGTGGGGCGCTGCAAATGCAGACGAGTTGCAATGGCTAGATATTCCGCCACAAGCTTCAGTGGAACAAGCCAAGCAACTGCTGCAAAGCCTTGAGCTATTAGATAGTAATGGCCAATTTACGGCGCTAGGTAAGCAGGCCCAGCGTTTAGGCCTTGAACCACGTATCGTCAGCATGCTGATAAAAGCGCAACAAGGCAGCCCAGCATTGCTGAATGCTGCGATTGTCGCCGCCGCTTTACTTGAAGAGCCTGAACGCAACGTCACTGATATTCAGCATTCGTTGCACCGGCTTAAACAAAGAAAGCATTCGAAAAAAAGCGTGGTGATGCAGCGAGCGAAAAGTCTCGCCAGCAAACTCAATCATCACTTAGATTTGTCACAAGCTGACGAATCATTGCTACCATTAGTGCTTTGTTTTGCGTTCCCGGACCGGATTGCACAAGTGAGAAGCGCGACCAGCAGTGCTTTCCTTCTAGCGAATGGCCACGGTGCTGAGGTTCGTGACGATGATCCATTGGCGAACAATGACTATATCGTAGTGATTGATTTGATGCGCAGCACAGGGCGAGCCAGTCAAATTTTCTTAGCCACCGCAGTTGATATTGCGCAGCTAGAAGCTCAATTTCCAAAACTGTTTGTGCGTTCCGATTACGCCGATTGGGATGAGAAGCGTGGTCGCTTAGTTGCCGAGCAGCGAGTGTCTCTGGGTAAACTGATTATCAGCACCAAAGCTTTACCTGAGCCCGATTCGAATCAGGCGAGCCAAGCGCTGCTCAACTATGTCGCTCGATGCGGGCTGGATCGATTACATTGGACACCTTCGGCTAAACAGCTGGTTGAGCGTGTACGCTGTGCTCAGCTTTGGATGCCTGAACATGATTGGCCAGCGATGGATGACGCGAGTTTGGTTGAACATATTGATGAGTGGCTATCACCCTATCTGAATGGCATTAAGTCGGCAAAAGGGCTGACTAGTGTTTCGATTGAGCAAGCACTGTCGGCGTATCTCGGTTGGCCTCTGAATCAAGAGATTGACCAGTGGCTGCCAACACATTATGTGATGCCTACAGGCAGTAAAAAAGCGATCCGATACCAGTATCAATCTGAACCCGTGATCTCGGTTCGAATGCAGGAAGTCTTTGGTGAACAAGATTCGCCATTGATTGCGCAAGGGCGTAAAAAAGTCGTGCTTGAGCTACTTTCTCCAGCACAGCGACCACTGCAAATTACTCAAGATTTAGCTGGCTTTTGGGCTGGCGCGTACAAAGAAGTACAAAAAGAGATGAAAGGCCGTTACCCAAAACATAACTGGGATTTGCCAGATTGACTGGGCACATGACATTTCCATATTGACACTTATGTGCACCTAGTTTAATGTTAACTCAGGTGCGTAAATTATGGATAATGACATGGACAGGTCGGAGCTAAAACGGAAGGCAAGAGCGCGGACAATACTACTTGAAGAATTTAAGTATGCCGATGCTGATATTTCATTAGATAGGTTAAGTCCTAATAGCGATCCTATTCGTGTGGAAGAAGAAACGTACTTCATTGATAACCCACACGATGTCATGAACACAGATGGTACGGTTTATCATTTCCCCGTTTTGTTTCATGAAGATATGACTCCTTTCCATGAGGCAAACCTATTCTTATTGAGTCTGGTTACAGATAGAGCCGAGAGCTACGGGCGAAAATCAACGTCACACAAACGTACAGATGACATTAGGCGCATCGCATCAATCTTGATTGAATACAAGTTGTTCTGCGAACAGAGTGACTTGGATTATCTTGATCTATCTCAGAGACGCTTAGTCCAGCGTCCGACCCACAAGTATTACAAGTATCTCTGTGATGAAAAAGACGAAGGAAGAATGTCAGGGGACAACCTTAATCAGCACACAAAAGCTGTATATGATTTCTATAAATACCTAGCTGAACAGGGTATATATGGGGTTGACCTCGAACGAGTAGACAAGACAGCAGACGGAACTTACTACAGGCCGGATTCAAGAGGGATAACAACAGCACACAAGTATGTTCGCCGCAGCCAAACCGTGACGACGCCAAATCAAGCAACTCCTTTGACTGAAGGGTATGTAAACGATGAGGGTGAACCTCTCAGACCTCTCAATAAAAATGAGCAAGAAATGCTTCTAAAGGTGCTTCAATCCGATAACTTTAGGCAGGATGAACGCCTTATGTCCTATGTGGGCATGTATACCGGAGCAAGAAAGCAAACCATTCTGACTATCAGAATGAAGCATCTAGAAAGGTTCAAGGAAAAGTACCTTAGAAAAGATAACACCTACCTATTAAATGCGGGGGTTGGAAATGGTATCGATACCAAATTCAACAAGCCGCAAGACCTATATATACCTAAAGCTCTCGCCGAACAGATTGTGATCTATGCGCGCTCTCCTCTTGCTGCGAGGAGGCGTAGAAAGTTTATCGAAAAAAACGGGCATATTCTTAATGACGAAGATATGTACCTGTTCATAAGCGATAAAGGTGAATGCCACTACATGGCTAAAGATGACCCCCGATATCGTAAAGTAAAGTCAAAACCGGAGGGTAAGAAGGCAAATGAAGTAGCTAAAAAGATATTGGCTTTAACACCGGATGAGTTTCCTTCTGACTTTGTTTTCCACTGGCTAAGAGCCACATTTGCATTGAAGTATTATTATTCCTTGATGCCTTTAGTAGCAGAAGGCGTAATACAAGTTGGTGATGAGATTTCAATGGTTCAACGAAGAATGCATCATGCCAACAGAGAAACAACTGAGGATTATCTAAAGTTATTTATGAGCATAGACTATCGTCGTGCGGCCCAGAATGAGTACGAAAGTATCCTGTTCGATGATTTTGACTTAGAAGTTGTTGGTTCATGATGTCGTCAATGATAAAGAGGGATGTGTTCTTCACTGAATACAATGAGTTGGATGGGGACTACGCCAGACCTGATTTATGTGTAATTAGAGGGTTAAGAAAACGTGGTCTTGATATAGGCTCCCTCTGTTACTCCAATAGGGAACGAGTCGTTAATTCAGCAAATAAAGACGGGATTCTCAAGGTAGAGCCTAAGTCATTGGTTAAATCAAGATGCTTTCTTGTTAACAAGTTCATTGAATCTCTTACCTTGAAGAACTACTCGAAGCAAACAGTGTTCTCCTATTGCCGTGATTTAAAATTGGTAATTAACTGGCTTGATGACCATGGTTACTCAAACGCATTTGATAGTGTTGATGATGCGTATAAGTCATATTTTGAGTTCTTCAATCTTAATAAAAACCCAAACGCAAATTCGAGTACCAGATGGGCATCTTCTACTCAAGAGGTGTTTAGGTCTTTGATAAGGTTGGTTTTTGATAAAGAGTCATCAATAAAAATTGTTTCTTCAGTGCCAGTTCTTAAATATGTGAAGCCTGAGGAAGATTCTTGTAGTCGTTCAGATGTGAAACAGATAGTCAATGTTAGTTTGAACTTAGCATACCAATTAATGGATCTTGTTGTTAATGAGAAAGAGTTTCCTTTCTTAATTAAGATGGATAGCTATAGCTCATTTCTATTTCAAACAAAGAGAGATTTTATTGTTACGCCATTTTCTGATAGTAGAAATAGAGTATTTAACTATGAAGATGGTTGTTTTAATACTGCTGAGGAAGTTAAGCGACTTTGTGCTAAAGATGGAGTTGAAGTAAAAACTCATACAGCTAATAAATTGATTAAATCATCTCAGAGTAACATGGACGAGGTTAATTCTAATAGTAGACATGAAATGAGGCTTATCTGTGCTTCATTGTCTCAGATGGCGTTTATAAAAATATTCTCTCTTATGACTGGTAGTTATGAGAGTGAGATCCGGAAGCTAACACTATCTGACGTTGAATCAGCCTATAGAGATATTCTAAATAATAATTACAAGGTAATTAAATCAAGAGCTAAGAATATTCCTATCTTATATGTCCTCGGTAAAGATGGAATGAAAATAATGCAAGATTACTTGAGGTTGCGAAAGTGGATACTAGATGGTAAGCAGTGTAAGTATTTGTTTTTCAGAATGGAGCATAATGGGAAGTACACAGGTGGGTATTCTCAGTTAAAGGATTCATTTTTATATAAGTACATGCGTAAGATTAAGGGGAGATATGTTAGAAGTGATATTAAGAACATATCACCAAGAGATGTAAGAAAGTATAAGTCTGACATTTTAAGTCAGCTAAGAGTGCACATAGATACCAGCGCCAATCTTCTGAATCATAAAGTTGAAACTAACTTAAAACACTACGCAGTAACAAGGCCAGAAAAACAACAACAAGAATTCACGGATTTTTTTGAGGCAGCGAAGGCCGCCGCAAAAATAATCCCAGTCAAACAAATTAAAGAGTATCAGAGAGATAATGACACTCCGTTGCCTACAGGACATTGCGATGACTTTAGCAAGCCAGAGGCTTTGGGCACTCCGATAATTGAACCCAATTGTAAGACTCAGTATGGGTGTCTTTACTGCAAGCATTACTGTGTTCATGCGGATGAGGAAGATCTAAGAAAGTTGTTTAGTCTACTTTTCGTAATTGAGGAAGTTATGGAAAATGCACCTAACTTTACGCGTTCTGAAGACTTGCTTAATGATTTGAGTCTGAGAGTGAAATATTTAATTGTTGAGATGTCATCTCTCAGCAAAAAACTATCTTCGCTCATAAAAGAAGTTGAGTATGACGTTATGGAGTTGGGCAACATCACGGACTTTTGGGAGTACAGAATGCAGCGCTATGAGTCATTAGGAGTGATAAATTAATGGAATACATAAACACATTGTTCATCAATGAACCTATGCAAAACGTAGAGCCAGATAGGTTCACCTTAATTGAAAAGTTTATACCACAAGATGAATTTGTTTTGTGCCGGAACAGTAACGGTGAGCCTACTGCAATATATGGTTCTATGACTTGGGATTTTGTACCATATCGCACATCTCCCTCGACCCGTGCCATTATGTGCTTCGAAGGGATTGTTAATGAAGAACACGGAGAACTCTCTCTGGTTTTAATTGATGAAGTGAAGCAAATTATGTTCTATTTAATGTATCATGTTCCTGCGGGTAAGTTCGGTACATTGCAAATATCAACATTAATGGGTTATTTCTATGCTCTTCGACAAGCATGCTATTTTTGTTTGTCTCAGACGTCTAATCCATTAATTAAATGTTTGACGATTAAAGAGCTAGTTGGCAATTATGTGTATCATCAAGCTTTTACTGATACTCAGGGCGGTAAGAAGTTCTGTAAAGTATGGCCTGCGTTATTAAATAGGCTTCGAAATAAGTCGAAGACTCTAATCGACATAGTAATTTCTGACACGCCAGTCCTTTCACCGAGTAAGAACGAAATAGAACAAACCCCGATAATACCTGAGCGATTGTATGTCGAACATATAAATTTTTTTGTTAATAGGGTTAAGTTATTACATTCGAGAAAGGATAGTTTAGCTGCTGCTGTTCTTGATATGGTGCCTGAACACTCTGGTTATACACATTCTAGGCTTAAAAGGTTATATGGCAAGAAAAATGAAGATAGATGGCCTGATATATATGATGATATTATTGAAAGGCATGGGTTATTTGATTTAATTGTAGTCTATTACAATGCCGAAAATAAGCATCAATTTGTAAGAGTTATTCATGATATATACACTGAGATGAGGCTGGCTATTCATTTTTTTACAGGTATGAGAAAGGATGAACTACTTAGGACATTGAATGACTGCATAAAAAAAGAAGTTGTCTCACCCGAATATGTAGATAAAAAGAGTCAAGTCACCAAAAAGGGTCGCTCAGTGAATATTATCCGACTGAAGTCAACCACCACAAAGTTCACTGGCTATAAGCAAGACTCAGCATGGATAGCAACACAAGAAGTAGTCGAGGCTGTAGAGGTTCTGGAGACTATAAATAAAAGCCTCCTAAGTCTTTATGATTGTGACTTTGATGAACTGCCTCTCTTTGCAAATCCATCTTTAATTACAAGAAGAAAAGGAGCCGTAGCTGAGACAACAGAGGGTTCAAAGCGCGTACAGCGACTTACTGAAAGGATAGGATTAACAATAACAGAAGAAGATTATCGATATCTGTGCGACAGTAACCCGCTTATTGACTATTCCACTAAGCCCGAATACCAAATAGGTCAACTTTGGCCGCTGAGGACGCATCAATGTCGTCGCTCCCTTGCCTTTTATGCTGCTAGTAGTGGTCATGTACGGATCAATACATTAAGAAAACAGTATAAGCATCTAACCCGAGATATGACCAAGTATTATGCTAAAAGCTTTGAACGCATTAAGTCTATATTTGGCTATTACGACCCAGAAACTCAAGAATACAAGCTTCCTGAAGGGCATGTAGCTTTTGAGTTTCAAGTAGCTGCCCCTATTAGTCAGGTCGATTTATTGATGGCTGACACAATAGATTCTGAGGATGTACTCTTTGGAAAAACAGGGGGGTATATTGAGAAGAGTAAGGAAAAAATCAAGAGTGGCGAGGTCGACATAAGGCTTGTTCGGAACGACACCCTCAAAAAAGTTGAAAATGGCGAAATTGCGTACCGTAGAACGTTACTTGGAGGCTGTACCAAAGTCGGAGGTTGTGACTGTGCAATACTTGGTGAGTTCTCAGATTGCTTCTATTCTGACTGTGCTGTTATCAAGGAAGGTAATGTCCGCGAGCAGATAAAGTCGTTAGAAAAAGAGATGGAAAAATACGATAGAGATTCAGGTGAGTATCTGATGCTAAAACAGGAGTTGGATGCATCATTGAGATATTTAGAACAACGTATACAGCGGTAGGTAGATATGGCTAGCAAAGGAATTGAGTTGTGTAAGGAAGCCTTTGAGCGAATCAAACGTGGCGAGGCTAGGGTTGAGAGGTTTAAAGGAATAGCTCAAGAGAACGTGACCGCTTCAATAGTCAGTCAGGAGGCAGGGTTCGATTCAGGCTACTTAAAAGGCAGTAGGGCTGCACATCAGCCTTTGATATCTTTAATAAATGCGTATAAGTCTGCCGCACCCAGTGAAACGTTATCCAAGAGCGAAGCGGTTAGAAGGGAGAAGGCTAAAACGGATAACGCAAAATCATTACAATCAACTGCTGAAAGCTTACTGTTTGACGCCTTAGGGAGAGAGTTAGTGCTGGTGAGAAGGCTAAAAGAGCTTGAGAAAGAAGTCGCTGAACTAAAGAAGGGAAGTAGCAATATCTTGGATTTTCGTCAGTAAAGTAATCTGCCCTGATTTGCCGGAAAAGTTCGTCTCGACCTTTCAATTTTTGGTGGTCATTATGCCCATTATGTTAAATAGGTTTTTTTATTGCATAAAACGGTTCTTCCATCGCAGATTTACGTTGAACCCTATAGAGTTGCACGTAAAACCAACAAGGGGATGCTGTTTCTCGATTACAAATTATGTTTCGTTTCGAAAGATAATTTGAAGAAAAATGGACATAAAACGATTCAGGTGGAATTTGGGTGAAATGCCTAAAAGTGTATTTTTGACATGGTAGTAGGGTCGCCTTCAAGTGTTAGCACCACCTGAGGGAGTTCTTCATATCAGACATAGTATTACTTGGATGGCGGGATAAATGGAACGGCTTCCATCCTTAGCGACGCCTTAAATGGCTCAGCCGATACGAAACCTCTCTATGCTATCAAGCTAGAGAGGTTTTTGATTTATTACGGCCATCCGACTTCAATCATTGGTTAAGTCCTCTTTTGTCAGAGCTAACAGAACACCTAGCTGATCGTCATCAGGCTCTATGTCCCCACTAACAACCCGCTGAGCTATAACCCACAGAATCTGCTCACTAGAAACCCCTAAAGCCTGCGCCTTGGCAGCCAACATCATCTCAAAATTCATCATGCAAATCCTCAATATATACTGTATATTTATACAGTATAATAGAAGTAATTTGTTGCGTGTTCAATGACCTCAATTCGTTACAGACACAACTATCGGCTAATAACCCTGACGCCATTAGGTATTATTGGGAGACCTGCTGTAACAGGTGATTGTATACCAGCCTTACTGCGGGATGGTGAGTTACACTACGCGCCCTATTTTGGCTCCATGGATGCTGGGCTATCCATTAACCGAAGACGGGTAAAGCTCGTTGGCATAGTGGCGTGGTCGCCAGATGTGGATGGGGTTGGCACATGGCATGAAATACCTGCCAGTGGGTATATTATTGGTGTTTATCAGAACGGTGGTTACTACGTAGCCTTGGAGAACGGAGAACCAATTTACTTTCCCATATAGGAAAGCTTGAACAAATTAAGGGCTATTTTTTTTCTACATAGGAAAATATGAGGAGATAAAAATGGAGAGAGTGAGGCAATTGGCGAAATGGGGTGCAACGGATGAGCAGGTTCTTCGAATTACAGCAGTAGTCGAACAGTCCGATATTGACTACATTCGAGAGGCATTGTTGGTAGCGTTTAGTAACCCGATAAATCAAGATGATTTTATGGGTAAGCGGAACCACAATGCGCCATTTAACGGCATGACGCCATTAGCATATCTAACAGAAGACCCAACAAGGGTAAAACGCTTAGCAGAGCATATACTAACGCTGGGTTCGCCATGGTGAGCTGTTGGGACACTATTAGGCATAGTATTGACGCCACGTAAAATTAGAGGTGACAATGAAAGATCTAACAAATGAGATTGCACTTCTCGATGAAAATGCCCTTCATGAATTTCGTATCGATGACGTGCGTTTACAGGGAGATAGAGCGGAGTTTCTAATGACCATCATTGCGTCACAGGACAATGTCGTATTGAGTCGCTGGAGAGTTGTTTGTGAGGATTGTCTAGGGATAACGGTAAGTCGTAGTGATATACCTCGTGATTATCGGATGAAATATGGTTTAATGATGATCGGAAAATCAAGTATTAAAGGCAGATATTTTAACGCTAGCAAAATTGACCACACAACCACGCCATAAAAAGGAATGATAGCTATGACAACACAAGGAGAGGAGATGCAACTTACAAATGCTCAGGTAGAAATCCTATTGCATCTCGTACAAAGTGAGATGGCTGGCTTTTGTGGGGATGTAGGCTATCAGGAGCTATTTCAGATACGGAAAATCCTAGAGGCGAAAATTAATAAAGAAGATTAAGCGCAATCATGCGAACCACAGTTACATGCAGGGTTGTAGTGCACTTACTGATTAATGGAGGCTAGGAGAATGGCTGACATAAAAAAAATGGTGTTACGGTTGTTTAGCCTCTGGGGGCTAGACAGCACAGAGCAATCTATTTTGCTGGGCATTATTGATGAAGACAAGTCGGTAAACATAGCGTTATTACAGATTCATGCCATGTTGAAACTGTTGTATCCAGACCACCCTGTTCGCTATGACTGGGTGTTGCGGTCTAACAGTCGCCTAGGTGGAGCTATGCCTATAAATGTCATGTTAGGAGGGGCTAGCGGCATTCAACAAATTAGGGAACTACTTAAGGCTCAATTGCTTCGATAATGTGTACTGACTCATACAGGATCTGACACCTTTGATGGTGAAGCGTGACCTAGTCCGTACAGACTGCTCTTTGTGCCGCCAAAGTTTCTTCTGGACAGAAGTTTGTTACAAGTTTTACTAAAATAGGTACTGTTACATAGTTTCGGATACACTGCTTAACTCAATTCCGGATAAAAATGGAGCACAGGTACTCTTTAAACAGTACGAATTTTTTAAAGTCACCAAATGATAGTTCCATCTTGAAGGATATTCTTGGGCTTTTTCAATAACTCAACGTCGAATAGACCGTAGGAGTATGCTTTTTTGACTTTGATAAGAGTGGTATACGCAAGACCAAGCAGGCAATCAGCTTTATCACATGGAAGTGCAATGTTTAGCCCACTATAGCTAGCAACACTATGGTACATAATGCCATCTAGTGATCTTTGCTTCTCAAACATCAATCTTGCTAATGTTCGGGAGTGGATGTAGTCATCTTGTGAGGCTTGAGGGTTGGTTATTATCTCATCAAAAAACATGTCAGGATACAAATATGCCATTGCTTTTTTTCGATCTTCTTTTTCTAACTTTTTCACAAGATTATCTAGAATTTGAGTGGTTCCCTTAGGTAAAAAACTCCCGCCACCTCTTGAGGCTTTGTACTTTTCACCAATGATTCCAACACGTACAGGCTTATCCTTCGGTTCGAAAAAACTAATCTGAACTACATCCCCTTCTTTGGCTCCAATTTCAGCTAACGCAACGTCAGTGGTGAGGCTTAAATATAGGAATGGGTTACCTTTTTCATTGATACGACCGACACTAGTTAAATGTCGCGGAGGGTAGTAAATTTCTGATGTGCTGTTAAACCCTTGACCACTTTCAGCAACCCTTGCTCTAACGAATGGCCTCTCGTAGTTAAAGCTAAAGTTAATTATGTCATAAAATTTGAGTGCGTAATTTATGCCATCCCTGATAAATTTTTCAGAATGGCTAGCTTTAATATCCACAGCTAAATTGTGCATGTAATCCAAATCAAGAACCCATTTTTGCTCTGTCACATCTTTTCCTTCTTTTTCTTCATCTTAATAAGGTTTGAGATTAGAGGATGTAAGTTTCAAACCTTATCATTCATTGAGTCATAGGTGCATTGAAAGCATCTTATTTCATATCTAAGGTACTAGAATAATTAAGGTAAAGAGTTAATCGTACAAATGTTAAGAGTGTTAGCTCTAAGAGGTTTCGGCGGCATTTTCGTGTTTCATGCCCCGTCAGCAAACCTCTGGACAGAAATCGTTTCTAAATAACTTGTGTCAGATTAGAAAAGTATCTTGAAATCTTACAGATAAAGAGTGCGCTAGAAACTAACCTATTTACATAATAACCTTTTGTTATACAGCTATTCCGCTGCTAGCAACTGATCTAATTTTTTCTTTGCGTAGTGCTCTAATAGTTTCTGCCCACCGTCAAAAATTGACCTGAACGGTGCATCCTTAAGCTCTGTCGATAGCTTATTAAGTATCTCTTTATTAGTTAGCGATTTAGAAAAGTCATGACCCTTTTGAGTAAGGCGGAACTTCTTGTTTTGTGAACGATAACTGCCGTCACCATTGAGCAAGATACCAATTGTGGCTAAACCTAAATTGTCTCCGTTGACGTCACTTATGAGATAACTGTCTAGCATGAGTTGAATATGAAACAAAAAACTGTCATCCAGCATTGGCGAACCAACTTCGATACCAGCCAAATCAAACTCTTCTAGCCCCACCATTGCTGTGTCGGATTCAAGAAAAACAGAACACAACTTTGACATATATTCCAAATTTATCTGCATATTACCTCTTGTTTTATAAAGCCTTGTTATAACTTTCTCAAGGAGTCCCCAAAATTTTCACGGATACCAGCTTCTTCAATTGAATATTGATAGGTAACATAAAATGCTGCCGCAAACATAGCTAGAGCCGCCAAAAATGAAAAGTTTGCAACTAAAGCTAAGACTGCAACGATAAAAGATAGAAGGCTCCACGTATGAAACCGTTGAACGCCGACATATTCAGAATCCAACGCAGTACCTTTACCTGCTAATTTGTTATTGAATGCGATAAAAGCAATAACACTATTCAAACTTAGGCTAATGGCAAAGGAAAACGTCGATAATTCAAGAAGAAACGATTTGGAAACATCAACATTCCCGCTCAAAATAGCCATAAAGTAGGCGAAAGATGCCGCAGAAAAACCAGAACTCAACCAAATATAGCCGTCATATTTCTTCACTGTTGTAAATTTCTCCCGAGAGTTATAACACTCCATACTAAACTAAGTACATAGTCCGCTATTAGTGAAAGTAGGTCAATTAATGGCAAAAGAAGCGTGTCCTAAATCTTGGGTTAGCAAACAATGGGGCAGTTATGTGTTCATAAAAAGCACGATTATTACTGCCAGTATGAGAAGCAATATTGGTAGCTTTGAGGCGGTATTGTTTTTCTTGGACTCCTTAGGTGGCGTCTCCACAACATTAAAAGTGGATGCGATGTTTGTAGCACTTGAAGGAGTTCCTTTTTGTTCTAAGCTATCTCTTATCTCATCATCTTCTTTGAGTTCATCTTTGTAACGGTTAATCACCGTATCTAATGACACATTCAACAATGTACAATAGGTCTTTGCTGTATTGGTGCCTTTAACCAATTCATAAACTTCGCTTGGCTCAGTAGTTAGCTGGTCAATCAACATGTATTGCGGTCTGCCGATTCTATGCTCCAATAAGTAACCGTTAATAGATCGCTCACGCCCATAGCCAGTGACCAAAAGCCCAGCTACCAACTCTTCCAAAGGTGTTTTATCTTGGCTTTTTTCTCTTTGTACTTGCCTAAGCATAGACTCATAGACCGAATAGACTAGATCCCAATCTTGCTTTTCGGTCGCTTCAGCTAGGTTAGTATGAGACTCTCTCCATCTAGCATCTGCAATTGGCACATAGACTTCATCAACATTCCATTCTTTTGCTAAATTTTTACGTGAATTTAATACGCCCTTATTAGCTTCATACCATTCATGCCACCATCCATCGGCTAGCGCTTTCAGTTCTTCCAACAGAAACAAATCGCCCTCACGATAGAGGCGTTGATCACTAGACAATGGCTCTTTTCTTGGGTAAATGGGCTTCTTACAAGATTTACACTTTGCTTTACGTTTAGATACTTTCTCTAGCTCGTAGTTACAGTAAGGGCAATGTGACGTAGTACCGCAATTAGCTGCTAGCACTTTTAACTGTTCTTTCCTTTTCATAAAACGCTACCCAAGAATCTAAATAAAACCAATAATATATCACCATCTTACATTAGAAAATGTTGGTCAATATGATCGTGCTTGTTTAGTGGAGAGCAAGAACTCTAAGTAGGGAAGGGGCAATGCTGAACTTGCGACTGGTCTGTTCAACTAGTGCGTAGGTATTGGTTGCTAGTGTATAGCTGAAGCTTACCTCGTTGAACACCCCCAATACATCATAAACCGATTGGAAATACGGGACTTATCCACCTTTGCTTAAATTAGGTAACACCCTGTTTTTGTTTTCGTTCAGGTGTTAGAAAAACTAAATTATGTGGAAAAAAGGTAGTTTACTTGGTTTTACCTTGGGCTGTTTGTCCAAATGACCATAGCCACGTAAACTACTCAACTTTATATATTGATGATTGGCATCGACGGCAGTAACGATTGTTTGTTTGACGTATAGTTGTCAATCTAAGTGACTTTTACTGTCAATGTAACGAGTAAGATAGTCAATGGTTTTCCAGTAACTATTTGTCAATCTAAGTTGGCGGTATTTTTGTATTTTTATAAGAAATTAAGGGTTTTGGAGGGTTGTCAATGCCTATACATTTTCATGTTACAAATCATCCTTGGCCGGATGACCCTGCTAACCATGTAGCAACCACTAAAACCAAACGACAGTTGAATCGATGATGACCAAAATGTTAACGCCAAAAAAGGCACCACCTAAAAAAGCGCCAACAAAGAAGTCACTCGCGACCAAAGCCAAGCCAAGAAAACCAAGAGCGGCTGCGAAAAAGACCAAACCTAAGGCTAAGAAGTCAGGTCAAAGAGGTTGGTTGAAGATCCTGTGGGGTATTTCTTGGAAAGCGGGCATAGCGCTCGCGGCATTGCTGTTGTTTGTCGGTATTTATCTTGATTCTGTGGTCAAGCAGCGTTTTGAAGGTCAGCTGTTTGATTTGCCAACCGTGGTTTATGCGCGAGTACTAGACCTGTCTCCTGGAACTCCAGTGAGTTTGGTTCAGGTTAAGAATGAGCTCGATGTACTTAATTATCGTAAGGTGAACGCGCCTCGTCACCCGGGCGAATACTCCTCTTCTTCAACCAAGATTGAAATGATTCGTCGTCCGTTCGAGTTTGTCGATGGACCCGAAGCGGATCGTCATGTGATGCTGCATTTCAACGGTAACGAGTTAACTCGAATTCAGTCGTTAGAGAAGAAAGGCGACATGGGGTATTTGCGTGTTGAGCCGAAAATGCTGGGCATGCTTGAGAAAAGCAACGACGAACAACGACTGTTCTTAAAACGTAACCAATTCCCAGAAGTGATGGTTGATGCGCTACTGGCGACCGAAGACAGAAATTTCTATCAACATGATGGGGTTTCGCCATTGGCGATCGCTCGTGCGATGGTGGTGAATGTTAAAGCCGGGCGCACGGTACAAGGTGGTAGTACGCTGACTCAGCAGTTGGCGAAGAACCTGTTCTTGTCCAGTGAACGTACATTGTGGCGTAAGGTTCGTGAAGCCTACATTGCGCTTATCTTAGACCATCGTTACAGCAAAGATCGTATTCTAGAGGCTTACTTAAACGAGGTTTACCTTGGGCAAAATGGCGGGCAAGCGATTCATGGTTTCGGTTTGGCGTCTCGCTTGTACTTCGGTCAACCTATTCAAGAGCTCCGTATTGATCAGCTAGCACTGCTTGTCGGTATGGTAAAGGGACCTTCGTATTACAATCCGGTTCGTTATCCTGAGCGTGCTAAGACTCGACGCGATTTGGTTCTTCGTTTATTGATGCAACAAGACATCTTAACTCCGCGACAATACGAAGAGGCGGCGAGTCGTGATTTGGATATTCAAGACAACCCACGTATTGCTAGCCGTCAGCCCGCTTACTTCCAGCAAGTCAATATTGAGCTTAAGAAGTATGTCGGCGATCGATTTGAAGCGAAAAAAGGCATTCGAGTTTTTACCTCTTTGGATCCGGTTTCCCAAGACAAGTTAGAGAAGTCGATTGCACGTAAGGTGCCTGATTTATCGAAAACCGCAGGTAACAAACTGGAAGCTGCAGCTATTGCCGTGGATAGAAATACCGGTGAAATCCGAGCTATGGTCGGTGGTAAACGTACTGGCTACGATGGTTTTAACCGTGCCTTGAATGCGAGTCGTCCTATTGGTTCTTTGGTTAAGCCTGCAATCTACTTAACCGCCTTAGAACAACCCCAAAAATACACATTGGCGACAACACTGAAGGACACGCCACTGAGCTTGAAAGGCAGTAAAGGCAGCGTATGGAGCCCAAGAAACTTCGATCGTAAGTTCCGCGGAGATGTGCCCTTGTATGTGGCGCTTTCTAAGTCTTACAACGTACCTACCGTTCGTTTGGGCATGCAGTTAGGCATTGATAGTGTCTCGGATACGATTGAAAAGCTGGGTGTCGATAAAAATGAGATTCGCCCAGTGCCGTCGATGTTTTTGGGTTCGTTCTCACTGACTCCGTTCCAAGTAGCGCAGATGTACCAAACCATTACCAACTCTGGTCGTATCGCACCTTTGTCTGCGCTTCGCTCAGTTGTTGATAACGATGGTGAGGTTTTGTATCAGTCGATTCCTCGTGTATCACAAAGCGTCGACCAGCAAGCCGCTTGGTTAACAACCTATGCAATGAAACGTGGCGTATCTGAAGGTACGGGTCGTTTCCTACAAGGTCAGTTTGCATGGGCAGGATTAGCTGGTAAAACGGGCACTAGTAATGACAGCCGAGACAGTTGGTTCGTGGGCGTAGATGGCCGTGAAGTGACGACCATTTGGCTAGGGCGTGATGATAATAAGCCGACTAAGCTTACTGGTTCGAGTGGTGCGTTACGTGTTTATGCCGATTATCTCAAACAGAGAACACCCGAGCAGTTATTGCTGCCTTGGCCGACAGGAATTGCTACCGCTAACTTTACTCGAACTTCTCAAGGGGCTTTAGAGTTTGATTGTGATGGCGCAGTCAAACTGCCAGTTTGGGATGAGGATGGGAACATTAAAAAGGGTTGTGAAAGTCAACCAAAACAGTGGCTAAAGAAGCTTTTTCAGTGGTAAAGTCGTAACAAGAAAGAATGACAAGGACAGTTAAAATAATGATTTCTCGTTGGTTAGTGAGTGGCTTAGGCATTGTCGGTACTGTGATCAGTTTTCAGCTGTTTGCATCCACCGAGACACAGGTTGATCAATCTCAGCAGGCTGAACAAGCTCATAAAAGACCAACCGTTGCTGTCGTTCTTGCTGGTGGTGGGGCAAAAGGTGCAGCTCACATTGGTGTGCTTAAAGCTCTAGAAGAGATGCAAATCCCGGTTGATTATATTACCGGTACCAGTATGGGCTCATACGTTGGTGGTCTTTATGCGACAGGGATGAGCGCAGACGAGATCGAGAGCTTTATTTATACGGTCGATTGGAATCGCGGTTATCGTGATCGCGTTAACCGTAGTGATCGCCGTGTACGTGACAAAGAATATGAAGACCGCTACCAACTGAACACCGATCTCGGCTTAGGTTGGGGCGAAATCAAAGCAAGGAAAGGGGTGGTTCAAGGTCAGAATATGTTGCGTATTCTACGTGAGACCACAGGTAACCTCTCTCCGCTCGACTCTTTTGACCATCTTGCTATTCCCTACCGTTCAGTCGCAACTGACATTATCGAACTTGAAGAAGTGGTCATCGATCATGGTCACCTTGT
This sequence comes from Vibrio sp. QJM3NY_35, assembly GCF_057785915.1. Taxonomy (NCBI): domain Bacteria; kingdom Pseudomonadati; phylum Pseudomonadota; class Gammaproteobacteria; order Vibrionales; family Vibrionaceae; genus Vibrio; species Vibrio sp. QJM3NY_35. The sequence continues at coordinate 2,811,686 of NZ_CM173507.1, read as the reverse complement.
CGATGCCATGATGGCCAGTATGTCGGTACCCGGTGCGCTTCCCCCTTATTCGCTAGATGGTCGAATGCTGGTTGATGGTGGTGTCACCAATAATATGCCAGTCGACGTTGCCAGAGCGATGGGAGCGGACATTGTCATTGCGGTGGATATCAGTACCAATTACAAAGGCAAAGAAGACTTCACGAATTTTCTAGCGGCAGCTGACCAACTTTCTAATTATCTGGTTCAACGCAGCACTCAGGAGCAAGCTGAAACACTGACCGATGATGATGTTTTCCTACGCCCTGATGTTGGGCAAATGGAGACGACAGAATTCGATAAAATGCCGGGTGCCTACCAAGCCGGTTATGACGCAGCGATTCAGAATAGCTCTGAGCTTTCTAAGCTGTCACTCTCTAACGCAGACTATCAGCATTATATCGAGGACAAACAAAAAGCACGCAGACAGCTGAAGCACGGCGATAAGACCGTCGTTGACCGAGTTGTTATCAATAACAATACCCACTATTCCGATAAGCTGATCGAAAACCGTTTAAACCTAGATTCCGGTAAGATCTTAAAGACCAGTGAAATTGAATCTAAAGTGCAAGACCTCTATGCACTGGATAGATTTGAGTTGGTCACTTATGAGTTTGATAATGTTGACGGTGAAGAGCAACTTACGGTGAATGTGGATGAAAAGTCTTGGGGGCCAAACTACCTCAACTTTCGTTTCTTTCTTGAAGATGATTTCTCTACTACTAGCCAGTACTCGATCGGTGTCTCCGCCAACTTTACCGATATCAACTCGCACGGTGCAGAGTTAAGAACCAATATCGAGATGGGTACGGATAAACGAATTGAGGCCGAACTCTACTCGCCATTCTTTTCGAGTCAAAAATTGTTCACTTCTGCATCGGTTGTTTATAGCAAGGAAAACAGAAATCTACCGGTAGATATTGACGATATTGAAGAGCCGACACTGGACGTAACGAAAGACTACTTTCCAATGACCTATAGCGAGTATGTCGGTGAATTAGCGTTAGGCTATCAACCTACCTTATGGCAAGAGCTGAAGTTTGGTGTTCGTTATACTGATGGGGATGTTGAGGTGGCTTCTTTACCTTCGTTAGGTAATGGTGGTTACACGCGTATTGGTGGATTTATCAATTATCGATTGGATACTTTGGATAACTTCAGCTTGCCAGCTGAAGGTTATTTTGTTGATTTAGAATACCTTGTTTCTCATGATGACTTTCAGAATGATAGCTCGATTAACGAAACAGAGTTGACGTCTGAGAGCGATACGGTTTATGAGTTTTCGGCTAATTTAATGGCAGCAAAGAGTATCGAGAAGCATACTTTAGTCGCAAAGCTCGATTACGGTATTGCAGAGAGCAAAAATTCGATTTTCCCTATTGATCCCAAAGAGCTTGGTGGCTTCTTAAACCTATCAGGTATTCCAAGGAACAGTATGATTGGTCAGAACTTGGCGTACACCAGCCTTATTTATCGTTATAAGTGGTTTGAAAATGACTTCGGCCTCTTTGAATCACCATTCTACGTGGGTGCATCCATTGAGCATGGTGGTGTTTGGTCGAACAATGATTTGAGTATTGATGAAGCGCCAATGTACACCGCGGGTTCTGTTTTCGCAGGTGTCGATTCACCAATCGGGCCGATCATTTTAGCTTATGGCCGAACCGAAGATAATTTCGATTCGGTGTATCTGATTGTAGGTACGTCCTACAAATAATCATGCGCAGAGTCGCCATTTAAGTGCGTAATTAGGCAAAAATAGTGGGACTTTCGTCTTAACTTGCTATGTTGGTCAAAATGATAAGATTTTAATTTAACGTTAAATTTGCTATTCTACCGCCCACAGTTTGGCCTCTATGACGCCGCTCATCAATACAAATTGAATGACAAAAATGGCAATGGAGAGCCAAGTTTCCAAGGATGTTCACTTCTTTATTTTACTAACAATTATGAAGGGAAGAAGTGAACCGCAATGAGAGGAAAAAAGTCGTGCTTGAAGCCTACCGTAAACACGTCGAAGAACGTGCTGCCGAAGGAGTTGTTCCAAAACCACTAGATGCTGAGCAGGTAGCTGGCCTAGTTGAACTTCTGAAGAATCCACCTCAAGGTGAAGAAGAAATCATTCTTGACCTACTAGAAAATCGCATTCCACCGGGTGTAGATGAAGCCGCTTACGTAAAAGCTGGCTTCCTTACGGCTATCACTAAAGGTGAAGTAGCTTCTCCACTAGTAAGCAAAGCAAAAGCTGCAGAATTGCTTGGTACCATGCAAGGCGGCTACAACATCGAATCTCTAGTATCTCTACTAGACGATGCTGAGCTTGCTCCAATCGCTGTTAAAGCTCTATCTCATACTCTACTGATGTTCGATGCGTTCTATGACGTAGAAGAGAAAGCGAAAGCTGGCAATGCATCTGCACAACAAGTGCTTCAATCTTGGGCTGATGCTGAATGGTTTACAGCGAAAAACAAAGTAGCGGAAAAGATCACCGTTAAAGTATTTAAAGTTACCGGTGAAACGAACACCGATGACCTATCTCCAGCGCCTGATGCATGGTCACGTCCTGACATCCCAGTACACGCGAAAGCGATGCTGAAGATGGAACGTGATGGCATTACTCCAGATGAACAGGGTAGCGTTGGTCCAATCAAACAAATTGAAGAAATGCAAAAAGATGGCATTCCACTGGCTTACGTTGGTGATGTTGTTGGTACAGGTTCTTCACGTAAATCGGCAACAAACTCAGTACTTTGGTTTATGGGTGAAGATATCCCATTCGTACCAAATAAGCGTACTGGCGGTGTTTGTCTTGGTGGTAAAATTGCACCAATCTTCTACAACACAATGGAAGATTCAGGCGCACTACCCATTGAACTGAACGTACAAGATATGAACATGGGCGATATCATTGATATCTACCCGTACGAAGGTGTTGTTCACAAGAACGGTTCTGTGATTTCAAACTTTGAGCTAAGCAAAGTACTTCTTGATGAAGTGCGTGCTGGTGGCCGTATTCCACTGATCATCGGTCGTGGTCTAACGGGTCGTGCTCGTGACGCTCTAGGTCTAGAAGAAACGGATCTGTTTGCTAAACCAATCGACCCATCTGCATCTGATAAAGGCTACACGCTAGCTCAGAAGATGGTTGGTAAAGCATGCGGCGTTGAAGGTGTGCGTGCTGGTCAGTACTGTGAACCTAAAATGACGACAGTCGGTTCTCAAGATACGACCGGTCCTATGACTCGCGATGAGCTTAAAGATCTGGCGTGTCTTGGTTTCTCTGCAGACCTTGTAATGCAGTCTTTCTGTCACACATCGGCATACCCTAAACCAGTCGATGTAAACACTCACCATACGCTACCTGATTTCATCATGAACCGTGCGGGTGTTTCACTTCGTCCGGGTGATGGCGTTATTCACTCATGGCTAAACCGTATGCTTCTTCCTGATACTGTAGGTACAGGTGGTGACTCGCATACTCGTTTCCCTCTAGGTATTTCATTCCCTGCGGGATCTGGCTTAGTAGCATTTGCTGCGGCAACTGGCGTTATGCCTCTTGATATGCCTGAATCTATCTTGGTTCGCTTTAAAGGTGAAATGCAGCCGGGTATCACGCTACGTGACCTAGTACATGCAATTCCTCTTTACGGTATCAAGCAAGGTCTACTAACGGTAGAGAAAGCCGGTAAGATTAACGAATTCTCTGGTCGTGTACTAGAAATTGAAGGTGTTGAGCACTTATCTGTTGAGCAAGCATTTGAGCTTTCTGATGCATCTGCTGAGCGTTCTGCTGCAGGTTGTACGGTTAAGCTATCTCAAGAGTCTATCGATGAGTACCTGAACTCGAATATCGTTATGCTTAAGTGGATGATTGCTGAAGGTTACGGTGATGTTCGTACGATTGAGCGTCGTATCACAGCAATGGAAGAGTGGTTAGCGAACCCTGAGTTGCTATCTGCTGATTCAGATGCGGAATACGCGCATGTTATTGAGATTGATCTTGCTGACATCGATCAACCAATCCTATGTGCACCAAATGATCCAGATGATGCTCGTCTTCTTTCGGACGTTCAAGGTACTGAGATTCAAGAAGTGTTCATCGGTTCTTGTATGACGAACATCGGTCACTTCCGTGCTGCAGGTAAGATGCTAGAAGAGTTTAACGGCTCGCTAAATACTCGCCTATGGGTGGCTCCGCCAACGAAGATGGATAAAGACCAACTGACAGAAGAAGGCTACTACGGCATCTTCGGTCGTGCTGGGGTACGTATCGAAACTCCTGGCTGTTCACTATGTATGGGTAACCAAGCTCGTGTTGCTGATGCTTCGACGGTTATGTCGACGTCAACGCGTAACTTCCCGAACCGCTTAGGTAATGGCGCGAACGTTTATCTGGCTTCTGCTGAGCTTTCTGCTGTTGGCGCGATTCTAGGTCGCATCCCAACGAAAGAAGAGTACTTAGAGTACGCTGAGAAGATTAATGCAACGGCTGCTGATACATACCGTTACCTGAACTTCCATAAAATGGGTCAGTACACGGAAAAAGCAGACACGGTTATCTTCCAAGAACCAGCTTAGTTCCTCGTTATATTTGTAGCTGCAGCGTTGTTGACTGCGTACGTTCACCGGAGCGCCGGCCGCCCTAATCACATAGAGCTTCTATGCTCATAGGGATGAACGAACTTGTCGCCTAACTGCAACTCCAACTATTTAGAGGAACCCAAATGATAGAACGTCTACTTCGGTAGGCGTTTTTTTATGTCCGAATACTGGACGACGAGCGACTCGATCTCTTGATGACTTCGCTATATACTCTCGCCTCATTTTTGCCACAACCCTTTTATTGAGCCTCTTTTTATTAGAGCTTTGGAGTCTTATGGAATTCGAATTTACTAGAAACACTCTAATGGGTGAATACTATGTGAAATGCAGCATGGGCCATGAGATTGTTGGCCGTTGGCTTCAAGAAGAGATCGGTAAAGATAAGCAAAAATTAGATCATGTGATGGCGTTGATTGAGCAATCTCGACAGGACTTGAGCAATGAAGTGACGTTGCTTGGCAAAGAGATTAGCCTTGCGATTAATGAAGACGAAGTAACGATTCAAGAAAACGTGTTAGCGCATGAGCAAGAGATGGAAGAGGGCAGTGAGTTCGACTTCTATAACTGTGAAAGCCAAGCAAGCTGTGGAATCGACGATTTCGAACTGCTCATCGAACGCTGGATGGATTTTTTAGGTTACTAGTCGCTAATACCTATTTGTTAGTCACTCAGAGCTTTGCAGGCTCCGTTGCCCAAAACTGGAGCAACAATAGTGCAACGCATTAAGATAGTGAAAAGGCCGCACCATATTGGTGCGGCCTTTTTCGTTATTACGACCTTATTATATTAATGTTGTTTAAAATCAATAATTTAACTTTTTGGCACGCTACTTGGATTGTAATAAGAGAATTAACGGATTAAGTAAGAATTTAAGGAACGAATATGAAATTAATAAATGCCATTGTTAAGCCATTCAAATTAGACGATGTACGCGAAGCGCTCTCTGATGTGGGTATTGAAGGTATGACTGTTTCTGAAGTGAAAGGCTTTGGTCGTCAGAAGGGACACACTGAATTGTATCGTGGTGCAGAGTACCAAGTGGATTTCCTACCAAAAGTTAAGCTAGAGATTGCTACCCAAGCTGAGAATGTTGACCGAGTTGTTGAAGCGATTAGCCAAGCGGCACACACCGGAAAAATCGGCGACGGCAAAATTTTTGTGTATGACCTAAGCCAAGCCGTACGAATTCGTACTGGTGAAATGGATGCTGAAGCACTTTAAAGAATTACAAGGACTGGAGACTTTAATATGGAACTTACAACAACAGTAACGGAACTACGTTACGCACTAGACACTTTTTTCTTCCTCATTTCAGGTGCGTTGGTAATGTGGATGGCAGCAGGCTTCGCGATGTTAGAAGCTGGCCTAGTTCGTTCAAAGAACACCACAGAAATTTTAACTAAGAACATCTGTTTGTACGCAATTGCTTGTACAGCTTTCTTAGTGGTTGGTTACAACATCATGTATGTCGACAACGGTGAAGGCGGTTGGTTGCCATCATTTGGTACTCTAATTGGTACACAAGGTGAAGGCGCAGACCACTCACTAGAATCAGACTTCTTCTTCCAGGTAGTATTCGTTGCAACAGCAATGTCTGTAGTATCTGGTGCGGTTGCTGAGCGTATGAAGCTTTGGTCATTCCTAATCTTCTCTGTAGTACTAACAGCGTTCATTTACCCTGTTGAAGGTTACTGGACTTGGGGCGGTGGTTTCCTATCAGAAGCGGGTTTCAGTGACTTCGCAGGTTCAGGTATCGTACACATGGCTGGTGCAGCAGCAGCGTTAGCTGGTGTTCTGCTACTCGGTGCTCGTAAAGGTAAATACGGTAAGAACGGTGAAATCTACCCGATTCCTGGTTCAAACATGCCACTTGCAACGCTAGGTACATTTATCCTTTGGTTCGGTTGGTTCGGTTTCAACGGCGGTTCTCAACTAATGGTTTCGGATTTTGAGAACGCGACAGCAGTTGGTCAAATCTTCCTCAACACCAACGCAGCAGCAGCAGCGGGTGCAATCGCAGCATTACTAGTATGTAAAACAACTTGGGGTAAAGCAGACCTAACAATGATTCTTAACGGCGCGTTAGCTGGCCTAGTAGCAATCACTGCAGACCCTCTATCACCATCACCTCTATTTGCTGTAGCGATTGGTTCGGTATCTGGTGCATTGGTTGTATTCAGCATCATCGCTCTAGACAAAGCTAAGATTGATGATCCAGTAGGTGCTATCTCTGTACACGGTGTATGTGGTTTCTTCGGTCTAATGGCTGTGCCACTAAGCAATGCTGATGCAACGTTTGGTGCTCAGCTAATGGGTGCAGCGGTCATCTTTGCATGGGTATTCGGTGCTAGCCTAGCAGTATGGGCAGTGCTTAAAGCAACAATCGGTATCCGAGTAACGGAAGATGAAGAACTTGAAGGTATGGACATGCACGATTGTGGTGTCGGCGCTTACCCTGAGTTTGTATCAGTAAAATAATCAACAGTCGTCGCCTAATCTGAATGGGTTAGGTTAGACAAAGAAAGCCCCGCAACTCTTGTTGCGGGGCTTTGTTGTATTTACGGTTGCACAATATATAAACACGAACGTTGAAGTTAGGCTCATTGTTTAAGGGGAATGACAAGACACAAAGTTGAAATGGTTTGTTACAAAAGTGAGAGTTTGAATGGTCTGAGTAGACGGATTTTTTGTTGGTCGTCATTGTAATTATGTTAATGATGAATATAATAACGCAACTGATAGACATTATCATTTCGATATAAAGGATTTTACAATGAAGAAACTGCTAACACTTTCAGCTCTAGCGTGTGGTGTAATTGCCCCGACAGCAATGGCTGCGGAAGAAATAAACGTATACTCTTACCGTCAACCTTTCCTTGTTGAGCCAATGTTCAAAGAGTTCACAAAAGAGACTGGTATTAAAGTAAACGTTAAGTTTGCTAAAAAAGGTTTAGCAGAGAAGTTAGCTCAAGAGGGTGAATACAGCCCAGCTGACGTTGTCTTAACTGTAGATATCAGCCGTCTATCTGAATTAACTAAACAAGGTCTAGTTCAATCTGTAGAGAGCGATGTACTTGAAAAGAACATCCCTGCTCAATACCAAGATACAGATAATGAGTGGTTTGCTCTAACAACTCGTACACGTAGCGTTTATTCTTCACGTGACCGTGTTGGTCGTCTAGGTGAAGAGTTCACTTACGAAGATCTAACTAAGCCTGAATTTAAAGGCAAAATCTGTACTCGTAGCGGTAAGCACCCATACAATGTTTCTCTAGTATCTTCGATGATTGCTCACAAAGGTGAAGCTGAAACGAAAGAATGGCTAGAAGGCGTAAAAGCAAACCTAGCACGTAAGCCTCAAGGTAACGACCGCGCGCAAGTTAAAGCGATTAAAGAAGGTCTATGTGATGTTGCTCTTGGTAACAGCTACTACCTAGGTAAGATGGTTAATGATAAAGAGCAAAAAGCTTGGGCTGACTCTGTTTACATTAACTTCCCTAACCAAGAGACTACAGGTACTCACGTAAACATCTCTGGTATGGCAATGGCTAAATACTCTCCAAATGAAGAGAATGCCGTTAAGCTAATGGAATTCCTATCTGGTAACACAGCACAAAGCATGTACGCAGAAGTGAACTACGAATACCCAGTGAAAGCAGACGTTAAACCTTCTGAGCTTGTTGCTTCATGGGGTGAGTTCAAAGCGGATACTGTTTCTCTAGATGAAATTGCAAACCACCACGCGGCTGCAATCAAGCTATTGGACGAAGTTAAGTTCGATCTATAATTTATTACGGTAGGCTTCGGCCTAAGTAAAATGACAACCTCAAGTCGCCATTTTGGCTACTTGGGGTTGTTTGTTATTGGAAAATCACTTTTTGATACAAAGCACCCCGTTGATCCCTTGAGTTATTAGCATCTCACCTTGAAGTCATTAGAGTATATGGGTATAAATAACCCCACCATTAAAAGGATATGAGATGTATTTGCAAATGCATTTGTGTTTCATTAAGCCTCGTTGTAGTTAGGCGATGAAAGAAAAGAATTATTTATGGAACACCAGTAGCGGCATTATTGCTGTATTACTGGTCTTACCGATCTTAGCGATTTTTACGACGGCTGTTGGAGAAACAGATGAGCTATTTTCTCATCTGATGTCCACAGTGATGCCTACCTATGCCTACAATACGGTGGTTTTAGTCATAGGAACCATGTTCCTGTCTTTAGTTTTTGGTATTCCGTCGGCTTGGGTTATGGCAATGTGCCGTGTTCCGGGAGAGCGTGTTTTACAGTGGGCACTCGTCCTGCCACTAGCCATGCCAGGCTATATCGTTGGCTATATCTTTACTGATTGGTTCGACTTTGCTGGCCCTGTTCAGGTTCTACTGCGAGATCTTACTGGGTGGGGACCCGGTGAGTATTGGTTCCCGGATATTAGAACCTTATCTGGCGCTATTATTGTTCTATCTCTCGTTCTCTATCCTTATGTTTATTTGCTGTGCCGCGCGGCATTTATGGAGCAAAACGTCTCCTTATTGCAATCCGCTCGTTTGCTAAAATGCTCACCTTGGGAAAGCTTCCGTCGTATCTCCTTACCACTTGTTCGTCCATCAATGGCGGTCGGTTTATCGCTTGTTGCTATGGAAACCATCGGTGACTTTGGTACCGTGAGTTACTTTGCAGTAAACACTTTAACGACTGCGGTTTATGATACTTGGCTAGGCTACTCAAGCTTAACGGCAGCAGCGAAAATCTCGGCAATTATGCTGGTTATCGTGATCCTACTGTTGAGCTCAGAGCGATACAGTCGCCGTAAGCAGAAGCTATTCCAGAATCAGTTCAGCAGCCGCGAAGATTTTCGTTACGACCTTTCTGGTTGGAAAAAATGGCTGGCACTATTCTGGTGTTGGGGATTAGTTTGCGTTGCGTTCTTATTCCCTCTTGGCCAGCTCATTATTTACGCCTACAAATATTTTGCTCAAAGCTGGACCCCTGAATTCAGAGAATATGCCATCAACAGCCTTTACGTTTCGGTAGTTGCTGCGATTATTGGCGTGATTATCGCGATGATTGTTAACTTTAACCAACGCGTTAGCCCGAGTAAGAAAAATCAGGCTTACATGCGTATTGCTTCGATGGGCTATGCTGTTCCAGGCACAGTGTTGGCGATTGGTGTGATGGTGCCTGTGCTGTTCATGGATCATTTAGTTAATGATATTGCTAAAGTGATGGAGTGGGGACGTCCGGGGCTGATTTTCTCTGGCTCTATGTTTGCGCTTATCTTTGCCATGGTGGTGCGTTTTTCTGCGGTGGCGATTGGCAGTATTGAAAGTAGCTTGAGTAAAGTATCTCCTTCATTGGATATGGCTTCTAAAACCATGGGTTGCAATACCAACCAGATGTTACGTCGTGTTCATTTACCTTTGATTAAACGCGGCGCGCTGATCGCTGGTTTATTGGTGTTTATCGAATCAATGAAAGAGCTAAATGCGGCATTGCTGCTGCGTCCTTTCAACTTCGAAACATTAGCGACCTATGTTTATAACTATGCCTCAGATGAGCACCTCGAATTGGCGGCGATGCCTGCTGTATTACTGGTGTTAGTAGGTTTAATTCCTCTGATCATCGTAAACCGTTCCTTGGAGCAGAAACACTAATGAGTTGTGCATTATCAATTAAAGATCTGACTTGTAAATATGAGTCGCAAACCATCTTGGAAGCGCTCTCGTTAGAAGTTGAGCATGGTGAAATTGTTTGTCTTCTTGGTGCAAGTGGCTGCGGAAAAACCACCTTACTTAAGGCGATTGCTGGCCTGCTTCCATTGAGTAGCGGCGTAATGAGTTTGAACTGTCAAACCATCGATGATGGTGATAATTGGTTGCCACCGGAGCAACGAAATATCGGTATGATTTTCCAAGACTACGCTCTGTTCCCGCACCTGACGGTCAACCAGAACGTTGGCTTTGGACTAAAAGAACTCTCAGAGCAGAAAAAGAAAGAGAAAGTTCAAGAGATGTTAGAGTTGGTTCACTTAGATGAGTATGGTGACCGATACCCGCATCAACTTTCTGGTGGTCAACAGCAGCGTGTTGCGATTGCCCGATCTTTGGCATACAAGCCTGATTTACTGCTATTGGATGAACCGTTCTCGAACATCGATACTCAGGTTCGTCATGAGCTGATTTCTCAAATTCGTAAGATCTTTAAGAAGCAGGGTGTGACAGCTATTTTCGTAACTCACAGCCGCGAAGAAGCGTTCGCGTTTGCAGATAAGATGGCAGTAATGAACCATGGTGTGATTGAACAATATGGTTCGGCCTCTGAGTTGTATTTCCACCCTTCGAGTAAGTTCGTTGCAGACTTTTTGGGCGGCGGTAGCTATCTCAATGCGCAGCGTATTTCAGGAAATGAATTTGAAACAAGCTTAGGCCTGATAGAAGCGAAAGCACAAACTCAGATTGAAGTGGGATCGGAATGTTCGTTGTTACTAAGACCGCAGCAGATCCAAGCAAGTTATGAGCAAGACAGCGCTATTTCAGTGCTAGAACAGCAGTTTATGGGCGATCACTGTCGTTATGTAATCGAAGCGCATGGTCAGAAGTTATTAGCAACCTCGTCAGAAGCGCTTGAAGTTGGTATGCCGGTCAACGTAAAAGTGGATACCAAAGGCGTATTGGCTTTTTAAAGAGATATAACGCGATACTAATCGTTGCAAGAATCGCGATAAAAAAGCCCAGCACTTCAATCAAAGTACTGGGCAAGAGTTCTTCACTTATAGGCTTTAACAAGGCAGTGATTTGTTAAGCCCCATACAAAACTGCTGCACTCTATAAGCCTATAGAGAGAGGAAGTCTTTCACTTTTTGAAGAACACGTTCTGCAGTGTCTTTATCTTCCATTTCTGCGAAGATTCGTAGTAACGGCTCTGTTCCTGAGAATCGAGCAATTACCCAGCCGCCATTCTTGAAGTACACCTTGGCACCATCTTCATAGCTGACTCTTTCAATTTCGTATTCAAATTCAGGCAGTTGCTTCTCGACGTAGATCTTAGTGTAGAGCGCTTCTTTCTCTGAAGGTTTAAACTTACAATCGCCTTCCGCGGTGTAGGCATAGCCATATTTAGAGTAAATCTCATCAAGTAATTCAGACAGCTTCTTGCCTGTCACACTGATCATCTCAACCAGTAAGCTTGAAGCAAATACGCCATCCTTACCTTTGATGTGACCACGAATGGTTAAACCACCCGAACTTTCGCCACCAATCAGAGAGTCATCGGCCTCCATTTGCGAGCTGATATGCTTAAAGCCTACAGGAACCTCAAAGCTCTTCTCACCATGATCTGCCGCCACTTTATCCAGTAGATGTGTGGTTGCGATGTTACGAACGACAGAGCCCTTCCAGCCTTTGTATTCCAGCAAGTAGTAGTAAAGTAGGAGTAGTACTTCGTTAGGATGAATGAAGTGACCTTTCTCATCGATGATCCCCAAACGGTCGGCATCGCCATCAGTACCAATACCAATGTCATAGCCTTCTGCTGCAACTAAGTGCTTCAAGCGATAGAGCGTTGCAGCATTTGGCGACGGCATTAAGCCACCAAAATCTGGGTTTTTGCCATCGTTGATGACGTCGACATCACAACGACCGTTGATTAGAACCGTTTGCAGAGCGTTTTTCGCCACACCAAACATTGGGTCGATCAGTACGCGTAGGTTCGCTTTCTTGATCGATTCAATATCGATGGCATTAATGATGGAATCAACAAAGGCGTTCATCGGGTTGATGATCTCGATCTCTTTGTCATTCAACGCTTGTTCGAAATCGACACGAATAACATCTTCGTTGGTTAGGGTTGCGATTTGCTGTTCGATCTTCTCTGTGATGATCTCATCGGCATCGCGGCCGCCTTCAATGAACACCTTAATACCATTGTAATCAGCGGGGTTGTGAGAAGCGGTAATACATGCCGAGTAGGTGCAGCCCATCTCTTTCGCTTGGAACATTACGATAGGAGTTGGAACGAATTTATCGATGAAGCTTACTTTGATGTTGTTCGCCGCAAGTACTTCTGCAAACCAGCATGCGGCTTTATCTGAAAGGAAGCGGCGGTCATAGCCGATTACAAACCCATTCTTGGCTGCATCTTCGTTGTTGATGATGTTAGCGAGTGCTTGCGCTACCAAGCGAACGTTCTCTCTAGTGAACTCCTCACCAATGAAAGCGCGCCAGCCACCTGTACCAAATTTAATCATTAGAAAATCCTTTTAGTCTCATTGTCTCAAGCCTGTAAAGACTTGAGACAAGAGCTGTTCGTTAAATTGCGTGACTAGCCTAGAACAACGACAACATCGTTCACGCTGCCTTCTGCTTGTACTGGGATGGCGCCTTCAACTGACTCACCATTGATAGTGATAGAGGCAACGCCTTTGCTTACTGCATTCGGGTTTTGCACTGTGATGTTGTAAGTTGCGCCACGCCATTGACGAGTAACCTCGAACTCTGGCCAGTCAGTCGGGATACAAGGATCAACCGTTAAGCCTTCAAAGCCTGTACGAACACCAAGAATGAAGTTGGTTACCGCGAAGTAAGCCCAACCAGAGGTACCCGTTAACCAAGGGTGGTTTGCACGACCATGGTCTTGGTGATCTTTACCCATGATGAACTGCACGTACGAGTATGGTTCTGCGTAACGCGTTTCAATCATGTCGTTTTGGTTGTAAGGGTTCAGTGCGTCGTAGAACTTCATCGCGCGGTCACCACGACCTAGTTTCGCTTCTGCCACCCAGGCCCACGGGTTAGGGTGAGAGAAGATTGCGCCGTTCTCTTTTACGCCTTGGTAAACGCGAGTTACGAAGCCGATATCATCGTTTGGTGTTGCAAATGAAGGAGAGTTTAGGTGTAGGCCGTATTCAGAGAAAAGGTTCTCATCAACAGCGTCCATCGCTTTCTCACCGCGTTCTTGAGAAACAGCACCAGATAGAACTGCTAGCGTGTTTGACTCAAGGTGCACACGGCCTTCAGCTTGTTGAGCGGTACCGATCTTGTCGCCATTTTTAGTCAGACCACGGATGTACCAGCCGCCTTCGTTATCCCAAAGGTGCGTTTCACACGCTTCGCGAACGTTAGCTGCCATTTCTGTGTATTTCGCAACGTCAGCATCGTTATTGCGGAACTTAGCAAGATCTAGGAATTCTTGTAGCGCCCAGAAGTGTAGGAATGAAACCATTGAAGATTCACCGCCACCTAGGTTCAAACAGTCATTCCAGTCAGCACGAAGACCTTTACAGATACCCGTTTGACCCACGTATTCAGCAGAGAAGTTCAGTGCCGCTTTCATGTGTTCGTAAACTGTCGCCTCGCCACCGTCTGCGTATGGAATCACTTCATCGAAGAAGTCGTGTTCACCGGTTTCCATCACGTACTTGATGATGGTCGGAACGATCCATAGGTGGTCATCAGAACATGTGTCTTCAATGCCGTGGATCTTGTCGTCATCTGACGGTGTTGGAACAACCGTTGGTGATTTTGATGGCTCAACGTCGGCTTTCTCTGGATCGAACCAGTCTGGATCGAACAAGTGTAGACCGTAGCCCGCTTTCACTTGTCCGCGAAGCAGGTCGATAATACGCTTCTTGGTCATTTGTGGGTTGGCATGAGGTACTGAAATAGCATCTTGCGCCGTATCACGGTAACCAAGACCAGTACGACCGCCAACTTCGATGAATGATGCAAAGCGTGACCAAACCACACAGGTTTCTGCTTGGTACAGCGTCCACGTGTTGATCATTGTGTCTAAGCCTTCGTTTGGCGACTTAACTTGGAATTTGTTGCAACGCTCGTCCCAGTGATCTTTGATGCCTTGGAAAGCGGCGTCTACGTTTGCTGTGTCTTGGTACTTCTCACGTAGGCGTTCACCGTTGCCTTTACCGATACCGAGTACATACGCAAAGCGAACTTCTTCACCGGGTTGAATCGTAAATTGCTTGTGCAGAGAACCACAATGGTTGTAACAAGTTTGAGCGCTGTTAGAACACTTACCGTTTTCAACCGCAATTGGATTTGCTTCATCACGGTACATGCCAAGGAAGTTGTCACGTTGGCCATCGTAGCTGTCTGGTGAGAAAGTTGAAGCTAGGTAGTAGAAGCCTTCAAAGTCATTAGTGTTGTAGTACAGGTCGTATTCCAGAACACCTTCTTGGTAAGACGTGCCAGCAGAGTACAGAGACATCTGATGGTTTTGATTGTCTGATTGAATGTGGCTGAAAGAGAACTCAACAAACGAGAAAGTGCTGATAGTACGAGGCTTATCAGTGTTGTTCTTTAATACAACGTCCCAAACTTCTGCATCTTCACCCTTAGGTACGAATAGCGTTTTGGTCGCTGTAATACCGCTGTATTCACATTTGAACTTTGAGTATGACAACCCGTGACGAACTTCGTAATTCGCTTCATCTAGGCTCTTTGCCACTGGCTGCCAAGAGATAGACCAGTAATCACCTGTCTCATCATCACGCAGGTACACATAGTGTCCAGGACGGTCAAAGGTGCCGTTTGGACGGAACTTAGTAACACGGTTGTATTCCGGAGAATTGTAGAACGAGTAACCGCCCGCATTGTGCGAAATCACGGTACAAAACTTTTCAGTACCTAGGTAGTTTGTCCAAGGTGCTGGTACATCAGGGCGAGTGATGACGTATTCGCGATTGTCGTTATCGAAATAGCCGTATTTCATTGTCATTTCCTTTTTAACAAACTGCATCTATGCAGCTAATTTTTAAATAGTGATGCTGAGTCGTATCTAACTGAGCACCTTAATTTGATTCAGCAACCACTCGATGTGAGTGTCGCTTTGGTTTGTTTTATTGAGCTTTCCAAGGGTTGCGATAATCAACATTGAGTCTGTCGAGTAATGGCAGATGCCCCTTTAGGCGAGATAGGTAATCTAGCCAGTTTCGGTTGTTTTTATGTGTCCAACATCCTTCAGCTAAAGCGCTAATTCTTGGGAATACCATGTAATCCATACGCTTTTGGTTGGTGACGATCTCACACCATAGAGCACACTGAATTCCGCGGATCCGCTTACGAATTGGGTCGGTGTCGGATATTTCAGCAAGCGCTTCGTAGGTATAAGCTTGTTCTAATGGGATAACGGCAGCCCAATCTACGCCCGGTTCTTCCGGTGCATAATCTTGGGTCATGTCGAGATAGGTAAATTGTGCCGGTTGCAGCACCACATCAAAGCCTTGGCGAGCGCAATTCACTGCAGCTTCTTCACTGAGCCACGAGTAGATGATGGTCTCTTTACTGACTTTGTTGCCGTGCTGTGCTTCTTCCCAGCCGACCATGCGTTTGCCGAGTTGCTTGAGTTTGTTTTCGGCATAGCGGAATAGGTGACCTTGCAAGTCTTTGCTGTCTTGGTACTGGTGCTCTTTCATCAGAGCTTGAGCAGCAGGGCTGTTAGTCCACACGCCCGGTGGTACTTCGTCTGCGCCCATGTGAATCAATTCGCTAGGGAATAGCTCTGCGACTTCTTCAATAACCGCATCTAGAAATTGATAAGTGCCTGGTAAACCTGGGTTTAGCACGTTGTCGTTGTAGTGCTGAATGCTCTTGTATTGAGTGGTATCTGCTTGCTCTACCAGTATTTCAGGCAGTGATTTGATGGCGGCGCGGCAGTGCCCTGGGATATCAATCTCAGGGATTACCGTGATGCTGCGCTGTTCTGCGTATTCAATGACTTCGCGAATCTGTTGCTGTGTGTAGAAGCCACCATAGTTCTCGGAAATGTGGGTGTATTGCGGTTCTAATGCATGATCAGGACCACGCCAAGCGCCAATTTCAGTTAATTGAGGCAGGCTCTTAATCTCGATTCTCCAACCTTCATCATCGGTTAGGTGCCAATGAAAAACGTTGAATTTGTAGTGTGCAAGTTGGTTGATTAAACGCTTCACTTGCTCCACTGAGTGGAAGTGACGAGCGCAGTCCAACATCATGCCGCGGTATTTGAAACGAGGTTGGTCGGCTATTTGGCAACATGGTACAGAGAAGTTTTCGGCATCCTGTTGTTGAACCAATTGAATCAAACTTGCCACAGCGTGTACAAAGCCAGATTGGCTGCCTGATTCAATAATTATCTGTTGTTCAGTAATGCGGAGTTTGTATTCGGCTTCATCTAACGTCGGGTTGCTGCGAAATAGAATGTCGCCGCTTTCGTCTTTTGAAAGCTCAGCTGAAAGCGCGTTCGAAAGAGACAACTCAAAGGTCAATAGCAATTCTTGCTGGAACCAAGAGACTGCCTTATCAGCAAGATGAGATTGAACTTCAATTCTGCAGTCGTTATTTAGCGCGAAACTACCTTGCTGAAATTCGATCTGATTCGGTTGAGGAATTAATGCAATCTCAGCAGCGTTCACTTCAGGTATCTGATTGCGTTCACGGTATGGTGAAGCCAGAACAATTGGTGATATTGCGACAGGCAGTACCGATGTTTCACCTTGGTGATGCGTTTGGATAAAAGCATCATTTAGGCCGTCAGAATAGAAACGGAATGGGGCGCTTTGAATGCTGAATTCAAGGTAGTAATGGTTGTTCGCCTTTAACACTGGCGAACTTGGTTTGAACGAACAAAAACTACCAACTTGAGTAAGTTCACCCTGCGATAAACTCTCCTGAAGGATGAATCGGTCAAACGCAAAATGCAGTGACCAATCAGTTACATCAAGATCACTTAAGTTATGTACCGTAAGGCCAAATCGGCAGTTATTTTTTTGTTCAGAAAGAACAGCTAAGTCGATGCGGTAATTCATATAACTTCCCTGCTAAGCCTGTTGATACAAGTTGTGTTGTGATTTACCCGCAAACATCAATGCGCCTTCAATAGCGTCGAATTGAGGTTTAACGATCCATTGTTGTACCGGTGGTGATAACCAGTTGAGAATACGCTCTGCGATACTTCCCATTAAGCACACCTTGTCAGCGCCTTTGCGATGCAGTGCTAACACAAACATTTCGATATCAGCAGCGGTTTGTTTGAGCATCTCGATAGCTAGCTCATCGCCTTCGTTAGCGAGTTGAAAAATGACAGGTGAGAACTGACCGTAGTCTTTTGGAATAGCACCTTTTGACCATTCGACGATGGCATCAACATCATTGCCAAAATGGTTCATCACGTGTTGAGTCAGTGGTGTCTTGTTGCGAATACCGTCTTCTGCAAGCAGGACTTGTTGAATTAAGCGAAGTCCCATCACTGCGCCACCACCTTGATCTGAAATCGGGAATTCACGACCGCCAACCACATGTTGCTCGCCGTCTTTTAGGTAGATTCCACAAGAACCCGTACCACCAATCATGATTGCGCCGTTTTGGCCGTTGTGAGCACCAATGCAAGCGCCATAAGCATCGGTATTTAGCGTCACACTTGCGAAAGGGTGTGGTTGAGCCATGAAGTCGAACCATGCTGATTTTTGCTCAGCGCCAGCCAATGCTAGGCCAACATGCATATTAGAAAAATCGTTAGAGTTAAGTTGCCCTTGTTGTGCCGCTTTTGTAATAGCATCAACAATAGAGTTCATCGCAACATCCACGCCCAATAGGATGTTGGCACTGCCACTTTTTGCTTCACCAATCAGCTTGCCTTGGTCATCACGAATACGAGCGCGACAAGACGTGCCTCCACCATCAATACCTACGTAGTAAAGCGTCATAATTATTGCTCCTTACGCTGTGCTAGGTAGTTGAATTGCGCAGCGGTTGCCAATAGGAACCAAGCGCCGTGAGGGATCCATTGTTCACCCCAACGCCAGTTTTGAAGCATGTCGTCTTTTTGAGCTGGCGGATTGAATGCGATGTCTTGTTCGTCTTCGAACCCAGCCGTGATGCCATTACAGATACCTCCTTTGGCATTGAAGAAACCAAGCTGAGGTAGGTAGTCTGGGTTGTTATGGCCATGACCATCGAGCATGCACATGTGGTATGGGTTGAGGCCCAAGATCCAATCAAGGCTATTTTGTGAAAGCTGGATTAAACGCTTTTGCTGTTCGCTATCTTTAATGTGCGGTTGAACTAGGTAAGCCATGGTTGCGAGTGAACCAAGGCGAGCATTTTCACCTTGCCACCAGTAACCTGTCTCGTTCTGTTGAGCGACGAAGAAGGCATCACGTTTATCACCATCGACAGATTTAACGTACTGTCTTGGGTAGCCGAATGGGTTGGTGACCTTGTCGGTGATGTTGATTTCGAACTGACAAGCTTGTTCAACAACTGTGCGCGCCTGTTCTTTTAATTCAGCATCGGTTTCGTTGTCGATGTATTCACATAGTGCAATCACAGGAAGACCGGCTTCAGCTGCATGAAAGTATGGGCGAGAGCCATCAGAATTTGCAGACCAGAAGTTCTCAAATGAATTATCTGACTGTTGGCGAGAGATTAAACGAGTCGCCCAAATTCTTGCTTCTGTTAGGTATTGCTGGTCTTGTGTTACGCGATACAGCTCATTGGCTGCGATTAGGGCGCAATACTCATCGATGATGTTCTCTTCACCATCGTTTAGATACTGGAGGTTGTACTCTTTTAGATGCCAGTAACCCTTAACCGCCGTTTCAAGGTAGGTGTGGCTAGAGTAGCAGCCTGAGACTTCAAGCTCAGAAGCTGCGGCTAATGCTGCGATAGCAACGCCGGCACCTTGTCGATAGCCAGCTTGTAAATCCGTTGATTTATGACCTTCTTGAGTCGCATAAGCGCAGATATCGCGCTGATTGATATCTTTGCTCCATTTGTCGAATACCGTCATGTAGAAGTATCCGTCAGCGTCTTGCATTCGCACCAAAAAGTCAGCACCGAAAAGCGCCTCTTCCGTTAGGCGTGTCATGGAGAATTTCGGGAAGTCTGGATTATGGCTAGTCAAGCGTACGCTTTTTAGCATGTTCCAAACCACCATTGGAATTTGTTGTGGGTTTAGGTAGTTGCCGTAAGACAAGTGGCTAAAATATTTACTGACATCACCTGATGCGTCATACCATCCACCGTGGACATCGACGTATCTGTCGGTACCTAGAATTTGTGCTTGTCGATCTTTTTTGTCGAAAATACCGCCACAGCGCTGTGACTTAAAGTAATGAAGCACATCAGAAAATGTTTGATTCATTAATAGGTTGCAGCCAATCTCAAACACTTCTGAACGCAGGTTGTCAAAGCGCAGGTAGTAGCGACCAGATTCAGTCACTGAACTGAAATCGATAGTGAAGAATTGCCCTTGATGCCAATTTGCTACGCGGCCTTGTTTAACCACATCAAAACTTCCGACAGTCATATGGTTGTCTGCACAGACGAGTAGAGCCGTTGTGCTAGAGAGGCGAGCTTTCTTAGTTTGTAAGATAGCTTGCTTGGGGCCTGTGGACTCATAGCCAATATGGTTGGTCAATAACAGCATCAATATTCTCCGACAGTCCTAGTTTCTATTGGCTAGGTACTTGAATGTTTTGGATATAATTAGTTAGGGCCCGCAGACCCTAACTTAGGTCTTATTGTTTAGCTTTCGTGTAGGTAACAACGTACAAAGTGGTTCTCTGCTAATTGAGTCACTCCAGGAAGTTGCTCTTTACACTTGTCCATTGCGTGGGTACAACGGCCTGCAAATGGGCAGCCTGCTGATACAGGTGTCCAAAGAGGAATCTCACCTTTGTTACCAGCAAGTTGATCGTGGATTGATTTCTTAGGATCTGGCACTGCCGAAACCAGTAGCTGAGTGTAAGGGTGTTGAGGGTTAGCAATAACGTCATCGGTATCACCCCATTCCACCATGTGTCCTACGTACATTACTGAAAGATCTTCAGCGATATAACGCGCAGTTGCGATATCGTGAGTGATGTAAAGCAGAGACATTTGCTTCTCAAACTTCATCTCTTCCATCAGGTTCAAAACACCCGCACGAATCGATACATCAAGCATTGATGTTGGTTCATCGGCTAGGACAACTTCTGCTCCTACCGCGATATTGCGGGCTAGGTTTACACGTTGACGCTGACCACCAGACAGTTGGTGAGGGTACTTTTTCGCCGTCTCTTTTGGCGGAATTAGACCTACTTGCTCTAAAAGATCGTAGACACGCTCTTCTAATTCTCTCTTGTTGCCCGGAGATACTTTCTTGTGGATCAACAGTGGTCGAGCAATGTGGTGGAAGATGTTATGTGTTGGATTCAGAGAACCAAACGGGTCTTGCCATACCATCTGCACACCTTCACGGTAATGCATAAGATCTTTTCTGCTCGAGATCTCTTGGATATCACGGCCTTTGTATTCGATCGTACCGCCTGAAGGCGCGTACATTTTTGCGATCATTTTGGCGGTTGTTGATTTGCCTGAACCAGACTCGCCAACCACTGCTAAGCCGCGGCTTTTGTACATCTTGAATGACACGTCGTTAATCGCACGCATCATCGGGGTTTGAATGGTGGTACTGCTTATTGGGAAGTCTTTTACAACATTCTTGCCTTCTACCAATAATTGACCGAAATCTTTGCTCATAATTGTCTCCAGAATCCTTATTCGCTTTGCTTGTTTTAGGCGGTCGAGCCGCCTTGTTGGTTATTCACGCTGAGTCAGCGTGCAAGCTATAGCTTCCTTTGTACTATTGGGTCACCGTACAGGTGGCAGTTAGACAAATGCCCAGGGTCGATAGAACGCAGCTTAGTTGGCACCTTAGTACACGTTTCATGTACACGGTCGCAACGAGCTTGGAAACGACACCCTTCAGGAATTTCTAATAAGTTCAGAGGGTTGCCTGGAATACCTGTCAACTTTGTCTTTGGCCCTGTCAGTGGAGGGAAAGAACTTCCCAGCCCTTTGGTGTAAGGGTGGTAAGGGTTTTCTAGGATATCTTGTGAGTTAGCCACTTCGATTAGCTCACCTGAGTACATGATGCCGATGCGGTCAGAGAACTCGACCATCAACGACAAGTCATGGGTGATGAACAGAATTGAGAAGCCAAATTCTTCTTTCAGTGCGTAGATCTTTTGCAGGATTTCGCGTTGCACAACCACATCAAGTGCAGTTGTCGGCTCATCCATAATTATCAGCTTTGGATTCAGTGCTAGCGCGATAGCGATAACCAAACGTTGACGCATGCCGCCAGAGAATTGGTGAGGGTAGTCACTCAATCGGCTTGGGTGAATATCTACGATTTCAAGTAGACCTTCAGCACGCTGCTTAGCTTGTTCACGAGTCATGTTCGTGTGACGCATGATTACGTCACAGAACTGCTCTTCCATCGGTAGTACAGGATTGAGTGCGTTCATCGCACTCTGAAATACCATCGACATCTCGCTCCAACGGAACGCCTGCATACGGTCATCACTGTATTCAAGGATGTTCTCACCGTTGAAGATAACCTCACCACCACTGATGTAAGCGGGCGGCTTATGAAGACGCATAAGAGAGAAAGCGACCGTTGATTTACCACAGCCAGATTCACCAGCTAGGCCGAATACTTCACCCGGAGCGATATCGAAACTTACGTTGTTACACGCACGAACATCGCCAGACTCTGTGATGTAATCTACGCATAAGTTGCGGATAGAAATTAGTGGTTCAGACATGATTATTTATCTCCGCTCCAAAGTGCATTTTGTGGTGGTAGTTCTGGTTCACGTTCTTCTTTGTCTTGAGTTGCTAGTTTTTTCCAACGCTTCATGCCTTTGTGAGAGCGCAGTTGCGGGTTAGCAATTTCATCGACAGCAAAGTTAAGCAGAGCAAGACCAGTTACGAGTAATGTCAGTGCGATACAAGGAGCCAACAGTTCCCACCAAGCGCCAATAAGCATTGATGAAGAGGTTTGAACGTTGTAAAGCATGATGCCCCAGCTGATTGTGTTCGGGTCACCAAGACCTAGGAACGAGATGGTTGCTTCCATCATGATTGCGTACATCACAGAACCAATGAAGCTTGCGCCAACGATAGAGATAAGGTTTGGCAGAATCTCTACGAAGATGATACGGAATGAAGATTCACCCAAAACTTCAGCGGCTTTTACAAACTCTTTTTCACGCAGAGCTAAGGTCTGGGAGCGAACAACACGGGCACCCCAAGCCCAGGACATAAAGCCGATAACCAAGGTTATGGTGAGTGGCCCTGCCTCACCGATAAAGGCTGCTACTACGAACAGTAATGGGTATTGAGGGATTACCAGCATGATGTTCATTGCGGCGGTTAGAACGTCATCGACACGGCCACCGAAGTAACCTGCAGAAACACCAATAACAGTTGCGAGTAAACATACGGTTAGACCCGCACCAAAACCTACAGCAAGAGATACGCGTGCGCCGTATACCACTTGAGACCAAACATCACGACCCATACGAGTTGTACCTAGTACGTGGTCTGCCTTTTTAGACATGATCAGTGTACGACGGTCATCTGCTAGGTTTTGAGCAACCCAGCCATCAGGGTTAGTTTGTGCAGACTTCACCACGAAACCAGGGTATTCGTGTGGGTTGCCTGTACGCTTGTCTGGTACATGTTTGGTGATCAATGGAGCTGCAATCGCGCCAAGAATAAAGATACTTAGGATGATGACGCCTGTTAGGGCCATCGGGTTACGCCAAATGAGTTTTAGAAAGTCTTTCATGATTATTTACCACCCTTACGAAGACGAGGGTCAAGAACAACGTAAAGCATGTCTGCAACTAGGTTAAAGAACAGCATGAATAGCGTCATGATAAGCAGCTGACCTTGCAGTACTTGGTAGTCACGAGCGTTAATTGCGTTGAAAAGTACGCTGCCCAGACCTGGGTAGTTAAAGATGATTTCAATAATTAACTGACCACCGATTGCCATACCTAGCGACATTGAAAGGGCTGTCACACTAGGTAGCATCGCGTTACGAGCTGCGTAGTTGAATACCACTCGGTTTTCGCTTAGGCCTTTGCCTTTCGCCATGGTGATGTAGTCTTCGGCTAGTAGGTTGATCATGTTGTTACGCATGTTTACTAGGAAGCCACCAATTTGAACAACAGAAGCACAGAACAGTGGTAAGAAGGCGTGGTAAGCGACATCTTTAATGAATGCCCAGCTTGTCCAGTCAGGCATAGTACCTGCGGTGTAGGCATAACCGGTTGGGAACCACTTCAAGCCAATTGCAAAGGTAAATAGTGCAATCATTGCGATAACAACTTGAGGAACGGCTTGTAGAATCAGCATCCCTGGAGTTACGAAGGCATCGTACTTACTGCCGCGTTTCCACGCTGCGAAAATACCTAGGATTGAACCAATCGAGAAAGAAAGAATAACTGCGGTGCCGGCTAAGAAAAGCGACCAACCGAATGCTCCACCCAACAGTGTGTTTACAGAAAGTGGGTAGAATTGAATTGATGTACCTAGCTCCCAGCTAAGAATGTTCTTCATGTA
Source organism: Vibrio sp. QJM3NY_35 (assembly GCF_057785915.1). Classification (NCBI taxonomy): domain Bacteria; kingdom Pseudomonadati; phylum Pseudomonadota; class Gammaproteobacteria; order Vibrionales; family Vibrionaceae; genus Vibrio; species Vibrio sp. QJM3NY_35. Next base: position 2,787,672 of record NZ_CM173507.1, on the reverse strand, counting down.
CGCTACGTATTGAACCAGTAGACCGCCATCAACGAAGCCTAATAGTTCTTTCATTGCAGCAATACGCTCTGGAGTAACTTGTACAGAAGCGTTCGCAAACATCATGGTAACTGGGTCACCAGGCATTGCTCTTGGAATAATAAAGTTTAACGTCGCAGCAACTAATAGCGCGACAAAATAAAATGACAAACGTCTTAAAAAATAACCCATAACTCACACCTTACTCACCCAGATTGTTTCCCTGTTTCTGGATTCAGGTCGCTCCTAGCGAAATTTGGAACGAAAAATCCCCTGACGACTAGCGCCATACTTTCAATTGAGAGTGTGAGGATTTTTATAAGCGGCGTAAGAGGTTACGCCGCAAGGATTGAACGATTACTTATTTAACTGGTTTTAGGTCCAGTACATGAAGTAGACGCTCTGGAATACCAGCCCAAATGTTTGGACGGCCTTTTGGATTTTCTTCGTTCCACCAACCAGTGAAGCGAGTTGTGTTGTATTGGTACATGTAAGCACCAGACATCACAGGGATTGTCACTTGGTCTGCAGCGATGATTTGCTGGATACCGTGTGCAATGTCTAGCTGCTCGTTCTTATCAGCTGTTTTATAGAAGCTGTTTAGAAGACCATCTAGCTTGTCGTTTTTGTAGAAGTGCATTGCGAAACGAGGCATACCATCACCAGATTGTAGTGATGAGTTGTAAGCACTGTTCCAGTACGTGTATGGATCCGCACCGTGGAAGTAGTTTGTGTATGCTACGTCGTATGTACCTTCAAGCATTGCTTGGTTGTAAACAGAGAAGTCTGGTGTACGAGCTTTTGCTTTAATACCGATTTCGTTTAGCTGTTCTACCGCTAGTTGAACTGTGTTGTTGAAGTCAGTCCAGCCGTTTGGCGATTGAATCATTAGTTCGAAAGACTTACCTGATGGAGTGTCAACAAAACCATCTTTGTTTACATCTTTGAAGCCAGCGTCAGCAAGAAGCTTCTTCGCGCCTTCAGCGTTGTAAGTGTTGAAGCCTTTGTACTTGTCGTGAGTTTTTTCATCAGACCAAGCTTCAAACGCGTAGCCAAGACCCGATGCGAAATCGTTCACAGTACCGCCACCGTAGAATGCGATGTCGATGATAGTTTGACGGTCAAGAGCCATAGAGAAAGCACGACGGAAGTCAACGTTGCTCAATGCTTCATGCTTCGCAGCATCAGGGTGCTTGAAGTTAACGATGAATGCCTGTGTGCCTGCTGGCGGGTACCAGTAGTGGTGTTTAGGGCTAGCTGCTGCGTATGTACGATCGATATCTGGAACGAAAGAAGACGTCCAGTCCATTTCACTGTTTACAACTTTACCTAGGAATTGGTCGTTGTTCGCAATTTGTGGAACACGTAGACAGTCAACATCTAGGTTGTCTGCATCCCAGTAGTTCGGGTTTGCACACTGGATGTATAGCTGCGCTGTAAACGTATCGATTTCTGTAAATGGACCAGAACCTACCGGGTTCTCATTGGTAAACGTTGATGGATCTTTAACGTCTTTCCAGATGTGCTTAGGTACTACAGGTACTTTAGCAATCTCGTAAGGTACGTTTGAGTTTGCTTCTGTTAGTGTGAACTTAACTTGGTTGTCGTTCAGTTTTTCTACAGAAGTTACCCAAGAGTTGATACCAGATTGGTCAAGCTCTGGCTTCTCTTTTACAAGGTTGAAAGAAAAAACAACATCATCAGCAGAGAAAGTTTCTCCGTCAGACCATTTAACACCCTTACGAATGTCGAAAACAACGCTCATCAGATCATCTGACATCTTGAAGTTTTCAGCTAGACGGAACACTGGAGTGTTACCGTGCATTTCGTTAAATACTACTAGCGGCTCATACATGAAGTCAGTTGTAGTATGTAGGTTAGTAGCACCAAGGTACGGGTTAAAGTTACGTACGAATGTAGTGTACTCTTTCGGGTGAACGGTCAGTTCACTGCGTTCTGCAGCTGTTGCTACTGATGCAAAACCTGTTGTAGCAGTTGCAATAATTGCTGTTGCTATTGCTGTTTTTTTTATATTGGCAAGCATAGCTGTTCCTTACTATTTGCTTTCATTTCACTAATGGATTGAATGTTATCTGTCGCTAAATTGTTTAGTAGATACACACTCTGGTTAAAGGCCTACCTCTTCTTCGTTGCTCCAGATTCATCGTTGATTCTGAGAAGTGGTAAGAGTGGCCTGTAGGCCTTTGGCAGGAGTAAGAAAACACCTTATCGATGAATTAATCAAACTCGTTTCCCGTCAAAAACGTTAAAAACATCCAACTCCACGTCAGTAACGTCAAAAATGGGCGGTTTGATGGTTTTTTGCGCGCAATTGTTAGGGTGATGTGACTCGCAATTGAATTTGTGTTGGTAATTAAATGTTAGTGCTTACTTACTTTTTGTTCTTTTAATTATATAGCCTTGTTCTGTTTTAATGTAATTGTAGATCTTGGTCACTTGCTCGTTTTACGTTAAATTTCTCTAGAAAATTAAATCTGCCGTTCTGTTGTGACTCGCTTCTCAAACTGCAACAAAGAGTCGGAGAACTGTGAAATTCAGCCAAGAATAAGCTTCCAAATAGCGATTGAACTGGTGATTGTTTAAGCTTGAGTAACGTGTCATTTTGCTTGTTTAATGCCGTAAAAGAAGTGCATTTGAATGGACGTTATTGTGCTTTGATTGTGAATGATCTCCACAAAAAAGCCCACGCTAGGTGGGCTAATAGAGTGATGTTAGTTCAGGATTAGCTGGTCAGTAACTTCTGTAGTTTGTCTCTGAGCATCTCAATGTGCGTTCTCTCTGGTGTCTGTTCTTTACAGTGTTCAAGTATGAATTCGATAGAGCTCAGTACCGTTCGCCAGCGAGGTGTTTTCGGTAGGGTTTCTACGCGTAGGTATTTATCTAGTGTTCGAGTCTGAAGGGTACTTCGGTCTAAGTAAACGCGCCATAAGCCACTCTTCTCTGCAAAAGCAAACTTGGTTTCACCAGTAACTGACTCCCAGTAGATGATGGCATTAGTCATGGCATCGACCAGTACCTCACGCATCAACTCTTGTTTGTTTTTACCTTCACCGGTTGCCTTGTCTGCAAGGCGAGTAAATTCACCGCCAAGTTCCTTAAGCTGTTGTAACTTATCTTTGTCGCCTTCAAAAGCATAGCTTGAAAGTGCCTCTACTGCAGTCTCAAGGTTATTGATTCGGTTTGAGTTAACACCACCACCAACATTAAAGATATACATGGTGTCGAGCCCTGAACCTTCAGGTAACTTAAGAATATCACTCGGTATACGCTGACGTGTGTCATCTATATAGATATCAATATCACCACAGTAATGCGCTTGTTCCACCTTAAGATATTTAGGTGCAATGATCTCGTCGGCCATAGAGCGCTTAAGTTGTTCTTGCCCACGCCTAAACAGTTTCGCTGCCGCTTCGTTGGCAAAGCGAATACGCTGATCATCACGAATACAGATGATGGCTTCTGGAGCCGACTCTAACTGTTCTAGCAAACGTCCTTGAGTTTCTAGCAGGTTAGCTTCAACCATAGCTCGGTGTTTGAGCTCAAGTTGCAATTGGTCATTCTCAAGGCGTCTCTGCTCGGCTTTACTTGCTGATAAGTGAGCCGTAATTCGCGCAGCCAGTTCCTGTTTGTTGAACGGCTTAGATAAATAATCATTGGCACCTGCTTCGAAACCGCGTACACGGTCTTCTGCTTGGTTGAGTGCCGTCAGCATGATGATTGGCAATTGTGCGTGGTCATATTGCTTACGCAGCGATTCACACACTTGATAGCCGCTCATTCCTGGCATCATGATATCGAGCAGAAGCAGCTCTGGCTTCTCTTTCTCAATGAGTTCAATGGTTTCAGGACCGTCACATGCAGTACGTACTCGATAACCTTCTAACTTCAAGAAGCTGTCTAATACTCGCAGGTTAACCGGCTCATCATCGGCGATAACCAGTAACGGGCCATCTGGGTTTTCACTGATAACGCTGTTTTCTTGTTGGCTGTTATCTATTAAATCGGGCGCTTGGAAGTGTGAGTAGTGACCTGATTCGTTGTAACTATCCAGCTCATCTTGAGTAGCTAGGGGCAGGGTGAAGCTAAACGTAGTGCCAAGCATTGGCTGGCTGCTTACGTACAGTGAACCACCCATTAGCTCGATTAACTGACGGCTGATCGATAATCCAAGCCCCGCGCCTTGGCGGTAGTTACTCGCATCTTGACCTGCTTGAATAAGAGGTTCAAAGATATGTTCAAGATATTCCGCAGGTATACCTTGCCCTGTATCAACAACCTGTACACGAATGTTGTCGTCGATAACGCTTGCAGAGATAACAATCTTACCTTCTGAAGTGTACTTGATAGCATTACCAACCAAGTTATACATCACTTGCTCAAGTCGTTGAGGATCGGATGAAACCAGCCCTAAATCGCTTGGAACTTGGTTAATAATACGGATTGGCTTATTGCCCAATAGGTGATGAGATAGCTCTAGTACAAGGCTGGTGGCTGCCGACAAATCAACAGCTGATTTCTTAATATCTAAGCTGCCATAGCGCATTTTGTGATAATCAAGCAGATCATCAACCAAGGTTGCTAACCGCTGACCACTATTGATGATGATGTCCAACTGATACTTCTGGTTTGCAGGAATAGGGCCGTTCGCACCGGATATCAACGCCTCAGCGATACCAACCATGCCATGCAGTGGTGTTCTCAATTCGTGTGAAGTCGTGGCTAAGAACTCATCTTTCAGTTTGTTGGCCAGTTGCAACTCTTCGTTTTGCTTTTGAATGGTCTTCAGGTTGTCCTCAAGTTCATCGTTTTGGCTTTTGATGAGCTGCATTTTTTCACGAATAGAGCGCTGCATTCTTTCGAAACTCACCGCAAGACGGCCGATCTCATCTTTTCGCTCGGTATTGATCATGGTTTCATCAAGATCACCCGCCGATACTTTCTCGGCAGCCCACGTCAGTTTAAGTAGTGGGGATGTGATGAAGTTAGACAGATAGTGCGATGCAACGACTACGAGAATGATCGCGGTTAGCATCACGATCACGAAGATCTTTTCTAACTGATGAATACGGGCAAACGCCTCTTTCTCTGGTAGTTCAACCACTAAAGCCCATGTTGCGTATTTCAGCTCAATTGGCGTATATGCCGCGATGATAGCTTGATCTAGGGTGTTGTCGAAGGTGCCAACCGCCGTTTCACCAGCCAATGCTTTATCGACAACATCTAAGCTCAAGTTGATTGATTCTTGTGAATGGGCAAGGCTACGAGGCAGGTGATCATCACCCACAAGCAGCGTTTGAATGTTCGAACTCTTGTTGAGATCCGCAATCAGCTTAGTAATGCCGTTGATTGGCAGCCTAAACATGGCGTAACTGTGTAGGTAGCCTTGTTGAACAATAGGTGCACCTAACCATGCGGTCTGTTTGCCATTCTCGTCTTTAAAGTCAGAAACGATAACCGGCGTGTAATCTTCGTTAGATTTGCGTCGGTCGGTTACGTCTTTGGCTAGTCGTTGAAAGGTAATACCTAGGTTGGAATCCTTGTATTTGCCAGTCAGCAAGTTGGTGCCGTAATCGTCATTTTTAAAGACGGAATAAGCGACGTTACCGTTGATATCAACTAAGAGAATATCGTCAAAATCGGAGCGTTTAAGCAGTTCTAGGTAAGCATTATGGTAGCGCTTGTGGAGCAGGCGATAACGCTCGCTGCCAATAAAGCTGCTGGACTCTGGAAGAATCGACGTTTTGATTTGATCGCCAGACCCCTGAATGTAGCGCTGCTGCGCATTACCGCGAGCCTCGTCAATATCTAACCCCAATCGTTGGAATGCATTGATCAAACCATAAAATCGCCCGCCACTGGCATTGGCCAATTCTGAGCGAACAAAGCCCATCACTTGGGATTCTTGAGCTTGTAGGTAATCGACAATTTGCTGTTGCTTAGTATCACGAACCGAAACAAGGTGTGAGGTGCTTTGTTCCTGAAGATCCTGACTGTGCGATTGGAGGAAAAATATCGCGATAAGTGTCACTGGGGTAATACTGAGGACAAGAAATGCCAGCATTAGGGTATTTTGAAGGCGCTTAAACTTCTGCTTACGATAGAATCTAAACATAAATTGGGTACTACTTTCCTTTGATGTACTGCTAAAAGGGGCGAAAACAAGTACAGAGAATAGAATTAACGGGTTCCAATTTAACGAAATTAACGAGTTTTTTTACTTTGACAAGTAAGTGGTATTTAAAGCGTGTGCAAAAGCTCATTTTTATAGAGTTTTGACAAAAATATGAACAGACAGCGCAGATAATGACCCTGCGCTGTACTAAAGAGGTTATTTGTTTGCGTGATAGATCGCGAATTTAGTGGTCTTATTTAGAGTCGCGCATTTTCCAAACGCTTGTTCAATAATTGGAATGTATTTTAAGAAACTGTTCGCAACAATAATCATCTCACCAGAACGCTTCAAATGCTTAGGAGCCTGAACAAGTAAGGTCTCAGTCGCGCTGTAGCTAGTGTCTAAACCTGAATGGAATGGTGGGTTACTGATGATGAACTGGTAGTCTTGTGCAGTATCAGAATAGACATCTGACGCGAAGACTTTACCCGTTAAACCATTCGCTTCTAGCGTTGCTTGGCTTGATGCCACTGCAAATGCACTGATGTCGCACATTTCTAACTCGATATCAGGATTACGAGATGCCATTACCGCGCCCAGTACGCCTGCACCACAGCCAAAATCCAGTACCTTGCCTTTTAGTTTTGGCAGAGTATCCAGCAGAAGTTGGCTACCGACATCGAATTGACCGTGACTGAAGACGCCAGGAAGGCTTTTTACCGTCAGAGGTTGTTCATCAATGTTAACCGTGTAGGTTTTAAACCAGTCTTGTAGGTTGAACGCTTGTGGTTGCTCGAAGCATTGACCCCAGTAGAAAGAGCAACGACGCGCTGAATCGTATTTAACAACTTTGCCGTAAGGAGCAAACATCTTCTCGATGCTTTTCACGCCTGAACGGTTTTCACCAACCACGACGATCTCGGTATCTTTGCCTAGCTTGGCAAATAGCATCGCCAACAGAAATTCCGCTTCCGCTTTGGCTTTTGGCCAGTACAGCATCACTAAGTCGGCTTTGGTCTCTTCGGTAAACTCCGCACCATAAAAACGTTGGATGGTGTTGCAGCCTTCTAATTGACGGTAGTAGCTGTAATTAGAAGTAAACACAGAGACAGATTCACAATGCTTCGCTAACTCAACAGGGAACAAGTCTTCTGCCTCACCGGCAACTAAAACATGTTTGCCTTCAAAGTAGGCGAGTTGGCGTTGAGCAATCTGGCTTGGGGCAATATAAGCTGACATAGGACACTCTGTTGAATCGTTAGCAAAAAATGAGGGCGGATTTTCGCATAATCCGCCCAAAGCTTGAAGTGTTTAATACTCGTTCGGCAACCAAGTTGTCGAACCGTTGATTAACTCTTGTCTTGCTGGTTTAAAAAGTCCTTAAACTCTTCATCGTAGATGTTGAAAAGGACAATGGTAATCGCAAAAATCAGTGGGCCGTAGATAAGACCAATTAGGCCAAACAGTTGAATACCGCCCAATAGTGAGAAGAAGATCATTAGGGTATTCATGCCTGCACTGCCTTGCATTAGCAGTGGACGTAGCAGGTTATCAATTGAACCAACAATCGCTACACAGTAAACCGTTAGGAAAATCGCCCACGTGGTATCACCCGTTAGGAACAAGTAAGTTGCTGCTGGAATCCAGATTAATGCGGTCCCCACAACTGGGATGAAAGAGGCAAAGCCCATCATGGTGCCCCAGAATAGACCTGGGAAACCGGCAATCCACATACCTAAACCGCCAGCAAAACCTTGCGCGATGGCAGTTAAGAATGAGCCCATTACTGCTGATTTAGATACTTGCTCTATCTCTGTTAGAAGTTTGTCTTCTTGGCTACGAGACAGCGGCAGAATATGACGAACCACACTGATGATTTTGTCGTGATCTCTTAATAAGAAGAACAAAACGAACAGCATCAAGAAGAAATCCATCAAGAAATTGGTCGCGTCACCTAAGATTTTCGCACTGATACCAACTAGCTTAGAACCAAAGCTGGTCGCAAACTCACCGACTTTTTGTGCGATGGCTTGGGGCTCAATGTTGTCGAAAGGCAGGTAGTTATTCACAAATGATAGCGCTTTGACCACTAACGGGTGAGCAAACAGAGTCTGAATGCCACCGTGGGTCACCCATTGGTAAGTATTCTGAGAGAACAGAGAACCTTGCTGAACAATTGCTGCGAATACTGCCAATAAAGGGATAACAATAATGAAAGTCAGAATCACACAAGACAGCAGAGAGACGATGTTTTCTTTATTCGGTAGCTTTTTTTCAAGCCACTCATGGATTGGGAACATCAATAGTGAAATGATAAAGGCCATCACGATAGAGTTAACGTATGGCTCGATAAGTAGGTAACAAGCATAAGCCGCCGCGAGTAGGGCGATGATGATCACCCAGTGGCTGGTATTGATTTTGAGTTTTTCTGACACGGTAATGGTCTCTATATTTGCGTTCTGAGTTTATAATGGCTGCAAAACAGAGAGTTAGCAATGAGGAGTTTTGATAATGGGATGCTGTAATAAAGATAAGAAATGCCAAGACGAAGAGCAGCAAACAAAAAAAGAGCTCCCTTGGTTCAGAATGTTCCTTGGCACTTTGATGTTGTTGGTTTTTCTTTTCTGGGAACGTTAGTCGCTTTTGGTTCAGTTTTAGCCTTAGTCGACGGCTAAATAATCTGTCATATTTGTGGCTGGTGAGCGCGATATATAAAAAAGGGCTGCATTTAATGCAGCCCTAAATTCAATCGGTTAGCGACTTATAAAGTGCTTTCGATTATTTGCTTTCAGCAGCAATGATCGCAAGAGAACGGTCAGCAGCTTCTAGTGTTGCATCAAGTTCTTTTGAACCATGAGCAAGAGAAGTAAAGCTTGCTTCGAATGCTGAAGGTGCAAGGTAAACACCGTGATCTAACATTAGGTGGAAGAAGCGCTTGAAGCGTTCTACATCACACTTAGTTACATCTTCGTAGCACGTCACAGTTTCTTGGTCAGTGAAAAAGAAACCAAACATACCGCCAACTTGGTGAACTAGCATTGGGATGCCGTGCTTGTCAGCAAGTTGCTTGAAGCCTTTTGCCAACTGCTTAGTTTTTGAAGCTAGACGCTTTTCGTTGCCTTCTTCTCGTAGAAGGTTCAAACATGCGTAGCCAGCAGCCATTGCCACAGGGTTACCTGAAAGCGTACCTGCTTGGTAAACAGGGCCCGTTGGTGCGATGTATTGCATCACGTCTTTACGGCCACCGAAAGCACCCACAGGCATGCCGCCGCCAATCACTTTACCAAGACAAGTTAGGTCTGGCTTGATGTTGTAGTATGCCTGAGCACAACCTTCAGCAACGCGGAAACCTGTCATTACTTCATCAAAGATTAGCAATGCATCCTCTTGGTCACAGATTTCACGTAGACCTTCGTGGAAGCCTTCGACAGGAGGGATACAGTTCATGTTGCCCGCTACTGGCTCAACGATGATACAAGCGATCTCGCCTTTGTTTGCTGCGAAGATTTCACGTACTGAATCTAGATTGTTGAAGGTTGCTGTTAGCGTTAGTTTCGCAAAATCAGCAGGTACGCCAGGAGAGCTTGGTTGACCTAAAGTCAGTGCGCCAGAACCAGCTTTTACAAGTAGGCTGTCTGCGTGGCCGTGGTAGCAGCCTTCAAACTTAAGAATCTTGTCACGACCAGTGAAGCCACGAGCAAGACGAATCGCACTCATTGTTGCTTCTGTACCTGAGCTCACCATACGTAGCTGTTCCATCGATGGAACCATTTCAGATACAAGTTCAGCCATTTTGATTTCAGTTTCGGTTGGAGCACCGAAGCTAAGGCCGCGTTGAGCTGCTGCAATCACAGCATCACGAATAACAGCGTGGTTGTGACCAAGGATCATTGGACCCCAAGAGCCAACGTAGTCGATATACGCTTTACCATCAGCATCAAAAATAAGTGGGCCGTCAGCGCGTTCAACGAAGATTGGAGAACCACCTACGCCATTGAATGCACGAACTGGAGAATTTACGCCACCAGGAATAGTTTGCTGTGCTTTTTCGTATAGCTCTGCTGATTTGGTCATTGATATATCCTCTTTTGACTGTCGGACCAATTGGCACGCATTGTACCTATCCACAATCCAAGTAGGAATGCTTTCGCCCAGATAATCACCCGAATCTGGTTGTTTTGTGTGGTTACACGTTTTAATTGTTAGATATTGGCGAGTTTACAGCAGTAAAAGGAGCGATCCTGTGGTGAATACTTGAACGTTTCAGTCAGGTATTAGATAATCACTGGAATATAAGAAAATACTCAACAACTATGGTCTCGAATTAGATTTGTATCATGTTGTTTTTGACACAGGTAAGAGAGGTTGTCGTGAGCGAAGTAAATATCCCATTGTCTTTTTCTGATGCAGCAGCTACACGCGTACAAACGCTAATTGCTGAAGAAGAAAACCCAGAACTAAAACTGCGTGTATACATTACAGGTGGCGGTTGTAGTGGTTTCCAATACGGCTTCACATTTGATGAAAAAGTAAATGATGGCGACACTACTATTGTAAACAGCGGTGTTACGCTGGTTGTTGACCCAATGAGTCTACAGTACTTAATGGGCGGCATGGTTGATTACACAGAAGGCCTAGAAGGTGCTCGTTTCTTTGTGAACAACCCGAACGCGACAACCACATGTGGTTGTGGTGCATCATTTAGCGTATAGCATGAGTTGAAAATAGCTTGAGCTCAAAGCTGCATTAGAAACATTTCAAACGCCGAACTTATGTTCGGCGTTTTTGTTTTTACTTAGTAACTTATTACTTTTCAAGGCATTCCTCTCACTTTTAGTACACGGCATATTTTTTAAACTGTCGATAGCGTCCAACTTCGTTGAGGATTGGTCTGTTAAGGTTACCTTTGTGCATAAGGAAGTTGCACATCACGGTATTAAGCCAACTAGCGCGCCTGAATTACATCGGACAAAAGGATTTGTTATGCCCACTCTATTTTCTAACTCACCACTTTTTCAGAAATTGAAGCAGCCGTGGCTGGTTTCTCTGACTCTAGTCGTGTTGTTGTCGATCTGGCTTGGCTTAGGAGTCGGGCAAGCGGAAGAGTCGCCGGCAAAAAAGGCGACAGAAATTCCGTTGGCTAAGGTTTCCTTTCAAACATTTACCTCATCACCGACCTTTAAAACGATTGATCTTTATGGAAGAACGGCGCCCGATCGGCATGCTCGTCTAGGTGCAGAAGTCGCGGGCAAGATTGTCAGATTGAACGTTGTTAAGGGGGATATGGTTAAAGCTGGACAAGCCATTGCCCAGATAGATAAGGGTGATTTAGAGATTCAACTAGAGCGAGCATCTGCGTTATATCGCTTGAAGCAGAAAGAATTCAAAGCGGCGCAATCTTTGAAGAAAAGAGGGCTGCAAGGTGAGATAGCTTATACCACCGCTGAGGCTTCATTAACGGAAGCAAAAGCCATGAAGCGCAATGCGGAACTGGCTTTAAAGAATACTGTGATTACTTCGCCTTTTTCGGGTGTGGTTCAAGATTTGATGGTGGAGCTTGGTGACTTTGTTGGGGTTGGCGACCCGGTCGCGGGCGTGATTGACCTCGATCCTTTGGTTATTGAGGCCGATGTCAGTGAGCGTCATATCCAACACTTGTTAGTCAATCAATCTGCTTTGGTTCGCTTGTTAGGGCGAGAAGAAGCGGAAGGCCGCTTACGCTATGTTTCTCGAATCTCTTCTGCTGCTACCAATACCTTCCCAATAGAGATTGAAATCGATAACTCCAAAGGCCTATTACCTGCAGGTGTCAGTGCCGAAGTAAAACTCAACCTAGAAACTAGAGACGCAATCAAGATAACACCGGCGATGCTGGCATTGGATGAGGCGGGTAACCTCGGGGTCAAAACCTTGGTTTCTGTTAGTGACTCACCAACGGTGAAGTTTGTAGGCATTCAGCTAGTAAAGGCCGAACAAGATGGAGTGTGGCTCACTGGGCTGGGTCAACGCGTCGATATCATCACCGTAGGCCAAGGTTTTGTGCGTGATGGTGATTCTGTGATTGCTGTTGAGCAAGGTGCTGAACCCTCAAATGTAACCGCAGAGTAGGAGATTGCCGATGTATTCAATTATTGATGCAGCCTTGTCTCGTGCTCGAACAATGCTCTCCCTTTTGGCGTTAATCCTTGTAGCCGGTGTCGTCACCTATATCACGATCCCCAAAGAATCGAGCCCAGACATTACTATCCCGATTATCTATGTCTCTGTTGGGCACCAAGGTATTTCGCCAACCGATGCCGAACGCTTATTGGTTAGGCCGATAGAGCAAGAGCTGAGGTCGATTGAAGGCGTAAAAGAGATGACAGCAACCGCAGCAGAAGGGCATGCCTCTGTGGTGTTGGAGTTTAATGTTGGTGTCGATCTCACCAAAGCAATGGCCGATGTGCGTGACGCGGTTGATCTGGCTAAACCAAAACTGCCAGAAGACAGTGATGAGCCAACCGTAAATGAGGTGACGCTGGCTTCAGAGCAACCTGTTCTGTCTGTTGTACTATTCGGTACCGTTCCTGAGCGCACCATAGTGCAAATTGCCCGAGAACTTGGAGACAAATTAGAAAGCTATCGCCAAATCCTTGAAGTCGATATTGCAGGCGATCGCGATGACATCGTCGAGATCATTGTTGATCCGTTATTGATGGAAAGCTACAGCTTAGATCAAGCGGATATCTATAACCTGATCGCTCTGAACAACAGAGTAGTTGCCGCTGGCTTTGTTGATACTGGCTACGGACGTTTCTCTGTCAAAGTCCCTTCGGTGTTTAACTCCTTAAAAGACGTGCTTGAGTTACCTATTAAAGTGGATGGCAAACAGGTGGTCACTTTTGGCGATGTCGCCACGGTTCGTCGAGCGTTTCGAGATCCTGAAAGCTTTGCTCGTTTAGATGGCAAATCTGCGGTGGTGTTGGATATCAAGAAGCGTGCTGGTGAGAATATCATCGAAACCGTTGAGCTAGTCAAAGCAGTAATGGCAGGCGCTCAGCAGCAAGCGGAATGGCCAAACAATCTCTTGGTCAAATACACTTGGGATGAATCTAAAGATGTGAAGATTATGCTTAATGATCTGCAAAACAATATCTTATCCGCCATCATTTTAGTGGTGATCGTGATCATCGCTATTCTTGGTGTTCGAACCGCGCTATTGGTCGGAATTTCAATTCCTGGATCATTCCTCACGGGGTTGTTGGTGTTGTCTGTGTTTGGTCTAACCGTCAACATCGTGGTGTTGTTCTCTTTGATCATGGCGGTGGGTATGTTGGTTGATGGTGCGATTGTGGTGACCGAGTTTGCCGACAGGCGAATGCAAGAGGGTGAAGGGCGCAAAGCCGCTTACCGAGATGCTGCGAAACGGATGGCGTGGCCAATAACCGCATCCACAGCCACAACCTTGGCTGCATTTGCTCCGTTGCTGTTCTGGCCTGATGTGACGGGCGAATTCATGAAGTTCTTACCACTAACTCTGATCGCTACGTTAACTGCTTCGTTAATTATGGCGCTGTTGTTTGTCCCTGTATTAGGCGGTTTGATTGGCAAACCTCAATACGTATCGTCTAAAAGCCAAGCTCGAATGGTTGCACTGCATAATGGTGACTTTTCACAAGCCACTGGCTTAACCAAGGCGTACTACCACACACTGTCGATTGCGATTAAGCACCCCTTTAAGATTCTCTTCAGTGCGATATTACTCGCGGTTGCAGTTGGTTTTACTTACTCAAAAGCAGGTCTTGGGGCTGAATTCTTCCCTGAGGTTGATCCGCCATTCTTTAATGTCAAAGTTCGTTCTCATGGTGATCTGTCTATCCAAGAAAAGGATGACATTATGCGCGATATTGAACTGATGATGCTCAATCATGATGAGTTCGATACCGTTTACACGCGTACTGGTGGTGACGACCAGATTGGTTTGATCTCAATTACGCCTGTTGACTGGCAATATCGCCGCAGCGTTAAGGCGATTATTGATGAGTTGAAGGTACAGACCGATCAATACGCTGGTGTTGAGATTGAATATAAGTTTCCTGATGCAGGGCCTCCGGTTGAGAATGACTTAGTGATTGAGCTGTCGGCAAGAACGCCAGAGCAACTTAATCAGGCGGCAAAGATCGTAAGAAATTGGGCGGATGGCAATCAAGCACTGACCAATATCAGCGATACCGCGAGTAAAGACGGCATCGATTGGAAGGTGGATATTCGCCGCGACGATGCCGCCCGCTTTACTGCTGATGCGACCTTAGTGGGTAATACCGTTCAATTTGTGACTAATGGTCTCAAGATTGGTGATTACCTGCCTGATGACTCTTCAGAAGAGGTCGATATATTGGTGCGTTACCCGAATGATAAAAGGGATATCGGACGCTTCGACCAGCTGAGAGTCAAAACACCTGCAGGCTTGGTGCCGATCACCAACTTTGCTCAGATTGTTCCCGACCATAAGCAAGATACGATTAAACGCCTTGATGGTAAGCGTGTGGTGAACATCATGGCGGATATGGAAGAGGGTTATAACCTTGCACTCGAGCTGCCAAAGATTGAGCAAGCGTTGAGTGAATTGGGGCTACCGAGTAGCGTAGAATTTCGTATCCGTGGTCAAAATGAAGAACAAGAAAACTCTTCCGCCTTCTTACAAAGTGCTTTCTTGGTTGCTTTGGCGGTAATGGCTTTGATTTTGATTACTCAGTTTAATAGTTTCTATCAAGCGTTTTTGATTCTTAGTGCTGTGTTGTTTTCAACTGTTGGCGTGTTTGTTGGTCTGCTTATCTTCCAACGCCCGTTTGGCGTCGTGATGTCTGGTATTGGGGTGATCGCACTGGCAGGTATCGTGGTGAACAACAATATCGTGCTGATCGACACCTATAACCAGTTGATTAAAAGAGGCTTGGATAAGCGAGATGCGATTATAAGAACCGGTGTGCAACGTTTAAGGCCTGTAATGCTGACTACGGTCACCACAATTTTAGGCTTAATGCCGATGGTGCTAGAGATGAATATCGACCTGATTAATCAAAAGATAGAATTCGGCGCGCCGAGCACGCAATGGTGGTCACAGCTCGCGACTGCTATTGCTGGTGGGCTGGCGTTTGCCACGGTACTGACCTTGGTACTGACGCCTTGTTTGCTGATGTTAGGGCGAGATAAGAAGCCTGAAAAATAGTAGATACAGTGGTTCGATGAACATAAAAAAGAGCGCATTGACGGGCGCTCTTTTCGTTGGTTTATAGGGCTATTAATCTAATTGGTCGCTAGTAGCCTAATTAGTCGCTAGCAACTGGCCGTATCGTTTAAGGTTATTCAGTCGAATCTCTGAGTTGGCAATAAAGGTTGCTTTTGCTTTACCCGTTAACGACTTAGATTGAGGCAATTTCACGGTGCGCGCATTCTTATGTACGCCATTAACCAAGAATTCATAGTGTAAGTGCGGGCCAGTTACACGACCTGTGCCACCCAAAGTACCAATGGTTTGGCCTTGTTTTACGCGCTGACCCGTTTTCACCATACGTCGCTTCATGTGCAGGTACTTGGTGATGTAGGTGTTGCTGTGTCGGATGAACACATAGTTACCATTGAATTGGTTGTAACCCGACTTCTGAACGATACCGTCACCAGCCGCCCAGATAGGCGTGCCAACAGGGGCTGCGTAGTCAGTGCCGCGGTGAGCTCGAACCTTACCGGTTACTGGGTGTCTCCTGGTTGGATTAAAGTTCGATGTTACGCGACGAAAATCAATTGGTGAGCGCAAGAACGCTTTCTTCATTGCTCGACCATTTTCATCGAAGTAGTTGCCGCTCTTATCATCCAATACCGCGGTAAATGAATCGCCTTGGTTTTTGAATACGGCTGCGATGATCTTACCGCGACCAACCACTTCACCTTCAACTACTTTCTCTTGGTATAAAATTTTGAAGCTGTCGTTCTTACGAATATCTAACGCAAAGTCGATATCCCAACCAAAGATGCCCGCCAGTTCCATAATTTGGTTTGCGGTTAAACCTGCGCTTACGCCAGCGTTCCAGAAGTTAGAGGTGATGTTGGCTTCGGCATAATTGTATTGGTATGCCACTTCTTTTTTGTCGAAACTTGATGAGAAAGAATCGCCAGATTTAGTAATCTTGAAGCTTTCAAATGCACTAAGTTGTCTTTTTAACTGAATAAGGTCGTTGTTTTCATCGAAGCCGAACTGCAAGACATCACCAGGTCTTAGATTAGACAGCTGCTTCTTAATATCATCATTGGTATTGAGTAGCGTGATCAGTAGGCGGTATGACAGGCCAATACGTTCAAATAAAACAGAGGTGCTTTCGCCAGAGCGAACGGTGTATTTCTCCCAATTGAGTACTGCCGTCGGTGGAGCGTCACTTGAGCTAATAAGCGCATCGGCATTGATAGTCAGTGGGTAATGTTTCCCCACAACTAAAGCGCCCGAATCGTCACGTAAACTGTTGACGTCGGGGAGTAAGAAAATCGCGACGAAAATTATGGCACTAAAAAATGCGATAAAAGCCCGGTGCAAAATAGGAAGGCGTGCAAAAATAGACAACATGTTCCGGTTCGTTCTGTAAATATTATGAAAATCGACGACGGAATAGTGTAACTGGTTTCAAAATACATCGCTATTCAAGTAAGATGTCTAATTAATGTATTTTTGCCAAATCTGTGGGAGTGAACAAGAATGGCGAGTATTGAAGCTGCACTAGCCGAGATCAAACGTGGCGTAGAAGAACTGATTCCAGAAGACGAACTGATTGCAAAACTAAAAGAAGGTCGTCCTTTACGCATTAAGCTGGGTGCCGATCCAACAGCTCCAGATATCCACCTAGGCCATACGGTTATCTTTAACAAGCTTCGTGCTTTCCAAGAGCTTGGTCATGAAGTGACATTCCTTATCGGTGATTTCACTGCAATGGTTGGTGACCCATCAGGTAAAAACTCAACACGTCCACCGCTAAGCCGCGAAGACGTATTGAAGAATGCTGAAACTTACAAAGAACAAGTATTCAAGATTCTAGATCCTGCGAAAACGCAAATTCGTTTCAACTCTGAATGGCTATCTGAGCTTGGCGCTGAAGGCATGATTCGTCTTGCTTCTAACCAAACTGTTGCTCGTATGCTTGAGCGTGATGACTTCAAAAAGCGTTACGCTGGTGGTCAACCGATCGCAATCCACGAATTCATGTACCCACTTCTACAAGGTCACGACTCTGTTGCATTAGAGAGCGACGTTGAGCTTGGCGGTACTGACCAGAAGTTTAATCTTCTAATGGGTCGTGAACTGCAAAAAGCAGCAGGTCAAAAACCACAAGCGGTACTGATGATGCCACTACTTGTTGGTCTAGACGGTGTTAAGAAGATGTCTAAGTCTGCGCACAACTACATCGGTATCAGCGAAGCACCAAGCGAGATGTTTGGTAAGATCATGTCTATCTCTGACGATCTAATGTGGAGCTACTACGAGCTACTGTCTTTCCGTCCTCTTGAAGAAGTTGCGGAACTGAAAGCTGGCGTTGATGCAGGTAAGAACCCGCGTGACGTTAAAGTGCTTCTTGCTAAAGAGATCATCGCTCGTTTCCACAGTGAAGCAGATGCTGAAGCCGCTGAGCAAGAGTTCGTTAACCGTTTTGCTAAGAACCAAGTACCTGATGAAATGCCAGAATTTGAATTCGAAGCAGGCCTGCCAATTGCGAACGTTCTAAAAGAAGCAGGTCTAGTAAACTCTACTTCTGATGCGATGCGTATGATCAAGCAAGGCGCTGCTAAGCTTGAAGGCGAGAAGATTGAAGACAGCAAGTTTGTACCTGAAGCAGGTACTGCAGTTTACCAAGTAGGTAAACGTAAGTTTGCTCGTATTACTATTAAGTAATAACGCACATCAATAATTGAACAAAAGGCATCCACGGATGCCTTTTTTATTGACACAAAGTTGACGAAGTTTTTAAACGTGCATTGCTACACTATGCGCGCTGTCAAATTGACAGTAATTCTGGAGATTTTTATGAACAATACCGACCATCCTCCTAGTTTGAATGGAGAAGAATAACCTGTCTCGGTATTGATCTATTGTCCTGCCGTTCAGGTAGGGTATCTTTGTTTTTTCCCCTCATTCTTTTCCACACACTAGATTCTAACAAGTAGACACATTAGCGCTTTAAGCTATTGATATATTAGCTTTAAGCTTTTGGTGCACTCGCTATAGGCTATTTGTTTTGATGGTCGTTACCTTTGCCAATCGGGAGATTCGCCATGACGGTAATGAACAACACTTTTTTATCTATTGAAGCTCTGTACTCAGAGAAAGACATCCAAGCTGTATCTAATGCCTTTCAACAGTACGGACGTGAGCAACAAATTAACCTTTTAAACCGAATGCCGCTCGAAGATGCGGTGTTAGTGCTGGGGCAATGTTCTCTTAGTACGATTCAGACTTTACTTAGTGAGCTAGAAGAGCAGGGCTTTGAGAAGCGCTCTCGACATCTAGCTCACCAACTAGGGCTGATCTACTCAGAGGTTGAACCGCAACAAGGTTACCTTTCGACTGGAGTGCTAAGCCATGTAAGGCAACGTATCGGTTGGATTATTGCCTTAGCGCTGCTGGGTATAGTCTCTGGACTTATCATTGCTCAGTATGAAGACATTCTTAGCCAGCTAGTACTTCTGGCGATCTATATGCCGGTAATCGCTGCTGCGGGTGGTAATACAGGCACACAAGCGGCGACTTTGGTCATTAGGGCCTTAGCCACAGGGGAGTTGAAGAAACGCCAGTGGGCGAATGTTCTTTGGAAAGAATTTAGAGTCGCGATTTGCCTAGCACTTGCGATTGCCTTGGTGATGATTGGCCGCATATTACTGTTCAGTGATAACCAATCAACGGGTGGTTACGACATTAATATGATTGCTTACGCGATTGCTGTCGCTCTGTTTATTCAAGTGACAATATCAACCGTGTTAGGCGCTGGATTGCCGATTGTTGCTCGGTTATTTAAGTTAGATCCTGCGGTGCTGGTGAGCCCAGTCTTAGCTTCTATAGTGGATATTTCAGGGATGTGGATCTACTTCACGGTGGTGAATTCATTCCTAGGAATCGCTTAAAAGCTGATAAAAATAGCTAAATACATCAGAGAAACAAAAATGGCGCTGAAGATTTAAGGTCTTCAGCGCCAGTTTTATTGTTTAAGTAGAAGTTTACACAGAGCTAAGCATTACTTAGATTTGCTTTGTGTTTGACTGAACTCGACCACATCTTTGTAGAAAGCACGCTCAAACTGGGTGATAGGTGCTTCTACTGGTTTGTCTGGATCTTGTTCTTCAGGGAAGTAATCACGGACAAATTGCACAAACAGAGAGTTTGGTTTTCCCGCTTTATCTAATCCGTATCCCGCCATGTTGTAACTGCCGTATAGAGAACCACTCTTGGCGATAATGTTGCCTTGAATCGGTGCTTTTCTCATGCTTTGACGGTATTTGAGCGTTCCATCAGTGCCAGATGTAGGCATAGCCTCAATCAGGTTGAGCTGTTGATCGTTTTCCCAGATATAACGAAGCACTTGAGCCATGGTCTGTGATCTCATTCGGTTATTTCTGGATAACCCTGAACCATCGACTAGCTGCGCTTTGCTGAGGTCAATACTAGCCTTGGTCAGCAGTATCTGTTTTATTGCTTCAGTGCCGTTATTGAAGCTGCCCGGTTGAACATAGAATGTCGCTCCTAGCGTTTTAGTTAGATTATCTGCGATAAGGTTATCCGACTTCTTGAGCATGATATCGAGCAGTCCAGGAAGTTTCTCTGAGTTATGACTAGCGACTAACGTGGTTTTGTCTGCTTTAGCTTTTTTACCAATAATCACATCACCTTTTACGTCTATTTTCAGTTCTTTGAGGAGCGATGTAACGACTTGATAGGTGTAAAGTTCTGGGTTTTGAATCGCGAACTTGAGTGGCAGTGGCTTTTTACGCTCAACTAAGCAGCCAGAGAGCTTATAAGCGTTATCTGGTGTCGTGATGAGTTCCAAGTCGCATTGTGTCGCCTTCTGCCCAGAGCGAGTTACCGTGGCAGCGGTGGTCGTCACGTCTATCGGATAGTGAGCGGGAATATAGACACGAGTGCTGCCGTTATCTTTTGTATAAATAGAGGCTTGTGCGCAGTTGCTGTCCAAGGTCATTGCACTAGAAGGCGCGCTGTAACAAACCCCTAGAATGTCCCAAGGCCAACCCACCGCTCGCTGATAGCCCGTAAAAGTCGAGTTATCGAGGTATAAGTTGCCCTTTATGGTTCTTGATTGAGACTTAGCGTATTGAGCCAAAAGGCTTTTAAGCTGTTCTCGTTGCAGCGTTGGGTCGCCACTAAATGAAATGATAGAGTCATTCCCAGAACGAGCGATGCTGGTCGTGTAGTGAAAGTCATCCCCTAACTCCAACTTAGCCGCTAACGCTGTCACCAGCTTTAAAGTACTGGCGGGTGGATAGAAGCCATCACTGTTGGAATTCATTTTGTTTGAATCGCCTCCCAGGGATTCCAAAATCACACTGGTGCTACTGCCATCAGGCAATTTATCTAGGGGGGCGTAAGCGAAAGCGTTAACTGAGAAAGCGCTAATGGAAAAACTACATACAAGTAGTGTGGATAGAAGGCGCATAGAAGATTTCTTGGATGGCTGATGTTTTCAGTATACAGATATAAAAAACGCCCGCTAGATAGCGGGCGTTTTGATTCTTAATTAACTAATTAATCAATTAGATAATCAGAATTAGAATTAGAAGTCGTAACGTAGACCAATCGCTAGCTCGTCTTCAGCTTGTGCTTTAGTTGCACCACGGTTAACTACAGTATCAGCTGTACCGAACTTGTCACCTTCAGAGATAAGGTTGAAGTTGTACGAGATGTAAGTACGGAAGTTAGGCTTGAAGTAGTAAGTCGCATCAACAGCAACGTTATCAGCTGATGTATCACCATCTGTTTCTGCGTTGTTGTACGTTAGCGTGAATGCAGCTTGGTCTAGCGTGTAAGCCGTTGCGAATTCGTAGCCAGTGTAGTCGCCGTTGTCTTTCGATAGTTCACCGTCTGTGAATACACCAGCAAAGTATAGAGCTTCAGTACGGAAAGATGCCGCTAGCATGTATTCGTTTTGCTCTGCTTGATCAGCGTAACCTGCACCTAGCTTAACGCCAGAATCGCCGATTGCGTAGATAGCAGATAAAGAGTAGCCGTCTTCACCGTTGTCGCCGTATACATCAACATCACCTGCGTTGTTGTCAGTTTCAGTACGGTCAGCGAAGCGGTAGCTTGCTTTAACTGCTAGGTCTTGGAATTCACCTTTGTAAGAAAGCATGTTGTCTGTACGGTCAGCCGCTGCAATTTTGTATGCTGCTGAGTTACCGTGGTAAGACATGATATCGGTAAAGTCAGTGATAACGCCTAGCGCACCGTCGTTTTTACCGTAAGTTACTTCACCGAATGTACCGCCGATACCAGCGTATGTGTAACGGTGATCGATATCGTCACCGCCAGTATTGTCGTTCGCGTTATATTCTGCTTCGTAGAAACCAACACCGTATAGACCGTCTTGGATTTCAACTTTACCTAGGAAGTTCAGACGTACACGAGTGTTGTCTTGTGCTTTGCCATCTTTTAGAGATAGACGAGCTTCCGCACGACCACCGATCTCTAGAGAAGTGCCGTTTGAGCTGTATACAGATGTACCTTCGATACCACCAGCTTGTTTACCGTCGGCTGCTACTGCGTTAGTAGCAAGAGCTGCAGCAGATACAGCAAGCGCGATCATAGTCTTGTTCATGTTATTATTTCCTAATTACTGTCCATAGAAGTTTTATCAAGGATTTGAACCCTTTTGTGTATTGCCTGTATTAGTCAGGTTTCATAATCATGATTAGAACAGAAGTCTGAAAAATGCCAGTGCAATCCATGGGTTACTTTTTACCTCTAAAGTTCCATAGTTAGTTAGTAAAATGATATAAAACCAAAAAATGAACACTGTTTTATTATATCTCTTGTTGTTTAAGTGTTTGTTTTATTGGGGTTTTTATGAAAGTGTGATCTGTGTTTATTTTGTTTATTTTTTGTTTTTTTAGGTATTTAGCTCTCTACTTATTGATGAGAGAGTTATTATTCATTTTTGTGATGTCTGTAATTTAGACCTAGATAAAGCTTTTATAACGCAAAGTGGAATAAAGGTGATTTAGCCATAAAGTTTGTTTACACTAAGCCAAATCGTTTTGTTTCTATCACCCAATAAATGCGTTGGGTGTATTTATGTTGGCCAAAGAAAGCTTTGGCATAGAGGTAAAAAATGGAAAAGGTTCCAATGACAGTACGTGGCGCTCAACAGCTACGTGACGAATTAGATCGCCTACTTAAGCTACGCCCTGTTATCTCAGCAGCTATTGGTGAAGCACGTGAACTAGGTGACCTGAAAGAGAATGCTGAATACCACGCCGCTCGTGAAGAGCAGGGTATTTGTGAAGCTCAGATCCGTGATATTGAATATAAGCTATCACTGGCTCAGATCATCGATGTAACGCAAATGGATAATACAGGCAAGATTATCTTTGGTACGACAGTGACACTGATTGATGTAGATACCGATGATGAGTTCCGCTACCAAATCGTTTCAGAAGACGAAGCAGACATCAAAACGGGTCGCATTTCTGTGAAATCGCCAATTGCTCGCGGTCTTATCGGAAAAATGGAAGGCGACGAAGTCATGATCTCTACCCCTGGTGGTGACAAAGACTTCGAAATCGACAAAGTAGAATATATCTAATTGAATTTTCTTTGTTTCTGATAAGTAAAAAGGTCGCTAAATGCGACCTTTTTCGTTTCTCACGCTACACTAAAAGATAAGCGCTGTGGCTTCCTATTAGTGAAGTTAGCATTTATGTTAAGCTCGCTTATTTACGTGGAATCTCGATTTTACGTGCTTCTGACTGACGGAACAGTACTAGAACTTTACCGATAGTCTGTACTTTCTCAGCTTTAGTTTCACGTACAATTGCATCGATAATCAGTTGTTTAGTATCACGGTCTTCTGATGCAACTTTAATCTTGATCAGTTCGTGGTGGTCTAGAGCTAATTCGATTTCCGCTAGAACAGCTTCAGTAAGTCCATTTGCGCCCATTAGCACAACAGGTTTTAAACTGTGAGCTAGGCCCTTTAGATGCTGCTTTTGTTTGGTACTTAGGTTCATTACGCGGCCAATTTTCTTTACTATTAGGGTTGAAAAAACCTATTTTAACGCCATCTAAAGCTGAAGACTATAATTTATTCAGCAATTAGTACTTTCCTCCAATTTAGGTATCCAATGAGCAAACAGAAACACTCGGCCAGTTCAGGCCGTTGGTTGAAGGAACACTTCGACGACAAGTACGCAAATGAAGCAAGAAAGAAAGGCTATCGTTCACGTGCTTATTTCAAAATGGAAGAGATTCAAACGAAAGATAAATTGCTGTCTCCTGGGATGACCATTGTGGATTTGGGTGCAGCACCTGGCGGTTGGTCTCAATATGCTGCTAAGATTGTTGGAGACAACGGACAAATCATTGCGTGTGACTTGTTACCAATGGATCCGATTGCTGGTGTTAGCTTTTTACAAGGCGATTTCCGCGAAGAAGCTGTGCTAGATGCCTTGTTGGAACGTATACAACCAAACATGGTTGATGTCGTGATGTCAGATATGGCACCTAATATAGCAGGCAACAATTCTGTGGATCAGCCAAGAGCTATGTATTTAGTTGAATTAGCTTTGGATATGTGTCGACAAGTTCTAGCTACCAATGGTAGTTTTGTTGTAAAAGTATTCCAAGGCGAAGGGTTTGACCAATACGTTAAGGACGTCCGCGAGATGTTTAAAACAGTAAAAGTTAGAAAACCCGACTCTTCTCGAGCTCGATCTCGTGAAGTGTTTATCGTAGCCACTGGTTACAAAGGTTAACGATTCTCTTCCAAGAGTGAGAGTTAACAACATGGCTACAGGTTACAAACTGTAGTACCCTACCTTTAATTACAATTAGTTATCGAGAGGCTTACACCTTGAGTGACATGGCAAAAAATTTAATTCTGTGGCTTGTTATCGCGGTAGTGTTGATGTCGGTATTCCAGAGCTTCGGCCCTGGGGAAAGTAACGGCAGAGCAGTAGATTACACCACGTTTGTACAGGAAGTTGGCCAAGGCCAGATTCAAGACGCACAGTTCAATAACAGCGAAATCACTTTCACACGTCGTGGTGGTGGTTCTAAGTATGTAACTTACATGCCTGTTTATGATCAAAAGCTTCTTGATGACTTAATTAATCAAAACGTAAAAGTTCAGGGTACACCACCTGAAGAGCAGAGCCTGCTTGGCACTATCTTCATCTCATGGTTCCCAATGATCTTACTGATTGGTGTATGGATTTTCTTCATGCGTCAAATGCAAGGCGGCGGCGGCGGTAAAGGCGCGATGTCTTTCGGTAAGAGTAAAGCTCGAATGATGAGCGAAGAACAAATCAAAACGATGTTTGCTGATGTTGCTGGTTGTGACGAAGCAAAAGAAGACGTGAAAGAGCTTGTGGATTACCTTCGTGACCCAAGCCGCTTCCAAAAGCTAGGTGGTAAGATCCCGACAGGTATCCTGTTGGTTGGTCCTCCTGGTACTGGTAAAACATTGCTTGCAAAAGCGATTGCTGGTGAAGCGAAAGTACCGTTCTTTACTATCTCTGGTTCTGACTTCGTTGAAATGTTTGTTGGTGTTGGTGCATCTCGTGTGCGTGATATGTTCGAACAAGCGAAAAAAGCAGCACCTTGTATCATCTTTATCGATGAAATCGATGCTGTAGGTCGTCAACGTGGCGCGGGTGTTGGTGGTGGTCACGATGAACGTGAACAAACACTGAACCAAATGCTGGTTGAGATGGATGGTTTCGAAGGTAACGAAGGTATTATCGTTATCGCTGCGACTAACCGTCCAGACGTACTAGACCCTGCATTACTTCGTCCTGGTCGTTTTGACCGTCAAGTTGTGGTTGGTCTACCGGATGTACGTGGTCGTGAACAGATTCTTAAAGTACACATGCGTAAAGTTCCATTATCAGGTGATGTTGAACCATCGCTGATTGCTCGTGGTACTCCAGGCTTCTCTGGTGCAGATCTTGCGAACCTTGTGAACGAAGCGGCGCTATTCGCTGCTCGTGGTAACAAGCGCAATGTATCTATGGTTGAGTTTGAACTTGCGAAAGACAAAATTATGATGGGTGCAGAGCGCCGTTCAATGGTTATGTCTGAAGAAGTGAAAGAGTCAACGGCTTACCACGAAGCGGGTCACGCAATTGTTGGTCGTTTGGTGCCGGAACACGATCCTGTGTACAAGGTTTCAATCATTCCACGTGGTCGTGCGCTTGGTGTAACTATGTACCTTCCAGAGCAAGATCGCGTAAGCATGTCTCGCCAACATCTAGAATCTATGATCTCTAGTTTGTACGGTGGTCGTCTTGCTGAAGAACTTATCTACGGTAAAGACAAAGTTTCGACTGGTGCGTCTAACGATATCGAACGTGCAACTGATATTGCTCGCAAGATGGTTACGCAGTGGGGCTTCTCTGAAAAACTGGGTCCTCTCCTATATGCTGAAGAGGAAGGCGAAGTTTTCCTAGGCCGCGGTATGAGCCAAGCGAAACATGTTTCTGACGATACGACTAAGCTGATCGATGAAGAAATTCGTATTCTAATCGACCGCAACTATGCTCGTGCGAAGCAAATTCTTGAAGAGAACATGGATATCATGCACTCGATGAAAGACGCGCTAATGAAGTTTGAAACGATTGATGCAGGTCAGATTGATGACTTGATGGAACGTAAAGACGACATTCGTGAGCCAGCTGGTTGGGGGGATCAGGCGAAAGCAGAACCTGCAAAGGAAGAAGCTAAACCTGAAGCGAAATCAGAAGACGCAACAGCTGAACCAAAAGCTGAAGAGTCGAAAGTTGAAGAAGTTAAATCTGAAACAGATGATGCTCAAAACAAAGATTCTTAATTGCTAAGCTTTAAATTAAAACCCTGAGTACGCTCAGGGTTTTTCTGTTTATAGCCCAAGATGTTTTTACCTTTAAGACCCGCCTTCCATGATATTAAAAGTACATAATAAAACGCTCGTTTTAGACCGCCCACATGTGATGGGTATTCTCAATGTTACGCCTGACTCTTTCTCTGATGGCGGAAAATTCAATTCATTAGATAATGCTCTACTGCAAGCAGAGCGAATGGTTCAAGCTGGTGTTAGCATTATTGACATTGGTGGTGAATCAACTCGCCCGGGAGCACCTGACGTACCTTTAGAAGAAGAACTCGCTCGCGTTATACCTGCCATTAAAGCAATTCGCGCTAAGTTTGATGTGTGGATCTCCATTGATACCAGTAAAGCTGAAGTGATGCGCCAAGCCGTTGAAGCGGGGGCTGATTTGATCAATGATGTGCGCGCACTGCAAGAGCCCGGAGCTCTGGAAGCGGCCGCCGATGCTAATGTGCCAGTTTGCCTGATGCACATGAAAGGTCAGCCAAGAACCATGCAAGCTAACCCTAATTACGATGATGTCCTAATCGATGTTGAAGCGTTCTTAAAAGAAAGGGTGGAGGCTTGTGAGGTTGTTGGTATCTCAAAAGAGCAGCTGATTCTAGACCCAGGTTTTGGTTTTGGTAAAACCATCGAGCACAATTACCACCTATTAGCGCACCTTGAAAAATTTCACACGCTTGGGTTGCCAGTCTTAGCGGGGATGTCGAGAAAGTCGATGATCTTTAAGCTACTAGACAAAGCTCCAGCAGATTGCATGGTTGCTAGCGTCACTTGCGCTACCATCGCTGCAATCAAAGGTGCACAAATTATTCGCGTTCACGATGTTGAAGATACATTGGAAGCGATGAAAATAATCGAAGTGATGAATAACAATCACTAATCATAATTAAGGAAAATCAATATGTCTGATAAGAGACGTTACTTCGGCACAGATGGTGTACGTGGCAAAGTTGGCCAGTACCCGATTACACCTGATTTTGTTCTGAAGCTTGGCTGGGCTGCGGGTCGTGTTCTTGCGAAGCAGGGCACAAAGAAAGTCATCATTGGTAAAGATACTCGTATCTCTGGCTACATGCTTGAGTCGGCGCTAGAAGCTGGCCTCGCTGCTGCTGGTCTTCAGGCTACGTTTACTGGCCCGATGCCAACGCCTGCTGTTGCTTACCTAACTCAAACCTTCCGCGCTGAAGCCGGTATTGTTATCTCTGCATCGCACAACCCATACTACGATAACGGTATCAAGTTCTTCTCTTCTGAGGGAACAAAACTGCCGGACGATATCGAGTTGGCAATTGAAGCTGAATTGGATAAAGACATCGAATGTGTTGACTCATTCGAACTTGGTAAAGCGGTACGTTTGAACGATGCGGCTGGCCGTTACATTGAATTCTGTAAGAGCACATTCCCAAATCATATGACGCTTGCAGGAATGAAGATTGTTGTCGATTGTGCACATGGTGCGACTTACCACATTGCGCCTGCTGTATTTAAAGAGCTGGGTGCAGAAGTTATTGCGATTGGTGTTGAGCCAAACGGTACTAACATTAACCACGAAGTCGGTGCGACGGATGTACGTGCTCTGCAAGCAAAAGTGCTTGAAGAAAAAGCGGCATTAGGCCTTGGCTTTGATGGTGATGGTGACCGTATCATCATGGTTGACGAGCTAGGCAACAAAGTTGATGGCGACCAAATCGCTTACATTATTGCTCGTGATGCACTGCGTCGCGGTGAGTTGAAAGGCGGCGTTGTTGGTACACTAATGACCAACCTGGGTATGGAAAACGGCCTTAAGCAGCTAGGTATTCCGTTTGTTCGTGCTGCTGTTGGTGACCGTTATGTAATGGAACAGCTTCTTGCTAAAGGCTGGAAGATCGGCGCTGAAAACTCGGGGCACGTTATCCTACTGGATAAAGTGACGACGGGTGATGCTATCGTTGCTGCTCTACAAGTGTTGGCTTCAGTTGTTGATAGCGAAATGACACTGAATGAGCTGTCTCAAGGCATGACGTTGTACCCTCAAGTTCTAGAAAACGTTCGTTTCAGCGGGGATTCAAACCCACTAGAAGCCGAAGCGGTAAAAGCAGCGGTTGTTGAAGTAGAAGCTGAGCTTGGCGAGAAAGGTCGTGTGCTATTACGCAAGTCTGGTACCGAGCCACTACTGCGTGTCATGGTTGAAGGCGAAGATGCAGAGCTTGTTCAAGCGTCTGCGCTTAAGATTGCAGATGCAGTAAAAGCAAACTGCTAATTTAACCTTTTACTTAGCCGGCGCAGCGAATAGCGCCTGTGATTAGAAGTGATTGAGTTATATCACGGTCAAAAGAGACGTAAATGAGTTTTGTGTCGCTTTTGACCTTTTTTTGACCATTCACTTGGTAAAGGCTTATTTTTTAGCAAATTCTCCTTGTCAGCCATCGTCGCATTCGCTAGTATTGCTCGGCCTTCAGTTAGGAGGCCGCTAGCCTTGTTCTTGAAAATAGTTTTTTGAACGGCGCTGGCTCAACAATTAGGAACATAGGTGGAAAAATGTTTACAGTTCTACTTGTGATTTACCTGTTGGCAGCGCTTGGTGTAATTGGCCTAGTGTTGATTCAACAAGGTAAAGGCGCAGATATGGGAGCCTCTTTCGGTGCTGGCGCTTCAAACACTGTGTTTGGTGCTGGTGGCTCAGGAAATTTCCTTACCCGAATGACTGCAATTTTTGCAACTACATTTTTTATCCTTAGCTTAGTGCTTGGTAATATGTCTACACATAAAACTGAGTCACAATGGATTGACCCGACCCAAGGTCAGGTAATTCAACAAGCTGATGATGCAGTGAGTGAAGTTCCGGCGCAAGGCGACGAAATTCCACAATAATCTGTAAAGATTTGATGCCGAGATGGTGAAATTGGTAGACACGCTAGCATGAGGTGCTAGTGCCTTAGGGTGTGAGGGTTCGAGTCCCTCTCTCGGCACCATGTTTACAAACTTGTAAAACATCTTGTTGGGCGTATAATGCTCGCAAGTCGGACGCGGGATGGAGCAGTTTGGTAGCTCGTCGGGCTCATAACCCGAAGGTCGTCGGTTCAAATCCGGCTCCCGCAACCAATTTCAATGCTATTATATAGCTTGTATTGGTAGCAAGTTTGCACAGTGTGAACCTCACTGTGAGTTAAGTGCGATATCGAATATGATGGCACTTAACATATAAGGGTCCAGCAACAAAAACCCCGGCTTATACGGGGTTTTTTGTTATCTAAGCATTTGTAAATGTATTTAGATAATGTTTGCTTGGAATTTAAATTGGGCTTTGAGCCCTTTTTTTGTTTCTGGAGTGGTTAAATGACTGGTTTAGAAAGACAACTTACTGAAATGCTTGACGCTCCAGTAGCAGCATCAGGTTATGAGTTAGTTGGATTAGAATTTATTCGTGCTGGTGAGCACTCAACGCTACGTATTTACATCGATTCACCAAACGGTATCAATTTAGATGATTGCGCTGAAGTTAGTCACCAAGTAAGTGCCGTAATGGACGTTGAAGATCCAATTTCAGTGGCTTATAACCTTGAAGTGTCTTCACCTGGTTTAGAGAGACCACTGTTCAAAGCAGAGCATTACCAACAATTTATTGGTCACGAGGTAAGCATCGTTTTGAAAATGGCTGTCGGCAACCGTCGTAAATGGAAAGGTGATATCCAATCTATCGAAGGCGAGACAGTGAAAGTATTGGTTGAAGGACAAGAAGAAGAATTCGTCCTGAGCAATATTGCGAAAGCTAACCTGATCCCTAAATTTTAGTTCTCCTAGAGAGAAGAGCTTAAGAGGCTAGATTAATGAACAAAGAAATTTTGGCGGTAGTAGAAGCTGTTTCAAATGAGAAAGCAGTTCCTCGTGAGCGTATTTTTGAAGCGCTTGAAATCGCGCTTGCAACGGCAACAAAAAAGAAAAGCGAACTAGAAATCGAAGTTCGTGTTGAAATTGACCGTAAAACGGGTGATTTCGAAACTTTCCGTCGTTGGGAAGCTGTTGAGGAAGTTGAATTCCCAACAAAAGAAATCTCTATTGAAGCTGCAAAGTACGATGACCCAGAGATCGAACTTGGCGGTTTCATTGAAGATGATATCGAATCAGTAACGTTTGACCGTATTACGACTCAAACGGCTAAGCAAGTTATCGTACAGAAAGTACGTGAAGCTGAACGCGCTCAAATCGTTGAGCAGTTCATCGATAACGAAGGCGAGCTAGTAACTGGCGCAGTTAAGAAAGTTAACCGTGACACTATTATCCTAGACCTTGGTAACAACGCTGAAGCGGTAATCCTTCGTGATGACCAACTTCCTCGTGAAAACTTCCGTCCAGGTGACCGTGTTCGTGGTCTTCTTTACGCAGTTAAACCAGAAGCTCGTGGTTTCCAGCTTTTCGTTACTCGTTCGAAGCCAGAAATGCTAGCTGAACTATTCCGTGTTGAAGTGCCTGAAATTGGTGAAGAGCTAATTGAACTTAAAGGTGCTGCACGTGACGCTGGTTCTCGTGCTAAAATCGCTGTGAAAACAAACGACAAACGTATTGACCCAGTTGGTGCGTGTGTTGGTATGCGTGGCGCACGTGTACAAGCTGTTTCTAACGATCTTGGTGGTGAGCGTATTGATATCGTTCTTTGGGATGATAACCCGGCTCAATTCGTAATCAACGCAATGGCTCCTGCTGATGTTGCTTCAATCATCGTTGATGAAGATGCACACTCTATGGATATCGCTGTTGAAGCGGATAACCTAGCACAAGCGATTGGCCGTAGCGGTCAAAACGTACGTCTAGCTTCTCAACTTACTGGTTGGGAACTGAACGTAATGACTGTTGCTGATCTCGAGAAGAAGCACCAAGAAGAAGCAGTTGCTTCTATTGAAAACTTCATGAAGCACCTAGACATTGAAGAAGACTTTGCTCAAATGCTTGTTGAAGAAGGCTTCTCTACGCTTGAAGAAGTAGCATACGTTCCTGTGAACGAGCTTCTTGAAGTAGATGGTCTAGACGAAGGTATCGTTGAAGAACTACGTAACCGTGCAAAAGACGCACTGACTACTCTAGCGCTAGCGAAAGAAGAAACTTTCGACGGTGTTGAGCCTGCTGAAGACTTACTTGCACTTGAAGGTCTTGAGCGTGAAATGGCTTACAAGCTAGCAGCAAAAGG
This sequence comes from Vibrio sp. QJM3NY_35, assembly GCF_057785915.1. Classification (NCBI taxonomy): domain Bacteria; kingdom Pseudomonadati; phylum Pseudomonadota; class Gammaproteobacteria; order Vibrionales; family Vibrionaceae; genus Vibrio; species Vibrio sp. QJM3NY_35. Next base: position 2,756,249 of record NZ_CM173507.1, on the reverse strand, counting down.
CGTTGCGACACTGGAAGACCTAGCTGACCAAGGCGTTGATGAACTAGAAGGCATCGAAGACCTAACTGCAGAACGTGCAGGCGAGCTAATTATGGCTGCGCGTAACATCTGTTGGTTCGGCGACGAAGAATAATTCAGCAAGGAGAGAAAGCGGTATGACACAATTAACAGTTAAAGCACTGAGTGAAGAGATTGGTACGCCAGTTGACCGCTTAATTGAACAACTTGCTGATGCAGGCATGAAGAAAGCAGGGTCGGATCAAGTGACTGATTCAGAGAAGCAAACATTGCTAACGCACCTTAAAAAGGAGCACGGCGATACTTCAGGTGAAACAGAACCGACTCGTTTAACTCTTCAACGCAAGACCCGCAGCACGCTAAGTGTTGCCGCTGGAGGCGGTAAGAGTAAGGATGTTCAAGTAGAGGTACGTAAAAAGCGTACTTACGTGAAGCGCAGCACTATTGAAGATGAAGCGAAACGTGAAGCTGAGGAAGTAGCTAATCGTGAAGCGGAAGAGAAAGCACAACGCGATGCTGAAGAGCAAGCGAAACGTGATGCTGCAGAGAAAGCACAGCGCGAAGCCGAAGAAAAAGTAACACGTGAAGCGGATGCAAAACGTGAAGCTGAAGAGAAGGCTCAACGCGCACAAGCTGAAAAGGCTAAAAAAGACATGAATTCAAAAAATGCAGACGCTAACGCACAAGCGAAAAAAGAAGCGGATGAACTTAAAGCTCGTCAAGAGCAAGAAGCAACTCGTAAAGCAGAAGCTGAAGCAGCTAAGCTTGTTGAAGAAGCTCGTAAGTTAGCAGAAGAGAACCAAGAACGTTGGTCTGAAGAAGAGAAGAAGAAGAAAGAGCAAGAGAAATCTGCGGATTACCATGTGACTACTTCTACTTACGCTCGTGAAGCTGAAGATGCGGCAGATAAGAAAGATGAGAAAGCACCTCGTCGTCGCAAGAAGAAAGCAGCTCCTGCTAACCAACCGGCAAACAACCGTGGTGGTCGTAACCAACGTGGTCGTGGCGGTAAAGGTAAGCTTGCTAAACCAACGTCAATGCAGCAAGGCTTCGATAAGTCAGCAACTGTTGCTAAATCTGACGTTGCTATCGGCGAAACTATCGTTGTTTCTGAACTGGCTAGCAAAATGTCAGTTAAAGCAACTGAAGTTATCAAAGTAATGATGAAGATGGGCGCTATGGCGACTATCAACCAAGTGATTGACCAAGAAACAGCACAACTTGTTGCTGAAGAAATGGGTCACAAGGTAATCCTACGTAAAGAAAACGAACTTGAAGAAGCAGTACTAGCTGACCGTGATAGCGATGCTATCGCTGAAGGTCGAGCTCCTGTTGTTACTATCATGGGTCACGTTGACCACGGTAAAACTTCAACACTTGATTACATTCGTAAAGCACACGTTGCTTCTGGCGAAGCTGGCGGTATCACGCAGCACATTGGTGCTTACCACGTAGATACTGACAACGGTATGATCACTTTCCTTGATACTCCTGGACACGCGGCGTTTACCGCTATGCGTGCTCGTGGTGCTCAAGCGACAGATATCGTTGTACTTGTAGTTGCAGCAGACGATGGCGTAATGCCACAAACAATCGAAGCGATCCAGCACGCGAAAGCGGCAGGCGTTCCTCTGATTGTTGCTGTGAACAAGATCGATAAAGAGGGTGCAAACCCAGACAACGTTAAGAATGAGCTAGCTCAATACGACGTTATCCCTGAAGAATGGGGCGGTGAGAACATCTTCGTTCACATCTCTGCTAAACAGGGTACAAACATCGATGGTCTTCTAGAAGCAATCCTTCTTCAGTCTGAAGTTCTTGAACTTACAGCGGTTAAAGAAGGCATGGCGTCTGGTGTTGTTGTTGAATCTCGTCTTGATAAAGGTCGCGGTCCAGTTGCAACAGTACTAGTACAGTCTGGTACTCTAAACAAAGGCGACATCGTTCTTTGTGGTCAAGAGTACGGCCGTGTTCGTGCAATGCGCGATGAGAACGGTAAAGACATCGAAACTGCAGGTCCATCTATTCCTGTAGAAATTCTAGGTCTTTCTGGTGTTCCTTCGTCAGGCGATGAAGCGACTGTTGTACGTGATGAGCGTAAAGCACGTGAAGTTGCGAACTACCGTCAAGGTAAATTCCGTGATGTTAAACTAGCTCGCCAACAAAAAGCGAAACTAGAGAACATGTTCGCGAACATGACGGCTGGCGAAGTTGCTGAGCTTAACGTTGTACTTAAAGCTGACGTTCAAGGTTCTGTAGAAGCGATTGCTGACTCTCTACTGAAACTGTCTACTGACGAAGTTAAAGTGAACATCGTAGGTTCTGGTGTTGGTGGTATTACTGAAACTGATGCAACTCTTGCTGCAGCTTCTAACGCTATCATCCTTGGTTTCAACGTTCGTGCTGACGCAACTGCGCGTAACACGGTTCAGAACGAAAACCTAGATCTACGTTACTACTCAATCATTTACCAACTGATTGACGAAGTTAAACAGGCGATGGGCGGTATGCTTGCTCCTGAATTCCGTCAAGAGATCATTGGTCTTGCACAAGTTCGTGACGTATTTAAGTCGCCTAAACTTGGTGCAATCGCTGGTTGTATCGTTACTGAAGGTACGATTAAGCGTAGCAACCCAATCCGTGTACTTCGTGAAAACGTTGTTATCTACGAAGGTGAACTAGAGTCACTTCGTCGCTTTAAAGATGACGTTCAAGAAGTTAAGAACGGTTACGAGTGTGGTGTCGGCGTTAAGAACTACAACGACGTTCGCGTTGGTGACCAGATCGAAGTATTCGAAATCGTTGAGGTTAAACGTACTCTAGACTAATCAGTCTGTACGACTCGACATATTGACTAAGGTTACTAACATTACTAGTAAAGGTAATAAGTAATCGGTTGTTGAATACACCATGGGGGGCTGGTAATTACCAAGCCCCCCATCTTTCTAAGTGAGAAAAGAAAATGTCAAAAGAATTTAGCCGCACACAACGTGTGTCTCAGCAGCTTCAAAAAGAGCTTGCGCTTATCCTACAACGTGAAGTTCGTGACTCACGTATCGGTATGGTAACTATCTCAGACGTAGAAGTGTCTCGTGACCTTGCTTACGCAAAAGTGTTCGTGACTTTCCTATGTGTTGGTGAGCAAACTCCTGAATCATGTCTTAAAGCTCTTAAAGAGCATGAAGTGCCAGTTCGTATGGCTCTTGGTAAGCGTATTCGCCACCGTCTAACGCCTGAAGTTCGTTTTACTTACGACAACACACTAGTAGAAGGCATGCGTATGTCTAACCTAGTAAGTGAAGTTCTGAACGACGACAAGCGTAAGCAAGAAGAAGCTGGCCGCACTGACGAAACTCAGTCTAAGGGCGAAGAGTAATGGCTCGCCGTCGTAAAGGTCGCCCTATCAACGGGGTAATTCTATTAGATAAGCCGACTGGCATTTCGTCTAATGATGCACTGCAAAAAGTAAAGCGTATTTACTTTGCAGAGAAGGCAGGGCACACCGGTGCTCTGGATCCTCTTGCGACTGGCATGCTGCCAATTTGTCTTGGTGAAGCAACGAAGTTCTCTCAGTTTCTTTTAGATTCTGATAAGCGCTACGTTGTTATTGCTAAGCTTGGTGAGCGTACCAATACTTCTGACTCTGATGGTGAAGTGGTTGAGACACGTGATGTTAACGTGACTCAAGAACAGCTTGAGCGTTGCATTGCGAGCTTCAAGGGTGAAACCGATCAGATACCATCAATGTTTTCGGCATTGAAGTATCAAGGTAAGCCTTTGTACGAATACGCACGTGCAGGTATCGAGGTTCCTCGTGAGTCTCGTAAGATCACTGTGTACTCTATTGAACTGCTTCGCTTTGAAGGCGATGAAGTTGAAATGGAAGTGCATTGTTCGAAAGGCACATACATCCGCACAATTACCGATGATCTTGGTGAAATGCTCGGTTGTGGTGCTCATGTGACCATGCTTCGTCGTACTGGTGTAGCAAAGTACCCATACGAGCGTATGGTGACTTTGGAGCAGTTAAACGAGATCCTAGAGCAAGCACAGGCGCAAGAAATTGCACCGAAAGAGCTGCTTGATCCACTGCTGATGCCAATGGACACTGCCGTTGAAGATTTACCAGAAGTAAACCTGAACGCGGAACTGACTGACCTAGTTCAGCACGGTATGCCAGTTCAGGTTTCTGGTGCGCCAACTGAAGGCACTGTTCGCATGACTAGTGGCGAAGAGAAGCTGTTTGTCGGCGTTGCTCAGATTGCTGAAGATGGCCGAGTTGCACCGAAGCGTTTGGTTGTTTTCAGAGATGAAGAGCCACAAGCGTAGCGCTGAAACCGAATTAGGTATTAGTGTTTAGCCTTGAAAGGCGAGCAAATAAGACAGAAAGCGAACGCCTAATTTAGGTGGTTCGCTTTTTTCGTTTTTAATGGGTTCGATTGTTATTGCACCAACTGACAAACTTCCCTATAATCCTCGGCTCGCGTAGCGGCTGAATCAGAGATTGGCTGCTACAAATATAAACTTACTCTTATCAGGAGAGAATTATGTCTCTGAATGCAGAAACTAAAGCAGCAATCGTTGCAGAATACGCACAATCTGAAGGCGACACAGGTTCACCAGAAGTACAAGTAGCACTACTTACTGCTTCTATCAACCACCTACAAGGTCACTTCAAAGCGCACAAACACGATCACCACAGCCGTCGTGGTCTACTACGTATGGTTTCTAGCCGTCGTAAGCTTCTTGATTACTTGAAAGGTAAAAACCTTGCTCGTTACCAAGACCTAATCAAGCGTCTAGGCCTACGTCGCTAATAGCGATGTCTGCAAAGACAGTTTGAAGAAAAGGAGCATTTATGCTCCTTTTTTTGTGCCTGTAAGAAAATGCTAGACCGGATGCTCAGAATATCATCTGGCTTTTTCTGATAGGAAATATATCTCCTAATAAAAATAGTTTATACTACGCCCGCCTATAGCGTTTTCAGCGTTTGGCAATCAACCTCTCAAGAGATTACAGTCACAGATGTCGGCCAATAGGTCGCGACTATTCAAAGGCGGATTTGGTCCTAATTCGGCGTATGAACTCATACAAAGAGTCACCATCCTAAGTCCCTTTTCACTAGTCGCGATTGGTAATGTCTTGAGTCATTATTCACTTAATCTAAAGTCTGACTTTAGAGCTAAGGATATACAATGTTTGAAAAACCAGTTGTAAAATCGTTCCAGTACGGTAACCACACCGTTACTCTAGAAACGGGCGTAATTGCACGTCAAGCTACTGCTGCTGTAATGGCGACTATGGACGATACTTCAGTATTCGTTTCTGTTGTTGCTAAGAAAGAAGCAGTTGCAGGTCAAGACTTCTTCCCACTAACAGTAAACTACCAAGAGCGTACATACGCTGCGGGTAAAATCCCTGGTGGTTTCTTCAAGCGTGAAGGTCGTCCATCTGAAGGCGAAACACTAACAGCTCGTCTGATTGACCGTCCAATTCGTCCACTTTTCCCAAGTGCGTTTAAAAACGAAGTTCAAGTTATCGCTACGGTTGTTTCTATCAACCCTGACGTAAACCCAGACATGATCACTATGATCGCAACGTCTGCTGCACTTGCTATCTCTGGTGCTCCATTCAATGGTCCTATCGGTGCTGCACGTGTTGGTCACATCGACGGCGAACTAGTTCTTAACCCATCAAATACTGAGCTTGAAAACTCTAAACTAGACCTAGTTGTGTCTGGTACAGAAGGCGCAGTACTTATGGTTGAATCTGAAGCAGATAACCTGTCTGAAGAAGAAATGCTTTCAGCTGTTGTTTACGGTCACGACCAACAACAAGTTGTAATCAAAGCAATCAACGAGTTTGCTGCTGAAGTTGCAACTCCATCTTGGAACTGGGAAGCACCAGCAGTTAACACTGAGCTTAAAGCTCAAGTTGCTGAACTTGCTGAAACACGTTTATCTGACGCGTACCAGATCACTGAGAAAATGGCTCGTTACGAGCAAGTTGGCGCAATCAAGAACGACGTTGTTGAAGCTCTAATCGCACAAGACGAAAACCTAGATGAGCGCGAAATCCGCGGCATGCTTGGTTCTCTAGAGAAAAACGTAGTACGTAGCCGCATCATCGCTGGCAACCCACGTATCGATGGCCGTGAAAAAGACATGGTTCGTGCGCTAGACGTACGTACTGGTGTTCTTCCACGTACACACGGTTCTTCTCTATTCACTCGTGGTGAAACTCAAGCACTTGTTACTGCAACGCTTGGCACACAACGTGATGCTCAAATCATCGACAGCCTAATGGGTGAGAAGAAAGACAACTTCCTTCTACACTACAACTTCCCTCCATACTGTGTAGGTGAAACTGGTTTCGTTGGTTCTCCTAAGCGTCGTGAAATTGGTCACGGTAAGCTTGCTAAACGTGGTATCCAAGCAGTAATGCCTTCTGTTGAAGAATTCCCATACACAGTTCGTGTTGTATCGGAAATCACAGAATCTAACGGTTCTTCTTCAATGGCTTCTGTATGTGGTACATCTCTAGCGCTTATGGATGCTGGTGTTCCAATCAAAGCTTCTGTTGCGGGTATCGCAATGGGTCTTGTTAAAGAAGGCGACGATTTCGTTGTTCTTTCTGACATCCTTGGCGACGAAGATCACCTAGGTGACATGGACTTTAAAGTAGCAGGTACTAACGCTGGTATCACTGCACTTCAAATGGACATCAAGATCGAAGGTATCACTAAAGAGATCATGCAAATTGCACTTAACCAAGCGCAAGGTGCACGTAAGCACATCCTTTCTGTAATGGATGAAGCTATCTCTGGTGCTCGTGAAGATATCTCTGAATTTGCTCCACGTATCCACACAATGAAAATCAGCTCTGATAAGATCAAAGATGTTATCGGTAAAGGCGGCGCAGTTATCCGTGCTCTTTGTGAAGAAACGGGTACTACAATCGAAATCGAAGACGATGGCACAATCAAGATTGCTGCTACTGAAGGCGCAGCTGCTAAAGAAGCTATCCGTCGTATCGAAGAGATCACAGCTGAAGTTGAAGTTGGCCGCATTTACCAAGGTAAAGTTGCTCGTCTAGCTGACTTCGGTGCATTCGTTACTATCCTTCCAGGTAAAGATGGTCTAGTACACATCTCTCAAATTGCTGACAAGCGCGTTGAGAAAGTGTCTGACTACCTAACTGAAGGTCAAGAAGTTCCTGTTAAGGTTCTTGAAATTGACCGTCAAGGCCGTGTACGTCTAAGCATGAAAGAAGCAGTTGAAACGCCAGCTGAAGGCGAAGCACCTGCTGCTGAGTAATTCTCAGTGTGTCGATGGTGATATCGCTTTTTAGTGATTTCTAACCTATCGTCAACAAAGCATGTTATAAAGGGGAGCATATCGCTCCCCTTTTTTATTGCGGTCATAACAGGAGTAATTATTTGTGAAATGGTTTCAAACCGCGAGTATGTGTTTACTGCTTGTACTAACAGGTTGTGCGACAACATCAGATAACACCTCACGTTGGGTTTATCCACCGATGGCTGTGCCACTGCAACCAAGCGTTCAGCAAGAAGTTCAAATTGCACGTCTTAGTCAGTTATTACAGCGCCCTGATTTGAACGATGAAGTTCGAGCTAAGATGCTGTTTGAACGTGGTAACTACTACGACAGTGTTGGCCTGCGTGATCTCGCGCGCCTTGACTTCAACCAATCTCTTTCATTGAACCCTGCTCAACCTGATATCTTCAATCTTTTGGGTGTTTACTTTACGCAGGTAGGGGAGTTTGATGCGGCTTATGAATCTTTTGATTCTACGTTAGAGCTTGATCCTGCAAACTCTTACGCAGAAAGAAACCGCTCTATCGCGCTTTATTATGGCGAGCGTTACGACTTAGCCAATGAAGAAATGATGAAGCACTATGCTGATGATCCTAGCGATCCATTTCGCGCTCTTTGGTTGTACATCATTCAGCATGAGCTAACGCCAGAACAAGCTAAGCTTGATTTACAAAAACGTTATGAGAGTCGTGATGAGCAGTGGGGCTGGGTATTAGTTGCGATTATGCTTGATGACATCACTGAAGAGCAGGCTTTCAAGGCGATCTTAACCGGTACTCGCGACAACACGCTACTTGCGCAGCGCCTAACAGAGACGTACTTCTACCTTGCTAAGCGTTACCACATGAATGGTGACTACGCGAATGCGATCTCTTTGTACAAGTTAGCGGTTTCTTTTAACGTGTATGAATACGTAGAACACCGTTACTCTTTCTTAGAGTTAAGCCGTATCTTCACCACGCTTAAAGCTGAGCACTTAGCACAAGTTAAGTTAGCTGAGGCCGAAGAAGAAGCTAACGCTAAGTAAGCAACACATTTTGATTCCGAAAAGCCGCTGCCTGTCAGCGGTTTTTTTATGCTCCTTTTTTATGATCTTCATCTCGTTTTGATTGCTTTTTATTTAAACAACACTAAAATAGTTAGCCTTGCTAACTAAATGCTATTCTTTGATTAGGTGAGTATGCTGAACCAGAATTTAGAAAAGATTGAGCGCTTCGCCTCTAAGATATGGCGCACTCAGGTAAATGAAGATCCTATTTGCCAATTGAGCTTCAATGAGTATGACTATTTGAAGGTCATCCAAGCCTCTCCTGAACCGATCCGATTGACTGATCTGGCGATTGAGATGCAGGTGACCAAGCCTTCAGCAACCACTATGGTTCAAAGGCTAGAGAGAAAGGGGCTTGTGGAACGTAAAGCTTCGCTCGAAGATGCGAGATCTAAGTTGGTCGTACTGACCAGCAAAGCGGAAGTCGGCTTAGAAGAAGAAAGTAAGATCTATCAGGTCATGGCACAGATACTGGAAAGTCGTTTGTCTGAGCAAGAATCTCAGCAGCTAAACCTATTATTAAATAAAGCTTTGAAGTAAATATTTAGATATTTAGTTAGCCTTGTTAACTAATTTTTCGAGTCATACCTTGTTGATATGCGACTCACAAATGAAAGTAGAGTAAGAAATGAGTAACTCAATTAGTCGTCAGTTTTGGCGATACACAATCCCTACTGTGGCAGCCATGTTGGTTAATGGCCTGTACCAAGTGGTGGATGGCATCTTCATCGGCCGCTATGTGGGGGCTGATGGTCTTGCAGGTATCAATGTTGCGTGGCCAGTGATTGGTTCGATTCTCGGTATTGGTATGTTGGTGGGTGTGGGCACAGGTGCGCTTGTCTCGATTCGCCAAGGTGAAAAAGATACTCAAGGCGCTAAGCAGATCTTAGCAACGGGCTTAACCTTGTTGTTAGCGATAACGCCTATTGTCTCTGCATTGCTGTTCTTGTTTGCTGATAACTTCTTGCTTTGGCAGGGCGCTGAAGGGCGAGTGTATGAACTTGGTCTGCAGTACTTACACATTCTGATTGGTGCCAGTGTCTTCACGCTAGGTTCGATCGCGATGCCGTTTCTACTGCGTAACGATGACAGTCCGAACTTAGCGACGATACTGATGATCGTTGGTGCGGTGATTAATATCGTGCTCGATTACCTGTTTATCGCTCTCTATGGCTGGGAGTTGATGGGTGCAGCATTAGCAACAGCGATTGCCCAGTTTGTAGTAACGGCTCTCGGCTTGGCTTACTTCTTCTCGCGTCGAGCAAACCTACGTTTACGTTGGAATGAGTTGAGATTGAAGCTGGATGTGATTCCACAAATCTTCGCCATTGGTACATCAAGCTTCTTTATGTACGCTTATGGTTCGATGATGGTGGCGTTGCACAATGCGTTGTTCTCTCAATATGGCGACCAGTTGATGATCGGTGCTTACGCGATTTTGGGCTACATCGTGACGGTTTATTATCTCACGGCTGAAGGTATCGCCAACGGCATGCAACCATTGGTGAGCTACAACCATGGTGCGCGTAACCAAGTGAACATCCGTAAGTTACTTAAGATAGCGATGATGAGTTCGGTATTGATTGGTGTGGCGTTCGTGCTGCTTTTGAACGCGTTCCCACGTGAGTTTGTATCAGTATTTAACTCAGACGATCCTCAGTTAGTTGAGTACACCGTGTTGGGTATTCGACTTCACATGTTTGCCTTAGCGCTGGATGGCTTCTTGGTAGTCGCAGGTGCTTACTACCAGGCAGTGAACAAGGGCAGCAAGGCGATGTTTGTAACCATAGGCAATATGCTTATTCAGTTACCTTTCTTGTACATTATGCCTAAGTTGTACGGTGTGCCGGGGATCTGGATTGCGTACCCACTGTCTAACATCGCGCTAAGTGTGGTGGTGATGGTGATGCTCTACAAAGATCTAAAGAAGCTCGATGCCTCACCGATGGAAACAGCGACGGCATAGGTCGTGTTTCTTAAGTCGAATTAAAAAGGTCTAGCGAATGCTAGACCTTTTTTGTACCTGTTACTGGTTAGTCCAATGCGAGGAACTAGATGTTCTTAACGTCTAAACCTGCAAGCTGATGCCAGTAGCCATTGCATTGGCGGCTTTCAATCTTTATCGGTTTTTGACCTTGCTCGTTCGCTCTGAAATTATTAATTTCAGAGAAGGTATCGATACCGAGTGGGCTTAAACGAACTACATCAACCAGGTCATGCATGTTTGGCAAATCGTTGACTAGGTTGTAGCAGTAGCCTGATTGCGTCTGGATGCCATTAAGGTTGAAGACTGATTGGCCTTCTTGGCTTTCTACTTGTAGCCCTGTTGGGTACTTGATACAGCAGGTTTCGCAATCGTCTTTAGCTTTGTTTTCAGCGCGAGCGGTAAAGCAGCGTGCCGAGTAAGCAAGCGGCAGGTAGCCGTGGCTAAACACTTCAACTTCGAACTTGTTAAGAATATTTAGCTCTTCACACTGGGTCATCACGTTGCTTAGCCATTCGCGAGAAAGCTCAACCGGCATACACCAACGCGTCATACCTTGTTTCAAGAACAGGTTCAGCGTGCGTGCGTTGTAGGTGTTTACTGCAGGGCCAACCACGAAAGGTACTTTGCTTTCGCTGGCTAGTTGAATTGCAGATACATCATTAGCTTCGATAGCAAAGTCACCGTTATCAATGTACTTCTTCATGATGTTGACTTCGCTTGGCGCTTCGAGCAATGCCATGGTCGAGAGGACAACTTGCTTACCTGAAGTAGACAGCTCTTTAGCAATGTCCATCCAGTGTTTCGCTTTCATCTCACGACGCTTTGAACACACGGCTTCACCTAGGTAGATGATGTCGGCAGAGCTTGATTTCGCTTGCTCATAGAAGCTTTCAACGTCTTGTTTTGGCCAAAAATAAAGTAGAGGGCCTAATGCGTATTTCATTGAGTTCTCCATTTGGCTCTATTGCCATTTACGGTGATAAGCGCCAAGCGTGGTTTGTGTACCTTCAGATACATTCGCCAGTGTCGCATTCCAAGCTTGTTCCACTTGGTATTGTTCTGGGTTCGCTAAGTAGCGATCGATAGCTGCGCGCCAAGTGCGAGTGACTTGTTCAACATAAGCAGGGCTACGTTGGCGACCTTCAATCTTCACTGAGGCAACGTTTGCCGCGAAAAGCTCAGGCAACATGGATAGCGTGTTGAGGCTGGTTGGCTCTTCAAGTGCGTGATAGCGCTTACGTTCACCATCGATCTCGGCTTCAAAGCGGCCTTTACACAGCGTTGGGTAACCTGCGTTTTCACCTGCTTCGTACTTATCAATAAGGATTTCGTTCAAGCGAGATTCGAGGCCAGTTTCTGTTTCTTGCCAGCGAACGTATTTTGCCGGAGAACAAGCACCAACAGTATTTGGTGATTCGCCTGTCATGTATGAAGAGAGGTAGCAACGGCCTTCTGCCATGATACACAAGCTACCAAAAGCGAATACTTCAAGGTCAACGTCAGAAGTGATGTTACGAGAAAGCTGTTTGACCTGATGAATCGACAACACACGCGGCAGTACGACACGCTTAACGTTGAAGTTTTTATGGTAGAAGTCGATAGCCGCCGCATTGGTCGCAGATGCTTGCACTGACAGGTGCAGTTCGAGATCTGGATACTTATTTGCTGCGTACTCAAGCACCGCGATGTCTGCGATGATCAGCGCATCAACACCCAGAGCTGCGGCGTTGTCTACGGCATTGGTCCAACGGTCGAAGCCATTTGGGTGAGCAAACGTATTTAGGGCAACATGAATTTTCTTGTTGTGGTCATGCACATACTGCACAGCACGATCGAGCTTTTTACCCGCAAAGTTTAGGCCTGCAAAGTGTCGGGCATTGGTATCGTCTTTGAATCCGATATAGACAGCATCCGCACCACAATCAATAGCGGTTTTCAAAGCAGGTAAGTTACCCGCTGGGCATAAGAGTTCCATTTGCTCACTACCAGTAGAATTAAGTTGATGCGAGCATTTTATGAAGAATTGTGAATGACGGAATTGATGTAAGGCAGGTTTAGATGGATAAATCTGCTTTTACTCCGTTTGAGGTACTGACGAATCGTGGTTTTGTGTATTGGTTTCGCTTAGGCGGTAAGGTATTTGAGTCGTTTAATTAGTTCTTATGACGGCGGTTTTGGGCAAACAACTCTTCGACATCTTGTTTGGGTTGCGGACGATAGAAGTGGAAGCCTTGAATCGAACTACAGTTGAGGTTAGACAGCAAAGTCGCTTGTTCACTGGTTTCGACACCTTCTGCAACCACGGTCAAATCGAGAGATTTACCTAGGTTGATGATGTTTTCAATTACGGTGATTTGCTTTGGTAGGGTATCGATATCAGAGATGAAAGCACGGTCTATCTTAAGCTCATCAATTGGGAAGCGAGCAAGGTAAGACAGTGAAGAGTAACCGGTACCAAAATCATCAATGGAGAGAGCAAAGCCAAGTTTCTTGATGGCGTTAAGCATTTGAAGTGTGTGTTCACTATCACTCATTACCGCGCTTTCCGTTAGCTCAAACGTAATCGCACTTGGGTCAAGCTCGGTCGAACACAGCAATTTTTCCATATAATCAATCAGCTTTGGATTACCAAACTGTTCTGGAGATAGGTTGATCGCGACACGACCTGGAAGGATACCTTGCATCTTCCAGCGCTTAACCGTAGCAAATACTTCACGCATTACCACTCGGCCAAGTTGTTCGATAAGACCAGCTCGCTCCGCTACAGGAATGAACGCAGCAGGACTGATATAACCTTCGACAGGATGCTTCCAACGTACCAGAGCTTCAGCGCCGTTGATAGTGAAGTCACGCGCATTGACCTTAGGTTGATACCAAACCTCAAGTCCATTCTGTTGCAGCGCTTTTTGTAGCTCTATCTCGAGCCACAGTCGCATGCGCGCTTCTTTGTTCATCTGTTCGTTGAACTTGATTAGGCGGTTGCGACCACGATCTTTCGCTTCATACATTGCTGTGTCTGCATTTTGCAGCAAGATGCGAGCATCAGTACCATCTTGAGGAAAGCTCACGCTACCAATTGAGCAGGCTAAGCGTTTGCTAAAGTGGTGAAGATCGAAGGGTTGGTTGATCAGGGATATGATCTTTTCAGCGAGCATTTCAGGTGTTCGCTGATGTTCAGGTTCTGGCAAGATAATACCAAACTCATCCCCGCCTAAATGCCCAATCACGGCCTTACGAGGCAGTAGGCGTTTAAGGCGCGAAGCGACCTCTTTTATCACCTTGTCACCGATGTGATGACCAAGTGAGTCATTGATATTCTTAAAGTTATCAATGTCTAAGTAGAGCATCACCACCGGCGTATCGTTGTGAATGAACTGCTCAAGACGCTTAGTAAACCCAACTCGGTTGTAGAGCTTAGTCAGTGCGTCGATGTAGGCATCTTCACTGTTTGCCGGTGTATATTGTTTTGCGGTTTCTTGTGCGTCTTGGATAAGCACCAACTGAGTATTACTTCCAAGAACAGTGGTGGAGTCGATGTTGAGCTGAACCTTACGTTCAAAGCCGCATCGGGCACCCGTTAAGCAAACCAAACCAGACTCAGAAATAATAGAAGTGAGGTTATTATTGAAAACTGTTTTGGTTTGTTCATCGATAAATAGGCGTCCCAATTCTTCGCCAATTAACTCTGTGGTTGAGTTAAAGCCAAGCAAGCGAGCTGCTGCTGGGTTAGATGACAAGATGTAGTCACTTTCAACGAGCAGTAATCCGTCTGGGAGTAGTTGAGATAGCTTGTGGAATTTGGCTTCGGATTCTTCTAAAGAACGGACAAGTACTTGGTTTTCTGATGTGTCGAAGGCGTGAAAGACGATGTAGTCGGTTTTGTTGCCGTTGGTAAGCGGAGATAGGCTGAAATGAAGGCTGGTATCGAGGTCAGTTTCGTTGAGGGTGACTTCGGCCTCAATCGTTTCGCCATTGAATGCACGCTCATAGTAAGGCTTAAGATGTTGGTAGAATTGCTCACCTAATGTTTGGCGGTCATTCATGCCAGCAAGCTCGGTTTTACTCAAACCAGCAATATCGCAGTAACGCTCATTAACCATAAAATAGTTATGTTGGGCGTCAAGTACCGCAAAAAAGAACGGACTGTTTGCTGTTAGCTGGGTAAACCAATGTTGTAGTTGCTGGGGAGGCATCAAAGTACTACCAATTCTCCAAGAGCTTGAATATTCACTATCGATAAATATTTATTACTTTTTGTGTGGCTATCGATATTTACCTGTGAGTGCAGCGATCCGCTGTAATTCTCATGACCTGAGTTACTATAACTGTGATTTTCAGGATATTAAAGGTCGAGTATCAAACAGAAGTTAATTTGATACATAACAGTAACTGAGATCTCAACATCATCTAAGATGCATTCCATATTATTGACAAAGTTACGGATAAGTCACGTGATAAACAAGATTCGCACTCAACTAGTTCAAAATGCCGCATCAATTTTGCGATCTCCAGTCCAGTTATTGCCTAAAACAGTACAAAAAAGAGCCTTATTGGAGGCGCTTAAGAATGTCTTCAAGGAAGCTTTAGAGGACGGTGACTTTGAGTTTTTAGAAGACAAATGGCTGAAAGTCTCAATAAAAGACATGGGGTTAAGTTGGTGTATTAGCTACAAAAATGAGCAACTGGTTGTAGCTGATAAAGAGGTGGCTGAAGATGTAAGCTTTAGCGGCAATCTTAACGATCTTGTGTTAATTGCGGGGCGTAAAGAAGACCCAGATACGCTTTTCTTCCAACGTAGACTGTCTATTGAAGGCGATACCGAGCTCGGTTTAGAAGTTAAAAACTTGATGGATAGCGTAGATTTGGACTTATTGCCGACTCCTATGAAAACTTTGTTAAATCAATTAGCTGATTTTGTGCAGAAGGGAGTACAATCCCCAGATACACAAAGTGAGGTAATGAATGCTTATTCGAACTGAAGCACCGGCAGATATACTTGTCATTGATCGTTTATTGAAATCTGTTTTTGAAACAGATGTAGAAGCTAACTTGGTTATGAGCTTGCGTGAGAATAGCCATTTAACGCTATCGTTGGTGGCTTGTTCTGATGAAGGCGAGGTGGTTGGTCACCTGATGTTTAGCCCTATCACTCTTGATGGCGAGGATCATAACTGGCAAGGGCTTGCGCCTCTCGCTGTGAAAGAAGAGTTCCGCAACCAAGGTATTGCCAAATCTCTAGTTGAAGATGCGTTTTCCACTTTGGTTGATTTTGGTTACCCAGCTTGCGTTGTGCTTGGTGATCCTGCTTATTACAGCCGCTTTGGTTTCAAGGCTGCGAGCGAGTTTGGTCTGCGTTGTGTTTGGGATGTGCCTGAAGGCGCTTTCCAAGCGATTGAGTTGGTAGACGGTGCGTTTGCTGGACATGCTGGTGAGATAGCTTACAGCCCAGAGTTCAACGACTTATAAGCTGATTTATCACGCAATAAGATACAAACTGTTTTAGTCTAAATAAAGGAGCTTGATGCTCCTTTATTTTTTGTTAGTATCAGCCCAGTTCTAATAAGCGCTCTTTCAATAGAGGCAGCTTTCACAGAACTAGTTCTAACAAACTTCTGGTTTCAATAAACTTTGGCTCCAATAAACTTAAGGTTACTACCGCTAGATATGTCACAAACACACGCGCAATACCTACAAGAGATGGGCATTAGCCAATGGGAGCTAAGTCACCCAGAGCGTTTAGCGGGTTATGAATCTGAATTGACTCCGCTCTCGAACGGTTGCAAGTTACTGTTGGTTTCGCCTGAAAAACCTCAGGAAGATCTCGCCGTGATGTTTGAGCGAGTACTCAAAAGTATCAAGCTCGACTTATCTCAGGCTTTACACCTTCAACCGCAACACTTGTCTACTGTGGATTTAGGTTCGGTTGAGTGGGTATGGTTTGCTGGTTGCGAGTCGCCTCAAGAGCTGAAGGCTAAAACACTTCAATCGCCATTACTGTCTGACATTAACGGTAACAACCAACACCGCCGCGACTTATGGCAACAAATTTGTGCTTATGACTAATCAATTTTTACCGACTTCACAACAACACCTAGATGCCATTTGGAAGATAGAGCAGGCCGCGCATTCTCACCCATGGTCTGAAAATATGATCCGAGATCTTGATAGTCGAGGTGCTTGTCATCATGTTCTTGAAGTCGATGGGCAAGTGGTCGGATACTTCTTCGCGCAAAACATCGTTGGTGAAGTCACATTGCTTAATATTGCGGTAGACCCAAGCCAGCAAGGCAAAGGGTATGGTAAGGCGTTAACTGACCACTTCCTTGATATGTGTGAGCAAGCTGACGCAGAAAGCGCTTGGCTAGAAGTTCGCGAAAGTAATGTGAATGCGTTTAATCTTTACGAAAAGGCCGGTTTCAATGAAGTTGATCGTCGTCGTAACTATTATCCAACCAAGCAAGGCAACGAAGACGCCATCATTATGAGCTATCTTTTTATGTCTTTTAGCTAAGCTGAGAGTACACGAAAAATAGGGTGTAAACTGACCCTTTAGAAAGTGACACGCTTTCTGTATAATCCGCACACAGAATTCAAGGGCAAGTATTATCTACTTGCCCTTTTTACGCTTTAGATCAGCAAAGGGCGACTATGTCTTTCCAACAAGAAGTGAGCAAACGTAGAACGTTTGCGATTATCTCTCACCCGGATGCGGGTAAAACCACGATTACTGAAAAAGTTCTTTTATTCGGAAACGCGATTCAAAAAGCGGGTACCGTAAAAGGCCGTGGCTCTAACCAGCACGCTAAATCTGACTGGATGGAGATGGAAAAAGAACGTGGTATCTCGGTAACTACGTCGGTAATGCAATTCCCATACAATGATTGCCTAGTAAATCTACTAGATACTCCAGGACACGAAGATTTCTCGGAAGATACGTACCGTACGCTAACAGCGGTTGACTCTTGTTTGATGGTTATCGATGCTGCGAAAGGTGTCGAGGATCGTACTCGTAAACTAATGGAAGTAACGCGTCTACGTGATACGCCAATCGTAACGTTTATGAACAAACTTGACCGTGACGTTCGTGACCCAATGGAAGTGCTTGATGAAGTAGAGAGCGAGCTAGGTATGGCTTGTGCTCCTATCTCATGGCCAATTGGTTGTGGTAAAGAGTTTAAAGGTGTTTACCACATTCACCGTGATGAAACGATCTTGTATGAATCTGGCCACGGCCATGAGATCCAAGAAGTTCGCATCATCAAAGGTCTAGATAACCCTGAACTAGACGAAGCTGTTGGCGAAGATCTGGCGAGCAGTGTTCGTGAAGAGCTTGAATTGGTTATTGGCGCATGTCCTGAGTTTGATCTCGATTTGTTCCTTGCTGGTGAACTAACGCCTGTTTACTTCGGTACAGCATTGGGTAACTTTGGTGTTGACCACATGCTAGATGGTTTGACTAAGTGGGCTCCGGGTCCTCAAACTCGTCAAGCTAACGAGCGTGATGTTGAAGCGACAGAAGAGAAGTTCTCTGGCTTCGTCTTTAAGATCCAAGCAAACATGGATCCAAAACACCGTGACCGTATCGCATTCATGCGTATCGTTTCGGGTACTTACAACCAAGGTATGAAGATGAATCATGTTCGTACTGGCAAGAACGTAAGTATTTCGGATGCGGTAACTTTCATGGCGGGCGACCGTGCGCGAGCTGAAAAAGCGTATGCTGGTGACATCATTGGCTTGCATAACCATGGCACAATCCAGATTGGTGATACCTTTACTCAAGGCGAAAGCTTGAAGTTCGCTGGTATTCCCAACTTCGCGCCTGAGCTATTCCGTCGTATTCGTCTACGCGATCCACTAAAGCAGAAGCAACTTCTAAAAGGTTTGGTTCAGCTTTCTGAAGAGGGCGCAGTACAAGTATTCCGTCCTATGCAGAACAACGACCTGATCGTTGGTGCGGTTGGTGTACTTCAGTTCGACGTGGTTGTAGCGCGCTTGAAAGCGGAATACAACGTAGAAGCTATCTACGAAGGTGTTAACGTTGCAACAGCTCGCTGGATTGAATGTGATGACGCGAAGAAACTAGAAGAGTTCAAACGTAAGAACCAAGCTAACCTAGCGTTAGATGGTGGTGATAACCTGTCTTACATCGCACCTACAATGGTGAACTTGAACCTAGCTTCTGAACGTTTCCCTGACGTTCAGTTCCGAGCGACGCGCGAGCACTAATAGCGACAGTTCCACATAACACTGTTGGATAATAATAAAGCCGAATTGCTTCTAGCATTCGGCTTTTTTGTTACACTAAGAGTACACCGTTTTGATGGAGTAAAGCGTGTTTGATCTCAATTTAGTAAAGCCATTCCTCTCTGTATATCAACAAAGATCGATAACCAAAGCTGCCGAATCGTTAGAGCTAACTCAACCTGCGGTCAGTGCTGCAATCAAGAGGTTTGAAGCGGTAGTTGGCTATGCGTTGTTCGTAAGAGTAGGGCGATCAATAGAGCCAACCTCAATGGCTCACAAATTGGCTGGTCAATTATCTGATGCTTTAGAGTTGATGGAAGGTGCAGTATCAAGAAAGCGTGATTTTACTGTTTATATGCCAGCTAACTTATTGCATAAAATGCCAATGCTTCATGGTGTCCAATTAGTCGAATCACCAATTTCCGTTGATAACGTCGTTGAAGATATCCGGTTAAATAGAGTCGATTTAGTGGTAGATACCGGTTTACAGAAACAAGCTAGCTTATCTTCTGAATTTGCGACAACAGATAGACTGTTATTGATGAGCGATCCCGAGGTTAGTCAGTTTGGTGAGCAGATTTCCATGGATGAGTTTCTTGCAGCACGGCATGTAACCTTAAAGTTACTTCGTCAAGATACTCAAATAGTCGACTTTCTTTCCGAAAAGAGCTTCACACGTGATGTGGCAATTGAAGTTCGCAATCTAACTAACTTGATATTGGCAGTAAAAGGAACTGACTATATTGCTGCGGTTCCGGTTAGCATGATCCATTTAGCAAAAACCATCGGTTTACAAATTCATGAGCCTCCATTTTCGATGCGTCCCATGGAGTTTGAGTTTTTCTATCACAAGAAGTATCAAACTAATGGGCAACATCAAGAGTTGCGAGAGAAGCTTAAACAGCTACTAAATAGCTAGAAATCGAAGGCTAAACCGAATTCCACATAGTTTTTGTTTTCAGGGTATATGGTGTAGGTAACGGACGGTTTTACGTACTTCAAGTTAAAGAATACAGCTACCTCGTGATAATGAATGTTGGTCCTAGTTTCATTTCTGATATGTCTAGGTCTCGTAGCAGTATCATCTTTAATGTAAAAATCTTGGGTATCTTTTTGGAATCCGATTTCTTGGTTGAATTTGTAAAGAAAGTCAGCATATTGAATCGGGCTCCACAGAGCGCCTACACTATAATCGAATGTGTCAGAGGCTCTATATTCGACGCATAAGTTTGGAACACAAGCATCGAAATCTCTATCCATATAGTTGTAGTTGATATCGCCAAGCAGTGTCCAATTTTCATGAATCAACGTAGCAACAAAAATGCCTGTTGTGATCTCATGTTCGCTGACTTTTACGGTGTTTTCAGTGTAGTACGTATCCCCTTGCCAGAATGAATATCCCAATCCTGCCTGCCAGTATTCTTGAGTATCGACCTCTCCAAAAACGCGCAATTTATCGGTGATTTGGTAGTTTATATTAAGTGTGGCAACTGTTTTTTCGTTGTCTGGATTTTGAGATAAGCTGACGGAAAAGATATCTGTAAAACGCTCAATAGATTCAACAAGAGTGTCATTTGCAGATGAATGAAAAGGAAAGGTGGAAGCAAGTATTAATAGAAGGCGTTTCATATTCAAATTCCGAATCGCTTTCCTTAGCTAGTGAGTAAAAACACCCGATAATAGCGTTCACTATTATCGGGTGAGAGGATTTAACTTGGTTTTAGATTAACCGCGTAAACGTTGTTGAATAGCGGATTTAGCTTTCTGTAGCTTGGTTGGGTCGATAGATTGCACTCTGTCTTTTACGTTGTTTTTAACCGCTGGAGGGAGTGTTACATCACCTCGGTCATTTATAACAATACCGTTCCCAAAAGTGACTGTTCCATTTATTTCATCTATGTAGCCTTCACCCACAATATTTCCGTGGCGATCTTTGATGTGAACGACACCACGGTCATCAGCTTCAGCTATATAGTCAGTCGTATGAGATTTACCATTTACCGTTACAACAATGTTGTCACCTTCTAACCCAGCTGAAATAGTTGGCTTTGCAGGGGCGTCGATTTGTGGCATATCAGCAGGTTTTAGGTGCTCATCGATGAAGTCTTTAGCTGCAGCAATTTTAGAACCGTCGAAGTGTTTCCAATCACCACCATTAATGCTGACATGAACACCACCATCGTGTTTACGCTGGTCGTTAACTTCAACGGTTTTTACACCGTCTTCAGTCACTTTCTCAAAGCGGTAGAAGTCTTGAACACCCGCGCCAATGTCGACACGAGTCCAACCCTCACCGACAATGCCGTTGCCGTATTCTGGGTCAGACAGTTGAGGCATATCAGCAGGCTTTAAGTGCTCATCGATGAAGTCTTTAGCTGCAGCAATTTTAGAACCGTCGAAGTGTTTCCAATCACCACCATTAATGCTGATATGAACACCACCATCGTGTTTACGCTGGTCGTTAACTTCAACGGTTTTTACACCGTCTTCAGTCACTTTTTCAAAGCGGTAGAAGTCTTGAACACCCGCGCCAATGTCGACACGAGTCCAACCCTCACCGACAATGCCGTTACCATATTCTGGGTCGGACAGTTGAGGCATATCAGCAGGCTTTAAGTGCTCATCGATGAAGTCTTTAGCTGCAGCAATTTTAGAACCGTCGAAGTGCTTCCAATCACCACCATTAATACTGACATGAACACCACCATCGTGTTTACGCTGGTCGTTAACTTCAACTGTTTTTACACCGTCTTCAGTCACTTTCTCAAAGCGGTAGAAGTCTTGAACACCCGCGCCAATGTCGACACGAGTCCAACCCTCACCGACAATGCCGTTGCCGTATTCTGGGTCAGACAGTTGAGGCATATCAGCAGGCTTTAAGTGCTCATCGATGAAGTCTTTAGCTGCAGCAATTTTAGAACCGTCGAAGTGTTTCCAGTCACCACCATTAATGCTGATATGAACACCACCATCGTATTTACGCTGGTCGTTAACTTCAACGGTTTTTACACCGTCTTCAGTCACTTTTTCAAAGCGGTAGAAGTCTTGAACACCCGCGCCAATGTCGACACGAGTCCAACCCTCACCGACAATGCCGTTACCATATTCTGGGTCGGACAGTTGAGGCATATCAGCAGGCTTTAAGTGCTCATCGATGAAGTCTTTAGCTGCAGCAATTTTAGAACCGTCGAAGTGCTTCCAATCACCACCATTAATACTGACATGAACATCACCATCGTGTTTACGCTGGTCGTTAACTTCAACTGTTTTTACACCGTCTTCAGTCACTTTCTCAAAGCGGTAGAAGTCTTGAACACCCGCGCCAATGTCGACACGAGTCCAACCCTCACCGACAATGCCGTTGCCGTATTCTGGGTCAGACAGTTGAGGCATATCAGCAGGCTTTAAGTGCTCATCGATGAAGTCTTTAGCTGCAGCAATTTTAGAACCGTCGAAGTGTTTCCAGTCACCACCATTAACGCTAATATGAACACCACCATCGTGTTTACGCTGGTCGTTAACTTCAACTGTTTTTACACCGTCTTCAGTCACTTTTTCAAAGCGATAGAAGTCTTGAACACCCGCGCCAATGTCGACACGAGTCCAACCCTCACCGATAATGCCGTTGCCAAAGTCAGGTGTATCGCCCCAATCAGGAATATCTAAGTCTGGATGGCTAACTTGATCTACTCGGTAAAGCTCGTCTCCATTGATTCCTACTATAAGTTTGCGATCGTTCACGACAATGGTTGCTGTACCATCGTTGTTAAGTGTCACATTGCTTGAATCAACATAAACCTCTTGCCCTGCAAGAGTCACAATATATCCACTGTCATTATCCGCGACTTTCCATGTACCAACACTGTCCATTGAAGTAGTGACTGGAAGCTCTGGGATTGTATTACCGTTGTCAGATGAACTGGAAGATGAAGAACTACTTAACAGCCCTGCAACCAACGCAGCCGAAGCTGCACCAACAGCAGCCCAAGTACCGTTTGATTGTTTTTCATAGGCTACGTCATCTAATGTTGCCGTAGTGCCTGGCGTTGCATTGGCGTATTGTTCGTTTAACTTATACTGAACAGAAGCATCAACAGCTTTCATTTGTCCATCAATAAGCTGAAGTGTTTGTTGGTTGGCTAGCTCAACGTCAACTTGGTAAGGTGCAGCAAAAGTGGGTGCAGCTAACACGCTAGAAATTGTAATGGCTAAGAGTGATGCTTTCATAAAGTAGGATCTCGTTATTTAATGGAGCGTCTTGCTATCAATGCCTCCTTGGCAAGTGCGTTTATTATTTGCTGTGGTGAGATTTTCAACAATATAGCCAGCTAGTGTTGATGCATAAATTTGATTTATACATTTATCTTTTATAGGTTGCTTATTGAACTTAATTATTATTTGTATGTGTAGAGTTGTTTTTATTTATGATTTGGCTCTCTAGGAGTTTGTGTGGATATAAGCGGATTAGAGCGTGTTGTTTTAATTTCAGAGGCTTGAGGTAAGTATGTTCAGTTGGATAAAAGCTTGGATTAAGAAATACGATAAGTGGTGTGAAGAGCTTGGATTAACGCCTGAGAACAAGCGCAGCTGCGTGGCTTATCGTCGTGATCCCCAAGGGAAACAAACAGAGAGTAGGGAAGATGACACAGCAAATAAGTGACTTTCCGCTGTTTGATACTCATTGCCATGCGGATTTTGAGGCGTTTGAGCAAAATATTGTAATTGATCAGGGAGCTACACCTGATCAAAGTATTGATAGCTATCTTAAAGAAGCGAAACAAGCTCAAGTCGAGAAGATTCTTATTCCTTCTATTGGCCAAAGTAACTGGAGGAAGCTCGATAAAATCGCCAAATCTTACTCTAATGTTTACTACGCCTTAGGTTTCCACCCTTACTTTTTAGAGCAAGCCAATGACGAGCAATTCTCAGATCTTCGACAATTACTCTCATCAAAAAGCCGTCAATGCGTTGCGATAGGAGAGTGTGGTCTCGACTT
Source organism: Vibrio sp. QJM3NY_35 (assembly GCF_057785915.1). NCBI lineage: Bacteria > Pseudomonadati > Pseudomonadota > Gammaproteobacteria > Vibrionales > Vibrionaceae > Vibrio > Vibrio sp. QJM3NY_35. The sequence goes on along the minus strand of NZ_CM173507.1, from coordinate 2,732,616 downwards.
TTTTGTCGATGTCGAGCGGGAGAAACAAGAACGCTTTTTCATCCAACAAATGGAGCTTGCGAAGGCATTTGAGCTGCCTTTGATCATCCATGAGAGGAAGTCTTATAACCGACTTATTGAACTATTAAAGCAGCACAAGTTCACTTTTGGTGGGGTGATTCACGGCTTTTCAGGGAGTGAACAGCAAGCTTTGGCGTGGATCAAGCTCGGTTTCTATATTGGTGTCGGTGGAACGATTACTTACCCAAGAGCACAAAAAACACGCACAACCATCGCAAAACTGCCTCTTGAATACTTGGTATTGGAAACGGATGCTCCGGACATGCCCATGTATGGAAACCAAGGAAATGTTAATCATTCCAAACATTTAGTTACGATCTTAAATGAACTTTTTTTGCTTAGAAAAGAGCCAAAGCAATCGATTGCAGCGCAAATTTGGCAAAATAGCCATCGCTCATTCGGTATATGTGAATAAAATCGAAGGTTTTTGTTTATCGTTTGCGTAAATTGCACTGGGCTTGTGATTTGGCTCACATTTGTGTGTGAATGGTACATGAATCTTCTACGAAAGTGTGAGGACGGCATTACTTTATTAGTGGTCGCATGAGTATAATTGCCTCCGCTTTATAGCCCCATTTTGTAACACGCCAATAAATAACTAATAAGGAAGTCATAAACTATGAGCCTGTTTATGAGCCTAGTCGGAATGGTTGCACTGATCGCAATCGCAGTACTACTATCTGACAACCGCAAAGCTATTAATCTAAGAACAGTGGGTGGCGCTTTCGCTATCCAATTCGCACTTGGTGCATTCGTACTTTACATCCCTTGGGGTCGTGATCTACTTGCAGGTTTCTCTGCTGGTGTAGCAAACGTGATCGACTACGGTAAAGACGGTACTGGTTTCCTATTCGGCAGCCTAGTTAACTTCTCAGTTGACGGTATCGGTTTCATCTTTGCTTTCCAAGTACTACCAACTCTGATTTTCTTCTCTGCACTTATCTCTGTACTTTACTACATTGGTGTTATGCAAATTGTAATCAAAGTTCTTGGTGGTGGTCTTCAGAAAGCTCTAGGTACTTCTCGCGCCGAGTCTATGTCTGCAGCAGCAAACATTTTCGTTGGTCAAACTGAAGCACCTCTAGTTGTTCGTCCATTTGTTCCTAAAATGACTAACTCTGAACTATTCGCAGTAATGTGTGGTGGTTTGGCTTCTGTAGCTGGTGGTGTACTAGCAGGTTACGCATCTATGGGTGTACCTCTAGAGTACCTAGTTGCAGCGTCATTCATGGCAGCACCTGGTGGTCTACTATTCGCTAAAATCATCAAGCCTGAAACAGATACGCCAGATGACAATATCGCTGACGAAATGGACGGTGGCGATGACAAACCAGCTAACGTTATCGACGCAGCAGCAGGTGGCGCATCAGTTGGTCTACAACTAGCACTTAACGTTGGTGCAATGCTACTAGCATTCATCGGTCTAATTGCTCTAATCAACGGTATCCTAGGTGGCATCGGTGGTTGGTTCGGTATGGAAAACCTAACTCTAGAACTTCTTCTAGGTTGGATCTTCGCACCGCTAGCATTCATCATTGGTGTTCCATGGGAAGAAGCAACTATCGCTGGTTCTTTCATTGGTCAGAAGACAGTTGTTAACGAATTCGTTGCATACCTAAACTTCGTACCATACGTTGGTGAAAACGCTCAAGTTGTTGCAGCAACTGGTCAAGTTATGTCTGAGAAGACTCAAGCTATCATCGCATTCGCACTATGTGGTTTCGCAAACCTTTCTTCAATTGCGATTCTTCTAGGTGGTCTAGGTGGTATTGCACCAAGCCGTCGCCACGACATCGCACGTATGGGTGTTAAAGCGGTAATTGCTGGTACTCTATCTAACCTGATGGCAGCAACAATTGCTGGCTTCTTCCTGTCTTTCTAATTAGTTAGAAATCGATATATAGACGCCATAATAATATCGCCCCGTAGCAAGAAATTGCTGCGGGGCTTTTTTGTTTTTAGGCCTGCCGTTTTTAGTATATGCACGCGCTTATGCTTAGATTCGATGTAGGGTCTAGAATGTTTTTTTGAGATACAAACCGTTTGCGTTCTAAGGAGCACTACAATTTATTGATGGATACCTATAATGTATAAGCTAAAGGGATAGGGTGTCTCTGTTGGCAAGAAAGTAACCTCGAAATCAACTCGAACGTTATTCTTCTGGGATTAAGCCAAAATTAGCGATACGCTATAGATGTTAGACACAACATGACTGATTTGTTGTGCCATAGACCAATCTGGTACTGTGCGGTGACAAGGATTGCAATTGGTAGCGAAAGTTATCAAGTCTTCAGGGAACCAAGTCCGTTCATTTGTGGCTACTGAGCATTACTAAAATATCCATCTATACTGGATGGAGGGCGAAGTAGTTAACTATTTGAATATATTGATCGGAGATAGAAATGAGCGATTTAAAAGCAGCAGCTCTACGTGCACTTAAACTTATGGACCTAACTACGCTAAATGACGATGACACTACAGAAAAAGTAGTGGCGCTTTGTCATGACGCGAAGACTGCAGTAGGCAACACCGCTGCAATCTGTATTTACCCTCGCTTTATCCCAGCAGCTAAGAAAGCGTTGCGTGAGCAAGGTACTCCAGAAGTACGCATTGCGACTGTAACTAACTTCCCTCATGGTAATGACGACATCGAAATTGCTGTTGCAGAAACAAAAGCAGCGGTAGCGTACGGCGCAGACGAAGTTGACGTAGTATTCCCATACCGTGCTCTTATTGCTGGCAACGAAGAAGTTGGCTTTGAGCTAGTTAAACAGTGTAAAGCAGCTTGTGGTGACATCACGCTTAAAGTGATCATCGAAACAGGTGAATTGAAAGAAGAAGCACTGATCAAGAAAGCTTCTCAAATCTGTATCGAAGCAGGTGCAGACTTCATCAAAACTTCAACAGGTAAAGTGCCAGTAAACGCGACTCCAGAGTACGCGCGCATGATGCTTGAAGTTATTCGTGACATGGGCGTTGCTAAAACAGTTGGTTTCAAACCAGCTGGTGGCGTACGTACTGCTGAAGATGCAGCACTATACCTAGCAATGGCTGATGAGCTATTAGGCGCTGAGTGGGCAGACAACATGCACTACCGTTTTGGTGCTTCAAGCCTACTAACTAACCTTCTTAATACATTAGAAGTGACAGACCAAACTGCTGATCCAGCAGCATACTAATATCCCAATCGGGTGTAACAAGATTTAGTCTGTTTGGTGGAGTGGCGTTAAGCCACTCCATATTACCTCTTTCCCCTACAAACCATACTCACTAGAGTTTGGGAGGCACTAATGTATCTACCTCAAGAAATTATTCGCAGAAAACGTGACGGTGAAGTCCTAACAGCTGAAGAAATTAACTTCTTCATTCAAGGTGTGGCTAAAAACACGGTTTCTGAAGGCCAAATTGCAGCATTCGCAATGGCTATCTTCTTTAACGAAATGACAATGCCAGAGCGTATCGCACTAACGTGTGCAATGCGTGACTCAGGCATGGTGATTGACTGGAGCCACATGAACTTTGATGGCCCAATCGTTGATAAACACTCTACTGGTGGTGTTGGTGACGTAACTTCTCTGATGCTTGGCCCTATGGTGGCAGCATGTGGCGGTTTCGTTCCAATGATCTCTGGTCGTGGTTTAGGCCACACTGGCGGTACGCTAGACAAGCTTGAATCTATCCCTGGCTACAACATTACACCAACCAATGATGTGTTTGGTGCAGTAACGAAAGATGCTGGTGTAGCGATCATCGGTCAAACAGGCGATCTAGCACCTGCTGATAAGCGTGTTTACGCGACTCGCGATATCACAGCAACAGTTGATAACATCTCGCTAATCACGGCTTCAATCCTATCTAAGAAGCTGGCCGCTGGCCTTGATTCTCTAGTGATGGATGTAAAAGTAGGTTCAGGCGCATTCATGCCGACTTACGAAGCATCTGAAGAGCTAGCGAAATCTATCGTTGCAGTAGCAAACGGTGCGGGTACGAAAACAACAGCAATCCTAACGGACATGAACCAAGTACTGGCTTCTTCAGCGGGTAACGCAGTAGAAGTTCGTGAAGCGGTTCAATTCTTAACAGGCGAATACCGTAATCCACGCTTGTTAGAGATCACTCTAGCATCGTGTGCTGAAATGTTGGTGCTGGGTAACCTAGCTAAAGATTCAGACGAAGCGCGCGAAAAACTGATGGCAGTACTGGATAACGGTAAAGCAGCAGAGTGCTTCGGTAAGATGGTAGCGGGTCTTGGTGGTCCAGCTGATTTCGTAACGAACTACGATAACTACCTAGAAAAAGCAGACATTATTAAGCCAGTGTACGCGCTAGAAAGCGGTGTGGTATCAGCAATGGATACTCGTGCAATTGGTATGGCTGTGGTTGGTATGGGCGGTGGTCGTCGCGTAGCAACTGACAGCATTGATTACGCAGTCGGTTTTGATCACTTCATTCGCCTAGGTGAAGTAGCAAGTGAAGATAAGCCATTAGCAATGATTCATGCTCGCAACGAACAACAGTGGCAAGAAGCTGCAACAGCATTACAAAATGCAATCACTGTGGGCGGAGAATATACAGCAACGCCAGACGTTTACCGTCAGATTCGTTCTGAAGACGTGTAAATAACAGATATCGGTATGCCTCGCGTATACCGATAAACAGAGTTCTGGTGCAAAGAGCAATAAGTTGGTGAAGAAAATGAAAAGAGCATTTATTTTAGTTTTAGATTCATTCGGTATCGGTGAAACAGCGGATGCGGACAAATTTGGTGATGTAGGTTCTGACACTATGGGCCACATCGCAGATCATTGTGACCAAGGTCTTGCAGACAATGCAGATCGTAAAGGTTCACTGACGTTGCCAAACCTGTCTAAGCTAGGTCTAGCGATGGCTCATAAAGAGTCTACAGGTCGTTTTGCTCCTGGTATGGATGCAGACGCTGAGATCATTGGCGCTTACGGTCACGCTGCTGAGCTGTCTTCTGGTAAAGACACGCCATCAGGTCACTGGGAAATCGCAGGTGTTCCTGTACTGTTTGACTGGGGCTACTTCACCGACAAAGAGAACAGCTTTCCAAAAGAACTGACTGACCGCATCCTTGAGCGTGCAGGCCTGTCTGGTTTCTTAGGTAACTGCCACTCATCTGGCACGGAAATCCTAGATAATCTAGGTGAAGAGCACATGAAGACTGGCCTGCCTATCTTCTATACTTCTGCAGACTCTGTTTTCCAGATCGCTTGTCACGAAGAGACATTCGGCCTACAAAACCTGTTAGACCTTTGTCAGATTGCTCGTGAAGAGCTAGAAGACTACAACATTGGTCGTGTTATCGCTCGTCCGTTCATTGGCCCGGGCAAAGGTCAATTCGAACGTACTGGTAACCGTCGTGACCTTTCTGTTGAGCCACCTGCAGCTACCATTCTTCAGAAGTTGGTTGATGAGAAGGGCGGTAACGTTCACTCAATCGGTAAGATCTCTGATATCTACGCGGGTTGTGGCATCACTCAGAAAACCAAAGCAACAGGTATCCCTGCGCTATTTGAAGCAACCAAAGAAGCGATCAATGAAGCGGGCGACAACACTATCGTGTTCACTAACTTCGTTGATTTCGACTCAGCTTACGGCCACCGCCGTGATGTTGCTGGTTACGCAGCGGCACTTGAGTACTTCGATGGTCGCATCAATGAAATCATCGATATGATGAAAGAAGATGATGTGCTTATCCTAACGGCTGACCACGGTTGTGATCCTACATGGCCAGGTACAGACCATACTCGTGAGCACATCCCTGTGATTGTTTACGGTCAGAAGGTGCCAGCCGGTTCTTTAGGCCGTCGCGATACGTTCGCTGATATCGGTCAAAGCTTAGCGTCTTACTTTGGTACATCGCCAATGGGACACGGTACAAGCTTTCTATAATAGTTAACGAAGAGAGAGGGAAACCTCTCTCTTCTTTTTTTGTTTTGAGATTAAGGATATTTTCAATGGCTACTCCACATATTAATGCTGAAATGGGTGATTTCGCTGACGTAGTTTTAATGCCAGGCGACCCGCTACGTGCTAAATACATCGCTGAAACCTTCTTAGAAGAAGTGGTTCAAGTGTGCGACGTTCGCAACATGTTTGGTTACACCGGTACTTACAAAGGTCGTAAGGTTTCGGTAATGGGCCACGGTATGGGCATTCCATCTTGTTCTATTTACGCGACTGAGCTGATCAAAGACTTTGGTGTGAAGAAGATCATTCGTGTGGGCAGTTGTGGTGCAGTGAGCGAAGATATCAAAGTGCGTGATGTGGTGATCGGCATGGGCGCATGTACTGACTCTAAAGTGAACCGTATTCGTTTTAAAGATCATGACTTTGCGGCTATTGCGGATTACAAAATGGTGCGCGCGGCAGAAGATGCAGCCAAAGCTCGCGGTGTCGGCGTAAAAGTCGGTAACCTGTTCTCGGCTGAGCTGTTCTACACGCCAGATCCAGAGATGTTCGAAGTAATGGACAAATACGGCATTGTTGGCGTAGAGATGGAAGCAGCTGGCATTTATGGTGTATGTGCTGAATACGGCGCAAAAGCTCTAACGATTTGTACTGTTTCTGACCACATCAAGACTGGTGAGCAAACGACATCAGATGAACGTCAAACGACTTTCAACGACATGATGGTTATCGCACTAGACTCAGTGTTGCTTGGTGACCAAGAATAATATTGATTTGCCTTAGCTTGATAAGTTAACTGATAACAAAAAGCCCCGTTGCTACCTGAGCGTCGGGGCTTTTTATTGGATTGCGGTATTTATTCTGAGTCTAGTATTTATTGTCAGCCTAGTGTGTCTATGAGCTTACATTCTTCAACAGTAAGTTCTCACCAGACTTAGTCGGTCTTCTGCGAATCAGCATGATGAACAACACGCCACTCACAAACCCCATCAACACCATACCGATCATGTAGCGATCACTTTTACGGTAGTGGTGATCAGAAATCGCCGTCATCTTCCCGGTTTCAAAAGTCACTCGAATAAAGCCGATGATCGTCTTCTCTGGTGAATAAATAGGTTCAACTAATTGTTGTCTGCCGATACTTGCTGTTGAAAGTGGCGTATCTAAGCCAAGAACCTCACGTACCGAGAGGGCTTTTTCGCTCGAAGCCAGTCGAATACCCTCTGCATCATAGATGGTGGTATCGAACACCAGTCTGTCTTGAGATAGCTGGTTAGTCAGATCAAGTAATCGCTCTTGGTCTTGTTGCGTGATCATCTTGCTGGCTGAAAGTGATGCCTGAGAGATAAGCAGCTTGGTAAGAGTTTCCAACTGTTTTGCTTGGATCTTCTCGTTACCTTTACTGATCACGACCGTATTTTTAATCGTTACAACGAACATGGTAGCCAATAAAATGAGGGCTAGCATTCGTAAAGCGTTACGTATTGAGAACAATGATTCATTCATGTTTCACGAAGCCTGAAATAAACAAATGTTATGATTAAGACATATTGAGACTTGCGTTTTCAAATTGCAATAGGTTAACGTTTAGCATAGTTAATTAGGAATCATACACATGGACGCTCAGAAATATCTGCCGATAAAAAGGCATACGACATTATTAACTCGACTCCCCGAGACTCGTTTCGCTTCTCAACTCGCTAAATCCAAAGCCAATTGGATTGTGTTTGGTGAGTACCTATCTCCACAATCTTTCGATGACATCGACTTTTTCACTGGCACTTACAACACCATCCTCGATACGTGGAAGGTTGGGCATTATGAAGTGGCTTTGATGTCAGGCAACCTAACACCAGCACACGAAGAAATCCTCCAAGCGCTAAAGCTTGATTATGCTTGCCTTAGCGAGGTCCCAGACTTATCTAAGCCAGGTTTGATCGTGATGGATATGGATTCCACAGCGATTCAAATTGAATGTATCGATGAGATTGCCAAATTGGCTGGAGTGGGAGAGTTAGTCTCTGAAATCACCGAACGAGCAATGCAAGGCGAGCTCGACTTTGAACAGAGCCTACGCCAACGAGTAGGAGCACTGAAAGGTGCGGATGAGTCGATATTAGAGCAAGTGCGTCAGTCATTGCCATTCATGCCAGACTTGGTCGGACTGGTGAATACTCTGAACAAACTTGGTTGGAAAACGGCGATTGCATCAGGTGGTTTTACTTACTTCTCTGACTACCTGAAAGATACCCTTGATCTTGACCACGCTCAGTCAAACACGCTTGAGATCGTCAATGGTAAGTTGACGGGTGAAGTGTTAGGTGATGTTGTTTCGGCGCAGACCAAAGCGGATATCTTGGTAGAGTTGGCTGAAGAGTACGAATTGGAACTGCATAATACCGTTGCCGTTGGTGATGGTGCCAATGACTTGGTGATGATGGGCTCTGCAGGTTTAGGCATTGCCTACCACGCGAAACCAAAAGTAGAGCAGCAAGCTCAAACCGCTGTGCGTTACGCTGGTTTAGGCGGGGTGCTATGCATCTTGTCGGGTGTATTGGCTAAGCAACAGAAGATCAGCTGGCAAGCGAAACCTTAAGGCTTGCTTACTAGCTTCTACTAGCAGCAAACTATAATAGAACACGGATACAAAAAAAGCAGGCGATGAGCCTGCTTTTCTATTTTCAAATCCAGTAAATGGATGCTGACCTAACGAGTCAGCTCTAATCGAATCAACACTTCATCTGTGATGTCTTCAATCTCACCATAGCCAATAAAAGCGGTGATCTCGTTCTCTAGTTTCTTAGCTTGATGCATGCTGATGCGTGAAAGCTCTTCTAAATCCGATTGGAATAAACTTGTTAGCGGATTAAAGATAGGTGCCGTAGTGACTCGCAATACATACACATCACCCAAGTGCTGCGCCTTCTTAATGAATAAGATGCGCTCTTTTGCTGAGGCGAAATCTTTGACCAACTTGGTATGCACAGATTGGATCTTGTCGCCAAACTTTACCGCAGCAATATACACGTCATGGTGTTTAGGCTCTGCGCCTTCGATTCTTTTCAGTGGTTCAGCCAGCAATGAGCTAGTGTGACCCTTAAAGATCGGCTCTAGTGAGAACTTTTGGTTGTGTCCAAGCTTAGCCAGTAACGTTAGGTGCTTATTCAGTGGGAAGTTCACACCAATGATCTTACAACGCAGCGTTGAGCTTGGCTTATCAATGAAGATGGGGTTACTGACCATCTTACTCAGCAATATATTGTGCAACGATTCGAGCAACGAATTGGTTGGCAGTATCTCTTTCTTCTTAATCAGTTTGCTTTGATTTTGATCGATAAGCCCGTTAAGGAAAGCGATGGTTCGCATTGTCTTGGCATTCTCAGCAATAACCAATTGGACGTTTCGGCCATTCGGGCTTACACGAATTACATGATAAGGCACTGTGCTCAGTGGCAAGTTTTTATCATAGAGCTGTAGCTCATTGAAGTTGACCAATACTGGGTCATTAATCTTGAGTACCATTGGGTGTTCAAGGGTAATGCTGAGCCCACGCTTCGAAATGTCTAAGGTGTGTCCGTTCGCTGCTGCACCATCTTGTGAAGTCAGTTGTAACGGTGATTTAAACTGGTATCTCGGCTCTTTACGACGAGTCTGAGAATCAAAATAGATACTTTGAATGTTCCCAACCACAGTACGCGGGTGACGGAAGCGGTTCAATTCACGGCTTGGAATACGTGGCTTTTCACTCAGAAGATAATCAGCTGCACTTTCGTGATCGCCGATCTCTTGCAAGATTCCGCAATGCGTCAGTTGAGCTGAGCTTTGAGCTAGCGTATCCGAGTGTTTAGCTAATGCTTGTCGCTCGGTGTCTGACAGTTCGAAAACCGAGAACTTGAACGCCTTCCAACTTTTACGTTTGCCACCGATGTGCCAGAACAGCTGTCTTTGTTCACGAGAGGCTTCAGGCAGCATCATTGAATAGAACAAAGTCTTGTTTTGGTGTTCATGGGTAAACGAATAGATGACGTTACTGGTTCCCTTCACTCCTGGTTTCGCCAGCAGGTTCATACGTTGTTCGTTGAACAGGGTGCCCAGTGCTTGTTGATTTCGCTCGTCGTGCCAATATTGCCATAACGGATGGTTGTTATCTGTCAGTAGGGCAAGCTTGAGTTCGCTGCCGCTGAAAAACAGGGGAAGATTACAAGTATGCTTTAGATAGGTGTGTTCGATTCCTCGAGTACGAGTTCGAATGATCCTATCTTGATTCTCATGGCTGGTTTTCTTGCTGGTGCTATTTAAAGACTCATCGAGTAAGCGAGCCACAATATTGTTGTCGCTTACCTTAATGGTTCTTAGAAATTTGACCGCGTTGTTCTCATAAGATTCGTCGATACCCAAAACACGAAACTCAACCGCTTGGTTAACATCGTTTTCTTGGGACTTTTCGATAAGCTCTGAGAACTTAACGCTGATGATCTCGCCGAGGTTGTATCGAAAGGCGCTCGGCACCTTGAACTTTGCACCCGACGGGGAGATATCAACCGTGACACCGTGTAGGCTTTGACCTTTCGATGTGGTGATCTCGACCTGCGAGCTAATCTTGAGTCTGTTCTCTTGGCGCTTTAAGTCGTAACCTAGGTTAATAGCTTCCGCTTCATACGGGCTATTGGCGCTAGTAATGTCGTGGTTACCTTGAGAAGACGTTTTAACAACGCTCAGAGGCTGAGTTCGCGGAGTCATTACTAACTCCCATGCGCCTTCTGTGTAACCTTTAAACTTTTTAGTACCACGTTGATACGCGTTTAACGCGATGTCATCGAGCCAGTGCTTACGACCGTCTAACGTGAACTGACGACATTCATTATCAATGCGCCCACGTAAATCAATGCTCTTTGTACACGGAGCCATGATACGATTCAGTTCCATTTTAACCAGCAGTTTTAGAGACGGAGATTCGCCTTCTGTCATTTGAGAAAGAAGGAATTCGAAATCTTCGGCGTGGTAGGCCGGGATAAGACGTTCTGCTACAGATAGAATTTCAGATTGCTGCATACTTTTCTTGTTAGAATGGACGGTGCATTTATGTTATCGACTAGTTTAAATCGATCTTTAAGTATTAGTGGTATGACTGCAACGTTTATTTTCACCCGTACGGTCAAATAAGTCACAAATTGACAACATCATTGTGTAACTGAGTAAATTATTGAGGTTTTATGGCTAAGGCAAAACGAGCTTATGTGTGTAATGACTGTGGTGCTGACTTTCCACGTTGGCAGGGGCAGTGCAACGCATGTGGTGCTTGGAACACGATTACAGAAGTTAGGTTAGCCGCTTCACCTCAAGTAGCGCGCAATGAAAGATTATCTGGTTATGCAGGTGCAGTAACAGAATCGAGCGTTCAGACATTATCTGAAATTAATCTGCAAGAAGTACCACGCTTTAGTAGTGGCTTCAAAGAGCTCGACCGCGTACTCGGTGGTGGTGTTGTCCCTGGTGCTGCGATCCTGATTGGTGGTAACCCAGGCGCGGGTAAATCAACACTATTATTGCAGACCATGTGTCAGCTCTCTTCTCAACTGCCGACTCTTTATGTAACAGGTGAAGAATCTTTACAGCAGGTTGCAATGCGTGCCTCTCGACTTGGATTACCAAAAGAGCACCTAAAGATGCTCTCTGAAACCAACGTAGATAAGATCTGTCAGGTTGCTGAAAAAGAACAGCCAAAGATCATGGTTATCGACTCCATCCAAGTTATGCACGTTGCTGATGTTCAGTCTTCACCGGGCAGTGTTGCTCAGGTTCGTGAATCGGCAACCGCATTAACGCGCTACGCAAAACAGAATAACGTTGCTGTGTTCTTAGTGGGACACGTAACTAAAGACGGCACCTTAGCCGGGCCAAAAGTGCTTGAGCACATTATTGACTGTTCTGTTCTATTGGATGGCGGAACCGATAGCCGTTTTAGAACACTGCGCAGCCACAAAAACCGTTTTGGTGCGGTCAATGAGCTTGGCGTGTTTGCTATGACAGGCCAAGGACTAAAAGAAGTCAGCAACCCATCGGCTATCTTCTTGTCTCGTGGTGAAGAAGAAACCTCGGGCAGTTCGGTGATGGTTGTGTGGGAAGGGACTCGTCCATTACTTGTTGAAATTCAAGCGCTGGTGGATTATTCCCAGCTGGCTAACCCGCGTCGTGTCGCTGTCGGCCTAGAGCAAAACAGGCTTTCGTTGTTATTAGCGGTGCTGCATAAACACGGCGGCTTACAAATGGCTGACCAAGATGTGTTTGTGAATGTCGTTGGTGGTGTTAAAGTAACCGAAACCAGTGCTGATCTTGCGTTGGTGATGGCTTTACTTTCAAGTTTCAGGGATCGCGCATTGCCAAAAGATGTGGTGGTATTTGGAGAAGTAGGCCTAGCGGGTGAGATTCGACCGGTACCGAGTGGGCAAGAGCGTCTGAATGAGGCATTTAAACACGGCTTTAAGAAAGCGATCGTACCGGCAGCAAACATGCCTAAAGGTGGCATTCCTGGAATGCAGATCCACGGCGTGAAAAAATTATCGGAAGCAATTAATGCTTTTGATGAGTTGTAATTGAGCTCACTTCAGCTACTCTATACAGCAGAAATTCAGTCTAACTTGGGCGCGATATTCGCTCTAAGTTAGCACTAAACTAAACAGTCACTTAGATTGTTTCCATAGATTGCCTTTTTCTATATGTTAGAAAAAGGCAAAGTTTTTTAGTCCCAAATGCATGCAAAGCTATCAGTCTTCACAGATTGTGATATACTCTGCGCGCATTTTATATCCTATTAACAGAGTAAGACAATGGCAGATTTATCGAAATACAGAAACATTGGTATTTTCGCGCACGTTGATGCGGGTAAAACAACTACCACTGAGCGTATCCTTAAGCTAACTGGTCAAATCCACAAGACTGGTGAAGTACATGATGGCGAATCAACGACTGACTTCATGGAACAGGAAGCTGAGCGCGGTATTACTATCCAATCAGCAGCTGTAAGCTGTTTTTGGAACGATCACCGTCTAAACGTTATCGATACTCCTGGACACGTTGACTTCACAGTTGAAGTATACCGTTCTCTTAAAGTTCTTGATGGCGGTATCGGTGTATTCTGTGGTTCTGGTGGTGTTGAACCTCAATCAGAAACTAACTGGCGCTACGCTAACGAATCAGAAGTATCTCGTCTGATCTTCGTTAACAAACTAGACCGTATGGGTGCAGATTTCTACAACGTTGTTGACCAAGTTAAAAACGTTCTAGGTGCTACTCCTCTAGTTATGGTTCTACCAATCGGTCGTGAAGACGAATTCGTTGGTGTTGTAGACCTACTAAGCCGTAAAGCATACGTTTGGGATGACACTGGTCTTCCTGAAAACTACGAAATCACAGATGTTCCTGCGGACATGGTTGATGACGTTGAGCAATACCGTGAAGAGCTAATCGAAACTGCTGTAGAGCAAGACGATGACCTAATGGAAGCTTACATGGAAGGTGAAGAGCCTTCTATCGAAGACATCAAGCGTTGTATCCGTAAAGGTACTCGTGATATCGCATTCTTCCCAACGTTCTGTGGTTCTGCGTTCAAGAACAAAGGTATGCAACTTATCCTTGATGCTGTAGTAGATTACCTACCAGCACCAACTGAAGTTGATCCTCAACCTCTAATGGATGAGAACGGCGAAGAAACTGGCGAACACGCTATCGTTTCTACAGATGAAACTTTCAAAGCGCTTGCATTCAAAATCATGGATGACCGCTTCGGTGCTCTAACTTTCGTTCGTATTTACTCTGGTAAACTGAACAAAGGTGACACGATTCTTAACTCATTCACAGGCAAGACTGAACGTGTTGGCCGTATGGTTGAGATGCAAGCTGATGACCGTAACGAACTAACTAGCGCACAAGCTGGTGACATCATTGCGATCGTTGGTATGAAGAACGTGCAAACTGGTCACACTCTATGTGATCCTAAGCACCAAGTAACGCTTGAGCCAATGGTATTCCCAACTCCAGTAATCTCAATCGCTGTATCTCCAAAAGATAAAGGCGGTTCTGAGAAAATGGGTATCGCGATCGGTAAAATGGTTGCAGAAGATCCATCTTTCCAAGTTGAGACTGACGAAGAGACTGGCGAAACTATCCTGAAAGGTATGGGTGAGCTTCACCTAGACATCAAGGTAGATATCCTTAAGCGTACATACGGCGTTGATCTAACTGTAGGTGCTCCTCAAGTTGCTTACCGTGAAACTATCACTCAAGCAATTGAAGATAGCTACACGCACAAGAAGCAATCTGGTGGTTCTGGTCAATTCGGTAAGATCGATTACCGTATCAAACCAGGCGAAGCAGGCTCTGGCTTCAAGTTCAACTCTGTAGTTGTGGGCGGTAACGTTCCTAAAGAATTCTGGCCTGCAGTTGAGAAAGGCTTCGCATCTATGATGGAAAACGGCGTACTAGCTGGCTTCCCAACTCTAGACGTTGAAGTTGAACTTTTCGATGGTGGTTTCCACGCAGTCGATTCATCTGCTATCGCATTTGAAATCGCAGCGAAAGGTGCATTCCGTCAATCTATGCCTAAAGCTGGCGCGCAACTTCTTGAGCCTATCATGAACGTTGACGTGTTCACTCCAGACGATCACGTTGGTGATGTTATCGGTGACCTTAACCGTCGTCGTGGCATGATCAAAGATCAACAAGCTGGCGTAACTGGTGTTCGTATTAAAGCTGACGTACCTCTTTCTGAGATGTTCGGCTACATCGGTCACCTACGTACTATCACTTCTGGTCGTGGCCAATTCTCTATGGAATTCGCACAATACGCACCATGTCCAACTAACGTTGCTGATGAAGTGATTGCAAAAGTTAAAGCAGAAAAAGAAGCTGGTAAGTAATTAGCCCTTTTCTCAATTAGCTAAAAAAGCCCCGCAAGTGAAAGCTTGCGGGGCTTTTTATTGCTTGTAACATACTGCGAGATGCGAGATGCGAGATGCGAGATGCGAGATGCGAGATGCGAGATGCGAGATGCGAGATGTGAGATGTGATATGGCCCCTAAAAAGTAGGCACAGGGGTTGTCCCGTATTTAATCAACACGGGACAGATGAAGTAGGGAGAGACTAACGCTTTAAGTCGATGTAAATCTGCTCTACCTTGGTACGTGCCCAATCTGTTTTACGCAGAAACTTTAAGCTCGATTTAATGCTCGGGTCTTTTTTAAAGCAGTTGATGTTTACCATGTAACTCAACTCTTCCCAACCGTAATGTTCAACCAATTCAGTCAGTAGCTTCTGTAGAGTGATACCGTGAAGTGGATTATTGTCTTGTGTCATGAGATTTACCCGTCATTTATTTGCTCTCAGTATATCAGCTTAGCCATCAGAGTTTCCCGACCATTTCAATGAGAAGTCGGTATCGACGATATTGAGCATTTCCCTTCCTTTGTTACCAAACTCACTGACCTGCGTTTCTATCCATTTGGAGAAGCGTTGAATCTTATCGCGATGAAAGTATCCCGGCGGCGCACATAAGAAATAGTTGTATTTTGGTCTTAGCGCTGTATTACCAATTCTAACTAGCTTCCCTTCTTGCAGGTATCGATACACCAAACTGTGTTTGACTAAAGCGACTCCTTGAACAGAGAGTGCACCTTCTAGTACAAAGTGGGAGCCATCAAATTGCAACGTGGTGTGACCGCCTTCAACGCCTACTTCATTTAGCCATATTGACCAATCCATGTCTGGCCATCGGTCTTCAATTAGCTCGGCTTTGTGCAGGTCCTCGACACTGTATATTCCATACTTCTCCTGATAGAGCGGATGACAAACAGGATATAACACTTCATCCATTAGCCAGCGCGACTCTAGGTTTGGGTAGTTACCGTGCCCATAGCGTATACAGATATCGATACTCGAATCCTCAAAGGTGATCAGCTTATTGGTAGGCTCAATCAACATAGAAAGGTCTGGATGTCTCTCTCTGAAATCCCCAATCCTTGGCACTAACCAATGCTGGGCAAAAGATGGAACGGTCGAGATCGACAGCTGAGTGGGATTAGGGTCTTGGTTTATTTGTCTTACCCCATCTTGAATATGGGCAAAGCCTTTCTTCGCTTGTAGGTACAGTACTTCGCCTTCATGAGTTAATACTATTTTTCGGTGTTGGCGAATAAAGAGGTCAGCTCCTAACCACTCTTCAAGTTGGCGAATTTGTTGGCTGACTGCTGCGGCTGTGACAAATAGCTTTTGTGCTGCCAGCTTAAAACTGCCTGTTTCAGCTGCCGTATAAAAATAGTAGATCCCTTGGAATGGTGGGGTGCGTTCTCTCACATTAGTTTTCCTTAACTGAATGCCAGTATCTATCGTTTGTCGACGTTGCTCTGTTGGTCGATTATTGACCATAACAAAGCAAGAGATCAACAGGAGAAAGGCTATGAATACGATCACAGTAACAGCAAATACCAACCATTCACTTTTGTCATCGTTATCAACTAAGAAATTCTATTCTAAATTAGGCATGTACTTTCAAAATCGTAGAACCAGAAAGCAGCTGTCTGAGCTACCAGAGTATTTGTTGAGAGATGTCGGGATTACACAGGAACAAGTTGATAAGGAACTGAAGAAATCGTTTTGGGAGTGAGTGGGAGTGTTAGGGGAGGGACTGGCTAATCTAAGGTTGAGCGTACTTTGCTGCCAAAAAAAGGAGCCGTAATGGCTCCCTCTCGATTTTGATTATTCTTCCCAAACCACCAATTTATCTTTCGGCCAGTTATGACCGACTTCATGGTATTTCTGCTCTAGGATATGTCGCTTGATTTTGAGAGTCGGGGTTAACACGCCATTCTCAATGCTCCATGGTTCCTTAATCATCAATACACCTTTGATCTTCTCGTGTGAACCGAGCTGCTCGTTCATTTTCTCGATAACGCGTTTTGTCGTTTTCTCATAGCGATCCCTATCGAAATTAGGGAAGTCATGCGGTACCACAAGTAGGATTGGACCTGGTAGGCCAAGCCCTATCAAACACATCATTTCTACGCGGCTGTACTCAAACAGTTTGTTTTCGATTGGCACTGGAGCAACAAACTTACCTTTAGCGGTTTTAAAGGTATCTTTCTTACGCCCACGAATCGTTAGGTAACCTTCGCTGTCGATATCGCCGATATCACCAGTATGTAGCCAGCCATCTGAGTTAAAAGATTCTTGGGTTGCAATATCATTCTTGTAGTAACCAGAGAATAAGCCTTTGCCTCGAACTAGAATCTCTTCATCTTCAGCTATTTTGAGTTCGATCCCTGGACCTGCATTACCAACCGTACCGATTTTATCGGCTCTGAATGGGTAGTTGAGCGTGCTGTAGGCGAAAGACTCTGTCATGCCCCATGCCTCGGTAATGTGTAGGCCAACACTCTCATACCATGCGAGTAGAGCGGGTGATACAGGTGCAGAACCACACCCAAGAACGCGAGCTTGGTCTAACCCTAAACCATCAGCAAGCTTCTTCTTAATGATGTTGTTGATAAACGGAATCTTCAGAAAGAAGTTCAGTTTCTTCTGTGGCAATTTGTCTTGGATTCGCTGCTGGAACAGAGTCCATAAGCGAGGAACTGAAATAAACAGTGTAGGGCGATGCATTTTCACATCATCAATAAAGGTGTCTAAAGATTCAGGGAAAGCCGTAACCACGCCCCCCATCACTGAAGAACCAAAGATGTAAACGCGTTCTGTAATATGAGCAAGCGGTAGGTAAGAAAACAGGCGATCGCCAGGTTGGATTCCAATATGGTCAATCAACCTTTGAACAGACCAAGTAAACGCGCCGTAGGTGAGCATTGCGCCTTTTGGTAGCCCTGATGTACCCGATGTATAAACAAGTGACATCAGCTTATCGTCGTGATGCTGAGGGCGTTTGGTTGATGGTTCATGTGTCTCAATGAGCTGTTCGAAAGTGTGTTGGCACTTCGCTGCGCTGTCGTATGGCAGTGAAATACTCACCAAGCTCGGATTGTCATCAAGTACTTTTTGAGTAGCTTTAGGAGCGTCAAGCTTACCCGCAATCACAATTTTACTTTCACTGTGTTCAATACAGTACTGAATGGTATCTGCACCTGCTGTTGGAAAGATTGGGACGCTGACAAAATCTCCTAACATCATGGCAAGATCGCAGATGAACCACTCTGCACAGTTTTTTGATACGAGAGCGACTCGATCGCCAGGTTGGGCTCCGAGTCCTTCTAATGCTGACGCCAGTTTCAGTGCTTTGTCGGCTACTTCTTTATAAGTAAATTCGACAAATTGGCGGTTAATAATCTGTTTCAAATAGACTTCATCTGGGCGTTCTTCTGCCCATTTTAAAATCATATCATTGGGTGTAAGGAGAGCTGTTGCTTGTTCTTGGCTAAACTCGTTAGGCTGAATCATTGTCTAACTCCATGTTTTTCGCTAAGTTATTTTTGGTTATTTTTGTTAAAATCATGTTAAATGTACCATGATTTTTTCTTTTAGGGAGTAAAATTAGCGTTTTCTGTTATCTGTGCAGGCACGCCTGTAACTTGCTGGGGTTACTCCGGTCCTTTTCTTAAAAATTCTCGAAAAATATGACACGTCCTTGTATCCACATTGATAGGCAATTACAGCAATTTTTGATTCGGTATCCGCCTCAATCAATTTTTTGGCGAGTAGAATGCGTTTATCACAAACAAAGTCTCTAAAGCTTACCCCAAAGTGTAGATGAAACTTTTTCGAAAAGTAGGTTGTAGAACAATGACACTTCTCAGCGATCTCGGTTTCTCTAATTTCTTTGTTGATGTTGTTCATGACAAAGTTAACGACTTCTGAAGTAAACAACTTTGCAGGTAATTGATTATTGTTATTTATGTTTCTGTCGAGATCGAAGTGGGATTCGAAGATATGCTGTGTTTTACTCTTAAGCTCTTCGAAAGTACTGGTCAGATGATTACTGTTTGTTTCGATAATGAAAAATATATTCTTATGATTTCGAACGATATTAGGTAACGAGTCTGAACAAATAATGACAATTCTCTTGTTTAAGTTTTCACAAATAGATAATGCCATTGTAAGTAGTTGAAGTTTATCCGGTCTATTCAAGATAAAAAATACCAGTCTGACATCTAAGTTACTGATTACAGATATATCTTGCTTACAATTCTTAATGGGGAAGTAGTGGCTTATTTTATTGATAATAACAGCATTAAATTCACTGTCTTTATCTGATAATAAAGGTGTGACTACTTTCATATAAATACCAACTCTATTTCATATTAAATTGTGAGTTAAAAAATAGATAAATTACGAAGCATAATAATTAGATTAGAAGTACCACAAAAAAGTGCAAGTAAATGGCAAGAAAATCCTAACCTAATATATCTCTCACCTCTAGATTTAGTTTACAGGTAAACAAAGCCTGATACGCAAATCAAGGAGAGGTTCTCATGGATAAGTTTTTGAATAATTGTAAAGAATTCATGAAAGATGAAGAAGGGTTGACTGTAATCGAGTATGTAATCGGTGCAGCTTTATTGGTATTAGGTTTAACAACCGTATTTTCTGGTTTAGGGACTACACTCGCAGCTAAGCTAAACACAATCGTTAATGGCTTATGATCGGAAAGGAGTGAAGCAGCAAAGAGGGTTGACTTCGGTTGCCTACATTATCGCTGCTGCGTTACTTGTCATTGCTATAGGATTGGTTTTTTCTGGGATGGCAACAGCCTTACTTAGCAAAATCCAGAGCATTTTTTCGAGTGTATGAATTAAATGTATGATTAATGAGCCTTCAGTTTTTTGGGCATTGCTAATTGCAGTTTCGGTATACGATGTTGAGAAACATCGTATACCAAACAAAATATTGATATTGTTTTTGTTTGTGTACTTTTTATCAATGTTTAACCGCAATTACACCTTTGATGCTTTTTTAATGTCCTTCGTTGGATTCGTGGTGTTTTTTTGTTTTGGATTACTCTTATATTTTTTAAGAGCTATGTCTGCAGGAGATGTGAAGCTATTAGGTATTGTAGGGATGTATCTTGGGTGGGGACAATTACTTGATGCATCGTACTTTATCTTACTTTCTGCTGGAGTGATCGGGACTTTCTACTTGCTATATAACTTTTCCAACTCGAACAGTCTTAGTATCAAAGGCTATTTTGAAAATAAGCTAATTGTGCTTGGTGGAGTAGCACCAGTATCAAATGAAAGTACTAGTTTGCACGCTAGGTATTCAAATAAGGTGACAATGCCTTTTGCACCCTCTGTTGTTATGGGATTAGCGATGTATAGCTACTTTACTTAAACCTGTTGTTGGTTAGCTTTGTGGAGAGGAATAATATATGGATATTATAGGGCATACTGCTCCAACAACTTTGAAGCCTCAAATTTCAGCCCCTACCGTTCCGACATCTCTTGATATGTTGGGTGTTCCTGAAGTTGTTATTGAAAACCTCGTACTCAAGCACTTGTCTGCTTATCCTAAATCGGATGTGTTAGAGCTTTCTAATTATTTGTGTGTTGTTACCCATATAGTGGAAAGTGCTTTAGCTGTTTTGAGGAAGAAGTCATTAATTGAGGTGTTTCAACCTACCTCAGACCTTTCTCTTTCATCAGTCTCCCATAGTCATGTCCGTTACTCCCTTTCTGAGAAAGGACTTGAAGAAGCTGATCTTGCCTTTAAACGTGATGCTTATTTAGGGCCCGCCCCCGTTTCGCTTGACCAATACAGTGATGTGGTCAAACAGCAAGACCTGAGAGTAGAGCTAGTCACTAGACCACATGTCGAAGCTGCTCTGGATGATGTATATGGTGTCGACAAAATGATTTCAGTGCTAGGGCCTGCAATCAATTCTGGACGTGCTTTGTTGTTATATGGGCACGCTGGTACTGGTAAAACCTTTGTCGCGAGCCGTATTGTGAATGCTTTGCACACCTCTGTATTTATTCCTTATGCAGTCTATGCATTAGGTAACATTATCAAGGTGTTCTCGGCGCAACATCATAAACCGTTGGATAGTAACGGCAGCGATCAAAGCATTTCCCTCAAAGATCAGTACGACAAGCGTTGGCTTAATTGTGAGAGACCGAATATTCAGGTGGGTGGTGAGCTTACTATGGATATGCTTGAAGTTAATCATTCAGAAAATAGTCGAGTCTGGTTAGCACCAGTTCAAATGATGGCAAATAATGGGATCTTTATCATTGATGACCTTGGTCGTCAGCCCATGCCGGTGGATGCGCTTCTTAATCGTTGGATTGTACCGATGGAGTATTCCTTCGACTATTTGTCGCTGCCTAATGGTCAGCAGATAACGATGCCATTTGTATTAACTCTTGCCTTTTCTACCAATCTAAACCCCAAGAAAATAAGCGATCCTGCCTTTTTACGTCGTTTGGGTTACAAGATTGAATTCAAGCCACTTAATCAGCGAGATTATGAAGCTTTATGGATGAGTGTCGTTGCTGATAAAGAGGTAGAGCTTCAAGACGGGTTTTTTGAGCGTTTGTCTCAAATGCACACGCTTCTAAAAGTGCCACTTTTCCCATGTTTACCGAAAGATCTCGTTGGTATAAGCAAAGACATTCTTTCGTTTGAGCAACTCCCACCTGTTATCACATTCGATATTCTTTCCATGGCATGGGAAGTTTATTTTACCTCTGATGGACACGAGGAAGAGAATAATGAATAAGAGTCAAGTTTTCCTACTGTTTTTACTGTCCGTAGTATTCGGCTTAGCGGCTGTATTTTTTGCTAAGCAGTGGATGGATGATCAAGTTCAGCCAACCGTTGAAGTTGAAACGGTCGAGCGTCACCCCGTTGTTGTCGCATCACAAGAAATTGAAGCCGGAACTATTATCGAGGATCAGTTTTTAACCACCAGATTGATGGAAGTTGATTGGATTAATGAAAATAACTATTCGGATAAAGCAGAGCTGATTGGCAAGGTTGTTGCGAATACTGTCTATGCGGGAGAGGTGCTTCACAAGTTACGATTTACTGTACCAGGAGAAGGGTCAACGCTTGCAGCTCTTATCCCTGAAAATAAACGTGCGGTAACGATACGTGTTGATGATGTTATTGGTGTGGCGGGTTTCTTATTACCGGGTAACAAGGTTGATATTCTCAATACCGTTTCTTACGGAAAAAATTCTGCCACGACTCAAACAGTATTAAAAGACATCAAGGTTTTGGCTGTCGACCAAACGGCTAAGACGAAAGAAAACAGTCCGATTATTGTACGAGCGGTAACACTTGAGATGACGCCGAAAGAGGCAGAGAAACTTCTCACGGCTAAAAGCAAGGGCGATATTCAGCTGACTTTGAGAAACCCACATGAAGTTGAGAAAAAAGTGGTTCGTCGATATGTGCCTAGACCAAGTGTCACCATTATCAAAGGTACAGAAACATCTAATGTGCGCGTCAAGGATTGAGGTGAAATATGAGAATATTAATTGCGTGTGTTTTGAGCCTGATTTGTATTTCGACGGCCAGTGTTGCGGCGTTACAAACGGGAAAAACAGTCACGGTTCCACATCATAAATCTACGCATGTCGTGCTGTCGGGAAAAGCGGCGAAGGTTTCTCTTGGTGATCCTGAAGTTTTAGATATTGTAATTTTAAAATCAAATGAAGTGTTTTTAATTGGTAAAAAATTAGGTGCGACAAACCTAATGGCTTGGGACTCTCGAGGTCGGTTAATTGAGTCTATTAACATTGAGGTTACTCATGATCTTAATAGCCTCAAAGCTAAATTATATGAGTTCCTTCCAGATGAAACTATCGAAGTCCACAGCGCACAGAATCGTTTGTTGTTGAGCGGTCAGGTGAGTAATCAACAACAAATGAATGTCGCGATGCGAATTGCAGAAACGTATTCATCTGGGCAAACCGCTGACAAATCAAATGAAAGTGGTAGCGAGCAAGCCGCTGCTACCGGTGTTATCAATTTGATGTCCATTGGCGGGGCTCAACAAGTCATGTTAGAGGTGACGGTTGCCGAGGTGCAAAGAAGCTTGGTGAGAAAGTTTGATGCAAACTTCCACTTCTTCCAAACCAGTGGGTCTGACTTTTCTTGGGGGGCGTCTTCAGTCCCTGCTGGTGTGTTAGGTGCAACCCCAATTTTCAATATTCCTACCTCTACCGATTACGGCATTTTAGGTTCTTTCATTGATAGTAATACATTGTTTACTTTCGCACTGGACGTAGCAAAACAAAACGGGGTCGCTAAGGTATTGGCTGAACCGAACTTAACCGCATTAAGTGGTTCTAAGGCTGAGTTTTTAGCTGGTGGGGAGTTTCCAATTCCAGTGCCTGATGAGGATGGTATTACAATTGAGTACAAAGAGTATGGTGTGGGTTTAAAGTTCATCCCAACGGTACTCAGTGACAAAAAAATCAACCTAAACTTAGCGGTTGATGTGAGTGAAATTGCCAATAGTAGCTCGTTAACGATTGATCCTGGTACTACCAATGCGACTTACTTTATCCCTCCAATTACACGAAGAAGTGCGTCATCGACGCTTGAGTTAGCCGACGGTCAGACCATCGGTATTGCGGGGTTGTTGAGTGAGAATGTTAGGGACATCAGTAACAAGATGCCAGGCTTTGGCGATGTGCCGATTTTAGGTCAGCTTTTCAATAGCCAAGAGTATGTATCTGGTGAAACAGAGCTCGTTATTCTTGTTACTCCTCGACTCGCAAAGCCTATTGATCGAACGAAAGTGACGTTACCAACTGATGCCTTTGTTGACCCTAATGACTTGGAATATTACTTATTGGGTCGAAGCGCTTATATAGCTGAACCGTCTGAGTCTGATTCAGAACAGTCTCAAGCTTCACAGGATATATCACCGACCGATGGTGGTAGCGAAGGCTCATTTGGGCATGATTTATAAGGAGATAGATATGATTAGAATAATGATGGTCTTTCTCGTGATGGTGTTAGTTGGCTGTGCAAATGATGCTCGTTTAGGGCACTCAGTCGCACTGGTGAAAACAGAGCAAACGTATAACCCTAATGCGACCCAAGAGAATTTACTCGAAGTACCTGATGGTACAGGGGAGCGGATGCAGACTGGTTACGACAGATATGTAGGCAGAGGTGAAAATGATCTGTCCGGAAGTAGTAGCCAGATCTTAGAAGATTTTAACTAAATCTGGAGGTACTCACATGTTGTATCGAGTATCACAAAGCCCGAAAAAACAACAAGGCTTAGTTGCGGTGATGATTACTGCTGCCTTGTTGGTTTTTCTAGCTGTCTCAGCGCTAGCTGTAGACATAAACCATATGGTCGTGAATAAAACGCGCTTACAAAATGCTGTCGACTCTGCAGCGCTGGCTGCCGCAACCATATTAGACAATAGTAAAGATAAAGACGCTGTAGACGCAGAAGTGGGTACGGCACTTAATGCCATGGCGGCTTCAACTGGGAACCAAGAAATTGATTTCTCTACCGCTTCTATAGGTATTGATTATTCCAATGATCCACAGGACTTTACTGGCAGCGCAACTTTTGGTGCAAATGATGATGTTTATGTGCGTGTTCGCGTAGATGCACTAGAAATGGACGAATTCTTTATTCAACTGTTTGGCCTTGAAAAAGTGGTATCGGCAAGTGCTGTCGCAGGACCGAGTTCAGGCCTCGCTTATAATAATGTTGTACCCATTGGAGTGTGTATTGGTGATGGTACTTCTGATAATGATGTTAATGAAGATGGTTATCATGACGAAACCGGTGAAGAGATAACCAATGTTTTCGGTTATGAAGTTGGAACCGTTCACGCCTTAAAGGTTGGAGACAGTAGTCTATCTGAAATGGGTAATGGTAATTATCACCTGCTGGACTTTGGTTCTGGTGGTAACACTATCAAAGAAGGCTTAGGTGGTAGTTATGATCAGCCAGTTAAAATTGGTGAAGATATCACAACCAAACCTGGCGGCACGGTTGGTCCGACAGGTGATGGCTTAAATACTCGCTTTGGTGATTATGGCGGTGGATTATCGGCATCTGATTACCCTTCAGATTATGTGACCACAGAACCTACCAATGAAATAACGATTGATGCCAATACCGGAGAGATCACTTTCGATGATAGCTACGATTACGCTCAATATAAGTTAGATACCAATGCCTGTATAGCAAGTGGCGGTTCTGGGTGCGCATCTAATGGTGTTGCTTGGCGTCGTATTTTACCTATACCTATGGTGGACTGCTCGGGTAAAAGTGGCGGCTCTACCGACTTTACAGTGAATAAAATTGGCTGCTTTTTCTTGTTGCAAAAAGCACCAACTAACAACTCAGGTACACCAGCCGTTTTTGGTGAGTTTATACATTCTTGCAGTGTTACTGGTGGCTCTAGTAGTAATCAGTCGACAACCGAAGGAGCTTACAGGATTGTTTTGTATAAGGATCCTGATAGCGGGGAGTCGTAATTATGACACTATCTAATAAACATCAACGTGGTTTTGCTGCTGTAGAGATGGTCATTGCGACCCCTGTGTTACTGTTTTTTTTGGGGTTGGTGATCGAGCTTGGCAATATTTTGATTCACTACAATGTTATCTCTAAATCTGTACAAAATGGCGCACGATATGCTGTTAGTGAGGTTTACGATACCAAAGGTGGCACTATTGCCCCAACGTTGGAGATTCAAAATGTGGTGGTTTATGGCCAGAGCAGCGTAGGGACGGCAGTGTTATCTACATTGACGACATC
Source organism: Vibrio sp. QJM3NY_35 (assembly GCF_057785915.1). NCBI lineage: Bacteria > Pseudomonadati > Pseudomonadota > Gammaproteobacteria > Vibrionales > Vibrionaceae > Vibrio > Vibrio sp. QJM3NY_35. Next base: position 2,706,881 of record NZ_CM173507.1, on the reverse strand, counting down.
AGATGTAACGGTAACACCACCCTCTATTGACAGCTATGTACGAGTCAGCGTGACATATGACTATGTGCCGTTGTTTTTGTCTATTCCTTTATCCGCCACAAGTTTTTCTATTCCGTTAAGTGTCACTTCGGTGATGAGGGTACTGTGATGAAAAGGTTTAAAGGACGTGTCAAAGGGCTTGCCATCATTGAATTCACTTTAGTCTCATCGTTAATTTTTCTACTGCTCTTTCTCATTTTAGCGTTGGGTGCCTATATATTTTCGCTACAAATGGTCAGTGAGGCGACGAGGAAGGCCGCTAGGTTAGCGACAGTCTGTTACGTCCTTGATAGAGATAATATTGCGGGAATGGTGGTGAATGATATTCCTCTTGTTGGGTTTACTAATGCGAATTTAGAAGTAGCTTACTTAGACGCGAGCGGTAGTGAAATTACGTCTGGTTACGAGACTAATCCCGGATTTGGCACCATTAAATTTGTGCGTGCTAGGGCTACGGGTTATGGCATTCAGTTAATCAGTAACCTAAGCTTTCTAGGAAATAATGGATTTCTTGCAGCCCCTGCGTTTGAAACAATACTGCCAGCAGAAAGCTTAGGGGTGGTAAGGGCTGAAGCTGGCACAGACATCAAAAATCGGTGCCCATAAGCGGTTATTTAAAAGGAGATGAATATATGGGGGAAGCGATCAAAATAACGCCTAATGAAAACGATAAGGATATGACGCGTTTAAGAACGAATCTAAAGATTTGGTTAGTCTACAGCACTGACGCCTTTCATTCGCATATGACTCAAGAGCTAAAAAAATGCCGAAATGTTCATGTGACGTCGTTTTCTCTTGCGGCAATGAGTGAGGAATACTTAAAAAGTGCGGATGTTCCAGAGCTTATTTTCGTTGAAGCTCACGGGAATTGGGCGCAAAAAATGGTTGAGTTGCAAGGGTATGATTTGTCTTTAGAAGACAAGGACTTGTCTTTAGTTGTGCTCGGTGATGAAAGTGATAATGGGTCACTAAAAATCGCACTGCGTTTAGGCGCTTCAGATTTTTTGTCTCACAATGTGACCCTATCGGACCTACTACCACTCTTGAAGAAAACGGCCTCTGAAAAGCTTGAGAACTCCAGTTACGGAGAATTTATCTTGTTTTTGAACACTAAAGGAGGGATGGGAGCAACCACCTTAGCGTTAAATACTGCCATTGAGATGGCCACGCAACATCCTAATGAAGTACTTTTGCTCGATATCGATCTTCAATTTGGCGTGATACCTGATTATTTGAACATAACTCCCACTTATAGTGTTTCGGATGCGATCAACAGTTCTAATGATTTGGATGAAATGTCTTTGGGGTCATTGGTAAACAAACATGAATCGGGTCTGCATGTTCTAAGCTTTAAGCATGAAAATAACGCAGATGATTTCGAACAGGCTCAGAAAATTGGCAGATTACTTCCAATTCTGCATCGTTTTTACCCTTATGTGATCATTGATCTGTCTAGAGGCTTAGACCACGTGTTTGCATCAGCAATATCACCTGCGACGAAAGTACTTTTGGTTTTACAACAGAGCCTAGTGTCAGTAAAAAACACAAGTCGACTAATTAAGTCTCTGAAGTTTGAGTATGGCTTACAAAGTGACTCAATAGAGGTCATTCTCAACCGTTATGAAAAGCGACATTCAATTAAGTTAAAAGATGTAGAGCAGGCGGTGGGTAATCACAATATCCATCTTATGCCTAACGATTTTAAAGTTGCGCTGGAGAGTGCCAACTTGGGGCAGCCGTTAGTTCAGTCGAGAAAGAAAAGCTCTATTACTCGCTCTATCATTGATTTGTCTCATGTTCTATCACCACCAGAACAGGAAGAGAAAGGGTGGCTGAAAAAGTTGTTTTCATAATGGGTTGATGAAAAGTAAACACGAGGGATTGTGATGTTCTTTAAACGAAAAAATGTAAATCCAGAGTTTGAAAAAAAAGTAGAACAGATTTCGCATGATTCAGAAGATGCCAATCCTGTTGACCGTTTATCCAATATTGAGGCGTCTAGTCACTCTCGAAATACGGAAGCGAGCGTTGAAAAGGAGAAGGCGATTGATGAGGCTCGAAAGGTTTTAGAGCAGGAGCTATCAATCAAACACTTCTTTCATAAGCAGCTGCTGGAGACTCTAGATTTAGGGTTACTTTCTAGCTTGGAGAAAGAGCGCGCTAAGCTCGATTTACACGAAGCCATCGTACAGTTAATGGCTGAAGATGGTAGCCATGCATTGAGTGCGGAAGGGCGCAAGCGGGTTATCAAGCAGATAGAAGATGAGGTTTTTGGCCTTGGTCCGTTAGAGCCTTTATTAGCTGATCAAACCGTGTCAGATATATTGGTCAACGGCCCTAAAAGTGTTTACGTCGAACGCCGAGGCAAATTAGAAAAAACACCGTATACGTTTTTAGATGATCGTCACTTAAGAAACATTATTGATCGTATCGTCAGTCAGGTTGGTCGTCGTATCGATGAAGCATCACCTATGGTAGATGCCCGCTTAGTTGATGGTTCCCGTGTTAATGCGATTATCCCGCCTCTCGCACTCGATGGCCCTTCAGTTTCGATTCGTCGTTTTGCCGTCGATCGTTTGACGATGGATAACTTAATTGGTTACGACTCAGTCTCGCCTCAGATGGCTAAATTTGTAGAGGCTGCGGTGAAAGGTGAGCTGAATATCTTGATTTCAGGAGGGACGGGGTCAGGGAAAACAACCACACTGAATATCTTTTCTGGTTTCATTCCGCGAGACCAAAGAATTATTACCATAGAAGACTCGGCAGAATTACAACTGCAACAACCACATGTCATTCGCCTAGAAACCCGTCCTGCGAACCTAGAAGGGAAGGGAGAAATCAGCCAGCGCGAATTGGTTAAAAATACCTTGCGTATGCGACCTGATCGAATCGTGGTTGGGGAGGTTCGTGGTAGCGAAGCCGTTGACATGCTAGCGGCGATGAATACCGGTCATGATGGATCTCTTGCTACCATTCACGCGAATACCCCTCGTGATGCCTTAAGTCGTGTCGAAAACATGTTCTCAATGGCAGGGTGGAACATATCAACCAAAAATTTACGAGCTCAAATTGCTTCGGCTATCCACCTTGTTGTTCAAATGGAACGCCAAGAAGATGGTAAGCGTCGTATGGTGAGTATCCAAGAGATTAACGGCATGGAAGGTGAGGTGATTACGATGTCGGAAATATTCCGTTTTCAACGGAAAGGTATTGATGAAGATGGCAATATTATCGGTTATTTCACTGCAACAGGGGTTGTGCCCCAATACCATGACCAGTTAGTCAAACGTGGACTCGACCTGCCTTTCGAGCTCTTTAGTGAGACCAAAGGTTAAGGAGGGAATATGGATAATGTAAGCGTTTCATTAGCCCTATTGTTTATCGCAGTACTGTTTATTTCTCAGGCGTTGTTGTTACCTGCTGCGGGCAAGAAAGCGAAACATAAAGAGTTGTCTCGCCGCTTAAAAGAGACACAACGTAATATCGATGCAGAGAGTTTGTCATTACTCAAAGAACACTATAACAAAGAACTGTCCCCGCTAGATCGTAAGCTCATCGTTATCTCTTTTTTCGGTGGTTTGAAAAAAATGTTGGAACTAGCCGGTATGAAAGTGGCGTTAAGCCGGTTCTTACTTATTGTTTCTCTTTGCGCTGTATTGCTCTCATTGATATCGATAATGACCAACCAAGTATGGTTCATCAGTGTGGGGGCGTTCATTTTTGTTTGGGTTATCGCCTATCTATTTGTGCAAAATCGAGTGACTTACAGAATGGCTCGATTTGAGGAACAACTTCCTGAGGCTTTGGATATTATTCGACGCGCATTGCAAGCAGGACAACCGCTCGTCCAATCATTCAATGAAGTTGGCGAAGAACTTCCAGATCCAATCGGTATTGAATTTAAAAATACCTATAACTTACTTAACTATGGTTATGACTTACGCTTGGCGATTCTACAGATGACAGAACGAGTACCAACCGTCTCAATGCTGGCATTTTCTAGTGCCGTAATGTTGCAAAAAGAGACTGGGGGTAACCTATCTGAAAACCTGCAAAAGGTATCTGAAGTACTTAGAGCGCGTTTTAAACTGGAAAGGAAAGTCAGAACGCTCTCTGCTGAAAGTCGTTTATCCGCATGGATCTTAACGTTATCCCCATTTGGTTTGTTCTTCGCCTTAAGGGTCGCTAGTCCCGAGTATATCGAGCCACTCTATAAAGATCCCCGTGGCCTATCCATGGTGAGTGTCGGTATTGTTCTTTTGGCTATCGGAGCCTTGTGGATTAAAAAGATCATTAGCATAGAGATTTAACCTATGGAATTACTCAATATTGAAGTTTGGAAGCAGATGTTAGCAGAGTTTGGGATCAGCTCTCAGATGGTTATCTATTCGATGATTTTGCTTACAACAGTCTTGTTAACACTAACGCTTGGATTTCTATTTTTAGGAGCTCGTTCTCCTTTGGACAAGAAACTGAGACAGATATCAGAAGACGGGGCACCGACTGGCAGAAAATCATACGACTTCTCCAATACGTTAGAGTCATTAAGCCCTTTTATAAGTAAAGGTAATAAAAAAGATAATGAAACTTACTCGGAAAAGTTGATGCATGCCGGGTTCCATGAGAAGAGCTCGTTATCGGTTTTCTATGCGTTGAAGGTTTTATCTAGCTTGATAGGTATCGTCGCTGCTTTTATGGTTTATTACATAGCGTTGGGTGGAGACTACAATAATTTACTTATCATGACCTGTGTTTTTCTTGGCACATTCACACCTAATATTATTCTCAGTAAGCTGCAAAAAGAGCGTCAGAAAAAAATAAGAAACGGTGTCCCTGATGCACTAGATCTTCTTGTTGTATGTACTGAATCTGGGCTTGGTTTTAATGCGGCTCTTGGTCGTGTTGCATCAGAGCTCTATGTCTCTCAGCCGGAGCTCGCGGATGAACTAGAGACTGTATTTGCTAAAATCCAAGCGGGCGTCACTATGCCTGATGCGCTTAGGCAACTTATCGAACGAACCGGTTTAGTGGAATTGGAAGGCTTGGTTTCTTTGCTTTCTCATGCATCGAGAATGGGTGGAAGCTTAGCGCAAACGCTCCGTGACTATACTGAAGATTTTAGAGATAAGCGACAGCAAGCCGCTGAAGAAATTGCGGCGAAAATACCGACTAAAATGTTATTCCCTATGTTGATATTTATTTGGCCTTGCTTTTTCATTGTCGCACTTGGCCCTGGACTCTTGATCGTAATGGACGCATTAACTGCGCCGGGAGCAAGTTTATGATGTTATACAATAAGTTTCTTCTACTACTATTGCCAATTTTGCTACTTGGTTGTGCTTCATCGGATGAGCCGACCAATCAATTTGATGCAGAATTGTATTCGGGTAAACCAATCGATTCTTTAACTAGTGATGATCCACCGCTAAATGAAAAAGAAGCAATTATGCGCGGTGACATTGCTCTGCGAGACAACAATATAGACTTGGCTTTATATGAATATATACGCTCTTTGTCCTTCCCTGAAAAAGAGTTTCACGATAAAACCTTGTTCACTATTGGCCAAATACATTCGTCTCGCGGTAACTATGCGTTGGCCGAGAAAGCTTACCTAGCAGCGCTAGATTTTAATCCTGCCCACACCGAAGTATTGGAGCAGTTAGGTGTTTTGTATACCAAGCAACGCCGTACCGATGAAGGTCGAAGCTATTTCTTTAAAGCGATTAATTCAGACCAGGTTCGTTTAAAAAGCAGCGAAACTATCCAAAATTACCAAGCGTTGAGTCAAAGTGAAGTGGCCAGTTTGAAGGTAGACAGCATGTCTCCAGCATTGGCTTATATGGGGATTGGTGTACTGGAAGATGTTGACGGAAAGCATCAGATCGCACAAGAGTACTTCAAAAAGTCACTGACGATAGATAAAAGCTCAGTCAAAGCTTTGTTGAATATGGGCTACTCCCACTACATGTATGGTAACTACAAGGAAGCGTATCAATATACGCGTTCAGCCTTAGAGTTAGAACCGAATAATGAAAAAGCTCAGAATAATCTAGCACTTATTTATTTAGCCTCTGGGGATATTAAAAAGGCAACCAACGTGTTCATGAGGCACATGGATGCCCCGGAAGCGTTGAATAATGTTGGCTACTTCCTAATCTTACAAGGAAAACCTGATCAGGCGGTTCCATATCTACAGCAAGCTATCGATAAAAAATCATCTTACTACAAAGTAGCAAATGAAAACTTAAACAGAGCACTAGCGGAAGTGAGAGAGATGGAACAATAGTGAATTGATTTTGGCTTAATGAAAAGGATATTCATATTGCCTAAAAGTGAGAGTTTTAACAAAGACATCATAGCTATTTCTGTAATTTGGCTCGTATGTGCCATTTTTATATTTATTTATAAGTGGGAGAGCATTTCAATACTCAACCTGAATGACAATGACGATTATATGCGTTTTGTTCAGTTTCAGGAGTGGATGAGGAATGGTCATTGGTACCTAGAGCCAATGAGTAACTTTAATGCCGATGACGGTATTATTATTCATTGGTCTCGATTTCCTGATCTAATGCTCTCTTCAGTCGCTTTCCCATTGATATTTATGGTTGATGATAGCCTTGCTTATACTATCTCGATTTCTATTGTCCCTTTGCTTTATTTATTGTTCTTCGCATTATCGTGCTTTTACCTATGCGAACGTTTCTTAGGCGCTAAGTACCGCTTTATCAGCACGATGTTTGCTATTTTTTCTCCTGCGATAATACACTTCTTACCTGGTTCTATTGACCATCATAATATTCAACTTATTTTGGCAACGCTCTTCTTATCAGTAACACCGACTTCTATCAACAACCTAAGGCAATCATGGCGAGTGTATGCTCAGGCCGTTTTCGTGTCTCTATCTCTATGGACTGGGATGGATAATGTTTTGTTGTTTATGATTTTCTTAATTATTTATACTGTGTATTACTGCTTCGTTCGTGACGAGTGGTTTAGTTATGTCTCTAAGTTATACGTAACTTGTTCGATTTTTGGAGCTTGTGCTGTTTTATTAAATAGGCCTTATGATGAGTTCTTTGCTTTTAAATATGATGAAATCTCATTCATTCTCATTATTCTTTTTTTTAGTGGTTGGGTGTTTGTCAATGCTTACAACAGATTGAATAATAATAGAAAAAACTTAACTCAAAGATTTTTATTATTTGTTTTTCTTGGTTTGTTGTGTTTACTTCCGGTTGTTATTCTTTACCCCTCACTGACTAGTGCTTTGTTTATTGATTACCCACCGATACTAAAGCTGTATTGGCTTGATCAAGTTGCCGAAGCTAAATCTGTCGCAACATACATAGCAATGAATGGCTTTTTTTCAGTGGATAATTATTTGTTGCTATTAGTTCCCGCAATGTTGTATCCATTCTTTCGAAATAAAACCCCCCACTGTGCAATCTTGTATCTCATTTTTATGTTTAATTTAGCCCTTGCGATGTTTTGGCAGATTAGAGTGATGAGGTTGTGTTTTGTTTTGGCGGCACCTTTTCAAGCATATTTTGTAATTAAAGTGTCTGAATACGTTAGGTATTCACTACTGAAAGTGCTGATTATTTTCTCAGGTACTCCATTGGCGTTAGCGTTTGTCATTCTCGCTTTATCTCCAGCAGAGGAAGTGACTACCAAACTTGATAAGACCGATAAGTTACCAGTCATCTTTAAGGTGCTGAAAGATAACGGTATCAACTCTCATACAATTCTTTCAGGAATAGAAACAGGTGCACCTGTATTGGCCAAAACGAACAACACTATAATCGCCGCGCCTTATCATAGAAATATTGTGGGTAACCAATTTTTAATCGAAGTGATGTTAGAAGAGGACATGCTTCTAGCAAGAAACAAAATAGTCGATAAAAAGGTTGATTATATATTGATCGGTAATGACCCTCATTTAACTCTCCTAAAGGACTCTGGAAGCGAGGACTCTTTAGTTAGGAGACTTCATGGGGATAATATTCCGGCTTGGTTAGACGTTACATATGATGGAATTGAGGATGGTTATCGAGTTTTTAAAGTAAGGAGTGAGCATGAATAAACAGAAAGTCGCAGTATTACTCCCATGTTATAACGAAGCCGGAGCCATTGGTGAAACGGTCACGTCTTTTCAACAAGCCTTACCTGATGCATCCATTTATGTTTATGACAATAATTCAACCGACAACACGGTCAACGAGGCGTTACAAGCAGGGGCGATTGTGCGACATGAGCCGCGCCAAGGTAAAGGGGAGGTTGTGAGGCGGATGTTTTCTGATATCGACGCCGATATCTATGTGATGGCTGATGGTGATGATACCTATGACGCCTCAATATGCCCCGAGCTGATCGACCAACTAAATAATGAAAAGCTCGATATGATCATTGGCAGTCGCGAGCGAACTTCAATGGCTTATCCCAAGGGACATATCCTTGGGAACAAGATGTTTTCATCTCTGATTAACTTAGCATTCAATGCGCAATTGAATGATGTGTTTTCTGGCTATCGAATTATGAGCCATAGATTTGTCAAAACCGCACCTATCTTCAGCGATGGTTTCCAGATAGAAACAGAACTTACCGTGCATGCGTTACACCATAATATGTCAATCAAAGAAGTCTCGACTCAATACCAATCTAGACCTGAAGGGACTACCAGCAAACTGAACACCTTGAGCGATGGTCTCAAGATTCTAAATTTTATCTTGTTCTTATTGAGAGATGTAAAGCCGATGTTTTTCTTTGGCTCTCTCTCGATATTGCTAGGTTTTATTTCATTGATCTTGGGTATCCCCGTCATTGTTGATTTTGTTGATACAGGATTGGTTGAGAGGCTACCTACAGCTGTTTTGTCTAGCTCAATAGCTTTGATCGCGGTGATGTCTTTTTTCTGCGGTTTGATACTCGATAACGTATCACGAGGTAGGCGAGAGATGAGAATACTCTCTATTTTAAGATTTAAGGACGATGAATGACTTAGCTGAGATATTTGGCTAAGAGATCAATCCTCGAGAGCATGAGCTTTGAGAGGCTTTGTTGCGTAATTCAATGGAACTAAATCAAGAGCCTACGATCTGATCAGCTACGTTCACTCCTTCTCGTAGCTCTATGCCTAAACCTCGTTACAAAACAACCAACTGGAAGCAATACAACCAATCACTTATTAACCGTGGCTCTCTGACCTTTTGGATTGATGAAGAGGCAATAAACGGGTGGGCGCAAAGCAAACAGAGTAAGCGCGGGAGGCCACGTCGGTTCAGCGATTTAGCTATCACGACAGCGCTCATGGTGAAACGAGTTTTTTCTATGCCACTGAGAGCTCTGCAAGGGTTTATCGACTCAATATTTAGGCTTGCCCATGTTCCATTAAGTTGTCCGCATTACACCTGCATCAGTCGTAGAGCAAAGCAAGTTGAGGTCTCATTTAAGACTAAAGCGAGAGGAGCAATACAGCACCTGGCCATTGATGCAACTGGCCTAAAGGTTTATGGCGAAGGTGAATGGAAAGTCAAAAAACACGGGACAGATGGCAAGCGTAGAGTTTGGCGAAAGCTGCATATTGCCGTTGATACAAGCACTCATGAAATTATCGCAGCCGAGCTAAGTTTATCGACGGTTACAGATGGAGAAGTCCTCCCGAACTTACTGAAACAAACACGCCGAAGTATCCTTGAGGTGTCTGGTGATGGAGCTTACGACACGAGATTGTGTCATGCTGCTATTAAGATTAAGGGAGCCATTGCGCTTATTCCCCCAAGAGAAGGGGCAGCCTTCTGGGAGCGTGGTCATCCTCGAAACCTCGCCGTGGGTTGCCAGAAGTTATACGGCTCAAATAAGTATTGGAAAGAGCGGTATGGGTACCACAGACGTTCACTATCAGAAACAGCGATGTATCGAGTAAAACAGTTACTAGGAGGACGATTGAGCTTAAGACATTACAATGCGCAGGTGGGTGAGACTTACGCGATGATAAAAGCGTTGAACAAGCTTACTGGGTTAGGTATGCCTGAAACTTGTCGTATTGACTAAGAAACACACGAAATGGGGTAGCTCTATCTATAAATTTAATTACGCAACAAAGCCGCTTTGAGATGGAATTACCAACTATATAGCGGGTGATAGGTAGATTAAATTATGAAAGACGAAAGTAAGAAGCAAGCGACTTGCTCACTTCTTACTATAAATCTTTTAGACTGCTAAACCTGTCATTGCGCCAAAGACCATGAATAATCCGACAAGTCCTACAATAGGTAACTTCACGGTTTTCAATAACCACACACCAACAATGATCAGAGCGAAGTCTATGCCGCTGCTTACTGCGCTTGTGAAGATCGGTTGATATAGCGCTGCCAACAATAAACCGACAACCGCCGCATTCACACCAGTAAGAGCGCCTGCCACCAAAGGTTTGCTTGCAATCGCCTGCCAGTTCTTCAGTACACCCAGTAGCAATAAGAAGCCCGGTAAGAACACAGCAATCGTTGCGAGTAGTGCGCCTGTTATCGGTGCCGATGGCATCAATACATAACCTAGGTAAGTCGCAAGTGTAAACATAGGCCCTGGTACTGCCTGTGCTGCTGCATAACCTGTTAGGAAGGCATCTTGAGACAGTTGGTCACCAATACCATTTTGTAGCAACGGAAGTACCACGTGGCCGCCACCGAATACTAAGCTACCAGCTTGGTAGAACAGGCCAAACACTTCAATATCTTGAGAGTAAGCACTGAATAGAGGCAGACCAACCAGCAAAGCAACAAAAATCACGAGAGGTGTTACCGATATTTTTTGTGTTGAAGGTGTCGTTTTTAGCTCTTGAGACGTCAAGAACTTACTACCAACCATCGCTGCAAATAGAAGCACTAAAACTTGAGGCCAGATGCCTGGAATCAGTAGCAGGACAATCGCGGTAATCACACATAAGGCGGTCGCTATCTTCGATTGGCAAAAGTTTTTGTACATACCAAAGGTTGCATCAGCGACAACCACTACTGCTAATAACTTAAGCCCGTGAATGATTGAATTGAAAAGTGGTGCTTCCAATAGCTGATTGCTCACCAACGCCAATATCAGCATCAGAATCACAGATGGGGAAGTGAAGCCGACAAATGCAGCAATAGCACCTGTTAGTCCACCTTTTTTGTAGCCAACCGCAAAGCCAACCTGACTTGAACCTGGGCCCGGCAGAAATTGGCTAAGAGCGACAATCTGCCCGTACTCTTCGTCGGACAACCAATTTAGTTTCTCAACAAAGGTTTTACGGAAGTAGCCGATGTGTGCTGCTGGTCCACCAAAGCTAATCCAGCCAAGCCAGAAAAAGGTTTTAAAAATTGAAAGCATGATCGATTCCAGATAAATGTTTAGCGTAATTTAGGTGGAGTTAAACTATGATTCAAATTAATTGTTTTAATTATAACTATGAATGAAATGGGTTGTTTGGCATGGCTGATTTTAATTGGAAAGGGATCGACCTTAACTTGTTGATTTCAATGCAGGCTTTGTATAAAACGAATAGCGTGAGTAAGGCTGCTGAGCGTTGTTATGTCAGCCAATCTGCGATGAGCCATAGCTTACAAAGGCTACGAAAGTTGTTTGATGACCCTTTGTTTGAGCGTGTAGGTAGCAAGATGGAGGCGACCGACCGAGCCATTGAACTATCAAGTACCGTGGACGCACTACTGAATACCATCCAGTCTGAAGTTCTGTTATCTAAATCGTTTGATGCAGAGACTTATAAAGGGACTTGGAAGATTGGTCTCACTGATTATACCGAGCAGATGTTCGCTCCAATATTGTTTGACCTGATTAAGCAATCCTCTCCTTATTCCCAAGTAGCGTTGTTCAATGTAAACCGGAGTAACTACCAGCAAGTCTTTGACGATGCCAAGCTTGATATGACGATAGGCAGCTTTGGTGAGGTACCAAAGCAATATCGAACAAAGCATTTATACACGGAGCAACATGTTTGTTTACTTGATCAATCGGTTCTAACTATTGAGGAGCCGATGTCGCTAGAACAATTTGTTGCTGTCGAGCACGCGCTCGTTTCCCCGGCAGGGGCTTTAAAGACGGGAGTGGATACTCGTTTAGGTGAACTCGGTTTAAGCCGGAAAGTCGCGATATCTTCCAGTAACTTTTTAACTGTTAAGCGGCTCATTCGTGGCAGAGAACTATTGTGTATTGTCCCTAAACTAGTGGCGCGCAAGGATATGGATAGTGAAGAAACCTTACTAGCTGTGAAGCCACCAATTGATGTTCCAGATTTTGATATCCAGCTTGTTTATAGGAAGGCAAAGCATTTAGATGATAAAAATAAACTACTTAGAAAGCTGATTACTAATGCGATCTCATCTGTGATTTCCGAATAGTTTATTGTGTCGGTTAATCGTCAAATTCATATGAATTAATTTTAGAAAAATCCGGTTTATTATAAGAACCCGACTATACTTAATTTACGACTTAAAGCAGTCGTAAAGAATAGGATTTTTGATTTACCTAAGTAAAAAAATTGGTTATATCTTCATGATATAGCTTAAAAATCTGCCAGGCTAAACGGGCTTAGTTGGTCTTAAAAGCGCTAGCTCCCCCTAGCGCTTTTTTCTTTTGGTCGAGATAAATTTAGACGTATCAACAACAACCTAAAAAGAGAATCGAGTCCATTTCTTCGCTCGCCAGCGATAGGCCATGATGATTCCACGGAACCACTCGTCCATCGCTATTGCCATCCAAGCCCCTAATACGCCATAACCCCAATGCACGCCAAGCAAGTAGCTCATGGCAACCCCAATGCCCCACATGCTGAGAATACCCATTTTGATCGGGAATTTAATGTCGCCAGCGGCCTTTAGACAAGAGATAAAGATCAGGTTAAATACTCGGCCAGCTTCAAGAATGATGGAACCTGCAATCAGCGCGGCAGTTAGCGCAACGATCTCTGGATCTTGCGTAAACAGATCGAGAATTTCGAAACGGAACACATAAACCATGCAGGTAATCGCAGTTGAGGCGATAAAACCAACCACAAAGTAGCGTTGCACGCGCTTGGTGATCTCGTCGATCCAACCCTTGCCAATGTAATAGCCTGTTTGGATTTGGCTGCCTTGACCAATCGCCAGTGCAAACGCAAAAGAGAGGCGAGCGATGTTTTGTGCGTAAGTAAACGCAGCCAGTGAAGAGGTGCCCATCTGCACTACAAAGAAGGTAATGCTGATCTGAGCCATGTTATAAGAGAGCACTTCTCCTGCGTTCATCGAGCCGATCTTAATGATTTTTTGATAGATGGCTTTCGGCACAGATTTAAACTGCTTCACTGGTAGATCTATCCCTTTGCTTCTGACCACACCAATTAAGATCAACATCCCGATCACTTGGCTGATTACAGTCGCGGTCGCAACCCCTTGCACGCCGTATACAGGCAAACCAAAAGGTTGATATAAGGCACAATAGTTGCCGAATACGTTGATGACGCCAGCAATCATGTTGATCACCATTGGTGACTTTGAATAGCCATGACTGCGCAGAATAGTAGTGAGAACCACACCAATGGTTACATTGAAGGTGAGAGCACCACTGATGAATAGGTATTCTTGTGCGTATTGCTCGACTTGAGGTTCGAGTTGATAGAGCGGGATAAAATATTCAGCAACAAGAACGGCAATCACACTCAGTAGCACACCGGCAATAATGGCCAGAATGATGCTCGCTACGCCCACGTGAGCGCTCTCTTGAGTGCGGGAGGCACCGTTGTACTGCGCGATTAAAATCCCTGTACCACTGCTGACCATAGTTGAGACAATGATCAGGAAAAAGGATATCTGAGAAATAACACCAACGGCAGACACGGCTTTGTCCGAGTATCCCGATAACATGAATACATCACTGGTGTTGAGTGCGGTTCTTAAAAGAACTTCGATAAAAATTGGCCAGGTGAGCGCAACGATTCCCATACGTTTGTTTAGGGTGGAATCAGCATTAGGCATTTAGGTTTTCTCAAAAAAGGGGTAGGCAACACTATAGTCTAGCGATTATTTAGTAAACGACTATCAAATTAATGTCCGGAAGGCTAATAAGGATAAATAAAATTCGAATAAGTCTTCATAACCCAATATTTCAGTGAGAGTGATGAAATTTTTGAGTGGGATTTCATAGCAAGAGCACTCTTTTTTTTTGTGAGTAAAAGGTTGCCCGTGTTAGCGGAGTACAGCGGATTAAGTAAAAGGATCATGGTAGGCCAAATGGTCTAAGTGCTTGTTGTTCGCTTATTTTGCTTCAGGTGTAAAAAAGGCACTCAGCGAGATACTGAGTGCCAAAGCCTGAAATTTATGAGGTTATCTTTTCATTGAATTTCAGAAGACAGGTATAGGTTTAATTTACTCTGCGTCAGTAAAGAAATCGTTGTAAAGCATGTACAAGTGAGCTGCACTCCAAGAGAAGTTTGGCGCACCTTGTTGCTCACCGTTCAATGGATTGTAGTTCTCACGGATAGGGCCGTCTTGCACCAAGCCATCGGCGTGGTCGAAGAAAGCGCCTGTCATTTCAATCGCATCATCACGGTAGCCGTAGCTGTCCATACCTTTAAGGCCGAAGTAGAACTGGTCTACCCATACGCGTCCACGCCAGTAAATATCTGGGCCAAATGCTGGGCTAGAAAGCGCTGCCGTACCCAGTGGAACGTAGGTGTTGAACTCTGAGGTATCTTTCATCACAGAAACCACCGCATCGGCGTGTGCTTGTGTTGCTGCGCCATTGAACAGTGGTGACCAACCTTCAGGGCCTTTGCCACGTTCTACAATCGGTTTACCTGCACAGCCATTGGCTAACGGTTTATCTTCAATGCGGATGTCGTAGTAGAAGTTCGTGCCTTCATCGAACATACAAGTGTTGATGTAGTTCGATAGGTGTTCAGCCTTTTCACGGAACTCTTTTGCTTCTGCGTCTTTACCTAGAATGTCAGCCATTTCTGCTAGGTACTTGTTATCGCTGTACATGTAGCTTGCTTGGTCGACAGATTCTTGCAGTAGCGAGTAGCCTAGCAGTGTGCCGTCTTCAGCGCGGTTTTGAGCGAACTCAACATCCCAATCGCTGCGCTCACCACCGTTTGCAACGTATGCGTCTAGCTGGTCTTTATCAATGAAGCCAAATGCGGCTGCATCGTCACGGCCTGATTCCCAAGATGCAGCCGTTTGTGCGGGGCTCTCGATGTAATCGTAGTTGCCTTCTGCTACCACTTTATCCAGTGCTGCTTGTCCTATAACTGTTTCGTGCTTATCGCCACGAACCACGGTGAAGTACATTTCACCTTCAGGTGTGTTGTGTGCTTTGTCGCGAGCAGCGCCATACTCTGGCACGCCATTGCCGTTGTTGTCACGGTTGCGTAGCCACCAGTCGTGGTATGCCACTAACTTTGGATACATCTCTTCTAGCCAAGCTTCATCGCTGGTAGTCTTATAAACTTCCATTACCGCCCATGCTGCTAGGCTCGGTTTGGTGTTACGCTCATTCCAGTTACCGCCGTCGCCGCCACGTTCTGGGCTTAGGTTGTAAGCGAGTAGATCTGGCACGTAGCCCTCATCCCAAGGGCGAACGGCATCGTCGGCTTGGATTTGGTAAGCGAACATTGCACGGATGTTATCTTTCGCTACGTCTGGGTTGAAGTGAGCCATTGCGTAGGCTTGTTTCCATGTGTCCCACGGCCAAGTTTGGTTGCCCGAGAACCAACGCGCCGTTACTGATGGTGTTACAGAGTCAAACTCCATCGCACCTGCAGCGCCGCGCCAGTTACCGTTTAGGGTTTCCATCGCCTTAACCGCAACACGCTCTTGTTCTGGTGTTGCGTTCGGGTTGGTTAAACCCATCTCAAGATAGCCTTCCCAACGCTCTGCTGATGCAGCTAAGAAATCGGTAGGGTTTGCCATGATCTTTTTGATTTCGGGCTGTTCTGCTTGCGCTTCTTCTGCCGTTAGAACATGTGAGTATGTGGTGTAGATAGTTGTCGATACTTCAATGTTTGCCGTTGAAGTAAACGTTAGGCCATCCACTTTAGTTTGCGTTGGAATCGATTTGTGAACTTGGTACTCAGACTCACCTGAAGTCAGCAGATCCCAAGTTGAACGCACTTTACCAAAGGTGACTTTCAGGCCATCGTCGGTTGCGACGATTTGACGGTCATACTCAGGGTAAGTTTCAGCGATTGTTTTGTCGGTTTGTGCCACGCCTTCTTTCGCGTGTGTCTTCTCTAGCAGTTCACCATCCCACACCAATTCAACCGGTGAGTCGGTAGTGATTTTGGTTTCTAGCAGAGAGGTACGGTTTGAAGCAAAACGCATCGTCATTTCTACGGTCACATCGTCAGATTTTAGCGTCTGAACCAATGCGCCCGGTAGGCTGTAAGCTTCCATAGTGAAAGCCACTTTTTTGCCGTCTTTGAACACGCTTAGGCGGTCGAAGTTATCAGCCATGAAGTTGATGTATTCTTCGGTAAGCAGTGCTGTACCTGGGAATCCGCCCATGCCTTCTGCACTGTCTGGCAGTAGGTGACCGTGCCATACACCTAGGTCGAAGAATGGGTTAAAGCGTTGGTGGTCATCGAAGTCGTAGTCACGCATGTATTCAGGTGAGCCAGTACGGTCGATAACGTTCTTAAATTGGTTGGCTTGCAGTTGCTCTGTGTCAGAGCCTGAGCCAGAGATTGAGTTTGAAGCACAACCAGTAACGACAAGGGCTGCACCGATAGCGAGAGCTGCGAATGATTTATTCAGTTTCATGATCAATTCCTGTTATTACCAGTAGAAGTATTGCATTGCGAACACCTGAGCGTCGCCGATTTCAGTGTCGCTACCTACGCCAAAGCGGCTATCGAAAGCAGTCGCAAACGCGCCGTTGCCGTATTCATACCAAACGCCCGCGTTGATGTAAGAGGTGATTTCTTTGTCGCCGTTGTCACCATCAAAGTTTGCGTAATTGTAGGCTGCTGAAAGGTAAACGCCCTGAGCTGCTTCGTACCAAGCACTGGTTTGAATACCGGATTCGCTGCCAAATGATTCTTGGTTGCCTTTATCTGTGTCGTGCCAAATACGAGTCGCAAAGTTTTTGTATTCAGCACCCAATAGCAATAGTTCACCGCCATCGTTGTTACGAACTTCACCACCACCCATTAGAGTTAAGTCGTCGGTCAGATCGTATTGAAGGTAACCATTGACCATGGCGTTCTTATCTTTCCATTGGTCTGCGAAGCTGTCGTATTTACCGAAGTGAACAAGAGCATCGTCTTCAGAGAAGTCAGACTCTGGCGCGAAAGAAACGCTATAGCGAAGCTTACCTTCTAGGTTTTGAATCTTCACACCAAGGTGCACGTCTCGCGTGTTTGAGATCGCGTAGCCGTATTCAACCGTAGGGTCACCCCACCATTGAACGTCATCTAATGAAGAGTCCATACGACCAATCATGAATTCTGTTTTGTTGTCGGTGCGGTAGCCAGCGTAAAAGCGGTTGAAACCACCTTCAAAGCCGCCCCAGCCGTGGCCCGTTGCCCAAGCATTGCCTTCGTCGTCAGCTTGTACTGTCCAGCCTTCCATGTAAGCAAGACCGAACCAATTACCGTGCTCGATAGCCAAGCCTGCTTCGATGTAAGTACCGTCTGCATAACGGCCTTTGTCGTCGCCTTCTAGTGTAACGTGACCACCAAGGCCAAGCTCACCATAGAAGTTAAATAGGGTTTCTGTTTTAGGGGGCTGAGTGTCGCTGTGGTTAGCGGCTGTTTCATCAGCGTGGGCATTAGCCGTTAGAGCAGCAAGGATACAGCTTGTAATAATGGTGGTTTTAGTAAAACTACTTTTCATTTTAATCACTTCTGTGTCGGGTTATAAATGAAGGTTCGCAAGCAGTTCTGACTTCTAATATGGGGTGCTCTTCAAGGCGTGCTGGTCAGGTCACTTACGATCGCAAAACCGATATTAATGATAATTTTGATGTTTAAAATTAATTCAGTTTAAAAGTGTGATCTATTTTTAGTAAATATTTACTTTGTTTTTATTTTGACTTTAAGTTGAATGTGTAGAGGCATGGCTAAGGTGATAGCTATTCAATCTATGAATCATTTTGTAGGCGGTTCGATTGTTGACTCGAATGTCTTGTTTCTTGAAGGCTTTGGTGAAATTTAGGTGTTGAGTGGGAATGTACCGACAAATAAAAAGGCACTCACCAAATGGGAGTGCCTTAAGTTTTCGATCAGATCGTAGGGTAAAACTAAGCGTTCGCCGGTTCAGGCTTTGCTTCTAGTTTTTTCTCTTCTGGAGATAAGCTTTTCTCGTATTGACCGTACTTCCACCATGCGTAGCCAAGGAAGATTACTATCCCGCCCACGTTGTAGAAGATGATGGTCATGATGTCTGCGCCTGTTGGGAAGGTAGAGGCGAAGAAACCAACGGTGAAGATAGCGATAAGAATCGATACTGCTGTAATACCGACCGTACGAGAACCCATGCGGAAATCACGAGGAAGGTGGTCCAGTTTTACGCGCAAGTGAAGGTAAGCAATCATGATGAACAGTGGCGGTAGCATAGAAGCTGCTGCAGTCATGTTGATGATGGTACTCATCAAGTCTTGAACGGTGTCAGACGCCAACGTTGGGATGAACATCAGTGGAATCACGATGAAGAACTGAACCCATGCCGCGCGCTCTGGAACGCCTTGTTTGTTAAGTGCGACAGTTTTCTCGCCGAAGATGCCTTTAGGGATTTCAGAGAAGAAAATCTTAACGGGTGTTGCCGTCCACATCAGCAGAGAGCCCAACATCGCCGTGAATGAAACCACACCAACGAAACGGTTCATCAAGATTTCAGAAAGTCCAAAGTGTCTTGCTAGCCCTTCAAATACCTGAACAGAGCCGCCTGTAAATTTAAGTTCTTCTCGCGAAACAAACACGTTCGCTAATACCGATCCTACTGAGTAAAGCGCACCGATGAAGATACCTGCGATGATGATGACTTTAACGAAAGACTTGTGGCCGCCTTTGATGTCGTTAACGTAAACCGCGACCGATTCTGCACCGCCTGCCGCCATGAAGATCCAAGTGATTACGCCAAGGAATGCCCAGTTGAAGCTTGGTGTCATCGCTTCAATGGTGATTGGATCAGCTGGCTCGATACCACCGATCAAAGCACCGCCTGAAAGCAGGATGTAAGACAGAGTCAGCAACAACATCAATGATGATGTTAGTGAGGTGATTGGGCCAAGTAGCTTCGCGCCGTTGTTAGAGATATGAGTTGCGACCGCAAATAAAATGGTACTCAGAATTGCGGTGGTCATTGGCGTGAAGATGTACTCGAAACCTAAGAACGCATAAGACGCGTAAGCGATGATTCTAGGCAGCAGAGAGGTGAAGAAGAACAGGTTAACAAACCAGTAGGTGTAAGCTGAAATAAACGCCCAGCGGCCGCCTAGAGAACTTTTAACCCAAGAATAAACACCCGCTTCAGAGTCTTTATTCAGTGACACAAACTCTGCAACGATCAAACAAAATGGCACAAAGTAAAAGATGGTTGCTAGAAAGAACATCGGAGCCGAGGAAAGGCCGATCTCGATGTTGTTATTAATGATGTTATTGAAGCTGTATACCGCCGCGAAGGTCATAGACAGTAGGGCAAATTTGCCTATCGTACTGCGTTTATTTTCGGACATGATGTTCTCCGGTGAATCACGTTGATGATCGTTATAACTTGGTCCTAGAGAGGGAAGCTCTAGGCCGCACTTTTATTGTTATGTTGGTTTGGCAAACACCCGCTTTGTTTAGTCAGGGTTGGCTCATTGTTGTTTTTATAGATTTACGATCGGACTTCTTTGGGCTTTTTCTCTCTGGAATTTCAGTAAAGTTATTACCAAAACAAAGAGTTAAAGATTAAGAAGTTCATTGAAGAGATTGCTGGTTTCATGAGCGAGGATTTATAAGGCTTGTAGGGGCTTTTTGTCGCTTTTTTTATATGAATCAGTTTGTCTCTTCAGCAAGAAGATTAAAGATTAAGCGGCGGGAAGTTAATCGAAATTGATCAAATATGTGACCTTGAGTAAATAAATTTAGTTAATTTTTTACCTTGGTTTTTATTCGAGTTTTATTACCGATTAATTGGTGTTTTTCGTGAACTGAAACCTTGACGGAACGCCGTTTTAATTTCTAGATTTTGCTTTTAATTATCTGATTTAAAACAAAAAAAAGCGCCTTAGTAGGCGCTTTTAAAGTTGGGGGAATGCAGAGCGCTACGATTGCTTAGCTGTTTCTAGCTTTGCGTCTTTACCTGCCTGCTTTTTTTCAAAGCGCGAGATCCACCACCAAGCGAGACCAGAGAATACCGCGGTCATGAATACGTTGATAAAGAAGGCTTGAACTAGGTCAACACCTGTTGGGAATGCAGATGCCGTCATACTCACAACGAAGATGCCGATAAGTACAGATACAACAGCCATACCTTGCACTCGAGTACCCATGCGGAAATCACGCGGTGTGTCGTCATGCTTCAAGCGGAATACAAAGTACGCCACCATGATGAAGATAGGCGGAAGCATTGCTGTACCAGCCGTTAGGTTGATTGCTGTGTTCATCATGTCTTGTACTGATTCAGAGCCGAAGCCGTTCACCACAAGCATCACGAATACAAACGCGAACTGCCACCAAGCTGCACGTACTGGTACGCCGTGTTCGTTAAGCTCTGTTGTCTTCTCACCGTAAACACCTTTAGGGATTTCAGAGAAGTGAATTTTTACTGGAGCTGCTGTCCACATCATCATCGAACCGAACATAGCAACGAATAGGATAATACCGACGAAGCGACC
Source organism: Vibrio sp. QJM3NY_35 (assembly GCF_057785915.1). Classification (NCBI taxonomy): domain Bacteria; kingdom Pseudomonadati; phylum Pseudomonadota; class Gammaproteobacteria; order Vibrionales; family Vibrionaceae; genus Vibrio; species Vibrio sp. QJM3NY_35. The sequence goes on along the minus strand of NZ_CM173507.1, from coordinate 2,685,995 downwards.
CGTTAGAGATTGTGAAATGTCGAAGTAGTTTGCCATACCTGTGAAGATTTCAACCATGCCGCCAGCGTAGGTCAGTTCATCACGAGCAACGAATACGTTTACTAGAAGAGAGCCAACTGCGTACATTGCGCCGATTGCGATACCTGCACCAATGATAACCTTGATGAAAGACTTGTGACCGCCCTTAACATCGTTTAGGTAAGCGGCTGCGGTTTCAGCACCACCGGCTGCTTGGAAGATCCAACACATGATACCTAGCGTTGCCCAGTTGATGGTCGGTGTCATTGCTTCAAGCGTGATTGGTTCTACTGGTTCATGGTTGCCGCCCAGTGCCATTAGTGCGCCGATAACGTAGATTGCAAACAGGGCGAATACGCCGTAGGCCACGATCTCGGCAATCTTACCTAGCCAGCTCGCGCCTTTGGTTGAGATGTGTGTCGCTGCTGCAAACAGAGCAATCGAGATAGCCGATGTGACGACTGGCGAGAAGGCGTATTCATAGCCCAACATCGCGTAAGACGCATAAGCGATTACGTTTGGTAGCAGAGATACAAACCAGAAAAGGTTTACGAACCAGTATAGGAACGAACCTAGGTAGGCTGCTTTTGAGCCTAGCGGTTTTTTAAGCCAGTCGTACATGCCTGACTCAGAATTTTTATTTGCAGATACGAATTCAGCAATGATGAACACGAATGGAATGAAGTAAATAAGGGTGGCGAGCAAAAAGATAGGAGCAGAACTCAATCCCAATTCGATGTTGTTGTTTACAATGTTGCGAACGTTAAATACCGCTGCAAATGTCATGGAGAGTAGGGCAAATTTGCCTAACTTACCGCGTACAGATTCAGACATAGTGTCCTCCAAGGGTCACGTAATTATAGTCGTTATATCTTTAAGCTTCCTTGTAGGGAAGAAGCATAAAGGCGTTTGCAGTGTGGCTGAGTCTTGAACGGCAAGCTTCAGTCACACTGTGAATAGATCTTGTTGTTGCTACTTTCGGCTGTTTGGCTTCGGTAGCTTGTTTTCGGTTACTTATTGAGGAAGTAACCGTCTTCAATGGTCACTTTCAGCACCACCTTGCGAACTCGGTTATCACCGTGGAAGCGGTAAGCTTTGCTGTTATCAAAGATCGCCACTTGGCCTTCAGATAACTCACGAGTTTCACCGTTACCCAGTAGGTGTTCACGGTCGGTTTCATCGCTGTAAGCTTGGGTCTGTTCAAGTTGAGACTTATCAGCAAACTCAACCGTTTCACGACCTTCCAAGTAGTAGTGCACATCAAAGTAACGACGGTTGCCGATGAAGTTTTCTGTGCTACGAGCCACACCGTCTTCAATCATGTAAGCCAGTGAGTCACCAATCGAATACATCACGCTATCTTTAATGTTGCCGATGTTTTCAATCGCTTCTACACAGCGTTGCCATTTACGACCGTCGCGGTAAACGACTTTAAATTGCTCTAGGTTGTCTAAAACGATCATCGCTTATGCCTCGTTCTGTTGTGGTTGAGTTGTTGGCGTATTCGCCGTGAAGAACTCATCACCAAAGTTGTGATTGATTAGGTGTTGTGCGTCGCAATCGCCTGCTTGGAATGGAATCAGAGTTAAGCCGTAGCGGAACTCATCCATGTACACGCGGTAAGAATCCAATACTTCGCTGCCCCAAGAGTTTGAACCTAGGCCCATCACTTGGTGGTCTAGATTTAGGGTGATGTAACCGCTCTTCTCTAGTTCAATCGTATGCTGTGCTTGATGCAGGTTTTGGTTGGTGTAGAACCATGCGCTGAAGTTGATTTCTTGCTGTGGTTTCACCGCAATACCATTGCCAGCACGGCTTGAAAGCGCAGCCCAACGAACGTGTTGGCGGTTGCCGTTGTTTTGTGGGAACGGGTAGTTCTCGAACATGTCAGCCACGGTTGATTGGTAAACATCAATCATGTTGGCTTGCTTGCTGTCCTGGTAGTTCTCTTCAGGGCCGCGGCCGTAGTATTGAACTTGGTCGAAGTCGCCGTTGATACCCATATCGAAACCAATCACTGGAATCACGTGAGGGTAATCACCGTAACGCTCGCCGCTCAGTTCAACGTTTAGCTGACCTTCAGCACTGATCTGGTAGCGATATTCACAGCGCATGCCGAAATCGAATACCGGTGGAGCAATGATGCTGGTGGTCGTGATCTCTACCTTGCCGTTTACCTGTTCAACGTTCACGCATTCAAGGTCAATGCTACGGAAATGTTCCTGCATGATCTGCAGGTGTGCAGGTTCCCAGTAACCATCGTGCTCTTGCTTATGGTTATCGATCATTGGCTTGAAGAAGTTCAGCTTAGGCTCAGACTTAATCAGCTCCTCGCCATTCACTAACCATGACGTCAGCTTGCCGTTCACTTTTGAGAAATTCAGAGCAAAGTTGTGGCCTTTGATTAGGTAAGCTAAGCGAGACTCTTCAACATTCAGTGCCGTCGCATTGTTGTTAGTGAAGGCTTCAAGTTGTGCTGTGTTCTCTTTCACTTGGAACTGGTAAACCGCGATGTCGTGGTTCGCCTCGCTGTATGAAGTACGAGAATCTTTGCGCACCGTAAAGTTGACAAACACTTCGCGCTCATCAAGCTGTGGCAAGTTAAGCGTTAGTTCACGGCTAGAGTTCTCAGCCAGTTCTTCAACCTTGATGTGTTGTACGGCAATGGTTTCACCCTCAGCGCGGATTTCCGCAGTGATGGTGTAGTCATCGATATTTGAGAACCAAAGCTTGTTGTCTACTGTGAAGGTGCCCGTTTGTGCATCGAAATCGCGAAGCTTCACAGGGGCAATCACTTGCTTGTACTCTTTCAAGCCTGGGCCTGGCGTTTGATCCGGGTAGATCAAACCGTCCATGCAGAAGTTGTAGTTGTTCGGGTAGTCACCGTAGTCACCGCCGTATTTGTAGAACTCTGTGCCTGCTTCATCACGCGCTAGAATGCCGTGGTCACACCATTCCCAAACATAGTGACCTTGAATCGCATCGTGCTTGTAGAACACGTTTTGGTACTCGGTTAAACCGCCCGGGCCGTTACCCATCGCGTGTGCGTATTCACAGATGATGCGTGGCTTTTCGTGTGGGAATTCACCGAAGGCATTCATCAATTGAGCGCGTGAGTACATGGTTGAAATGATGTCGACCACTTCAGCGTCACGGTCTTCTTCGTAGTGAACCAGACGTGTGTCATCAATTGCTTTTGCTGCATCGTACATAGAACGGATGTTGCAGCCGTAACCAGACTCGTTACCCAGTGACCACATGATGATAGAAGGGTGGTTCTTTTGAGCGTGAATATGACGCTCGATACGCTCAACAAACACAGCTTCCCATGCTGCATCGTTAGTGATGCGGCTTAAGTCGCCAACGTTAGCAAAACCGTGTGTTTCAACATCGGTTTCGCCCATCACGAACAGACCGTAGATATCACACAGTTCGTAGAAACGTGGGTCGTTCGGGTAGTGCGCTGTACGTACTGAGTTGATGTTGTGTTGCTTCATCAACACTAAGTCTTTTTCTACGCGATCCATGCCAACAGCACGACCTTTTAGGTGGTCGTTGTCGTGGCGGTTCACACCATGCAGCATCACGTATTTGTTGTTGATGTAGAACAGACCATCACGAACTTTAATGTCACGGAAACCAACGCGTTGTGGGATTACTTCTAACACTTTTCCGTCAGCGTCTTTCAACGTCAGCAGCAGTTGGTAAAGGTACGGGTTTTCAGCATTCCATTGAACTGGGTTCACCACATCGATAGAGAATTGAGTATTCGCATTGCCATCGACATTTAAGTTATCTAGTGAGCCTTGCGAGATAACTTGGCTGCCATCAAGCAATGCGTACTCAAGGGTTGCGTTTGCCGCTGCTGCTAGGTTTTCTAGTTCCACTTTGCACGACAGGGTAGCGCTTTGGTAAGCGTCGTCAAAATCAGTGCGAACGGTAACATCTTGAATGTGCAGGTGTTCTTTACCGACAAGGTAAACGTCACGGAAGATACCGCCCGTCCACCACATGTCTTGGTCTTCAATGTAAGTGGAATCGGCCCACTGCATCACGCGGATAGACAGTAGGTTGTTGCCTGCTTTTACGTGGCTAGAGATATCGAATTCAGCCGTTAGGCGACTGCCTTTGCTGAAGCCAACATATTCGCCGTTTACGTAAACTTCGAAGTAAGTTTCAACGCCATCAAATTTGATGATGGTTTGTTTCTCGTCCCAGCTTTCGCCAAGGAAGAAAGAGCGTTGGTAAGCGCCTGTTGGGTTGTCTGATGGTACGAAAGGTACATCAATTGGGAATGGGAAACCTTCATCTGTGTATTGAAGATCGCCGTGGCCTTCCATTTGCCACATGTTTGGAACCGTGATGTTGCCCCAGTCGCTCATTTCCTGAGAATAAAACTCTTCAGGAACCAATAGCGGATTGGTGAAGTAGCTGAAATTCCATTGGCCACTCAATAGTTGGAAGTGGCTGCTCAGTTCACGCTGAAACGTTTTTGCATTTTTTTCTGATGCGTATGAGAAGAAGTATGCACGCGGTGCCATACGGTTCTCATGTAAGTTCAGGAAGTTTTCCCAGTTGTTCACGTTGCCTCTCTCTCGGTCTAAATGCAGTTGGCTGACCGACGTTCTTATGCGTAATTGGGTCGTAGTGAATACGAGTATTTTTGGACTGAGGTAATTATTAGTAAAAGTTTTACTAAATGAAATTGGTGAAAACGTTTTACTTTAACTTCATCACGTTTTTTATGGTCTTTTTACGGTGCTGTGTGATCCACTTAAAAGAATGCCATTGGCTGTTTTATACAGCAGGTTAAAGAGGGGGATATGTGTCGATTGGTGTATGTGATAGGCACAAAAAAGGCCACCTTCAACAAAGGCAGCCTTTATTTATCTACTTGATCTATTTAACTATTTTGTTGTATCACGCAGCTTAAGTTTGCTTGGTACATAGACGCGTAATGGGATAGTTCGGCCGTCGCGTACTTTCTCAATCAGCAGGTTAACGCCTTGAATTCCCATCAGTTCAGAGTGAATACGAACAGTTGATAAAGATGGGAAGGTAAATTTAGCTGTTGGGATGTCGTTTACACTGATCAGTGCAATATCTTCAGGAATGTTTAATCCGTGCTCATGAACTGCTCGTAAAACGCCAATTGCGATGGAATCTGACGCAATAAACAGGGCTTTAGGGTAGTCGCCCGTCGCGAGCATCTGTTTTGCAAGCTTGTAACCTGAAGAGCTAGAGAAGTCACCGCGGTAGATGTCTTGCTCACTGACAACGTTCTTGAGGCTGCCATATTCTGCGAAGGCCACTTCACGAATATCTGGGGTGTTGACGTCATCTTGGCCACCAATAAAGCCGATGCGCTCATAACCTTGGTTGATAAAGAAGTTGGTGATCTCTTTGCTGATCAAAGCCAGGTCGATATCGACAGAGTCATAAGGTTCTGAGTGATCGGTAAAATCGACATAACAAATATTATCGCTCAGTTTTTTAGCTTGCTCGATAACCTCTGGTGTCATTCGACCCACCAATAAAACACCTGTTATCGGCGCTGAGTTGATTTGTATTTTACTTTCATAACAGTTGGTTAGCTTGATTTCCATCTTTTCGCATTGGGTTTCAATCCCATGGCGAATCGATAGGTAGTAAGGGTCGTTAACCTCAGCTTCTTGCTTGTAGTTATACAGGGCTAGGAAGTGATGGTTTTGTTTTTTACTACTAACGGTTTTTCGTGAGCTGCTGGTTTTGTATTCCAACTTCTCTGCAATTTCAAAGATACGCCTTTTGGTCTCTTCCTTGACGCTTAATGTTGGATCTTCATTGAGAACCCTTGAAACTGTAGCCAATGAAACATGTGCTTCAGTCGCGATATCTTTTAACGTTGCCATACTCACTTCCTGTTATTGGAACATTGCGCTGCTTTGAAATTGGTATTTAGTAAAAAAGCAATGCACCTCTTTATTCTACAGACCTATTGTAATCAAACTGGAAGTCATTGCATTAACTTTTAGTAAAATAAATGCTCAACTCATCTGTGATGTCTCAAATCTGACTATCTATAATTATCTTATTAAAATTCAATGAATTAGAAGTTAACAGCTATACGTTATCTCTATGCCATGTTCAGTACCAATGATTAAAGTTAGTGTAAACGTTTACACTTCGTGGTTTTGATCACAGAATTATAGTCAAAATGGCTGCTACTATTTCTGGCATACGGTGCTACTGAGCTGAATGCCAGTTCGAGTTAGCCAACGAATGACGACAAAGAGAGGTTGATTGTGAAAGTACTGGTTACGGGCGGCATGGGTTACATCGGAAGTCATACATGCATTCAAATGATACAGGCAGGTATGGAGCCAATCATTGTTGATAACCTTTGCAACAGCAAAGAGCTAGTGCTGGAACGAATCGAATCGTTAACTGGTAAGCGACCAACGTTTTATCTTGGCGACATTCGTGACCAATCTTTTCTAGATAGTGTGTTTTTGGAAAACGATATCCAAGCGGTGATTCACTTTGCTGGCCTGAAAGCGGTAGGGGAGTCGGTGGCTAAGCCTTTGGAGTACTACGATAACAACGTCAATGGTTCACTAGTGTTAGCTCGATGCATGAAGAAAGCGGGTGTGAAAAGCATCGTATTTAGCTCTTCGGCTACTGTTTATGGTGATCCAGAAGTAGTGCCAATTACTGAAACTTCACCAACTGGCGCGACCACCAACCCTTATGGTCGCAGCAAGTATATGGTGGAAGAGTGCTTAAGCGATCTATTCAACGCGGAGAACGATTGGAGCGTGACTTTATTGCGTTACTTCAACCCAGTAGGCGCACATCCATCGGGCACCATGGGTGAAGATCCACAAGGTATCCCAAATAATTTAATGCCGTTTATTGCTCAAGTAGCTGTTGGTCGTCGTGAAAAACTGGCTGTTTTTGGAAACGATTACCCAACAGTCGATGGCACAGGCGTTCGTGACTACATTCACGTGATGGATTTAGCGGATGGCCACGTAGCTGCATTGAAAGTGGTTGGCGAGAAGGCTGGCCTACACATTTACAACCTAGGTACGGGCAAAGGCTCAAGTGTACTTGAGATGGTTGAAGCCTTCGCACAGGCATCGGGCAAACCGGTTCCTTATGAACTTTGCCCACGCCGCGCTGGTGACATTGCCGAATGTTGGGCAAGCACAGAAAAAGCTGAGCGCGAACTTGGCTGGAAGGCGACGCGTAGCGTGATGGAAATGACGGCGGATACGTGGAACTGGCAGTCGAATAATCCCAATGGTTACTAAGACACTTTTAGGTTATTGAGAAAAGAGAGATTCCAGATATCTCGTCCCTCGATTCTGGAATGACGAATGAGTTAAAGGTTATTGAGCGCTATAGGCTGTTAGCTGATGCACCGAACTATAGAGCTCTGGAAAAACGTCTAAAACATAGAAGTTTAGAGACTGAGTTTAAGCGATGAACTTAAACGTCATTCCCTACAGCGAGGAACGAGCGTATAGGGAATCTCCTTGTAGAAGAATTATTCGTCTTGGTGAATTGACCAAGACACAAAAATTAAGAGCAATGTAAGTATGTCAAAAGTTGAATTTAATCCAGTAGACCATCCGCACCGTCGTTATAACCCATTAACGGGTCAGTGGATCTTAGTATCACCGCACCGAGCAAAACGCCCTTGGAGTGGGCAAGACGAAAAACCATCGACAGCGCAGCTTTCTGCGTACGAGAAAGAGTGTTTCTTGTGCCCAACCAATACGCGTATTTCGGGCGACGAAAATCCAGATTACGACGGCACTTATGTATTTAGTAACGATTTCGCGGCGTTGATGCCTGACTCGCCTGACGCTCCAGAGTCTGACAATCCTCTATTTAAGACTCAAGGTGTTCGAGGGCTGAGCCGCGTTATCTGCTTCTCGCCAGACCACAGCAAAACACTGCCGGAACTACCGGTGAACAAAATTCGTGGTGTGATTGATACCTGGAATGAGCAGATAGAAGAGTTAGGTAAAGAGTACCTATGGGTTCAAGCATTTGAAAACAAGGGTGAGACCATGGGCTGCTCTCAGCCTCACCCACACGGCCAAATTTGGGCGAACAGTTTTTTACCAAACGAGATTGAACGTAAAGAAAAGCTTCTAAAAGAATATTTCGAGCAACAGGGCTCAAACCTATTAGTGGATTACGTTGAAGCTGAAATGAAAGACGGCTCTCGCACTGTGGTTGAAACGGAACATTGGATTGCCGTAGTGCCTTACTGGGCAGCGTGGCCATTCGAAACTATGTTGCTGCCAAAAACGCACATTCGCCGTATGAGTGAACTGACTGACGAGCAGCGTGATGACTTGGCACTGGCGATCAAAAAGTTGACGAGCCGTTACGACAACTTGTTCCAGTGTTCATTCCCTTACTCAATGGGTTGGCACTATGCGCCGTTCTTTGAAGAAGGTACCGACATCGACCATTGGCAACTGCACGCGCTTTTCTACCCGCCACTACTTCGCAGTGCATCAGTTCGTAAGTTCATGGTGGGCTACGAAATGCTGGCGGAATCGCAACGCGATTTGACCGCAGAACAAGCGGCGCAGCGTCTTCGTGATTTGAGTGATGTTCATTACAAAGAGCAGGAATAGCCTGTTTCGTTGATAGTAAAACTAATCGATAACTCGGTTACTAAATAAAAAAGCGAGATTCCTAATATCTCGTCCCTCGATTCTGAAATGACGGCAGGTGAAAGGCCTATAAGTTTGGAGCTTAAGAGCTTAAGTTTTTAGGAGCTTAAGGTTTTAGAAGCTTAGAAGCTTAGAAGCTGATGTTGTCATTCCCTACCGTGAGAGACGAACGAGATAGAGCATCTCAAAGAATTAAAGTGGTGCCGTAAAGGGGCCACTACCAATTGATTAAAGAGTTTAAGCAGAGAGTTTACTTATGTCTGATCTAATCCAAAACGTGAAAGCATCTTTTGAGCAAGTCCTTGGTTACCAAGCGACTCACATCGTTCAAGCACCAGGTCGTGTGAACCTGATTGGCGAGCACACTGACTACAATGACGGTTTTGTTCTACCGTGTGCCATTAACTACCAAACGGTAGTCGCAGCGGCTAAACGTGACGACAACATCGTACGTGTAGTATCAGTGGACTACGATAATGCGGTAGATGAATTCGATATCACGCAAGAGATTACCTTCCAACAAGACAAGATGTGGGCTAACTATATTCGTGGTGTGGTGAAGTGCTTAAAAGGTCGTGGCTTTCAATTTACAGGTGCAGATATCTCTGTAACGGGTAACGTTCCTCAAGGCGCGGGTTTAAGTTCTTCTGCGGCACTGGAAGTAGTCATTGGTCAAACGTTTAAGGTGCTTTATAACCTAGAGATCACGCAAGCAGAAGTGGCGCTGAACGGTCAGCAAGCAGAAAACGAATTTGTGGGTTGTAATTGCGGCATCATGGACCAAATGATCTCGGCGGAAGGCCAAGCAAACCATGCCATGCTTTTGGACTGTCGTAGCCTTGAAACTCAAGCGGTTTCAATGCCTGAAGATATGGCTGTAGTTATCATCAACTCGAACAAGAAACGCGGCTTAGTCGACAGCGAATACAATACACGTCGTGAACAGTGTGAAGAAGCGGCTCGTATCTTTGGTGTTCCAGCACTTCGTGATGTGACTATTGAACAGTTCAAAGCGAAAGAGTCTGAGTTAGATGAGATGGTTGCGAAACGTGCGCGTCACGTGATAACCGAAAATGACCGTACCGTTGAAGCGGCTCAAGCTCTGCGCACTCATGATATGAAACGTATGGGTGAGTTGATGGCAGAATCGCATGCATCAATGCGTGATGACTTTGAAATCACGGTTAAAGAGATTGATACGCTGGTGGATATGGTTAAAGAAGTGATCGGAGAGCAAGGCGGTGTGCGTATGACGGGCGGTGGTTTCGGTGGTTGTATTGTGGCTTTGGTTCCACCTGCATTGGTTGATGAAATTAAAACAACTGTGGAGCAGAAATATCAAGCGGCGACGGGTCTAAAAGAATCTATTTATGTGTGCCAAGCGAAAGACGGCGCCGGCTTAATTGAAGTAATCTAACAGCTTCGAGACTTAATATAGAGCTTACCAACTAAAAAGATCATGGTAGGCCAAATACTAAAGCCTTTACCTCAAACGTAGAGGCTTTTTACTGGCAGTAGAAGGAATTTAGAATGACACAAGCGCAGAACCTGCATCAATCCATGACAGAAACTGCAGCCTATGATGGCCAACCTGCTCAGCTTGTCACGCTGTCGAATGTACACGGCATGGAAGTGACATTCATGGATATTGGCGCAACGTGGTTGAGCTGTATCTTGCCAGTAAAAGGAAATAGAAGAGAAGTGCTATTGGGTGTTAACTCAATGGATAATTTCGAGAAGCAAGCCAGCTATATGGGCACAACCGTTGGCCGTTATGCTAACCGCATTGCCAATGGTCGCTTTAAAATTGATGGTCAGAACTACAAGCTGGAAACCAACCAAGCGGGCAATACCTTGCATGGTGGTCCGAACGGTTTTGATAAACGTCGTTGGAATATTACCGAGAAAACTGAAACGTCAGTGGTGTTTACTCTTGAGTCTGCTGATGGCGACCAAGGATTTCCGGGGAATTTGAATGTGTCGGTGCGTTATGACATCACCGAAGACAATCGAGTTTCCATTAATTACTCTGCAACCACCGATAAGCCAACCGTGGTTAATCTAACGAATCATGCTTACTTTAATCTACTTGGCGCAGAAGCCGGACACGATTGCTTGTCACACATTGTCAGCATCAACGCCAATCAATTCTTACCGACCAATTCGGTAGGTATCCCGTTAGGCAACCTTAAATCGGTGAAATCGACCAGCTTCGACTTCAATCAGCCTATGATGATCTCAGAGCGTTTGTTGGGTGATGAACAGCAGAAAGCAGCAAAGGGTTACGATCACTCTTTTTTATTGGCTGACGGCTGCAAGCGCACTCAATGTGCCGCTACCGTAACCTCACCAGATGCGCTCGTCACACTAAAAGTATTTTCAACCAAACCTGCGATGCAGCTATACACCGGAAACTGGCTTGGTGGCACACCAAACCGAAGTGGTGGCAGCTATCAAGACTACGCTGGTTTGGCGCTAGAAACCCAGTTCTTACCTGACTCTCCTAACCACCCAGAGTGGAAGCAGGACAGTTGTATTCTCAAGCCTGAACAAGAATATAACTACAGTACCTGTTACCAGTTTGAATTTTCGGGGGATTCTTCAAACTAGTACGCTCTAGCTCAAAACGGTTACGCCAATGTCTTTTGCTTGTGAATAGGACGATGTGAATTATCGCGTTGTTCTTGGGGGATGAGCAAAAGTGGCGCTCAACAAGAGTGCGGTTTATTAAGCGCGATTGTTGAGTATCCGAGTAAGGTAGGAAAGCCCTAACAGAAGCGATTCTGTTAGGGCTTTTTTTTGTTTATTGCTTGGTGAGTAGACTAGAGCTTAGACTTTCTCTACCGAATTACGGCGTACCAAAGTCGGAGAGAACATCATTGGCTCAGTTGAGGTGTTTTCACCTTTGGCTAGGTGCAACGCGAGTCGTGTCGCTTTCTCTGCCATCATCTGAATTGGGTAGCGAATGGTGGTTAGCTTTGGATGAACATAGCGGGCAATCAAGCCATCATCGAAGCCGATGATCGACATTTCGTCCGGCGCTTGAATACCGTTTTCATCAAGGACAGATAAAGCACCTGCTGCCATGTAATCGTTGTATGCCACAATACCGGTGATTGGCAGTGATTTAGTCAAAAGGTTAGTCATGGCGTATTCGCCACCGTCACTGGTGGGTGCTGAGTATTCAATATAGCTGTCAGAGAGCGCAATTTTGTAATCTGAGAGTGCCGCTAAGTAACCTTGGATACGTTCATCGGCATCTTCAATGCTATGCGATGAGGCGATACAGGCAATATTCTGATGACCATGGCGGATCAGATATTCAGTCGCAAGATACGCGCCTTTTTTGTTGTCCAAGAAAATACAACGGTTGGCAATCTCTGCAATATAACGGTTGATCAGCACTAAGCCTTTGACTTCTTTTGCATAGGCAATCAGTTCTTCGTCTGTCAGGCCTTTTGAGTGGATCACCAAAGCATCGCAACGGCTGTTAATCAGTAACTCAATCGCTTGTCTCTCTTCTTCACGATCGTGTGAGCCATTACCTACAAGGATATGTTTTCCGTTCTCACGAGCGACATTATCGACAGCCTTAACTAGCGTGCCAAAAAAGGGATCGGAGATGTCACCGACCAATACACCAACAGTGTTTGTGCTTTGGCTTACCAGAGCGCGAGCATTGGCATTCGGGCGATAGCCGAGTTTAACCATCGCTTTAGTTACAGACTCTACCGAGCTTGCACTCGCCTTGGGAGACTTGTTGATCACTCGAGATACGGTTGCAACAGAAACACCAGCTTCCTTTGCTACATCTTTAATTGTTGCCATTTTTAACCTCTATACATTGCTGCATCTATTTAACACCGACAATGATAGTAAGGCAACGAAACTCTCATTTTACTTCCAGTAATGAGATCTTTACCGCTTGTAATTATTAGGCTTAATGCTAGTGTAAACATTTACATTTTACTTAATTTTAGTAAATGATTTAATGAGTAAAAACAAACCAATATAGGAAGTGAGAAATGGATACTGTCTCTTATGGTGACTTTGCTAAGTTAGAAATGCGTGTGGGTAAGATCATTGAGGTTGTGCGTCATGAAAACGCCGACAAGCTCTACATCGTGCAAGTGGATGTTGGTGATAAGACGCTGCAAACGGTGACCAGCCTAGTCCCTTATTACACAGAAGAAGAGTTGATGGGTAAGCAGGTTGTTGTTTTGTGCAATCTAGCGAAGGCGAAGATGAGAGGCCACACTTCTGAGTGCATGTTGCTATGTGCAGAAACGGAAGATGAATCTGAAAGTGTATTGCTAACACCTGAACGTGCGATGCCAGCAGGTATTCGTGTCGTTTAAGCTCATTTTAGGTTGGTGAGTCAATGTGTTCACCAACCTAAATCAACTAGCTGCGCACGGTCAGTATCAAGCCATCAATCACACTGTGGTGGTGATCGGAAACCCCAGCAAGGTTGCCGTATTTAGGCTGGTGGCGATCATTTTCTAATGGGTGATGCCAACCTTGTGTGTGTTGAACAAAGTGCGCTGCAAAGCTTTCAGACACCTCTAAACATCCTGCTAATACCGTATCGACGTAGGTTTGAACGATAGGGCTGTTTTCGCAAGGTGCTTCAATCTCGTCTTTGATGTAAACCCAGATCGGTTGATCCTGTTTGAATTCATCTTGGCTTTCTATCTGAGAGGCCTTTAATTCGATACGGTGATAACCACGCTCACGGCGATCAAACTCAGCCAGTGCAATATCATCCACCTCAAGCAACACACCATTCACTTGTCCCTCGCCGAGATTGACGATCAAAGGTGATAACACATAGCTGTCATCGATCTTGCTCCAATGGCGAATTAAGCCATGAACAATCGCAGGGATCGCTTGCCCTGTCTGACCGGTAAGCTGGCGTGAAGATGAGTTGATTAAACTGCCATAACCAAAAATATACATCGCATTCCTTGTCTGAGTTGTTCCATTTAAGTCTAGTCTTACTATATGTGGCGAGATACCAAAAGTCAGTAAGTTTCTATTTATACACCTATATGTCTTTATGACTCTTTTGGTTGTGTTTTTTTGACTTGTTTATTGGCTATTGAATCTCGTGAGTCGCTGTTTTTACTGGTTTTATCTAATTGGCGCGTTTCATGCAATGTGATCTGCATATTGCATCGATTCCGATGCACACCAAATTTGGTTTAGGTAATACCTTGGCTGCTTATCTGAGAATTAGGAGCGAGTTTGTTAAATATCACAGATAAAAGTGTAGAAGACGCGATTCCAGCCTACCTGCGTTTAGGCTTTCGACCTTTCTTCTTTTTAGGCAGTCTCTATGCCGTGATCGCGATTGTCGCTTGGGTCATCATGTTCCAAAACGGTCAGCCAGAAATGCTAAAAGTACCGGCGCTTTGGTGGCACGTGCATGAGATGCTGTTTGGTTTCTCAATGGCGATAGTAGTTGGTTTTGTGTTAACGGCGGTACAAACGTGGACGGGTGTCAACGGCACCAAGCACTATCGATTAGCAGCCTTGGTTGGCTTATGGCTTGCACCTCGTATTCTGTTTTGGACACCCGCTCCGTTATGGCTGATCTCGTCGGTTGAGGCGCTGTTCTTAATCTTCGCCGCCTACGAAATTGGTTTCCGAGTCGTGAAGTCGAAAGGCTGGAAGAATCTGTTTTTTGTGCCGCTGTTTATATTGGCTATCGTGGCGAACTTTGCTAGTTACGCGACCATAAAGGGCATGCCTCCATTCCCATCATCTGCAGTTTGGCAGGCTATGTTGTGGTGGTTTACCTTGCTGTTATCAGTGATGGGTGGGCGAGTGATCCCATTCTTCACAGCACGTCGTTTTGATTTTGAAAAAGCTCAGCCCTTGGTTTGGTTGGAATGGCTAGCGAACCTACCTTTGGTTGGTTTATTTGTGTTGAGCTTCTTCCCATTGACCTTTGCTCAAGTCGGCAATGAGTTGATGGTATTTGCAGGTGTGACTCAGTTGGTGCGCTTTATCCGCTGGAAACCTTGGACAACGCTATCAGAACCTTTGGTGTGGTCGCTGCATGCGGCTTACCTATGCATCCCTCTCAGCTTGCTGTTACGCGGTTTATTAGACAACCCGTTCGCGAGCCACAACATGCTGCACTTGTTTGCGATTGGCGGTTTGAGTGGATTAATTCTGGCGATGATTACGCGCGTGACGATGGGGCACACGGGTCGTGCCATCTATAAAGGGCCAAGTATGGCTTTGGCGTTCTCGGCTATTTTTATCGCGGCACTCGTTCGTAGTTTAGGTGTGACATTCTTCCCAGCGTATTTATTTGAGATGGTTAACATCAGCGCCGGTTTATGGACGTTAGCGTTCGGGCTGTTTATCTGGAAATTTGGGATGATGCTGTTAACGCCAAGGGTGGATGGTCACCCGGGCTAAGCCAATTAATTATCGATTGATACAGAAAGGGAAGCTCAGAGCTTCCCTTTTTTAATCTTGATAACTCATTAAGTAGTCGCAGCAAGGTATTGGCGTACCTGTGTGATGAGATCTTCTTTGGCGTGAGGTGAGATAAAACTGGCTTCGATGGCATTAATACTAAACTGCGCTAATTCGTTTTTCGTCAGTTGATGAGCATTGGCGACCGCGAGGAAGTTATCATTCATATAGCCGCCGAAGTAAGCCGGATCATCGGAATTGATGGTGACGCACAGCCCTTTTCTCAGCAATTCGACGATGTTGTGCTCTTGCATGCTCTCAAACACCTTGAGTTTGGTATTCGATAGCGGGCAGACGGTCAGTGGTGTACGTTTTGCTATTAGCTGTTCCATCAAATCTTCATCTTCTACACAGCGAACGCCATGATCAATTCGGGTAATGCCTAACAAGCTCACTGCGTCGATAATATTTTGTGCTGGGCCTTCTTCTCCGGCGTGCGCGACAGTCAGAAAGCCTTGGTTGATCGCTTCTTGGAATACATGTTTAAACTTCTCTGGCGGATTGCCCTGTTCTGATGAATCTAACCCAACGGCAATGATCTTATCTTTATAAGGAAGGGCTTGTTTGAGTGTTTCAAAAGCGCTGTCTTTATCAAGGTGACGCAGAAAGCACATGATCAGTTGGCTGCTGATGCCAAGCTCTTGCTCCGCTTGATTCAAAGCTCGAGTGATCCCGCTTACGATGACTTCAAAGGCAATGCCGCGTTCAGTGTGAGTTTGAGGGTCAAAAAAGATCTCAGTATGCACCACATTATCTTGCTGGCACTGGAGTAGATAAGCCCACGTCAGGTCGTAGAAATCTTGCTCATGAATCAGTACGTTTGCACCTTGGTAATAGATGTCGAGAAAAGACTGAAGATTGTGGAACTGGTACGCGTCTCGAACTTGATCTGGGGTCTCAAAAGGAATCGACACGGCATTACGCTTGGCGAGTTGGAACATCAGCTCTGGCTCTAGTGTGCCTTCTATATGTAAGTGCAGCTCAACTTTGGGTAAATTTTTGATGAAGCTATCCATAGCAACTCCTTAGCTATTTTAATTATGAGCGGAGTAGGTGAGACAGTAGAGTCTATAAACCTGAGCAAGCAGGTATCTCTTTCATTTATCTCTGTTTGAGCATAGTTCATTTCATTGTTGTCGATAAAATAGGACAGAAGTTGATGGTGAACCGAGAGTTATGAACCGATTGAAATCAGGCGCAAACGATTTGCAGCATTGGAGTGTGATCCGCTGCAAATATTTGCAGCAATATTCATTGATTTGTGCTCTAATACCGCGCTTACCAAGGGATGGTGTTAAAAGATGCTCACTTAGATGGAGTTATCAAAGTTGACCGATCCCTTAATGATCTCCCTTAGGAAAAAATAGAACATGTCTAAGAACAAAAAATTTGATATCCGCCTTACAGAAAAACGCAACGGTTGGTGTGCAGAGATTACTCGTCAAGTAACGTCTCGCAGCACTACAGTATCTAAGCGTGAGTCTGGTTTCGAAACTGAAGCTCTAGCACAAGAGTGGGCAGAGAAAGAGCTAGCATCTTTCATCGCTAACCAAGCTGAACGTAACGAGCGTAAATCAGAGCAGCGTAAAGAGCGTGATGAATTACGTCACACTAAAGAGCTTAAAGCTGAGCAAGCACGTGAAGCGCGCGCTAAAGCTCGTGCAGAAGAGCAAGAAGACGCTGAGTAATTCAGTGCATGACTAATTTATAGATCCCTTAATTTTAAGATAAGGGATTTGTGAAAAAAAAGCCCCGATACAACTTTTTTCTTTACAGTTAAAAGTGTATTGGGGCTTTTTAGTTTGTGGAGTTCTGTTTTATTGTGTTTAAGAGCTCGGTTTGGCTTCTCGCTTTTAACGTCGAGCTCATAAACTGTTAAGCATTGTCCGATCAGTTATTCAGCGCAGTTAGCCAATCATCTTCTGCCACTTCTTCAATGTAGCTTTCTACTGATTGTCCGACTTCTTCATCGTCTTGCTTGAAGTAAGCGATGTGGAACACAGCATCACCTTCGTTGACCAAAGGCAGAGTTTGCTGACCAATCACGATACCGCCTTTGGTTGTGATCACTTGGCCTTCTTGATGACCCAATGGAGAGCTGATGTAAGCAAGGGTTTGTCCTGCTTCAACCTGTTCGCCAAGTCTTACCATGTTACGCAAAATACCGTCTGATTCAGCGCGGATCCAGCTGGTGGATTTACTCAATACTGGCTCTGGTAACTTCTTACGGTTAGGGCGCAGCATGCCGATTTCTTTCATCACTTGATGCACGCCAAGGTAACCCGCACGAATCGCTAGGTGATCAAAACGCAGCGCTTCACCACCTTCGTAAGTTAATACAGGAATCCCCAGCTTTTCCGCTTCGCTACGCAGTGAACCGTCACGCAGTGGAGAATCAATGATCACGGGTGTTGCGAATGCTTTTGCGATACGCAGTGTTTCAGGGTTCGATAGGTTTGCACGAATCTGTGGCAGGTTGGTACGGTGAATCGCGCCCGTGTGCAGATCCAGAATGTAATCACAGTGCTTTGCCACGTTCTCGAAGAAAGTGTAAGCGATACGTGATGTTAGCGATCCTTTCTCACTACCTGGGAAGCAACGGTTTAGGTCGCGACGGTCTGGTAGGTAACGAGATTTATGGATAAAGCCAAACACGTTAACGATAGGCACAACAATTAATGTCCCTTTCAGTTTCTTTGGATCAATCGCATTGGTCAGTTGTCGTGCAATTTCAACACCGTTTAGCTCATCGCCGTGGATAGCCGCATTTACCATCAGTGTTGGGCCTGCTTGGCGACCGTGAATAATTTCAATCGGGATCGAAAGTGGAGAGTGCGTGTAAAGCTGAGCAGCTTGCAGTTCAATCTCCATTCGTTGTCCTGGCTGAACAGTATAACCAAGTAATTCGAATGGTTGATTAGGTTTTAGTCTTGCCATTTAGGTTGTTCTCAACATGGTGATAATTCGTTAACACGGAATGTATCAATCGTTGATTTTTAGTACGAATCAATCGCTTTACGGTGACGACAAAAGTTTTTTATGAAGGGGCTTATGAATTGGTTTCAGTTTTTTATTTGGTTAATTGAAGGGTGTTTCAAATTGTGAATTTTCTGACAATACATTGATTTAGCGCTGATATTTGTCATTTGGTTCGTTGGTATTATCCACCGCCATTTTTTGGCGGCCAAATTCAAATATCGAGATCAAAATGAAAAAAACAATTTCAAAAGTTGTAGCACTAGCAGTGGTATCTGTTGCTTTGTCTGGCTGTGTTGGTAGCAACGCAGTAACGGGTTACCTAATGAAGTTCAACCTTAAAGCGGTTGATAACCGTTACGCACGTGGCGGTTTGAACTTACTGTTGGCACCTGCGTACGGTCTAACGGTTGCAGCGGATTACCTAGTATTCAACTCACTAGAGTTCTGGACAGGTAGCAACCCACTAACGGGTGCTCCGCACATCTTTGATACTAAGGTTGATACTTACCTTGATATTAACCATCAGCTAGATCCGTCTCTAACAGAAGCACCGGTAGGCCCAATCACTAATGTAAATATGATCGAAAAAGGTCAGATGCAGCAGATTGATGAAAATACAATCCAAATGGATATCACTTACCAATCTGGTGAGCGAGCGACACTAATCGGTGTTCGTGATGGTGAGATGGTAACGTACTTCATCGATGGCGAAGTGGTTGCACAAACTTCAATTGATGAGCTAGAGAACTACGCAGCTTCACGCGCTTAATTTTTTTGCTTATTACAAAAATTAGATACAAAAACAGGTACTCAATGAGTACCTGTTTTATTTTGTCTCGAATAAACGGCATTTACTGAAAAGTACTATTTATTGAAAAGCACGGTTCATTGAACAAACATAGCTTATCGAATTATGCTTTTTCTGGGATGGCTTCAAGCAGTGCAACCATTTGGTTCCAGAATAGCTCAACGGTGTCGATCTTCACTTTCTCATCAGGAGAGTGCGGGAACTTGATCGTTGGGCCGAAAGAAACCATATCCATATTCGGGTAAGGTTCTTTGAATAGACCACACTCAAGACCAGCATGGATAACCATGATGTTTGGCTTGTGCCCGTAGATACCTTCGTACATGTCGCGGAAGATGTGCATGATTTCTGAATCTGCGTCTGGCTTCCAACCTGGGTAAGCGCCAGAAAACTCGATGCTCGCGCCTGCTAGTTCAGCAACAGAATTCAGCATGCTTTCAACTTGGCTACGGCCAGAATCGATCAAAGAGCGAATCAGGCAAAGTACAGTGATTGAGTTTTCTTCTGTTGTGATAACACCAACGTTTAGAGATGTTTCAACAACACCTTCAATCTCGTCGCTCATACGAATCACGCCGTTTGGCGCAGCGTTTAGTGCAGCGATAAAGCGAGCTTGGTCAGCTGCTGCAAGAGCGCCCATTTCAACCGAAGCTTCTTCGTTGAAAGTAACAATGCTGTCTTCTACTTTACCTAGCTCAGTTGAAAGAAGCTCTGTGTAGTCGTTGTATAGAGAAGCCAGTTTCTCTTGGTTTGCAGCAGGTACTGCAACCGTTACGAAACCTTCACGAGGGATCGCATTACGTAGGCTCCCGCCTTTGAATTCGACGATGCGTAGGTCTAGCTCTTTCGCGTGACCCGCTAGGAAGCGAGCAAGCAGTTTGTTTGCGTTTGCACGGCCTGTGTGGATATCACAACCAGAGTGACCGCCTTTTAGGCCTTTTAGCGTTAGCTTACGTGTTACGAAGTCAGCTGGAATCGCGTTACGAGCAATTTCAAATGTCATTGCGCCGTCGATACCGCCAGCACAACCCATGTACACTTCGCCTTCTTGCTCTGAATCGGTGTTAAGAAGGATATCGCCTTCTAACCAACCCGCTTCAAGACCGAAAGCACCAGTCATGCCTGCTTCTTCATCTACTGTTAGTAGAACTTCGATAGGACCGTGCTGGATTTCGTTTGAAGCAAGAACCGCTAGGCAAGAAGCCATGCCCATGCCGTTATCAGCGCCAAGCGTTGTGCCTTTAGCTGTAACCCACTCACCATCAATGTATGGTTGAATTGGATCTTTAGCAAAGTCATGAACTGTGTCTTCGTTCTTTTGTGGAACCATATCGATGTGAGCTTGTAGCACTACACCTTTTTTGTTTTCCATACCCGCCGTTGCTGGCTTTTTGATGAATACGTTACCCGTTGGGTCACGACGTACATCTAGGCCTTGCTCTGTTGCCCAAGCAATAATGTATTGAGCAAGCTCTTCTTCATGCTTAGAAGGGTGTGGGATTGAGCAAATCTTATCGAAGAACTGCCAGATAGGGGCAGGGGATAATTTACTGATCTCAGAATGGAATTCAGACACGGATGACTCCTTTTTTATTTAATAACCATATATTTAGGTTTTGTATGGGTAAAAACCTAGAACAAAAATCTAAAATATGGGTCTGTTTTGATGGCAACAGCATACCACTTGAGCGTTTTGACGAGTAGCGGTTCTAAACCTCAAATAGCTCAAATTTTGAATGCGATCTTGTCCATCTGATCATGATTAAGCACCTTGATGCTTATAAATGGCGCAAGCAAACGTTTGTTTAATCCTGTTCTGTAATTTTATTACAAAAATAAGTTTGCAAAATGACCGTAAATAGCCAAAAGTGTGACGTATAGCAAAAAATACTTGTAATCTTTTTTCTTTAGGGTATATTAATAACCAACTTCTGAGATGAAGAGTAAATGCTCAAAGGATGAGTCCGTTTTATCGCCTCCAAGGAACCGAGAAATCAAATTCGTTTTTTATTGATTTATTAAGGTGATAGTTATGAAAGGTTTACCATCTGCAATGTTCTGGATTAACAGCTCTGTTTACACTAGCAACTTTGCATACCCTACAAGCTTTGGTTACTAATACCGTAAGCATGTGACTCGAACAGTTTTGTTCACCCCTATATATTGGAATTCTTTTACAGCCCTTTTGGTTGACAGATTCTACCGCCACTCAGTTTTGAGTGGCGTTTTTTTTGCCTGCTACTTTTCCAAACCGCTTTATCTCGTCTCTTTTCCTGCTGCTCTGCGTGGTTGTTTTTTAAGCGCCAAAATATCAATTTGCGCCTTATTACTGATCCTGTTGAAAAATACACAACTCTTGTGGGTTTGAATTCAGAATTTAATGGCTAGATTCTCTATCAAAATAACCGATGGTCGAAAAAGTAACCAAGATTTTTCATTGTGCTTAATGGGCTTAATTAACTGTTTATTATGATTATTCCTTGGTAATTACTGCGTTTTTAATCGCTTTGTTTCATACGGCATTCTGATAAATATCGATTAGAGCCTTAATTCTATCTGGAATTTGTTATTTGATAACTTTATAATCCACAGCCAATCGATTACGCAACCGTTTACTTTTTACCCTTATAGGATTCGATAATGTTCGAAAAGCTATTCAAACTCAGTGAAAATGGCACCAATGTGCGCACTGAAATCATCGCAGGTCTAACAACCTTCCTAACAATGGCTTACATCATTTTTGTAAACCCAATGATTCTAGCTGATGCTGGTATGGACCATGGCGCTGTATTTGTAGCAACCTGTTTAGCGGCTGCTATTGGCTGTTTCATCATGGGCTTTGTTGCTAACTACCCAATTGCTCAAGCTCCAGGCATGGGTTTGAACGCATTCTTTACCTACGCTGTTGTAATGGGTATGGGTTATACGTGGCAAGTTGCTCTGGCAGCGGTTTTCGTATCAGGCGTAATCTTCATCTTCTTAAGCATCTTTAAGATCCGTGAATGGATTATCAACTCGATCCCTATGTCTCTGCGTGTTGGTATCTCTGCAGGTATCGGTCTTTTCCTAGCGTTTATTGCGCTTAGCAATGCAGGCATCGTTGTTTCTAACCCAGCAACTAAAGTTTCACTGGGCGACATTACCGCGATTGCTCCTATCCTAGGCTCACTTGGTTTCTTCCTAACGATTGCTCTTGTTCACCGTGGCGTGAAAGGGGCAGTAATGATTGCGATTCTAGCTATCACAGCTCTTGGCATTGTTATTGGTGACGTTCAATACGGCGGCATCATGTCGACACCACCAAGCCTTGCTCCGACATTCATGCAGCTTGATTTCTCTGCTGTATTTGAAATCGGTATGATTTCAGTGGTATTCGCATTCTTGTTCGTCGATTTGTTCGATACAGCGGGTACTCTGGTTGGTGTTGCAACGAAAGCAAACCTAATCAAAGAAGACGGCAAACTACCTCGCTTGAACAAAGCACTGCTTGCTGACTCTACAGCAACATCTATTGGTGCACTGCTAGGTACATCAAATACTACTTCTTATGTTGAGAGTGTTGCGGGTGTTGCTGAAGGCGGCCGTACCGGTCTAACGGCTGTTGTTGTTGGTATCTTATTCCTACTGGCTCTTTTCTTCTCGCCACTTGCAGGTATGATTCCGGCTTACGCAACATCAGGTGCACTTTTCTATGTAGCAATTCTGATGATGTCTGGCCTAGTTGGCATTGATTGGCGTGATCTTACGGAAGCAGCACCAGTCGTGGTAACATGTTTGCTTATGCCGCTGACGTACTCTATCGCTGAGGGTATCTCACTAGGTTTCATCGCTTACGCTGCAATTAAGCTGCTAAGTGGTAAAGGTCGCGACGTTTCACCTGCTGTGTGGGTAATGTCGGCTATCTTTATTCTTAAATACATTTTCGCTTAATCGTCTAGATTTCTGCTTAATCGCTGAAGAGGCTATGTTTGAGATAGCCTCTAATAACATGACAAAATTATTAGGTTTTATACTATGAGCAACAAATTCGTTATCACTTGGGACAACATGCAGACTTACTGCCGTCAACTTGCTGAAAAGCAAATGCCAGCAGAGCAGTGGAAAGGCATCTGGGCTGTAAGCCGTGGTGGTTTGGTTCCTGGTGCAATCTTGGCTCGTGAGCTAGGTATTCGTCACGTAGATACGATTTGTATTTCTAGCTACGACCACGATCACCAACGTGATATGACAGTAGTTAAAGCACCTGAAGGTGATGGCGAAGGCTTCCTAATCGTTGAAGACTTGGTTGATAGTGGTGACACTGCACGTAAGCTTCGCGAAATGTACCCTAAAGCGAAACTGATCGCTGTATGTGCAAAGCCATCTGGCGCTGATTTGCTAGACGAGTACATTGTTGATATCGCTCAAGACACATGGATTGAGCAACCTTGGGATACTAGCCTAAGCTACGTTGAGCCAGTAAATCGCAAGTCAAAATAAGCGTAAACTTAGTTTTTTGAGAAATGACCCTTTATAGGGTCATTTTTTTTTATATTATTAGTGACAACCATTTCTTATTAAGTATCCCAATGTCTGAACCAGAAGAAACGAGCTCGAACCTTTCGGAAACTTTGTTTGTAAAGCACAAACAGGCGAAAGAGACCTCAATGTTGACACAATACATGCCAAGCTCTGAAGCGTTATTGGATGAGAAGCGTGAACAGCAAAACTCATCATGGTACCGAAACCTAAGACGTCTTCAGTGGGTATGGCAAGGCGTTAATCCAATAGAGCAAGAAGCGGTATTGGCTCGCATCGCGTCATCAGATAACTCTCGTACAATCGATGAGTGGCTTGATACGGTCATGGGTTACCGAAGTGGTAACTGGGCATACGAATGGACCAAGCTGGGTATGCAGCATCAAAATCGTTCTAATGAGAAGAGCGGTGAAGAGATGGCTGAAGAGCTGTTTTCAGCATCACTGTGCTTTAGTATTGCGGGTTACCCACATCTCAAGAACGACAACTTGGCAGCTCAGGCTCAAGTGTTGGCCAACGCAGCCTATTCTGAAGCTATCAAGCACACTAAGTTGATCGTCAAACAGATTGATATTCCATACCAAAACAAGAAGATCAAAGCGAACTTGCATCTAACCAAGACAGACAAACCACAACCGGTTGTGATTGTCAGCGCGGGTCTCGATAGCTTGCAAACCGATATGTGGCGCCTGTTTAGGGATTATTTAGCACCTAAGAACATTGCTATGTTAACGGTAGACATGCCATCAATAGGGCACAGTGCACATTGGCCATTAACAGAAGACTCATCTTGTCTTCACCAAGCGGTGCTGAATGAATTGCCTAACATCCCATGGGTCGATCACCACAAAGTCGGCTTGTTTGGTTTCCGCTTCGGTGGCAATGCGATGGTGAGACTATCTTTCCTTGAGCAACATAAGATTAAAGCGTGTATATCTCTTGGCGCGCCAATTCACGATATCTTTGTTCATGCCGACAAACTGAAACAGATGCCTAAGATGCATCTAGATGTGTTGGCTTCGCGTCTTGGTAAAGGGGCAGTTGATATCAATAGCCTTTCTGGGCAGTTGATGGCGTGGTCACTCAAGGTACAAGGTTTGCTGTCAAACAGTAAAACCAGCGTTCCTATCTTGGCATTGGCTCTGGAAGGTGACCCGGTTTCACCACCAATGGATAATCAACTGGTTGCTATTTACAGTGATTACGGAAAAGCGAAGAAAATCAAAGCTAAGTCAATTACACAAGGTTATGAGCAATCCCTCGAATTGGCGATAAAGTGGCTTGAGGATGAATTATTTAGATGACATTTCTCCTAAATTAGTTAAGCATGAAAAGTGTACAAACTAAGTACCTGATACTCAGAGATAATTTATAAAATCCAAATGCGTAGTTTCTACGTATAACAGTCTGAGTAACGTCATTCTTAACATTGAAAATGGAGATTCAATATGTCAGAAGTGACACAACAACCTACGCATTATCGCTTGTTAAACGTTTTAAAGGCTATTGGGCCTTATTTGAGGGAGCCACAATCAGAAGATGGTCATTACATTTTTGATTGCTTGTCTGTATGTGTGAACGATAAAAAATCACCAGAAGAACGCGAGTTTTGGGGCTGGTGGCTGGAATTGGATAAGTCGGAAGAGGGATATTCGGCGAAGTACAATATCGGTAAGTACAACATCGATGGTAACTGGGATTCTTTGCCGTTACCTAAAAAGGCGGTCGCTGAGGTCTCTCGAACTCAAGAAGCCTTCCACAAAAAACTGGTTGATGAACTTCAAAGTAAGTTTGAAATCAGCATCCAATTAGACGAAGAGTCTGTCGAATTCGTCTAATTTTAAAGGTTACTCTTCTATATAAAGCAAAAAGGTGCGATTTCGCACCTTTTCTGCTTGTGAATTCCCCTTTTGATTGCTAAAACATCACCTCTTATTTGTTTTATCCATAAAAGACTTCATGACAACAAATCATCAAAGCGGGACAACAACACAGCGTAAAACTGTCGTTGTTAAACTGGGTACCAGTGTCTTAACTGGTGGAACATTGGCATTAGACCGCGCTCATATGGTTGAGCTGGTTCGTCAATGTGCTGAATTAAAAAAACAAGGCCACTCTGTGGTTATGGTATCGTCTGGCGCAATTGCAGCAGGACGTGAGCACCTTAGTTACCCCGCACTTCCCAACTCAATGGCGAGTAAACAGTTGCTTGCGGCAGTTGGGCAAAGCCAGTTGATTCAAGTTTGGGAGTCTTTGTTTGCTATCTATGGCCTTAAGATTGGCCAGATGCTACTGACTCGTGCTGATCTCGATGATCGCGAGCGTTTTCTTAATGCACGTGACACGATCAACGCACTTGTTGAACACGATATTATTCCGGTAGTAAACGAAAACGATGCAGTAGCCACCAACGAAATTAAAGTGGGCGACAATGATAACTTGTCGGCCTTAGTAGGTATTTTGTGCGGCGCTGATAAGCTTTTGCTACTAACAGACCAAAAAGGCCTGTTTACGGCTGACCCTCGTAAAGATCCAAATGCTGAGCTCATCAAAGAAGTGAAAACTATTGATGACACACTGCGTAAGATCGCAGGCGGCAGCGGTACGACATTAGGTACCGGCGGCATGGCAACAAAACTGCAGGCGGCTGACATTGCTCGTCGCGCAGGCATCGAAGTGATTATTGCGGCGGGCAGTGCTGAAAATGTGGTGTTTGATTCACTGAGTGATACCCCACAAGGCACACGTTTCTTGCCTTTAGCGGAAGCGCTTGAAAACCGTAAACGCTGGATTTTAGCGGGCCCTGCTTCAGCAGGTGACATCGTGGTTGACGACGGCGCAGTAAACGCAGTCAACACCAAAGGCAGCAGCTTGTTGGCGAAAGGGGTTGTTCGAGTTAAAGGCGAATTCTCTCGTGGTGAAGTTACCCAAGTCACAGACAGTAAAGGCAAAGTAATTGCGCGTGGTATCGCCAGTTATTCAAGCCAAGACCTAGCAAAAATTGCAGGCAAGCACAGTAAAGATATTGGCGACATTCTTGGATACGATTATGGGTCAGAAGTCATTCACCGTGACGACCTTGTTGTAATCCAAGAATAGCTCGTGATGATAAGGCGAATCGCCTTTTTGCATCCAAAGACAGACAGAATTTAGGGAGAGTTAAACGTGGATTTAACTAACATGGGTATCGCAGCAAAAGACGCTGCTTTCCACCTAGCGACCGCATCTACGGCGCAAAAGAATAAAGCATTGGCGATCATCGCTGATGAGCTAGAAGCAAACGCAGCAACGATTTTAGAAGCGAATGCGAAAGATATCGAATTAGGTCGCGAAGCGGGTTTAACTGACGCACTGCTTGATCGTCTACTTCTTAATGAAGAGCGCTTAACCGGTATCGCTAACGATGTGCGTAACGTGATTAGCCTGAATGACCCAGTTGGCAGCGAGATTGACAGCAAAGTACTGGAAAACGGTATGTCGCTGTCTCGTCGTCGCGTACCACTTGGTGTGGTGGGTGTTATCTATGAAGCGCGTCCAAACGTAACCATCGATATTGCAGCTCTGTGTCTGAAGACAGGTAACGCAAGCATTCTACGTGGTGGTAAAGAGACGTTTTTCTCGAATATGGAACTGGTTAAAGTTATCCAGTCTGCATTAGAGAAAGCGGAGCTTCCAGCCGCTTCTGTTCAGTACATCGAGAAGCCTGATCGTGAACTCGTTTCTCAATTGCTTAAACTGGACGACTACGTGGATATGATCATTCCTCGTGGCGGCGCTGGCTTGCACAAGATGTGTAAAGAGAACAGCACCATTCCAGTTATCATCGGCGGCTTTGGTATCAGCCATATCTTCGTTGATGAAAGTGCTGATCTTGATAAATCTGTCGATGTGGTCGAAAACTCTAAAGTTCAGCGCCCATCAGCGTGTAACTCGTTAGATACACTGCTAGTGCATGAAGCGGTTGCTGAAGCTTTCCTAACTAAGCTGAAACAGCGTTTAGCAGGTAAGGTAACCTTGGTTGCAGATACCAGTGCAAAATCACTGCTAGCGGATTTTGAAGACCAACGTGATGCGGTTGAGGGCGACTTTGACACTGAATGGCTAAGCTACACGCTCGGCGTGAAAGTGGTAGCGGATGTGACAGAAGCGATTGACCACATGCGTGTACACAACGCGAGTCACTCAGACGCGATCATGACTAACAGCCTAGAGAGCTCAGAGCGTTTCATTAACTCTGTTGGTTCTGCAGCGGTTTATGTGAATGCATCAACACGTTTCACTGATGGCGCACAGTTTGGTTTAGGCGCTGAAGTCGCCGTGTCTACTCAGAAATTGCATGCTCGCGGCCCAATGGGTTTAGAAGAGCTGACAAGCTACAAATGGGTAGGTAAAGCGAACTATTTGGTCCGCGGTTAACGCTGGTCGTTAATTTTACTCCTCAGCTCATTTTTGAAATGGCGATCGAGTAGCAATAATCAATGAATCACCACACAAAAGGGCCTTAATTGGCCCTTTTTCTTTCCTAACGTTTGGCAATTCCGTTACACTGATATTCAATTATTTGGAGGTGATATGCATTGTCCTTTTTGTTCAGAGAACGACACTAAAGTAATCGATTCAAGACTGGTAGCCGATGGCCATCAGGTACGTCGTCGCCGTCAATGCCTTGCATGTAGTGAACGTTTTACTACGTTCGAATCGGCAGAACTTGTGATGCCTAAGGTCATAAAGTCGAATGGAAACCGCGAACCATTTAATGAAGATAAAATGGTGGGTGGTGTACAGCGCGCCCTAGAAAAACGCCCAGTGAGTGCTGATGCGATTGAACTTGCGATCAGTACGATTAAGTCACAACTCCGTGCAACTGGTGAGCGTGAAGTACCAAGCGAGATGATTGGTAATCTTGTGATGGGCCAATTGAAAGAACTGGATAAAGTGGCGTACATTCGTTTTGCCTCTGTTTACCGCAGCTTTGAAGACATCCGAGAGTTTGGCGAAGAAATCGCTAAATTAGAGGATTAACTCCTCAATCATGTCAAACTTTACTCCCCTAGATTTTCAAATGATGTCGCGTGCTATTCAGTTAGCAAAACGCGGCATTTACACTACTGCACCAAATCCGAATGTGGGTTGTGTCATTGTACAAACCGAAGGTCAGATCGTTGGCGAAGGTTTTCATGCCAAAGCTGGCGAACCTCATGCTGAAGTACATGCCATGCGAATGGCGGGCGACAAAGCAAAAGGTGCGACGGCTTATGTCACGCTAGAACCTTGCTCTCATTACGGTCGAACGCCGCCTTGTGCTGAAGGTTTGATTAAGGCTCAAGTAGTCAAAGTGATTTGTGCCATGCAGGACCCAAACCCAAAAGTCGCAGGTCGTGGTATCAAAATGTTACGCGATGCGGGTATTGAGGTTGAAATCGGTTTGCTAGAGCAAGATGCTCTCGACTTGAACCCTGCATTTATCAAGCGTATGCAAACTGGCATGCCATTCGTTCAGTTAAAGATGGCCGCTAGCCTTGATGGCCAAACAGCATTGGAAAATGGTCAAAGCCAGTGGATTACATCGCCAGAAGCGCGTCGTGATGTTCAGAACTACCGAGCAAAATCAGGCGCTGTGTTGTCAACTAGCCAGACGGTGATTGAAGACAACGCGTCGTTGAATGTTCGTTGGGCAGAGTTGCCAAGCAGTATCAAAGATCATTACGCTGAAGACGAGCTGCGTCAGCCGATTCGCGTGATTCTTGATCGTCAAAACCAACTGCGTCCTGAGCTCAAGTTATTCCAGACTCCAACATCAGTGTTGAGAGTTGCCGAAGCGTCTGCTGATATTGAAGTCGCAACTACAGATGCTGGTCAGCTCGATTTGCACGATCTGATGCGTCAATTACCTGCGAATCATATCGACCATATTTGGGTCGAAGCGGGCGCAACATTGGCAAAAAGCTTGATTGAAGAGCAGTTGGTGGATGAGCTAATCCTCTATTTAGCACCTAAACTTATGGGCAGTGACGGACGAGGTTTGATGGGCGCATTAGGGCTCACTTCAATGTCTGAAGTTATTGACCTAGAAATTAAAGATGTTCGACCGGTTGGTGTGGATATTCGCATCGTTGCGAAACCCGTATTTCGAAACTGATAGTAACGAAACCATAGTGGAAATAGTTACTCCAACTGCATACGTGTCGTTGACAACAAAAAGAGTTTTAAAATGTTTACAGGAATTGTAGAAGCCGTAGGTACATTGAGTGCAATCACTCCCCGCGGAGAAGACATCACCGTAACGGTTAATGTTGGTAAGCTTGATATGGCTGACGTTAAGTTAGGCGACAGTATCGCTACCAATGGTGTGTGTTTGACAGTTGTTGAGTATAACGACCACAGCTACAGTGCAGACCTTTCGCTTGAGACCCTGAAAAAGACGGGTTTTGTCGATTACCAAGCAGGCGATAAAGTTAACCTTGAGAAAGCAATGTTACCAACCACGCGTTTCGGTGGACACATCGTGTCTGGTCACGTTGATGGCGTGGGTGAGATTGTTGAGCGTAACCAAGTCGGTCGTGCAATTGAGTTCTGGGTTGAAATGCCAGCAGAGATCTCAAAGTACGTAGCTCAAAAAGGTTCAGTCACTGTTGATGGTATTAGCCTAACGGTGAACGATTTACGCAAAAATGCCTTTAAGCTGACTATCGTTCCTCACACCTCTTCAGAAACGACCATCGATCAATTCAATGTTGGTCGTAAAGTGAATCTAGAAGTTGATGTATTAGCGCGTTACATGGAGCGTTTACTGCAAGGTCAGCAACAAGAGTCTGAGCCTGAATCTCGATTGACGATGGAATTCTTACAGCAGAATGGTTTTGCCTAACCGTTGAGACAAAGTGCGTCAAGCGAGACTTTGTAAAGCGAAGCAATATCATCAGGTTTAAATAGTGTCGGTTCTAGGAAGCAGAACCATTTCAAAGGATATAGAACAATGCCAATTAGTACTCCTCAAGAAATTATTGAAGACATTCGCCTAGGAAAAATGGTTATCCTGATGGATGATGAAGATCGCGAGAATGAAGGCGATCTGATCATGGCAGCAGAACATGTCACGCCAGAAGCGATTAACTTCATGGCGATGTATGGCCGCGGCTTAATCTGTCTGACGCTAACCAAAGAGCGTTCAAGCCGTATGGGTCTAGCCCCTATGGTTCAAGACAACAATGCACAGTACACCACGAACTTTACGGTTTCGATTGAAGCGGCTGAAGGTGTAACGACGGGTATCTCTGCATCAGATCGGGCAGTGACGGTTCAAGCGGCAGTGGCGAAAGATGCAAAAGCGGCAGACCTTGTTCAACCTGGTCATATTTTCCCACTGACAGCGCAAGATGGCGGTGTTCTGACTCGCGCAGGTCACACAGAAGCAGGTTGTGATTTAGCACGTCTAGCAGGCTGTGAGCCAGCATCTGTTATCGTTGAGATCTTAAACGACGACGGCACCATGGCTCGTCGCCCAGATCTTGAAGTGTTCGCAGAAAAGCATGACATCAAGCTAGGCACCATTGCAGACTTGATTGAATACCGCAACAACACAGAAACAACGATTGAGCGTGTAGCACAATGCCATTTACCAACAGAGTTTGGTGATTTCGAGTTGGTGACTTACCGCGATACAATTGATAACCAGATCCACTACGCGATGCAAAAAGGTGACCTATCTGAAGGTGCTCCTTTGGTACGTGTTCATCTGCATGACACGTTCACTGATCTGCTTCATTCAGACCGTGGTACTGAACGCAGCTGGTCGCTAGATAAAGCAATGAAGCGCATTGGCGACGAAGGTGGTGTGTTGGTTATTCTTGGCAACGAAGAGTCGTCTGACTCTTTGATTCACAAAGTGAAGACATTCGAAGCGCAAGACAAGAACGAGCAGCCAACTATGGCGAAGAAGCAGGGTACCTCGCGTCGTGTTGGTGTCGGTTCTCAGATTCTTCAAGACCTAGGCGTGCACGATATGCGTCTGCTTTCTTCAAGCTCTAAGCGTTACCACGCATTGGGTGGTTTTGGTCTTAACGTTGTTGAGTACGTTTGCGAATAAATCATGCGTCAGCGAGCAGACGTTTCTCCGTTTGTAGCGACATAGTTTACCGATGATTTCAGTGGCTCTTTTGGTGATAAGTTTTGCCAAAAGGGCAAAGTAGCCAAGTTCGACTCAAAACGTGTTCAATACACAAACTTGGCTCCTCGCTGTTCCTATATGCTTGGGATCAGCGCTGCATTATCATCTTTACATTGCCGGTGTCTGTTCTTCTAAATTACCATTAGATATTGCTCACAGTTTTGTGCTAGAATCCGGCGATTCTCACTTGATGAAAATAGTTAAAGGAAGGCTTATGAAAGTGATCGAGGGTGGCTTCCCAGCGCCAAATGCAAAAATTGCTATCGTTATTGCTCGTTTCAACAGTTTTATTAACGAAAGTTTACTTTCTGGTGCAATCGATACTTTAAAGCGTCATGGACAAGTAAGCGAAGACAACATCACTGTTGTTCGTTGCCCTGGTGCAGTAGAACTTCCACTTGTAGCGCAGCGCGTTGCAAAAACAGGTAAGTTCGATGCGATTGTATCTCTTGGTACAGTAATTCGTGGCGGTACACCTCACTTTGACTATGTTTGTAGTGAATGTAATAAAGGTTTGGCA
Source organism: Vibrio sp. QJM3NY_35 (assembly GCF_057785915.1). Classification (NCBI taxonomy): domain Bacteria; kingdom Pseudomonadati; phylum Pseudomonadota; class Gammaproteobacteria; order Vibrionales; family Vibrionaceae; genus Vibrio; species Vibrio sp. QJM3NY_35. The sequence continues at coordinate 2,653,815 of NZ_CM173507.1, read as the reverse complement.
CAGGTGTCTCTGGAATATTCTCTTCCAGTAGCGTTTGGTGTTCTTACTGTTGATACGATCGATCAAGCTATTGAACGCGCAGGAACCAAGGCTGGTAATAAGGGTGCAGAAGCAGCACTTAGCGCACTTGAGATGATCAACGTTCTTTCTGAAATCGATTCCTAATGGGGGCCAGTGTGAAACCAGCCGCACGTCGTAACGCACGTCAATTTGCTCTACAAGCAATTTATTCTTGGCAAATTACTAAAGAAAATATTGCTACCGTTGAAGAACAGTTCTTATCTGGTGGTAAGTATGATGAAGAAGAGCATCATGCTGCAGAGCCTGCTCTTGCTATGCCAGAAACAGACGTTGCATACTTCCGCGACCTATTAACTGGTGTTGCTCTTAGCCACATGGAACTTGATAGCAAGCTTCGTCCATTCGTATCTCGCCCTATGCAAGATCTGGATTTGATGGAACTAGCGCTTCTACGTTTAGCTATGTACGAGATGACTCGTCGCGAAGATGTACCATACAAAGTGGTTATCAACGAAGCTATCGAGCTTGCAAAAGTATTTGCAGCAGAAGACAGCCATAAGTTTGTTAACGGTGTGCTTGATAAAGCTGCACCGCACGTTCGTAAGAAATAAGACGTTCGTATATTGAATCTAAAGGTCAGCTTTTATGCTGGCCTTTTTTGTAACTAAATTTCTGTAATATCCATAATTACGGCGATTTTTATGAGACTAAAGATAGGGCATGTGATGTCTGGCGAATTTAACCTGATTGAAAAATATTTTGTAAATCGACAACCACAACGTAAAGACGTTCTTCTGGCTGCTGGCGATGATTGCGCTTTGGTCAAAGCGCCGGGCAATGTTGAGATAGCGATCAGCACAGACACCTTAGTGGCTGGTACCCATTTCTTAGCTGAGGCGAATCCGGCTTGGGTGGCGCACAAGGCGTTGGCTTCCAATATCAGTGATCTTGCCGCTATGGGCGCAACGCCGGCGTGGGTCTCTTTTGCTTTAACTATGCCTGAAATCGACGAAGCATGGCTTGCTCCTTTCTGTGACTCTTTTTTTAAACTCGCAGACTACTTTGGTATTCAGTTAATTGGTGGCGACACCACCAAAGGCCCACTAAGCCTGACACTGACTGTACAAGGCTTTGTTCCTGAAGGGCGAGCGCTGCGCAGAGATGGCGCTAAAGTGGGTGACTGGATTTACGTAACAGGTAACCTAGGTGACAGTAAAGCTGGCCTAGAGGTGCTACTTAACCCAGAGCAGAACAAAGCGAAGCCCTATGCTGCTGAGCTAGAAGAGAGACATTATGTGAGCACTCCACGAGTGTTAGCGGGTCAGGCGCTAGTGAACCTTGCTTCATCGGCGATTGATATCTCTGATGGTGTTATTGCTGATTTAAAACATATCCTTAAGCGTTCTCAAGTTGGCGCGAGTATTGATGTAAGCACGCTGCCTATCTCTGCAGAATTACGTCAGTTCGCTCCTGATATCATTTCAGCTCAGCAGTATGCGCTAACGAGTGGTGAAGAGTACGAGCTGTGCTTTACTGTACCAGAAGAGAATAAAGGGTCGTTGGAAAGTGCTTTGTCACACACAGGTACAAAAGTCACCTGCATTGGCCAGATAAGACCTGTAGAATATTTTGAATTACACAATAATGGTGAACCACTAAGCTGGAACTTAACTGGTTACGATCACTTTAAGGTTAATTGATGACAAACCCACTTTCTCTTATTTCTCTTAAAAACCCTTGGCATTTCTTAGCAACGGGTTTTGGCAGTGGCTTATCGCCTATTATTCCCGGCACAATGGGCACGCTTGCGTCAATTCCGTTGTACCTATTGTTGGTTCAGTTACCGTTTCCTGCTTACGTTGCCGTGGTGGTGGTAAGCTGCATGATTGGTATTAAGATCTGCCAAGTAACGTCTGACGATATGGGCGTGCATGACCACGGTTCTATCGTTTGGGATGAGTTTGCGGGCTTTTGGATCACCATGAGCTTAGTGCCTATGTTGAATATCCCTGCTGATGACTGGAAGTGGCTGCTGACTGGTTTTGTGCTTTTCCGCTTCTTTGACATGGTGAAACCATGGCCGATTGGTTGGTTAGATGCACGAATTCACGGCGGTTTAGGTATCATGATTGACGATATTGTAGCGGGTATTATGGCGGCTATTTCGTTGTATGCCGTGGCACATTTCGCTGGTTGGTTAGTGTGAGCTAACTGAAAGACCAAACTAATTAGCAGATACTAAAAAGGTTGACCCTAGGGCCAACCTTTTTTGTTTGCGGAGCTTACGAGCTTACGTATTAAGGCTATTTAGCAAGGTAGTCAGAGATAGACTTCTCAATACCTTTCGCGTCCAAACCAAGCTCTTCATGCAGTTCGCCTTGCGTACCTTGAGCAATGAACTTGTCTGGTAGGCCAAGGTTCAATACTGGCATCAGCAGTTTCTCTTGCATCAAGAATTCAATCACACCTGCGCCCGCACCACCTGCAATCGCATTCTCTTCGATAGTTACCAGAACATCGTGGTCAGCAGCAAGTTGTTTGATCAGAGCTTCATCGAGTGGTTTCACAAAGCGCATATCTGCAACCGTCGCATCGATGGCGTCAGCGGCTTGAAGTGCACTCTCAAGGAAAGTACCGAAGCTTAAGATAGCGACTTTCGAGCCATCTTTTGCTTTTTCGCTTTCGCGAACGATACGACCTTTACCAATCTCAAGAGCGGTAAACTCACTTTGAATCTCAGTACCCATGCCATTACCGCGAGGGTAACGAACGGCACTTGGCCCCGTGTGCTGGTGGCCGGTGTAAAGCATTTGGCGACATTCGTTCTCGTCGCTTGGTGCCATGATCACCATGTTTGGAATGCAGCGCATAAAGCTTAAGTCGAACGCACCTTGGTGTGTTTGACCATCGGCACCGACAAGACCTGCACGGTCAATAGCGAACATAACCGGTAGATCCATGATTGCCACATCGTGGATCAGTTGATCGTAGCCACGTTGTAGGAAAGTCGAGTAGATAGCCACAATCGGCTTATCACCCGCAATCGCCATACCGGTTGCTAGTGTTACAGCGTGTTGCTCAGCAATCGCTACATCAAAGTACTGTTCTGGGTACTCTTTCGAGAAACGCACCATACCAGAACCTTCACGCATTGCTGGCGTTATCGCCATTAGCTTAGGATCTTGAGCGGCCATATCACACAGGAAGTCGCCAAAAATCTTAGAGAAAGTTGGTTTAGAGCTGGTGCTCTTAGGCAGACTTGAATGTGCAGGATCGAATTTAGGTACGCCATGGTAGCCAATTGGATCTTTCTCAGCTGGCTCGTAGCCTTTGCCTTTCTTGGTCATGATATGCAGGAACTGAGGGCCTTTAAGATCTCTCATGTTCTTCAGCGTTTTAATCAGCTCATTGACATCGTGACCATCAATTGGACCAATGTAGTTAAAGCCTAACTCTTCGAACATGGTGCCAGGGACTACCATGCCTTTTAGATGTTCTTCTGTACGACGAACCAGCTCTTTAATCGGCGGAACGCCTGATAGCACTTTCTTGCCGCCCTCACGAATTGACGTGTAAAGACTGCCAGAAAGAACTTGAGCTAGGTGGTTGTTTAGCGCACCTACGTTTTCAGAGATCGACATCTCGTTATCATTCAGGATAACCAGCATGTCATTGTGAATATCGCCTGCGTGGTTCATGGCTTCAAATGCCATACCCGCAGTAATCGCGCCATCACCAATCACACTCACGACTTTACGGTTCTTGCCTTCTTTCTTAGCACTGATCGCCATACCAAGTGCAGCACTGATCGACGTTGAAGAGTGACCAACAGAAAGGGTGTCGTATTCGCTCTCTTGACGCCATGGGAATGGGTGCAGTCCATCTTTTTGACGGATAGTTGACAAGCGGTCGCGACGACCTGTAAGAATTTTGTGCGGGTATGCTTGGTGGCCAACATCCCAAACCAACTGGTCAAAAGGCGTGTTGTACACGTAATGCAGAGCAACGGTTAGCTCCACTGTACCTAAGCCTGACGCTAAGTGACCGCTTGACTGGCTCACTGAGTTAAGAAGATAGGTACGTAATTCATCACAAAGCTGTGTAAGCGTCTCTTTTGGAAGTAGACGCAAATCCTCTGGCTTATCAGCCAAAGCAAGAGTTGGGTACTTTGATATATCAAGAGTCATAGGTAATGCGCGCTTATTGTCTTAGTTCTTGCGCTCGATGACGTATCGGGCGAACTCTTCGAGTGACTGGGTATTGTATGGGATTGCAGCCAAAGCTTGAAGCGCTTCCTGTAGCAGAGTTTGCGCTTTTTCTTGAGCGCCCTCTAAACCTAACAAAGAAGGGTAGGTGCTTTTGTTCAATTCTTGGTCAGAACCCTGTGGTTTACCCAAAGTTTCAGTATCGCTAGTGATATCTAAAATATCATCTTGAACCTGGAATGCTAATCCAATGGCATCGGCGTACTTGTCTAATTGAGGCATCACTTCAAACGCTTTTTCACCAGCAGCAAGCGCACCTAAACGAATCGCACATTTCATTAGCGCGCCCGTTTTATTGCGATGAACTTCTTCTAACTCTTCTAGCGTGACAGAGCGGTTTTCAGCTTCAATATCAAGTGCTTGTCCAATACACATACCTTGTGCACCAGAGGCTTCAGCTAGGCGTTGAATCATTTGAACGCGATTGCTTTCACCGTCAGCACTTAATGTACCTTCCGCAAGTATAGTAAACGCGAGAGTTTGTAGTGCATCGCCAGTTAAAATTGCCGTTGCTTCATCGTATTTGATGTGACAAGTCTGATGGCCACGACGCAGTTCATCGTCGTCCATTGCTGGAAGGTCGTCGTGAATCAGAGAATAGGCATGAATACATTCGATTGCAGATGCTGGAGTGTCGAGTTCTTCAGCGGTGCAGCCGAGCATTTCCCCTGTAATGTAGACAAGAAATGGACGTGCGCGTTTACCGCCTAAAAGTAACCCATAACGCATCGCGTTGATCAGGTTCTGATTTTGGTGTGGTAGGCGATCAAGCCAAAGGTTCAATTGCTCGTTATTACGTGCTTGATAAGACAATAAAGTCTCGATCATAGGGGATCTCATACAATTCGTTATTCTGGTTGTGGGTTAAAGTCACTAAGTTCTGCGTTTTCATCATTTTGCAGTAGGATGCTAACACGCTGTTCAGCATCATTTAGTTTGCTTTGACCGGCACGAGCGAGGGAGATGCCTCGTTCGAACTTTTTCAGCGCATCATCTAAAGCTAGATCACCATTTTCTAGTTGATCAACCAAGCCATCAAGCTCTTCGATTGCTGCTTCAAAGCTCATATTTTCAGGTTTCTTAGTAGCCATAATAAATCTGCGTTTGGAAAGATGAACGAACGTTACCCTAGGCCGCTGAGATGGTCAAATGTAACCAAGAAATTTTGCTAGAAAGTTCGTTTTTAAGGGGCTTGAACGCACTTTGCTTGAATAACCTTAGCTTTATCGAGTTTATGCGCTACGTATAAGAGCAAAGTAAGCCAATAGTTGGGATTCAAAAACGAAAAGTGTGATACTTAGGCCAAGAATTTACTAAAAGATCTTATAGTCTTGCCGATACAAAGATTATCGTCGACATAGAGCTACAAAAAAGCATGAGGAGTGCTCAGTGGATTTAGCAACCCTAATAGGTTTGATTGGTGGATTTGCCTTTGTAATTATGGCAATGATCCTAGGTGGAAGCCTCGGGATGTTCTATGACACGACATCCATTTTGATCGTAGTTGGTGGCTCAACCTTTGTTGTTCTAATGAAGTTCACCATGGGACAGTTCTTTGGTGCGACTAAAATCGCAGGCAAAGCTTTTATGTTTAAAGCGGATGAGCCTGAAGATCTTATTGCGAAAGTTGTAGAGATGGCTGACGCTGCTCGTAAAGGTGGCTTCTTAGCACTTGAAGAGATGGAAATTAACAACAGTTTCATGCAAAAGGGCATCGACCTATTGGTGGATGGCCATGATGGTGATGTGGTGCGTGCTGCACTGCAAAAAGACATAGCATTAACCACAGAACGTCACGAGCAGGGCGCGAAAGTGTTCTCTGCATTCGGTGATGTTGCCCCTGCGATGGGTATGATTGGTACCTTGGTTGGCCTGGTAGCCATGCTTTCGAACATGGATGATCCTAAAGCGATCGGTCCTGCGATGGCGGTGGCACTTTTAACCACACTATATGGTGCGATTCTTTCGAACATGGTGTTCTTTCCAATTGCTGACAAACTTGCGTTACGTCGTGACCAAGAGACACTCAACCGTCGTTTGGTGATGGATGGCGTATTAGCGATTCAAGATGGCCAGAACCCACGAGTTATTGATGGTTACCTCAAGAGCTACCTGAACGAAGGTAAGCGCACGATTGATGGTGAACCGGCGTAAGAGGAGTTGAAGATGGATGAAGAGAATCCATGTAAATGTCCTCCTCCTGGGTTACCTCAATGGATGGGGACATTTGCTGACTTGATGTCACTGCTGATGTGTTTCTTCGTACTGCTGCTCTCATTCTCTGAGATGGACGTCCTGAAGTTCAAACAGATCGCTGGCTCGATGAAATTTGCGTTTGGTGTACAAAACCGCTTGGAAGTGAAAGACATTCCTAAAGGCACCAGCATCATTGCACAAGAGTTTCGACCTGGTCGTCCAGAGCCGACACCGATTGATGTGATCATGCAGCAGACGATTGATATTACGCAGCAAACGCTGGAGTTTCATGAAGGTGAATCTGAGCGTGCTGGCGGTACCATGCGTGATCAAGGCAAGATGACCGGAGGCAAGTCGCCAGAGGTTTCGACTCACGACAATCAAAACTCTGAGTCAGACCAACAGCAACAACAAGCTGAAGCTCAATCGCAAGAGATGGAAACCTTAATGGAAAGCATCAAGAAGGCGTTGGAGCGAGAGATAGACCAAGGCGCGATTGAAGTTGAAAATCTTGGCCAGCAGATTGTGATTCGAATTCGTGAGAAGGGTGCATTCCCATCAGGTTCTGCTTTCCTACAGCCTAAGTTCCGACCTTTGGTGAGACAGGTAGCTGAACTGGTTAAAGATGTTCCAGGTATTGTTCGAATCTCAGGGCACACCGATAATCAACGTCTTGATTCCGAGCTTTATCGCTCTAATTGGGACTTGTCATCACAGCGAGCAGTGTCTGTTGCTCAAGAGATGGAAAAGGTGCGTGGTTTCTCTCATCAACGCTTGAGAGTACGTGGCATGGCGGATACCGAACCAGTCGAGCCGAACGATACTGAATGGCAACGTAGCCTCAACCGCCGCGTTGAAATCAGCATCATGCAGGGCGAACCGCTTTACAGTGATGAAGTGCCTGTTATTAATGAATAGCCTATACGTGTACACACGGTAGCATGCAGATAGCATCGAAAGCCCAACCTTATAATGAGGTTGGGCTTTTTGTTTGCTGGTCTTCAATGGTTCTTTGCGGTATTTATGTCGTTTCGAAACCTGCTACTGTTAATAACAAGCGGTTTAATGATGGTGTTGCAGCAAGCACTCTTTTCCTTGCTTCACTTTCTCATGTATAATTCGCGCCCTTAGATTTAGATATGATCTATTCTTGCTTCAAGTGCTGGGTAAATTCTCTAATTTACTTGGCGATGAGCGTTTTCAAAATTTTGAACATTAATGTTGTGAAAGTACTATGAAATTTATTGTTAAGCCCCATCCGGAAATTTTTGTAAAAAGTGAATCGGTGCGTAAGCGCTTCACAAGGATTCTAGAGTGCAACATTCGTAACGTTATTCAACGTCGCTGTGAAAGTGTTGCGGTATTCAACCGTCGCGATCATATCGAAGTGACGTCTGAGAGTGACCAGTACTACGCTGAAGTGTTAGAGGCTCTGACTCACACTCCAGGTATTCACCACTCTCTTGAAGTTCAACAGTCTGAGTTCAAAGACTTGCACGATATTTACGAGCAAGTACTAGAACGCAGCCGTGCTGATATTGAAGGCAAGACTTTCTCTGTACGTGCTAAGCGTCGTGGTAAGCATGACTTTACCTCTATTGAACTTGAGCGCTACGTAGGCGGCGGTCTAAACCAAGCAGTTGAGTCAGCGAAAGTTCGACTTAAGAACCCTGATGTAACCGTTAAGGTTGAAGTGGCTAACGACAAGCTAAACCAAGTTCTAGCTCGTCACAAAGGCCTAGGTGGCTTCCCTCTTGGCACTCAAGAAGATCTACTAAGCTTGATCTCAGGCGGCTTTGATTCTGGTGTTTCAAGCTACCTGCACATCAAACGTGGCTCTAAGGTTCACTACTGTTTCTTCAACCTTGGTGGCCCAGCGCACGAGATTGGCGTTAAGCAAGTAGCTCACTACCTATGGAATAAATACGGCTCATCTGCAAAGGTGAAGTTCATTTCTGTAGACTTTGAACCTGTGGTTGCTGAAATCCTTGAGAACGTAGAAGACGGCCAAATGGGCGTTGTTCTTAAGCGTATGTTCATGCGTGCTGGTGGTATGGTTGCAGAGCGCTTCGGTATTGAAGCTCTAGTAACAGGTGAAGCACTTGGCCAGGTTTCTAGCCAAACGCTAACTAACCTTCGCCACATCGACAACGTGACAGACACTTTGATTCTTCGTCCGCTTATCAACTGGGACAAAGAAGACATCATCGACCTTTCTCGTATCATCGGTACTGAAGACTTCGCTAAGGTAATGCCTGAGTACTGTGGTGTTATCTCTAAGAAGCCAACCGTGAAAGCGAAGAAAGGTAAACTAGAAGCAGAAGAAGCTAAGTTTAACTTTGAAGTGCTGGATCAAGTAATCGAGAACGCTCGTGTTATGGATATCCGTGACATCGAGAAAGAGAGCCAAGAGCAAGCACCAGAAGTTGAACAAGTTCAAGCGGTTGCTGAGGACGCTATTGTTCTTGATATCCGTAGCCCAGAAGAAGAAGACGAAAGCCCGCTAGAGATCGATGGTGTTGAAATTAAACACATCCCATTCTTCAAGCTTTCGACTCAGTTTGGCGATCTAGACCAAGCGAAAGAGTACTTGCTGTACTGTGACCGTGGTGTAATGAGCCGTCTACAGGCACTTTACCTACAAGAGCAAGGCTTCCATAACGTTAAGGTTTACCGCCCATAGTGGTGTGTTGACCAACCGTTAATCATTTTGCAAAGCCGCTTACTGAAAAGTAAGCGGCTTTTTTATTTTCTATTGTGAATGATTTACAGTAGTCAGACAGAGGCGTGAGTTTGGGCGTGCTATCGTCATGCTCAGCTTTGAAATTTTGATTGATAGAAAGAGTGAGCTCTAAACGGGTTTATAAGTGCTGAAGAAGTGTGAGTATCTTGAAGTATTCTGTTACTTTTTAGTGCAACTCAATGGTTCAGTTTGTATGTGTTCAGTTGATTATTTGAGTGGGTGTCTGATTCTGTGATTAGCGATGAAAAATAATAAAGATTAATTAGCACAGCTATTGATAAACTTGTCGTTACATTTCTTTAGACATAAAAAAACACCGCCCATAAGGCGGTGTAAACAAATTTGACAGACAGGTCAAAATAAATACAGGAAGTACATGTCTCGTTTCAGTATAGAACTGCAACAAAACATTTGGTAGAACTCTACCCAACTCGAAAAGAACGAGTTTGCAAACACAACATCGCAGGAGCTAAGCCAATTGATTCTAGAGAGAATCAAGCCGTTCAGGCTAGCTGCTGCGGGATGAAATATAGAATTTCTCTGGCCGCTAGGCAATGGACAAATTATAATGTTTCAGATAAAAAAAACTAATGCTTATTTAGAGAGTAACTATGTCTCGTCGATTACCCCCATTAAACTCGCTAAGAGTGTTTGAAGCAGCAGCTCGACACTTGAGTTTTACGCGTGCCGCAGAAGAGTTGTTCGTTACTCAAGCGGCGGTCAGCCATCAGATCAAAGCGCTTGAAGAGTTCCTGTCTTTGAAGCTGTTTCGCCGAAGAAACCGCTCTTTGCTGCTGACTGAAGAAGGCCAAAGCTACTTCTTAGATATCAAAGATATTTTCACATCACTGGCAGAAGCGACAGACAAAGTGCTTGAGCGAAGTGAGAAGGGCGCATTGACCATCAGTTTGCCGCCGAGTTTTGCTATTCAATGGTTGGTACCAAGGCTCGCTGACTTTAATCAGCAAGAACCTGATATTGATGTAAGGATCAAAGCCGTTGATATGGATGAAGGCTCGCTGACCGATGATGTAGACGTGGCTATTTACTATGGCCGAGGTAATTGGTCGGGGCTCAGAGCCGATAAGCTTTACCAAGAATACTTGATCCCTCTTTGCTCACCTTCTGTGCTGCTAGGAGTAAAACCATTAGAATCTCTCAGTGATTTGGCATGTCATACGCTATTGCATGATACTTCGCGAAAGGATTGGAAACAGTTCGCTAAGCAAAATGGCATCGACGGAGTAAACGTTAATCACGGTCCTATCTTCAGTCACTCTACCATGGTGCTGCAGGCAGCGGCTCACGGCCAGGGCATTGCTCTAGGTAACAACGTGTTGGCGCAGCCTGAAATCGAAGCCGGTCGTTTGATTGCGCCTTTTGATGAAGTGTTGGTGAGTAAGAACGCCTTCTATGTGGTTTGTCATGAGAAACAAGCCGACATGGGTCGCATTGCTACTTTCCGCGACTGGATGCTAGCGAAAGCGCAAAGTGAACAAGAGGACTTACTCGATGAATAACGTCATCATTGATGGTGAAGACAATCCGATCACCTTTATCTTTGCCCATGGTGCTGGAGCAGGCATGGATCATGAGTTCATGCAGTCGGTAGCCAAAGGGTTAGCCTTTAAAGGGATACGAGTGATTCGTTTCAACTTCCCTTACATGATTAAACGTGCTGAAGATGGTAAGCGTCGCCCACCTGACAGAGCACCTAAGCTACTTGAAGCCTACCAAGAGATTATTGAGCAGGTTGATGCCGATAAGCTTGTGATTGGTGGTAAGTCGATGGGTGGGCGTATGGCGAGTCATTTGTCTAAAGTTGATAAGGTGGCCGCAATGGCATGTTTAGGCTTTCCTTTCCATCCACCAGGTAAACCTGAGAAGTACAAAGGTGAGCATCTGGCTGAGTTAGCAAAGCCGTGCCTCATTTTACAAGGTGAGCGCGATACCTTTGGCAAGCGTGAAGAGTTTGCTGACTTTGAACTGTCCGATTCTATTCGGGTTGAATTTATCCCCGATGGCGACCACAGCTTTAAGCCGCGCAAGAGCTCTGGTTACACAGAGCAGCAGAATATTGCCTTAACCGTTGAGAAGCTATCGGCGTTTATCAAAGGGGTACTCGATGAGAAGTAAGTATTTACTCACGTTTGCAGGTATCTCTGGCGCGATTGCTGTGATGCTTGGTGCATTCGCCGCTCATGGCTTAAAAGCGATCTTGCCTGAGTATCTTTTGGGTGTGTTTGAGACGGGTGTTCAGTATCAGTTTATTCATACTCTAGCGATATTGGCATGTGGTGCTCTGTTACAGATGAAACTTGGCGCTAAATCACAAAAATATTTTTTCATTGCGGCAATTTGCTTTATCATCGGCATCCTTTGTTTTAGTGGCAGCCTTTATGGGCTAGCACTGACAGGAATAAAATGGTTTGGCCCTATAACACCGTTTGGTGGTCTACTATTTATCATTGGTTGGGGAGTCTTCTCCTTCGCTGCTTTGAATATAAAAGAGGTAACTCAGTGAAACACGTACTACTTTATTGTCGCTCTGGTTTTGAAAAAGAATGTGCTGGCGAAATTCAAGACAAGGCAACACAACTGGAAGTGTTTGGTTTTCCTCGCTTAAAGAACAATACAGGCTTTGTATTGTTTGAATGTTATCAAGCAGGCGAAGCCGATAAATTGGTCAAAGAGATCGACTTCCAATCGCTGATCTTTGCTCGTCAAATGCTAGCAGTGGCTGTTGAAATTAAAGACCTGCCAACCGATGACCGTATTTCTCCAATTCTTGAGGCGCTTTCTGAGAAAGAAGGTTTCCCTCGTTGTGGTGATATCCGTATTGAAACGCCAGACACTAACGAAGCAAAAGAGCTTTTGAAGTTCTGCCGTAAGTTTACTGTGCCGATGCGTCAAGCGATGCGTGGTAAAGGCCTGATGACAGCGAAAGATAACGCTAAGAAGCCTGTGCTTCATTTATGCTTCATCGCTCCGGGTCACTGTTTTGTTGGTTACTCTTACCCAACGAACAACTCACAGTTCTTTATGGGTATCCCTCGTCTAAAATTCCCATCAGATGCGCCAAGCCGTTCTACATTGAAGCTAGAAGAAGCATTCCACGTATTCATCCCTCGTGATGAGTGGGACGAGCGTCTGGCTCCAGGTATGTGGGGGGTTGATTTAGGTGCGTGTCCAGGTGGTTGGACTTACCAATTGGTTAAGCGCTCGATGTTCGTTCACTGTGTTGATAACGGCATGATGGCAGACAGCCTAATGGAAACGGGTCAAATTAAGCACCACATGGTGGATGGCTTTAAGTTTGAACCAGACCGTAAGAACGTGACATGGATTATCTGTGACATGGTTGAGAAGCCAGCTCGTGTTGCACACCTTATGGGGGAGTGGATCATTAAAGGTTGGGCGAAAGAAGCATTGTTCAACCTTAAACTGCCAATGAAAGGCCGTTACGATGAAGTTCTGCAAGATATCGAGAACCTAAAACAGTTTCTGATTGATAACAAAGTTAAATTCAAGATGCAGGCTAAGCACCTTTACCACGATCGTGAAGAGATCACGGTTCACATTCAGGCGCTTTCAAATATTTCACCGCACTAAATTTAAGTTAGTGTGTCAGTGATAAAAAATGCTCCTTTAAGGGGCATTTTTTATATCAATACCGTCGATTCACAGGACTTAAGCGTTCGCTTCGTAACGAATGTCTTGCAGGTTGAACCCTAAATCAATATCGGTTTTGAGTGCTGATACTTGTTTACATACACGAGCGGATTCGATGTGTTCGTCGAACTTCTTACGATATTTTTTCGGCAGGTCTTCTGCTTGATATGCTGCTTCGATATCTGGATACGAATTTAATATCTCTTTGGCCGCTTTGGGGCCCACACCAGGGATTCCCGGTACTTGGCTAGAGCTTACGCCCGTTAATCCCCAGTAATCCGCCAGTTGTTCAGGTTTAACGCCAAACTCAGCTTCGATAAAGGGTTTATCTAACCAGCGGTGCTGGAAGTAATCTCGGATCTGAAGCGTTGGTGACAACAGTTGGCAGTAGCCCTTATCCGTCGAGACGATGGTGACGGTTTCTCCGTGGTCAGCCACTTTCTTTGCCAGTGTTGCGACGAGATCATCCGCTTCATCGCCATCAGACAGCAGTGAATCAATGCCTAACTCCCACCAAGCTTGTTGAATAGCATCAAGGCCTTTCATCAATGGTTCTGGCATCGGTTTACGATTCTGCTTATAAGCAGGAAGCACATCTTCGCGCCAGCCACGGTCTTGTAAATGGTGATCAAATACCGCGATGATGTGGGTGGGCTTAGATTCAGTAACAATCTTATTGAGAGTGCGAGTAGTGGTGGTGATGGTTCTTGCTATATCGGTTGGATCCGGCTGAACAGAGTGTACGCGTCGGATGAGGTTTAAGGCATCGATAATAACAAGATGGATAGACATAAGTTTCCACTAAATAGGCAATAAAAGGGGCTGCTAGCCCCTTATAGTAACGTATCACTTGGTGAGTTGAAACGTTAGCGACGTAAACGTCATAAGCTGATTAACTTTATGCCTACCAATTGGTTATCACTCACTTAGTTACTCGTTAATGAGTGTGCCTAATCGCTCGGTGCGATTTTATAGCAAGGCACGTAGTCCGTACCACCCGGTAACTTCATTCGATGTTGCTCAACAAAGTCATTCAGCAGTTGGTCCATCTTGGTCATTAGCTCTTTGTCGCCATCAATTAGGAATGGGCCGTGCTTCTCGATCTCGAGAATACCCTCTGCTTTGACGTTACCTGCGACAATGCCTGAGAACGCTTTACGTAAATTAGCGGCAAGGCTCTCTGTTTTTTGGTCCATATGAAGATCAAGCGCCGCCATAGACTCGTGTGTTGGGTCGAATGGCAGTTGGAACTCAGGCTCAATATGCAGTGACCAGTTGTAGCTGTACGCATCGCCTGTCTCTTTACGGTGAGAGCGCACATCTGGCATCGCTTGTTTCATGATTTTCGCAGCGCGTGCTGGATCATCAATCACAATCTCATAATGTTTCTGCGCATCAGGCCCTAGAGTTTCACCAATGAACTTATCGATTGAGCGGAAGTAAGCTTCACTCTCTTTCGAGCCAGTTAGGACAATCGGCATTGGCTGCTCGGCGTTATTCGGGTGCATCATGATCCCTAAGATGTACAGCAGCTCTTCTGCCGTGCCTGGGCCGCCTGGGAAAATGATGATGCCATGCGCCATACGAACGAATGCCTCAAGACGCTTCTCGATATCTGGCATGATCACAAGTTCGTTCACGATTGGGTTTGGTGGTTCAGCTGCAATGATTGAAGGCTCGGTAAGCCCCAGATAGCGATGATCGGTGTAACGTTGCTTAGCGTGACCAATTGCGGCACCTTTCATTGGGCCTTCCATCGCACCCGGTCCACAACCGGTACAGATATTCAGTTCACGTAGGCCAAGTTCATTACCCACTTCGCGAGTATATTGGTATTCAGTGGCATTAATTGAGTGACCACCCCAACACACGATCAGGTTAGGCTCGATGCCCGGCGTAAGTGCGCCTGCATTTCTCAGAATACCAAATACGAGGTTGGTAATGTGGGTGGCATTAGTTAGGTTGAGTCGTTGGTTATCGGCTAAGTGCATGTTGACGTAAACAATGTCACGCAACACTGAAAATAGGTGCTCTTGAATACCCTTGATGATTTCACCATCGACAAAGGCATGCTCTGGTGGGTTGCTCAGCTCGAGTTTGATACCACGCTCACGTCGCACTACCTCAACATCAAACGATTGATACTTGTCGAGTAACTCTTTGGAGTTGTCGGTGTGGCTACCTGAGTTGAGTACCGCTAACGTACAGTTACGATACAGTTGGTACAGATCACTAGACGCGGTTTTCTTAAGACGCTCAACCTCAAGTTGAGAGAGTAAATCCATGCTACCGGCAGGGCTGATATGAGTGATCATAGTGCCTCCTTGTTGAAAAGAGCAGGGGACGTTGAAGTGACCCTCTGGCTCGAGAGTGAGAAGCAAACGTTGAAAGTGTTTGGTTAAAGGTGGGAGAGAGTTAACCAGACGAAACGGATACGACAGCGTTGCTTGCCAAGAATGCTTGTTAAGCGAATGTTAATCATTAGCTTAGCAAACATTGAGGGAAATGGTATGTGATAAGTATTTGAAAAAATGAAATAAATTAAATCTAAGGTTGGCTTAGTGCCAAACAAGTTGGTTAGTACCGCGTTGCTTTGCTTTGTTTAGCGTCTTATTGAGTCTCTCTAATACTTCTTCTGGTGTATCTGACTCTTTAAACTGAGTGCTTGCCGCACACAAGGTAATCGTGATTTGTTGGTCACGGAACTTAAAGGGCAAACGACTTACTTGAGTTTGGATGTTTTGAATGACCTGGTGGCAATATTCATCAGTTTGCTCAGGCAGCAATAAGACAAATTCTTCACCTGAAAAACGAGCCACAGTATCAGTGGTACCTGCTTCTTTGGTGATGGTTCTTGCGATGATTTTGAGTGCTTTGTCGCCCGCGGTATAACCAAAGCTATCGTTAATCGCTTTGAAGTTGTCGATGTCGAGCAGCACTACTCTTAATGAGTGTTGCGCACGAATCCAGCGTCGATACTCAAGCTCTAAGCGATCAGTAAAGGCAGTACGATTGTAAACCTTAGTAAGAGGGTCAAGCAGCATTCGCTGAGCCTGATCTTCCAAACGCTTACGGTAATCTTGGGTCACTTCATAGAGTGAATCTAACTGAGTCTTTCCGTAACACATTCTCTCTATCAGAGCTTGTTCTTTTTGCTCTGCGTGGTTCAGCCTTTCCGAAAGAGAGGCGATTTCACTGAGTAGCGGATTAATCGAAAGCTTTAAACTATCAATATCTTTCGCTTTATCTACCGAGCTTTGGCTTCTAGTGACAAGTTCATTTAACTCAGAGTTCAGACCTTGGCGGTGCTCAAAGTAGCTCTGGCTCTGGTCGGCATTTTGGTCTGCCGTTTTGATGCTGGACGCTAGAGAAGAGTTAAGCTGGTCGATGAATTGTTCAGATTTTTTACGTTCTAGGTTAGTGCCTTCAATAACCAGTTTGAGGATCTGAAGTGTTAGCTCAAGTAGGTTTTGTGTAGAAACACCAAGCAGCAGCTTTGCTCGAATATCGGTAAGCAGATCACCCGATTCACCCTCGAAGTCGAGTTCAGTGATCAGATGTTGTAATTCGTTTGATAGGTCGGAAAGGAGCTCTTGTTCCGGAGAGTGCGCAGCGTCGGCAAAATGGGTGCGTGAGTTATTCGCCATAATCTTTATGGCACGCTCATAAATACCGAGAAGTTTCATGGCATGGTCGACTTTCTGACTGCCATTGCATTCGGAGAAGCTAAGTAAGTTTCGTAGGTCGCGTTTGAGCTGTGCTGGAAGGCCAGTTATGCGCTGCAGCGTTTCCCCACTGTGCTTAATGCTATCGTCCAGATATCCGTTCTGTTTATCCATAGCCAACGTTTTCTGCTTAAGCATCCTTTCTAATACTGCCAGCTTTGGGATCATCGAGCTAATGTCTTTTTGCTTTTCTAGCTCTTCCCTAAGGGCAATGAGGTTTTCATCTAAATGGCTGTTACTGCCAACACATGCATCACTTAAAGATGTGACGATACGCTTTAGAACTTTTTGTTCTCTAATAAATTTGAACGAGGTGTCTCTTTGCGTCAAACGGACTTGCTCCAACTGAAATTTCAGCTGGTGGAGTTGCGCCTGAATGTCTTTTTCAAGAATGCCCATAGATGTATTAATTAGCGCCGCGTAGACCGATCTCGATCATTTTGATGAAATTCCGTTACATCGATAATAACAAAACTAAAAATAAGGTCACGACTTGCAAGTCTTAACCGCTCGCAAATCAGTCATCTTTTAGCATTTTTTTGATGTTGTCCTCATTCTGGTACGACGATTGTATTTTTATTAACCCTTGATTAATCGCATGTTTACACGCTTCTCTTATGTTACCAGTTGCAAGGCTTGCTGCTGGTGCATTATCGATAGCTTTTAGATAGACCCATTGGCTACTGCGCTCTTTGAGACTGATCTCACGAGCTAGATTGGTCGACATCAACAATACGTCGAGCAGCTCTTGATCGTTAATTGCAGTGTAAGCGCGTGGCAAGAATGGGTAGTCAGCGATGCCCATACGGACCGTTCGGTTGATGTTTCGCTCTGTTTCGAAGTCATTCACCCAAGATTGAATCTTTCTGAACACGGCTTCCGGCGACAAATCACGGTCTGAGTTAGGTTCGATATAAAGCAGGTTCGCGTCCGAGAAATGGTAGACACGAGCAGGGCCTTCAAGCTTAGATTTTAGAAATTCACCGAAAGCGTCTTCGAGCTCTAGACCCGCTTTGTAACCGTTCTGCGTATACATATTTCGTAGAAACGGTAAATCAATCATCACGAAGCGTAAGCGGTCGTTGAGTGGTTCATGAATGAGCTCGCCAAGTTGCCATTGTTCGAAGGTTTGGCTGGTTTGTTCCAGCGAGTTAGAGAGCTTCGCATTGAGCATTCTTAAGTTCGGAAGCTTTGAACGTGAGTGCGTAAATAGGTCGGTGCGCAGTGAGTCCACTTCTTTGGCTAAGGTTTGAATGAGATAGCCACGGCGCAGAACAAAGAAGAACAAGACAATGCTGAACAGGAATAGGGCGAACGATATTTTTTGGAACTTACGATGCTCCAGTTTGTATTGCTCTAGCTCTTGCGCTTGGCCTGCGTAGTGCAGGGTTTGTTCGGCAAACTCTTTTTGTTGGCGGAATGCGTCTTCCCCAACACGGTTGAGTTTTTGCTGCTCTAAAGAGACAAGGCTGTTGTATTGCTTGAGATTTGCCAATGCTTGCTGTGGACGACCTGCCTGTTCATAACCCAAAGAGAGTAAATAGTATGAGCGTTGCGAAAGGCGCATGTTCTCTATCTGACGCGATATCTCAAGTGCACGTGTCGCATGCTTTATCACGTCTTCGCTTTCTTGCAGGTGATACGCCAACCCTGCCGATAGCAGCGCAGCTCGACCTTCCAGCTTTGGAATGTCGGTATATTCCAGCAACTCAAGGGCACGGGTTAGGTACTGTTCTGCTAGAGGGTAGTTATAAAGGCGTAAGTAGGTTGCCGATAGACTTAGCCTGATATCAATGACTTGGTGGATGTCTCGGTCAGTACTCTCGTGATCTAGAACATTGAAAAAGTGTACAAGGGCTAGGTTGTATTTACCTTGGAAGAAGTACACATCACCCATCTTTTTAAGCACTTGTGCTAATACTGGGGAGTTTTCAAAGTTGTCGTAAAAATCAGCGGCTTGAGATAGGTGTTCTAGTGCTTTATCGAGTACTTGTCGCTCAAAGAAAAGCTGCGCCAGTAAGCGGTTTACCTTAGCCAAACGAGAGCTTAAGTTGCCTTCTACCGACTTCCAATAGCCATACAACAACTCAGATAGCGCGTGGTTGTACTCTTTGTGGTTCAGGTAAAACTCACCAACCGAGATGTGGTAGTCAATGGTGACTTTTTCAGAGTAACGTTGGTCGAGATAGGTCTTCGCTTCTTGGTAGAACTTTTCCGCTTCATCGATCTTGTTATCATAAGAGGCGATATCGGCTTTCAGCATGATCAAACGATAGGTGATGCCTTCCGTTAAGCGTAAGGTTTTATTCACCGACTCTAGGTTTGTTTCAATATTGGCCAGTTCTGCCTTTGCTTTGGCTGACTTTCTGTCACTTAGCCAAAGTAAGCGTACTTTTAGGATTTCTAGATCCAGTTTTAGGTAATCAAGCTTATAGGTTTTCGCGAGCTCAGAGGCCTTGTCGATGTGTTGAATTGCAATGCGAATGTTGCCAAGGTTGTACTCGGCTTTCGCTAAGATTTTGTAGGCATCAATGCTGCTGTTTGGCGTTCGAATTGAAGAGTCTGTCTCTTCGCGAGAAATCGCCGAAGGGCTTTTCTCGCGTTGATCAGAAAGGACACGCAGCGTTAGGTAGCTGTTGGCCATTTGTTTTGCTTGGCTCGGCTCGATCTCAACCAAGTTATTGGCTTCATTGAGTAGCGCCGACGAATAAACTGACGCATTGACCGATGTGCTTAAGCTTAAAATAAATAGACTAACAACGTATAACCAACGCATTTCAATGTCCCTTTAAAGATTTGGTAGGTTCAAATAAGTGTGGGTGGTTCTCGCCTGATTATTGGCGAGCCATACGCTTATTGTGGCTTGGTCTATCTTGCTCTGTTGAACGGTATGGGTTGATATCCAGACCACCACGACGTGTGTAACGTGCGAATACAGTTAGCTTCGAAGGTGCACAGTATTTCATGATGTCAGTGAAGATACGCTCAACACATTGTTCGTGGAATTCATTGTGCTCACGGAAAGAAACTAAATAACGTAGCAGAGCTTCACGGTCAATTTGCTTACCAGAATATGCGATCTCAACGCTGCCCCAATCCGGTTGATTTGTGATCAAACAGTTCGACTTCAATAGGTGACTATGCAGTGTTTCTTCAACGTCTTGTTCGCCAGCAGCGCCTTCAAGCAATGATGCTTCAAAGTCGTAGCTAGTGATTTGGATGTCTTGGTTATCGATACAGTCACCTTCCATCGTCACGATAGGTTGGTTGGTGTAATCGGTTACAGAGTTTACATTCACAATCACCGTTTCGCCTGCACATGCCGACAAATCTTGGGTCAGGCGCTCAGTGACTTGATCCCAGTTTTCAAATTGAGTCTGGTTGTAGCTGTTCAGGTACAGCTTGAAAGATTTTGATTCAATTAAATTTGGGCTGGTTGCTGGGATGAAAACTTCACCGACAGCCACTTGTGGTAGGCCATTGGTGTTCAGCCACGAAAGCTCGTACATCGTCCAAATATCATGACCAACAAAAGGCAGCTCGCCGTTTAGCGCAAGATCATCGCGATTCAGGCTACGAGGCACTGGTTGCAATAAACTTGCATCGTATTGGTTAGAGTACTCAGTTTTTTGGCCAAGGGTTAAACCCGCTAGCTCTTTTGCGTCAGAATATTTGCTCATACTTTCGTTTCAAATTCGATTAGAATGGGGTCGATTTTACTGAATCCCCCTTACCCTGTCATTAAGTCATCGCTTAATCAGCGCGGAAAGGGCTCGGATTCTATTTATTATTTTGTGTTTAGGAGATTTTCATGACTCAACGTGCTCAAGACGCACTACTTTCTTTTAGTCAGCGATACGTTGACGCGTGGCAGCAGCAACACCAAAGCTTACCTCGTAATGAGGAGTTGGTGGACATCGTATCGCCATGCGTAGAAGAAAAGAGTGGCGATGCCGTGTTGTGGAAGCACTATCCACGTGAGCAATTCGCGGATTTCACCAACGTTGAAACCGGTATTGAGTTGACTCTGCATGAAGACATCAAGACTTTCTACGGCGCACAATTCAGCGCAGATATGAACGCAACTTTCGATGGTAACGAATTGACTCTGTTACAGATTTGGAGTGATGAAGACTTCGAATGCCTGCAAGAAAACATTTTAGGTCACCTAGTAACTCAGCGTCGTTTAAAGCTAAAACCAACGGTTTTCATTGCCGCGACCGATGCAGAGCTGGATGTTATCTCTATCTGTAACCTAACAGGTAACGTGATTTTGGAGCGCTTAGGCACCAAAAATCGTGATGTACTCGCCGAGACATTGGCAGAATTTTTAGAAAAGCTACAACCAGCGGTATAAATAGATGTACGTACTAGAACTTCAATTTGAGTGTTTTGATAACACAACGGTAAGCGCTGTCGACAAGGCTGTTAATGGCTTAATGGATGCACTTCGTTATAACGGACAAGTGTTAGGTCGTGAGTTCCCAATCGTGATGGGCGATGGTGAGTTCTATGTTCGCGTTGTGTGCCCGGAGCAAGACAGTTTGCACCCGCGTAATCATTCAGACTTTGTGAAAGTGTGTTTTGATCGCTTGTCTAACGCGAGCCTACTAGCGCCTAAAATGCGTTTGCTAGGTCGAGATCTGAACTCAGAAGAAGTGGCAGAAGATGAGACGCCAAGCTGGCAGGTGTTATACACGACATTCGTGCATACCTGTTCGCCGCTGCGCAGTGGCGATAGTTTGCTGCCAATCCCTTTGTATCGCAATCCACCTACCTTCAATGGCGACCATAAAGCCGTATTGAAATGGCAGACAGAATGGCAAGCCTGTGATGAAGTGCAAATGGGTGGGGGTTGTCGCGCTGAACATGCAACGCTAACCGAGATCAGTGACACTAAGAGTGTGCTGTTTAAACGCGGTTGGGGTCTAAGAGGGCGCATTGAATATCTGACTAAGGTTCCAACCTACTACTACTTATACCGTGTCGGTGGGATCAGCCTGAAAGATGAAAAAGAGCGCAAATGCCCGCAATGTGGTGGTGAATGGCTGCTTGATGCACCAATCCACGATATTTTCTATTTCAAGTGTGATGATTGCCGATTGGTGTCAAACATCTCTTGGGATCACCTGAAGTAGTCTTTTTGTGGTTATTTAAGCGTCATGCTTTAGATATCGGAGCGCTATTTAGTGCTCCGATATTTTTTTCTTTTTATATTAAATGTTTAGCACCTTGTATCATCCCCGATGCCGTGACTTCGTTACCTGTCTTAGCTCGATCTTTATTACTCTCTTATCGTTACCCTTTTCCCCTTTAAATACGTACAGAACGTGATATTCAGCTCTTTCTGTAGCGCCAATATATTCATTGAAATAATCCAACACCCATCAACTTTCAGTTACTTCAATAGTTAGCCTGATCACAATAATCAATCAGTTCTCTTTCAATTTATATTCTGCTTAATATAAATGGGATCGATCCCATGGGAATGTTCCCATTTTTAAATAATAACCTGATTCTAGATCTGAAAGGAATGGACGATGAAACTGTTACCTATTGCTGCTGCACTCTCTACTGCTTTACTTACCCCTAATTTATACGCTGATGAAACCACGCCATTGGAGTTCAATGGTTACATGCGCGGAGGCGTTGGCCTGAGTAATGAAGGCGGCTCAAACAGCAAGTGGGAGGTGAGTAAAGTTGGCCGACTCGGCAACGAAAATGACCTGTATGGTGAGTTTGGCTTTAAGAAAGAGGTGTATGCTGAGGACGACGTTTCATTTTTAGTTGATTCCATGTTGTCGTACTGGCAAGGCCAAGATGAGAATGCCGCGGATAAAAGCGTGGATGTGGTGCAATTGAATGTTCAGGCGGTGGGGCTTTTTGAAGATAAGGACATTGGGATTTGGGCGGGTGAGCGCTACTACCAACGTCATGATGTGCACATCGTTGATAATTACTACTGGGATGTAAGTGGTATTGGTGCCGGCGTTGAACACATCAACCTAGGCCCTGGTAAATTATCGGTGGCTTTGATTCAAGACACGGTGACTGGCGATGTGTTTGATGGCAAAGAAACGACGGCCATGATTGCTGATATACGTTATGCAGGCATTCCATTGTGGAACAATGCGGATCTTGAGGTCGGTATTGATATGAACTTCGCCAATGAAAAGCAAGGTCAAACGGTGGATGCGGATGACAGCGTAATGCTAACGGCGAGCTTGAATCAAAACCTATCAGGCGGTTTCAACAAAACCATTCTGCAGGTTGCTAACTCTGGTTATGCCGAGCAGATGACGACTTTTGGCACGGGTAAAGGCATTGTTCGAGATGCAAACAACAATGACGCCGATGGCTTCCGTTTGATTAACTGGGGCGTGCTTGCGATTGGCGAGAATATTGAGTTTGGCCACACTGTGCGTTATGCCGCGTCAACCGGTGTGGGTGCTAATAATAGCGATGATGACTCTTTCAGTGCCGTCATTCGTCCGCTTTATAAGTGGGACAAACGCATGCGTACCATTCTTGAAATTGGTGGTTTTGTAGAAACGATTGATAACAAAGATGGGGCAGGTGGTAAATTCACCATCGCTCAGGCTTGGGTTCCACAAGTGGGTTTCTGGTCTCGTCCTGAATTCCGTATCTTCGCTACTTATTTAAATGATGCTGAAAACGACAATGCCTTCGGTGAAGGTAAAAACAGTGAAATGAGCGTTGGTATGCAAGTGGAAGCTTGGTGGTAAGTCGACCTTCCTGGTAAATCCTAACCAATAAAAAGGGGCTGACGTTATGTCAGCCCCTTCGGGTATCTATACAGTGCTGCAGTCTAGTTGATTACCAACCTTTAACTACGCCACCTTGGAAGATATCAGAAGCTGCGTTGTACACTTCTTCAGTTTGGTAAGCTTTAACGAAGTTTTGTACGTTTTCAGCGTTTAGGTTGTCTTCACGAGAAACGATTAGGTTTACGTAAGGAGAATCTTTGTCTTCAACGAATACGCCATCTTTTTGTGGAGTCAGGTTGATAGAGCTTGCGTAAGTTGTGTTGATGATAGATAGAGCAACATCATCAAGAGAACGTGGCAGTTGAGCTGCGTCTAGTTCAACAATCGTTAGGTTCTTAGGGTTACCAACGATGTCACGAACTGTTGCTAGAAGACCAGCACCTTCACGAAGCTCAAGAAGACCTTGTTGCTCAAGAAGAAGTAGAGAGCGACCTAGGTTTGTTGGGTCGTTTGGTACAGCAATACGAGCACCGTCTTGGATTTCGTCTACCGATTTCACTTCTTTAGAGTAACCCGCAATAGGGTAAACAAACGTGTTACCAGCGATAGTTAGCTTGTAGCCACGGTCAGCCACTTGCTGATCTAGGTACGGTGCGTGTTGGAATGCGTTGATGTCGATAGAACCATCATCTAGAGCTGCGTTTGGTGTTACGTAGTCTGTGAAAGTTACTAGCTCAACATCTAGGCCGTATTTCTCTTTCGCTACTTTAGCTGCCACTTCAGCAACTTGAGCTTCAGCACCTGCCATTACGCCAACTTTTACTTTAGAAGTATCCACTTCTTTATCACCACAACCTGCTAGAACTAGCGCGGAAGCTGCTGCTGCGATAGTTAGTAAACCTTTAAGGCTAAATTTCATAATAATCTCCTTTTAATAAATCTATTTAATTTGGTTCAGACGACTCTTGTCTTAGATAGTTTGCGTTTTAACGCTGAGTCTTTATCTGTGGTCAACGCGGCGAACTAATGAATCACCGATTGATTGAATAATTTGTACTAGCACAATCAACATCACTACCGTTACAGCCATGATGGTCACATCGTAACGGTGGAATCCGTAACGAATCGCGACATCACCTAGACCACCACCGCCTACAGTACCTGCCATTGCCGAGTAGCTCACCAGCGTCACTAGCGTAATCGTTACTGAGTTGATAATAGTCGGTAGTGCTTCTGGAAGCAGAACCTTATTGATGATTTGTGTTGGTGTTGCGCCCATCGATTGAGCTGCTTCTACTAGACCTGTTGGTACTTCAAGTAGTGCACTTTCGATAAGTCGAGCTACGAATGGGATAGCGCCAATTGTCAGTGGAACAATCGCTGCTGTTGTACCGATGAAGGTACCAATCAGCATCTTAGTCAGTGGGATAATCGCAACCATCAACACTAAGAAAGGCACTGAACGACCGACGTTCACAATCGCACCTAGAATCTTGTTTACTTTGGTGTTCTCTAACAGGCCACCTTTTTTAGTCGTGTGTAGAATCACGCCTAGTGGAATACCGACAGCGAAGCCTACAATGCCAGCGACAGCAACCATGTAAAGCGTTTCGCCTGTTGCGCCTAATAGAAGGTTACCGTTAAGGCTGATCCAGTCAGCAATCTCGTTGAAACTAAAGGACATAACCAAGTACCTCTACTTTTACATTGTTGTCGCGTAGGAATTGGATAGCAGCATTATCATCTGCTTCATTACCGAACAGCTCAGCGACCATCATGCCGAACTTTACACCGCCGGCGTAATCAAGGTCAGAGCTTAAGATGCTGACATCGATATTGAATTTGCGGGCAATCTGAGTCATCAGTGGAGCATCGACCGTAGCACCAGTAAACTCGAGGCGTACCAGCGGGTAGCTACTGTTTACGCGAGTCTCTTGCAAGCGTGCTTGGTAATCTTCAGGAATCGTCAGATCCAAAGTTGAGCGAATAAACTGATGTGCTAGCTCTGTCTTAGGGTGAGCAAAGATGTCACCGACTGTGCCTTTCTCTACCAATTCACCGCCGCCAATGATCGCGACTTCATGACAAATGCTTTTAACTACATCCATCTCGTGCGTAATAAGCAGGATGGTGATGTTCAGCTTGCGGTTGATTTCACGCAGTAGCTCAAGAATCGATTGAGTGGTCGCAGGATCCAATGCGCTGGTCGCTTCGTCACATAGCAGTACTTTCGGATCAGAGGCCAGTGCACGAGCAATCGCCACACGTTGCTTTTGACCGCCACTGAGGTTTGCTGGGTAGGTGTCACGCTTATCGGCAAGGCCAACCAGTTCAAGTAACTCACTTACTTTCGCTTCAATAATCGCTTTATCTTTACCAGCAAGTTCTAGAGGCAGTGCTACATTGTTAAATACAGTACGAGAAGACAGCAGGTTGAAGTGCTGGAATATCATGCCGATGTTACGGCGCGCTTCGCTAAGTTCTGATTTGCTGAGTTTTGTTAGGTCGATACCGTCAACAATCACTTCACCAGAGGTCGGAGCTTCCAACATATTTACACAACGGATTAGGGTACTTTTGCCTGCACCTGAAGAGCCGATGACTCCAAAGATTTGACCTTGAGGAATGTGGAGGTTGATATCAATTAAGGCATTGATTTCTTTAGTGCCTTGATAAAAAACCTTGTTGACTTGATTCACTTTAATCATAGAGAAACCCGTGCAGGTAGAACAGAATAATATGTCGATAGCTCGCTCGATTTACAGACGATGCTATGGTGTTCTATGATCTAAGTCAATAGATATTTTTACGTCTAGACGGCTAAACGTCGATTGTATGGCTAAGCTGGAAACAAATCGTTAACGAACGCAAAACTAAATAGATAGTGATGAAGCAAATAAAGCGTGTAATAATTAATGATTAATAGAGAGTTGATAGAGAAAAAAATTTTGTCTAAACCTGCTGTTTTTTTAGATCGTGATGGTGTGATTAACGTTGATCACGGCTACGTACATGATGAGCATGACTTTGAATACATCGACGGTGTGTTTGAAGCGGCGAAAGCGTTTAAAGATATGGGCTATTTATTGGTGCTAGTGACTAACCAGTCAGGCATTGCTCGTGGCATGTTTAGCGAAGACCGTTTTCTTTCTTTAACGCAGTGGATGGATTGGAACTTTGTTGATAATGGTGTCGAGCTCGATGGCATTTATTACTGTCCTCACCACGCTGAGCACGGCATTGGTGACTACAAGCAAGATTGTGAATGTCGTAAGCCAAAGCCAGGCATGTTCATTTCTGCTCGTGACTTTCTGAAGATTGATATGGCTAACTCTGTGATGATTGGCGATAAAGCTGAAGACATGATGGCAGCAGAAGCCGCAGGTGTTGGCACTAAAGTATTGGTAAGAACCGGTAAGCCAATCACTGAAAAGGGTGAAGCGCTAGCTAGTGTGGTACTTGATAGCATTAAAGATGTACCTGCTTTCTTAAAAGGCTAAGCGTTTATTTGTCACTAAGGTATTTACCTATCACTAGGCACTTACTTATCAATAAGGTTTTCCTAACCTGAGACTAAACTAAGTGTCATTGACTATATAAAGATGAGGAACGAAGTATGAAAGCTATGTTGGTAGCATCTCTATGTACGGTAGCATTGGTCGGGTGCTCTAAATCAGCAGCCCCTGATAGTGCAGCATCGGATAATCAATTCGTGACTTATCAATGTGAGTCTGACGTCTCGTTTGATGTGGCTTACCTTAGTAATGAAAAAGCAGTATTACGTTTACCTGATAACGAGTACCAATTGACTCAAGTACCGGCAGGTTCAGGAACCAAATACATCCTAGATGATGGCACTTCAGAGATGATTAACAGCATCACTTTGCGTACTAAAGGTGACGACGCACGCCTCGAACTTGGCCGTGTGGTCTATCGTAATTGCCAAAAGTAAGTCATAGTAAGAACTGCTATAATTTACAAACAGTTAAGTGAGGGAACCTACCCTCACTTTTTCTTCCCTTCCCTTTAACGTTAGACTTTTTATGAGCAAAAAACTTACTATTCTCGATATTGCTAAGCTGTCCGGTGTTGGTAAGTCAACCGTATCTCGCGTTCTGACCAATGATCCTAAAGTGAAACCTGAAACCCGTGAAAGGGTGGAAAGAGTAATTCAAGAGTCTGGGTACACGCCTTCAAAGTCTGCGCAATCGATGCGAGGTGGCAGCCAAAAAGTCATCGGCGTGATCATTTCTCGTTTAGACTCTCCCTCTGAAAACAAAGCCGTTAGCACCATGCTAGCTGAATTGTATCGAGCGGATTACGATGTGGTGATCATGGAAAGCCAACTCGACAGAGACAAAGCCAACGAGCACCTTCAGGTTCTTAAGCGTCGTAATGTGGATGGCATCATTGTGTTTGGCTTTACGGATTGTGATATTCCCGCAATCGAAGCGTGGGAGCACAAGGCCGTGGTTATTGCTCTGGATACCGAGAACGTAACGTCGATTAACTACGATAACCAACAGGTGATCAATAGTGCGTTAGCGCATCTGTCGGATCAAGGGATCTCAGATGTCGGCTTTATTGGTGTTGATCCTAGCGATAAATCAACCGGTGAGCTGCGTCTTAAGGCTTATCTCGATTGGTGCGAAAGCACTGGAGTGATTGCGAACTATCGTACTGGTCAGCTTCATCATGAAAGCGCTTATCAGCTGGTGGATGAGGTACTGACTCCTACAACTCAAGCACTTGTTTGTGCCAGTGACACATTGGCTCTTGGCGTGATCAAGCGTCTTCAAGAACTACAACGTGAAGATGTGGTCGTAACAGGCGTTGGTGGTAATGATCTTCTCTCTTTCTTGTTCCCTCGCGTCTTTAGCATTGACCCTGGCTACCAATCTGCAGGTAAGCTAGCGGCTAATCTATTGATCTCTCAGCTTTTAGGCAATTCAGAGATCTCTCATCACACCCAATCTCCAATTCTATAATCCACCCAATTAAGCGAAATCGAACCGCTTAGATTAAAATTAGAGTGTGATCTCTTTCAATTAATGGGACTGTTCCCATTTTAATTTATCATTCATGAGGGCATTATAATAACCGTAATTGGGAATGTTCCCATAAATCTAAGTCTTGAGTGGTTATCGCTGCATGGTTTAGATGAGTAATTGAATGAAACCAGGGTGGGGTAGTATGAGTAAGATAGCGAAGCAAGACGTTGCGCGTCTTATCGAGTTAGTCGGTGGCAAAGAAAATATTGCGAGTGTCAGCCATTGTCTGACTCGACTGCGTTTTGTATTGAACGATACAGAGCAAGCGAACAAAGCAGAACTAGAAAAGCTGAAACTGGTAAAAGGCTGCTTTACGAACGCAGGTCAATTCCAAGTCGTGATTGGCACAGAGGTTGATGAAGTGTACGCACTTCTGATTGAGCAAACGGGTAACGAGGCGTTATCAAAAGATGAGTCTAAGCTTGCTGCTCGTCAGAACATGAACTTCCTTGAACGTGGTATTTCCCATTTAGCCGAAATTTTCGTACCACTGCTGCCTGCCATCATAACTGGTGGTTTGATTCTTGGTTTCCGTAATGTGATTGGCGACATTCGCATGTTCGACGGCAAAACCCTCGTTGAAATCAGCCAATTCTGGGCAACCGTTCACTCTTTCTTATGGCTGATTGGCGAAGCGATTTTCTTCTTCTTACCGGTTGGTGTGTGTTGGGCGACGGTTAAGAAGCTTGGCGGAACCCCTATTTTGGGTATCACGCTCGGTGTGACCTTGGTTTCTCCGCAATTGATGAACGCTTACATGATAGGTAAATCGGTACCTGAAGTGTGGGACTTTGGTTTGTTCGTGATTGAGAAGGTTGGTTATCAGGCACAGGTGATCCCTGCGATGCTAGCGGGTGTGGCTCTGGCGTTCATTGAGACTAACCTTAAGCGTATTGTTCCTTCTTATCTGTACCTTGTTGTAGTGCCATTTGTCTCGATTATTTTGTCTGTGATTCTAGCGCACGCTTTCATTGGCCCATTTGGCCGTATGTTAGGCGATGGCGTGGCATTCGCGGCTAAAGCAGCAATGACGGGTGATTTTGCGATTCTTGGTTCAGTAGTATTTGGCTTCCTATACGCACCTTTGGTTATTACAGGTATTCACCACACAACCAACGCAGTAGACCTACAACTGATGCAAGACTTAGGCGGCACGCCAATCTGGCCTTTGATTGCGCTATCAAATATCGCACAAGCTTCAGCGGTTGTCGGCATCATCATCTTAAGCAAACGCGAAGGTGAACGAGATATCTCGGTTCCAGCTGCAATCTCTGCCTATTTAGGTGTGACGGAGCCAGCGATGTACGGCATTAACCTTAAATACAAATTCCCAATGCTGAGCGCAATGATCGGCAGTGCCGCAGCGGCTGCAATCTGTGGTAGTGCAGGTGTGATGGCGAATGGTATCGGTGTTGGTGGCTTGCCGGGCATCTTATCGATTCAACCGCAATATTGGTCTGTTTACTTAATCGCGATGCTGGTGGCGATTGTACTACCCGTCACGTTAACACTGTTCTTCTATAAACGAGCACAGATGAAAGGCGAGCTAGAAACCGCCAACGCGTAATGCATTAAATAAGCGATGACTCAAAAGTGAGCCATCGCTTTTTCTCTTAGTTATAGCTTTTTCTTTTAGTTATAACGGCTATTCGACCATGATTCACATGGTGATTTTTATTTTATATTTTCTGGTAAGTGAGTGTTAGAGATGGCGATGACTGAGCATGATGAAAGTTGGTGGAAAACCGCAACCATCTATCAAATCTACCCAAAGAGCTTTTGTGATAGTGGCAGTAAAGGTACTGGCGATATCAAAGGGATCATTTCAAAACTGGATTATCTTAAACACTTGAGTGTGGATGCAATTTGGTTAACCCCAGTTTACGCATCCCCAATGATCGATAACGGCTACGATATTTCAGATTACTACGCGATTAACCCGCAATTCGGCACCATGGAAGACTTCGATCTATTGCTGGCTGAAGCGCACCAACGTGGTATCCGTATCGTGATGGATATCGTGGTAAACCACACCTCAACAGAACATGCATGGTTTCAGTCGGCATTGGGTGACAAAAACAGCCCATACCGCGACTACTACATATGGAAAGATCCTGTAAACGGCCAAGCACCAACCAACTGGCAGTCTAAGTTCGGTGGTAATGCATGGGAGATGGATGAGGCGACGGGTCAGTATTTCCTACACCTATTCGCGAAAGAGCAGGCCGACCTTAACTGGGAGAACCCGGTTGTACGCGAAGAAGTGAAAGATGTCATCAGCTTCTGGGCTGAGAAGGGCGTTGATGGCTTCCGCTTGGATGTGATCAACCTAATTTCGAAACAGCAAGACTTTCCCAATGATGATATCGGTGATGGTCGTCGTTTTTACACTGATGGCCCACGAGTGCACGAATACCTGAAAGAGATCAGCGAAGCGGTATTCCAGAAATACGGCAGCGTGACAGTAGGCGAGATGTCTTCAACGACACTCGAGCATTGCCAGCAATACTCAAACATTGATAACAGCGAACTATCGATGGTGTTTAACTTCCACCACCTTAAAGTCGATTACACCAATGGTGAGAAGTGGACTAATGCACCATTTGATTTCTTACAGCTCAAGTCGGTCTTCAATCATTGGCAAACAGGCTTGAACGGCAAGGGTTGGGGCGCACTATTTTGGTGTAACCACGACCAACCGCGAGTGGTGAGCCGTTTAGGTGATGATCAGCAGTATCGTGTTGAGTCGGCCAAGATGCTGGCTGCGTCTGTACATATGATGCAAGGCACGCCTTATATTTATCAAGGCGAAGAGATTGGCATGACTAACCCAGGTTACACCGAGATCAGTCAATATCGTGATGTCGAGAGCACCAACATGTATGACATCATGGTTAACCGTGATGGTGTGGCGCATCAAGATATGATGGCGATTTTAGCGCAGAAGTCTCGCGATAACTCTCGTACACCAATGCAATGGAACAGTGAGCCTTACGCAGGATTCTCACAAGCTCAGCCATGGCTTGATGTAGCGAATAATTACTCTGAGATTAACGCTGAGCAAGCACTTGAAGACAAAGACTCTGTTTTCTATTTCTATAAGAGCTTGATTGAGTTACGCAAACAAGTACCAGTGATTACGGATGGCAGTTATCAAGATCTACTGCCTGAACACTCATCCATTTTTGCGTATGTACGTGAGCACGAAGGGCAAACTTTGTTGTGTATTAACAACTATTATGGTGAAGAGGCAGAATGCGTTTTACCGGAACGTTTTGATATGACTAAGGCGAAGAGTCTGTTGTCTAACTATCAAGTGAGCGAGAGTTTAGTGGCGTCTCATCATCAAGTTTTGCGTCCTTACGAGACTCGTATTCTCTTGATTGAAGGTTAACCTTGTTTCATTTTAAGAAGCCTGATTCTTATTCCCCTTAAAGGGTTGGGCTTTTACAAAGGCTTTGGAGAGCTCCCCAAAGCCTTTTTTATTGTTTTTAGCTAGTCAGCAGTTACGCTCAGGTTCAGTGAATCTAAGTCAGGGCTAGCTAATCGAAGTCAGTGACGCTGCTGATTCTTCGATCGTAGATTGTTCTACAGACATCAATTCAATCTGTTCAATTAAGCCGATGCTAGGGTTGAACCAGCGCTCTGATGATGTGCCAAATTCTGCCGAATCCATACCTACACAGCCAATGTAGTAAGTGTTTTTCTCCGTAAGATTCGCAGCTTCGACCGATTTACCCGAAACAGTGAAGCTTTTACGAACACCAGTCTCATTAATTTCTTGCTGCCAAGTGACTTGGCATGAGGCGGTAGATGGTAAGTTTTCAACCCACTTGTGATCCTCAAAGTCACTCAACATATTCGCGACAGCTTCGGCATCTAACGTCATTTGCAATGAAACGGTCTCCTTACTGATATCAATGATTGGGTTACTCTCTTTTACGTCAGCACCTTTTAAACGGAAAAGAGGGCTGCTGTGCATAACGGTTGTGATGTATTGGCTGCCAATAAAGTAGGCATTGGTGATTTCGTGCAGACCGCGGTCAGGGCCTGCAAAATAAATGCTGCCGTCTTCTTCTGTACCTTCAACATTCGTCATTATGTCTTCAGAAACATAAAATTCGGTGATGCCGTAGTTGATTAGGTCATTGATAACTTGAACTACTGCTTCATTGCCAGTCTCCTCTTCTAGCCCTGCAATGATGAGTTCACCGCTTAAAGGAGCGAAGTTCATTGTCATCACGCCTTCAGTCTGACCATCTTTGGTAAATGAGTAGCTCAATGTTGTTTCTGGTTTAGGGGAAAATACAGAGCTCGCAATTGGGTAATCCGCCTGATTGCTTGGACCTTTATTACCATCTGTTGAACCAGAAGAAGAGCCACCTCCGCCGCCACAGCCATAAAGAGCAAAGAGAGAAGTCGCAAGCAGCGTCATGGATTTTTTCATGTTGAGCATTCCTAATATAGTTGGCCGAGAGCGGCCTGATGTTTTTAGGAATGCTATTGGTGAGAGAGTTAATAGGGCAAAAAATGAAGATACATAAGATCTTAATTTATATTTAAGTTTTTGTTTTTAAATGTTTTATATTTTTTGTTCGGAAAGTTGATGGCCGACATTCGTGCAGTAGTTAAGCATCAGGTTTTCCCACTGCTTAATGATAAGTGGCTCTTTGATGCTCAATTTTAGATTTTTCCAAGGCTGGAGACAGGTCGATTTCGACTCAGGTTTGGATAAGCGAGCAAACAATTCTTCAGAAGGTACCACTCGCAATAACGCGACTAAGGATTCCATGTAATTGAGGCGAAACTTATCCATGTCTCCTTGCTTGTAAGCGATATGAGAAATCATCATATAGACCAGTGCGTTCTCGATAGTCGAGTTACCCGCAGTATTGGTCAGAAATTCCTTCGCAGTTTGCAGGTCTCTTAACTTGAAGTGAATAATCCCAAGCCAGAGTTTTAGCTCGTCGGGAATCAACTTAAAACGTGTTTGCACTAGGCTAGTGAAGCTAATAAGACGCTGGTGGTCGGTCTCAAACAGAGCCAGCTGTCGAGCAAGCAAGGTTGAAGTCATCACGTTGAGTGGCACGCTATCAAGTTTCAGCGTTTCTCCGTTTAGCAAGCGGCTCAGCTCTTTATCACTGACAGACCACTCTGGTGATAGCGGAGCAGGTAAAGCGAAGTAGTTCGCTAGCTCTCTATTTATCTCCATCAAGTCTTCACTGAGGTTATCTATCTCTATTGAGTAGACACCGCGGAAAGCAAGTTTCCCTGAGCTTGGGTAAATAAGGCTGACTTTAGCCGCAAGGCGTGTATCGACTTCCTGATCTTTCAATTGAATATTGAGCAGGTAGTCACTGGTGCGCATGTTTTTGGCGCCAGGAAAGAAGGGCGTGCTGTCTATTGGGTCTACGAAGTAACTTGGTGCGTCTTGATTTGCTAAGTCGGTATAAGCGTATTCAATTTGCTGTTGAAGCAGTAGCGCTTTAACGGCTTTGCGATGCGTTCTCGCATTGTCTCCAATGGCATCGATACGGTTTAGCAGTAGCTCGACCTTAGGAATCAGCCTCTGTGTTCGTTCAAGCTCTGAGGCTTGGTTTGAAGAGTGCCAAAACATATAACCTAAAGTCGTAGTGCTTATCAGCAGCACAACAGAGAGTGACAGTAACAAAAGATTAAACGGTGATGTCTTTTTACTCGCTTGAGGCTGTTCGGTTATCTCACGGGTTTCGGGTTGTGCGTTAGCCAAACTCACAGAGTTAGGGTTTAGAAAGTACCCTTTGCGTGGGTAGGTGACCAAGATTTTAGTCGCATCACTTTCTGGTAGGTACTTCTGCAGCACAGAGCGCAGTGTACTGATCCTGTTAGTAAGCACATTCTTCGAGATGAAGTTACTTTGCCAAACCTACTCTATGATCTGCTCAGCTGCGAGCGGTTCACCCACGCTCGTCAGAAACAGTTCGAGTAATTCAATAGAACGAGGTTCTAGATCGATGACCTGCTCGTTGCAACTTAAGACACGTGTCGCGGGATTGAATTCTAAACCTTCGATAGAGATCGAGGTTTGAGTGTCTTTGGCACTAGAGAGGTAATCTTGCATAAGAAAAGAGAGGGCAGCTTATAAAAGCTAAATACTAGCTGTTTTCGTTATGAAAAACAGCTAGTAATTTATTGATTGGATAGCTGGCGCTAAGACGCGTAGTTCACTGAATAACGCGTAGGCTTGTGATTCATCGCTAATACGATGTTCAATACCGCAGTGCCCAATACAGAAACTGCAATCACCCAAGGCGATACGAAGAAGAATGATGCAAACAGAATACACGCATCAATAGCCATTTGGGTTTTGCCCACTGAGATACCGTAGCGATCTTGAATGAACAAGCACAAGACGTTGAAGCCACCCAAGCTTGAGCGATGACGGAATAAGATCAGCATACCTAAGCCCATTAACAGGCCGCCTGCAACAGCGCAGTAAATCTCATTATGAACTTCTAACGAGATCACTAAGTATAAATGATCGGCAAACACAGACACTAAAGCCCCTGATATGGCACTGCTGATTGCGAAGTGACGGCCAAATCGTTTCCATGCTAATAAGTAGAATGGGCAATTAGCAATAAAGTACAAAATACCAAAGGTTACTGGCATAAATTGACTCAAAAGCAGAGCCAAGCCAGTAGTGCCACCAGTAAGCAGGTCTGCTGACTGTAAAAAGAAGACGCCTAACGCCACTAAAAACGTGCCAGTGAGGATTGCTACCCAATCTTCTTTGCGTGAGTGTTTTTCCATCGTTTTTATAATTACCTAACCAATAAAGGCGTGCATAGTAGAGAAAAACTTAAGCTTTCGGTAGCTAGAGGGGCAAAATTAAGGTAAACCTATGTAATCTGCGTTTTACAGGGTGTAAATCGTAAAATTGACAGTAAGGAACATCTTTGGTTGGATAAGCCCAATAACCATGATGAATCTTATTTGTGATTATGAAAAAACTGCATGATAAAATTGCAATTAGCTCTTTATGACCTAGATCAAATTATGTAGAATGCGTCACATCAAAACGGTGACGGAAACGTTTGCTTTCGGTCGTTGTGTGGTTTTTTGAAACTTTCAGTACAATCTGAGTCAGGAGATACAGATGCTTAAGCGTGACATGAACATTGCTGATTACGATGCGGATCTATTCGCAGCTATCCAAGAAGAAACTCTTCGTCAGGAAGAGCACATCGAACTTATCGCTTCAGAAAACTACACAAGCCCACGTGTAATGGAAGCTCAAGGTTCTCAGCTAACAAACAAATACGCTGAAGGCTACCCAGGCAAGCGTTACTACGGTGGTTGTGAGTACGTAGACAAAGTTGAAACTCTAGCAATTGAACGTGCATGTGAGCTGTTTGGTGCCGAGTACGCGAACGTACAGCCTCACTCAGGTTCTCAAGCAAACAACGCTGTATACATGGCGCTACTGAACGCAGGCGACACAGTTCTAGGTATGAGCCTAGCGCACGGTGGTCACCTAACTCACGGTTCTCCAGTAAACTTCTCTGGTAAGCTTTACAACATCATCCCTTACGGTATCGACGAAGCAGGTCAAATCGATTACGAAGAGATGGAAAAGCTGGCTATCGAGAACAAACCTAAGATGATCATCGGTGGTTTCTCTGCTTACTCTCAAATCTGTGATTGGAAGCGCATGCGTGAAATCGCTGACAAAGTAGGTGCTTACCTATTCGTAGATATGGCTCACGTAGCGGGTCTAATCGCAGCAGGTGTTTACCCGAACCCAGTTCCACACGCGCACGTTGTTACAACAACAACGCACAAAACGCTAGCAGGCCCACGTGGCGGTCTAATCCTTTCTAACGAAGGCGAAGACCTTTACAAGAAGCTGAACTCAGCAGTATTCCCAGGCGGTCAAGGTGGCCCTCTAATGCACGTTATCGCTGGTAAAGCAGTAGCGTTCAAAGAAGCTCTAGAGCCAGAGTTCAAAGAATACCAAGCACGTGTAGTTGCTAACGCAAAAGCAATGGTTGCTGAATTCCTTGAGCGTGGTTACAACATCGTTTCAGGTTCTACAGAGAACCACCTGTTCCTAGTTGACCTAATCAACAAAGACATCACAGGTAAAGAAGCTGACGCAGCACTAGGTGCAGCAAACATCACAGTAAACAAGAACTCAGTACCAAACGACCCACGCAGCCCGTTTGTAACGTCAGGTATCCGTATCGGTTCTCCTTCTATCACTCGTCGCGGTTTCTCAGAAGCAGACGCGAAAGAGCTAGCAGGTTGGATCTGTGACATCCTAGATAACATGGGTGATGAGTCTGTTATCGAAGCGACAAAAGCAAAAGTGCTAGAAATCTGTAAGCGTCTACCAGTTTACGCTTAATTTTTCTTCGTAGTAATTTGAACTTCGTTGTCGAGCATGCTCACTTACATTCGTAAGCTCTGCGTGCTCTCCTAGAATTTCAAACGACTACTTTGAAAAACAATGATATTTGAGGCTCCTGTTGGGAGCCTTTTTTATTGGTTTGGTAACACTTAGAGAGTGAACGAGTTTCTGTGTCGCACATACTCATTTGCTAGCGCAAACTCCGTGTGAGCTCCTTGAACTTCGCTCATCTACTTTGAAAAATGCTTTTAAAGGTCTCTTTTGGGGCCTTTTTGTTTTAGGGAAGGGTGCTGAAAACTCTATGTCTTTTCCTTGAACTAAAGCTATTTGATTGAAAAATGATGATTTTAAAGGCTCCTTTTTGGGAGTCTTTTTTGTATCTGATGGTCAGCTGATGAGAATCAAGAGAAGCGGGTATTAAAAAGGGCTAATGCTTTCACATTAACCCTTTTTATTTGTTGTTTGTGTTGGTTCTACTTTTTGATGCTAAGTAGGGTGCCTGATTTACACTTGAACGAGTAGTAATGACGGCTTTCATTAAACTTACCTAAGCCTTCGCCATCGCAGTAGTCGATGTTGATGTCACGCATTACTTCTAGTGTATCTTCGCTGTTCAAAGCGAATTTAGAGCCATCAGAACAGACGATACGTACTCTTTCATCGTGGCTTACAGAGTAAATATCGACTTCGGTATTACACAGCTCAAAAGAGGCTTCACGAAAGTTGTCTTGCTGAGTATTTGAAGCGCAACCTGCAGTAAGCGTTGCAGCGAACACTGCCAAAAGTCCGAGTCTTTTCATTGTTAATCCTTCGCTATCATCAAGTTGGGTGATGAGTTTTTATATGCTATTTGAGGTAGCCTATACAACTACACGCTACGATTCAAGGCGCGTTCTTAGAGTCTAAGGTATAAAAAGGGAGTAAGGAGGAGATAATTTATATTCTGCAGGCTGTTTTGATTGAAATACTACACCTATAAAAAGACCAACATTGAGTTGGCCTTTGTCTATAAAGCTGAGTTTACATCACTATCTAAACTGTTTTGCTTCTGGCTGGTATTCAAAACCAGCAGATTCGAGCTTGGCGATTAAGGCTGCTTTGTCGATTTCGTAGAAGTTAACCACTCGGTCCAAGTCTCCGCCGAAATCGTCACGTAGCTTCATGTTGACGATGCTCATCAACATAATAGGATCCATCTTTTCAAAATTAGCGAGGTTCATAATTAGTCCTCGAAATCTGAGATGAGTAGGTTAGCAGCGGCAAAGGCTGCACGTTCGCGAGCTTCTTTAGGAAGAGACTCATCCGCAGCAAGGTCGTTTAAGGTTTTTACTGCGCAGGTAATCGCTTTAGGGATGTAGCCTTGGTCGCCACTGCCAATTTGAGAGTACAGTTCACGTACCAAATCACAACAATCGTATACTTTCATTTTTATACCTAACCAAATGATAACTGATCTCAATATACACATAGAGATAAGCAAAAACAAAGCGGATCTGACGAAGATCAGAGTTAGTTTGTCCTTGCTCAATATCTCATTTTATTGCGTTTCAGTTTGTCACTTTATTAGGTGGCTGATTAACCAGTGATTGACTAACTAGCCCCCGACTTGCTGCTCAAGTTGGTATTTCACTTCATCTGCAAGGTTGAGTTGCTTGGCGAGCTCTTTGAGATAAGCTTTTTCCATGAAGTTCTGCTCGTCGGCCACAATCAAAGAGGCCAAGTAGATTTCACTGGCTTGTTGCGGTGAGCTTGCGAGTTGAGCGATTTCGCTTGGGTCGAGCGGTTTGTGCAACTCTTCAGACACTAACTTAGTCAGCTGATAATCCGCGCCCATGCTTTCGACAGCTTGTTCAATTTTAGCCATTTCTTGCTCATCGACATGACCGTCCGCTTTAGAAGCCGCAATCATAGAGCGTAGAATAAGTAGGTTGTGACAAGCGTCTTGTTCATCAAAAGTGGCTTGCGGAGATGAATCCGGCGTACCTTGTTTGGCTTGGTAATCGTTATATACCTTATATGCCAATGCACCAAGCGCTGCTGCTCCACCAATGCCCACGGCCTTCTTGCCAATCTTCTTAGTTTTCTTTGAGCCCATGAGAGCCCCTAGCAACCCGCCACCAACTGCTCCAGCTCCCAATGCGCCAAGTGTACTTTTGCTGCCTTTACTGCCTTGTGCAAGGCTACCCAAACCAGATGAGCTTTGTGAAAGTTTCTGAGTACCTTGTTTAACAAGGTCAGACTTAAGTGCTTGGTTAAGTAGGCTTTTAAGATCCATCGATACCTCCAATGGTAAACGCGTCTAATGAGTTGATGAATCTAATATACGTATTTAAAGATGAACCGGGGATTAACTTACGTTATTTACTTTATCGAGAAATGAGAGAGTGAGTGAGGGTGAATTGGGGAAATAAAAAAGGCCGCCAGATGGCAGCCTTCTATTATTTGCTTTGCAAGATCACGTACTTTGCAGAGTTTGCTTATTTAGCAAATTGAGAAGTAACGTGTTCAACGATTGAATCGATAGCAACCGCTTCTTTAGTACCAGCACGACGGTTCTTGTACTCGAAGTTACCTTCTTTCATTGAGCGATCGCCGATCACGATAGTGTGAGGGATACCAATTAGCTCGATGTCAGAGAACATTACGCCTGGACGCTCTTTACGGTCATCGAATAGTACTTCGATACCCATAGCTGTTAGTTCAGCGTATAGCTTCTCAGCCGCTTCTTTAACTTCTTCAGACTTGTGCATGTTCATAGGAACGATAGCAACTTGGAAAGGTGCTAGTGCGTCAGGCCAGATGATGCCGTATTTGTCATGGTTCTGCTCGATTGCAGAAGCAACAACACGTGATACACCAATACCGTAACAACCCATCTCAAGGATAACGTTCTTACCGTCAGGACCAAGCACGCCACAGTTCATCGCTTGTGAATAAACGTTACCTAGTTGGAAGATATGACCAACTTCGATACCACGTTTAAGCTGAAGTGTACCTTGACCACATGGGCTCAGGTCGCCTTCGATTACGTTACGTAGGTCTTCTACTTGAGCAAGCTCAACGTCACGACCCCAGTTGATACCGAAGTAGTGCTTACCGTCTACGTTTGCACCCGCGCCGAAGTCGCTCATTACAGCAACAGAGCGGTCAACGATGAATGGTAGCTCTAAGCCTACAGGGCCAAGTGAACCTGGGCCTGCGCCAACGAGTGCGCGAATTTCTTCTTCAGAAGCCATCTCTAGTGGAGAAGCAACTTGTGGAAGGTTTTCTGCTTTCACTTCGTTCAGTTCGTGGTCGCCACGGATGATTAGAGCAATGATGTCTGCATCTACTTCATCAGAAGCTTTAACGAATAGAGTCTTAACGGTTTTCTCGATTGCTAGACCGTGTTGCTCTACCAATTCTGCGATAGTTTTCGCGTTTGGTGTATCAACCAGTTCCATCTCTTGAGTTGGTGCAGCAGCTTCTTCAGTTGGAGCTAGTGCTTCAGCTTTCTCGATGTTTGCTGCGTAATCAGATTCTGTAGAGAATGCGATTAGGTCTTCGCCGCTTTCAGCGAGTACGTGGAACTCTTGAGAACCACTACCACCGATAGCGCCTGAGTCTGCTAGTACTGGACGATACTCAAGACCCATGCGGTCGAATGCATTACAGTAAGCATCGTGCATCGCTTGGTAAGACTTTTCTAGGCCTTCTTTGTCGATGTCGAAGCTGTACGCATCCATCATAGAGAATTCACGAGCACGCATAACCCCAAAACGTGGACGACGCTCATCACGGAACTTAGTTTGAATCTGGTACAAGTTCAGTGGCAGCTGTTTGTACGAGTTTACTTCGTTACGAACTAGGCTAGTGATTACTTCTTCAGCTGTTGGGCTAAGAACAAACGGACGAGAATGACGGTCAGTAAAGCG
Source organism: Vibrio sp. QJM3NY_35 (assembly GCF_057785915.1). Lineage (NCBI taxonomy): Bacteria > Pseudomonadati > Pseudomonadota > Gammaproteobacteria > Vibrionales > Vibrionaceae > Vibrio > Vibrio sp. QJM3NY_35. Next base: position 2,613,108 of record NZ_CM173507.1, on the reverse strand, counting down.
CAGTAGTTCTGGGCCCATTTTTTCGCTACGACCAGTCTCTTCCCATAGCTCAAACGGCTGCACTACGGGCATTAAAGTCTCAACTGCACCTGCATTATCGATCTCTTGGCGAACGATGTTTTCGACTTTACGCAGTACACGCAGACCGGTAGGTAGCCAAGTGTATAAACCTGAAGCTAGCTTACGGATCATACCTGCACGTAGCATCAGCTGGTGGCTGATAACTTCTGCGTCGTTTGGAGTCTCTTTCAGAGTAGAAAGAAGATAATTACTGGTACGCATTCTATGGTATCCGTTTCATCATTAATAAAAGTAAATTCACTGCAGCAATTGGCGGCAGCAAATCTGATATAGCCGTATATAATATCAGCCTATTTGGGATCTCAAAAGCGTTCAATGTCAGTTACATTGATGAAAAGTGTTTCAACAACGAATTTCACGTTAAGATCGAACAAATTTACCGCATATTCCTTGTTGTCTGGCTTGCCTTTCTTATAGGCAGGACGAGGATCTTGGCCTAATACCTCTTTGATCACCTGAATGATATGACGCGCTTGCGGATGCTGTGCCAGCTTGCTTTGTGCTTGTTGGGAAAAGTTAACCTCTAACACCTCTGGCTCTTCGGCGGCAAACCCTCCCAGTGCATCCGGAATGGAATCGGAGTAAGGGATGTAAGGCTTGATGTCGATAATGGGTGTCCCGTCGACTAAATCAACACTGCCGAGGTCTAGCCAAGTTTGCCCCTTTTCTTGAGATACACCTTTTAACTCCACTGCTGACATGCCAATTCCGTTGGGTCTGAATGTGGCACGAGATGCAAAAACTCCAATACGTTCATTCCCACCCAGTCGAGGTGGTCTCACCGTTGGCTTCCAACCTGCTTCAAGGTTTTTGTCGAACAGAAATAACAGCCACACATGACTGAATTGTTCAATGTTACGAACCGATTCGAGGCAGTTTGCCGCGTCAACAAGCCTGACTTTAGAGGTTGATGTCGGCACCAACCTAGGCTGTCTTGGTACCGCGAACTTCTCTTTATAGGGGGATTCTATAAAGCCAATAGGCTCAATGGAGTACATAGGTAGAAGGTCTCTAATTACGATTTATGGTCGGAAAATATCATAAAACGACTTGTTTTTCTTTTGATAATAATTATCATTTTGAAATGTTATAACGTATCAAATGATAATTTAGGGGAAAACAGATGAAACCAAATATCCATCCTGATTACCGCACTGTGGTTTTTCATGACACCAGTGTTGATGAATACTTCTTGATAGGTTCAACCTTGAAAACAGACCGTACGATCGAATGGGAAGATGGCAATACTTACCCTTACTTCACTATCGAAGTGTCTTCAAAGTCTCATCCTTTCTATACCGGAAAACAGAGAGTGCTACATAAAGAAGGTCGTGTTGCTAATTTTACTCGTCGCTTTGGTCAATTAGGTAAGGGAGCTAAATAATGAAAGTTGTTAAATCACTTAAAAGTGCGAAAAGCCGTCACCCTGATTGCCAGATAGTTAAGCGTAGAGGGCGTCACTATGTGATCTGTAAATCCAATCCAAGATTTAAAGCGGTTCAAAAATAACCGTCAATATGATGTGACATGTGTGTAAAAACGAGGGGAAAGTCAAACTTCATTCATTTGTCTGTTTTTCTTTTCCTTCGAGAGGAACTTAACCGGATATCGAGTGTGCATTTAACGTACGATGTATTTTATTTTCAAGTGAATCAATGGGTTATGTTGTGAGTTATATTTCTAGTGAATGCGTTGTTGTAAATTATAAATCTAGTTTTTGTGTTTAATATAGATTTATTTGCTAATTAATTGTTCAAATAGAGTTAAAAATCGTCGTTTGTTACACACTTTGTAACATTTTGAATTTCTAATTGATATTTTTGTCGCGTACCCTTCGCTGGCAATTTGAACATCTTTGTCACAATTGCACAGGAATCACTACACAAGGAGGGAACAGATGAGTTCATCTGCTTCAATAAAAAACAACGCACCAAAAAAACCTATTTTCACACGCTTTTTAGACAGCGTTGAATATTTGGGGAACCTTTTACCCCACCCAATCACTCTTTTTGCTATCTTCTGTGTCGCAATCCTAGTTTCTTCAGGTATTGCTGGTTACTTTGAAGTGTCTGTCATGGACCCTCGCCCTGAAGGTGCTAGTGGTCGTGCTGCTGATGGTATGATCCACGTTGTAAGCTTACTTAATGCTGAAGGCTTACAACTCATCGTAACGAATCTAGTTTCGAACTTTGTTGGCTTTGCGCCACTTGGTACTGTACTTGTTGCAATGCTAGGTGTTGCGATTGCTGAACACTCAGGTCTATTATCTGCGGCAATGCGCGGCATGGTAATGGGCGCATCTCAGCGCATGGTTACTGTAACCGTGGTATTTGCCGGTATTATCTCTAACACGGCTTCAGAGCTGGGTTACGTAGTACTTATCCCTCTTGCAGCAATGCTTTTCCACTCATTGGGTCGTCACCCATTAGCAGGTCTAGCGGCAGCATTTGCTGGTGTATCTGGTGGTTATTCTGCAAATCTACTTATCGGTACGGTTGATCCACTGCTTTCTGGTATCACAGAAACAGCAGCACAAATGCTTGATCCATCTTACTCTGTTGGCCCTGAATCAAACTGGTACTTCATGTTTATTTCGACCTTCTTTATCTCGATTGCCGGTGCATTGGTAACAGAGAAGATTGTTGAACCTAAACTGGGTAAATACAATGTCGAAGACGCGTCTGAAGATCTTTCAAATGACTCAATGGGTAAGCTTACTGCTATTGAGAAGAAAGGCCTTAGATTGGCGGGTGTCGCTGTATTAATCGTGAGTGCGCTTTTAGCTTGGACTGTTGTTCCTGCTGACGGTGTTCTACGTTCAGAGGCGGGCACGATTTCAGGCTCTCCATTCCTGAAAAGTATCGTCGCGTTTATCTTTGTATTCTTTGCTATTCCTGGTTTTGTTTACGGCAAAATTACCGGTTCAATGAAGAATGACCGTGATGTGATTAATGCAATGGCAACGTCGATGTCTTCAATGGGCATGTACATCGTTCTTGTATTCTTTGCTGCACAGTTTGTTGCTTTCTTTAAGTGGACGAACTTTGGTCAAGTGGTTGCTGTAGGCGGCGCAACATTCCTTCAGGATATCGGCCTAACGGGTCCAATGTTGTTCTTCGCATTCATCCTAATGTGTGGTTTCATTAACCTGATGATCGGTTCAGCTTCTGCACAGTGGGCAGTAACAGCGCCAATCTTCGTTCCAATGCTAATGCTAGTAGGCTACGCACCTGAAACGATTCAAGCGGCTTACCGTATCGGTGATTCAACAACCAACATCATTACACCAATGATGAGCTACTTCGGTCTTATCCTTGCCGTAGCAACTCGCTACATGAAGAACCTAGGTATCGGTACACTGATCGCGACAATGTTGCCTTACTCAATGGTATTCATGTTTGGTTGGAGCATCTTGTTCTACCTATGGGTATTCGTATTCGGTCTACCAGTAGGTCCAGGCGCTGCAACGTACTACACGCCTTAGTGAACAGTGATAGGCGAACATTTCAATTCGCTTATTAACTGAATAAAAGACGAGATACCCAAGAGCCTGCATCAATGCAGGCTCTTTTTGTTTGAGTCAGTAAACTTACAATCCCGCAAACCGATAGGTAACGCCTAGTTCGAATGACCAGCCCACGTCTCGTTGTATCAACGCGCTGTCGCTGTCATGATGAATTAGGTCTGCTCGAGCGATACCAATCCAAGTTGGCGTGAACTCATAAAGCCCGATTAACCCTGCTTGATAGACAAAGGTTGAGCCCGCATCAAATTGGTTTAGTCCCGAAGCTGATGACTCGGTGTTAGAAATACCATACAGGTGATTGGACAGTTTCTTGTCTCGATAATCGACTTCTAGGTAGGGCGTAATGGTGAATGGCTGCGTCCAGGTTTCTAACGTTCTGCCTAAGTGAAGCTGAACTTCGTAGCCATCATGTTCTGAAGTTACATCGTGTAAGTAGGTGAGGCGTGCACCTACTGTTCCTAAGGTTATCCCCAGCTCTCCATTACCATCTCTGTCTTGAATGCCGTTAGGTAGGTCCACAAAAGTGTCTGACACCTCAGCAAAGCGCCAATTTCCAGATAGCCCCACGTAAGGCAGTAGTTGCCAATTGGCTAGGCTACCATCGATAAAGCCTTTCGGACCGGAATAGAATAGATTGGGTGTTGCGCCAAATCGAGGGGCACTTTTAGTGGAGAAAACACTTTCACCATAGGTGATGCTGCCTCCGATGATTCCGTACTCTTGATCAGCAAAGTGTTTATCGGCAAAGCCTTCAGCAAAGTCTTCATCGGCAAAAGAAAGTTGGGTGCTGCCAAAAACAATGGATAATGAGAGGGCGATTCGACGAATCATAAGCAATACTCCGTTATTGTAATAAATATCAAGAACGGAGTATGTCGATTAAAATTTCATCGGGGCTATATCGACTAAGTGACGATTTCTAAAGTTGTCGTCATTAGAAATACTGCGTTTAGCGTTTAGCTAGTAGGCGATCGAGGTGGTTTGCGAACTCACGACGGTCGGTTTGAGAAAGGGTGCTTGGTCCGCCAGTTTGAATGCCACTTGAACGCATGGTATCCATAAAGTCACGAATGTTGAGACGCGCTTTGATGGTTTCTTTTGTGTAAAGCTCGCCACGAGAGCTTAAAGCAAGCGCGCCTTTGGTGATCACTTCATCGGCGAGAGGGATATCGGAGGTAATCACTAAATCACCGGGTGCAGTGCGTTTTACGATTTCATCATCTGCAATATCAAACCCGCTTGGTACTTGAATTGAGTGAATGTTGTTGCGTTTAGGAACGGGTACCAAGTGGTTTGCCACGAAGGTACATTCCACACCTGTTCGCTCAGCTGCGCGTACGATTGTTTCTCGGATAACCTTAGGACAAGCGTCCGCATCAACCCATATCTTCATAGTGTTCTATTTCTCTATTAGCTTATTTATCAGTTAACTTATTGCTCAGTTAGCTTATTGCTCAGTTAACTTGGCTTCAAGCATGGCAACGCGAGCGGTAAGTTCTACAATTTGCTTTTCTAGTTGGCTAACACGATCGAGTGCTGGCGCTTCTTGTGTCGCGACTTCCACTTTAGGGACGCGATTGGCCGTTTTCCAGCTTTTGATCGTCGTGATCAAAGCGGGCATTGGAACTGATGTGCTCATACGAGCTTTAACTAAAGCAACTGTCGGCTCTTTCCCTTGGGCTTGCAGTCCTTCAAGCACCGATTTTAACTCTTCAGACACATCTTTTGTGAGCATGTTGACCTCCATTTTTAGTATTTTTTCATTTTACTCGCTCCAGTGCGCGATAGCGAATCATAAAAGCGCCTATAGCTTGTGAGAGATCTCTTACAAAGGCTGTGAGACAACACGAATATATCGCTAGAGAGATTGATGTGCATATGGTTAAGATTTTGAATTTTAAGTGTTTTATTTAATTAACAACTTGGTTGAATTAAAAGTGTGATGAAAATCTATTGTCCGAAATCTTAAATCGCGTAAATTAAACCTTGTCGGAAGGATTCTGACACGGAACAGGAAAGCACCAAGGATTTGGTTATCTTCAGGATGAAGATTTGGTTACTTAGGATTGAGTGATCAAGCTTGGAGCGCAAGGACATTGTAGGGATACAGACAGTTAACAGGAAGTTAGCTGCAACGGAATGACAATGGACACCTTTAGGATAAAGGGTTGGATTAGCATCAGGACGATGTAAAGGACACCGCTCACGGAACAAGTGATGTGCGCTAACTAGGATTGTTAGCTTTCAGGAAGATTGGACACCGCTAGGACGGCGAAGTAAAGGAAAGAGCTGAAGGATTACAGCCACTATTATGGACGATGCATGGAGCATTAATTAGTAGCCGGACTGCTGCGAGTAAGACCCTAGCCCTGACACTTCGGTGTCGGGGCTTTTCTTTTCTGGGCCTTTATTTATTTCGGTGCTTTGTTATCTGAGCGCTTTTTATCTAATAGTTTTATCTTAAAGCGTCACATCTGCTTTTCTGCTAATGGTCAACACAAGGAGTGTTTTATGACGATAGCAACCTCAAGAACGCTGTTGGTACCTTATACTGAACAGTTAGAACTCGACTTTATCAAGTTAAATTGCTGCCCCATTAATCGTGCCGAAATGAATGGGCCTCATTCTGTTGCCTCTGCGAAGCACCTTTTTCAAGAAATACTGCAAGATAACGTCGGCTTCTGCCGCGCGATCATCCACAACCAAACCCGTGAATATATTGGGCATGTCTTTGTTTCATCAGAAGAAGGTAAGCGTGAGCTTGGCTTTATTTTGGATAAAGAATACTGGAATCAAGGTTTTGCTAGTGAGGTGTTAAAACCTTTCTTTAGTTTGGTGTGCTTTGAAGAGCGTCTAACGAATGTTGTTGCGACTGTGAATGTCGGCCACAACCCATCTATTAAGCTATTAGAAAAATTAGGTTTTGCATTTAAAGAGACCAAACAAGATCAGTTTGGCCCTTATCATGAATATCGTTATACCGAGTATTGCGACGTTACATTCTATGAGGCTGTAGCTCAAACCGCATAGAACGGAAACCCACCATAGTCAGTTTCCCTTGGTACAGGTCATCACCCAACGCCGAAAACTCGAATTGGTACACGGTGTGCCAGCGCCAAATGGTGGTGAGCTCATGGCGCATCTTCAGTTTATGACCACTAAAGGCGACACTTAATAATTGCAAATCGAGTTCTTTACACTTTCTCGCAATGGCTGTTTTTGCTAACTCAGATTGCCTGCGTTGCTGCCAAAACAGAAAGCAAAAGAAGCACAGAAACAAAATAGCCAATAAGTTATCTATCATTTAATCCATACTTCCTTTTATCTCTTTCTTCCAATTGTGACTTTAGTGTTAGGAGCTATTGAGTAGATCTACTCTTTAGTTAGTCTACTGTTGAGCTTTAGTTGCTTGTTGCAATTCAACCAATGCATTAGCAAGCTCTGGTGATGGATTCGAGTTCAACAATGGTAAAAATACCATTCTTAGTGTCGGAATCATCACTAAATCTGCAAATAGCTGATTGAATAGGTTTTGATTACCTGTTTGTGCGAGACGCAGCAAAAATTGCTCAGCAATAGTTGGATCTTGTAGGGCACTCCAACTTCGACCAGCTAAACCAATTAATACTTCTTGATGACTTAAACGTGGGCTAGCCAAAACTTGGGTAATCACAGCATTCGTTGTATTTTGCTCTGCACCTGAAAGGGCACGAACTAATGCTGAAAGTAAAAACAGATCCGGTTCTTTACTTGAGATTTCATTCTCTGCCATCTCTTGCAAGCGTTGAGCTAGCTTGTCATTGATTTGCGTATGCTCAAGCGCTCCTAGTGTTGCATAAAGAGGCTCTGATGGCAGTTTATGAAGAGCCTTACGAATAGTGACACCGTTTTGTTGGCTGCCTAGGCGAGCACACATATCGGTGATGCCTTGAAGACCAACCGTTTTCCAGTTGTCCCAACCTAAATCGCCAGTGAAGTAGTGTTGAGCGTGTTCGTAGTATTGGCTCGTCGCCAGGTCTAAACCTGCTCTTACTTGGCTATGGAACACGGCCATTTTGTCTTCTGAAGGCTTGAAAGTATATGGGTTGTTAGACAGCTTTTGTTGTTGCTCTTCGCTGATCTCGCCGTTTAGACGTGTACCCATCGCTTCGATAACAAACTTAAGGAAGTTGCCTACATCGCCTTGATGCAATAGGCCTCTTTCGTCCAGCTTGAACTTTAGGAACCAAATCCAAGGTTGCTTGTGTTCGTTCCAGTAACTAATGGCTAAGTGAGCTTGTTTCTGAAGTGGAAATGGGTACGGCTGTTTCCCTTGCTCAACATCAGAGAATAAGGTGTTGTCGATCTTCTGAATACGGCGACCTAGGTCGTAGATATCGTATTGGCAACCGCTATTCTTTAGTAACTGAGTGAGCGTGTGAATGGTTTCCATAGTAATAAAGCTCCTAACTTTCTTTCCTAAATAGATGGTACTCTATGCCCCAATTTCAAGGTCACTAGATAAATAACTTGGTGAAAAATGACAGCTGCCACAAAGTTACCTCCTTTACTTCAACAATTAGAACAACAAATGCGCCAATGTTCGCTGTGGAGTGATGTTCCACCTTCGGACGAAGCTCTGGCCAGTGTTGAACCTTTCGCGATTGATTCGTTACAACCGGAAGAGTGGTTGCAGTGGATCTTCCTCGTTAAGATCAACGCAATGATGGATGCACAAATGAGCTTACCAAAGGGCTTTGCTATTCATCCTTACTTTGGTGAAGTATGGAAAAATGAGGCAGACAAGGCCGAACTGCTAGTGACGATTCTGAGCATTGATGAGGTATGCGCGTAATGTTAGAGATCATTTATCAAGATGAGTATTTTGTCGCGGTGAATAAGCCCGCTGGCATGCTAGTGCATCGTTCATGGTTGGATAAACACGAAACGCAATTTGTTATGCAGACATTGCGCGATCAAATTGGTCAGCATGTCTTTCCATTACACCGCTTAGACAGACCGACATCGGGTGTGTTGGTGTTTGCGTTGTCGAGTGAGGTTGCTTCACAGGTGATGCCAATGTTCGCTAATCATGAGATGCAAAAAACCTATCATGCGATTGTCCGTGGTTGGATAGAAGAGGGCGATACGCTCGATTATGCACTTAAGGTTGAGCTGGATAAGATCGCAGATAAGTTCGCGAAAGAAGACAAAGAAGCACAAGAGGCAGTGACAGTCTATGAACCGCTAGCAAAAGTAGAAGTGCCATATTCAACAGGACGTTTTCCTACGAGCCGATACTGCTTGGTTGAGATGATGCCAAAGACAGGTCGCAAACATCAGCTGCGTCGTCACATGGCTCATCTAAGACATCCGATTGTCGGTGATACTTCACATGGTGATGGTAAGCACAATCGACTGTTCCGTGATGATTTAGATTCGCACCGCTTGTTGTTGCACGCTTCTGAGCTTCGCTTTATTCATCCTTTCACAAAAGAAGAGTTGGTGATGAAAGCCAACCTAGATGAAACTTGGTTAAGGTTGTTTGAAACCTTTAAGTGGGATACTCAATTAATCAATTCTCAAACGTGCTTGTCTAAGTAAGTCACACGCGTTTTAGTAATTACGAGTCTAAGTGAATAAAGAAAATAGAATAAAAAACAAAGGGCTGATAGTGAAATCAGCCCTTTTTGTATCTGCATAACCTTAACGGCATAACTAATGTTGGTTAGTTAACAGTAATAGTTAGTCGCGGGATCATTTTAGCTTTTCTAGATCGGCTTCGATCTCAGCGATCTTACTTGATACCACTTTCTCTAGATGGCGTAAGTCGGTAAGGATCTTCTGTTTCACATCCACTTCAGCCGTTGGCGTCGGTTTGGTGATCTTGTTGAGCTCATCAATCACAAGAGTGAGGTTGCGGTTAATCTCTGTCACTTCTTTGTATTGATTATTGCCACCGCTAACAAGCACACTTTTTACTTGTCGTGGGTACTTAAATTTAACGCTTTTCGCGAACAGTTCACCTTTCTGCTTACGAAAGTAAATCTTCAGGATATCTTTGTGCGCTTCTTGGCGAAGGGAGTAACGTTCAATCTGTTTAGGTTCGTGGATACCTAAGCCAGTGAGGTTTGGATACATAAGCGACCTCTAGGTTATGAATGTAATACTTTTATGTAATTGACTTGATCAATGTAGCAGCCTAACGACGAGCTAGATAGTTGATATCTGTGAATTGATTGTAAGTTGTGGGCAAGATCGCTCTCTATCTTTGCCCACACTTATTTGGTTATTAAACCTGCTTTTAGACTGAATTCGCTTTCTAAGGTGCGAGTTCCGAAACGTGCTCGGTTAATCTTTCTCTTAGTGCCTGCTCTTGCTCTTCAGATAGTCTTCCACCGGCTTCACTGGTCAGAATAAACAAATCCTCAGCTCGCTCACCTATGGTGGTGATTTTGGCACCATGTAAGTTGATGTCTAGTTCCGCGAAGGTTGCACCTACTTGAGCCAATAACCCCGGCGTATCAAGGGCTCTTAACTCCATCAAGGTACGTTTTTTGCTCTTGGTTGGTAGGAACTCAACTAAGGTTTTGACCTTAAAGTGTTGCAAGTTACGTGGCGTGCGACGCGTCTTAATCTTAGTCGGACGGCCATCAGCCAATACATGAGTCAGATGTTTAGCAACGGCTTTGTGTCTTGCTTCATCAATCGCTTCGCCGTGTTGGTCTAGTACGATAAAGGTATCCAAAACATGACCATCTTTGCTGACCATGACCTGCGCGTCATGAACGTTAAAGTTACGTCTGTCGAGTTCGGCAACCACGGTCGCAAACAGTGCCGCTTGGTCTTTACAGTAAACGAACACTTCTGTGCCACCACGCGTCGCTTTCTTACTGATCAGCACTAACGGTTGGCTTGGGTCTTCTAGGCGAAGTAAGTGCTCACAGTGCCAAGCGATTTGTTTATGTGTGTGACGCAAAAAATAATCGGCTTTGAAGCGTTGCCATAACACTTCAATTTCACGAGCAGTGAAGCCTTCTTTACGCAGCAGTGCTGATGCCATTTGTTGATTGTGGCGAATACGATCTCTGACATCGACTGGGTTTTCCAATCCGCGTCGCAGTGCTCGCTGCGTTGAGTGGAATAGCTCTGCTAACAGCGTTCGCTTCCAGCTGTTCCATAGCTCTGGGTTAGTTGCACAGATATCGGCAACGGTTAAACAAACCAGTAGCTCGAGTGATTCTTCATCACGAACCTTTTTTGCGAATTCAGTGATTACATCAGGGTCGTAGATGTCACGGCGTTGAGCGGTCACAGACATCAACAGGTGGTTTTGTACCAACCACGCGACTTGTTTTGCTTCAGGTTTTGATAACCCGTGTTCAATACAGAAAGAGTAAGCTTCAACAGCGCCAATTTCTGAGTGGTCTCCACCGCGGCCTTTGCCGATGTCGTGGAAGATAGCCGCCAGAATCAGCAGCTCTTTCTTCTGTACGCGTGGGTAGACTTCACAACAGATAGGGTGCTTGTCGTGGTTCTCAATTTGGCCAAAACGGTTAATGTGCTTGAGCAGGCGAATACTGTGCTCATCCACAGTGTATACGTGGAATAGGTCAAACTGCATCTGGCCAACGATCTGGCTCCACTGCGGTAAGTACGCTGAGAGCACGCCCAGCTTATGCATTAAGCTAAAGGCTTTGTGTAGTGCATTTGGGTGGCGAACTAGATCCATGAACTTGTCACGAGCTTCAGGAATCGTATGCAGGAAGCGGTTCAATCGACGACGTGCCGTTCGCAATTGTCGTAATGTTGGTGGGCTTACCCCTTCGATAGTCGAGTCATTAGCGATATGGATAAACATATCGAGAATCGTTTCTGGTCTAGCTTGGAATAGGGCCGGCTTGCGTGCTTCGATCAATGACCCTCGGCGTTGGAAGTCATTGTCGAGAATCTCAGCTTCTTGGGTCTGGCCACCATTGATGATTGCTTGATCGAACAATTTAAGCAGCATTTTGTTGAGCTCGGCTACGCGACGAAGGGTTCGGTAGAACTCTTTCATCATCATCTCAACACCACGGTTACCTTCGCCAGTGTAACCCAGGTGTTCAGCAACTTGAGCTTGATGGGCAAAGGTGAGGCGGTTGTCGTAACGGCGCAGCTCTATGTGCAGTGCAAAGCGAACTCTCCATAGGAAATCTTGGCACTCCACTAGCTCGCGATATTCAGCATCAGTTAGAAAGCCGTACTTGCTCATTTCCAGCAGAGATGTGGCACCAAAGTGGCGACGCGCCACCCAGCTAAGGGTATGGATGTCTCTGAGTCCGCCTGGAGTCGATTTGATATCGGGTTCAAGGTTGTAAGTGGTGTCGTGGTAGCGAGCGTGACGCTCTCTCTGCTCTTGAATCTTAGCCTTGTAGAAGGTCTCACTTGGCCAAAATGAATCAGAATGAATCTTCAGTTTCAGTTCTTGGAAGGTGTCTTCACTGCCGCACAATAAACGCGACTCTTGCAGGTTAGTTGCAACGGTTAAATCATCAATGCCGATCTCAAGACATTCGGCAATCGTGCGCACCGCGTGGCCGACTTCTAATCTTAGATCCCAGAGTAGGGTGATGAATTGACTGACTTTCTCGCCGAGTGCTGGTGGCAACGTTTTTTGCGAGACGATAAGAATATCAATGTCGGACAAAGGGTGTAGTTCGCCACGACCATAACCGCCCACAGCGACAAGTGAAATATGAGGCAGTTTGTTGAATCCGAAATTTTCCCACAAACGATTGAGAAGTAAATCCATGTATTCGGAGCGCAGTAGAACCAAATCGGTGACGGGGTGGTGGTTCAGAAATTCATTTTTTTGATACTGCGTGAAGATTTCGAGCTGATTTTTTAATTCGCAGATTTCAATTTGTTCGTCATTGAACGTAAGAGGGCATTGATAAGGCATAGTCTGCTATCCGTGCAAGCAAATGAGAATAGTAAACAATTTAACAGAAGCTGATGGAAAATCGAAATTGAGTGGATAAAAAAATATCCTCGACAATGCGAGGATATTTTTAAAAGGCTGATGCGTTTAGTTCGGTGAACTAAGCGTTCTTCATGATACGTGGGATTGTATCATCGCTGCGCAGTGTTAGTACTTCACAACCAGTATCAGTTACAACCAGAGTGTGCTCCCATTGAGCCGAGTTCTTGCTGTCTGCTGTGTATACTGTCCAGCTATCTTGGTCATCAAGACGGCAGCCAAACTTACCCGCGTTGATCATTGGCTCGATAGTGAAGCACATACCTGCTTTTAATACAGTGCGGTCGTTGTTTTTGTAGTGAACGACTTGTGGGTCTTCATGGAATTCAGCCCCAATGCCGTGACCACAGTAATCTTTAACAATTGAGAACTTAGCGCGTGGGTTGTTCTTATTGTTTGTTTTGATGTACTTCTCGATAGCAGTACCGATTTGGCCAAGTTGAACACCTGGCTTAACTTGGCGCATGCCTTCGTAAAGCGCTTCCTGAGCAACCATGCATAGACGCTTGTTTGCTGGTGAAACTTCACCCACAAGGAACATCTTAGAGGTATCGCCATGGTAGCCTTGCGGACGAACGCTTAGGTCTGCGTTTTCGTCATCAGGGATGATTACTGTGATATCAACGTTAAGAATGTCGCCATCTTTTAGTACCGCAGGCTTAAATTGACCTGTGCTACCAGTTTCGTCTTGTGATGCTGGAATACCGTGGCACACAATGTGGTTGATAGAGGTACAGATTGACTTAGGGAAACCGTGATAATCAAGTGGTGCTGAGTATGCGCCTCTTTCTAGAGCGTATTCATGACAGATTTTGTTCAGTTCTTCTGTCGTGGTACCTACTTGGATATGAGGTTCAATCATCTCTAGAATTTCAGAAGCCAGCTTACCGGCAACGCGCATTTTTTGAATTTCTTCAGCAGTTTTAATTTTTACAGCCATTGCATATCTCTTAATTTGGTAGCACCTAAGTGTGCATATTGGGGCTATTCTAGCAGTGCAGCATTTTAGCGCAACATTCTGATACCCATATAATGCTGGTGGATACTACTCAACCTGAGTGATTTACGTCCGGTCTATTAAGATAGAAGTGAATGAATAGCGACACTATTTTTAGGTAAATTTCGCCGATAAGGATCAGTATAGCAGTCGCCATTTTTAGATTTTTTTCTAGCCATAGATAGACAAAATATGGTATAAAGCGCGCCGGACATCAGGACTGTTTTCTCCAATTGGCGAAACAAGCTTTGTGTCCACTAACTTATTTCTTTAAATCACACACATTCCGACACATGTTCCGGGGTGCCTCAACAACACAGATAACGGCTGAAAAGTGGTTAGTTGTTAGGGGTCGGATTCATGGGGGATGTGGAGGCCTAACCCCATAGAGGATTTTAAAATGGCAACTGTATCAATGCGCGATATGCTTAAAGCTGGTGTTCACTTCGGTCACCAAACTCGTTACTGGAACCCAAAAATGAAGCCATTCATCTTTGGTGCTCGTAACAAAGTACATATCATCAACCTAGAAAAAACTGTACCAATGTTCAACGACGCTCTAGCTGAAATCGCTAAAGTTGGCGAGAAGAAAGGTAAAGTTCTTTTTGTTGGTACTAAGCGCGCTGCATCTGAAGCTGTTAAAGAAGCTGCTATCAACAGCAACCAGTTCTACGTTAACAACCGCTGGTTAGGCGGTATGCTAACGAACTACAAAACTGTTCGTCAGTCTATCAAGCGTCTGAAAGAACTTGAAGCGCAAGCTCAAGACGGTACTTTCGACAAGCTTACTAAGAAAGAAGCTCTAATGCGTACTCGCGAAATGGAGAAGCTAGAGAAATCTCTTGGTGGTATCAAGAACATGGGCGGCCTTCCAGACGCTCTATTCGTAATCGATGCTGATCACGAACACATCGCAGTTAAAGAAGCAAACAACCTAGGTATCCCAGTTTACGCTGTAGTTGATACTAACTCTAACCCAGACGGCGTTGACTTCGTTATCCCAGGTAACGACGATGCAATCCGTGCAGTACAGCTTTACCTAAACGCTGCTGCAGACGCGGTTAAAGAAGGTCGCAACAAAGATGTTGCTGCTGTAGCTGCTGAAAAAGACGGTTTTGTAGAAGCTGAATAATAGCGGCTCTGAGCCATATTTAGTTCACATTAAGCGGTCATAATCGATGGCTTAACGGACTGAATACAGTCAATATCAGGGGCCAATTAATTAGGCCCCTGTTTTTTATCTTTTTTAGAATTTACTGAGGAATAGAGAATGGCAACTGTAACTGCAGCTCTAGTTAAAGAACTTCGTGAACGCACAGCTGCGGGCATGATGGAATGTAAAAAAGCGCTTGTTGCTGCTGAAGGCGACATCGAGCTAGCAATTGAAAACATGCGTAAATCTGGCGCAGCAAAAGCAGCTAAGAAAGCTGGTAACGTTGCTGCTGAAGGCGCAATCATCATCAAAGAAGCAAACGGCGCAGCTGCTCTTCTTGAAGTTAACTGCCAAACTGATTTCGTAGCTAAAGATGCAGGTTTCCTTGCATTCGCTAACGAAGTTGCTGAAGTTGCTCTAGCAGAACGTCTAGAAATCGCTGAT
The DNA here is from genome assembly GCF_057785915.1 of Vibrio sp. QJM3NY_35. NCBI lineage: Bacteria > Pseudomonadati > Pseudomonadota > Gammaproteobacteria > Vibrionales > Vibrionaceae > Vibrio > Vibrio sp. QJM3NY_35. The sequence goes on along the minus strand of NZ_CM173507.1, from coordinate 2,597,906 downwards.
CTTCAAGCTAAATTTGAAGAAGCGCGTATCGCACTAGTAACTAAAATCGGTGAAAACATCAACATCCGTCGCGTACAATTCGTTGAAGGTGTTGCACTAGCTTCTTACCGTCACGGCGAGAAAATCGGTGTTGTTGTTGCTGGTGAAGGCGAAGCTGAAACTCTTAAGCACGTTGCAATGCACGTTGCTGCATCACGTCCTGAGTTCCTAAACCCAGAAGACGTACCAGCAGACGTAGTTGAGAAAGAAAAAGCAGTTCAAGTTGAAATCGCTATGAACGAAGGCAAACCAGCTGAAATCGCAGAGAAAATGGTTGTTGGCCGTATGAAGAAATTCACGGGCGAAATCTCTCTAACTGGTCAAGCTTTCATCATGGAGCCTAAGCAAACTGTTGGCGCTATCCTTAAAGAGAAAGGCGCTTCAGTATCTAACTTCGTACGTCTAGAAGTTGGTGAAGGCATCGAGAAAGCAGCTGAAATGAGCTTTGCTGACGAAGTTGCAGCGGTACAAAAAGGTTAATCCTTAGCGTATTGTTTGAAAAGAGACCGTGGCAAATGCTGCGGTCTTTTTATGAATAGTGAATTATTTTTTAGCTGTTATGAATGCAAACTGAGCTATTCAGTTTTTATCCATGACTGTTAATCATCAACTCTTTGGAAGGTAAACTCCATGACTACGAACCCTAAACCGGCGTATCAACGTATTCTGTTAAAACTTAGCGGTGAAGCACTACAAGGCGAAGAAGGTTTTGGTATTGACCCGACGATCCTTGATCGTATGGCTCAAGAAGTGAAAGAATTGGTTGAACTAGGTGTTCAAGTAGGCGTTGTTATCGGTGGCGGTAACCTTTTCCGTGGTGCAGGCCTTGCTGAAGCAGGTATGAACCGCGTTGTTGGTGACCACATGGGTATGCTTGCAACGGTAATGAACGGCCTTGCAATGCGTGACGCTCTTCACCGTGCTTACGTAAACGCACGTGTAATGTCTGCAATCCCTCTTAAAGGTGTGTGTGACGACTACAACTGGGCAGACGCAATCAGCCAACTACGTCAAGGTCGCGTTGTGATCTTCTCTGCTGGTACTGGTAACCCATTCTTCACTACGGATTCTGCTGCATGTCTACGTGGTATCGAAATTGAAGCTGACGTAGTTCTAAAAGCGACAAAAGTAGATGGTGTATTTACTTCTGACCCTGTAGCAAACCCAGACGCAGAGTTGTATGATACGTTGTCTTACAACACGGTTCTTGATAAAGAACTTAAAGTAATGGACTTGGCTGCATTTACGCTAGCACGTGATCACAAAATGCCAATCCGTGTATTTAACATGAATAAACCAGGCGCACTACGCCGCGTGGTTATGGGTGAAACTGAAGGTACATTAATCAGCGACGCTGACTAATTTTTCGGGCTTACTGAGGTGTTATACTTTGGTAAGCTTATCCTTATCACTCCAAATAAAAAGCTTTCTTGAAGAAAGAACATAATCAAGGTGAAATTGTGATTAACGAAATCAAAAAAGACGCTCAAGAGCGCATGGTAAAAAGTGTTGATGCACTAAAAAACAGCCTGCAAAAGATTCGTACAGGTCGTGCGCACCCAAGCCTACTTTCTGGTCTTACTGTTGAGTACTACGGTGCTCCAACGCCTTTGACTCAAGTAGCTAACGTTATCGCTGAAGATGCACGTACACTAGCTATTACAGTGTTTGATAAAACACTGACTCCTCTAGTTGAAAAAGCAATTCTGACATCTGACCTAGGCCTAAACCCTATGTCTGCTGGCACAGTTATCCGTGTTCCACTTCCTCCGCTAACGGAAGAGCGTCGTAAAGACCTAGTTAAAATCGTTCGTGGCGAAGCTGAAGGTGGCCGTGTTGCTATCCGTAACATCCGTCGTGACGCGAATGGCGATCTAAAAGCACTTCTTAAAGATAAAGAAATCTCTGAAGATGAAGATCGTAAAGCACAAGACGAAATTCAAAAGCTAACTGACGCTGCGGTTAAGAACGTAGACGAAGTTCTAGCTGTTAAAGAAAAAGAGTTGATGGAAGTTTAATTTTCCATATTCTTTTCTTTCCGGAAAAACGCTGTACTCACGGTGCAGCGTTTTTTTATGCTACTCTGTTCGACTATTAGAATTTGATTCACTCTTTTATGCATAATTCTCAAGCGTTCACAGACTCTCTTCCTAAACACATTGCTATCATCATGGATGGTAATGGTCGCTGGGCAAAAGCTCAGGGCAAGCCTCGCGTCTTTGGCCATAAAAACGGTGTTCAAGCCGTTCGTAAAACTATCTCTTCTGCAGCCAGACTTGGCATTAAAGCTGTTACTCTTTTTGCGTTTAGTAGCGAGAACTGGCGTCGTCCTGAAGAAGAAGTCGGTATTTTGATGGAACTGTTTATTTCAGTGCTGTCGAGTGAAGTAAAAAAGCTTCATAAAAATAATCTACAACTTCGTGTTATTGGTGATAAAAGTCGTTTCAATGATCGACTACAAAAGAAGATAGAAGAAGCAGAAGCTTTGACTAGCACCAATACCGGTATGGTTATTAACATTGCGGCTAACTACGGCGGTAAGTGGGATATTCAACAAGCAATGACCTCTATTGCTCAACAGGTAAAGTCTGGCGATATTAATGTAGATGACATTGATGAAGCTATGATTACACAGCACCTGACGATGGCAGATATTCCTGAGGTTGATCTACTTATCCGTACCAGTGGCGAATGCCGCATTAGTAATTTTATGCTTTGGCAGTTGGCTTACGCCGAAATGTATTTCACTGAACAATTCTGGCCAGACTTTAATGAAGACAGCTTAGTAGAAGCTGTGACTTGGTTTGTTAACCGTGAGCGTCGTTTTGGATGCACTGGTGAGCAAATTAAAGCTCTGATGGACAGTTAATAAGGATTTTTTGGTTTGAAACAACGAATTATTACGGCGTTGATTTTGGCTCCCCTAGTTATTCTAGGAATTTTCGAGTTATCACTTCCCACGTTTATTCTTTCATTAGCGGTTATTTCGCTATTGGGATACTGGGAGTGGACTCAATTTGTTGAAAGCAAATCGCGTTATCTAGCGTTGATTCCTACGGTTGTGGTAAATGCTGCAAGTTTTGCTTTTATCCCTTTTGATGCATTTAGTCTCAATAATTTATCGAGTGCTCACTACGCCATTCTAACGATTGGTTCGATTTGGTGGGTAATCGCGAGCGGCATGGCTGTGACTTATCCTAAGTCTATGCCAGCATGGAAAGATTCCTCTCTTCTTCGTCATGTCTTTGGTGTGCTGACTCTGCTGCCATTCTTCTGGAGTGTGGTTATCCTGCGTGCTAATGGTATTGATGTAGACCCTTACCACGGTGCGAAATTGGTGATGTTTGTTTGCTTGCTCGTGTGGGCTGCAGACAGCGGTGCTTATTTTGCAGGAAAGAGCTTTGGTAAACGTAAAATGGCGCCAGCAGTAAGCCCTAACAAGACCATTGAAGGTTTAATTGGCGGTATTATTACTGCAGTGATCGTGGCTTGGATCTTCGCTGATTTATTTGATATCCAATTCACCAGCCCGCTTCACATGATTGTTATTACCCTTGTGACCGTCGTTATCTCTGTTCTTGGTGACCTTGTTGAAAGCATGTTTAAGCGTGTTTCTGGGGTGAAAGACAGTAGTAATCTGATTCCTGGTCATGGTGGTATACTTGATAGAATAGATAGCTTAACGGCTGCATTCCCTGTCTTTGCTCTGCTTTATTTAGCATTCTAATTAAAAGGGCAGTGATTCTGCCCTTTATTACATTTCTACGGTCATATGTGATGCGAAATCTAACTATCCTTGGCGCTACCGGCTCGATTGGTGCAAGTACACTAAAAGTCGTTGAGCAAAACCCAGATCTCTATTCAGTGGTTGCACTGGCTGCTGGCTCGAATGTTGAAAAGATGCTGGCGCTAGTTGAAAAGTGGCAACCAAGCTATGCTGCTATGGCTTGCCCTGATGCAGCGTCTCAACTGACTGAAGTGTTGTCCGCGAGTTACCCTAACGTAAAAGTGCTTTCAGGCACTGAAGGCATGTGTCAGGTTGCTTCTCTAGAAGAAGTGGACACGGTAATGGCTGCGATTGTTGGTGCCGCTGGTTTACTTCCTACTATGTCTGCGGTTAAGGCTGGTAAGCGTATCTTGCTTGCTAATAAAGAAGCCTTGGTAATGTCTGGGCAGTTGTTTATCGACGCCGTAGAAAAATACGGTGCAGAACTACTTCCTGTCGACAGCGAGCATAATGCTATTTTCCAATGCCTTCCGCAAAACGTACAAACCAACCTAGGCCGCTGTAATCTTGAAGAAAACGGCATTAACCATATTCTTCTGACTGGTTCTGGTGGTCCTTTCCGTTATACCGATGTGGCTGAACTCGAATCAGTGACTCCTGAACGCGCAATTGCACACCCTAACTGGTCTATGGGTCCTAAGATCTCTGTCGATTCTGCGACTATGATGAATAAAGGGCTAGAGTACATTGAAGCGAAATGGCTATTTAATGCTTCTCAGGAACAGTTAAAGGTCATCATTCATCCACAGTCTGTGATTCACTCTATGGTCCAGTACAAGGATGGCTCTGTGCTTGCTCAAATGGGCGAACCGGATATGGCGACGCCAATCGCTTTAACGATGTCTTACCCTGAGCGCACAGAAGCGGGTGTGAAGCCTCTGGATTTCACCAAAGTGGCCGAGCTGACTTTCTTAGAACCAGACTTTAGCCGCTACCCATGTTTAAAATTAGCAATCGAAGCGTGCTACTTAGGTCAGCATGCGACAACCGCAATTAACGCGGCAAACGAAATTGCAGTCGATGCTTTCTTGAACAATCGAGTGAAGTTTACCGATATTGCAGTCATTAACGAGCATGTTATGAGCAAAGTATGTGAACAACATAACTCTGAGGGCTTAGACAGCTTGGAAAGCCTTCTCGAGCTAGATAATATGTCTCGTCAAATAGCCAATCAATTTATTAAAGAGCAGCTAGCATGAGTGGAATTTTGTGGAACTTCGCATCCTTTATTGTAGCGCTTGGTATTCTGGTCGCTGTTCATGAGTTTGGACACTTCTGGGTTGCTCGTCGCTGTGGTGTGAAAGTTGAGAAATTCTCGATTGGTTTTGGTAAATCAATCTGGAGCAAAGTTGGCCGTGATGGTACGGAATACAGTTTGTCAGTCATTCCATTGGGCGGCTACGTTAAGATGCTTGATGGTCGAGTTGATGACCTTTCTGAAGACGAACAACAATACGCTTTTGATAAGAAGCCATTATGGAAAAGAACGGCGATAGTTGGTGCAGGCCCTGCGTTTAACTTTATCTTTGCCGTCTTTGCGTATTGGCTAGTATTTTTGATTGGCGTGCCGGCAGTTAAACCTGTAATCGGTGAAGTCACTCCGCAATCTATTGCTGCACAAGCCGGAATTGAAACTGGAATGGAACTTAAATCTATTTCAGGAATCAAAACCGCAGATTGGGAATCAGTCAATATGGGTTTGATATCACATATAGGTGATCAGTCCATGACTGTAACGGTTTCTTCTCAAGACGATATCGGCTTTGAGCAGCAGATGACATTGGATATTTCTGACTGGTCATTTAACCCAGAAACTGAATCGGCAATGACAACGCTTGGTTTTAGACCGTACTCTCCAGAGATATCGACCGTACTGGCTCAAATCATTGATGACGGTGCTGCATACGATGCAGGAGTAGAGGCTGGCGACAAAATTGTTGAGATTAATGGACAGCCTATTGAACAGTGGCAGTCGGTTGTTGAGTTGATTCGTGCAAATCCAATGACATCATTGGATTTGGTCGTATTGCGAAATGGAGTTGAACAGCCATTAGTTATGACGCCAAAAAGTCGCGAACTTTCTGATGGTTCTACAATCGGCTATGCGGGTATTGCTCCAGAAGTCGCAGAATGGCCAGAAGATTATCGCTTTGAGTTACAATTTGGTGTAATTGAGTCTGTAGGAAAAGCATTTGATAAAACAGGTCAAATCATTGGATTGACGCTGACAATGCTTAAGAAGCTCATCGTTGGTGATGTTGGCTTAAATAACTTGAGTGGCCCGATTTCAATAGCTAAAGGTGCAGGGACAACCGCCGATTACGGTTTGGTTTACTTCTTAGGCTTTTTAGCTCTGATTAGCGTTAACTTGGGGATTATTAATTTGGTTCCGCTGCCTATGCTTGATGGCGGACATTTGCTCTTTTTCGCTATTGAGGCCGTTACTCGTAAACCGGTTCCTGAGAAAGTTCAGGAAATGGGATACAGAGTGGGAGGTGCAATCCTCTTCTCTTTGATGGCTCTGGCAATATTTAATGATTTTACTCGTCTGTGAATGGTTTCTCACAGGCATTGGTAGTAGCAAGGAATAATTAGAATAAGTATGGCGATTAAGCAAATTCTGTTCGCAAGTCTATTAGCCACTAGTGTGGCAGCGAACGGAGCACAAAACTTTGTAGTTCAAGATATCAAGATCGAAGGTTTACAACGTGTTGCACTTGGTGCAGCTCTACTGAAAATGCCAGTGCGTATTGGCGATGAAGTGGATGAAAGCGATGTATCTGAGATCATTCGTGCATTGTATGCTTCGGGTAACTTTGAGGATGTTAAAGTCCTTCGCGATGAAGGTGTTTTAGTTGTTCAAGTCAAAGAACGACCGACCATCGCAAGCATCTCATTCTCGGGTAACAAAGCGATTAAAGAAGAACAGCTTCAACAGAACCTAGATGCATCTGGGGTTCGTGAAGGTGAAGCCCTTGACCGTACTACGCTGAGTAACATTGAGAAAGGCCTTGAAGATTTTTACTACAGTGTTGGTAAGTATAACGCGACAGTAAAAGCGGTTGTGACGCCTTTGCCTCGTAACCGTTCTGACCTTAAGTTTGTGTTTACTGAAGGCGTATCCGCTAAGATTCAGCAGATCAACTTTATCGGTAACGAAGTCTTCACTGATGCAGAACTGCTTAGCCGCTTTAATTTAAATGTAGATGTCGCTTGGTGGAACTTCCTTGCGGATGAAAAATATCAGAAGCAAGTACTGGCTGGTGATATTGAAGCGCTGAAATCTTACTACCTCGACCGTGGTTACCTTAAGTTTAAGGTAGATTCTACTCAGGTGGCGATCTCTCCAGATAAGAAAGGCGTTTATATCACGCTTGGTATTGATGAAGGCGAAGCCTACACCGTTAAAGATGTCGCATTTCGTGGTGAACTTATCGGCCGTGAGGCTGACTTTGAAGCGTTAGTACCATTTGAAGATGGCGATACTTATAACGGTTCATCGGTAACGTCTTTAGAAGAGAACGTAAAACGAATTCTTGGTGAGTCTGGTTATGCCTACCCACAAGTCCGTACTATTCCTGAATTTGACGATGAGACCAAAGAAGTGTCGTTAGTTATCAATGTAGAAGCGGGCAGCCGTATCTATGTTCGTGACATTCGTTTCACGGGGAACAACTCAACGAAAGATGAAGTACTGCGTCGTGAAATGCGTCAAATGGAAGGCAGCTGGCTTAACTCTAAGTCAATTGATACAGGTAAGAGCCGTCTTAACCGTTTAGGTTTCTTTGAAACAGTTGATGTACAAACAGTTCGTGTTCCTGGTAGTGAAGACCAAGTTGATTTGGTTTACAACGTTAAGGAAGCGAACTCAGGCAGTATCAACTTTGGTGTCGGCTACGGTACTGAATCTGGTGTGAGCTTCCAAGTTGGTTTACAACAAGATAACTTTGCAGGTTCTGGTAACCGTGTTGGCGTAAGTGCCATGATGAACGATTACCAAAAGAATGTGAGCTTAGACTACCGTGACCCATACTGGAACTTAGATGGTGTTAGTTTGGGCGGTAAGATCTTCTATAACGAGTTTGAAGCATCTGAAGCGGGCATCGTCGACTATACCAACCAAAGTTATGGTACTAGCTTAACATGGGGTTTCCCTATGGATGAGCTGAACCGTATAGAGTTTGGTGTTGGCTACACGCACAACAAGATCGGTAATGTACCGACTTACATCCAAGTAGAACAGTTTGCGAGAAGTATTGACCAATATGGTGACGAGCACATCTTAACGGATGACTTCGATATTAATATTTCTTGGACGCGTAACAATTTGAACCGTGGTTTCTTCCCAACCGAGGGTAACCACCAACGTGCTTTCGCTAAAATGACCGTACCAGGCTCTGATGCTCAGTACTTCAAAATGCAGTACGATGTAAAACATTACATCCCGCTGACCAAAAAGCATGAGTTCACACTATTGATGCGTGGCCGATTAGGCTATGGTAATGGTTATGGTCAAACGGATGGTAACGATAACTTGTTCCCATTCTATGAGAACTACTACGCAGGTGGTTTTACAACCCTACGTGGTTTTGGTTCTAACTCGGCTGGTCCGAAAGCCGTTTACGGAAGCAGCACAGGTAACAACCCAACTTACGATACCGCTACTGATGATTCAGTGGGGGGTAACGCGGTTGCTTTGGCAAGTTTAGAGTTAATTGTACCGACTCCGTTTGCTTCTGATGAAGCGCGTAGCCAGATCCGAACCAGTGTCTTCTTTGACATGGCAAGTGTATGGGATACAGAGTTCGTAGACCGTGGCGCACCTAACAGTGGCGGCCAGTACTACTACGATTATTCTGATCCAACAAATTACCGTTCATCTTATGGTGCAGCCCTTCAATGGATGTCACCGATGGGCCCACTGGTTTTCTCTCTAGCGAAACCAGTTAAAATTTACGAAGGTGATGATGAGGAATTCTTCACATTTACCATTGGTAGAACTTTCTAATATTTAAAGGACAATATTTTGAAAAATATGATTAAAGCAGCAGGTTTAGGCCTTGTAGTTCTTAGCTCTTCTTTCTTTGCAACAGCTGCTGAAGCTGCGCAAAAAGTGGGTTATGTAAACACTGCACAAGTATTCCAGGCTCTACCTCAGCGTGAAGTTGTTCTTCAAAAAATGCAGGAAGAGTTCAAAGATAAAGCGGCTGAGCTGCAAAGCATTCAAGCTGAAGCGAAAACGAAGATTGAAAAGCTTAAGCGTGATGGCGAGCTACTAGGTCCAGAGGAAGTTGAGAAGCTTCGTATCGAAGTAGGCCAACTAGACAGCAAGTACAAAATCAAAGCTCAAGCACTAGAAAAAGCAAGTCAACGTCGTGAAGCACAAGAGAAGCAGAAGCTATTCAAAGTGATTCAAGATGCTGTAACTAAAGTTGCAGAGAAAGAAGGCTACGACATGATTGTTGATATTCAAGCTCTGCAGTACGGCAAGCCGGAATACAACATTTCTGAGCAAGTAATTAAATCACTGAAATAAGTTTATGAAGAACCTGACTTTAGCCGAATTGGCAACGATTACCGGGGGAGAGCTACACGGAGACGGTACGGTTACCGTTTCAGCAGTTGCTCCTATGGATAAAGCGCAAGAAGGAAACATTACGTTCCTTTCGAACGTGAAGTACAGCAAGCACCTTGGTGACTGTAAAGCATCCGCTATTATGGTTAAAGAGAGTGAGCGCGAACTGTGTAAGACCAACGTGATTGTGGTCAGCGACCCTTACGTTGCTTTTGCTAAAGTTGCTCAAGCGCTTGATACTACTCCTGCACCCGCAGCGGCTATCGCTGATTCTGCTTCAATTTCAAGCGATGCAACCATTGGACAAAATGTGTCTATCGGTGCGAACGCTGTGATTGAGTCTGGTGTGGTACTTGGTGATGATGTGATCATCGGAGCTGGTTGTTTTATCGGTAAAAATGCAAATATTGGCACAGGCACTAAGCTATGGGCTAATGTAAGTGTTTACCATGAAGTCGTGATTGGTGACGCGTGTTTGATTCAATCAAGCACTGTCATTGGCTCTGATGGCTTTGGTTATGCGAACGAGAAAGGTGAGTGGGTTAAGATTCCACAAGTCGGTTCAGTTCGCATTGGTAACCGTGTAGAAATTGGCGCGTGTACAACCATCGACCGTGGCGCATTAGATGACACAATCATTGAAGATAACGTTATCTTAGATAACCAGCTTCAAATTGCTCACAATGTTCACATCGGATATGGTTCTGCTATTGCAGGTGGTACTATTATCGCAGGCAGCACGACGATAGGTAAGTACTGTATTATTGGTGGCGGTTGTGTGATTAATGGTCATATTGAAATCGTTGGCGGCGTTACAATCACCGGTATGGGGATGGTAATGCGCAGTATCACTGAGAAAGGCATGTACTCTTCGGGTATTCCTTTACAGCCAAACAAAGATTGGCGTAAAACAGCAACGCGTGTACATCGTATTGATGAAATGAACAAGCGTTTGAAAACCGTTGAAAAACTTATCGAGAAGAGCGCGGAATCATAATTCCAGCATTTCTAATAAAAGGCTCGCGTACAGCGAGTCTTTTTCGTTTATAATCCTTCTAATTAAATAAAGAATATACATAGGAATACGACTTTGACTACTGAACAGACAACGATGAACATTACTGAAATTCAGGAACTATTACCTCATCGCTACCCATTCTTAATGGTTGATCGTGTGACTAGCTTTGAAAAAGAAAAAACGCTGACTGCGATTAAGAATGTCTCTGTTAACGAACCTCAGTTCACAGGCCACTTCCCTCAACTTCCTGTATTCCCAGGCGTGTTGATCTTAGAAGCAATGGCGCAAGCAACTGGTCTTCTAGCATTTAAATCATTTGGTGCCCCTTCTGGTAACGAGCTTTACTACTTTGCAAGTGTAGATAAAGCTAAATTCCGCAAGCCTGTAGTGCCAGGTGACCAACTGATTATCGAAGTTGAATTCTTAAAAGAGCGTCGTGGTATTGCATCGTTTAACGGCGTTGCTAAAGTTGACGGCGTAGTTGTATGTTCAGCTGAACTTAAATGTGCTCGTAGAGAGTTTTAATATGATTCATGAAACAGCGAAAATTCACCCGGCAGCAGTAATCGAAGGTGATGTAACTATCGGTGCTAACGTGACGGTTGGGCCTTTCACTTACATTGCTGGTAACGTGACAATTGGTGACGACACTGAAGTGATGTCGCATGTGGTGATCAAAGGTCACACAACCATTGGTAAAGAAAACCGCATCTTCCCACACGCTGTTATCGGTGAAGAGAACCAAGATAAGAAATACGGTGGCGAAGAGACAACAGTTGTGATCGGTGATCGCAACGTGATTCGTGAGGCGGTTCAAATTCACCGTGGTACAACTCAAGACAAAGCAACCACAGTGATCGGGGATGACAACTTACTTTGTGTTAATGCTCACGTAGCACACGATGTTATTGTTGGTAACCATACTCACATTGGTAACAACGCTATTCTTGGCGGTCACGTAACAGTGGGTGACTACGCTGGTGTAATGGCGCTATCTGCGATTCACCCGTTCTGTTCAATAGGTGCTTACGCCTACATTGGCGGCTGTTCTGCTGTTGTTCAAGATGTACTGCCGTACGTGCTTGCACAGGGTAACCATGCGGCTCCATTTGGCCTTAACCTAGTGGGCCTGAAGCGTAACGGATTTGAGAAACCAGAAATTCGTGCACTACAGAAAGCGTACAAAGAGTTATACCGTTCAGGTAAAACACTTGAAGAAGCGAAAGCGGCTTTAGTTGAAATGGCAAAAGAGTTTACTTCGGTTACTCCTATGCTAGAAATGCTAGAGAACTCTGAGCGCGGTATTATTCGTTAATACTTGATATGATTGTTTACCAATCAGCGCAAGTACGACAATAATGACTTAATCAGATTGGTATAACAAAAAGATCGCTACTCATTGGGCGGTCTTTTTTGTTTTAGGCAAGAAGGGAATTGGAAAACTATGGCACAGCAAGAAGCAGCAACCAATAGCTCGGACTTTGTTTCGAATGAACCTCTACGCGTAGGTATCGTCGTCGGAGAACTCTCGGGTGACACGCTTGGCGAGGGTTTTATTAAAGCGGTCAAATCACAATATCCGAATGCTGAATTCGTGGGTATTGGCGGACCAAAAATGAAAGCGCTTGGTTGTGAGTCTCTTTTCGAAATGGAAGAGCTTGCCGTGATGGGGCTTGTAGAAGTGCTTGGTCGTTTACCTCGTTTGTTAAAAGTGAAAGCGGAACTGGTTAAGTATTTCACTCAAAACCCGCCAGATGTCTTCGTTGGTATCGATGCGCCAGACTTCAACCTAAGACTTGAATTGGATCTTAAGAACGCGGGTATTAAGACCGTTCATTATGTCAGCCCTTCAGTATGGGCATGGCGTCCAAAGCGTATCTTTAAAATCGACAAAGCAACCGACTTGGTACTGGCTTTCTTGCCGTTCGAAAAGGCGTTCTACGATAAATATAACGTTGCTTGTGAATTTGTTGGCCATACATTGGCAGACACCATTCCACTAGAACCGAATAAGAAAGAGGCTCGCGAGCTTTTAGGTTTAGATCAAGATAAGCCTTGGTTAGCCGTATTACCGGGTAGTCGCGGTGGTGAGATGAGTTTGATTGCTCAACCCTTTATTGAAACTTGCCAGCGTATTAAGCAAAAATACCCTGATATCAATTTTGTTGTTGCGCTCGTTAACGAGCAGCGTAAAAAGCAGTTTACGGAAATCTGGCAATCGACTGCACCTGAGCTTGAATTCACGTTAGTGGAAGATACTGCAACCAACGTGATTACCGCTGCTGATAGTGTGCTTTTGGCTTCAGGTACAGTAGCTCTTGAGTGCATGCTGCTGAAGCGCCCAATGGTTGTGGGCTACAAAGTAAATAAACTGACGGGTTATATTGTTAAGAAGCTGGCGATCACTGAGTTCGTATCACTGCCGAACATCTTAGCTGGTGAAGAGATTGTGAAAGAGCATATTCTTGAAGAGTGCCACCCAGACTTCTTGTTCCCATCTGTCGATAAGATGCTATCAGCCGATAATAGTGCCTTGATCGAACGTTTTACCGAGATGCATCACTGGATACGCAAAGACGCAGACAAACAAGCCGCTAATGCGGTATTGAAATTGATTGACCGACCTTTTGTTGAAGCATAAAGCGCTTACTTACAGAACATTAAGAGATTAGTTATGGCAGTAAAAGAGAAAAAAGAGCTTCCTCCATTTGAGTATCCGCAAGGCTACCAGCTGTTTGCTGGTGTGGATGAAGTAGGCCGTGGTCCTTTGGTTGGCGATGTGGTGACCGCTGCGGTTATCCTCGATCCAAACAACCCAATCGAAGGCTTGAACGACTCAAAGAAATTATCTGAGAAAAAGCGCCTAGCTCTGCTTCCAGAAATTAAAGAGAAAGCTCTGGCATGGTCTGTTGGTCGTTGTTCTCCACAAGAAATCGATGAGTTGAATATTCTGCAGGCGACTATGGTCGCTATGCAGCGCGCTATCGCTGGGTTGAGCGTTCAGCCTGACATGGCACTAATCGATGGTAACCGTGTTCCTCAACTTCCAATGGACGGTCTGGCTATTGTAAAGGGCGATTTACGAGTAGCAGAGATCAGTGCGGCGTCTATTATCGCTAAAGTGGTTCGTGACCAAGAGATGGAAGAACTCGACAAGCTGCATCCAGAGTTTGGTTTTGCGAAACACAAAGGTTACCCAACTAAAGCGCATTTTGAAGCGATTGAAAAGCATGGTGTTACCGAGCATTACCGTAAGAGCTTTAAGCCAGTAAAGCGTATTCTAGGCATTGATTAAGCTCTATATAGACTAGAGCTTTACGTTAACTAGAGCTTAGCATCGAATAAAGTTGCTTACTTGCGTCAGAAAAAAATAGAATACACACAGTTGTAATCCTAGGCTCAAACCTAGAACTCAGGAAAAATAATGTCAGATCCAAAATTTGTTCACCTACGCGTACACAGTGACTTTTCGATGGTGGATGGCCTATCTAAGGTGCCACCATTAGTTAAAAAAGTCGCTGAGATGGGTATGCCTGCTCTAGCACTTACCGACTTTACCAACTTGTGTGGTTTGGTGAAGTTTTACGGTACTGCCCATGGGTGTGGGGTTAAACCAATTATTGGTGCTGACTTCTTGATGCAGTCTCCGGAATTCGGTGACGAGTTGACCAAACTCACTGTTATTGCGACGGACAATAAAGGTTATAACAATCTAACGCTGCTTATCTCGAAAGCTTACCTTCGTGGTCATGTTCAGCATCAGCCTGTTATTGATAAAGAGTGGCTAATTGAGAATGCAGAAGGCCTGATCATTCTATCGGGTGCTAAAGAAGGTGAGATTGGTAAGGCGTTACTGAAAGGTAACCGTGAGTTGGTTGCAAGTAGCGTCGAGTTTTACAAAACGTACTTCGCCGATCGTTTTTATTTGGAATTGATTCGTACCGGACGGCCGGACGAAGAGTCATACTTGCACTTTGCGTTGGAACTGGCTGAGCAAGAAGACTTGCCTGTTGTTGCAACTAACGAAGTGGTATTCCTGACTGAAGATCTTTTTGATGCCCATGAAATCCGCGTGGCGATTCATGATGGTTTCACGATGGTCGATCCTCGTCGTCCTAAAAATTACAGCGCGCAACAGTATCTTCGTAGTGAAGAAGAGATGTGTGAGTTGTTCTCAGACATCCCCGAGGCACTTGAGAACAGTGTTGAGATTGCTAAGCGTTGTAATGTAACGGTTCGTCTGGGCGAATACTTCCTGCCTAATTTCCCAACGGAAGGTTTGGCGATTGAAGACTTCCTGATCAAGAAGTCAGAAGAAGGCCTTGAGCGACGTCTAGCGTTCCTATTCCCGGATGAAAAAGTGCGTGCTGAGCGCAGACCTGAATACGATGAGCGACTCAAGATCGAGCTCGAAGTTGTCAATAACATGGGTTTCCCAGGTTACTTCTTGATCGTAATGGAGTTCATCCAGTGGTCAAAAGACAACGATGTGCCAGTAGGTCCTGGCCGTGGTTCTGGTGCCGGATCTCTAGTAGCTTACGCGCTTGATATCACCGATCTTGACCCGCTTGAATACGATCTACTTTTCGAACGTTTCTTGAACCCAGAACGTGTCTCCATGCCCGATTTCGATATCGACTTCTGTATGGATAAGCGTGACCAAGTTATTGATCACGTGGCTGAGATGTACGGTCGTGATGCGGTATCTCAGATCATCACCTTTGGTACCATGGCGGCAAAAGCGGTAATCCGCGATGTAGGTCGTGTATTGGGCCACCCGTTTGGTTTCGTCGATCGAATTTCAAAGCTTGTACCGCCAGATCCGGGTATGACGCTAGAGAAAGCATTCCTTGCTGAACCTGCATTGCCAGAGCTTTACGATGGCGATGAAGAAGTTCGTGAGCTGATTGATAAGTGTCGCATCCTTGAAGGTTGTACGCGAAATGCCGGTAAGCACGCGGGTGGTGTTGTTATCTCACCCACCACGATCACCGATTTTGCGCCAATCTATGCCGACGCAGAAGGTAACTTCCCGGTAACGCAATTCGATAAGAATGACGTTGAAACCGCTGGTTTGGTTAAGTTCGACTTCTTGGGTCTACGCACCCTGACCATCATCGATTGGGCGTTGGGCCTCGTAAACCCTCGCCTGAAGAAAGAGGGTAAAGAGCCGGTTCGTATCGAGTCGATCCCTCTGGATGATCAAGCGTCATTTAACCTATTACAAAACTCTGAAACCACCGCGGTATTCCAGCTGGAATCGCGTGGTATGAAAGACCTGATCAAACGTCTCCAACCGGACTGTTTTGAAGATATTATCGCATTGGTAGCCCTATTCCGCCCGGGTCCTCTGCAATCAGGCATGGTAGATAACTTTATCGACCGTAAGCACGGCCGAGAAGCTGTTTCGTATCCTGATGAAACGTGGCAGCACGAATCGCTTAAAGAGACACTAGAACCTACGTACGGCATCATCCTGTACCAAGAACAGGTAATGCAAATCGCTCAGATCCTTGCTGGCTATACGCTTGGCGGAGCGGATATGTTGCGTCGTGCGATGGGTAAGAAAAAGCCAGAAGAGATGGCAAAGCAGCGTGGTACCTTTAAAGAGGGGGCTGAAGCCAATGGTGTTGATGGCGAACTGGCCATGAAGATCTTTGACTTGGTAGAGAAATTTGCGGGCTACGGCTTTAACAAATCTCACTCCGCAGCGTACGCACTGGTTTCTTATCAAACGCTATGGCTGAAAACGCACTACCCAGCGGAATTTATGGCTGCGGTAATGACGGCAGATATGGATAACACCGAGAAGGTTATCGGCCTTGTTGATGAATGTTTCCGTATGAAGCTCAAGCTTTTGCCACCAGATATCAACTCAGGTCTATACCGTTTCAACGTCGATGAAGATGGCGCGATTGTTTATGGTATCGGCGCGATCAAAGGGGTGGGTGAAGGCCCTATCGAAGCGATCATCGAAGCGCGAAATAAGGGTGGTTACTTTAAAGACTTATTCGACTTCTGTGCACGCCTTGATCTGAAGAAGGTTAATAAACGTGTTATCGAAAAGTTGATTCTATCCGGAGCCTTAGATAGATTAGGTCCTCACCGAGCGGCGATGATGGCATCTTTGAAAGATGCGGTGAAGGCGGCGAGCCAACATCACCATGCCGAGTCTTTTGGTCAATCTGATATGTTTGGTGTGTTGACCGACGCTCCGGAAGAGGTTGAGCACAAGTATACCCAAGTGCCTAAATGGCCTGAGAAGGTTTGGCTTGAGGGTGAGCGTGAAACGCTTGGCTTGTATTTAACGGGTCACCCGGTTAACGCTTACATCAAAGAGTTAGCGAAATACACCAGCTGTCGTTTGAAAGATGCCACGCCAACGCGTCGTGACCAATCACTAACGATTGCCGGTTTGGTGATTGCAGCGAGAGTGATGACCACTAAGCGTGGTACGCGAATCGGTTTGATGACACTTGATGATCGATCAGGCCGAATGGAAGTGATGTTGTTCTCGGATGCGCTCGATCGCTACGCAGAACTGCTCGAAAAAGACAAAATTGTGGTCGTTTCCGGACAGGTCAGCTTTGATGATTTCAATGGCGGGCTTAAAATGTCCGCGCGCGAGGTCATGGACTTAGGAAGCGCCCGTGAGAAATATGCTCGTGGGGTGTCGATATCTATCGACCAATCCCAAATTAACGGTCAATTTTTTGAACGCTTTAGTCAAATCTTAGAACCTTATAGAGCCGGAACGGTCCCAGTCAATGTATACTACCAGCGTGCCGACGCTAGAGCGCGGTTAACATTGGGCACAGAATGGCGCGTGACGCCAAGTGATACATTGCTAGACGAATTAAAACAGCTGCTTGGAAATAGCCAAGTAGAACTCGAATTTAACTAAAATTTAGCTTCGCGAATGCGGAGCTGAATCAACAAGGATTCATAGATGAGCCTGAACTTTCTAGAATTTGAAAAGCCTATCGCTGAACTTGAAGCAAAAATCGAAGCGCTACGTGACGTTTCGCGTCACGGTGGTGACACAGCGGTAGATCTAGACAAAGAAATCGAACAACTAGAGAAAAAAAGCTTAGAGCTTAAACAGAAAATCTTTAGTGACTTAGGTGCATGGCAGGTAGCTCAACTTGCTCGTCACCCTCAACGTCCTTACACCAAAGATTACCTGGAGCATGCATTCACAGAGTTTGAAGAGATGGCGGGCGATCGCGCTTACGCTGACGACAAAGCTATTGTGGGTGGTATGGCTCGTCTAAATGGCCGTCCTGTTATGGTTATTGGTCACCAGAAAGGTCGTGAGACTAAAGAGAAAGTGATCCGTAACTTTGGTATGCCAAAGCCAGAAGGTTACCGTAAGGCGCTACGTCTAATGGAAACTGCTGAGCGTTTCAACATGCCTATCATCACTTTCATCGACACAGCGGGCGCATACCCAGGTGTTGGTGCTGAAGAACGTGGTCAATCTGAAGCTATCGCTAAAAACCTAAAAGTGATGGCTGGCCTTTCAGTTCCTGTTATCTGTAACGTTGTTGGTGAAGGCGGTTCTGGTGGTGCACTAGCGATTGGTGTTGGTGACTACGTGAACATGCTTCAGTACTCTACGTACTCAGTAATCTCTCCAGAAGGTTGTGCTTCAATCCTATGGCGCGATTCAGATAAAGCACCACAAGCTGCTGAAGCGATGGGCCTGATTGCTCCTCGCCTTAAAGAGCTTGAGCTTATCGACGAAATCATTCCTGAGCCTCTAGGTGGCGCGCACCGCGACCCTGCACAAACGGCTCAGAACATGAAAGACATGTTAGTTAAACAGCTAGAAGAGCTAGAGCAGTTTGATAACGAAACGCTGCTTGAGCGTCGTTACCAGCGTCTAATGAGCTACGGCTACTGCTGATAAGTTGCCTTAGCGATAAGGCCAGCTATACGAACAAGTTGATGAAAGGGTTGGACTCAGTGCCAACCCTTTTTTATTATTAAAAAATTATCCCTTCACACACGACCTCTGGTTTATTAGCCTCATGACACACTTAATTGATACCTTCACATCTGTACTTGATCAAAGCGCGCTTAAGCCTTGTCGGTTGATCGTCGCTTTCAGTGGTGGTGTCGATTCACGAGTTTTGTTGGAGTTGGCTGCCCAATTCGCTAAGTCCCATCACATCGAGTGCTGTGCGGTACATGTTCATCATGGCTTAAGTAACAATGCTGATCACTGGGCAGAGCAGTGCCAAACATGGTGTGATGCTTTGTCTATTCCACTAGCTATTGAGCGAGTGTCGCTGGATGTTAATTGTGGGGAAAGCATAGAAAAGCTCGCTCGAGATGCTAGGTATCACGCCTTCAAACAACATATCCGACACGGCGATGTACTCGTTACTGGCCAACATATCGATGATCAAGTCGAGACTTTCCTGTTAGCGTTGAAGCGTGGCAGTGGTCCGAAAGGGCTCTCTTCTATGGCGAAAGTGATGCCGTTTGCTGATGCTCATATTGTTCGCCCACTGCTGTCGGTGACGAGAATGGAAATTGAAGGGGCGGCGCGCGATATGGCTTTAACTTGGGTAGAAGATGAGAGTAATCAAGACGTTCGCTTTGACCGCAATTTTATTCGTCATCAAGTGACTCCGACACTGACCGAGCGTTGGCCTAGTTTCCGAGAGTCGGTCAGTCGCAGCGCTCAGCTATGTGCAGAGCAAGAGTTACTGTTGGATGAGTTGTTAGAATCTAACTTACAGCAAGCTTTAGGTGGCAATCAAAGTCAAAGCATAAGTATAGAAGCATTATCTCAGCACTCTGATTTACTGCGTGCACGCCTATTAAGAATGTGGCTGAGCCGCTGTAATCAACCGATGCCGAGCCAAAAGCAGCTCAAACTTATATGGGATGAGGTGGCATGCGCTCAGGCTGATGCCAACCCTAAGTTGGTGTTGAATGAGGTTGAGGTTAGACGTTTTAATCATCAGCTCTATGTTGTCAAAGAGACCAAAGACTTGTCGAACTGGCAAAGCGATATTTCGATGGAAGAGAGCTTAGTTCTGCCTGATGGTTTAGGGGAGCTACACTTAACTTCAGCGGCGAGTGATGGTGTATCTAACCACCGTGATGTACAACGTTTACGTTTTAGTCTCAACACAGCGAGCAGAACATTACGAGTGATCTTTAACCCTGAGGGATTGTCAGCACACCCTGTTGGGCGCGGTCATAGCAGGAAGCTTAAGAAGTTGTTTCAAGAGTACCAAGTACCCAGTTGGTTAAGACGCAGAACGCCGATATTAATGGATGGCGATCGAGTGATCGCTGTTTTAGGCTTATTCGTAGATAAAAACTACGAAGGTCAAGATTGTGAAGCGCTTTGGAGCAAGTAGAAAAAGTTTGTGTCACAATTCACCGTTACTTTAATAAAAATAATTAATGGAATATGCAATGAAGAAAATTACACTAGGATTAGTTCTTGGATTTGGACTATTGAGTGGTAACGCTCTGGCGGGTGATGTTGCTGCGGGTCAAGCTAAAGCAGCAATCTGTGCAGCATGTCATGGTGCAGACGGTATCGCAGTGATCCCAGGTTACCCAAACCTTAAAGGTCAAAACGAGCAATACATCGCTTCATCAATTAAGGCCTATAAGAACGGCCAGCGTACTGGTGGTTTGGCCGCTGTAATGCAGGCTCAAGCTTCAATGCTGAGTGATGAAGACATCGCGAATCTAGCCGCTTACTACGCAAGCCTTAAGTAAAATCTTCTCAAAGCGCTAATTAAACAAGATGATAAATTTCGAGCCAGAGCTTTAAAGCTCTGGCTTTTTTCATTGAATGTTTACAATAGCTAACCGATAATGAGCTATTCGTACAGTTTAAGGGATGAACATGAAAAAGATTGAAGCGATTATCAAGCCATTTAAGCTTGATGATGTACGTGAAGCACTTGCAGAAGTTGGCATTACAGGTATGACTGTATCTGAAGTAAAAGGTTTCGGACGTCAGAAAGGTCATACTGAGCTATACCGTGGCGCAGAGTATATGGTCGACTTTTTGCCAAAAGTGAAATTAGAAATTGTCGTGACTGATGAAGTTGCGGATCAATGCGTAGATACCATTATCGAAACGGCTCAAACCGGTAAGATTGGTGACGGTAAGATCTTCATTACTGATGTTGAACGTGTGGTACGTATTCGTACTGGCGAAGAAGACGAAGACGCTGTATAAAAAAACGATTACCCTAAAAGGAGCGCTTATCGCTCCTTTTTCATTTCTGGTGGGTGTTGTATGTTTAAGAAAACCATCATTGTTATCGCAGTTTTGATAACACTTGTTGTTGCTAGTTTTCATCTTATCTTCGTTATCCCGAATAAACCCAACCTGATCACTTCCTCTCAAAGTACCAGTAACGACATCTACAGCTGCTACCAAAACTCTGCACCGAAAGCGATTGATGTGTCTGATGGCTTAGACATTACGGTGTGGAATATCTATAAGCAAAACCGAAATAATTGGCAGAGTGAGTTAAATAAGCTGTCGGCAGGTAGCGATATAGTCTTGCTGCAAGAAGCGAGTATGACAGAAGGACTTCGCCAATGGGTAACGAGCGGACAGTGGGGTAGCACTCGTGTTAATGCGTTTGAAGCCTTTGAGCAAAGTGCAGGGGTACTCAACCTAGCAACTCATTTACCGATTGAAGCTTGTGCTTATACTCATGAAGAACCTTGGCTTCAACTGCCTAAATCCGCGCTTTGGTCGCGTTACCAACTAAGCAATGGCGAAGAGCTGGCTGTGATTAATATCCACGCTGTGAACTTTACCTTTGGTACGGAAGATTATGAAGCTCAGCTCAAGAGCTTAACTGATAATCTGCAAAAGTATCGTGGACCTGTTATTTTTGCCGGGGATTTTAATAGCTGGAGTGAAGCTCGCTTTGCTGTATTGAAAGATGCGTTGGAGAAGGTTGGTTTGACGGAAGTTGCCTTTGAGCCAGATAACAGAACTCAGTTCATTACAGGACTGGTGCTCGACCACGTGTTCTATCGAGGGCTAGAGGTAGAAAAAGCAAAAGCGCCCATTACGGACGCTTCTGATCATAACCCTATGCGAGTGACCTTTAAGGCTAAATAGTGATTAGCTATTAGTCATTGGAACTTAACCATTTGCACGGTGGTTACGTTGGGAAATCTAACGGAACAATAGGCTAGAGAGTCTTCGCTAGCCTTATCTCTTCTACTTAAAAGATTAAAATGTAGAGCGCCCAGATTAGGTAGTAGCCAACCCATGGTAAGCCTGAAATCACAAGCGCTTGCCCGCGTTCAAACTCAGTCCACGTTAATACCGCAGCATAACCTAGCACGATGTACCATGGCAGAAGCAGTGGTAATGAGCTAGCAAATTGTGACCAATCATTAGTTAGCGGTAACTTGATCAAGCCATTTAAGCTGTTCAAGTCGGCAGCGTAGTTCATCACATGTCCATGCTTGAGTATCAGGCTTGCGTAGCTTGCTACATCACCTAAAACAGCTGGGAATATAACAACCGATGCCGCTGCAAACCATCGCCAAAAGCTGTGTTGGTGTTGGCTTGGCTTGGTTGCTAGGTTAAACCAGAATGCCAATAGAACAATGGTTAATGTTCGGCCAAATACGTCACTGATGATTTCACTTGCGAGTAAGGTATTGCTGTCAAGTAACGCCAATTGGTCAGGGTTCGTTTGAGCCAGTTGCTGCGATAGCTCTGCACTTAACCAGGCAAAATCTACATTCGAAAAATAAGCACCCCAAAATAAAAATGGGCTGAGCATTAATACGACGTAGGGTTGCCATCCCCAAGCACTTCGTTGATAAAGCGCTAAGAAACAAGCTGTTGGCGAACGGAATATATCCAACAGCATGACGAGTGGGTTACTTGACGGGTTCATACACTTACCTTAGTTACATCAACATACAGCTTCAGTTTTTGTCCTGGCTGTAGGTATTTCTTGTTCTGCAAAGTGTTCCATTTTACAACATCTGCACTTTTTACTTTGAACTTTGATGCAATACCGCTGACTGTGTCACCTGATCTCACGTTATAAAAGATCGTACGGATGATGGCGCCGTCTGAACCGTTCTTCCAAATGACCAGTTCTTGACCAACTCTAAGCGTGTCGCGTGGTCCCATGCCATTCCATTTAGCCAGTGACTGGTGAGAGACCTTATTTGCGCGTGCAATCGTCCATAGGCTGTCACCACTTTTTACGGTATGACTAAGCTTATATTGACCACGACTCTTCGACTGTGTGCTTGCTAGGCGATTTGAGGCGCTTAGGGCGTATGTCTTGTCGTCTTTGGTGGATGTTGGGATAAGTAGGTGCTGACCAATACGGATATTGTTGTTGCTCATCCCGTTTGCAGAGCGAATCACTTTGCTGGTGGTGTTGTATTTACTCGCCAATACGCTGATGCTATCGCCAGATTGCACTTTATAACGCACCAACTTCATGCCTTTGCCTTTATTAGCGGCCACTTCTTTGTTGAACTTCTCAACAGAGCTTAGAGGAAGTAATAATTGCTGATGTTTTTCTGGTGCCGTCGCCCACTGGTTATAAGCGGGGTTGTAGCCTTGAAGCTCTTTGACAGGAATGCCTGCGTAGTTCGCAGCAATTGCTAAATCAAGCTGTTCTTCAGGGTTAACCAGAGTCAGCACTGGCTTGTTCGGGATCGCAGGGATATCGATGCCATACTTTTCTTGATTGGCAATGACATCAGCTAGAGCAAGCAGTTTAGGTACATAGCTGCTGGTCTCTTTTGGTAAGTCCAGAGAGAAGAAGTCGATTGGTTTACCCAACTTCTTGTTCTTACGGATTGCGCTGTTTACTCGACCACCGCCACTGTTATAGGCAGCAATCGCATGGTTCCAGTCGCCATCGAAACGTCGGTTAAGGTCTGATAAGAAATCCAATGCGGCGTCGGTAGAAGCGGCAACATCACGGCGGCCGTCATACCAAAAGTTCTGTTCAAGCCCGTAGTCTTTGCCAGTGCCTGAAATGAATTGCCATAGACCTGCAGCACTGCCATGAGAGTAGGCAAACGCATCGAAAGAGCTTTCTACAACGGGTAGTAGTGCCAATTCTAGTGGTAAGCCTTTTTCTTCAATCTTAGTCGTGATCAGATACAAGAAAGGTTCAGCACGCTTTGATACGGTTTTTAGATGACTCGGGTGCTTGAGATACCAAGTTCGGTAGTAGTCGACCTTCTTTTGGTCTGGCACTTCCATTTCAAGTTGCATCGCAATGCGTTTCCAAACATCTTCTTGTGTTTGTGGAGTAACGACAGGTGCTTCAACTTTTTGATCTTCTTTGGCTGTTTCTTCTGATGAAACGTTCGCTTGAGAAACTTCTTTAGTAGGAGATGTGTTGGTTTGCTCGGAAGCTTGGTCTGGATTCTCTGACTGAGTTAATTGGCAACCAGAAAGTAGTAATACCAAAGCCCAGCTGTACTTAACTCGCATGTTACAGCCTTTTTAATTAACGGCCGATGATAATACTTGCCACCCCCTATGAGTGACAAGCCTGTATTTGTTAAAATTCGTTCTTCCACGCACGTAAAGCGGTGAATACCGATAAAGGATCGGTCTGCTCGGTGCGATTAGACACTGATTTCACTACACTTGGCTCGGTATAGCGCAGGAAGGGGTTTACAAACTTCTCTTGTCTCAAATTTGTGGGGATGGTCGACTTATTTTGAGCGCGAAGTCGGTTCACTTGGTCGCGATATTGCTGCAAATGTTGGTTATCAGGCTCTACGGCTAATGCGAAAGCGATATTGGCTGCAGTGTACTCATGTGCACAATAAACTTCGGTTTCTTGAGGCAGCGCCGTGATCTTATTCAGTGCATCGAACATCTGTTGTGGTGTGCCTTCCATGATTCGGCCACAGCCCGCAGAGAACAACACATCACCACAAAACAGTTTGGCATCGCCCACATAACCAATATGACCCGCGGTGTGGCCACTGAGTCCTAGGACGAGAAATACTTCGCCAAACAGTTCTAATTGATCACCATCATCGACCGGATGAGTTAAAGTAGGGATAGGTTCATTCCTTGGACCCACGACATCCACGCCGGGAAATTGTCTAACGAGTTCTGGAACACCACCAATGTGATCGTGGTGGTGGTGAGTAATCAAGATTGCATCTAAAGTTAGCTCATGGTGTGCTAAGTACTCTAATACTGGAGCCGCATCACCAGGGTCGACGACAGCACAACGGCGATCGCTATTTTGAATCAGCCAGATGTAATTGTCGTTAAATGCAGGTATGCTTTTGATATGTAACATTATTGGTTCTCCAGTCACTTTTAGTGCGACAGAATAAGTGAGACAGATTATTGATGAAGCCAGCACGTAGCAGAAAGAAGTTTGAACGTCCTTACACTTGGGCGCAATTGCACAATGGGGACTGGTTGAGAGAATCTATTCAAACTCGACTCGATGAGTGGTGCCCAAAGCTATTTGGTTACCATATGCTCAAGCTCGGTGGCCTCAGTAGTGAGATTTCTAGCTGCACATGCAACATTCAACATCAAGTAAACCTAGATATCCAGAACCCATTACATAATGTGGTAGCGGATGGCTATAATTTACCCTTTTTGGAGAAAAGCTTTGATGTTGTAGTACTGAGTCATCAGCTAGATTATAGCAATGACCCGCATCGATTATTGAGAGAAGTCGATCGAGTGATGATGGACGATGGCTATATCATTATCACGGGCTTCAACCCAATCAGTGTCACTGGGCTTGCCAGTTTGATGCCTTGGCGAAAGAACAGCTTACCCTGGAGTGGGCGTATGTACACGCCAAGTCGAATTAAAGACTGGTTAGGTGTACTTAACTATGAAGTAATTCATTGTGACACCTACGCACTGTTTCCGATGAGTAAGTATCAAGCGATGTGGACGTGGTTGGAGAACAGCTTAGGTGGCTGCGCATCTTTTGCTGGAAGCCAATACTTTATTGTTGCTCGTAAACGTACTTACCCGCTTAAACCTATCAAGCCACATTGGCACCTCAAGCGACGTTTCTCGCCGGTTGGAGCAAGCTTTAGAACCAACTCGCGTCGTACAATGGACACAGCTAAAGCTTCATACCCGTTAAAAACAGAAAAAGTCGACTCGTAGTCGGCTTTTCATCTATCTATAAGTTTAAGAAACTATAAACTTGCTTCTGAAATCTACATCTCATTCAGTGAAGATGACTAGCTCGGTTGATAACCCGTATCTTCTTGAGTTGGGTTTTCAGCTGCCGTTCTTGCTAAATCATCACACATTTCGTTTTCTCTGTGTCCCGCGTGTCCTTTTACCCAGCGCCAATCAACGCTATGGCGAGCGGTTTCTTTATCGAGCCTTTGCCACAGATCGGCATTTTTGACCGGTTTTTTGTCGGCTGTTTTCCAGTCACGCTTTTTCCAGTTATGAATCCATTGTGTGATGCCTTGACGCACGTATTGGCTATCTGTGGTCAGAATCACAGAGCAAGGTTCTTTGAGGGCTTGGAGAGCAACGACAGCTGCGAGCATTTCCATGCGGTTATTGGTTGTTAGCGTGAAGCCTTCTGCTAGCGTCTTCTCGACTTTCTTGTAGCGAAGCACGATGCCATAGCCACCGGGACCAGGGTTGCCTAAACAAGAACCATCAGTGAAAATTTCAACTTGTTTCGTCATGATTTGATACTATTACCTCAAGCACATTATCGGCATAGTCTGACACAGTTATCCTTATGAATACCAGTAGCACTCCAGAACAAAGCACGAACGAAAAAAACAGTTCGAACGAAAATAAGCGCATTGTTGTACTCGATACCGAAACCACCGGTATGAATACAGAAGGTGGTCCTCACTATATGGGCCACCGCATCGTTGAAATTGGTGCAGTAGAGATCATCAACCGTAGGCTGACCGGGCGTCATTTCCACGTCTACATCAAGCCTGATCGTGCGATTCAAGAAGAGGCGATTGGCGTTCACGGTATTACCGATGAATTCTTGATTGATAAGCCTGAATACCAAGACATACATAAAGAGTTTCTCGACTTTATCAAAGGTGCGGAGCTGGTGGCTCATAACGCGCCCTTCGATACGGGTTTTATGGACTATGAGTTTGAGAAGCTCAACCCTGCGATAGGTAAAACGGATGACTACTGTAAAGTTACCGATACCTTGGCAATGGCGAAGAAGATATTCCCAGGTAAAAGAAACAACCTAGATATCTTATGTGACCGTTACGGTATTGATAACTCGCACCGTACTCTCCACGGCGCATTGCTCGATGCGGAGATCCTAGCCGACGTCTATTTATTGATGACGGGTGGTCAAACTTCGCTGCAATTTAACGCTGGTCAACAGGAAGGCGAAGCTGAAAGTATACGAAGAGTAGAAAGTGGTCGAAAATCCCTAAAGGTTTTACGAGCTACGGCCGATGAAGTAGAAGCGCATCAAAGTCGTTTAGATCTCGTCGAGAAAAGCGGAAGCTGCCTCTGGCGTCAGTAGGGAGAAAGTATGTTAAGGGTATTGGCTACCGGTTGCTTATTGCTGTTAAGCTTTGGCTTACATGCAGCAACAGAATCCGTAATGAGTTTATTGGACAACCGTTTTCGAGTTGATCCCAGTATTGAACAAGTCACCTTTGTGATTTATCGAGCCGATAACTCTAAACCCGTCGTTTTAGTTCGCCCTGATGGCAAGAAATACTACTCTTGGCGCAATGCTGATAATGTCCGTTGGTACGAAGAATCGTCCATGGACATTATCTCTATCGACAATCCGATGCCTGGCCCTTGGCAAGCTGTAGGTAAAGTTTCCCCTAAGAACAACATCAAGCTGCTGTCTCATCTAGTTTTGGATGCTAATGAGTTCCCAGATAAGTTGTATCAAACAGAACGCATCAAATTTACCGCTCGACTGACTTCTGATGGCAAGCCGCTGGTGCTGCGCGATTTTCTCGATCGCGTGAAGCTTAAGGTCACCTTTACTAAGTTTGTTGAAAACGAAGAGTCTTTGGTGAGAGAAGCGCGCCCGGTGCCGGTTGTGATGGGCGAGTTTGCCGACGATGGCGCTGATCTTGATGAAAAGGCTGGAGATGGTGTGTTCACGGTCTCTTTGCCTATTGATATCGAGCCCGGTAAATACCGAGCGCGTATTACCTCTGGTAATGGTGTGTTCTTGCGAGCGCAAGAGCAAGAAGTCTTGGTTTATCCAACACCGATCACTAGCACCTTCATTCAGTCACGAAAAGAGGGCTTACCTCATACGATTGTGGTATCTGGTGAGCAGGGGATGATCGCACCGAGCTCGTTAGCGGTTCATGTTGAGCACAAGGCTCCTGATGAATATTTGATGTACAAGCAGGGGCAAGCTGAAGTCGATGCAATGAAAGTCGCTCTTGAGGTGCCTTACAATGGCGATTTGGGGATTTATAATTGGTCAGGGATGGTTTACGCCACTGATGCTTCAAGTCAGCGCCCGCTGATCTTTCCAATTACCGAGCAGTCGTACAGCGTTGTTGAAGATATCGACTTAGCAGAGTCACGACGCCTGCAAGAACAAGCACTTGCTGAACAGAAGCGTATCGCAACAGAGTTGATGATCCTTCAAAAACGTGAAGATGATAGACAGCGCAGTATGATCATTATTGCGGTGGGTAATGTGGTCGCGATTCTATTTGGCTTATTGATTTGGTTTGTGGTTCGTAAGGTTAAAGCGAAGAAAAAAGCGTTACCTGAGATGCAGCTCAAGGCGCCCAAGTAACTCGCATAGATGATTAGATTGCTAGAGAGAATAAGCCGCTAGATAAAGCATTGGAATTTGTGGCAACGGAATCATGAACAAAAAAACGGGACTCATAGGAGTCCCGTTTTTGTTTCTTTTTCTGGCCTTAAGCGACGTTATCAATCGATTGGTCTGGGTACTGAGACTTTGCTGCAAGCTCCTCTGGTGAGAAGTCATCCACGTTAATCGTGTACAGTCTATGTTCCTCAGCGCTAATCAGAAGATTTGCTTCGTCTTGCGTTAAGATACCTTTCTCAAGTCCCAACTGAGCAACAAGATCAAGTCGTAAGAATGCACGTTTTTGATGCGTCTCTTTGCAGACTTTGTCGAACAGGGGTTCAGCTTGAAGAATCACTTCTAGCGCTTTTTCAATCTTACCTACTGGGTTGTATTCCGTCGCTTCTAGGTATTGGCCGCGACCTATACGAGAGCGTGTTTCGCTTGGTGTTTGTAGAATGTGCGCGACTTTGCTATCCAGTTTGTCGTTTGGTGCGCGGCGAATACGGCCAAATGGCATCAACACAACGCGCAGCAGGCGACCAATCACAGGGTTAGGGAAGTTCGCTAAGAACTCATCAATCGCCACTTCAGTCTGACGTAAGCTATCTTGCATACCCCAATGTACTAACGGTAGATCTTCAGCGTGGCTGCCTTCACTTTCAAAGCGCTTCAACGTTGCTGAACCGAGGTAAAGTTGACTCAGGATATCACCCAGTCTTGCTGATAAACGTTCTCTACGCTTCAGTGATCCGCCCAGAACTGCCATTGAAATATCAGACAGTAGCGCTAGGTTTGCACTGTAGCGGTTTAGCTGTTGGTAGTAACGCTGTGTCTGTTTATCCGTTTTATTTGAAGGTGTTGGCGCATCAGAACCACGACCGTCGGTTAAACCAAACCACAAACTGCGGACTAGGTTACTCATCGTAAAGCTAACGTGTCCTGCTAACGCTGAATCAAACTTATCAAGCGCATCGCTGCTTTCAGAATAAGCGGCTTCCATTTCGTTAAGTACGTAAGGGTGACAGCGAATCGCACCTTGACCATAGATGATCATTGAACGAGTCAGGATGTTTGCGCCTTCAACCGTAATCGCGATAGGTGAGCCTTGGTAGCCACGAGCTAGGAAGTTCGATGGGCCTAAACAAATGCCTTTACCGCCGACGATATCCATCGCATCAATGATGCTGCGTTGGCCACGGTGAGTACAGTGGTACTTAACGATTGCAGAGATAACCGAAGGCTTTTCGCCAAGGTCGATGCCCGCGACGGTTAGGTTACTTGCTGCGTCCATTACATAAGCGTTACCCGCTAGGCGTGCAAGTGGCTCTTCAACCCCTTCCATGCGGCCAATCGGTTGTTTGAACTGACGGCGGATACGAGCGTAAGCACCTGTTGCGAGCGCAGCAGATTTAATGCCACCGGTTGAGTTTGAAGGCAGTGTGATACCACGACCAACCGACAGACACTCAACCAGCATACGCCAGCCTTGACCAGCCATTTTCTGGCCACCAATGATGAAATCGATAGGCACGAAGATATCGTCGCCTTGGGTTGGACCATTCTGGAAAGGTACGTTTAGTGGGAAGTGGCGGTTGCCAATCTCTACGCCTTTTAAATCCGTTGGGATAAGCGCACAGGTGATACCAAGATCTTTTTGGTCACCAAGCAGACCATCCGGGTCACGCAATTTAAAAGCCAAGCCTAAAACGGTCGCGACAGGCGCGAGAGTGATGTAACGCTTGTTCCAAGTTAGGCGCATGCCCAATACTTCTTCGCCTTGCCAGTCGCCTTTACAAACCACACCGTAATCTGGGATTGAACCTGCATCTGAACCGGCTTCTGGGCTAGTCAGAGCAAAACAAGGGATCTCTTTACCTTCCGCTAGGCGAGGCAGGTAGTGGTTTCTTTGTTCTTCTGTACCGTAGTGCTGTAATAGCTCACCAGGGCCTAATGAGTTAGGTACGCCAACCGTCGATGACAATACGCTCGAAACGCCCGTTAGCTTCTGTAGAACCAAAGATTGAGCGTAAGCTGAGAACTCTAAGCCGCCGTATTTTTTCTTGATTATCATGGCGAAGAATTTATGGTCTTTCAGGTATTGCCATACTTCTGGTGGTAAATCAGCAAGCTCATGAGTGACTTGGTAATCATTGACCATTTCACACACGGTATTTACTGGACCATCTAAAAACGCTTGCTCAGCTTCAGAGAGTTTCGGGTCAGCAATGTTCTGAAGCTTCTTCCATTCAGGTTTGCCTTTGAACAGCTCTGCTTCCCACCATACTGTGCCAGCTTCTAGTGCTTCTTTTTCTGTCTGAGACATCGCCGGTAGAACTTTCTTAAATAAAGAGAGTGCTTTTTGGCTGATCAGTGTCTGACGAATGGTCGGTACAGCAAAGATCGCAACGGTTAATAGATAGCAAAGCCATCCAGTAACAGCCACGCCGCCAAACAGTGTTAATGCTACCATTGCGCCGGTTAATACAACTAATGCACGTACCAGACTAACTCTATGGTAAAGACAGACGCCTAAGATGGCGGTCATGCCGAGTAGGGAGAGCAATATGTTCATGATCGATTTCCTTTTCAGAGATCACTTATTGTTATTAAGTTTAGATAAGAGGTCTAACCAGTTAAGTGTAAACAAAATATTAAATATTTGTAAAACTCTAAAGTGAATAAAAAGTGATCTCAATAGAGTTAAAGTTCTAATTGTGAGAGGTTGGTGGCGAATATTTGGACGGATCGGCAGTGAGACTCTAATAAAGGTGGCAATCTTTGGGCTTAAGTGTCGACACTATTTCATGTTTGTGGGTAAACTCAGGTAAAAGAGGGGAAAACCCTCAGCTCTCATTTCACGTACTTTAAGTTGCGTAAAAAAATATAAGAGATAAGCCTTATGTACCATGACCTAATCAAAAGTGAATTGAACGAAGCTGCTGACGTTCTGAATAAGTTCCTGAGTGATGACCATAACATCGCTCAAATTGAAGCGGCGGCAAAACTGATTGCTGACTCCTTCAAGCAAGAGGGCAAAGTGCTTTCTTGTGGCAACGGTGGTTCACACTGTGATGCAATGCACTTCGCGGAAGAGCTTACTGGCCGATACCGTGAAAACCGTCCAGGTTACGCTGGTATTGCGATTTCAGATCCAAGCCACCTGTCTTGCGTGAGTAATGATTTTGGCTACGACCACGTATTTTCTCGTTATGTAGAAGCGGTAGGTCGTAAAGGTGATGTGTTGTTCGGTCTGTCGACTTCAGGTAACTCTGCCAATATTCTAAAAGCGATTGAAGCTGCTCAAGCTAAAGGCATGAAGACGATTGCATTGACGGGTAAAGATGGCGGTAAAATGGCAGGTTGTGCCGATATCGAAATTCGAGTTCCACATTTTGGTTACGCTGACCGCATCCAAGAGATTCACATTAAGATCATCCACATTGTGATTCAGCTTGTTGAAAAAGAAATGGAATAATAGTTTTAAAGACATTTGGGGCCCAACTTAGGCTCCATTGGTTTTGATAGGGAGTAGATTAAACCATGTGTGAATTGCTCGGTATGAGCGCGAATGTGCCAACTGATATTTGTTTTAGCTTTACTGGTCTTATGCAGCGTGGAGGCAATACCGGCCCGCACCGCGATGGCTGGGGTATTACTTTCTATGAAGGAAAGGGTTTCCGTACGTTTAAAGATCCTAACCCTAGTTGTGAATCCAAGATCGCTGAGTTGGTTCAAAACTACCCAATTAAAAGCCAAGCCGTTGTCAGTCATATCCGTCAAGCGAACCGTGGTGGTGTTAATCTAGAGAATACACACCCTTTTACTCGTGAGCTTTGGGGGCGATACTGGACCTTTGCTCACAATGGTCAATTAACGGATTACGACGATCTGATTAGTGGTCGTTTCAGACCGGTTGGCGAGACAGACAGTGAGCTCTCTTTTTGTTGGCTACTCAAACAACTTGAAGAGCGTTTCCCAGAGCCACCACAAGACATGGAAGGCATGTTTCGTTTTGTGGCTGAGTGTTGTGACCAGCTTCGAGAGAAAGGCGTTTTCAACATGTTATTGAGCGATGGTGAGTATGTGATGACTTACTGTACTAACCATTTGTATTGGATAACAAGACGCGCGCCTTTTGGTAAAGCGAGCTTAATTGATGAAGACGTTGAAATTAACTTCCAAGAAGAAACTACGCCTAATGACGTGGTTACAGTGGTGGCAACTCAGCCTCTAACAGACAATGAAGAGTGGTTTAGAATGAAGCCGGGCGAATATGCGCTGTTTCATTTTGGTGAGCTGGTTGGCAACAATCATAAAGCATTGGAAGATGTCGCTTATGCGCCGAAGAAGGTAGCAAGCCAAGCGCCAACTGAACCATTGAGCTGAGCTAAGTATCCCGAATAGTATTATTTGAACCGTATAAAAAAGGCCGCTTATTGAACTAATGAATCAGTAAGCGGCCTTTTTTTATTTGATTTAGTTTCTGACGAATTACTCTTCTGCGTAACCGTGTTTGCTTAATGCCTTACCGTCTAAGACAGCCTGCCCATTTAACATTGATAAACGATTTTCGGCGAACCATTTGCAGACCATAGGGTAAATGCAGTGTTCTTGAGTAAGCACTCGGCTTGCCAGAATATCAGCATCATCATCTTCAAATACTGGAACCTTAGCCTGTAAGATCACAGGGCCACCATCAAGTTCTTCGGTAACAAAGTGGACGCTAGTACCGTGTTCTTTGTCTTGCGCATCAATGGCACGCTGGTGGGTGTGTAGACCTGGATATTTAGGTAACAGGGAAGGGTGGATGTTGACCATTTTACCCGCATAGTGACGAACAAACTCTGAACTTAGGATACGCATGTATCCTGCTAGTACGATTAAATCGGGTTGGTAGGCATCGATCTGAATCATCAATTCATGGTCAAACTTTTCACGTGAACCAAAGTCTTTTGGATTCACTGAATGTGCGTCAACACCTGCGGCTTTCGCTCGTTCTAATCCAAAAGCCTCTGCTTTGTTCGAGAAGACCGCCTTAACTGAAGCATCAATCATATTGCTATCACAGGCATCCAAAATTGCCTGTAAATTACTTCCGCTTCCTGAAACTAACACAACGATGTTTTTCTTAGAGTGACTGGTTTTATTTGAGTGATTGTTTTTCATAGAGTGGGTCATACGATTGATTAACGGGACTGTTTACAATGTACCCACATAAACTAAGGTTTTCTGCGGGCTAAATAGCAAAATGAGAACCATTAGGTCCTCATTGATTAACTAAGTAAGTGCGCGTATCACTTATTTGATTTCAACTTGCTCTTCGCCAGCTTCAGCGTTTGCGATCTCACCGATAACCCAAGCGTTTTCGCCTTCAGCTTTCAGTAGTTCAACAGCAGCGTCTGCTTGATCTTTAGGTAGAGCAACAACTAGGCCTACACCACAGTTGAAAGTGCGGTACATTTCAAATGTCTCCACGTTACCTTTCTCTTGTAGCCAGTTGAAGATAGCAGGCCATTCCCAGCTCTTGCCATCAATGACTGCTTTAGTACCTTCAGGAAGTACGCGTGGGATGTTTTCCCAGAAACCACCACCTGTGATGTGCGAGATAGCATGAATGTCATGCTCTGCAATCATCTTAAGTGCCGATTTGATGTAAATCTTAGTAGGTTCTAGTAGGTGCTCACCAATAGTGCGACCTTCTAGTTCTTCACTCTTATCAGCACCAGAAACTTCTAGGACTTTACGAATTAAAGAGTAACCGTTTGAGTGTGGACCACTTGAGCCAACAGCGATAAGTGCGTCACCTGCTGCTACTTTAGTACCGTCGATGATGTCAGCTTTCTCTACAACACCAACACAGAAGCCAGCTACGTCGTAGTCGTCGCCTTCGTACATGCCTGGCATTTCAGCCGTTTCACCGCCGATTAGTGCACAACCAGCTTGAACACAACCTTCAGCGATACCAGAAACAACGTCTGCTGCTGTATCTACATCTAGCTTACCTGTTGCGTAGTAGTCTAGGAAGAATAGCGGCTCACCACCTTGAACGATTAGGTCGTTCACACACATTGCCACTAGATCGATACCAATGGTGTCGTGTTTTTTCAGATCCAAAGCAAGGCGAAGTTTAGTACCAACACCATCAGTACCTGAAACAAGTACTGGCTCTTTGTATTTCGTTGGAAGTTCACATAGGGCGCCAAAGCCACCAATACCGCCCATTACTTCAGGGCGACGAGTGCGTTTAACAGCACCTTTAATACGGTCTACTAGTGCATTACCTGCGTCGATATCAACACCAGCGTCTTTGTAGCTTAGAGAAGAAGTATTACCACTCACGGGATAGTCCTCGAACTTAAGTTGGATGTGAAAACGGCGCTATTCTAACAGGGCTTGATTACCAAGAGCAAACGTTTGCGCGGTTTTTTTTATTAGAATAAAGATTCTGAAATAACCACAAAGTTCGTGTATAATCTACAGGTTTGTTTAAATATTGCCGGAGTTGGAAATGAAAGTTGTTGAAGTGAAACACCCGCTAGTAAAACATAAAATTGGCCTGATGCGTGAAGGTGAGATTAGCACTAAGCGTTTTCGTGAGCTAGCGACAGAAGTGGGTAGCCTTCTAACATACGAAGCGACATCAGACTTTGAAACTGAGCGCGTAACGATTAACGGTTGGAACGGTCCAGTTGAAGTTGACCAAATTAAAGGTAAAAAAGTAACGGTAGTGCCAATCCTACGTGCTGGTCTAGGCATGATGGACGGCGTTCTTGAGCACATCCCAAGTGCACGTATCAGTGTTGTTGGTATCTACCGTGACGAAGAAACGCTTGAGCCAGTACCATACTTCAACAAGCTTGCATCTAACATCGACGAGCGTATTGCTCTAGTCGTAGATCCAATGCTTGCGACAGGTGGTTCTATGATCGCGACTATTGACCTGATGAAAGAGAAAGGTTGTAAGCACTTTAAGATTCTTGTGCTTGTTGCTGCTCCTGAAGGTATCGCTGCTCTAGAAAAAGCGCACCCAGATGTTGAGCTTTACACGGCCGCAATCGATGAGAAGCTAAACGACAAGGGTTACATTGTTCCTGGTCTTGGCGATGCTGGTGATAAGATCTTCGGTACTAAGTAATTCGGTTTCAGCTTAAGTGACTCTAAACCGTTTCTTAACTCGCTGAATTTAGCCGTATTAATAAAAAGGGAGAGCATTCGACGCTCTCCCTTTTTTGATCTTGTTGGTTTGTGATTCTTTTGAATCTAGCCTTACTGATTCATTAATCGATTTGAGCTTTGTCTACCACAGTGTTGTCACCTAGCTCTTCTGGAAGCACTAGGTTAAGTAGAATCGCCACGATACCGCACAAGCTTACGCCCTGTAGGCTGAAATCACCGATACCAAAGGCCATGCCGCCAATACCAAAGACTAAAGTAATGCCGACAATCACAAGGTTGCGTGATTTGTGTAGGTCAACTTTGTTTTGAATTAGAGTATTCAAACCTACGGTTGCGATAGAGCCAAACAGTAGAATCATGATGCCGCCCATTACAGGAACCGGAATCGTTTGAAGTAGTGCACCTAGCTTACCGACCAATGCAAGAACGATAGCTGTTACAGCAGCCCAAGTCATGATCACTGGGTTGAATGCTTTGGTCAGCATTACTGCACCTGTTACTTCACTGTACGTAGTGTTTGGTGGCGCGCCCAGCATTGAAGCGGCAATGGTTGCCACGCCGTCGCCAGTAATAGTGCGGTGTAAACCTGGTTTCTTAAGGTAGTCTTTGCCTGTTACATTAGAAATAGCAAGCATGTCGCCTACGTGCTCAACAGCAGGTGCAATCGCGACAAACACCATAAAGAAGATAGCGTTGATGTTGAACTCTGGCGCTGTGAAGTTTGGTAGTGCTAACCAAGACGCTTGCGCTACTGGTGTGAAGTCTACCGCACCGTATACCAAGCTAGTGATGTAACCCGCAACAATACCACCGAAGATTGGCAGCAGCTTAAGGAAGCCTTTTGAGAACACACTGATGACAATCGTCACTAACAGTGAAATCGAAGAGATCCACAGTGCAGCGTCTGCATCAACAAGTTGAACCGCGCCATCGCCTGTTTTACCTAGAGCCATGTTAACTGCAACAGGTGCAAGACCTAAACCGATAACCATGATCACTGGGCCAACAACGACCGGTGGAAGCAGTTTATGGATGAAGCCAACGCCACGAACTTTAATTAACGCGCCCATTAGTACATACACAACACCCGCCGCCATAAGGCCGCCCATGGTTGCACCTACACCCCAAGTTTGAATACCAAACATGATAGGCGCGATGAATGCGAAAGAAGACGCTAAGAAGATTGGCACTGAACGGCGTGTAATAAGTTGGAATAAAAGGGTACCGATACCTGCGCCAAAGAGTGCAACGTTAGGATCAAGTCCTGTTAGTAGCGGCACGAGTACAAGCGCACCAAAAGCTACGAACAGCATTTGCGCACCTTGCAAAGCATTTTTCATGATATGTCCTTAAAAATGGTCGTTATATGAAAAGTGAAAAATAAAATTCGCGGGATTCTATCACTTAGCAATCGATTGCTACACCAGATAGATCAAATTTATTTATCTTAGTGATGTTTTATATCCATCTAAGCCCTAGAAATTCAGTTTATAAGTGAGCGATTTATCATGGCCAGGTGATATTTTGTGGTTATTAAACACAGTGGGGGCTATCGACCTTGCCCCTCAATCCATAGTTGCTTATCATCTAGGCACAAGATTTGAATATTAGGATCAGTATGCGCTACATAGCATTGTTGTTGATGGGACTATTAGCCTCTCCGAGTTATGCCTTAACTCAAGTAGATATTTTTAGTGCTGAAGTTGCGATTAACGCTGAAGACAAACAGCCAGAACAAGTGGCAAGAAATACAGGTATGGAGCAGGTATTGATACGTGCGACTGGCCAAACTGATGTCGCTTCGAATGAGACGATTCAAAAGGCGATGCGCAAGAGTTCGCAGTACATGTCTCAAATGAGTTTTGGCGAAAGCAATGACCAATCAACATTGCGTATGCGTTTTAACGGTGCTCAAATCCGTTCGCTATTGACTCAAGCACAGTTACCGTACTGGCCTGACACGCGTTCAAACATCCTTGTTTGGCTGGTAGAAGAGGACAACTACGACAAGAATATCGTATGGGAACACTCTAACTCAGAGTTAGCAGCGGGCTTGCAAGCAAACGCAAAAGAGCGCGGTTTGCCTCTAACGCTGCCTGTGGGTGACTTTGACGATATTACGGGTATTGCGACTTCTGATTTGTGGGGTAGCTTTGTTACGCCAATCAGTAAAGCGAGTCAGCGTTATCCTGTTGATGCTGTGTTGGTGATAAAGGCTCAATCTTCAGGCCTACGTTGGGCTCTATACGATCAAAAGCCAAGTCAATTGACGAGCGCACCAACATCGCCTGTAAGTGGTTCTTTATCAGGTAACAGCGCAACGACCTCTAAGAAGTTAGTCGACCAAATCAGTAACTACTACGCAGGTAAAAGTGCCGTGACGGTAGCGAGTGAGTCATCAGAATCGATTTTAACGCAGTTTATTAGCTTGAATAATGCTCAAGACTTCTTCCAGTTGGAGAACGCACTTAAGCGTCTAAACTCGGTGGCAAGCCTAGATATCCTGAAGATTCAGAACAACGAAGTTACTTTCCGAATTCACTTATTGTCGACTCAACAAGAGTTTGAGCAAGAAGTCGCAAGTATTCGTCAAGTTGCGAAGGTTGAAGAATCTTACATTGAGCCTGAAGTGAGTCCTGAATTTGAAACTCAAGACAACACAATGTCTGTCGGTGATGATTCAACAGACGCTGCTGAAGTCGTTGGTGACGAAACTGACTCAGGCGTACAAGTGATTAAGGGCAACGAGGTATCTGAGGATTCTGAGCTAACGCCTGACGCAACGTTAGAGGATTCTAGTACAGAAGATCTAACCATCACTGCGCCAGTACATGCTAAGCCAAGCTTGGTCTACGAGTGGGTTCGCTCATAATTGTCAGCTGACATGACTGATTGAAATGAAAACATGAAAAAAGCCCTGCAAGAGCCATCTCGCAGGGCTTTTTGTTGTTCTGGTGTTATGTAAGCTTTAGAGCATCGAATCAATATTATTGCTCGAACTTAGCTTTCTCTTTCTTTTCTACTTCAGAAAGGCGCTTAAGCTTAATACCTAATTCTTTGGCTCTAAAACGGGTAAACAAGATATTACCTGCGAAGCCTAGGCTAGTCAGGAGTAGCTCTACAGCTGCTAATAAACGTTCACCATCGTCTACATACATAATCGTTAACGCGTGTAGGAAGTAGAGCATTAAGACGAAATTCGCCCAAGCGTGCGTATAAGGCTTACCTGCTAGAATGCCCGGTAATGGCAGTAACAGCGGTACAGCCCAAGCGATCGCAAGTGTGATATTACTAAGATGCGGGTGCGGTGAAAGCGTCATCTGCCAAGCCACTACCCAAAATAAAAGCAGCAAGTTACCAGCTAACGCTAGGTAGCGAAACAGCTTGGTTTTGGGGGACATAGCCGTTTCTGGCATATACATCATTGAGAGATTCCCTTCTGGTTTATTGCGATGCGCGCTAGGCGTTTACCTAGGTTTTGTGCCAACTCAATTTCTTCTTTGCTAAGCGAAGCGCTCTCTCCAGTGCTGCTTGCACCATAAGGCGTACCACCGGTCTGCGTGGTGTGCAGCGCAGGTTCTGAGTAGGGGATGCCCACGACTAACATGCCGTGATGAAGCAGGGGCAACATCATGCTTTGCTGTGTCGTCTCTTGACCACCATGCAGTGATGAAGAAGAGGTAAAGACACAAGCTGGTTTATCGATGAGATCGCCATTGATCCACATTGATGTCGTGCTATCCCAAAAGTGCTTCATTGGCCCGGCCATGTTGCCAAACCAAACCGGACTGCCTAGCGCCAAACCATCACAAGATCGAAGCTCTTGTAACGAGGCAATAGGATCGGTTGGTTGATAACGCGAATCAGGCTGCTCTTCTACTGTGTACACGTCGTTCACCGTTCTTAGCATAGCTTCGCAGTTCGGGATGGATTCAACCCCTCGTGCAATCTGCCTTGCTAAAGCTTGTGTATTGCCGTGACGACTGTAGTAAAGAACAAGAATGTTAATGCTCATATTGGATTACAGAATCTCTAGCACTTGCTCTGGTGGGCGACCAATCTTCGCTTTGTTGTTTGCGACAACCACTGGGCGCTCAAACAGTTTTGGATTGGTTGCCATCGCGGCGAAAAGATCTTCATCAGTAACCGAAGCATCTCCCAGGTTTGCTTCTTTGTAGTCCGCTTCTTTGATGCGCATCATGTCGCGAACACTCTCAAAACCAAGCTGAGTGAACAATACTTTCAGCTGTTCAACTGTTAACGGAGTCTCTAGGTATTTGATTACCTCTGGCTGTACGCCGTTTTCCTGAAGGACTTCTAGAGTTTGACGGCTCTTTGAGCAGCGTGGGTTATGATAAATCACGACAGACATGGTTCTTCCTCATTATTATTTTTGATTTAATTGTTTAGCTGAAGCCACTAGAGGTGACTTCTTTTTTGTGTAACGTTGAGCTTTCTTTTTATTCTGGTAACGAGCTGTTATCAGTAAACATACTATTGTAGCGACAAGAAGCGTTCTCGTTGAATCATTAGCTGATCAATTCGAGCGTCGTAGCGTGCTTGTTTTAGGCTACCAAGCTCTGCGATTTGGCTTGCCTGCGTGTAGTACTGAATCGCTTTGTTCCAGTTGGCTTGCAGTGCCAAAATTTCTGCACGAGCAGCCAGTTCTTCGTCGCTATTACCAAGGCTCGTATTTACTTTTGAAAGTAAGTGCCAGCCATTGGTGTCGTTCGGATTATCGTGCGTGTAACGTTGCAATACGCGAACGGCTTCTTGTAGATCTTCATTTTCAATCAGTGCGTTGGCGTAGTTAATGGTCAGAACCGGGTTGTTTGGTTGACGAACCAGCGCCGATTTAAGTTCTTTAATTGCAACCTCAGGCTGTTTCTTCTCGATGTGCAGATCCGAAATAGCATCTAGATAAAACAGGTTGGTTGGGTCGCTGTTAATCAGCTTGTTCAGGATTGGCTCTGCTTTGTCTAATTTTTTAGAGTCTAGGTAAACCAGTGCTTGGCCATATTCTAATGACGGAACCAAAGTTTTAGGGGCTTTCTTCAGCTGGCGCTCAAACCAATCAAGAGCAGCATCATTATTAATGCCCGCATAGCGCGCAACAATGCGGGCTCTTGCTAGGTGGTAGTCCAGAGACGGAGCCAGTTTCAGTGGTGGGTAACTACGAGCACGAGCACGTGAATCGGTAATTCGGTCTTCTGGTAATGGGTGAGTCAGTAGCATTGGCGGTGGTGTGCTCGCATAGCGATATTCATCAGCTAAACGGCCAAAGAAACGCGGCATCGCATTCACATCAAACCCAGCTTTTGCCAGCGTGTTGATACCAAAGCGGTCGGCTTCTTTTTCATTACTACGTGTGTAGTTGATTTGGCTTTGCATATTACCCGCAGTCGTTGCCGTTAGGGCTGCAATACCCGCTTCAGGGGCAGCAATCGCCAGTAATACAGAGGCCGCAAGGGCTGCAATGGTTGCGGGAGAGCGGCGAGCTTGATCTTCCATGCTACGTGCTAAGTGACGTTGGGTTACGTGCGCGATTTCGTGCGCTAATACTGAAGCCAATTCACTTTCAGATTGTGCATGCAGGAATAGACCTGAGTGCAAAGCAACGTAACCACCAAAGAAAGCAAAGGCGTTGATGTTGCGGTCACGGATCATAAAGAACTGGAAAGGTGTCTTTACATCATTTGCGTTCGCGACCAGACGATGGCCAAGCGTATCAATATACAGGTTTAGAACTGGGTCGTTTACGATAGGCTGGCTGCTTCTGATGATGCGCATGTAGGCATCACCATAGATAAGCTCTTGGTCGATAGTGAGTGTGCCGCCAGCAGCGGTACCGATATCTGGTAGCTCCAAACTATTGGTATTCGCCATGGTTGGGGTGCTTAATGTGGCTGCGATGCATAAGCAAGCAATTGAGCGAGCGCGTTTAAACATATTAGTCAGTAATACTCCGTTTCTTCTGACAGTAAGACAAGTGCAATGCAAATTGGTTCTTTATCTGATTTAACCTTTGCCAAGTGCGTGCGCTATCATGAAGGAAGATGAATGAATGATGGCGCGTTTTCAAAAACAGATTACAATACGATCCCTATAATAAGCATCGAGCTCAAGAATGACACCTAATATTCTAGATTTACGCCAAGAGCGCTGTCCAATGGCGCTATTATTAGCCAAGCGTCACAGTGTAAAGTTAGAAGTAGGGCAGTCATTGTCAATTTAT
Organism: Vibrio sp. QJM3NY_35; assembly: GCF_057785915.1. Taxonomy (NCBI): domain Bacteria; kingdom Pseudomonadati; phylum Pseudomonadota; class Gammaproteobacteria; order Vibrionales; family Vibrionaceae; genus Vibrio; species Vibrio sp. QJM3NY_35. Next base: position 2,556,278 of record NZ_CM173507.1, on the reverse strand, counting down.
GTCTCTGATAACAGCTCGATGAAAGATATTGTTACTTATTTGTCTAAGCAAGCCTATGACGTCATCACTGAGGTTTGCTCTAATTACCATCATCTCCTCGTCACTAAAAAGGAATTGCAGTCAGATGCTTGAAATGGTCAATCGTTGGTATAAACGACGTTTCTCTGATCCCCATGCTGTCAGTTTGGTTGCCATCATTCTCTTCGGCTTTATTACGATCTACTTCTTTGGTCACCTAATTGCGCCACTCTTGGTTGCAATTGTTTTGGCTTATTTGCTTGAGTGGCCTGTTACCCAACTTCAAAGACTCGGTGTTCCAAGAACGCCTTCGGTGATGTTGGTGATCATGATGTTCTTTAGCGTGATGCTACTTGCGATCTTTGGCTTGGTACCAACCATTTGGGAACAAGTGGGCAATCTCATTAATGACATCCCAAGCATGTATGGCAGCTTACAAAATTTCATCGCGACGATTCCTGAACGCTACCCAGAACTAGCCAACCTGCAGATCGTTGAGTCCATTATGTCTAACGCGAAAAACAAAGCGTTAGGTTTTGGTGAAAGTGTTGTCAAAGGCTCTCTTGCTTCTCTTGTGAGCTTAGCGACCTTGGCGGTTTACTTGATTCTCGTACCATTGCTTATCTTCTTCTTGTTAAAAGACAAAGAAGAGATGATCAGAATGGCGAGTGGTGTACTTCCTCGAAATCGTCGTTTAGCGACCAAAGTATGGGAAGAGATGAACCAGCAAATCTCGAACTATATTCGCGGTAAAGTCTTAGAGATCTTAATCGTTGGTGGTGTCAGCTACGTAACGTTCGCGATTCTGGATCTGCGTTATTCAGTCTTGTTGGCTGTCGCGGTTGGCTTCTCAGTACTAATTCCTTATATCGGTGCGGCAGCTGTGACTGTTCCAGTAGCGATTGTTGGCCTGTTCCAGTGGGGATTAGAGCCTCAGTTTTACTGGTTGCTTCTCGCTTACGGTATTATCCAAGCGCTAGATGGTAACGTGCTCGTTCCTGTTCTTTTCTCTGAAGCGGTGAACCTGCACCCAGTGGCGATTATTGTTGCCGTGTTAGTGTTTGGTGGGCTGTGGGGATTCTGGGGCGTGTTCTTTGCTATCCCGTTGGCGACGTTAGTTAAGGCGGTTTGGAATGCCTTACCGAGTCACGCATTAGACGATGACCCAGAACATCAAAAGTAATTGATCTTGTTATAAAAAGGCCGAACATCATGGATGTTCGGCCTTTTTGCTCTTGGCTTAATCATTAGCTCAATGAGTGTTGCTATTGCCTTAGATAGTGATGAATCTAAGTCATTAACTCACTCAAATCGCCCTTAAGCTTCTTGATTGAAGTAATCTAGAACCACTTCGTGGTGAGTCTTAGTCTTGAATTTGTTGAAGACGTGTTCAATCTGGCCTTCTTCATCAATTAGGAAGCTAATACGGTGCAGACCGTCGTAGATTTTACCCATGAATTTTTTCTCGCCCCAAACGCCAAACTGTTCAGCAACGCTGTGGTCTTCATCAGATAGCAGGGTGAAGTTTAGAGATTTCTTTTCAACGAAGTTTGGTAGACGTTTTACTGGGTCAACACTCACACCTAGAACAACCACGTTTAGTTCATCAAGCTGTGCTTTGATATCACGCAGGCCTTCCGCTTGCACAATACAACCTGGAGTCATTGCTTTTGGGTAAAAATAGAAAAGTACTTTTTTACCTTTGAAGTCACCAAGAGATACGATATTGCCATCTTGATCTGGAAGAGAAAAAGCAGGTGCTGGAACACCAGCCGTTAGCGTATTCATGACATTTCCTTTTTAAAGACTGTTTTTGATAAAGTTGAGCGAGCCTTGGACTGATAGGCTCTGACACAGCGAATCGAATTCTTCTTGTAGCTGCATCAAGTTACATTCTGATTGCACAGAAGCGGTAATAGAGATATGGAATTGGTCGTTGTCGAGTTGAACCTTAGATTTATTGATGGTTCGTGCACTTAACGAATCGAGGCCGATGTTTCGGTCTGCGAAGAACTGGGTAAACTGCTCAGTAAGTCCGATTTTATCGTCTGACTCAACGAACACCTCTACTGTGTAAGAGTTCTCAATAACATCATGAGTTGAGGTTCGCTTCATAATCGTAATCAAGTCGTGCTCTTGTCCTAGTAAGGGCAAGGTGGTTTCAACGCGGGTAATGTTGTTTGCCTTTCCAGACAGCAGCATGATAAGCGTAAATTCTTCGCCAAACAGGGCGATACGGCTATCAATAATGTTACAGCCTGATTGGGTGACTAAATGAACCACTTGGTTGCATACACCTGGGCGATCAGTGCCCACAGCTGTGATTACTAGATGTTGAGTCATAAAATCACGTCTCTTTATATTCCATTGATTCATGCATGTTAGCACAGTTAGCCCGTGGAATAAGTGTGCGTACGGGGCTTTTTATGAGCCACCTTGCTTCTAGCATGTCACCAATGATAAGAATATCGAGCGCGTTAGAAAATGAGATAGAGTGATGGGAGCACAGCTTACTTGTTACTGACATCCAGTGATGTGCTATCCGCTAGATTGAGCGTAGGTTACCCAAATTCTAGGTAGAACGCTGTTCGAAGTCGTTTTACCTCAAACATACGACAATATTTACTGCAGATGTTGCCGGTAAGCCACTTTAATGTCTTGTGTTTATTGATTGGCTTACAGTAACATGCAAAAAGAATAAATTAAGGGAGATAGACATGTTTTCAGGAAGTATCGTTGCGCTAGTTACGCCATTTAACGCAGATGGCGAAGTGGATTTCGACAGCCTTAAAAAGTTGGTTGATCACCATGTTGCTGCAGGTAGTGATGGTCTGGTTGCGGTTGGCACAACAGGTGAGTCTTCAACACTCACAATTGAAGAGCATGTCAAAGTCGTCAATAAGATCGTTGAATTTGCTGATGGTCGTATCCCGGTTATCGCTGGTACTGGTGCAAATGCAACTCACGAATCTGTTCTATTCAGCCGTTTGTTGAATGGTTCTGGTATTGCGGGCTGCTTGAGCGTAACGCCTTACTACAACAAACCGACTCAAGAAGGTTTGTACCAACACTACAAAGCAATTGCTGAAGTGAGTGATGTTCCACAAATCCTATATAATGTACCGGGTCGTACTGCGGTAGACTTGTTACCAGAAACGGTTGCTCGCCTTGCTGAGATCGAAAACATCGTTGCACTTAAAGATGCGACGGGTGATCTCGACAGAATTGCAATTCACCGTGAACTTTGTGGCGAAGACTTTATCTTACTAAGTGGTGATGACTTAACAGGTCTAGAATTTGTTAAGCGTGGTGGCGATGGCGTGATCTCTGTAACGAACAATGTTGCAGCCGCTGATATGGCAACCATGTTCAAGCTAGCGAAAGAAGGTAAGTTTGAAGAAGCTGAAGCGATCAATGAGCGTTTGATGCCTCTACATAAGAATTTGTTCGTTGAGTCTAACCCTATTCCCGTAAAATGGGCGGTTCATAAAATGGGTCTGATTGCTGAAGGTGGCTTACGCCTACCGCTGACTGAACTGTCAGAGCCAGCTCAACCTGTCGTTGCTCAAGCAATGTCTGAAGCGTGCATTTACTAAAAACGTATGAAGTGATGCCAAAGCGAACCTTTGGCATTTAGGAGTATAAATGAAGTATTCTCACCAGCTAGTGATTGGGTCACTGGCTGTTTTCGTTCTTACAGCATGTTCTGGCAGCCCGACTCAACGTCGCCAAGCCAAAGATGATTTCGAATACTTAGAAACACCTGAGTTTTCACAATGGCAATTGCCTGAAGATGCTCAACCTCAGTTCTACCCAAACTTTGATATCCCAAGCGGTGAGTTCGCTGGTGGTGTAGGTCCTGCCGTAGATATTCGTCCACCACAGCAGGTTCTTGAGCTGATCCCTGGTGCTCGTGCTGAGCGTCAAAACGGTGAAGTGACACTATGGCTTCTTCGTGCTGAAGAGGCAGACCGTGTGTGGCAAACAGCTGTAGATATGCTGGCTCAGCGTGGCATCGGTATTCGTGAGCAATCAGAGAATGAGATTGAGACCGATTGGGTAACTTGGGTTTCTGAAGATGAAGACGTAGAGATTGGCAGTCGCTACTCTATTTCTCGTTTCCAAGCGAACAACCGTCATGGCTTCAAGATTAATCTGATTGATTGGCGTGAAGGCAATGAAGAGAAACCGGTAACGGCAACCAATAAAGAGCGTTACAACGCGTTCCTGACGAACCTTGTAATGGCTAAGTACGATGAAAACCTTCGTGCTGAAGCCGCGTTGAAAGCGCAAGAGTTGGTGAAGCGTATTCCAATCTCAATGGGAGCTGACCGTAGTGGTTTCCCTGTAATTATTGCTCGTACACCATACAATGTATTCTGGCAGCGTCTGCCTAACTTGTTGCCTGAAATGGGCTTTGAGCTTGAAGAACGCAACCAATCTCAGGGTACGGTGAAGGCGAAGTATGCAGCACCAGACGATGAGTTCTGGGAAGAAATTGGCTTACAGCCTATCGACTTAGCACCAGGCACTTATAACTTCCTATTTGGTGACCTTGGTAACCGTACGTCAATTAACGTAACGGATGCATCAGGCAAGCCAGTAGAAGAAGAGCTGCTTAAGTCAATGGTTCCGGTATTAGCGCATATTGCTGACCAGACCAAAGATGATAAAGAAGCGAAAGCTGAGTAGTGGCACTTAAGCAATCATAGAGCCGACTTCAATCTGCTCTATGATTCGCTCAGGCAAATAAAAAAGAGGACACAGTGTGTCCTCTTTTTTGTGTTCGTTATCAGCAGTCTGTTGAACTGTCAGGCAGACTTTCCAAAGCAAAAAAGGTTAAACGTCTTTGTTGTCTTTGGACTCTTCCTTTTGAGCTTTCTCTTGGTTAAGTTTATCCAAGCGATTGAGCTTATCTAAATCTCGCTCTGTTTTACCACGACCAGTCAGATCCATGTTCGCGGTCTGTTTGAGCGCGGCGATGTTACCCACCACAACGCTAACCACGATGATGATGATAACCCAAGGGTTTGTAAGCCACTCCAACATAAGCGCTCCTAATGACTGATATTCGCTACGAAGCGCGCATAGATCTCGTCTAGCTGCACCATAATAATTTCATACCCTAATATTGGCTTAGATTGGAGTTGCTTGCCAAGTAAAGTCGGAGATAACTGTGATAAACATGACTCCGATACTTTACGGTGGCTAATATGCCAAGGTTCTACTGCCACACCACCAAGGTCTTGGCTGTACGGAAAGAAGAACCCAAATTGCTCAGCATGAACAGATAACCATTGGTAAAACGCTTGCTGGTGGCCAGACAGGTATTCCCATGGCTCTAATTGCAGCTGTATATCTTCAGGTAAGTGATTACGAGCAAAGACATCGAAATCACAACCCCAATGGTGACGACTCGCTCCGGGAAGCGCAGACCATCTTAGGATCGCCGACAACTTTTGTTGTTCACTGAGTGTTGAAGCATCAAGTGGTTGGCTTTCTGAGTCTAATATCGGCGCTTGACCAGAAAACTTACGATTCCAAATCAGAGATTGCCTTTCATAGTCGCGAAAGCCACTGGCAATCTCCATTTTAAAACCAGCAAGTTGAGCAGCTTCAATCAAATTGTTCAGATCATCTTTGACATCACTGTGAACCAAGAATGTCTTGGTGCCAATCAGGTTAGGTTCCAGATGAGAATCTGATTGTCCGGTAAGCTGCTCTGGTGTCATAACGCGTCTCTCAATAATGGGATGCTATGAATCTCTGGTGAAACACTATTTGGCGAAAAGATTCACTAATGTTCTTTCGTACATATCAGTGAGCTTCTCTAAATCAGCCACTTTCACGCATTCGTTAACCTTGTGAATGGTTGCATTAACCGGACCTAGTTCTACCACTTGCCCTTTCATGCGCGCAATAAAGCGTCCGTCAGATGTACCACCGGTAGTCAATAGCGCGGGTTTCACGTCGTTCACGTAACCAACTGCATCCACGATAGCATCAAGCAACGAGCCAGCGTCTGTTAAGAACGGGTCGCCATTGAATGTCCACTTTAGGTCGTATTCGAAATCGTATTTATCGAGTATTGATGTGATGCGTTCAACGATGATGTCGTTGTTTAATTCTGTACTAAAACGCAGGTTAAATTGAACGTTAAACTCGCCAGGAATGACGTTTGATGCGCCCGTACCTGCGCTTACGTTCGGAATTTGGAAGCTAGTTGGTGGGAAGTAATCATTACCTTTGTCCCACTCAGTCGTTGCCAACTCATTGATTGCAAGCAGAGAACTGTGTACGGGGTTGTTCGCTAGGTGAGGGTAGGCAACATGGCCTTGTGTACCTTTAATCGTTAGATCGCCAGTGATAGAACCGCGACGGCCGTTCTTTACTACATCACCCACGTATTCGGTGCTCGATGGTTCACCCACAATACACATGTCGATGTTCTCACCACGCGCCATCAGCGCTTCAACAACTCGTACCGTACCGTTGATGAAAGGGCCTTCTTCATCTGATGTGATAAGGAAGCCGATTGAGCCTGTGTGATCAGGGTGCTTAGCTATGAATTGCTCTACGGCAACGATCATTGAAGCCAGGGAACCTTTCATGTCTGCTGCGCCACGGCCGTGAAGGAAACCGTCGACTATAGTCGGCTCAAATGGCTTGGTGTTCCATTGTTCAATTGGACCTGCTGGCACAACGTCTGTGTGACCAGCAAAAGCAAACAGAGGTGCTTCTGTGCCACGGCGAGCCCAAAAGTTAGTGGTATCTTCAAATACCATCACTTCGATTTCAAAGCCGAGCGCTTTTAAGCGTTCAATCATTAAGTCTTGGCAACCTGCGTCTTCAGGCGTTACTGATTGGCGGCTAATGAGATCTTTTGCCAGAGCCAAAGTTGGGCTATCTGTCATCCTTGAATTCCTTGTTTAAATAAAACGTATAGTCATTAATTTTTAGGGCGTTGCATTAGTGATCAACGTCCGGTTGTCTTTCGATATAAATGCGGTGCTCTAAGCAAAAATAGCGGCGTATTGGTCAGCTTTAAATCCGATGTGAAGCTTACCGTCCACTTTTAGGATTGGGCGCTTAATCATTGCCGGTTGCTCAACAAGCAGAGACACGGTTTTGTCTTCCGTTAACGTCTCTTTCTGTTCTTGTGAAAGTTGGCGATAAGTCGTACCACGTTTGTTCAGCACAAGTTCCCAACCAAGCTCTGAGCAGAAGCTTGTTACTAGCTCTTCTGTGATGCCTTGCTTGCGATAATCGTGAAATTCGAACTCGATACCTTCAGCTTCGAGCCATTTCTTTGCTTTTTTAATGGTGTCGCAATTTGGGATACCAAACATAGTGATAGTCATTATTCTTCCTTTGGGTGATTTTATTTCATTGTTATGAGTTGAATCCTATCAGGAAGCGGCAATTCAGACAAAATAGAGTGAGGAATATTTCATAGAGTGAAAAAAAAACAGTAAGAAAATGTCACTATTGGAGACTTATTGATCAGCCTCAACATGTTGTCAGCGAAAAAAGAAATAATTGAGCTGCACATATATAGGAGGTGTCAATGGAGTTGAGTCCTGTTTTTGCAAGGCGGCTATATTTAGCATTGTTAGTGGAAAGCCTTGATAGGCCAAATGTGCCTAAACTCATCGAAAAAACGGGTTGGCCTCGTCGTACGATTCAAGATGTACTCAAGGCGCTACCGGGGATCGGTATCGAACTTATGTTTGTTCAAGATGGGCGACGTCATAATGATGGTTATTACCAGTTATCCGACTGGGGGCCGTTTGATAGTCAGTGGGTTCTAGAACGTAAAGGCGATATAGCGACAAGCCTTGGATTTAGTGCATAAGCCAGCGAAAGCTGGCTTTCTTTTTTGCAGTAGAAATAGAAGTGGTAGCATCTCGCTCATTTGAGCGCTGAGCTATCTAACTATGTTTCTCCCTACTTACATAAATAAGCTGTGCCCAGCATGGTCACGGAAGTGGCAAAGTCTTGGGGAAGGGTAAATATCACGGTATCTGCGCCTAGCTCAATTGTATTCGACTTGAGTTCATTCATGGCGCCTTGAATCAATGTGTCATTCGGGTAAAACAGGTAGCTGTACCAATGCCCCTCGCTTCCGGTGACCTCCCCTTTATACTCGCACTGCTCAATATTGATAAGGCCGTGGAAATCCATTTGTACTTTGTCCGCTTCATTGTGAGGAGATGAAGTCGGTGTCGTGCATCCCAAAAGGGTTCCACTCATAGCCAAAGCAACCCATTCCTTTTTCATACGTTTATCCTGTTATTTCATCAAATAAATCGCGAAGCCTATCCAGCTTATGATTAATAGTAGCCACGGCAATTTACTGGCGTGGTTTGATGTTGTTTCAACACTGGTATCTACATTGTTCTCTTCATCTAGATTAGCTTGTTGAGTCTGCTTTTCTTTCTGTATGCGTTTCTTGGCTTTATCTGCTTGGCGACTGCGCTCTTTTTGTTGTTTTTTATAGAGTGCGATGCCTTTTTCGATACCTTGAGCGATCAGCTTGGTTTGTTCTTTGGTTTGAGCTGGCTTTTGAGTTGCTTTGGCTATCTTCATAGCTTCTTGTTGAGATTCAACAGACGGCGTATTAGTTTTCTTTTTCATACTGAGTTCGATAATTAAAGCGGATTAGCTAATAAGATAACGCAAAGCTAGTTAAGTATGAATGATTTGCGTTAAAGTGTTGGTTTGAAAATAAGTGAAAGTGAGATTTGTGCGGTACTCCATAGAACAATACGACAAGCACGGCTTTTTGAAAGCCCCAATCCTATTATGGTTAGGTTGGCTGTTTCTTGCGAAAGCCTTGGTCGTTTTCATTGTTGCAGGTGCAAGCCGAGAGTCGGGCACTGATATCCTCGAAATCATCTATCCAGATCATCAAATGTTTTATGTCGGGATCGCGTTGAGTGTGCCTAGTTTGCTGCTGATGTGGTTATTTGGGCTAAGATCGCCAGATAGAAAGCGCCTTAACAAAGTCGTGTCATGGGGACGTTGGGTTACCATGATGGCTATCTTGGCACAGGGCTCCCATACGATTTATTTAATCTATTTGGATAACGGATGGTTCCGTTGGTCAAATGGCATCACCCTATTGTTGCTGCTGTGGTTAGCGCTTTATCTAACCAATAGCCATGCTGCAAGGGATTGCTTTAAAGTGGTTGAGCTCGAAGACTGATTCTCATCAAAACATTTGTCCCATTCACAATTATACTTAGAAGCTAAAACTGGAAGGAATAATCTATGCTTAATGTTTCAAATGAGCAGCCTAACGTTCAAAGTGCTATTTTGCCTGAAGCTGGGCCTTTCGCGCTTTACGTTCAACTTAAAGTGAACGCTAATACTGCTAATGTACTAGCAGAAATTCAAAAGCTTCCGACTCTAATCGACGAGCTAAACCAAACTCAACCTGATGCAAACCTAACGGCGTCGGTTGCGTTCTCAAAAGCTTTTTGGGATAAGTTCGAGCAAGCAGCTCCCTCTGATCTAATTGATTTCCCTGCGCTGGGTGAAGGTGATATCACCGCGCCGAGCACACTGTCTGATGTTCTGATTCACTGTCATTCAAACCGACATGATCTGCACTTTTTTATCTTGCGTAAATTGCTATCTGAAGTAGCAGCTGATGTTGAAGTGGTTGATGAAACTTATGGTTACCGCTTCCTAGACTCTCGTGACATGACAGACTTTGTTGATGGCACTGAAAACCCGAAAGACGCACAACGAGCTGAAGTCGCTATTGTGCCTGAGGGTGAATTCGCTGGTGGTAGTTATGTGATGGTGCAGCGTTTTGTGCACAACCTGCCAGCTTGGAATCGTTTGAATGTATCGGCACAAGAGAAAGTGATTGGTCGAACTAAACCTGATTCAATTGAGTTAGATGATGTTCCTGCGGCGTCTCACGTTGGCCGTGTGGATATCAAAGAAGAAGGCAAGGGGCTTAAGATTGTTCGCCACAGCCTACCTTACGGTACTGCTACGGGCGACCACGGTTTATTGTTCATTGCCTACTGTAACGTTCGTCATAACTTCGATGCGATGTTAGAGAGCATGTACGGCGCAACAGATGGCAAAACAGACCAACTGCTTCGCTTTACCAAAGCAGTGACTGGCGCTTACTACTTTGCACCTTCAACTGACATGTTGAGTGCATTAACGATTAAGTAAATCGCCTCATCTGCAGCAAAGAAAGGGAGCCTCAGGGCTCCTTTTTTATTAAAGCTTTATATGAACTGGTCGATATAAGAGCAATCGTGAGTTTTATTCATCTTTTTGTAAGCGAAGGTCTATGGCTATAACTGTTAATACGAATGTCTCGGCGTTAGTGGCTCAGAGAAACCTGTCTAATGCTAATAACATGCTGAACCAATCTTTGGAGCGCTTAGCTTCAGGGAGCCGTATTAATAGTGCAAAAGACGATGCGGCTGGCTTACAAATTTCAAATCGACTAGAAGCGCAGATGAGCGGAATTGATGTCGCTGTTCGCAATGCGAATGACGGCATCTCCATTATGCAAACTGCAGAAGGTGCGATGAATGAAACCACCAATATCATGCAACGCATGCGTGACTTGTCCCTACAAGCGAGTAACGGCTCGAATAGTTCATCAGAACGAATCGCCATTCAAGAAGAAGTGACCGCCTTAAATGACGAGTTGAATCGAATTGCAGAAACCACCTCATTTGGTGGAAAAAAGCTCCTTAACGGTAGTTTTGGTAGCTCGTCATTTCAGATCGGTGGTAGTTCTGGTGAAGCGGTGCAAATCGGCCTGAAAAGCATGCGCACCGATGACATCAACATGGGGGGCTTTAGTTATGTCGCAAGTGGCATGGCAAGTGACTCGTGGGAAGTGAAATCCAACCAGAATGATATGACGATGTCTTTTACCGACCGTTTTGGTCAGCCTCAAGAGATCACCATTAATGCTAAAGCGGGCGATGACATTGAAGAGCTGGCGACTTACATCAATGGTCAAACAGACCTGGTATCGGCTTCCGTCAATGACGAAGGGCAACTTCAGATCTACATGTCTGGCGAAGATACGGCCGGCACGATCTCTTTCTCAGGTTCGTTAGCCAGTGAACTTTCGATGTCGGCGGGTTATTACGAATCTGTCGACGACATCAACGTGACCGATGTGGGTGGTGCGCAGCGTGCTGTCTCTATTTTGGATACAGCGATGAAGTACGTGGATAGTCATCGTTCTGAATTAGGCGCAATGCAAAACCGCTTTGATCATGCGATTAATAATCTCGAAAATGTTCATGAGAACTTGGCGACATCAAATAGTAGAATTAAAGATACTGATTACGCCAAGGAAACCACTCAAATGCTTAAGCAACAAATTTTGCAGCAGGTGAGCACCACAATATTGGCCCAAGCAAAGCAGGCGCCGAACCTTGCCTTAACCTTATTGGGTTAATAAATTGCCTAAAATATTATAAATGTGTTTCGGCTTAATCAGTCCGTTTGGTTAATTAAAATACAAATTGTCGCTCGACCGACTTCTCGGCAACTTTAGTGTTTTTCTCATCTTTTTTTGATAATTTTACTGCCAGTCACGCTTTCTTCTCCTTTATCGCTATTTCTTTAATTTTGTTGTTTTTTTCCTAAAGGTTTCGCCAATCACGCCGTTATTAAAAGTAACTTAGAGATAACTACTTGGTTTTCCGAGACGTCGGAAACCGCTATACCGGAAAATCAATTGGAGAAGTCACCATGGCAGTGAATGTAAATACAAACGTATCAGCGATGACAGCGCAACGTTACCTAAACAACGCAAACAGCGCACAACAAACATCAATGGAGCGTCTAGCTTCAGGTTCTAAAATCAACAGCGCAAAAGATGACGCTGCGGGCCTACAAATCTCGAACCGTTTGAACGTTCAGAGCCGCGGCCTTGATGTTGCTGTACGTAACGCGAACGACGGTATCTCGATTGCACAAACTGCTGAAGGTGCAATGAACGAGACAACGAACATCCTGCAACGTATGCGTGATTTGTCTCTGCAATCTTCAAACGGCTCAAACTCAAAATCTGAGCGTGTAGCGATTCAAGAAGAAGTAACAGCACTGAACGACGAGCTAAACCGTATCGCGGAAACGACGTCTTTTGGTGGTAACAAGCTGCTTAACGGTACTCACGGTACTAAATCATTCCAAATCGGTGCGGATAACGGTGAAGCGGTAATGCTTCAACTGAAAGACATGCGCTCTGATAATGCTCAGATGGGTGGTAAGAGCTACCAAACTGAGAACGCGAAAGACAAAGATTGGAACGTTCAAGCAGGTTCTAACGACCTAAAATTGTCTTTCACTGACAACTTCGGTCAAGCCCAAGAAATCGACATCAGCGCAAAAGCGGGTGACGACATCGAAGAGCTAGCAACGTACATCAACGGTCAACAAGACTCTGTGAAAGCGTCTGTAACTGAAGATGGCAAGCTACAAATGTTTACTGGTAACAACAAAGTTGAAGGCGAAGTGGCATTCTCTGGTAGCCTTGCTGGCGAACTAGGCATGCAACCTGGCAAAGACGTAACGGTTGATACTATCGACGTAACGTCTGTTGGCGGCGCACAAGAGTCTGTAGCGGTTATCGATGCGGCACTTAAGTACGTAGACAGCCACCGTGCTGAGCTAGGTGCTTTCCAAAACCGTTTCGACCACGCTATCAGCAACTTAGATAACATTAACGAGAACGTTAACGCATCTAAGAGCCGTATTAAAGATACCGATTTCGCGAAAGAAACGACTCAGATGACTAAGTCTCAGATCCTTTCTCAAGCTTCAAGCTCGATTCTTGCTCAAGCGAAGCAAGCACCGAACTCGGCACTTAGCCTACTAGGTTAATCGATTGAAAGGTCACGTTGACTATAAGCATTTTTGAGCATAGGCGTTAACGTAAGGCTTCCACAAATTAGCTCGTGGTGAGAGATGAGCGCTAAACAGACCCAGCTTCGGCTGGGTTTTTTATTGCCTGCTATTTATCAAAGACACATTGGGACAGATAAGTGTGTAAACAGAAAGAAAAGCGAGATTCCCTATCACGTTCGTGCCTCACTGTAGGGAATGACGGGGATTGGACGATAATGATCTTATTGCTTTGTAAAATGAGTGCGATTTGTTTGAGCAAGTAATGGCTCAGTTAGAACAGAGGAGCTAATCGTCATTCCACAACCGAGTAGCTATTTGTAAGAAGAGCGAGCTCCGTCGTCATCCCAGAATCGAGCCGAGCGAGATATCAGGGATCTCTGTTCGTGAGAGGCCTAAAGAAGAAGGGGATTTGTAGTTGTCAGGTATAAGGCCAAAGCGGCTGGTGATCTGGCATTAGAACTATATAGCAGGCACAAAAAACGCCACCCTTAGGTAGCGTTTTAATTAAAGTAGTTAAGTAATCGAGATTACTTAGTTACTTTAAGAACTGGAGTTTCGCCAACAGTTACAGAACCAGAAAGCTTGTTCAGCTCCTTGATTTCGTCCATGTTAGAGATAACAACTGGAGTAAGCGTAGATTTCGCTTTCTCTTCTAGAAGCGCTAGGTCGAAAGTGATGATAGTGTCACCAGCTTTAACAGATTGACCTTCTTCAGCTACGCGAGTGAAGCCTTCGCCTTTAAGTTCAACAGTATCGATACCGAAGTGAACGAAAAGCTCAACACCATCGTCAGACTCGATAGAGAATGCGTGGTTAGTTTCGAAGATCTTACCGATAGTACCGTTAACTGGAGCTACCATTTTGTCGCCAGCTGGTTTGATCGCGATGCCATCACCAACGATTTTTTCAGCGAAAACTACATCTGGCACATCTTCGATGTTTACGATTTCACCAGAAAGAGGTGCGATGATTTCGATTGCACCAGCATCAGCGCTGTCATCAGATACAAGCTTTTTCAGTTTGTCAAACAGACCCATTGTGTCATGCTCCTAACGTTTAGTTTTATTCTGTAGAATATACTATACCAATCTAACTAATTAGACGACTATTTTTAGCCGTCTAACTTTATTAAGCATTTGGTGATTACTGAGTTTTCTCAGCGATGAATTTTTCTACGCAAGCTTCAATTTCTGCAGCTGTAGGTAGAGATAGCGCTTCGTCAGCCATAGCTTTAACTTCAGCGAAGTTAGAGTTACGGATTACTTTCTTAACTTTAGGGATAGAGATACCGCTCATAGAGAACTCATCTAGACCCATACCAAGAAGAAGTAGCGTTGCACGTTCATCACCAGCAAGCTCACCACACATACCAGTCCACTTACCTTCAGCGTGTGATGCATCGATCACTTGCTTGATTACTGTAAGAACAGCAGGAGATAGTGGGTTGTATAGGTGAGAAATCATTTCGTTACCACGGTCTACCGCAAGAGTGTATTGCGTTAGGTCGTTAGTACCGATAGAGAAGAAAGATACTTCTTTCGCTAGGTGGTGTGCGATTGCAGCTGCTGCTGGAGTCTCAACCATTACGCCGATTTCGATTTCTTCATCGAAAGCTAGGCCTTCAGCGCGAAGTTCAACTTTGTACTCTTCGATTGCTTTTTTCAGTTCACGGATCTCTTCAACAGAAATGATCATTGGGAACATGATACGTAGTTTACCGTGTGCAGATGCACGTAGGATGCCACGCAGTTGGTCACGTAGGATTTCACGACGGTCCAAGCTGATACGTACTGCACGCCAGCCTAGGAACGGGTTCATCTCTTGTGGAAGGTCCATGTATGGTAGGTCTTTGTCGCCACCGATATCCATAGTACGGATAATCACTGACTCGCCTTCCATTGCTTCTGCTACTTCTTTGTAAGCAACGTATTGCTCTTCTTCAGTAGGAAGCGCGTCACGGTCCATAAATAGGAATTCAGTACGGTACAGACCAACGCCTTCACCGCCGTTACGCAGGATACCGTCACAGTCTTTTACTGTACCGATGTTGCCACAAACTTCTACACGGTGACCGTCTAGAGTTTCAGCATGCAAATCTTTTAGTTTTGCTAGTTCAGCCGCTTCTGCTTCGAAATCTGCTTTGATTTTCTTAGCTTCCGCTAATTCAGCTTCAGAAGGGTTGATGATGATCTTGTTGTTCATCGCGTCTAGCACAAGCATGTCGCCGTTCTTAACTTGCTTAGTGATATCGTTAGTACCAACGATAGCTGGAAGCTCAAGAGAACGTGCCATGATTGAAGTATGAGATGTACGACCGCCGATGTCACAAGCGAAACCAAGAACGTAGTCTAGGTTGATTTGTGCAGTTTCAGATGGCGTTAGGTCGTAAGCAACTAGGATAACTTCTTCATTGATATCCGCTAGAGATACAATGTTGATGCCTAGAGCATTTTTAACAAAACGAGTGCCGATATCACGGATATCAGTTGCACGTTCTTTTAGGTACTCATCATCAAGAGACTCTAGTGCGCAAGCTTGCTCTTCGATCACGGTGTGGATCGCGTTATCTGCGTGCATTTTGTCTTTCTTGATGAGTGCTAAAATCTCTTCTTCTAGCTCTTCATCTTCAAGCAGCATGATGTGGCCTTCAAAGATTGCTTCTTTTTCTTCGCCAAAAGTTTCAAGTGCTTTTTGCTTTACAACTTCAAGTTGTTGAGAAGATTTGTTACGAGCGTCAAAGAAACGCTGAACTTCTGCTTCAACTTGATCGTCTGAGATAGATTGAGTGTTTAGGACAATTTCATCTTCTTGAAGTAGTAGTGCTTTACCGAAAGCAATACCAGGAGATGCTAGGATGCCTGAAATCATAGCCTTACCTTAGTTGTTCAACTGTAAACGGGAGAGTGTGTGACTTTAAGTCGTCGACTAATGTCGCGCTTATTCCTATCTATTTCGAACAAAGCCACTTTGCTATGCAAAATGGCTTTGAAAGAAGGAGACCGTATTAGTGTAGTTGATCCATAAGAGCAACTAGGTGGTCTACTGCTTGCTGAGCTTGAGGACCTTCAGCTGAAATAGTAACGTTAGTACCTTTTACTAGGCCTAAAGTTTGTAGTTTGAACAGGCTTTTCGCGCTAGCGCTTTTGCCGTTAGAAGTCACTGTGATGTCAGCGTCGAAAGATTTTGCTTCTTTAACGAACTGTGCAGCTGGACGAGTGTGAAGACCGTTTTCTGCTGTGATTTCTACTTGCTTCTCGTACATTTTATATACCCCAATTAATTTATTTTTTGTAAGTTTGTAACCAGATTAGCTTAACTGCTTTAGCTCAAATGCGCTAGAGGCTAGTACGCCATGTTCGTGTTAGAACTTAGACTGGTTATAAATTTTTATCCAGCCATGGTCGTCTTTTGTTGAGTACTCATGACTTTCAGAATTTGTTTATTGCTTCTTTTATTTTGAAGCGAAAAATAAAACAGACCCGATATTACCAAAGGTGGGGCAGGGATCAACAAAAAAGCCCCTAAACGGGGCTTTTTTGGACGAAAAATTGATTTGACCACATATTATTGTTGGTTCTCTTTTTCCGTAAAGATGCCAGCAAATAGCGCGGTACTTAGGTAACGCTCGCCCGAACTTGGTAGTACGGTAACGATGGTTTTTCCTGCAAATTCAGGTAGTTCGGCGATTCTGTTCGCAGCTACAACTGCCGCACCAGATGAGATGCCTGCAAGAATACCTTCTTCTTTCATTAGGCGTTGAGCCATCTCAATCGCTTCTTCAGAAGTTACCGATTCAACACGGTCAATAATCTCTAAATCTAGGTTTCCAGGGATGAAACCCGCACCGATACCTTGAATTTTGTGTGGCGCTGGTTTGATTTCTTCGCCTGCAAGTGCTTGTGCAATTACTGGAGACTCTGCTGGCTCAACCGCTACAGAAGTGATCGCTTTACCTTTTTCACCTTTAATGTAACGACTCGTACCAGTGATAGTACCGCCAGTACCAACACCCGCTACAAACACGTCGATTTCGCCGTCTG
The DNA here is from genome assembly GCF_057785915.1 of Vibrio sp. QJM3NY_35. Taxonomy (NCBI): domain Bacteria; kingdom Pseudomonadati; phylum Pseudomonadota; class Gammaproteobacteria; order Vibrionales; family Vibrionaceae; genus Vibrio; species Vibrio sp. QJM3NY_35. Next base: position 2,539,314 of record NZ_CM173507.1, on the reverse strand, counting down.
TTGCTTCCCAAATTTCAGGACCAGTCGTCTGCTCGTGAATCTGTGGGTTCGCTGGGTTGTTGAACTGTTGTAGCAATAGGTATTTACTTGGATCTGAAGCAACAATCTCTTCAGCTTTTGCAATTGCGCCGTTCATGCCTTTTGGTGCTTCAGTTAGCACTAGATTTGCGCCAAGCGCTTTAAGTAGCTTACGACGTTCTAGACTCATTGACTCAGGCATAGTTAGCGTTAGTTTGTAACCGCGCGCTGCTGCTACGAATGCAAGTGCAACACCTGTGTTACCACTGGTAGGCTCAACAAGCTCGATACCTGGCTTAAGCGTACCTGCTTTTTCTGCTTCCCAGATCATGTTTGAACCGATACGACACTTAACGCTGAAGCTTGGGTTACGAGCTTCGATCTTAGCTAGGACGTTGCCTTTGCTTACTTTGTTAAGGCGGACTAGAGGTGTGTTACCAATCGTTAGGGTGTTGTCTTCGTAGATCTTGCTCATGCGATATTCCTTCATTTAATGACAGAACTAAACGTAGTATATCAATCACTTTACCGTCTAGTGTCTTTCGATGTTTGTTTAGCTTGAATTTAGATTAAACAAGTTGAAAAAAAGGTAAAAGGATTAAAAAGTTATATCATATAGATATGTAGCAGAATTCACGCCTATCTTTATTGAAATCAGAACTTCGAAAAGATAGGCGTAGCAAGCAAGAGATGGGTGGGTTATAGACGAGAACGCAGAGCTTGGTCTTTAAACTCAGCTACCCACATTGCTGTCGCGCCACAAACGGCAATGGGCATTACGATCAGGTTTAAAATTGGAATCGTGGTGAATACGGAAACAAGTGCGCCAAAGCTGTAGCTCTTGCCTTGTTTTTGTTTCAAATTGTTTCTCATGTCGTCAAACTTGATTTTATGGTTGTCGAAGGGGTAGTCGGCGTATTGAATCGCTAACATCCATGCCGTGAAAATGAACCATAAAAACGGAGCAACGGTTTGCCCTAGTGCAGGAATTAACAAAAGTAGGAATAAACCGATCGCTTTTGGCAGAACGTAGACAAGCTTACGCCATTCTCTCGCTAATATACGTGGGGTGTCTTTGAGAACATCAAGTAAGCCATCGTCATTCACTTTCTTACCAATAAGTAGCTCTTCCACTTTTTCTGCGAGTAAACCATTGAACGGTGCAGCAATGAAGTTAGCGAGTGTACTAAAGAAATACGAGAAAGTGGCTAAGACGGTTAACACAAGTAATGGCCATAAAATGTATGACAACCACGACAAGAAACTTGGCAATGCACCAATCCAACCTTCAATCCAAGTGTTTAGGTTAGAGAAGATATAAAACAAGGCACCACCAACGAGTAACACGTTCGCGATAAGTGGCATTAGTACGAACTTACGAATGCTCGGTGACAAAGCGATTTTTATTCCAAAAATAAAATAGCCAAAACCGGAGCGGGGAACAGATTCTATAGTCATATTTAAATTAGGTCACATGTGAATTTGGTTAAATAGCAAACACGTCTAGTGTACTCGACCGAAATTAAGAAAAAAAGCGTGGTGAAAATCACACCATGTAAGGAACTAATTGTATTAAGTTGTTCTAAAACAGTGGCTACTTTTGATAGAGTAGTGAGATTAGCCAAATTAACCCAACTTAGTGACAGCGTGTTTATAGCTAGTCGACTAAGAAAGCTGAGAGCGAAAAATGCAGGAATTGCGATTTGTACTCATTATTGTTGGCGCATTAGCTATCGCCGCATTATTGTTCCATGGTCTATGGACGAGTAAAAAAGAAGGGAAAGCAAAGTTTGGAGACAAGCCGCTCGGTAAGCTTGATAACGAAAGCTTAGATGACGCAGAAACTGTTCCAAACCGTTCATTCGCCCCAGAAGATGATTTTGAGATAATCCGAAAAGAACGTAAAGAGCCGGACTTTGCGGTTTCGCCATCTGCGACTGATCCGCTGATAGACTCAGATCCGCTAACAGCGCCACAAGCGAAAGAAGTTTACGAAGATGATATCGAATTGAATGATCTTCCTTCTTTCAGCGTAGAAGACCCAATTAAGGTTGAAAGTGAACCTGAAGTGATTGAGGAAGAGAAGGTTGTTGAGCCTGAAGTTCCAAGCTTTGAGTTGACTGACGAACAAAAAGAAAACCATGCTGGCTTTAAAGAGCAGTACGGTTCGTTTGAAGAATCTTCTGAGGCGGTTGATGAGCCAATAGTTCCAAACGAAACGTTCACGCAAAGAGAGCCAGCTGTTGCGAAAGAAGTGGTTACTCCGCAAAGCGCACCTGTCGAAGAAGCGAAGCCTGATGAAGAACTTGGCTTAGACGTCATCGTTCTTAATGTTCACTGTGCCGGAGAGATCCCGTTCGTTGGAACTGAACTTTTCCGCAGCATGGAAAACAACGGCCTAACTTATGGTGAGATGTCTATCTACCACTGCTTTGCACAATCAGCTGATGAGTCAAAAGTTATCTTCAGCGTCGCGAACATGATGCAGCCTGGTACTCTTGAGCATGATGATCCTGCTGACTTTACGACCAAAGGTATTTCATTCTTTATGACGCTACCTTGTTACGGTCAAGCTGATCAAAACTTCAATGTGATGTTGAGTGCAGCGCAGAAAATTGCCGACGATATGGGCGGAAACGTATTGGATGAGTCACGTAACTTAATGACGCCAAATCGTTTGTCTGACTACCGCAAGCAAATCAGAGACTTTATGACGGCTACGAATGCTTAGCCGTATTGTTTAGCCTTGTAAATAATCTATATTTATAGAAAAGGGCTCCTAAGGGAGCCCTTTTTGATATTTCAATCACGACAGAGAATGATATGAAAGAATCGATTCAAGTTACCTTAGAGCAGTTAAGAGAAACTCTGCACTATCACGCCGTTCGTTATTACGTAGAAGATAGCCCTGAGATCCCTGATGTCGAGTACGATCGATTAATGCAGCAATTGCTAAAGATCGAAGAAGAGAACCCAGAGCTCGTAACGGTAGATTCTCCGAGCCAGCGCGTTGGTGGGCAGCCGCTAGATGGTTTCACTCAAGTGACTCATGAGATCCCAATGCTTTCTCTGGACAATGCTTTCTCTGATGAAGATTTAGATGCGTTTAATAAACGAATGTCGGATAGAGTGCCAACTGCCAACCTCAAGACTTTCTGTTGTGAACCTAAACTTGATGGTTTAGCTGTGAGTCTACTGTATGTAAATGGCACCTTAGTGCAGGCAGCGACGCGTGGTGATGGTGCGACTGGTGAAAACATCACAGAAAATGTGCGTACTATCAGCTCTATCCCACTTAAATTACAAGGTGAAGGCTGGCCAGAGCGTATTGAAGTTCGTGGCGAAGTGTTTATGCCAAAAGCGGGTTTCGATAAGTTGAATGAGATGGCGTTGAAGAAAGGCGAGAAAGTCTTTGTTAACCCACGTAATGCGGCTGCCGGTAGCTTACGTCAGCTTGATTCTCGTATTACAGCGAAACGTCCTCTAGCTTTCTACGCATACAGTGTCGGTGTTGTACAAGGCGCTGAACTCTCTAACAGTCACTATCAACGCTTCTTACAGCTGAAAGGCTGGGGGTTGCCAATGTGTCCTGAGACTAAGCAACTTAGCTCTCTTGAGGATGTGAAAGCGTATTATCAAGATATCATGACCCGTCGCGATGCTCTGGCTTACGAGATTGATGGCGTGGTTATCAAAGTCGACGATATTGCCGCACAAGAAGTGCTTGGCTTTGTTGCTCGAGCGCCACGCTGGGCGATTGCTTACAAATTCCCAGCGCAAGAAGAGATCACTCTGCTCAATGACGTTGAGTTTCAGGTGGGCCGCACAGGCGCAATTACACCAGTAGCTAAACTGGAACCTATCTTCGTTGGTGGTGTAACAGTCAGTAATGCAACGTTACACAACGCTGATGAGATTGCTCGTTTAGGCGTGAAGGTTGGCGACAGCGTTATTATTCGCCGTGCAGGTGATGTTATTCCGCAAATTGTCGCTGTTGTACAAGATCGCCGCCCTGAGGCGGCGAAAGACATTGTTTTCCCTGATTCATGCCCTGTATGTAACTCAGCAGTTGAGCGTGTAGAAGGTGAGGCTGTGGCGCGTTGTACGGGCGGTTTAGTGTGCCAGGCGCAGCGTAAAGAAGCACTCAAGCACTTTGTTTCTAGAAAGGCGCTAGACGTTGATGGATTGGGCGTGAAAGTAATTGAGCAGCTTGTTGATCGCGAAATGGTCGAAACGCCTGCCGACTTGTTTAAGCTTAGTGCTGGCGTGATTACTGTCCTTGACAGAATGGGGCCTAAATCAGGGCAAAACGTGGTGAGCGCGCTGAATAAAGCCAAAGACACGACATTAGCGCGTTTCCTATATTCACTAGGTATTCGTGAAGTCGGTGAAGCGACAGCCATGAACTTAGCGCAATACTTTAAGACGTTGGAATTGGTGCAAGCAGCAACCCATGAACAACTGGTTGAAGTGTCAGATATTGGTGACATCGTTGCGAGTCATATTACTGCTTTCTTCTCACAAGAGAAAAACAGAGCCGTCGTTGATCAGCTAATAGAGCTTGGTGTGAATTGGCCAATCATCGGAGATGTTGCCGATGACCAAGAGTTACCATTAGAAGGCAAAGTCGTGGTGTTAACCGGTTCATTCTCACAATTAGGTCGAAGTGAAGCGAAAGCGGCGTTACAAGCATTAGGTGCGAAAGTGACGGGTAGCGTATCGAAGAAAACGGATATCTTATTTGCTGGTGAAGCTGCTGGTTCTAAATTAACTAAAGCACAAGATTTAGGTATCGAAATAAGAACAGAAGAAGATCTAATTGCCCTTATTTCGTAAGTAAATTCAGATAAAAAAAGCTCAAGGGCACTCCTTTCAAGGGAGTGCCTTTTTTGTTTCTGGTCTAAAAGTGACACCTTTTTAATTGTTGAGAATTTTGTTCCTATACGAACTCTAAAATCAGGACAGTGACGCCGTTCAACATTAATGAAATACCGTTGTAGTTGTATCAAAAATGCGAGTCACTTCTATTTTTGCAAAGGGTTAGGTTGTTTAACTGTTTGTTTTTTATCGGTTTTGTTGTTTTTTATCGCAAACTTTACAATTTGTCGATCTGGATCACTAAGTACCTACTAAATTTGCACCAACTCATATTTTTTTAGATGAAAATTAAGTTCTCATTGATCTTTTTGAGGGCGAAGTTAGTCTTAATGCCATGGATGCACACGATGTGCATAACCAGAAAGGAAATAGAGAATTCAGAGTTTAGGGTTCTCAAACAAGAAAAGGTATTTCTCTCTACGGCGGCCAACTTTAGGCGGGAAATATTCAAACAGCTATATCCATTTTTAGGAGTTTTATTCCATGGAAAACAAATTTTTTAAAGTATCTGCGATTACAGCAGCAATGGTAGGTGCACTGTCTGCTGCTCCAGCTATGGCTGAAGATCCAATCGGTCCTGAGTATGCAAGTCAGGCGTCAGAGTTCTTCTCTGAGTCGACTATTAGCGGTAACCTAAACTTTTTCATGCGTGCTCGTGACCGTGGTGACGTAGATGCAAACGGCAACGACACTGCTAAGACAACAAACTTAGATCACGGCTCTATCTTTGCTAACTTAGGTTTCCATTCAGGTTATGTCGCGGATGTTGTTGGTTTTGACGCAGTGGTATACAGCACATTTGATATGTGGGCTGGTGAAGAAACTGGCGGTTCATTTGAGCATGAGATGAACTTCTTTGACTGTGATTCTGCATACGGTGCAAGTACAGGTTGTGATTCTTACCAAACAGACAATGGTGTTTCTTTCGCAAAAGCAGCATTGAAGTTCAAGTTTGGTGAGAATATCAATGCACAACTTGGTTACTTCCAACCGTCTGTACCTAGTTCTTTAGGTGTTAACTGGTCATTTGCTCCTGGTACGTACCGTGGTGGTGAGATCGGTGGTAACTTTGGTGACCTTTCTGTTGGTTTCGTTTATGCAGACCAGTATAAAGCTCCTTGGTTTAAAGAAACTTACGAGTTCCGTGATGGCTCTTTCTGGGGTAGCCCAGGTAAAGATGTTGGCGATGTATACTCGGTAGGTGCTCGTTATACTCTAAGCAATGGCATTGGCCTTGATGTTGGTTACGGTGGTTTGACTGATGGTGACCGTAAAAATTTCCATGCTAAAGTTAAAGGCACAACTGATGGCGGTCTATTCTGGTCACCACAACTATATGTAGTAGATGACGACAACCAATTTGATAGCACGGCTTTCCAAGCTGCTTTATTGACGGCTAAATCTTTTGGTCAATACAGCTTCCGTGCTGAAGCGACATATACATCTGCAGACTCTGAAGATACACGTGGTAACGTAGGTAATATGTCTTACCGTCTAACCGAGCAGTACGGTGGTTCGAACGGTGCTTACGATATCTGGTGGAACAACCGTTCTGACTTTAACCACGATGGCGAATATGCTTTCTTCTTATCTTCAACTCGTGATTTCTCTGATGTTGGTGGTACAGGCTTCAGCGCTGGTGTAAGTGGTGCTTACGGTGCGGGTGCGAAAGCAGATGGTTACGATGAGCTAGTAGAATATGCATACAGCTTCTTCGCAAACTACGCGATTCAAGCTGGTGCCTTGAAAGACGCTAATATCAGCTTCTACTACACTAACTTCTTTAATGATTCAGATGCGCCAAACTGGACTGGTTACTCTAACGCCTTCCAAGACGAGACTGATTTCAAACTAGCACTAACAATTCCTTTCGGAGTTAAGTAAGTTAGATAAGAAATAGAAAAAGCTGGGCATTTGCCCAGCTTTTTTGCTTTTTAGGAGATATTTATGACACGTATTATTCCGGTAACATTAATTGCTTTCAGTTTGGCAGCATGTACTTCTTCACCGAAAACAGCATCTGAGTTTTGGTATGGTCAGGGGGAGCGTTTTGGATCCCGTGGCTACGTGATCGATAATGACTCATTGGCTGATATTAAAGAAAAGGTGGAGTTTGATGAGCCTGCTTATCTTGCCGGTTATGAAAAAGGAAAATTAGAGTTCTGTGATCCCTACAAAGCATTTGAAAAAGGCATCAAAGGAACAAGGTACACAGATCAATGTGCCGATATGCCTCAGGAGGTGATGATCAAAGCAGAGTGGCAAAGAGGCTGGGACGCATTTATTGGTGCTGATTTCTATAAGTTTAGGTAGGCTTAGAAACGATTAACTTAAACCTACCCATTGTCATTATTGATGTTTTCCACCATACGCTTTGCACAGTTCACGGGGCAGTTGCTTAATCGCTCCGTCACTGAATGTGCACTGGACACCTGCACCAAATACTTTTCCTGCGTTGTTTTGTGCAATAGAGACTGGAGCTGAAAAAATAAACACTGAAGCTAGTGCTAAAGTTACAAGTTTCATATTTTCCATCCTTCATACTTACCAAAAAATAAAATAAACAGCATTCAAATGTCATGCTTAATACTCAATTATGTATATGGTTGATGAAAGGTCAAAGTTATATAAAAATTTTCAATAAAAAATAACAATAGCTAATTTAAATATATCAATCAGTAACTTATTGATTTTTGGTTGTGATAAGTATCTATAAATGCAGGTTATTTATATTATTTAAGGTAAAACAGTTATAAGTGGCAGACTTTATTTTCTTAAATTATATTTATTATGCATTGGGGTGTTCTAGGTGTACTATTTGTTAGCATCTCAAAGGCAATTAATGCCAAAGATACATCAGCTTATTAGAGTAATATCATGAACATAAGTGAAGCCGCTAAACTTACTAATTTATCAACGAAGTCTATTCGTCTTTATGAAGACAAGGGGGTTATTACAGCCCCTTTACGCTCGGAAAATGGTTATAGAAGCTACGACAAGAAGCAGATTAAAGAGCTTGGTATAGTTGCGAAAGCGAGAAGTGCGGGTTTTTCACTCGATGAGTGCCGTGCGCTTGTTGAATTAGCAGACAATCCTTGTCGCGAAAGTGCCGACGTTAAAGCGAAAGCGCTTAGTAAATTGGAAGAAGTAAACAAAAAAATTGAAGGTCTTTTGGCAATTCAAAAGACATTGAAAGAGTGGGTTGAACAATGTCCAGGTGACTCAAATAGCCATTGCCCGATCATTGATTCACTTGTAGAGAAAAAGCCATAAGTGGGCTACTTATGGCTCTGATAAGGAATGCCTGTATTACTCTTCAGTTGGAGTAATCGTTAATACTATGCCATCTACAGCAGTGACGATCACCTCTGTGCCTGCTTCTAAGTCGTGATTACTAACAGCTGACCAAGTAGTATCACCTAAACGGATACGACACTTGCCTTTTTTAATGACAGTATCGATTCGAGTTGTTTGACCTACCAGTTGTTTTTCTCTTTGGTTTAACTCTCGCCCTGCATCTGACTGCTTGTCATTAGACAGTTGTCTTCTCCACCACAACCAAGTGGTAATAAGAGAGAAGCTAGCAAAGGACAGCCATTGCATCTGCCAACCGATTGGTAATGCGCCTAATAGGGCACCGACCAGCATGGCAGATATGCCTATCCACAAAAAGTAACCAGCGGTCCCAATTAGCTCAAGCGCTAACAGTGCTAGACCAAATGCCAGCCAGTGCCAGTGGTTTACTTGTTCTAGTAATTCGACCATAAGTTAGTCCTTACTACCTTTGTCATTCTTATGTGCAAACATCTCTGCAATACCAGCCACAGAACCCATTAGACCTGTTGCTTCAAGTGGTAGCATGATGATCTTGCCGTTTTCAGCTTGACCAATTGATTTCAGTGCGTCGGTGTAGCCTTGTGCAATAAAGTAATTTACAGCTTGCATGTCGCCTTGAGCAATCGCCGTCGATACCATTTCTGTTGCTTTAGCTTCTGCTTCTGCAGCACGCTCACGAGCTTCTGCTTGAAGTATTGCGGCTTGTTTTTCACCTTCCGCTTTCAGGATCTCTGACTGCTTGTGGCCTTCCGCTTTTAGGATCTCTGCTTGTCGAACGCCTTCTGCTTCTAGGATATCAGCACGTTTATTACGCTCGGCTTTCATCTGGGCATTCATCGCAGCAGTAAGGTCTGCTGGTGGCTGCACATCTTTGATTTCGATTCGTGTAACCTTCACGCCCCACGGGTTAGTTGCTTCATCAACGATATTTAGGAGCTTAGTATTGATCATATCACGCTGGCTAAGCATCTCATCCAGTTCCATCGAGCCCAGTACAGTACGGATATTGGTGAGGGTTAAGTTACGGATCGCATGTTCAAGGTCGTTCACTTCATAGGCGGCTTTAGGGGCATCGATAACCTGAACAAAACACACCGCATCAATAACGACGTTCGCGTTGTCTTTGGAGATGACTTCTTGAGCTGGGATGTCGAGAACACGCTCCATCATGCTGATGCGCTGTCCAACTTTATCAATAAATGGAATGATTAAGTTAAGACCCGGTTTGAGAGTATGTGTGTATCGTCCGAAGCGTTCAACGGTCCAGTTGTTGCCTTGTGGGACGGTTTTTACGCCAGCGAAGATAAATAGCAGTGCGACGACAGTAAAGACGCCAATAGTAATCAAGGTATCAATAGGCATACAAAGTCCTTTGCAAGTTTAGGTTATTGAATGTTTATTACTCATACTGGCGCATATTTAAAGGCGGGGCAAATTTATAAATGAGAAATGGGCCATAAAACATTGATTTTATGGCCCATTATGAGTTTTACATTCAAAAACCTAATAGGTGGCTTTGTTGAATTTAGATTTGATAGCTTACCTAAGACTTAACTGTTGTAGAGCCTGACTAGTAAAGCAGAGAGTAAAGTTGACGACGGTACTTGCTGGCAACTGCGTTACCTTGTCCTAACGCACTCAATATGTCCATGAACTCTTTTTTCATGTCGCCATCTAGAGCATTAAGATCTTTGGCTAGGAAAGACCAAAGTAGATCCATTGCTTCTTCGCTACGGTTCACTTGGTGGTATTGCAGTGCTAGTTCAGATGCGGTTTTAGCGTCGCTCGGATTTTTCTGAAGAGTCGCTTCTAATGCTTGAATTTCTGGGCTATCGGCTGCCTGCTTGTGAAGCTCAAGTTTCGCGACTAAGCCTTTGTAATAATTGTCTTGGTACTCAAGAGGGATGGTTGCTAGCTGAGCTTCAGCAAGATCAAATTGTTGCGTTTCCAACAAACACTCTGCGATCGCCAGTTTTACTTCACCTTTATTCGTTAGTTCTGCTGGAAGTTGCTGCATTACGGCTAACGCCTGTGCGTGCTCACCAGCCTGCATTTGCTCAAGAGCTTGACGCAAAGCAAGTTCATCTTGGCTAGGTAGGTGCTTGCTTAGCATATCGACAATAGCTTCTATGCTTTGAGGGCCACCGAGCCCATCGACCGGTTGACCATTAACAAACAGTGCAATAGTTGGCAGTGCTTGAACCCCAAACTGGCTAGCAATAGCTTGCTCTTGTTCGCAATTTAGCAGGGCTAAGGTGAAGGTACCGTTGTATTGCTGAGTTAACGTTTGAAGTTCTGGAATGACTTGGGCGCTCTCTTGGCTCATTGGTGCCCAAAAATGGATGAGTACAGGGGTCTGCATCGAACCTTCTAATACTTGACGAAAGTTCTGCTCATTAAGTTCAACAATATGCGGAGATTGCATTTACGTTCCTTGAGGTTTGTTTTGTGGATACGTTGCAAATATGGGGGGATTAGTCAGTAACTTCAAGATCTAACTGGGGTATCTAGGATAAAAAGAGCCAAAAATAAAAAAACGCTATGCTTCAATGTTGATGGAGTTGTTATCTCAACATCGAAGGCATAGCGTTATCATCGAGGTAGTCAGTGAGGCGTTGCGTGAGATACTCAAAACAGAATAAACAACGTAATAGCCAGACCCACACCTACCCAATTAAGGCGATTTAAAGTCATGAGGTTTCCAAAGTAGAACCATCAATTGGGAATAATTGATGGGATAGGGTAATCATGACATCTTAATGTTACGGAAAAATTACATCGTTACATTAAAGTTTGCGACTCTGCATTCAAAGTTAGTAATTTATGCAGCTTTTCTCAGAATAGGGTCTAGCAAACGACTCGGCAGAATCCTTTTCAATACCGCGAACACTTTAGTCGGGGTCGTAACTCGGTATCTCAGCTTGGGTTTATCGGCCGTAAGTGCATGAAAGACTGGCTCAATACAACTTTCTGGAGGCAGAACAAAAGCGTTATTCGATGATTCTTTTTCGAGTCGAGCTTTTTGTTGTTGGTAAGCGTTTTGGTGCGCGCTGCCAGAAATGTTGATCCATTTATTGAACGCTTTCAGAGCATTGGTTCTAAATTGAGTTTCAATTGGCCCCGGTTGCAGTAAGGAGATCTGAATACCACTGCCATGCAATTCTAATCGCAAGGTATCCGTCCAGCCTTCAATAGCGAATTTGGATGCATTATAAGCCCCGCGATATTTCATGGCTGCAAAACCTAATACGGAACTGTTTTGTACGATTCGACCTTCGCCACGTTCGCGCATGTGCGGAAGGATCTGACAGACGAGGTGATGCCAACCGAAGAAGTTGGTTTCGAATTGTTCTCTGAGCCCTTGAGTCGGTAAGTCTTCTAGCGCGCCTGCTTGACCGTAAGCGCCATTGTTGAATAATCCATACAATCCATTGGGTGCGAGATCGATAGCAAGCTTAGCGCCATGCTCAATACTTTCTTGGTCAGAAAGATCTAATTGAATACAGGTGAGCCCTTCATCTTGAAGGCGTTGAACATCTTGTGGATCGCGACAAGATGCAATGACATGAAAACCACGCTTTTGAAGTGCATGAGCACATGTATAACCAATACCTGTTGAGCAACCGGTAATAAGAATCGACTTGTTCACACTTAATCCTTTATTAGAGTCTCTATCGCTCTAGGGTAAAGAATTAGTCTTGATGTTGTAACAAGTTTTTTAGTGCCGGCTCGATTCTTGAGTAACTAAAGATGAATCCCATCTCTGTGAGTTTCTTCGGCTTGGAGCGAATGCTGTCAAATAGCAAACAAGATGATTCCCCCATGAGAATCGACATTGCCCATTTCGGCGTGAATAAGAAATGCGGTCGGCCTAATTGTTTAGCTAACGTGCTGCTGAACAGTTTGTTGGTCACAGGGTGAGGGGCACACATATTGAATTCCCCTTGAGCGTGAGGAATCGACAACAAGTGATTGATGGCTCTCACCATATCTAGCATGTGAATCCATGGCATGTACTGCTCACCTGAACCTAGTGGACCACCGACGCCGAGTTTGTAAGGCAATAACATCTTCTTGAGCGCGCCGCCATTCTCGCCGAGTACAACCCCTGTTCGCAGTAGTATCACGCGTGTGCTTTCTGATTGTGCTCGCTTGGCTATCTCTTCCCAGTGGGCACAGACTTTATGAGGGAAGCTTTCATCTTCTACTTGCAGTGACTCGTCAAACGGGTGCTGCTGTTGATCGCCATAGTAACCCACGGCTGAACCGCTAATAAAAGCGTGTGGCGGGTTGCTACTGTCATGAATTAATTCGACCAGCTTTTCAGTGATCTGCCAGCGGCTGTTACAGATCCTCTCTTTTTGCTCTGTACTCCAACGCTTATCGGCAATCGGTTCACCCGCGAGGTTGACCACCACATCAAAGTCATTGAGATCACTGAGCTCATCAAGGGATTGAATGTAATGAAGGTTGTTCTGGTTGAGGTGATTTAGGTTTTGCTTTGCTTTATCAGGACTCCGCGTCAGCAATGTCACGTCGTCAGTGTTCCAACTCTTGACCAATTCAGAGCCAATAAATCCAGTACCGCCAGTTAACAATATCTTCATATCAATCTCCCTATTAAACATAATTATAGACATGGCTTGTTTTTAGTCGCCAATCAATACGAAAAAATCACTATAACGATCATAAGGTTTCAATCGTGTGATGCCTAAATTACGCCTTTTTCAATTGACGAAGGAGTGAAATTAAATTCAGCAATTCAGGATGTGTACCCTTATCACACTTATGCACTTTACTTGGATATGTTACCAACTGCGTAATATTTGTCACATTAGCAATGATAAGGATTTGCCATGATTATTACTTACTCATAATCAGCGACAAGGAATGACGATGACGGCGGTACTTGCTTTGTTTCGATCCATGTTAGGTAGCCTAAGGGATCTATTGCCAATCGTGGCAGTTATCGCTTTCTTCCAGCTTGCTGTGTTACAAGAGCCGCTTCCTCACCTTTTATCCATTCTAACCGGTTTAGTGCTGGTGGTTTTTGGACTCACTTTCTTTATCTTTGGTCTTGAAATGGGCTTATTTCCTATTGGTGAATCGATGGCTCAAGCATTTGCCAGGAAGGGGAGTGTGTTCTGGTTATTGATCTTCGCTTTTTGTTTAGGTTTCGGTACCACCATAGCAGAACCAGCGTTAACAGCCGTTGCAGCCGAAGCGGCAGAAGTGGCAGCCGAGGGAGGAGTAATTCCCAACACGTTAGATGAAATGGAGCAGTATGCCGATGGTCTGCGATTCACAGTGGCATTGTCGGTTGGCATTGCTATTTTACTCGGTGTGCTGAGAATCTTAAAAGGTTGGCCAATTCAATACATGATCATCGGTGGATACATTGGCGTGGTGGTGCTTACTGCATTTGCTCCGGAAAACATTATTGGGATTGCGTATGACTCTGGTGGAGTGACAACATCGACGATCACCGTTCCGTTAGTGACGGCATTGGGGGTGGGGTTAGCCTCTGCCATTAAAGGGCGCAATCCGATGATAGATGGCTTTGGGTTGATCGCATTTGCTTCTTTGTTACCGATGATGTTTGTCATGGTGTACGGAATGGTGGTGACATGATCAGTATTCAGCAATTTATCGACACCTTTCTGGGCACTGTAATGGATGTGATCCCGATTGCGGTCATCATCTTTGGTTTTCAGTTGGCGGTATTGCGTAAGCCAGTCAATAACCTAGCTAAAGTGCTAGTCGGTTTCTTTTACGTCATCCTAGGTTTATCTCTATTTTTGATGGGGTTGGAACTCGCGTTGTTTCCTTTGGGGGAGACAATGGCAATGCAGCTCACCGAACCCAGCTTTTTGACTGAGTTTAAAATCAGTTCTGGTCTTGCATTAGTTTGGTTTGATTATTATTGGGTCTACCTATTCGCGTTTTGTATCGGCTTCAGCACCACGATAGCCGAGCCCTCTTTGATTGCCGTTGCGATCAAGGCAAACCAAGTTTCCGGTGGCAGTATCAGTGTTAATGGGCTGAGGATCGCCGTGGCATTGGGCGTTGCGATTGGCATTTCACTGGGTAGCTACCGTATCGTTGCAGGTGACCCGATCCACTACTACATCATTTTTGGTTATGTCGTCGTAGTCATTCAAACCTTTTATGCCCCAAAACTTATTATTCCATTGGCCTACGATTCTGGCGGCGTAACAACATCTACGGTGACAGTCCCCTTAGTGACAGCTCTTGGGCTTGGGCTCGCCTCAACCGTACCAGGACGAAACCCTGTCATTGATGGCTTTGGATTGATCGCTTTTGCCAGCTTATTTCCCATCATTTCAGTGATGGGCTATGCCCAGATAACACAATGGTTAAACCGTTTACACACCTCTAAGGAGAGCAAAGATGCGCTTTAAACTTATCTTAGCGTTTGTAGAAGAGAGCAAGACCGACACTGTGCTCGATGCCGCGCGTGATGCGGGTGCGACCGGAGCAACAGTGATTAACAACGCCAGAGGGCAAGGTTTAAACCAAAAAACCACATTTTTTGGCCTAACGTTAGAGGTGCAAAAAGATGTGTTGCTGTTTGTAGTTGAGGAGCATCTAGCTAGGCATATTCTTGAAACTATTGGTGAAGTCGGAGAGTTTGATCAAGAGTCAGGACAAGGTATTGCAGTGCAGATCGATGTCGAAGATGCAGTCGGAGTCGCGCATCAAGTCGAGACATTAACCAAGGTTGTGGAGGACGAGTTATGAGTGTCAGTGAAAAAATCCGAGTAGGCGATGTCATGGCCAATACCTATGTGATCATCGATGGGCTAACCACGGTGTTGGAAGCGATAGAGATGGCGAAGAAGCATAAAGTGAAAGCCATCATTGTCGACAAGCGCCATGAAGGTGACGAGTACGGCATCGTATTGATGAATGATATTGCCAAAAAAGTACTGGCTAAAAACCGCTCTCCAAAACGGACCAATGTTTATGAGATCATGACTAAACCAGCGCTAAGTGTGTCTGCTGAGATGAACGTTAAATACTGTGCTCGTTTGTTTGAGCGCTTTGGTATCAGTCGTGCGCCAGTCATTCGTGACAACAAGATAGTCGGTATGGTTAGTTACAATAATATCGTGATCAACGGTATGGCGAGAGATGACGTGTAGTATTTAGATACGTACAATAGGCTCACAAATTTTATGGAGAAGTACGTGTGAAATTATTTTTTGCTTCAGACCTACACGGTTCGCTACCAGCAACAGAAAAGGTATTAGAACTCTACCAAGCGTCTGGCGCGCAATATTTAGTTCTATTGGGTGACATTCTGAATCATGGCCCAAGAAACCCGATCCCTGAGGGATACAATCCGCCAGCGGTTGCAGATAAGTTGAATGCGTTTTCTCAAGAGATCATTGCCGTTCGTGGTAACTGCGACAGCGAAGTGGATCAGATGCTGCTGTCTTTTCCAATGATGATGGATTACTCGTGGGTATTATTAGAATCAGGTCAACGCATCTTTCTAACTCATGGTCATTTGTACAACACCAATAAGCGCCCTGCGCTGAAAGCAGGCGATATTATTACACATGGTCATACCCATATTCCGGTCGCTGAATACCAAGATGACATCTTTATCTTTAACCCTAGCTCGGTGACATTCCCCCGAGAAGGGTACGCAGCAAGTTACGGTATTTATGAAAACAATACCTTCACAGTCATCAGCCTTGAAGGTGATGTTCTAGTGAGTGGTCAGCTTTAAATAAACGTAATTGGCGACGTTAGAAAAGGTCTACTTTGAGTCTACGTGGCCGAGATCTCTGTCTGGAGCAATGATGTTTCGTACTCTTTGCTTCAGAACCTTCGCCTCTGGAAAACCTCCATCCGCTTTTCTTTCCCAAATCTGCACACCATTACAAAAGATTTCGAACCTGCCTCCGGTGTCTGGGTGTAAGCTCACTTGTTCAATTTCTTCGCTGAAGGTATGCAGTAGCTCTTGGCATAACCAACTAGAGCGAAGCATCCAATTGCATTGACGGCAATAGTGTATGGCGATTGTGGCTTTTGCTGCTGTTTCTTTCGCTGGCGCCAGATTGGGTTGTTCCGTTTTCATGGTTAATCCTTAAAATGCTACATCCGTAATTTGATACCAACGGCTGACAAAAAAGGGGCTTCATGCCCCTTTTTTCTATTGGTTTACCGTTTCATGGTATTCAGCTATTCATAAACAGTAAATAGCGATCCAATCTTAGTTTGAAAACAATACGGTAGAACCATGATTTAAGCTAGTCAGTAGCAGTGCCTTCGGGTTAACGATGTCAATGCGGCGGCTTTGCTCTGCGTCCATCTTAATGACTTGAGTGATCAGCTCTAGCTGTTCTTCTGAAAAGTCTTGGCGCTGAGCCGAAGTCACATCTTTAAACTCCGTTGGCGAAACCAGTAAGTAGTTATCGTTAATATCCCACTGACCCGTTTCAGAGATGTTGATGACATTCGCAGGCTCAGTTTGATTACCGTAAAGTCTAACCACTGACATTCTTAAATATGTACCATTTGGTAGGTATTTCGCATTCGATGATAGTTCAACTCTACGAAGTGGGCCGATTGAGTCAGCTTGCTTGTTATCGCTAATCAGCGTCACCATTCTCGACTGCCATTCATGCTGAGTGAGCAAGCGCTCTACTTTTGCATTGCTGCTCCAATATAGCCAACCACTCAAAAATGCCGATAGAACCAGTAAGATAATCGATACTTTTAATTTCATGTTACTTACCACCGTTACAAATGTCGTTTACATCCGACTGGTTTGCGTAAATTCTTAGGGTTACATTTTCGCTCGAGTAATCTTGCGGGTGAATGTAGTTGAGGGCAAGGTTATTGGTTTGTCCTCCTGTAGCGATCACTTCAGCCGGCTTTAACACACCAGTGTGATTCGTGTTGTAACTTAATACACACTTTTCTATTGCTGGCAGCCAACTGCTGAGGTCTGGGTGGTTAACCGGTGATTGAACCTTTACACCATCCACTTCAGTCAAAACCGTGAACTCGGACTCCACCGGGGTAGTAAACGTTAAAACGAGAATCGGCATGATGAAAGCGGCAAGCAGTAACCAAAATGTTAACCATTTATTGGTGCTTTTAGCCGGAGCTACAACAGGAGCGGTTGCTGGTTCTACTGCCACTTTAGTTTGTTGAACTTTTGTAATTGGCTCAGGTTCAAATGTGTCAGTGATTGCTTGTTCAGTCGCTGCAGGCGTCGCAAACGTTAGGATAGGTTCAACGTCATTTTCTGCAATTTCAGCGGCTACTGGCTGATCATTTGATGACAGTGGCGCAGAGCGCTCAACGGTCGCAATAAATTGGTAACCGCGCTTCGGTACTGTCTTTACGAATTCAGGAGATTTAGTCGAGTCTTTGAGCATCTTTCTCAGAGTCGATACGGCTTGCGTTAAGCTTGAGTCATCAACCTCAAAGCCTTGGTCTCGCCAAACATACTCATGCAATTCATTACGAGTGATAACTTCATTAGGCCTTTCTGACAGCATCAAGAGAATGCGGCTTTCATTGCTACCAAGACGTACGACTTCACCGTCGCTCATTTGATCGACAAGTGAATTGCTGTTTGGGTCGAATACGAACCGTTGTGCGAGAATAAACTTTGTGCCGATATTACTCATTGAATTCTTCTATTTTGGATTGTTTTGGGGGGCGAAATAGACAAATCTCAGGTGAAGTTCCGTTAATTCTTCACCAAATCATGGCTTATTTTATGTTCTTTTATATTTATCAGGCTCAAGGATAATAAAAACAGATAAAAAAAACAGTGTTTTTATGATTTTTGACCTTGAATTTACATTTGTCATCCTCATGTTAATGAACAGAAGAGTGGCATCAAGTGTTACGCCCCTATGATTATTCAACATAAAGTATAGATGTTTTGGAGTAAAAATGAGCGAAACGGCAACGCAAAATAAAGAGACTCGTGGCTTTCAATCTGAAGTAAAACAACTACTTCATCTAATGATTCACTCACTGTATTCAAATAAAGAAATCTTCCTACGTGAGCTGATCTCTAACGCATCTGACGCGGCTGACAAGCTTCGTTTTCAAGCCCTATCTAATGGTGACCTTTACCAAGGCGATGCTGATTTAGGTGTAAAACTTTCATTCAACGCTGAAGCAAATACCTTAACGATTTCTGATAACGGTATAGGCATGAGCCGTGACAACGTTATTGAGCATTTAGGTACGATTGCTAAATCAGGCACTGCAGACTTTTTCTCAAAGCTATCTGAAGACCAAAGCAAAGACTCTCAATTGATTGGTCAATTTGGTGTTGGTTTCTACTCAGCATTCATCGTTGCAGACGCGGTAACGGTTCGCACTCGTGCCGCTGGCCTAGCAAACAATGAAGCCGTTCAATGGCACTCTGCTGGTGAAGGCGATTACACCATCGAAGACATCACTAAAGAATCTCGCGGTACTGACATCATTTTGCATATGCGTGAAGACGGTAAAGAGTTCCTAAACGAATGGCGCCTGCGTGAAGTGATTGGTAAGTACTCTGATCACATCGGTATCCCTGTTTCTATCTTCACAGCAGTAAAAGATGACGAAGGTAAAGACACCGAAGAGAAGCATTGGGAACAGATTAACAAGGCGCAAGCGCTTTGGACTCGTAACAAATCTGATATCGAGAAAGAAGAATATCAAGAGTTCTACAAGCACGTATCTCACGACTTTGCGGATCCACTGACGTGGAGCCACAACAAGGTTGAAGGTAAGAACGACTACACAAGCCTGCTTTACATCCCAGCGAAAGCACCTTGGGACATGATGAACCGTGACCATAAGAGTGGCTTAAAGCTTTATGTACAGCGTGTATTCATCATGGACGATGCTGAACAGTTCATGCCATCTTACATGCGTTTCGTTCGTGGCTTGATTGATTCAAACGATCTGCCTTTGAACGTGTCGCGTGAAATCCTGCAAGATAACAAGGTGACTCAGTCTCTTCGTGGCGCATGTACTAAGCGTGTGCTGACTATGCTTGAACGCATGGCGAAGAATGACAACGACAAGTACTTAGAGTTTTGGAAAGAGTTTGGCCTAGTAATGAAAGAAGGCCCAGCTGAAGACATGGCGAACAAAGAGAAGATCGCGGGTCTACTTCGTTTCTCATCAACGGAAGTCGATTCTGCTGAGCAAACTATCAGCCTAGAATCTTACGTTGAGCGCATGAAAGAAGGCCAAGATAAGATCTATTACCTAACAGCAGATAGCTACGCAGCAGCTAAGAACAGCCCGCACTTGGAGCAGTTCAAAGCAAAAGGTATTGAAGTGGTTCTAATGTATGATCGCATTGATGAGTACGTAATGAACTACCTAACTGATTTTGATGGTAAGCAATTCCAATCGATCACGAAAGCGGGCTTAGACTTAAGCAAGTTTGAAGGTGAAGAAGAGAAAGAGAAGCAAAAAGAGACAGAAGAAGAGTTCAAATCTGTTGTTGAGCGTACTCAATCTTACCTAGGTGGTCGTGTTAAAGAAGTTCGTACGACCTTCAAGCTAGCAACAACACCTGCGGTTGTCGTGACTGACGACTTCGAAATGGGCACGCAAATGGCTAAGCTTCTTGAAGCTGCGGGTCAAGCGGCACCGGAAGTTAAGTACATCTTTGAGATTAACCCTGAGCACGCACTTGTGAAACAGATGGCTGATGAAGCCGATGAGCAAGCGTTCGGCCGTTGGGTTGAGTTACTCCTGGGCCAGGCTATGCTAGCTGAAAAAGGCTCAATGGAAGATCCGTCACAATTCTTGGGTGCAATCAACGAGCTACTAACAAAGCGTTAGTCTTTCGACTTTAGGTTAAGCCAACAATTGTAATAAAAAGCTCGCAAATGCGGGCTTTTTTTATGAACGTCGTTGAAAATTAACCTAACGTGGTCAACGTCACCGTTATCGTCACAGCAAATGTTGTCGATGCATTCTTTAGTCGTAAATTCAGCCAAATTGAATATTAATGTGATAGAATGCTCGACCTAATCAGCTGGGGCTAGGAAGCTATCAACTCCAGTTGTATGATTTTTAAACGTTATACCGAAACTTACCGTTTTGCTTCTGTTCACAGTTTTGCTTAGCCTCAATGGTTACTTAACGCTTTCTGTTCATCCTAAAAATGAGCAAGAAGGGAGGGATAGTGAGCTTCGGTATAAATCATAATTTTATAAGAGGATTAAACATGCGCATCATTCTTCTAGGTGCTCCTGGCGCGGGTAAAGGTACTCAAGCTAACTTCATCATGAACAAATTTGGTATCCCTCAAATTTCAACTGGTGACATGCTACGTGCTGCTATCAAAGCGGGTACTGAGCTTGGTAAGCAAGCAAAATCAGTAATCGACGCTGGTCAGCTAGTTTCTGATGAAATTATCCTTGGTCTTATCAAAGAGCGTATAGCTCAAGATGACTGTGAAAAAGGTTTCTTACTAGACGGTTTCCCACGCACAATCCCACAAGCTGATGGCCTAAAAGAAATGGGCATCGCTGTTGATTACGTTGTTGAATTCGACGTAGCTGACGATGTGATTGTTGAGCGTATGGCTGGTCGTCGTGCTCACCTTCCTTCAGGCCGTACATACCACACTGTGTACAACCCGCCTAAAGAAGAAGGTAAAGATGACGTAACTGGCGAAGAGCTAGTTGTACGTGATGACGACAAAGAAGAAACAGTTCGTGCACGTCTAGGCGTATACCACGATCAAACAGCTCCGCTTATCTCTTACTACGGTAAAGAAGCTGAAGCAGGCAACACTCAGTACCTTAAGTTTGACGGTACTAAGCAAGTTGCTGAAGTTAGTGCAGAACTTGAGAAAGCACTAGCATAATTGGCTAACAGCCAGTTTTAGAATTTGATATATTGGAAGCGACCTTAAGGGTCGCTTTTTTTGTTTCAATTTTTAGTACGATACCAATCTAGATAATTCGATTACACATCATTCAAGATGAAACCGTCTTTGATGAAGGTGGCTCACAATCGAGAGCAGATGTTGTGATATCCCATTTAAAGAATGATTATTCAGACATTTAGTGGGAAGCAATGATCTTAAACTTATGCAGATTAGTATATTACTTTCTAGAAAATCACATATTGGTCTCAGGTATCTATGGAAAATAATAAAAAGCAGGGCGTTTTACTGGTGAACTTAGGTACGCCAGATTCTGCGACCCCAGCTGGCGTTCGTCGATTTTTGAGTGAGTTCTTGCACGACAAGCGAGTAGTGAACCTAACTCGTTGGCTTTGGTGTCCGATTCTGCATGGGGTGATTTTACCGATTCGCTCGCCTAAGGTCGCGAAGCTATATCAGTCGGTTTGGATGGATGATGGCTCACCACTGCTTGTGTACTCTCAAAGACAAGCTGAAAAGCTCCAGAAAAAACTAGAGATGCCTGTTGCACTGGGTATGACCTATGGCAACCCAAGCCTAAAGACTGGTGTTGAGCAACTGATGGAGCAGGGCGTTGAGGACATGATCGTACTGCCTTTATATCCGCAGTACTCTGGCACAACCACAGCGGCGGTTTCTGATGGTTTAACCAAAGCCTTTAAGCAGATGCCAGTTATCCCGAGCTATCGCTTTATTCGCGACTACTACGCGCACCCAAGCTATGCAAAAGCATTGGCTGAAAGCGTCCGCAGTCATTGGGATAAAAATGGCAGAGCCGATCATTTAGTGTGTTCTTTCCACGGTATTCCGAAGCGACTGGCTGATGAAGGCGATATCTACCCTCAGCATTGTGAAGCGACAACAAAGCTGCTTGCGGCAGAGCTAGGTTTATCTGAAGAAGACATCACCATGACCTACCAATCGCGATTTGGTCGAGAAGAGTGGTTGAAGCCTTACACTGACGAGACACTTGAATCACTGCCAAGCAAAGGTATCAAGAAGATCGACATCATGGCGCCTGCCTTTTCGGTTGACTGTTTGGAAACGTTGGAAGAGATTTCAGACCAGTGTAAAGAGACGTTCATTGACGCTGGTGGTTCGGACTTTAGCTACATTATGTGTCTTAATGATAGAGACTCGCATATCGACATGATGGCTGAACTGGTAGCGCTTCATCGCTAATTGATGTGTCGATTGAATAGATAACAAAAGGGCTGCTCATTGAGCAGCCCTTTTTGATCTTGATGTTTCTTTTCGGAATAGAGCTAGATATCAAGCCACAGAGGTTTCTGCTGTTTCAGCTTTTGGCTCTGCTTCAAGCGTCATGTTGGTTTCTACACCGTGCATCCATGATACAAGCTTGCCCGCACAAAGAAGCAGTAATACGCCACTAATTGTTGCTGTAATTGCGATACCACCGAAGATCGACATAGCACCAAGCTCACCAACGTGAGAACCAACCAGGCCAGCCACGTAGTTTGCTACTGCATTGAAGCCAAACCATGCACCCATCATCAATGATGCTAGGCGAAGCGGAGCTAACTTAGTGACCAACGACAGGCCAATAGGCGATAGACAAAGCTCACCAAGGGTATGGAAGAAGAAAGCACCGACTAGCCATAGCATTGATGTTTTCACTGTTAGGTCGCCGCCTTGTTCCATTACCGCGCCCATCATGCACACAAAGCCCAGTGCTAAGAAGAACAATGCCATTGCAAACTTAACAGGAGAGTTGGGTTCACGCTTACCCAGTTTCACCCAGAACGCAGCAATGATTGGAGCAAGTGTAATGATGAAGAATGGGTTCAAAGATTGGAACCACGCAGCATGAACTTCAAAGCCACCAATCATACGGTCAGTGTATTGTTGAGTGTAGATGTTCATTAGGCCGCCAGCTTGTTCAAAGCCCGCCCAGAATACAATCACGAACAGACCCATGATAAGAATCACTTTTAGTCTGTCGAACTCTTCTTTAGTCAGTGGCGCTTTTTCTTTAGATTTGTTCAGTGCTTTCGCTCGAGCAGCAGCAGGCACAGAACCGATGTTGCCTAACCAAGACTGAGCCATTGTCACTTGCATGATCAAGCTAATAACCATACCAATACCAGCGGCTAGGAAACCTGCTTTCCAACCAAATGAGTCGACAGCAGCGCCTGAAATTAAGCCACCAAGCAGTGCACCTAAGTTGATGCCCATGTAGAAAATGGTGAAAGCACCGTCGCGGCGGTTATCGCCTTCTTGGTACAGGTCGCCAACCATGGTTGAGATGTTCGGTTTAAACATACCGTTACCACTGATTAGCAGTGCTAAACCAAGGTACAGCGCGTTCACTTGGTCTAAACCGATGAAGCCGTTAGGTAGAGCCAGTGTAAATTGGCCAAGTGCCATTAATACACCGCCAATCAGAATTGATTTACGCTGACCCAGGTAGTTATCGGCAATCCAGCCACCAATTAATGGTGTGATGTAGACTAAGCCGGTGTAAATACCGTAGAGATCGAGTGCGTCTTTCGTTGACCAACCCAGTCCACCGTTGAGGGTAGTGTCAGTCAAAAATAAGACAAGGATGGCACGCATCGCATAGTACGAGAAACGTTCCCATAGCTCTGTGCTAAAAAGTAGAAATAGGCCTCTAGGGTGGCCAAAGATGTTGTGGTTGCTTGGCATAAGTTTTACTAATTTTAGGTATTAAAAGATTTTATAGTCATTCATGTATACACAGTGGGATAAAAGTCTGCAATAGACGTATTTTATGGTTACGACAACTTGGTTTGTGTAAGGTATTGATGTTAAAGAGATTTGCTTTTAATGTTGCCCATTTTAGATGTGCTGCAAACTAATTTTCCAGATTTGAGCTGGTTGGTTAATAACCTTTATTAAAGCCGTGTTGAATGAAAATCTTTAGATGCATTCCTCTGGTGTATCGTTTTGAGTTTGAAGGGAGTGGTGTGCTCATTAGGTGGGGCATACATATGCTTACAACAATGAGCCTTTTTATCTCCAAATGATCCCTGTACAATGCTTAACCACTCCGACACCTATAACTTTTTGTTGATAAATTGGTCTGCTACGCATTATTTTTCGTTAGCAACGATTCATTTTATTAATGGCGAGTCAACCGTTTTAGGCATGTGGTAAAATATCTAAAAATATAAAATGGCTAGTTAAATGAAACGTTGGTATTTGCTTTACTGTAAGCGTGGTGATCAAAAACGCGCTCAGCAGCACTTAGAGAATCAGGGGGTAGAGTGCTTTTACCCTCAAATAGAAGTCAAAAAGGTGGTGAGAGGGAAAGAAAAGCAGGTCAAAGAACCGCTGTTTCCGTCTTACATTTTTGTTCGCTTCGACTATGAGCAAGGTCCTAGCTTCACGACCGTTCGTTCAACACGTGGTGTTGTGGACTTTATTAAGTTCGGTTCACTGCCGCACGAGGTCCAAGGAGATTTGGTGTTTGAACTCAAAGAGTTTGAGAAGTGCTGCAGTAACGAAGTGGAAGATTGTTGTGTTGAGTTTGAGTCTGGGCAGGTAGTCAAGATTCAGAGTGGCCAGTTTGCTGGGGTTGAAGCTATTTTCGATCAAAAAGACGGTGAGGCTCGATCGATTATGCTGGTGAAAATGATCAGCCAAGTCGTTCCAATCAGTATTGAGAACGAAGCCCTACAAGCTCGCGCATAACTGCAGTAATAAAAATAGGCTTAAAACAAAAGGCGCATAATGCGCCTTTTTTAGTCTTTAGAATTTATTTAAAACGCTCTAAGCGTTGTAAGCATCGTTGTGAACGGCTTGTACGGCACGGCCTGATGGGTCGACACAGTTTTTGAATGACTCATCCCATTCAATCGCTTTCGCTGATGAACAAGCAACTGAAGGACCACCAGGTACACACTCTGCCGCAGATTCTAGAGGGAATAGCTCCTCAAAGATTTCACGGTAAGCATAACCTTCTTTGGTTGTTGGCGTGTTGTAAGGGAAACGGAACTTAGCAGCTTCCATTTGTTGATCCGTTACTTTTGCTTCAGCCGTTGCTTTCAATGTATCAATCCAATCGTAGCCAACACCATCAGAGAACTGCTCTTTTTGACGCCATGCGATTGAATCTGGTAGGTAGTCTTCAAAACACTCACGCAGGATGTGTTTCTCCATCTTACCGTTACCGCACATCTTATCTTCAGGGTTCAGACGCATTGCGACATCGATGAACTCTTTATCCAAGAATGGTACACGGCCTTCAACACCCCATGCCGCTAGCGATTTGTTTGCACGAGCACAGTCGAACATGCTTAGAGCAAGCAGTTTACGTACTGTCTCTTCGTGGAACTCTTTCGCGTTTGGCGCTTTATGGAAATACAGGTAACCACCAAAGATCTCATCAGCACCTTCACCAGACAGTACCATTTTGATGCCCATTGCTTTGATCTTACGAGCAAGCAAGTACATTGGCGTTGATGCTCGAATCGTCGTTACATCGTAAGTCTCGATGTGGTAAATAACATCACGGATGGCATCTAAGCCTTCCTGAATAGTGTAAGTCATCTCGTGGTGCACGGTACCGATCTTGTCCGCTACTTCACGAGCAGCAATAAGATCTGGTGCGCCTTCAAGGCCAACAGCGAATGAGTGCAGTTGTGGCCACCAAGCTTCAGATTGCTCATCATCTTCGATACGCATTGCAGCAAAGCGTTTTGCGACGGCTGAAGTAATTGATGAATCAAGGCCACCAGATAGAAGTACACCGTAAGGAACGTCAGTCATTAGTTGACGTTTAACCGCTGCTTCTAGCGCTTCAGTCAGTTCTTCTTTGCTTGTGCTGTTGCCTTGTACCGCAGCGTACTCGTTCCAATCGCGGATGTAGTAGCGTTGAGGTTCGGCATCTTTCGAAGAGTAGAAACTACCTGGAGGGAATTCACTGATCGTCTTACATACTTCAACCAATGCTTTCATCTCTGAAGCCACGTAGTAGTTACCGTGCTCATCGTAACCTTGGTAAAGCGGGATAATACCAATATGGTCGCGGCCCACTAGGTACTCGTCTTTCTCTTCGTCGTATAAAACGAAAGCGAAAATACCGTTAAGCTCTTCTAGAAGGTCTGCCCCCATCTCTTGGTATAGCGCTAGGATAACTTCACAGTCAGAATCAGTCTGGAACTGGTACTTATCTTCATAGCGTGCGCGAAGTTCTTTGTGGTTATAAATTTCACCGTTTACTGCAAGAATGTGCTTTTTGTCTTGGCTGTATAGTGGTTGAGCACCGCTGTTCAAGCCAACAATAGCAAGACGTTCATGAGCAAGGATTGCTTTTTCACCCGCATAGATACCAGACCAGTCTGGACCACGGTGACGAAGCTTTTTAGACATTTCTAAAGCAATAGGGCGAAGTGCTGCGGCATCATTTTTAATGTCGAGAATGCCAAATACTGAACACATAGAACTTCCTTTTAAATAATTTCCAAATCAACTGCATTCAATTTGCCATTCTGGCTAAAAAAAGCAACCGGATGTGAGCAAAAAAATAATATAAAGGGTGTTCTATTAGAAATTATCTAATTTTTACGTGTTTTTGGTGTGTGATGTTTAATTGCGGTTGGTTTTTTAAACAAAAACCTCTCAAAAGTGCGAAAAATAGGCAGTTTTGAGAGGTTTAGTTGAACACCGTCTAATACTAGATTTTATTGATGTTTGGGTTTAGCTGTTCGCAAACGTGGCGAGCAAAACCACTACCAGCCTCGCTGTAAATGTTAAATGCCGCATCAACGCCATTCTCTTTCAGTGTTTCGAGTTGATCGGGATATTCAGCAATCGCGGCAATTTGGCCTTTAAAGTTACGTGACTTTAATTGTTCTAAAGCGGTTTGATTACCTTGGTGGTGAGGCATCGCCAAAATTACCAATTTTACGTTTGCTGTATCTAAAATTCGCTCCCAGAAATCTGGGTCAGTGGCGTCGCCAGAAATCACGTTTCTACCATGGCTTCTGTGGTTGTGCGCGGCTTCTTCACGAACTTCAACACCTAGGCTGACTTTGCCATAGCGAGAGCGTAATTCGTCATAAGCACCAGTACCAATTCTCCCCATACCAAGAATCAGCACTTGTGCACGGCCTGGGTCAATTCGCTTATCACGTCGGTGAAGCTTTTCTGAGGCATGCTCTTTCAGCCATTTACCTGACTGCTGATAAAGCTTGTGACCAGCTCGGTTTAAAGGTGCAGCGATTAAGAACGACAGTGAAACCGCAATCGCGACGGCAACTAAGATATCGCCAGACATCCAACCCATCTTGAAGGCGAGGCCACCAACGATGAGGCCAAATTCGCTGTAGTTAAACAGTGATAGAGAGGCGAGTAGAGACGTTCGAACACGGAACTTGAAGCGGTTGAGTACCAAGAAGTACAGAACACCTTTCACTGGTAGCATCAGCAAGAACAAGATTGCGAGCATAAAGCCTTGAATGGTTGGTTGCTCTGACAAACCAATGTTCAAGAAGAAACAGACAAGGAAAAGTTCTTTAAGGTTAAACAGCGACTTTGATAATTCTGAGGCTTTTGGGTGACCAGCAAGTAACATACCTAGAACAAGAGCACCCAAGTCTGGTTTCACACCAACCAAATGGAATAAACCAGCACCGACGACTAATGCGAAGAATATGCCGGAAAGAACCAGCATCTCACCGTGACCAACCCAATCGAGCACTTTGTAGAACAGTGGGCGTAATAAGGGTAGGGCAAACAGAGCAATCGCATACCACTCAGGTATTTTGCCCGTAGAAGCCGTTAAGAATACTACGGCGAAGATATCCTGCATGACCAAGATACCAATCGCTAACGTTCCGTAGGTCGCATTCATTTCGCCTTTCTCTTGCAGAGTCTTAACCGCAAATACGGTACTAGAGAATGAAAGAGCAAAACCGAGCAGAACGATCTGTTCTACCGACATGGCAGCTAGCGATGAAATACCTAAGAACTTAAAGCCAAACAGGGCGACGGCGAAAAACAGAGTGGATAAAAGGTTGTGGATTGTCGCGCCAGCCCAGATCTCTTTAGAGAGTAGGGTTTTGATATCGAGCTTTAAGCCGATAGTAAATAGAAGCAGCGTGACACCAAGGTCAGCTAAAGTAATGATGGTGTCATTGGTTTCAAAGCCAAAGGCAAAAAGCCCAAAGCCTGCAACCAAAAAACCAACTAATGGGGGAAGGTGACACTTTAAAGCAATAAATCCTGCGATAAACGCAGTGGATATTAATATAAGTTCCATAACTTGTTGTTGTAGTTCCCTAGCTTAAAAAAACGGGCCGTGTTTATACAAACACGGCCCGCGGAAAATCAGAATTGTTTTTCTCTAGTCTTCGAGAAGTTTCTGCAGTAACACGCCGTTGAGCATGGCGCGCTTAATCATGGCAAAAGCTCCCATCGTAGGATGTTTATCGATCTGTGATGCTACAATAGGCAAGCCGCTATGGAAAGTCGTTAACGACTGATTCTCTACATTGCGCTTAATTGCAGGGAAAACAATCTCTTGTGCCTTGGTAATATCACCAGCAATAATCACTTTTTGAGGGTTAAATAAGTTAATCGTCATCGCGATAGCCTTACCTAACTGGTTTCCTACTCGAACTAAGCTTTGCTTCGCCAGTTCGTCACCATTGATTGCATGGTCACACACATCTTGAATCGTAATACGGTCAAGCTCTGTTAAAGAAGACTCATAGCCTTGTTTAATCAGTTTTTGAACTCGTTCAACGATTGCTGGGTTTGCTGCTACGGTTTCAAGACAACCGAAGTTACCACATTGGCATTGCTCGCCTAGCGGATCAATTTGGATATGACCAATTTCACCCACATTACGGTTATGACCTAGGAAAACCTGACCATTAACGATAATACCTGCACCTGTACCACGGTGAACACTGACCAAAATAGAATCTTGGCTATCTTTACTTGCACCGAAGTAGTGCTCAGCAAGCGCCATTCCACGAACATCGTTACCAACAAAACAAGCAACATGGAATGTATCGCGAATAATGTCGCTTAATGCGAGGTTATCGATGTCGGTATTCGGCATGTACTCAACAACACCGGTCGTTGGGTTAACCAAGCCTGGAAGCGTGACACCAATAGCAATCAGCTGGTCGATCTTTGGTTGATGCTCAGCAATGAAAGCTTTGAGGTTATTGACCAAGCCTTGGGTCAGGTCTGATTGGTCTGAATAGTTCAGGTCTTGCTGTTGGAAAGCCAATTCACGACCACCAAGGTCATGCAGGCTTATTTGAATGTAGTCTCGACCTAAGCGCACAGCGACAGAATGAAAAGGTTCTACTTCTGTGGTTAGGGAGATAGCGCGTCTACCGCCAGTAGACGCTTGCTGCGCAACCTCTTTAATTAGGCCGCGCTCTAAAAGTTGGCGGGTAATTTTTGTAACACTTGCCGGTGCGAGTTGGCTTACATCAGCCACTTGTATACGACTGATAGGCCCTTGTTGGTCTATTAGTCGGTATACCGCCGCACTGTTTAGTTGTTTAACTAAGTCTACGTTACCTATTTGTCCGCCATTCATACTTAATTGTGCTCGTATTGTCCATTAACAACAGTCGCTTTAACGTTAAAGTCTCGGTCAAATACAGCTAGGTTTGCAACCATGCCTTTTTTGATTCGACCTAGCTTGCTTTCTACACCGATAGCCGTAGCTGGGTATAGCGTAGCCATGCGAAGAGCTTCGTCTAAAGCGATACCAGCGTGCTCAACTGTATTCTGAACTGCTTCAATCATAGTCAGAGCTGAGCCGCCCAGTGTGCCGTTTTCATCAACACACTTACCATCACGGTAATATACTTTCTTACCGACAAAAATAAAGTATTCCATGTCAGCACCTGCAGGAGCTGTGGCATCCGTCACTAATACTAACTTTTCTCCCTTGATTTTGTGCGCAATTCGAATGTTTGCGTAATCAACGTGGAAACCGTCGGCAATGATGCCAGCGTAAACCTCTGGTGTGTCGTAAATTGCGCCAACAACGCCAGGCTCACGACCAACCATTGGTGTCATTGCATTAAACAGGTGAGTAGCGAACGTGATACCAGATTCGAAACCTTGGCGCGCTTCTGCGTAAGTTGCATTAGTGTGGCCAATAGAAACCACAACGCCGGACTTGTGTAGGCGTTCGATGTGTTCTGGATCGTTAAGCTCGGGAGCCAATGTTACTTTCGCAACAAGGTCACTGTTGTCACAGATAAGCTCAATCATTTCGTTGTCAGACTTACGAATGTGATCGACGCTGTGGATGCCTTTTTTCGCAACGTTCAAGTACGGACCTTCTAGGTGCAGACCTAAAGATTGGTTTTGGTACTGGTTGTGGTACTCACGAGCTGCCGTAATAACGGCACGCATATCTTCGTCTGAAGAGGTGATAAGCGTTGGTAAGAAGCTAGTACAGCCAGATTTCAGATTTGCTTTGTGCATGATCTGCATGGTTTCTGCAGTGATCTCATCGTTAAGCATTACACCGCCACAACCGTTCAGTTGTAGGTCAATGAAACCTGGACTTAGGTTTGCTCCGTCTAGGTCGCGAACCTCGATTCCCTCTGGCAATTCAGAGATAGGACAGACTTTTTTGATCAGTTCGTTTTCGATTACAACAGCATGATCGGTCAGAACATCACTACCGGTGTAAATTTTACAGTTACTTAGCGCGTACATAGTCAGCTAATCCTTATTTCGTGAGATCTTTTAAATTCGTTCGTTACCTAAATGCGGACTTAGTTTGCGAGCATCATTTACGTAACGATTTATCTTTTATGGGCAAACGGCTTCAATATAGGAAGCTATTTAAGTGGTTGAAAAATATATGAACAACTGATCGTTATTATACATTTAGGTTCATTGTTAATGATTATTCATACGGCAATAGAAGCCCGCAGATACCATCTTTTTACCTAATGATTAGATTTGGATTTTATCTATAAATGTTCATTTTTTTGAATGATAAAATAAGTTTTATGATCTCGCTAGCAAAAACCTCTGGATTTGGTAAAAACTGGTGATTAGGATCACAAATGGTAAGGTTTTAATTTGCGGAGCAAAATTAATTGAATACACTGAATAGGACTAAATTGAGCGACTAAAATAAGTTTCTCAAACGAATTCTAAAAAATCCTATAGGGGGAAATAACTGGTGAATATTCTAGGGTATGCACAGAAGCTTGGTAAGGCGTTAATGCTACCAATCGCTACGCTTCCGATTGCGGCATTGCTGCTACGTCTGGGTCAACCAGACTTACTCGATATCGCATTCATGGCATCTGCTGGTAACGCAATCTTCAGCCAACTACCATTGTTGTTTGGTTTGGGTATCGCGATTGGTCTTTCTAAAGACGGTAACGGTGCAGCAGGTCTTGCTGGTGCAGTTGCTTACTTTGTTCTGACTGCAACAGCAACAAACATCGATGCTAGTGTAAATATGTCATTCTTCGGCGGTATCTTTGCAGGTATCATCGCAGGTCACTCTTACAATGCATTCCACGCGACTCGTCTTCCAGAGTGGCTAGCATTCTTCTCTGGCAAACGTCTAGTTCCTATTATGGCTGGTCTATTTGCTTTAGTTGCTGGCGCAATCTTTGGTGTTGTATGGCCTGCTGTTCAATCTGGTCTAGATGCACTTGCTCATGCAGTTTCAACGTCTGGCGCTATCGGTCAATTCGTTTACGGTACTCTTAACCGTGCACTTATCCCAGTAGGTCTACACCATGTACTGAACTCGTACTTCTGGTTCGGTATGGGCTCTTGTCAAGAGATCGTAGTTGCTGCAGAAGGCTTCTCTCAACTTTGTGTTGACCCTGCACTAGCTAAAACTTTAGTTGTTGGTCAAGAGTACACATTTGAATTTGCTAACTCAGTTAACCCAGAAATTGTTGCAACTGTTAAAGAAGTAACTGAAACAGTTAAATCTGGCGACCTACACCGTTTCTTCGGCGGCGATAAAGGCGCTGGTGTATTCATGAACGGTTTCTTCCCAGTAATGATGTTCGGTCTACCAGGTGCTGCACTTGCAATGTACCTAGCTGCTCCTGCTGAAAAACGTAGCCAAGTTGGTGGCGCACTATTCTCAGTTGCATTCTGTTCATTCCTAACAGGTATCACAGAGCCGCTAGAATTCATGTTCGTATTCCTAGCTCCTGCTCTATACGCAATGCACGCTGTATTTACAGGTCTGTCTCTAGTAGTTGCTAACATGTTTGGTACTCTGCACGGCTTCGGTTTCTCTGCTGGTCTTATCGACTTCGTATTGAACTGGGGTTTAGCAACTAAACCATTCGTACTACTACTAATCGGTCTTGGCTTCGGTGCTCTATACTTCTTCACTTTCTCTTTCGCAATCCGCGCTTTCAACTTGAAATCGCCAGGCCGTGAAGATGATGACGAAGCTGTTGCAGCTCCTGCTGGCGACGCACCAAAGGGCGACCTTGCACGTCAATACCTGAAAGCTCTAGGTGGTCACGACAACCTAACTTCAATCGACGCTTGTATCACTCGTCTACGTCTAACTCTTAAAGACCGCTCTGTTGCAGATGAAGTTGTTCTTAAGAAACTAGGTGCTAAAGGTGTGGTTAAACTAGGTGAAAACAACCTACAGGTTATCCTAGGCCCACTAGCTGAAATCGTAGCTGGCGAAATGAAAGCTATCGGTGCAGGCGAAGACCTATCTGATGTAAAACTTCCACAGTAAGGGAAGTACTTAATTAAGACGTAAAGTTACTCTTAAGTAAGTGTCAAATTGAAAGCCTCCCACATGGGAGGCTTTTTTGTGCCTGCAGTTTAAGACCAGCGAACACGGTTCGTTCTATTCTTCATCGAATAGCAGAAATAATCGCAATTAACGGACGGTTCTTATTGTGCAAAGGCTAAGAATTGTGGATGATTAGCAACAATGATCTTTCTATCTTTGACTGGCGCTATAAGCGACCGTTTTCTTGGGGACGAAAGATAACTTTCTCTGACAATACTAAATACATAGAGGTGCTATAGATGAGTGAAGCTGAGGCTCGTCCATCGAATTTCATTCGCCAAATTATTGATAAAGATTTAGCGGATGGTACACACAGTAGCGTGCATACTCGTTTCCCGCCGGAGCCAAATGGCTACCTGCACATTGGTCACGCTAAATCTATTTGCTTGAACTTTGGTATTGCTCAGGACTACCAGGGACAATGTAATCTTCGTTTCGATGATACAAACCCTGAAAAAGAAGACGTTGAATACGTTGAGTCAATTAAGAATGATGTAAGCTGGTTAGGCTTCGAATGGTCTGGTGATATTTGTTACTCATCAAACTACTTCGATACGCTTTACGCTTATGCTGTGGAATTAATTAATAAAGGCTTAGCGTATGTTGACGAGCTAAGTCCTGATCAAATCCGTGAGTACCGTGGCACGCTGAAAGAGCCAGGTAAAGCGAGCCCATACCGTGACCGCAGCCCTGAAGAGAACCTAGCGTTGTTTGAAAAAATGCGTGACGGTGGTTTTGAAGAAGGTAAAGCGTGTTTGCGTGCTAAGATCGACATGAGCTCTTCGTTCATGGTTATGCGCGATCCTGTTATCTACCGTGTTCGTTTTGCTCACCACCATCAAACAGCTGACAAGTGGTGCATTTACCCAATGTACGACTTTACTCACTGTATCTCTGATGCGCTGGAAGGTATTACGCACTCTATCTGTACGCTTGAATTCCAAGATAACCGTCGTTTGTACGATTGGGTTCTAGATAACATCACGATTGATTGCCAGCCTCGTCAGTACGAGTTTAGCCGTCTAAATCTTGAATACACAGTGATGTCTAAGCGTAAGCTGAACCAACTTGTGGTTGAAAACCTAGTTCAAGGTTGGGATGACCCACGTATGCCTACTATTTCTGGCCTGCGTCGTCGTGGTTTTACTTCAAGCTCTATTCGTGAATTCTGTAAGCGTATTGGCGTGACAAAGCAAGAGAACATGATTGAGTTCGGTTCACTTGAGTCTTGCATTCGTGATGATCTGAACGAAAATGCACCTCGTGCAATGGCCGTTCTGGATCCAGTTAAGATCGTTATCGAAAACTACGAAGCAGATGCAGTAGAAACGTTAACTGTTGCAAACCACCCGAACAAGCCAGAAATGGGCACTCGCGAAGTACCATTTACCCGTGAAGTTTGGATTGAGCGTGATGACTTCCGTGAAGAAGCAAACAAGAAGTACAAGCGTTTGGTTCTAGGCAAAGAAGTTCGTCTACGTGGCGCTTATGTGATCAAAGCTGAACGTATCGAAAAAGATGCAGAAGGCAACATTACGACTATCTTCTGCTCTTACGACAATGAAACATTGGGTAAGAACCCTGCAGATGGCCGCAAAGTGAAAGGCGTTATCCACTGGGTATCTGCTGATAAAGCGCTGCCTGCTGAGATTCGTTTGTACGATCGTCTATTCACAGTGCCAAACCCAGCCGCTGCTGATGACTTCGCTGCAACGCTAAACCCTGAATCACTTGTTACGCTAAATGGTTTTGTAGAACCTAGCTTAGCAGAAGGTGTGGCAGAGCAAGCGTACCAGTTTGAACGTACAGGCTACTTCTGTGTGGATTCGAAAGACTCTAAAGCAGACGCACTAGTCTTCAACCGTACGGTTGGTCTACGTGACACTTGGGGTAAAACTGAAGCTTAATGCTTGAGTGCTTAGTTTGTTAAAAGCGACCCCATAAAAAAACCGGCTTAGAGCCGGTTTTTTGTGTCTGAATAATATGGGATAAGTATCGGAGAATCGCACTTATGTAGGGCCATATAAAAAACGCCGGCCTAAGCCAGCGTTCTGTATTACTACTTCGCTTTATGCGCGTCTGGATTGCCTTTGCAATCTCCGTTAATGCTTTTGCCGTACAAGTACAAACTGTGGTTTGTTAATTGCACGTTGTAACGCTGAGCAATCTCTTTCTGTCTTTCTTCGATGATGTCATCAGAGAATTCGATCACTTCGCCACAATCTAAACATACAAGGTGGTCGTGGTGGTGCTGTGTAGAAAGTTCAAATACAGACTTGCCACCTTCGAAGTGGTGACGAGTTACAATGCCAGCGTCATCGAATTGGTTAAGTACTCGATAAACGGTTGCAAGACCGATTTCTTCACCTAAGTCGATCAGCTTCTTATATAAATCTTCAGCACTAATATGTTGGCAGTCTGGCTGTTGTAATACTTCTAAAATTTTGAGCCGTGGAAGGGTCACTTTAAGACCTGCATCTTTTAGCGCTTGATTATTATCTGACATATACTTTCCTGTTGATGATCTGCAGCAATTAACAGAATTCAATATTAATACCATTATAGTTTAGTCAGGCATAACAATAAACCACGAACTTCAAAGGGTTACTTACTGACATCACAATCTGTTTTGTAAATTGGAAGTATCTCACTTATAGTGGAGGTACGACCAGTCAAGGTGGCGGTGTTTCTGATATGAACATGGAATGTTGTTATGAATAAGCAACTCGCAAAAATATATAAACCCAACATTGTAAAATTTGCTCTTAATATTTGGCCCCCCTTTTGGGGAGCAGGTATTCGAATAGCCCACATTAGCGCTGACTTTAGGGTTGTTAAGACAGTACTTAAGCTACGCTGGTGGAATAAGAACGCCAATCGTACTCAATATGGCGGCAGTATCTTTTCTCTTACCGATCCCGTTTACTCATTGATGTTAATAGGAATTTTAGGTGAGCGATATTATGTTTGGGATAAAGAAGCGAGCATTAACTTCATCAAGCCGGGGCAATCGGACTTGTATGCAGATTTTGAGATAAGCCAAGGGCAGCTTGACGATATCTATCGTCAGACACAGCTCGGTGAAAAGTGTTTCCCCGAATTTATTATCCACGTGAAAGATAAGCAGGGTAATGTGGTTTCAGAAATTCAACGCACCCTCTATGTAAGAAAGAAGCCGCAATTTAGAGATGACGATGAAGCATTGTATCCGCCCCATGAACCCACGGGGCGATATTGCTAATGTTTGAAGTTCCAAGGTAGGAGTGCGTCGATATCAGGCTCTGCTTTCGCCAACTCTTTCATGCACTTGACCAGATAGTCGTAGAGGATAAGTCCGTTGGCTTTCGCGGTCTCGACGATGCTGTAAAGCATCGCGCTCGCACCAGCACCGTTTGGTGTGTCAGAGAACAACCAATTTTTTCTGCCAATGACCAGCGGTTTAATTGCGCGTTCAGCGCGATTATTATCGATAGATAAGTGACCATCGTCGATATAACGAATGAGCTTTGGCCATTGTCCGAGCGTATATTTTATCGCTTTACCTAGTGCACTAGAGCCTATCACTTTCTGGGTCGTCATCCATTCGTAAAGTTCATCCAGTATCGGTTTGGCATACGCTTGACGCTCTGCTTTTCGCTCTTGGGCAGGCGCACCTTTTAAGCGTGATTCTATCCCGTAGAGTTTTTGGATTTTAGCCAGCGCCTTATCAGCCTTGCCTGATTTACCTTTCCCTTGAAGCTTCTTCGCATCCATGAACTTGCGACGAGCATGCGCTAAGCACCCTACATTGGTGACGTGATGCAGACCATCATAAGCCGCGTAGCCATCGGTTTGTAGATAACCGTTGTAGTCACCTAAAAAGTCCACGGGACACGCCCTCGCGCGACTGTTTTGGTAGTCGTACAAGGCGATATTTTTCATATTCGGTAGTGCGGCTTCGGGTGAGTCGGCGCCCGAGCAGTAGAGCCACATGTAACACTGTTTCTCTTCTTTGAGCACATTAAGCGGCGTTTCATCCGCTTGAACCACTACTTGTTGAAGAAGATGGTCTTTCAGCGCTTCATATAAAGGTTCGAACTTCTCACTGACTTGGATAATCCACCTTGCCATGGTGGTGCGTGATAGCTCGATACCCGACTGATTAAACAGCGACTCTTGCCGATAAAGTGGCATCGCGTATTGGTATTTACCCAGAATGATATTGGCAAGCAAGCTTTCTGTCGCGAAGCTCTTAGGGATAAGACTCTGCGGGGCTGGCTTTTGAACGATGCGGCTATTGTCTTTTGTTTTCTCGCACTCGCGGCACGCATATTTAGGGCGGACATATTCCAGCACTTTAAGCACTGCTGGTGTGAACTCTAATTTCTCACTGCGGTCTTCGCCGATTTTATGTAGGTTATGATTGCAGCATGAACACTGCTTTTCATGGTCGTCTAAATCGAGTTCGATAACCTCTCGAGGCAAGGTCGTTGGAAGTGGTTTACGTTTACCACGCTTCTTCGTTATGGTCGTGGTCGTGGTCGTGACCTCAACCTCTTCTTCCTTAGCGGCTTCACATTCCACTTCGTTGAAGAGATCTCCTTGAGATTCATCGTAAGGCTTTAACGCCTCCGAGCGTTTCGCGAATTGACGGTCGAAGGCAAGCTTGAGTTGTTCAAGCAGCGATTGACGCTCTTGTTGCCATTGTGATTCCTTCTGCTCATTCGAGAGCATCAGTGCTTTCACCATCGCTTGTAGCTCGGCAATATCTTGACTTTCTGGGTCGATATTTAGTGTCTTTTTCATGACATTGATTATACTAAAATCGTGCCGTTAACGCTTGGTGGATAAGGCTTTATTATCGTTTAAGTCATTGTAAAATCGTTTATTGTGACAGGTTTATGGCCGATAATTGTGAAGCCAGAAAGCAGCCTATCAAGCTCAAATTGAGTCAAGGTAAATACCTGATTTTTCTCTTTTGATGGCCACTTGTACTTGGCTTTTTCGAGGCGCTTATACCACAGGGCGAAGCCTGTTTTATCCCAGTACAACACTTTGATTTTGTCGCGCTGTTTGTTGGTGAACAGGAACAGTGCGCCACTCCCCAAGGGTAAATCGGTGTCACTTTCGATAATTGCAGCGAGGCCATTGATGGACTTTCTAAAATCGACGCTCTCACGATACAGATAAATGTCTGGTGCGCTCAGCATGCGTTTCATGACAGCGCCCCGATGAGCTCTGCTAGGTAGGTTGCAGGCGTGCCTTGAGGAATACTCAGCTCAACATCATTGACGAGAAGGGTCATGTTAGCGGTTGCTATTTGAGCTTGGTATTTCGTTGTCTTTTCGACGACCTCTGCTCGGACAAAGCCTTGAGATACATCCGCTTTTTTGAGTTGTTGGCGCTTAGCATAAAACGTTGAGGGATTGAGTTCATTGAGCTTACAGAATGCGATCGTTGACAATGAACTCGATTCAGATTGTTCGATAAGCGTTTGCCATTCTTGTTTAGTGTGTCGTTTTCCCATTTCAAATCTCCTCATGGTTGGAGACTTGATCTTATTATTCGTGTTAGGCGATTAGAATGCGGGGTTTATGGAGCGCTTACGAAGCATTAGAAGCTGAGTGCTAATTAATAGATTTTAAATAGCAAAAAACCTCCCATAAGGAGGTTTTTTCATATCTACATAATGGTTATTAATTGTAACAATTAACAACCACTAGAGAATTAGTCTTCTAGCTCTGCTAGGCACATTTCTTCGTGGATTTGTTTAACCCAGTTAGATACGCGCTCATCAGTTAGCTCAGGTTGACGGTCTTCATCGATACATAGACCAACGAATTGGCTGTCATCGCCTTCAACTAAACCTTTCGATGCTTCGAATTCGTAGCCTTCAGTTGATGTGTGACCTAGGATAGTACCGCCTTTCGCTTCAACGATGTCACGGATAGTACCCATAGCGTCACAGAAGTATTCTGCGTAATCTTCTTGGTCGCCACAACCAAAGATAGCAACAAGCTTAGTTGAGAAATCAATAGCTTCTAGCTCTGGGAAAAAGTCATCCCAATCACATTGTGCTTCGCCGTAGTACCACGTAGGGATACCAAGCAGCAGTAGATCGAAGTTATCGATATCTTCTTTGCTGCTTTTTGCAATGTCTTGAACGTGAACGAGCTGTTTGCTCAATTGCTTTTGAATCATCTTAGCTACAGCTTCAGTGTTACCTGTATCGCTACCAAAGAAGAGACCTACACTTGCCATAGAATCATTACCTTTCATTTTGTCTGTTGTCGGTGTAATAAAGTTCGGAAGAGAATCGTTAGATCCCAGTTCCTTCCCAGCTTAGTTGGATTATCCCTTTAGCGATAAAACCCGCACAGCCAAGGAAAAGTACTAACCATACGATGCGACGACCAAATGGAGGAACATTTCCCTGCTTGAGAACGTCCTTAATTGCCATACCGATTAAAAAGAAAATCGCGGCAAACAGGAGATCTAAACCAACAGATTCGATGATGTTCATGTAGTCGTAAAGCATGGGAACCTTATATACCAATTTTGCTTGGGCGCACTATATCACTGTTGTGAGATAAAGTTAATCTGCAGTAATTACACAGCTCTCATTTATCTGCACGAAAAAGCGCAGTTAAGCGATGAATTTTCTAATTGCTCTAAGTACTTCTGCTGGTTTTTCAGCATGTAGCCAGTGACCGGTGTTGGCAATGACGTGCGCTTTTGCATTAGAAAATTGCTGTTGAACGGCTGCTTGATGTTCTGCTGTGAGGTAATCAGAATCCCCACCTTTTATGAGTAAGGTTTTGACCGAGGTTTTCTCGATCGGTTCCCAACCAATAATGTGTGGGTAGTTGCTCAATAACGAAGCAACATTGAAGCGCCACTCCATGATGCCTTGCTCTGTTTTGAACAAAGATTTGGTTAAAAACTGGCGAACGCCATCGATCTCGATATGTTTTGCGAGAACCTTGAGTGCGTCTGAGCGTGAAGTCGGTTTTTCTTCTATCACGGCTTGCAGGCCTGCGAATACGTTGTCGTGGCGACTTTGAGTGTACGCGACTGGCGCCATATCCAAGACAATCAATTTATGCAGCGCAAGATGCTGTGTCAGTGCCATCGCTACTTTGCCCCCCATCGAGTGACCAATCACAGTGACGTCTTCTAACTTAAGATCATACAGCAGTTGAGCCA
Source organism: Vibrio sp. QJM3NY_35 (assembly GCF_057785915.1). NCBI lineage: Bacteria > Pseudomonadati > Pseudomonadota > Gammaproteobacteria > Vibrionales > Vibrionaceae > Vibrio > Vibrio sp. QJM3NY_35. Next base: position 2,499,184 of record NZ_CM173507.1, on the reverse strand, counting down.
CGTCTTGTGCCATCGCTTGATAGTTATGAGTGTCACTATGGAAGGATTGACCGTGGTTGCGTAGATCGATACTAAGTACCTGATGATCGGCTTTTAGATCCCTAGCGAGCAAGCCAAGGTTGTCCAGATTACCGAATAATCCATGGATCAAAACAATGGTGTGACCCTCACCTTCAATTTTATAGTTGAGCTGTACTGACATTTTTATCTTATTCATGGTGGGTTTGACGTAGAGTATCCGCGCGGATCTCGCTATAATCCCCCAGAGTTTAAACATTGAGATTGTGAAAAGCGAATGAAAACAATTGAGGTTGATGAGGACCTATACCGTTTTATTGCGGGTCAGACAGAACGTATTGGCGAAAGCGCTTCAGATATTCTGCGCCGCTTGTTACAGGTTGATAGCCAAGGCATGGCTCCGATCGAAGAGATCGTTGAGCCAAAAGGTATCGTTGTTAGCAAAGAGGTAGGCTTTACTCCAGAGAAGTTCGATGGCGTTAAAGAAATGCGCTCACTACTAATATCAGATGAGTTTGCATCACTAAAGAAAGCCATTGATCGTTTCATGCTTGTGTTATCAACACTGCATAAAATCGACCCTTTAAGCTTTTCAGAAGCAACTCAAGTAAAAGGCCGTAAGCGCGTTTACTTTGCAGATAACGAAGCGACGTTGCTAGCAAACGGCAACACGACTAAGCCTAAAGCTATTCCACAAAGTCCTTTTTGGGTTATTACTAATAACAATACAAGCCGAAAAAGACAGATGGTTGAGCAGCTTATGAGCCGCATGAATTTCCAAGCAGAATTGATAGAAAAAGTAACAGGTTCAATTTAACGAAATCTGATTTAAACCTCATAATATCCATGGATAAGAAGATATTATGAGGTTTTTTTGTTTTTAAATTTTATATATAAGGATGTCGAAAAATGGCTATGCACCCTCGTGCTGGGCAGAAAGCTCAGCAGGAAGATCTTCATAATATCCCGGCTTTAGTTGCTAACTATTTCTTACAGCAACCGGATGCTACGAACCCAGATCATAAAGTACTTTTCGGTACTTCAGGTCACCGCGGTACAGCAGACAAATCAACATTTAACGAAAACCACATTCTAGCAATTGCACAAGCGGTTGCTGAAGTTCGTGCCGAGCAAGGTACAACTGGCCCTCTTTTCTTAGGAAAAGATACTCACGCTCTATCTGAGCCTGCGTTCTCTACGGTTATCGAAGTGCTTGTAGCGAACGGTGTTGAAGTTATTATTCAAGAAAACAATGGCTTTACTCCAACACCTGGTATCTCGCACGCGATTCTTACGCACAACCTAGTGAATGACAAAAAAGCCGACGGCATTGTTATCACACCTTCGCATAACCCACCTCAAGACGGTGGTATTAAATACAACCCGACACACGGTGGTCCAGCTGAAGCTGAACTGACTCAAGCGATTGAAGACCGTGCGAACGTGATCATTGCTGAGCAAATGCAAGGTGTTAAGCGTACGCCGATCGCACAGGCTAAACAGTCTGAGCTAGTAAAAGAAGTCGACCTAGTAGCGCCATACGTCGCTGATTTGGTTAACGTCGTGGATATGGAAGCGATCCAGAAAGCGAACATCAAGATTGGTGTGGATCCTCTGGGTGGCAGTGGTATTGATTACTGGCGTCAAATTGGCAAAGCGTACAATCTAGATCTTACTCTGGTAAGTGAAGCGGTTGACCCTTCATTCCAATTCATGTCTCTAGATAAAGATGGCGTGGTTCGTATGGACTGTTCTTCTCCATACGCAATGGCTGGCTTACTGGCGCTTAAAGACGAGTACGCTCTAGCGTTTGGTAACGACCCAGACTACGATCGCCACGGCATCGTGACACCTAAAGGCTTGATGAATCCAAACCATTTCTTAGCGGTTTGTATTGATTACCTATACCGTAACCGTGAAGGTTGGGGTAAAGACGTTGCTGTTGGTAAGACACTGGTATCAAGCGCATTGATTGACCGTGTTGTTGCTGACTTAGGTCGTGAGCTTTGTGAAGTGCCAGTTGGTTTCAAATGGTTCGTTGATGGTCTTTACAACGGCCAGTTTGGCTTTGGTGGTGAAGAGAGTGCAGGTGCTTCTTTCCTACGTAAAGACGGTACGCCTTGGTCAACAGATAAAGATGGCCTGATTCTTTGCCTACTTGCGGCTGAGATCACAGCTGTGACAGGTAAGAACCCACAAGAATACTACGAAGAACTTGCCGCTAAACACGGTGAATCTAAGTACAACCGTATTCAAGCGGTAGCAAATGGTGCACAAAAAGACGTGCTGAAGAAACTATCTCCAGAGATGGTTTCTGCTGAGACGCTGGCTGGTGATGCAATTACTGCACGCCTAACACACGCTCCAGGTAATGGCGCTGCGATTGGTGGCTTGAAAGTGACAACTGAGAACGGCTGGTTTGCTGCGCGTCCATCAGGCACTGAAGACATCTACAAGATCTACTGTGAAAGCTTTAAGGGTGAAGAGCACCTGAAAGCAATCGAAGCAGAAGCTCAAGAGATTGTTAACCAAGTATTTGCAGCGGCTGGCCTATAATCGAATCTCGATTACTAGAGTTGCTACGTAAATAGAAGAAGGGTTGATGTGAACGCATCAGCCCTTTTTATTTGTGTTGATTTTGTATAAGCGTGAAAGGTAACTGAGTGAGCTCAGACGACTAACCGTGTGGCCAGCTTTGTGGCATCACAAACCAGAATTGCCCCGACTTTGTTTGCCCATGGACGAAGCGATCACCAAATTCGGTGATAGGTTCACAGGTGAAGTCATCAGTGCCAGCTGCCCATTGCTCTTTGGTGAGAGGGTAGAGCACTTCAGCAATTAAATGGGCTTGATTTTGATAGCACCAAAAGCCGTTTACTTGGCTTGGGTTAATGTCGTAACCCAAACATGCAGTAGGTACGTTTTGCTCTAAGAATGGGTTGGTATATAGGCGACCTTGCATGAGGAGATGTTTTGAGTCGACATCGATCTCTGGATATTGCTCAATAAACGCTGAAGAAGAGGACATTGCCAACTGGTGGCTTAGCATCCTGTCGAGTTTCTTATCCAATTGGTCGTGAGAGTTGGGTCCAAACCATGTTTGTTCGTGGAGCAGATAAAACTTAATCGCCACTTCCCAGTGTTCAAGCTTTTGGCTGCTCTCTTCTTCAAGAATAAAGTCGATTGCACCGAGAGTTCTGCCTTCCACATTGATCTGAATCTCGTCGTGCTTTATCGAGTAATTCGGTGAGGCAGCGATCACTTGCTCGCATAGATATTGGTAGAGGAAACCTAATCTAGGATTACCATCATAAGTATGTGATGAGTCGATGGCATGGTTGCTAGAGAATGCACTGAGATCCGAAACCGGTGGCTTGATTTCTAGTAATGGCGGTGAGTCGATGACCCATTGGTAAAAACGTTGCAGTGCTGCCATCTCTTCCTCATAAACTCATCGTGGGGCTTTCGACATTCTACCCGTAAATTGATATAACGACGTTATTATAAAGGTAAGCTGGAAAGAAAAATGAATAACTTACAATTAGAAAAGCTACTTAACGAAAAACTGCAGCCGCAGCAGATTAAAGATTATTGTCCTAATGGTCTTCAAGTTGAAGGCGCAACAGAAGTGAAGCGAATCGTTACTGGTGTGACAGCTTCTCAAGCCTTGATTGATAAAGCGGTAGAACTGAACGCAGACGCTTTGTTAGTCCATCATGGTTTTTTCTGGAAAGGCGAGTCAGAAGCGATTCGTGGCATGAAGGGCAAGCGCATTCGTACCCTGATTAAAAATGACATCAACCTTTTCGGTTATCACTTACCGCTTGATATCCACCCTGAACTTGGCAACAACGCAAAATTGGCAGAGTTACTTGAGATAGAAGTCGAAGGCGGCTTGGAAGGGCATCCACAATCGGTTGCTATGTTTGGCAAATTAAAAGCGCCAATGACAGGTACTGAATTTGCAGCAAAAATCGATCAAGTTCTGAATCGCAAACCACTGCATATTGCTCCAGAAAACCAAGACAAAATGATTACGACAGTCGGTTGGTGTACCGGTGGCGGTCAAGACTACATTGAGTTAGCTGCGTCTCAAGGTATTGATGCATTTATCTCTGGTGAAATTTCAGAGCGCACAACGTACTCTGCACGTGAGCAAGATATTCATTACTTTGCAGCAGGCCACCACGCAACAGAACGTTATGGTGTGAAGGCATTAGGTGAGTGGTTAGCGAAAGAGCATGACTTAGATGTAGAATTTATCGATATTGATAATCCAGTGTAACCACGTTTAGAGGTTATGACTTTCTGGATATTTGTACCTTCATTGAAGTGATACGAAATACTGGAAGACAAAAAAGGGTTGATGTTAATACATCAACCCTTTTTGATTTCAATCGATTAGAAAAGTTTAAACTTTACTATTCGCGCTCGTGTAGAGCTTGGAAATCACGCTGTTCTTCACCAGTATACAACTGACGAGGACGACCGATACGGTTCGTCGGATCGCTGTGCATTTCGTTCCAGTGTGCAATCCAACCGATAGTACGAGACATCGCGAAGATTACTGTGAACATTGATACAGGAATACCGATCGCTTTCAGAATGATACCTGAGTAGAAATCTACGTTCGGGTATAGCTTCTTAGAAACAAAGTACTCGTCAGAAAGAGCGATGCGCTCAAGTTCCATTGCTACGTCTAGTAGTGGATCTTGAATGTTTAGCTCTTTAAGTACTTCGTGACACGCTTCACGCATTACTGTTGCACGTGGATCGTAGTTCTTGTAAACGCGGTGACCGAAGCCCATCAAACGGAATGGGTCATCTTTGTCTTTCGCTTTTGCAACATACTCTTCGATGTTATCTACGCTACCGATCTCTTCAAGCATACGTAGACATGCTTCGTTTGCACCACCGTGAGCTGGGCCCCAAAGTGACGCGATACCTGCTGCGATACACGCAAACGGGTTAGCACCAGATGAACCAGCAAGACGCACTGTAGACGTAGAAGCGTTTTGTTCGTGATCAGCGTGTAGAGTAAAGATTTTATCCATTGCACGAGCAACGATAGGGTTCACTTCGTACTCTTCACATGGGTTTGCAAACATCATGTGTAAGAAGTTTTCAGCGTAGCCTAGGTCGTTACGTGGGTAGATAAACGGCTGACCGATTGAATATTTGTAACACATTGCTGCCAGTGTCGGCATTTTTGAAATCAGGCGGTAAGCCGCAATTTCACGGTGTGTATCGTTGTTGATATCAAGTGAGTCGTGGTAGAACGCTGCTAGAGCGCCTACAACACCACACATTACAGCCATAGGGTGAGCATCACGACGGAAGCCGTGGAAGAAACTAGCAATCTGCTCATGCACCATAGTGTGACGTGTCACGGTAGTCTTGAACTTTTCGTATTCAGCTCGAGATGGGGCTTCACCGTAAAGAAGTATGTAACATACCTCTAAGTAATCAGCGTTATTGGCAAGTTGGTCAATTGGATAACCACGATGTAAAAGAATACCTTTTCCACCGTCAATAAAAGTGATTTGAGACTCACAAGATGCAGTGGCAAGAAAACCAGGGTCAAAAGTGAAAAAACCATTAGAACCTAGTGTACGAACATCGATCACTGGAGTACCAAGTACACCTTCTGTAATCGGCAGCTCGATTGGCGCTTGACCTTCAATGTGAAGGGTAGCTTTCTTATCCGCCATAACAATCTCCTTTGTTTATTATTAATCCGTCCAGGATGTTTATGTGCCATTTTTTTACTGGTCTTACGTGGGAAAGTCAATTTTTCTACAGCTTTGTGTGCACTTGTTAGTGTTTTTTACATTAAATTCGTTAAAAATCTGGTCTGTGTAGCATTATTTGTTACATCAATTGTATTAGAATGTTGCCAGCCGTATAGTGGCGCTGAAAAGTTTGGTTAAAACCTTATAAATGCAAGGCTAAGAAGAAATGTGAGGTGTCTTTCTTAATCGAGCAGTTAACAATTATTTTACAATTATCTAAGGCTCAACTTCGGTTATTTGTTAAGTTAATGTTAAATTTTGAAGGTTAGCAATCAAATTTTGTCCATAACAATATCATAAGGTTATTTAATGACCATAATGCTCAATGGAGCTGAGTGAGCAAGCCCGTGAAAGAAAGAAAGACAAGACCTGTTAATTTAGATTTACAGACCATCCACTTTCCAATCACAGCAATAGCTTCCATCCTACACCGTGTGTCTGGGGTGATAACTTTTGTCGCGATTGGAATTTTGCTTTGGTTACTATCCATTTCCCTCTCATCCCCAGTAGGCTTTATGGAAGCTAGCGACATTGTCGATGGTTTCTTCGTGAAGTTTATTCTGTGGGGCATTTTAACCGCTTTGGCTTACCACATTGCTGGTGGTATTCGTCACCTTCTTATGGACTTAGGTCACTTTGAAGAGCTGGAATCTGGCGCTAAGAGCGCTAAGGTTGCATTCGCAGCAACAGCGGTATTGTCTCTACTAGCGGGGATCTTAGTATGGTAAACAACGTTTCTACTTTTGGTCGTAATGGTGTTCATGATTATCTACTGATTCGTGCAACTGCCATCATTATGACGCTTTACACTATTTACCTAGTTAGCTTCTGTGCTTTCTCTGGTGATATCTCTTACGCATCTTGGACGCAATTCTTTGGTGGAACCTTCACTAAAGTCTTCACCATGTTAGCGCTTACTTCTGTTTTGGTTCACGCGTGGATCGGCCTATGGCAAGTACTAACTGACTACATCAAATGCGCAAAACTGCGTGTTGGTCTTCAAGTCGGTGTTGTTGCAGTTCTTCTTGGATATTTCTTCTCTGGTCTGTTTATTTTGTGGGGTGCGTAAGTGACTATTCCTGTTCGTGAGTTTGATGCCGTAGTTATCGGCGCTGGTGGTGCAGGTATGCGTGCCGCACTGCAAATTTCTGAGCAAGGCCTTTCTTGTGCATTGCTTTCTAAAGTTTTCCCTACTCGTTCTCATACGGTTTCAGCGCAAGGCGGCATCACTGTTGCTCTTGGTAACGCGCATGAAGACCATTGGGAACAACATATGTATGACACAGTAAAAGGTTCTGATTACATCGGCGACCAAGACGCTATCGAATACATGTGTAAAAACGGTCCTGAGTCGGTAATCGAACTTGAAAAAATGGGCCTACCTTTCTCTCGTTTTGAGAACGGTACTATTTACCAGCGTCCTTTCGGTGGTCAATCTAAAAACTTTGGTGGTGAGCAAGCGGCTCGTACCGCAGCTGCAGCCGACCGTACTGGTCACGCTCTGCTACACACGCTTTACCAACAAAACATTAAACACAAAACGACCGTTTTCTCTGAGTGGTATGCACTGGATCTTGTTAAAAACGAAGATGGTGCAATCTTAGGTACTACTGCGCTTTGTATGGAAACGGGTGAGGTTTGCTACTTCAAAGCGAAGGCAACAATCCTTGCTACCGGTGGTGCTGGTCGTATCTACGCATCAACAACCAATGCACACATTAACACTGGTGACGGTGTTGGTATGGCGATTCGTGCTGGCGTTCCAATGCAAGACATCGAAATGTGGCAGTTCCACCCAACGGGTATCGCTGGTGCAGGTGTATTGGTAACGGAAGGTTGTCGTGGTGAAGGTGGTTACCTTCTTAATAAAGACGGTGAACGCTTCATGGAACGTTACGCACCAAACGCTAAAGACTTAGCGGGTCGTGATGTTGTTGCTCGTTCAATGATGGTTGAAATTCGTGAAGGTCGCGGTTGCGATGGTCCTTGGGGTCCACACATCAAGCTGAAGCTTGATCACCTGGGTAAAGAGACGCTTGAATCTCGCCTTCCTGGTGTATGTGAACTTTCTCGTACCTTTGCTCACGTTGATCCAGTGAAAGAGCCAATCCCAGTAATCCCTACATGTCACTACATGATGGGTGGTGTTCCAACACAAGTTTCTGGTCAAGCTATTAAGCAAACCGAAGACGGCAGCGATGTTGAAATCCAAGGTCTATTTGCTTGTGGTGAAATCGCATCAGTATCAGTACATGGTGCCAACCGTCTAGGTGGTAACTCACTGCTTGATTTAGTGGTATTTGGTCGTGCGACAGGTCTACACCTAGGTGAGACACTGAAGAAGCAAGACGAAGCGAAACCTGCAACTGAAGCTGACATTGAACGTTCACTAGAGCGTTACAACCGTTGGGAAAACAGCACAGACGGCGAAGATCCAGCGCAAATCCGTAAAGATCTTCAGCAATGTATGCAGAACAACTTCTCGGTATTCCGTGAAGGCAAAGCAATGGCTGAAGGCCTAGAAGAGCTAAAAGCGATTCGTGAGCGTCTGAAGAATGCACACCTATCTGATAAGTCTACAGAGTTCAACACGCAACGTATTGAGTGTCTAGAGCTTGAAAACTTGATGGAAACGGCATTCGCAACCGCTGTTGCTGCAAACTTCCGTACAGAGAGCCGTGGCGCACACGCTCGATTCGATTTCCCTGACCGTGATGATGAGCAATGGCTATGCCACTCACTTTACAACCCAGAGTCAGAGAGCATGACTAAGCGTGGTGTAAACATGGAACCTATCCATCGTGAAGCGTTCCCACCCAAAGCACGTACGTACTAAGGAGATATGACCATGAAACTGAATTTCTCTTTATATCGTTACAACCCAGATGTCGACCAGAAACCTTATATGAAGGAATACACTCTAGAAGTGGATGAAGGTTCAGACATGATGCTTTTGGATGCGCTTATTCTGTTGAAAGAGCAAGATCCAACAATCTCATTCCGTCGCTCATGCCGTGAAGGTGTATGTGGCTCGGATGGTTTGAACATGAACGGTAAAAATGGCCTAGCGTGTATCACGCCATTGTCTGCGCTTTCGGGCCAAGACAAGATTGTGATTCGCCCACTGCCTGGCTTACCTGTTGTTCGTGACCTGATTGTAGACATGACTCAGTTCTACGATAACTACGAAAAAGTGAAGCCATTCTTAGTGTCTGATGGCAATGTGCCACCGGCTCGTGAAAACTTACAAAGCCCTGATGAGCGTGCTCATTTAGATGGATTGTACGAATGTATCATGTGTGCATGTTGTACAACGTCATGCCCATCATTTTGGTGGAACCCTGACAAATTCATCGGACCAGCAGGCCTGCTTGCAGCGTACCGTTGGCTAATTGATAGCCGAGATACGGCGACAGACGAACGTTTGTCCGATCTTGATGATGCATTTAGCGTTTTTCGTTGCCATGGCATCATGAATTGTGTAAGTGTTTGTCCTAAGGGATTAAATCCGACGAAAGCGATTGGTCACATCAAGACCATGCTAGTGAATCGTTCGGTTTAAGTTATATAAAAATTGCCGCCCTAGAAGTTTTGGGGCGGCCTTTTAATAGCTCGGCATAGACCGCAGCAAACGTGAAAACTACTGGTTAAGGGAAAATATGCACAACGGCGTGATGAAGGCATGGCTCGAGTCTTCACACTTGGCTGGCGCCAATGCAACGTACGTAGAAGAACTCTATGAACTGTATCTAAGTGACCCAGATTCGGTAAGTGACGAATGGAGAAGTGTTTTTGAAGAACTGCCTGTGCAAGCTTCAGAGACAGTGGAACAACCACACTCTCGTGTTCGTGAATACTTCCGTCGACTCGCTCAAGAAACAAAGCATTACAGTGTCCAAGTTAGTGATCCAGATGTCGATGCGAAACAAGTAAAGGTTCTGCAACTTATTAATGCCTATCGATTCCGAGGGCATCAAGCAGCAAATCTAGACCCCCTAGGTTTATGGAAAAGAGCGACAGTTGATGAACTGGACCCTTCTTTCCACACTCTTACCGAAGATGACCTCAATGAGACGTTTAACGTCGGCTCTTACGCGATTGGCCAAGAGACGATGGTGCTTAAAGATTTATACAAATCTCTAAAGCAGACTTATTGTGGTTCTATTGGTGCTGAATACATGCACATGACAAATACAGAGCAAAAGCGTTGGATTCAACAACGTTTAGAGTCTGTATCTGGTCAACCCTCTTTCAATAAAGAAGAAAAGCAAGCTTTCCTAGAAGAGCTAACTGCAGCTGAAGGTCTTGAGCGCTATCTTGGTGCGAAATTCCCAGGCGCGAAACGCTTCTCGTTGGAAGGTGGTGATGCGCTTATCCCAATGACGAAAGAAATTATTCGTCATGCTGGCGGACAAGGCATGCGTGAAGTTGTTGTTGGTATGGCTCACCGTGGTCGTCTAAACATGTTGGTCAACGTGCTTGGTAAAAAGCCACAAGACCTGTTTGACGAGTTTGCCGGCAAGCACGATGACACGTGGGGTACTGGTGATGTGAAATACCACCAAGGTTTCTCTGCGGACTTCGCAACGCCAGGCGGCAACGTTCACTTAGCACTAGCATTTAACCCATCTCACTTAGAAATCGTAAACCCGGTAGTTATCGGTTCAGTACGTGCACGTCAAGATCGCCTTGGTGATAATGATGGTAGCCGTGTACTTCCTATTACTATCCACGGTGACTCAGCTATCGCGGGTCAGGGTGTCGTACAAGAGACGTTTAACATGTCTCAAGCGCGTGGTTTCTGTGTTGGTGGTACGGTTCGTATCGTTGTAAACAACCAAGTTGGTTTTACAACATCTAACCCTCGCGATACACGCTCTACGATGTACTGTACCGATATCGCGAAGATGGTTCAGGCTCCGATTTTCCACGTTAACTCTGATGATCCAGAAGCGGTTGCGTTCGTTGCGCGTCTTGCATTGGATTACCGTAATACGTTTAAGCGTGATGTTGTTATTGATTTGGTTTGTTACCGTCGCCACGGTCACAACGAAGCCGATGAGCCGAATGCAACACAGCCTTTGATGTACCAAAAAATTAAGAAGCACCCAACGCCACGTAAGCTTTACGCTGACGTGCTAATGGAGCGCGGTGAGTTTGGTATTGATACAGCAACTCAACTAGTTAATGAATATCGTGATGCACTTGATCACGGTGAAGTTGTGGTAAAAGAGTGGCGCCCAATGGCACTTCACTCTGTGGACTGGTCTCCTTACCTAGGTCACGATTGGAATATCGAGTGGGATAACAAAATTGATATCGAGCGCCTCAAAGAGCTTGGTACTAAACTTTGCCAATACCCAGACAGCCACAAGCTGCAAAGCCGAGTAAATAAACTGTACAACGATCGTACTGCCATGGTGAATGGTGAGAAACAAGTCGATTGGGGTATGGCTGAAACTCTGGCTTACGCAACACTTGTTGATGACGGTAAGCGTATTCGTATCTCAGGCCAAGATTCAGGTCGTGGTACGTTCTTCCACCGTCACTCAGTACTGCATAATCAATCAGATGCAAGCACGTATGTTCCTCTTGCGAACATTCATGATAAACAAGGGCCATTCCAAGTGTTTGACTCGGTATTGTCTGAAGAAGCGGTACTGGCATTTGAGTATGGTTACGCAACAGCAGAGCCAAGCGGTCTAACCCTTTGGGAAGCACAATTTGGTGACTTCGCAAACGGTGCACAAGTTGTTATCGACCAATTTATTTCGTCAGGTGAGCAAAAATGGGCACGTCTATGTGGTCTGACTATGCTGCTTCCTCACGGTTATGAAGGTCAAGGCCCAGAGCACTCTTCTGCACGTCTTGAGCGTTACCTTCAGTTATGTGCTGAACAAAACATGCAGGTTGTTGTTCCTTCAACACCGGCTCAGGTTTACCACATGATTCGTCGTCAGGTTGTTCGACCAATGCGTCGTCCTCTGATTGTAATGTCACCTAAGTCATTGCTTCGTCATCCTCTGTGTACTTCTTCTCTGGAAGATTTGGCAGAAGGCACGTTCCAACCAGCTATCGCAGAAATTGATGATCTGGCTCCTGAGAACGTAAAACGCGTCGTGTTCTGTTCAGGTAAGGTTTACTTTGACCTACTTGACCAAAGACGTAAGAACGAGCAAGACGATGTCGCTATTGTACGTATCGAGCAACTTTACCCGTTCCCTTACGAGGACGTGAGAGCTGCCATCGCACAGTACACAAATGTAGTCGATTACATTTGGTGTCAAGAAGAGCCACAAAACCAAGGTGCTTGGTACAGTAGCCAACATAATTTCCGAGCTGCTATCCCAGTGGGTGCTGATATTCAATACGCAGGTCGTCCTGCATCAGCATCACCAGCTGTTGGCTATATGTCGGTACACTTGAAACAACAAAAAGCGTTAGTTGACGACGCTTTGACCCTACTTAAGAACTAGAAGTAAAAGGAAAATACGCACATGACAATTGAAATTCTGGTTCCAGATTTACCTGAATCTGTGGCTGATGCAACAGTTGCTACTTGGCACAAAAAACCGGGCGAAGCGGTTGCACGTGATGAAGTCATTGTAGATATCGAAACAGATAAAGTAGTTCTAGAAGTACCGGCTCCTGAAGCGGGTGTTCTGGAAGCTATCATCGAAGAAGAGGGTGCTACGGTACTTTCTAAACAGCTTCTGGCTAAAATCAAGCCAGGTGCTGTCGCTGGTGAACCAACGAAAGATACAACGGAAGATGCCGAAGCTTCTCCTGATAAGCGCCACAAAGCGGCACTTACAGAAGAAAGCAACGAAGCACTAAGCCCAGCTGTTCGTCGCTTGCTTGCAGAGCACAACCTACAACCAACTGACGTTAAAGGCACTGGTGTTGGTGGTCGTATTACTCGTGAAGATATCGACGCACACCTAGCAGCAGCGAAAGCGGCTCCGGCAGCAGCATCTGCACCAGCAGTAGAAGCGCCAGCAGCAGCCCGCAGCCAAAAACGCGTACCTATGACTCGCCTACGTAAGACGGTTGCAAACCGTCTTCTAGAAGCGAAGAACAGCACAGCAATGCTGACTACTTTCAACGAAGTGAACATGAAGCCAATCATGGACCTTCGTAAGCAGTACAAAGACCAATTCGAGAAGCGTCACGACACGCGTCTTGGCTTCATGTCTTTCTACGTGAAAGCAGTAACAGAAGCGCTAAAACGTTTCCCAGAAGTGAACGCTTCTATCGACGGTACAGATATCGTTTACCACAACTACTTTGACATCAGCATGGCAGTATCAACGCCACGTGGTCTAGTAACTCCAGTACTGAAAGACTGTGACACACTAGGTTTTGCTGACATCGAAAAAGGCATCAAAGAGCTAGCAATCAAAGGTCGTGACGGCAAGCTAACGGTTGATGAACTGATGGGCGGTAACTTCACTATCACAAACGGTGGTGTATTTGGTTCTCTAATGTCTACGCCAATCATTAACCCGCCTCAAGCGGCAATTTTGGGTATGCACAAAATCCAAGACCGTCCAATGGCTGTTGATGGCAAGGTAGAGATTCTACCTATGATGTACCTAGCGCTTTCTTACGACCACCGTCTAATCGATGGCCGTGAATCAGTTGGCTTCCTAGTGACTATCAAAGAGCTACTAGAAGATCCTGCACGTCTGCTATTAGACGTTTAATATCGCTAAAACGTCTAGTTAGCCCGGTTAGCTAGACGTAAAAAGTTTCAAAGGCTAGGCTGCTCAACGTCTGGCCTTCACTTGAACTGTAAAGCCATTAGAAAATGGACAGCAGTTTATTTGAGAAGACCCTACAGACGTAACACAGGAAACTGTGTCGTTATGGAAATAATAATCCCTTAAGGGAAAATAAACGGAATATCAAAATGAATTTGCATGAATACCAAGCCAAACAGCTGTTTGCAGAATTCGGTTTGCCTGTACCAGAAGGTTTCGCATGTGATACTGCACAAGAAGCTTTCGAAGCTGCAGGTCGTATCAGTACAGCCAAGAAAGTCGTTAAGTGTCAAGTACATGCTGGTGGTCGCGGTAAAGCGGGCGGCGTAGAGCTACATGACACGAAAGAAGGCGTTAAAGAGTTTGCACAAAAGTGGCTAGGTAAAAACCTAGTGACTTACCAAACAGACGCTAATGGTCAGCCTGTAACAAAGATCCTAGTTGAAGAAGCATCGAACATTGCTAACGAGCTTTACCTAGGTGCTGTTGTTGACCGTGCAACGCGCAAAATTGTATTCATGGCGTCAACTGAAGGCGGTGTGGACATTGAGAAAATCGCTGAAGAAACTCCAGAGTTGATTCACCAATCAGCGATCGATCCTCTAGTGGGCCCTCAAGCTTACCAAGGCCGTGAATTGGCGTTCAAACTTGGTCTAGTTGGCGATCAAATCAAACAGTTCGTTAAGATCTTCATGGGTCTTGGCCAAATGTTCTCTCAGTACGACCTAGCTCTACTTGAAATCAACCCGCTTGTAATTACTGGCGAAGGCAACCTGCTTTGTCTTGACGGCAAGATCAACATTGACTCAAACGCAATGTACCGTCAGCCAAAACTTCGTGAAATGCACGATCCATCTCAAGAAGATGAGCGCGAAGCACACGCAGCACAGTGGGAACTGAACTACGTAGCACTAGATGGCAATGTTGGCTGTATGGTTAACGGTGCAGGCCTTGCTATGGGTACGATGGATATCGTAAACCTACACGGCGGCAAGCCAGCAAACTTCCTTGATGTAGGCGGCGGCGCGACCAAAGAGCGTGTAGCTGAAGCATTCAAGATCATCCTTTCTGATGACAATGTTAAAGCAGTACTAGTAAACATTTTCGGTGGCATCGTTCGTTGTGACATGATCGCTGAAGGTATTATCGGTGCAGTTAAAGAAGTCGGCGTAACAGTTCCTGTAGTTGTTCGTCTAGAAGGTACAAACGCAGACCTAGGTCGCGAAGTACTTGCTAATTCTGATGTTGATATCATTGCAGCTGAATCTCTAACAGATGCTGCTCAGAAAGTTGTTGCTGCTGCGGAGGCTAAATAATGTCTGTATTAATTAACAAAGACACTAAAGTAATCTGTCAGGGTTTCACTGGCGGTCAAGGTACATTCCACTCAGACCAAGCGATCGCATACGGTACGCAAATGGTTGGTGGTGTTTCACCTGGTAAAGGTGGTCAAACTCACCTAGGCCTTCCAGTATTCAACACAGTACGTGAAGCAGTAGAAGTAACTGGCGCAACTGCAACAGTTATCTACGTACCAGCTCCTTTCTGTAAAGATGCAATCCTAGAAGCGATTGATGCAGGTATCGAACTGATCGTAACGATCACTGAAGGTATCCCTACAACAGATATGATCGACGTTAAAGTGAAGCTAGAAGAAACTGGCGTTCGCATGATCGGTCCTAACTGTCCAGGTCTTATCACTCCAGACGAGTGTAAGATTGGTATCATGCCTGGTCATATCCACAAGAAGGGTAAAGTAGGTATCGTATCTCGCAGCGGTACTCTGACGTACGAAGCAGTTAAGCAAACAACAGATGAAGGCTTTGGTCAGTCTACATGTGTTGGTATCGGTGGTGACCCTATCCCAGGTTCAAACTTCATTGATATCCTAAAACTTTTCCAAGAAGACCCAGAAACTGAAGCAATCGTAATGATTGGTGAAATCGGTGGTACTGCGGAAGAAGAAGCGGCTGAGTTCATCAAAGCAAACGTAACTAAGCCAGTTGTATCTTACATCGCTGGTGTTACTGCTCCTCCGGGCAAACGTATGGGCCACGCAGGCGCAATCATCTCTGGCGGTAAAGGTACTGCTGAAGATAAATTCGCAGCACTAGAAGCAGCAGGCGTTAAGACTGTTAAGTCTCTTGCTGACATCGGTAAAGGCCTACGTGAAATCACGGGTTGGTAACCAGCTGGCTTTTATCGATTGAGATAGAAGTTAACTGAACGATATTAAAAAGGCTTGGTCACTGACCAAGCCTTTTTTTATGTTCTCGAGATACGAGATCGTACTGCTAAGTGCTAAGCTCGGCTTCTAACCATTTGAGATAACATAAACATCGCAGCTGCACTGATAACAACAGACGGGCCAGCGGGCGTATCATAGAACCAAGACAAGCTTAACCCTCCGAAGACTGCGATAGAGCCAATAACCGATGCGAGGAAGGCCATCTGCTCAGGTGTGCTCGAGAACTTCCTTGCCGTTGCTGCAGGAATAATCAGTAGCGATGTCATGATTAACGCACCCACAAATTTCATACCGACAGCAATCACAATACCAACCAATAGCATCAAAATCAGACGCATTAAATCAATGTTGATGCCATCAACCGCCGCGAGATCCTCGTTAACCGTCGTTGATAGTAGTGGTCGCCAAAAGATAGCAAGCACTAAACCAATCACTGCAGCACCCGCATAGATGAACACTAAATCGGTCGGAGATACTGCAAGCAAGTCACCAAACAGGTAGCTCATTAGGTCAACACGAACGTTGTCTAAGAAGCTTACCGCTACAAGGCCTAAAGAGAGCGCGCTGTGCGCCAAAATACCGAGTAGGGTATCGGTCGCGACCAGCTTTTGTTTTTGTAAAGTCACTAGCAACACGGCCAGCATCAAACAACAAATCAGCAGCGCGAAATACAAGTTAATGTTGAACAGAAAGCCAAGTGCTAAGCCCATCAAAGAAGCGTGAGCAAGGGTATCACCAAAGTAAGCCATCTTGCGCCACACCACGAATGAACCTAGTGGGCCTGCAATAAGAGCAATGCCTAAGCCTGCAAGAATAGAAGGTAGAAGAAACTCAAGCATTAGTGGTGATGTCCGTGTTTATGGTTGGAGCAGTCGTGCACATCTCCAGAAACTGGCTGGCCGGCCAAGTCATGGTGATGGTGGTCATGTTGGTGGTGGTAGAAAGCCAAACTCTCTTGAACCGCGGTACCGAATAGCGCGATATAAGAAGGGTGGTGCTTGATATCAGCTGGTGCACCAGAGCAACAGATGTGGTGATGTAGACAGATCACATCGTCTGTTTTTGCCATCACTAAATGCAAGTCATGTGAAACCATAAACACAGCACAACCAAAGCGGTGACGGATGGAATCTATCAGATCGTAAAGATCGATTTGGCCTTGTACATCAACACCTTGTGCGGGTTCATCAAGAACGAGCAGATCGGGTCTTTTCAAAAGAGAGCGAGCGATCAGCACACGTTGGTTTTCGCCACCAGACAGTTGATGCATGTTACTTTTCATCAGGTGTTCAGCGCCCACTAGCATCAAAGACTCTAGGATCTCTTGTTTACTGAATTTTCCGGTGAGCTTAAGAAAACGCTCTACATTGAGAGGCAGAGAGTCGTTCAGCTTTAGCTTTTGAGGAACGTAACCAATTTTTAGTTTTTTTGATTTGGTGATCTTTCCGGAATATTTGTTCTGGAGCCCAAGTAGTACCTTAACTAAGGTTGATTTCCCCGCGCCATTTGGCCCAATTAGGGTAGTGATTCTGCCACGCTCTAAATTTAGAGATATGTTGTCTAAAACTTTTCGACCGTCAAATTCGACGCTCACAGAATCTAGTTGGATTAAGTTATCCATGAATAGAACTCATTTGCAATTCGCTAATGTTATAATGTAACATTTACCTCAAGCCTAAGCTACTTTTCTATTATCGAGGGATTATGTCACGTTCATCTTTTATACTTGCTACTTTGCTTTTAGCGCCAAGTGTTGCAAGTGCTAATACTATTTTAACAAGTTTTAAACCAATTCAAATGATTGTGACGGAATTAACGCAGGGCGTTAGTGAACCGGATGTGTTGATGAACAGCAATGCTTCGCCGCACGATTATGCGCTTAAGCCATCTGATGTCAAAAAAGTTCACAGTGCAGATATGGTTATCTGGTTTGGTCCTGACCTAGAAGCCTTTCTGACTAAGGTGATTGGTTCAAAAGAAAACGTTATCAAGATCAGTGAGATTCCAGGAATTAACTTGCGAGAGTTCGGACATGATGACCACGATTCTCATGAAGGACATAATCATGGTAGCCATGACCCGCATTTTTGGTTAGGTATCGATCAAGTTGAAGTAGCCGCAAAATATATCTCGGCAAAGTTGATTGAATCTGACCCTGATAACGCAATGGCGTATCAAGAAAACCTAGATTCTTTCCTGCTTGCTTTGAAAGAAAAGCAGCAGTCTATTCATGAACAACTTGCGCCAGTGAAAGATAAAGGTTACTACGTATTCCACGATGCGTATGGTTACTTTGAGCAAGAGTTTGAACTGAATAACTTAGGCCACTTCACGGTGAGCCCAGAGCGTAAACCGGGTGCAAAAAGCCTGATCGCTATTAAGAAAACGCTAGTACGCGACAATGTTCAATGTGTATTCTCAGAGCCTCAATTTACTCCCGCTGTAATTGAATCAGTGACTCGCGGAAGTAACGCTAAGCAAGGTCAGCTTGATCCTATCGGTTCAACGGTTGAAGTGAAGAGTGGAAGTTATTTCGATTTTCTTCAGCAACTTACAGATAGCTACACAAGCTGCTTAAGTGGGAAGTAAGTCATAAAGGAGTATTCTTTACTCTACTTTGCTCTCGTTAATTTATGAATCATGCCGCTTTTTGCGGCATTTTCGTGACCGCTAAGATAAAACCTCCCAACAAATAGCAAACCTCCTTTCTCCTTTTCTAATTTCCGCTAAAATAGAAAGATAATAATAATCACAAAAAAACTCAGTTTTTGGTTAAGCAACGATAAGACGTTGTGGTGCCAAAAATTTCATGCGTTGTTGCTGTTCAGGATTAAGAGTTGTATCGAATTATCTTCAAAATGTTCATCTTAATGAGCATTTCATTTAGCGTTCTAGCGGTAAATACATCACCCTCCGTTTTCTATCCTTTGCCCGTTCAAGCGCAAGGGAATTTCCTTGCGGCTAAAAACTTGTATTTAGGTGCCGGAGGCGGGCTCTGGGTTCATGATGTGCATGGAAAAGTACTCTTTTACGATGGTCGAACTCTATTCCCTCGCAAGGGTAGCTTACTGCAATTTTCTTCGGAAAGAGTCGCTTTTCTGAACGATGAGTTTTGGACATTTTTCGATAACGAGGTGTATCGACATACCCCTGGAATTGGCAACGAATTGGCGTTTAGCCTAAGTCCCGGTGCTGAAATAACCAATATCGGTGCATCAGGCGATTATATTTGGGTTACTGACGGCAGTAATTTCTATACCTACAACACTCAATCTTTAGAATTCAACACCTACTCTCTGCTCAAATTGTACCGATACAATAACAGCAGTGACATTGCGATTAACGACGCTGAGTGGGTGTTATCAAAGTGGGTGCTAGCGACCAGTTCTGGCGTTTACCTTTCTGAGAATCAAGAGTTTACCCATGTCACCGCATCCGACAAAAATCATATTGAGACGGTTTATTTTTCGAATGCTCGACGAGAGTTAGTGATCGGTACTTTAAATGGTGCTGTGATTGTAGATCTCGCGAACCCAGATAAAGAGACCATCGTTAAAGGGTCGCATGTTCTTTCGTTGGCCGAAACTTCGGACCAGTATTGGATTGGTACAGAGCACGGCCTTATTAGCTACAACTTTATTACGGGACAAATTACTCGATTCGAACAAGCCGCTAATCAAGACTTCTCGTTACCGGGTGAGAAAATATATTCGTTGATAAACGATCATGCTGGTGGCATGTGGGTTGCGACAAACAACGGTATCCGATACTTCTCACTGTTCAGCAAAACCTTCTCGAGAACCCCCCTAACTGGAATGGGCATGCATTCGAGTAGTGTAGTGATCAATAAAGTACTGCCTGTTAGTGACCAGTTATCTTGGGTCGCGTCCTCAATGGGACTCTACTTGGTTGACTCTGAAAGTGAAGAGAACCCAATTCGTGTTTACTCTAATCCCGTTAATGATTTTGAGCTCTTTGGCTCTTTCATTTGGTTAGCGACTGAACAAGGCATCATCAGTCTAAATACGGAAACGCTACAACCCGAAGCCCTTGATTTACCAAGGCCAATTGAGGGAGTGCGTGTTGAAAACCTTGCGCTTCAGGCTGATAACGTTCTTTGGATGACCTCTGGGCAAAACCTCTATTCGTTATCTATCGAAACCATGAAACTGACGAGTTATGGTACTGACTGGTTAGTCGACAAGTTCTTGCCTGCAAAGATCACCGCTCTCAATGTAGGCTTGCTAGGTCGTATCTATATAGGAACAGACCATGGTTTCTACTCGTTCATTGATAAACGAATTAGCTTTAGTCGTTCAAGCGAACGGTTTGGCAAAGTCGTCGATATTGAAAAAGCGAAGGATGGAGCGCAGTGGTTTGCTAGCAGTTATGGCGTGTATCGAATCCCGGATGACAGCTCTATTATTCAAGAAATCACTCTTGTTGAAGACAATATTAGACCTAACTGCCTGATCAGCGATGACAATGGTGTTTGGTTAGGCTCTTCGAAAGGCATCAGTTATTACGGGTTGGATGGGCAGCTGCATAAACACATCGGTTCGCCATTTGGTTTGATCACCAATGAATTGGCGGCAGGAGCGTGTGCTCTGTTTTACAGTGAAGATAGCCAACCTTCGAGGCTTGTTTTCGGCTCAAAGTATGGCGTAGTCAGCGCGTTGTCTAACGAGTTACTGGTATCAACCACACCTCATAGCCGTGCCTTGTTGAGTAAGATAAGTGTCGACCAACAAACGGTGTCACTTGGCGGGAAAACGGCTGAACTGGATGAGATTCCTTATGGCTCATCGATGGGGTTTAAGCTAGGTATCTTGCCAGCAACGTTCGCACCAGCGATGGAATATCGACTGAGCGACGATGAACCATGGAGTGAGTTTGAAGGGGGCTTGTTAACGCTCGACCATCTTCTTCCTGGGGATTACACACTTGAAGTGAAGCCGGTCAAGGACTCCCATTATCGCTTTGTGTCAACCAATCAAAGCTTCTCGATTGCGGAGCCTTGGTATCTGACCAATTGGGCTGCAGCAAGCTCTCTGATGTTACTGATTGGCGTTGTGACTATCTTGGTCCTTTGGCGTTCTCGTTATGTCACTTTTGCCAACAGGCACTTAAAAGCGCAAGTTGCATTGAAGACGGATCAATTGAGGCACCAAAGCCGGATATTGCTCGCGACTAATCAACAGCTTAAAAAGCAGCTATCCGTTAAGAATGCGCTTGTGTCTCATACTGCCAATGACCTCTCTTCTGAAGTGAATCAGATTGCTGCGATGATCCCGAATTGGAATGACGAGCACGGGAAGTCGCCAATTCTAACCTTGAAAAATGGCTTAGCCCAATT
The DNA here is from genome assembly GCF_057785915.1 of Vibrio sp. QJM3NY_35. NCBI lineage: Bacteria > Pseudomonadati > Pseudomonadota > Gammaproteobacteria > Vibrionales > Vibrionaceae > Vibrio > Vibrio sp. QJM3NY_35. Next base: position 2,478,007 of record NZ_CM173507.1, on the reverse strand, counting down.
GAGCAATACTCCTCAAGGGAAAGGGCAAGTTTGTTACGATATAATTTTAATCTTAGAAGCGGTACTCAAAGCTTGGCAGGACGACTTAGCGAAAGCTGGTATTGAACTGGATATTAAAGTCGAAACAAAACAACGATATGTCTCGTTGTTGTATTTTAATCTCGATATTATCTTCAATAGCTTGGTTGGGAGTATCATCAAGAGAAACTTTAAGTCGCAGAGTATGGTGGTTCTGGTTGAAGAGGTTAAGGAGCATCTTGTTGTAACCATTCGAGATCATGGCATGCCTTTTCCTAAGCTGGCATCAAGCATGGGTGACTATACCGGAAAGTCGACCGACCTTAACATCGAAAAGCTGCCGCTATTGGTGAATCAGAGCGGTGGCGAGCTTAATGCCTTTGTTTCGGAGTCTCAAAATAAGGTTCAGCTTTCGTGGCCAATTGAGTACCAAGTGCTCGATAATCTTGAAGCCAGCACAATTGAACAGATTGAAACCATTAAGCTTGCCGCTTCAATGCCAGAGCAGCAAAAACTGACAGCGGAACAAGAGTGGAAGAACAGAGTGTCGCAGCTTGTGAGTGAAAACTACGCTGATGCCGAGTTCAGTACTGCAACTGCTGCTAAGTATTTGTTTATGTCTGAGAGAAGCTTACAGAGACGCTTTAAATCGGCTTACAACAAGACCTTCAAAGAGCATTTGAATGAAGTACGTCTAGAGCATGCGTGTGAGCGCTTACTCGCTGGAGAGAAGATCTCTGATGTGGCGTTTGATTCGGGGTTCAATGACCCTTCCTATTTCAGTCAAAGGTTTAAGCACCACTTTGGTATGTCACCATCTAAGTTTGCTGAAAACAACGAAGAGTAGCGCGCAGCGGATACTCAGCTAGAACATAAATAAAGATACTTTAGCCTCTACATTCGTGTTGGGGCTTTTTTACGCTCATATGAGATAGAGATAGAGATAGAGATAGAGATAGAGATAGAGATAGAGATAGAGATAGAGATAGAGATAGAGATAAAAAGGGTTAGGGCTGCAGTAAGTTTGCTAGGGGTATAACGAGGAAGAAAAAAAATATCGTGGCATAGCCGGGGGGACTATACCACGGGTGCCAATGACACCTTCGCTTGCTGCCGGAGTGATATAGCAAAGCCATATCACCTCTGGAATAAAATTAAAGAGAAGTAGTTTCTCTTCGATGGAGTAACTATACGTCCAGCCACTTATTTTACTTATAAAATTAACGACAGATGCCTATGAGAAAACCGACATTATCTTAAGTGTTTGATAAATAATAACTTGTTTTTGGTGGGGAGGATTTGTACTAGTGAGGTGGTTCTCGCTAGTTGTTGAAAGTAACGTTTTTGACGTAAACGTTTTTAACGAAATTTACGAGTATGTATTTTCGAAAACATTGATTTCACACAATAGAATTGTGGGCATGTATGTGTATCATAGCGTTAATAGCAATCTTTCTCATTATCAGTCACGAATTGGGTACTTATGAAACTCTCACAACTAGAGCAAGGAAAGGCGGCTTCTATTGTTGCACTAACAGGTTTAACACCAGACGTAAGGAAGAAACTTATGGTCATGGGTATGTTGCCAAAAACCGAGGTGACGCTTATCCGCCGTGCACCTATGGGTGATCCGCTTCAAGTTGAAGTGAGAGGTGTTTCTATCGCCATTCGTGAAAGCATTGCAGAACAAATCGAGGTTATCTAAATGGATTATCAAGTTCTTACCGTTGGTAACCCGAATAGTGGTAAAACAACACTGTTCAACGCACTGACTGGTGCTAAGCAGCACGTTGGTAATTGGGTTGGTGTCACTGTTGAAAAGAAGACGGGTTTATACTCGCACGCTGGTGATCAGTTTCAACTAACGGATTTACCGGGTATCTACGCACTAGACAGTGGTAATGATGCGAACAGCATCGATGAGTCTATCGCGTCTCGCGCTGTTTTAACTCACCCAGCAGATGTGATCATCAATGTTGTCGACGCTAGCTGTCTAGAACGAAGCTTATACATGACATTACAACTACGTGAGTTGGGTCGCCCAATGATCGTTGTGTTGAACAAAATGGATGTATTGAAGCGCGAACGTCAGGTGATTAACCTTAAAGCACTAGAGAAAGAGCTAGGTTGCCCAGTTCTAAGCTTGTCTGCAAACGATAAAGGTCAAGTTGTTCGCTTTAAAGAGCGTCTGCATAAACTGCTTGTTCAAGGTGTGAGCCTTGACCCTATCTCTATTGATTACGATGCCGCGTTAGAAGCTCTTATCCCTTCTGTTGAGTCACAATTTGATGATGCTGACGTATCTCACCGAGCGCTCGCGATTCGTGCTTTAGAAAATGATTACTTGGTATTGAATGGACTGGCTCCACAAACTCGCACTCAAATTGATAGCGTGCGTCTTGGTGCCGATTTCGATATTGACCTTGCTGTTGCTGACGCTAAATACACTTTCTTACATGACCTTTGTAAACGTGTTCGTCGCAGCGAAGGCAAACTAAGCCGTAACTTTACAGAGAAAGCAGACCAATTCATTTTGAACAAATGGGTCGGTATTCCTTTCTTCTTCGTCATCATGTACCTAATGTTCATGTTCTCTATCAATATCGGTAGTGCGTTTATCGACTTCTTTGACATTGGTGTTGGGGCAATATTAGTTGATGGTGGACACCACTTATTAGATGGCCATTTACCAGTTTGGTTAGTTACTGTACTTGCTGATGGTATTGGTGGTGGTATTCAAACAGTTGCGACCTTTATTCCTGTTATCGCAGCGCTTTACCTATTCTTAGCGGTACTAGAAAGTTCAGGCTACATGGCTCGTGCTGCATTCGTACTTGATAAAGTGATGCAGAAGATTGGTTTACCGGGTAAAGCATTTGTCCCACTTGTACTGGGCTTTGGTTGTAACGTGCCTTCAATCATGGCAACTCGTACTCTTGACCAAGAGCGCGAACGTAAATTGGCAGCATCAATGGCGCCGTTTATGTCATGTGGTGCTCGTTTACCGGTATACGCACTGTTCGCAGCGGCGTTCTTCCCAGGCGCGGGTCAAAACGTAGTATTCGCTCTGTACATCATGGGTATCGTTGCTTCTGTATTTACGGGGCTTTTCCTGAAAAACACGATCTACCCAGGTAGCAGCGATAGCTTAGTGATGGAAATGCCAGATTACGAATTGCCGACAGTGCAAAACGTAATGTTGAAAACTTGGCAGAAGCTGAAGCGTTTCGTACTTGGTGCAGGTAAAACAATCGTGATGGTTGTGGCTATTCTTAGCTTCCTAAACTCTCTAGGTATGGACGGTAGCTTTGGTAACGAAGATAGCGAAAACTCAGTACTGTCTAGAGCAGCTCAAGTTGTAACACCTGTATTCCAACCAATTGGTATTACTGAAGAGAACTGGCCTGCAACGGTTGGTATCATCACAGGTATTTTCGCTAAAGAAGCCGTTGTTGGTACATTAAATAGCCTATATACAACGCCTTCTGATGAAGAAGCAACTGAGTTTGACTTAGCAGCAAGCCTGCAAGAAGCGGTAATGACGATCCCTGAAAACCTAGCCGGATTGAGCTACTCAGATCCATTAGGTATTGAAGTTGGCGACTTGTCTGACTCTAATTCTGTAGCAGCTGACCAAGAAGTCGATACATCTATCTTTGGTAACTTGAAAGACAAGTTTGTATCTGGTCATGCGGCATTCGCTTACTTGATTCTTATCCTGCTTTACACGCCTTGTGTGGCCGCGATGGGTGCTTATGTTCGTGAATTTGGTCAGACGTTTGCACGCTTCATCGCGGTTTGGACGATGGCTCTTGGTTACTTTGGTGCGACTTTCTACTACCAAGCGGCAAACTTTGCTGTGCATCCTGTGACAAGTGCAGTATGGATGGTGGCGATTGCTGGTGGTTTTGTGGTGACGTATCGCGTCTTCAAGAAAGTGGGTAGTAAGCAGAAAGCGCTAGAGGTGCAAATCGTATGATTTTAACTGAACTTCATCAATACATTGATAGCCAAGGTGTTGCGGCTCGTAAAGAACTCGCTGCAAAGTTTGGCATGAGTGAAGATGGCGTCGATGCGATGCTGAGTGTGTGGTTTAAGAAAGGGAAAGTATCTCGCTTGGTCGACACCAACAAGCATGGTCATACAACACGTGTTCGCTACACCATCAGCAAACAAGATGGCCTGTCGCTGAATGTGATGATGTAGTTTGGTCAATATCTAATAAAAAACCGCAGCCTATGAACTGCGGTTTTTTTGTTTGTGTTTATAGACTTAAGACTCTTTGGTCTCACCTAACCCAAGAACTTTAAGGCCGATACTCAGTAACAGTATGGATACTGGAAGAACCAAAATGTCCCATCCAATGCTGTCGAAATTAACGAGCACAAGCTCCAAAAATTTCACGAAGAGAATGATGATAATCACTTCAGCCAAAATGTTTTTCAGGTGACCAATGTTGGGTGTTTTTATCCAACTCAGTACTTTGCTTTTATTGATTTGCTGGTCACTTTTCGTGGTATTACTTTTATCCGAGATGAATAAAGTGAACACACCGTGAGAAAAGATGAAGAGTACAAAAGCAATCAAGAATGTATCCAGAGACTTAATCAAGTACGAGATCGCGATATCTGTTGTGTCTAAATGCGCGAGCGATTCTGGTGGTACCTGATTGAGCATGAAGATCGCAAAAGCAGAGTAAGTCTTGGTTGCTCCCATAAAGAATAAGAGTAGGGAAGCGAGCATAGAACAGATGATGGCGATCCAGCTGATATGACGAAATAAGTTGAAGGTTTGTTTCATGATGCTCTCTCCCTATGTTGTGTGCAAGAGAGTATTCGTGGGAGTCTATGTTGTGATAATTGGGTGTTTTTGTGAATTATTATTACGCAGTGGTAATAATGGTGATACCTAGCTAGGAGGCATCACCTGTGCCAGAAGGTTAAGCTTTCTTAAAGATAGAGCTTAGTGACAGAACGTTCTGAATACGAGTCAGGATAGCAGCTTGCTCTTCTTCACTGCGTTGTTCACCTTTGGTGTTGCCCCATACTGGACCAGGCCAAGCAATGTCATCTTTGAAACGCGCAATATGGTGAATGTGCAGTTGTGGCACCATGTTACCCAGCGCGCCTAGGTTGAGCTTATCCGGTTGGAACGTTGCTTCTAGTGCTTGGCTTACCGCTTGAGATTCATGTAAGAATTGCTGTTGCTCTTTCATTGGTAGGTGGTGCAGCTCTTTCAGGTTGGCACGTTTTGGTACCAAGATAACCCAAGGCACTGCGTTATCTTTGCTTAGTAGTGCTAGGCTCAGAGGAAACTCGCCGATAAGCGTGGTGTCTTTCGCTAACTGTGGGTGAAGTTCAAAGCTCATTATTGTTATCCATTTCGATTTCTTGAATTCAGTATACGTTAGATAAAACAAAAGGTTGATGCTCTCACATCAACCTTTGTATTTATTCTTTGTAACCCTAAGAGAATTACATACGCTCTAGAGTATCGATACCTAGAAGCGACAGACCTTGCTTGATAGTCTTCGCTGTTAGTGCAGCAAGCTTCAGACGGCTCTGCTTAACAGTTTCGTCTTCAGCAACTAGGATAGGGCATGCTTCGTAGAAGCTAGAGAATTGACCCGCTAGTTCGAACAGGTAGCTACACATGATGTGTGGTTGACCTTCACGAGCAACAGACTGTACCGCTTCTTCGAATTGTAGAAGTTTCGCGATAAGTGCTTTCTCTTTCTCTTCAGTGATTTTAATTTCACCTTCAAGAGAGTCCATAGAAATGCCAGCTTTAGCAAAGATTGAAGCAACACGAGTGTATGCGTATTGCATGTACGGTGCTGTGTTACCTTCGAACGCAAGCATGTTGTCCCAATCGAACACGTAGTCAGTAGTACGGTGCTTAGAAAGGTCTGCGTACTTAACCGCTGCCATAGCAACCGTGTTAGCGATCACTTTCTTCTCGTCTTCTGCTAGTTCTGGGTTCTTAGATTCGATCAGTTGTGCTGCACGAACTTCTGCTTCATCAAGAAGATCAGCAAGGCGAACCGTACCGCCTGCACGAGTCTTGAATGGCTTACCGTCTTTACCTAGCATCATGCCGAATGCGTGGTGTTCAAGAGAAACAGATTCTGGGATGTAACCTGCTTTGCGAACGATAGTCCAAGCTTGCATTAGGTGCTGGTGTTGACGTGAGTCGATGAAGTAAAGAACGCGGTCTGCGCCTAGTTCTTCAAAACGGTATTTTGCACAAGCGATATCAGTGGTTGTGTAAAGGAAGCCGCCGTCACGTTTCTGAATGATAACGCCCATTGGGTCGCCATCTTTGTTTTTGTATTCTTCTAGGAATACAACCTGTGCGCCGTCATCTTCTTTAGCAAGACCTTGCTCTTTTAGGTCAGCAACGATAGTTGGAAGCATGTGGTTGTACATGCTTTCGCCCATTACGTCATCGCGTGTTAGAGACACGTTTAGGCGATCGTAGTTGCGTTGGTTTTGAATCATTGTTACGTCAACAAGCTTCTTCCACATCTCTGCGCAGAACTCGTCGCCGCTTTGCAGTTTAACAACGTAGCCACGTGCTTTAACTGCGAACTCTTCGTCTTCATCGTAAAGCTTTTTAGATTCACGGTAGAAGCCTTCAAGGTCAGCAAGCTCCATTGAAACTTCGCCAGACTCAGCCTGAACGCGCTCAAGGTTTGCGATAAGCATACCAAATTGAGTACCCCAGTCACCGATGTGGTTAGCACGGATAACGTTGTGGCCTAGGAATTCAAGAGTACGAACTACCGCATCACCGATGATCGTTGAACGTAGGTGACCAACGTGCATTTCTTTAGCAACGTTTGGTGCAGAGTAATCCGCAACAATAGTTTGCGTTTCAGCAACTGCAACACCAAGGCGAGAGTCAGCCAATGCTGCGTCTGCTTGTTTTGCTAGGAAAGCTTCATCTAGGAAGATGTTTAGGAAACCCGGACCTGCGATTTCAACTTTAGACGCGATACCGTCTAGGTTTAGAACGTCCAATACTTTTTGAGCAAATTCTCGTGGGTTAGTGCCTAGTCGTTTAGCAACGCCCATAACGCCGTTTGCTTGGTAGTCACCAAACTGTGGTTTTGCAGATTGACGAACAGCAGCAGGAGAGCCTGCAGGTGCGCCAGCGGCTTCTAGAGCCTGAGATACTTTGTCATTAATAAGTGCTTGGATATTCACACGCGTTTCCTTCAATTCAAGGATGATAAGAGTGGCCGTTAATTCTTGGTCATTAAACTGGTTAATTATGCTTCTAGTTAACGATTTAATGCCAAAATCAGCAACAGACTCTGTTTAAGTTCACAGAAATGGCGGTAATCATACCAATTTTGTGGGGTTTCTTATAGGTCGAATTGATAGAAAATTAACATTTCCTGAGTGGTTTTTGACAATCGACTTTTACCAAGACGCGTTTGCATGTTTAAGGATCGGAAAGAACATAGTTATTGAGTATCTTTTGTAAAAGCAACGCTTGTTGCAAAAGGCAAAACTGATAACATGCAGCCATTATTTGGAGAACGCAGACAATGATGATGAGCCTGAAGCAAGCTGAACTAGAACCACAACAAATGATCGCCCGCCTTGATACCTTTATGGCAAAAGTCGAGAACCTAGGAAATACATTAGGTTTGGATTTAAGCTTTGCTCAAGCGGATCATATTGCGCTGCGAGTCAATGACACTGAGTTAGCCAAATCTGCGCATCAAGCATGGTCTGATTACGGCTCTACCATTTCAGAGGCGATGATCAATGGTCGTCCAATTGTGGTGTTGGCTTTCGATGAACCCTTGCAAAGCCTTGGCTGGAAAATTGAATGCTTGGAGTTGCCATATCCAGCAGAAGGTAAGATTTACCCAAGCCAAGATTGGGAACATGTAGAGTTTGTGATTCCGTCTCATGCCCAAACGGCTGATGAGTATCTAGCGGATCTGAAAGGTACTTACCCGCAATTCGCTGCTAACTTTGAAACGCTGGCTGAGCAAGGTATTAAGATCAAACTCTCTAGTCCGAAAGGCGAGGGGGAACGCTTGAATAACCCAACAGTGGCTTTTAAACATCAAGGGATTTGCATCAAGCTGCACCCACACTCACTTAAGCGTATTGTTGAATCTGAACAGGCTTAATTTGAGTAGAGAGTTGCTAGAAAAAGATTCCTGAACTCGCCTAGGCTCGTCGGAATGACGGATAGGAGTGGATGACTCGTCATTCCCGATAGCGACGAAGGAGCGTAGTCGGGAATCTCTCAAAGCGAGTCTGATCATCAGATACAAAAAAACGCGCGATGGGTTAACCCTGTTGCGCGTTTTTTATTGGGTTCTAACTGGAAGTCTTACCGGAAATTGAATATCCGACTTACAGAATCACAGTCTTGTTGCCGTAAACAAACACGTGATCGTTGATCACCTTGTTTAGCGCCTTACTTAATACATTCTTTTCTACGTCACGACCAGCTTGTGCCATGTCTTTCGCGCTGAAGTTGTGATCCACAGGGATAACATCTTGCTTGATGATCGGACCTTCATCCAAATCATTCGTCACAAAGTGTGCCGTTGCGCCAATGATCTTCACGCCGCGCTCATACGCTTGTTGGTATGGCTTCGCGCCAATAAATGCTGGCAAGAAGCTGTGGTGGATATTGATGATCTTGTGGTTGTACCTTTCAACAAATCCCGGAGTCAGTACTCGCATGTACTTAGCCAAAACAAGGTAATCAGCCTCGTATTGGTCAATCACTTCTAGCATCTTCTTCTCATGCTCTTCACGGTTTAGCCCTTCGTGAGAAACATGGTGGTAAGGGATGTCAAAACGCTCGGTTAGGCTTTGTAGAATGTCATAGTTGCCAACCACTGCTGCGATTTCCACGTCTAAACTGCCATCGAAGTTCTTCATTAGAATGTCGCCAAGGCAGTGCGCCTCTTTGGTCACGAGTATCACAACACGCTTGCGAGATGAATCAACAAGTTTACGCTTCGTATTTTGTGGTAGCGCCTGGTCTAAATCGGCAAGCAAGGTTTCGTCATTGAAATACCCTTCAAGCTCGGTGCGCATAAAGAAGTGGCCACTTGTGTTATCTACGAACTCATTGTTGTGAATAATATTGAGTTGGTGCTTATAACAAATGTTGGTGATCTTAGAGATGAGGCCCGGGGCATCAGTACAATGTGTTAGTAAAGTTTTTCTTTCCATTTGCATCTTACTTCCATGAAATATTTTTATTTTTTAAATTAAATGCAGGCCGTCGAACGGTGAACTGAGCCGCAATATCACCGTTATAATTAATCTATTATCAAGTTGGTTTCAACAAATTCTGCTGCTCATTTATCGCATTGATAAATTGTTTGATGTGGAAATATCAGTTTTTAGATAAGAAAACAGGCAGAAGCTTCATTTTTAAAGTTTTGACCGTAGTACGCATTTGAACTTCAACCGAGGCATTTACGCCTTGGCCCAAAATAGAGGTGGTACTTATGGATAAAGAGTTACTAGCAAAAAAACTGTACTGCCAGCGAGTGAATTCATTGGTGGGTGGTACGGAGTTAGATGGTAATGTTCTAGATGAAATGTGGGAAAGCAAGACCTCGCCAACCGATGTGGTGAAGGCCATGCAACCTTGTGATAACCATTTTGAAGGCGCCTCTTGGTTGTCACGTTACCTAAGTCGAAAATAAAAATGACTCTCTAATTCTTACTTCTTCAGTTCTTACCTTTAAGGTAACTCAAGTCACGTCAAACTAAACCAAACACCTCCGGTGCGAAGTCATTCTTGATTCGCGCCGGCTCACTAAACCTGCCATAATTCGTCTTTTATTTTTCTAAACTTCGTACTCTATGATATCTAAAACGTTTTCTGCTGATGGTGCTCTGGGTAAAGCGATCCCAGGGTTTCAGCCACGACAAGCTCAGCTAGACATGGCTGAAGCGGTTTCACAAGCTATTGAGCAACAGAGCCAATTAGTTGTTGAAGCGGGAACGGGTACCGGTAAGACCTTTGCTTACTTAGTGCCAGCGCTGCTTAGTGGCAAGAAAACCATCATTAGTACGGGGTCTAAAAACCTTCAAGAACAGCTGTTTCACCGAGATTTACCATTGATGGTCGATGCGCTTGGCTTTTATGGTCAGGTTGCGTTACTTAAAGGGCGTTCAAACTATTTGTGTTTGGACAGACTCAGCCGTCAAATGATCGAGAGTCATGGTGCTCATACCGATCCAACACTGCTGGCTCAGTTAGTCAAAGTTCGTAGTTGGTCTTCATCCACTCAAACGGGGGATTTAGGCGATTGTGATGATATCGCTGAAGACAGCCCAATCATTCCTACGATTACTTCCACTAACGACAACTGCTTAGGTAAAGAGTGCCCAAGCTACACCGATTGCTTTGTGCTTAAGGCGCGTAAAAAAGCGATGGATTCGGATGTGGTTGTTGTAAACCATCACTTATTCTTAGCGGACTTAGCGATTAAAGAAACCGGGTTCGGTGAGCTAATCCCAGAAGCAGACGTGTTTATCTTCGATGAAGCCCATCAGCTTCCCGATATTGCCAGCCAATACTTTGGTCAGTCCGTGTCGAGCCGACAGATCAATGAGCTCGCTAAAGACATCGAGATCGCCTACCGAACCGAAGCGAAAGACATGCGTCAGTTACAAAAGGTGGGGGACAGGCTCGTTCAGTCAGCTGCCGACCTACGCATTGTGTTGGGCGATACCGGCTTTCGTGGTAACTGGCGTGAAGCACTAAAGTCTGAGTCAATTGCACGAGAACTTGTTCGTCTACAAGATGCGTTGCAACTGGCCGTCGATGTATTGAAGCTAGCATTGGGTCGAAGCCAACTGTTAGACACCGCTTTTGAACGTGCGAACATGATTAAGTCACGCATTGAACGTGTGTGCGATGTGTCGATTACGGGTTACTCCTATTGGTATGACACAACACCAAGGCAATTCGCTTTGCACATCACACCACTGTCGGTTGCGGATAAATTCCATGAGCAAATCGAACTTAAACCGGGCGCTTGGGTATTTACCTCAGCAACCTTGGCGGTGTCAGATGATTTCGATCACTTTACCTCTCGACTTGGCTTAAAGCCATCGGCTCAGTTTTCACTGCCGAGTCCATTTGATTATCCGAATCAGGCACGTTTATGTGTGCCTCGTTATCTTCCAGAACCCAATAGTCCGGGTTTGGCGGATAAGTTAGTTCGAATGCTGACTCCGGTGATTGAGCAAAACCAAGGCCGCTGTTTCTTCTTGTGTACTTCACACAGCATGATGAAAGAGTTGGGTGAGCGATTCCGAGAAACCCTCACTGTACCAGTCCTATTACAAGGTGAGACAAGCAAGCAAAAAACCTTAGCCGAGTTCATGGAATTGGGTAACGCATTGCTGGTGGCTACCGGCGCTTTCTGGGAAGGGATAGATGTTAGGGGCGACGCATTAAGCTGTGTTATCATCGATAAATTGCCCTTTACCGCCCCTGATGACCCTTTACTTAAGGCTCGAATCGAGGACTGTAAGTTAAAAGGGGGTGATCCTTTTGCACAGGTACAGTTGCCAGACGCCGTGATTACCTTGAAACAAGGTGTAGGCCGATTGATACGTGACAAGCGCGATAATGGCGCTTTGATTATTTGCGATAACCGATTGGTGACTCGCGATTACGGTGGCATATTTTTGGCGAGTTTACCGCCTATCCCACGTACCCGTGACTTAGGGGTCATTAAAGAATTCTTAGCTAAAGACCATTCAACCGCTGCTGAGTAATTGGCATTGTTGAGCTTAGCCATTATTTTTAGATTAGATAACAGATATTTGAGACACAAATGAGCGCGAAAATTCTTGCAGTAGATACCGCAACTGAAAACTGTTCAGTTGCATTAGTAATGGGTGACCAGGTGTTCGCACGTAGCGAAGAGGCTCCTCGAGACCATACAAAAAAAATTCTACCTATGGTTGATGAAGTACTGAAAGAAGCGAATGTCGCTTTAACCGATATTGATGCTATCGCGTTTGGCCAAGGCCCAGGCAGTTTCACGGGTGTACGTATTGGTATTGGTATTGCTCAAGGCTTGGCTTTTGGTGCGGATTTACCGATGATCGGTGTCTCTACACTGGCAGCGATGGCGCAAGGTAGCTACCGTAAATTTGGTGAAACTTATGTAGCAACAGCGATTGATGCGCGTATGAGTGAAGTGTACTGGGCTCGTTACAGCCGTGAACAAGACGGTCGTTGGACTGCGGTTGATGCTGAGTGTGTTACACCACCAAGCGAATTGGCTGCGCAGTTAGAAGCAGATTCTGAAACATGGGCGAAAGTTGGTACCGGTTGGGCAGCTTATGCCGAGCATATGGACACATTAGCGATCAACACCAAAGCGTGTGAAGTGCTATTCCCAGAAGCTCAAGATATGGCGTTCCTTGCTCAATTCGCTTATGCAGAAGGCAAAGCGGTTGCAGCAGAAGAGTCTGAGCCAGTTTATCTTCGTGACAAAGTGACTTGGAAGAAACTGCCAGGTCGCGAATAATTTTTACAAGGTTCTGATGCAAATTAGATCTAAATGCGTATTATTTAGATTTGAGAGGGCAGATATTTAGTCATGGTATCAATTAACAACTTACCTCCTTCTTCGATAGGCAGCACGTCTAAGCCTAATCGAATCAAAAAGAAGGAGCAGGCAAAAAAATCTGATGCTAGCACTGCGGTTGGGCAACCAACTAAGGTGGCTAATGCTGTTTCTCACTCTATTCGTCAAGTTAAAGAGTCTGAACTGCACAAGGCTCAAATCCAGTATGATCTTCCAGAAGGCCGAGGACGTAAGGCTATGGAAGAGTATATGGATGTAATGAATCAGGCGAAGAAAGAAGAACTTGCAAAGCTTATCGGTGTCGATATCTACATCTAGAGCTTCTTATTAATGCCTGTTTAAGGACCAGAACCATGTCAAATTATCTCTCTAAATCACGCTTAATAGCCCTTTCTCTTGGTGTCTTGGTACTTGCCGGGTGTTCATCACTTCCTAGCGAGCTTGAAGCAAAATCAGAGCCTGTAATTAGCGATTACCAACAATGGGTCGACCAACTACCGGATGCGCAAAGTGTTCGATTAGGTGGCGTTATCTCTAAAGTGACCAACTTGAAAGACAGGACTCGAATCGAAGTTGCTAATATGCCGATTTCGAGTAGCGGTAAGCCAGATCTAGACGCAGAGCCAAGCGGGCGTTTTGTTGGTTATATTGAAGGGTATGTTGAGCCTCTAAGTTTTGCAGAAGGTCGTCTGATTACACTGGTTGGTCAGTCAAGCGGAAGTGAAGATGGAAAAATAGGGGAATACCCTTACACCTTCCCTGTAATGAAAGTGGACAATCAACGACTGTGGAACATAACTGAGCGCGTGGTTGTTAACGATTTTGCACCAACCTACTACTCGTGCAGAAGTTTACATTGTCGCAGTTTTCAAACGATGCCAAGACAAGGTCGAGTTATACAGGACGTAGAGTAATTAACTTTATTCCACGTTGATTGCGCAAACAGATGGAACTACATGTTTGATGATTGAAAAGTCATACTCCCTCGCGAGCGGGACGCTTGCAACACAACAGATTGGCAACCCACAAACGACCGCAACGACGGTCGTTTTTATTCATGGGTGGTTGGATAATTCGTCCAGCTTTAATCAGGTTATGCAGCAAGTCGCCAAGTTTGCGCCCAATGCTCACCTTGTGGCTATCGATCTCTTCGGACACGGCTTCTCGTCGCACAAATCGGGAAGTTACTACCCATTTCATGATTATATTGATGACTTGCATCAGTTGGTGACTAAATTATCGCCAAACAGACTGGTACTGGTAGGACATTCACTTGGTGCATTGATAGCAAGTTGCTATAGTGCCGCCTTTCCTGAAAAGGTGTCAGGATTAATTCAAATTGAAGGTCACGGACCTCTTTCTGAAGCTCCCCACGAAACAGTCTCTCGCTTGAGGGATGGGGTACTCAGTCGTCTTCGACAGCGAAGAAAGCCTTCACGTCCTTTGGCAAGCCTTGAGGATGCTATTAAGCTGAGAGCTCACGCCAACCAAATTAATGCTGAATTAATCGCTCCTATTGTTGAGCGAGGTATTGTCGAGTTCGAGAACTCTTGGCAATGGCGATGCGACCCTAATCTAAAATGTGACTCGTTATATCGAATGTCACAGGCGCACGCTGAAGCGATCATGGCGGCTATTGAATGCCCTCAATTAATAGTTTTAGGAAATGATGGATTCCGACATTTGCAGCATAATCGCTACAAATCAGCCCATAGTCCTCTAAATATAGAGACTGTTCCTGGCGGACATCATTGCCATTTAGAGAGTCCAGAGTTAGTTTCTGAGCTAATTCTTGGTGTAGTTAACAAAATTTAAACAAGTGTTTGAGCCTTTTAGTGCTCATGCACTAAAGCTGTGCTGTAATACCGCAATGATAAAAAGCGGCGAAACAGTCGTCAGCTGATAAACGAGGAGTAACAAAGTGGATAAACCTTGGCTTTCACGTTATCCAAGTGACGTACCAGAGACGATCAACCCAGATCAGTACCCATCTCTTGTTGAAATGTTTGAACAGTCGGTACAGAAGTACGCAGACCAACCTGCATTCGAGAACATGGGCTCGATTATGACATTCCGTAAGCTAGAAGAGCGCAGCCGTGCTTTTGCCGCTTACCTGCAGAATGACTTGAAACTGAAGAAGGGCGATCGCGTCGCGCTAATGATGCCAAACCTACTGCAATACCCAATTGCACTATTTGGTGTATTGCGTGCAGGTATGATTGCAGTGAACGTCAACCCACTGTACACACCTCGTGAGCTTGAGCATCAACTGAACGATTCTGCTGCAAAGGCGATTGTTATCGTATCTAACTTTGCGAGCACGCTAGAGAAAGTGGTTGATAACACGCCGGTTAAACACGTTGTACTCACCAGCCTAGGGCAAATGCTGCCACGCGCGAAAGGTACAATTGTCGATTTCGTAGTGAAGTACGTAAAAGGCATGGTGCCTAAGTATGACCTGCCGGGTGCTATCTCATTCAGAAAAGCACTGCACAAAGGTCGCCGTCTTCAGTATGTGAAGCCGTTTATGGCGGGTGATGACATTGCATTCCTACAGTACACGGGTGGTACAACGGGTGTAGCTAAGGGCGCAATCCTAACGCACCGCAATATGATTGCGAACGTACTTCAAGCGAAAGGGGCTTACGGTCCTGTTCTGCAAGAAGGCCGCGAGTTGGTTGTAACAGCACTGCCGCTTTACCACGTATTTGCACTGACCGTGAACTGCTTACTGTTTGTTGAGATGGGTGGTCGTAACCTTCTAATTACTAACCCTCGTGACATTCCTGGTTTTATTAAAGAGCTACAAAAGGTTCCGTTTACCGCGATTACTGGCGTAAATACCCTGTTCAATGCGTTGGTAAACAACGAAGATTTCCATGAATTGGATTTCAGTAACATGCGTTTATCTGTTGGCGGCGGCATGGCGGTTCAACGCGCTGTTGCTGAGCAATGGAAGAAAGCAACAGGCGTTCACCTATTGGAAGGCTATGGGTTAACCGAGTGTTCACCACTAGTAACGGGTAACCCATACGATCTAAAAGACTACACAGGTGCAATCGGCCTACCTGTACCATCGACAGAAGTTCGTATTGTTGATGATGAAGGGAAAGTAGTAGGCAATGACCAAGTGGGTGAGTTGCAGGTTCGTGGCCCTCAAGTGATGCAAGGTTACTGGCAGCGCCCTGAAGCGACTAAAGAAGTGATCGATCAAGACGGTTGGCTATCTACAGGTGACATCGTTAAGTTTGATGACGAAGGCTTGTTGTACATCGTAGACCGTAAGAAAGACATGATTCTTGTGTCTGGATTCAACGTTTACCCGAACGAGATTGAAGACGTAGTGGCTCTGCATGGCAAAGTGTTAGAAGTAGCAGCTATCGGCCAGCCTCATGAAGTGTCTGGTGAGTTAGTTAAGATCTACGTGGTTAAGCGTGACCCTAGCCTAACCAAAGAAGACATTATCGCGCACTGTCGTGAGCACCTAACGGGTTACAAGATCCCTAAATTAGTCGAGTTCAGAGATGATCTTCCAAAGACTAACGTAGGTAAGATCTTACGCCGCGTACTGCGTGAAGAAAACGATGCAGAATTGGCTAAACGCGCTAGCGAATAATTAGCCCGTTTACGCGAAAGTACTGCACCATAACCATTGAGGCGCTTAATCTAAGCGAGCGCTGAAAAATGGTGTTAGAATGCCGACAGTTAATGTCGGCATTTTTGTATCCGGCGATCAAATAGAAACCTGTGAGAGTTTTTGTGGATTATCAAATCATTACCCAATTGAAAGACCTTGAGCGAGTTTGCCAACAAGCACGTGAAGCCGATGTCGTTATGCTTGATACGGAGTTTGTTCGTACAAGAACCTATTACCCTCAATTAGGCTTGATTCAGTTATTTGATGGTGAAACGCTGTCACTGATTGACCCTATTGCTCTTGGTGAAATGACACCATTTGTTGGATTGTTGAAAGACGCCTCTGTTCTGAAAGTGCTGCATGCTTGCGGTGAAGATTTAGAAGTGTTCCAAAACGCATTTGGCTGCACACCAACCCAAATGGTTGATACACAGATCATGGCAGCTTTCTTAGGTCATGGTTTATCAACGGGCTTTGCTGCTCTGGTTTCAGAGTTTGTCGGTGTCGATCTCGATAAAAGTGAATCTCGTACCGACTGGCTGGCGCGTCCGCTTTCTCAAAAGCAATTGGACTACGCAGCGGCAGACGTGCATTACCTAATGCCAATGTACAACAAGCTTCTAGAAAAAGTGATGGAAGCTGGCTGGTGGGAAGCGGCTCAGCAAGAGTCTGATTTACAAGTTGCCAAACGCATCCGTAAAGTAAACCCAGACACTGCCTACCTTGATATTAAAGGGGCATGGCAGCTTCAACCTAAGCAGCTAGCGATCTTACGACCTCTAGCAACTTGGCGTCTAAAAGAAGCAATCAAGCGCGATTTAGCGCTGAACTTTGTCTTCAAAGAACAAGACCTATGGGCTGTGGCGCGTTTTGCGATGAAAGATCCTAAGCACATGGAGCAAGAAGGTTTCGATTACCGCTCTGTGCGTCGCCATGGTGCGAAGATCAGCTCAATTGTAAAGTTAGCTGAACATACACCAGAAGAAGAGTACCCAGCACCAGTAGAACGTCTAATGGACTTCCCTGGCTACAAGCAACTCTTCAAAGTGCTGAAAGATGAAGTGAAAACAGCATCACAGCACAGCGGTTTGGCGACGGAATTCTTGGCATCTAAGAAGCAACTTAACCAAGTGTTAAGCTGGGTGTGGAAGCACGATCGTAACCCAGAAAAACTGCCTGATGTTATGCAAGGCTGGCGTTTAGATCTGGTTGGCGAAAAGCTGAATAAAGCGATTAAGTAACCTGTTCTTGTTCTAAGAGTTAGCCAGTTACAGATATAAAATGCAGACACAAAAAAGAGAGCCTAGGCTCTCTTTTTTATTTAATCTGCTGACTACTTACAAGATAACGAAGATCACTTATCGTCTTCTGGTAGCTTAACATTCAGCTCTAATACTGAGATGTCGTCATCTTTGTGTTCGAACGTCAGATCAACCATTGATGGATCTACCTCAACGTACTTTGCAATACACTTCAAGATGTCTTCTTTCAGTTGCGGTAAGTACGATGGAGCAGGGTCGTCATGACTGCGGCGCTCAGCAACAATGATCTGCAAACGCTCTTTAGCTAGGTTTGCGGTCGTCTTTTTCTGTGGTCTGAAAAACTCTAGTAATGACATTGCGTATTAGCCCCCGAACAGTCTTTTGAAGATGCCTTTCTTCTGTTCCGTTAAGAAACGGAAGTCCACTTGGCTACCTAGTAGTCGCTCTACAGTATCATTGTAAGCCATACCTGCGTCGGTTGCTTCGTCAAAGATAACTGGAACACCCTTGTTCGATGCATTCAGTACCGCTTGGCTCTCTGGAATCACGCCCAGTAGAGAGATGTGTAGGATCTCTTCAACGTCTTCAACACTTAGCATCTCACCTTGAGTTACGCGTGCTGGGTTGTAGCGAGTCAGTAGAAGGTGTGTTTTCACTGGCTCTAAGCCGTCTTCTGAACGACGAGATTTAGAGTCAAGAATACCTAGAATACGGTCTGAGTCGCGTACAGAAGAGACTTCAGGGTTAGTCGTTACAATCGCTTCATCAGCAAAGTACAACGCCATTAGAGCGCCTTGTTCGATACCCGCAGGAGAATCACAGATGATGAAATCAAAGCCCATTTCATCTAGCTCATCAAATACGCGACGAACACCGTCTTTGGTTAGTGCATCTTTATCACGAGTTTGAGAAGCAGGAAGAATGAACAGGTTCTCTGTGCGCTTGTCTTTGATCATCGCTTGGTTCAGCGTAGCTTCACCATTGATAACGTTAACGAAATCGTAAACGACACGACGCTCACAACCCATGATTAAATCTAGGTTACGCAGACCGATATCAAAGTCGATAACTGCGGTTTTCTTTCCTTTTAAAGCCAGACCCGAGGCAATAGCTGCACTGGAGGTCGTTTTGCCTACCCCGCCTTTACCTGACGTTACAACGATAATGCGTGCCATTCTTTTTTCCTTTTATTTCTCTTATATTGCGAGGACATCAACGTGTAATACATCGTTTGCCATACTGAACATGGTTTTCTTCTGCCAGTACTCGCTTTCAATTTGATCGCTGAGCCAGTAGTTTCCAGCAATGGAAACCAGCTCGGCTTGTAAGTCATTACAAATTATTTTTGCTTCAGTTTGACCACTTGCACCCGCAATCGCACGGCCGCGTAAAGTGCCATGAATATGGATACTGCCATCGGCAATCACTTCCGCGCCTGCACTCACATGGCTGAGTATCAATAGATCGCCATCTTTCGCATAAACCTGCTGACCAGAACGAATAGGGGTTCTAATCACTTTGATTGGTGCCATCTTCGCTGGAGCTTGAGACGGCGACTTGCTTGCCGTCATCACTGCAAAACCGGCTTCTTTAGCGAGGTTTTGCATTCGCTTATCAGAACAGCCAGCCACACCAACCGGGATCATGCCCGCTTGAGATATACCATTTTTAAGTTGCACAAAATCGATATCGCCCGCGACTTTGCTGATGTTGATAACAACAGGTGCGGCAGCGAAAAACGTAGGTGCTTGGTCTACTTTCTCTTGAAGAAAAGAGACTGCATTTTCGACTTGATCATCGGATAAGTGCAAAACAGATAGCGTAAAGCTGCTACCTTTTAGATCTGGGTTACTAGACATCGAAAAACTACAGGACCTCAATAGCGGATTGGTACAATTTCTTTATCAATAAAATAAAGGGCATTGCCTGAAACTAGGTTTATCATGTTATATTCCCAAACCAAGCACAGCAAGTAATCTTGTTGTCAAATGGACGTTTTGTTCCCAATATTTCCCTAACATAAACTATTGATCTCGCAAGTGAGAGTTTTGTAGTCATAATCAATTAAAAGGTTTGTCATGCTGTGTTCTATATATAAAAGCTCAAAGAAAGAAGGAACATACCTTTATATCCCTAAGAAGGATGATTTTTCACAAGTTCCTGACGCATTGATGCAAATGTTTGGTAAACCTAGTTTTGTAATGGTAATTAAAATGGATGGCCGTAAACTGGCTCAAGTAAACATCGAAAAAGTGAAAGAATCACTGAATACCGATGGTTTCTTTTTGCAGGTTCCGCCACCACCAGTTAACGAACTTGAGCTTCATAAAGAGCGTAAAGCTCAACAGAAATCTCAAGACGAAGAGTGATAGCCACCTCAATTCAGGGAGGAGTGATCGTTGAGTAAATTTTCGAAAACCATATTGGCTGTGTCGGCATTACTATTGGGTAACAGCCTGACCATAAGTTCAGTACAAGCTGAACAACTGAGCTTCGAGCAATATGTAGAAAAACTAAAGCAACAAGGCCGTGAAGAAGGCATCTCTGAAGCGATCATTGATGAAGCCTTTGATGGTGTAACGTTTAAGCCAAGAGCGGTGAAAGCCGACAAAAACCAACCTGAGAAAAAGCTGACTCTGGATGAATACATTCCACGAGCGGTACCAGATTGGAAAGTGAAGCAAGCTCGCTCTCTTTATAAAAAGCATTACACAGCGCTAAAGCGTATTGGTGATGAATATGGTGTTCAACCAAGATTCATTGTCGCACTATGGGGCGTTGAGAGTAACTTTGGTAAGTTCACCGGTAATTACAGTGTTATCGATGCGCTAACGACCATGGCTTACGAAGGGCGCAGAGAAGCGTTTTTCCGCAGCGAAGCAATGGCGGCGTTGAAGATTCTTGATCAAGGCCATATAGCACCAAAAGAGATGAAAGGCTCTTGGGCTGGTGCTATGGGGCAACCTCAGTTTATGCCAAGCTCATTCTTAGCGTTTGCCGCTGATGGTAATGGCGACGGTAAGAAAGATATCTGGGGCACTGAAGAAGATGTGTTTGCTTCGGCAGCCAATTACCTTAGCCAATCAGGTTGGGATGATAAGTACACTTGGGGCCGTCAGGTTCACGTACCGTCAACCGTGTCTATTGATTTGCAAGGCCGAACTGAAGAAAAAGCTAAATATCTAAAAGAGTGGTCTGAACTTGGTATTAAGCGCTACGACGATCGCCCACTGCCGACGCTTGATGAAGACATTAAAGCTTGGTTAATTATGCCGGATGATGAAACCGGACGTTCGTACCTCATTTACAACAACTACAATGTGTTAATGAAGTGGAATCGTTCTTACTACTTTGCTTTGGCAGTAAGCCACCTAGCCGACAGAATTAAGTTTGATTAATTGGCATAGCTTGCTTTTATAGCATTTGGCCTACCATAGGCAGAACGAACTAAAGGACTCTTCGGAGTCCTTTTTGATTTTATATTTTAGAGATTTGAGAAGGTGGCCTTGTGCTAACAGATAGAGCTGCACAGATGGTGATATTCCATGCGTTAATTAAGCATGAAGGCTTTACCAGTGCTGCAAAGAGCTTAAATGTTTCAGTGTCTCATATCAGCAAGCAAGTCGCTTTGCTTGAAGACTCGATAGGAATCAAGCTGGTGCAAAGGACGACACGAAGCCTCACGCTTACCGAAGCGGGAGACGTGTTCTATCAACACTGTGAGCAGCTGTTTAACACGGTGAAATCAGCTCAGATGGATATGGACAGCCAGCGCGATGATATCTCTGGAATACTGCGCGTCGGTTTGTCGCAGTCATTTGGCACGCTGCATATCATTCCCGCGATCGACCAACTCAGACAGCTTTACCCACAGCTGAGAATCGAGGTCCACTTGTTCGACTATAAGGTGGACATGATTGAAGAGCGCTTGGATCTCTGGATCACCAACAATGAAGACCTGCCTGAAGGTTACATTGCGCAGCGATTAGCCGACAGTCAGTTTGTGGTGGCTGCGTCACCGGATTATCTGATTAAGGCTGGGACGCCACATGTACCTTCCGATTTGATTGACCATAACTGTCTTATCTATCGCAGCCGTGAACGAGATTACACATCATGGGCGTTTGACAACGGGCAAGAAAACCTCAGCGTCAAAGTCGCGGGCGATTACTCAGTTGATTTGGCTGAGGCAGTACGAGACGCGGCAGTATCAGGGTGGGGCGTTGCTTATCTGGCGACTTACTTAGTGAAAGAAGAGTTTAGAACGGGAAAATTGATTCAAGTATTACCAGAGTGGAGAGCCAGTCAGCTAATGCCATTCTATGCTGTTTATCCAAGCCGAAAGAACATGCCGAAGAAGCTTTCAGCGGTGATTGAGTTCATTAAAGATCATATCGGGTCGCCGACATATTGGGACAAAAACCTTAAAACCTGCGTTGAACTGCATCGTTAACTGTTTCCTAATCTATAAATATAATTTCCACATGGAAAAAGTACGCTTTTTAATCAAAGTTAATTATTAAAATTCAATAACTTAATTATACTCATAGTTATATCGTGATTACCCCAACATCACGTTAACAACCTCAGCTTGCCGCAAACGATTTCCTCTATAGAATGCGTCGCCTTTCCTATCTATAACTTTTAGGTTGACGCACATGGCTTCCCTACTTGGAATTATCACTATTTTAGTTGCCGCTTGGTTACTATCTACGGACAGAAAAAATATTCCACTAAGAACAGTCTCTTTGGCTTTCTTATTACAAATCTCATTCGCGCTGTTGGTTCTGTATGTACCAATGGGTAAAGAAGCGTTGAATGCAGCCACGGGTGCGGTATCTAGCTTGATCAACTACGGTCAAGAGGGGATTAACTTTCTATTTGGTGGCCTAACGAATAACGGATTTGTTTTCGCGATTAATGTTCTTGGCATCATTATCTTTTTCTCTGCATTGATTTCAGGTTTGTACCACATTGGCTTTATGCCAAAGGTGATCAACCTTATTGGTGGTGCGCTACAGAAGTTCTTGGGTACAGGTCGTGCAGAATCACTGTCTGCGACTGCCAACATCTTTGTCGGCATGATTGAAGCGCCATTGGTGGTTAAACCTTACCTAAAGCACATGACGGATTCACAACTGTTTGCTGTGATGGTGTGTGGTTTGGCTTCTGTTGCTGGTGGTACGTTAGTGGGTTATGCATCGCTTGGCGTTGACTTAAACTTCCTGATCGCTGCGGCATTCATGTCTGCACCAGCCGGTCTATTGATGGCTAAAATCTTAGTACCTGGCAGCCCAGATGACGCTCAAGAAAATATTGAGTCTGATGTAGAAATTCCACGAGCAACAAACGTAGTTGAGGCAATGGCAGATGGGGCTATGTCTGGACTTCGTATTGCCGTTGCAGTGGGTGCAACACTTCTTGCCTTTATCAGTGTGATTGCAATGCTGAATGGCTTGCTAGGTATTGTTGGTGGCTGGTTTGGCGTAAACCTAAGCTTCGAAATTATCCTAGGTTATGTGTTTGCACCCGTTGCATGGCTAATCGGTGTACCGTGGTCTGAGGCTGTGGTTGCAGGTTCATTGATCGGTAACAAGATTGTCGTGAACGAGTTCGTGGCTTTCATCCAGCTAATGGATGCTAAAGAGGCACTGAGTGAGCACTCACAAGCGATCGTAACTTTTGCTCTATGTGGCTTTGCTAACATCTCTACCATGGCGATTCTGATCGGTGGTTTGGGCAGCTTAGTTCCAGAGCGTCGCTCTTTCATCTCACAATATGGCTTCAAAGCAATTTGTGCGGGTGTGTTTGCTAACTTAATGAGTGCCGCTATTGCTGGTGTTGTACTTTCTCTATAGCTAACTGATCATGGCTTTACTTCCCCTATAGTAAAGTAACTGATTAATCACAATAATATTCGGTTAGCGTGAAAAAGAGAGCCTATAGTGTAAGAACATAGGCTTTCTTATTTCATTGCATAGTTTGTACCACAGGGTGTGGTACAAACCTTTTAGGGGCACAAATGGATTTGTCGATTACTTCTTCTTTGGCGTTAATTGGACTCTTGTCTTTAGCTTGTCAGCTGCTCGGTTGGCGTTTACGTCTTCCCGCTATTCTTCCTCTCCTCATCGTCGGTCTATTGTTAGGCCCCGGCCTGAATATCCTAAATCCCGATGCCATTTTCGGTGATGTGTTGTTTCCTATGATTTCCTTAGGGGTTGCCATCATCCTGTTTGAAGGTGCATTGACCCTAAATTTCAAAGAAATCAGAGGCCATGGCCGGATGGTGACTCACCTCGTGAGTTTCGGCATGTTGATTACCTGGGCGTGTATCGTGGTGGGTGCTAATTACTTTGTGGATTTCAGTTGGCCTTTAGCGGCTCTGTTTGGTGCATTAGTCGTGGTGACGGGGCCAACGGTAATTGTGCCAATGCTACGCAGCATTCAACCTAAATCTTCCTTAAGCAGTATCTTGCGATGGGAGGGGATAGTGATTGACCCGATTGGCGCTCTGTTTGCGGTTCTCGTCTACGAGTACATTGTTTCTTCTGCCGACCCTACCGGACACGTTCTATCAGCTCTGGGCCTGACGTTAGTCATAGGTCTAGGCTTAGGGATCATCGGTGGCCATTTGATTGCCAAGATGCTGAAAGGGCATTGGGTTCCGCACTATTTGCGTAATGTTGCTGTACTGACGTTAATGCTCGCAGCGTTCTCTTTCTCGAATGACTTGAGTGAAGAGTCTGGTTTATTAACCGTGACCATCATGGGGATCTGGCTTGCCAACGTTAAAGGCTTGGATATCGAAGACATCATCGAATTCAAAGAAACCCTAACCGTGTTGCTTATTTCTGCGTTGTTTATTCTATTAGCGAGCAGGCTCGACTCCGGAACCTTCCTCTCGATAGGTTGGGGTGGGGCTGGCCTGTTAGCGGTAGTGATGCTGGTGGTGCGTCCTTTGAGTGTGTGGATCAGCGGGATCGGCACGGATCTTACCTCTGCGGATAAATGGTTTTTGAGTTGGATGGCACCACGCGGGATCGTTGCAGCCGCGGTTTCTTCTCTGTTTGCAATCAAGCTTCAAGAAAAACAATTAATTGAAGGCGCAGACCTTCTGGTGCCAATGGTGTTCTTGGTCATCATCGGTACGGTTGTGATTCAGAGCCTTACCGCGAGTTGGTGGGCGAGAAGGCTAGGTGTGACTCAAGAGAAGGCACAAGGCGTTATCTTCTTTGGTGCGACTCAGTTTTCACGCCAGTTTGCCAAAGTGCTAGCCACACATAACATCAACAGTGTGCTTGCTGATACCAACTGGGAAAGTATTCGCTTGGCGCGTATGGAAAACTTGAATGTTTATTTTGGTAACCCGGCTTCGAGCCACGCTGAAAATAATCTGGAATTGGATAGAATAGGGCGTGCGATGATCGTGTCGCCTTATCGTCAAACTAACCCGTTAGTTAGCATGCACTATCAAGACGAGTTTGGTGGAAATAAGGTGTTTGAGCTTGAATCTTCAGAGAATAAACATGAAAGGCACCAAGTGAGTCGCGATGGCAATAGAAGTCTGTTTTCGGAAGGGATCACCTATTCTAAGCTTAACTCACTGATGGCTCAGGGTAGCCAAATTAAAAGTACAGGTTTGACCGAGGCATTTGATTTAAAAGAGTTTAGCGCTCTGTACCCTAAAGCCATTCCTCTTGGGGTGATTACTGGCGGTGATTTCCGTCTAATTACACAAGGATCTGAGTTGGAAAAACTCATATCAACGGAGTGTGAGCTTATTAGTTTATTACCGCCTTCTGAACAGGTGGAAAAAGTCGAGACTCCAGATAAGTAGCAACGAGCACTTCATCAAAAGCGAGTCGCCTTGTTTCAAAGACGAATCGTTAAGCATAAAAAAGCCGCAACGTTCATTACGTTGCGGCTTTCTCATTCTATTTTTATGCGCTGCGGATTACTTCGAGTGAAATTGCTCGCAAGCGATCATGGTGTTTTCGATTAGGCTCGCAACCGTCATTGGGCCAACACCACCCGGTACTGGTGTGATGAAGCTTGCGCTTTCTTTCGCTACGTCGTATTCAACGTCACCCACTAGTTTGCCAGATTCTAAACGGTTGATACCAACATCGACCACAACAGCGCCTTTCTTAATCCAAGTGCCAGGAATGAAGTTAGGCTTACCAACGGCAACTACAACAACGTCTGCTTGACGCACGTGACCTTCAAGGTCTTTGGTGAAGCGGTGACATGTTGTCGTCGTACAACCTGCTAGAAGAAGTTCTAGCGTCATTGGGCGACCTACAATGTTTGATGCGCCAACCACAACCGCGTGTTTACCACGTAAGTCGATGTTGTAACGGTCAAGCAGCGTGATGATGCCTTTTGGCGTACAAGAGCGAAGCTTAGGCATGCGCTGAGCCAAACGGCCAACATTGTATGGGTGGAAGCCATCAACGTCTTTCTCTGGCGTGATACGCTCAAGAACGTGAGTGCTATCAATGCCTGCTGGTAGAGGCAGTTGAACAAGAATACCGTCGATCTCTGGATCGTCGTTCAGTTGGTCTACCAGTGTTAGCAATTCGTCTTCTGTCGCAGTGGCTGGCAAGTCGTAAGATTTAGATACGAAGCCAACTTCTTCACACGCTTTACGCTTACTTCCAACGTAAACCTGAGAAGCAGGGTCTTCACCCACTAAAACAACCGCTAGGCCCGGAGCGCGTAATCCAGCTTCAGTACGAGCTTTTACACGTGCAGCAACTTCGGAGCGAACCGTTTGAGAAATTAGCTTTCCATCAATATTTTGAGCAGTCATGAATTTCCTTAGTATTGATATTCAAGTTAGTGGCTGATGTTTTTGGCGCATTATTCCAGAAAATCTTTTTGATTACCATCAAGCAAACGTTTGCTTTGGTCTATTTTCCAACACTTATATGTTTGTTGCCCTTTTTTTACCCACTTAGATCAGAATGTTACATAAAGCCGTTGCTTTACTGATTCGAATTCGTATAATTCGTTCCTGTAGCGCGCCCTTAGCTCAGCTGGATAGAGCACCTCCCTTCTAAGGAGGTGGTCGAAGGTTCGAATCCTTCAGGGCGTGCCATTATTTAAAGAAACCCGATAACTCTCCGAGTTGTCGGGTTTTTTGCATTTTACACATCATAAAACACTTCTTTTCAAGCGCGACTCATTTTCTTCTGTTATTCGTTTCATTCGGCTTATGTAATAGAAAGTTAAAATTGTTCGTTTTTTGGGGTTTACATCATTTGGTAATAAAGCCACTATGAATTCACGAAGAATAGACAAGTAAAGCTATTAGCCAGTCGGTTTAGGAATCAAACCTTCTGCTCAATAGCTGATTTAGAGGAAGTAATGGCAGGAAACAGTATCGGACAACATTTCCGCGTGACCACGTTCGGAGAAAGTCACGGTATCGCACTAGGATGTATCGTAGATGGGTGCCCACCAGGATTAGAAATTACAGAAGCAGACCTTCAAAGAGATTTGGATCGTCGTCGCCCTGGTACTTCTCGTTATACAACGGCTCGCCGTGAAGCGGATGAAGTGAAAATCTTATCAGGTGTATTTGAAGGCCAAACTACGGGCACTTCTATTGGTCTATTGATTGAAAATACAGACCAACGCTCTAAAGACTATTCCGAAATTAAAGACAAGTTCCGCCCTGGACACGCTGACTATACCTATCATCAAAAGTACGGTGTGCGTGATTACCGAGGTGGTGGTCGTTCTTCAGCTCGTGAAACTGCAATGCGTGTAGCGGCAGGTGCCATTGCGAAGAAATACCTAAAACAAGAATTTGGTGTTGAAATCCAAGCTTACCTTTCTCAAATGGGTGATATCTCAATTGATAAAGTGGATTGGAACGAGATTGAAAACAACGCTTTCTTCTGCCCAGATGCCGACAAAGTACCGGAATTTGACCAACTGATTCGTGACTTGCTAAAAGAAGGCAACTCGATCGGTGCGAAGATTCAAGTGGTTGCGACTAAAGTGCCTGTAGGCCTTGGTGAGCCAATCTTTGATCGTCTAGATGCAGACATCGCGCATGCTCTAATGAGCATCAATGCGGTGAAAGGTGTTGAGATTGGTGATGGCTTTGATGTGGTTAATCAACGCGGTAGTGAACACCGTGATCCATTAACTCCAGAAGGTTTCAGCAGCAACCATGCTGGCGGTATCTTAGGTGGTATTTCTACTGGCCAAGATATTGTGGCAAGCATTGCGCTTAAACCAACATCAAGCATTACCGTTCCTGGTGACACGATCACTAAAGACGGTGAAGCAACGCAGCTAATCACTAAAGGTCGTCATGATCCATGTGTGGGTATTCGTGCTGTGCCGATCGCAGAAGCAATGTTAGCGATTGTATTGCTTGATCACTTGCTACGTCACCGTGGTCAAAACTTTGGTGTGACAACTGAAACGCCAAAAATCTAGTTCTGCTTCGTTTAATTCAGAACAGATTTGATAAAAACAAAAAGGGTTGCTTTCGTAATGAAGCAACCCTTTTTATATTGTGCGTAATTGAGAATATATTATCTAATGTACCGAGCTTTCCGGATCAAGCTGGAACGAAGGTAAACGCCACTTGAATCGCACGGCCGCCATGCGCAGCAAGTAACCCACCACAAGCGTAACAATCGTCGCGGTTACGTCGTTGATGCCAAGCTCAAGCAAACCGAGGTACAAACCTGAAGCGACAAGTGCGACAGACGCATACAGCTCTTCATGCAATACCAATGGTGTTTGACGACAGATAAGGTCGCGTAGCAAGCCACCAAAGACACCAGTCACCAGTGCCGATACCATGCAAATCATCGGGTGCAGACCCATAGTCATCGCTACTTTGGTACCAATGATACTGAATACAATTAGGCCTAAGGCATCCAAGCGAATAAATAAACCTTTTAGCTTGATAACCCATTTAGCCAGTCCGGTTGTAATAACACCTGCGATACAGGTGATGGCCAGATACTGCGGGTTTTCAACCCAACCTAAAGGATAATGGCCAAGTAAGATATCTCGCACCGTACCGCCGCCAATTGCCGTTGCACTCGCAACCAACATTACACCAAACCAATCCATTTTTTGTTTGCCAGCACTGAGAGCGCCGGTCATGGCTTCTGCCGTGATGCCAATGATATACAAAACACTTAGTAGCATTGCTGTAGCTCTATAATTTAGGTCTATAAACTCGAGTCTTATAGGCCTTAGGGATATAAAATGAAGCGCGAGTGTAGTAGTAAAAATGCTTGTTGACGAATGAATATTTGTACCGTGAATGGGCGTTTCAGATTAGCTAAACTAATCATTCACCTTAAAGTGGTGTAATCTGGGAATGGCAATCGATTGTCACTGCAAAGTATAATGGCGAACCCGATATCATTACGCTTGATAGGGCTTTACCGGGCGCTTAAAAAAACGCAAAATGCTCCAGTTCTTTTTACTTAAATTTGATTTTATGACACACCAATACTCAGACATTATCGATATCTTCAATCAGACCTTTTTTGAAAGCTTTAATACCAAACTAGAGCTAGGGGCTGATGAGCCTATCTATTTGCCTGCTGATGATACTATCCCACATCATCGAATCGTGTTTGCACGTGGCTTTTATGCCTCTGCACTCCATGAGATCGCACACTGGTGCGTCGCTGGGCCTGAACGTCGTTTGTTGGAAGATTTTGGCTATTGGTATGAGCCTGATGGTCGAACTGAGGCGGTTCAAGCTGAGTTTGAAAAAGTAGAAATTCGCCCACAAGCGTATGAATGGATCATTGCGATGAGTGCGGGCTTTCCTTTTAATGTCAGCTGTGACAATCTACACGGCGATTTTGAGCCAGATCGTTTGGCCTTTATGAATAAAGTACACAGTGAAGTCATGGGTATCTTTGAAGCTGGTCTTCCGCCTCGCGTGAAAATGCTCTCTGAAGCATTGCGCAGCTTCTACGATGTAGAACCTTTATGTACTAGCCAATTTATTGTGAAATAAGAGAATATTATGATTATCGAATTTGAAGAAAAACTACTTGAAGTAATTGATGCTCGCATTGAAAACGCATCAGACGATGAACTGTTTGCTGGTGGTTACTTACGTGGTCATATTTCTCTTTCTGTGGCTTCATGTGAAGAAGAAGGCATTGAAGATGTGGCTGAAGTAAAAGCTCGCATTGAAAAGAGTCTAGACGACGCTCGCTCTGAACTCACGCCTGCAGACCGTACCATCGTGAATGACCTTTGGGTTGAACTGCAAAACCAAGCTTAATCGCTGGTTGTTTATCATTATCCGCTCAGTCCCTTCCTTTTCATTTTGCTGAGCAGTGAATAGTTTGAGACTCATTCGAAATTTTTGAATGAGTCAGTTCAATCCTTGTGATGGTTCCATTTTCTGACTACGTTATTCTAATCCCACTTAACGGAATTACAGAAAAGGTCACATCATGAAAGTTATCGCATTCGGCGCAAGCACAAGCTCTACCTCTATCAACAAAACTCTAGCAACTTACGCAGCTAACTTGATTGAAGGTGCTGAAGTTAAAGTTCTAAACATCAACGATTACAACGTTCATATGTTCAGTGAAGACACTGAAAAAGAGATCGGCCAAGCAGAAGGTGCGCAAGCATTCCTACGCGACCTAGCAGAAGCTGATGCGTTTGTTATCTCTTTTGCTGAGCACAACGGCCACTACCCAGCCGCGTACAAAAACCTATTTGATTGGGCGACACGCATTGATCGCTCTGTGTTTGGCGAGAAGCCTGCGGTTTATCTAGCGACTTCACCTGGGCCAGGCGGCGCACAAACTGTACTGGGCGCAGCAACAGGTTCAGCACCATACTTTGGCGGTAACGTAAAAGCGTCAGTTTCAGTTCCAAGCTTCTACGATAACTTTGATTTTGAGTCTGGCTCTATCAGCAACGAAGAGATTGCTCAGCAGATCAAAGACGCGGTTGCTAAGCTGTAAACATCGAGCAGTTTAAAAAATCGTTTTAAAACAACACGATTAACAAAAAGCCCGAGGGACATAACGTCGCTCGGGCTTTTTAGCTTTTAGTTTCAGGTATTTCCAATATTCAGATGTTTTAGATGTTCAGAATAGTTGAACTAGAAACTACTGGTTTGTTTTTGAATGCTTGTCAGCAACCCATCCAGCCGTTAGTGCCTTGCCTTTACGCAGTCTACGCACCCACATTCTGCTTGGGTGGATGGCTTCTAGTACATCGACAGGTAAAGGCAGTGGATCGCCACAAATTTGTGACGCTAAAACCTCTGCCAGTAATGGCGCAGAGCTCAAGCCACGTGAGCCTAATCCGATAAAACAGTATAGGTTAGGGAAGCTTGTTACCGTTTCAACATCCTCAACCGAGTCACGCTGAGGGTTGAAGTTGTGCAGGTCTTGGTATTGCTCTTTGATTGATTCGAAATTGCCGACATTGCCGACAAAGGGTAAGTGGTCACGGCTTACGCTTCGAATCCCTTGGCGCGCTAGGTTGTCACTGGTGTCGACATCTTTTGTCCATGCTTGGTCTGGTAGCGACCCATGCAGGCGCTCGCCATTGTGCTGCTGAACCTCAATATCAAATTCTTGGTCGATATTGGTCTTGTCGTAGTTCGCACCAATACAGTGGTGTCCATTGTTTGGGTTTTGTGGCGTTAAGTAGCCATCAAAGCACAACACGGTTTTTAGCTGGCTGAGATTTTCCGTGGTCGGAATATGGCTTACTTGGCCTTTAACCGGAGTCAGTGGAACTGGCTGAGTTTGTTCAAACTGAGTGAACTTGTGTCCGTTCGCGACAACTACTTGGTCGTGCTTGGTTTGAATCTCACCTTGTGGTGCTTCAATCGTCAACAACCATTGTTGTTCAGCTTCGAGCCACTCAAGTTGAGTCACTTGATGTTGATATTGTGCGCTCATTTGGTTGCTCTCTTCTAACTTGCCAATCAAACCTTGAGTAAGTTGAAGAGGGCTCAACCAGCCACCCAGTGGAAAGTAAACACTCTCTTTATCGACCGGTAAGCCAATCTCTTCGTTGGCTTGGTCTGGCGTTAAACGCTGAATCAGGTCTGTGTGAAAGTTGCCTTCCAACATGCGGTTGAGCTTTTTAGTGGAGCCTTCGTCCCACATCAAAATGTTTACGCCGCACCAGCTGTGATCAAATTGGACAGACTGCGCCGCTTGATTAATAAATTGACGAGCAAACAGTAACCCTGGGCCAAATATGCGAGACACGTTCGAGGTTGCTTCACTTAACAACGGGTAAATCGCACCTTGGTTGTTACCTGAGGCATTGCCCGCAGCTTGTGGGTGTGCACAATAAAGGGTGATGTTTTTACCACGACGGCTTAGTGTTTTGGCTAATGCAGCACTGGCTACGCCACCACCAATAATCGCAATGTCCTGTGATTCTCTGTGTTGAGCGAGGCCATACCAAGGTTTGATGTTGGTGTGAACATGCTTCTCGCCAAGTCGACCGGCGATCATTTCTCGCTTAGTAC
Organism: Vibrio sp. QJM3NY_35; assembly: GCF_057785915.1. Taxonomy (NCBI): domain Bacteria; kingdom Pseudomonadati; phylum Pseudomonadota; class Gammaproteobacteria; order Vibrionales; family Vibrionaceae; genus Vibrio; species Vibrio sp. QJM3NY_35. Next base: position 2,445,971 of record NZ_CM173507.1, on the reverse strand, counting down.
CAAAGCCTTTAACCTTCTTCATCTGAAAGCCAGCTTCAATCAACCCGCGACGAACAAAGCCAGCAGCGGTGAAAGTGGCGCAACTACAATCTTGCTTAGCGAGCTTGGACATGCCGTTGAATAGGTTTTGATTCCACATCTCTGGGTTCTTGCTCGGAGCAAAACCGTCTAAGAACCAAGCATCAACCAAACCTTCATGTGGGGTTGGTACGTTAGGCATGCAATCTTTAATATCGCCAAACCACAAATCAAGCGTGATTGCACCGTCGCCCAGCACAATGCGGTGACATTCAGGTAGAGCGATAGGGTAGTGTTCTTGGAGTTGCGTCGCATACTCGGCTAATTCTGGCCACGATTGGTGTGCTTTGATGAGATCCTCTTTATTTAAAGGATATTTTTCAAAACTGATGAAATGTAACTCTTTGGTCATCGCTTGTGGGTTATCTTTAACAAAAGCATCGAACCATTGCCAAACTGCAAGAAAGTTCAAACCTGTGCCAAAGCCGGTTTCAGCAATCACAAAGCGGCGTTGTTCATGTTCAAGCCAACGCTCTGGAAGGTGGTTTTGCTTTAAAAAGACGTAGCGAGTTTCTTCTAAACCGTTAACATTGGAGAAGTAAACGTCGTCAAATTGGTCTGAAACTGGCGTGCCAGACTCATTCCATTCCAGTTCTGCATTAGTAATTGAGGTCATAAAATCTATCATTTTGTGATTTGAAGCGATATGTTGGTAGGGATTGTACGAATTTCTAGGAAAGCTGACCACTTTTGTTAGGCTTCTTAGTTATCATCTAGCTGAATTTAGAATTATAGGAATGTCACATGAAACGAGTCGTAATCACCGGTATGGGTATTGTTTCAAGTATCGGTAACAACGTCGAAGAAGTTTTAGCATCACTGAAAGAGGGTAAATCTGGTATTACCGCTTCAGAGCAGTTCAAGGAAAATGGCTTGCGCTCTCAAGTATGGGGTAACCTAAAAATGAACCCTGCTGACCATATCGATCGCAAAAAAATGCGCTTTATGGGTGATGCGGCGGCATTCGCTTATCTTTCAATGGAGCAAGCAATTGCTGATTCTGGTTTAACTGAAGATCAAGTATCTAATGACCGCACGGGTATCGTTGCGGGTTCAGGTGGTGCTTCATCTCTAAACCAAGTAAACGCGGTAGACATCATCCGTGAGAAAGGCGTGAAGCGCGTTGGTCCATACATGGTTCCACGTACAATGGCTTCTACGGTTTCTGCTTGTCTAGCAACTCCTTTCAAAATCCGTGGTGTGAACTACTCAATGAGCTCTGCATGTGCAACATCTGCACACTGTATTGGTCACGCAATGGAGCTTATCCAACTTGGTAAGCAAGACGTTGTATTCGCTGGTGGCGGTGAAGAACTGGATTGGTCTCTGACTATGATGTTCGACGCAATGGGCGCACTTTCTACTAAGTACAACGACACACCAGAACTGGCTTCTCGTACCTACGATGCAGACCGTGATGGTTTCGTTATCTCTGGTGGCGGCGGCATGCTAGTTATCGAAGAGCTTGAGCACGCTGTTGCTCGTGGCGCAAAAATCTACGGTGAAATCGTAGGCTACGGCGCAACTTCAGATGGCTACGACATGGTTGCTCCTTCTGGTGAAGGTGCGGTTCGTTGTATGAAGATGGCAATGCAAAACGTTGATGGCGTTGACTACGTGAACACTCACGGTACTTCAACTCCAGTTGGCGACGTGAAAGAGCTTGGTGCTATCCAAGAAGTATTTGGTGGCAACAGCCCAGCAATTTCTGCAACTAAAGCGATGACAGGTCATGCTCTAGGTGCTGCTGGCGTACACGAAGCAATTTACTCAACGCTAATGCTAGATAACGGCTTTATCGCTCCAAGCATTAACGTTTCGAACCTAGACGAAGCTGCTGCTGGCCTAGACATCGTAACTGAAGCTCGTGATCAAGAGCTAACAACGGTTATGTCTAACAGCTTTGGTTTCGGCGGTACGAACGCAACGCTAGTAATCAAAAAGTACCAAGCTTAACTTAGGCTTGAGTTACAGAGACAAGGTTAATCGTTAAAGGGTTGCGCTAGTGCAGATTCAACACGCACAGGTCACCCAGTAATAATGACCATCAGAACAAAGTTTTTAGACGCAGGTTGGTAAACGTGTTTTTTAAACATAGTTTTTAAATCTGGGTTTAGAAATTGAAAGGTTTCCAGAGCTTGACCAGTACTGACCTTGGTTAGTACTGGTTGAACAGACGCAAGACTCTGTCTCCTGGAGAGCGAGATAGGATCCTTTTGTTCTGGATGTTTGCCCGATTGTTTATTCAATCGGGCATTTTTCGTTTTAGGCTTGGATAATAAAATCAGATTAGGGTAGTTAATCCTCATCTCAACAAGCCTTTAATCATAATGTATTCCAATTGCTACTCGACACCGTGTGTGGAATTTTGCACAATCATTTCAATTCACATTTAGGTCGATAGACCCCAACAAAAGTACTCGCCAAATGAAAATCTTAATCGACGAAAATATGCCTTACGCTGAAGCGCTATTTAGCCAGCTAGGGGAAGTGACAATGAAGTCTGGTCGCACATTAACTGCGGACGACCTAGTTGACGTAGACGCATTGATGATTCGCTCTGTTACTAAGGTAAACGAGTCATTGATCAGCAAAGCCAATAAGCTGAAGTTTGTCGGTACTGCGACGGCTGGTATGGATCATGTTGACCAAGAATTGATGAAAGAGCGTGGCATCTTCTTTACTGCGGCGCCTGGCTGTAACAAGGTGGGTGTTGCTGAGTACGCGTTCAGTGCGATGATGGTGCTTGCGCAGCAACAAGGCTTCTCTGTTTTTGATAAAACGGTTGGTATTATCGGCTGTGGTCAAGTGGGCAGTTACTTAGCGAAGTGCCTTGAAGGTATTGGTATCAAAGTTCTGCTGAACGACCCTCTAAAACAGCAAGAGGGTGATACTCGCGAATTTACTGAGCTAGAAACTCTGCTTGAGCAATCAGACGTTATTACATTGCATACACCGATCACTAAGACGGGTGAGTTTCCAACGCATCACTTGATCAATGAGCAAGTGCTGAACAACTTACGTGCTGACCAAATTCTGATTAATGCAGCTCGCGGTCCTGTGGTTGATAACCAAGCGCTAAAAGCTCGCCTGCAAAAAGCCGATGGTTTTACTGCAGTGCTTGATGTGTTTGAGTTTGAACCTGAAGTCGACTTTGAGCTTCTTCCGTTACTTGCTTTTGCAACGCCTCACGTAGCGGGCTACGGTTTAGAGGGTAAAGCGCGTGGTACCACGATGATCTTCAATAGTTATTGTGAGTTTTTAGGTACTGAACAGCGTGCGTATGCAAGCGACTTATTGCCGACAGCGCCTGTACCTCAAATGAAATTAGATAGAGCTTGGGATGAAGCAACACTGCACAATTTGACTCAGTTGATCTATGATGTGCGCAAAGACGACGCCTTATTCCGTCGCAATATCGCTACGCCGGGTTCTTTTGACAAGATGCGTAAAGAATATTGGGACCGTAGAGAGTACAGTGCAGTCGAGTTAACGGGCGACGAATCTTGTAATTTAACGCCGTTATCTAAACTCGGTTTTATGGTAAAGCCAACTTTATAAAAGAGAGAAACAATGAGCCAAGAATTTAATATTGCTATTTTAGGTGCGACTGGTGCGGTTGGTGAAACCATTCTTGAAGTACTTAAAGAGCGTAAATTCCCTGTCGGTGAAATGCACTTACTAGCAAGTGAACGTAGTGAAGGCAAAACTTCCCGTTTTAACGGCAAAACAATACAAGTACAAAACGTAGAAGACTTCGATTGGTCTCAAGTACATATTGCGTTTTTCTCTGCAGGTAGCGAGCTTTCGGAGCGCTGGGCTCCAATTGCAGCTGATGAAGGTGTTGTTGTTATCGATAATACATCACGTTTCCGTTACGAATACGATGTTCCTCTGGTTGTGCCTGAGGTGAACCCTGAAGCAATTGCTGAGTTCCGTAACCGTAACATCATCGCGAACCCTAACTGCTCGACTATTCAAATGGTAGTCGCTCTGAAACCAATTCACGATGAAGTGGGCCTTGAGCGTATTAACGTTTCAACTTACCAATCTGTGTCTGGTGCAGGTAAGCCTGGTATCGATGAGCTAGCGGGTCAAACGGCTAAGCTTCTTAATGGTATGCCAGCTGAAAATTCAGCGTTCTCACAGCAGATCGCGTTTAACTGTATTCCTCAAATCGATGAATTTACAGAGAACGGCTACACGCGTGAAGAGATGAAGATGGTTTGGGAAACTCAAAAAATCTTTGCTGACTCTTCAATCACAGTGAACCCGACTTGTGTTCGCGTACCAGTATTCTATGGTCACGCAGAATCTCTGCACATTGAAACTCGCGCGCCAATCGGTGCAGAACAAGTGGTTCAGCTTCTAGAGAACACAGAAGGTGTTGAAGTATTCCAAGCGCTAGACTTCCCAACTCAAGTTCGTGATGCAGGTGGTAAAGACCACGTAATGGTTGGTCGTATTCGTAACGACATCAGCCATCACAGCGGCGTGAACATGTGGGTTGTCGCTGATAACGTTCGTAAAGGCGCAGCAACAAACGCAGTTCAAATCGCTGAAGTTCTGATTCGCGATTACTTCTAAGCTTTATTGCTTTGATAAACAAGCCTCACTCTTTAGTGGGGCTTTTTTAATCGATTAAAAATATTGTTAGTCAAATTGTGTGAAATTGCTGCGAATATTGTTGCTGCAACACATTTTTTGTTTTCATCTCTATAGTTTTACGTCATTTATCCGATATATTTAATAGATCATCACTTTTCCGAATTTAAGCACCTAGCTGAGCCTTTTATGTTTCAAATTTTCAAGCCGTGGTTAATGCCTTTTGCCTTTATCATTGCGACTCAGATTTCCGTTGTTCGTGCAGATTCCATTCGAGTTGTAGGACCTAATGGTCAGATACAATCAGCGCCTACGTTTTCAGAACCTCTTCAAAGAGCGCAATCGAATAGCGCTGAGCCTTCACGTTTCTATGGTCCTACTCGCGGCTCAGAAACATTGTGGTCTATTGCTTCAAAGTTACGCCCTGATAACTCCGTGTCAGTCCAACAAACCCTGTTGGCTATTTATCGCTTAAACCCACAAGCGTTTGAAAACCAGAATATCCATAGCCTGCTGCCTGCCAGTAATTTACGAGTGCCTTCTTTAGAGCAAGCACGTGCAAGCTCGACGCAGCAAGCTATCAACATCATGAACTCGCATCTTGCTAAGCTTGATGCTCCTGCAAGTAAGCCTGTCGCTTCAAAACCCAAAGCGCCGAGTTCTGATGCAAAAAATGTTGCTCCTGCTAAGCAAGTAAGCACTACTGAAACCGCTAAAAAGCCATTGTCTCCAACTCAATCATCTCTAGATCCATCTGCTCCAACCCAAGAGATGAACAAGTTAGAGAAGCAGCTAGAGCTTTCAGAAACTGAACTCCTGTCACTTGAAGAGAAAAACCACCAACTTCGTTTGATGTTATCGAATGTTCAATCGGAAGTTGATGAGCTAAAAACTGAGCTCAGCGATGAAGATCGCATTCGTAGCGAAGTGGAAAAGCTACTTGATGAAGAGCGTAGAAAGAACGCCGAAATTGAAAAAATGGCCCCAAGTGCCATGGATGAACTGTTATCTAATGGTTGGTTAGTTGCGGCTCTTGCGATTATTCCGGGTCTTCTACTTGGCTTGATCATCGTGATGCTGATAGGTCGTCGTTCTAAAAATGAAGAACAACAGCAAACCACTCAAGAACAACCGATTCAGCCTGAACCAAGCAGCGTCGCGCCTATTACATTGGGCGACGAGATGGACGACCTTAACGAGCTGTCTTTAGACGATGACTTGTTTGGCACTGAAGACGATGCCAATAAGTTGTTTGACGACCAAGCTCTTGCTGAAGAAGATGATGTATTTGCAGGATTGGATGAATCTGATCTCGATTTCAATCTCGACGGTGAAGATGATGACCCATTTGCGAGCATTGGCGAAAACGGTGATTTAGACACTAACTTTGATGATCTGGACTTGGACAGCAGTAACGGCATCAGTGTTAATGGTGAAGAGAAAGCGCTTGGCCTTGAAGAGATGGAGCGCGCGCTCGATAAAAGCGCAGAAAGCGCACTTGATACCGATGAAGTCGATTTTGATCTCTCAGATGATAACGCAATGTCTGCTGATGAGATTGAAGCACTGCTATCTAAAGAATCCGAGACTGAAGATTTAGGCTCTAACGAATTAGACCAGTCACTATTAGATGACCTGTTTTCTCTTGATGACGAAGATGATGATAGCTTCGACATCGATGCTTTGATTTCGGAAGAGCAAAATGATTCTACTTCTAGTGCCGACACATCAATAACCGATGATTTTGATATCGATGCGCTTATCTCAGAACAACAAAGCGATGCTACGCCTTCGGACATAAGCACTGACGACTTTGATATTGATGCTCTGATCTCTGAACAACAGACCACTCAATCTGCAGCTCCTAGTGTAGAGGATGATATTGATGACATCTTTGCTCAGGTTGCCGCTCAGAACGAGCAAGCGAATGATCCTTTCAACCTCGATAGCGACGATGAGATAGCGACGAACCTAAACAATGGTTTGGCGTCTGATGATGATATCGAAAACATCCTGTCTCAGTTTGATAAGCCAATCGTTGATGAAGAGACTCAAGACAGCGTTGATCTACTTGATGAGCAGTTGGAAGGGGATGACGTTGACCTAAGCAACTCGACCGAACTCCTTGATGAAATGCTGGGCGATGAATCGGATGATGAGCTTGAAAGTGAGCCTTTAGGTTTTGATGCCTTATCCGAACTTGAAGAACTTTCTGGTTTATCGACTGATGATGAGCTAAACATTGCAGAAGACAGCACGGAAACTCTGGATGAATTAATCGGAGATTCTGATGATGATTTCGAACTCGATGCGGAGAGCACCGACTTACTTGATGATTTCCTTGATAGTGAACTATCGGATGATGCGCTTTCAGCGGACCAAGCTGATTCACCAAAATCTGAATCTTTAGACCCGTTTGATGATTTACTGACAAGTGGTATTGAAGACGAGCTTGAATCAGAAGAGCAGACGTTTGATAAAGAGCTAGATGCTGCCTTTGGTTCTGATAAAGCTAGCGACGACCTTATCAAGGATTCAGACGTTGAACATACTCAATTAACGTCAGAGCCTTCTGAAGCCGAGTCTGAGCAAATAACGGACATTACTGAAGCACCACAACCTGAACTTGTTGGTGATGCTTCATTAGATTTAGAACTGACTCAAGACGGTGCTGATGTTAAGCCAGAAAATGATGAAGCCTTTAATCGTGATGGTTTTATCGATGATTTGTTCGGTGTAGCGCCTGCAACGGATGCGTTGCTTGATGACGCACTAGAAACAACAGATGAAGCATTGATTGATGAGTTGATGACTTCTGATGACAGCGATTCGTTGCAAGCTAATGAAGAGCCAGCTGAAGCATCAATCGAAAGTGCTTTGGAACCAGAACAAACGTCTCTTTCTGATAGTCATGAATTATCACCAGAAGAAGCGGTGTCGTCTGTTAAAGATGATGAACTGGATATTGACTCGTTGCTCTCTGAGAATTCTGACTTTGACAAACCAGTTTTTGAAGAGCCGACTCAAGAAGACACTGAGCAACAAGCATCAGATTCGGAAGAAGCTGACGTACAAGATCAGCGTGAAGACATCGCTGCGAGTACTGAAGATCAAGCTTCGCCGTCGTCTTTGAATGATATCTCTGAAGACGATGAAGAAACGGTAGAAGATTGGTTAGCCGAAGCCATTGATGATGTTGAATCTCCTGCGAATATAGACTCTGATTTTGACTTTGAACCGAAAATTCAAGGTAGCGACGAATTTGAAGATGTCGTTGAATCCTTGCCAGAGCCAGAGCCAGAGCCAGAGCCAGAGCCAGAGCCAGAGCCAGAGCCAGAGCCAGAGCCAGAGCCAGAGCCAGAGCCAGAGCCAGAGCCAGTTCGAGCTGCAAATATGCCAGAGATCATTCCAAATGAATTCGGCGTACCACAAGACGACGATTGGCTGATTGAAGACGAGGCGTCTGAACCAGAAGCATTAGCGGAAACTGACGTAACACCAGAGCTAGTGACACCAGTCGCTGAACCGCAAGTTGAAGCTACACCACAAGCGGAAGTAGCAGAACAAGCTGAAGTTCTAGGACAAGAAGGCGAAGAAGAATTCTCGTTTGATGATTTCGACTTACCAGAGTTTAGTGAAGAAGACGCACTAGCGGAAGCTGATGCTGAATCAACACCAGAATCAGTATTGCCTGCTGTTGAAGCTGAAGCTAAAGAGCAAGACGACGAAGAGTTCTCGTTTGATGATTTTGAGCTACCAGAGTTTGGTGAAGAAGACGCACTAGCGGAAGCCGATGCTGAATCAACACCAGAACCAGTAACGCCAGCTATTGATGCTCAACCAAGTGTTGAACCTCAAACTGAAGCCCAAGTTAAAGCTCAGGGGCAAGACGACGAAGAGTTTTCGTTTGATGATTTCGAGTTACCAGAGTTTAGTGAAGAAGACGCACTAGCGGAAGCTGATGCTGAATCAACACCAGAGCCAGCAACGCCTGCTATTGATTCTCAACCAAGTGTTGAATCGCAACCAACCGCTGAGCCTCAACTAGATGCTGCACCACAGGCTGAAACTGCGCAACCAGAAAGCGAAGAAAAATTCTCGCTTGATGACTTCGAACTACCAGAGTTTGGTGAAGACGATGCGTTAGCGGAAGTGGTGAGTGAACCAGATGAAGCACAGTTAGAGCAAGACTTAGCGCCTGACACAGAGAAGTTCGAGTTCGATGACCTTGATCTTCCTGAGTACGATGAAGAAAGCGCAAAAGCGGACTCTGTTTTAGATGATATTGAGCAAAGCAATGCTGAGCCGGTAGCGGAAGACCAAGGCGTAGAGTTTGATGAGTTTGATTTACCGGAATACGGTGAAGACGAAGCGATCTCCGATGCGTTTGCAGAGAAGCCAACACCACTGACTTCTTTCAGCCCACAAGGAGAAGAGCAAGATGCGTTGCATGATCTGTTCTCAAATCCGCAGAGCTACAGTCAGGCTGATGATTTCTCGAATGCAGAAGACTCTGAACCGGCTGGTTTTGCACAGCCAGAACAATCACTGAGCGCGGCTTCAGAGCCAAACTCAACGTCTGCAGCGGTTCAAGACGAGCCACTAGAAGGCTTTGATGACTTTGATGAGACAGCATTAGCTGAGTTGCTTTCTGAAGATGTTCAAGACTCTGTCGACAACATGTTCGATAAGCCATTGGACGCAACTTCGATTGATAGCGCAGGGCTAGATATTGACGCCATGCTTGAAGTCGGCGGCGAAGACTGGAAAGGCTTTAACCTAGCGCCAGAACAACAATCGAGCATGCATAATGATGTGCCTGATGACCAACAAGAGATTTGGGCATCGGCTGAGCAGCAAGCTGAACCGAAAATCAAAGAAGAGAATTGGGCTGAACAAGACAATCTAACCGAATCAGGCAACAGTCGTGATAAGCAGTACATGACGATTGATGAGCTAATGGCTCAAGTCGAGCAAGAAGGTGAAGAAGTCATTAATCCAGACGATGAAGAGCTTAAACTGGATGTGGGTCTTAACGAATTCCCTGATGTTATCGGTGATATTGGCAATTATGATGTCGACAGCAATGCAGAAGCTGCGGGTAAGCTTGATTTGGCCAAAATCTACATCGAGATGAGTGACTCGCAAGGGGCAATTAAGCTTCTAGAAGAGGCAATCGTTGATGGCAGCGATGATATTCGTCGAGAGGCAAAAAATCTTATCGATACGTTAAACGGTCGATAAATTTACAAATCAGAAAGGGTAGCGTTGGCTACCCTTTATTTTAAGGCGATGCAGAGCACTATTGCTTGATTTGGTTTTTCAAAAGCATCGTCTCGGTCGATGCTGATTGTTTATTAAAGTTTTAGCCCCATCCTATTTGGGCTAGCACTGATTTCCGTATATACTTCTCGCCCATTTTCAAAGAGAACAAGAACATGAAAATTGCTTTAGGTATTGAATATAACGGTACCCACTACTTTGGTTGGCAACGCCAACGAGACGTGAAAAGTGTCCAAGAAGAATTGGAAAAGGCTCTTTCAGTTGTCGCGAATCACCCTGTAGAAGTTATGTGCGCAGGTCGTACAGATGCCGGTGTTCACGGTACGGGACAAGTCGTTCACTTTGAAACTAATGTCGATCGTAAAATGGTGGCATGGACAATGGGCGCGAATGCCAACATGCCAAAAGATATTGCGGTTCGTTGGGCGACAGAAGTGAATGAGGATTTCCATGCTCGTTTCTCGGCTACTGCCCGCCGTTATCGCTACATTATCTTTAACCATGCACTACGCCCAGGCATTTTGAATTCAGGTGTGAGCCATTATCATGGTCATCTTGATGAGAAAAAAATGCATGAAGCGGGTCAGTACTTACTTGGTGAGAATGACTTCACTTCGTTTAGGGCAACACATTGTCAATCTCGTAGCCCATGGAGAAACATGATTCACTTGAACGTGACTCGTCATGGACACTACATTGTGATCGATATTAAAGCGAATGCCTTTGTTCACCACATGGTGAGGAATATTACGGGTAGCCTTATTGTCGTAGGTAAAGGTGAGCAGAAACCAGAGTGGATCCAGTGGCTTTTAGAAGCTAAAGATCGAAAAGTAGCCGGCGCAACTGCAAAAGCGGAAGGTTTGTATCTGGTGGATGTTGATTATCCTGAACATTTTGAGCTACCACAAGAGCCAATTGGTCCTCTATTTTTACCGGATAATTTGAACTAAATGTGAGACTTAGGTTCAAAAATTATTACGGTTTAGTGCGTAAGATAGTCCCAGAAAATAGGTACAACCAGTTTTTTATCTACAGTCGCTGTTTTATGTGCTTTAATTCCCACGCATAATTCCCAAATTTATTTCTTTCGCAATCAAGCGGAAGAATCGAAACAAAAAGGTCTTCCATGAGTTGGCTTGAAAAGATTTTAGAAAAAAGCAACATCGTAACATCTCGTAAAGCGTCTATCCCTGAGGGTGTTTGGACTAAATGTACTTCTTGTGAGCAGGTTCTGTACCATGCTGAACTAGAGCGTAACCTAGAAGTATGTCCAAAATGTGACCATCACATGCGCATGAAAGCACGTCGTCGTCTGGATACATTCCTAGACAAAGGTGAGCGTGTTGAACTAGGTGCTGATCTTGAGCCACAAGACAAGCTGAAGTTTAAAGACTCTAAGCGTTACAAAGAACGTATCTCTGCTGCTCAAAAGAACAGTGGTGAAACAGACGCATTAGTTGCAATGAAAGGCGAACTATTGGGTTTACCTATCGTAGCGTGTGCTTTTGAATTCTCATTCATGGGCGGCTCAATGGGTTCTGTTGTTGGTGCTCGTTTCGTGAAAGCGGTAGATGCTGCTATCGAGAACAACTGTGGTTTAGTGTGTTTCTCTGCAAGTGGTGGTGCTCGTATGCAAGAGGCATTGATGTCTCTAATGCAAATGGCGAAAACCAGTGCTGCGCTTGAGCGTTTATCTGCGAAAGGCCTACCGTTTGTTTCAGTTATGACTGATCCAACAATGGGTGGTGTTTCTGCAAGTTTGGCAATGCTTGGCGATATCAACATTGGTGAGCCAAAAGCACTGATCGGTTTTGCTGGACGTCGTGTAATCGAACAAACGGTACGTGAAGACCTTCCTGAAGGTTTCCAACGCAGTGAGTTCCTACTAGACCACGGTGCTATCGACATGATCGTTGACCGTCGTGAGATGCGTCAGCGCGTTGCAAGCCTTGTTGCTAAAATGACCAACCAGCCTTCACCATTAGTAGTTTCTGTGAACGATTCACCGAATGAAGCTACTTATGAAGTACCAGAAGCGCCAGAAAAAGGGTAAAGTACCTTCTAACAAACCAACTTAATTATGGTTATGAGTTAGATGAGTCAACAACCTATTCCTCAAGCCACATCCTCTTTGGAGATGTGGCTTGATTATTTATCAAACATCCACACAACCGCTATTGATCTTGGATTAGACCGAGTTCAAGCCGTCGCCTCTAAGGCAAACCTCACCAAACCTGCTCAACATGTTATTACTGTTGCCGGAACCAATGGCAAAGGCTCAACATGTGCACTGATGGAAGCGATTCTATTGGACGCTGGTTACTCAGTTGGTGTCTACAGCTCTCCTCACTTAATTCGCTATAACGAACGTGTTCGTATCAACGGCCAAGATCTATCTGATGAAAAGATGGTTCAGTCTTTCGATTTCATTGAGAAAGAGCGTGGCGAAATCAGCCTGAGTTTTTTCGAATATGGCACTTTAGCGGCGTTACGTGCATTTCAAACTGAAGCGGTTGATGTTGTGCTTTTAGAAGTGGGTTTAGGCGGGCGTTTAGACGCGACCAATATCGTTGAGCATGATGTTTCTGTGATTACTAGTTTGGCTGTCGACCATGTTGACTGGCTAGGTGATGACATCAATGTGATTGGTTTTGAGAAAGCGGGCATTTATCGTAGCGGTAAACCCGCTATCTGTGGTCAACCCAAGCCACCGGCTACGGTTGCAGCGCACGCTGATGACATTAAGGCTGAGTTCTACCAAGTCGGTATTCAATACACTTATGATGTTGACGGTGATACGTGGAACTGGCGCAGTGGTGCATTCCAACTAGAATCGCTACCTATTCCAAGCCTGCCGTTACCTAACGCTGCAACAGCGTTGATGGCATTGGGCACATCAGAGCTTAGTATTAGCGACGTGAACGTGGTTAACGGCATGAAGAATGCGCAGCTTCCAGGGCGTATGCAGCAAATTAGCGAACAACCCGTGATTGTGCTGGATGTGGCGCACAACCCGCATTCCGCTGAATACTTTGCGCAGCAAGTTACGAAGAAGTATGCAGGTAAAAATTTACACGTTGTAGTCGCCATGCTTCATGACAAAGATATTCCAGCGACATTGGAAGTATTAGCGCCAATCACAACTCATTGGTATCCAGCTTCATTGCAAGGGCCACGCGCAGCGACAGCTGCTGAATTGTGTCAAAGCCTACCCGAAGGCGTAGAGCAGCATTCAAACCCTGTCACAGCGTTTGAAGCGGCTTTAGCTTCTGTTAAAGGTGACGATGTTGTGTTGGTTGTCGGTTCTTTCCATACCGTGGGTGAAGTGTTGGAGCATTGGCAGAAAAAAGGAAACTAAATGGCAAGTAAATTCCAAAGCCGGTTAGTCGGCACCATCATTTTAGTGGCCATTGGCGTGATTGTATTGCCCGATGTACTAGATGGTAAGAAGCTCCACTACAAAGAAGAGTTTGCAAGCATTCCAATTAAGCCTGAGCTTGATAGTAATGTTGAAGTGTTTGAAGTACTCGATCCCGTTGAAGATCAGATAGCGCTACCAGATTCTCCGGTTGAGCAAGTGGTTGAAAGTGGTCGTACTGATAATTCAAACACGCAAACTGCGTCTTCTTCTAATGATAAAGAAGCAGATAAAGTGGCAGTCGTGGTTAAGCCAGTACCGGAAAAAAATGAATACCAAGACAGTGCTTGGATTATTCAATTGATGGCTTTGAAGAATGCTGACAACGCAAAAAACGTTGTTAAGGATTTGCAAAAGCGTGGTTATCAGGCTCACACCAAGCAAGAAAAAACTTTTACGCGAGTAATTATTGGCCCGGATGTCTCTAAATCCAAACTTGAGCGACAAATTAAGGAATTAGAAAAAATTACGGGTTCAAAAGGCCAATTGCTCAAATTTAAACCGTTAAATCCATAAGAAAACGTTTGCGTCAGCATTTTTTCTGTTAAAATGCGCGCCAACTTAAGATGAAGAATTCATGAATTGGTTAGATTTTGTCATTTTAGGCGTGATCGGCTTCTCTGCCGTGATCAGTTTAGTTCGCGGTTTCGCTAAAGAAGCGTTGTCACTTGTTATTTGGTTTGGAGCATTTTTTATTGCTAGCCAGTACTACGCTAAATTAGCGATGTACTTCACCAATATCGAAGATGAGATGTTTCGAAACGGAACTGCGATAGCAGCATTGTTTGTTGCAACGTTAGTTGTTGGTGCCTTAGTTAACTATGTCATCGGTCAGCTAGTTCAGAAAACAGGCCTGTCAGGTACAGACAGAATCCTCGGTGTCGTCTTTGGTGGCTTACGTGGTGTTTTGATTGTTTCTGCAGTGTTGTTTTTCATGGATGCGTTTACTGCATTCCCAAGTTCTGAGTGGTGGAAGAATTCGCAATTGGTTCCGGAATTTAGTCGAATCATTGCGCCGTTCTTCGAGCATTTACAAGCAACATCTAGTTTCTTATCTGGCGCGCTCTAGCGCCAGTTAATGTCGAAAAATCGAGGATTAGGACATGTGTGGTATTGTTGGAATCGTGGGTTCAACACCTGTAAACCAGTCTATTTATGACGCTTTAACGGTATTGCAGCATCGTGGCCAAGATGCCGCTGGTATTTGTACCATAGAAAGCAATCGTTTCCGTCTGCGTAAGGCGAACGGTTTAGTAAAAGATGTTTTTGAAGCAAAACACATGCAGCGCCTACAAGGTGAAGTTGGTATTGGCCATGTTCGTTATCCTACTGCGGGTAGTTCAAGTGCGTCTGAAGCTCAGCCTTTCTACGTAAACTCTCCTTTTGGCATTACGTTGGCACACAACGGTAACCTGACGAACGCAAACGAAGTTCGTGAGAAGTTGTTCGAAAAAGACCGTCGTCATGTAAACACAACCTCTGACTCTGAAGTTCTACTGAACGTATTAGCTCATGAGATCGATACCGTTAAAGGTAACGTAACTTCAGATGACGTTTTCCGCGCTGTGGCAAATGTGCACCGTACAATTCGTGGTGCTTACGCCGTAACTGCGATGATCATCGGCCACGGTATGATCGCATTCCGTGACCCACATGGTATTCGTCCACTGTGTCTTGGTAAGCGTGAAGTTCAAGGTAAAACAGAGTACATGGTTGCGTCTGAATCGGTAGCACTCGATGCTGTTGGTTTCGACTTCATGCGCGATGTAGCGCCAGGTGAAGCTATCTACGCAACGTTCGACGGTGAGCTTTTCACTAAGCAATGTGCAGACAACCCACAACTAAACCCATGTATCTTTGAGTTTGTATACTTTGCACGCCCAGATTCATTCATCGACAAAATCTCGGTTTACAGCGCACGCGTTGAGATGGGTGAGATGCTTGGTAAGCGTATTAAAGAAGAGTACGCAGACTTAGACATTGATGTAGTTATTCCAATCCCTGAAACATCAAACGATATTGCGCTACGAATCGCTCAAGCGATCAATAAGCCATACCGTCAAGGTTTCGTGAAAAACCGCTATGTTGGCCGCACATTCATCATGCCTGGTCAGCAACAGCGTAAGAAGTCAGTTCGCCGTAAGCTCAACGCAATCCGCTCTGAGTTTAAAGGTAAGAACGTTCTTCTGGTTGACGATTCTATCGTTCGCGGCACAACATCAGAGCAGATCATTGAGATGGCTCGTGATTCTGGCGCAAACAAGGTCTTCATGGTTTCAGCTGCTCCAGAGGTTCGCTTCCCTAACGTTTACGGCATTGATATGCCGAGCGCGACAGAGCTGATTGCTCATGGTCGTGATAACGAAACGATTTGTAAGCAGATTGGCGCAGACGCCTTGATTTTCCAAACGCTACCAGATCTGATTTCTGCAGTGGGCATGGGCAATCAAGACATCTCTCGTTTTGATACTTCTGTATTTAACGGCGAGTATGTAACGGGCGATATCGACCAAGCGTACCTAGATTTCCTAGACTCTTTGCGTAATGACGACTCAAAGGTTCAGCGTGAGATTCAACAAGATCTTGCTAACTTAGAGTTACACAACGAAGGCGCTTAACTAGCGTTTCGTTAGTCATACAGAGTTTCGCTAGCGATACAGAAAATAAAAAACCAGAGCATCGGCTCTGGTTTTTTGTTTATAGAGAAGGGGATTGACCTTAATGAATGTGGTATGCGATCACAAAATCAATAAACAATCTCACTTTCTCTGGTAGATGATCTTTGTGGTTATAAAGCATGTAAATATCACGAGGGTTAGCGCTCCAGTCTTCTAAGACTTGCACTAAGCTGCCATCTTCAATGTATTCACGAATCATCACGTCAGGCATCAGGGTGATACCTAGGCCTTCTGAGCACGCTTGTCTTACGACATTAAGCGCATTGGCGTTGAAACGGCCTTTCTCGCTATTCACCACTGTCTCTTCATTCGAATTACTCAGCTGCCACTTAATCAGCGGGTAGCCTTTGAGTAGCGAATGGTTCGCTAGCTCTTCAGCATGGCTTGGAGCTGGGTTCTTCGCTAAGTACTCAGGGCTCGCGATAAGAATATCTTTGACTTCACTGATTTTGCGAGCGATTAGGCTTGAATCACGCTGCGGGCCGACACGGAAAATTACGTCCCACTCAGTTGGATCCAGCTGATCTGCTTGGTTGTTCATCATCAGCTCAATATTGATATCAGGGTATTGAGTCATGAATTCACTGAACATTGGCATCATCATGCGCTTGGTCAGATTTGAGGGGGCCGTAATACGAATCTTACCGGAAGCGCCTTTGCACACGTCAGTTAACTCTTCTGCGGTAGAAGAGAGACGTTGCAACAGCGGAGAGCATTCATTGAAGAAACGTTCGCCTGCCTCTGTTAAAGAAAGTTTACGCGCGTGTCTATTGAGAAGCCTAAGGTTCAAAGAATCTTCCAAGGCTTGGATGCGTCGTGTGATGGTCGCAACCGGAATCATAGTCTTGCGCGATGTTGCGGTGTAGCTCCCATTTTCAACGACGAGTCGAAAGAGGTTTAAATCATCTAATTTCATAAATCCAGACACATTTGTTTACAATCTCATCTAATTTATACGTAACAGTGAGATCAATGTTTGCGTTACGTCAACTCGTTGCACTATTTACAAGTATTCCAACCCTGGTCACGAATTACCAGCAAAGAGTGCAAATTTGTGTATTTAGCATTTTATTACTAAGTTTTATATTAGTTCTTAGAACAGATAACAATAATAATTCGACTTAGTTTTGTGAGGTTATAGATTATGTACAAAACTCACAGTCAGCCAGTAATGACCTCGGCTCAGGAAGTAATTAACCAAAAATGCGTGATGTTGGTTGATGATGATCCTATTTTTCGCCGTATAACCAGCGCGTACCTAGACAAGGTCGGTTATAAAGTGGTTGAGGCTGAAAATGGACTGGACGCTCTGCAAAAGCTTAGAGACTCAGCGCCAGATTTAATTGTGTGTGACTTATCAATGCCAATACTTGATGGCATAGAGCTTGTGGAAGAGCTCAGTTTAGAGTACCCGTCACTGCCTATGATCGTGGTGTCCGGCACTGATGATATGTCTGATGTGGCGAAAGCCTTGCGATTTGGTATTAAAGACTTTTTAGCGAAACCGTTAGAGGATCACGGTCATCTAGGAAGTGCGATTGCGAATACATTGACAGATTCGTTCGATAACATTTCAGACCAACGAGATTTTTCGAGCCAGTGGTTCTGTGTGGATGACGGGGGAGAGATCCCTGAAGACCAAGAACTGCATTGGCACCTGAATTACCTTCAAGATAATCCAAGCGCCGCAAAAGATTTACTGCATGCGCTGCTTCCAGAGAAAGATACGCGACAAGGCTCATGGCGTTGCAGTTACCGTTTACTGCAATCAACAGAGATGATGCCACTTGTGTTTGATTATGCGTGGATGATGAACGGGCAATTTGCTTTTTACCTCGTCGATTCATCGTCTTCTGATAATGGCGGCTCAGCAACAACATTGTTGGTGAGAGCGCTGTTCCACGATTACATAAGAAACAGAAAAGATTTTAATGTTGATCTCAAAGATATTGCTGAGATCTTAGAGAAGGGGATTCGTTGCTCTAGATGTTCTACCCCAGTGAATGCCTTGTTTGGTGTTGCCGACCTTGCCGAGGGAACCATCTCCATTTTACCTGCGGGCTTAGATGGGCAATGGTCGAATGGTGAATTGAATCAACATATTGCAGCAGGTGAGCGCTTGGGCGAGAACTGCAAGAAGAACTTTATAACGCGGGACCTTCCGATCGAACAGGGCTGCCAACTTTCGTTAAGCCTACTTGGAGCGGCAAGTTTTAGTTTAGACATACACCAAGGGTCTACCGATTAACCCTATATTTCCTCGGTTTTTGTGAATAATTGATTAAGGTATAGTTGCGCAAATGGTGCGGCTATGCCTTTTTTGTTAAATGTCGATTTAGCAAAGCGGGTTTGGTTCGCCAGATACTTACCTTTACTAACAAAAACAAGAAGCAATCATGGCAGATAACAAAGACTTTCAAGACCCGTTTAATGTATTCTATTTTTTAGGCTTTCTAGCCGCATTTTTAATGATCCCATTGCTACCAGCAACACTTACGTTGATCCGTGTATTCAATGGTTACGCAACATTCTAGTTAAGCTGTCGTCGCTGATTAACGATAGCTAACTCAAGGAGGCCACAATTAGCGTTCGAGTTTTAAGTCTCAATATTGCTGGTGGCCTTTGCATATTTCTCGCAGTTCTAGGGATAGTTTTACCTGTTCTGCCAACCACACCTTTTCTCCTTCTTGCTAGCGCATGCTTCATGCGAAGTAATCCGAAAGTTCATAAATGGATGCACGAGCACAAAACGCTGGGTCCTTTACTGAACAATTGGTACCAACACGGTGCCGTAACCAAACAAGTTAAAACGCGCGGCGTATTCTTTATCTTGTTGAGTTTTACGTTATCCATCTACTTTGCCCCTATCATGTGGGTCAAGGCCTTCCTAATTTGTGTACTTGTTATTCTTCTCACATGGTTTATGCGACTTCCAACTCATGAGTTGGTTGCTGACAGCAAAGAAAATCACTACCATTAAGCCAGTGTGCCTGCTTGTATAGCGGGCGTTTATTATTTCAGCAATCAGAGTTATGACTCTCGTTGCAATGAATACCAATCGTACCTTTCCTTAATTCCAAGCGTTGATGTTTGATTCGTTGACGAGAGTTTGGAAAGCGGCCTAATGAAGTGCATAAGATTATGAACACAGAAAAAATCTCTCTGATCAAAGCAAGCATCAAAAGCATTCCTGATTACCCTAAAGCGGGTATTTTATTCCGTGACGTAACAAGCTTGATGGAAGACCCAGCGGCTTACAAAGCGACAATCGACTTGCTAGCGGAAACATACAAGGACATGGGCTTTACTAAGATCGTTGGTACTGAAGCTCGTGGTTTCTTATTTGGTGCGCCTTTGGCACTAGAGCTAGGTGTTGGCTTCATTCCTGTTCGTAAACCGGGCAAACTGCCTCGTGAAACTGTGGCACAATCTTATGAGCTTGAGTACGGCACAGATACGCTAGAAATCCATACTGACGCTATCGTTGAAGGTGATAAAGTGTTGATGGTTGATGATTTGCTAGCAACGGGCGGTACGATTGAAGCAACAACAAAGTTGATTCGTCAGCTAGGTGGTGTGGTAGAACACGCTGCATTTGTTATTAACCTTCCAGAAATCGGTGGTGACAAGCGCTTACAAGGCTTAGGTCTAGAAGTGTTTAGCATCTGCGAATTCGACGGCCACTAATCCTTTTCGGAATTATTCATGAGCTATCTTGCGTTAGCGCGAAAATGGCGACCAACCAAATTCAAAGAAGTGGTTGGTCAAGCCCATGTTTTAACAGCATTAGAGAATGCCCTTAGCCAAAATAGGTTGCACCACGCGTACCTATTTAGCGGAACACGCGGTGTCGGTAAAACGACCATCGGCCGCTTGTTTGCTAAGGGACTTAACTGTGAAACAGGCATTACTTCAACCCCTTGTGGTGAATGTGCAACTTGTAAAGAGATCGATGAAGGTCGCTTTGTTGACCTGCTAGAGATCGATGCGGCATCACGTACCAAGGTAGAAGATACCCGTGAGCTTCTGGACAATGTTCAGTACAAGCCAGCGCGTGGTCGCTTTAAGGTTTACCTTATCGATGAAGTACACATGCTTTCTAGGCACAGTTTTAACGCGCTTCTAAAGACGTTAGAAGAGCCGCCTGAGTATGTGAAATTCTTGCTCGCAACGACTGATCCGCAAAAGCTTCCAGTGACGATTTTGTCGCGTTGTCTGCAGTTTCATCTTAAGCCGATCAGCGTTGATAATATTCACGAGCAGCTCGATCATATTCTTGAACAAGAAGATGTGACGTCTGAATCTCGTGCTCTTGGAATGATTGCTCATGCTGCTGATGGCAGTATGCGTGATGCGCTAAGCCTTACAGACCAAGCTATCGCATTGGGTAATGGCAATGTCGTAACAGATACTGTTGCTCACATGCTCGGAACACTGGATACCGACCAAGCTATCCACTTGCTTGAAGCGATTAGCAGTAAGCAGCCGCAACAAGCAATGGCGTGTATTCAAAGCCTTGCTGAGAACGGTGTTGAGTGGGACGGTTTGCTGAATCAGCTTGCGACTCAACTGCATCGTCTTGCGATGTTCCAAGCTTTGCCATCTACACTAGATAAGGCACAGCCTGACGCTGAGAAGCTTGAACTACTGAGCAAAGCGCTTAGCCCACAAGACATTCAACTCTACTACCAGATCGTGTTGAAAGGTCGTGAAGACTTACCATTGTCGCCAACCGCTCGCGTTGGTATTGAGATGGTGGTTTTACGCATGTTGGCATTTAGTCCAGCTGAACAAGCGGTTGCTACGGCAATCTCGACTCAGTCGGCAAACCCTGCGCCAGTTCCAGCAGCTCAAGCTCAGAACGTTGCTCAGTCAGTGAGTCAACCTGCGCCAATGGCAGCTCCGAGACAGCCTCAGATGCAACAACAGGCGCCTCAACAGCAAGCTATGCAGCAGCCACCCGTGCAACAGACTCCGCAGCAGAATCCAGCACAGTATTCAGATTCGCAAGGTTACGCTGAACATTCAGGCAACCAAGGTTATCCTGAGCAGGATTACCCGCATAGCCAGTATGACGCGCCTCCTGCTTATGATGAGCGTCCAAGCTACGGTGCAGAGCAGCCTCAGCAGCAACAAACGAATTATCAAAACCAGAGTCCGGTTCAACAGCCAAGCGCTGCACCTTCTGCTCCGCAAGAGCAGCCAGCGCGTGCAACTTCGCCTGTGAGTGGTTTACGCCACCAATTACGTTCTCAACGTAGAGGCAGTTCGGCAACAGAAAACAAAGGCTCGGCGCCAAAAAAGGCTAAAGCGACACCTGCTAAAACTTCAGTTCTTGATCGAGTTGCTCAGCAACACGGTGGTTCTGAGCGGGTGTCGCCAGCTTCTTTATCATCCTCTTCGACAGAAAATGTGACCAACGATAATGAACCTTATCGCTGGAAACCGTCTAAACCTGTAGTGAAAGAGGTGAGCAAAGAGCTTACACCTACTCAGATCAAGCGTGCGTTGGAGCATATTAAGACACCAGAAATGGTCGATAAATTGCTTCAAGAGTCGATTGCTCAAGATGAATGGTCTGCCACGATTCAAAAGCTAGAGACAGCCAAGCTTGTTGAACAGTTAGCATTGAACTCAGTGTTTGCTAAAAACGACACATCAATCACTTTAACGTTAAGATCGAGCCAAGCTCATTTGAATACGGACCGTGCACAGAGTGAGTTATTGCAGTCTCTCAATACTGTGCTTGGGGAAGAGTGTCATTTGAGTGTTGAAATCGGTGATGGTGGAGAAACGCCGCTAGAATTACGAGAAAGATTGTATCAAGGTAAGTTGAAAGACGCATTTACCGCTTTAGAAAACGATGCCAACGTACAGTTCATTGAAAGACGTTTTGCCGCTGAACTCGACAGAGACAGCGTTCGTCCTATCTAGAACGTTTTCTTGTTTAGTGACCGGCGTATCATCCCAGATAAGCAAATCTGAGAACTGAACATCGAGGGGTTGAATCACACTGTTTTAACCCCCATTTAAGCTCGTATAGCTTAATTAATTTTAATAAACCAATTAGACCAGAGAGTATTAACATGTTTGGTAAAGGCGGTATGGGCAACATGATGAAGCAAGCCCAGCAAATGCAAGAGCGCATGCAAAAGCTTCAAGAAGAAATCGCAAATATGGAAGTTACAGGTGAGTCAGGTGCTGGCCTTGTAAAAGTAACGATCACTGGTAGCCACAGCGTTCGCCGTGTTGATATCGATGAAAGCCTAATGGAAGACGATAAAGAGATGCTTGAAGATCTTATCGCTGCTGCTTTCAACGATGCGGCTCGTCGCGTTGAAGAAACTCAAAAAGAGAAAATGGCTAGCGTAACTGGCGGAATGCAACTTCCACCAGGTATGAAGATGCCTTTCTAAGTAACTTATTCTTAAAGGTTAATTCAGGTGGTGGTTTGTATTGAACAGGCTATTACTTGAAAATTAGAACGGTTAAATATGCGTACCAGTCATATGCTGGAGCATTTGATGGAGGCCTTACGTTGTCTACCTGGGGTTGGACCCAAGTCGGCGCAGCGTATGGCCTTTCATTTGTTACAGCGCGATAGAAAAGGCGGCCTACAGTTGGCTGAAGCTCTTAGCCAAGCAATGACCGAAATTGGTCACTGTAATGAGTGCCGTACTTTTACTGAAGAAGATACTTGCCACATTTGTACCAATCCTAAACGTCAGGAAAATGGTCAAATCTGTGTAGTAGAGAGCCCTGCAGACATTGCAGCTATCGAAGCAACTGGCCAATATTCAGGTCGTTACTTTGTATTGATGGGTCACCTTTCACCACTTGATGGTATTGGTCCAAGTGACATCGGTCTTGATGTTTTGGACTACCGCCTGCGTCGTGGTGATATCTCTGAAGTAATCCTAGCGACTAACCCAACAGTTGAAGGGGAAGCAACAGCGCATTACATTGCTGAGCTATGTAATACCCATGAAGTGAACGCTAGCCGTATCGCTCATGGTGTTCCCGTTGGTGGTGAGCTAGAGCTGGTGGATGGCACCACGCTTTCGCACTCCTTACTCGGTCGTCATAAGATCTAAAAAAGCCGCTTAGTGAATCATCACTAAGCGGCTTTTTCTTTTATTGCTTTAGGCGCTTTTTCAGCGCTTAATCCGAACCTCTCACCGCTTTGTATATCATCGCGCCAATCACGGCACCAATAATCGGTGCAATCCAGAATAGCCACAATTGCGAAACGGCCCAATCACCGACAAACACAGCCACGCCAGTACTTCGAGCAGGGTTCACTGAGGTGTTGGTTACAGGAATACTGATAAGGTGAATCAAGGTCAAACAGAGACCAATTGCGATCGGTGCGAATCCAGCCGGTGCTTTCGAATCAGTCGCGCCCATGATCACGAACAGGAACACCATGGTCATGACCACTTCACAGACCAGTGCGGCAGTTAGTGAGTAGCCGCCCGGTGAGTGTTCACCGTAACCATTTGAAGCAAAGCCAGATGCCGCAGCGTCAAAGCCTGCTTGGCCTGAAGCAATCACGAATAACACACCACCCGCGATAATACCGCCAATCACTTGGGCAATAATATAAGGCGCAACATCTTTGCCATCAAAGCGACCACCACTCCATAGGCCGATGGTGACAGCAGGGTTGAGGTGGCAACCGGATATATGACCAATAGCGAAAGCCATAGTGAGCACGGTTAAACCAAAGGCAAGGGAAACTCCGAGTAGACCAATTCCCACATCAGGGAAAGCCGCGGCTAAGACGGCACTACCACAACCGCCCAACACCAACCAAAACGTACCAAACATTTCTGCGATATACCTATTCATAACGATCCTTATTAATCTGTACCAGTATCAACAAGATAGTTTAGATTTCGCAGAAGTGTGAAATCTTGTGTATATAGTTGAAAGAAAGAACAGAGAATCTTATGTAATCACTTCGAACTCGCACTAAAGATCGTTAAGGTCAGTCGTATTCTATCGCTATTTTAGCAAGCAAGAGTGACCTGATAATTAGCCGTATTTGTGTCAGTATTCGTTTTATTTAAACTACGATGAGTTGATAAAAATTAAGTAAGTTCTACTTCTACCAACACCCCAAAGTGATCTGATACAACCGGATAAAAATCGTGATTAAAAATCACCTTATGCTGCTTTACCACTACAGGCTGATTACTAAGCACTAAATCAATGCGTAGCGCTTGGCTATTTTGCTCCCAACCATCAATGTTTTTAATGACAGTGGTTCCATCATCTTTGATTTCAGCAACTTCATAACAATCCATCAAACCGCGTTGTAATACGTAATCATAGCCTTCATTACGTATATGGCTTGGGTTGTTGAAATCGCCTAATAGAAAGCTCAACTCTGTTGGTAAAGTTGCCTTGATTCGGTCGAACTGATCCTCAAATGAGTTCTCTGAGTCATTCCACCAGCCACAATGACAATTATAAAGATTAAAATCACCCTGTTGAGAGGTCACTTTAATACGCACTGCTCGCCGATGTTTCCAAAAGCTCACATCATAGTTATCACTTAAATCAATGACCTCATGTTCGACAATCGGTAGTCGCGTTAAAAATGAGAGTCCCTCTTGATATACTTCATAACTTTGATGAACGAAATCCCACGTAAGTTGGTAGTGATGACCGTATTCCATGAGTTTTTTCTGTAATAAATAACCATAGTTATTCGCCAACACAGTGTGATTGGTTAATATATTGGCATCAACGGCCGGGCTATCTTGATGTTGATTCACTTCCTGTAATGCAACCACATCGCACCCTTGCTCGATAATGGCTTGCGCGACCACATCTAACTTTTCTAGCTGTTTTTCTTCTTGCCAGCTGTGGGTATTTAGTGTCATTAACTTCATTATTATTCACTTATTTATTCTAGTGAGATAAAACGCAGCGCAAGGCTGCGTTTCTCGAGGTTATTTGATCTAAAAAGAATTACGCAGGTTGCGCTGAAAACTTCTGAACTAGTCTAGATTTAATGACATCCACCCCAGGGCCATAAATAACTTGTACTCCCTGTTCTTTAACCACAGCTCCAAGTGCTCCCGTAGGCTTCCATAGTGAATATTCAGCAACCAACTGCGGATCATTAACTGTAATGCGCAAGCGAGTCATGCAAGCATCAATCTCAGCAATATTGCCACGCCCGCCTAAATTCTGAATAATAATGTCAAGCTTCTCATCTTCCGACATAGCTTCTGAGCTTTCATCCAGGTAGTTACCCATACGACCCGGTGTTGGTAACTTCAATTTCACGATTAGGAAGCGGAACAATCCATAGTTAACCACAAAGAAAACAATAGAAACTAATGCAAAGCGAACCAGATCACCACCGATGCCCGCTGAAACCATCATAGGTATACGAGTGAGTAACTCAATCAAACCAAAGGCATGTACACGTAGGTCCATCACATCGACCAACGCAAATGCAACCCCTGTTAATACCGCATGCGCAACATATAAAACAGGAGCAATAAACATAAACATGAATTCAATAGGCTCTGTCACACCGGTTAATAACACGGCAAGACACGCAGATAAAAACATTGGCTTATATTGTGCGCGCTTATCACTATCAACACAGTGATACATCGCAAGTCCAATACCAATCAATGAAGAGGCTGCGATAATAACTTGGCCTGCTTTAAAGCGTGCTGGGTGCACCGTATCTAACAGGTGTTGGTAAGTTGTCGGATCGCTTAATTTAAGATTATTTAAATCGCTAACCCAAGCAAGCCATAATGGATCTTGACCATAAACACTTGAGCCCGCATTCATCCCAGTCAAAAGCTCATAAGTACCACCCAACTCGGTGTAATTCATTGGAATAGTTAAAGTGTGGTGTAAACCAAATGGCAGTAATAAACGCTCTAACGTACCATACAAGAAAGGAGCAGTGATCGGCGCAGTGTCTTTAGAGGTAGCAATCCATTGACCAAAATCATTAAGCGCACCTTGAATTAAAGGCCATATTACAGATAAACCAAACGCAATAATCAGCGAATAGAAAATAACAACAAAAGGCACAAAACGCTTACCGTTGAAAAATGCTAATGCCTGAGGTAAGCGAGCGAAGTCATGATAGCGGTTAAATAAGTTGGCACCTAAATAGCCAGACATAATACCGATAAACACACCCATATTTAGGGCAGGAGCACCCAAAATATTCGTGAAGAATTGAGAGACAGGTAGCTCAGAACCAAATAGGCTCATCACAACCGCTTCTGGGTCACTGAGCATAGCGTTATCCACGCCCAATATAACCCCAGTGATACGGTTGATTAAGATGAAGGCAATTAGCGCGGCAAATGCGCCACCTGCACGCTCTTTTGCCCACGAGCCACCAATCGCGACCGCAAATAATAGGTGAAGGTTAACAATGATCCCCCAACCTATGTTTTCCATTATAGCGCCTAGTGTTTCAATGGCACCAAACCCACCCGCATACATTGCGACCACTTTACCTAGTGATATCATGATACCAGCGGCAGGCATCACCGCGATAACAACGATAAGGGACTTCCCAAATCGTTGCCAAAAATCAAACGATAGTAACTTACTCATAAATAGTTCCTTGATTTAAATACAGGCTAACGTTATCAGCGCCTAGCCATAAATATAATTTAGTGCTTTCTTGCAAATATATACGCGGCATAAGCGGGGGCTATTTGCGTTGTTATAAAATCTGAGCGAACGTGTTCGTTGTTAATATTCTGATTATCAAGCATTAACTCGCCTAATTGGGTGCAGTCGATATCAACAACGCTCTCTTGTGGACTTAAATTGGTAATAATGGTCCATGTCATATCTTGAGCAACACGTTGATAAACATAGATATTAGGATCGTTAGCTAGCAGTAATTGATAACGGCCAACCACTAAGCTTTCATGTGACTTACGCAAAGCAATCAACTGCTTATAGAAACCTAAGATCGAATTTGGATCTTGCTGTTGTTGCTCAACATTGATATCTGCATACTGTTGATTCACCGAGAACCAAGGTTGCACCTCAGAAAAACCGGCAAAATCCTGGTCATTCCATTGCATTGGCAAGCGACTGTGGTCGCGGGATACTTGATTTAACAAGGCTAAGATATCGGCATCGCTCTGACCTTGTTGCGATAGCTTTTGAATTAAATTTCTCGCAGACACATCGTTAAATTCGTCAAGAGAAGTAAACTGATGATTTACCATACCAATCTCTTGGCCCTGATAAATAAATGGAGTCCCTTTCATCAAGAAATAACAACTCGCTAACGCGGTAGCACTGGCATACCTAGAGTTAGGATCGGCAAAAGTATCAATACTACGAGCTTGATCGTGGTTTTCTAAATAAAGCGCATTCCAGCCTTTACCTTCTAAGGCATCTTGCCAACGCGATAAAATGCGTTTGAACGCCACGAGATCAAAATGCTCGTTGCTTTGTTCTTCCGACCATAGCTTCATGTGTTCAAACTGAAAAATCATGTTAAAAACACCACCTTGATCGTGCTCGGTCGCTTCAGCAACCCAAGGCAATGCGTTGTCGGCCGTCACCCCATTGGCCTCACCAACGGTCACAATATCAAAAGGCGAAAACGCCTGTTCTTTTAACTCATACAGGTGCTTTTCAATACCTTCAACATTCATGTGATAATCGAATGAAGAGACATACTTTTCACCCTTTGGATTGGGTAAAGAGGGTAAACCAGTTTGTTTCTGAATATGGCTAATTGCATCGACACGGAAACCATCAATACCACGCTCCAACCACCAATGAATCATTTTAAATAGTGCTTGTTTTACTTCAGGATTTTCCCAATTAAGATCAGGCTGCTTTTTAGAAAATAGATGTAAATAATATTGTGCGGTTTTGTCATCATATTCCCATGCACTACCATGAAAAATACTTTCCCAGTTATTAGGTTCGCAAGTTGGTTTTTCATCTGTTGACTCACAACCATCACGCCAAATATACCAATCACGCTTAGGGCTATCTTTGTTGTCTCGAGATTCGATAAACCATGGATGCTCATCGCTAGTGTGGTTGATGACTAAATCCATAATAATGCGAATGCCACGTTCATGAGCAGCCGTGATTAATTTATCCACATCCTCAAGGGTTCCAAAGTCAGGATGAATCGCTTGATAGTCACTGATATCGTAACCGTTGTCATCATTCGGTGATGCGTAGAATGGGCAGATCCATATTAAATCAATGCCCAAATCAGCAAGATAATCCAGCTTAGCAATGATTCCATTGATATCGCCAATGCCGTCCTGGTTTGTATCATAAAAACTACGGGGATAAATTTGGTAGGCAGTTGCTTTCTTCCACCACGCGAGTGGTTTTGAGTGTAGATTATTAGCGAGTTTCATCGGTTATACTATGTGTGTTATCGTTAACACACAGTGTTAAATGGAACCTATTTGGACTCAATACAATTTCAGAGAAACTGTGAACTTTCTCTCATTCTTATGTCGAATGTGCCTTCAACGGAACTGAAATCGCGCTTGAGCAATTTTTTGACAGCTTGGTAGCCCACTTGATAGTAGTTAAAAGCGACAGTAGTCAGGCTTGGGACTAACAAATCGCTGTAGTCATAGTCACCCATGCCTACAATCCATAAGTTATGACCAATCTTGAGTTGCTGTTCTTTGGCGCGACGATATAAACGAATGGCAATATTATCGGTGGCACAAAAGTAGACATGATTAGGCTGTAATTGAATTGCCTGGTAGCCAGCTTTGTCCTCCGAGTTGGCTAGAGCTTGTAGTGAAAAATTCAACTCAGGGACGGTGTCAGTAATGGTGGCTTGCATCAACTTAGTACGGCTGGAAAGCATACGCTCATCATAAATATAATGTACGGCTGCCAGCGGTGCCTGCTGTTGTTTTAACTGAGTGATGGTTTGGGAAACGAGTGCTTTAATTGCAGCATGGTCGGGGTAATATAAACAGCAATGGTGGGGGGTGTTTTTACCAATAAATAACACATTGTCTAAGGTTTGATAAAACGTCTCTTCGACACTGTGCTTTGAAGCAATAATAATAGTGCCCAATGCATTTAAGCCATTAAACTCTCTCACAGCTTGGCATTCTGACTCATGGTTAAATCCTGAGGCATGAAAAAGCATTCGTACTTGTGATTCATTGGCAGCCGCCAGTGCCCCTTTAATTACTAAACTCGTTGTATACGACTCAATGCGAGGAGCAACGAAACCAATAATATTAGATTGGCTACGAATGGAACGAGCAAATATATTAGGGGTATAATGATTTTCTTTGACGATAGCATCAATTTTAAGGCGATTTTCAGCCGAGACATAACCGTCATTAAAGTAACGTGACACGGTCATTGTTGAAATTCCAAGCTGTCTTGAAATCTCCGCCATGGTCATTTTTTTACTCATCACATTTTCCTTCCATAATGTATTATTGCCATATTATCCAATATATTGGCTGACAACAAAGTAAATAAAAACGCTACCTGATGATATACACATAGTACTTCAAGTTTATAAGGTATTGTCCACTTCTCGACCTGAACTGAATGCCCGTAGTCACGGCCTTGCTCGCTAAGGTTTTCAGTGCAACGACTGCTAATTTAAAAATGGGCAGGAGACATCACCGACGTAGTTACAAACAAATGTTGGCTATAATTAGTTGCCATTATTGACCTTTATTCAAGGCAAGTTATTGGTTGGTTTATGGGTACGAGAATGACGGCCTCACTGGTCTGTGATGTCTTATCGATGGCTTTATTTCGCCGAGATTTTCCTGAAACGGTTATTACTCATAGCGAGGTAGTCAGTACTGTTCGAAAGACTATTGAGGTCTTATAAGCACCTATAACCTAAAGCAAAGTATGAGTAGGAAAAGAAATTGCTGGGATATAGAAAAGGGCTAATACGCTTAGGTTATGGCTTCTAACTCGATAAGGTTATCAAGGGCTTCTTGGTCGGTTTTACCACAAATGACAGGGCAAGCTTTGAACTGGTGACATACTTTCGGGCGTGAAGGTTGACCAAATAATTTGCATAGGTCTTGCTCATTTAATTGGATGCAGCGTACGCCAGCAGGCTTACCATTAGGCATTCCAGGAATAGCAGATGTAATACTTGGAGCGATACAACATGCTCCACAACCTAGACGACATTCCATCAAATTAAACTCACTAAATAACAGGGTGCGCGATAGTAGCAAAAAATGATGAGAGTGACAGCTGTTGATTGAATCAAAGAATGAACAATTATTATCCTTGAACTTTTTATGGGCTAGCGGTATAACACGCACCCCAGTAAAAGAGTAATAAGTAATCCTATGACGAATCCATTTTGGCAAGAAAAGACACTAGAACAGATGACCGAGAATGAGTGGGAATCACTTTGCGACGGTTGTGGTAAGTGCTGCCTGCATAAACTAATGGATGAAGATAGCGATGAAGTTTACTACACCAATGTGGCGTGTAGCTGGTTAAACGACAAAACATGTTCGTGTAAAGACTACCCGAACCGCTTCACTTCAGGTGAAGAGTGTTTGAAGCTGACTCGTGACAAGATCGATGAGTTTCACTGGCTACCAGACACTTGTGCTTACCGCCTTTTATCAGAATCTAAGCCGATTCCTGAATGGCACCCGTTGATCACCGGATCAAAAACAGAGATGCATGCAGCAGGTGAAAGCGTTCGTAACAAAGTGGTATACGAAATTGATGTTGTCGATTGGGAAGACCACATCTTAAACCACCCAAACCGTTAAGTATTATAAAAACAGCCGTTCTTTAGCGGCTGTTTTGCTATTTGGCGCCGCCTAAAATTAAAAACTAACTTACTTAACTTAAAGGCTTAAAACAAAAAACGCCCCGGAGGGCGCTAAAGTTAAACGAGCAAAAAAGATTCAGGCTAGTTTACTTGTTGTTTAATGTACTCACCCAGTTCTGAGTGGTGCATGATTTTCGAAACTGGCAGTATCTTTTCAGCAGGACCCCAAGCAAACACGTTCACTGGTGTGTGAGTGTGTGTACCTGTACCCCAAACGATGTTTTGACCGGTTGCTTGTTCTCGAGCAAGTAGGTTGCCACGGTCGTTATATGGGAAGAAAGCATCGAAATCGTTGATAGCAGGCACTTCTTCTGCCGATAAGTATTTGTGCTGAGCCAATCGGTATGGGTTCGGTTTACTGGCTAATACGTTTTTCGCTTGTTCCGTTGTGATAGGGAACTCACTGTTTTTGTTGACGATCTCAGCCAGCTTTTCAGGTGTTTGCAGCGCTTTATCCAGCTTCTGAAATTCGCTGATCATGCCGTAGTAGCTTTGCTTCTGATTGTATAGACCATCAAGAATATCGAATGCGCCAAAGTTAAAGTTAGGTGCATAGTCGCGATCGGCGAAGGCTTCGCCAGAACGTTTCTGAGGTTTTGGTAGGTCGTTAGAAGAGTAGCTGAAGCCGAAAGAGCCTGTTTCGTGGTCTGCGGTCACAATCACGATCGTGTCTTCACGATCTTTTGCCCATTCGTACACCGTTTGTATCGCTTCATCAAACTTGAGCAATTCATGCAGCATGGTGCCTGCATCGTTACTGTGTCCCGCCCAGTCGATTTGGCCACCTTCGACCATTAGGAAAAAGCCATCTTCATCTTTAGATAGGATGTTGAGCGCTTTTTGTGTCATCTCTTTCAGGCTTGGCTGAGTTCGTTCGCCACTCTTTTTCTTGTTGCTGTAAGCGATGCCATCATCCATACCTGAGTAGGCGAATAGACCAAGTAGTTTATCGCCCTTAGCGTCGTCTAGCATGTTGCGATTAAACGCGAGTTGGTAGCCGTCTGTCTCTGCTTCAGTCAGCAGGTTACGGTCGTCTTTGCGCTTCGATTTGAGATAAACATCACCTTGAGTCAGTTTTTCAAGTTGCTTATAGGTTTCACCTTTGTCGTTGGTCGATTTAGGGATCCAATGACGCAGTCCTCCAGAGAGCATCACATCAACGCCCGTTGCTAACATATCAGATGCAATTTGATTCTCTAAAGAACGGTGAGGTTGGTGAGCGGCGAAAGAAGCAGGGGTCGCGTGAGTTAAGCGTGTGTCTGAAACTAAGCCGGTCGCTTTGCCTGCTTTTTTCGCTTTCTCAAGTACTGTCTCAACATGGTTACCCTGGGAATCGATACCGATCACCTCTGAACCGCTGTAGATACCCGTTGCAAGCATGGTCGCAGAGCAAGCTGAATCCACTACGATTGCGTCTTCCGGATGCGTTAGGGATGAACCAATAACCCCTTCTTGAGCAAGTTGATAAATGGCCGTTTTGTTCCCGTTATAGATTGAATTTGGCGCTTGGTTTGCGTAGGTTTCCAATAAGCCAACTTGTTGAGGCCCCATGCCGTCACCGATCATCAGAATGACATTTTTGATTTCTGCTGAAAGTACGTTGAATGAGAGTGTAGAGGTTACCATTGCGGTAACAATTGGTTTCATAAAGTGCTTCATTAGTTGTCCCTTTTTATATAAGCGGGATGATTAGAACACCTATTTGTGTCAAAGTCGTTTCACATTTGTTTCATTAATATAAAATTGAGCAATAACTCAAGCTTTTAGAAAAGCATAAAAAAAGGCTCACATTTCTGTAAGCCTTTGTCGTATTTAGGAGGGTCCAAATCAATGGACTGTGTCATGGCTAATGTCAAGCAATCGGTAAGTCTGCAACCACCTGGTTGAACGTGATACGAGCATTCTGAGCTTGCTCAGATAACTCGATCTTTTTCGCTTGTGCGGCACTAAGATTACTCTCGGCCTGCTCAAGTGCTTGTTGTAGGTTCTCTGGTAACTCGTGAGTTTCCATTTGTGAACCTTGTTCTAGCACATAAGCGCGAATTTCTTTCTTCACTGCGGCAAGTTCTGTGTAAGCAACACGCTCAAGTTCTGCAGCTTCTTGTGCTGCATCTCTCTCTTTCTCAAATTGAGCCAGCGCCATACCTTCAGCAGACCAAGGGTCCATGTCTGGCAGTTCTTCGATGTTGATCGTTGGCTCGATGTACGCATCTTGATGGCGTAGGTCGAGGTTAGTCGCACGTACCGCTGAAATCATCAGCATGACAGAGATAGCAAGCAGCGGTAAGCCACCAACAATCGCCGCCGTTTGTAGCGTACTTAGACCGCCCAAGAACATCAGAATCGTTGGCAAGAACGACAGAGTGAATGCCCAGAACATACGGTTCCAGCGCATTGGCTCTTCAGTCACGTTGTTTTGTACAACAGACGCCAGGATGTATGAGATCGAGTCAAATGTCGTTGCCGTGAAGATAATACACAGCATTGTAAATACAGCGATAACCAGCGTGCTCATTGGCAGTTGTGCAAGCATCGAGAAGATAGCTTTGGTTGCGCCTTCAGCATTCAAAATCGCTACTACATCCAGCTCACCAGAAAGCTGCAGTGATAGGCCGTAGTTACCTAAGATCATGAAGAATAGGAAACAACCTAGAGAACCAAAGAAAATCGAACCTGATACCATTTGTTTGATGGTTCTGCCGCGAGAGATACGCGCAACAAACAGACCCATACTCGGTGCAAATACTAGCCACCATGCCCAGTAGAAAATCGTCCAGTCTTGTGGGAAGTGAGTGTTTTCGAATGTACCGTAGCCACCAAATGGTTCAGCCCACGTTGCCATCACGAAGAAGTTAGACAGTAGACGACCAATTGAGTCTAAACCTGTTTCTAACATGAAGATTGTTGGACCCGCGATCAGAACGAAAGCTAACAGGCCCATTGCACCCCAGAAGTTGATGTTACTTAGGATCTTGATGCCTTTTTCCAATCCAGCATAAGATGAGTAAGCAAAAATCGCAGTACACACTAAAAGCACCATCACTTGCGTTAGGTTATTTTTAGGTAGACCAAATAGGTGATTCAGACCTTCAGTGATTAGAGGTGCAGCTAAACCTAGCGTTGTTGCTGCGCCGCCTAATAGACCGAAAATGAATAGGATATCGACGATTTTTCCAGGTACACCTTTACTGCGGTGTTCACCAAGAACAGGCATTAACGCACTAGAGATCTTGAGAACTGGCTGTTTACGTACATAGAAGAAGTAAGCAATAGGAATCGCAGGGATCAGGTAGATAGACCACGCGATTGGTCCCCAGTGGAACAAACCGTAAGTTGCAGCCCAACGAACCGCTTCTTCACTGCCCGGCTCTAGTTGGAAAGGCGGTGATTGGTAGTAGTAAGCCCACTCAATACAGCCCCAGTACAAGATACTTGCACCGATACCGCCACAAAATAGCATTGCAGCCCATGATGCTGTTTTGAATTCAGGCTCTTCATCAGCTTCTCCCAGTTTAATTTGTCCCATATCACTGAACACAACGTAAACCATAAATGCACAGGCAGCGAGGCCTAGCGCAAGATATAAAAATCCAAGTTGGTCCGTCATGAATGTTTTCGCAACCGCAATCCAGTCTGCGCCCTGTGCAGGGAACAAAATGAGCGGGAAAACTATCGTGAGTAGGAGTGCAATCGCACCAAAGAAAGTAGGCTTATCAATAAGCTCAAAAGTGTTTTTCACGAGTATTATTCCATTAAAATGAGAGCGGAATTATGGAATGAACTCGTTTTTTAGACCAAATCGGGTCTGTTGTCGTTACGACAAATCGCTTTAATGCAGAGAGGAAAGTGCAGTAACCGAGGGGAAAGTTAGATTAAGGCAAGTAGAATGCCACCCACGGTTGCCGCTGCGGATAAGTATTGCCCAGCTGAATAAGAACCATCGTCCTCTTCTTCAATCTTATCTGGGTGATCCATACCTAAAGCGCCATGAGCAAATGACTCAACCTTATCGGTAACGGTCTCGTTTTCAGCTTCGACTTTCTTGGCTTCTTTATCGATTTCTTTAAGGGCAGATAATAGGGCTTTGCCTTCATCAGAAAGCTTGACGGTATTTTGTTCAACCTTAAGCGGTGCAGGCTTTTCAGCTTCAGTGCTTTTAGCTTGTACATTCATTTGCGAAGGTGAATACAGCTGAGTATTACTCGTTCCTACTGGCGTCATATCGCTCTCCTTACCTATCCTTAAATATAGTATCGGCAGAGGTGTGAAAAACTTGTGCAATTAATCATCGATAGTGATGTTTTTTATTCGCACATTACATTTTCGTCTGCTTGGTTAAATCGTCTATTTACTAAGCAAGTCTTGTGCCGATAAGAATGTTTGATTTAGATAGAGTTAGGATGAATGACGGGAACGTGATCAAGTTTTGACGATGGGCTAATTATCTAGGATTAGCCCATCGACTCTTTAGCTTAGAAGAGTGGATCAACAGACCTTACTCACATTCTAGGCTAGCGCTGCGTTTTGACAGGTGCTTGTATGCCTTCATTCGGTTCTCTTTCTTTACAAAGCGAGCCGGTGGCGAGAGAACTTCAAGCTGATAGTCACTGCTATCCGCTGAAATCGCTTCAACTGGGCTGATGATGGCAATTTTCAAATCAGGGTTACGACGTAGAATCGATGCTGCAGTGCCTAAACCACCTTCGGTGTGGAACTTACCGGCCACATGAATCACCTGTTGGTCTGGGTTTGATGCGAGGTAATCAACAATCGACTCTGCCATGGTTTCGTCCCATGTTACTTGAGCCGCAAACTGTTTTTCTGTTTGCTCTGGTGTTCCGTGATGCATCGAAGCCATGAACTTTTCTTTATAAGGGCTATCGCCAGTATCCACTTCTGAAGCAATCCATTGACGTTGTTCCGTCGTTAGCTGATCTAGATACGATAATCCTTTACGGCCGATACACTGTACAAAGGGTTTTGGTGCGTTTGCCGCAATGATATCGACGTCGTTGGTTTTAGCGAACTCCACTAACGCGCGGTAATCACTTTCGTAATTTGGCCAAGCAGCGGCTTGAGACATAAGAACTTGTTCGCCAATCTCATCATTTAGGTATCGGTTTAATGTGTCTTGATGCTCTCGAGTGAACTGTTCCATTGAAAGCGCAATGTTTGATGTCGCGTTAAAGCGCGCTTTTAAAAAATCGGTTTGGAAGCGGTGAATAGCAGAATGAGTGTGCCATTCGCCAATAAGAATTACATCAGCGTCAATTAGCTGTTTAGGTAATGCATCGAGAGGAAGCGTTTCGCCTTGTGGAGAAGCGAACTGGTAGTCATAGAATGTGGAAACAGATTCCTTTTGAGTCACTTTTTGAGAAGTGTCTTTTGCTGGTTGATTAGCACAAGCCGTGAGAAGAGTCACTAATCCGATAAGAATAATACGTTGCATGAAATGCCTCCTTGAAGAACACGCATACTAAAGGAGGCAAGATAAGAATTCAACGCAAACGATAATCAATATCAATTAAATTTGTTTGCGATACACTCGCAGCATAAAGTCAGCTTCACAGTTGAATTGCTCGGCTTCGGTGAGTTGTTGTTTAAACTCTTCACTCGCCTTCCAAGCAAACGGCGTCATCTGTAGCAGGTCGAATGCATCTGACCCCGATAGTTCCATCATATAGTTTAGTTGCTCTTGGTGTTCAAGAGTAAAACCTTCGATCACATCAGGATCTTCATCGTGTAAACGCACACCATCATAAATGGCATCACGCAGTTGATACAGGTGTCGGCTAGCTGGTGTCACTGTTATCACGACACCATTGTCTTTAATTGTGCGTTGAAGCTCTTCTGCTTTACATGGTGCATAAATGCGTAGAATGCCGTCTAAGCTTTTTTCAGCAAAGGGTAGGCGATGGCTTGATGCAACTGAGAAATCGACAGCAGGGTAGCGTTTAGCGGCGTATTTGATAGCAATTTTAGAAATGTCTAGGCCAAAAGTAGCGCCATTCTTTTCTTTAAGGTTTACCGCAATTTCGTTGGTGTAATAGCCTTCGCCACAACCAATATCCAATAGGGCAGGAGCCGTATCTGGCAGGTAGCGAGAGCAGAGTGCAACAACGGCTTGGCGCATTGGATCATAGTGGTTACCTTCAAGGAAGCGACGACGTGCCTGCATCATCTCTTTGTTGTCACCTGGATCTTTTGAGCGTTTGTGGTGCGCAGGCATCAAATTGACATAGCCTTCTTTCGCTAGGTCGAACTGATGGTTCTTTTCACACTTAAACGTACGATCGTTTTGAGATAAAGGTTGGTGACACAAAGGGCATTGGTAAGTCATTGCGAACTCGAGGTAGAAATTTCAAGTCCAAAATTTTAACAGGAAGCATAGTGGGGCGCTAGAATAAACGCAGCTGTGTTGATTAACGGCAATCCTAGAGTCGATAGAGCCAGTCCGAGAATAGATAGAGCCAACGCATGGTTGGGTTGGCTCTATTGGTTATGAGCGAGTCGCTGATAAAACAGAGAACTCAGATTCTAGCTAAAGAAGTTAACTTGATTTTTCAACGATTCCGCTTGTTTCTGAAGTTCATCAGCACTGTGAGAGGTCTTAGCGCTGGTTTCACGGCTCTGCTGGTTGAGGTCGCTTATCGCATGCGCGTTTGCCGCAATTTCTTGAGAAACCTGAGCTTGCTCTTCGGATGTCGCAGCAATGGTTTCAGCTTGAGAAGCAATAGATTCAACTTGAGAGGCAATCGACTCTAGTGCGGTGCCTGCTTCTTGCGCTTTATCGAGTACTTGGTTGGCATTCGATTGGCTTTGCGTCATCAGGTTTACGGCATTGTGGGTCGACGATTTCAGCTTCTCGATGATGCTTACCACATCTTGGACTGATGTTTGAGTTCGATGAGCCAATGTTCTTACTTCGTCGGCTACCACTGCAAAGCCACGGCCTTGCTCACCCGCACGTGCCGCTTCTATTGCAGCGTTCAACGCAAGTAAGTTGGTTTGCTCTGCGATGTCATCAATCATCTTAGTAACAGTTTGAATACTTTCGCTATCAGAGCTTACTTGCTCGATGGCCGATGCGGATTTGTCTAATTGATCATTCAGCTGGGCGACATCAATACACACACCTTCAACGACTTCTAAACCTTTCTGGCTGTCTTCATTGGCAAGGCGCACATTTTCAGCAATGCTGTTCACTTGCTGTGCCACTGATTCAGCAGAGGTGGCCATCTCTTCTATAGCGGTAACGACTTGCTCAACCTGTGCTTGCTGGCGGTCAGATTGACTCAGATTGTGACTGGCATCTTGTGACACACTGCTCGAGCTGTTCTGTACTTGGTCACTGGTCGCACGAATCTCGCCCACGAGTGTATTCAACTGGGCTGCCATGTTGGCAACGCCGGTATTTAGGTTGCTGATTTCGTTCTTAGTCTGCTGACCATTGTTTGGAATATGTAGGCTTACTTCGCCTTTTCCTAAACGCAGCATGTACTCGTTTAACGTGGTTAGCGGCGTCAGTGTGCGGTTTAACACGAAGGTTAACGCGATGATGGTAGCCGCAGCAATTAGGGTAGCAATAATGGCGATGAGCTTCAGTAAATCGTCACTGCCTTTGGTCACTTCTTTAATGAATGTACCGCCAAGCAGTTTCCAATCCCAACCCGGAACTTCGGTGTATACCAGGTACTTCTCACCAACCGTTTCTTGATACTGATATGGGTATAGAATCAGCCCCGATGGCTGTTCAAAAATTTGATAAAAAGGTTTGTTACCGTCGTAGTCAGCAACATCAACAATCGATTTACCACCACCAACGTTCGTGGGGTGCAGTAAGTACTGACCTTGATGCTCTTTCTCGTTATCGACAATAATGGTATAGCCCGTATCACCCCAAGAAACCGAGCGTAAAGATTCAAACAGACTTTGAGTCGCGTCTTCTACTGGCAAACCAATGAAAGAAACACCGTTTACTTTGCCTTGAGTGTTGATCAAAGGCGCATAGTAGGTAATGTAACGTTGGCCGAAGAGTTTAACTTGAGAGTAATAAGGTTGGCCACTTTTGAGCTTGTTATAGCCCGGATGGTCTTTCCCTAGTGTAGTCGCAACAACTCGTTCACCTGAAGGTTTCTTGAGAGAAGTCGACACACGAATAAAGTCATCGCCAAATGGGGCAAATAGGGTCGCTACGGCGCCAGTGTCGCGGGTAAAGCTATCGACCAGTTTAGTGTCGTTGATTAGGCTCTCACCATATTGAGTCATGTTTGGAATGGAATGGCCGTTGAATTCAACGTCATAATTTTCAACATAAACACCTGCTAGGTAACCGTTACGAAAAGTGGATTCTAAAACTTTGGCGGTGTGCAGGTAGGCGTCGAACTGACCAGAGATGGTTTTGGCCATCGCTTCGACTTTTGATTGGTGTTCCCTTAACGTGTTGTCTAATAATACCTGTGAGGCATTGCGGTACACGAGTGTTGCAATGGAACTAAAGGCGATAAGCAAGCACAGCAAAATGACCAACTTAAGTTGGAAGCCAACACTTTGATTTTTGTATTTATCGAGCATGAATTCACTATCCTGTCTTCATTGAGGTGTTGTTAAGTAGTTTTCATTAAGTTTGTTATTGAGCGTTCTATCATAGGAACTTATTTATCAGCAGTAATTGATAATAATTAATGAATTGACAGTTATATTTATAAATTGGAGTAATGAGAATAAATGTGGCGTGGATTTAAACGGAGAGGGAACAAGTTTGCATTAGGTCGTTGTTCACTGGATGATGCGAGTGAGGCTAAAGCCAATAAAAAATGCAGCTCAATGAGCTAACACTGATCATTTAAGCATTTTCCTGATCAGTTGAACGATCCTACAGATGGTTAACAATACCCTTAAGCACTTTTGTTTAAGGGTATTTTTTTATGCTGTCACACTGGTTAATCGATGTTGACGATTTTGCTAATCCAGAATCTCTTTCTTTGTTCCAAAAAGACCTTCCGCTAGATTGGATAAACCAAGCTTTATCTGAAACGAATAAAGCGAGTATGCGCCGTAGAAAGCTACCCGCAGAACTCGTTGTATGGTTAGTCGTTGGTATTGGTCTATATCGAGATAGACCGATTACCGATGTACTCGATAAGCTCGACCTCAAATTGTCTAATTCATTGGGTGAAACGATTGCACCTAGTGCAATTCCTCAGGCAAGAAAACGCCTCACCGCTAAGCCTTTAAAGTCATTATTCTCAATCACAGCAAAGCACTGGACACAGTCGGAAGATGCGGGTGATAAATGGAATGGTTTGAGCCTATTTTCAATCGATGGCACACAGTTTAGAACTCACGATAACCCAAGCTTAGCTGAGCATTATCAATATGTTTACTACCGAAAAGACAGGCACACTGAGTACCCAATCGTTCGAATGTGCGCACTCACATCACTACGGAGTCGCCTTATTCATGATGTGGCTTTTGGGGATAGTTCTAAAGGTGAAATCAGCTATGCAAAAGATTTAATTTCATCAGCAGTTCCGAATTCATTGACCATTTTTGACCGTTGCTACTTGAGCGCAGAACTAATGCTTAACTGGCAACAAGAGCATGGAACAAGCCACTGGATGACGCCAATAAAGTCAAATGTGAAATATGAAATCATCGAGCAGCTCGATGATGATGGGCGAGATCTGATTGTGGAGATGAAAGTCTCTCCCCAGGCTAGAAAACAAGCCCCGAGTCTCCCTGAAACGTGGAAAGCTAGGCTAACTCTATATCCCGATGACGTTGAACAGCAACCCAATCATATACAAGGGCTGCTAACTTCTCTAACAGATAGAAAATACAGTTTAAAATCATTATTAGATGTGTACTTCGAAAGGTGGGAAATCGAGAATAGCTATGGCGAGATTAAGCATGACATGCTTGGAGATGAAATCCTGCTCCGCAGTCAATCTGTAGAGGGTGTAGAGCAAGAGATATGGGGTATCCTTATCGCGTATAACTTAATCCGTCTGGAGATTAGCCGAATAGCAAAAGAGGCTGAAGTCTCGCCACTTAGGATAAGCTTTACGATGGCACTTCGAGATATTCAAGATGAGCTAATGTGGTGTGCTATCGCCTCCCCAGGTTCGGTTCCCAAAAAGCTGCGAGCAATGAGAGAGCGAGTGAAACGTTATATTTTGCCCGAAAAACAAAAACGGCCCAAAGATAGGACCGTTCGTTTTAGTAAGACTCGCTACACTGTGCTATCTAAACACCTTAAATGATAGGTGTTGGCTCAATGAGCTGCATTTTCTTAAATTAAATTTGCGATAGGCTTAGTGTGAAGAGATCACTGTAATAAGCTGGTGGCTTTCGCCAGGCTGTAATGTTTTGCCTGCTTCTAGGCTTGGTGCGTGCAGTGTTGATTCAACACATAGCATGGTTAGGTAACCGTCGTCTTGCATGTCACCCATACCAGCAGCACCTTCGGCCCACGGGTTCCACAGTACTGCAGAATTATGACCGTGGTTTTCAACCGTTAGTGTGCGATCCTGCTTTTTGTCAGCAACTAAGATTTGCGCTTCTGGTTGCGTGTAAACGCGGTCAATCGTGTCGGTCAGTACCAGTTCAGAACCACCTTGGCAGATTTTGCCGTCTTGCAGGCTATCAATGTACTCAGCGCCCATACCTGTGGTTGTTGTGTTATGGATGTCTGCAACGTTTAGGTAAGTGTGTAGTGCGCCAGAGAAAGTCCATGGCTGAGAATCAGTGTTCTTCACGTCCAGCGTTACTTTTAGCTGCTCGCCGATCTCAACATTCAAACGTGCATCGAACTGATGAGGCCATACTGCTAGCGTCTCTTCGCTTGGCTTCAGACCTAAGCTAACAATCACGCCAGCTTCGCTTTCACGGTGTTCAACCAATTGCCATTCACTTGAACGGGCAAAACCATGTGCTGGTGCTGCAATACGACCAAACCAAGGCCAACATACTGGAATACCACCACGCAGAGCCGTTTTACCGTCGAATTTAGCTTGTTGGCTCATCCAAATCAGGTCTTCTTGACCTTGCGGTTGGAATGACACCACATGGCCGCCAAACAGTGAAATCGCTGCGTTTGCTTTATCGTGGATAATGCGAACCAGTTTTACACCTTCGTGTTCAACGATAGTCACGTTGTCAGAAAGTACCGCTAGTGTAGGTAGAGTAGATAAATCCATTACATGATCCTTCTAAGGAAATTGAATTCAAATGCTGACTAGAGTGATGCTTGTGTTTTCATGAGTAACAAGCAGAGTCCGTATTAGAATTGAATTTTGCGTTTGGGCTATCTTGATGGGCTTAGATAGACGCGGTTTAAAAGATAGCAGGCATTAAAAAGGCGACACTAAGGTCGCCTTTTTCAAAGTCTGCTCAAAACAGTCTTCGCTAATGCTTATCTAAAGCGATTTCTAAAAAGAAATTACTTAGAGATGTGAGCGATTAGGTCTAGAACTTTGTTTGAGTAACCGATTTCGTTGTCGTACCAAGATACAACTTTAACGAATTTGTCAGTTAGAGCAACACCAGCTTTAGCATCGAATACTGAAGTTTGAACTTCACCGATGAAATCTTGTGATACTACTTGGTCTTCAGTGTAACCAAGAACGCCAGCCATTTCGCCTTCAGAAGCTTCTTTCATTGCAGCACAAATTTCTTCGTAAGATGCAGCTTCTTTTAGGTTAACTGTTAGGTCAACTACAGATACGTTAGCAGTTGGTACACGGAAAGCCATACCAGTTAGAAGGCCGTTTAGTTCTGGAAGAACAACGCCTACAGCTTTAGCAGCACCAGTTGAAGATGGGATGATGTTTTGAGAAGCACCACGGCCACCGCGCCAGTCTTTAGCAGAAGGGCCATCTACAGTTTTTTGAGTTGCTGTAGTAGCGTGAACTGTAGTCATAAGACCAGACTCAATGCCCCACTTATCGTTAAGTACTTTAGCGATAGGTGCAAGACAGTTAGTAGTACAAGAAGCGTTAGAAACGATGTCTTGACCAGCGTAAGATGCTTGGTTAACGCCCATTACGAACATTGGAGTTGCATCTTTAGAAGGACCAGTAAGAACTACTTTCTTAGCGCCAGCAGTGATGTGCTTACGTGCAGTCTCGTCAGTTAGGAAAAGACCAGTTGCTTCAGCAACTACGTCTACGTCGATAGCATCCCACTTAAGGTCTTCTGGGTTACGCTCAGCTGTAACACGTACAGTTTTACCGTTAACGATTAGGTTACCGCCTTCAACTTCAACAGTACCGTTGAAACGGCCGTGAGTTGAGTCGTACTTAAGCATGTATGCCATGTACTCTACGTCGATTAGATCGTTAATACCTACTACTTCGATGTCTGCACGCTCTTGAGCTGCGCGGAATACGAAACGGCCGATACGGCCAAAACCGTTAATACCTACTTTGATAGTCATTGTAGTTGCT
Organism: Vibrio sp. QJM3NY_35; assembly: GCF_057785915.1. Lineage (NCBI taxonomy): Bacteria > Pseudomonadati > Pseudomonadota > Gammaproteobacteria > Vibrionales > Vibrionaceae > Vibrio > Vibrio sp. QJM3NY_35. Next base: position 2,402,615 of record NZ_CM173507.1, on the reverse strand, counting down.
CCACAACTTAATTTCTGATTAAAGATAACTGGTAGTAAAATTACAGAATCCAGTATACATCTGCAATAGATAATCCGACTTAACTTGTTTAATGTCAAAAAAAAGCGACGCTTTTCTTAACAATTGGGTGTAAGTGGTTGAAAATTGACCATTGCAAGTGGCTCTGTACCCTTCCAGTTGGGTAAAATACCCCTAAATGATGATTCACTTATGAGTGTATATGTACAATGTTTCCTGGTGAGAAAGTATGTGCTACAAAACGACTGATATGCAAGCCTTTATAGAAAAAAGTAAATATAATAACTGAGAATGTGGAGAGATATTAACGTGATTCAAAAGGGAGGAAATATGATAAAGCCTGATGAATACTGGCGTGAACGCCTAACAGACGACGAATTTGCAGTGTGTCGTGAACGTGGTACTGAAGCCCCATATAGCGGTAAGTTACTGCACAACCATAAGACTGGCGTCTATAGCTGCACATGCTGTGAAAGCCCTTTGTTTCTGTCGGATAACAAATATGACTCTGGGTGTGGTTGGCCAAGCTTTGATGCCCCAGTGAATGATGAAGCTGTACGCTATATAGAAGATCTAAGTCACGGAATGAAGCGTGTAGAGATCCGTTGTACCGCCTGTGATAGCCATTTAGGTCACGTTTTTCCTGATGGTCCGAAGACCACAGGTGAACGGTTCTGTGTTAATTCAGTGTCGTTAATTTTCAACAAAAATGACGAAAGTACGAAATAACTTGTAACTATTGTCTAATCCTTACAGGTCGCATTTGTCGATTTAGGAATGCTGAAACGCCCAAGATTTCAGATTTAACTCTAGTACAAATAAAAACAGCTACCAAAAAGGTAGCTGTTTTTTAAAAGCAGGTGAATAAGAAGCTTAAGTTAGAACACTATAAATGAAGCGATCAGTAACTCGGGACGATTGAAGGGCTGTAAATTCCATCCTCAATCGCTTCGACGATGTTGTCTGCGTCTTTATTTAGCTTCTTATAGGTTGCCTTGTCGAAATGGTACAGCACAGTTAGCTCTGCTTCAGAAGCAATCGGCACGTCAAAGTCTTTGGCAACCATCGCCCAAACGTACGCTTTTTCCATATGGCCAAGGCTGTGGTTGATACTTGCCATCGACTTGAAGATTTCAGTGTTGGCTACTGAGCCATTAGAAAGCGTTAGCGCATTATTGAGTAACTTAAGTGTCTTTGCATGATCGCGGGTAGTATAGAAGGTTGCCAAGGCATATTGCATCTCGGCTGTGTTTAACGCTTCAGAGCCTTCTAGTTGTAGGAAGCTGCGTCTGGCATTGGTGTCCCCAGTTTGCGACCACAAGAAGTAAAGTGTTTCCGGTGTATCGGATTTCGATAGCTCATCAACAATGCGCTCAGACTCTTCGATACTGTGCATTAAAGAGGTAAAGCGACGCTCTTGCAGCTTAGATTGATCGATCGTTTCGATCTGTGCCGCGAGCTCTAGGCACTTTTTGTAGGCAGTGACTAATTCGAATTCTTTAATTTTGTTGATTTCGGTGGGTTGCTTCTGAACTTCAAATCGATGCCAGATGAGGTCGGTACGTGCGACACGACATTGCCCATCGTTCATGTTCAACTGTTCACACTGAAGGCCAGGATTGCTTTGGCACAGTTGATCGGTATTTTTGTTCCCTTCAAGACACCCAACCAGAGTGAAAGGCAATAGGCTAATCGCCAACCATTTCATAATTTTCATATTCCTTCACTTGTGATCAGATGCACTTATTATTGGTCAGGTTCTTGACTCAATTCTGTTACGGGTTATTTTCTGGTGAAAATTGTTAAAACTAAGGCTTTACCATGGATGCAGAACAACTTCTTAGCGCAATGACCCCCGAGGTCTACGAACGTTTAACCTACGCAGTTGAAACGGGTAAATGGCCAGAAGGTACGGCGCTCTCAAAAGAACAGCGCGACTCGTGTATGCAAGCGGTTATGTTATATCAATCTAAACATAACTCTGAAGCTCAACATATGACAATTGCAGCTGGTGGTGAGATTAGCTTTAAATCTAAGTCTGAACTAAAGAAACAGTTTAAGTCAGAGCAAGAAGACATTGTTAGGGTTAACCCGAATCATTAAGCTTAAACTACAACAAAGGGGTGGCAATGTGCCACCCCTTTTAGTTTAACTCGTTTATTTATAAGCAATAAAACGATTTAGTTCACGTTAAGCCAGCGTTATTATCATCGAATAACTGGGGTTAACGTGAATCTTTGAACAGGTTATAAGCTCATCTCACCGCGCAACACTTGTTGCATCTGAGCCTTCACTTCTTCGTAGCCTAGGTTTTGGCTTAATAGATAATGCAACTTCGCCAATGCCGCTTCTGGTGTCATGTCATAACCACTGACAACGCCCGCTTCTGCCAGTGCACAACCTGTTGCGTAACCACCCATGTTGACTTTACCTGCTAAACACTGAGTTAGGTTCACCACAATCACACCGCGCTCTGAGGCATCTTTAAGGTGCTGAAGCAGTTCTGGGTTTTGTGGTGCGTTACCCACACCAAAAGTAAGCAGAATCATCGCGTTAACAGGTTGTAATAGCGTGTTACGGATCACTTCGTGTGAGATGCCTGGGTACATTGTGATTACACCGATAGGTTGCGGAGTAATGTTATGAACCTTAAAAGCACCTTCAGGTTGTTCGTTTACCTTTACGTTATTGCTAAGTTGGATATTGATACCCGCTTCTAGCAAAGGATTCAGGTTTGGAGACGTAAACGCATTGAAGCCATCTGCGTGTGATTTTGTGCTGCGATTACCACGCATCAACTTGTTGTTGAAGAACAGTGTCACTTCGTTAATTGGGTAGTTTGCTGCAATGTGTAGCGCATTCAGCAGGTTTGCTTGTCCGTCTGAACGAAGCTCTGCTAATGGGATCTGAGAGCCCGTAACAATCACAGGTTTGCCGAGGTTTTCAAGCATGAAAGACAGTGCTGAGGCAGTGTAAGCCATAGTGTCTGTACCGTGCAGGATAACGAAACCATCGTACTTATCGTAGTTCGCGCGAATGTCATCAGCGATAGTCTGCCAATCAAGTGGCGTCATATCTGAAGAGTCCATTAATGGAGAGTATTCGTGAATGGTGTACTCAGGCATCTCTGGGCGATGGAATTCAGGCATGCCAGCTAGCTGCTTATCCATGAAACCTGCGACAGGAACATAGCCGTGGTCAATAGACTTCTGCATGCCAATTGTGCCGCCGGTGTACGCGATATAGATGTGTTTTCTTTCCATGGCGATTAATACTTAGTGTGATGTAGGGAACAGGGGGGCGATTATAGCGAATTATCATGCAATAAAAAGAGGCACCTCACACAGAGGCACCCCTTAGTTATTGAGTTATTGGCTCAACTTATTGAACTTGGCAATTTAAGCAGAAAGCGTATCGGCCTTGTGGGTCGTTAAAGTTGCCTAACAGCTGGCTATCTTGAGCTAACTGCTGAGTAACAGGCTGTAAACTGCTTGGTATCATCGACTGAATATCAAGACCTATCGACATCTGAACTTGGTTCATAAATTCTTGAATAAATTGTTCAGTTGCTGAAAGTGGCTTTTCTACCCAGTAAATGTTGTAGCTTTCAAGCTCTGCAAGTGAAGCCGCTGCTGCAATCGCATCGTCAAAGTCACCAATCTCATCGACTAAGCCTTTCTGCATCGCATCTTGACCTGTCCAAACACGGCCTTGAGCGATCTCATCGACAGCATTAACGTCCATGCCACGATTTTCTCCAACCAAGCTGATGAAACGGCGGTAACCGTTTTCAATGCCCATTTGAAAAGCGTCTTTCGCGCCATCGCTAAGTCCTGTCGTAATACCGATACCTGAGAAAGGTGACGTACCAACGCCGTCAGTGTAAACACCAATATCGGTTAATCCTTTTTCGAAGGTCGTGATAACACTGAAGATACCAATCGAACCGGTGAGCGTGGTTGGTTGCGCTAGGATCTTATCCGCACCCATCGAGATCCAGTAACCACCTGAAGCAGCAAGGCTCGACATCGACACAACAACCGGTTTACCTGCTTGCTTGATCGCTTCTATTTCATTGCGGATCACTTCTGAAGCAAATGCGCTACCACCTGGGCTATCTACACGAAGTACAACGGCTTTCACTTTATCGTCATTACGCGCTTGGCGAAGTAGGGCTGCAGTAGTATCACCACCAACCGTACCACGCGGCTGTTTACCATCCATAATTGCGCCGCTAGCAACAATCACGGCGACATCGTGTGACTCACTGGTCATGTCTGGAAGCATAGTTGTACGGTATTCGTAGTAACCAAACGCGTTGTAGCTGTCTTGACCGTCACTGCCGAACACGTCTGCAAGCTCTAGTCGAACTTGTTGGCGGGTTGCTAGTTCATCCACTAAGCCCAGTTTTTCGGCCAGTTTCGCGATATCACCATCAACGGACTCAAGCTCTTTCAAGAAAGTATCCATGCTTGGGTTCAGTGTTTTCGCGTCGATTTGGCGGTTGTGGCTCACATCATCAACGTAAGCACCCCATAGCTGGCCTAACCAACGAGAAGCGGATTCTTTCGCTGCGTCAGACATGTCATCACGAATGAAAGGTTCGATGGCAGACTTATAAGTACCTACACGGAACACATGGGTGTTCACATCGAGCTTCTCTAATAAGGTTTTGTAGTAAAGCGAGTAAGCGCTGTAGCCTTTAAGAAGCACGCCACCGTCTGGCGATAAGTATACTTTGGTCGCATAGCTGGCTAGGTAGTATTGGCTTTGGTTGTAAAAATCACCTACCGCATAAATTGGCTTACCAGCGGCTTTGAACTCGTTCAGTGCTTTAGCAATATAACGAAGCTTGGTCAGGTTAGTTTCTGGTAGCTCTTTAAGCGCTAAAACGATGCCCGTTACGTTCTCATCATCTTTGGCATAGCGAATCGTTTCAACGATATCAAACAGAACGTTCTCTTTCGGAAGGTCTTTGCCAAGCAGTGAACCTGTCACCGAATCCATGGGGTTGATATAGCGGCTTTGTTCTACAATCGGACCAGAAAGGTTAAGCACCAAAGCAGATTGCTGTGGAACAGTCGGCTGAGCCGTATCTGAGTGAAAGTACACAAAGTAGATGATGGCAATACTGAGTAAAAAGATGATGTTAACAAGCGCAAGACGCACAAACGTAATGAGCTTCCAAATCCCTTTAAAGATCATGCCTATAAATTTGAATATTTTTTTCATTCTGTCTCCGCAGTGAGATCACGTCGCTTTAACAAGCCGTAGTACCATTAATCTCAATAATATGAACTGCTTAGTATCCTACGATAATTCCCAAGCTCAAACTACACCAAGAATTGTTAATCGATATATATTCTCATTAAGTGTAGTCAAATTAAGGGCTTCTGAACGATTAATACGCTCCGCATTATGATCGGTGTTACAAAAATGTAAACGGCTGTTTGAACTTTTGGTAATTGAACTATACTGTGGTCAGACCACAAGGATAAAATAATAGAAGTGATGTCTGCCATGTACCCACATTTACTTGAACCACTCGATCTTGGATTTACTCAGTTACGTAACCGTGTATTGATGGGATCAATGCACACAGGTTTAGAAGAAAATAAAGAAGGCCTACACAAACTCGCCGCGTTTTATGAAGAGCGAGCAAAAGGAGGCGTTGGTCTTATTGTTACCGGTGGTTTCTCTCCTAATTTACGTGGCAGATTAACCCCATTCAGTGCTGAATTCAGTAAAGTAAAGCACGCTAAAGCGCACCAAGTTGTTACCGAAGCCGTACACAAGCACGGCGGTAAAATTGCGCTTCAACTATTGCATGCCGGTCGTTATGCGATGCACCCATTCGCGCAAAGTGCTTCTGGCATTAAAGCGCCTATCGCTAAGTTCGCTCCAAGTGAGATGAGCCCTCGCCAAATCAAAAAGACCATTGGTGCCTTTGCCAATAGTGCTGAACTCGCTCAAGTCGCGGGTTACGACGGCATTGAAATTATGGGCTCTGAAGGTTACTTGATTAACCAATTCATCTGTAAACGTACCAATATGCGTTACGACGAATGGGGCGGTTCTTATGAGAAGCGCATGCGTTTCCCGCTGGAGATTGTTAAATCGATTCGCGAAGCAGTGGGCGACGACTTCATTATTATTTTCCGACTGTCGATGCTGGATCTGGTTGAGCAAGGCAGTACCTTTGAAGATGTTGTTCTATTGGCTCAAAAGCTGGAAGAAGCAGGCGTGACCATTATCAATACCGGTATCGGTTGGCACGAAGCACGTATTCCGACTATCGCGACACAAGTACCTCGCGGTGCGTTCTCATGGGTAACCGAGAAAGTTAAACCGCACGTTTCTATTCCGGTGATCACTTGTAACCGAATCAATACACCAGAAGAAGCAGAACGTATTCTTAGCTCTGGGCAGGCTGATATGGTGTCTATGGCTCGTCCGTTCTTGGCGGACCCTGATTTCGTCAACAAAGCAGCTCAAGATCAAGCTCAGTTCATCAATACCTGTATCGGCTGTAACCAAGCTTGTCTTGATAACGTGTTTAAGGGTAAGCGAGCGAGCTGTTTGGTTAACCCACGAGCTTGTTACGAGACTGAAATTGTTGTTCAGCCAGCGCAAGCTACTAAGACCATTGCGGTTGTCGGCGCAGGCCCAGCCGGTTTAGCCTGTGCAACGACTTTAGCGCAGCGTGGACACAAGGTTGACTTGATTGAGAAAAATGACCGTATCGGCGGCCAGTTTAGATTAGCAATGCAGATACCGGGCAAAGAAGAATTCAGAGAAACGATTCGTTACTTTGCTAACCAAATCGATGCATCAGGCGTGAACCTGAAACTGGATACTGAAGCAACGTTTGAGATGTTGTTGAAGTACGATGAAGTGGTGATGGCTGCGGGTGTTGAACCAAGAAAGCTCGATATTGAGGGCATCGACCAAGAAAACGTGGTCGATTACCAAACCTTGATTCGCGAAAAGACACCAGTAGGCGAAAAAGTCGCGATTGTTGGTGCTGGTGGTATTGGTGTCGATGTGGCAACCATGCTAACCGAGCCTACCTCTCACAGTTTAGATGACTGGCTGCATGAGTGGGGCATCGATAAGAACATGGAACACCCTGGCGGGCTTTACCCTTACCCTGATTCGTTCAGCGATAAAACGGTTTGGGTGATGCAACGTAAAGCGGGTCGTGTTGGTAAAGGTCCGGGCAAGACTACTGGTTGGATTCATAAGCGCACGCTAGAAAAACGAGGTGTAAACCTTTTAGGCGGCGTAAGCTACAACAAGATTGATGATAAAGGTCTGCATATCAGCGTTGGTAAGAAAGATCAGGTGCTGGATGCTGATTCGGTTATCGTATGTGCAGGTCAGGTGTCAGTTCGTCCATTCGAAGAGATGTGGCAAGAGTTTGGTGGCAAACTGCATGTGATAGGCGGTGCTGATTACGCGGGTGAATTGGATGCAGTACGCGCAATTCGTCAAGGTGTTGAGCTAGCGATTAAGTTATAGAATCAGCTATCAAACTGTAATCTTATCGGTAGATATTGTTACTTAATTTGCTGAGTTAGATTTTGAACAAGGCTCCTAAGTCATAGATTTAGGAGCTTTTATTGTTTCTAATCTAGGCCTGATGGACAGTGGTTGAGATTTATTATCGTTTGTATTCTGTGCTAAAGTTCAAGTATACAAATAATAAAGAAATAGTAAGGACTTCAAATGGATGCTTTGGATCTATTGCTCAACAGACGCTCAATCGCAAAACTCTCTGATCCGGCACCAGAAGGTGTGGCGTTAGAAAACATCATTAAAGCAGGGCTGCGCGCTCCAGACCACGGTGCACTAACACCTTGGCGCTTTGTTATCGCGCAAGGTTCTGGTCTACAAAAGCTTTCAGACATCTTGGTGCGTGCCGCTGAAGCGGATGCAAGCGAAGAAGCGGTTATCGAGAAAGTAAAAAAAGCGCCGTTCCGAGCTCCAATGGTGATTACTATCATTGCAAAGGTAACTGAGCACGAGAAAGTGCCTGCATTCGAACAACATCTATCTGCGGGTTGTGCTGCACAGGCGATGCAAATGGCCGCAGTCGCACAAGGTTTCCAAGGCTTTTGGCGCTCAGGTAAATGGATGTTCCACCCAGAAGTACATCAAGCATTTGGCCTAGAAGGCGACGACGAAATTGTTGGTTTCCTATACCTAGGCACTCCGGGCTGTACGCCAATGAAGGTACCAGAGCGCGACTTCTCTAAGTTCGTTGAGTTCTTATAAAGAAAGCTGAAGCTTGAATAGTGGAATGTTAACTGTATAAACAACCAGTTTTTCTTGATTTATTAGGGCCACATTAGATAATGTGGCCCTAATTGTTTGTAGCATCTGGAAAAACATGTCTCGTCTTATCATTGCTGAAAAACCAAGCCTCGGCCGCGCGATCGCCGCTGCACTGCCTAATCCACAAAAGAAAGACCAAGGGTTTATCAAATGTGGCAATGGGGATGTGGTGACTTGGTGTATTGGACACTTATTGGAGCAGGTTGAGCCGGATGCTTATGATGATCGTTATAAGAAGTGGAACTTAGCCGATCTTCCTATCGTGCCGGAGCAATGGCAGCTAAGACCTCGTAAGACATCCAGCAAACAGCTCACGGTGATCCGAAAGCTATTGAAGGACGCCACTCAAATTGTTCACGCCGGAGACCCTGACAGAGAAGGGCAGTTGTTGGTTGATGAAGTGATCGATTACTGCAAAGTCTCTAAGGCCAAAAAAGAGTCGATGGACAGGCTACTGATCAGTGACTTGAACTTACCTGCCGTAAAACGTGCTCTCTCTCAAATGCGCAGCAATCGTGATTTTATCCCTCTCTCTGTTTCAGCATTGGCACGCTCAAGAGCCGATTGGCTGTATGGCATGAACATGACTCGAGCTTATACCTTACTTGGTCAAAAGGCTGGTTACCAAGGCGTGTTGTCGGTAGGGCGAGTACAAACACCTGTACTTGGTTTGGTCGTAAGGCGTGATGAAGAGATCGAAAACTTCATTCCTAAAGATTACTTTACTCTGCATGCGCTGATCCCATACCAAAACAACGGCCAGAGCTTTGATATTCGTGCGCGTTGGAAACCGAGTGAAGCATGTAAGCCATGGCAAGATGAAGAAGGGCGCGTGCTCAATCGAAAGTTGGTTGAGAACGTTGCTCAGCGAATTGCGAACCAACCTGCAACGGTGACAGAATCAGAGCAGAAGCAAAGCAAGCAAGCCGCGCCACTGCCTTACTCGTTGTCAGCCTTGCAAATTGACGCGTCCAAGCGTTTTGGAATGAGTGCTCAACAGGTTCTCGACACATGTCAGTCTTTGTACGAGAAACACAAACTCATCACTTACCCGCGTTCTGATAGTCGCTATTTACCTAAAGATCACTACTCACAAAGAGAGTCGGTAGTGGACGCCATCGCTAACAATGCGAAAGAGCTGCAAAGTGGTGCTCAAGGTGCGGATCTTTCTCTTAAATCAAAAGCATGGAACGACAGCAAGGTCGACGCTCACCACGCAATAATCCCGACACCGAAGAAATCATCGGTGAATGGCTTATCTGCTAATGAGATGAAGATCTATCAGCAAATCGCTCGCCAGTATCTAATGCAGTTTTACCCACCTGCGGTTTTTGCTGATGCTAAGCTGGTCTTTGATATTGCTGGTGGCGTGTTCATTGCGAAAGGGCGTCAGCTTATTAACCCTGGTTGGAAGGCGTTGATGGGTAAAACAGATACCGAAGAGAAGGGGGATGGAACTGATGCGGTTCCACCGCTAGATAAAGGTTCTGTGTTGACGTGTCGTGAAGGCGTGATTGGTGATAAGAAAACTGAGCCACCAAAACACTTTACTGAAGCGACCTTGCTTCAAGCGATGACAGGTATCGCACGTTTTGTTGCGAACAAAGACCTCAAAGCTATTTTGAAAGAGACCGATGGCCTTGGCACAGAAGCAACCCGTGCGGGAATTCTAGACACTCTATTTAAAAGGCAGTTGCTCACACGTCAAGGTAAGAGCATACATAGTAGCCCTGCAGGTCGAGGCTTGATTCATGCCTTACCTGAGGATTCGACCTTCCCAGACATGACGGCACATTGGGAGCACCAGTTGCAAGGCATGGCAGAACGAAATCAAGCGTATCAACCTTTCATGCAAGCGCTAGAAAGCAAGATTGATGGTTTGATGGGCAAGGTAAAAACAGGCGAAGTTCCTGAATCTCTGCGTCATCTTCCTAAAGTCGAAAGACCGGCTTTTAAACGTCGCAAAGGCGGTGGTGCGAAGAAATCTTATGCCAAGAACGGTTCGTATGCTAAGAAAGGTACTTCCGCTAAAAAGGGCACTAAAAGCTAAGACTTATTGAGGTTAGGATTAACGACCGACTTTACGGCCACAACGTTTAAACAGTTGCTGCCAATAGTCGACATGGCGACGAGTTGATGCTCGAAAAACTTGATGTGCATCTTGGATGGGAAAGTAATAACTGTGCAGATCAGGTTGCGCGTCAAACATCCCTAGTTGCGGGGCTAACTGTTGATAGTAGCCATCCAGCTGCGCCATATAAGGCTGAACCTTACCTATATATTGCTGCTCGAATACATTGTTGAGATAACGAAACTTGGTCGTATCTCGTTGTTTACCACAGATGATATTGTCATCAAAAGTTGTTAGCTGTTTGGTGATGGTATCAAGCTCAACCGACGCACGGGCGAGCGAATAGTACAAATCCCCAAGGGTCGAACTCTTCTCTAGTACTTCTTGAACCTCAATGGTTTTGCCGGAAACGAGCGGAATGTTTAACGCTTGGTTGATATGTTGTAAGGCATCACTGGTTTGTCGTACCTGATCGCCGATATCAGCACGCAACCACTGACTACCCCGCATTTGTGACTGCATCGCATCACTGGCATAGATGAGATTCCATTGGTGCAGCGGAAACTGTGCGAGTTTCTGTTGCTCAATTTCTCTTAGCAATTCTACGATCTCTGGGTCTAATTCAGTACTGGATAAACACTTGCCTACGCCTTGAAGTAGCGCGACTTGATAATCGTAATTACGAAACTCATCCGCGACCTTGCCCAGAACCGAATTTCTTTCTGCAATTAGATTGAACAGTCCACACTGACGAAGCTGGTAGCTGTCGATGAGGCCGATAGAGAGTGAGGGCACGTCAAGAAGCAGTTCTCGCTTTCTCGGTAGGTTTTCAAATTCCCATTCCTCTTTTATCTTGTCAGCATCTTGTACTCTGGCTATCTTAGTTTGATAGTCGTCGAACAAGTCGCTGGAGCCATCACTGAAACAGCCAGCTAGCATCACTGTCAGACAAAACAGCGTTGAGTGCTTTACTAGGTTTGAGAGAGGGCCTACATTCATCTGCGGGTTACCAGTCTATTTCGCTGCCATCGAAATTGAAGAAGTGACCACTTACTTCAGTATTCGCGGACTCGATCAGAGCATTAGGGCCGCCCATTTCGGTCTGTACCCAACCTGGATGCAGTGCTAACACCGTAAAGCCATTCTCGGTTAAGTCGTTGCTTAGGCTCTTCACCACGGAGTTTAGAGCGGCTTTAGAGGAGCGATAGATATAACCGCCGCCTGAGGTGTTTTCGGTCATGCTGCCGACTCTAGAGGATAGACAAGCGACCTTTTTGATATGGCTGTCTTCTAGTAGCGGCAATAGCGTTTCGACAAGCTTTAGTGGAGCGATGGTGTTGACTTCGAATACACGACGCCACTCTTCAACATCGGTATTACCCAGCCCATAGCCTTTTGGTCCATAGTAGCCAGCGTTGTTGATCAAGATATCAATCGACTCTATTTGCGAAGGGAGTTGGCTTACTGCTTGGTAATCGGTTATCTCTAATTGAATACAGGTCAGGTTAGTGTTGTGGCCTGCGAGTGAGAGCAGTTCTTTTGCTGAATTGTCATCACGATAAGTCGCGTACACCTTGTGGTTACCTTCCAGGTATTGTTGAGTCAGGCTTAAGCCAATGCCGCGGTTCGCCCCAGTAATAAAAATAACGCTCATGGTGATTCCTTTTCAGTTCAATTAGTTAAGTTTGATGGCTTAACACGAGAAAATCAACGCTCCACCAACTGGCCATTAGCATTCCTACCAAAATCATTACTGCTGCCGCTGAGCCGCAGATCACCCCAAAGATGAGTATTACGCTTTTCATTGTTGTCTCTTTCCGTTAATTGATAGTAACAATAATCATTATCATTAATTCAGGTTGTCGCCAAGTCTGAGGCTGTTATGGTTTTGAGAAAGATACGCAATTAACCTGATTATGATTCCTTTAATTTACCACCCAATCTATTCACAGTTACCTTTACCAGAAGGTCATCGCTACCCAATCAACAAATATCAGTTGTTGCATAGTGCTGTTGAGGCGCTGATGGATCGTGAACCTCGATGGAAAAGCAAGTTTGAAGTGTGCCAACCAACGCCGGTTTCGGTTGAACAGGTAAAACAGGTTCACGATAGCGAATATGTCGATTTGCTCGTGTCTGGTAATTTGCCTGCGGCTAAAATGGGCTTTGTTGCGTAATTCAATGGAACTAAATCAAGAGCCTACGATCTGATCAGCTACGTTCACTCCTTCTCGTAGCTCTATGCCTAAACCTCGTTACAAAACAACCAACTGGAAGCAATACAACCAATCACTTATTAACCGTGGCTCTCTGACCTTTTGGATTGATGAAGAGGCAATAAACGGGTGGGCGCAAAGCAAACAGAGTAAGCGCGGGAGGCCACGTCGGTTCAGCGATTTAGCTATCACGACAGCGCTCATGGTGAAACGAGTTTTTTCTATGCCACTGAGAGCTCTGCAAGGGTTTATCGACTCAATATTTAGGCTTGCCCATGTTCCATTAAGTTGTCCGCATTACACCTGCATCAGTCGTAGAGCAAAGCAAGTTGAGGTCTCATTTAAGACTAAAGCGAGAGGAGCAATACAGCACCTGGCCATTGATGCAACTGGCCTAAAGGTTTATGGCGAAGGTGAATGGAAAGTCAAAAAACACGGGACAGATGGTAAGCGTAGAGTTTGGCGAAAGCTGCATATTGCCGTTGATACAAGCACTCATGAAATTATCGCAGCCGAGCTAAGTTTATCGACGGTTACAGATGGAGAAGTCCTCCCGAACTTACTGAAACAAACACGCCGAAGTATCCTTGAGGTGTCTGGTGATGGAGCTTACGACACGAGATTGTGTCATGCTGCTATTAAGATTAAGGGAGCCATTGCGCTTATTCCCCCAAGAGAAGGGGCAGCCTTCTGGGAGCATGGTCATCCTCGAAACCTCGCCGTGGGTTGCCAGAAGTTATACGGCTCAAATAAGTATTGGAAAGAGCGGTATGGGTACCACAGACGTTCACTATCAGAAACAGCGATGTATCGAGTTAAACAGTTACTAGGAGGACGATTGAGCTTAAGACATTACAATGCGCAGGTGGGTGAGACTTACGCGATGATAAAAGCGTTGAACAAGCTTACTGGGTTAGGTATGCCTGAAACTTGTCGTATTGACTAAGAAACACACGAAATGGGGTAGCTCTATCTATAAATTTAATTACGCAACAAAGCCACTTGGCTTTTCTTTCCCTCGGCTTAATAGATAGTTTAGAAAATCACTACAACGCTGCTGGAGCTGTTTAATCGTCAATCGGGTCACATTCTCAAGCTGCTTCGATTCAATGAACTGAACCAGCGCCTCTTTTCCAACACTTAGTCTCGGCGCTGTTGCCTTTGCTTCTACGGCAGGTCGCAGTATTGGTGCATTCGTCGTTGTCTCTGGTTGAGAACGATAATTTTGACGCAACTGATTAATACTATGAGTAAGCTCAGCTTTGAACTCGGCAAAACTTAATACAGTGACTTTGGCTCTGTCGAAAAGAGCATGGAGTAATTGAACCTGTTCGATATTTCTCAGGTAAGCAACTTTACGTTCACGAGTTAGAAGAGAGAATTTAAACTCTTTGGGATAACCGCTGCTACGCAGTGAAAGTGGGGTGGCGATGCGTGTGTAGTATACGCTATTTGGAAGTCTCAATAAGTACATCTGTGCTACCTTTCTGTGCAAGATGATTTTCGAGGCTTTAGATACGAAAAAACCGCTGTAAAAACAGCGGTTTAATCTTTAAAAGTGGTGGAGGGATAGGGATTTGAACCCTAGAACCGCTATTAACGGTTGCCGGTTTTCAAGACCGGTGCTTTCGACCACTCAGCCATCCCTCCAATGGCGCGTATAATATAAGGGTGGCTTTCGTTTGTAAATACCCTTATTAACTGACTGCTTTTTTTATGAACGCTTTTTGGTGTTTTTGTTCTGAATGATTATTTATTGTTCGGTTTATTAAGAAGCTGACAAAATCTAATATTCAACAAACCAAGTATTTCCAACTTTTGTTATACGCGCAGTGTTTCTGTGCCATTAAAAAAGAAAGTGTCTAATTGGCTTGCAGGTAAAGTTATGAGGGGAGTGGCTTAGGCGCATGAACTTTTAGTTTAGAACGGTGAGATCGGAATTTAAAACTAGGTATAGAGTGAATGGGTTTGAAACTGGGACTGTAGAGAGTTTTGTTAGATGAGCTTTATATTTTAAAAAGCTTCAGATGCAAAAAAGCCGCTGAATTCTCAGCGGCTTTCTTTAAAGTGGTGGAGGGATAGGGATTTGAACCCTAGAACCGCTATTAACGGTTGCCGGTTTTCAAGACCGGTGCTTTCGACCACTCAGCCATCCCTCCAGTGGCGTGAATAATATAAGGGGTGGAGGATCTTGTAAACCCTTAATTTTCATAATTTTGTTTTGTTGCTTGTTTTCTAATCATTCACGGCAATAAAAAAGGGAAGCCATTGGCTTCCCTTTGCTGTTTGCTGATTATTTAGTCATTTTTTGTGTAGAAACGCTGTAGCTCAGTCAGGCCTTGCATCAACACAGGTAAGCGAGGGCTTACGTTTTTCAGGCGCTTGTAATTCTGGTCGTACAATTTGTAGTTACCGAATTTATCTAACACCGTTGTTTGCTGATCAGTAACAAGCGCAAGTTCACGAGAGTCGCCTGCGAGGATCCACTTTCTGTTACGTTCATTAAACAGGCTGCGACCACTACTGAAATCCGTTGGGTTCGAAGATACACCCAATAGCTCTTGCATCAGTGTTACTGATACGTCTAGATGACTAGAACGGTGGGTGTATTCAGAAGCAGACTTACCAGGCCAGCTAATAAACAGTGGCACCTGTAACTGATAACGACTGTAGTTGGAGTTTGCACCCCAGCTGTTGGTTTTGGTTTCGTTAAACTCAGTACCGTGGTTAGAGGTAATGATAACCACCGTGTTGTCGGCAAGCTCTAAGCGTTCCAGTTCAGCGTAGATAGTTGCTAGCTGAGCATCGGCCGCTGTCGCTGACTTTTGATAGTCTGTTGCAAAACGCTCTGCTGTCGTTAGCGTAGAGTCCGACTCTGAACTTGAATCGTAGCTGGCGAAGTTATCCAGGGTAGTCAGTTCAATAAAGTTAAACCAAGGACGCTTAGCTTGCGGTGATTGAATCCAGTCAGACCAAGCTTTTATGGCACTCTGGTCATCATAAGTTGCTTGCTCTGGCATCACATCACGGCCTCGGAAGATGATATCCGAGTACAGTGCATCATTAAAGTTGTCGCCACTGAAAGCAGCGAACTTGTAATCGTGATTCTCTAAAACATCGAGCAATACTGCGCTTGACCCTTGAGCTTCAATGCTGCTTGCGTAGCTGCTCGGTAGGCCGTAGAACAAGCCAAAAATACCAAACATATCGTTGCTTGAACTGTAGTGGTTGGTGAAGTTGATCGACTGTTGTGCGTAGGCATAGCTGTTTGGCATCGCTGTCGCATTAAGTGCGTCAGAGCGAAGGTTGTTCACACTCACCATCAGGATGTTAAGATCGTCACTGCGGCGGTTGTATTGAATTTTTTCTAGCGGGTAGCTAACTAGGTTTACGGTCTCTTTATTCGCTTCTAAACGCTCAAGGTACTCTTCACGGTCTAATAGACCATGTTTTTCCATAAAGCTTTTCGCTGTCATTGGGTAAGACAGTGGGAAGTTCGCTTTCTGGCTAGTAATTGGGTTATAGAAGTACGCATCAGCCCACATGTAGGTCAAGTGGCTGCTGATGAAACACAGGAAGAAGACGGCAGTAATCGGACGGCCAATGTGTTTATGAGACAGTTTACGCTGCTTACGCCAAACCCACTCAGACAGACCAAGCTGTAGTAAGAAGATAAATGGCATAACAATGAAGAGGTGCTGCAAATCAGACGTGAATGCAGATTCCTCTCCACTGAATAAAACCTCCCACACGACAGGCGTCAGGTGGAGGTTTATATTTTGATACGTTTGGGTATCAATCAACAGGACAGTTAAACCTATGGTCGCGAAGATAACGGCAACCAAACGTAATAACTTCCTCGACGGAAGAACAAAAGTGAGCGGGAACAGCACTAATAGATAGAGCGCGAACACTAAAAAGCCAAAATGACCAACCCACGATGCAGCCAAATAGAATTGACCTAGCAAGGTTTCTGGCCAAGCAGATTGAGTAATATAACGAGTACCAATCAACATCGCAGCAATGATGTTGAAAAATGCAAACCAGTGACCCCAACCAACCAGTCGAGATACACGATCGCTATATGAGTTTGCGCTGTCTACCATTTATAATTCTTTTATCCGTCAATCAAATTTAGTGAGACTTTTTATCTTCAAGAGAAGAAATTAAAGCCTCGGCAAATTTTTCAGCAATTCCTTTGCGTTGTGAAGCAGCAACATTCTGATTTAAGACATTGGTTGCGATATTTCCAGCGATCATCAGTGAAAGTTCTGGCGAAGCTTTGTGCTTAGTTAGTACAGCACCTACTTCAGCTAGGATTTTTTCAACTTGATCATCTGTGTATTTAGATATAATCGGCATAAGGACTCTAATAATGATAGTAAAAGCGGCTTATGATAACCTACTATGCACGACAACTGAAACCTGAACGGTAATATTTTCACTATGAGCCTTCACCTTTCCAACGTAATTTTACACCAGCTGAGCAAGAACGATCAGGATGAGCTGATTGTTAACTATCGTGCTGAATCTCTAGAAAACGATGCTTCATCTGAAAGCCTAGTTGCTGAACTTCACCGTGTTTTTAATTCAAAAGCAGGCAAAGGGTTTGGTTCTTTCAAATCTGACAGCGAATTCCAGCAGTGGTTGCATCAACTTCGTGCTGGTGAGACAAACTTTTACGATTTTTCTCAAAAGAGTGCGCAACGTCTAAAAGATGAACTATCAAAGTACCCATTCGCTGACGAAGGCATCTTGGTAATGGCTGAGTATCAGTCACTTGCAACAGATTACCTTTTCATTGGTTTATTGCCTTCAAACCAAAGCCTAAAGGTTACTGAAGGGCTTGATATTAGTGCGACTGACTACCTTGATATCTCAAAAATGGATATCGCGGCTCGTCTAGACCTTTCTACTTATGAGACTGATAAAGAGTCAAACCGTTACTTAACTTACATTAAAGGACGTGTTGGACGTAAAGTCGCGGATTTCTTCTTAGATTTCTTACAAGCTGAAGTCGGTTTGGATGCGAAACAGCAAAACCAAGTACTGATGCAAGCGGTAGAAGATTTCGTTTCTGACTCTAAATTAGAGAAAGAAGAAGCGATCAGCTACAAAAAGCAGGTTGCGGATTACTGTAACGAGCAGCTTAAAGCGGGCGATGAAGTGCAAGTTCGTGAACTTTCCGGCGAGTTGCCAGCAAGCACAGATGGCACAAGCTTCTTTGACTATACTAGTGAGCAAGGCTACGAGTTAGAAGACAGCTTCCCAGCCGATCGCGCAACTATGCGTAAACTAACAAAATTTGTTGGTGCTGGTGGCGGTTTGAATGTTAGTTTTGATAGTCTGCTTCTAGGCGAACGTATCTTTTACGATCCGGAGACAGACACGCTAACGATTAAAGGCACTCCACCGAACTTACGTGACCAACTGACTCGCAATAAGTCATAGTCCGAAGTTAACGGATAAAAGCGGCAGCAGGGCGTTGTCGCTTATTTTGTGCTTAATCTTTTAGCTACGGTCATGGCTTCAAGTTAACACGCACAAGGAATATAGATGGAACAATCAGTAGCAAAGCCCAAACGCTTTAAAAAACCAGCCACTTTCTTGGTTGTGCTCTTGGCTCTGTGGCTACTTCCTTCATTGGCTCTTCTTAATCTAAGCCGTTCCTACACCAATTCTCTTGCTCAAATCGAAGAGCTCGGTATTCGAGTCAATGAATTGAGGCAATCGCTTTATTTCTCAGAACCACTTCGAGTCTCTCGTATCAATGATCTCGCACTCGATGCTCAGTTGGTTTATTCGATCCGACTGCAGATTGAATCTGATTTCCAACACGCCTTGTTTCGTCCTGATGTGAACCAACTGTTGTACGTAGCTGACCAGTTCCTAGAAAAGTTCGATGAGTTCATTCCAATAGAAAGCCAAGTTCAAGACATCGTTGATAACATTAAGATCTTGCGTGCGGATAAAGAGCTTTCCCCTAAGCTAAAACCACTCCTCAACGAATTCGGAGTTGTGGTATTTGAAGCCATGTATTCTGACAATCAAAGTTCGTCAGCGACTTATCGCGCCTTTGATTCCATTTTGGACAAATCTTATTCACTAGAAACCGAAGAGCAAGATGCACTCCAGCAGTTACTGGCTGATGCGTCAGCGTTGTTGAGTGATTATGCTCAGCTTAACTATTTGGTTGATAAGATTAAGAAAAACTCAGTGAATGAGCAGATCATAAAACTCGAAGCTGAGTTCCATGACCGTCAATTCAACCTATTGTTGGTAATGCTAGGTTTAAGCTTGGTAGCGATGAGCGGGATAGTGTTTTGGGGCGTTAGGTCCACAAAAACGATGAAAGAAGCAGACCAAGAACTCAGCTCTGAACTAGAAATTAATTCAAGTGAGGAAGACGCTTTTTTTAGCGATGTTGTTTCCTCAGCAGTGAAACAAGTAAATAACGACGTTTATGTATCCGAGAACAAGTCAACGAGCCAGTATTCCGCCTCTCAACCTATGCAGAGCGTTAACGTTACAAGCCAACCCGTTGTACCGCAAGACTCTATTCAGCAAGCCTCTGAGCAGGCACCAGTAATCGAGAAACACGTTGCCAGTGTCACAGATTCAAAGCCTGCGATTGATATCGAAGACATGTTAGAAACGCTCGACGGTGATGCTGAATCTGTCGAACTCTTGCTTGGTGTGTTTGTACAAGACCACGCAGGTGACTACGAGAAGTTTAAGTCTTTGCTGACCAAAGATGAAACTTCCGCTGCTCGCATTGTACATAGCTTAAAAGGTGTAGCCGGCAGTATTAAAGCGTCTCGGTTAGCCATCATTGCCGCAAGTATTGAAATGACAATGAAGCAGTCCAGAGCGATCAGTGAACATGATTTGGCTGAATTAGAGCAGGCAATAAAAGCCTCTGTGGATTCTGCTCATGAATATTTAGACAGTCAGCGTTAACTTTTACAGGATTTTTGACAATACTCTGACGAAGCGCTCATACAATCCGCGCCCTTAGTCTTTGTCAGAGGTTTATATGTTACGAGTTTCGAGTCGAAGTTGGATGGTGTTGGTGCTTAGCATTGTGCTAAGTGGTTGTTCTCTCTTAGAAGTTAAGTTAGATAGTCAAACGACGCCTCTCACTCAACAAGAGTTAAATGCTCGGATCATGACGCGTGAATACGCCAAGATGTTCTTTACTCGAGTAGAAGACTCGGCCGATCTCATCGCGCAATCTTACCATGCTGATGACACCTTACATCAATCTTATGTGTTGCTTTGGAAGATCCATGCAGAGCAGGGCTTACAACAAGCGGCTTACCAAACTTCTCCAATGTCTGCGTTAATTGACTCGTGGGTTTTCACTGCCCAAATGAATCAGTTTTATAGCCAAGGCGACGGCGCGGATCTGTTCGCCACGGATGATGCGGTAGAGACTGCTCGTTTTCTTGATCAAGAAGCTGAGAAACTGGCAAAGGGTGTATTGAGCTCCAGTGATTTCAAAAACAGCAAAGCGTTCGTTGCGCAGTTTGCTGCTAGCCACCCATTTAAAGACCTCACATTCAGAAGTACACCTGCTTACCGTGAATGGCTAAGTTACCTTGGTAAAGACGAATCGCAAATCGTTCAGAGCTTGGGCACCATGCCTGAAGCCATGAGTGACGCATCTGATCGTTTAAGCCTCATGGCTGACCAGACACCGAAACTGATGTCGTGGAAGGCGGAGCTGGTTGCATTGAATAGCTCATTAACGGGTGAAGACCTATCGATGACGCTGGAAAGCCTTCGTCAAACATCAGCAAGCATGCAAGACTTCATTGAGAACAACCCTGAATACATGCAAACACTAGCATCTATTATGTCGACAGAAATGCAGCCATTGCTCAACGACCTCAGCGATAAAACCGACCAAAAATTAGCGATGCTAAGTGATGAACGTGTGGCATTAGAAAAAATGGTGGCACGTGAGAGAGAAGCTCTAGTAGAGATGATTGCCAAAGAGCGCATCGAGATTGCAGGCATTGTGACTTCAGAAAGAGAGTTATTCACTCAAGATCTAGATCGTGTGTCTCAAGAGGTTGTGGTGCTTGCGATTGATAAACTGATGGAGTTAATCAAAGGTGTGATTATTTACTTCATTCTGTTTATCTTAGTGGTGTTCTTTGCACCGTTAGGCATCGGTTACTGGTTGGGTAAACGAACCGCCAATAAATAGATAGATAAATAAGTAAATCAGCAGATCAAAAAAGAGCGCTCTAGGGCGCTCTTTTTGCATTTATCTATTAACGTTTTGAGTTACGTTCGAAAGCGTTAGCTCCTGAACTTAAGCTTGTTGCTTGCTTAACTCTGTCGCTTCTTCAGCTTCAAACGCTGGTGCTGTTGGTTCACACTTATCAACGAACCAACCCATGTAAGATGTCACGATAGTCACGATGATACAGATGAAGCTTAACCACATGAAGGGTGCGTAAGACAGCGTTGCAACACCAAGAATACTCGCCATGTAGATACCGTTATCACTCCACGGAACCATACCCGACGTTAGCGTGCCACCAAACTCAGCATTACGAGATAGGTTCTTACGCTTATAGCCTAAACGGTCGTAGTTTTTCGCACAGATTTTTGGCGTAAGGATTAACGATACGTACATTGCAGAACCGAACACGTTACCCATGAAGGCCGTACCAATTGTGCTCGTCGCTAGTGAGCCTGCGCTGTTTACGCGGCGCTCAAACACCTTAGCAATTGTCTCTAGTACGCCTACTTTATCCAGTAAGCCACCGAAACCTAGACCAAATACGATAACCGCTACCGACCCCAGCATTGAAGACATGCCGCCACGGTTAAGAATCGAATCAATAAACTCGACGCCAGATGAGATTGAGAACGGTGCCCAAGCAGTGTTGAATGCCGTTAGGAAGTCGATATCTTGGATCATGACTGCCCAGATAATACCCAGCAGAGAACCAAAGCTGATGACCGGGAATGAAGGCATACGGAAAGCCAACAGACCAAGCACGATAAGTACCGGAACGAATGAGTAAGGCGTGATGTAGAACTGAACTTCCATTGCTTTGATGACAGAATCTACTTGGCTCATGTCAACGTTGCCCGCGTAGTGGAAACCAAACGCAGTGAACATGATGCCTGTAATCACGTAGCTGATTAACGCAACTGGAAGCATGCCCTTGATGTGTTCAACCACTTCAACACCAGACATTGAAGAAGCCAGAATCACTGAATCAGAAAGCGGAGACATCTTGTCACCGAAGTAACAACCTGACAGCACGGCACCTGCAGTAATCGGTGCTGGAACACCTAGACCTTGGCCGATACCCATCATCGCGATACCTGCTGTACCCGCAGCGCCCCAAGAAGTACCGGTCGCCAATGCGGTTAGAGAACAGATGATCATGGTCGCTAAAAGGAAGATAGAAGGGTGGATAGCTTTCAGACCATAGTAAATGATAGTAGGTACGATCCCGCCTGAGATCCAAGTACCCACAAGAGCGCCAACGGCTAAAAGTATTAAAACCGCGCCTAAGCCATTGGATATTCCTTTGAGTGCTGCTTTTTCTAAGTCTTTGTATTGGTGTCCAAGACGAATACCAAGAACCATGATAATGAACCAGCCAATATACAAGGCAAGTTGAATTGGAAGGTCAAGCTTTGCAGTAAAGGAAAAAGCAAGGGATAGAAATAGTCCTAACGCGATGAATACCTGCAATAGGTTCGGTAGGCGAGTTTTACTCTGCTTCATAAAAGCCTCTTGTGATTTCGAGCATTTATAGTGCTTTGTTATAGTGTGTGGTGCAAAACGGACACTACAGTAATTAGTTTATTATATCGAAAAAATACGTCCAAGTTGTGATATTTGACTGTTAACTCAATCAATTGTGGTCTCATAACCTAAGATTTTGTTAAATTCATGATTGTTACATGTTGAAACCTGTCGCACGTTGTTTTCGTTTTGTAAAATAAAATTCTGATTAACCTTGGTTTAAAAGAGGGATTTACTGTTTGTGATGAGCGTCGATTGAATCGATTTTGGCGATGTAAATGTTTGAATTTGACGATAATGGGCGCCTAATCAATGAGGTGGAGATGGAATGTCGATACAGAGATAACTGCACGATTCATTACGTTCACTTAAAAGAAACGAAAAAGTTACACTTTTTGACAAAAAGCACTTGAGTTCTGTTTCTGAAAAACTTATAGATGGGGGAGAGCAATTTTTAATTTATACATGGAGAGTGAGCAATGAGAGTAGGTCTAGTTGGTTGGCGCGGTATGGTTGGTTCTGTACTGATGCAACGTATGGTTGAAGAGAAAGACTTCGACTTGATTGAGCCTGTTTATTACAGCACATCTCAGATTGGTATTCCTGCCCCTGTTTTAGGTGGTAAAGATGCGGGTCTACTTCAAGACGCTTTTGATATTGATAGCCTAAAACAGCTTGATGCTGTGATTACCTGTCAAGGCGGCGATTACACATCAAAAGTATACCCAGCACTGCGTCAAGCAGGTTGGAAAGGTTACTGGATTGATGCAGCTTCTACTCTGCGTATGGATGCTGATTCAATCATCACTCTTGATCCTGTTAACTTGGCTCAAATTCAGCAAGGCATTCACAGCGGCACCAACACGTTCGTTGGCGGTAACTGTACTGTGAGCTTAATGCTTATGGCTCTAGGTGGTCTGTACGAGAAAGGCATGGTTGAGTGGATGAGTGCCATGACTTACCAAGCCGCTTCTGGTGCGGGTGCTAAGAACATGCGTGAGCTGATCTCACAAATGGGTGTGATCAACGACAGCGTAAGTTCTGAGTTAGCGAATCCTTCAAGTTCAATTCTTGATATCGATAAGAAAGTGGCTGATACGATTCGTTCATCTTCATTCCCAACAGACCAATTTGGTGCTCCGCTTGCAGGCTCACTGATTCCTTGGATCGATGTGAAGCGTGAAAACGGTCAGAGCAAAGAAGAGTGGAAAGCCGGTGTTGAAGCAAACAAGATCCTTGGTCTAGATGGTCAGCCAATCCCAATTGATGGTACTTGTGTACGAATCGGTGCAATGCGTTGTCACGCTCAAGCACTAACGATTAAGCTTAAGCAAGACGTTCCAATGGACGAGATCGAAGAGATCATCGCAACGCACAATGATTGGGTTAAAGTGATTCCTAATGACCGTGACATCACGGCACAGGAGCTAACACCAGCGAAAGTAACAGGCACAATGTCTGTACCAGTCGGTCGTCTGCGTAAGATGTCGATGGGTAACGATTTCCTAAACGCCTTCACGGTTGGTGACCAACTGCTTTGGGGTGCTGCAGAACCACTACGTCGTACTCTGCGCATTATCCTTGCTGAGAAAGCGTAATAGGCAAGATTGCTTAAATTCTATTAGCTGATAAACCGAAAGGGTTGACGACAAACGTCAACCCTTTTTAGTTTATTGCTACCTCGTTATTCGGCCCTCGAAACTGCCCTTAAATCTCTTCGCATCTCGCTACTCGAATCTCGTGTCTGCTTTTATTTCTCGTCGGTGACGACACGCTTGTCTGGATCCGCTAATTCGCTAGCACAGTGCTTGCAATACATGGCGTCCGAATCATGGCCCGCTCGGTTGCAGTTAGGGCACTTAACCAATTCTTTGTGCGAGTTCATCTCATTACTGAGTTCTGCAGTAATGATCCCGGTCGGTACCGCTAAGATAGAGTAACCCAATAGCATGGTCAGTGATGCTATGGCTTTACCAAGCGCGGTTTGCGGCACCATGTCACCGTAACCCACGGTTGTGATGGTCACGATTGCCCAGTAGATACTGTGAGGAATACTGGTGAAGCCATTGTGGGGACCTTCAATAACAAAGATCAGAGCGCCAAAGATAACGACCAAGATGCCCACTGTGCTGAAGAAAATCAGTATCTTTCGTCGTGCCATTAATAGTGAGCGTAATAGGATATTGGAATCTTGTAGGTAGCGAACCAATTTTAGGATACGGAATATACGCATCACACGCAGCAGTCTCACCACTCCCATAAATGAAGCGCCGGGGAAGATGATCGCTAGGTAAGTCGGAAGAATCGCCAATAGGTCAACAACACCATAAAAGCTGGTGGCGTAAGATTTTGGTTTTGGAGAGCAATAGAGCCTTAACAAATACTCAAGAGTGAAGAGCGCAGTGAAGGTGTATTCGATATAACGCAGCTGTTGTGACCATTCGGTCATCACATTAGGGATGGATTCTAAGATTAGAACCAACAGCGAAGCCAAGATTGCAACGATCAGAGATATATCAAATGCACGTCCGGCTGGCGTGTGAGTACCAAAGATAATGACGTACAAATGATGCTTAAGTGGCTTGCGTGACATAAGGAGAGGTTCGTCTTCTGTTAAATGCATTAACAGTCATTATACAAGCTTCATAATAACGAGGCGAGTGAAAGCCCAATTGCTTTACTCGCCTTATCTATATTTCAATATTGTTGCCCTTTATAGAGCAACCGAAATGCCGTTAAACGTTATGCTAAACCTGGGAACAGATTACGTAGGCCATTGGCGATGAACTCGATACCCAATGCGCCAAGAATCAGGCCCATGATACGAGTGATCACGTTGATACCCGTTTGACCTAAAAAGCGAACGATAACCGGCGCTGAACGGAACAAAAGCCAAGAGCATGTTGCGAATGCGATGATACTAATGCCGATGCCGACCGTATCAATAGCTGCAGGGTAGCGAGACCCGTAAACAATGGTCGAGCTGATAGCACCTGGGCCTGCCATTAGCGGCATAGCCAGTGGAACAACACCGATTTGCTCTTTGCTGATGTATTCAGATTTTTCTTGTTTGTTCTGCTTATCTTCACCGAGCTTACCGCTCATCATCGAAAATGCGATGCTCAGTAATAGTAAACCACCTGCAACACGGAATGAGTCCAGCGAGATACTAAACATATCAAGCAGCATTTGCCCCGCAACAAGAGAGACAATGAGGATCACGGCAACAGCAATGTTTGCTTGTAAGGCTGTCCTGTTCCTCTCTTCTGGCGGCATATGAGCAGTAAGAGAAACAAAAACAGGCATGATGCCGATTGGGTTTACGGCAGCAACAAGCCCAAGGAAGAATTGCATAAAAATTGCGAGTTCTAAGCCTTGCATGAGAGCGATCTCCAGTTAGCGTACTTAAGGTTGAAGGTTTGATCTGTGAATAGTTTAGGCGCGTAATGTAAGGCACAAACTCAATTTACGCGAATGAAAAAAACTAACTTGAAATGGGTGATTCTTTTTAGAAAAACTAATTGAATCTCACTTTTGTTTTAAGCCTGTTGCAAGCTAGTTGGTGGTGTTTAATTTTGTAATTTATTATTGAGTAACTGTTAACCGACGCACGAAATTAATAAAAATTATGTCAGAATCTAGCCCGTACAACGGTATGGATATACTCTCAGTAGCACGAATATAGCTGTATACATGTAATTTAACGGACTAAAAATGAAACTTTTTTACAGTTTATTACGCTATGTAGAAAAAAGTTGTCTGTTTGCTTGTTTTTTGCGCGAACGAAAAGTGTGAGTTTAATCTATATAAATCATGCTCTTAAGTTCATTTTTGCGATTGCCTTACTACTTTCTGGTTAATTCTTTTTGGGTAACTGATCTGGGTCAATTTTTTTCACACAGTGAAATAATATACTCAGCCCTGAAAGCAATTTACTAAGAACGCTGGTTTTTAAGGTTAACGGCAAGCAGCGAATTTAATAAAAAGTTTTTAATATTTATTATTTTAGGAGATCCACCATGCCTGTAACTAACTTAGCGGAACTTGATGCTCTAGTAGCTCGCGTTAAAGCAGCACAAGAAGAGTTTGCAACATTCTCTCAAGAGAAAGTAGACGCAATCTTCCGCGCAGCTTCTCTTGCTGCTAACCACGCTCGTATTCCACTTGCTCAACAAGCAGTTGCTGAATCTGGAATGGGTATTGTTGAAGATAAGGTTATCAAAAACCACTTTGCATCTGAATTTATCTACAACAAATACAAAGACGAAAAAACATGTGGCATCTTAGAAGAAGATGACAACCTAGGCACAATGACTATCGCTGAGCCTGTAGGTATCATCTGTGGTATCGTTCCAACAACGAACCCAACTTCTACAGCAATCTTCAAATCTCTAATTTCTCTTAAGACACGTAACGGCATCATCTTCTCGCCACACCCACGTGCAAAGAACTCAACTAACGATGCAGCGAAACTAGTTCTAGACGCGGCTGTTGCAGCTGGTGCTCCAAGAGACATCATCGGTTGGATTGACCAACCATCTGTAGAGCTTTCTAACGCGCTTATGAAGCACGACGGTATCGCACTTATCCTTGCTACTGGTGGTCCAGGCATGGTTAAAGCAGCATACTCTTCTGGTAAGCCTGCTATCGGTGTTGGTGCTGGTAACGTTCCTGTAGTTATCGATGAAACAGCTGACATCAAACGTGCTGTAGCCTCTATCCTTATGTCTAAGACTTTTGATAACGGCGTAGTATGTGCTTCTGAGCAAGCTGCAATCGTAGTTGGTGAAGTATACGACGAAGTGAAAGAGCGTTTCGCTTCTCATAAAGCTCACGTTCTATCTAAAGCTGACGCTGATAAAGTACGTAAAGTTCTGCTTATCGACGGCAACCTAAACGCTAAAATCGTAGGTCAACCTGCTCCAGCAATCGCTGAAATGGCTGGTGTTAAAGTTCCTGCTGATACAAAAGTACTTGTAGGTGAAGGTCTTGGTAAAGTTTCTTACGATGACGAATTCGCTCACGAGAAACTATCTCCAACTCTAGGTCTATTCCGCGCAGACGACTTCGAAGACGCAGTTGCTCAAGCGGTAACTATGGTTGAAATCGGTGGTATCGGTCACACATCTGGTCTTTACACTAACCAAGATACTAACGCAGACCGCATTCGTTACTTCGGTGACAAGATGAAGACTGCTCGTATCCTAATCAACATCCCGACTACTCACGGTGGTATCGGTGACCTGTACAACTTCAACGTTGCACCTTCTCTAACTCTAGGTTGTGGTTCATGGGGTGGTAACTCTATCTCTGAGAACGTAGGTCCTAAGCACCTAATCAACAAGAAAACTGTAGCGAAGCGAGCTGAAAACATGTTGTGGCACAAACTACCTAAGTCTATCTACTTCCGTCGTGGTAGCCTTCCAATCGCAATGAGCGACCTAGAAGGTAAGAAACGCGCATTCCTAGTAACTGACCGTTTCCTATTCAACAACGGTTACGCAGATGACGTAGTTAGCCTGCTTAAAGCACAAGGCATCGAAGTACAAACTTTCTTCGACGTAGAAGCGGATCCAACGCTATCTGTTGTTGAGAAAGGCGCTGAAGCAATGAAGAGCTTCCAACCTGACGTAATCCTTGCTCTAGGTGGCGGTTCTCCAATGGATGCTGCTAAGATCATGTGGGTTATGTACGAGCACCCAGAAACTCACTTCGAAGAACTAGCAATGCGCTTTATGGATATCCGTAAACGTATCTACAAGTTCCCTAAAATGGGTCAAAAAGCTGAGCTTGTATGTATCACTACAACTTCAGGTACTGGTTCAGAGGTTACTCCATTCGCTGTTGTTACAGACGACAAGACTGGTGCTAAATACCCACTAGCTGATTACGAAATCACGCCAAACATGGCTATCGTTGATGCGAACCTAGTAATGAACATGCCTAAGTCTCTAACAGCGTTCGGTGGTTACGATGCAGTAACTCACGCTCTTGAAGCTTACGTATCTGTTCTAGCGAACGAGTACTCAGACGGCCAAGCTCTTCAAGCACTTAAGATGCTTAAAGAATACCTACCATCAAGCTACAAAAATGGTGCGGCTGACCCAATCGCTCGTGAGAAAGTACACAACGCAGCAACTATCGCTGGTGTAGCATTTGCGAACGCATTCCTAGGTGTGTGTCACTCAATGGCTCACAAAATTGGTGCTGAGTTCCACCTACCACACGGTCTTGCTAACGCACTACTTATCTCAAACGTTGTACGTTACAACGCGAACGATAACCCAACTAAGCAGACTGCATTCTCTCAGTACGACCGTCCACAAGCACGCCGTCGTTACGCTGAAGTTGCTGACCACCTAGGCCTAAGCCAAGCTGGTGACCGTACTGCTCAGAAGATTGAACGTCTACTGACTTGGTTAGAAGAGCTTAAAGTTGACCTAGACATCCCACTATCTATCCAAGCTGCGGGTGTTAACGAGTCTGACTTCATCGCTAAACTAGACGAGCTAGCTGTTGAAGCGTTCGATGACCAGTGTACAGGTGCTAACCCACGTTACCCTCTAATCACTGAGCTAAAAGAAGTGCTAACAACTTCTTACTTCGGCCAACCATACGTTGAAGGCGAAACTTTCGAAGGTACTACAGTTATCCTTAAGAAAGCAGACCAAAAGCCAGCTGAAGCGAAAGCGCCAAAAGCTAAAAAAGAAAAAGCTAACGCATAATAAGTAAGCATTAGTTTTGAGATAAGTTTTCGCTAGCACGATACTTATCTATCGGGAAAAGATGAAAGCCCCAGTCGAGAGACTGGGGCTTTTTTTATGTTTGGTTCGTTTGTAAAACGGATTGAAAGGCAATTGCTTTGCTACTCGATTTGAGTCGAGTCTGCTATGTTAATTTGGAATAGGGAGTTAAACCTCTGCCGCGACAACTCGCCCACTGAAGTAGTCATTCGAGACAATGTATTCAGTGGTTCGAGTCAACTCGTCTTGCAGCTGCGCCCAGTGACATCGGTTGAGCTTACCATCGGAGTTATGAACGGCGGGAACAACACCACCGACTCGAATACCAAAGGGAGTCAGCTCTTTCGCCCAACTATGGGTAAAGCCAGTGATCATCGAATTTGCACTCTCTAAGCCGGACACATCATGAAAGTCATCATGAGATATCACATTCACAATCACGCCTTCTTTATCTTCTTCTCGCAATCTCTCAGCACTGATTTGCCCGAATGCAAACAGGGTCGATGCCATCGACGAGAGATCATTAATAAAGCTACTGACAGGTTGATCGCCAATCAGACTTGGCATTGGGGAGCTTATCCAGTTATTGACCAGCACATCGGGTGTCGTGTTGAAGGTGGTTTGAATAAAATCATACACGCTGAGAATAGCTTGGCTGTCATTGCCTTTGAGCGTGTAGTGATAAACCGAGTCAGAAAAGCGGGCACACTGTAGATACGTCGCCTGGAGTGCTTCCGAGTCTTTATCACAAAGGATGACGGTGGCTCCAAGGTTAACAAAGTGGTTCGCAATCGTCCCTCCCAGTCGCGAGCCGGCAGATGTCACCAATATGATTGAGCTTTTTATTTCCATCCCAGTACCTAAACAAATCATCCGTGTCGGATAAGGATGGGTCAAATTTTATACAATGGGTGTGAATTGGTTCAAACTAAGGTATGCCGATTAATAAGTTTTTATGAATTTAGTGGCACGTCACATTTTGTAGTAACTTCAAGAGGTAATCGACAAACTGGAAATTATAGATGCCTAAGGCTAGTGATTCATATCACTTGTATCAATGAATTCGTAGGTGCACACAAGATGGGAAAAGAGGAGCCTTAAGAGAAAGTCAGAAAGGGGGAGCCAGTAACTACACCTGAGCTTGAATCTGATATTGACGCTGAGCGGTCGACAATTCGTTGTAGAGCGTGGCATGAGGCAAATCAGGCAAGTGTTTATTCGCCAATTTACGTCGATCATGACCAGAAAGGTTTTGATAAACCTCTTCGGGAAAGTCATGCGTATCTTCAGGCATGAAAGCAAGCGCTTCAGGTTTCAAGTAATGGCTTAGCTTTGCACTGGCAAGGCTTGCTTGATGAAACTGAGCCGACTGTTGAGCCGAAATTTCATAAGACGATTGGTCCGAGCGCAAAGGTTGTGGATCTGCTACGCCGAAGTGTTTACGTAGACGATCTTCATTTGTCTCGCTAACTTCAATGGTGTCGATGGGCGTGCAATCACGAACATCATTAGAAAACATAGATAACAACAACGCGAAATCTGCACGGCGACCTTGCTCAACCGCTTGGCTGATCCCGATGCCGAACTTCAGTTCGTTGATGATTCCTGCTTTGTCTAAAGTATGTATTTGCATGTTGCCTCTCATTCGATACACCTTTAACGGCATGGAGTCGGCAAACTTTAGTGTTTAATTACAGGCAAATAACGAATTTCTGCAGGGCTGATATGAAAGGTAGGGATAGGTGGAAACTACGGTCTGTTGATTGATGCTGATTTTTATCTTGGAGACGACAGATACAAAAAAGCTCACGCCGAGGCATGAGCTTTCAATAGATAACTCGCTATAGATAGCGCAGCGTAAGTAATAATTACTTAGCTAGGTTCTCTTCTACGAAAGACCAGTTTACTAGGTTCCAGAATGCAGCCATGTAGTCAGGGCGAACATTGCGGAAATCGATGTAGTAAGCGTGTTCCCATAGGTCAACAGTTAGAAGTGGAGTAACACCTTCTTCTGTTAGAGGAGTAGCAGCGTTAGAAGTGTTAACGATGTCTAGAGAACCGTCAGCTTTCTTAACTAACCAAGTCCAAGAAGAACCGAAGTTGTTGATTGCTGAATCAGTGAATTTCGCTTTGAATTCTTCGAAAGAACCGAATGCAGCGTTGATAGCTTCTGCAACAGCGCCAGTTGGTTCGCCGCCTGCTTTAGGAGCAAGACAGTGCCAGTAGAACGTGTGGTTCCAGATTTGAGCAGCGTTATTGAAAACACCACCAGTAGAAGTCTTAACGATCTCTTCTAGTGTTTTGCCTTCAAACTCAGTACCTGGGATAAGACCGTTTAGCTTAACAACGTAAGTGTTGTGGTGCTTACCGTGGTGGAAATCTAGCGTTTCTGCTGAGATGTGTGGTTCTAGCGCGTCTTTCGCGTAAGGAAGAGCCGGTAGTTCAAATGCCATTGCTCAATTCTCCATTGATATGAAAGAGTTAATTCTTTCGATTGCTTCCAGTGATATTATTATTCATGGCTCGCTATACTGCCAACCATGGTCAATTTGCTGACTTGCGATATAGTTTAGCAAGTTTTTACTTTATTAAAAGCTTATTTCATTACTTTTGTGTGAATTGTTAGCTTAGCTTGTTAACCGCTTTTTTTATATGGTTTTTATTCTTTTAGTTTGGGGTAGAATAAAGGCAATAAACGCCGTAATCCATTAACGAGGAAGCAATGGAAACTATCGATAAAATCAAACAGCAAATTGAAGAAAACACTATTCTACTGTACATGAAAGGTTCTCCTAAGCTACCTAGCTGTGGTTTCTCTTCTCAAGCGTCTCAAGCTCTAATGGCATGTGGCGAAAAATTTGCTTACGTAGATATCCTACAAAACCCTGATATCCGTGCAGAGCTTCCTGCTTACGCACAGTGGCCAACTTTCCCACAACTTTGGGTTGAAGGTGAGCTAATCGGTGGTTGTGACATCATTCTTGAGATGTTCCAAAAAGGCGAACTTCAGCCAATCATCAAAGAAGCAGCGGCTAAAGTTGCTGGCGATGACGCTGAATAAGTTCTAGCCTTTGCGCTGAATAGTTAAAATGAGGGGCCTTAATCAGGCTCCTTTTTTGTTTTAATTGATCGAATCATTGACTCGATAAGGAATGAACAATGAACGTAAAACTTCATTATGTGCATGATCCAATGTGCAGCTGGTGTTGGGGTTACAAGCCAACACTTGAGTTATTGAAACAACAATTGCCTGCGAGCATTGAGTTTAACTATGTAGTGGGTGGTTTGGCGCCGGATTCTGATGAGCCAATGTCAGAAGAGATGAAAGGCAAGCTGCAAGCGATTTGGAAGCAGATCGAAGCTAAGTTGGGTACTGAGTTTAACCATGATTTTTGGACAGAGTGCCAACCTGTTCGCAGTACTTACCCTGCGTGCCGTGCCGTGATTGCTGCAGGTTTTCAAGACCACTATGAAGCCATGCTTGAAGCGATTCAACATGCTTACTATTTGCGTGCGATGTTGCCACACAGCCAAGATACTCATCTGCAACTCGCTGAAGAGTTGGGTATGAACGTACAACAGTTTGAAAATGATCTTTCTAGCAAACTATTGGAAAGTGAATTGGATGACCAGTTAGGCTTTAAAGAAGCGATAGGCGTACATTCTTACCCAACGTTAATGCTTGAAGTTAACGGTATCTTCACTGAGGTTGCGTTGGATTACCATTCGTCGGAGACGACGCTTAAATCTATTCGTGAAGTACTTGTGAATAGCGCTCCTACTGCTTAGTTCAATGAGAGCTCTAACTCTCAATTAGTTCACACTACTTTGAAGGCTTACTTACAACAGTAAGCCTTTTCTTTTATCTGGCGCAATGAGTTTATTGAGGTGGTAAAGGGTAAGAGAGAATAAAAGAGCAAGATATATCCCAGATACAAAAAAGACCGCACGAGGCGGTCTTTGTAATAATAGCTTAGGTTCTTTACTACAGAACCTAATTACAGAACCATGGCTGCAATCCAACCGAATACGATCAGTGGGATGTTGTAGTGCAAGAACGTCGGTACTACGGTTTCCCATACGTGCTCATGTTGACCATCAGCATTTAGACCAGACGTTGGACCTAATGTTGAGTCAGAAGCCGGAGAACCTGCATCACCAAGTGCTGCTGCTGTACCTACTAGAGCGATCGTTGCCATTGGTGAGAAACCAAATGCTGCTGCTAGTGGAACGTAGATAGTTGCAAGGATTGGAATCGTAGAGAACGAAGAGCCAATGCCCATTGTTACCAGTAGACCAACCACTAGCATAAGTAGCGCTGCTAGTGGTTTATTGTCACCGATGCTAGTTGAAAGAGCTTCAACCAGAGATTCAACGCCACCCGTTTGCTTCATAACTGCCGCGAAACCTGCCGCTGCAATCATGATGAAACCGATCATTGCCATCATATGAACGCCCTTGGTGAAAACATCTTGTGTCTCTTTCCAAGCAATGACGCCACCGAAGGTAAATACCATGAAGCCCGCTAGAGCACCGATGATCATAGAACCCGTCGACAGTTGAACTGTTAGCGCTGCTACGATACCAGCCGCTGCAACTAGGATGTGCTTCTTGTTGATCTCTTTCACTTCTGTTGAAACAACAGTGTGAGAGGTTTCTTTGTATTGGCGAGGCTTACGGTAAGTAAAGAATACTGCGGTAAGAAGGCCGAAGATCATGCCTGCTGCTGGTAACAACATTGCCATAGGTACTTGGCTCGCTACAACGTTTTCAAGACCATTGTCGTGAAGGTTTTTAAGCAGGATGTTGTTTAGGAAGATGCCGCCAAAACCAATCGGTAACACCATGTAAGGCGTAATCAGACCAAAAGTAAGCACACACGCAACTAGACGACGGTCTAGGTTCATTTTTGCGAATACGCCTAGTAGAGGTGGGATTAAGATTGGGATGAAGGCGATATGTACAGGAATCACGTTTTGTGAAGACATGGTCACTAAGATCAACGACGCAAGGATGCCGTATTTAAGACCAGTCGATGCTGCACTGTTCTCTTTGCCGTGAATGCGTTTGATAACACTTTGAGCAAGGAGATCCGTTATACCAGAACGTGAGATAGCAACAGCGAATGTACCAAGCATAGCGTAGCTAAGTGCGATAGTTGCACCGCCACCTAATCCACTTTCGAAAGCCGCGACTGCGTCGTTCAAGCCCATACCAGAGGCTACGCCACCGATAATTGCGCTGAACGTGAGAGCAACGACTACGTTTACGCGCATCAAAGCTAAAACAAGCATGATGCAAACTGAAATTACAACAGGATTCATATTATTCTCGGGATGTTGTGTTTTTTATGAAGGCAATACGAGTGAACGTTTACCGACTCTATTTTTTATTCTTCGTCAACAAGAGGCCAACCACCAAGGGCTTTCCATTTGTTTACAATGCCGCAAAATAACTCTGTGGTTTTTTGCGTATCATACAAAGCAGAGTGTGCTTCTTTGTTGTCAAATTCCATCCCTGCAGTGCGGCAAGCTTTAGCCAAAACGGTTTGACCGTAGGCAAGACCACTAAGAGCTGCAGTGTCAAAAGTAGCAAATGGATGGAAAGGGACGCGTTTAAGCTTACAGCGCTCACTTGCCGCATTAACGAAGTTCAAATCGAATGTAGCGTTGTGAGCAACCATGATTGCGCGACTGCAATCTGAAGCTTTTTGTTCTTTTCTCACTAGCTTGTAGATTTCTTTAAGGGCTTCTTGTTCCGACACAGCACCACGTAATGGGCTAAATGGGTCTTTAATTCCGTTAAAGTCTAATGCTG
Organism: Vibrio sp. QJM3NY_35; assembly: GCF_057785915.1. NCBI lineage: Bacteria > Pseudomonadati > Pseudomonadota > Gammaproteobacteria > Vibrionales > Vibrionaceae > Vibrio > Vibrio sp. QJM3NY_35. The sequence continues at coordinate 2,367,632 of NZ_CM173507.1, read as the reverse complement.
CCTGCTCTATATTTGCGCCTTCAAAAGGCTCAATGTGAAAATGAAGCGTTGATGCAGGGTGCAGATCTCCGTTCTCATCCATTTTTAACGTAATGGCACAGATTTCTAATAATGCATCGGTTTCAGCGTTAAACCCTGCGGTTTCCACGTCGATGACCACTGGAAAATAGCCACGAAAGCGTTTTTTTAGGGTCAGAGCTTCGTTTTCTACAGTCATGTTAGCCCAAATAAGTGTTATTAAGGCTGCATTATTGCAGATAATAGCAGTGATAAAAACTAGGGAAGGGCAATAAATCATAAATTACCTAATCCATTGCGGCTTGATAATTGCATATTTAAACGTGAGAGAAAAATGCGGCAATTGGCTGCATTGTTAAACGAATTGCTTAAGAGATACTCCACTTTATGAAGAAACAACTCATAACAGGTTCAATGCTATTTTCGCTACTTATGTCGTCACCAGTAATGGCACAAGAAAAGCGTTACGGAGCATCTCCTCAACAGTCAACGTGGGAGATGGTGGCCAACACGCCACTCGAATGCCGCTTGGTTCACCCTATCCCAAATTTTGGTGATGCTGAGTTCTCATCTCGCGCGAGTAAAAAAATCATTTTGGACTTTGAGCTTAAAATGCGTCGCCCGATGGGTGCTACGCGTAATGTCAGCTTGATTTCGATGCCGCCACCTTGGCGTCCGGGTGAAAGTGCTGATCGCATGACAACCATTAAGTTCTTCCAACAATTTGATGGCTACGTTGGCGGTCAAACGGCGTGGGGAATCTTGAGTGAGTTGGAGAAAGGGCGCTACCCGACATTCAGTTACCAAGAGTGGCAGAGCCGCGACCAGCGAATCGAAGTGTCGCTGTCGTCGGTGTTATTCCAAGAAAAATACAATGTGTTCAGTGACTGTGTTGCTAACCTGCTGCCTTACAGCTTTGAAGATATCTCTTTCACTATTTTGCACTATGACCGTAACAGTGATCAGCTGAACAAGTCGTCGCGCAAAAGGCTGAGCCAGATCGCCGATTACGTTCGCTATAACCAAGACATCGATCTTGTGCTGGTGGCAACGTACACCGATTCTGTCGACAGCAAAGGTATTAGCCAAAACCTTTCAGAGCGCAGAGCGGAATCGTTAAGAGAGTACTTCAAATCTTTAGGCTTGCCAGAAGATCGTATCCAAGTTCAGGGCTATGGTAAACGTCGCCCGATTGCAGACAACAATTCGCCAATTGGTAAAGACAAGAACCGACGCGTTGTTATCTCTTTAGGTCGTACGCAGGTTTAAGCAGAATAATTGCTTGTTTTGAAATCAGATAGCCCGTCGTAATGACGGGCTTTTTTGTCTTTAAAATTTGGAGCCATTGTCTAAACGCAACTCGTTTAGTTCAAGCGGAAACGAGCGATCATTTCACAGTTGGTCGCGGTATCGATCTTTTCTACCATAGAAGCAATTTTAGGATTGGGATGGCGTTTCATGAAATCGATCAGCGCTTTCTTACAGCAACCAATAGAATCGATAAAGCTGGAACATTGAGTGTTAGGGCACTGCGGGATCAGTGTCAGCACTTTTTCTGAAGCCAATTGAAGATACTTGAGCTCGTATTCGGTATCACCAGCCCATCGCCAGAATTGCGCGAGATTGTGGCAAGAGATCACAGAGATCAGTAGGCGTTCGTCAGCCTGAATATCGGTACGCTCAGTGATTTCTTCGCTCAAGTTCAATGCTTGCTGATAGTGGAGAATACTTCGTACAGGATCGTCGAGCTGCAATGCAGTATCGGCAAGTAACGTGTGTTTTTCCCATTCGCTAATCATTGTATTACCTCACTAATCAATAGGTGTTTAATTTAAATGATAATCATTATCATGTAAAGTTTCATTGGTGAGATTGTTAATAATAATTGGTGAAGGGTATTGTTCGTGCGTGGAAACATAAAAAAGAAGCGAGCACAGTGCTCACTTCTTTTTTTCATTTCATCAGGCGTTCAAGCTCAAATTCGCAAAGAGGTTGAGGAATTAACCTTCTAGACCGGCACTTGCTTGTTTGTTCTGAATAAGCTCAATCATGTAACCGTCAGGATCTTTAACGAATGCGATGTGAGTAGAGCCGCCTTTAACCGGGCCAGCTTGACGTGTCACATTACCGCCTGCTGCTTTAATCGCATCACACGTTGTGTAGATGTCATCAACACCGATAGCAACGTGACCAAAAGCTGAGCCAAGGTCATATTCAGTCGTGCCCCAGTTGTAAGTCAGCTCAATCACTGCGCCTTGAGATTCGTCGCCAAAGCCAACGAAAGCCAGTGTGTATTCGTACTCTTTGTTTTCGTTCTTACGTAATAGCTGCATACCCATTACATTGGTGTAGAACTCGATAGACTTGTCTAGATCACCAACGCGTAGCATGGTGTGTAAAATACGACCGTTTGACATGATTTGCTCCTAGCTTTAATTATGTATACGTTTTTGTAATTCTGTTTTATGCCGCTGGATAAACGCGGCGCTTTTTTGGCCAATAGGCTTGTTAGCTTCTTTCGCTTAGGGCTAACAGCTTATGAGCCTAGACGTCCGTTTTCTCTTTGAACTCACACAAGTCTTCAATGATACAGCTGCCACAGCGTGGTTTACGCGCGACACAGGTGTAACGTCCATGAAGAATGAGCCAATGGTGGACATCCAGTTTGAATTCTTTGGGAATAACTTTGAGCAGCTTTGCCTCGACATCGTCGACGGTTTTACCCATTGCTAGCTTAGTTCGGTTTGATACACGGTAGATGTGAGTATCAACGGCAATGGTTGGCCAACCGAAAGCGGTGTTCAATACTACGTTAGCAGTTTTACGGCCAACACCAGGAAGGGCTTCTAATGACGCGCGATCTTCCGGCACTTCACCGTTATGTAGGTCAAGCAGCATGCGACACGTTTTAATGGTGTTTTCTGCTTTTGAATTAAATAGACCGATTGTCTTGATGTACTCTTTTAAGCCATCAACACCTAGGTCAAAAATCGCTTGTGGAGTATTGGCAACAGGGTAAAGCTTATCCGTGGCCTTGTTCACGCTGACGTCAGTTGCCTGTGCAGACAATAGAACAGCAATCAGCAGTTCGAATGGACTGTTCCAGTTAAGCTCAGTCTCTGGCTTTGGGTTGTTTTCTCTTAAACGCTCAAGTATTTCTACTCGTTTTACATTGTTCATAGCGACATTACTTTCAAATAGTTAGGGCTTGAGTTCCAGAGTGGGTATTCAATAAACTCTAAATGCTCAGGCTTTATCATCTGTTACGCGCTCTTATGAGCGTCATTATTATGTGTATTTGGTCAATCTAATTACCCGCTGAGCGGTTGAGCTACTCAGCAGGCTTTAAACTACTGTAACTCATTAAGCATTGGTAACGCGAGCGCGTTCAATGACTGGTTTTTCTTGTTTAGGCTGTCTAGATTTTGCTTGGTTGTCGATGATGTTTTTCAACGCAATCAAGAAACCAACACCAATAAAGGCACCCGGTGGAAGCAGGGCTAACAAGAAGCTGTTATCAAATTGGAATATCTGGATTCGTAATACAGAAGCCCAATCACCAAGAAGCAGGTCTGCACCATCAAACAGGGTGCCGTTACCGATAACCTCACGCATTGCGCCCAGTACAACCAGTACCGATGTCATGCCAAGACCCATCCAGAAGCCATCTTGAGCCGCTGGTAGCACTTCATTCTTTGAAGCGAAGGCTTCCGCACGACCAATGATGATGCAGTTGGTCACGATCAGCGGGATGAAGATACCCAAAGAGAGGTAAAGCCCATAAGCGTAAGCGTTCATCAGTAGTTGAACACACGTTACTAGCGAGGCAATGATCATTACGAATACTGGGATACGCACTTCTTTTGGTACGTGGTTACGAACCAAAGAAACAGAAACGTTTGAACCGACCAGTACAAGCAAGGTAGCAATACCTAGCCCAAGTGCGTTAGTGACTGTTGACGATACAGCCAGCAGCGGACATAACCCAAGAAGTTGCACTAGGGCAGGGTTATTGGCCCACATGCCATTTTTGATCAGTGTTTTATGGTCACTCATTATTCACCACCACAATTTAGAGGTTGAGCAAGCAATGCTTGGTTGTTTTGGTTAACGTATTGAACCGCTTGTTTGACTGACTTCACGACCGCTCTAGGTGTGATGGTTGCGCCAGTAAACTGGTCAAAGTCACCACCGTCTTTACGAACCTTCCAACGGTCAAGATTAGAATTTGTTACTTGTTTGCCTGCAAACGAAAGAACCCAATCACTTACACGCAAATCAATCTTATCACCCAAACCTGGAGTTTCTTGGTGAGAAAGCACGCGAGTACCTAAAATAGTACCGTCGATCTTCATTCCAACAATCACTTTAATCGCGCCGTTGTAGCCGTCAGGGGCAATCGCTTCGATCGCAATCGCACTCGGCTCACCATTGATTTTAGCAATGTAAGCCGGCATCGCTTGCTCAGTTCCAAGCTCTTCTGCTTGAACCAAAGTACAAGACGAAAACAGCTCGTTGTCGTGCAGATCGTGTGGGATCACTTGGTTAAGCACAGACAGTAACTGAGCCTGTTCTTGTTGTTTGATTTGATCTTTGGTCAGGTAGTGAGTTACCGCGACCAAACCCGTCGAAGCGCAGGCAAAAATCGCAAGTACAAGACCGTTTTTCTTAATTGCATTTAGCATAGTATCTGCTTCCTTAGTGGCCGTATGTACGAGGTTTGGTGTAGTAGTCAATCAGTGGAACACACATGTTGGCTAACAATACAGCAAACGCCACGCCATCAGGGAAACCACCCCAACTGCGGATGATAAATACCAAACCGCCGATCAGAGCGCCAAACACTAAGCGACCTTTCACTGTCGTTGATGCTGAAACTGGGTCGGTCGCAATGAAAAATGCGCCGAGCATAGTCGCACCAGACAATAGATGAATGGTCGGTGATGCGGTTTCGCCAGGGGTGAACATCAAGAACACTAGGCTAAATAGGGTCAAGCTACCCAGAAACGCGACTGGGATATGCCATTGAATCACGCGTTGTTTGATAAGCACCAAGCCACCAATAAGGTAAGCAAGGTTTACCCATTCCCAACCCACGCCAGCTAACCAGCTAAATTGAGGTTGAGACAGAGCTTCAGAAGCGGTGTTACCTGCCGTTAGTGCGGTTTTGAAGGCATCGAGTGGCGTCGCCATTGTGGTGCCATCAATACCTAAACGAGCTTGCTGTAGAGATAATCCTTCATTATTGAAACCGGTAAAGATCATCAAGAATGAGTCAACAAAGTTCGTTGCTTCAGCCGTTAAGCTTGCAGGTGCATTCCAACTGGTCATTTGAACTGGAAATGAGATCAGCAAAACAACGTAAGCGACCATCGCTGGGTTAAATGGGTTTTGCCCAAGGCCTCCGTATAGGTGTTTCGCGATGACAATTGCGAAGAACATACCTATCACTAGAATCCACCACGGAGAATGTGGAGGAATCGCGACACTGAGTAGCCAAGCGGTGACAACAGCACTGTAATCACGTAGCGCCATCACTGGCGGGCGCTTTCTTAGTAGCATGATTGCCGCTTCAAAGGTAACCGCAAGTGCGATAGCAAATACTAACTGGATGAGCGTCCCCCATCCGAAGAAGTAGGTTTGAGCTAGTAGACCTGGCAATGCACAAATAGCGACCCATTTCATGAGGTCTGGGGTGCTTCTACGACTGTGTGCGTGCGGTGAGCTGGCGATAAAGAAGGCCACTACTCTTTCTCCTCATTGTTCTTTTTATCTAGCTGTTGCTGTGCTTTTCTTGCTTTAGCACGAGCAATAGCGGCAGCAACAGCTGCTTTTTTAGGATCGACTGGCTGTGATTTAGTCTCAGCTACCACTTCAGCCTCTTTTTCGACTACAGGCTCAGGAGCGATTTCTTGTGCTTCAACCTGTTTAGCTTGTTGAGCTTTTTTTGCCTTAGCGCGCGCAATAGCGGCAGCTACAGCCGCTTTCTTAGGGTCGACTGTCTCAGGTTGAGTTTCGTCTTCCACTTTTAGCACTGGCTCAGGAATATCAGCTATTTCATCTTGTTTGGCTTGCTGTGCTTTCTTCGCTTTAGCTCGAGCAATAGCGGCAGCAACAGCATCTTTCTTAGCATCGCCAGTACTTTCAGCTGGACTATCAATCACAGATTCTGCTTGTTGAGCCTTCTTGGCTTTTGCGCGAGCGATTGCTGCAGCGACAGCATCTTTCTTGGCATCGCCAGTACTTTCAGCCGGAGCGTCAGAAGCCGATTCAGCTTGTTGAGCTTTCTTCGCTTTAGCACGAGCAATGGCCGCAGCAACAGCATCTTTCTTGGCATCACCAGTACTTTCAGTTGGTGCATCAGAAGCTGACTCTGCTTGCTGTGCTTTTTTCGCTTTAGCACGGGCAATGGCTGCAGCGACAGCGTCTTTCTTAGCGTCGCTTGATTTTTCAATCGGAGCTTCAGAAGCCGATTCCACTTGCTGGGCTTTCTTCGCTTTAGCGCGAGCTATAGCAGCAGCGACAGCATCTTTCTTGGCATCGCCAGTACTTTCAGCCGGAGCGTCAGAAGCTGACTCCGCTTGTTGAGCTTTCTTCGCTTTAGCGCGAGCAATAGCCGCAGCGACAGCATTTTTCTTGCCATCACCTGAGCTTTCTGCTGGAGTCTCGGTTGCTGCTTGTTGTGCCTTGCGCTCTCGAGCTTGTCGTTTACGTTCTTCACGCAGTTTCGACATTTCAGAATTGTCTGGTTCAGCGCTATCCGCTTTCTGAGCCGCAGCTTGTTTTGCTTTTGCCTTGGCAATCGCAGCCGCAACCGCAGGTTTCACCGCTGGTTCCGCATTAGGAGCTTGGTCTGCCGCGGCTTTTTGCGCTTTAACGCGAGCAATCGCAGCTGCAATCGCATCATCACCATCCGCAGATTTCATATCTTTACGACGGTTGTCAGCTGCTTTCTTGAAGCGGTTTTCACGTTCTGCTTTGTCACGCTCCATACGAGCGTTTTTCTCTTCGAAACGAATCTTGGCGCGCTCTGCGGCTGTCGCTTCGTCTTTTCTTGTTTTGATTTCGGCTTTCGCTTGGCGATAGTACTGAACAAGAGGAATTTCACTTGGGCAGACAAACGCACAAGCACCACATTCAATACAGTCTTTAATATTTAGCTCTTCGCACTTATCTAACTCGTTGGCTTTTGCATGCCATTGCAGTTGTTGAGGAAGAAGTGATGCGGGGCAAGCTTCAGCACATGCACTGCATCGAATACATTCCATCTCGTAAGTGCTTGGTGAAATCTCACGACGCGTTGGCGCTAAAATACAGTTCGACGTTTTAGTGATTGGCACATTGGCATGCGGCAAGGTAAAGCCCATCATCGGGCCGCCCAAAATCAAACGTGGCAGTTTTTTATCCGCTTTGTAGCCAAATTCCTCTAGTAACTCGTGTACTGGTGTACCTAATAGCGCCCAAACGTTACGAGGTTGCTTAAAGGTTTTACCGGTTAATGTCACAACGCGGTTAACCACAGGTTCGCCGTCAATTACCGCTCGCTTAATCGAGTAAAGAGAGCCGACGTTCTGAACCAAAACACCAATGTCTGCAGGGATGCCGCCAGCTGGAACCTCTTTGTTGGTGAGGATCTTGATAAGTTGCTTCTCACCACCAGAAGGGTATTTGGTTGGGATAACGCGAATGACGATATCTTTGTCTTTCGCAGCAATCTCCAGTGCTTTTATCGCATCTGGTTTGTTGTCTTCAATGCCGATAACCGTCAGCTTTGGTTGAAGGATGTGTTCAACCACTTCGATGCCTTTCAATACTTCTTCGGCATGCTCTTGCAGCAACTTGTCATCTGAGGTGATGTAAGGTTCACATTCCGCAGCGTTGATGATCAAAATATCAGTGCGACCTAGACCTGATTGAAGCTTCTTAGCCGCAGGGAAGCCTGCGCCTCCCATGCCTGAAATACCAGCTTGGCGAATCACATCAAGCAGTTCATCGGATGTCTTTGTAGAAAAATCTTCAACTGGATTTTTTTCAATCCAAGTGTCTAAGCCATCAGGTTTAATAACCACGCACATTTCGCTCAAGCCTGAAGGATGAGCGGTGGTTCGTGGTTCGATAGCGGTAATCACACCCGATGTTGGTGCGTGTACAGGTAACGTAAAACCTGTATCTAAGGCAGTAAGTTGCTGACCTTTTAGCACAGTGTCGCCAGCAGTAACCAATAGGTTACCCGGCTTACCGATGTGCTGTTTCACAGGAAGAACGATTTCTTCTGGAAGCCTTGCATGAACGATATCAGTAGTATTCGACTGTTTCTTGTTTTCAGCAGGGTGCACACCGCCTGGGAAGTTCCAAATAGAGCCCGTACGAATTTGTTCAATTAAAGAGATCATACTAACCCTATGCTTTAGGCTCTGACGCGGTCGCATCAGTTGCTTGGTTAGTGATATCAGTAACAGGAATGATGTTCATCTGCCATTTCCAATTTTCAGTCGTTGTTGCCACTGGAATCATTTCGATACAGTCAGTAGGGCACGGTGCGACACATAGATCACAACCTGTGCATTCATCTTTGATTACTGTGTGAAGTGCCTTGGTGCCACCAACAATGGCGTCGACAGGGCAGGCTTGAATACACTTGGTACAGCCAATACACATATCTTCATGAATGAAGGCAACGGTTTTTACTTTGTTATCTAAGTCATGAGCGGAGTCTTCAACTTCTACGCCCATCAAGTCTGCTAGCTTCTCAATGGTTGCTTGGCCACCGGGAGGACACTTGTTGATCTTGTCTCCGTTAGCGATCGCCTCTGCGTATGGGCGACAACCAGGGTAGCCACATTGGCCACATTGAGTTTGCGGTAAAATGGTATCGATTTGATCAACGATAGGATCAGCTTCTACTTTAAATCGGATAGAAGCAAAGCCCAAAATAGCGCCAAAAATAGCGGCTAAAACGGCTAGAGCAATGATCGCAATTAGAATGGTACTCATGCTTATTTCACCAACCCAGTAAAGCCCATAAATGCCAGAGACATTAGGCCTGCTGTGATCATCGCAATTGATGCGCCTTTGAATGGCATTGGCACATCAGCAACTGCAATACGCTCACGCATCGCAGCAAATAAGATCAGAACAAGAGAGAAACCCACCGCAGCGCCGAAACCATAGATGATCGACTGAATGAAGTTGTGGTTTTCATTGATGTTCAAAAGTGCCACACCTAATACCGCGCAGTTGGTGGTGATAAGAGGTAGGAAGATACCCAATAGGCGATAAAGAGTCGGGCTGGTTTTGTGAACGACCATTTCCGTAAATTGAACAACTACTGCGATAACCAAGATGAAGCTCATGGTACGCAGGTATTCAATACCCAGAGGAGTAAGGATGTAGGTTTCTACTAGGTATGCAGATACCGACGCTAACGTCAGAACGAAAGTCGTCGCGAGGCCCATGCCAATCGCAGTCTCCAGTTTCTTGGAGACTCCCATGAAAGGACATAGCCCTAAAAACTTCACTAGCACAAAGTTATTAACCAGCACTGTGCCAACCAACAACAAAAGGTATTCGGTCATAATGGATTAATTCTTGAGATTCCGATCCCGATATTATCCTGCTTTGCTCACCTAATAACAACCAAGGATCACTAGGGATTTAGACACTTGGTGAAAAAATCAACGAGTAAACGTTTGATTAAGATAGATCCGGTTAAGTATAGGTGGGTATTTGATGGGAATGAAAAATAAGATTAACCGAATGATAACTCATCAAATCAATCCTATTTTCTTTGTTGTAAAAAGTGTCGAGGAACGAAATGACTTAGTTTTTATTACCCTGAGCTTTCTCAATTAATGTTTCGAACAGAGGCTCTGCGCACCAAAATTGGCATAAATAGCTTATGTTCCGGGTGCTCTTTTGGCTCGTCACTTGCGAGTTGCAGAGAGAGCTTAACCGCTTGATTAGCCATGACTTGAATTGGGTAGCGAATGGTGGTCAATCTAGGGTAAATAAAGCGAGCAATGTGGCCGTCATCAAAACCAATAACTGACATATCTTCTGGAATACGAACGCCATTTTCTTGTAATAACGCCAAACAGCCTGCGGCCATGTAGTCGTTGTACGTGGCAATGGCAGTGATATCTGTGTTTTTTGCCATTAAGTTAACCATGGCTTGCTCACCGCCTAGTTCGTCAGGTTCACCATATTCGATGTGCTCATCGTTCGATTCAATACCGTGATCTTTTAATGCATCCAAATAGCCACCTAAGCGGTCGTGAGCATCTTCAATATCGTGACTCGAGCAGATGTAACCAATGTGTTTGTGGCCGTTTTTAATCAAATACTCGGTCGCGATGTAGGAGCCGCGGCGGTTGTCGAGAGCAATACAACGGTGTTCGATATCGGGAACAATTCGGTTGATGAGAACCAAGCCGGGTACTTCATTCGCTAGCTTAACCAATTCTTCGTCGCTAATGCCTTTGCTATGAACGACGAGTGATTCGCAGCGGCTGTTGATCAGCAGGTTAATCGCATTACGCTCTTTGGTGGCGTCATGGTAGCCACTGCCAATCAGTAACTGCTTTTCTTGCTCACTTGCCACGGTATCAATGGCTTTGATCATCGAACCGAAGAACGGGGCAGAAACATCATTAACCAGTACACCAATCGCGTTTGAAGATTTGCTGACCAATGCACGAGCGTTGGCATTTGGGCGATAGCCGAGTTTTTCCATAGCGGCTTTTACCGCCGCAATTGCGGTTTCACTGGTGTGAGGTGCATTGTTGATTACTCGAGAGGTGGTCGCGATTGATACGCCTGCTTCCTTCGCAACATCTTTAATGGTAGCCATTCCGCTCTCTTATTCTGAATATAATGCTGTGTGCTGGTGGTTGGACATTTAACAACGGATAGTTAGCCAATTCAAATACTAAACATCAAATATGACGAGGTTTGATGGTTTATTTTTAGTTGGCTGATTAGTTTGAAAATAAAAAGCCAAGCTCTAGATTTGAGCTTGGCTTTTGAGTCACATTGGCGTGTGGACTGTTGTCGTTTGAACTGCTGTCGTGTGAGCTGTTGTCGCGTGAAGTAAGGTAATCACAGGTAACCCAAAGTAATAGGGAACCAAGTGGCTTTAGAGTAAACCATTTGGTCCGAATCTACTTACGATGCGCTTGTTAGCGTAACCTGATAACGATATTGATTGTCGGTGAGTTGAAACTCTTGGTGAACACTTGGACTCCAAGAATCATCACCACCAACGCCCATATGTTGGTGATCAACGCGTACATAGATTTTCTCTTCACGAATCAGGTCATTGGTATGCTTAGCATCCGTTAATTGTTGCTGGCTGTACTGACTCACACTGAATGAAAAATCGCCTTCGATCCCGATATTTCCCACATTCAAGTTTTTGGTTCCGCAACGTAACCCGCTATCGGTTGGGAATATATACGGCGTGTGCATCTGATTCAGTGTTTGTTTGTGTAAACCGAATCGAGCAGCAGCCAAACGGTCTGGATAGTTTTCAAAAGGACCTAATCCCTGCCACGAAACTGGAGTTTCATTGGCTGTTTCGATGGGTAAAGGCAGCTCCATTTCAAGGCCAATGCGCGGCATCGGTGGTAAGTGATCGGCTAAGTTGACATCAACCGCGATAATCATTTCGCCTAGGTTATTTAAGGTGTATTGCCATTTTGTAATCGCTTGGATTTGGCCATTAAATTGGTAGGCGAATACTGACGTCACTTGTACTGAGTCTACGAGTGCTTGCACGGCACAACTTGTACACTGGTGTTCCCATTGACCAATGCCTGCAAGTTCCCAGCGACAAGCCCATGCATTTGGATCGATGTTGTCTATCTCACTGATACCAATATCGTTATCAAGTGGTGCGCGATAGAAGTTATCGACAGGTGCCTTGATAACTTGCGGTTGTCCATCAACGATCCAGTGGGTCAACAATCCACTCTCTGTATCCCATTGCCATTGATGTGTTTCATCTAGGCTAGACACGATGACTTTATTGTCTTGCTGATGTAACTGAGGAGCCAAAGCATTTGCCGTGCTAGGGAATTGCAAGCCAGCATGGTTACGTAAAGCAAACTGCTCCATTGCACACACATGGCCTTCTTCTGCCCACTTGGTTGAATGAGTCAGGGTAATATCGGTATTGAGATGATATTCGACTTGTGCTTTTGGCGTGAAAGCAAGGTCAATGACCAGCTCTTGTTTACTATCTTCAGCAACGGATAATACTTGTTGCCCCGATTGAATCACGATGCCATTTTCGAGCAATTGCCAGCGTAAGATTTCATTGTCAGTCGCTCGGAACAGGTTCTCATTGGTTACCGTTAGGCGGCATTGATCTTCAGTTTGCTCTGCTAACGTCACAGTGATCATTCTCTGGCAGTATTTCGCCTCTTCCAAGGTCGGGTGTACGCTGCGATCTGGGAATATCAAACCGTTGATACAGAACTGACGGTCGTTGATGATGTCGCCAAAGTCTCCACCGTAGGCCCAGAAGTGTTCACCGTTTTCATCCCACTGACTTAATCCTTGGTCAACCCAATCCCAAATGAAACCGCCTTGTAGGCGAGGGTATTCTCGGAATGCATTCCAGTAATCATTAAAGCTACCTAAACTGTTACCCATTGCGTGTGCGTATTCACAAAGAATAAGCGGGCGTTGCTCGTTAGGCAGAGAAACCCATTTCTTGATAGACCATTTTGGAACGGCATCGTCTTCGATAGTGCTGTTAACGCGTGCGTACATTGGCGCAATGATATCGGTCGCTGTGGTATTTGAACCACCGCCTTCATACTGTACCGGGCGAGAAGGGTCGTACTGTTTCGACCAAGCATACATCGCATTGTGGCTGCTGCCGTGCCCTGACTCGTTGCCCAAAGACCAGATGATGATAGAAGGGTGGTTCTTATCACGCATGACCATTTGCGTATAGCGACTCATATAAGCGTGTGCCCATTGCGGATCCGCAGACAAGCGGTTCATAGGCTGCATGCCATGGGTCTCGATGTTCGCTTCATCACACACGTATAAACCGTATTCGTCACACAGCTCGTACCATCGTGGGTGGTTAGGGTAGTGAGCGGTGCGCACAGCATTGAAGTTGTACTGCTTCATTAGACAGATATCGCGGATCATGTCTTCTTCTGTCATCACATGCCCCAACTCTGGGTGATGCTCATGACGGTTGACGCCGCGAATCAATAGCGGTTTGCCGTTTAGCTTTAGCTGACCGTCTGTCATTTCGACTTTACGGAATCCAACTTGATAAGCTTCACTTTCTATGTGGTTACCTTGCCTATCAAGCAATGACACGACAATTCGGTAAAGGTTAGGAACTTCTGCGCTCCATTTCTTCGGATCTCGAACATGAAGAGTTTGGAATACCACATCGTCGTAGGTGCCACGCTCGTCAATTCGTCGATTATGAGGGCGATCGATAAGCGGCTCAGTTACTGCGTTTTCACCGTCAAACAGTTGAACCTGAACTTGGTAAGTGTCTGGTGCCGTAATTTTGGTGACAATAGACAGTGAACCATCGCGATAGCATGCGTCTAAATTAGGCGTAACGAACACATCTTCAATGCACTGCTTTGGTTTGGCAAGTAAGGTCACATCACGGAAAATACCGCTTAGCCACCACATGTCTTGGTCTTCTAAATAGCTACCATCACACCAACGTATCACCATGACAGACAGTGTATTGTCGCCAACAGTTAGATACTGAGTTAAGTCGAACTCGGCAGGTAAGCGGCTATCTTGGCTGTACCCAACCCAATTGCCATTACACCAAAGATGAAAAGCGGAATTGACGCCATCAAAGATAATACGTTGGGTGTTCTTTAGGTCATTTTTAGTCAACGTAATTTGAGTGCGGTAACAACCTGTTGGGTTTTCTGCCGGTACAAACGGTGGGTTCACTTCAAATGGGTATTTTACGTTGGCGTAGATAGGTTTATCGTAGCCTTGCATTTGCCAGTTTGATGGTACGGTAATCTCGTCCCATTGTGAGTCATTGAAACTTGTTTCGATAAATTCACCGTCAACTTGTTCAGGTGCATCAAAGTATTTGAACTTCCATTGTCCATTAAGAGATTTGCGTTGTGACTCGATGCCGTCTCGAGCGTGCTTAAGGTTGCGGTAGCTTGATAATGGGCTGTGCGCATTAAGGCAGTGGATATTCACAGACTGTGGGTTTTCCCAATCGCGTCTTTGGATGATGTTTGAAAATGCCTTCATGGTATTCCTACTCTTAAAGTGTTCAATATTGGTAATAATTCTATTAAGTCATCGGTTTTTTTAAGCTGTGATGACCGTTATCAAATCGTTGGTTTTGCGTATTGTTCTGCGTATTGCTCTGTTGGCCTATTGAGCTATTGAGCTATTGAGCTATTCAGCGAGCTGTTTTAATAAATAATCTTTTGCTTCGGGCATACCCTGTTCGGCCGCTTGATTAGCAATAAATGCGGCTTGTTTGATGTCATTGTTGTTTAGGGCTTGGTCAATGTCCTTTTGGATATTCAGCCATTGCGCCTTTTGATTGGTTTCAACTGTCTGAGTTGATGGTTGAGAAACTTGCGTTGAACCTATGGTTTCGGGCTCATTGTTGGATGAAACGCCAAGCTCAGCCAATAGTGTCAAAACCGCACTGTTTGTTGATTTGCTTGCCGTAACATCAATGACACCTACGCTGCTCAACGTCGCAGTCAGCGGCAGTTGCTTATTGCCAATAATCTGCTGAGATTCTGAATACAGATCTTCAGGATGAATTCGATTGATGGCGCTATCTAACTTAGTGCTATCGGCGCTGACCACCATAAATTGCGCGTTGTCTCGTTGAGGTTCGAGTGCAATTGATGCTTCAATTCTTTCTAACCCTTGCATCGCTGTCGGGTAGTAAGTGAAGTCGTTAGTACTGTATTGACCAAGCAGTCGCCATTGTTTGTCAAAGACATAGATAGACGGTGCGAATAACGCATCATTTTTAATGTATGAACGAATGAGTAAGGACAGCGATTCTGTCGTGTCACTGATTTGGTACGCGATGGTCGGAAAGCGTTGGCTATCCGCTTGTGTATTGTCATTTAACAATGAAGAGGAAAGGGTCGGTAAATGACCGTCCATAATCACTTGTTGGTGGAAAGGAACAGACAATTGCGTCATGGGCAGCGCACTTAGCTGAGAACAGCATGCGCTGTCATTGAAATCAGTCTTAAGTTCCTTTTCAGGTATTCCGCTGCATGCGCTAACGGTGAGTGCCGCGACAATGATTACCAATGATTTTAATTTCATCTGATTGCTACCTTAGTAAAGGGGAAAACATCGGCTTTCCCCGTTAAATTGCTATTCCAGTGTTGAGCGTCAATTCGTTGATTGAACAGACGCTCGGCTGTGGTGGTTTACCACCAAGTTTCTACGTTGAAACCAAAGGTAATCTCGTCAACAGTCTCGGCGTTGATGCTTGTTGCCGTTCCATAAGTCTCGTTACCACGATCCCATTCGTTGTTGGATTCAGAGTAAGTCGCGAAGATACGGATAGATGGGCGAGCCCATACGCCTTTGCCAGCTTGGAACATTTGAGCGACAGTCACTTTGTACATATCATTGATGCCTGAGCCGTTTTGTGCTTCTACCGTTTCGTAACCGACTTCAAGTGCTGTCGAAATATAATCTGTCCAAGCATATTGAGGACGAGCACCCACACTGAACCATTTCTCACCATCGTTGTTATCTAGGTTGTTATCTTGATAAGCGATGGAGTACATGACTTGAACATCTTCACTGATATTTAAGTCACCGTGATTAAATAGACGCCAGCTGTAGCCATCATGTTCGACGCCAGTGCTGTACTTTTTGTTTGAACCACCTTCAGCACTCATTAATCCGCCAGCTAAGGCATCAGTACCGTATTGGAAGGCCAAGGTGTTTGAACCGTAGTTCCAAGCTTGACGGTAAAGAGCAGAGAGCATTGCGCCAGAAGTAGTAATGTCTTTATCGTCGTAGCTCGAGTTTTGCGTGGTCACGTAGTTCAAACCAAGAGTAAGATCCGCTGTGTCACTCAATTCAATCCCGCTTAAGCGAGCATCAATATTGTGAAGACTACGCCCATCGTCACTTGAAGAATTTGGCGCCATCCAGGCCAAATGTGCATCCGCAAACCCTAGATCCCAATCTTCAATACCTAAACCCGTACTGGATGTATCCCAGTACTTAACATCAATCATGTGGACTTCATGGCGACGATAAAAACGTTCTCCGGCCCATACTTTCGCGTTAGGTTGTCCTTCGATAAGGCCATGGCCTGCTGACCAAAGCTGAATCGTACTTACGTCTCCCCAGCTATCACCACTACCTAGATAAATCGTGGTATCAAAATAAGCGTCATTGTCACGCCATACATCGGCTTTCACACCCGCTTCCCACCAGTTCAGTTCATTACCTAAACGGTAGTTACCGTAACCTTGGCCTGCTCGAATAACGTCGTTTCGTTCTCCTTTGCCATCGTTATGTTGGTCATTGTCGGTGTAGATGTTGCCCCATTTCGCATAACCAAAATACGTTACGTTTTCCACTGCAGCGAAGCTGATTAATGGGGTGAGGGCCAGAGTGAATCCTAATGCTTTAACTAGCATTTTTTGTTTCATGAAGTGTCTCCATTATTTTTTATTTATGGATATTTTTATGTTTGAGTCCTAACTCGAGCGAGAGTGTAAATAAACAATGGAAACGTTTTCATGATGAGGTTGGCATTTTTACGCTATTGATGGGTTTGTGATTATTTTGTGTGATTTTGATCTGATTATTGAGCTTGTAGTGGCGGTTTTATAGAGGTTCCTGTGGGTTTTTAATGGAACCGTTTTCTATTTCAGAGGTGTTGAAGGGGTTGGTTGTGCGTTAGAACTGAAGTTGCTCGTTGTGTTCGAACATAGGTAATCGTGATGTAAGGCTAGAGATAGCAAGGGATTAGGGGGGGGTGAGGGGAAAAGCAGCCCAGTCAATGATAACTGGGCGTGTGAGACAAGGAAGCAAGTATCAAATTCAATGCCGAAGCCAGGCTACAGGCACTGCGTTCTATACCGTCAAGCTGGAATGTAAAAGTTAGGACCCAGGGAGACACTTCGTAGTTGTACTCTAAAGGTTAAGAATACGAGTGTGGTGTGGTGAGTTCAAGAGGAAATGTGTGTGAGCCAATTTTCTAATTACAGAGCTACCATAAAGTAATGAATTTTAGGGATTTAATTGTTGTTAAACTCCTTTTATTTTAACGTTATAGCGCTTTATTTGATGTGGAATATCCCTATTCATTGGGATCAGGAGTATATGCGTTGAGATGGTGGTTAGCATAAATCTTTGAATTAGGGGGCATTATTTTAATCTATTAATCTCAAAATATTTAATGGAAACGTTTTCATGATTTTGGGTTTGATCACAGAAACTCTCAGCTCAATAATTATGATACGGGGTAATTAAACGCGTTAAGGTTAAATAAAATGACGAATAAATCCCTAATAGAAATTACGGGTAAAGACTCGCAACTGATCGTTGAACTTGGTGATTTCGCCGAAATTCTGCATTGGGGAGTACCAGTTCGTGGCGATCTAACGAACTTTCGTGTTTCTCTTCAAAGGCCAGTTCCTTACGGTCGCCTTGATAATGATGTCGCTATGTCGCTGAGCCCAGAGCTCGGACGCGGTGTTTTCAGCAGTCCGGCATTAGAAGGGCACCGAGACGGATTGGACTGGGCGCCTGTTTTCTGTATTACGGATATTCAACAAACACCATCTAGCCTAATCATTGAGAGTGAAGATGCGCGTGCAGGCTTACGTTTAACAACTGAGTTATGCCTCGATAAACATGACGTTGTGAAATCTCGTCACACCTTAACCAACGTTAAAGCCGGCCTTTATCAGGTGAACCGTCTCGCTAATACTTTGCCATTACCAGCAAGAGCTAATGAGTTGATGACGTACTACGGCCGCTGGGTACATGAGTTCCAAACGGTGCGCCAGCCCTTACAACAAGGGGGCTATCAACAAGAAAATCGTCGCGGACGAACGTCTCATGAACATTATCCAGCGATGGTTGTCGGTACCGCTAACTTCAATGAAATGGCAGGTGATGTGTGGGGCGTTCACTTCGCTTGGAGTGGTAACCACAGATTGCGCGCTGATGTAAAAGCAGACGGTCGTCGCTACGTGCAAGCGGAAGTTATTTATCTACCGGGCGAGATTGCATTGGATGAAGGTGAAAGCTTAACGACACCTTGGTTGTATGCCAGTTTCAGTTCGGAAGGCTTAAATGGAATGAGCCATCAGTTCCACTCCCATGTGCGTGGTTCGATCTTGCCGGAGTCTTTCGCACAAAAGCCTCGACCTATCCATCTTAATACATGGGAAGGCATCTATTTTGATCATGATCCTGATTACATTATGTCGATGGCTAGCCAAGCCGCGAATATGGGAGTAGAGCGTTTTATCATTGACGATGGCTGGTTCAAAGGGCGCTGCGGAGACAAGGCTGCGCTAGGGGATTGGTTCTTAGATGAAGAAAAATACCCAAATGGTTTAGATCCGATAGTTGAGCACGTTAATCAGTTGGGTATGGAGTTTGGATTGTGGTTCGAACCTGAGATGATCAATAAGGATTCTGACTTATACCGAGCCCATCCAGACTGGTTGCTTGCGGTTGACGGCTATGACCAACCAACGGGTCGCAATCAATATGTTATCGATCTTCAGAATCAACAAGCATTCGACTTTTTGTTTGAGCGTCTTGACCACTTCTTAAGTAAGTACAACATTGCTTACATTAAGTGGGATATGAACCGAGAAGTTGTACAACCTGCGCATCTAGGCAGGGCTGCGGCCCATCAACAAACCGCTCGTTATTATGAGTTGGTCGACAAAGTCCGAGAGAAACACCCTATGGTTGATATTGAATCGTGTGCGGCTGGTGGTGGTCGTATCGATTTTGAGGTTCTTAAGCGTACGCAACGTTTTTGGGCTTCAGATAATAACGATGCCTTAGAAAGACAAACGATTCAGCGCGGGATGAGTTACTTCTTCCCTCCTGAGGTAATGGGAAGTCATATTGGTGCGAGCCACTGCCACAGCACTCGTCGTCGTCATAGTATTGAGTTTCGTGGCCTAACAGCACTGTTTGGTCATATGGGGATTGAACTAGACCCTGTGAAAGAAGTTCAAGAAGAGAAACAGGGCTTTGAACACTACATTAAGCTACATAAGATGCTGCGGCCGTTACTGCATAGCGGGAGAACTTGGCGAGTTCCAACGGATGATAGTGCCCATAAGATCCATGCGGTCGTTTCCGAAGATGTGTCAGAAGCGGTGGTGATGATTGCACAGCTGGCGATGCCAACCAATTCGTTGAGTGGTCATTTGCGCATACCTGGGCTAGATCCACAAAGCCTATACAAGGTCTCCGTGATTGATAAACCGTCAAATTACGATGATATTGTAAATTATCAACCGCCATGGACAGAGTCTGGCTGTGAATTATCAGGTGCTTGGTGTGCCGAGGTGGGGCTGACGATGCCAATACTTGACGCAGAAACAGCGATGCTGATTAAATTTGAACGTATCGAGTAAGTTTTAGCATAGACCTTATATTTGACGAACCGCGTAGGTGAAATTACGCGGTTTTTTATTGCCTTCAATAAGCCGTCATGAAGTATCTAATCAATTTGATGTGCCCTTATAGATTGGAGAACTGTAGGTATTCCCAGCGTGATACTGCACTTATGTAATCGTTCTCATGCGTTACTTCACACTACGAACTGTTTTGAGCACTTTAATTAGCGATATTCTCTATCAATTCGAGGGTTTTATTGTTCGATCTCTCACTTTAGATATTTGACTGAAAACGTTTCCATTGAGTGGTTATTGATCACAGTATCTGTGCGTTGGAATGGTTACATTAGCGTCGGACTTGATACTTGAGTGTTTTAAGAAGCGACCACAGAGTGGCTCTAAAACAGAACTTGAGTGGATAAATTATTATAAATAAAAGGTAAGCGTTTCAGCGTCTGTTAGGAGATGAAGTTACGCGCCTGAAGGAAATACTATGTCTGATCAAATTACTCTACAAACCAAATTATCGTATGGACTTGGGGCTTTAGGTAAAGACTTTGCCTGTGCTCCAATCTACATCTTTTTAATGTTTTACTTCACTGATGTTGCTGGGCTGTCAGCGGCATTTGTGGGTACTATCTTTTTGGCCGCGCGCATTGTCGACGCGGTGACCGACCCAATGATGGGTGTTATCGTTGATAACACGCGCTCTAAGTTTGGTAAATTCCGTCCTTGGATAGTGATTGGAACTCTGTTAAATGCTGTAGTGCTTGTTGGCCTTTTTAGTACGCATATGTTTGAAGGCACTACGTTATACATTTATGCAGCGGCTGCTTATATTCTGTGGGGCCTTACCTATACTATTATGGATATTCCATACTGGTCTTTGATTCCTGCACTATCGAGCTCTCGTCAAGAACGTGAAAAGCTGGTTGTTTGGCCACGATTGTTTGCTAGCTTGGCGTGGTTTATTACGGGTACTTACGGGTTACACATTGTCGGTAAACTGGGTGATGGCGACCAAGGACAAGGTTTCTTCAACGTTGCTATGTTGATTGCTGTGCTGTTCGTGATGAGTGCATTCTTGATTGCTCGCAACGTAAAAGAAAAATCTGCACCAGCAAATGCGAAACCAGCTGAGCGTTTCAGCTTTAAAGATGTAATGGTTATCATTGGTAAGAATGACCAACTAAAAGCACTTATTGGTACCGTATTGTCGTTCCAAATAGCAAACTTGCTGGTGGGTGGTTTTGCGATTTACTACTTCTCTTACGCTTTAGGCAACGCTGACTTGTTCCCCGTTTATATGATGGTGGCAGGTATCGCTGAAGTTGCAGGCGTATTCTTGTTCCCTCGTATTGCATCAGTGTTACCACGCAAGCACCTATGGGTTATCGCTTGTGGCTTCCCAGTGCTGTCTTGTATCACTCTACTTATCATGGGCTTTATCGCTCCAGGGAACGCGATTCTAATCGGTATCGCAGGTGCTGCAATCAAGTTTGGTGTGGGTATCGCTAATGCATTGCAAACTGTAATGCTTGCCGATGTTGTTGATTACGGTGAACACAAAACAGGTCGTCGCAGTGAGAGTGTTATCTTCTCTGTTCAAACGATGCTTGTTAAGTTTGCAGGCGCGGCTGGTGGTTTTATTGTTGGTATGGGCTTGTCTGTGGTGGGTTATGTACCAAACGTGGAACAGTCTGACAGCACTATCATGGGGCTGCAGTTTATGATGGTAGGTTTACCCGCGATTCTAATGACGGTAAGTGCTCTTGTTTACAAGCGCTACTACCACCTGCATGAAGGATTTGATCAAGACCAAGCCGGTAAAGAGACTCAGACTCATGTTGTTACAGCAGAAGCATAACCGCTAAAACGACGTCTCATCTAGAATAACGCTCAGTTTAGTCATTAAGCCCAAACGCCTCCTTGTGAGGCGTTTTTTATGGATGTTAGCTAATCAAAGCTGTGCCTGTAGAGCTTTTGTTTCGACTAAAACGCAAAAAGCCGCATCGAGTGATGCGGCTTCTTTAAATTTGGCCCCCTTGTCGAGACTTGAACGCGGGCGGCTAGGTTTGTGACATTAACTTGGAACAAGTTAGTCGCAGTTATATACGAAAAAAGCCCAATCTTTCGATTGAGCTTTTTTCTGAATTTGGCTCCCCTTGCAAGACTTGAACTTGCGACATACGGATTAACAGTCCGCCGTTCTACCAACTGAACTAAAGGGGAATTGCTTGTTAGCGACGCGAATTCTAATAATTGTCCGGATTTCTGTCAATAAAAAATATCAGAAAAAAGTAAGATAAAAAACTTTACTTTCTTGAACGCCTTATAGGATTTAGCTTTGCTTTAGTTATCCACCAAAATTGTGGATAAGTTTGTGTGTGAAACTTTAACAACAATAATTGGGATAAATCGAAAAATGTAAAAATCTTATCTAACGTAATGTATTTAAAAGATTTATAGCAAAAAATCGCAATTGTATAACTTTTGTAGATTATAAAGCGAACAGTAAAACAAGCGGTATTTTTAGGTTTTTTGGGGAAAAGTGGTGGATTAAAATTCGAGTAATTTAGCTGGGGAAACTTTGCAGGGGCACGGATAATACCAAGTTCTAAAAATAAAAGCTATAACTGATCTCTGATCTTAAGATGCATTTCTCTAGATAATTGTTGCAACGACACTCCTCCTAGAGTGACAATGACCTGATTAAAAAAACAGTATTGAAATGGCGACCTATGAGTAAACTCTTTGACTTGGTATCGGACTACAGCCCGTCCGGTGACCAGCCGACAGCGATAACCAAATTACTAGACGGATTAGATTCTGGTTTGGCACATCAAACTCTACTAGGGGTAACGGGCTCAGGTAAAACCTTTACACTTGCCAACGTCATTTCCCAATCTCAAAGACCAGCGATTCTGTTAGCGCCTAACAAGACACTGGCGGCTCAACTTTACGGTGAGATGAAATCTTTCTTTCCAAACAATGCCGTTGAGTATTTCGTTTCTTACTACGATTACTACCAACCTGAAGCCTACGTTCCAACCACGGACACGTTCATCGAGAAAGATGCGTCTGTGAACGCTCATATCGAACAAATGAGGCTTTCGGCAACCAAAGCCTTATTAGAACGAAAAGACGCCATCATTGTGGCTTCTGTGTCGGCTATCTACGGTCTGGGTGATCCTAAGTCTTATTTGAAGATGATGCTTCATTTGAGTCGTGGCGAGGTGATGGATCAGCGTGATATTTTGCGCCGCTTGGCTGAGCTGCAATATTCAAGAAACGATGTCGCCTTTGAACGTGGTCAGTTCCGTGTTCGTGGTGAGGTGATTGATATCTTTCCCGCTGAATCTGACCAAGATGCGGTTCGAATTGAAATGTTCGATGACGAAGTGGACTGCATTAGTATTTTTGATCCTCTGACTGGTGCGGTGAAACAAAGAGACTTACCGCGTTTTACAGTTTATCCAAAAACTCACTATGTAACGCCAAGAGAAAAAATCCTTGAGGCGATTGAGAATATCAAGGACGAACTGCGCGATCGTGCTCAATACTTAAAAGACAACAATAAGCTTTTGGAAGAGCAGCGTATCTCTCAAAGAACTCAGTTTGATATTGAGATGATGACTGAGCTTGGCTTCTGTTCCGGTATCGAAAACTATTCACGATACTTGAGCGGCCGTGCGGAAGGGGAAGCGCCGCCAACGTTATTTGACTACCTGCCTGATGATGGTTTGCTGATCATCGATGAGTCACACGTGACTGTGCCGCAAATTGGTGCGATGTATAAAGGTGACCGTTCTCGTAAAGAAACCTTGGTCGAGTTTGGTTTTAGACTGCCTTCTGCATTGGATAACCGCCCAATGAAGTTTGAAGAATTTGAGTCTATAGCCCCACAAACGATTTTTGTGTCGGCAACACCAGGTAATTACGAGATTGAAAAATCAGATGGCGAGATTGCTGATCAAGTGGTACGTCCTACTGGTCTGTTAGACCCAATCATCGAAGTAAGACCTGTCGCGACGCAGGTGGATGACTTGCTGTCTGAAATCAGAATCCGTTCAGTGAAAGAAGAGCGTGTTTTGGTTACCACGTTGACCAAGAGAATGGCAGAAGACTTAACCGAGTACCTAAGTGAGCACGGCGTTAAAGTGCGTTACTTGCACTCGGATATCGATACCGTTGAGCGTGTAGAGATCATCCGAGACCTACGTTTGGGCGAGTTCGACGTGTTAGTGGGCATTAACTTACTTCGTGAAGGTTTGGATATGCCTGAAGTGTCGCTGGTGGCGATTCTTGATGCAGACAAAGAGGGCTTCTTACGTTCTGAGCGTTCTCTGATCCAAACCATTGGTCGTGCTGCTCGTAACTTGGAAGGTCGAGCAATCCTTTATGGTGATTCGATTACTAAGTCGATGAGAAAAGCGATTGATGAAACCGATCGTCGTCGTGAGAAACAGCAAGCCTACAACGAAGAGCAAGGTATCACGCCGCAAGCGTTGAAACGCAATATTAAAGACATTATGGAACTGGGTGATCTAACCAAGTCGAAGCAGCAGCGCCAATCGAAGCAAGTTCCTTTATCTAAGGTAGCTGAGCCTTCTGAAAGTTATGCCGTACTTACGCCGCAACAGCTTGATAAAGAGATCAGTAAGCTAGAAGCTGCGATGTATCAGCATGCTCAGAATCTGGAATTTGAATTGGCGGCACAGAAGCGTGATGAAATTGAGCAGCTAAGAAAGCAGTTTATTACCAACAGCTAATCTCACTTTTCGCTCGAGAAGTGATCCCTCTCAGCACAAGAATTGAGAGTGTTTCAGACAAAAAAACAGCCAGTAGTAAATGTTCTACTGGCTTACGTTTGTGAACACTCGGTCCACTAACAACGTCAGTTGGCTAGGTGACCCGAAGGTCATTTATACCGTTGCATCGTTCGTGCCAGATAGATAAAACATTGATTGTTTGAAGTAAGTAAAAAAACACACTACAAATATTGTGGCTAATTTGCATAATGCAAAGCGGAATGCGACTATAATAAGAAATGCAAATTATAAATGGCTAGGATATGCAATCAAAAACGCTAGATAACAAATCGAAGTATTTGTTGATGGTAGAGGATACCGCTTCGGTAGCAGCTTTATATCGCTCGTATCTTACACCGCTCGAAATTGATATCAACATTGTTGGCACTGGCCGCGATGCAATCGAGAGTTTGAATCATCGAATCCCAGACCTTATTTTATTAGATCTACGTCTGCCTGATATGACGGGTATGGACGTGCTATTTGCTGTAAAACAAAAGTACCCTGAAGTTCCGGTTATCTTCATGACGGCTCACGGCTCTATCGATACCGCCGTAGAAGCGATGCGTCATGGTTCTCAAGATTTCCTTATTAAACCGTGTGAAGCCGACCGACTCCGTATTACGGTGAACAACGCGATCCGCAAAGCCACCAAGCTTAAAAATAGCTCGGAACACCCGGGAAACCAAAATTACCAAGGCTTTATCGGCAGTAGCCAAACCATGCAGCAGGTTTACCGAACGATTGATTCTGCTGCATCGAGTAAGGCAAGCATTTTCATTACTGGTGAAAGTGGTACCGGTAAAGAGGTATGTGCAGAAGCCATTCATGCGGCGAGTAAGCGTGGCGATAAGCCTTTCATCGCGATTAACTGTGCCGCTATCCCTAAAGATCTGATTGAAAGTGAATTGTTTGGTCACGTTAAAGGTGCCTTTACCGGTGCGGCGACCGATCGCCAAGGTGCTGCTGAGCTTGCTGATGGTGGAACACTGTTTCTTGATGAACTGTGCGAAATGGACTTAGAGCTGCAAACCAAGTTGCTGCGCTTTATCCAAACCGGTACTTTCCAAAAAGTCGGCTCTTCGAAGATGAAGAGTGTCGACGTTCGTTTTGTGTGTGCGACCAACCGTGACCCTTGGAAAGAAGTACAAGAAGGTCGCTTTAGAGAAGATTTATACTATCGTTTATACGTGATTCCACTGCACTTGCCGCCATTGCGCGAGCGTGGTGAAGATGTCATCGAGATTGCGTATTCTCTGCTAGGCTATATGTCGGTCGAGGAGGGGAAGGCGTTTGTACGTTTTGCTCAGGAAGTACTTGATCGCTTTAATCAATATGAGTGGCCGGGTAATGTTCGTCAGCTACAAAACGTGTTGCGAAACGTGGTGGTATTGAATAACGGCAAAGAGATTACTCTCAACATGCTTCCACCACCGTTGAACCAACCGATTGAAAACAGTCTGCGATTGAAAGAGAAGCAGAATGAAGACATCACGGTAAAAGATATTTTCCCATTGTGGATCACTGAGAAAACGGCTATCGAGCAGGCCATTAAAGCGTGTGATGGCAACATCCCTCGTGCGGCAGGTTTCTTAGATGTCAGTCCATCGACGATATACCGTAAGTTGCAAACGTGGAATGCGAAGCAGTAATCAACAAACAATAAGAAAATAATAATGACGAAAGTATTAAATCAGCAAAAAGTTGATGAGCTTGCCGGCGAAATAGGCCAAGAGAATGTTCCGGTTTTACTGGAAATCTTTTTAGGTGAGTTGAAAGGCTACTACGAACACCTCGAGATAAATAAAGAGTCGGATACCTCTAAGTACTTGGCTGATATCAGTCATGCACTTAAGAGCAGCGCAGCAAGCTTTGGTGCGGATTCTTTGTGTAGTTTTGCGATTAGCTTAGACGCAAAAGTGAAGCAAGCGTTGCCTGTAACCGAGATTGATTTTCAAGATATGCAAGACCTCCTGTTATCGACGTACACTGAATATCAGCAGTTGATGGCGGACCTCTAAAACGGCGAGTTATTACAGACAACAAAAAAGGAGCATGATGCTCCTTTTTTGTTGTCTGTCGCTTGAACCTATGGCTTAAGCCAACTGAGCTTCAATGGCTTGTTGAAGCTTGACACGGTCGTGTCGCCAATCTCGGTTTGCTGATGCAAGATCTGTGGTCACACAATTCCATTGCCCTTCTAATTCAGGGTGTGGTTCATTGCCCAACACTATGTCTATCTTTCTTGCCTTACAGGTACGTTCACACCACTCCAATTGCTCTTGAAGCGTCATTTTCCCTGCAGGGCCGTGCTCTGGTGAAAGGTTTTCAACGAAGATAACTTTTGCCTTGGTGTTTTCAGCTATGGCTTTCCCAATCTCTGGAAGGAGAAGAGGAGGCATCACACTGGTTAAAAAGCTTCCAGGGCCAAGGACAATGCAGTCTGCTTGCTCAACGGCAGCAACGGCTTCTTTGGTTGCTGGCACTTCTGGAGACAAGTCCATCATGCGCAGCTTTTCCGTCATGTCATCAACGTTGGTTTCGCCGGTTACCCAGCGGCCGTCCATTGATAGAGCGGTGAGGTCTGAAGGATGCTCTGTCATTGGGACGATATTGACATCGACCTTGAGCATATTTCGAATCAGGTTAATCGCTTCCAATGGGCGAACGGAAAGGTTGTCTAACGCCGTCAGCATTAGGTTACCTAAGTTATGACCGTCTAGCTCACCTTGGCCGCGAAAGCGGTATTCGAACATCATCGAACTGATTGAAGGTTCTGTAATTAATTGGTTGATACAGTTACGTGTATCTCCCCATGCGATGCCACCTTGGCAATCTCGAATACGTCCGGTGGAACCGCCGTTATCTGTCGTTGCAACAATGCCAGTTGCGTTGTTACCAAAGTCTTTTAATGCAGCTAACATGCGACCTAAGCCATGGCCACCGCCGATTGCTACGACTTTCTTTGAAGAGTAAATATTCATTTATTGTTCTTGTTAGGTTATTACCAACTATAATTTAGGTTAAATGCTTCTCGCTATATACTCAACAAGAGTTATTTTGAGCGTTTGATACGTTTTTTTTGCCGATGTGACCCGTTTTTTACCATCAGAGCTAGATTCACGTACAAATATTAAGTATTTTATTACTCAGCTACTGCGCGTGTGAATATAACGCTCAGTTGCCATAACTCCGAGCTCTCGCATGCTAAGTCGCACAGTGGTATTTGCTGTACCGATACGCATCAAGAGCCAGTGACATGTTGTCACAAGGGCTTAATTGGAAATGATTATGCCTCCCGTGTTTGGAAAGGTGTTCCGTGGCGCAACAATTCGAAGATAGATTCCATCGCAAGTTTTATTACTTGCGCTTGTCGGTTACAGACGTCTGTAACTTTAAATGTACTTACTGCTTGCCAGATGGTTATAAACCGTCAGGGCAAAAAAACTCGTCTTTTTTAAGTGTTCCCGAGATCAAACGCGTTGTTAAAGCGTTTGCAGATTGTGGCACCTCAAAGATCCGCATTACAGGCGGAGAGCCGAGTCTGCGTAAAGACTTTCCTGAAATCATACATACCGTTGCTTCTACTCCAGGCATCGAAAAAGTGGCCACCACAACGAATGGCTACCGCATGGAGAAACAAGTAGGACAATGGCGTGATGCTGGTTTAACCCATATAAACGTGAGCGTTGATAGTTTAGATTCGCGCATGTTCCATCAGATCACTGGTGAGAATAAGTTTACTGAGGTTATGCGAGGCATTGATAAAGCGTTTGAGGTTGGCTTTGAACAAGTCAAAGTCAACGTCGTATTAATGAAAGACCTTAACAGTCAGGAATTACCAGCCTTCCTTAATTGGATCAAAGACAAACCCATTCAATTACGTTTTATCGAGCTGATGAAAACCGGCGAGATGGACGAGTTGTTCGATAAACATCATGTGTCTGGCGTTGCGATTCGCAACCAGCTTATTGCTAATGGTTGGCTGCTAAAAGTCAAAGCCGTTAACGATGGTCCGGCGCAAGTGTTTGTCCACCCAGACTACAAGGGTGAAATCGGTTTGATCATGCCTTACGAGAAAGACTTTTGTGAGAGTTGTAACCGTCTGCGCGTTTCTGCGACCGGTAAACTTCACCTATGTCTGTTTGGCGACCATGGTGTTGAACTGAGAGATCTGATTCAAGAAGATCAACAAGAGCAAGAGCTCATTGATCGAATTCAGGCTCAGCTTCAAACCAAGTCCGTTAGCCACTTCTTACACGATGGCAACAGCGGCATGACTCCAAACTTGGCGTCAATCGGCGGTTAACCCGCTATATACCCTAAAGCATTTTATCTCTCAGCTTCTTTAGGCTGGGCGAATCAGTCTAATGAAAAATTTATATAGGTGAACAAATGGGTCACGCAGAAAGCAAATTTCAAGCAGCAAACATCGCAGTACTAACCGTTTCAGATACTCGTACAGAAGAAAATGACACGTCAGGTGGTTACCTAGCTGAGCATGCTAAAGAAGCAGGCCACAACGTGGTTGATAAGCAAATCGTTATCGATGACATGTACAAGATCCGTGCGATCGTATCTCAGTGGATTGCTGATGACAGCGTTCAAGCGATCATGATCACGGGCGGTACGGGTTTTACATCTCGTGACAGCACGCCTGAAGCACTTAAGCCACTGTTCGACAAAGAAGTAGAAGGCTTTGGTGAACTTTTCCGCCAAGTGTCTTACGAAGAGATTGGTACATCGACGATTCAATCTCGTGCGATTGCGGGTTTTGCTAACCACACAGTAATCTTTGCGATGCCAGGCTCTACAGGCGCTTGCCGTACAGGTTGGACTAAGATCATCAAGCAACAGATGGATGCTAGCCACCGCCCTTGTAACTTCATGCCACATCTTTCTGTATAAGGTGGTTTGAGTATGAGCCAATTTACACACATTAACGCGTCTGGCGAAGCAAACATGGTCGATGTATCGGCTAAAGCTGAGACAGTACGTGAAGCGAGAGCAGAAGCTTTCGTTCAAATGTCGGCAGAAACGCTAGAGTTGATTGTTTCTGGTAGCCACCATAAAGGTGATGTTTTCGCAACGGCACGCATTGCGGGTATCCAAGCGGCGAAGAAGACGTGGGATCTGATTCCACTGTGTCATCCTCTACTACTGACGAAAGTAGAAGTGCAACTTGAAGCGATCGAGTCTGAAAACAAGGTACGTATCGAGTCGGTATGTAAGCTTGCGGGTAAGACAGGCGTAGAAATGGAAGCGCTAACGGCTGCTTCTGTTGCTGCACTGACGATTTACGATATGTGTAAAGCTGTTCAGAAAGACATTGTTATCGAGAACGTACGTCTGTTAGAGAAGACAGGTGGTAAATCAGGACACTTTAAGGTGGAATCATGATTACTGTACTTTTCTTTGCTCAAACTCGTGAACTTGTCGGTGTTGATAGCCTAGAAGTCGACGCGCAATTCAGCACTATCGAAGCGATTCGCAGCCACCTTGTAACACAAGAAGGCAAATGGGATATCGCATTGGAAGAGGGCAAGCTTCTGGCTGCGCTTAACCAATCAATCGTACCTTTGACGACTGAAGTGAAAGACGGCGATGAAGTCGCTTTCTTCCCACCAGTGACAGGAGGCTAAGCATGGATCCAAGAGTATTAGTAACAGCAGAGGATTTCTCTGTAGGCGACGAATACGACTACTTGGCTCAAGGTACAGCTGCCGGAGCGATTGTGACGTTCGTTGGTAAAGTTCGCGACATGAACCTTGGCGACAACGTGATTGGTTTGTCTCTGGAGTACTATCCTGGCATGACAGAGAAATCACTGAGCGAGATCTGTGATCAAGCTGAAGCGCGCTGGCCTATTCAGAAGATGCGAGTGATTCACCGCGTGGGTGACCTAGATATCGGTGACCAGATTGTTTACGTTGGTGTCTCCAGTGCGCATCGTGGCGCTGCCTTCGAAGCCTGTGAGTTTGTGATGGACTTCCTAAAAACCAAAGCGCCGTTTTGGAAGAAGGAACGTACCACTGAAGAAACTCGTTGGGTTGACTCTCGAGATTCAGATGCGAAAGCTGCAGAGCGTTGGGAAAAATAACCACCCAAGGTTACTTACCTTCAGAACGAATATTAAAAGCCGACTATTAACGTCGGTTTTTTTGTGCGTGCTACAAAGCTATTTATAAATAAGCGGTGTATTAATAAATGGTTAATCATTCAAGTTGCATATAAATTCGGTGCGTGATTTTGTCTGTCTTGGTGCATTGCTAAATCTGTTTTGGTGCAGTGCTTTATGCTGTTTTGTATAAAGTGATAATCCTCACAAATAGTGGAGTCTATTTAGGGGATATGTGATGTGCAATTAGATTTCATGTGGCATTAATGTTAATTTGCCGTCTGTGTTCTAGCATAAGATGCTAAAAAAAAGTATCAATACAGATACATCAACACTAAAGGCTGTTTTTTAATTAATCCCTATGTGTAACTCACTATTCATTAGGTTTTTATTAGAGATTTACACTATTTCCTTAAGTAATTCGGAGAATTATCCGATTTTTTGCGACTTGTTTATGGCAAATTACTTCAATGGTTGATAGTGTGTGCCTCAATCTTTGTAAGGTTTTAGGTTTTTATGCTTAAATTTTGAGCTAAATAAATCTAAATCACTGCCGTTCAGTGAACCAAGCAAAGAAGTCATGGATGCAATACATAAAACTTGGAGTTTATTAAATGTACAAGAATAAAATCACTCAGGCCCTTCTTCTAGGTGCTGGTTTGGCAGTGGCTGCCTCTTCTACTCTTTCTATTGCTGCTGAAGTTCCAGCAGGTACAGAACTGGCAAAAGTTCAGGAACTTGTTCGTGGTAACGGTACTGAAGTTGCGACAATCGACCCACACAAATCTCAAGGTGTACCAGAATCTCACGTAATCCGTGATCTTCTTGAAGGTCTAGTGAACCAAGACGGCGAAGGTAATACTATCCCTGGTGTTGCTGAAAGCTGGGAAACGACAGACAACAAAACATTCACTTTCCACCTACGTAAAGACGCAAAATGGTCTAACGGCGATCCTGTAACAGCTGAAGATTTCGTATACAGCTGGAAACGTGCAGTCGATCCTGCGACGGCTTCTCCATACGCTTGGTACATGGAATATACCAAGATGGCGAATGCGAAGGACATCGTAGCGGGTAAGAAAGACAAGAGTGAGCTAGGCGTTAAAGCTGTAGATGCAAACACGCTTGTTGTTGAATTAGAAACAGCGGTACCATACTTCGTAATGATGATGGGCCACACAACAATGAAGCCAGTACACCAGGCGACTGTTGAAAAATACGGTGACCAGTGGACTAAGCCAGAGCACTTTGTTGGCAATGGTGCATTCTCTGTTGATAAATGGGTTGTTAACGAGCGTCTAGTACTTAAGCGTAACGACCAATACTGGAACAACGATAAGACGGTTCTAAATAAAGTAACCTTCCTACCAATCGAAAACCAAGTAGCGGAAATGAACCGCTTCCTATCTGGCGAAATCGATTTCACAAACGAACTTCCAACTGAGCACTTCAAGCGTCTTCAAAAAGAGTACGCGGAAGATGTATCTGTAGCGGGTAACCTATGTACTTACTACTACATCTTCAACACGAAGAAAGCACCATTTGATGATGTTCGTGTTCGTCAGGCAATCTCTTACGCGATCGACCGTGATATCGTAACAGGTGCTATCCTAGCGCAAGGTCAAAAACCTGCGTACTTCCTAACGCCTGAAATCACAGCTGGTTTCGATCCTGAGCTACCTGCTTACGGTAAGATGTCTCAGAAAGAGCGCAACGCAGAAGCGGAACGTCTTCTTGAAGAAGCGGGTTACGGTAAAGACAACCCACTTAAATTCAACCTACTTTACAACACTTCAGAGAACCACAAGAAGATTGCTGTAGCGCTAGGTTCTATGTGGAAGAAAACACTGGGTCTTTCTGTAACACTTGAGAACCAAGAGTGGAAAACGTACCTATCTTCTAAAGATTCTGGTGACTTCGAAGTAGCACGTGCTGGTTGGTGTGGTGACTACAACGAAGCGTCTTCGTTCCTAACGCTAATGAAGAGTAACAACACTACCGGTGGTGTTCACTACGACAGCGCGGCTTACGATCAAATCATCGATAAAGCACTTAACTCAACTTCAGAAGAAGAGCGTAAAGCACTTTACCTAGAAGCTGAGGCGCTAATGGCAAAAGACATGCCAATCGCTCCTATCTACCAATACGTTAAATCTCGTCTACTTAACCCGCATGTTGGTGGTTTCCCAATCAACAACGCGGAAGATAAGATCTTCTCGAAAGACCTATACATCAAAGCTCAATAATAAGCTTCGATTCTAAAAAGTTAATATAACTATAACGATACAGACACTACATGCGCAGGGCGCGCATGTAGCGTCTTTCTAATTTTAATTGTCACAGACTGAAAGAGTGAGTTTATGCTTAAATTCATTATGAAAAGGATATTTGAAGCGATTCCAACCATGTTGGTGTTGATCACTATATCTTTCTTTCTCATGCGTTTCGCACCGGGTAACCCGTTTTCAAGCGAACGTCCATTACCGCCAGAAGTTATGGCTAACATCGAAGCTAAATACGGCTTAGATAAACCAGTATTTGAACAATACACCACGTATTTGACAAATATCTTACAAGGTGACTTCGGTCCCTCGTTTAAATACCAAGATTACACAGTAAATGAGCTGATCGCGGTTGCACTTCCAGTATCTGCGAAGGTAGGTTTTGTTGCCTTTATCTTCACACTATTGATGGGGGTCACCGTCGGGACGATTGCTGCCTTGAAGCACAATACCTGGATCGACTACACCATAATGTCGACCGCCATGCTCGGGGTGGTGATGCCATCCTTCGTGTTGGCACCGGCGCTTATTTACCTTTTCTCCCTGCACTGGAATATATTCCCAGCAGGTGGTTGGCATGGCGGTACATTCATGTATATCGTGCTGCCTGTTATCGCGATGTCTCTTCTTTATGTAGCAACCTTTGCTCGTATTA
Organism: Vibrio sp. QJM3NY_35; assembly: GCF_057785915.1. NCBI lineage: Bacteria > Pseudomonadati > Pseudomonadota > Gammaproteobacteria > Vibrionales > Vibrionaceae > Vibrio > Vibrio sp. QJM3NY_35. Next base: position 2,334,132 of record NZ_CM173507.1, on the reverse strand, counting down.
CTCGCGGTAGCATGATTGAAACGCTAAACAGTAACTTTATCCGAACTGCACGTGCAAAAGGCCTAAGCTACCGTTACATCATTCTAAAACATGCACTTAAGCCAGCAATGCTGCCTGTTGTTTCTTACATGGGCCCTGCGTTCGTAGGTATCATCACAGGTTCAGTTGTTGTTGAAACCATCTTCGGCCTACCAGGTATCGGTAAGCTGTTTGTTAACGCCGCGTTTAACCGTGACTACTCGCTAGTAATGGGTGTAACCATCTTGATTGGTTTCCTATTCATCTTGTTCAACGCAATCGTTGATATTTTGCTAGCGCTGATTGATCCGAAAATTCGCTACTAACAGGGACTGGTTATGTTGAAGAAAAAAGAAAATTTAGAAGCGATCGAAAAGTTCTCTGAGAGTTTAGAGATTGAAGGTCGTAGTTTGTGGCAGGATGCACGCATTCGTTTCATGCGTAACAAAGCTGCAATGGTCAGCCTGTTCATCCTTACTATTATGGTACTGGCGGTTATCTTCTTACCGATGCTAGCTCAGTACACTTATGATGATACTGACTGGTACGCAATGCACGTAGGTCCAAACGCGGATCACTGGTTTGGTACAGATAGCTTAGGCCGTGACTTGTACGTTCGTACGCTTATCGGTGGTCGTATCTCATTGATGGTTGGTGTGATGGGTGCCTTCGTAGCAGTACTGATTGGTACGCTTTACGGTGCCGCTTCTGGCTTCATCGGTGGTCGTACTGACCGAGTGATGATGCGTATCCTAGAGATCTTGTACGCGGTTCCATTCATGTTCCTAGTTATCGTTCTAGTAACATTCTTTGGTCGTAACATCATCCTAATCTTCGTTGCTATTGGTGCGATTGCTTGGCTAGATATGGCGCGTATTGTACGTGGTCAAACGCTGAGCTTACGTAGTAAAGAGTTCATTGAAGCAGCACACGTATGTGGTGTGAGCAAATGGAAGATCATTACACGTCACATCGTACCAAACGTACTGGGTATCGTAGCGGTTTACTCTACGCTGCTTATTCCAAGCATGATCCTTACAGAATCATTCTTATCTTTCCTTGGTCTTGGTGTTCAAGAGCCTATGACAAGCTGGGGCGCATTGCTTCAAGAAGGTTCGCAAACAATGGAAGTTGCAATCTGGCAACTGACATTCCCTGCGGCATTCATGGTAGTTACGCTGTTCTGCTTTAACTACGTAGGTGATGGTCTGCGCGACGCGCTTGATCCAAAAGACAGATAACGAAATAGCAATTAAAAGCTATAAAAGATTAAGGAAGCAATAATGAGCTTATTAGATGTCAAAGATCTGCGCGTCGAATTTACCACGCAAGATGGTATCGTAACCGCAGTAAACGACCTGAACTTCTCACTCAATCAAGGCGAAACGCTGGGTATTGTTGGTGAGTCGGGTTCGGGTAAATCTCAAACGGTATTTGCACTGATGGGACTGCTGGCTAAGAACGGCATCATCTCAGGCAGTGCAAAGTTTGAAGGCAATGAAATCCTCAACCTGCCTGAAAAAGCACTGAACAAGGTTCGTGCTGAACAGATCGCGATGATCTTCCAAGATCCAATGACCTCACTGAACCCTTACATGAAAGTAAGTGATCAGTTGATGGAAGTGCTTATGCTGCATAAAGGCATGGGTAAAGCAGAAGCGTTTGAAGAATCAGTACGCATGCTTGAAGCGGTGAAAATCCCTGAAGCACGCAAGCGTATCACTATGTACCCGCACGAGTTTTCGGGCGGTATGCGTCAGCGTGTGATGATCGCAATGGCACTGCTGTGTCGTCCTAAATTGCTTATCGCTGATGAACCAACAACGGCACTGGATGTAACCATTCAAGCGCAAATCATGGAATTGCTGAACGAACTTAAAGATGAGTTCAATACGGCAATCATCATGATCACCCACGATTTGGGTGTGGTTGCTGGCTCATGTGACAAAGTACTTGTGATGTACGCGGGTCGTACAATGGAATACGGCACGGTTGATGAAATCTTCTACGAGCCAAGCCATCCATATGCGGAAGGCCTGCTTAAAGCGATTCCTCGTTTGGATACCGAAGGTGAAATTCTACCGACGATTCCAGGTAACCCACCTAACTTACTTCGCCTACCAACAGGTTGTCCTTACCAAGACCGTTGTCACCGTGTAATGGACCGTTGTAAGCAAGAAGCACCGATTTTGCAGCCATTTGCTAAAGACCGTCAGCGTGCTTGTTTTTCTGATTGGGAGACTTGGACAAAATGAGTAAAGAATTACTATTAGATATTAAAGACCTGAAAGTTCACTTTAGCATTGCAGCTAAGTCTGCTTGGCCTTGGGCAAAACCATCAAACCTTAAAGCGGTTGATGGTGTGGATGTTCACCTTTACGAAGGAGAGACCCTGGGTGTAGTGGGTGAGTCTGGTTGTGGTAAGTCGACTTTTGCCCGTGCGATTATCGGCTTGGTTGAAGCGACTGAAGGGCAAGTGATGTGGTTAGGTCAAGACCTAACTAAGATGCAGGAAGTGAAGCGTCGTGAGACTCGTAAAGAGATTCAGATGATCTTCCAAGACCCGCTAGCATCGCTTAACCCACGTATGTCAGTAGGCGATATCATTGCTGAGCCTCTAGAGACTTTCTTCCCTGAACTTTCTAAACAAGAAGTAAAGGACAGAGTTAAAGAGATGATGGCAAAGGTTGGTCTACTACCAAACGTAATCAACCGTTACCCACATGAATTCTCTGGTGGTCAGTGTCAGCGTATTGGTATTGCACGTGCGCTTATCTTGAAACCTAAGATGATCATCTGTGATGAACCTGTTTCTGCACTGGATGTATCTATCCAAGCTCAAGTAGTTAACCTTCTGAAAGAGCTACAGAAAGAACTTGGTTTGTCTTTGGTATTCATCGCGCACGACTTGTCAGTGGTTAAACACATCTCTGACCGTGTCTTGGTGATGTACCTAGGTAACGCGGTAGAGCTTGGTGAATCAGATGCCTTATTCTCTGACCCTAAGCACCCGTACACCAAAGCGTTGATGTCTGCAGTTCCGATTCCAGACCCTCGTCTAGAGCGCAACAAAACGATTCAGATGTTGGAAGGCGATTTACCTTCACCAATCAATCCACCATCAGGTTGTGTATTCCGTACGCGTTGCCCACAAGCAACAGAGGCGTGTGCGCAAACTAAGCCAACGATTCAAGGCGATGACGTTCACGCAGTATCTTGCTTGCACGTACAAGTCTAGAGCCTATTTAAAACGGTTCAGCCTGTGACAGGCTTAAGCGCGACTCGTTATTAGAGTCGCGCTTTTTTTATCTCAGGTTTAAGTGTATTGATTGCCGCTCAACAAGCTTCATCAAAATATTCGAACAACTAAGCCAACTTCTTCTAGTTTTGAAAAAGTTGGCTTTTTTTATACTAAAGAAAAGTTAGCATCACAGAGGTTTGGATATGGGCAAGTTAGTTGAAGGTGTTTGGCACGATGTGTGGTACGACACTAAAGAAAGCGGTGGTAAGTTCGTTCGTGAAGATGCGGGCTTTCGCAACTGGGTTGAAAATAAAGCCGGAGCGCAATTTGAGCCAGAAAGTGGTCGTTACCACTTATACGTTTCGTTAGCTTGTCCGTGGGCGCATCGCACGCTGATTTTCCGTGAACTGAAAGACCTAACCGATCACATTGATGTGACGGTGGTTTGCCCTGATATGATGAGTGAAGGTTGGCAAATGGGCTTGCCTGAGCCTCTATTCGGTCACTCTCGCATGCACCAAATCTACACCCAAGCCAAACCGGACTATTCAGGTCGAGTCACGGTTCCTGTTTTATGGGATAAGAAAACCAACACCATCGTGAGCAACGAGTCGTCTGAAATCATCCGCATGTTTAACTCAGAATTTAATGAGTTAACAGGCAACACCGATGATTACTACCCATGGGAGCTAGCGAGCAAGATTGATGATTGGAACGACTACATCTATCCGAACATCAATAACGGCGTTTATCGTACCGGCTTTGCGACCACACAAGAGGCTTATGAAGAAGCGTATGACGCGTTATTTGAAGCGTTAGACAAAGTGGATGCCCATCTTGGCGAACACCGTTATCTGGCGGGTAACGAGATTACAGAAGCGGATTGGCGGTTGTTTACGACCTTAGTTCGATTCGATGCAGTGTATGTGGGTCACTTCAAGTGTAACAAGCAACGAATAGCGGACTACGCAAATATTCAGGGCTACCTAAAAGAGCTGTACCAGATCGAAGGCATCAAAGAGACGACCGATTTTTACCATATCAAGCGCCACTACTATTACAGCCATACGGGCATCAACCCAACCCAGGTTGTCCCTAAAGGACCCGCGCTAGATTTAGAATCGCCACATGGCCGAGGCTAGGCTCATCAGTTAATTCTCTTACTCCAGACATAAAAAAAACCCTAGATAAATATCTAGGGTTTTTGCTTTCTACTAAAGAAAAATTAGTTAATTACTTTTTCTTCAGCTTGAGCGGCTTGGTCTGCTTGGATAGCCGTTAGAGCTACTGTGTAAACGATGTCGTCTACTAGAGCGCCACGAGACAAGTCATTTACTGGCTTGCGCATACCTTGAAGCATTGGACCGATAGATACTAGATCTGCTGAACGTTGTACCGCTTTGTAAGTCGTGTTACCAGTGTTTAGGTCTGGGAATACGAATACAGTCGCTTTACCTGCTACTGGAGAGTTTGGTGCTTTAGAAGCAGCAACGTTTTCCATGATAGCCGCGTCGTACTGTAGAGGGCCGTCGATCACTAGATCTGGACGTTTCTCTTGAGCAATCTTAGTTGCTTCACGTACTTTATCTACGTCTGCACCCTTACCAGATTCACCAGTAGAGTAAGAGATCATAGCAACGCGTGGGTCGATACCGAATGCCGCCGCAGAATCTGCAGATTGGATAGCAATTTCAGCAAGCTGTTCAGCCGTTGGATCTGGGTTGATCGCACAGTCACCGTATACAAGAACTTGATCAGGCAGAAGCATGAAGAAGATTGAAGATACGATAGAAGCATCAGGAGCAGTCTTGATGATCTGGAACGGAGGAACGATAGTGTTCGCCGTAGTGTGAACAGCACCAGAAACTAGGCCGTCAACTTCACCCGCTTCAAGCATCATAGTGCCTAGGAATACTGAATCTTCTAGCTTCTCACGAGCAACAACTTCAGTCATACCTTTAGCGCCACGAAGTTCTACTAGACGAGCTACGTAGTTTTCGCGAACAGATGCAGAATCGATGATCTCAACGCCAGCGCCTAGCTCAACACCTTGTTGTGCAGCAACGCGACGGATTTCGTCTGGGTTACCAAGAAGCACACAAGTTGCGATACCGCGTTCAGCACAGATAGAAGCTGCTTTAACAGTACGTGGCTCATCACCTTCAGGAAGAACGATGCGCTTAGCCGCTTTACGAGCGAATTCAGTTAGCTGGTAACGGAATGCTGGTGGGCTTAGACGACGGATGCCTTGAGTGCCTTCAGATAGAGAATCAATCCAAGGGCCATCGATGTGGCTTGCAACGTGATCGTTAACGAACTCGATACGCTCTTTATCGTCTGCAGGAACTTCTAGGTTGAAGCTCTGTAGGTTTAGAGATGTCTGCCAAGTGTTACCTTGAGCCTTGAAGATCGGTAGACCTGAAGCGAATGCTGGTGCACATAGGTTAGCAATGCTTTCTGGGATGTCGTAACCGCCAGTAAGCAGGATTGCGCCAATCTCAACACCGTTTTTCGCAGCAAGAGCCGCAGCAACGATAACGTCAGGACGGTCTGCAGAAGTTACTAGCAGTGAACCTGGCTTAAAGTGCTCAATCATGTGCGGTAGAGAACGTGCACAGAAAGTGATGCTCTTAATACGACGAGTCGCGATTTCACCTTCGTTGATGATTTCAGCGTTAAGGTGCTTAGCCATATCAACCGCACGAGTCGCGATTAGGTCGATGCTCCATGGCACACAGCCAAGAACACGGATAGGGCTAGAGTTGAAGATTTGCATTACTTCAAGGTTCGCTTGCTGAGCTGTATCTGCATCGTCGAAGATTTCAGATAGGTCAGGGCGAGTACGGCCAGCTTCATCAACAGGAGCGTTAAGCTTGTTGATGATTACGCCTTTGATATTCTTGTTCTTAGTACCGCCGAAGTTAGAACATGCTACTTCGATACGCTCTTTAAGTTGCGTAGGGTTGTCAGTACCAGGAGTCGCAACGAATACGATCTCCGCGCCAAGTGTCTTCGCGATTTCCGCGTTTACTTGGTTAGCAAATGGGTGCTTACGAGTAGGTACTAGACCTTCGATTAGCGTTACTTCTGCGTCTTTGTTGATCTTGTTGTATTGTTCAACAACAGACTCAAGAAGTACGTCCATTTTTTCGCTACCGATCAAAGCTTCAGCTTTAGTCATTGCGATTGGCTCACCAATCTTAATGTCGCTGTTTACGCTGATAATAGTAGACGTTAGATCGGGTTGATCACCACCGCTGCGAGGTTGAGCGATTGGCTTGTAGAAAGAAACACTTACGCCCTTACGCTCCATAGCGCGAAGAACACCCATGCTAACACTAGTAAGACCAACACCAGCGCTTGTAGGGATAAGCATAATAGTACGTGACATTGACGAACACCTTTGACTATTGGAAATAAAAAAAGCTCAACTGCTATTCCCACCGATATTTAAATTGGGGTAGGAATAGAAGTTGAGCCCCATTTTCTTGATATGAAAAACTGACTAGCTTCGAGTGAAGCTAGTCAGGTAAATCAATTAAAGACCTGCTAGTTTCGCAGTGTCTTCAGCAATTACTAGCTCTTCGTTAGTAGAGATAACCATTGCTGGGATACGGCTGTTAGCTGTAGTGATAGTACCTTCGCCGCCGAAACGAGCTTTAAGGTTAGCTTCACCGTCAACTTCGATGCCGAAGATACCTAGGCGGTTAAGAACCATTTCACGGATTGGGCCAGAGTTCTCGCCGATGCCGCCAGTGAAAGTGATTGCGTCTAGACGACCTTCTAGAGTTGCAGTGTAACCAGCAACATACTTAGCTAGACGGTGACAGAACACGTCCATTGCACGAGTTGCTTCTTCTTTCTCACCGTAGTTGTCTTCAACGAAACGACAGTCAGAAGTCACTTCAGTTAGACCAGCAAGACCAGACTCTTTAGTTAGCATGTTGTTGATTTCTTCAACAGAGTAACCAAGAGCGTCGTGTAGGTGGAAGATGATCGCAGGATCTAGGTCACCACAACGAGTACCCATTACAAGACCTTCAAGAGGAGTAAGACCCATAGAAGTATCTACAGATTGACCGTTCTTGATAGCACATACAGAAGCGCCGTTACCTAGGTGACAGTTGATGATGTTAACTTCTTCAACTGGCTTGTTTAGTAGGCCTGCAACTTCACGAGTGATGAATAGGTGAGAAGTACCGTGCATGCCGTAACGACGGATGCCGTGCTCTTTGTACAGGTTGTACGGTAGAGCGTATAGGTAAGACTCAGAAGGCATTGTTTGGTGGAACGCAGTGTCGAATACAGCAACGTTTTTAAGGCCTGGGAAGTTCTGTTGAGCCGCTTCGATACCGATAAGGTGAGCTGGGTTGTGAAGAGGTGCGAAAGTCGCAGCGTCTTGAATACCCTTAAGTACTTCATCAGTGATAAGTGCAGAAGAAGTGAACTGCTCGCCACCGTGTACGATACGGTGACCGATAGCGCCAAGGTTAGCTTTAAGCTCAGGCTTAGAAGCAAGAATAGTTTCTACCATGAAAGATAGTGCTTCTACGTGAGCTGCGCCCGCGCCTAGTTGTGCTTCGTGCTTGCCATCAAGTTTCCACTTCATACGAGCTTCTGGAAGACCTAGACACTCAGCAAGACCAGTTAGGTGCTCTGCACCTGTTTCTGCATCAACAACAGCGAATTTAAGAGAAGAACTACCACAGTTTAAAACTAAAACTAGCTTAGACATTAATGACTACCTGTTTATTTTTCTGATCGAAATCAGTTAAGGATGAAAATTAATCTCAAGAATAGTCGAAGCACATAGGCTTGCGTACTAACCTTGGTCAAAAAAACGTTAATTTCCGTATAAAGTGAAAGCGCTCTTTATCAAAAAGAGGCTTGTGCATTCCTTGCAGAAGTCTTCTCAAAGTTGCTTAAATTGTAAATAAGGGCAACAATGAGATTGAGGTCTGCAAATAATAGCGATATTGTGCAAATATAACAAAAAAATTTGAAAGAATATTATTTTTCGTCAAATTTTTGTGTTTTTAGTTGATGATTTCAACTTTTTTTTAATGGGAGACTCATATGAGCAATAGAGTTGGTTTAGCTACTAGTTTAAAAGATGGCCAAAAGTACATGGATCTCTGGCCCGTCCGAAAAGAGTTAAACGCGATCTTCCCAGAACAACGCATTATTAAAGCGACCCGTTTTGGCGTGAAAGTGATGCCTGCGATTGCCGCTATCAGTGTTCTTACACAAATGGTCTTTAATAATTACCAAGCGATGCCACAGGCTGTGGTTATGGCTTTGTTTGCGATCAGCTTGCCGCTTCAAGGTATGTGGTGGTTGGGCAATCGCTCAAATACACAACTTCCGCCGGCGCTAGTATCGTGGTACCGCGAACTGCATGAAAAGATCACTGAAACGGGTTTTGCGTTAGAGCCTATGAAGTCGCGCCCTCGCTATAAAGAATTGGCAATCATTTTAAATCGTGCCTTTCGTCAGTTAGATAAATCCTCAATGGAGCGTTGGTTCTAAAGAATCCCAGCTCTCCCTCTTGTCTGAGAACAACTATTCATCTTCTATAGCTTGTTCTCAGATTTGCTCCTCTCTTTGTTACCTCGCTTACTTTCCGTTTAGCTTACCTGTCCTTATTCACTTGGTTTCTTACCTTCCTCCGAAGTCAATATAACCTTTCTCACATAACTCGAGCCTTGTTGTATTTTTGTTAAATATCACTTCAAGTTATCAATGGTTACTGGTAATAATGTCAATAGTGATTTTGATGTTGTTCTCTTTGAGCGAGTAATGACGGGTAGAGCTTGATTCAGGGAGCAATAATGAGTTCTGTAAGAAAGGTATTGGCAGCGGTTTTAAGTTGCTTGATGTTGCTATGGACTGGCAATGTAATGGCAAACGTTGCCAAAGTGTCGGTTTCACAAGTTGTTGACCATCCCGATCTGAATGCGACACGTCTAGGGCTCCTTGAAGGATTGAAAGCCAAGGGTTATGACCCCGGTAAGAACTTAGAGTTTTCTTATGAAATGGCGAATGGTAACCCGGCTCAGGCAGCCAAGATTGCCAGAGAGCTCGTCAGTGAAAATCCCCATGTATTGGTAGGCATCGCAACACCGACCTCACAAGCCTTAGTATCGGCGACTCGCTCGATACCGATTGTGTTCACCGCGGTTACCGATCCTATCGGCGCTAGGCTGGTTAAACAGCTAGAAAAGCCGGGCCGCAATGTCACGGGTCTTTCTGATCTCTCTCCAATCGTTCAACATGTCTCTTTGATCAAAGAGCTTCTTCCTAAGGCAAGTTCAATCGGTGTGGTTTATAACCCTGCGGAAGCGAATGCCGTTGCGTTAGTTGGGTTATTGAGAAAGGCAACTCGAGATTTCGGTTATACACTTCACACCGAAAAAGCGCTGACTGTTGACGATGTCGAAGCAAAAGCAGAATCCATTGCTAAGAAGTCTGATGTTATCTATGCCTTGACCGATAACACGGTTGCAAGCGGCATGGAGGGGTTGATAGACGCTGCAAACCAAGCTGGTACACCTGTGGTTGCAGGAGCAACGTCTTATGTCGGGAAGGGAGCGATTGCTGGTTTAGGTCTAGATTATTATGATGTTGGGATTCAGACCGCGGATTATGTCGCAGCCATTCTGGAAGGACAGAAGCCCGGGAAGTTGAGTGTCAAAACTGCGCAGAGTTCTCAGCTGGTGGTTAACCTAGATGCTGCACGTGAGCTTGGCGTGACAGTACCTCAGTCTGTGATTGAGCGTGCGGTCATTAGCCGGTGAATTGAGTTTGGTGTTAGGTGAGCTAATAGGCCATAAGTCATATTATTAACAGCATTGAAATGGGCTCAGATAACGGAACTAACCTTCTCTATATGTTGGTGCTTCTCTATTTTATTCATTTGTAAGCGGTTATTTGACCGTTAGGTGTGTCGTTAATATCAATTTACATTATTTTACGTCGAGCGAATTGCCGATTAATGTAATAATATTAATGGGGTAAATGAAAATAGCTGAGCGCTAAGAGCACATTATATGAAAGTAAATAGGCACTTTAGCCTTACCTTTGTCTTCGGCTTTCCTGCAGTGATCGCCGCGATGCTACTCGGCTTAATCGGAAAGAACCATTTTGATTCGGTGGAAAAAGACATCGAGAGCGAATTTCATCGTATCGAAGAGGTATTCAAAAGAACCACAAAAGTGGTCACCGCTCTAGACTACAGTTTTTCCAACTACTACAAATCCGGGAACCCTCTATTTCTCGATCACAATAAGCAAGTCGTAGATGGCCTTTGCCAAATTTGGCCTATTGACATACTGCTACTTGCGGATGGAAAAACCTCTGATATTCCTTCGGTCGATATCGACTATATGCTGATTGGTGAAGCCTCCCTATGTACCGAAACCAGTGAGACTTATAAAAGTGCATCAGAAAAGATTGCGCTTGCACCGATTCTTTCGTTCCTCTCTCAACTTGATGAATACCACGACAGTGTGCACTTCATTGATACGCGCGGCTATGTGATCTCTTCGCCAGAAGATTTTGCCAAAGGGTTGAGTAAAGAGCTGTTGTCGACCATAAAGAGTCGCCCTTACTGGCAGAAAACCGCCAACAACCCTGACAAACTCACGCTCTCTGGCCCTGGCTATCGTTTTGATTCCCTTGACCGCATGATCAGTATGACCATCCCTGTGTTCCATAAAGGCGTTCACCAAGGGATGCTGTCGGTGGATATTAATGCTGGTAGGTTGCTTGAGAACTCTAATGAGCATCTAGCGGGTCGGATAGATATTATAGATACTACTCGTACTATGCCGAATGATAGTGCGGCCTTCTACCATGAGATTAATCTGGATGGTGTAGCGTCTCACCATGCGATGTATTACGAGTTAGATATCGCGAAAGAAGTTGAGCACTTTTTCGTGTATGAGAAAGACAGTCTTATTGTTGCCATCATTGTGTACCTCTTCTCAGTAACTATCTTTTTCTACGTCAATTCCAATATTGAACGCGGTTACTTTAAAGATCTCGCAGCCAAAGACCCTATGACAGGGTTATTGAATCGCCGTGGTTTAGAAGCGTTCTGGCGCAGCGTAGAGCACGATCAACTGTTTGCCTTAACCGTCTTCGATATCGATGACTTTAAGTCAATTAACGACACCTACGGCCACGATAAGGGGGATGATGTGATTCGTTATATGTCGCGTCAGATCAGTAACAGTATTCGAAGCAGTGACGTTGCAGCACGGTTTGGCGGTGAAGAGTTTGTCGTTTATATGAAAGGCGAAGATCGTGAAACTTTGATGAGAACATTAGAGCGAGTGAAGAATGCGATTTGTTCCACTTCAGCCGACATTATTCCAAATGGATTTACGGTATCTGGCGGTGTCTGCATTGTTGAAACTGAGCAAAGTAAACTTAACTTCGATGAGATATTTAAGTACGCCGATGAAAAGCTATACGTGGCTAAGACGACGGGTAAAGACCGTCTTGAATTTTAACCACGTTATTGAATCGATGCTTTGTATGAAAATGAAAGAGGGGAGAGCGAACGTGTCTACCAAGCAAAGCTTATTTGCACCGGTAAACACGTTTGTAGCGTTGGGTATTTAACCCTAAACATAATCTTAAACAGGTTGGCGGCGTTCTTCTTGATAACGCTGGAGGCGTTCTACAATCGGCGGCGCCTTCTTGAAAGTACGAATTTCTTTAAACAGTTCGTTTGCTTCAGGGTAGCCTTTACTTAGATAAACAAACCACTGCTTCACTCTATTGGGGTAGTACATGCCTTTGTCCCCTTTAATTTGAAACTCTGAATAGCGCAGCAAAAGTTCAATGACTTTATCCCACGGCATTTTCTGGTGGTTGTGCTTAACGACGTTGCCAAGGTTTGGAATATTGAAAGCACCACGGCAGACCATCAATGAATCGACGCCTGTTGCTTCTATGCAATCTTGACCATCTTGATAGTTCCAGATTTCCCCATTAGCAATCAACGGTAGAGACGTTTTTTCTCTGATTTGATTGATGAAATCCCACTTGATTTCGCTGGCTTTATAGCCGCCAACTTTGGTTCTTGCATGTACGGTGAGTTCGTCAGCTTTGGCTTGCTCGATAGCGTCGACAATTTCAAAGCACTCTTCCGGGTGCTCCCAACCTAATCGGATTTTTGCGGACACGGGAATGTGTGCAGGTACCGCTTCTCGACAGGCGTTCACCACTTGATAGATGAGCTCTGGTTCTTTTAGCAGTGAAGCCCCACCATTACTTTTGTTGACCGCTTTTGCTGGGCAACCAAAATTAAGGTCAATGCCTTTAGCGCCTAAGCTAGCAGCTTGAAAAGCATTCTCGGCCATCCAATTTGGGTGTTGACCTAAAAGTTGGAGATGGATTGGCACACCAGCCATAGTCTGAGAGCCTTGATGCAGTTCAGGGCAAATACGGTGGAACACATGCGGGGGAAGAAGTTGATCCACGACGCGCACAAACTCTGTCACACAGAGATCGTAATCATTGATCTCTGTGAGAATTTCACGCATTAGGTGGTCTAGAACGCCCTCCATCGGGCCAAGTATTACTCGCATGCTGATCTACCGAAACATCTCTGTCCTGAAATTAAGAGGCGTGATTGTACGAGGTGTTCGTTAGATTGTCACTAAGGAGCGGTATTTGCCATTGCTCGATCAACTCTTACTTCTCCCGTGATTGGCGAATAATAGAGAATCGGTAGTCTTTCAGAAATAGTAAAGCTTGGAGTGTAATAATAAAAACACTCATTCTGGCCGTTATACCAACTTACAATGGCTTCGTCGGAAGGCAGAATAAAGCCAGTATCATTTTGAGAGCGAGCAACTAAATCGGAATTAATCAAAGAGTTCCAAAGTGCAACGCATTGGTCACCATTGACTTGTGGCGGATTTGTTGGTTGTTCTCGAACCGAAATAGGAAAGCCAGTAAGTGATGGGTACACATCGCCTTCGCCGTAATCTACCACTTGATCAAAATTTGGCTCTCCATCGACAAGCCATTGAGAATGGTACATATCAATGCTGTTTCTAAACGCAGCAAATGCGCCTTGTGCTAATGCTTCATGAGCGTCCCGTTGAACACCAAGAAACCTAGGTGCAGCGGTCACTGCCAATATTCCTAGAATAACAATCACAACGACAAGTTCGAGTAATGTAAAACCTTGGGATTTTGATTTCATGTTGACCACGCCTAAATGTAACTAAATGTTTATGGAAGCGTTTTACACCCAAGGTTCTGATTATCAAAGCGAAATAAGTGAAATATCGCCAATATTTGAATGGCAATGGTTTGCGTATCGTTATCGGTTAGAAAACAGAGGGAAGTGGTTGGCGACAACTTAGCAGGGATAACGTTATAATATCGAAAATGCCCCAATATCCAGAGCTTTCATGACATATCAATTATTAAGCCTACCAGAATCTATTTCAGACATTACGCCGCAGTTTATCGAAGGTGCAATCCTTGCGTCTAACTTAGCGACAAAGCCACTCGATCCTGAAGAATGGATTGCTATCGTAGCTCCTGAAGCGGGCAAAGAGCTTGTAACATTAGTGACAGAACAGATTAACCGACAGCACAACCTAATTCAGCGAAGTGAATACTTACTGACTGATGTGTTTGCAGAAGGTGACTTCAATGAGCAGTTCGCAGATTTTGCGGAAGGTTTTATGATGGTTTGGCCGACAGTGGAAGAGCAGTGGCAAAGCATTACGGTTGCGGACGGTACTCTGCGCATGCTGCAAGCTCTGTTGACGACATTAATGTTAGCGATTGATGAAGAGCAAACTCAACAACAAATGGTTGCGGCTGGGCTTCAAAACCCACCATCGCTTGCCGATTTAGTGGGTCAGGTCGATCTGATGATCTCAGAAGTGGCAATGGCTGCTGATGAGGCGATGCTAGGTAATAAATCGCAGAGCGTGAATCCATTTAAAGATATCGGCCGCAACGATGCTTGCCCATGTGAAAGTGGTAAAAAGTTCAAGCAGTGCTGTGGTAAAAACAGCTAATCGCAGTTTGTTGATGAACATTACTTGAGTCAGTAGCAGACTCTCTTTATGTGTTCAAAAGCTTAAGTCATAAAAAAGTCGACCTCATGGTCGACTTTTTTGTTGTCTCAATTTTAGCGGCTTACTGTTAGTCGTTTTTCGACTTCACAAATTGAGAAATAACCACAATACCGAAAGCAACCAAGTTACCTGCAAAGATAATGACTAGCCACTGAGGCATAGAAAGATCGAAGAACTGCCACACAACCTTACTGCAATCACCGTAAGCTTCAAACATCCAAGGTGCCCATTGGTTTAAAGGTGCCCAGCTAGGGAAGGTCACGAATAAGTCACAGGTTGCGAAAGGAGACGGATTGAACTGGTAATCGACGTGCTCTAAAGCAAGCATCAAACCTTTGTATGCGCCAAATCCCCAACCAGCAAGGCCTAACCAACGTGATATTGGGTTATTCGGGGCAATAGCACCAATCATGGCAGCAACACCGATAGCGAGCATAGCAACGCGCTCATAGATACACATCACGCAAGGACCAAGCATCATCACGTGTTGGAAGAAGAGAGCGCACGCTTCAAAAAAGACAATAAAAGCCAGCAGTAAAAGCCAAGATAAACGTCCCTTAGAGAAGTCTTTGATCATTGCTAAAAAGTTCACGAATTAAATCCTGTCTATAAAATAAAAAAGCCCTGATTACTCAGAGCTTTTTATCTTGGATAAGTTTCCTAATCAACTAATATTTTTGATTAGCTAGTTATACTTAATGTGGTTTGCGACACAGTGTTAGCTTAATGACCGCCAGAGATAACTGGAGCAACAGTTTCACCAGTGCGCTGAATGATCCAACCTGCATCATAGAACCAGGCTGTCATCGGTTCTACGAAGAACACGATACCAGCAAGGCCAACCAGTGCTAACACGATGGTGTATGGCAGAGCCATGATAACCATGCGGCCGTAAGACAATCGAATTAACGGAGCAAGTGCTGAGGTTAATAGGAATAGGAATGCAGCCTGGCCGTTTGGCGTAGCAACAGAAGGTAAGTTAGTACCAGTGTTGATAGCAACAGCAAGTAGGTCGAACTGATCACGAGTGATGATGCCTTCAACCAGTGCAGTTTTCACTTCGTTAATGTAAACCGTACCGACGAACACGTTATCTGAAACCATCGATAAAATACCGTTGGCAATATAGAAGAGTGCGAGCTGTGCGCCTTTATCTTCAACGTGAAGTACTGCATCGATCACTGGCTTAAATAGAGCTTGGTCGATGATTACCGCAACGACAGCGAAAAAGACGGCAAGAAGTGCAGTAAATGGTAGCGCTTCTTCAAAGGCTTTACCCATCGAGTGCTCTTCAATTACACCAGTAAATGCCGTTGCCAATATGATCACTGAAAGGCCAATCAAACCCACTTCAGCGACGTGAAGCGCAAGGCCAACAATCAGCCAAACTGCGATTGCACTCTGAACCCATAATTTTGCTACGTCTTGCTTGGTGCGGTTTGCACGTTCTTTGTTGTCGAACTCAACTAAGATTTGGCGAACATTCATTGGTAGCTCAGCACCGTAACCAAACACTTTGAATTTCTCGACAAGTGCACAAGTTAAAATACCGCAGAAGAAAACAGGCAGTGTTACCGGCAGCATACGGATGATAAATTCACCGAACTCCCAGCCCGCTTGTTTAGCAATTACCAAGTTCTGTGGTTCACCTACCATGGTCATTACACCACCCAGTGCTGTACCCACACCTGCGTGCATAAGCAGTGAACGTAGGAAAGCACGGTAGTTTTCTAGGTCATCACGAGTTAGCTCTGAGATCTCTTCATCATGAGTATGATCGTGCGCAGACGTTGTGCCCTTGCCTGATGCAACCTTGTGGTAGATAGAGTAGAAGCCGACCGCAACGCTAATAACTACGGCGATTACTGTTAGTGCATCTAGGAATGCTGATAAGAAAGCGGCAGCAACACAGAAGGCAACAGAGAGTAAAATTTTAGATTGGATGCCAAGCAAGATCTTCGTGAAAATGAACAAAAGCAGTTCTTTCATGAAGTAGATGCCAGCAACCATGAATACGAGCAAGAGTAATACAGGAAGGTTTGCTTGCAGCTCGTGATAAACCATTTCTGGTTTGGTCATGCCAATGGCGACTGCTTGAATAGCTAATAGACCACCCGGTTGAAGTGGGTAGCATTTGAGAGCCATAGCTAGAGTGAAAATAAACTCAACCACCAATAGCCAGCCCGCAACAAATGGGTCAACTAGGAAGAAAACAAACGGGTTGATGATTAAAAAGGAAATGATGGCAAGTTTATACCAATCAGGAGCTTTACCAAGGAAGTTCTTGATAAAAGCGTTTCCGAGAGACATCGGCAT
Organism: Vibrio sp. QJM3NY_35; assembly: GCF_057785915.1. Lineage (NCBI taxonomy): Bacteria > Pseudomonadati > Pseudomonadota > Gammaproteobacteria > Vibrionales > Vibrionaceae > Vibrio > Vibrio sp. QJM3NY_35. The sequence continues at coordinate 2,317,443 of NZ_CM173507.1, read as the reverse complement.
GTTAATACTCTTTTATGTTGATTATGAATAGACAAGCAATACAACATTTTGAGAATCGAGCTATAGAAATTGTTAAAAACTATAACTAACAGTGACTTAGAAAAACTACATTCCATGTAATGTTCTGTGGTCTTGCCAAGTCACTCCCTTAGAAACTCAAGCACTGCTTATTTTTGAGCGCAACTCTACTCTTAGATAACATTTAGTCAACAGGAAAAGCCCTGTAGCACTAAAAATACCTCTTTTTTGTTGAGAAACGCGATCAAAGTAGCGCAAGCATACCACTTAAAATGTGATAAAAACCGACTAGAATCAATATTTCAGCGAAATGATTGAAATTTACAGAATAAAGACGGTTTATATATGATTATTACAACTTAATGTTGCAATTTAATGGCTTTAAAATTATGACCAATCTCATTGATTTTAAAGAAAATTTGTTGTGTTAATGATTTGTTGAAATAGTGATTTATAGTCGCTTGCTTTCTAAACCTAAGGTGCAAACGTGTGCTGAACTTTAGAGTTTTAACTCTACTTGTGTTTTGAGTGAGTAAAATTTTTGAGGGTGTTTCCGCTAGGTGTTAACTAGTGGTATGATGAGTAAATTAGAACAGAATAATTAAATTGGATTGAAGTGTAGATGGTCATTAAGGCGAAGAGCCCGGCAGGATTTGCAGAAAAGTATATCATTGAAAGTATTTGGAATGGCCGTTTCCCTCCAGGTTCTATCTTGCCAGCAGAGCGTGAGCTTTCTGAGCTAATTGGCGTTACACGTACTACGCTTCGTGAAGTACTTCAACGTCTTGCTCGTGATGGTTGGTTGACAATCCAACACGGCAAACCAACCAAAGTTAATCAGTTTATGGAGACATCAGGTCTTCATATCCTTGATACGCTAATGACGTTGGACGTTGATAACGCAAGCAAGATGGTAGAAGACTTACTTGCTGCCCGTACTAATATCAGCCCGATCTTTATGCGTTATGCATTCAAAGCAAACAAAGAAGCTTCAGAGCGTACTATTAGTAACGTGATTGAATCTTGTGAAGCGCTACTTGCGGCACCTACATGGGATGAGTTCTTAGAATCATCGCCATACGCAGACAAGATTAAGCAAGCTGTAAAAGAAGATTCTGAGAAAGATGAAGCGAAACGTCAAACGATCTTAATCGCGAAGACTTTCAACTTCTACGATTACATGCTTTTCCAACGTTTAGCATTCCATTCAGGCAACCAAATTTACGGCCTGATCTTCAACGGTGTACGTAAACTGTATGACCGTATTGGTAGCTACTACTTCTCTAACCCAGAAGCACGACGTTTAGCGATGGACTTCTATAAAGAGTTGTTCGTTATCTGTGAGAGCGGCCAACGTGAAAACTTGCCATTGGTGATCCGTAATTACGGTATCGCAAGTGCGCAGGTTTGGAACGAAATGAAAACAACGTTGCCAACGAACTTCACTGAAGACGATAGCTAATCTTTTGGGCTAACTAAATAGCGTTAAACAAAGAACAAAAAAGCGGCGAGATAATACAATTATCTCGCCGCTTTTTATTTATTAAGAATCTGGCTAGTTTATCAGTAGGTTGTTTTTAACCGGCAAACTCTTCTGAGTCAGGGCGGTTAGTAAACTGAACGCCATTTAGGAAGTCGCAAAGCAGTTGGTCTTCACACACTTTGTAGTTTTTGTTTTCTGGCTTGCGGAAGTAAGCGCCGATTTCGTACTTGCTCAAGCTAATGCCAACCACTTCTAGCACGTCCAAAACATCTTCTGCTTTCATGTTTAATGCGATACGAAGCTTCATGAAGATCATGTTGTTCGTCAGTGCAACTTCAGGTTTAGGTTGCTCGCCTTCTTTTTTGCCACGCTTAAGGTTGATGAAACCATTTAGGAATACCGCTAACTCTTTATCTTTCATCTTAGAGCATGACTTGTCGTTGTCGTCTTTTAGCCAGTTTATCACTTGGTCATGAGCAACGGTCACATCAGCTTGTTCGATAGCTTTGATGATTTGTGCATTTTTAAGGTTTAGTGCGTGTTGAATACGACGCAAGATTTCGTTGTTAGTCACTGGGAATTCCTAAAAAGGGTTTTAGAGTAAAGAGGTGCTGGTTTCGCCTATTTTTGTCGACGAACCAATTTCTACTCTACATAGCATAGTTGACGGCGACTCTAACAGAGAACGCTAATTTTCGGTAGATATAAAAAATCCCCAATGCTGATTCACTCTTTCAAGTCAAAATGCATTAGGGATTTAGTGATGAGTGTTTGTTATCTGACAGGAGCCAGAATTACATTACACGCATACCAGGTTGAGCACCTTCGTGTGGCTCAAGGATCCATAGGTCGCTGCCGCCAGGGCCCGCTGCTAGGATCATGCCTTCAGACATACCAAACTTCATCTTACGAGGTTTTAGGTTGGCTACCATTACAGTTAGCTTGCCTTCTAGCTCTTCAGGTTTGTATGCTGATTTGATACCAGAGAATACTTGGCGAGTCTCACCACCGATGTCCAGTTGGAACTTCAGTAGTTTGTTCGCTTTTGGTACTTCTTCACAAGAGATGATACGAGCAATACGCATGTCTACTGCAGCAAAGGCATCGAACTCAATCTCGTCTGCGATTGGCTCTTTGTCTAGCTCAGTTTGGCTTGCTTGTTCTTTTTCAGCTTCTGCTTTTTCTTTCGCTGCTGCTTCAGCGGCTGCATCTTCTTTAGAAGACTCAACCATTGCTTCCACTTTCTTAGGGTCAATACGGTTGAATAGCGCTTTGAACTTAGTGATCTCGTGATCAGTTAGCGGAGTAGCAATCGCTTCCCACGTTAGCTCTTCGTTTAGGAAAGCTTCAGTGCGAGCTGCAAGCTCTGGCATCACTGGTTTCAGGTAAGCCATCAGCACGCGGAATAGGTTAATACCTACAGAAGAAACTTGTTGAAGCTCAGCTTCTTTGCCTTCTTCTTTTGCAAGAACCCAAGGTGCTTTTTCGTCGATGTACTGGTTAGCTTTATCCGCTAGTGCAGTGATTTCACGGATAGCACGGCTGAATTCACGAGTTTCGTATAGCTCACCGATACGCTCAGCAGCAGCAACGAATTCGTTGTATAGCTCAGGCTCTGCAAATTCAGCAGCTAGCTTGCCTTCAAAACGCTTAGTAATGAAGCCTGCGTTACGAGAAGCTAGGTTAACAATCTTGTTTACTACGTCAGCGTTTACACGTTGAGTGAAGTCTTCAAGGTTAAGATCTAAGTCATCGATGCGGCTGTTTAGTTTCGCAGCGTAGTAGTAACGTAGACACTCAGGGTCTAGGTGGTTTAGGTACGTGCTTGCTTTGATGAATGTGCCTTTCGACTTAGACATCTTCGCACCGTTCACTGTTACGTAGCCGTGTACAAATACGTTGTTTGGCTTACGGAAACCTGCGCCGTCTAGCATTGCTGGCCAGAATAGGCTGTGGAAGTAAACAATGTCTTTACCGATGAAGTGGTAAAGCTCAGTTGTGCTGTCTTTCTTCCAGTATTCATCGAAGTTTAGATCGTCACGTTTGTCACATAGGTTCTTGAAAGAAGCCATGTAGCCAACAGGTGCGTCTAGCCATACGTAGAAGAACTTGTCTTTTTCGCCTGGGATTTCAAAGCCGAAGTAAGGTGCATCACGTGAGATATCCCACTGTTGCAGACCAGACTCAAACCATTCCTGCATTTTGTTTGCAGTTTCATTCTGTAGAGAGCCAGAGCGAGTCCACTCTTTAAGCATGCTTTCGAACTGAGGTAGGTCGAAGAAGAAGTGCTCAGAGTCTTTCATTACTGGAGTTGCGCCAGAAACCGCTGATTTAGGGTTAATCAGTTCAGTTGGGCTATATGTCTCACCACAGTTATCACAGTTATCACCATACTGGTCTTCTGATTTACACTTAGGGCAAGTACCTTTTACGAAGCGGTCTGGTAGAAACATCTCTTTCTCAGGGTCGAAAAGCTGAGAAATAGTACGGCTAGAAATGAAGCCGTTCTTTTTAAGTTCTAGGTAGATGTGAGAAGCCAGTTCACGGTTCTCTTCGCTGTGTGTGCTGTGGTAGTTATCAAAGCTGATATCAAAGCCAGCGAAGTCTTTTTGGTGCTCTTCACTAACAGCAGCGATCATCTCTTCTGGTGTGATACCCATCTGTTGAGCTTTAAGCATAATTGGCGTGCCGTGAGCATCGTCAGCACAGATGAAGTTTACAGTGTTGCCACGTAGACGCTGGTATCGAACCCAGATATCAGCTTGGATATGCTCAAGCATATGACCAAGGTGAATAGAGCCGTTAGCGTACGGAAGCGCACAAGTTACCAAAAGTTGTCTTGGATCAGTTGCCATACTTAATAATTCGCTTTTTTGATAGGTATAAATTTTGAGAGGTAATACTACTTTATAACGTGTGATACGCCAAGGTATCAGACAAAGGATTCCCCTAGTTTTTTAGGGGTTCAGTCTTTATCTCGTGGGTGATAGCATAAATAAAAAAGGAGCCTCAATGCGTAACTTTACTTCTAAGCAAGATTTCTGTTCATGGTTGAATGAGTTCGAATCACCAATCCTCATTCCTGAGTGGGCGCAACACCAAAATATTGTATCGGTTGATCCGCGTGGATCATTTGTTATTACTTTACCTTTTGCTGCGAATCAACTGGCTGCTGATCTTAAATACTGGATTAACGCTCAGATCGAACAGCAACTTGTCAGCGCTTTTCAATTCGAAGTGAATGTGAAGCCATCAGCGCTTGAAACTACCGTCGCTACACCATTGAAAGGCGTTAAGAACATTATCGCGGTAACGTCTGCCAAGGGGGGAGTGGGTAAATCAACAACTTCGGTAAACCTTGCGCTCGCGTTATCTAAGTCAGGTTCAAAAGTCGGTTTGCTGGATGCAGATATCTATGGCCCGTCAGTGCCTATGATGCTTGGCCAATTAGACGCAAGACCACAAGTACAGAATAATAAATGGATGATGCCAATTGAGGCGCATGGCATTTTTACACATTCTATTGGGTATCTTGTGTCGAAAGACGATGCGGCAATCTGGCGTGGCCCTATGGCAGCTAAAGCTTTAGGCCAACTTGTTAACGAAACCGTATGGCCAGAGTTGGATTACCTTGTTATCGATATGCCACCGGGCACGGGTGATATTCAGCTAACGTTGTCGCAGCAGATCCCAGTAACGGGCGCGGTAGTCGTGACGACTCCTCAAGATTTGGCTTTAGCCGATGCACGTAAAGGTGTAGCGATGTTCGATAAAGTGAACGTACCTGTGGCGGGTCTCGTCGAAAACATGAGCTACCATATTTGTAGTCATTGTGGTGAGAAAGAGCATATCTTTGGCGCTGGTGGCGCAGAGGCTATGTCTGAAGAATTTTTCCTCGATATTTTGGCGCAAATTCCACTGCATATTGATGTACGAGAAGACATTGATGCTGGCTGCCCAACGGTAATACGTCGCCCAGACAGCGAACATACTCGTCATTATCTAGAGCTTGCTGAAAATGTTGCTGCGAAGATGTTTTGGACGGGAAAAGCGAGACCGGAAGCAATTAACTTCTCTATGGTTGAATAAAGTTGGCCACTCTCAATGTCTTGTAAATAATGGTTGGTAAGATAAATGGCTTTTTGGGTTTAGGAAATAGCCATTGGGGTTGTGCAAATAGTTGTAGGTAAGTTATTTGAAAGCAAACGATTGTATTCATTAAATGCATTGATATCATCAATTTGACTGCAATTAGCTAAAATGGCGACTAGAATCTATGTTGTTTAGCCCCTATAATCAGGCGGTTTATCTCTTCCCACCACCAAACCATATCGGGTGCAAAATTAATGTCTGATAATAATCAATGTGTCATCGTAGGTATCGCTGGCGCTTCAGCTTCAGGAAAAAGTCTGATTGCTAGTACAATTTATAATGAATTGCGCGAAAAAGTAGGCGACCATCAAATTGGTGTTATCACGGAAGATTGCTATTACAGCGACCAAAGCCACTTGAGTATGGAAGAGCGTGTTAAAACTAACTACGATCACCCAAATGCACTAGATCATGATCTTTTATGTGAACATCTACAGCAGCTAATGAGTGGTAATGCAGTAGAAGTTCCGGAATACAGTTACACAGAGCATACACGCACTTCTGAAACGACTACACTTACCCCTAAGAAAGTGATCATTTTAGAAGGTATTCTGCTTCTAACTGACCCGCGTCTCCGTAAACTAATGCACGCAAGTGTGTTTATGGATACGCCATTAGACATCTGTCTACTACGTCGTGTTAAACGTGATGTAGAAGAGCGTGGTCGTACAATGGACACGGTACTTAAGCAATATCAAGAAACAGTGCGCCCAATGTTTATGCAGTTTATCGAGCCTTCAAAACAACACGCAGACATCATCGTTCCTCGTGGTGGTAAAAACCGTATTGCGATTGATGTGCTAAAAGCGCACATTGCGAAGTTGTTGAAGTCTTAATCGAATAAAATTTTGCCTAAGTGACTCACTTAGCTTTATTTTTTAACGAATCAGTGGCACTTTTATAGTGCCACTTTCTTTTGGAATCTAAGCAAGGAATATGCGGATGAAGAAACTACTCATTTTCATAGCTGTACCAGTGTTTGTTGTTATTGCAGCAATTCTGGCACTAGTGCTGTTAGTGAATCCCAACCAATTTAAGCCATTAATTGTCGAACAAGCCCAAAAACACACCGGCCTAGAGCTCGTGATCGAGGGTGATATCAGCTGGCAATTCTTCCCATCTATTGGCTTTGCTCTTGGTCAAACTGAATTACGTAACCCTGAAGGATTTACCCAACCAAACCTATTCAAGGTTGATAACGTTGGTGTTGATGTGTCGGTTACTCCGCTATTTAGCAACCAACTAGAAATCGGCAACGTGACTCTGGATGGTGCAGAATTCTATTTAGAAACCCTTAAAGATGGTCGTAAGAACATCGATGCGTTAACGCAGGCATCAGCGTCTCAAGAGCCTGAGTCTGTTGCAGATACCCGTTCTGAATCCGCGCCAGCGACCGAAGAACAAGGTACGACAGAAGTATCAGGTTGGACGATAAACCTTGCGGGCGTTACTGTCTCAAACGCATTGTTTGAAATGGACGACAAGCAAGCCGGCTCATTCACTAAGTTATACGATGTGTCTTTAAACTTGTCTGAATTTGCGGTTGATACGTGGACCACTGCGACCTTTGCTGCCTCTGGTGAAAACAATCAGCAGAAGTTCTCTGCAGAAGGTAGTGCTGAGTTTAAATTAGCGGAAGGTTTTGCAAGTTACGCACTTCGCAATATTGACCTAAACGCTAAGTTCAATGATCCTGCGACGTCGATTGAATCTGCAAAAATTGGTTTGAACACGTTTGAGTTCGATAAGGTAAACCAACTTACTTATGCTGTAGTTGGTAACGCCGCAGGCCTTGACCTTGATCTTAAAGGTGGTGGTGAACTAACGGTAGATAGTGCGATTTCAAAAGTCACATTGAATAAGCTGACGTTAGATTCAACACTCAAAGGCGATGCGCTTCCACAATCACCAATGAAAGTGGATATGTTGTCTGACCTAAGCTTTGATCTTAATAAGAGCCACTTGAGCTTTGTGCTAGAGAAGTTGCAAGCAAATGCTATCGAGCTAGACGGTAAAGCAGACGTCACCTTATCTGAAATACCAAAGGTTCGTTTCTCTCTCCATAGTCCAAATATCGATTTAGATGAGTTCTTAGGTTTGGGTAAGACAACAGAAACAGCGAGCACAGCGCCTTCTGATTCTGCTGGTGGCTCAACGTCAAATTCTGATAGTTCAGCTCCTACTAAAGAAGTAGAACCTGATCTTTCGGCTCTGAAAACGTTAGACGTGAAAGGTGACATCACGATTGATAAGTTCAAAGCGAACAACGCGAAGATGCAGAATGTTAAAACAGCATTTTCTGTTAATCGTGGTATCGCGGATCTAACCTCATTTACATCGAATCTCTACGATGGGTCTATCTCTGCAACAGCTAGATTAGATGCACGTAATACACCGGCGACTTACACCGCTAAGAAGAAAATCAAAGGTGTGAAAGTTCAGCCGTTACTGGTTGATGTCGCTGAAAACGATATGCTAGAAGGTACTGGTAATATCGATGTTGACGTCAAAGGTAAAAGCTTGACACCAACAGGAATTAAACAGAACTTAGTCGGTACGATTGCGATTAATTTCGAAGATGGTGCGGTTAACGGTATTAATGTCGCTCAGCTGATTCGAGAAAACTACGCCAAGATCAAGGGTGAGAAGGTCGAAAAAGTTGATGGCGCACAGAAGACTGATTTCAGTGCAATGAAAGCGACACTCAAAGTGGATAAAGGCTGGGTTTCAACGAATGACTTGTCAGCTCAATCACCGCTTTTAAGAGTGACGGGCCAAGGTAAGGCAAACTTCATCAATGAGACAGTCGATTTCCTTGTGAGAACATCGATAGTTGGGTCTTTAGAAGGTCAGGGTGGTAAGAGTATCGATGACCTGAAAGATGTCACTATCCCAATCAAGGTCACTGGCCAGTGGGCAGAACCGAAATTTGCGCTTGTTTTTGATGATGTGTTGAAGCAAAAAGCGCAGAAAGAGATTGACCGTGGTGTGAATAAGCTAACGGATAAGATCAAAGACGAAAAAACCAAAGAAGCGGTTGATGGTTTATTGAAAGGCTTCTTTAACTAAACGTTTCTAACTCGTATATAAAAGAAGCGCCATTCCTGTTTTAGGAGTGGCGCTTTTGTTTGGGTACTTATAATACTTTAGAGAGATTCCCTATGACACTCGTTCCCTGCTCTAGGGAATGACGACAGGTGCTCGTCCATTATTTAGGGGAGTAACACTGAATCTTCGTCATCCTCGAGAGGGAGAATGACCGGGTCGGGGGATCTCTGGTTGAGTCCGATTACCAATCCACGCCTTGAAGCGCTTTTACACCAGATTCGAAAGCGTGTTTAACGTTACGAACTTCAGACACGGTATCGGCCATGTCCGTTAAAGTGCGGTGCGCTCCACGGCCAGTAATGATCACGGACTGCATTTTCGGACGGTTGTTTAGAGCTTCTACCACTTCATCCAGCTCAATGTAACCGTAACTCACCATGTAAGTCAGCTCATCAAACAGAATCACATCAATCGACTCATCGGCTAGCATACGCTGACACTCTTTCCACACGCGCTGTGCGGCTTCTATATCTTGAGCTTTGTTTTGAGTTTCCCAAGTAAAGCCGGTGCCCATTACTTGGAACTCTACGTCGAGCTTTTGGAGAACGTTCTTTTCACCGTTGTCCCAAGTCCCTTTAACAAACTGAGCGACGGCACATTTCTTACCATGACCGACTGCACGTGTAATCGTACCAAAACCGGATGTTGATTTACCTTTACCGTTACCCGTGATGACCAACAATAGGCCTTTTACTTCTTGTGCTGCAGCGACACGAGCATCGACTTGTTCTTTTACTTTTTGTTGTCTTGCTTTGTGGCGTTGCTCTTTGTTGTCTTCAGTCGACATAACAAATCCTTTTAAGTTGTGATTAGGCCTATCATAGCCTAACTTAACGATAGCAAAAACCATCGGAAGAACAGGTGATTAGGGATGAAAAAGATACTCGTAGTTTGTATGGGGAATATTTGCCGTTCGCCAACAGGTGAAGCGGTGCTAAGGAAGAAAGCCCAACAGTTGGATATTGACGTTGTGGTCGACTCTGCGGGGACGATTGGTTTTCATCAAGGCAACCCGCCAGACTCGCGTTCGAAATCTGCAGGAGAGAAGCGAGGTTACAGCTTTAAGGGGATTACTTCTCGTAAAGTGGTTGATAATGACTTCGAAGAATTTGACTTAATACTCGCGGCAGATAGGGCCAATTTGGACGACTTAATGAGTCTGTGTCCAACGCACTTACAATATAAACTTGCACTGTTCTTGAGTTTTGGAGAGTCGCAGTACGAAGAAATTCCTGACCCATATTACGGAGAGGACAACGGATTTGAGTTGGTACTGGACTTAATCGAAGAGTCTAGCGAAGCGATATTGCGTTCAATGTAGTGTGGAAGGAATGTTCGTCGTTTTGTGATCAGCGTAAGGGCAGACCGATAGGTATAAAAAAGCCGACATTGAATGTCGGCCTTTCTAAATCTAACTTAAAGTTACAGCTAAGATTACTTAGACATTACTTTGTAGATTGGGTCTTCTGCAACGTTCGCTTCAACTAAGCTACCCGCTTTGTGCAGCATAGCAACACAGTCTTGGCTTAGGTGGCGAAGGTGAAGTGTTTTACCTAGCGCCGCGTAACGGTCAGCAATCGTGTCGATCGCTTCAATAGCAGAGTGGTCAGTCACGCGTGAGTTTGCGAAATCAACGATTACATCTTGTGGATCGTTGTATGCGTCAAACAACTCTAGGAAGTTAGCCGTTGAACCAAAGAAGATTGGGCCGTTAACTTTGTACTCTTTTGAGCCTTCAGCGTTTACAGACGTGTCTGCGTAGATGTGTTTAGCATGTTGCCAAGCGAACATTAGCGCTGAAGCTACAACACCAACACCTACTGCTACAGCAAGGTCAGTCAGTACGGTTACCACGGTAACAAGAACGATAACGAAGAAGTCTTGCTTAGGAACGCGACGCGCAAGCTTGAAGGTTGCCCATTCAAATGTGCCGATAACAACCATGAACATTACGCCCACAAGTGCTGCTAGAGGAATCATTTCAATCAGTGCAGAACCGAACAGGATGAACATCAGTAGTGCAACTGCGGCTACGATACCTGAAAGACGACCACGACCACCTGAGTTTACGTTGATCATCGATTGACCGATCATCGCACAACCACCCATCGCGCCGAATACAGAACACGTTACGTTAGCCATACCTTGACCAACACACTCACGGTTAGATTGACCACGAGTGTTTGTCATTTCGTCTAGTACTGTCAGTGTCAGCAGAGATTCAATCAGGCCGATAGCCGCAAGGATAATTGCGTAAGGCAGGATGATCTGTAGTGTCTCTAAAGAAAACGGAACAGCAGGAATTGAGAATGTTGGAAGAGAGCCCGCTAGCGTAGCAGCTTCGTCCCCAGACATTGTACGCAGGAAGTCGACAACAGTGCGAGTTTCAAGATCAAGACCCACAACCAAAGCCGTTACTGTAACAATAGCAACTAATGAAGATGGTACTGCTGTTGTTAGTTTAGGTAGGAAGTGGATGATAGCCATTGTAAGGGCTACTAGACCTAGCATTAGTGTCATTTGACCGCTTGGTAACCAAGTCAACGCACCTGTTACGTCTGGCGCTTTAAATTGACCAAGTTGAGCTAGGAAGATAACAATTGCCAAACCGTTCACGAAACCAATCATTACTGGGTGTGGAACGATACGGATAAATTTACCTAGTTTAAATACACCCGCTGCAATTTGCAGAAGGCCAGCCAGCATAACGGCTGCGAATAGGTATTGAACACCATGGGTTGCCACTAGGCTCACCATTACAACGGCCATTGCGCCAGTTGCACCAGAAATCATACCTGGACGGCCGCCAAAGACAGAAGTGATTAAACCTACGATGAATGCTGCGTAAAGACCAACCATTGGGTCAACGCCAGCAACAAAGGCGAATGCTACAGCTTCAGGTACCAGAGCTAGGGCTACTGTAAGACCTGAAAGCACGTCATTCTTTACAGAGTGCTTTGAAAATTGTGGGAATTCGAACATGTTTGCTCAGCTATGCTTAAGATGGATTTACCGACACGGGTGTATTGCGTAGCCAAACAGTGATGGAAAAGAGCGGCAATAGCGAAGTGTCGAAAAGATAAGTGCGCGAATGCTACCCAAAAATGTGATTAAGTTCAAGGTTGAACCTAACTTTGAGTAATATATCTGTTAATTTTTATTCGATTAGTAGATATGAAAAAGGCTGCTTTAATAAGCAGCCTTTGATTCTATTTACTTGCGATTATCTATCAGTAATCGCTAGTAGTTTGGCTTAGTCATCGCCGCGCCAGCTTTGTTCGACGCTGCCTGACTGCCTGCACCTTTCGATACAAAACGTTCAGTGCGGAACGGAGCTGCAATCACTTCAATCTCTTTGATCTCTTGAGGACCAGGAGCTTTAGTCATTGGTGAGCCAGCTTGCTTCTTAGCAACTGCTGCCTTTGGTGCCGCTTTAGGAGCTTCTGTTTTTACAACAGGTGCTTCTTCAACTTTTGCACTTTCAGCTTTAGGCGCTTCAGCTTCAACAACTGGTGTTGCTTCTGCTTGCACAGCTTCTGCTACAACAGGCGCTTCAACTTTCGTCGCGTCTGCAATCACTGGAGTTTCAACTTTCGCAGTTTCAACGACCACTGGTGCTTCTTCAACGACTGCAGGAGTCTCAGCTACTTGAGCTTCAACAGCAGCATCTTCACGACGGATGATAACTTTACCCATTGCAAGCTCTGGACATGCGAAGCCGCCAGCCATCACTACATTGCTTTGTGGTGCCGTCTCTAGAGCAACATTCTGCTCTTGAACAGATGTTTGAGCTTCAGCTGCTACTTGAACTTCAGCCACTTCAGGTTTTGCCTGCTTGTGGTGAGGTTTTGGAATGAAGCGAGGCATCACTTTACCCATAGCCATCTCTGGAGAAGCTACACCACCTTTACGTAGGCGGAATGGGTTAGGGCGACGATCACGACCGCGACGACGACGTTGACCACTTGCACGTAGGTGACGTGGAGAACGACGGTTACGACGTTGTTTCGGCTCTTCCTGTTCAGTTTGCTCTGCATTCGCTTGAGTTGCTTCTACTTGTTCCGCAACTTTTTGCTCTTGAGCTACTGACTGTTCTTTTGAAACAGATAGTTCTTTAGCAGCAACCTGCTCTTTTGAAGCGTTATCTTCAGCTTGAGCTTGTTGGTCTTTAACACGAACTTGCTTGTTCAGTTTACGACGCTGACGACGCTCTTTAATCTTAGCTGCTTTCGCTTCAGGTTTAGCCTTAGGCGCTTCCGGTTTACCAGCTTGTGCTTCTGCTGCTAGCTGTAGACCTTCTTCTGCTAATTTAGATGGTGCTTGCTCTTCGCGTTGCTTCTGCTCATCACGTGGCTTGTTGCGACGGTCTTGCTTAGGCTTGCGAGGCTGACGAGTTTGCTGTGGAGCTGCTTCTTTTTGCTCTTCAGGCTTCTCATCACGAGCTGGCTTACGACGGCGTTTGTTGTCACGGTTTTCGTTACGATTGTCACCACGTTCACCACGTTCACCACGGTCGTTACGCTGTTCGCCACGCTCACCACGTTGGTTACGACGACGGTTATCGTTACGATCACGGCGTTGACGGTTGCCGTTGTTGCGATTGTTTTTAGGTTTCTCTTCTTCTTTCTTCTCTTCTTTTTTCTCTTCTTGAGTTGAAGAGCCAAATAAGAAGCTACCGATAGCTTTGAAGAAACGACCAATTAGGCCTGGTTCTTGAGTCGCTGCTGGTTCAGCTTTCTTCTCTTCTACAGCTTTAGGTGCTGGAGCAGGAGTTGGTGCTGATTGAGCAGGAGCTGCGAAGCCTTTCAGAGCAGGTTCTTCGATCTTCTTAGGACGAATAGTCTGTTCAGCAGGCTCTTTGCTTTCCGCTTCTTTTAGAGCTTCTAGCTTGTTAGGCAGCAAGTAAGACAGTAGATCGAACTCTTCACCTTCACGAACACGGATAACCTCAAAGTGCGGTGTTTCCATGTCTGAGTTAGGAACAACAGTGATCTTAACTTCTTGGTTTTTCTCGATGTGGTTTACTGAGCGACGTTTTTCGTTCAGAAGGTAAGAAGCGATTGGAACAGGCACAACAGCAAGTACTTGTGCTGTGTTGTCTTTTAGAGCTTCTTCTTCAATCAAACGTAGAACAGAAAGTGCTAGAGATTCGTTATCACGAACAACACCAGTACCTGTACAACGAGGACAAATGTGGTGGCTTGCTTCTGCTAGTGATGGGCTCAAACGTTGACGAGACATCTCTAGAAGGCCAAAGCGAGAAATACGACCAATCTGAACACGTGCGCGATCTAAACGAACGGCATCACGTAGACGGCTTTCTACTTCGCGTTGGTGGCGAACCGGAGTCATATCGATAAAGTCGATTACAACAAGACCACCTAGGTCTCGCAGACGTAATTGACGTGCAATTTCATCGGCAGCTTCTAGGTTAGTGTTAAGTGCTGTTTCTTCAATATCGCCGCCCTTTGTTGCACGAGCCGAGTTGATATCGATAGAAGTCAGTGCTTCTGTTGGGTCGATTACGATAGAACCACCAGATGGAAGACGAACTTCACGTTGGAAAGCAGATTCGATCTGGCTTTCAATCTGGTAATGGCTGAATAGTGGCACTTCACCATCGTATTTCTTAACGCGATTCATGAAATCTGGGCGTATTAATTGAATGTGCGCTTGAGCACGTTCAAAAATAGTATTGCTGTCGATTAGAATCTCGCCAATATCACGACGTAGATAGTCACGAATTGCGCGAACAATAACGTTACTCTCTTGGTGAATTAGGAAAGGAGCTGCATTTGAATCAGAAGCTTGCTTGATAGCGCCCCAATGGTTCAATAGAACATTCAGGTCCCACTCTAGCTCTTCTGCGCTTTTGCCAACACCCGCTGTACGCACGATTAAGCCCATACCTTGAGGAAGCTCAAGAGTGCTTAATGCTGCTTTCAGTTGAGTGCGTTCATCACCTTCGATACGACGAGAAATACCGCCAGCACGAGGGTTATTAGGCATAAGAACTAAGTAACTACCAGCCAAAGAGATGAAAGTTGTCAGTGCAGCACCTTTGCTACCACGTTCTTCTTTCTCTACTTGTACGATTACTTCTTGACCTTCTTTTAGCACTTCTTTAATGCTAGGACGGCCTTGGTATGTATAACCTTCAGGGAAGTATTCGCGGGCAATTTCTTTAAGAGGGAGGAAACCGTGACGTTCTGCGCCGTAATCAACGAATGCCGCTTCTAGGCTTGGTTCAATACGGGTAATACGTCCTTTGTAGATATTCGCTTTCTTTGACTCGTGACCTGGACTTTCGATATCTAGATCGAACAGTCGCTGGCCATCAACCAAAGCGACACGCAACTCTTCTTTTTGAGTTGCGTTAATTAACATTCTTTTCATTTAGAAATTCTCATTGTCTTTTCTTATTTTCATCATTGTTCTTATCGCTTTATTTCGTTTCTCATGGTGCCAGATCCCATGGCTTTATCGGTGCAGCCTCCCGGCTGGAGAGGGATGCTCTGGGGCACGTCAGTCATCATAGGAAGTTAGCCTATGATCCGCGATGTGGCGGTGAATACTCAACATGAGTGTACGTGAGTAGAGCGATAAGGAACTCAGTTGACCGTGTCTTACGCCGATTGCAGCACTGTCTAATCTGAGTTATCTACTCATTTACTTGCTTATGAATGGTTAGCTGTTTAAATAATAGTCAAACCACTGATAGCAGCTGTGAACTATAGCAGCGGTCGTTAAACACAGCAATCTGCTTTGTCGGAATGCTGTAAAAAAAACAGTTTTTGTTTGGGTTTTGATAGCTCTAACTCACTGTCTATAAATAATTTATCAATTGATATTTTAATTTGCAGGAATCTTGGTGCTTTTTTGTTCGAAGAATCAAAGAAATATAGAACTTCAATGACCTTTTAGGGATAGATCGGCAGGGATTATAGATAAATAAGTTCGGAATAGGGCTAAGAAAATCTCAATTATCAAAAGTGACAGTGATACAATAGCGCAATGAGCGAAATTAGAACCCAAGTCCAATTCGTCGACATTGACGAAGATATGGCTGGTCAGCGTATTGATAACTTCTTACGCAACCAATTAAAAAACATCCCGAAAAGCATGATTTACCGAATCGTGCGTAAAGGCGAAGTCCGCGTAAATAAAAAACGCATCAAGGCTGAATACAAACTAAAAGCTGGC
The DNA here is from genome assembly GCF_057785915.1 of Vibrio sp. QJM3NY_35. Classification (NCBI taxonomy): domain Bacteria; kingdom Pseudomonadati; phylum Pseudomonadota; class Gammaproteobacteria; order Vibrionales; family Vibrionaceae; genus Vibrio; species Vibrio sp. QJM3NY_35. The sequence goes on along the minus strand of NZ_CM173507.1, from coordinate 2,301,479 downwards.
GATTTAGTTCGTATCCCTCCGGTTACTATTGAAGAGAAAACAGAAGAGAACGTGCCGAGCACGAAACTCAACAAGGTTTCAGAATTAGAACAGTGCATCATTTATGAAGATGATCACATGCTAATTCTTAACAAACCGTCTGGCACTGCTGTTCATGGTGGTAGCGGATTAAAGTTTGGCGCGATTGAAGCATTACGTGCTCTTCGCCCTGATGCTCGTTTTCTTGAATTAGTGCACCGTATCGATAGAGATACGTCTGGCATTTTGCTTGTTGCTAAGAAGCGCTCGGCGCTAAGACACCTTCAAGCACAGTTCCGTGAAAAAACGGTTCAAAAATACTACTTCGCTTTAGTTATGGGCGAATGGAAGAACAGCTGCAAAGTCGTCAACGCACCTTTGTTAAAAAACGAAGTGAACAGCATTGTTCGAGTTAACCCGAATGGTAAAGCTTCTGAAACCCGTTTTAAGGTTTTAGAAAAATTCCAAGAGGCGACGTTGATTCAAGCTAGCCCAATTACAGGCCGTACACACCAAATTCGTGTGCACGCTCAGTATACTGGTCACCCAATAGCTTGGGATGATCGCTACGGTGATCGTCGTTTTGACGCTTACACGGGCAAGGTTGGTCTTGATCGTCTGTTCCTACATGCCGCAAACATCAAGTTCACACACCCAGGTAGTGAAGAGAAGATGGATATCTCGGCGCCAATGGAAAGAAGGCTAGAGAAAGCCCTAACTGGTTTACGTAAGCTTTAAGAAGATACGAGATACGAGATACGAGATACGATATTTTTCGTGAATTGAGTATCAGACGCATCAAATGGAAAAGGTTGACGAATATCGTCAACCTTTTTTGTTTTTATCTATTGTAGAAGATCCCCAAGTCGCTCAATGGTCGCTCTTGAGGATGACGACTTTTTAAAATCACGCTCTATATCATTAGTTGGTTAGATAAAATTGCGTGTTCCGCCATTCCCTAGACCGACGAAGGAAGGAGTAGGGAATCTCTAACAAAGAGAGCGTATCCGTTATAGTACACCCATTCCTTGCGCTTCTAACATATCGACTAGATCGATTAACGGTAAGCCGATCAAAGTATTTGGGTCTTTCCCTTCCATCTGTTTAAACAACGCGATGCCTAACCCTTCACACATAAAGCTACCTGCGCAGTAATAAGGTTGCTCTTTCTCAACATAACTCATGATCTGTTGCTTAGTTAAATCGCGGAAATGCACTACAAAGGTGTCGAGACGCGTGTCAGCTTCATTGGTTTCGTTGTTCCAAACCGAAAGCCCAGTATAAAAAGTAATGCTCTTGCCGCTTTGACGAGATAGCTGCTCGATCGCTTTTTCTCGAGTGTGAGGCTTACCAATGATCTCTCCATCAATTACGCAAACCTGATCAGAACCAATGACTAAGCTAGGTTGCTCCACAACACAAGACTTAGCTTTGGTCTCAGCAAGGCGCATCACCAACTGTTGTGGTGTCTCTTCTGGAAGCGGCGTTTCATCGCAGTCTGGCTTGGCTGTAATGAAGCTTAACTGTAGTTTTTTGAGGATCTCTTGCCTAAATGGTGATGTAGAGGCTAAAACTAGTTGGTAATTTCTCATTTTAATTTACAATTCAAGGAAGCATTTATCTCAGGATAACGTAACTTGTCCTGCTATTCATAATGCTCTGAATAGGAAAGGCAGGAAAGTACATTTTTTTTGCCATTTCCTTTGACTAAACACGATTTGGAAGATAAGATTCGCGCCCTATGCAAAAGGAAAAAATACCGCGTACAGTTGATCCGGCAAGAACGGCTCAAAAACGACTCGATATGGATGGTATCATTCAGGTCAGTCTTTTGAAGCGTTTAACTGAAGCAACTGAAGGCGTAAAACGTGACGCGCAAGTCTCAATGTCATTTGGGCTTGATGAACAACGATTAGTCGTTATCTCTGGTAAAGCTAACGTCGAAGTCGATTTAGAGTGTCAACGTTGTAATGAGGTTTTCGCACATGAGTGCGATGTCCAATTTACTTATACTCCTGTTTACAGTGAGAAAAGTGAAGAGGAAGCACCGGAAGAGTACGATTTGGTAGATCTGAACGAGTACGGTGAGTTAGACCTGATTCAATTAGTTGAAGACGAGTTCATCCTTGGATTGCCACAAATAGCAATGCACGACGATGCGAAATGTAGCGTTAACTCAAATAACTTGGTGTTTGGTGAACTTCCTGAAGAAATTGAGGAAGACAAAAAGCCGAATCCATTTGATGTTTTAAAAAGCTTAAAGAAGTAATTGCTTCTTTAAGAATTTACATAGGAGTAGGGTCAATGGCCGTACAAAAGAGCAAGAAATCACGTTCAATGCGTGGCATGCGTCGTTCACACGATGCGCTAACTACAGCTGCACTTTCTGTAGACGCAACTTCAGGTGAAACTCACCTACGTCACAACGTGACTGCCGAAGGTTTCTACCGCGGCAAAAAGGTTATCAACAAGTAAGGTTGACCTTTGCAAAATCTAACCGTTGCGCTTGATGCAATGGGCGGGGACTTCGGTCCTCGTGTAACAGTGCCTGCCGCCGTGCAGGCACTGTCGTATTTCCCAGAGCTAAAAGTCATTCTCATAGGTGATCGAAACGCGATCACATCTCAATTATCTTCATTAGGTCGAATGCCTGATTCTCGTTTGAGCATCCAGCATTGTGATCGAGTCATTTCTAATTCTGAAAAACCTTCACTAGCCTTACGTAATAGTCAGGGTAGCTCTATGCGTGCTGCTATCGATCTGGTTGCCGAATCACAGGCTGATGCTTGTGTGAGTGGTGGTAACACTGGCGCATTGATGGCTTTGTCCCGTTTCCGACTTAAACTCCTTCCCGGTATTGATAGGCCTGCATTGGTTTCAGCTTTGCCTACTGCATCCGGAAATCGCACATGGATGCTTGATTTAGGGGCGAACGTTTCTAGTGACGCAGATTCACTCTTTCAGTTTGCTGTCATGGGTAGTGCATTAGCCGAACAGCATTTAGGTCGCGCACCACGTGTCGCTATCTTGAATATCGGCGCAGAAGAAATTAAAGGCAATGACCTTGTAAAACGATGCGCTGAAATGTTGTCTAATACTCAGTCTGTGAACTTCATAGGCTATATTGAAGGTAATCAATTACTTCAAGATGCTGCTGATGTCGTCGTATGTGATGGTTTTGTGGGCAATGTCTGCTTAAAAACGTGCGAAGGTACGGCTCAGCTCTTTATTGATAAGCTAAAAACGCGCATGATGGCTTCAACAATAAAGGGTTGGATCGCCAGAATGTTGTTTTCTGAGCTATTTACTGAATTAAAAACCTTGAACCCCGACCAGTATAACGGCGCAAGTTTGTTAGGATTGCGCGGCATTGTCATTAAAAGTCATGGAAGTGCTGATGTGTCTGCAGTCGTCAACGCGATTGGTGAAGCAGTACACGAGGTCAAACGACAAGTCCCCAGCCGCATTAGCGATCGTTTGGAAGCGGTTTTACTCGAGAGGCATTATTAGTCTTCATGTATAGCAAAATTTTAGGTACTGGCAGCTACTTGCCATCTCAGGTGCGTACTAACGCAGACTTAGAGAAAATGGTAGAGACTAGCGATGAGTGGATCGTTGCTAGAACAGGTATTAAAGAGCGTCGTATTTCAGCGGAAAACGAAACCGTTGCGGATATGGCGTTTTACGCTGCTGAGAATGCCATTGAGATGGCAGGTATCGACAAAGAAGATATTGATTTAATCATCGTTGCGACAACCAGCAGTAGCCATACATTCCCGTCTTCGGCATGTCAGGTACAAGGTAAGCTTGGTATCAAAGGCTGCCCTGCGTTTGATTTAGCTGCGGCGTGTTCTGGCTTTGTCTATGCATTGTCTGTTGCTGATCAACATATCAAGACTGGTATGTGTAAAAACGTTTTGGTAATCGGTGCGGATGCACTGTCAAAAACCTGTGATCCGACTGACCGCTCTACTATCATCTTATTTGGTGATGCTGCAGGCGCGGTGGTTGTAGGCGCAAGCGAAGAGCCAGGTATTTTGTCTACTCACATATACTCTGATGGTAAATATGGTGAGCTTCTAAGCTTAGAAGTACCAGAGCGCGGCGGTGATGCAGACAAATGGCTGCACATGGCGGGCAACGAAGTATTCAAAGTGGCGGTAACTCAGCTTTCTAAGCTAGTTAAAGACACATTAGCTGCGAATAATATGGATAAGTCAGAGCTTGATTGGTTAGTTCCACACCAAGCGAACTACCGTATTATCTCCGCAACGGCTAAAAAGCTGACAATGTCGCTTGACCAAGTTGTGATTACTCTTGATAAGCATGGCAATACGTCGGCAGCTACCGTACCAACGGCCCTTGATGAGGCTGTTCGCGACGGGCGAATTAAACGTGGTCAAACGCTTCTACTTGAAGCATTTGGCGGCGGCTTCACTTGGGGTTCTGCGTTAGTTAAATTCTAACTCCAAGCGATAATCAACAAACAAGGCACATAACTTATGTGCCTTATTCAATTTTTTGCTTTGCTTAAAGGAAAATTACAATGAGCAAATTTGCTATCGTATTCCCAGGCCAAGGCTCTCAAGCTATCGGTATGCTTGCTGACCTAGGCGAACAGTATGATGTTGTTAAAAAGACATTTGCTGAAGCTTCAGAAGCACTTGGTTACGATCTATGGGCATTGGTTCAAGATGGTCCTGTAGAAAATCTAAATGAAACTTTTCGCACTCAACCGGCTCTATTAACAGCGTCTGTTGCAATTTGGCGTGTATGGCAAGAGCTTGGCCTAGAGCAACCTGCAAACTTAGCAGGTCACAGCTTAGGTGAGTACTCTGCACTGGTTTGTGCTGGTGTCATCGACTTTAAAGAAGCGATCAAATTGGTTGAGTTACGTGGTCAGCTGATGCAAGAAGCCGTTCCTGCAGGCGTTGGAGCAATGTACGCAATCATCGGTCTTGACGATGAAGCGATTGCTAAAGCGTGTGAAGAAGCTGCGCAAGACGAAGTTGTGTCTCCAGTTAACTTTAACTCTCCTGGCCAAGTTGTTATCGCAGGTAACAAAGCGGCGGTAGAGCGTGCTGGTGCACTATGTAAAAAAGCCGGCGCAAAGCGTGCGCTTCCTTTGCCTGTTTCTGTGCCATCTCACTGTGCACTGATGAAGCCGGCAGCAGACAAACTAGCGGTTGCTCTAGAAGCGCTAGAGTTCAATACGCCAGCACTGCCTGTTATCAATAACGTTGATGTTATTGCTGAGACAGACCCTGCGAAAATCAAAAATGCACTTGTTCGTCAGCTATACAGCCCAGTTCGTTGGACTGAAGGTGTACAGGCAATGAACGAACAAGGCGTAGAGAAACTACTAGAATTAGGTCCAGGTAAAGTTCTTACTGGCCTAACAAAACGAATCGTAAAAACTATGACAGCTGCTGCAGTTAACGACACTGCATCACTAGAAGCTGCTAAGTAAATAACCACTTAATAGAGAAGTTATGATGAATTTAGAAGGCAAAGTTGCACTAGTTACAGGCGCAAGCCGTGGTATCGGTCGTGCAATCGCTGAACTTTTAGTTGAGCGTGGTGCTAAAGTTATCGGTACAGCTACTTCTGAAGGCGGCGCAGCTGCAATCAGTGAGTATCTGGGTGAGAATGGTAAAGGTCTTGCTCTTAATGTCACTGATGTTGACTCAATTGCTGCTACACTGAAAACCATCAACGATGAATTTGGTGCGATTGACATTCTAGTTAACAACGCTGGTATCACTCGTGATAACCTACTTATGCGTATGAAAGACGATGAGTGGAACGACATCATTGATACTAACCTAACGCCTATTTTCCGCATGTCTAAAGCTGTATTGCGTGGCATGATGAAGAAGCGTCAAGGCCGTATTGTTAACGTTGGTTCTGTAGTTGGTACTATGGGTAACGCTGGTCAAGCTAACTACGCAGCTGCAAAAGCTGGTGTAATTGGCTTTACTAAATCAATGGCTCGTGAAGTTGCGTCTCGTGGCGTTACAGTAAACACTGTAGCGCCTGGTTTTATCGAAACAGACATGACTAAAGCGCTAAATGATGACCAACGTGCAGCAACTTTGGCGAATGTACCAGCAGGTCGACTAGGTGACCCTCGCGAAATCGCTGAAGCTGTGGTATTTTTGGCGTCACCTGCGGCAGCTTATATCACAGGTGAAACACTTCACGTCAATGGCGGTATGTACATGGTGTAAATTATGTGCAACATTTGTGCATGATTTAAGTCAAGATCATACGTAATTTCGGTTAAAATCGTGAAAATTGTGGTTTGACCAGAAAAGTTGACCTTGCAACTTTCAATAGATTGAATAAACTACGGAAAACATCGCATAAAGCGAACTCTGTAAAGGAAAAGAAAAAATGAGCAACCTCGAAGAACGCGTAAAGAAAATCATTGTTGAACAGCTAGGTGTAGACGAAGCTGAAGTTAAAAACGAAGCTTCTTTCGTTGATGACCTAGGTGCAGATTCTCTAGACACAGTTGAGCTAGTAATGGCTCTAGAAGAAGAATTCGACACTGAAATCCCAGATGAAGAAGCTGAGAAAATTACTACTGTTCAAGCAGCTATCGATTACGTAACTAGCGCTCAGTAATAATCTCTCCCAGGCGGTCACCTCGACCGCCTGTGTTTTATCTAACTCATCTATCCTCATCTTAAATCACCTCAATCTCCGGAGTGTAAAATCGTGTCCAAGCGTCGTGTAGTTGTCACTGGCATGGGTATGTTGTCACCGGTAGGCAACACTGTAGAATCTTCTTGGAAAGCCCTGCTAGCTGGTCAAAGTGGTATCGTTAATATCGATCATTTTGATGCAACCAATTTCTCAACTCGTTTTGCAGGTCTAGTAAAAGACTTTAACTGCGAAGAGTATATGACTAAAAAAGATGCTCGTAAGATGGACTTGTTCATCCAGTACGGCGTCGCAGCAGGTATTCAAGCTTTAGATGATTCAGCCCTAACTATTACTGAAGAAAACGCTCCACGTGTGGGTGTTGCTATCGGTTCTGGTATTGGTGGTCTTGGTTTGATCGAAGCCGGTCACCAGGCTCTAACTGAAAAAGGCCCTCGTAAGATTAGCCCGTTCTTCGTACCGTCGACGATCGTGAATATGATTGCTGGTCACATGTCTATCATGCGTGGCCTACGCGGTCCAAACATCGCGATTTCTACTGCATGTACGACTGGCCTACATAACATTGGTCACGCGGCTCGTATGATTGCATACGGCGATGCTGACGCAATGCTAGCGGGTGGTGCTGAAAAAGCATCAACTCCACTAGGTATGGGCGGTTTTGGTGCGGCTAAAGCACTTTCTACTCGTAACGATGAGCCTCAAAAAGCTTCTCGTCCATGGGACAAAGGCCGTGATGGCTTCGTTCTTGGTGACGGTGCAGGCATGATGGTTCTTGAAGAGTACGAACATGCAAAAGCTCGTGGCGCTAAGATTTACTGTGAGCTAGTTGGCTTCGGTATGTCGGGTGACGCTTACCACATGACATCTCCAAGTGAAGATGGCTCAGGTGGCGCACTAGCAATGGAAGCGGCTATGCGTGATGCTGGCATTACTGGTGAACAAATCGGTTATGTAAACGCACACGGTACTTCGACTCCTGCAGGTGACGTAGCGGAAGTTAAGGGCATCAAGCGTGCTCTTGGCGAAGCAGGCAGCAAGCAAGTATTGGTTTCTTCTACGAAATCAATGACAGGCCACCTTCTAGGTGCTGCTGGTTCTGCTGAAGCTATCATCACGGCTATGTCTCTGGTTGACCAAATTGTTCCACCAACAATCAACCTAGATGATCCTGAAGAAGGCTTAGATATTGATTTAGTACCTCACACCGCGCGTGAAGTTAGCAACATGGAATATGCTGCATGTAACTCATTCGGTTTCGGTGGTACAAACGGCTGTTTGATCTTCAAAAAGATTTAATCATCTTATTAAAGACGTAAACACTCGTAGATAGTCACAATTAGACTTGTTTTTAAACGGCTTGATGCTTTAGCATTGAGCCGTTTCTTTTTATGGGGAAAAACATGTTTTGGGTTGACGGAGAAAGCCAGCAAACTGTCGATATCTTGGATCGCTCGTTTCAGTACGGAGACGGCTGTTTTACGACGATGCTCGTGAGTGATGGTGAGATACAACATTTTCACGATCATCAGCACCGTGTCGACGAATGCCTTAAAGCGCTACGCATTTCTGCTCTTGATTGGGATGTTGTTAGTCCTTGGCTCGATACTGCACTTCAACACATCCAACATAGCGCTCTTCATGGCACAAAGAGCCTTGGTGGTTCAAAGAAGCTCCACAATGCAAACAAGCCTCATAATCAAAAAGCAGGGATCAAGCTGCACGTTAGCCGTGGCGCTGGTGGACGTGGCTACAGCACTAAGAATATCGCCAAGCCTACAATCACCATCAGTACCTTTGATTACCCAAGCCATTATTCAGCGTGGCAAGACTCCGGTGTTGAACTCGGTATCTGTCATCAAGCGCTAGGTTTGATTCCGCTACTGGCTGGCCATAAGCACAATAATCGTCTTGAGCAGATTTTGATGAAAGATGAAATGGACCAGGCTAATGAAGTGGATGGTGTGGTTCTTGATATATCGGGCAATGTGATTGAAACCACCATGGCCAACCTGTTTTGGCGTAAAGGTCAGGCGATATACACACCTCAACTCACTCAAAGTGGTGTCGCGGGGGTTATGCGTAAGCAAGTGTTAAACGCGCTGAATCAGGCTGAACTTTCCGTTACAATTAGTGACTACTGCTTATCTCAACTCATGCAAGCTGATGAGGTTTTCATGACCAACTCCATCTTAGGGGTTGCCCCAGTTACCCGTATTAGTGATACCCAATTTAACATTGGAACCGTTACTCGTAGCCTTCAAGGACAACTAAACTCGTGATCAAAAAGTTATTTATTTTTATTATCTTGTGCTTAATCGCAGCCGGTGCTGCTGGTTTTTATGTTTACAACCAAGCGCAAGATAACCTGAAACAAGTTATTCAATTAGAAAAACCACAAGTCGTGACTGTTGCTTCAGGTAGCAGCTTTAACCGCGTTTTAGCCCAGTTGATTAACGAGGGGCTGTTTGAGGCTTCTCCTTACGAGAAATTAATCCGTAAGTTACATCCTGAGCTTGTAGACGTAAAAGCGGGTACTTTCTTGCTTGAACCGGGTTTAACCTTAGAGCAGGCGCTACAGGTGCTTGTCGAAGGGAAAGAACACCAGTTCACCATTACCTTTGTTGAAGGTAGTCGTTTTGATGACTGGCTTGTTCAGCTGAAAGACAACGAATTTATTCAACAAACGTTGGATGGCGTTTCTGAAAAAGAGATCGCTGAAAAGTTGGGTATTGAAAACGAAAAGCTAGAAGGTCTCTTTTTAGCAGAAACGTATCACTACACCTACGGCACCACTGATTTAGATTTACTGAAACGCGCGCATCGAGACCTAATGAGCGTGGTGAATGAAGAGTGGGAAAATCGAGCGGATAAACTTCCTCTTAAATCGCCATACGAAGCGTTAATTCTTGCGTCTATCATTGAGAAAGAGACCGCTGTTGCGTCAGAACGTGAGCGTGTTTCTTCTGTGTTTGTTAACCGTCTGAACAAGCGTATGCGTTTGCAAACTGATCCAACGGTTATCTATGGCATGGGTGACAGCTACGATGGCAACATCCGTAAGAAAGACTTACGCACGCCAACGCCTTACAACACCTATACAATGAGTGGCTTGCCACCGACACCTATCGCTATGGCAGGCAAAGCGTCTATCAACGCGGCGTTGAATCCAGAGAAGAGCAACTACTTGTATTTCGTTGCGAGTGGAACAGGTGGTCACGTATTTTCAAAGAGTTTGACTGAGCATAACCGTGCAGTGCGAGCTTACTTAAAGCAATTAAGAAAAAACAGATAAAGAAATAATTATGAATCAGTCGAAATTTATCGTGGTTGAAGGCCTTGAAGGCGCCGGCAAAAGCACAGCAATCAATGCCATCGTTGAGACATTAAAAGCATCGGGTGTTGAGGATATTGTTAATACTCGCGAGCCGGGTGGTACTGTCTTAGCTGAAAAGATGCGTTCATTGGTTAAAGAAGAGCACGAAGGCGAGAAGCTTCAAGACATGACTGAATTGCTGCTGATGTATGCAGCACGTGTTCAATTAGTCGAGAGCGTCATCAAGCCGGCACTCGACAATGGTCAATGGGTATTGGGTGATCGTCATGATATGTCTTCACAGGCATACCAAGGAGGTGGTCGCCAGATCGCGCGCACGACTATGGAATCACTGAAATCAACCACGCTAGGCGGCTTTAAACCCGATCTAACGCTATATTTGGACCTAGACCCTAGAGTAGGGCTAGAGCGTGCTAGAGGCCGTGGTGAGCTTGATAGAATTGAAAAGATGGACATATCATTTTTCGACCGCACGCGTGAGCGCTATCTAGAAATTGCAGAACAAGATGATTCAGTACTTGTGATTAACGCGCAGCAAGAAATTGAGCAAGTAGCCGCTGATATTAAAGTCGCGCTAACTGCTTGGCTCGATAAACAGTAGGTAGTCATGGCTGAAGTGTATTCTTGGCTCACACCGGTATGGAGTGAGTGGAAAAAAAGTCTCGATGCGGAGCGTTTTCCTAACTCTGTAATTGTTAATGCGCCGGAAGGACTCGGCGTTGATGCGTTGATTAGCCAACTTACCGACGCATTGATGTGTACGAACTATGAAAGCGAGTCGTGCGGGTTTTGCCACAGCTGTGAATTGATGAAGTCGGGCAGTCATCCTGATTTTCATGTGATCTCACCAGAGAAAGAAGGTAAGTCGATCACGGTTGATCAAGTGCGTGCCAGTAACCGTTGGGCTCAAGAGTCTTCTCAGTTAGGTGGTTTGCGCGTTATCTTGCTTAACCCTGCTGAAGCAATGAACGAATCGGCTTCCAACGCACTACTGAAAACTCTGGAAGAGCCATCAAGCAAATGTATCTTCATTCTTTCTACTCGTAACAGTAACCGTTTGATGCCGACTATCATTAGCCGTTGCCAACAATTTAATGTGGTAAGCCCACAGTTGGAGGTGGGGTCTGCTTGGTTAGATGGTGAAGTTGGTAAGGCTGTCCCACAATATATTTTAGCGCTTAATGACAACGCGCCTTTAAAAGCAAAGGCGATGTTTGAGCAGGGTGGGGTAGAGGCTTCGACCAAAGCGCTTGATGGCTTTGTTAATGTCATTAAGGGTACTCAACCTGACATGCTAAAATTCTCGACAGAGCTTAGCAAAGACCCTTTGATTCAACTTGGCTGGCTTTGGCATTTATTGTCAGATGTACAGAAGCTGCATTTTGGTTTGGCGAATCAGGCTATCACTCCGAGCGCGAAAGCACTGGTTGAGGTGATGTCTTATCAAAGTGCTTACGCAGCATCGAATAAACTGCTGATATTGATTGAGCAGTTAAAGCAACACCCTGGGCTCAATACGGAGCTACTCATAATGAATTGGCTGATAGCCACTTGCGAGGAAACATGTTCGTAGATTCCCATTGTCATTTAGACAAACTGGATTATCAAGATTTACACACAAGCGTAGAAGACGTTGTGAACAAAGCGAAGGCAGCAAACGTAGACCAGCTGTTGTCTGTTGGTGTGACACTGGATTCGTTTGAAAATATGCTCGAGATGATCTCGCCCTTTGATAACGTTAAAGCCTCTTGTGGCGTTCACCCTCTCGATGTTGAAAGTGATTTCTGTTTAGAGACAATGCGTGAGTACGCGAGTAACCCTAAAGTGGTGGCGATTGGTGAGACAGGTTTAGATTATCACTATCAACCAGAGACTGCAGAGCTACAACAGCTACGATTTAAGCAGCATGTTGAATTGGCCGTTGAGCTTAATAAACCTTTGATCATCCACACTCGTAACGCACGTGAAGACACATTGGCTATTTTACGTGATGGCGGAGCTGAGATGTGTGGTGGTGTTATTCATTGCTTTACTGAAGATCAAGCGTTCGCTGAAGCGGCAATGGAGTTAGGTTTTTATATCTCAATTTCAGGTATTGTGACCTTCAAACAAGCTACAGAACTCAAAGAAGTTGTTAGGAAGCTTCCTCTCGATAGGCTATTGATCGAGACAGATTCTCCATATTTAGCGCCAATTCCATATCGTGGGAAGCAGAATCAACCTGCATATGTCGTGGAAGTGGCGGCCTATATTGCGCAATTAAAAGGTATGTCGATGAAAGAGGTTGCTGAACAAACGACCAAAAATTACCAGAAACTTTTTTTGCGATAAAAATCTAACTAAACAAATAAAAGGGAGCGAAAGCTCCCTTTTTGTGTTTTTGATCACCAAAAATGCGTTTTTTTTTAATGTTTACGAATTATGTTGAACTTGAGAGCGCTAATTATAACATTTGTAATTTTGTTACTAAAAATAACATTAGCTCCTATTTTATTTACCCAGTAAAATAATAGGGCTCTTGAAAAATATCCATGTATTTCAATTAATTAAATAATTGTAAAGCATTGCATTTCTAGATTTGACATGTGATCCAAGACGTGTTTTGAAACTAAATTTCGTAAGTGACTAGAAAGTTAGTTCCCCATCAATATATATTTAGCGGCAGAAAATATAATGCAATACATGGTTACATTTTCGCAGGGTGCTAACATATAGGCTACGGGGGTGTGCCGTTAGAACCCAATATAATTATTTTATCTTTATCAGGAGCATAAATATGTTTAAGAACCTTTTTGCTAGCCTGCAGAAAGTTGGTAAGTCTCTGATGCTTCCAGTATCAGTTTTACCAGTTGCGGGTATTTTGCTAGGTGTCGGTGCAGCAGATCTTCCTTTCATTCCAGAAATCGTTTCAAACTTAATGGAACAAGCTGGTGGTTCAGTATTTGGTCAAATGGCACTACTGTTCGCAGTAGGTGTTGCACTTGGCTTTACTAACAACGATGGTGTGGCTGGTCTAGCTGCTATCGTTGGTTACGGCATCATGACTGCTACACTTGGCGTAATGGCTGGTGTAATGGGCGTTGATAAAATCGATACTGGTGTACTAGGTGGTATCCTAGTCGGTGGTGTTGCTGCTTGGGCATTCAACCGTTTCTTCCGTATTCAACTACCAGAGTACCTTGGCTTCTTCGCTGGTAAGCGTGCTGTGCCAATCATCACAGGTTTCTCTGCGATTGGTCTAGCAATCCTACTATCTGTAGTATGGCCACCAGTTGGCGGCGCTATCTCTGCGTTCTCTGATTGGGCTGCTCACCAAAACCCACAAGTAGCGTTTGGTATCTACGGTATCGTTGAGCGTTCTCTAATTCCATTTGGTCTTCACCACGTTTGGAACGTACCTTTCTTCTTTGAAGCTGGTACTTGTGTAAACGCTGCTGGCGAAACTCAAAACGGTGTTCTTACTTGTTACCTAGTTGCTGATGACGCATCTCGTGCAGCGGGCAATGGCTTCGGTCAGCTAGCTGGTGGTTACATGTTCAAGATGTTCGGTCTACCTGCTGCTGCAATCGCGATTGCACACTCAGCTAAGCCTGAAAACCGCGCTAAAGTAATGGGCATCATGGCTTCTGCTGCGTTGACTTCATTCCTAACGGGTATCACTGAACCAATCGAATTCTCTTTCCTATTCGTTGCTCCAGTACTGTACGCAATCCACGCTCTACTAGCTGGTTCTGCATACGTTCTTGCGAACACTCTAGGTTTTGTACACGGTACATCTTTCTCACACGGTCTAATCGACTTCCTAGTTCTATCTGGCAACGCGTCTAAGATGGGCCTAATGGTTGTATGTGGTATTGCTTACGCTGCAATTTACTACATCGTATTCCGCACTGTGATTAAAGCTCTAGACCTTAAAACTCCAGGCCGTGAAGACGAGACTGAAGAAGAGTCAGTTGCGACTGGTTCTGAACTTGCTGGTGAGCTAGTTGCTGCATTCGGTGGCAAAGCGAACATCACTGGTCTTGACGCTTGTATTACTCGTCTACGTGTTGCAGTAGCTGATACAGCTCTTGTTGACCAAGACAAACTGAAGAAACTAGGCGCAGCAGGTGTTGTTGTAGTTGCTGGTGGCGTACAAGCTATCTTCGGTACTAAGTCTGACAACCTTAAGACAGACATGGATGAGTGGATCCGTAACAACGGTTAATTCTCTGATTCAATAAATTGAAAGGAGGCCGAAAGGCCTCCTTTTTTGTTTTCTGCTTTATGAAAGACTTTCCTGTCTTTAATCTGTTTTAACTCAGAGAGTTACCGTTCGACTCGATGTGCTGATGTTCGTTCTCAAATTTTTCATATCTTTTATCTTTTACCTAGCGATGACACCTTTCGTTATTATTCCAGTAAACTACCGCTTTTAAACACAGTCTGAGAATATTATGAAACATCGTTACTTGATCGGCCTTATGTGCTACAGCGGAGCCTCGTTTGCTCACGCTTCTGAAGCTCCAGCTTTAGAAGTTGGACTTGCCATTGACCAAGACCTGAGTGTCGTTGTGGAATTTGATCAGAAATACCGTGCTACGATTGGTAATGACGGCGCTGCATTTGATTACATTTTGAAACGTGGTCAGTTCGAAACTGAAGCTCCGTTGAGCTGGTACGTTGGTGCTGGTGCTTGGGCTGAATGGAATGACGACTTTGGCTTACGCTTGCCATTAGGCGTGAAAGTGAATTTCTACGAAGGTTGGAATGCTTACGCTCAAGTTCACCCTGAACTCGATATGTATAAAGGTGTTGAGTTGCAAGTGGGCGGCGCTTTAGGTGTTACCTATAAGTTCTAACCTGAACTAAAACCGCTTTAATAATGAAAAAAACCAGCATTTAGCTGGTTTTTTCATTTGGGCCGATCTTATATTTTTTGCTTCATTGAGCCGCTTAGAAAGTAAAACTCAGTCCGACATTGGCTTGGAATTGGTTCATCCAGTCGGTATCAAAACGAATGATGCACTCTTGGCCGTTACTTGGGATGTTACAAACGCCGGAGGTATCGTTATCGACAACTGTACCCAGCCAACGTACTTGTGTGTTCAACGCTAGTCGGTCACTAAATTTGTACTCTAAGCCGCCAAAGATAGAAGTTGAGAATCCATACTTATCCTTTGCCCAGTCTACATCGACGTAAGAAGCACCAAGACCTAACCCTAGATAACCCGACAACACAGGCGAAGCTGGGTAGTAGATGCTGCTTTGAAGGTGCAGGTATTGGATGGAGGAGCTTAGGTTGAGTGTTTCTAATTCCGAGCTCTGATTGGAATAGAAGAAGCCGATACGTCCTTTTTCAAGTGGCGTTTCAATGGCAAAGGTGTAGTTTTCAGAGCCTTTCATGTCATAGGTTTTACCGTCCTGGTCTTCGACACTGCCACCGCCGGTATAACCTACCATAGGTGTAATGATGATCTCCGGCGAAGCATACGCGC
Source organism: Vibrio sp. QJM3NY_35 (assembly GCF_057785915.1). NCBI lineage: Bacteria > Pseudomonadati > Pseudomonadota > Gammaproteobacteria > Vibrionales > Vibrionaceae > Vibrio > Vibrio sp. QJM3NY_35. Next base: position 2,285,978 of record NZ_CM173507.1, on the reverse strand, counting down.
TTGAAACGGAGAGAAGCGTAATCAGTGCCATCATATTTGCTTTGTTATTCATGAGTATATCCTTATCCATACACTTACTAATTGTGATGGTTACATCAATATTGTGCGACTAATTTCGACGATTCTTGAAGATACTTCACACACCTGATAGTACTTAAATAGAGACTCGACAAATTAATAATAAGCCAGAGGTGTCTATGGACCATAATCTGAAAAATGCCCTACAAATTACCGTGTTTATCTACGTGATCATTCTTTCATTTGGCTTTATTGCGATTGGTAGTTAATACCATCTATTGCGAGGCTGAGTTTTGATACTCAGGGAATAATGAATAGTGGGATTATAACCAATATTGATACAGCAATAGACTTGGATTATTACGCTAAGTTTATTGCTGGAAAAACAGCACTGGTCGCTCAAGGTGGCGGACAGAGAAGTATTTTTACTTCTGGAGTGCTGGATGCCTTTCTTCTCTCAAATTTTGACCCCTTCGACGAATTTTTTGGTACCTCAGCAGGTGCTCTCAACTTATGTGCTTATCTGTGCCGTGATAAAGGCCTTGGACGTTCTTTTGTTCTTGACCTCACAACCTCTCCCGAGTTCTTCAATCTCTTTTCCTATATACGATACAGAAAGAACCTAGGATTAGAATGGGCGCTAGAACAAATTATGGCTTACCCATATAAGCTCGATCTGGATTTAGGGCGACAAACGCTAGGCGATCGCCACTTCTATGCAGCTGTAACGGATTCCAAAGACTTACGAGACCACTACTTCCCATTATTGGGCGAAGATTGGTACAAGGTGATGATTGCGACCTGCGCCATTCCTCGTTTGTACAATGATGAAGTCTTTATTGGTGACAGTGCTTATGTGGACGGTGGTGTATCGGCGTGTATCCCGGTTCAGGAAGCGTGGCGAAGACAAGCCCGTTCTATTGTGGTGATTCGTACTGAGCCAGTGGTGGAGGAAGGTAATACCCATTTGGTTGAAGCACCAGTTAAGGGATCTTCAGTCAAAGCGCCTAAACCAATCTCTGCCGAAGAACTGGAGTGGTTCCGCGAATCTTTTGACAGTGTTCAAGGTCATTGGCAACAGAAAGTGGAACAGTGGAAAACCGACTGGACCTCTTTCTTCCAACAACAAATTATGCGCTCAAAAGAGCAGAAGCGTGACCGTGGGCATTTAGACCTGCTGAACGGTGGTCGCTGGCTATTTGGTGCAGATGATATTTATCGCGTAAGTCATTTAATCGGAGATAAGTTTGATTCAGGCTTGGCTGACACGCTAATGGTGCATTATCAGACCTACTCATTGACTCAGGATTTTTTGAATTCGCCACCAGACGACGCGTTTGTGGTTCAGATAGCGCCAAGTCAGCCACTAAAATCGAGTTCATTAATGAGCGACAAAGAAGACCTGTTGCACGATTACGAAATGGGCTTAGAAGCCGGTTACCGATTTGTGGAAACCTATACCTCAACGGAAAACGCTCGCAATTCTCATATGCCACAGTTAGCCACCATTGCTGCTGGCAAGTAATTCTCGAAGTTGATGAGCTAGCATGCTGTGAGCTCGTTATGCTGTTTAAGCAGATTGTAGTGAGTCGTGTTCTGAAATGAAAAAGGGTTATTGAACTTGGTTCGATAACCCTTTTAAGTTTTTGAGATTAGGCGAATCGTTTCGCCTTAAGGTCAAATATTAGGTGACAGGCAAGATTCTCATACAGTTGGTTGACCCTGCTACATCCATAATGTCGCCTTGAGTGACGATCACTAGGTCACCAAACTTAAGGTGTCCTTTTTCTTTCAGGCAAGTGAGTGTAGATAGTGCGATGTCAAAGCTGTCTTCAGCTTCTGTCTCGAAGTAGATAGGTGTCACACCTCGGTATAAGGTACAGCGATTAAGCGTTCCTTCGTTACGAGACAGCGCGTAGATCGGCATGTCGGCACTTAGGCGAGACATCATCAGTGCAGTGCGGCCTGACTCGGTGAGAGTGACAACGCCTTTAATGCCTTCCATATGGTTCGCAGAGTAGATGGTCGCCATCGAAACGGTTTCTTCGGCAGTAACAAAGGTGCGGTCAATACGGTAATTGGATTGGTTATTAATGCCTGCCATTTTTTCCGCACCAATACAGACTTCAGCCATCGATTTTACGGTCTCGACTGGGTAGTCACCAGCTGCAGTTTCACCAGACAGCATCACAGCATCGGTGCCATCGAGTACGGCGTTGGCAACATCCATAACTTCGGCACGGGTTGGCATTGGCGCAGAAATCATTGATTCCATCATCTGAGTTGCGGTGATGACAGTTCGGTTAAGCGCTCTGGCACGGCGTATAAGCTGTTTTTGTACTCCGACTAACTCAGGATCGCCAATTTCCACTCCGAGGTCACCACGAGCCACCATGACCACATCTGAGGCCATTATGATGTCATCCATGTTCTCAACTGTAGCTACTGTCTCTGCTCGCTCCACTTTTGCGACGAGGTGAGCTTCTAAGCCGGCTTCTCGTGCAAGCTGACGAGCATAGTGCATGTCTTCACCATTACGAGGGAAAGACACCGCTAGGTAATCCACTTTGATTTGTGCGGCGGTGACGATGTCGCGCTTGTCTTTTTCTGTTAGCGCTTCTGCGGAAAGGCCACCACCTTTTTTGTTGATGCCTTTGTTATTTGAGAGTGGGCCGCCAATGATGACTTCGGTATGAACGCGACAGCCTTCTACTTTGGTTACTTTGAGTTGAACACGACCATCGTCAAGCAACAGGATATCGCCGGCGGATACGTCGTTAGGCAGTTCTTTGTAATCAAGGCCAACGGCTTCTTGATTGCCTTCACCTAAACCTAGGCTGCTGTCGAGAGTAAATAGGTCACCTACGGCAAGTTGAATTTTGCCATCTTTGAATGTCGACACACGAATCTTGGGACCTTGTAAGTCTCCGAGAATAGCGATTTGAGTGCCGAGCCTTTTTGCTATCGCTCGGACGTTTTCTGCGCGTTGTATATGGTCGTCGCTGGTGCCGTGAGAGAAGTTCATACGAACGATATTGGCACCGGCTTTGATTATCTCTTCAAGCACGTTACCTTTATCAGTAGAAGGGCCAAGCGTTGTGACGATTTTCGTTTTTCTTAATTCGGCTGTCATGAATACTCCTAGAGTGAGGCCAAGTAATCTTTTGAAAGACTGAATTAAGTATATGCATTAATTGATAATTTATTGGGAGCTAGGAGGATATTTCTTGATTTGCCTTTAATTATTGAATTCAGGGCTCAAACGCGATGTTTTATTCTGAAAATTAAGTCGCAAATTATCGATGTGGGTGTTAATTTTCCTCGAACTATTTGACTCGATACACAAAGATTCATGTATATACGTGATACTGGTCACGGCGATATACCAAGTGACTTCACAATTACTTCGCAAAGTAAAAAAATTACCTCGTTGATGATTTCTGGAGCGTAAAATGTACATGGCTCAACCGGGCCATATTGATCATATCAAACAGGTCAATGCTGGTCGTGTATATAAACTAATTGACCTTAAAGGTCCTATTTCTCGTATCGATCTGTCCAAGCAAAGTGAGTTGGCTCCGGCGAGTATTACTAAAATTACCCGTGAACTCATTGAAGCTCACCTTATTCACGAAACGACGGTTCAAGAAGCCACGACTCGTGGGCGTCCTGCTGTCGGTCTGCAAACCAATAACGAAGGTTGGCAGTTTTTGTCGATGCGTCTTGGTCGTGGATACTTGACGATCGCGCTCCATGAATTGGGCGGCGATGTACTTATCGATACCAAGATTGATATCCATGAACGTGATCAAGATGATGTGCTTGCGCGTCTTCTCCATGAAATCGATGAGTTCTTCCAAACCTATGCCGAGCAACTCGACAGGGTGACGAGTATCGCTATCACACTGCCAGGTCTGGTGAATTCAGAGCAAGGTATTGTGTTGCAGATGCCGCACTACAACGTTGAAAACTTAGCGTTGGGGCCGGAGATCTACAAAGAAACCGGTTTGCCAGTTTTTATTGCCAATGATACCCGAGCGTGGGCATTAGCAGAGAAGCTGTTTGGTAACTCACAAGACAACGACAACTCTGTTCTTATCTCGATTCACCACGGTTTAGGTGCCGGGATCATTCTTGATGGTCGCGTTCTGCAAGGACGTCACGGTAACATCGGTGAGTTGGGGCATATCCAGATCGATAAGGAAGGCAAGCTTTGCCACTGTGGAAATCGAGGCTGTTTAGAAACGGTGGCGAGTTCTCAGGCAATCCGTGAGCAAGTCAAAGAGCGACTGGCAAATGGTGAAGAATCAACGCTAACGGTGTTTGAAGATGTCACTATTGAGCAGATCTGTGCTGCGGCTGCTAATGGGGATCCGTTGGCTGTTGAAGTGATTGAACAGTTAGGTCGTTACTTAGGTTCTGCGATTGCGATTGTGATTAACCTATTCAACCCAGAGAAAATCTTGGTGGGTGGTGTTATCAATCAGGCGAAGAGCGTGTTATACCCGGCGATTCAAAAGTGTATCGAAGAGCAGAGTCTATCGGTTTACCATAAAGACTTAGAGCTGGTGGAATCTCGTTTTTATAAGCAGGCAACCATGCCAGGTGCTGCGCTCATCAAGCAGGCCTTATACGATGGCCAACTGTTAATGAAAGTTATTGAAGGTTAACCCCTTTTTCTCGTCTTGTAGCCTTACCCTGAACCTTTCCATGTACTTAAGCTTTGTATAACATCATTTGTTGTACTTAGTTTAAGCATTCTGTGCATTGGCGCTTTGCTTTAACCTATTGAAGTAGGCTATTGTAGCCACAGTTATTATTTGTCACTAAGGTGTTGTATGTCTGGCGTTTTAAATTCGGTTGATCAGAGAACCAAACTGGTCGGTGAAAACCGTCTGGAACTCTTGTTATTCAGCTTAAATAGTCGTCAACTATTTGCGATTAACGTATTTAAAGTGAAAGAAGTCCTCAAAGTGCCAGTACTCACTCGCTTACCGGGCTCTCATCATCATATTACGGGTGTTGCGTCTTTACGTGGTGAATCGGTGCCTGTTATCGATTTACGCAGTGCCATTGGCTTTCCACCATCTCGTGCGGAATCTCAAGAAAGTAACTTGATCATTACGGAATACAACCGAACCGTACAAGGTTTCTTGGTTGGGCAAGTTCGTAATATCGTGAACACGACATGGACAGAAATCCAACCGCCGCCAAAGACAACAGGTCGCGCAAATTACCTAACCGCTATCACGCATATTCAAGAAGAAGAGCAGCACAAGATCGTCGAGATCATCGATGTTGAGAAAGTGCTGGCTGAGATCATTGATTACGATGTCTCGATCTCTGAAGGCGTTTTAGATGAACAATTAGCTCAGGAGATGATAGGACGTAATGTGCTTATCGTTGATGACTCTTCAACAGCGCGTAACCAAATTAAAGGCACCTTGTCGCAGCTTGGTTTGAACATTATTGAGTGTTGTGATGGCTTAGAAGCACTGACCTTACTTAAGGGCTGGTGTGATGAAGGCAAAGACATCAATCAAGAAATATTGTTGATGATCACCGATGCTGAAATGCCTGAAATGGACGGCTACAAGCTGACACACGAAGTACGTACTGACCCTAGAATGCATGACCTGTTTATTACGCTAAACACTTCATTAAGTGGAAGTTTTAATGAAGCTATGGTTGAGAAAGTAGGGTGTAACCGCTTTATTTCTAAGTTCCAGCCAGACCTCTTGGTTGAAGTTACTCAAGAGCGAATGCGTCAGATTTTATAATTAATGCTGCTGTACGGTTTGTTTTGAGTGACCTTATAGAAAACGTTTGCTAACATTCACACAGCATATTTTTCTTAACGAAATATGCTCAACTACTAGCGTAACTTTTCACACACAATCTAAGGTAGTTCCTCTTAATGATATGGTTAACGTCTAAAGTCGTTATGACTTTGAGCTTATTACTGTATAGGGAATTTAAGAAAAGACGTACGGAAGCTGAAGTTGAGTCATAACTCAACAATTGGAATCGAAGGGAAGCGGATGCTTCCCTTTTTCGTTGCTCTTTCTCTCGTTTCTTTAGCCAATGATCGATTGAGAACTATCGGTACTTCGCTAATGAAAATCCCGAGATTTGGTTTTCAAGCCAACAATTTCATCGGTAATATCGATAAGTTTCCCCGCGATAACATGCACGACTTCTCCTTCTTTTTCTAATATCCCTTGTACTTTTAACGCCTTGGCTGTGAGATAAGCTTGCTGTTGAGCGCGCGCGGTTGCTCCCCATACCACGACATTAATATTACCAGTGCTATCTTCTAGCGTGACAAAGGTGACACCTGCCGCGGTTCCGGGAGATTGTTTGCCTGTGACTAATCCGACAACGGTGACCATAGATTTGTGTCTTTGCTGTATTAAATCTTTCATGTGTGTGAATCGACCTAATCGTCCTGCTTCTTCGAGCAAAGTGATGGGGTGCTTGTTCAATGAAATTCCGACACTGGTGAAGTCTTCGAGTAGATCTTGCATCTCATTGGGTTTGTGCAGTGTATGTTCGTCATGTCCTGCCTCAGCATCGTCATAGGCTTGGCTAAACAGAGGTAAATCAGACGCTGAGTCCATGATCGCCCAGCGAGTCTGGAAGCGGTCTCCAGAAACGTTATGTAGCGCATTAGCTGATGCCAGTAGCTCGATGTCTTTCTTATTCATCGATAACTGTTTCACCTGGCTAGGGTGGCGATAACCGGATTGAGGACGATTGGCGAGCACGCTTTGAATCCCATGCTCGCTGAATCCTTTGATTTGTCGCAGTCCTAAGCGAATCGCTAAACCATTCTGATGAGAGACAACCGTGTGGTCGTTTTGAGAAGCGTTCACGCATACCGGAAGTATCACCACATTATGTCGTTGTGCGTCCTGTACTAACTGTGAGGGGCTATAAAACCCCATCGGTTGGCTATTCAACAGAGAAGCATAGAAACATTGAGGGTAATAGCATTTCAACCAAGCGGAGCAATACGCTAACACCGCAAACGAAGCCGAGTGGCTTTCAGGAAAACCGTACTCGCCAAAGCCGCATATCTGTTTAAAGATCTGCTCAGCAAACTCTGTCTCATAGCCGCGCTTTTGCATTCCTTCGATGAGTTTGTTTTTAAACTTAAAGACGTTGCCATTTTTCTTCCAAGCGGCCATGGCGCGTCTGAGTTGATCCGCTTCACCACCAGTAAACCCTGCGGCCACCATCGCGAGTTTGATCACTTGCTCCTGGAATATCGGCACCCCTAAGGTGCGCGACAATACCGATTCCACATCTTTAGATGGATAACTGATTGGCTCAATGCCATCTCGACGCTTGAGAAACGGATGCACCATATCGCCCTGAATAGGACCTGGGCGTACGATAGCGATTTGAATCACTAGGTCGTAATAAGTTCTTGGTTTAAGCCTTGGCAACATACTCATTTGCGCGCGTGACTCAATTTGGAATATCCCTACCGTGTCTGCTCGCTGAATCATGCCGTAAACCTGAGGATCATCCTTAAGGCGAGTGATCTCCGCGATCGTTAACGAGCGGCCATGAATACGCTTGATCAGGTCGAAGCATTTTCTAATCGCAGACAGCATACCAAGTGCAAGTACATCCACTTTAAGTAGCCCCAAGGTTTCAAGGTCATCTTTATCCCATTGAATAATGGTGCGATCGTGCATTGCCGCATTCTCGACAGGAACCAATTCATACAAGGGACCAGAAGAGATCACGAAGCCGCCCACATGCTGAGAAAGATGACGTGGAAAGCCGATGATTTCATTCACTAAGTGGATAAACTGCTGACCTTTTAAGGAGTCCGGTTGCAGCCCCAATTGAGTTAATTGAGCCTGCCAACCTAGGCTTTTGTCTCTGCGGTTGGTGTTCTTGATGAAGTAGTCGAGCTGAGTTTCTTGTAGCCCTAACGCTTTACCAACATCTCTTACCGCACTTTTAAAGCGATAAGAAATGACCGTTGCAGCAAGCGCGGCCCTTTCTCTACCGTATTTTTGGTAGATGTATTGGATGACTTCTTCACGGCGTTCATGTTCAAAATCGACATCAATATCAGGCGGCTCATCGCGCTCTTTACTGATGAAACGTTCAAATAGCACCGAGATTTGCCTTGGGTCGACAGAGGTGATTTCTAAGCAATAACAGACTACGGAATTGGCCGCTGAACCTCGACCTTGGTAAAGAATGCCTTGGCTTTTGGCAAACATCACGATGTCATGAATGGTGAGAAAAAAGAAAGGGTAGTCAAGCTCGCCAATTAACCCCAATTCTTTCTCTATGATCTGTTGGATGTCGTTAGGTACACCTTGTGGGAAGCGAGTCTGTTTTCCTTTTTCGACCAACATGCGCAGATAACTCATGGGTGTTTCACCTTGAGGAATCAGCTCACTGGGATATTCGTAGCGCAAGCTATCTAAATCAAATTCACATAACTCAGCGATACGGTTGCTCTCTTCTAGCCACTCAGTTTTGAATATATGAGAGAGCTTATTGATACTCCGTAAACAGCGCTCGGCATTCGCCAGTAAGTGACTGCCCACTTCGGTAATGGTTTTTTGGTACTTTATCGCAGTGAGTGAGTGCTGTAATGGTAAGCGATTCGCGTTGTGCATCAGCACGCCACCACAAGCTGTAATCGGCAGTTGATGATGTTGTGACAGCTCAACGCAGTAATCTGTGTATTGCTGGTCGGTTTGCTTTAAGTGTCGTTGTAAGCCGATCCACAATCGACCTGAATGATGTTGAGAAAGCCATTGCCCCCAATGCGCGTCTTCATTTTTTTGTTGAGGAAGCCAAAGAATAAAGCAGTGCTTAGCCGACATGATATCCCACTCAGAGAGCTGATAATGTCCCTTACTGCTACGACGTCTCGCGTTGGTAATAATACGGCACAGCTCGGCATAGGCTTGTCTGTTTGGGCATAGCAAAACCACTTGGCACTCGTCATTTAGCCAAAACATGCTCCCGACAATTTGCTTGAGCGACAGTTTATGTTGCTTGATTGCAGAGTGAACCTTGACGATGCCCGCGACCGAGCACTCGTCGGTGACCGCAAGGGCTTTGTAACGTAAGAAGTCGGCCTGTAAAACAAGCTCCTCTGCGTGTGAGGCTCCCTCAAGGAAGGAGTAATTACTTTGACAGAAGAGCTCTGAATATTTCTGAGACATAACGTAATCTCACTTAACCATTGCGAGTGAACATGATTGAAAAGGGACGTTTAAATGGAACAAGTGGTAAGAACGACTTACCAAACAGCCTTACGGCTAGCTAAATAAACCGTGCAAAAACCATTGTTTATCTGGCGTTCTAAATACCCATAATCTGCGGCCGTTTTCACTGTGAGCAATAAAGTAGTCACGAATGACTTTCTCTCCGTCCCACCAGCCAGACACAATGCGCTCAGGGCCTTGAGATAAGGTGACGCTTTCGGTTAAGGCTTCGGGCTCTGGCAGTAAAATACTGGGCCTGAGTCGTTGTTGGTTGATGTTGAAAGCAGTGGCTTGTTGCTCGAACCCTGTGGGCGTTTGTCTCTTTGCCACAGACTTACTTAGTGTGGGGATCGAATACTGATTGGCCTTTTCTGGCCTTGGGTCGTGCTGTATTTTCGGTGTTTGAATGCAGGCTTGCCCAAGCTTTGCTTGCAGTAGTGAGAGCAAATCTAACGCGGCAAGTGTTCCGGTATTACCATCGAAAAGATCATGGTAGTCCATTTGAGGCTCACCATGACGAGTTAACGAGAGAGTGAGCCCTTGAACGGGGGCTGTGATCTTCAGTGACTCTAAGGTGAGATGCGTTAGGTTCGCCCATTTGCTAGCAAGATAATCGCCCTGCGCCGAATAGAAAGAGACAGGGTGATCGTCTTTATCCCTAAGGTGCAGAGTTAGCGTTAACTCAAAAGCTACTCGGTCACGTAGCTTCAAAAAGCATTCCAGTTGGTTCAACAATTTCAGTAGTGGCTTTTCGATAAATAGAATGTTTTCAATATCAAACAGCAGCTCCAAATATTGTTGGAAACTCTCTGGTGGATGATAGAAATCAATAGGGTGCTTGAACTGCCCATTAAGACGACCCACATAGTTCACCAAGTCGATATCAAAGCGGCGCGCGACCTCTTGCAAAGGCAGCTTTAATAGGTCTTCTACGACATTAATACCAACACGATTTAGGCGTTCAACTTGCTTAGTTGGTAGCTCGCTTGAACTCAGCGTCTGCTTACTTATCCAAGCTTTCATCTGCTCAACATTGTTCGTCGCTTGGTTGATGGCTTGCTTGCCCAAAAGGATTGCAGAAAGCGGCGAATAACCTGTGGCAAAGCTGAACTGGATATTGAGCGTTTCTAAGTGGCTTTTGAGCTCATGCCAGTAGTTATCTAGCCCGTCGTAAAGTGACAGCATGTTAGAGGCTTTAATCAGCAAACCATTAGGTGGCAATAACGCCATGTCGGAAGTGATTAGATACGCCCATTGAGCGATCTCTTTGAGCTTACTTTTCTCCAGTTCAATACTGTAAGGGTGGACGTGTAAGTGATGGCAAAGCGCCGCCGCAGACCCTAAGCCCATACCAAGCGAAATTCCCGATTGCAGCGCAGCTGGGTTCGCTTGCAGTACACGGTGATCTTTTTCATCCACGATGATAATAGGTTGCTCGCGTGAGTCTTCGTTCGAACCCAATTCATTAGAGTTAAACAAGGTATCCAACTGCAGAGACGGAAAGTGCAGATAAAGCCACAACATACGCTAGCCTTGCTTCGCAATAGGAAAAGCCAGCACAGTGTTACCGGACAAAGTCCGGTCTAAATTGTCTTCATAAACAACTTTCTCTGTGAGTAATGGCCAGTTGTGTGTCATGTCTAGAATAAAGCTGCCATACGACCAACTGCCTTTTCTTTTTGTTACCTCTATCTTCAACCCTTGGGCGTGATAAGACAGTTTCATGCTTAAGGAAACGGGCAGGGATAGTTGATTATGGTTGGTGGCTTTAAAATGAAATTGCAGGCACTTACCGGTTTCACTGGCTGCTTGTAGGCGCTTTGTTTGGTGTATTTCTAGATCGGCTCCCCATAGCAATACAGAGTGACAAGCGCCGCTTTTGAGGCACTGCTCAGCCGCCCACAACGCATCGAGATCGCGTTGGGGCTGGATAACGAGAATGTTCTCTAATTCAATGGCTTGGCTGTTAAAAAACTCGGCACAGATCTTCCCTGGCGGGTTAATGAATATGGCCAGTTTTTGCGAGTTTTGTTGAGATAAATAGGGCGTAAGTAGGCGAAGCTCGCCGATCCCTTGTTGTGATTCAACCTCAATAACGCCGTGCGTCGGGAAGCCGCCATCAAGCTGTTTATCCAGTTGAGGATAGCCTGTTGAAGTGGTACTTCCTTGCGTTGTTGATTGTAACCCTTTCCAGATTAGCTGGCGGTCTTGTAAGTTTTTTATTAGTTCATGCATAATTAAATACCTGTATATTCATACAGTATATTTAACAATGAAAAAGATGCAAAGCAAAATGATGAAAATTAGGTGAACTAAATATTAGATGGTTGATTTAGATACAAAAAAAGCCGCTATGGAAGCGACTTTTTATTATTGGTTAATGATATCAGTTACTTAGGTTGAGCATCGATACATTGGCCATTAATATCTGTCACGCTTGGGTTCATTAAATGTAGGTACAGTGGGATGATGTCGAGTGGCGTTTTTAGCTTATTCGCATCTTCTCCTGGGTACGCTTTTGCACGCATGCGTGTTTGAGTGCCGCCCGGGTTGATTGCGTTAACACGGATGTTCGTGTCTTCAAGCTCGTCTGCTAGGATTTGCATCATACCTTCGGTAGCAAACTTAGAAATCGCGTAAGTGCCCCAGAATGCACGGCCTGAGTGACCAACCGTTGAAGAGGTAAATACGATGCGACCTGCTTCTGCTTTTTTAAGTGCAGGCAGTAATGCTTGAGTCATCAAGAACTCAGATTTCACATTGATCTGCATAACATCATCAAAGGTTTCTTCATCAATCTGCTCAAATGGACTCAGAGTGCCGAGAACACCAGCATTATGAAGTAGACCGTCTAAACGGCCGAACTGTGATTCAATGGTTTCAGCCATATCAACGTAGTTCTGCTTTGTCGCACCTTTTAAATCCAATGGGATAATCGCAGGTTGTGGGTAACCAGCGCTTTCGATTTCATCGTAAATGAATTCAAGGTTTTTAACATTGCGGCCTAACAGAATGACAGTTGCACCATGTTGAGCGAAGCTTAGTGCTGCTTGGCGACCAATGCCAGCACCGGCACCTGTAACCAAAATTACTTTATCTTTGAGGGCATCTGTAGAGATTGGGTAATCCACTGTGCTTATCCTTCTTTCTTTTATTATGTTCGTCATTCCATTGATGTTTAATCACACAGATAACCGCAGGAATGATGAGAAATTCTTGGTAATCGTGACAAGATGGTTACAATACACTAATTCATACAATAGGGGATATGACATTGGAATTTTTGTTGGACTACGGCTTGTTTTTGGCCAAGATTGCGACCGTTGTAATCGCCATCATCGCAATTTTAGTGATTGCTAAATCTGTGGGTGGGAAATCAAGCGCGATTAAAGGTGAGCTGGAAATCACGAACCTATCTGAACATCATAAACAGACGATTGAACAACTAGAGCACCATCTACATGATGATGCTTTCATCAAAGCCCGTGATAAAGCAGAAAAGAAAGCGGAAAAAGAGAAAGTAAAATCACGCGGTAAAGAAGTGAAGAAAGCAGCGAAAGAGGGTGAGCTTGATAGTAAGCGTGAACCACATCTATTCGTTCTTGATTTTAACGGCAGCATTGATGCGAAAGAAGTGGCTTCATTACGTGAAGAGGTAACGGCGGTTCTGGCTGTGGCTCGTGAAGGTGATGAAGTATTGCTAAAACTTGAGTCTGGCGGTGGCATGGTTCACGGCTATGGTTTGGCGTCTTCTCAACTTGATCGTATCAAAACGGCAGGTTTGCCTCTGACTATCTCGGTAGACAAAGTCGCCGCAAGTGGCGGTTACATGATGGCATGTATCGCAGACAAAATTGTATCTGCACCGTTTGCTATTGTTGGTTCTATTGGTGTTATCGCTCAACTGCCAAACTTCAACAAACTGCTTAAAAAGCATGATATTGAGTTCGAACAGTTAACGGCGGGTGAGTACAAACGCACGCTTACTATGTTTGGTGAGAATAGCGATAAAGCACGCGAGAAGTTTAAAGAAGAGCTAGAAGAGACACATGGCCTGTTCAAAGACTTCATTCGTGACCATCGTCCTGCGTTAGATCTTGAAAAAGTAGCAACGGGTGAGCATTGGTTTGGTACACAAGCACATGAACTTGGGCTGGTGGATGAGATCAGCACTTCTGATGACTTAGTCGTAGCGGCATGTAAGGACAAAACGGTTCTAGCGATTCATTACGTACAGAAGAAAAAGCTTTCAGACAAACTAGCGGGCGTGGCAGGTAAATCTGCAGACAGCGTGCTGATGAAATTGATTGCACGCGGCCAAAAGCCGATTGTTTAAGCTTATTGAGTTCTAGTTCTAGTTCTAGTTCTAGGTTTAGTGCCTTACGTTCATTTGCAGACGTTTGAGCCTTAAAAAGAAAGCGCATAAGTCATCAGACTTATGCGCTTTTTATTGCTCCACTTCCGAGCGGGTGACCACTATGTTGTAGGGGGAGCGGAGTTTTATACCAAACACTGACTTACTGTGATTGATATTAAATCTTGGCTCCATAATCATTACGTTTTGGACAAGTAGTCAAAATCTCTCTATGACCCGTATCTTTGAGCTCTTCCAAAATCACATCAAAGCCCCACAAGCGATAGAGATGCTTCATCACTTCGTCGTAGCCTTTATCAAGCGGGATGCGGTCGTGAGGCACATATTGCAGTGTCATTGAGCGGTCACCACGAATATCGACATTAAACACCTGAATGTTTGGTTCAAGGTTACTTAGGTTGTATTGCGCCGCAAGCTTCTCACGAATCAGGCGATAGCCCGGATCATCATGAATAGCACTCACCTCGATGGTGTTTTTACGGTCGTCGTCGAGTACAGAGAACAGCTTAAAGTCTCGAATGATTTTTGGAGAAAGGTATTGGCTGATGAAACTTTCATCTTTGAAGTTGTGCATCGCAAAGTGCACTGCTTCTAACCAATCACTTCCGGCTAACTCAGGGAACCACTCTCTATCTTCATCGGTTGGCTCTTCACAGATGCGTCGGATGTCTCTAAACATCGCAAAGCCAAGCGCATAAGGGTTTATTCCGCTGAAATAAGGGCTGTTGTAGGCGGGTTGTGCGACGACACTGGTATGGCTGTGTAGGAATTCTAAGATGAACTTATCACTCACCAAGCCTTCGTCGTAAAGGTGGTTAAGAATGGTGTAATGCCAGAAGGTTGCCCAGCCTTCGTTCATCACTTGAGTTTGTTTTTGAGGGTAGAAGTATTGGCTCACTTTGCGAACGATGCGAACACACTCTCGTTGCCAAGGTTCAAGCAGTGGTGCGTTCTTCTCGATAAAGTAGAGAATGTTTTCTTGAGGCTCGCTAGGAAAGCGGATCTTGGTCTCTTCTTCCTTACTTTTATTCTGAGGAACGGTTCGCCATAGCTCATTCACTTGAGATTGCAGATAAGCTTCGCGTTCTTCTTGTCTTGCTGTCTCTTCTGCAATGGAAATCTTCTCAGGGCGTTTGTATCGGTCTACGCCGTAATTCATCAGTGCGTGACAAGAGTCAAGGAGCTGCTCGACTTCAGCAACACCATATTTATCTTCACAACCACTGATGTACTTCTTAGCGAACAACAAGTAATCGATGATGGAACTGGCATCGGTCCATGTTTGGAACAGGTAGTTGCCTTTAAAGAAAGAGTTGTGGCCATAACAAGCGTGAGCCATTACCAGCGCCTGCATCGTGACCGTGTTCTCTTCCATCAGATAAGCGATACAAGGATCGGAGTTGATTACGATTTCGTACGCTAAGCCCATCTGACCATGCTTGTAGTTTTGTTCGGTTTGAATGAATTTCTTACCAAATGACCAGTGGTTGTAATTGATAGGCATACCAATGCTCGAGTAGGCATCCATCATCTGTTCTGAAGTAATCACTTCAATCTGGTTTGGGTAAGTGTCTAAACGGTAATGCTGCGCCACACGCTTAATTTCTACGTGGTATTTCTCCAAGAGGTTGAATGTCCAATCTGGACCATCAGGCAGCATCTTGTCGTTTTTCTTCTTTGCAGCTTTGTCTTTCTCTGCAACGTTTGATTTCGCTGTCATGGCAAACTCCCTTACGCTGTCTCTTTCTGGAACAGTTCTCTAAACACAGGAAAAATATCATCCACCGTTTTAATGTTTTTCATGGCGAAGTTGTCGAAGCTACTCTCGAGTTTTTCGTATTCGTGCCAAAGCGTTTGATGAGAGCGGCGCGTTATTTCGATGTAAGAGTAATATTGGCAAGTTGGCAGAAGCGTATTGACCAGTAACTCTTTACAACGAGGAGAGTCATCAGCCCAGTTATCGCCATCAGAGGCTTGTGCTGCATAGATGTTCCACTCATTCGCAGGGTAGCGGTCTGCGACAATTTCCTTCATCAGTTTCAGTGCACTCGAAACAATGGTGCCACCGGTTTCTTGTGAGTAGAAAAACTCATGTTCATCGACTTCTTTAGCCTGAGTATGGTGACGAATAAACACAACATCGACGTTTTCGTAGGTGCGGTTTAGGAACAGATACAGAAGGACATAAAAGCGCTTCGCAATATCTTTCGTGGCCTGATCCATAGAGCCCGATACATCCATTAGACAGAACATCACGGCTTGGCTAGATGGAATAGGGCGCTTCTCATAGTTTTTAAAACGTAAGTCAAAGGTGTCAATGAACGGCACGCTTTCAATCTTTTTACGTAACTCGGCAATCTCTTCTTTGAGGCGACCTTCTTCAAAAGGTTGCGCCGGCTCCGTCATTTTAACTTGGTCAAGCTGCTCCATCAGTAGGTTAAGCTCGCGCTTTTTACCTGCTGTCATCGCGGTTCTACGAGCCAGAGATTGCTGCAGTGAACGAACGATAGCGATGTTGGATGGAATCCCCGCGCTTTGGTAACCAGAGCGGTGAGTTTTCCATTCGGTGATTTTGTTGACCTGATTTTTCTCTAGATTAGGTAGAGCTAAATCTTCAAAGAGAATATCAAGATACTCATCTTTTGAAATTTGGAAGGTAAATTCATCTTGGCCTTCGCCATCAGGGCTTGCGTCGCCTTGGCCTGAGCCACCACCTTGACCACCACCTTTAGGGCGTTCGATTTTATCGCCAGTGATGAACTGATCATTACCTGGGTGAACGCGCTCTCTAACGCCGCCTTGACCTTGGTGAAAGTTTGGCTCTTTGATGTCTTTATGGGGAATAGTGACGTCTTCACCCGTTTCAGTATTGGTGATTGAGCGTCGGTTGACTGCATCGGCCACAGATTCTTTGATTTGCTCTTTATGGCGTCGTAAGAAACGCTGTCTATTCACAGCACTCTTATTTTTGCCATTGAGCCTCCGATCGATAAATTGTGCCATAAGAACTCCCTCTCAGCTGATGTCGCGATCCTACTTTTTATTCGGGTATAAGAGTTATTGGTTTACTAAGGTATAAAAGTTATTGGTTTTTACGAGCTGCTCAGTTGAGCAGCTCAATACCGTTTAGTTATGAGGATTTACGAACTCTTAAATACCACTCAGATAGCAGTCTCACTTGTTTCTCGGTGTAGCCTTTTTCCATCATACGAGCAACGAAGTTGTCATGTTTTTTCTGATCATCCGTTGAGGTCTTAGCATTGAACGAAATAACAGGAAGTAGCTCTTCTGTGTTAGAGAACATTTTCTTCTCAATCACAGTGCGCAGTTTCTCGTAGCTCGTCCACACTGGGTTTTGACCGTTATTGTTGGCTTTGGCACGAAGCACAAAGTTCACAATCTCATTTCGGAAGTCTTTAGGGTTACTGATACCGGCGGTTTTCTCGATTTTCTCTAGTTCACCATTCAGAGAAGCGCGGTCAAATAGCTGGCCTGTTTCTGGATCGCGGTACTCTTGGTCTTGAATCCAGAAGTCTGCGTAGGTGACATAGCGGTCGAAGATATTCTGACCGTACTCAGAGTAAGACTCTAGGTAAGCGGTTTGAATTTCTTTACCGATGAACTCTACGTAGCGTGGCACTAGGTATCCTTTCAAGAACTCTAGATACTTCTCAGCGGTCTCTTGAGGGAATTGCTCACGTTCGATTTGCTGCTCAATAACGTAGAACAAGTGCACTGGGTTCGCGGCCACTTCGGCTTGGTCGAAGTTAAATACACGAGACAGGATCTTAAAGGCGAAACGCGTTGATAGCCCCGACATGCCTTCGTCAACACCAGCATAATCTCGGTACTCTTGGTAGCTCTTCGCTTTTGGATCGGTGTCTTTTAGAGTCTCACCATCGTAAACACGCATTTTTGAGAACAGAGAAGAGTTTTCAGGTTCTTTCAGTCTCGATAGGATGCTGAATTGCGATAGCAGATCGAGTGTGCTTGGTGAACAAGGGGCTTTCGATAGCTCACTGTGTTCTAGCAGCTTCTGGTAGATCTTAACTTCTTCAGAAACGCGCAGACAGTAAGGGACTTTTACAATGTACACACGGTCGAGGAAGGCTTCATTGTTTTTGTTGTTACGGAAGGTCTGCCACTCAGATTCGTTCGAGTGAGCCAGAATCATACCGTCAAATGGCAGTGCAGAAAGCCCTTCGGTACCGTTGAAGTTACCTTCTTGCGTTGCCGTTAGTAGAGGGTGTAATACTTTGATTGGAGCCTTGAACATCTCCACGAATTCCATCACACCTTGGTTGGCTTTACACAGCGCACCAGAGTAGCTGTAGGCATCAGGATCATCTTGAGAGAAGTGCTCAAGTTTACGAATATCAACTTTACCAACCAGAGACGAGATATCTTGGTTGTTTTCATCACCTGGCTCTGTTTTCGCGATCGCAACTTGATCGAGAATAGAAGGGCGTAGTTTGATGACTTTGAATTTGGAAATATCACCGCCAAAATCGTGCAGACGTTTCGCTGCCCACGGAGACATAATTGAGCGAAGATAGCGTTTCTCAATGCCATATTCGTTCTTCAATAAGTCGCCGTCTTCGTTAACATCGAATAGACAGAATGGGTGATCGTTTACTGGGCTTCGTTCACCGTCAGCAGACAATACATAGATTGGTAGTTTCTGCATCAGGGCTTTGAGTTTTTCTGCGAGAGAAGATTTACCACCGCCCACAGGGCCGAGTAGGTAAAGGATTTGTTTACGTTCTTCTAAACCTTGCGCAGCATGTTTTAAGTAAGAAACAATCTGTTCAATCGCATCTTCCATACCGTAGAAATCTTTAAATTCGCTGTAGCGTGAGATGACACGGTTCGAGAAAATACGACTCAGTTGTGGGTCTTGAGCGGTGTCAATAACCTCCGGTTCACCAATAGCTAGTAATAAGCGCTCGGCAGCATTAGCGTAAGCACTTTTATCGTCTTTACACAGCCCTAAGAACTCTTGCAATGTCAGCTCTTCTTCCTTGGCTGCTTCATAACGTGATTGATAGTGGTCAAAAATACTCATAGTCACATTCCCCTTGTTAACCAGTCAAAACTGACGAGCGATTGAAAAATAGGCTCTCCCTACATTTTAAGGTTAGACCCGCTTCCACAATTTTGCTTAACAATTATGTATTTATTTACAATTTTGCGTGTGAAAAACCTGGCGAGCGCAATAGGCAACTTGAGGCGCGTAGAATCAAATTATTTTACATTCGAGGGGATCTGGCCGTTTGTTTTGAGATTTTAGGTCGCTTAATAATACTCACAATGGATTTATGTGCATTAGATGTATAACTGGGCTCTATTGATTTTTTGGGATGAAGTACCATATAATGCGCGGCGTTATCAAAAATTGCTCAATAAATAGGTAGATGTAGTGAAGAATAATGGGTTAAAAATAGTGGCTATCAGTGCTGCGTTACTGGCTTCAACAACACATGCAAGAATCTCGCAGTGGTCACTGGGTGTTGCCGCCTCTTATTCTCCTGCTGTTTATAAAGATACACCGTCAAACCGTGCCGTAATCCCTATGGTTGGTTATGAAGGCGAGCACTTCTTTATGCGTGGATTCAGCGCTGGTTATCGCTTATTACCAGCAGGCTCACCGCAAAACATCGTATTTCGAGCGGTTTATGATTCAAGAACATTAAAGCCGGGTGATTCCGATAACGTCGATATTAAAAAGTTGGATGAACGTGATGCCTCAATATTGGGCGGTATCAGCTACCAAGTGATCACTCTGGTTGGTATGTTTGAAGCGACTGCGGGTTCGGATTTAGGCTTTAAGCACAACGGTATTTATGCGGAAGCAGCATGGCGCCTACCTATTCGTCGTAATGGCTGGGCGATTACCCCATCTATTGGTTACGCCTACAACAGTGAGCGTTTGAACAATCATTTATATGGTGTGAGTTCAGCTGAAGCGGCAAGAACTAACTTAAATGAATTCGACGCAGACTGGGATGGTCAGTACTTTATTGGTTTAGGTGGCTATCTGCATGTTACGCCAAATGTTCGAGTAACTGGTGGCGTTCGTTATACCAACCTTGAAGGTGATATTGAGAACAGCCCAATACTTGAAAGTGGCATTAACATGGCCGCAAACGTCGGTGTTGCTTACGTCTTCTAGTTGCTTTGGTTTTTCTCTCTAAATGCGGACATTAAAAAGGGTTACTCAAGATGAGTAACCCTTTTTTTGAAACTGTTATAAGCCAACTTAAAACTTATGTCTTAACGTTCTAAGCGCTAAAGATTTGAGATAGCTCTGTCGCACATAGGTGGTACTGACGAGGGCAATTACGCCATGTTGTTAGCATGCGGCGGTATTTCTCTAGCATTGGCATTTGGCTATTGAAGTGGTGATCTGCTTTGTCGAATTGAGGGTAAAGACCTTCAGAATCAACAAGGAAACGCACGTAATGTACGCTCTGAGCTTCAGAAGCGATATCAAAACCTAGGAACTGTAGGCGACGTTGATCAACTTCAGCACGTTCTTGTTCTGCAAGCATTTTGTTCGACTCTTGCATGGCATGGTACATCTCCATGATGTCGATAACTTCGCGACATTCGGCTTCAGTCAAACAGCCAAATTCTTTATTAAGTTCACGCATTTGAAGTTCGTAACCACGCTCTACAATCGTTTGTAGACGTTGGTATTTAGCGGAGTTCTCAGGATCCATTTGAGACATTAGGTAGTATTGATTTGATAGAATTAGACGCTGAGCATTGGTCATTTCCATGGGAGGAGCCTCACTAAAAACTAAATGTTATATTCTTTTGTTGCAGTAAGAGTAACAGCATTCCTACGCGTGGAAACATGATCTCAACACAGATTTAATATGATTTTTTGAATTGATAAACAAAAGTTGTAAAGAAAAGTGAAAGGATAGTTTGAGCCATAAAAGAAAACGCCCCAATTGAAATTGAGGCGTTTGAAACGGGGGTTTAACGTCGTCAGTATTGGTACTTTAGCCAGTACTAGTACTTTACGTTTGAATGGTACTGGTTTAGAACAGCAACAATTTCGTCCATTTTCTCTTTGCTTGGCGGATTTGTACCTTCAAGAGGGTAGTCAAAACCAAGTGCTTCCCACTTATGTGCACCAAGCTTATGGTATGGAAGCAGTTCTACTTTCTCGATGTTATCCATGTCTTTGATGAATTCACCTAGCAGATGAGCATCTTCAGGCGTATCCGTGTAGCCAGGAACTATCACGTAACGAATCCATGTCTTCTTACCGATTTTGTGCAGGTAGCGTGCAAAATCTAAAGTACGTCTGTTTGATACGCCAATGAAATCGTGATGTATCTCATCTCGCATATGTTTAAGATCCAACATCACTAGATCAGAGGCTTCTAGTACTTCATCGACCACTTCAGTGTGCTTACGAATGTAGCCATTAGTATCAAGACAAGTGTGAATGCCTTCAGCTTGCGCCGCTTGGAAGAAGTCACGAACAAACTCAGGTTGTAGCATCGCTTCACCACCAGAACAGGTGATACCACCACCAGAGGCTTTCATGAAATGACGGTATGATTTTGCTTCGTTGATGATCTCTTCGACCGTTACTTCCTTTCCGTCATGAAGATCCCATGTATCGCGGTTATGGCAGTACATACAACGCATTAAGCAGCCTTGAAGAAACACAATGAAGCGGATACCAGGGCCATCGACAGTACCACAAGATTCGAATGAGTGAATGCGACCAGTTGTAGACATGAGCTATTCTCGTAGAGGAATTTATACCGTGTATTTTATTACAAAAACGGTACATAAAATAGGGTCAAATGGTAACGAGGTCTTTAAAAAGAAAGGCGATCACCTGTGAAGGTGATCGCCTTTATTAAACCCGGAAAAATAAAGGACGAAAGCCCTTGCTGATGGCTAGAAGAAAGCAAACATGGTAATGCCACCAGTGGTATAGACAGATTCTTTTGCTTCTTTGTAATCAGGTGTTTTTGCTGTTAGTGCGAAGGATGCACCAACGTATTGGTTATACCAAGCCATACCAAGTACCGCTGTCGCTTGAATGTTCTCTAAAGTAACATCGTAGATAGCCGGATCTTGGTTATTTGTTCTCGCGTATTCATCAACGCCAGAACGGTCGCCTTCGATCGTCAGGTCATTAAATCGGTAACGACCTTCGAGACCTGCGTAAGTAAACCAGCCATTGTTTGATGCGCCAATCATACCCGGTTTGAATGGGTTTTCAGTAGTGATGTTGGCCGCGCCAAAGTTGCCACCTAAATCAGTACCCCAACGGAACATAAAGCCCGTTTGGATATCACTTCTAAAGTTACCCACATTAACTTCTGAGATATTTGATATTTCAAAGTCGGTGTTCGCAATAGATTGATTACGCATTAGGTTGAAATGGCTTAAATAGCCAACGCTACCCGCGTACTCATCATCTATTTGGTATTCCCAACCCATAGGCTCGTCTGATTTAGTGATCGAGTGAACCAGCTTTTGAGCATCTTCGGAAAGTGCGCGCTCACCTGTTGTACCAAACGTGATGTTAAAGCGCTGGGCTTGTTGTGGATTCAAGCTGATGTAGTTGAATTCAGTGTGAAGGTAACCGGCATATGGGCGATCATTGGCTGATGGCGTTTCTAACTCTATGTCAGAAGGGGTATACATTTTGTGGCCAATGGTGATTTCCCATTTGTCTAGAGAGCTTGCGCCCCAGTAGGAAAGACTCAATGGTTTTACCCAATTATATGGCGTAATACTTGATGATGTGTAACCCAGAAATAAGCCGTTGGTATAGTCTTGGTCGACACCAAAAATACCGTCGTTATCTAAAGCAAAAGTGACTGTAGAACGATCAGATGCCAAAGATGAAAAGGAGAGGAGAATTAGGGGTAAACAACGCAGGTATTTCATGGAGCAGTTACTCTTAAATTATGAATCGCGATATTACCGTAATTTGAGTGATTTTGTGGAAAAAAAGTGAATGGTAGGGTGTTTTTTTGCTCAACCTAACATTTCGCGGGATGGGTTAAGCTTGTGCGATTTACAGCAGATATAAAAAAGCCCCGCACATTGGCGAGGCTAATATTATTTACTGTCTATTGAGCGTGAGCTTATAGAGACTCAGTAAATGTACGTGCGATTACGTCAGCTTGTTGCTCTGCAGTTAGAGAGTTAAAGCGAACAGCGTAACCAGATACACGGATTGTTAGCTGAGGGTATTTCTCAGGGTGCTTAACTGCGTCTTCAAGAGTTTCGCGGTTAAGAACGTTAACGTTAAGGTGTTGACCACCTTCAATGCCAGCTTCGTGGTGGAAGTAACCATCCATTAGGCCTGCAAGGTTAGCACGTTGGCTGTCTTGTTCTTTACCTAGTGCGTTTGGCACGATAGAGAACGTGTAAGAGATACCATCTTGTGCGTCAGCAAACGGTAGTTTACCTACAGACGTTAGTGAAGCTACAGCGCCTTTCTCATCACGACCGTGCATTGGGTTTGCACCAGGAGCGAAAGGAGCGCCAGCACGACGACCGTCTGGAGTGTTACCTGTTTTCTTACCGTAAACCACGTTAGACGTGATAGTAAGAACTGACTGTGTAGGGATAGAGTTACGGTAAGTCTTAAGCTTACGGATCTTGTTCATGAACGTAGAAACTAGTTCACAAGCAATATCATCTACACGAGAGTCGTTGTTACCGTATTTAGGGTAATCGCCTTCGATTTCGAAGTCAGTTGCGATGCCATCTTCGTCGCGGATTGGTTTAACAGTCGCGAACTTGATTGCAGATAGTGAGTCAGCAGCAACAGATAGACCAGCGATACCACAAGCCATAGTACGACGAACGTCACGGTCATGAAGAGCCATTAGAGACGCTTCGTAGCTGTACTTGTCGTGCATGTAGTGGATGCTGTTTAGCGCAGTCACGTATTGCTTAGCTAACCAGTCCATGAATGTGTCTAGGCGACCCATTACGTCATCGTAGTTAAGTACTTCGTCAGTGATCTTGTCGCCAACTGGGCCAACTTGCATTTTAAGCTTCTCATCAACGCCGCCGTTGATTGCGTAAAGCATAGTTTTTGCAAGGTTAGCACGAGCGCCGAAGAACTGCATTTGCTTACCAACGATCATAGGAGATACACAACAAGCGATAGCGTAATCATCAGACTCTAGGTCAGGACGCATTAGGTCATCATTTTCGTACTGGATAGAAGAAGTATCGATAGATACCTTCGCACAGAAACGTTTGAAGCCGTCAGGCAGTTGCTCAGACCAAAGAACAGTGATATTTGGCTCTGGAGAAGGACCCATAGTGTATAGAGAGTTTAGGAAACGGAAGTTTGAACGCGTTACTAGCGTACGGCCGTCGATACCCATACCACCCATAGACTCTGTTGCCCAGATTGGGTCGCCAGAGAACAGTTCATCGTACTCAGGAGTACGTAAGAAACGAACCATACGCAGCTTCATTACGAAGTGGTCGATCATTTCTTGTGCTTGGTCTTCTGTGATTTTGCCAGCAGCGATATCACGCTCGATGTAGATGTCTAGGAAAGTCGAAGTACGACCTAGAGACATTGCAGCACCGTTTTGAGATTTAACAGCAGCTAGGTAGCCGAAGTAAGTCCACTGGATAGCTTCTTGAGCAGTTTGAGCTGGCTCAGAGATATCGAAACCGTATTTCTCAGCCATTTGCTTGATTTGACCTAGAGCACGATGTTGCTCAGAGATCTCTTCACGCAATTGCATTGTTGCAGCAAGATCTTCGCCGTTCTCGAAACGCTCTTGTAGAGAAGCGAATTGAGCAGCTTTGTCCTTCATTAGGAAATCAATACCGTAAAGTGCAACACGACGGTAGTCACCAATGATACGACCACGGCCGTAAGCATCAGGAAGACCAGTCAGAACACCAGACTTACGACATTTTAGGATATCAGGAGTGTAGATATCGAAAACGCCAGCGTTGTGTGTTTTGCGGTATTCTGAGTAGATTTTTGAAACCATTGGGTCAAGAGTTTCACCGTATGCTTTACAAGAACCTTCAACCATACGTACACCACCATTAGGGATGATTGCACGTTTTAGTGGCTTCTCAGTTTGTAGACCAACGATAGTCTCAAGATCTTTCTCAATGTAACCTGCATCGTGAGCAGTAATGGTAGAGATAACAGAAGTATCGAAATCTACAGGTGCTTTAGTTGCGTTTTCCTGTTTGATACCTTCCATTACCGAAGACCAAAGCTTGTTAGTTGCTTCAGTACCCTCAGAAACTAGGAAAGACTCGTCGCCTTCATACGGCGTGTAGTTCTTTTGAATGAAATCACGAACGTTTACTTCGCTTTGCCACTCACCTGCAGCAAAATCTTCCCAAGCTTTAGCAAATTGCTCTGCCATGACATACCTACCTTTTTAGTAGAAAAAATACGTACATTAACACTGTTGAGCCAGCGCCCCTCGTAAGGGTAGTACACTCTTATTAATAACAATATATATGAGCATATAAGCGTCATATGGTTATATATATTGTCACTACCTTTTATATGTTGTCTTTACTCTATGTATTCAAGACTACGCTAAAAAATTTCTGCAAACCTTAAACTAAATCAATAAATGCCAAAAAAAGTTGAAAAAAATTGAGTGGCAGGGGTTGCCACCCAAACTTTTTTTTAATCCTAATACTACTTTTGTGTAGTAAGGACCATTATAGCCAAGCTTTTAGGCCATATTGGCTTTCTAGCATACCAACTGCAAGCATTGCTACTAAACAAATAACTAAAACGCCAACTGGGATAACAATCTTATCTACAAATGATAGACGCTTCGCACGTTCTTTATCACCAATTAGACCGTTATTATCTAGAAGCATAGTCAGTGCCCATGCTAATACTGGGTTAACAACCGCTGAACCGAAGATACAGATACCAGCCGCTTGAGAATCTTTTGAATCCTTAACCATTTGCATACCCGCTTCAAGTAGAGGCAGAGATACACCTACAAGTAGCGCAACACGCATCACTGGTGGCCATACTGCTACGTCCATTGGGAAACCAAGAATCGCAACGATGATACATAGCGAACCAAGTAGAATCGCACCGCCTGGAATAGGACGCTTCGCGATTGCAGCTGGGATCATGTAAGTACCCCAAGAAGAAGTGATGTTACCACCACCCACTGCAGTACCCACCATTTGACGTACAGAACACATCGTCATTGTGTCATCAACATCCATCAGAACTTTTTCAGAACGTTTAGGGTAGTTCAGTTCTTGGAAGATACGGTGACCTAGGAAATCTGGTGACCACATTGCTACGGCAAGAATTGCGAATGGTAAAGAAGCGATGAAGTGTTCAACGTTTGGCAAGCCAAGCATCCAACCTTCAGAAGTAGAACCCCACCAGTAAACTGGGTTTAGGTTTGGAATGCCCATTTCAGTTTCGAATACGATGTCGAAGCCAGCACCTAATACTAACGCTATAGCAAGGCCAGTGAATGCACACACTGGAATAGCTAACCAACGCTTGTTCACTTTTGCTAGGAAAGCGTAGATAGCAATAGTAATAGCAAGAACGATTAAACCAACGTAACCCATGCTGCCCGCTTCAACAGTAGAAGATTGAAGACCAACCGCCCATTCTTGAATCGAGTTGATTTGGCTCATGGTACCCGTTAGGCCTAAGAAGATAAGCAAGCCACCCGCGGTACCTTCAGAAGTCAGGTTAACCAGCTTGGAGCCGCCTTTTAGGAAACTTAGGATTAGACCGAAGACACCGATAAGGATTGCCAATGCAAGAGGGTGAGCACCAGCTAGAGCGATGGTACCAATAAGAGGAATCATTGGGCCGTGGTTACCGGCAAGGTTTGCTTTAGGGTTAAAGAAACCAGAAGCAAGGATACAGAACAGCAGTGCAGGGATAAGCATTTCTACACGAGCGACTTCAATCGCAAACTCTTTACCAAGGTTTACGTGATCCCAAGCTTGAGTTAGGCCATCAGCCCAAGACATCATTACTGCAGAGTACATCGCGATGATACCAATGGTACCAGCAAGTGCAGGAACAAGGTCTTCAAGTTCAAAGCGGAAGTCACGACCTGGAAGGTTTAGACCGAAGCGGCGAGGCTTCATGATTTGAAGCTCGTGATCTAGATAATCTGAGCGGCTCTCAAATTCAGAAGCAGGGCGGTGTAGCTCTTTATAGCTTTTCTCTTCTACTTCAGAGTTCGCATTGTTCACAACGTCTGACATAGATTCCTCATATTTTATGTTAGTAATTCTAAAATTGAATTCTATAAGTTCGCGTAATTGCGTTATTTCTTAGTTATAACTCATTAACATTATGTTGCACGCCTTTAATGTGCTTTATGCAGCTAAGTTAAAAGAAATGTTTGGCATTTTTAATGCCTTATTCTTTGCTGAGGAGTCTAACAAGCTTACCCTTTAGGGTGATTGATCTTGATCACTTTATGAGTGTATGTGAAAGAAAGCTACAAAACGCAGCGATTCATTAACTTCCCATTGATGAATCGTGTAATTAGTTTTCACAAACTGTCGTTTTCTTATCTTCTCCGAGCCTTTACCGCTATGGCATTGGCTGAATGCTTTATGTTTACTGAGTTATCTCACTATTACTCGCTTATCCCACGCTCTGAGTAAAATACTTACAATGTAATAACCTTAAAATAATTGTGCCTTATGGTGAGGTTGGTGTGCTGAATGCGTGCGCTATATTTTGTCGAAAGTAATGTTTATAAGTTCACAAAACGTATTTTTCTTGTGAGATATCCAGCTACGAGAATCTCATTTTGATTAACTTTATTTAAACAATGTAAGGGGTGTAATTACAGCTTATTGATAGAACTCATTCATTAAACTGAGGCGAAAACGCTACCTTTTGCATAATAAGTCAGAGTGAATCGCTATTTATTCCAAAATATTAGGTTAATAATTTGTTGCATGTTATTCCGTGTGGTGCTAGTTTGTATCGCATGAAAAGGTCGGAGTACCTTGCATTTTCACAAACTTGGGAGAGAAAGCGCATGAAAGATGTACCGGCGCTGGACATAAAGGATCTACACAAAACGTTTGGTCAAAATGAAGTTTTAAAGGGAATTTCACTTTCTGCGCATAAAGGCGATGTAGTATCGATTATCGGATCTTCAGGGTCGGGTAAGAGTACTTTCCTTAGATGTATCAATCTTTTAGAGACACCTACCGCAGGCGAGATTTGGGTTAATGGCGAATTAATTCAAATGAAAAACAACCGCCAAGGTGTTTCTGTTCCTGCCAATGAAAAACAAGTACAGCGAATCCGTTCTCGTCTGGCGATGGTTTTTCAGGGTTTCAATCTGTGGTCTCACCTGACCGTTCTCGAAAATGTTATCGAAGCGCCTGTTCACGTCTTAGGCGTACCTAAAGCACAAGCGATTGAAAATGCAGAGTTACTACTTAAGAAAGTAGGGCTGTATGAGCGTAAAGATTACTACCCGGGTCATTTGTCTGGCGGCCAACAACAGCGTGCTGCTATTGCGCGAGCGCTAGCGGTTGATCCTGAAGTTATGCTGTTTGATGAACCTACATCGGCATTAGACCCTGAGTTAGTCGGCGAAGTGCTTGGTGTAATGCGCGATCTAGCAGAAGAGGGAAGAACCATGCTTGTGGTAACGCACGAAATGGCTTTTGCTCGTGACGTATCTAACCATGTGATGTTCTTGCATCAAGGTCTAGTGGAAGAACAGGGCGATCCAGCTAAACTGTTTACGGAACCTGAATCTGAGCGTTTACAACAATTTATCTCATCGATTTACTAATCAGAATTGAAATGCCGTTGCCAAGGCAAACAGCGACGGTGTGAACAATAAAACACAACAAGTAAGTTAATAAGCAACAACAAACACAATATTAAAACTAGCAAAACATAAAAACCTAAATCACAGGAGTAGGGATATGAAAAAGTGGTTATTAGTCGCGGCACTTGCTGCAACTGCTGCAACGGGCGTAGCTCAAGCAAAAGAATGGAAAACAGTACGCTTTGGTATTGAAGGTGCTTACCCTCCATTTAGCTGGACAGAAGCTGACGGTTCACTGAAAGGCTTCGATGTCGATATGGCTAACGCGCTTTGTACTGAAATGCAGGTGCAGTGTAAGATCGTTGCACAAGACTGGGATGGTATTATTCCTTCTCTACTTGCTCGTAAATATGATGCGATCATCGCGGCAATGTCTATCACGGAAGAACGTAAGAAAAAAATCGACTTCACTGGTAAATACGCACTTATCCCAAACAATTTCATCGCTAAGAAAGGTGCAGACCTTAACTTTGATGATCTAAGTGGTAAAAAGATCGCCGTTCAACGTGCAACAACGCACGATAAATACCTAACAGACAACTACGGTGACACTGTAGAAATCGTTCGTTACGGTTCATTCGATGAAGCTTACCTTGATCTAGCTAACGGTCGTGTTGCTGCTGTACTGGGCGATGCATCTGCTCTAGAAGAAGGCGTACTAAACAAAGCTGGTGGTGAAGACTACGAGTTTGTTGGCCCATCACTAACAGATCCTAAGTGGTTCGGTGAAGGTTTTGGTATTGCTCTACGTAAGCAAGACAAAGATCTGACTAAGCAATTAGATGCTGCAATCCTTTCACTACGTGAAAAAGGCATCTACCAAGAGATCGCTGCTAAATACTTCAACTACGACGTATACGGCCAGTAATCTTTAGCGTCAATTCTTAAGGGAGAGGTTATCCTCTCCCTGTCTACCAACTTTTTCGCAGTTCTGTTGGAATTCATTATGTTTGATTTACAAGGATATGAAGCTTCGATCCTGAAAGGGGCGGTGCTTACGATCGAAGTTGCCTTGCTGTCGCTAATTTTAGCTATGGTTCTTGGTATGCTAGGTGCCTTAGCTAAACTCGCGCCTTATCGCTGGGCTCGTGCTATTGCAACCCTCTACACAACCGTTATTCGAGGCATTCCTGATCTCGTATTGATGATGTTGATTTTCTTTGGTGGACAAATCCTTTTAAACAACAGTTTGTATTCCATCAATGAGTGGCTCAATGAATGGTTCACGTCGAGTGACCCTAACCATGAGTGGGCCGCTTACTTACCTGATTATATTGATGTCAGCCCATTTGTTGCTGGTGTCTTAACCATAGGCTTTATCTTTGGTGCCTATATGGCAGAAACGTTCCGTGGTGCGATCATGGCTGTCGACAGCGGTGAGATGGAAGCGGCAAAAGCTTATGGTATGAGCCCTGTAAAGGCGTTTCACCGCATACTGTTACCACAGATGATTCGTCACGCCTTACCGGGTTTTGGTAACAACTGGCTGGTACTACTTAAAACCACCGCGCTGGTTTCGATTATTGGCCTAGAAGACATGGTACGTGTTAGCGCACTGGCGGCAGGTTCAACCAAAATGCCATTTACCTTTTACATGACTGTGGCGATTATCTTCTTATTCTTCACCAGTGTTTCAACGGGCTTACTTAAGCTGGTTGAACGTAAATTTAGTATCCACGCGAGGTAGTTATGGACTTTTCATTGATAATTGAAAGCCTGCCTATTTACCTTGGTGGTTTATGGACAACGGCTTGGATGGTTTGTGTCGCTTTGGTAATTGGCTTGTTTGTCGCCATACCATTAGCTATCGCTCGTAACAGCCCCAATATGCTGATTAATGCTCCGGCTTGGTCATTCATCTATTTCTTCCGTGGTACGCCATTACTGGTTCAGTTGTACCTGATTTACTACGGTATGGACCAATTCTTCCCTGTGAAAGACACATTATGGGAAAACGCGTGGTTCTGTGCGTTGGTGGCATTCATTCTTAACACGTCAGCTTATACTGCAGAGATCATTCGTGGTGCGATTAACGGTTTACCGAAAGGTGAAGTGGAAGCAGCAAAAGCATACGGTATGAGTACACCTAAGACTTACCGCCGTATTATTCTGCCAAGTGCATTACGTCGCGCATTACCGGCTTACAGTAATGAAGTTATCTTCATGCTTCACGGTTCAGCAGTTGCGGGTATCGTAACGATTATGGACTTAACAGGTGCCGCGCGTTTGGTTAACTCACGTTACTACGCTCCATTCGAATCTTTCCTAACGGCAGGTCTGTTCTACATGGCGCTAACGTTTATCATCATTGCGATTTTTAAATTCGCAGAGAAGCGTTTCCTTGCTTACCTAAGACCACTAAGCTAATAAGTACACAGTAACAATCTCAGTTAAACAAACGGTGCTTTCATAGCGCCGTTTTTTATATCGTCAAAACTACTGTTCTTTAATTTTTCGGCGGAAAAAAGAGCGTGTTAACTGAGGATTTTTAAAAATAGTTAACTTGCTTCAAATTGCACTCACATATTCATGAGATTAATTGCTTTAGATTTAGCGATAGATAGACTCAGCGAAATTTTGTTGTTGTATGGAATAATGATGAAAAAGAGTAAGTTACTATCCAATTTGGTGCTTTGTGCGATTGCCTTATCACTTTTAGGATGCGGAGGTGGCAGCGGCGGTGAAAGTGCCCAAACTGGTTCTGGTGGTTCTGGTGGTTCTGGTGGTTCTGGTGGTTCTGGTGGTTCTGGTGGTTCTGGTGGTTCTGGTGGGGAAGGTAATGAAGGTGACGGAAATGGTGATCCTGGCATTACTCCAACTCCACAAACCGCGGTACAAAAGGCATTGTCCACAGGTGATGCTTCTCATGTAACGGACTCTCAAGAGTTTATTGATGCTAGCCGAGCATTAGTTGCTCAATACAACTCGAACTTCAATCATATTAAGCAAGCATTATCCCAAAACTCTGAAGGAGAGCCTTTACGCAATCTTCATTGGGATCCAACACATGACTCGGCAATTCTCTTACCTACCTATGGTTTTAACGATGCCATCTTAAAATCCAATAAAGCGATGCAAGATGGGTATTCCGACCAAGAGCTTGTCATTGGTATTGCGGGTTATACGTCAGACGACAGCCGCTATGCAGCATTGGCAAGTAACCCGTTTCGAACTAAGCAGCGCTTCCCTGATTCTGTCAACGAAGAGATGGATACTTGGTTGAATAACTTGGTTAGGTGGACTTCTAGTACTGACTCGCCACAAAATGTTGTGTTGGCTCAGCTTGATCAGTCTCATTACTTTCCTGATGACCAAGCGACACGAAACTGGTTAATCGACAATGTTAATGCTTCTATGGTCCTCAACGCTGACAACGCTTGTGATGGCAGTAAATTAAGTCAATGTCTTGAAGCCAATAACCCTGACTTACTCGTTTTGTCTCAAAAGTTAAATGATGGTGATGATATTGAAGATGTGATTTCAGGGTTACGTTTGGCGTTCAGTAAAAATATTCCGGTGTTATACCTACATCTTGATGGCGGTATGACGGACTTAGGTAACGCGCTATTTTCAGAAATGCACATGACTTACGTTGGTGACAACTATTGGCGTAAGCTAGGTTTATCGAACTGGGATTCTACACAGCTGATTGATCAAATACCGGATAATATTGTCCAGCAACAAGCGCTTTTACAAAGACTAAAAGACGACAGTTTCACAGTTGACTTGAGTACCTGTGATGATAAATCTTGCCCTGATGAATCCAATATGGATGAAGAGTTCTATACTGCAGCAAACAGCATACGTGCACACCTAACGTCGCTAGATAGTAAGAAAGTTGACCTGTTCGCAACAGATGATTATGAATATGAAAAGCTGTTGCTGCTACTTGCTGATCATTATCGTCAAGACGTTCAGTACCCAATGGGTAAGAGCGTGACAGAGAGAATTGATTTTCTTCGCTCCTATTACAGTGATTACGCGGCCTACAACAGTCGCGTGTATAACGCGGCGCAACCAAGCCTAGGCAATTTTAGTACCAAGAGTTTTGAAAACGTACCGCTCGTCACCAAAACAATTGCCTTGGAGTCCAAGAGACACTTTCGATCAGCTGGAGTGTACGCATTGCCAGGTGAGACGATTAAGGTGACTCGCTTAGACAGTAACGAAGTGGCTACGTCTATTGCATTTAATACATTGCGGAGTGGCGCGACACACGAGTTTTCAGGCAATGACGGTTACGCTCGGCCGAAATTTTTAACCTCGGTAACCTATCCAGTGAAACCAGGAGAGACGATTTATCTCACTTCAGCCTATGGTGGAACATTACAGGTTCATTTTGATACCAATGATATCGATGTGGAGTTGCGTTTTGAAAATGTTGCTCAACACCCGGTTTGGCGAAGTGAAGCGGACAACGATAGTTTTGTGGCACAGCTTGAAGAAGGAAAGTTTGACTGGGCAGAACTGGTAACACCTGGATTTGAAGTCCACTCTAAACTAGACAAAATGAATGAGTCTATCAGTGCTGCTGACTGGGCTCAGCCTCATGATATGGCTCTTGCCACAGAGCGTTATGTACATAACTTTCCTCATGCACTTGCAGGCTTTAAAGGGCCGGGTATTGATGAAATTGCTGAAATACACCAATACGGGGAAGACAAGGGCTGGGAAATTGCAACCATTGACATTGTAAAGCATATGAACGCAGACCAAGCTAACTGTGGCTATGGTTGTTCAGGAAACCCGTATGATGCCTATTGGTCGTTTCATCCATTAGGGCATGGTGATCTTCACGAGTTAGGGCATGGTTTAGATCGTGGTCGATTTAGGTTTAGCGGTTGGGATGGGCACTCTACAACGAACTACTATTCGTATTTTAGTAAATCAAAATATTATAACGACACCGGAAAAGTATCGTCTTGCCAAGGCTTAGATTTTAAAGGGCAGTATGAAGTTTTGCAGCAGAGCCGAACTCAACCTGACCCAAATGCTTTTATGGCAGCTCAGAATCAAACTGGTTGGAGTTGGGGGGCACGCATATTCATTCAAATGATGATGTTAGCACAAGATCAAGACGTATTAGATTATGGCTGGCATATGTTAGGGCGATTGCATTTGATAGAGCGCGAGTTCAACCGTTTAAAATCGAGTGATGAGTTGTGGATTACACGTAGGCACACCATTGGCTTTGACAGCTATTCAAGAGACGAAGTAAACCAGATCACGAACGACGATTGGCTGTTGGTTGCGCTGAGTTATGTCAATGAGCGGGATATGCGGAATTATCTAGATATGTGGGGCTTTAGTTTTACGGATAAAGCAAAACAACAAGTAGTGACACTGAATTTGCCACCAATGCCACTAACGTACTTCGCGAGCTCAAACCAAGGTTATTGTGTCGATGAGTTTGCCACAGCACCTATTAGTATCGACGGGACAACCCCTTGGCCAATCAACTAATCTAAAAAGTAAATAGGGAGCATGAGCTCCCTATTTTCTACTTAAACGTCGACCAAATTGGTGCGTGGTCAGATGGCTTTTCAATGCCACGTAGGTCGTAGTCGATGCCTGCTTCAGTACACTTATCAGCAAGTTTCTGAGTTGCTAGGACTACATCAATACGTAGGCCGCGGTTGTCTACGAAACCTTTTGAACGGTAATCAAACCACGAGTATTGATCATTCACTTCAGGGTGCAGTAGACGGAAGCTATCCACAAAACCCCAATCCATTAGAGTTTTTAGCCATTCGCGTTCTTCAGGTTGGAAAGAGCACTTACCGGTTTTCAACCAACGTTTCGCATTAGGTTCACCAATGCCGATGTCTGCGTCGATAGGGCTGATATTAATGTCGCCCATCACGATCACTTGTTCATCTTTGTTGTGGTGATCGTTTAGGTAAGTCATCAAGTCTTTGTAGAACTCGCGCTTGTACGGGTATTTGGTTTCATGCTTGATGTTATCCCCTTGAGGGAAGTAACCATTTAGTACGGTAACCTTTTCACCGTTTTCATCTTCAAACGTCGCCATGATCATACGCTTTTGATGGTCTTCATTGTCGGTTGGAAAACCTTTCTGAACTGAGATTGGCTCTTGCTTACACAGCATAGCCACACCGTAATGCGCTTTTTGGCCGTGAAAGTAAACCTTGTAGCCCATTGCTTCAACATCAGCAATAGGGAAGGCTTCATCGTGTACTTTTATCTCTTGCAGACCAATTACGTCCGGTTGGTGTTTGTCGATAACAGCTTGCAGTTGATGAAGGCGGGCTCTCAGGCCGTTGATGTTGAAGCTAATTACTTTCATTTGTTTTTATACCTCTCGTAAACCTTTGTCACTGCGAGTTTTCAAAGATTTTTTGATTTGGTGGATTTCATGGTTCATCGTATTTAACCATGCTTAATAATTTCTGTCGCCATTTTGTCGAGACTAAATGGCGACGTTAAATTGTGTGAATACCTACAGTTACGCTGAGTCTACTGAGTTTTTAAT
Organism: Vibrio sp. QJM3NY_35; assembly: GCF_057785915.1. Lineage (NCBI taxonomy): Bacteria > Pseudomonadati > Pseudomonadota > Gammaproteobacteria > Vibrionales > Vibrionaceae > Vibrio > Vibrio sp. QJM3NY_35. The sequence continues at coordinate 2,250,989 of NZ_CM173507.1, read as the reverse complement.
AAGTCTAAAAAGAAGGCGTATTCAAGAGCATCTTCTTTTAATCGCTTAAATCGACCAGAAGCGCCACCGTGACCGGCTTCCATATCGGTTTTGAACACCAGTACATTGTTGTCTGTTTTCATTTCACGCAGTTTCGCCACCCATTTCATTGGCTCAAAGTACTGTACCTGTGAATCATGTAGGCCTGTTGTCACCAACATGTTTGGGTAGTTTTGTACCTTAATGTTGTCGTACGGTGAGTAACTCAGCATGTAGTCATAGTAGGTTTTATTGTTAGGGTTACCCCATTCGTCGTATTCGTTAGTCGTAAGAGGGATCGACTCATCAAGCATGGTTGTCGCAATGTCTACAAACGGAACATGTGCACCAATACCACGGTACAGTTGTGGTGCTTGATTGATGATTGCACCCATCAATAGACCGCCAGCAGACCCCCCAACGGCGAACACTTTATCCTTAGCGCCATAGCCTTCTTCAACAAGCTCTTTGGTTACATCAATAAAGTCGTTGAACGTGTTTTGTTTGGTCAGTTTTTTTCCATCTTCATACCAAGGGCGACCAAGCATTTCTGAACCGCGGACATGTGCGATGGCATAAACAAAACCTCTATCTAGTAGGCTTAGGCGAGTTGAGCTGAAGGTAGGTTCAATCGTAGAGCCGTAAGACCCATAGCCGTATTGGTAGATTGGGTTAGTGCCGTCTTTCTTGAATAAATCTTTGCGATAAACCAAAGACACAGGAACTTGCTTACCATCGCGAGCCGTAACCATGATTCGCTCTGATTGGTAGTTATCCGCTTCGAAATCACCTAATACGGGTGTTTGCTTTTTGATTTCGGATTCACCTGTACTTAGGTCGAAATCATAATAAGTACCTGGCGTGGTTAAGCTGCTGTAATAGATACGAACTTTTGAGTTATCTAATTCATAGTTACTCGTTAGGTAAGCGGCAAATGCGGTGTCGTTGAATTCAAGTGGGAACTCGTTGCCTGTTGAGAGTTGGCGAACTTTCACTGTCGATAAGCCACCCGCACGTTGCTCGTAAACAAGATGGTCATCAAACAACTCGAAATCAACAAGCTGAGTGTTATCGTCTGCTGCAATGACATCGCCCCATTTTGAGCGGTCATGCATGTCTTCAGCTGTGACTTTCATTAAACGAAAGTTGACCGCTTGGTAGTTGGTATAGATGTAATACCAATCACCCAGTTTAGCGATGCTGTACTCTATACCTGTCTCTTTTGGGTAAAAAGCTTCGGCTTTAGCCTTTGGATCGTTGGCATCTATGACTGAAACACCGCTGGTTTCTGTGCTCGAGTGCCAAATGTAGACTTGTTCACCATCTTTGCTTTTACTCAAAGAGGTGTAGTAAGCGCTATCGGTTTCTTCGTAGATTAACTCATCGTTTGCCTGAGCTGTGCCTAAAGTGTGGCGGTAAACTTGATAACCCAGCAATGTTTGTGGATCTTTTTTGATGTAATAGAAGGCTTGGTTGTCGTTTTGCCACGCGATCGCACTCGAAGCGCCTTCAATTTCATCATTTAGGTATTCACCTGTCGTGAGGTCTTTGATCTTGATGGTATAAATGCGGCGGCTCAGCGTATCTTCGCCATAGGCCAACAAGTTTTCGTCTGGGCTGATTGTTAAGCCGCCAATACTGAAGAATTCATGGCCTTTTGCTAGTTCATTAACGTCTAAGATGACTTGCTTGTCTGTGCCTAAAAAATTTTTTTCACGCAAGTGAACTGGGTATTCGTTGTCACCAGTGACTTTATTTGAGTAGTAGTAACTGCCTTTGCGAACTGGTACCGAATTGTCGTCTTTCGCGATTCGGCCTTTGATCTCTTCAAACAACTGTTTTTGTGACGCTTCTGTATGTTTCAACACTGTATCTGCGTACTGATTCTCTTGTTCAAGATGCTGCAAGATCTCTGGATCTTGGCGTTCATCATCGCGCATCCAGTAGTAATTATCGATTCGGGTATCACCATGAATCGTCATTGTATGAGGGACTTTCTTAGCAACAGGAGCTTGTTTTTGCTGAGCGACGAGCTGCGATGGAGAGTAGTGGTTCATGGTTGTAATTCCTTGATTACTGCATCCGGCTGCAAGCGCGACCGATACGGCTAATGTGGTTAAAGCGATACGCATCTATATATCCTTAGTGTGCACCTTACTCGTTTTAATGCCAGCATCCTTATTAGGTACTTTGGTGTCCGTCCAGTGATTGTTATTTATAATCGGATTCTGGATATGCACTTTCATCGTAAGTGCCTGTTATTGTTTTCAAAAAATCAAAGCAATGTTAAATGAAATTACTGATACGTGAGAGTGGAAGAAATGTACAACAAAAAAGGGACACACTTTTCAGTATGTCCCTTTCCTTTGTTTGGCCGGATTCGAGTTTTACGTTAAATAGCCAATGGCATTTCGTTTGAGTGGTCAGGCTTACGATTAACCCAACGTAAACCCAGCATAGCGATGAATGACATTGCAATCATCAGGCAACCGAGTGGCAGTTGGTCTTGAGCTGGGAAGAACGATGCCAATAGTGTTGCGATGCCAGCACCTAGGTTTTGCATGCCACCTAAGATCGCGCCTCCAGTACCAGCGTGGTATGGGAGTGGCGAAAGTGCCCCTGTTGTTGCTGCTGGGAATAAGATACCAGCGCCCAAGAAGTAAATGGTTGCGCCGCCAATCAAGGTTAATGCTGTTGTTTGACCAAATAAACCCGGTATTAACACCACTGTTGAGCCTACCAAGATAGCAACAAGACCAACATTCAGTGCGCGGCGCTCACTGCGACGTTGTGCGATGTAACTAGATAAGCCAGCACCCACTAAATAACCTGGAATGGGCAAGACAAACAACAAGCTTACTGTCGTTGCAGGTAAGCCAAGTACGCCGCCAAGCAACACACCTGCCGCTGCTTCAAATACGGCTACACCAGCAAAGGTTGCGACCAATACCAATAAGAAACCTTGGAAACGTTTATCAGACAGAACGAACTTGTAGCTGTTGGCAACCGATTCATGCTTGCGTCGTTCTTTCGGCAGTGTTTCCATCATGCTCGTCATCATAGTGATCACAACAGCAATACCAAACAGCGCAAGGAATAAGTAACTAGAACGCCAGCCGAAAACTTCTGTTAGGTAACCACCCAGTACAGGAGCCATCAATGGTGAGAAAATCACACACATGCTAATCAAGCTGTTTGCACGGTGCAGCTCTGCGCCTTCAAAACAGTCGCGAGTCAATGTACGAGACATCGCACCACCACAACCGATGCCCAAACCTTGGATAAAGCTGCCCGCTAAGAACCATTCATATTCGTGAGCGAACAATGCTACCAAAGTACCGATGATGTAGATGATCAAACCAATCACGATGATCGGTTTGCGACCTAGGCGATCAGAAAGTGGGCCGTAGACAAATTGCGACAGACCATAAGGGATCAAGTAACACGCCATCACCGCTTGCAGTGAAGATGCCGAAACTAAGAACTCACCTGCCATATGACCGATAGAAGGCACGTACATCGTTTGAGTCATTTGACCTACGGCAGTCAGAATAGCGATTAAAAAGGTAAGTTTCGCTAATGGAAACGAGGCGGACATTTGCGTATCTCTCCAAAAATTAAGACGTAAAAAGCCTTAGCGCTCCATTAAAGGAGAGCCAAATGAATAAAGTGATCAGGGAATCTAGGCGCGAGATATTAGAGCTTGATTGCGGGCTTAGCAATCAAAAAGTGTGAAGTTGACCAAGATAAAAATCTATAACTTGGATTATAAAAACTAATCCGAAATAGCTACGTTTTAAGGAGGGAGAGGGTGGAATGGGCTTCCTTTAAATATCGATGTTTTGGTTATGTCCAAAGTGCTAAAACCTAAGCAACATAGCCAATGATTATATGAGTACATCATTTGAAATCACAGAAAAAAGGAAGAAAACACGCCCTATTAACATTTGTATAAACTTTCGTTTTATATGTAAGCAATTTGTGCTGTAATTATCCGCTAAGCTATTCGTCTAACTCATTTACATTGTGTACAGCAATTCGTTGTCGATGTGATAGTTATGGTTATGGAAGTCTTTTGGCTTAAATAAGGATATTAAATGCGCTCTCTATCGGTACAGTGGAAAATAACCCTCTTAGCAGGTTGTTGTTTAATCATTACGTCACTGTCTCTTATTGGTTTCTCGATCTACAACGCGACGAGTAATCAACAAGTCATCAAATCTCAAAGTTCAGAATCAGTTATCAATAAAACTCAGCAGTTGCTGGCGTCTGTTTCTCAACTCAATGCTCAAGAAACTCAACGTTATGTAGACGAAGCTATTTACCGCGCAGAGATGCTTGCGGCCAGTGCTCAGTTTCTAAAAAACAATGCAGACGAAAACTTTACGCCAAGTGAAGAGCTTCGTACCGCCTTGGATGAAATGGTTCGTCGCTCGGTTCTAAATTTCGACTCTATTCAAGGTGCGTATCTAGTTTTCAAGCCTGATTTACTTGATAGCGAAGATGCGAATTATGTCGATGCTGATTATGTTGGCTCTAACGAAAAAGGTCGTTTTGCTCCTTATTGGAAGGTAGCGGATAACGGTGAAAATGTTCTAGCGAACGTTCTTTCAGAATCGATCTTGAATGATGGCAGCAATAGCGAACGTTTTTACTGTCCTTTGTCTTCAGGGCAAACATGTATTAGTACGCCGAGAGTCGTGAACAGCGGTGGTGTAGCACTACTTACGTCCTCTATTTCAGTCCCTATTTTGGTTGACGACGTTGCTATTGGTTTTCTTGGTATTGATCTAAGACTCGATGGTTTAACGAGTGTGATTACGCAATCTGATCAGAGCTTGTTTAACGGTGCGGGTAAAGCTTATGCGGTTAGTCTAGATGGGTCAGTTATCGCTTCTGATGATTCAAGTATTGCGGTCGGTTCAACCTTCCAAAGTGACAATACAAACAGTGATTTAATGACCGACTTTATCTTTGGTGGTGAAGTGACAACGCAATGGAGTGAGAACGGTGAGTGGTTACTTGCCTTTGCACCTGTTGTTGCGGCTAATCAAACTTGGGGTGTGTTGTTTGAGATCCCGAGAGAGAGCGTCGTCGCTGATGCCAACAAATTGGACTCCATCATTAGCACTAAGTTAAGCGAAGGCATTAAGACGGAAGTGATTGCCGGTACTGTGTTCATTTTGTTCGGTTTAGCCATCATCGCATTTGCTTCCCTTTCAATTGTGAAGCCTATTCGACAAGTGGTCGAGCGACTTAATGATATTGCTTCTGGTGAAGGGGATTTGACGCAGCGTTTAGAGGTTAAGTCTCAAGACGAAATTGGTCAGCTATCTAAAGGGTTCAACTTATTCTTAGACAAGCTACAACACACGATCAAAGAAGTTATTCACACTACTGAGCAAGTGGCGAGTACGACAAGCCAGGCTAAAGCATCGGCATCAAGCACTCGAGAAAGCAGCGAATCTCAATTTAAAGAAGTCGATCTTGTGGCGACAGCGGCCGAAGAGATGACGCAAACAGCGGGCTTAGTGGTACAAAACGCAGAAGTGGCCGTTGATGCTGCTTGTGAAGCGAATCGTTCTGCTCAACAAGGGCAACAGGTTATCGAGCTTTCAGCCGGTGAAATGAGAAAGCTGGTGGAGCGTATGTCGAGTGCTGTTCCAATTGTTGAAGAGTTGGCCAAAAATAACGGAAACATCACCGAGATCTTAAGTGTGATTGAAGGGATCTCTGAGCAAACTAACTTACTGGCATTGAACGCGGCGATTGAAGCGGCTCGTGCTGGCGAACAAGGTCGAGGTTTTGCTGTTGTTGCGGATGAGGTAAGAAACCTCGCAAGTCGCACCCAGTCATCGGTTGGTGAGATCAGAGCGGTGATCGACAAGGTTCATGCTGGAACTCAAGATGTCGTTGAAGCGATACAAGAAGGCAATATACTTGCAAACGACACAGCACTACACGTTCAGAAAGCAGTTGAAGATTTAGGTTCGATCTTTACTTCTATTGAGGCGATCAGTGATATGAACAATCAGATCGTAAGAGCGGCAGAAGAGCAGCAATCGGTGTCTGGTGAAGTGAATCAAAGCGTGGTTAACATTCGAGACTTGAGTGCGAAGATCTTGGAACAAGCAGCGGCTTCTGAACAAGTGGGCAACGAAATTGATCAGCTGTCTCAGCAGCAACAGAAATTGGTCAATCAGTTCAAGGTATAACCATTAAGACTTAACAAATTCAAAATTGAAAAAGGGACAAATGAGGTTTTCATTTGTCCCTTTTTTATATCTTGCAACCAAAGTTAGTCAACAACGAGTGGTTGATACTGCTTACTCTTCAATGAACCAGTAGCCTTTGTTCACTAATTCCGTCACGACAGTTACGCCCGAAGGAGATAGAGCAGCAGCTGAATTAATCACAGTCTCATCACAAAGTATGTTGAGTAATGAAGAGTCCGCTTCATCAACCTTAACCACTTCGCCATTGATGTAAGCTGTGTTGCTTTCATTTTCGTGGTAAAGCGCTTTTAAGCCAGATACACGGTGGATCTCGCCTTCAGACTCCAAGTGTTGAGCGATCTCTTCTGGAGTCCATAGAGGTTCTGGCGCAACGATATCAAGCTGGTGGCGTGATTGGCTCAGCAAACAACCCATGAAATCACTCACGGTTTCAGGCTGTTCTAATGCCGACTTCAACATATCAGTTAGGTTACTCAAATCTGACGAACGAATCTTGCCGTAGCCATCTTGCGTTTTGAACTCAGGATCATGCAAGTGAACATCACCCATATCATGAGCAAGCACAAAGTCGGCAAAGTTACTGATTAGCTCTTGCTCCTTAGGAGAGCGGTAGCCAATCGAGTAGCTCATTGACGGCTCTAACGTGTTCCCTTCATGCGGGAAACCCGGTGGGATATAAAGGATATCACCTGGCTCTAAGGTTTCATCAATGATTGGCTCAAAGCCTTCTATTTGGCGTAGAGCAGACGCTTGAACGGTCTCTTTGTATTGACCAACATCTTTCGCGCCCACTTTCCATTGACGCTTACCTTGGCCTTGAATGATGAATACATCGTATTGATCAATATGTGGGCCAACACCGCCTTCAGGTGCTGAGTAGCAAATCATGAGATCGTCGAACAACCAGTTTGGCAATTGTTGGAACGCTTCAGTCAGTTGATTTGCACCTTGATGCCAATGGTTGGCTGCTTGAACGATCAATTGCCAATGTGTTTCAGTCAGCTCACCAAACTTCTCTTCAGTGAATGGACCGTGTTCGGCTGTCCATTTGTTGTCGAGGTTAGAAACAAAGCGAGAATCCACTTCTTCTTCCATCGATAAACCAGCAAGTTCTTCCGGCGAAATTGGGTCGACGAAGTTTTGGAAGCCACCTTTTAAGATGGTTGGTTTTTTATGCCAGTAGTTTTCAAGAAACTCGGGCATAGAAAAGCTAAGTTGGTACATGTGAATCCTGTATATTTTTATGCTAGATGCTAGATGCTAGATGCTAGATGCTAGATGCTAGATGCTAGTTTGGCTTGTAAATCTTGCTGGACAATCTTAATTGCTTCTAACGCAACCTTAGGGTCGATCTCGTTGCTTTCGAGTAAGTAGATAAGGTCGACAGCTAACTTAACTTCTTCAGGTGCGTTATCCAGTGGTGATGATGTGTTATCAGTGCTCATTTCGCTTAGGGTTCTCTAAGTTAATCAATCTCTCAATGTTCTTCATTGAGTCCTCACAGCGTTCCAATCGTTCTTTTGCGAGTTGCCAAGCCTCTTCCGCTTTTTTCTTATGGTGACGTGGCGCAGAATCAAACGCTAATTTTCGTGTTTGAACTAAATCGACGAGCCGCTTTTGCCAATCTTGGTGTTGTGCGAGTTCGTTGTATAGGTCGTTAAGGGTTTTCCTTGACTTACTTTTTCGGTCCAAGCGTAAATCGTGGTTGGCTAACTCTCTTTGGATTGCTGCAATCTGATTGGTCAGCTTTTCTGTCAGGTAGCTGGCTCTGGACGCGGTCAGTTGATTTGTGGTTTGTTCACGCACAATGGTGCGGTACGTTGCCTGAGTTTCAAGTGCATAGGGAAGTAAAATAGAGGCGCCACATTTAAATAAGGCTCGGTCAAATAAGGCTTGATGATATGCCCCTCGAGATTTATCAACCTGAGAGCAATGGCTAATTAAGGTATCAATGACACTTTTTAGCTTTGAAAATTGATTCATTTCACTTCCCGTTGGCTACTGCCTATAAGTTCACAAACCAAGCTTCATATGCCAGTTTAATTGCAAGTACGCTTACTACGGTAACAAACACAGGTCGTATAAATGTAGCACCGAAACGAATAGCAGAGTGAGCACCAACAAACGCTCCGGCCATTAAACAAAGACCCATAGTTAAACCTAGAACCCAATCAATATGACCAAGAATCGCGAAGGTCACCAAAGAGGTAAAGTTACTGGTAAAGTTCATGGCTTTGGATAGGCCTGAGGCAAGTAAGATGTTTAAGCGATAAAGCGCCATAGAGCTTACTGTCCAAAACGCGCCAGTTCCTGGGCCTGCAACCCCATCATAAAAACCAAGAATGAATCCTTGGTACTTTTGTTTTCTCTTAAGTACAGGGCAAGGTTTAGGAGACACATTATGGCTCACATCTGGAGTCTTATGAAAAATGGTATAGACCGCAGCGGCAAGAATGACTAACGGCAATACCTTCTCTAACCACTCTGTGCTAATAGCATCAACAGTGAGTGTGCCGATTGTCGCACCGATTAAAGTAGATATGAATGCATTGACCCAACACTCAGGCTTGAACAGCTTTTTACGGTAGTAAGTGAATGCAGCTGTAGATGAAGCAAACGTTGCGGCCAGCTTATTAGTTCCGAGTGCAATGTGTGGCGGTAAACCAAGCGATAGCAAAGCTGGGACGGTTAACATCCCTCCGCCACCTGCGACAGCATCAATAAAGCCTGCTGCAAATGCAACCAGAGCAAGTATGACCAACATGGTTGGCTCAATCATTTCCATAAATAGCTAGTGTTCTCGTTATCGGCTGATAGGGCAGCCACATGAAAAACCGGTGGATTAGTCATGTTGGGTTGTGAATGCAAGGGCCTAGCGATGAAGGCCCATAACTACCTCAAAGGCAGGGTATATTAGTATTTTATTGTTCTTTTAAAAGGCGGTAGTGAATCGAGTAGGGACTTTCCGTATCGCTTCGTTACTATGCGTCTATCAAGGATCGTGACTTTACCAGAATCTCTTTCCTTACGCAGTAGTCTACCCACTGATTGAATAAGCTTTTTACTCGCATCTGGAACAGTAATCTGCATAAAAGGGTTACCACCGCGTGATTCAATATATTCTGAATGTGCTTGCTCTACGGGAGAGGTAGGAACACCAAAAGGAATCTTAGTAATAACGAGGTTTTCAAGAAGCTCACCCGGTAGATCAAGACCCTCAGAAAAGCTTCCAGTTCCAAAAAGAACGCTGGTTTTACCTTGGTCTATTAGCTTTTTATGTTTTTTTAGGATTTCAGTTCGTGAAGTATCGCCTTGAACCTGCAATGCCCACGACTTTTTAACGAAATCTGTTGCTAAAGCCTCTGCAACTTTGTTCATTTGCCAGTAAGAAGAGAATAGAACGAGATTGGCTTTTTTGTCTTCTATTACCTTAGGCAAAATTTCAATAAGATATTCGGTAAACTGAGGTGCTTGTGGTTCGTACTTCATTGCCGGCACGATCAGCTCTGCTTGATTCTGGTAATCAAACGGTGATGCCAAAGCCAAAAATTGTACGCCATCTTCTGCTTTTTGGCTGATACCTGCTTGATGACAGAAAAAGCTGAAAGAGTTGAGCGCCCTCATGGTTGCAGATACTAATACCGCGCCAACACAGCGGCTCCAGATTTGCTGATCCAGTTGCCAACCTACCTCTAATGGCGATACATTCACAACAAAATCGCCTTCGCTTTCTTTATTCAGTTCGAGCCAACGAGCCAAAGGAGCGCCTTTTTCTCTCTTCGGTTCAGCCATTAAGCGCCAAACTTGAGCAAGGTTCTCTGTTCTTTGTATATAGAAGCCAATTTCTGCAAGTGCTGGCTCTGCAAGCTTTGCTGAAAGCTCGCCGTCTTTAACTCGTTCCGCAATCAGGTCTGCAATCTTCGCAACGGCTTGGCTCGCCTTTTGCGTGAGTTGCTTGAGATCTTTAGATTCATTCTCTAGCCACTCAGGTAAGTCGCCATGTTCGAAGCGATACAAGCCGTCTTCAAAGTGGTTAGCGTCAAACTGTTTGCTCATTTGAGTCAGGGTAGGGATCAGCTGTTGCATTGAGTCTTGCAGTTCATTTCTAAATCGGTGGACACGCTTTTCGTCAGCGAGGCCTGAAAGCTTGGTGATTGATTGATTCAAACGCTCCAACCATGATGCCGCGCCTTTTAAGCTCGCAGCCGCAGAAGAGTGATCTCTAGCTACATGCGGTAAATGGTGAGCTTCATCGAATATATAGATGCTGTTTTCTGGTTCAGGCAGTATCACACCACCGCCTAAGTCAGCATCAGCCATCACTAAACTGTGATTGGCGATAATCACGTCTGCTTTATCTAACTCTGAGCGCGCTTTCTGGAAAGGACAGTCTCTATGCGTGGGCATACTGTTGTTACAGCTGTGCTTATCACTGACAATCATCTGCCAAATCATATTGTCGATGGGTTTTGGCCACGAATCACGGTCACCATCCCATTTCCCTTGGGTTAGGCTGCGGTACATGGTTTGAAGTTGGTCGATATCCTTTTTCTTCGGCTTAGATTCGAACATTGCCATTTGTCCGCCATCAACCCCGCAGGCAGCGGCTAGCTTTTCGGAGCAACAATAACGCTGTCTGCCCTTCGCTAATATGAAAGAAAACTCTCGATCAGTCAGTCTTCTATATAGAGGGAGATCTTTATTGACGAGCTGTTCTTGTAGCGCAACCGTCGCCGTCGATATGACTATTTTTCGATTATTGAGCACAGCGACAGGAATAGTAGCCATTAAATAAGCCAGTGATTTCCCGATCCCTGTCCCCGCTTCTGCAACAATCATGCGATTACTTTTGTGGTATTGACCACAAAGTGTCTTCGCTATTTCTGCAACAAGGTAATTTTGAGCACGACGAGGTACAAAGTTGTCCAACTGATCTTGGAGGTTTTGATAACTGGTGCGAATAGATTTTTGAATTTTAGTAGTTAGCATACTGTGACCTACGTAACGGAGCGAGGATAGTAGCACATATCACTAGTCGGTACATTTACGGTGAAATAGCTTGCTTTTGAATCAAAGGTAGATCTTGTTCACAAAAAAAAACTGAACCATCAGGAACTTAACTATTTTATTTATGTTGCGAAATATAAATATTAAAAAAGACTGGCTTATAGGTGTTAAATCCTGAAGTGTAGCGTTGTTGTGAGTTGTTTGTGGTGTTAAATGCTGTTTTGTTCTTTTTTTGGATTATTATATTTCCTGATAAAACTAAGGATAAGTTGCTCGTAAAACAATGAAAAAAAATGTAAGTGGTTGATTTTGATTGTTTTGTGTTTTTTTTAGGTTTGTTTTTAGTTTATTTGACACGCAGGATAATCTTTTGCAATCTAGACCTCGAAATTTAGTGACGGTGATTAACCAACAAAGAGTGGTAATGACCAGTCATAAAAATAAAAGGGAACCGGGCAAGGATCTCCCATTCTTAGAAAAGGCAGTGGATTTATTATGAAAAAGACTCTATTAGCGCTAGCTATCGCAGCTACAGCAACTTCTGTTAACGCAGCAGAAATTTACTCTAACGACGATACTAAAGTTGGCCTAAAAGGTGAGGTAGATATCTACCTAGCACAATCTGAAGTAGACAAAAACCTAACTGAAACAACTAAGAACGAAGCTGACGTTTCTACTTGGGCTAAAATCCAACTAGATGCAGAGCAAAAGCTAAACGACCAGTTTACAGCATTCGCATCTTTTGAAATCGAAACTGACGGCAGCAACGCTAAGTTCGATGACGTTCTAGCTGGTTTTAAAACTGACACTTGGGGTATGGCTTTCGGTGAGACCGGCGACCTAGCAGAATCTGCAGACGCTATCCAGAAAGACGATATCACAAACGAAGGTAACTACATGGGCTCTACTGGTGGTCACCACCGCGAGTCTTCTGGCCACGGTGCTGTATTCAAAGGTCAATTCGTTGAAGGTTTCACAATCGTAGCTGACGTTAACACTGATTCTACTGAAGACGTTGACAACACTTACGGTATCTCTGCAGATTACGCATTCAGCAACTTCTCTATCGGTGCTTCTTACATCACTGGTGACGCTGCTAAAGACGTAGATTACTCTCTTGCTGGTGTTTCTGCTTCTGCTGAGTTTGGTGGCCTATACCTAGCTGTTACGTACGCACAATTTGAAGGCAACCAAGGTTACGGTTACTGGGACCTATCTGACATCGCTGCTGATTCTTACGGCAACGGTGAAACTATGGGTATCGCAGCTGCTTACCAAATCGACGCTGTTCGTCTATACACAACTTACGCTGTAGCAACAACTGACGAAATCTCTACAGCAGCTGGTACTTCTAAGATTTCTGATATCGACTCTACTAACCTAGTTGTTGGTGTTGATTACGCATTCCGTGACAACATCCTATTCCTAGCTGAATACCAAACTGCTGATTTCGAATACGCATCACAAACTCTAGATGCTGACGGCGTTATCGCTGGTGTTTACTACACATTCTAATCTGTAGTTAACTATGCTATACAAAAGCCAGCTATTAGCTGGCTTTTTTACATTTATTGATTAAGGAATCGTACATGAACAAGTGGTATTTGAGTTTTGTTTGTCTATTCTCTGCACCATACGCAACAGCTGCTATTGATTTAGCTTCTGGTATTTCACTAAATACTTTGAACGGTGAGGTCGTCGAAAGTGTGGAAGATGCTGTATTAACCACTGGTGAAAATCAACTCGTTTTAGATTACACAGGGTATTTGAGTGATAAAGGCAAGCGCGAATTTATCAGTACCGTTCCTTACATTATGGTTGTAGATGTTCCTGAAAATGCGGATGTTGATGTTGATCTTGTAAGCAGAAAATACGCAAAGATAGAAAGAAACGTAGACAGAGAGCTTCCTATTTTCAATATCGCTATAAATGGTGATGACGTAAAAGTAGTGCAAGAAGTGTTACCGCCATCTCAAGGCGCACTTCCTTACAGCGATATTCCTCAGCTGGTTAAAGACTACAACCAAGAAAGAGGCTTAGTTTTTGATTCTGGAAAGATTCGTTCACTGAAAGAAGAACTTGCAGCGGTACAAACTGGTGCTGTGGTTGGTGCGACTGTTGCTGCTGATAGCACGGTTCAAGAGTCTGAAAACACGCTTCAACTTAAGCTTTGGTATTCAAGAGCCAGTGAAGAAGAGCGTAAAGCATTTCAAAAATGGTTGATTGACCAAAAATAATACCAAAAGTTTTTAGAGCGAGGTGCCCTTATGTAACAGACATCTCGCTTTTTCATTTCTATCTAGCCTTTTGTTAAATCTCTTTCCACTCACCTGGCTGAAGCTGACCTAGGTTCATGTCGCCCATAGAATAGCGAATAAGGCGTAGAGTAGGGAAGCCGATGTTTGCCGTCATTCGTCTTACCTGACGGTTTCGTCCTTCGATGATCGTAATCGCTAACCAGGTAGTTGGTATCGCAGCTCTGAATCTTACTGGTGGGTTTCTGTCCCATACCTCTGGCTCTGCCATTAACTCCACCTTAGCAGGTAGCGTCATACCATCTTTTAGTTCGACGCCTTTTCTCAATTTATCTAAATCTTCCTCAGAAGGTGCGCCTTCAACCTGCACCCAGTAAGTCTTTGGTGATTTTGAGTTTGGTTGAGTTAGCTTGGCTTGAAAGATACCGTCATTGGTTAAAACCATTAACCCTTCGCTATCACGATCAAGTCGTCCTGCAGCATAAACGTCTTTTACTGGAATAAAGTCGGCGAGCGTCTTTCTACCTTCGCCATCAGTGAACTGACTTAAAGTATCGAATGGTTTGTTGAACAAAATGACTTTGCGATCTTCGAGTGCAATTTTAGATTTTGTGTTCGCAGGTTTCGCTTTATATCTGTGTTTACTTGAGTGCGATTTCTTGTGCGAATTGCCAGTGTTATTCCTATCACTGCTTCGGCTTTGTCTATTACCGCTTTGTTTTAATGTTGCACCAGAACGAGCCGGTTTGTCTGAACGAGATGCGCTGCGTGAGCGAGTAGACATGTTAACTACCTTGCAAAAATGTAAACGAAGTGTGCTGAAAAGTTTTCACTGAAACGGAATTGAGCTATCATTTGCGCGCCTAAAAGACACAAAATAGAACAAGTTGATGGACTCTTAAGCCTGATTTGTTTAATTATACCTTCGTGTTTTATTATAACAACGCACTCACGGATTTGGTTCATGCTGTCATCAAGATTGCATGAAAAATAAGATAGAGTACGACTATCGAGTAAGCAGTTTTCACTCTTTGAGTGGCTTACTGGTCAATTTATAACATGCTCACTATTTTAAATGAGCTTGTAAGAACTATAGGGAAATTTCATGCCTACTGAAAAACCAACGATCATCTATACCATTACAGACGAAGCTCCGGCGCTAGCAACTTACTCTCTGCTGCCAATCATTCAATCTTTTACAGCTTCTTCTGGTATTAACGTTGATACTCGCGACATTTCACTTGCAGGGCGCATTATTGCCAACTTCCCTGACTACTTGAACGAAGAGCAACGTATTGGTGATGCATTAGCAGAACTAGGTGAATTGGCTAAGACACCAGAAGCAAACATTATCAAGCTTCCAAACATCTCTGCATCTGTACCTCAGCTTCAAGCAACGATCAAAGAGCTACAATCAAAAGGTTACGCACTTCCTAATTACCCAGAAGAAGCAAACACTGACGAAGAGAAAGTTGTTAAAGCGACTTACGACAAAATCAAGGGTAGTGCAGTAAACCCTGTATTACGTGAAGGTAACTCGGATCGCCGCGCTCCACTTTCTGTTAAAAACTACGCGAAGAAGAACCCACACTCAATGGGTGCTTGGTCTGCAGATTCTAAGTCGCACGTTTCAAGTATGGACGACAAAGACTTCTTCGGTAGCGAAAAGTCAGTAACCATTGAAGGTGCTACAGAAGTTAGCATTGAATTCGTTGGCAAAGATGGCGCAAAGAAAACACTGAAGCCAGCTTTTGCACTGCAAGATAAAGAGATCATTGATGCGTCAGTGATGAATAAGGCCGCTTTGGTTGCATTCTTCGAAAAAGAAATCGCATCGGCTAAAGAGCAAGGTGTACTGCTTTCTCTTCACATGAAAGCGACGATGATGAAAGTATCTGACCCAGTGATTTTTGGTCACGCGGTTAAGGTTTACTACAAAGACGTATTCGCTAAACATGGTCAACTATTTGAAGAGCTAGGCGTTGATGTAAATAACGGCATCGGTGATGTCTACGCGAAGATTGCAGCGCTTCCTCAAGAGCAGAAAAAAGCAATCGAAGCTGACCTACAAGCGGTATACGAGACTCAACCGCCACTAGCGATGGTTGATTCGGACCGTGGTATTACTAACCTACACGTACCAAGCGATATCATTGTGGATGCATCTATGCCTGCAATGTTGCGTTCTTCTGGTCAAATGTGGGATCCAGAAGGTAAGCAAAAAGATACTAAAGCAATGATCCCAGATCGTAGCTACGCGAGTATTTACCAAGCGGTTATTGATTTCTGTAAAGAGAACGGCGCGTTCGATCCAACAACGATGGGTAGCGTACCAAACGTTGGTTTGATGGCTCAAAAAGCCGAAGAGTACGGTTCTCACGATAAGACTTTCATCCTTGAAGCTGCTGGTCAGGTTCAAGTTGTTGACGCTTCAGGCGCTGTGCTTCTAGAGCAAGAAGTAGAGGAAGGCGATATCTTCCGTATGTGTCAGGTTAAAGATGCACCAATCCAAGACTGGGTTAAGCTTGCGGTAACTCGTGCTCGTGCATCGGGTGTTCCAGCGGTATTTTGGCTAGATGCGTCACGCGCACATGATGCTCAGCTTATTAAGAAAGTTGAAGCGTACCTTCCTGAATACGATACCGATGGTCTTGAAATTAAGATCCTCGCTCCACTTGAAGCGACTCAATACTCACTGGTTCGTATCAAAGAAGGCCTAGATACTATTTCGGTTACAGGTAACGTATTACGTGATTACCTAACAGACTTGTTCCCGATTCTAGAGCTTGGTACATCAGCTAAGATGCTATCGATTGTTCCACTAATGAACGGTGGTGGTCTGTTTGAAACAGGTGCTGGCGGTTCTGCTCCTAAGCACGTTCAACAAGTAGAGAAAGAAAACCATCTGCGTTGGGATTCCCTAGGCGAATTCTTAGCATTAGCTGCATCTCTAGAGCACCTGAGCGTAGTAACAGGTAACGCTAAAGCACAAGTTCTAGCTGATGCGCTTGATAAAGCGACGGGTGAGTTCCTTGATAACAACAAGTCTCCTTCACGTCGAGTAGGTGAGCTTGATAACCGTGGTAGCCACTACTACCTAGCGGCATACTGGGCTAAGGCGCTTGCTGAGCAAACGGCTGACGCTGATCTTGCTGCTGAGTTTGCAGGTGTGGCAAGTCAACTGGCTGAAAGTGAAGAAGCGATTGTTGCAGAACTGAACAACGCTCAAGGTGTGGCTGGCGACTTAGGTGGTTACTACCTACTTGACGATGCATTGGTTTCAACACTAATGCGCCCAAGCTCAACGCTAAACGCGTTTATTGATGCATAGTGATTGGACTCATCGTTAGTCAGTCACGAACGTGATTTGCTAACGAATTGCTTAGTCAGAAAGCTAAGTTATAGATAAAGTCAAAACGAAAGACGCTTTAACGATAACGTTAAAGCGTCTTTTTTTGTTCTTTTATAATACCCCCAAGACCTAGCTTAATAAGAATACATCCGCGAACTAATGGTCTAGTGAGCAACCTTATAGCCCTAAAACGAAAAAATAGCCCCAAAACGAAAAAACCGCTCACGTAATCCTGTGTTACAGGTATTAAATGAGCGGTTTCAATATTCTGTTTACCTGTCAGCCGTTAATGACGACTGATGGAGGTTAACATGAGTTGGCATTCGCTTATTTTGCGGCGCTGCCTTCTACAGGAACAACGGAGCTAGCATGCGAGCCTTTAGGTCCACTTTCTACTTCATAGTCGACCTGCTGACCCGCCTTCAAGGTTCGATAACCTTCCATTTGTATTGTGGAGTAGTGCGCGAAAATATCGCCGTCTTCACCTTCTGGACAAATAAAGCCAAACCCTTTGGCATTGTTAAACCATTTTACTGTACCTGTAGCCATGCTATACATCCCTCATGCATTTTGTTACTAACGTTGTTATATCAATTGTTGTAAGTGCGATTGATATCATTCCTACCAGCTAAAGAATTTCAGCTAATAGCTTGAATCTCGTACATTGCTTACGGAAATTAACGCTACCCTGCGTAACTATTCCTTATTGTTAATTTTTGAAGCGTGTTACTGACCTTAAATCATGTTGCAAAAATGTATTAAAAAACCTTTTAGCTCCAATGTAGCTAATGATTGAGCACAGTCAATAGTAAATTGGTATAAAAGTGATCAATTTTAATAACAAATCACATTCGAGATTAACTGCAAACTATTAACTAAATAGTAACTTAGCAGTGATCTTATCGTTAGTATCAATAGTTATGGCGTCTTTTTAATCAATCACATATGTTAATCCTGTTAATCGAGATCTTTTATTTGCAGCGATGGAAATGGTGGATTAGGCTCAGTATAGAGGAATATTTTTTGGTACTGTTTCTCGGTGCAGTTTCTTAGTACACCGTAAAGCGTGAATGTGGTAAATTTGAGTTAGGTAAACACTCACGACTTCCGAAAAATAACCCTTAGCAAAGCGATATGAGCAGAAACTTTGAATGGGCATCTCCAGGCTCAGATTTACTGGAGAAAGAAGCAACAAAAGTAAAGCCACCGGCGATGTATAACGTTGTGTTAAATAACGATGATTACACGCCCATGGACTTTGTAATCGAGATCCTAGAGCGATTCTTCTCACTAGATATCGAAAAAGCAACGGAAGTGATGCTCAAGGTTCATTATGAAGGTAAAGCTATATGCGGCACATACAGTGCTGAAATAGCGGAAACAAAGGTAGCGCAGGTCACGATGTACTCAAAGGAAAATGAGCATCCGCTACTATGTACAATGGAGCAAGTATAAATTGCTCGAACAACACAGTTGTTCCCTTAGGAGGTACTTATGCTAAATAAAGAATTAGAGACGAGTTTAAATGGCGCATTTGCTCGTGCGCGAGACAAGCGACATGAATTCATGACTGTCGAACACCTCCTACTAGCATTATTAGAAAATGATGCGGCCAAGGAAGCGCTCCAAGCTTGTCAGGCTGATCTCGATGCTCTTCGCAATGAGCTCGATATTTTTATCGATCAAACGACCCCACTTATCCCTGAAAGCGACGAAACTCGCGAAACTCAGCCTACGTTGAGCTTTCAACGAGTACTTCAACGCGCTGTTTTTCATGTTCAATCTTCAGGTCGCAGCGAAGTAACAGGTGCTAATGTACTTGTGGCTATTTTTAGTGAGCAAGAATCTCACGCGGCATATCTTCTTAAGAAAAACGACATTAGTCGCTTAGATATTGTTAACTTCATCTCACACGGTATTACCAAAGCGAGCAACGAAGGCGACAGCCCTTCATCATCTGATTCATTTGGTGGTGCAGAAAATGCTGAAGAAGCTAATTCTGAAGACCGTTTAGAAAATTTCGCGACCAACCTTAACGAAGTAGCGAAGCAAGGTAATATTGACCCATTAATCGGTCGTGACAAAGAGCTAGAGCGTACTATCCAAGTTCTGTGTCGTCGTCGTAAGAACAACCCTCTGTTAGTGGGTGAAGCGGGTGTAGGTAAAACTGCCATCGCGGAAGGTCTTGCATGGCGCATTGTTGAGGGACAAGTGCCTGAAATCATTCAGAGCAGCGTAATTTATTCTCTAGATATCGGTTCACTGTTAGCAGGGACGAAATATCGTGGTGACTTTGAGAAACGTTTTAAAGCGATTCTTAAGCAACTCGAGAAAGAAGAAGACGCGATTCTGTTCATCGATGAGATCCACACCATTATTGGTGCTGGCGCTGCCTCTGGTGGTCAGGTTGATGCGGCAAACTTAATTAAACCGCTACTAAGCAGCGGCAAATTGCGCTGTATCGGTTCAACAACGTACCAAGAGTACAGCAGTATTTTTGAGAAGGAGCGTGCTTTAGCTCGTCGCTTCCAGAAAATCGATATTATTGAACCATCGCTAGATGATACGACTAAGATTCTGATTGGCTTGAAGCCAAAATACGAAGCTCACCACGAAGTGCGCTACACCAATAAAGCGTTGCGTGCCGCTGTGGAACTGTCAGCTAAATACATCAATGAACGTCACCTTCCTGATAAGGCGATTGATGTAATCGATGAAGCGGGCGCTCGCAGTCGTTTGGCACCTGCAAGCCGTCGTAAGAAAACGGTAAGCGTGGCTGATATTGAGTCAATGGTTGCGAAAATGGCGCGAATTCCTGAAAAATCAGTATCATCTTCAGACAAAGATACGCTGCAGAAACTGGATGACCGTATGAAAATGTTGGTGTTCGGACAAGACCCAGCTATCGACGTATTGAGCGAAGCGATCAAGCTGACCCGTGCTGGATTGGGTGCTGACAATAAACCGGTTGGTTCATTCCTATTCGCAGGACCTACTGGTGTAGGTAAAACCGAGGTTACCGTTCAACTGTCTAAACTGATGGGTATTGAGCTTCTGCGCTTTGATATGTCTGAGTACGGTGAGCGTCACTCTGTGAGCCGCTTGATCGGTGCTCCTCCTGGTTATGTTGGTTACGATCAAGGTGGTCTGCTTACTGATGCCGTAATCAAAAACCCGCACTCGGTTGTGTTACTGGATGAAATCGAGAAAGCTCACCCAGATATCTTTAACTTGCTACTACAGGTAATGGATAACGGCACGCTAACTGACAACAATGGTCGCAAAGCGGACTTCCGCAATGTGATTCTAGTGATGACGACCAACGCAGGTGTGGCTGAAACCGAGAAGAAATCGATCGGCCTGATCCAACAAGATCATGCGCCAGATGCGATGGGCGAAATCAAGAAGGTATTTACTCCTGAGTTCCGTAACCGTCTTGATAATATCATTTGGTTCAACAGCCTTGATCCAAGTGTGATTAGCCAAGTAGTCGATAAGTTCATTGTCGAGCTTCAGGTTCAACTGGACGCTCGTGGCGTGTCTTTAGAGGTTTCTGAGGATGCTCGTCACTGGTTAGCTGATAAAGGCTATGACAAGACCATGGGTGCTCGTCCAATGGGGCGTGTGATTCAAGAGAAGCTTAAGAAGCCACTTGCTAACGAGTTACTGTTTGGTAGCTTGGTTGATGGCGGTACTGTTAAAGTATCCCTGAAAAAAGACGAATTGGATTTCATCTATGTTGGTGCTAAAGAAGAGGTTATGCACTAACGAAGTGATTGATAATTCAAGGGCTTAAATTTAAAACGCATGACTTTGGTTGTGCGTTTTTTTATGCTTGCGAGCAGCGAGATTGATGTGCTTGTGCAGTAAAAAGTTCAGGCAATAAAAAACGGAGCCTTAAGCTCCGCTTCTTATTGTATTCGCTAATTAAAAATTAACGAGCACGGAAGACGATGCGGCCTTTAGAAAGGTCGTATGGAGTCATCTCAACAGTTACTTTATCACCAGTAAGAATACGGATGTAGTTCTTACGCATTTTACCAGAGATGTGTGCTGTCACTACGTGACCGTTTTCAAGCTCAACACGGAACATTGTGTTTGGTAGAGTATCAAGGACAGTGCCTTGCATCTCGATTACGTCTTCTTTAGCCATCTAATCCTCTTTCGAAATTTGGCGGTTTTCAACGGCTTGATTGTGCCGTTAAAATCAAAATATGTAAAGTTGTCGCGTATTCTACCCTTGCCACCGCTGATTTACTAGCCTTTGATGACGTTGAAATCGTACTTTATAGTTCATCGCAGGGCATTCATCGATTTGATAACCCAAATATAACCATTGTTTTTGTTCTTTCTGGGCATGTTGGATCTGAAATAGAACGCCAAGTGTTCCCATCGAAATGTCGATATCAGGATCGAAGAAAGTATAAAACGCGCTCGTACAGTGAGACATGATGTCGGTTACGGCGATACCGACCAACTTGTTCTCGTCGTAGATATGCATAAACTTTGTTGTAAGCCACTCATTTTGTGAGAATTGTAGAAATTCTTCTTTCTTAGGTGGGTACATGGTTCCCGAACGGTGACGAGCGGTGATATAGCGGCTGTATAAGTCAAACCAGTTGTCATCCATTTCATCCTTCAGCTCCCAACGCAGTGATTTTCCCTTGTTAAGGATTCGTCGCTGGCTTTTGGAAAGCTTGACCTCTGGGATTGAAAGCCGAATAGCTTGGCATGCTGAGCAATTATCGCAATGTGGCTTATAAATGGTTGCTCCACTGCGGCGAAATCCATTCGCAAGCAGAACTTCATAGTTATCTGAGGTGTGCATGTGTTCGTCAAGCGTAACCGCCACTCTTTCTTCTAGGTGAGGTAAGTAGCTGCAAGCGTGGTTGTCTGTTAATCCAATTCTGATTTGTTGTAAATCTGGATTCATTAAGGCATTTCCTTTAGCCATTGGGTTTGAAAGCATGCATCGTCAACGGAGAACTCTTTGAGCAATTGCAGAGAACCTAGGAATTCATCCCTATCAACCTCGATAGCGCCTAAGGATTCCAAGTGAGGGTTCATGACCTGACAATCAATCAGTTGTCCGCCGAATTGTGTAAAGTGTTCACAAAAATACCACAGCGCAATTTTAGAGGCATTGGTCTTCAGGCTAAACATCGATTCACCGCAAAAGACTTGGCCTCTTTGTAAGCCGTAAAGCCCGCCGATTAGTTTATCGTCTTGCCAAACCTCAACCGAGTGGCAGAAACCTAATGAAGCGAGCTTGCGATAGGCTAACTGCATGTCGCTGTTTAACCAAGTTTCTTCTTCGGGTCTTAGTGAAGAGCAATAACCAATTACTCTGTCCGTCGCTTGGTTGATGCTGACACGATAATTGTGTTTTCTTTGAAACTTTTTAAGACTTTTTGACGGTTCGAATGTCTTAGGATTAAATACCGCTCGCGGTGCAGGGCTCCACCAAAGTATAGGCTCACCTGGGCCATACCATGGAAATATCCCTTGGCTATAAGCGTTTAAAATTCGCATTGGTGATAAATCACCACCGAAGGCGAGCAGACCGTTGGGTTCATCAAGCGCGTCGAAGGGCGAAGGAAACTCTATACTAGTAGTATCAAGTTCGGTTAGGTATATAGTCATAAGTACCGCATTACAGATTAATCACTGACCAAGAGGTCTTTAGGAGTTTTACCATGAAGAAGTTGCTTTGGATTTTACTTGTTTTGCCTATGTTGGCAAATGCAGCTTACAGCAGAAACGAAGCTCGACCAGTAAACGAAGTAGTTTATGGTGAGATCGATACGGTTAGATACATCACTCAACAGGAAATCGTTGAATCGAAAGCGAATGGTTGGGAAACCTTATTAGGTGCGGCGATTGGTGGCTTGATTGGTAATCAGTTTGGCGGCGGCACCGGTAAAGAAGTGGCGACAGCTGTCGGTGCAGTAGCAGGTGCGGGTATTGCTCGTAACCGAGGTAACACACAGTATAAAGTTGAGTACAAACTGGTCGAGTTACTGGTCAAAACCAAAGACGACAAGTTGGTCAACATCATCCAAGATGTCGATAACTCGATGTTGTTCAACCGAGGCGATGATGTACGAATTCTCTATTTTTCAGATGGTGTTCGAGTTGACATCGCGTACTAGTATGTAAATGCAATTGATTGGCTAATTAATCATCGGTTTGAGCGGGATTAGCTCTGGAGTTCGTTGGAAAAGTTCGTTAGTCTGCAAGTACGAAGAATTATTCATCACCCGAAAATAAATACGCGCCAGTGACTTCGGGTGGTACAAGGACTATAAGATTTAATGGAAAGCCTTACGTTACAACCAATTCAAAAAGTGAACGGGGAAGTTAACCTACCTGGTTCAAAAAGTGTTTCCAACCGTGCACTTCTTTTGGCTGCACTTTCTACGGGAACCACTCGCCTAACAAACTTACTAGACAGTGATGATATTCGTCATATGTTGAATGCATTGACGCAGCTAGGTGTTGATTACCAGTTGTCTGCAGACAAAACCGTTTGTGAAGTGACAGGTGTTGGTGGTGCATTCTCAAGTGATAAAGCTCTAGAGCTTTTCTTAGGTAACGCGGGTACGGCGATGCGTCCGCTGGCGGCTGCACTATGTTTAGGTCGCGGTGAATACGTTCTGACTGGTGAGCCGCGCATGAAAGAGCGCCCAATTGGCCACTTAGTAACGGCACTGAGAGAAGCCGGTGCCGACGTTGAATACTTAGAGAACGAAAACTATCCACCATTGAAGATCACAGGTACAGGCCTGAAGAGTGGTACGGTTTCAATCGACGGTTCTATCTCTAGCCAGTTTTTGACTGCATTTTTGATGGCTGCACCTCTGGCGGAAGGCGAAGTGACCATCAAAATTGACGGTGAATTAGTTTCTAAACCTTACATCGATATCACGCTACACATTATGAAACAATTTGGTGTGGACGTGATCAATAATGACTACCAAGAGTTCGTGATTCCGACAGGGCAATCTTACACAGCTCCGGGCGACTTCTTAGTAGAAGGTGATGCATCATCTGCGTCATATTTCCTTGCAGCTGCTGCTATCAAAGGTGGTGAGATTAAGGTCACTGGTATTGGTAAAAACAGTATCCAGGGTGATATCCAATTCGCTGATGCGCTTGAGAAAATGGGTGCGGAAATCGAATGGGGTGACGACTATGTTATTTCTCGTTGTGGCGAGCTGAAAGGCATTGATATGGACTATAACCATATTCCAGATGCTGCGATGACTATTGCGACAACAGCATTGTTTGCGAAAGGCACAACGGCAATCCGTAATGTCTACAACTGGCGTGTGAAAGAGACAGATCGCTTGGCGGCAATGGCAACAGAGCTACGTAAAGTCGGAGCCGAGGTTGAAGAGGGTGAAGATTACATCATTGTTAACCCTGTGGCTGAACTGACTCACGCGGCGATTGATACTTACGATGATCACCGTATGGCTATGTGTTTCTCGCTGGTTGCTTTGAGCGATACGCCTGTGACGATTAATGATCCAGGTTGTACGTCAAAGACATTCCCTGATTACTTCGATAAGTTGAAAATGCTGAGCCAGTAAAGGTTCAGGAACTAAAAAAGCTTGCCTAAATGGCAAGCTTTTTAATTATTGCTGAATTGTAAATTCTTTCGAAAGGTGGTGCGCTAAGTATTTAAACATGTTAAATACCGCGGTTGTATTCTCGGTCGGCATTCCATTGCTATCTAAGAAGTATTCACCTTTGAAGACGAGTACATCGTCTTTTTCTACTACGCTGTTTGCGCGCATGCCTTCAATGTAGTCATCATGTGATTGGATAATTTGGTTTGCGATAAGCAGTAAATCAAATTCTGCTATTACTTTCTTTGTCATGAGTTTATCTCTGATAACTGAATATAACGTTGAGTTTATGGTGTCGAACTAGAAATTCAATGATTTCACAACCGATTAAGAGAGTCTTTTCAAACATCCACAATTTATTTTGTGATTTACGGCAAAAATAATTGAATGGGGCTCGCGTTAGATTCGCGGACAAGCTTAGTATGAGCCCGTTTAGACGTAATGCCTGATGAATAGGCTCTTGCAAGTATTCTTAGTGAGTACTTTATAGCTTCTTTATATTGTGACCCTTTTATCTGTGAGTCGTCGAATTGTCGAGCGATCAGATCCAATTTTGAAAAAAGCGGTTGATCTTCTAGTAATCTCGCACAATAGTAAAAAAAGAAGCAATGAATTTAGAATATCATGCGTAAAAGCCCACAAGCTAAATTGTTGGTGCTGAAGCATCGTGATTAAGGACGTTAGAGTCAATATGGGTAAATCGCTCGTTATAGTGGAGTCGCCAGCCAAGGCTAAAACTATCAATAAATATCTTGGCAAAGACTTTGTCGTAAAGTCGAGTGTAGGTCACGTTCGTGATTTACCAACGGCGGGTCAAAGTACTGGTCAAAAGGCTGCTGCAGTTTCAACCAAGGGTATGAGCCCAGAAGATAAAGCTCGTATCAAAAAAGAAAAAGATCGCAAAGCTCTTATCAAAAAGATGGGTATTAACCCGTATAAAGAGTGGGAAGCGAACTACCAAATTCTACCTGGTAAAGAAAAAGTCGTTGCTGAATTGCAAAAACTTGCTGAGAACGCAGACCATGTTTATCTCGCAACCGATTTGGACCGCGAAGGAGAAGCTATCGCATGGCACCTTCGTGAGATCATCGGCGGCGATGAAACGCGATACAAGCGAGTGGTTTTTAACGAAATCACCAAGAATGCTATTCAACAAGCTTTCGAAACACCAGGCGAGCTAAACATCGATGGCGTAAACGCTCAACAAGCACGACGTTTTATGGACCGTGTTGTTGGCTTTATGGTGTCACCTCTGCTTTGGAAAAAAGTAGCACGAGGCCTATCCGCTGGCCGTGTTCAATCAGTAGCGGTAAAACTACTGGTAGAGCGTGAGCGCGAGATCAACGCCTTTATCCCTGAAGAGTTCTGGGATGTGCATGCTGATACTAAAACAGCAGAGAAAACCGACTTTAGACTGCAAGTAGCGCAGAAAGACGGTGTTGCGTTTAAACCTGAAAATGAAGCGCAAACACAAGCTGCTGTTAGCGTTTTAGAAAAAGCGCAATATGAAGTATGTAAACGTGAAGACCGCCCAACAAAGAGTAAGCCGTCTGCACCTTACATCACGTCGACGCTGCAGCAAGCGGCGAGTACGCGTCTTGGTTATGGCGTAAAGAAAACCATGATGTTGGCTCAACGCCTGTATGAAGCGGGTTACATCACTTATATGCGTACTGACTCAACCAACTTGAGTTCAGAAGCTGTAGAAGCCGCTCGTGAATACATTGGTTCTGAGTACGGCGAGCAATACCTTCCACCTAAAGCACTTGTATACGGCAGCAAAGAGGGCGCTCAAGAGGCCCACGAAGCGATTCGTCCTTCAAGTGTAGATGTTAAGTCGGAAGACCTAAATGGTGTAGACGCAGACGCACACAAGCTTTACTCGCTAATTTGGAATCAATTCGTTGCGTGTCAAATGACACCAGCTCAATACGATTCAACGACAGTAAGCGTTAAAGCAGATGAGTACACGTTGAAAGCGAAAGGTCGTATTCTTAAATTTGATGGTTGGACTCGTGTTCAGCGTCCAATGGGCAAGAACGAAGATACGATCCTTCCAGCAGTACAGATCGGCGATAAGCTTGATCTGATTGCGCTAGACCCTAAACAGCACTTCACTAAGCCACCGGCTCGTTTCACTGAAGCGGCGCTAGTTAAAGAGCTTGAGAAGCGTGGTATTGGTCGTCCTTCAACATACGCATCAATCATCTCAACGATTCAAGATCGCGGTTATGTAAAAGTTGAACAGCGTCGTTTCTATGCTGAGAAGATGGGTGAAATTGTTACTGACCGTCTAGATGGCAGCTTCAATGACCTAATGAACTACGACTTCACTGCTCGTATGGAGCAGAAGTTGGACCAAATCGCAGAAGGCGAAGCTAGCTGGAAAGGCGTGCTAGATAACTTCTTCGAAGACTTTACTGGCGATTTGGAAAAAGCAGACTTAGACGAAGACGCTGGTGGCATGAAGCCAAATCATATCGTGGAAACCGATATTGAGTGTCCGACTTGTAGCCGTAAAATGGGTATTCGTACTGCTTCGACAGGCGTATTCCTTGGTTGTTCTGGCTATGCACTTCCACCAAAAGAGCGTTGTAAGACAACAATTAACCTTGGTGATGAAGAAGGCATTATCAACGTGCTTGAAGAAGATGTTGAAACAGCGGCACTTCGAGCTAAAAAGCGTTGTCCTATTTGTGAAACGGCAATGGATGCTTATCTAATCGATGATAAGCGTAAGATGCACGTATGTGGTAACAACCCGAACTGTGAAGGTTATGTGGTTGAGCACGGCGAATTTAAAGTGAAAGGCTACGATGGTCCACTTGTTGAGTGTGACAAGTGTGGTTCTGACATGGTTCTGAAGAACGGTCGTTTTGGTAAATACATGGACTGTACGAGTGAAGATTGTAAGAACACTCGTAAGATTCTGAAAAATGGCGAAGTTGCGCCACCAAAAGAAGACCCGGTGCATTTCCCTGAACTTCCGTGTGAAAATTCAGACGCGTACTTTGTTCTTCGTGATGGTGCTTCTGGTCTATTTATGGCTGCGAGCAACTTCCCTAAATCACGTGAAACACGTGCACCATTAGTGGAAGAGCTGGTTCGTTTTAAAGACCGTATCTCACCTAAGTTCCAATACCTAGCATCAGCGCCAGTTGCTGACCCTGATGGTAAGCCGACAGTGGTTCGTTTTAGTCGTAAGACCAAAGAAAACTACGTGCGTACTGAAGTAGATGGAAAACCGTCCGGTTGGACTGCGTTGTACATCGACGGTAAGTGGGAAGTTACGGATAAGCGTAAAAAGCCTAAAGAGAAGTAACTGAACGTTATTGATGAAAAAGCAGCCTAATGGCTGCTTTTTTTTGATCTCAATATGACTAAATATGCAACTTGTTGACTTGGTGTTTCGTCTGCGAGAATTTATTAAATTCACATCGTAAAATAAATAATGGCAATTAATTAGATCTTCTTATGCAACTTTAACTAGAATGTAACTTAATTAAAATATTGTAACTCACAGATCAGCGTTTAGTTGTATACCTGATGTGTGTCGGGTGTTAATGTAATGTTTCGTCTGGACGGTGTAATGTGAGCTGCTTTAAGTCTTAGGAAAGCAATCAGCTTACGTACCACAGAATGGCGTATTAAAAATTGAATTCGGCCGAAAAGTCGATAACGTATATAAAACCAAGTGCAAAGAATAGTGCACACATAACAACGTTTGGCTTAGGATATTGTCACTGTATGTGAATGGATATTCGCTAAATACCGAAATAAGTGTTGGTGCTCATCCCCCAGAGGAAGATACCTCTACGAGTACTAACATCGACAAGCTATAGATATATGGAGAATAAAATGGCTGGTGTATTGGGAATGATTCTTGCTGGTGGTGAAGGCTCTCGCTTAAGACCTTTAACTGAATCTCGCAGCAAACCCTCGGTTCCTTTCGGTGGTAGTTACCGCTTAATTGATTTCGCTTTGAACAACTTCGTTAATGCTGATCTAATGAAGATCTATGTATTAACACAATTTAAGTCACAGTCACTGTTCCACCATATGAAAAAAGGCTGGAATATCAGTGGTATAACCGACCGTTTTATCGACCCAATTCCTGCGCAAATGCGTAAAGGAAAGCGTTGGTATGAAGGCACAGCAGATGCTATCTACCAAAACATGGGCTTTATGGAGTTGGAAGAACCTGATCAAGTATGTATTTTTGGTTCAGACCATATCTATAAGATGGACATCAAACAGATGCTTGATTTCCATAAAGAGAAGAAAGCGGCTCTAACAGTATCAGCATTGCGCATGCCGCTTGCTGAAGCATCAGAATTCGGTGTTATTGAGGTTGATGCTGACGGCCGTATGATTGGCTTTGAAGAGAAACCTGCAAATCCGAAGTCGATTCCGGGCGATCCAGAATCAGCGCTTGTTTCAATGGGCAACTACGTGTTCGAAGCGAAAGAGCTTTTTGCTGAACTAACGGAAGATGCTGATAGAGAAGGTTCGACACACGATTTCGGCAAAGACATTATTCCAAACATGTTCCCACGTGGTGATGTGTTTGTTTATGATTTCAGCACCAACCGTATTACTGGTGAGAAAGAAGAAGTTTACTGGCGCGATGTAGGTACGATTGACGCGTACTGGCAAGCGCACATGGACCTTCTTAAGAAAGATGCGCCATTCTCGCTATACAACCGTAAATGGCCTCTACATACTTATTACCCGCCACTACCACCAGCTACGTTTACTGATTCGGCAAATGGTCGAATTCAGATCATTGATAGCCTTGTGTGTAGCGGTAGTTATGTACGTGGTTCGCGTATTGAAAAGAGTGTACTGGGCTTCCGCAGCAATATCGCATCAGCGTGTGATATCAGCGAAAGTATCTTACTCGGTGATGTAAAAGTGGGTGAGGGTTGTATCTTGCGCCGCGTTATCATTGATAAAGACGCAGATATCGCACCGGGTACACAGATTGGTGTAAATCTGACAGAAGACAAAAAGCATTACCACGTATCTGACGATGGTGTCGTAGTGATTTCTAAAGGAGCACGAGTTGGTTACTAAGACTCTCTCGGTACTTTTTGTAGCGTCTGAAGTTGAAGGCTTGATTAAAAGTGGTGGCTTGGCTGATGTAGCCAAGGCACTGCCGAAAGCGTTGCAAACACTCGAACAGGACGTTCGAGTGACTATCCCCGCATATAGAAACATCCCACACATTGATTCAGCAGAAGTTATTTTATCGACTGAACTCGATCATTGGCCTTATACGGCTTATCAAGTTAAAAAACTGAGTGTAGAAGGCGTTCCAGTTTTTGGTATTGAATGTGCTAAGTATTTCGACCGCCCGGAAATGTACGCAGAAAACAATCAAGCTTATGCTGATAACGGAGAGCGCTTCTCGTTCTTTAGTGCAGCCTGTCTTGATATGCTTCCTAAGCTTAGTTTTCAACCGGATATCATTCATGCAAATGACTGGCATACTGGTTTCGTTCCTTTCTTGCTTAAATCGCGTTATCAACAACACGATTTCTTTGAAAATACGCGCAGTGTTATCTCGATTCACAATGCGGTTTTTAAAGGTGTGTTCGCATACGATGAACTGCAATTCTTACCAGAGATGCACAGTTACCATGTACCTGAAGCTTCAGTGAGTGATACTCATGTCACTATGCTAAGAGCCGGCGTGATGTGTGCGGATAAAGTGAACGCAGTAAGTCCTACCTATGCAGAAGAGTTGAAAACGGAATTAGGTAGCCACGGTATGGCTGCAGAATTCCAACACAGATCGGCTGATCTGTTCGGCATTTTGAATGGGTGTGATTACGGGGCTTGGAATCCGGAAACTGATGCTTTCCTACCTCGTAAATACAAAGCGACCAAACACAGCATGGTTCGCGGAAAATCAGCTTGTAAGCAAAAACTGCAACAAGATGTAGGTTTACCCGTTGCCGATTGCGCGGTTTATGGCATGGTTTGTCGCTTGACGAATCAAAAAGGTGTTCATTACTTACTGCCTATCATTGAACAGTTTTTGAAAAATGATCTTCAGATCGTGATTGTCGGTACTGGCGATCCGGTTTTGGCGAGTCAATTGAAAGAGCTATCAGCCCTTCACTCAGATAAGTTCTCGTTCGTGGAAGCGTACAATAATGAACTTGCGCACTTGGTTGAAGCGGGCTCTGATTTCTTCTTAATGCCTTCGGAGTTCGAACCGTGTGGCTTAAACCAAATCTACAGCATGGCTTACGGTACTTTGCCGATTGTTCGTTCTGTGGGAGGTTTAAAAGACAGTGTGAATGATTACGATGAGGATCCTGAAGTCGCGACTGGGTTTGCTTTTGAAGAGCCAACACCGCAAGCGTTATTGGCTGTGTTACATCGTTCATTACTGCTTTACGCACAAAACCCATCTGAAATTAAGCGTGTTCAGCTTTATGCGATGCAGCAAGATTTTAGTTGGGAAGATGCGGCTAAAGAATACCTAGCTATGTACCATTCAGCATTTTAACTTGTTGACTTAGTTTTAAAATTAGCTGGCGAGCGACAACCGCTCGCAATAAATGAAGGCGCTCTAATTGTAGAGTGCCTTTTTGTTTCCTGGTCAGAGCACATCACGTTTACGAAGACAAAGCTTGCAAACTCATTTTAGTCAGGTAGAAAAGGTGAGGTAGGTATTCACATGACTAATGATAGGTTTGACACTATTATCACTTAAAGTTCTTAATAGCGTGATATCCTTAGTCATCGCCTCGTGATGAGGCATAGCTCCATTCCAATAATTAAAGCGATAGGTATGTCTGAGAGTTTACTATTTCATAAAACATTTACTCACCCTACGAGCGATGAGTGGGTTGTATTTGTGCATGGCGCAGGAGGCAGTTCCTCCATCTGGTTCAAGCAGATCAAAGCGTATAAACAGCATTTCAACTTACTTCTCATTGATCTGAGAGGGCACGGTAAATCAGACAATATACTTAAAGGGCTGATTTCGAATCGCTATACGTTTAAATCGGTGACGCTTGATATTCTTAAAGTGTTAGACCATCTTAAGATCCGTTCTGCACATTTCGTCGGCATGTCTTTGGGCACGATTATTGTGCGTAACGTTGCAGAGCTCGCGGCTGGCCGTGTACGTTCAATGGTACTGGGTGGTGCTGTCACTAAGCTAAACACTCGCTCTCAAGTCTTAATCAAGTTGGGTAACCTCAGCAAGCACATCATTCCTTACATGTGGTTATACAGCCTTTTTGCTTATGTTGTGATGCCACAAAAAAGCCAAAAAGAGTCTCGTCATCTTTTTATCCGCGAAGCAAAAAAACTGTGCCAGAAAGAATTTAAACGCTGGTTTATCCTCACGGCTGATGTAAACCCCTTGATGAAATATTTTAAAGATAGAGAGCTACCAATACCGACTCTTTATTTGATGGGTGAACGTGACTACATGTTTATTAAGCCTGTAAAAGAAATGGTTGCAGCGCATGAGTCGAGCGAGCTAGTGGAGATTCCGAATTGTGGGCACGTATGTAACGTGGAAAACCCTGAAGAGTTTAATCAGCGTTCGATTGCGTTTATTCAAAAACAAATTCAGTGATTTTCTAAACGCGAAATCAAAGATGATGATGGAATCGAATTGAAATAAAAACGGGAAGCTAATTTTAGCTTCCCGTTTTTATTTGGAGGAGGTATCGGCCTAATTGTCTTATAAGGTCACTGAAACTCTGCTATTCGGGTGAAGCAGCACCGCACTGCCAACAAGAGCCGAATTGCGCTTCGTTGACTTCATGACACTCACCACAACGCCACTCTTCATAGATGATCGAATCTTGCTGCTTTTGGTAGTCATTGACGAGCATGCGAGCTTCACTGGCCAATTCTGGCTCATATAACCACACGTAAGGGTCAGTTTCTTCCGTAAATGGGATTTCCCCCTTCAATCCGAACAATCCCTCACCACGAACTTCACAGGCAATATTCTCGCTTTCTAATAATCCACAGATGATATGAGCTTCTGTCGGATTCGATGCACTGAAGATTTTCATTGAAATAGAACCTTATTCGGCTATCTGTGTTATTTAGCTATTATAAATTATTCAGCTACGGGCGCTGAGCGAAACTTACCCATCAACCATTTAGCAACTATTGGGAATATCCCCAATAACGCAAATGACAATAGTACTGAAGGGGAGACGATGCCCGAAAGTGAATCAATTTCTGCGAGCTGAGTACCAGCATTCAAGAAAACCGCCGTCCCCGGTAACATCCCGATTTGACTCGTAATGTAGTAACGACTCACTGACATCGGTGTTAGACCCATCAATAGGTTAATAAGGAAAAATGGGAATACAGGGATCAGACGCAGAGAAAATAGGTAAAACGCGCCGTCTTTTTCAACCCCCTTGTTAATTGTCGCCAATTTGTCACCAAACTTGGTTTGAATCCAGTCACGCAATAGGTAACGGCTACTTAAGAAGGCTAAAGTCGCACCGATCGCACTCGCGAAAGATACCAGCAGCAAGCTATTCCAGAAGCCAAATAGAGCAGCTCCAAGCAGGGTAACAACAGCGGCGCCAGGAATTGAGAAAGCAGTGATCATTACATACGCAACAAAATAGATAGCGGCAGCAGCAATAAAGTTGCTGTCAATATAGTCATTTAAAACGGCTTGTTGGGCCTTAGCATTTTCAAGCGTGAGGTATTGACCAAAATTGACGCCTAACAAGACGATGGTTACTACCAATATAATACCCAATATCATTTTCTTACTCATTGATACTTCCTCTAAATTTTCAATGCATATCGATAGTATAGATAGACAGGTAAAGCTTAGATTAACTTTCAGCAGATATAAAAAAAGCCGCAAAAAATGCGGCTTAGTTATGTAGATACAATGTTAATTGACGCGATTGATAAGCTCTTCACGACGCTGCTGCGGTATAACTGACCAATGTGTACCATTGATCGCACCTTCTAGCGCCCAAAGTAGTTCAATACTGACAGAAGACGCATGCGATTCTTTGATGGCGTTAAATGCGTTTACAGAGCCAGATTCATATAAACGTTCTACAGAATCGATCCCTGCCTTTTTCAACATACGCTCGGTAGCGAGTCGAAGATTAGGCAGATCTTTGAGTCGGGTCGGCTTAGCAGAAGACTGCTCAGCTTTTTCTTCTTTAGCAAAACCTAGAGACGTGGTTGCAAGCTGCAAGATTTTCTCTTGGTCTTGCCAGAGGCCTTCAGGTAAAGCGAAATATTTAGTAACGACAGGGAAACCACGTTTTTTGTAGACGTACGGTTGAAACCCTTGTTGTTCGAATTGTTTCGTTGTGCCTTTGTCTGCGCGTATGTGCAACTGGTCATTTACAACCAGAGCAAACATAGTGTCATCAGCAAAAAGACCGAAGCCACCAAACATTGAGCGTGATTTTATTTTTCCTAGGGACTCAAATAACTTCATCGAGTCCTTTAGTATCGGTTTATCCATGTTATTTATCTCGGTGTATTTGAACTACGCCACCAAATAAGCAGGTCCGAGAGATTAGCAAAATGTTGCAATTAAATTGTCAATAAGCCGTAAATTACCAAATTATTAGTAGTTACTGCATTTTGCCATCGGTAACCCCGCTACCATACCAACGAGTGGTTTAGGCCGGAAGCTTTGCGTCTCACTCTTTCGAGTGGTTTGCCCTGTGCGTGACTGATTGAATAGAATAAAGTTTTTGTTGAATGAAGCTCACAGTTGATATTTCAAAATGTGATATTGCTTCAATTAATGATCTTTCTGTTGTGCATCTGGGTTCATTATAGTTGCTGATAAAAAAAGCGCACCTAAAGGTGCGCTTGATGAAATTAAACTCGAATTATCAATTAATTTAACGTTTTAACTGTGCTTCGTTCAACAATTTCAGGGTGCATTTCGAAGACGCGTTTTTCGTGGTCTTTGTCTTTGATGCGCTCTAATAGAATTTCGAATGCATTCTTACCAACACGACGTTTTGGTTGGTGAACGGTCGTTAGCGGCGGAGAGAAGTATTCAGCCAGTTCGATATTGTCGTAACCGATCACTGAGATATCTTCTGGAATGCGAATGCCTTTTTCTTGCAGGCGGCTCATTAAGCCGAGTGCCATTGTGTCGTTAAAGCAGAATACCGCTGTTGGACGATCTTCCATCTCAACGATTTGTTCTGCAGCAAGAACAGCCGTATCACACTCGAAGTTACCTTCGATGATCATATTTTCATCAGCAGAAATCTTTGCTTCATTCAGTGCGCGCTTGTAACCGGCAATACGTTCAACACATGCTGCTTTGTCTAAGTGGCCACTTAAACATGCAATCTTAGAGTGACCGCGTTCAATAAGGTATTTGGTCGCTAGGTAGCCACCTTCTTCAGAGTTATCGATGATCTTATCAGCCTGAGAGCTCTCTGGGCCCCAGTCCATGATAACTTTAGGGATGTCAGCGTGACGGTCTAACATCTCTCTTAGTTCTTCAGTTAGGTCAGAACACATAACTAAGATGCCATCTACACGTTTCTCTGCAAGCATTCGAATATAGTCACGTTGCTTCTCATAGATACCGCCCGTATTACACAGGATCAAAGTGTAACCTTGACGGTAGCAGTAGCTCTCAACACCATCGATAACTTCAGAGAAGAATAGGTTAGTTGATTGAGTCACTAGCATGCCGATGGTGCGTGTTGTATTACACTTCAAACTACGAGCGACAGCACTTGGTGCATAGTTCAGTTCATCTACGGCTTTGTTTACTTTTTCTTGAGTTGCTTCTGCAACAAAGCGAGTTTTGTTGATTACGTGAGAAACGGTTGTTGTTGATACGCCGGCTAAGCGAGCGACATCTTTTATAGTGGCCATGGTTTTATCCTATTAGAAGCTACTTTCCCAAAGTACGGAATAAAGTAGCCGTTAAGCTACCTAACTAAGAGCTTAAATTTGTAGGGCTCTTTGGGTACTAAAGTGCTAAAAAACAAAAAACCGCTATTGAGCGGCTTGTCTTAACACCGAAATGCTCTGAACTTTAATAAGCATAGCATTTCGTGAATGTTTCATATTTTATCGTTTGCGGTCACAATTTTAGACTGACTAGAAATTACTCGCAATAAAATTCACCCAGAAATCCGGGTGAATTGTCACATTCTACTGAATTTATTTACCTAGTCATCCAATAAGCTATTCACCAGCTAAATATTGAGTGTCTAATTGACAGAATGCGAGTAGCAAAGATGAGACGGAGGCGTAGAAACCGAATTCATCAACGTCATGACATTTCACGTTGAACTTTGGTACCCAAGTCAGCAGTTGTTGTTCGATAAACTGCTGTTGAACGGCAAATGAATTCTCTAGCTCTTCTTCAATATCCGTTTCGTTTGAACGAATGATCAAGTTACCAAGGAAATCGAGTTCGATAGCAATGTGGTCTGCTGGCTCTTTTAGATCTTGGTTCACCACTAAATTGTGCTTAGCCATGATCTCTTCCATATCTTTTGCAGGCTTATCATTCAAAAGGCCAGTTTCACCGATATACATAGAAGCGTAAGGAAGAGCACCGTGTTTATCTGTTTTTAAGAAAAGATCGCAAAAGTCTGCAGACAATTCTAGTTGAGCATCTTCACGTGTTTGTAGGCGGTTAAGCGCATCCACTAGCTTATCAATCGCTGGCTTTAGTGTTTCATTTTCGCCTAGACCAGTTAGGAAAGAACGAATTTCAACAGAGTGGTAGTGATCGAGTTCTTCTTGAGTCAGTTCTTTGGCGAACAAGCTTGATAGCCACCAGTATATTTCTGCTCTTTGCTCGTTGAACGCTTTCGTATCTTTCATTTAAATAATCCTAATATCATCTTTCGTCATACTTAGGGTATGAAGGCTAACTAAACAGTGATACTTATCGAACACAAAGTCACTCGTTAGTAGTAATACCTATATTGAATTGCGATGGACGATAAATAGCAAGGTTTAAGATTGTCTTGTATCAAAAAAAATCCATGTTTCTGGCTTTTATCTTCTGTACCACTAGAATTGTTACTAGTTATGAATAGAATAGTCAC
The DNA here is from genome assembly GCF_057785915.1 of Vibrio sp. QJM3NY_35. Classification (NCBI taxonomy): domain Bacteria; kingdom Pseudomonadati; phylum Pseudomonadota; class Gammaproteobacteria; order Vibrionales; family Vibrionaceae; genus Vibrio; species Vibrio sp. QJM3NY_35. The sequence goes on along the minus strand of NZ_CM173507.1, from coordinate 2,214,416 downwards.
TGAAACTATTAAATAAGAAAAGTGGTGTAGATGAGCTATCACGTATTAGTCGTAGAAGATGATGTGGTAACCCGCAGTAAACTGGTTGGATACTTCCAGAACGAGGGTTATACAGTGAGCGAAGCAGAAAGCGGCGCTCAAATGAGAAACGTGTTAGAAGAAAACAACGTTGACCTCATTATGCTGGACATCAACTTACCAGGCGAAGATGGATTGATGCTAACTCGCGAATTACGCAGTCAATCAGACATTGGAATTATTTTAGTTACTGGACGCACGGATAGCATCGACAAGATCGTTGGCCTTGAAATGGGCGCTGACGATTACGTTACTAAACCCTTCGAACTTCGCGAGTTATTAGTTCGAGTTAAAAACCTACTTTGGCGTATCTCTGCTGCTCGTAAAACAGCAGCGGGCGCTGTAGAAGAAACATCAGATGAGTCTGTGGTTCGTTTTGGTGAGTGGACATTTGATATCCCTCGTCGTGCGTTAAGCAAAAACGGCGAACCGGTGAAACTGACCAAAGCAGAATACGAACTGCTAGTGGCGTTGTCTTCTTACCCTAACCAAGTATTAAGCCGCGAACGTATTCTGAATATGATCAGTCACCGAGTGGACGCGCCTAATGACCGTACTATCGACGTGCTGATTCGTCGTATGCGTGCAAAAATGGAGTTCGATCCTAAGAACCCACAAATTTTTGTGACGGTTCACGGTGAAGGTTACATGTTCGCTGGTGATTGATTTCCTTCGGGAGTGATTAATTAACAACGACATTTAAACGTAAAAAGCCGAGACATCATTGATGTCTCGGCTTTTTTATTACTCAGCTTTTACTGTTAACGACCAGAGAATCTACAAATACTTGGCGACTCTGTCTGCTCAGATGAGTTTAAAGATTCAATGGGCTTATTGAGGCTGAGCCGCAGAAACGTCACCGTCATCTTCAATTAAGCTGGAAGCTTCTGGAATAACAGGCTCTTCAACAATGTCATTGCTTGTATCTAGCCAATCACGCAGGCTTTGCCAAACCAATCCCATGGTTTCGTGCCAGTAACGCTCAGTCTGCTCAAGGTAAAGAGCTTTTGGCATGTACTTGTTCCAAGGCTCAACAATACCTTCTTGTGCAAGGTAGTTAGTTGGTGCCGGCAGTGGTTTCATTCCAGCAGCATTGAATTCGTTCAGTGCGCGAGTCATATGGCTCGCTGAAGTCACCAACACCATTCTTTTATTCTTAACGAACGCAGCGGCTTGGCGTGCTTCTTCCCAGGTGTCTTTTGCTGTTTCAAGCAGAATGATGTTTGGCTTTGCTACGCCAAGTGCTAATGCAACTTTAGCCATCATTCTTGCGTTACTGACTTCAGTGCCTGCGCCATAGCCAGACAAAATGAGTTTTGCACCAGGATAAAGACGTAGAATACGAATCCCTTCACTTAAACGCATCAGGCCGGTGCGGCTAAGTTCTGATGTCGGTGGAATTTGGTCGTCTACGACGTGACCACTTCCGAGAACCATCACGTAATCGACGGTTTCATCGACAGGTAAAAATGCGGTGTGTTGCCTTTCCATTGGCATTAAAAGTTGACTAGAAACTGGTTGGAAAGCGATTAGGAAAATACCACATAGGGCTGAAAGGGTGATTAGACAACCCGTCTTCCTTTTGGTAGTAAACATCACTAGGGCTAAACCCAGAAAAGCGAGAATTAACATTGCTGGCAGTGGCATCAATAGCGAAGACACTACTTTTTTCAGCTCAAACATATCCGAATAGTCCGAAAAAACATCACTTAGTAGTAAAAAGAGACATCGCCTCTTTATTCCTGAAATTCCTGTGACAGAATAGCAGGCACGATAGGACATAATAACTCAAGTAGCCGTGACTGAAGACCGTAATTTCGACGATATTGCCCACAAATTTGCAAAAAATATTTACGGCTCTGACAAAGGAGAGATCCGTCAGATCATCGTATGGGAAGATTTAGAACAAGCTTTGAGCAAATTTGAGCAATCAGCTTCGCCATTGCATGTGCTTGATGCAGGAGGTGGTCTTGCACAGATGTCGCAGAAAATCGCCGCACTTGGACATAAGGTTTCTCTGTGCGACCTCTCTTCTGAAATGCTTAAGCTTGCAGAAGAAAGTATCAACGAAGCGGGTTTGTTAGAGCAGTATCGATTTATCCATTCTCCGGTACAAAAAGTTGCAGAACATCTCGACGATAAAGTCGATTTTGTGATGTTTCATGCCGTAATGGAATGGCTAGCAAATCCTAAAGAGGCGCTTGATTTATTATTGGGGCAAGTAAACCCCGGTGGCGTTGCCTCGATAATGTTTTACAACCACCACGGATTAGTCCTGAAAAATGTGATTTGTGGCAACATTCCTCATGTATTGAATGGGATGCCACATCGAAAACGGTTTAAGCTGCAACCACAAAAAGGCTTGAAGCCGGAAGAGGTTTATCAATGGATAGAAGACGCTGGTCTAGAAATCTGTGGTAAATCAGGCATTCGTTCCTTCAGTGACTACATAGGTAATATGGAGTACATGGGCGATTACCAATTTGAAGATGTATTGGAACTAGAAAAACAGCTATGTCGCCAAGAGCCATATCTGTCACTAGGCCGTTATATTCACGTTTGGGCTCAAAAACCTGCGCAATAACAGCGCTGAATGTGGTAAAAGAAGCCACAACATGCGCTCTGCAATCGTAAGAAGCCCGCGTCATAAAGAAATAGGCGTCATATCTAATACATTCGATATGACGAAGAACAGTAACAGGAACCACAATGAGTGAAATGACTCAAACTGCCGAAGAGCAGCCAATTGATGAGTTGGTGGGCTGGGTCAAGCAGCATGATTTTTCATTAAACTTGCCACCAGAGCGCTTAGCATTTTTGATTGCTATCGCAGTACTAAGCAATGAAAGGTTCGATGAAGAGTTGGGCGAGGGGGAACTGCACGATGCATTTACCATCGTCACTCGACTGTTTGAAGATACTGGCGAAGCGTCTGCGTTTCGTGCCAACAATGCCATCAACGAGTTAGTTAAACAGAAGTTGATTAGCCGCTTTACCAGCGAAATCACCGATGGTGCGAGTATTTATCGCTTATCACCATTGGCGATTGGTATTTCAGATTATTATTTACGCCACCGTCAGTTCTCTAAGTTGAAACTGTCTATCCAGCTTTCTATGGTTGCGGACGAGATGGCAAAAGCCATTGAAGCTGCACAAAAAGGCGGAACTCCAGGGCATTGGAGAAAGAATGTTTACGGCGTGCTCAAGTATTCTGTTGGTGAAATTTTCGATCAGATTGATCTTAACCAACGTGTTATGGATGAGCAGCAGCAAACCGTTAAACAGCAAATTGCCGACCTTTTAAACAAGGATTGGCGAGAGGCGATTAACAACTGTGAAACCTTGCTTTCAGAAACCTCTTCCACGCTGAAAGAATTGCAAGACACCTTGCAAGCGGCGGGTGATGAACTGCAAACACAGATCCTCGATATTCAAGAAATTGTTTACGGTGATGATGAACTCGAGTTCGTTGGCGAAACCCTATTCGGCTTGCAGATGAAGCTCGACCGAATTACTAGTTGGGGTCAGCAAGCGATCGATTTGTGGATCGGCTACGACCGCCATGTTCACAAGTTTATCCGTACCGCGATTGATATGGATAAAAACCGTGCCTTTAGCCAACGCTTGCGTCAGTCGGTTACCGACTACTTTGATGCGCCTTGGTTATTGACCTACGCCGATGCTGAGAAGCTGACGGATCTTCGTGATGAAGCGCTCGTGCTTCGTGATGACGAAGTGATGGGACAAGCACCAATCGACGTAGAGTACGAAGAATTTGAGCAAGTGAATGACCTGCTTTCAGCTCGAATTGCAGAGATGTTAAAAGCTCACAAACAGCAAGGCGCGCCAATTGATCTTGGCCTTGTGTTACGCGATTACCTCGCTGCACACCCTCGCACACACCATTTTGATTTAGCCAGAATTGTTGTCGACCAAGCCGTACGCTTAGGTTACTCAGAGTCTGACTATCAGGCTATTCAGCCAGATTGGCAGGCAATCAACGATTTCGGTGCAAAGGTACAAGCAAATGTCATTAACAAGTACTGATGATTACATGCCAGAGAAACTGGTAAAAGCGATAGCGAACCCACTGTTCCCTGCGCTAGATAGCATGCTGCGTTCAGGTAAGCATGTTTCAACAGAAGATCTAGATAACCACGCGTTGCTGTCTGATTTCGAAGTGGAACTTCAGCATTTCTATCAACGCTACAATACGGAATTGGTAAAAGCGCCGGAAGGTTTCTTTTACTTGCGTCCGCGTTCTACGTCTCTGATTGGTCGTAGTGTGTTGTCTGAGCTCGACATGTTGGTTGGTAAGGTGTTGTGTTTCTTATACCTAAGCCCAGAACGTCTGGCTCATGAAGGTATCTTCACCAACCAAGAACTGTTTGATGAATTGATGTCGTTAGCGGATGAGAAAAAACTTATGAAGCTAGCAACCAACCGTGCGTCGGGTTCTGATTTAGACAAAGAAAAGCTGTTTGAAAAAGTGCGTACTTCTCTACGTCGCTTACGTCGTATCGGCATGTTGATTGCGATTGGCGAGACGGGCAAGTTCCGTATCAGCGAAGCAGTATTCCGTTTTGGTGCTGACGTACGTGTTGGCGATGATATGAAAGAAGCTCAACTGCGTCTTATCCGTGATGGTGAAGCTGTGGTGCATACTCAAGAGCCTAACCAAGGCAGCTTGTTGAATGAAGAACAAGCGGAAGCCGTATCAGAAGTAGATGCAGGCGTAGACGAAAACGGTCAACAAGACATTTTTAACGATCAAGCTGACTTTGACCTTGAGTCAAACGACGGCGAACCAACAAAAGTAGAAGGTGAAGCATGATTGAAAGAGGTAAGTATCAATCATTAACCATGGTCAACTGGAACGGCTTCTTCGCGCGTACTTTTGATATTGATGGATTGGTTACAACGCTTTCTGGCGGTAACGGTGCAGGTAAGTCGACCACTATGGCGGCATTCATCACAGCGTTGATTCCTGACCAAAGCCTTCTGCATTTCCGTAATACAACGGAAGCGGGTAGCTCACAGTCATCTCGTGACAAAGGTCTATACGGTAAGCTTCAACCTGGCGCATGTTACGCTGCGCTGGATGTGGTGAACTCTCGTAACCAACGCCTACTGTTTGCAGTAAAACTGCAGCAAGTTGCGGGTCGTGACAAGAAAGTAGACATCAAACCGTTCGTAATCCAAGGCCTTCCAAGCCATGTGAAACCAACGGATGTGTTGATTCAGAACGTTTCCGACAGCCATGCTCGCGTATGTCAGTTGAACGACGTAAAAGCCGCGGTAGCACAGTACGAAGGCGCGCACTTCAAAGCCTTCTCTTCGATTGTTGATTACCACTCGCAAATGTTTGAATACGGTGTGGTACCGAAGAAACTGCGTAACAGCAGCGACCGTTCTAAGTTCTACCGTTTGATCGAAGCATCGCTTTACGGCGGTATTTCTAGTGCGATTACGCGTTCTCTGCGTGATTATCTCCTACCGCAAAACGGTGGTGTGAAGAAAGCATTCCAAGACATGGAATCAGCACTACGCGAAAACCGTATGACGTTAGAAGCGATCAAAACGACTCAGTCGGACCGTGACCTGTTCAAACACTTGATCACTGAATCTACGAACTACGTGGCAGCAGATTACATGCGCCATGCCAACGATCGTCGTAACAAGCTTGATCAAACCATGAAGTTTCGTGGTGAACTGTTTGGTTCGCGTGAAACCTTGCATGATCAAAATAACTTGTTGAACCGTGTTCAAGAAGAATTAGAGCTGTTGGTCGATCAAGAGTCGGCACTAGAGCAAGATTATCAAGCGGCTTCGGATCATCTTCAATTGGTTCAAACTGCACTTCGCCAGCAAGAGAAAATTGCTCGTTATAGCGAAGATCTAGAAGAGCTTAATGAGCGTCTAGAAGAGCAGATGATGGTGGTTGAAGAAGCTCAAGAGCGAGTACTTCTTGCTGAAGAGCAGGCAACCATTACTGAAGAAGAAGTGGATAGCCTGAAAACTCAGCTTGCTGATTACCAACAAGCGTTGGATGTTCAGCAGACTCGTGCACTTCAATACCAGCAAGCGGTTCAAGCATTAGAGAAAACTAAGCAGCTGCTTGGTGATGAATCTATCACTGCAGAAAGCGCATCAACCTTGGTTTCAGAGCTAAAAGCACAGGAAGAATCAAGTACTCAAACTCTACTGGCGACGAAACATAAGCTCGACATGTCTTCTGCTGCCTCTGCACAGTTCGACAAAGCGCTGTCTCTTGTTAAGAGCATTGTTGGCGATGTTGAGCGTAAAGATGCGTCTCACAGTGCTAAACAAGCCCTAGAAAAAGGCCGCAATGCCAAACACGTTGTTGAAAATGAACAACAGTGGCGTGCTCAGCACCGCGATATAGCTCGTGATGTAGCACAGCAGCGTCAAGCAAAAGAGCTTGCGATCGAATATCAAAAACAACATAACGTTTCGCTGACTGACGAAGCGGTTTTCGATGAAGAACGCGAACGTCATACCATGCAGATCGAGTCTCTAGAGTACGCTCAAGAAGAACTGCGTGAAGCGAAGAGTGAGCAACGTCGTGTACAACTAAACTACGACCAAGAGATTCAGAAGCTTGAATCAATTGCTCCGGCGTGGATTACAGCTAACGATGCACTTGAAGCGCTAAGAGACCAAACAGAAGCTGAGCTAGAAGACAGCCAAGCAGTGATGACTCAAATGCAGCAAGTGCTTGAAGACGAAAAGTCTCAAGCAGTAGCAAAAGATCAGCTAGCCACTCGCCGCGCTGAACTTGAGCAAGAAATTGAGCGTTTAGCATCTCCAGGTGGTTCAAACGATCCTCGCTTGAAGGGCCTAGCAGATACCCTTGGTGGTGTGCTGCTTTCTGAGATCTACGATGATATCACCATTGGCGATGCACCCTACTTCAGTGCGATGTACGGTCCAGCTCGTCATGCGATTGTGGTCTCTGATTTGGATGGCATTAAAGAGAAACTGGTCGATCTTGATGACTGTCCAGAAGACCTTTATATCCTAGAAGGCGATGTAGATGCGTTTGATGATAGTTCATTCAATGCCGATGAGCTTGAAGGTGCGGTGTGTGTTCAACTGAACGATCGCCAAATGCGTTACTCTCGCTTCCCTGAGATCCCACTGTTTGGCCGTGCGGCTCGTGAACAACGTCTAGAGAAATTGCGCGAAGAGCGTGACGTTGTTGTTGAGAACCACGCGAAAGCAGCGTTTGACTCTCAAAAGCTGAATCGCCTATATCAAGCATTCAACAGCTTTGTTGCGAAGCACCTGCACGTTGCGTTTAACGCAGACCCAGAACAAGCACTTGCTGCGATTCGTGATAAGCGTAATCAAATTGTTCGTTCTCTGGCTGAGCTTAACTCTAAAGAGCAGCAGCAACGCAGTCAGCTTCTACAAAGCAAGCAGGCACTAGGTGCGCTAGATAAATTAGCTCCAATGGTTCGTATTTTAGAAGACGAAACATTGGCTGAGCGCTTAGCTGAATTAGAAGCACAACTAGAGCGTTTAAGTGAAGCTAAGTCTTACTTGAATACGCACGGCAAAGCGCTTACTTCTCTAGAGCAAGTCGTATCTGCACTAGATGCCGACCCAGAGCAGTTCGAAGCCTTGGAAGCCGAATATCGTCAAGCCGATAACGCACTACAAACCCTAAAAGGCAAAGTGTTCGCGCTGTCTGATCTGATTGAGCGTCGTCACTACTTTGCTTACGCGGACTCTGTTGATTTGCTTAACAAGAGCAGTGAACTGAGCGAGCAATTAAAAGCGAAACTGGTTCAAGCTGAACAAGCAAGAACCAAAGGCCGCGATGGTTTGAAGCAAGCTCGCGAACAGATGAACCAATACAACCAAGTATTGGCGGCACTGAAGAGCTCACATCAAGCGAAGCAAGAGACGGTTCAAGAGTTCAAACAAGAGCTACAAGAGTTTGGCGTAAACGCTGACGAAGGCGCTGAAGAGCGTGCTGTACGTCGTCGTGACGAACTTCAAGAACGTCTGCACACATCTCGCAGCCGTAAGAGCGAATACGAGCGTACGATTACGTCAACAGAACTTGAGATGAAAGCCCTAGCTAAGCGTCTTAAGAAAGTTCAGAAAGAGTACACAGAGCTTCGTACCTTCGTTGTTGCAGCAAAAGCAGGTTGGTGTTCAGTACTTCGCTTAGCTCGTGAAAATGATGTTGAACGTCGTCTTCATAAGCGTGAACTGGCTTACCTAACAGCGGGCGAGCTTCGCTCGATGTCGGATAAATCACTGGGTGCGCTACGTCTAGCTGTGGCTGACAATGACGACCTACGTGATTCGCTGCGTCTATCTGAAGACAACGCACATCCAGAGCGTAAGGTTCTGTTCTACATTGCGGTTTACCAACATCTTCGTGAGCGTATTCGCCAAGACATCATTCATACCGATGATCCGGTTGAAGCAATCGAAGAGATGGAAGTTGAGCTAGCTCGACTAACAGAAGAACTGACGCAGCGTGAAAATCGCTTGGCGATCAGCTCTGAGTCGGTAGCAAGCATCATCAAGAAAACGATTCAGCGCGAGCAGAACCGTATTCGAATGCTGAACCAAGGTTTGTCTAACATCTACTTTGGTCAGGTTAAGGGCGTACGTCTGAACGTTAAGATTCGTGAAAGTCACGAGATCTTGCTATCAGGGCTAGCGACTCAGCAAGAGCAGCATAAAGACTTGTTTGAATCAACGCGCTTCACCTTCTCAGAAGCGATGGCGAAATTGTTCCAACGTGTGAACCCACATATCGATATGGGTCAACGTTCTCCGCAAGTTCTGGGTGAAGAGTTGCTGGATTACCGTAACTACTTAGAACTCAGTGTTGAAGTTAACCGTGGTTCAGATGGCTGGCTACAAGCGGAATCAGGAGCACTTTCTACGGGTGAGGCGATCGGTACCGGTCAATCTATCCTACTGATGGTGGTTCAGAGCTGGGAAGAAGAGTCACGTCGACTTCGTAGTAAAGACATCGTTCCATGTCGCTTGTTGTTCCTCGATGAAGCAGCACGTCTGGATGCGAAATCTATCTCTACGTTGTTTGAACTGTGTGACCGTCTAGGTATGCAGCTTCTGATTGCAGCCCCTGAGAACATCAGCCCAGAGAAAGGTACAACCTACAAACTGGTACGTAAGGTCTTCAAAGATCACGAACATGTACACGTTGTTGGTTTGCGAGGTTTTGCTCAAAACAAACCTGCATCTCCAGTGCAAGAGCTTATCGAAGAAACTGAGCAATAAGCTCGATAGCGATTCAACGATACTAATTCATAGCCCCTAATCATTAGGGGCTTTTTAGTACCTAAGTCTAGCGTTCTGCAATTGTTCTAACTCCCTTTGTGCAATCCACTTAATATACTTCGTGTCTAGCCCTCTTTGACTTACTGATAAGACCACTCATACATTAGGGTTAATCTCAATAGAACTTGTTTGAAGTCACACGCATAAAACCACAATTAATGTATGGTAATGATATGACAGTAGTGTCTGCACACTGCTGAACGACTTATTAGTATTTTTGAGCGTGACTATTACGCAAACTGGAAGGTAGGACTCAATATGATTCAAATCGTTATTGATGGGAAATTTCGAATCGTCGAACAAGGACAAACCGTACTTGAAGCGGCAAATACATGTGGTTTAGAGATCCCATCTCTATGTGGTTTGAACAAAACAACTGATAAGATTCCATGCGATTTATGTGTCGTCGAGATTGATGGCGTGGGCATGAAGCGCTCGTGCGAGCTTGAAGTGTCTAATGGGCTGAATATTACCACTCAGTCAAAACAGTTAACGAACCATCGACAAGAAGCGTTGAATCGCATTATGACCGATCACTACGCTGACTGTGAGGCGCCATGCCAAACAGCCTGTCCTGCTGGGGTCGACATCCAATCTTACCTGCACCATATTGCTCAGAATGATCACATCAAAGCGATTGAAGTGATCAAAAAGACATTGCCAATGCCACTTTCAATTGGTCGTGTATGTCCTGCTTCCTGTGAAACCGAATGTCGTCGTAACTTGGTCGATGAATCCATCGCGATTCGCCAACTCAAACGACACGCTGCCGATGCGGATTTAGCGGCTCAAGAGAGCTACATGCCGGCTAAGAAACCGAATAAAGGCAAGAGTATTGCAATTGTCGGTAGTGGCCCTGGTGGCTTAACAGCAGGCTATTACCTATCTAACGAAGGCTATGATGTCAGTGTCTATGAGTCGATGCCGCAAGCGGGTGGTTGGTTGCGTTACGGTATCCCGGAATATCGCTTGCCTAAGTCGATTCTAGATAAAGAAATCGAGTTGATGTGTCGTAACGGGATGTCGGTAGAGTGCGACAAGAAGCTCGGTGTTGATTTTACTTTATCGGATTTAAGCAACGATTTTGATGCGGTTTGTTTAGCCGTTGGTGCATCACAAGCTGTCGAGATGAATTATCCCGGTAGCGAGCTTGGCGGCTGTTATCTAGGCGTCGATTACCTTAAAGATTACGTGACTGATCAGCAGTATGTCACAGGTAAAAAAGTTGCAGTGATCGGTGGTGGTAACACCGCGATTGATTGCGCTCGAACCGCAGTGCGTGATGGTGCGGATACCACGTTGATTTATCGTCGTACTCGAGATGAAATGCCTGCAGAAGATTACGAAATTGAAGAAGCTGAGCATGAGGGTGTGAAGTTCCACTTCTTGACTAACCCGGCCGAAAATATAGCTGATGACAATGGTCATGTATCTGAGATTCGATTAGAACGTATGGCGCTTGGTCCTGCTGACGCTTCTGGTCGTCGTAGCCCTAAACCAACGGGTGAGTTCTTTGTTGAAGCGTTCGATACGGTTATCGCTGCGGTGTCACAAAAGCCCGACCTAAGCTTCATGGATAACGAAGAGATTGATATCCCTCTAACTCGTTGGAATACCGCAGATGCTGATCCGCAAACCATGTATACCGGAACCGGAAATATTTTCAGTATTGGTGATTTCCGACGTGGTCCAGCAACAGCTGTCGAAGCCGTCGGCGATGGACGCATTGCAGCGCAGGCTATCGATCGTTTTTTCCACGGCGACATGGATAACATTCCGGCTAAACCATTTAACTCTAGAAAGCACAAGCAGCTCAAAGGGATCGATCCTGAGCAGTACAAATCTATTCAGCGCATAGCGCGTAAGATCATGCCAGAGCTAACTCCTGAGCAGCGCGAGCAAAGTTTTGAGGAAGTAGAAACAGGCTTTGATAATACCGATGCAATCGCTGAAGCTGCAAGATGTCTAGAGTGTGGCTGCCAAGCCAATACCGATTGCGACCTGCGAGACTACTCGACTGAATACAAGGCAACGCAAACACACCCAGAATACAAAATCGATGTGACTTCGAATGAGAGTTGGCAGGCAATTCGTGTAGAAGAAGCGAAGATCGGTTTAATTAGACAAAAATTCGCGGTTGATGATAGCTCTGAATTCATTATCTTTGATGCCAACCGCTGTATCAGTTGTGGCCAGTGTATCCAAGCCTGTCGAGAACAGAATGTTCATGGCGTTCTAAGCTTCATGAATCAATCGGATGGCAAACCTGCATCAAGACCGGAATGTCGTCCTAACTTTGGCGCAGACAAGACCTTAATGGGCGACTCAAACTGCGTTCAATGCGGATCGTGTATTCAGGCGTGTCCAACTGGTGCAATGGTTGATGCACGTGATAGAAAGCAGGGAGATACAGACGTACTCAAGAAAGTCGATACCATCTGCACCTACTGTGGTGTGGGCTGTAAACTGACCATGCATGTAGACGAAGCGAAGAACAAAATCCGTTATATCGAGGGCGGTGATTCTCCGGTCAACGAGGGCATGCTGTGTGTTAAGGGACGTTTCGGTTTCGACTTCGTCGGCAGTGATGCCCGCCTTACAACGCCGTTAATTCGTAAAGATGGCTGGCTACAACCCGCAAGTTGGGATGAAGCGATTAAATTGATCGCTGATAAATTTACTGCGATTAAACAAGGCTTTGGCAGCAATGCTCTAGCGGGTTTCTCATCGGCTAAAACCACCAACGAAGACAACTATGCTTTCCAAAAATTCATCCGCCGTGAGCTTGGAACCAACAACGTCGACCACTGCGCTCGTCTTTGCCACGCTTCAACCGTAACTGGGCTTGAAGCTTCTCTGGGCAGTGGAGCGATGACCAATGATATTCCGAGTATCAAGCACTCAGATGTGATCTTCATTATTGGATCAGACACCACGTCAGCGCACCCCATTATTGGTTCGCATATCAAGCAAGCGGTGAGACATGGTGGTGCTCGTCTTATTGTCGCCGATCCAAAAAGGATCGATATTGCCGATCATGCTGAACTTTACTTAGCGCATCGACCGGGTACTGACGTAATGTTGATCAACGGTGTGATGCAGCAAATCATCAAGCACGGTTGGTATGATCAAGATTATATCGAAGATCGAGTTGATGGCTTTGATACCTTGTTGCAAGAGGTGATGTCACCGAGCTATTCCTTGGATAAGGTCGAACTGGTTACTGGGGTGAAAGCGGAAGATATCTTCGCGATGGCGCGTTTGATTGGTACTGCAGAACGAACAGCGGTGTATTACTCGATGGGTATTACGCAACACACTACTGGGCATGACAACGTACGTTCAATCGCTAACCTGCAACTCTTGTGTGGCAACATCGGTATTGAAGGTGGTGGTATCAACCCGCTGCGTGGCCAATCGAATGTGCAGGGTGCATGCGATATGGGCGCGTTGCCAAATAATCTTCCCGGTTATCAGAAAGTGTATAACCCAATGGTTCGTCAAAAGTTTGCGATGGAGTGGGGCGTTACTGATCTACCCGCTGAAACGGGGTTAACGCTGACCGAGATTATTGATGGCGCGTGTCATCGAGATGTTCGTGGTCTGTACGTAATGGGCGAGAATCCAGTGCTGAGTGACCCGAACCAAGCGCATGTGATTGAAGGTCTTGAAGCGTTAGATTTCTTAGTAGTTCAAGATATTTTCTTAACCGAAACTGCTCAATATGCCGATGTGGTTCTTCCGTCTTGCTCGTTTGCTGAAAAGTCTGGTCACTTTACCAATACCGAGCGTCGTGTTCAGCGCATTAACCCGGCAGTATTGCCTCCAGGTGAAGCGAAAGAAGATTGGGTGATTATCCAAATGCTAGCCAACGCAATGGGCGGTGGTTGGGACTATAACACCGTTGCCGATGTCACCAATGAGATAGCACGTGTAACACCACAGTATGGTGGTTTACGTTGGGAGAACATTACGGTCAATGGCGTGCAATGGCCGAGTAATAAGAATAACCCTGATGGCACTCGTATCATGCACCAGACCCAATTTACCCGTGGGCGTGGTCAAATGGAGGCGATTCCGTTTAGATACGCTGCTGAACTACCGGATGAAGAGTATCCGTTAGTTCTAACGACAGGGCGTATCTTAGAGCAATTCCATACAGGCACTATGACGCGTAAAACCAAAGGCCTGGATAACTTAGCGGGGCCACGTGCAATGGTCAGTGTTCACGATGCTGAAGCGTTAGGAATCTCGAATGGTCAGATGCTCAAGGTGTCGACACGTCGTGGTGAAATAGAAATCGCGGCGTTTGTGACTAAGCGAATGCAAAAGGGTGTGGTGTTCATTCCATTCCATTTTGTTGAATCGCCGGTTAACCGTTTGACGACCACAGCGACCGATCCACACGCTAAGATCCCTGAGTTTAAGGTGGCGGCGGTGCGGATTGATCCAATTCGAGAGCCTGTAATTGAATCTACAGAGACTTAACCTAATCCGCTAATTTAACCGCAGATACTAAAAAGCCGCGTAACTCTCAGAGTTATGCGGCCTTTTTTATAAGCTCTATTAGGTATCAAGTGACCTAGTCAGCAAATCGCTTAGTTTGGAACAATCTCGTTACCGTGAACACCGAATTGCTTGGCAGCGTATGCAACGCGCTCTGCTGGTTTCGGGTATTCAGCCGGTGTACCAAGGTTCTCAATATGGTGCAATCGAGGCAATAAACCTGCTCCGTTCGCGATTTGGATAGCCAAACCTGGACGTGCGTTAAGCTCAAGTACCATTGGGCCTTCTTCTTGGTCTAGAACCATGTCAGTACCCATGTAACCAAGACCTGTCATTTCCCAAGCGCTTGAAGCTAGTGTTAGCAGTTTTTCCCAGTGTGGTACCTGAAGTAGCGCCAACTCTTTACCCGTATCTGGGTGGTGAGTTACTGGGTGGTCAAATTGAACCGCACGAACGGCTTTACCCGTCGCAATACAAATACCTACACCTACAGCGCCTTGGTGTAAGTTAGCCTTACCGTCGGAAGCCGAAGTAGATAAACGCATCATCGCCATCACAGGGTAGCCCTTGAATACGATGATTCGTACATCTGGCACACCTTCGTAACTGAAGCCATCAAAACACTCATCAAACTTGATGAGGTTTTCAACTACCGCAACATCGTTCTTACCACCAAGTGAGAAAAGACCGGCAAGAGCGTTACTTATGTGACGCTCTACGTCTTCTTCATTGATAGTAGAACCCGATGGCTTAGTGTAAACGCCGTCCTTGTGAGAAGTCACAACAAGGATTCCTTTACCGCCGCTGCCTTGAGCTGGCTTGATTACGAAACCCGGCCACTCTTTTACCATCTTGTGGATTGTTTTTACTTCAGCTTGATGACCAATAACGCCAATCAGTTTTGGCACAGTAGCGCCAGCCTGTTCAGCAATGATTTTAGTCTTAAGCTTGTCATCAACGAGTGGATACTTGGAACGATCATTGTAGCGACCAATATAACTATGGTTACGCTTGTTCATTCCCATTATGCCTTTGTCTTTCAACCTAAACGGTGAAGTAAACTGATCAAACATAACTTAGTCCTCCGCTAGCGGTTTAAAGCGACGAAGCTCGGTTAGACGGTATCCTGTGTAGTTACCTAGTAGCAAGATGGTCGCTAGAATAACAAGTTGTAAACCAATAAAGTTAAACGTTAAGTGCTGAATGAACGGGTTAGTCATGCCTAAGTAAACAAGAATCGCAGTAAATAGAGAACCACCACCTTGCAGCATTACTTCTTTCGCGCCTTCTTCTTCCCATAGGATAGACATACGTTCGATAGTCCAAGATAGGATAATCATTGGGAAGAACGTAATGGATAGACCTTCAGTCAGACCCACTTTAAACGCGACCACAGTGAATACAGAAATAATCATGATTACCGTGATGATTACGGCGGATATCCTGGCGACCAGTAGCAAGTTGAGTTTGGACAAGTAACTTCGAATAATCAGACCCGTACCTACGATAAGTAGGAAGCCGACAATACCCGTTACCAATTGTGTTTGCACAAAGGCTACGGCAATCAGTACTGGCATGAAGGTACCAGATGTTTTCAGACCGATGATGACACGGAGGAACACAACAATCAGAGCACCGATAGGAATCAGCATGATGGTTTTAAACATCGCTTGTTCTTCTAGCGGTAGGCTGTGAATCGATAGGTTCAATAGCTGGTCTGCAGATACCTTACTGTTGGTTGCTTCCGTTGGTGAAACCTCTTGAGCAATCATAGAGAAGTGAACTTTACTGTTCTGACCGCCAACAACATCCAGTAGAGAAACGTTTGATTCGTCCCAGATGAGTAGGTTTGGTTGAACTTGTTGTTCGCTTGATTCAGGAGAGAACAGAATCCACTGGTCGTTATCCCAGATCTGAATCATGTTTTGAATCGACTGACGGCGACGGCCGTCTTCTAGTTCGATAACACCAACGACTTTGTTGTGTATTTTCGCTGCTGAAAGTAGCTTGTGTATCGCTTCCACTTTGGTCATGTTATTCAGAATAAGCGCTGAGTTTTGGCTGTCTGGATCGTTAAGTGTTTTGATGAGCTCACGGGTAAAAGTGAGGTTGTCTGCAGAACGCTTTGTCGCTCTATCAATCAATGCAAAAGAAGCGGCTTCTTCAGGGCCGTCGAAGCTTGGCTGTGCGACTTCGCCTTCTGGCGGTATAGCATCAACTTTTGCTTGGTTGTCGACTAGGAATTGTGTTTTGTAGTAGATAGTTTGAGGGCCATCTGCGTATCGAATAGACCACTCTGCGCGGCGACCTGATTCGGTATTCAAGTAAGAGATACCATAACCTGGCGATGAAGCCGATTCGCCGATAAGTGTGTAGTTAGACTGAGTATGAGGAGCCGCTAAGGAAACTTTTGCTTCTTTGCCTACTGCGTTGAACTCGATGCGAGCTTCAACGTCCCAAACCTGTCTGGTTTCCCCTGGAGTCCAAGGTACACCGTAGGTCGTATGTCTGAACATACTCAGTGTTATACCTGCCACGATAAGCAGGAATATAGAGATATAAAATGGAATTCTTGACGTCATAGCTTACCCTACTATTGTTATTTAACTTCCGTTTGTACGTACTTTTTACTTACATCTACTAGCGCTATGTCTTTGATAAATTCGCGCCCTAGTAGTACAGGGTGACTCATTTGAGAGCGATCCGCCAATGTAAATTGCGCTTTTTCATGGATTTTTCCAACTTTCACCCATAATTCGATCACAGCTCGACGTTCTGCCTGATCATTGGTTGATTGACGGATTTTTACATAACGTACAACAGGCGCTTCAATCCATTTCTGGTCTTCTTCCGCTTGGGCTTTATCGTCTAGGTGGAATTTAACCCAGTTCTTGCCGTTACGTTCGAATTCTTTGATATCGACAGCGTTTAAAGAAGAGGTGGTTGCGCCTGTATCCACTCGTGCATCAAAGCTTTGCTTAATAGAGTCGATAGACACTTTTTCAATGCCGCCAAGGATAGTCGGTTGTGATGTAGGAGCGATAGGGGCCGCTGCAACTGCTACGGGTTCTTCTTCCTCTAGCTGTTCAATAACCTTGTGTTCCATGCTCGTTAGATGGACATCTAATTGGCTAGAAAGGGTAGTAATTTCGTCTTCTAAGCTTTCAATATAATCACTTTGATTGCTTAGTTGCAGTTCAAGATTTTGAACCTTATTTGCGATGTTTGTCTCTGAGCGGGCAATAGCATCGAGAGTTTCTTGGTGGTAGGCGGCACCGTTAGTCAGGGTACAACCAGAGAGCAAACCAACCGCCACAATCGGCGATAATCGCTTAAACATAAAAAAACCTTTGAGAATTAGAGAATAGTTCAGACTATTTAGAAGTTTAGCCCACAAAAAAGGATGCGTGAAGCATCCTATTGTAAGAGTCTGGTCATATTGAATCGCAATGTGAGCGCTACGCCAATTATTGCTATTTGAAATAGCTCACTTATTAAACATAAGTCAATTTTTGTTCAATTTGTGAGCTCAGGAAGAAAAGTTCATCGCGAAATCAACGGTGACTTTTTGACCATGGCAAGCCATTGTTTTGCTGTCTTATATAGGCTTGTGTTTTATTTACTCAATATGCCACTGCTTTGTGGGCAGAGATCCTATGGCTTTGTTGCTACCAAAATCGCACGTCTTGGCGCTGGGTGGCCTTCAACCGTTTTACTTGGATCGTTCGGATCTAGATAATCTGGAAGAGAGTTGTGCGTCATCCATTCTGTGGTGCGTTGTTCACCAATTGTCGTGACATTTTCATCAACGATACGTACGTCTTCAAAGCCAACTTGTTCCAGCCAGCGTTTCAGTGCGCGAGCTGAAGGGAAGAAGTACACGTTTCTCATCTGTGCGTAACGGTCAACAGGGACCAGTACCGCATTTTCATCGCCTTCAATTACTAAGGTTTCAAGAACCAGTTCACCGCCAGACACCAATTGGTCTTTTAGCTGAATCAAGTGGTCAAGTGGCGAACGACGGTGGTAAAGCACACCCATGCTGAATACTGTGTCGTAGGCTTCTAGCTTTGGCAGCTGCTCGATACCTAGAGGTAATAGGTGAGCACGTTGGTCATCGCCCATTAACTTACGAATTGCTTCAAACTGAACCAAGAATAGATGAGAAGGGTCGATACCAACCGTTAAGCGAGCACCTTCACCGAGCATGCGCCACATGTGGTAACCATTACCACAACCTACATCGAGAACCGAACGGTTTTTCAATGGGGAGATATGTGGAAGCACACGATCCCATTTCCAGTCACTACGCCACTCAGTATCGATATGAATATCGTGAACCGTATAAGGGCCTTTTCTCCATGGGTGGAACGTCTTTAATAAGCTTTCTAGCTTTTTAAGCTCACCTGTGTGAAATGGTGTTGAGCTGCCAATCGTCACTGAGTTCTTCAGGTCAACTTGGTCTGGTACACCTTGTGGAATCTTGTTTAGTGCACGTAACCAACGGTCGAAGTCACCGTGCTCTGCATTTTGCCAATCTGTCAGTTGCTGTGGCAGAACATTGAGCCACGGCTGAAGGCGAGTGTCTTGGGCAATAAGTTGATAAAAATTGGCAAAATTAAACATAGTTTTTCACTGAGTTAATAGGGGCAATAAACCCTAAAATAAAAATTAAATTTGTCATTTCCTACAGTGAGGATGACGTTCTAATACGAGCTGACCAGGTTTGTAGGCTACTTAATCGCGAACATTGAACCAAAGTTGAAACATTGGAACCAAACTTCGCTGCTTGAGAAGCCAATCTTATGAAATCGTTCTCTGTGAACAGGGATCGAGTCTGGGCGCATTACGTTTTCAATTGCACTGCGTTTCTGGCTGACTTCTAGTTCGCTGTATCCGTTAGCACGCTTGAAATCGTGGTGCAGATCGATAAGCAGTTCGTTTGAGCTTTCGTCTTCGAATACGTATTTTTCTGACAGGATTAAGATCCCGCCAGGGCGCAGGCCTGCATGAATTTTTTCAAGTAGAGCGTATCGATCGTCTGGCGACAGGAATTGCAGCGTGAAGTTAAGTACCACAACCGAAGCGTCTTTGATCTCCACTTCACGAATGTCGGCTTCAATCACCTCTACTGGTGTGTCACTGCGGTAAGCATTAACGTGCAATTTACAGCGCTCAACCATGGCTTCTGAGTTATCGATAGCGAAAATCGTGCAGCCTTCTTGCTGAATGTGACGACGCATAGAAAGTGTTGCCGCACCAAGCGAGCAGCCAAGGTCGTAAATATTTGAATGTGGCTTTACAAAGCGCTCAGCCAGCATGCCGATTGCAGAGATGATATTGCTATAGCCAGGCACCGAGCGTTGAATCATATCCGGAAATACTTCAGCAACCCTTGCATCAAAGGTGAAGTCTCCAATTTTATCAATAGGAGCGGAAAAGATATTGTCTGTGTTGCTCATGGCATTTTCTCTCGACAGTCAGCGTAATTGGCACAAAATTCATACCAAATAAAAGGGGACGTATTTTACGTAAAAAAAGCGCCACTGTCACGAAAACTGAGATTTAGCTCAAGGTTCGAAGTTGCTGATAGGTGATGGGTTAAAACATCGAGATTTGATTATTGCCTTGCTGAGCCGGAAACTGAGCCAGATCGGGTAATAATAATGATGTACTTTCAGACACTTGCTTTTGTAGTTGTTTATAAATTGCGATTGCAAGTTCGGGTGCGTGATTATTGTCTGGTGTGTGGATCATTAAATAGGGCTGCTTGCCTTCATTAAGCCAGTTTGGGATTTTGGCAAACCAAGGCTTAAAAAACTCAATATTAGGTTCTTGGTCTGGGTGACCAATAAATCGAATCATTGGGTTATTGGCGGTCGCAATGGCATGAACAGGAACACGGGGTTTTTTCTGGTGTGCATCGATCACCGCTTCTGTGGTTGGTGGCGCAGAAAAAACGGGGCGGCTGTCCATAATGATGCGATTGATGCCTTCCTCTACCAGCCATTGATTGAAGCGCTTTTCCGCATCGCCTTTATCAAAGAACCCCAAGTGGCGAACTTCGACGCCAAGCTGCATATCTTTTGGAAACAAGGTGCAAAATTTTTGTAGGGCAGGCAGCATGCTGGGTTCAAAGCTATGCGGTAGCTGAATCGTCCATTGGCCAATACGATCGTGCAGTGGCGACATAGTCATCAAGAACTCTTTGAGCTCTGCTTGGCAGTGTCTCAGTTGCTGCTGGTGGGTGATGAATTTGGGTAATTTGAAGGTGAACCTGAAATCATCGTGACTGGCGGCTTTCCAGTTATGAACGGTAGTCATACTTGGCGTAGCGTAAAAGGTCGTGTTGCCCTCAACGGTATGAAAAACTTGCGTGTACTTTTCTAAGCGTTCAGCAGGCTTTGTTCCTTTTCCGTAGAACTGACTTTGCCACTCAGAATGAGACCACATAGTTAATCCAAGTCTTAAAGGTAAATTTTCTGTTGTTATTACACGATCATCCATCTATTACACCGTTATTTATCACGCCATCAGTCATTACAAAAAATTTTTGGGTTGAAACGAAAATCTACTGTACGAGAGTTTTGCTGATTAAGGTACTTTCGAGATATAATTATCGCAATTTTTTCGGTTTTGATGAATCTTTGCGCACTTGATGGGCTAAAAAGCAGCAAAGCCAGATAAAACACAATAAATTCGAATGTGGAAGGTCGATTTTAAGCGAGTTTCCGCGTATAAATGTTCCTTTGCTCTGTTGTGTGGAATGACCACTGACAGCTTGGAAATTAGTAAATAATTAAGAGATTGGGAAATTCATTATGCGTACCCATTACTGTGGTAACCTGAACAAGTCCCTGGCGGGACAAACTGTAGAATTGTGCGGCTGGGTAAACCGTCGCCGTGATTTAGGCGGTCTTATCTTTATTGATATGCGTGATCGTGAAGGCATCGTTCAGGTTGTTGTCGATCCAGATATGAAAGATATCTTCCCGATCGCTAACCAACTGCGTAATGAATTCTGTATCAAGTTTACTGGTGAAGTACGTGTTCGTCCGGACAGCCAAGTAAATAAAGACATGGCTACTGGTGAAGTAGAACTTTACGCGACGGGTCTAGAGATCATCAACCGTTCAGAAGCACTTCCACTAGACTTCAATCAAACGAACTCTGAAGAGCAGCGTCTTAAGTACCGTTACATCGACCTTCGTCGTCCAGAAATGAGTGACCGTATCAAGCTTCGTGCACGTGCTTCTAGCTTCGTTCGTCGTTTCCTTGATGAGAACCTATTCCTAGACATCGAGACTCCAGTACTAACGAAAGCGACACCAGAAGGTGCTCGTGACTACCTAGTACCAAGCCGTGTTCACAAAGGTAGCTTCTACGCACTTCCTCAATCTCCTCAGCTGTTCAAGCAACTGCTGATGATGTCTGGTTTCGACCGTTACTACCAAATCGTTAAATGTTTCCGTGATGAAGATTTACGTGCTGACCGTCAGCCTGAATTTACTCAAATCGATATCGAAACATCTTTCATGACTTCTCAAGAAGTACGTAACGTGACTGAGAAGCTTGTTCACGATATGTGGAAAGAACTTCTAGATGTTGAACTAGGTCAATTCCCAGTAATGCCTTTCTCTGAAGCGATTCGTCGTTTCGGTTCTGATAAGCCAGATCTACGTAACCCACTAGAGCTAGTTGACGTTGCTGACTTGGTTAAAGACGTTGAGTTCAAAGTATTCTCTGGCCCAGCTAACGACGAAAAAGGTCGCGTAGCGGTTATTCGTGTTCCAGGTGGTGCTAAGCTAACTCGTAAGCAAATCGACGGTTACGCTGAACATGTAAACATCTACGGCGCGAAAGGCCTAGCTTGGATGAAGGTTAACGACCGTGCTGCAGGCATGGAAGGTATTCAATCTCCAGTTGCTAAGTTCCTAAGCGAAGACGTAATTAACGGTATTCTAGATCGCACTCAGGCTGAATCTGGCGATATCATTCTGTTCGGCGCAGACAAAGCGGGCATCGTTGCTGAAGCAATGGGCGCACTTCGTCTTAAACTAGGTACGGATCTAGAGCTAACAGACACATCTGCATGGGCTCCACTGTGGGTTGTTGACTTCCCAATGTTCGAAGAAGACGGCGAAGGTAACCTACACGCAATGCACCACCCATTCACATCACCACTAGGTGTGAACGCGGAAGAGCTTAAAGCGAACCCAGCAGCAGCAAATTCAGATGCATACGACATGGTAATCAACGGTTACGAAGTAGGCGGCGGTTCTGTACGTATTCACAACGCAGAAATGCAAACAGCGGTATTCGGTATCCTAGGTATCGAAGCACAAGAGCAACAAGAGAAGTTCGGCTTCCTACTTGAAGCGCTTAAGTACGGTACGCCACCACACGCTGGTCTAGCATTCGGTCTTGACCGTCTAGCAATGCTGCTTTGTGGTACTGAGAACATCCGTGACGTTATTGCATTCCCGAAAACAACAGCTGCAGCATGTCTACTAACAGACGCGCCAAGCCTAGCGAACCCGGCATCACTGGAAGAGCTAGCAATCGCAGTTAAATTGGCAGAGAAAAAAGAGCAAGCGTAAGCCTGTTATCTTTTCTTGTTGATGAAGAGATCCTAGTTGATAGAGAGCTCTTAATTCATTAGCCAGACCTGTCAGTAATTAGAAAGTGCCCGTTAATTTGACGGGCATTTTTTTTTGCGTTCGATATACTAAGCTCATAAAGCATGTATAAATAATCAGTATTTGAAATTATGTCTATTATCTTAGGGATTGACCCTGGCTCTCGTATTACCGGCTATGGCGTGATTCGTCAAAATGGTCGTCATCTATATTACTTAGGTAGCGGTTGTATTCGCACCTCTGAAAAAGAACTGCCGGGTCGACTTAAACAAATCTACGCCGGTGTGAGCGAAATCATCACTCAGTTCCAACCGGATGTGTTTGCGATAGAGCAGGTCTTCATGGCGAAGAATGCCGATTCGGCACTTAAGCTGGGACAAGCGCGTGGCAGTGCGATAGTGGCTGCGGTAAATGCTGATCTCCCCGTTCATGAATATGCGGCTCGTTTAATCAAGCAAGCGGTGACAGGTAATGGTGGTGCTGATAAGTCGATGGTTCAAAACATGGTGATGAGCATGCTTAAGTTACCTGCCAAACCACAGGCCGATGCTGCTGACGCTCTAGGCGTAGCGATCACTCACGCAAACACTAATAAAACCTTGATAGCACTGGCAGGCAAGGCGACAGGCGCGCGAAAAGGACGCTACCGTTAAGCACCATCCTCTTATCAGTTCTTAACGTATTACTTTCTCCGTTTATTCCATCGATGAGCTTTACGCCTCGTTTGGCTCATATCAAAACAATACGCTGCTAAATCATTGATGAAATGAGATCTTTCGAACAGAACCCAGATAATAACATTGCGTATCATTTAACATGTCATTAACATTGGTCGGAGGTCTTACAAGTTAATCAAGGATGATCACTGATGAACCCAATCAAGTTGTGGCGCGCGCTGTTTCTACCCAAAAGTAATGGATGGAATAGCAACGAAGTCAGACAAGCCGATATCTTATTACTTTTCACTTTTATCGCCTTCTTCGTGGGTGTCTATAGCTTAATCAAGTGGACCAAGCATGAAGAGCAACTGCTGGTGGCCACTTCCGTATTTCTTATCGCCTTTGAATTAGTCTCTGCGCTTTTATTACGCGTTACCCGCAAGCCTAGCTTGGCATTGAACTTTGGCTTTGTCGGCATGGCAGTACACGCGTTGAACATCATCTACCAAAGCGGTGGCGTGGTTGAGTCTACCCAGGCTTATTGGGTGCCGTTGTTAGTGGTTGCTTTTTTCCTGTCAGGAACTCGAATTGTCGCCCTTGTATGGAGTGGGTTAGTGATTGGCGTTTCATTGGTGATGACGTCGGCTCACCTTAACGGATTTGAATTTCCGCAGTTAGTACTTACTCCTGAAGCCGTGGTGGTTGAAACTTGGTCTGGTGTGATCATGCCTTTGGTGGTGATTTGCATCGCTCAAGCGTTTACGGCCAAACAAAAAGAGGTCGCGATTGAGATGGCGGAAGAAGCTATTTTGGAAAGTCAGCAGGTTGCCAACCAAGCGACTCAAAGTGAAGGGCGACTCTCGGTGGTACTCGACCAAGCGAATTCCAACTCTGAAAGCTTACAGGGTGTGTCTGTGCATCTAGACCAACAGTCGCGAGACTTACATTCTCAAGTTGAAGTACTGAACATCAACTGTGAATCCCAAGCGAGTGCGGCAGAACAGATGAGCCAACAATTGCATCAAATGACTCAAGGCATCGAAGAGTCCAACTCGTTTGTCGGTGAACTGAAAGAGCGCAGCGAAGCGGTCGGCGAGAAAGCTCAAAAGAGCTCTGAGTCATTAGAAGCTTCAACCAGTGCAATCACTCAGATCATTCAAAGTAATCAAGAGATCATGAAAGTCGCCGATTTGATTACTTCAGTCGCGGAACAAACCAACTTGTTAGCGTTAAATGCGGCCATAGAAGCGGCTCGCGCAGGAGAACAGGGAAGAGGATTTGCGGTCGTCGCCGACCAAGTGAGAGAGTTATCGGCGAAAAGCAGTCATTCCGCAATAGAAATTCGAACCTTGTTGGACCGCAGTAAAGACGAAGTGGAACATGGCCGAGCGATTATTGAAACCACGGCGAATGAGATGAACGGCATCATCTCGGAGGTGCAAACCATCTCGACTGACGTTAATCAGCTCACCAATATTATGGCGATGCAGATGAATTCTTTGAAAGAGCTCGATCTTGCGAGTTCAGAAGTGGCGCAAAGTGTCGCGGAAACTAAATCTGTCTCAGGCTTAGTGGCCAATTATGGTTCTGAACTCACAGGACATGTTACTTCTGTCAAAGAGCTGGTCGAAAGCTTAAATAACGTGGTTTCACAAGCCAAACAAGCGTAAATAAATCACCCGAATAAACACAAAGAACTGGATAAGCATCCAGTTCTTTTATATTCTGTCCCCCAAATTATATTCCATCAAGAGAGTGAATTGTGATCGGACGTCTACGCGGTACATTAATAGAAAAACAGCCACCAGAGTTATTAATTGAAGTGAGTGGTGTTGGCTATGAAGTTCAAATGCCAATGAGCTGTTTTTATGAATTACCAAACGTTGGCGAAGAGGCAATTATCTACACTCACTTTGTTGTTCGTGAAGATGCACAACTGCTTTACGGCTTTAACACAGTTAAAGAACGTGCGCTTTTCCGTGAAGTCATTAAGGCGAATGGTGTTGGCCCTAAGCTTGGCCTTGGTATCCTTTCTGGTATGACGGCGAGCCAGTTTGTTCAGAGTGTTGAACGTGAAGACATTTCTACGTTAGTGAAATTACCGGGTGTTGGTAAGAAAACGGCTGAGCGTTTGGTTGTTGAAATGAAAGACCGCCTGAAAGGTTGGGGCGCGGGTGACCTGTTTACTCCAGCGACAGATGCAGCTCCGATTGATTCTATGCCAACCGTTCACGACGCGGAAGAAGAAGCGGTAAGTGCACTACTTGCATTAGGCTATAAGCCGACTCAAGCTTCTAAGGTTGTTTCTCAAGTGGCTAAAGAAGGCATGACAAGCGAACAACTGATTCGTGATGCCTTGAAGTCGATGGTTTAATTAAAACCAACACTGAAATCGTGATGTAAGCTCCGTGCTGTATCGCGTTTATCTATAGCGAGTACTACCTCGTTAGAATATGCTTAGTATTCATGTGCTCCAATATTGGTGAGCGACTAAGCAAGAATTAAAGATAACAGAGTTAACACTCTTAAATTGGAACCCTCTATGATTGAAGCTGATCGCCTCATTGCTCCTGATAATCCGGTCTTTAAAGATGAAGATGTTATTGACCGCGCGATACGACCGAAAGCATTAGCCGACTATCAAGGTCAGGATCACGTTCGTGGTCAGATGGAAATTTTCATCAAAGCAGCTCAACTTCGTAATGAGGCGCTCGATCATCTGTTGATATTTGGTCCTCCAGGTTTGGGTAAAACCACGTTGGCGAACATTGTTGCCAATGAGATGGATGTCAACATTCGTACGACTTCAGGCCCTGTTCTAGAAAAAGCAGGCGACCTAGCGGCGTTACTGACCAATCTTGAAGAAAATGATGTCCTGTTCATTGATGAGATTCACCGTTTAAGCCCTGTGGTTGAAGAGGTGTTGTACCCAGCAATGGAAGACTACCAATTAGACATCATGATTGGTGAAGGCCCTGCGGCACGCTCAATCAAGATCGACCTTCCTCCTTTTACCCTGATTGGCGCGACGACTCGTGCTGGGTCTCTGACGTCTCCGCTGCGTGACCGTTTTGGTATTACCCAGCGTCTTGAATACTACAAAGTCGAGGACCTACAAAACATTGTTCAACGCAGTGCCGATTGCTTAGGTTTATCTATGGAGTCTGAAGGGGCGTTGGAAGTTGCGCGTCGTGCTCGTGGTACACCTCGTATTGCTAACCGTTTACTGCGCCGTGTGCGCGACTACGCGGAAGTGAAAGGGGATGGCCATATTTGCCCAGAGGTTGCCGATAAAGCGCTGAACATGTTGGATGTCGATGCTAAAGGTTTCGACTACATGGATAGAAAGCTTCTACTCGCGATTATGGAGAAGTTTGGTGGTGGTCCAGTGGGTATCGACAACATGGCAGCCGCGATTGGTGAAGAAAGAGACACCATTGAAGATGTATTAGAGCCTTACTTGATACAACAAGGTTATCTACAAAGAACGCCAAGAGGTCGAATCGCGACCGACAGAGCGTATTTACACTTTGGAATAGATAAACCCTCCAATCGTTAAATTATTCATTTTTAAAGATCCCAGTTGCATAAGCGCTGGGATTTTTTGCTTTTTACTGAATAACAACTCTTTGAGCGAGTCGATAAAAAGGTCGAAAATGGCGCTTCAAAAATGGAAACTTTGATTTCAGGTTTGATTTAGATAACAGAAAATGAAATAAGTTGTCATATTTTTTGTTAATACTTTATAGGTAGTTGTAATTCGGATGTTGAGGCGGTGATGAGCATTTGTCACAGATATCATGCGCTGTTATTAAGACAAGCATAATTGGTGTGATTTTAATCATAATTGTACAAAAATAACTCTAATTTGCTCGAATAAATTTGATACAAATCAACGCAGGGTTCTCCCATAAACCTTTTGAAACATACTGATTTTACCAGTAATATTAGCGCCAGCTATATTAGCTCATGCTTAACAATAATCTAACTATAACGGTACGTTTTTGCTACAAATTTCAATTTGTAATAACAATTACATAAATTGTTTTAACATGGATTTTTGAGGTGAATAATCACACAAGTGTCATTCAGCCGACACAAAGGAGTTACCATGATTGATGTTGTTGATCTGTCGCGATTGCAGTTTGCATTTACAGCGATGTATCACTTCCTATTTGTTCCACTGACTTTAGGTATGGCATTTCTACTTGCCATTATGGAGTCAGTTTATGTAATGACTGGCAAGCAAATTTACAAGGACATGACCAAGTTCTGGGGTAAATTGTTTGGTATTAACTTTGCTCTTGGTGTAGCGACAGGCTTAACCATGGAGTTCCAGTTTGGTACTAACTGGTCTTACTATTCTCACTATGTTGGCGACATCTTTGGTGCTCCGCTAGCTATCGAAGCGCTTGTTGCATTCTTCCTAGAGTCTACTTTTGTTGGCCTATTCTTCTTCGGTTGGGACAGACTGTCAAAGCGTCAACACTTAGCGGTAACTTGGTTAGTAGCACTTGGCTCTAACTTCTCTGCGCTTTGGATCTTGGTAGCAAACGGCTGGATGCAAAACCCAGTGGGTGCGGAATTTAACTTTGAAACCATGCGTATGGAAATGGTGAGCTTCGCTGAAGTTGTACTAAACCCAGTAGCACAAGTTAAATTCGTACACACAGTAGCGTCTGGTTACACAACGGGTGCAATGTTCATCCTTGGTATCAGCTCATACTACATTCTTAAAGGTCGTGACCTTGCCTTTGCTCGTCGCTCTTTCGCGATTGCAGCATCTTTCGGTATGGCGGCGATCTTGTCAGTAATCGTACTAGGTGATGAATCTGGTTACGAGCTTGGTGAAGTTCAAAAAGTGAAGCTCGCTGCTGTAGAAGCAGAGTGGCACACTGAAGAAGCACCAGCAGCATTTACTGTTTTTGGTATTCCAAACCAAGAGACAATGAATACTGACTACGCAATTAAAATTCCTTACGTAATGGGTATCATCGCAACACGTTCTTTCGATAAAGAAGTAACGGGCCTGCGTGACCTACGTGATGACCACGTTGATCGTATCCGCACGGGTATGTACGCGTACGAATTGCTTGAAAAGCTACGTGCAGGCGACAAATCTGAAGAAAACATGGCTGCTTTCGACGAAGTGAAAGGTGACCTAGGTTACGGTCTACTTCTTAAGCGCTACACAGACGAAGTTGTTGATGCAACAGAAGACCAAATCCAAATGGCTGCGGATGATTCTATCCCAACAGTTTGGCCTCTATTCTGGTCATTCCGTCTGATGGTTGCTTGTGGCTTCATCATGTTGTTCGTATTCGGTGCTGCGTTTGTTCAAACGTGTCGTCAGAAGATCGAACAGAAACCATGGGTACTTAAAGCTGCGCTATTCTCAATCCCACTGCCTTGGATTGCGATTGAAGCAGGTTGGTTCGTTGCTGAGTTTGGTCGTCAACCATGGGCGGTTGGTGAAATCCTACCGGTTAACGTTGCTGCATCTGCACTAACTATCGAACAGCTTTGGACTTCTCTATTCGCTATCCTGGCACTGTACACAGTGTTCTTGATTGCTGAAGTTTACCTAATGCTGAAATTCGCACGTAAAGGTCCAAGTAGCTTGAAGACAGGCCGTTACCACTTCGAACAAAACGATAACTCTGTTGAAGACAAAGTTAGCCGTTCAGTTGAAGTATAAGTGAGGGAATATTATGTTTGATTACGAAAGCTTACGACTTATTTGGTGGGTATTGATCGGTGTTCTACTGGTTGGTTTCGCCGTAACTGATGGCTTTGATATGGGTGTTGCCGCTCTGTCACCTGTTATCGGTAAGAGCGACACTGAACGTCGTATTATGCTAAACACGATTGCCCCTCACTGGGATGGTAACCAAGTTTGGCTTATCACTGCGGGTGGTGCATTGTTTGCTGCATGGCCACTGGTTTACGCGACGTCTTTCTCTGGTTTCTACTTTGCAATGTACGTGACGCTAGCAGCACTTTGGCTACGTCCACTTGCTCTTGACTACCGCTCTAAGATCGAAGATCCAAAATGGCGCAAAACTTGGGACTATGCACTTTGCTTTAGTGGCGCAGTACCACCAATCATTTTCGGTGTGGCATTTGGTAACCTACTACAAGGTGTTCCATTTGAACTGAACGAATTTATGATGTCTAAGTACCATGGTACGTTCTTCGCTCTGCTTAACCCATTTGCATTGCTTTGTGGTGTGTTGGCTCTGATGTTGTTCGTGATGCAAGGTGCAACATGGCTTCAAATGAAGACAACAGAAGAGCTGCACGCTCGTGCTCGTAACGTTGCTCAGATCACTGGCCTAATTGCTATTGCTCTATTCGTTATTGGTGGTTTCTGGGTTCAATCTATCGAAGGCTATGTAATTACGAGCACTATCGATACGTTTGCTGACTCAAACCCATTAAACAAAGAAGTATCACTTCAAGTGGGTGCTTGGATGACAAACTTCGAAACATATCCAGCAATGTGGGCTGCGCCGATCCTTGGTGTAGCGATGCCACTGCTTGCTGTGATTGCATCTCGCTTTGAGCGTGGTGGTTTCGCATTCTTGTTCTCAAGCCTATCGAACGCTGGTGTTATTTTAACGGCTGGTTTTGCAATGTTCCCATTCGTAATGCCATCAAGCCTGAACCCTAACCAAAGCTTGACTATGTGGGATTCAACAGCGAGTGAGCTAACGCTTGGTCTTATGACTGTCGTTGCGGCGGTAATGGTTCCTGTAATTCTTGGCTACACAACTTGGACATACTACAAAATGTTCGGTCGTCTAGATAAGAAACACATCGAAGATAACGACGTTTCAGCTTACTAAGCTAGAAGTTAAATAACTTAGGAGAAATTTTATGTGGTATTTCGCATGGATTTTGGGTGTACTTCTAGCATGTGCATTCGGCATCATCAATGCTCTATGGCTAGAGCATTCAGAAATGATGGACAAAGACAGTGAGTAATCTCGCAGAGCAAATCGCTAAGCTGCATCAACCAATGGATAAGACTCTGCTTAGAGCCTTATCCCTAGTATTGGGTTTCATGCATGTGGGTTTAGTGATGTGGGATCCTGAAGCGTATGCGACAAGCATCGGTGGCTTTAACGCGATCATCGGGCCAATGTTCATTTGGGCAGTATGCTCAAGCATGGTTTACGGTATCGGATTTAAGCCAAGAGCTTGGATGTGGCAGCTACTGTTTAGCCCATATGTTTCACTCACAATTTTGCTCTACCTAACGACGCTGCGCCTTCTATAAAAGGCAAAGGATTTAGGTTCATAACAACGTGAGCCTTTATACTTGTTGGGTTTTTAGCCAAAAAGAGGTCATCTTATACAGATGGCCTTTTTTTTCGTCTCTCAAATCAAAAAATTCACAGCGATATACTATTAATGATAAGGAGTTAGGTTATAGTGAGATCTTTATCGTTTTGGATTGTGGTATCAAATTGCAGGGATTATCTAAGCCATATACGTGGCCAGTGACAGTGTATTACGAAGACACCGATGCGGGTGGCGTTGTATACCATTCAAACTATCTTAAGTTTTTCGAACGCGCTCGAACTGAGATGCTGCGCTCAATTGGCGTTTCTCAGCAAGTATTGTTAGAACAAAACATCGGTTTTGTAGTCCGACATATGGACATTGATTTTATTCAAGGCGCGCGTCTTGATGATTCTTTACAAGTCATTACAAATATTTACGAGTTGAAGCGAGCTACCTTGGTCTTCTGTCAAGAGATCGTAAATCCTGATGGCAAGGCATTGTGTAAAGCAATGGTTAAGGTAGCATGTATCGATAATCAAAAAATGAAACCCAAAGCAATGCCAACATTTATTCTCACGGAGCTAACGAATAGTGACTGCTGAAATCTCAATCTTAGGCCTAATTTTAGAAGCTAGTTTACTAGTTAAGATGGTCATGCTGACTCTTATGGGCATGTCTGTTGTTTCTTGGGCGATGATCATAAAAAGAAGTAAAGTGTTATCTCAAGCTTCTAAACAAACAGAAGTGTTTGAAGACAAATTTTGGTCAGGCGTTGATCTTGCAAAACTGTACCAAGAGAGCAACAAACGCAAAGACGAGCTTTCTGGTACTGAAGAAATTTTCTACGCAGGCTTTACTGAGTTCGCTCGCCTTCGTAAATCGAATGCAACATCACCTGACTTCATTATGGAAGGCACTGGCCGTGCGATGCGCGTTGCCGTTGCTCGTGAAGTTGATGAACTAGAAACTAACTTACCTTTCTTGGCGACTGTTGGCTCTATCAGCCCATACATCGGCCTATTTGGTACGGTTTGGGGCATCATGCACTCATTCATCGCATTAGGTGAAGTGAAGCAAGCGACGCTCGCAATGGTTGCTCCTGGTATTGCAGAAGCACTGATCGCAACAGCAATGGGTCTATTCGCTGCGATTCCAGCGGTAATGGCGTACAACCGCTTCAGCAGCCGAGTAGGCAAGTTAGAGCACAACTACGCGACTTTCTCTGAAGAGTTCCACAGTATTCTTCACCGTCAAGCGATGGCTGGCAGGGAATAATAGATGGCTGGATACCAACCTAAAAAACGAAAAATGACAGCAGAGATTAACGTTGTACCTTACATCGACGTTATGCTTGTTTTGCTGATCATTTTTATGGTGACTTCGCCGTTTGTTACTCAAGGCGTTGACGTTGAACTGCCTCAGGCTTCAACGGCTAAATCGGCACAAGACCTATTGGGTGATGACAACGCAAGTTTCATCATCGTTGAAGTGAACAAAGACGGTGAACTTGGTTTGAGCGTTAATGACGAAGAAGTACAGCGTGGCTTATCTATGGAAGATATTATCGTCCGTGTGAAAGCCGAGTTGTCTCTGAAGCCAAACTCTCCAGTGGCGGTTGGTGGTGATGCCGCAACGCCATACGCTGAAGTGGTTTTATTACTTGATGAATTAAGCCGTGCAGGTGTGCCAAAGGTTGGCCTTTTAACGGATATAAGGGAATAGCTCCGTAGCATTCATGAAAGCGAATAATAAAAAATCCAATAATTTCAGATCACCGCTTCTTATTTCTCTTGGGCTGCACGTCATTTTATTCGTTGCGCTCATTTGGGGAGCGGATTTCACGATGTCAGAGCCAAAACCTACAGGGCAGATGGTTCAAGCAGTGGTGATTGATCCTCAGTTGGTTCGTCAGCAAGCTCAACAGATTCGTCAACAAAGAGAAGCGGCAAGCAAGAAAGAGCAAGAGCGTCTAGACAAACTGAGACGTGAAAGCGAACGACTTGAAAAGAATCGTAAAGCTGAAGAAGAAAATATTCGCAAGCTAAAAGAACAGCAAGCGAAAGAGGCTAAAGCGACTCGTGAAGCTGAAAAGCGCCGAGTTGAGAAAGAGAAACAGCGCAAAGCTGAAGAAGCGCGTTTACAGCAAGAGCAAAAGAAAGCCGCTAAAGCCGAAGCTGACCGCAAGTTGAAAGAAGCGGCGTTAGTGAAAGCCGAGAACGAGCGTAAAGCCAAAGAAGCGGCAATCGCAAAAGCTGAACAAGAACGCGTGGCAAAAGAAAAAGCCGCGAAAGAGGCAGCAGACAAAGCTCGTAAAGAGAAAGAAGCCGCTGAACGCGCTGAAAAGCAACGCATAGCGAAAGAGAAAGAAGCGGCAGCCGCAGCAGAGAAAGCCCGTAAGGCTAAAGAAGCTGCAGCAAAAGCAGAAAAAGAGCGTAAACAACAAGAAGCAGCATTGAACGATATCTTTGCTGGCCTTGAAACGGAAGCGACTCAAAACTCTTCAGCAAGACAGCAATTTATTACTGATGAAGCACAGCGTTACGGCGCTATTTATACCCAACTGATTCAGCAGAACCTGTTGTTAGAAGACAGCTATAGAGGACGCTCATGTCGAGTGAACCTTAAGCTGATTCCAACGGGCTCTAACGCGATATTGGGTAGCTTAAGTATCTTAGATGGCGATAGCCGTTTATGCGCAGCAACCAAGCGTGCTGTGGCACAAGTGCAATCTTACCCGTTGCCGAAAGACCCAGACATTGTGAAATCACTGAAAGACATTAACTTACTTGTATCACCAGAGTAAAAGGACGAACTTGTGTTAAAGAAACTATTACTGAGTTTTGTTTTCTTAATAGCTACAAGCAGCCAGTTTGCACACGCGGCACTGGAGCTGGTTATTACAGACGGTATTAACTCCGCAAGACCTATCGCTATTGTCCCTTTCCGTTGGGAAGGCGCAGAGCCGCTACCACACGATGTATCAGCAGTTATCGCTTCTGACTTACAACGTAGTGGTAAATTCAGCCCAGTTGCGACAAGCAAAATGCCTCAAACGCCTTACAGTGAAACTGAGGTGAACTTTGATGCTTGGACCAACCTAGGTGTTGACTCACTGCTTACAGGTAGCATCACTAAAAATGCTGAAGGGCAATATGTAGTCAACTACCAGTTGATTGACATTGTTCGTGGTCAACTGACCAAAGGACAAAGCCGTGCGTTAAGCGATGAAGGCCAATTAGTACTTTCTAAAGATCACGTTTTGTTCAATAAGAAAGCGACGGTTCCGGGCAAACGCTTGAGAGAGTACGCGCACCGTATTTCTGATTTAGTGTATGAAGAACTGACTGGCGAGAAAGGTGCGTTCTTAACTCGTATCTCTTACGTGGTAGTGAACGACAAAGACAAGTACCCGTACCAACTTCGTGTTGCTGACTACGATGGTTTTAACGAGCGTTTAGTACTTCGTTCTAAGCAGCCTCTCATGTCTCCCGCATGGTCACCAGACGGTAAAAAGCTAGCTTATGTGAGCTTCCAGAATGGTCAAGCTGAAATATTCATCATGAATATTTACACGGGTGAACGTGAGAAAGTGACGTCATACCCTCGTCACAATGGTGCGCCAAGATTCTCGCCAGATGGTAAAACATTGGCATTGGTATTGTCGAAAACGGGCAGCCTTCAGGTGTACACACTTGACCTTGCTAGCCGTAAGCTGACTCAAATTACCCGCGGCCGTTCGAATAATACTGAGCCATTCTGGCACCCAGATGGCAAGTCTCTAATTTTCACATCGGATCGTGGTGGTAAACCACAGATTTATAATGTAAATTTGTCAAATAATTCGACTTCTCGTATTACTTGGCAAGGTAGCCAAAACTTAGGTGGCCAGATCACACCTGATGGACGATTCCTAATCATGGTCAATCGTAGCAACTCAGGTTTTAACTTGGCTAAGCAGGATTTGGAAACAGGTGCGGTTCAGGTACTAACAAAAACATTGTTAGACGAATCTCCAAGTATTGCACCGAATGGAGGTATGGTTATCTATAGCTCTATTTACAACAAGACAAACGTACTATCGATGGTTTCTATCGATGGCCGTTTCAAAGCTAGATTACCGGCAACCAACGGACGTGTAAGAGCGCCTGCATGGTCACCGTTCCTCTAGTTTAAGTAATACATTCTATTAGCTATTGATAGTGTTAACTATTGTGGCGTTTAACTATCTATAGCACTTAGTCGCTGTAGAAACTAAGTTTGATAACGTAAGGAAAAAAAGATGCAACTTAACAAAGTTCTTAAAGGCTTGATGATTGCACTACCAGTGATGGCAGTAACGGCATGTAGCTCAACTGATGAAGCAACATCTGCAACATCTGGTACTGAAAGCAACCAAACAACTTCAGGTTCAGAAGGCAACGTAGACACAACTGTTGTAACGCCAATTGACGCTAACGGTCAACTGTCTGAGCAAGAGCTTAAAGAGCAAGCGCTACGTGAAACTCAAACAATCTACTTCGCATTCGATAACTCTACTATCGCTGGCGATTACGAAGAAATGCTAGCAGCTCACGCAGCTTACCTAGTTAAGAACGTTGACATGAACGTTACTATTGAAGGTCACGCTGATGAGCGCGGTACTCCTGAGTACAACATCGCACTTGGCGAGCGTCGTGCACAAGCTGTAGCGAAATACCTACAAGCTCTAGGTGTTCAAGCAGACCAAATCTCTATCGTAAGCTACGGTGAAGAGAAGCCACTTCTTCTAGGTCAATCTGAAGATGTGTACGCTAAAAACCGTCGCGCAGTACTAGTTTACTAATTTTAGTAGGCTATATAATTGAGGAATTGCCTCATGTTCAGTAACACAAAGCGAGTTATTTTGCTTTCGTTACTGGCAAGTGCAGCGAACACCGCGTTCGCTGCACCAGCTCCAGTATCCGATCTCAATAGCACCGCAACTAATTCATCATCTTCCTCTCGAGCAGCGTCTGCATCTAACGAATCAGATATTGAGCGTTTAGAACGCCTGCTTCAAAATCGCAACCTTGTTCAGCTTCAAATGCAACAGCAAATCGACGACATGGCACTGGAGATCAGTGAACTTCGTGGTGAGCTGGAACGAAATAGCTACGATATGAAGCAAATGCTAGAGCGCCAACGTGAACTGTTCATTGAACTGGACCGTGTGAGAGGTGAGGTGAAAGCAGCAGGCACCGCAACGGTAGCAGTGGCGGCGAGTGAAGGCTCTAAAGACGCTTCTGGTACGTTCAGTACTGATGTGGATGAGCAAACCGCTTATCAAAATGCTGTAGATATGATTCTAAAGCAACGAGACTACACGGGTGCTATCTCAGCATTCCAAAAGTTTCAAAAAGACTTCCCAGATTCTACCTTCACACCTAACTCACATTACTGGTTAGGTCAGCTTTATTTCGCTAAGAAGCAAGATAAAGAAGCCGTGAAGAGCTTTGCCGCTGTTGTGTCGTACAAAGACTCAAACAAGCGAGCAGATGCACTGGTTAAGCTTGGTGACATAGCTGCGCGCAACAACAACGCGACGCAAGCTAAGAAATATTACCAACAAGTCGTGACCGAGTACCCAAATAGTGCTTCGGCAAAAGTGGCGAAAACCCACTTATAAAACAAAATAGGGGTGCTTAGGCGCCTCTTTTTTATACCTGATTACTTCCGTTTAGTGTTTACTTATCTTCTTTGTGATGCCAACACGTCGCCTTGTTTATGCGTTTTAAGCATTAGCTAGCCACTGCTTGCAACCAATCCTTTTTGATCCCAATCGCTGTCCTGTGTAGAATACTCGGATTCTCGGAAGAAGTTGCGTAGAGCAAGAGCAATGAGTCATATACTAGATAAAATCGATACAGTTTACCCGTTTCCGCCGAAGCCAGTTCCATTGAGCGACGCTCAGAAACAGGCCCACATCGCGAACATCAAAAAACTACTTCAGGAAAAAGATGCAGTTCTAATTGCACACTACTATACAGATCCTGAAATTCAGGCTCTGGCTGAAGAAACTGGTGGTTTCGTTGGCGATTCTTTAGAAATGGCTAAGTTCGGTAACCGTCATTCAGCAAGCACTTTGATCATCGCTGGTGTTCGTTTCATGGGTGAGTCTGCGAAGATTCTGACGCCTGAAAAACGCATTCTAATGCCAACACTTGAAGCTGAATGTTCACTTGATCTTGGTTGTCCAGCTGACAAGTTTACAGAATTTTGTGATGCTCACCCTGACCATACCGTGGTTGTATACGCGAACACCTCTGCAGCTGTTAAAGCTCGTGCAGATTGGGTAGTGACGTCGAGCATCGCTTTAGAAATCGTTGAAAGCCTAGACGCTGAAGGCAAACCCATTATTTGGGGCCCTGACCGTCACCTAGGTTCTTACATCGCAAATCAAACTGGCGCTGACATGTTGCTTTGGCAAGGTGAGTGTATCGTTCATGATGAGTTCTCAGCTGATGCTTTGAAGAAAATGAAATCGGTATACCCAGAAGCCGCTATCTTGGTTCACCCAGAATCACCAGCAAGTGTGGTTGAACTGGCTGATGCCGTAGGCTCTACAAGCCAACTGATCAAGAAAGCAAAAGAGCTGCCTCATCCACAGATGATTGTTGCGACAGACAAAGGCATCTTCTTCAAGATGCAACAATTGGTTCCTGAAAAAGAGCTGATTGAGGCGCCGACAGCGGGTGCTGGTGCAACGTGTCGTAGCTGCGCACACTGTCCTTGGATGGCAATGAACGGCCTTGAAGCGATTGAAAACGCGCTTGAGAATGGTGGTAAGCAACACGAAATCTTCGTTTCTGACGAATTACGCGTTAAGTCTCTTATTCCATTGAACCGCATGCTAGATTTTGCAGAGCAGTTAAATGTGCAGGTAAAAGGTAACGCGTAAGCCGCTCTTTTATCTAACCCAAAAAACCAGCCAATCGTGCTGGTTTTTTTGTACCTGCGTATAGGCCGCCAATATCAATCTTGTGGTCATGTATCTTTTTCTGATGATACATCTTGTTGATATCAGGTATTTTTTCTAGCATGTAAGTAAGAGGAAAAGATTAGAGGCTCGAATGATAATCTGGTTACAACTCAAACGCTGGATCAAAGCAAACATCTTTGTTTTGAACGGCAAAAATTTACTGTTCACTTTTCTTGGCTACATCGCTTTATCGTGGTCGATGCTGTATTTGGCGGGTGAAACAGATTTAACCAGTTCGGTTACCGTATTCGCTTACTATTTGGTGGTGACGGCTTCTACAGTTGGTTATGGTGATTTATCCCCAACCACGGTAGCGGGGCAGTGGATCGTTATTCTATTTGTGATTCCAGGCGGGTTGAGCCTTTTCGCCGCGTTACTCGGTAAAGTGGCGACAGAAGGTGTTGAATATTGGCGAGCGGGCTTGCTAGGAAAAAGGAGAGTTAGAGTGGACAACCACATTTTGATGTTGGGGTGGAATGAGCAAAGAACCATTCATCTCATCCGCATGCTACAACACGAAGAAACGGGTAAACGACCAATCGTGTTATGTACGCGCTCAGATATCGAGAACCCGTTACCCGGTGAAATTAACTTCGTCAAAGTAAACAGCTACACCGATGGCAAAGAGATGGAGAAAACGGGCATTGAGTCTGCAAGTTGCATCCTGATTGATAATCCAGAAGACGACATTACGTTATCTGCGGCGCTTTACTGTGCCAACCGAAATCCTAAGGCACACCTTCTTGTTTACTTTAAAGACGAAGCGTTGAGCGATTTGCTACATAAGCATTGCCCTAACTCAGAATGTATTCCAGCTGTGGGTGCTGAGATGCTAGCAAAGGCTGCAGTAGACCCAGGATCAAGTGCGCTTCATCAAGAGTTATTGAGCTCAACAAGAGGCATGACACAGTATTCAACGTACTTCCCTGAAGACGCTGAGCCTGTCACCGTCGCGCCTATTTTCTCTGTGTTTAAAGAGAAGTATCAAGCAACACTGATCGCCATTGATACGGGGAGCGGTATTGAACTCAACCCAGAGTTAGATCAAGTGGTCAGCAGTGGCACTAAGCTGTTCTATATTGCCGACGAGCGAATTGATGACTTCGATTGGAAAGGCTTCTAAAGCGACTATTTTCATCTCGTCTAGAAACTAAAAAAGGCCTCATAATGAGGCCTTTTGGTATGTATAAAGCCAACTTTTATTGAGCTTCAGCCAGCGCAATACCGCGCTGTGTTAGACCGCAAAGCATTACAGGTACAGCGTTAAAGATCTCTTCAAATTGCTCTAGGCCTTCGATGCCTTGCTCTGCAAGCGTAGCAATTGACGTTTCTGGATCGTAAAGCATGCTCAGTGACAGCAGGACACCGCCAACGAGTGCGTTATCTTCGCTCTCTTCAGGCATTAGTGTTTCCCAATCGTCGCGAGCAATCTGCCAGCCTTGAAGCAAGCCTTCACAAAAATCACGAGCGGCAGTGTTCACCACTTCTTCGTCGTCTAATTGACAAGCTTCAGGCCAAACCCAAGTCCCTTCAATCAGTTCTGGGCGGGTTTTATTCCAAAGCTCGATGATAACTTCAATGTAGCTTTCTAGCTGTTCACCATCCGTAAAAGGTGCGACTTCTTCGCCACCCCATAAGAACGGTAGCCACTCATGCGGGGTTAACACATTCGGTGCCGCTGCCATTGCAGTGACAAAGCCCATTGTTTTGTGTTCTGTGATTAGCTTTCCTTCCAACTCTGGAAGCGCAAGAATATCTTGTAAAGTCAAAGTGAGGTACCGTAAAAGGGAACATATTTGCGCTTATAGTACCAATGAACTTGTGCCAATCAAGCTTCAATCTAAAAAGGCTTGATGTCATGGATGATAAACACTAGGTTTAACAGAAAAGAAAACAATAAAAGAATTATGCAGATACGGTCGTCTTTAAAGAAAAAAAGCATGGTAGCGCTCGGATTATACCTTGCGATGTTTATTGCCATTGTCGGTAGTGTGACGTATTACGTCGTAGAATCCCCTGTGCGCGCCAAATTACAACAAAACCTCGACTTGCGTACGCAACTGTTATCCGCATTGATTACAGAGCCACTCAGTAGTTCTCGAGGCTTCGTAGACAGTCTCGTTGGGTTTGCTCAAGCGCATCGTAACGGTGATGATGTTATTCCGCTCTTTAAGTCCATGTTGGCGGCGAGCGACGATACGATTGTCAGTGCCGGTATTTGGCCCGAACCTTATGCGCTTGATTCTAAAAAGCTTCTCAACAGTTACTTTTTTAATAAAGCCGACGATGGAATAATCGACCAGATATATTCTTACAACAACCCCAAAAATGCCCCTTATCAAGAAGAGTATTGGTACACCTCTGTCGTCAACCAAAAACAAGGCACTATCTCTTGGAGTGATGTGTATATCGACCCATACACACACGTTCGAATGATTACGGCGTCTTCCCCTTATTATTACGACGGTACTTTTGCCGGTGTTGCCACGGTGGATCTCTCGCTCGAAGAGCTGCTTGGTTTTATCAAGAACCACGCCGAAGAATACAACCTTGGCATTACGCTCAGAGATAAGCTTAACCAAGAGTTGGTATCGCATAACTTTAATCTCGTTGAAAGCATTTACATCAGTAGCAATCAATTTGGTGATTTTGGCTGGCAAGTGGATGTGGTGAACTCCAAATCACGGGTAGCAGACGAAGTGTTTCGTCAAGTGATGAGTATTGAAGGCGGTATTGTTCCGCTGCTGCTACTTTGTGTCATGGCGGGGTATTACTTATTGAACCGTTATTTGATTAGTCCAATCACAAGGATTGCAGCACAGGTTGATAGCTCGAAAGCGGGCGAAATCATTGATGTGGATTACTCGAGTGATGACGAAATCGGCCATTTGATTAAAACCTTCAACGAAAAGACCATTTATCTCGAAGCGGAAAAGGTTAAAGCTCAGGCATCCACCAATGCAAAAACCGCTTTCCTTGCGACCTTGTCACATGAAATTCGCACTCCGATGAATGGAGTATTGGGTACCGCTCAAATCCTATTAAAAACGCCTCTAAATTCTGAACAAGAGAAGCATCTAAAGAGTTTGTATGAGTCCGGCGATCATATGATGACCCTGCTCAACGAGATCTTAGACTTCTCGAAGATCGAGCAGGGCAGGTTGGATCTTGATGAAACGCGTTTCCCGCTTGATTCGATCATCGGCAGTATTAACAGTGTTTACTACACATTGTCTTCCGAGAAAGGGCTTCAATTCAAAGTGTACTCTGAGGTACCTTCGGGTCGTTGGTACTTCTCAGATAAAGCTCGCCTTCGCCAAATCTTGTTTAATCTATTGAACAACGCGGTGAAGTTCACCTCCAGAGGCTTTGTTGAGGTGTACCTGAAAGAAGTGGTTGAGGGGAGTGACACCTATCTAAGCATTCGAGTTCGTGATACCGGAATTGGTATATCTAAAGAAGCTCAAAAGCGAATTTTTAAACCGTTTGAACAAGCGGAGTCTTCGACTACAAGGCGTTTTGGTGGAACAGGCCTTGGCTTAGCAATAGTGAAGAAAATTGCCCAATTGATGGATGGCAGCATTACCGTCACCAGTGAAGAAGGGATAGGCACGAGCTTTGATGTGCGCTTGAAGATTCAACCATGCCAGCCTGGCGAGATCGAGAGTCTGCCACATAAGAAGTTGGACTACTCAGGCTTAAAAGTACTGATCGTTGAGGATAACCGAACGAATACGGTGATCATAGAAACCTTCATGAGCAGTAAAGGCTTTACTTGTAAGAGCGTCGAAAACGGTGAGCTTGCGATACAAGCCGTGGTTGCTGAGCGCTTTGATTTGGTACTCATGGATAACCATATGCCAGTGATGGACGGCGTTGAATCAACTACAGCGATTCGTGCTTTGATCGGTGAAGTGTCATCAGTATTGGTATTTGGTTGTACGGCTGATGTCTTTAAAGAGACTCGCGAGCGCATGCTGGGGGCGGGTGTGGATTATATTATCGCAAAGCCAATCGATGAGCGTGAGCTAGATGATGCGTTGTTCCGCTATTCAAATAAGCTTTACCAATACCATGAAGTAAAAGAGGATGATCTCGAAAGCCAAGCAGTAAAACAACGTGATTCTAAAAGTAAAAGCGAGTCACTGCCTAAACCTGATCTGCGAAACAAAGATAACACCGAAGAGCTATTAGTGACCTTGTATGTGGCACTAGAAGACAACAACCTAGAACTGATTCAATTTGCGCTAGAGAGCCTACGTGTTCACGTTGAACCAATGAACAATGCTGAACTTACTTATCAAGTTGATAAAGCGTTAGAGCAGGTTTCATTAGGGACTCCACCTACACAAGATGTCATCAATATTATTACTGTAAACCTACCGATGGCTTAAATGTTGTTTAATTACGGTAAGTAAACAACGAGTTGTCTAATGTTTGACCTTGGTTTGGATTTTTGGTTGAAGTGACTGCTTTTTAAGTGGTTTTTGGTTGTTAATTTACAACTTGATTTTTAATTTGGAATGTATGACTACTTATCTTGTGATTTAATAGTGCCATTATCTGGTAGGGTGCGAAAGTGCCTTGTTTATATGTTGCTAAATCACTAAATAGGTAGTGATATATTTTAGGTTTAACGCTCAATGAAGTCTCGTGGTCCATTTTGTATTCGTAACGCAGCGGCGGATACATTTGCTATGGTAGTTTTCTGTTTTATCTCTGGCATGATCGTAGAAGTGTTTATTTCTGGTATGACGTTCGAGCAATCTCTTGCTTCTCGAACGTTATCTATTCCGGTAAACATTGCTATCGCTTGGCCTTATGGCGTTTTTCGTGATTGGTTCTTGCGCAACGG
Source organism: Vibrio sp. QJM3NY_35 (assembly GCF_057785915.1). Classification (NCBI taxonomy): domain Bacteria; kingdom Pseudomonadati; phylum Pseudomonadota; class Gammaproteobacteria; order Vibrionales; family Vibrionaceae; genus Vibrio; species Vibrio sp. QJM3NY_35. The sequence goes on along the minus strand of NZ_CM173507.1, from coordinate 2,172,041 downwards.
TGCAAAGCTTTCAGAAAGCTCATTGATGAAAAACTTGTCTGATTTGATGGCATACGTGTTATTCCAATCTCCTGTGTATGCCGGGATTTTGTTGGCAGTGGGTGCTTCAGGCGACCAGATCGTGACGGCTGTAACCAGTAATGCCGTGATCTCGTGCGGTATGGGTGTACTTTACGGCTACTTCCTAGATATGTGCCGAAAATGGTTTCGAGTCCCGGGCTAATATCAACAAGCTTAAGAAAAGCAACAAGCGTAAGTGCAGCGAAAGAATGAAATTTGGTTTGTTTTTGATCTAATGAGTTAATTTGTAATCGAACAAACCGAAAAAGGCACTTTTTTTGAGAATGCCCCTTGACCAAAGCAAGCAGAATCAATAAAGTAGCGCCTCGTTGAGTGACATGCTCAACACACAATTTGTGGAAGGATGGCTGAGTGGCTTAAGGCGCTCGCCTGGAAAGCGAGTATACGTTTATAGCGTATCTGGGGTTCAAATCCCCATCCTTCCACCACTATTCAAAACCCTAGCAGAAATGCTGGGGTTTTCTCGTTTTAGAGCTCCTATATTCACGTAATCTGCCTCCTTCCATGACGTCGCCTTTTCAAATCCTTTTTGTGATGGCCTTTGCTCTGTTTATGTTGAAACACATTGATCCAGATTAGCGATTGATATCACCGATAAACGCTTGATTTCTTGGTCTGGATCTACAAGATTAAGAGTAAGCAACATTTTGAATAATCTTAACTCTTAGGAATCTATAGCATCATGACAGAAACCCTCGTTTCTCCAATGCTCTCCTTTACTATTGCGATCTCATTACTGTTTATTGGTAAAGGTTTAATCGAGCGCTCTGAAGTATTAAGGAAGTACTCTTTACCAGAGCCAGTTATTGGTGGTTTTGTTTGTGCCGCTACCGTGGCTGCGCTTTATTATCTGTTTGAAATCCAGATCACTTTTAGCCTAGATGTCAGAGACTTTTTGCTACTTTACTTTTTTGCTGGTATTGGGCTTCAAGCGGATATTAAAACACTGATTAAAGGCGGGCGACCGTTGTTCATTCTATTGTTTCTTGCTGCCGTCTTTATCGTTCTGCAAAACGTGGTAGGGATGGCTGTAGCTTCTGGCTTTGGAATGGATCCTAAAGCGGGTTTGTTATCGGGCTCTGTTAGCTTAATCGGTGGCGTAGGTACAACGTTAGCGTGGGCGCCAATGTTTGTGGAAGAGTTTGGTATCGCTAACGCGCTAGAGCTAGGTGTGGCGTCAAATACGGTTGGTTTAATTGCTGCGTGTGTGATTGGTGGCCCGATTGCCAACTATCTACTCAATAAACACAAAGTGAGCCCTTCTAATGAAGAAGAGGTCACGGTTGGTGCATTCCAAGAAAGTGAAACAAAGACAGAGCTAAGCCACTACGGCGTTCTGTGGGCGTGGTTAATCCTAAACTTAACACTGATGCTGGGTTACAGCTTGAGTGAGGTTATCGACTCAATGGGCCTAAAACTGCCGTTATTCGTTAGCTGTTTGATCGCAGGTATCCTAATCGGAAACGTCGGTCGAGCACTGTTTAAGAAGCGTCGTACACAAGAGAAAATCGCTCAAGGCCGCAAAGGCTTAGCGATGATCTCTGACATCTGCTTAGGCATGTTCTTAACTATGGCATTGATGGGGTTGCGTATCTGGGATCTCGATGGACTGTTTGGCTATATCTCTGTTGTCATGAGTATCCAGATCTTGCTTTCGCTGTTGTTTACTGTGTTTGTCGTTTATTACTTGATGGGAAGAAACTACGACTCTGTGGTGATATGTTCAGGCTTCGGTGGTATCACTCTAGGCTCGACCGCAACAGCAATTGTGAACATGACGGCAGTAACTCATCGCTATGGCGCAAGCCCACAAGCATTCATTGTGGTGCCATTAGTGTGTGGTTTCTTTGTTGATTTGATCAACGCGCTAGTGATCAGTTTCTTTGTTGGTCTGTAGTGAAGTGACCGGTTATTAACTGCTTGAGGTTTACATCGGGATAATGATCACAAAGGCGATGACGAAAGTTGTCGCCTTTGTTTTATCGACAGCAAGCTAAAACACGTATATCAGCCTTTGATGTGATGTTTTGAAGTGACTCGGTGCACAAGTTAGTAAGCACAATTCCGATCTCGATAAATTGGGATACGTGTTCGCAGCAAATTTGTGAGACGCTTGATTAAGTGTCAGTTGAATCACAAGGAAGTTGAATGCACCACTTTAATCTCCGTGCGCTTGAGTATCTGAATGCGTTATCAAAATATGGGTCACTGCGTAAGGCATCTAAGATGATGAATGTTGACCCTGCGGCAATGAGTAGAATGCTGACGCAGCTTGAAGCACAAGCAGAAATGAAGGTGTGGGAACGCAACAATCGTCAATCACTGCTGACTGAGGCGGGCAACGAACTGTTGAATTACTACCGCTCCATTGTTCGCAGTGAAACGGCGGTGCTGGCTCGTCTAACTAAGTTGAAAAACCTAAAGGGCGGTAACGTTAGCATTGCGATTGGGGAAGGGTTTATTACTAACTTGGTCTCTAAACCGATGCAAACCTTCATGGCTCGATACCCTGATATCAATTTATCGATTGAGATAGCTGGTGCTTTAGATGCTGTGAAAATGTTGGAAGATCAACAGATCGATTTCGCGATCACCTATGCATCTGCACCGCACCCTAAACTCCATTCACACGTCGAGCGTAGTCACCCTCTAGAGCTTATTGCGCCAAAAGGGCACGTACTGACGACCCAAGAAGTACCAGTGACACTGCAAGATATTAAAGGTGCTTCTCTTGCCTTGATCGATAACTCGACCGGTATGGGGAGGCTCGTAAAGCAGGCCGAACAAATCTCCCACCTTACCTTGCAGCCAAAGCTTCAAACCAATTCGGTGACCGCACTGACTAACTTTGTTTTAGCTGGATTAGGCGTAACTTTTATGCCTAAGCTCACTGTGATCGATGAGATCAAGTCAGGACAGATTGAAGTGGTTGCGACCGAGTTGGAGATGCTATCGAAGGCGACGGTGAAAGTTCAATCTTTGAAAGGTCGCGCCCTCACGCTACAGGCCGAAACCTTGTTAGATTTCTTACTTGAAAATGCTACTTTCTTGAGTCATGACGCTTACAATATCTAGGCTTAATCGATTTATTTAGCGACGCCTCCCAAGTTCCCAAATACCGCCAATATCACAGTTTCAAACTGCCGAATTAGTTTTTAAGTAGAATTGACATTTTATCAACATCATCTCTATTGTTAAGTCAACACGTGCGGAATAAGTTACAAATCATTAACGAAACGAGTTTTAGACTGACAGCTGTGTTCGGCAGATTTTGGCCTTGTCGGACATTAGGGGAAGAGAATGGAAGTAATTGTGATTGGCAGCGGTGTTATTGGCTTGACCAGTGCTTGGTATCTGGCGAAAGAGGGCCACTCGGTGACGGTTATTGATCGTCAAGATAGTAGTGGCAAGGAAACCAGCTTTGCGAATGCTGGGCAGATTTCTTACGGTTATTCTTCACCATGGGCGGCGCCTGGGATTCCGTTGAAAGCAATGAAATGGCTTACCCAAGAGCACGCTCCCTTAAAGGTGAACCCGTCACTTTCTCCGGAATTAGTGGCTTGGGCGACTAAGATGTTGGCCAACTGTAACGAAGCCAAGTACGCCGTGAATAAGTCACGCATGTTAAGAGTGGCAAACTTCAGTCGAGAGTGTCTCACTCATCTAAGAATCAGTGAAGATTTGGCTTATGAGGGCAGGCAGAAAGGCACCTTGCAAGTATTCCGAAGCGAGAAGCAACTCGATGCGATTCAGCAGGATATGAAGCTATTAACAGAGAGTGGAATCAAACACTCGCTGTTTGATGTTGAGCAGTGTCTGTCAGTGGAGTCGGGTTTAGCGGACGTTAAAGACAAGCTGGTGGGCGGCTTATATTTACCTCATGATGAAACCGGTGATTGTCATCAGTTCTGTTTAGCGCTGACTGAGAAGGCCAAGCAACTTGGTGTTAGGTTCGTGTTTGATACTGAAGTGGTAAGTTTGAATCATCAGAATCAAAACATCGAGAGTATTACAACGTCTCAAGGTGTATTCAAAGCGGACGCTTACGTAGTTGCATCAGGCAGTTATTCTCGAGATCTGTTGAGACAAGTCGACTTATCTATCCCGGTTTATCCAGTCAAAGGTTATTCACTAACACTACCGATCGTGAATGTAGATAAGTCACCAACCTCGACTGTTATGGATGAAACCTACAAGGTCGCGATGACGCGATTTGATGATCGTATTCGCATTGCTGGTACGGCAGAGCTTGCTGGCTTCAATTATCTTATTCCTGAAAAACGTAAAGCCACGATTGATATGGTGATAAAAGATCTTTTCCCACTGGCGGGGGATTTCTCTAAGGCAGAATACTGGACTGGATTAAGGCCAATGACGCCGGATGGTACGCCTATAATCGGCGAGACGCCTATCAAGAATCTATTTACCAATACAGGCCATGGAACTCTAGGTTGGACAATGGCGTGTGGCTCAGGAAAGATCTTGGCAAGCGTGGTCAGTGGCTCAGCTAGTGATATTAAAACTGATGACTTGAGTATCCACCGATATATGTAAAAGCAAGCCGTTAGTTATCTTGCCTATGGCTTGATGATACCGACATTAGGAGCATAAAGCGGATACTCCTAATGTTGTAAATCTAGGTTCATGGTTTTAAGTCTCCTCTATTTATAATCACGAGATGAATTGAGACTTAAATGACCTTAGCTCTGGCGGTAGCTCCTTATTTACGAGGTTAATAGCTTTACGATGTTCTAATCCAATGGATCTCACTACGTCCCCAAAATGTTGGTTAAAAAATAGCTCGAACTGACCAGTGAGTTTGTAGTCTTGCAGTTTGTCATCCAGTAATTGAGCTAGTTGTGTTTTGTCTGGGTGGACATAGAAGACCAGTGGGAGAGGGTAATAAAGGTAAGCGCTCCATAAACCCCGCATTCTAATCGCCTAACACGAATAATAAGATCAAGTCTCCAACCATGAGGAGATTTGAAATGGGAAAACGACACACTAAACAAGAATGGCAAACGCTTATCGAACAATCTGAATCGAGTTCATTGTCAACGATCGCATTCTGTAAGCTCAATGAACTCAATCCCTCAACGTTTTATGCTAAGCGCCAACAACTCAAAAAAGCGGATGTATCTCAAGGCTTTGTCCGAGCAGAGGTCGTCGAAAAGACAACGAAATACCAAGCTCAAATAGCAACCGCTAACATGACCCTTCTCGTCAATGATGTTGAGCTGAGTATTCCTCAAGGCACGCCTGCAACCTACCTAGCAGAGCTCATCGGGGCGCTGTCATGAAACGCATGCTGAGCGCACCAGACATTTATCTGTATCGTGAGAGCGTCGATTTTAGAAAGTCCATCAATGGCCTCGCTGCAATTATCGAAAGTGACACCGATTTACCCTTGGGGAGTGGCGCACTGTTCCTGTTCACCAACAAACAGCGCGACAAAATCAAAGTGTTGTACTGGGATAAAACAGGCTTCGCCCTGTGGTATAAGCGCCTCGAAAAAGCCAAGTACAAGTGGCCATCAAAAGAGAAAAATCAGGTATTTACCTTGACTCAATTTGAGCTTGATAGGCTGCTTTCTGGCTTCACAATTATCGGCCATAAACCTGTCACAATAAACGATTTTACAATGACTTAAACGATAATAAAGCCTTATCCACCAAGCGTTAACGGCACGATTTTAGTATAATCAATGTCATGAAAAAGACACTAAATATCGACCCAGAAAGTCAAGATATTGCCGAGCTACAAGCGATGGTGAAAGCACTGATGCTCTCGAATGAGCAGAAGGAATCACAATGGCAACAAGAGCGTCAATCGCTGCTTGAACAACTCAAGCTTGCCTTCGACCGTCAATTCGCGAAACGCTCGGAGGCGTTAAAGCCTTACGATGAATCTCAAGGAGATCTCTTCAACGAAGTGGAATGTGAAGCCGCTAAGGAAGAAGAGGTTGAGGTCACGACCACGACCACGACCATAACGAAGAAGCGTGGTAAACGTAAACCACTTCCAACGACCTTGCCTCGAGAGGTTATCGAACTCGATTTAGACGACCATGAAAAGCAGTGTTCATGCTGCAATCATAACCTACATAAAATCGGCGAAGACCGCAGTGAGAAATTAGAGTTCACACCAGCAGTGCTTAAAGTGCTGGAATATGTCCGCCCTAAATATGCGTGCCGCGAGTGCGAGAAAACAAAAGACAATAGCCGCATCGTTCAAAAGCCAGCCCCGCAGAGTCTTATCCCTAAGAGCTTCGCGACAGAAAGCTTGCTTGCCAATATCATTCTGGGTAAATACCAATACGCGATGCCACTTTATCGGCAAGAGTCGCTGTTTACCCAGTCGGGTATCGAGCTATCACGCACCACCATGGCAAGGTGGATTATCCAAGTCAGTGAGAAGTTCGAACCTTTATATGAAGCGCTGAAAGACCATCTTCTTCAACAAGTAGTGGTTCAAGCGGATGAAACGCCGCTTAATGTGCTCAAAGAAGAGAAACAGTGTTACATGTGGCTCTACTGCTCGGGCGCCGACTCACCCGAAGCCGCACTACCGAATATGAAAAATATCGCCTTGTACGACTACCAAAACAGTCGCGCGAGGGCGTGTCCCGTGGACTTTTTAGGTGACTACAACGGTTATCTACAAACCGATGGCTACGCGGCTTATGATGGTCTGCATCACGTCACCAATGTAGGGTGCTTAGCGCATGCTCGTCGCAAGTTCATGGATGCGAAGAAGCTTCAAGGGAAAGGTAAATCAGGCAAGGCTGATAAGGCGCTGGCTAAAATCCAAAAACTCTACGGGATAGAATCACGCTTAAAAGGTGCGCCTGCCCAAGAGCGAAAAGCAGAGCGTCAAGCGTATGCCAAACCGATACTGGATGAACTTTACGAATGGATGACGACCCAGAAAGTGATAGGCTCTAGTGCACTAGGTAAAGCGATAAAATATACGCTCGGACAATGGCCAAAGCTCATTCGTTATATCGACGATGGTCACTTATCTATCGATAATAATCGCGCTGAACGCGCAATTAAACCGCTGGTCATTGGCAGAAAAAATTGGTTGTTCTCTGACACACCAAACGGTGCTGGTGCGAGCGCGATGCTTTACAGCATCGTCGAGACCGCGAAAGCCAACGGACTTATCCTCTACGACTATCTGGTCAAGTGCATGAAAGAGTTGGCGAAAGCAGAGCCTGATATCGACGCACTCCTACCTTGGAACTTCAAACATTAGTAATATCGCCCCGTGGGTTCATGGGGCGGATACTAATAAAGCACAATACTTTTTTCTATGACTAACCCATCCAGGGAATAGGTATGTTCTTGGTATATGCTTTTAACTTCATTAGCTCCTAGTGACACATAATCACACTTTTTATCTGAGAGAAGTTTAAGAATCTCTAGTAACGTTCCTTGCTCTAGTACCCGATATCCATTTGCTCTAAACAGCTCAGCATCAGCCCATGTCGCAGGAATTCCAGCGATAAGTGATTTCAGTTTATTGCTGTTGATATTATGGAATGTGGGTTGATCTTGCTCCCTAATTATCAGGATACGGTGTCCTAATAAGCCTTTACAAATTGGAGAGTTGAGTTTGATTGCAGGCTTATCAGCAAATTTACGGTTTCCCGCCACCGTGACGAGTACATCATAATTCTTGCGGAATATATTTCCTTCATCCTCAGCTCTTGGAAAGTCTGTATTATCGCTGTGAACGACAATAGGTTCGTTCGGATCCCAATTCAACAAGCTATGAATTAGCTCCAACTCATAGTGCTGTCTTTTACCTGATTTATTGCCATTCCAAAAGTTAAACATAGTTGTCCTAAAGGGGAACTTACATTTTATGGCTGGTATGCTGACATAGGTTTAGTGATCAAGAAAGCGCTTTCTTTTGTTTTTGAGGGAATCATACATAGATACAGTCTATGTATGTTGAGAATCGCGACGGAAAGGCTATTTTAAAGAAAGCACATAAGTTCATTGATGGGTGAGAGGTTCGACGATTAGGAAAGACGATGGGGGGCACTATTAGTGAGTTTTAACTTATTGTTTTTAAATTATTTTTCGTGTTAGCGAACAATTAATGTGACGAATGGCACTGTTGTGTATTTCTATTCTCAATCTATTCTAAATTTGTGATCTATGGTTCGTTTCACCGAAATGTAAGTTGAAGAATCACTCTATCGGCTTATTATCCATCTAAAGAAAGCGGTTTCTTGATGCGAGTAACCGATAGTGAATCGAAAACCCCCCCCTTTTTTTAAAGTTAAAAGAAAGCGCTTTCTTTCTGGTTATTATCATTAAAAGGACAACGTGATGCACAAAAAGACATTGATTGCTTCGCTCGCCATTGGAGCTTTATTCGGAGCCTCTGTACAAGCAGATGAAGTTAAGCAGGGTGGTACACTAACGGTGCCAATTATCAATACTGGCTTTGTTGAAAACTTTAACCCTTATACAACTAAAGACTTACTGCATGGGGTAATGTTTGAGCCATTGGTCGTATTCAACAACATGACAGGTGATGTTGATTATCGCCTGGCTGAGTCGGTTGAGTATTCAACTGACCTGAAAACATTGACGCTTAAGTTACGAGAGAATTTGAAGTGGTCTGATGGTTCAAAGTTAACAGCAGACGACGTTGTTTTTAGCTTTATGTTGACTAAAGAGGCACCAGCTTTTGACCAGAAAGGTATTTGGTCTTCAGGTAATTTAAAAGAAATCAAATCTATTGACGCGCGAACCGTCGTGTTTGAGCTGACGGAAGCGGATTCTACATTTGCTTGGAACTTAGAGCGTTACCATATTGTACCAAAGCATGTTTGGTCGAAAGTTGAAGAGCTGACAACGTTTACCAACCTTAACCCGGTAGGTAGTGGTCCAATGACGACGGTTAAATACATTAAACCGCAACAGATGGAGCTGTGCCGAAACCCAAATTACTATTTAGAAAATAGACCTTATTTAGATTGCATCAACTTCCGTTCTTACAATGACAACTCTCAGATCCAACCTGCCTTAATCAAAGGTGAGATTGATTGGGGTTCAAATTTTATTGCTGACGTTGAGTCAACATTTGTCGATATGGATAAAGAAAATAACCATTTTTGGTATCCAGCAAATGATGCGATCCACCTTTACGTAAATACCAAAGAAGCGCCATTTGATGACTTAAGAGTACGCCAAGCACTTTCTATGGCACTTGATCGTGAAACCATCGTTGATATTGCTGCCTACGGTTATCCGACCGCAAACTTCAATGTTGGTGGCATCGGTGAGCTATACGAAACGCACATTGATAAAAATGTATCTAAGAAATATGGCTATCTAACTAAGTACGATGTTGAAAGAGCAAACGCTTTACTTGATGAAGCGGGTTTAGTTGACAAAAACGGTGATGGATTCCGCGACAAAGCAAACGGGGAAACGGTTGAGTTTGATATTGAGGTGGTAAACGGTTGGACCGACTGGATCCAAGTGGTTCAGATGGTATCTGAATACTTTGAAGAAGTGGGTGTGAAAGCAAACGTTAAGACCGTGGATTGGGCGGTATATGACAGCAATTTGAAAGAAAGCAAATATACCATGTCAATTAACTGGTCAATGGTAGCGACAAACCCAATCTTGGCGTACCAAGAGTACTTCTCAACGTCTCGAATCGGAAAAACTTGGCATGCTGGTCACGGTGTTAATTCACCAGAAATCGACGCATTGATCGACAGCTTCGGCAAAATTGGTGATGCAGAGCAGCAAGAGAAAGTGTTGAGTGAACTTCAGGAGTTTACCGCTGAAAACCTTCCCTTTATCCCTCTATTTTCTAACCCAACTTGGTTCCAATACAGTACTAAACATATTGTTGGTTGGCCAAGTGAAAAAGACCCATACGTACAGCCAGTATGGTACGACGGTGGTAAGAGAGTAATTATTCTCAACAATCTACACCTTAAGTAAGTTATTTTTGAGAGGGCTACAGCTTAGGTTGTAGCCCCTAGGTTAAAAGATTTTTATGTCGTTTTTAATGCGCCGATTTGGCTTCTATTTTACCGCTTTCTTAATCGCTATATCGTTTAATTTCATGTTGCCTCGCCTAATGCCAGGTGACCCTGTTGATGCTCTTTTCGCTGCAGCTCAAGGTCGAATGGATCCTGCTCAAATGGATGCTGTTCGAGAAATGTACGGTTTTGTTGATGGCAATGTTTTCGAACAGTACTTCGCTTATATGAAAAGCGTATTTACTCTGGATTTGGGGCCATCAGTACTTATGTTTCCTGTAAGTGTCTCAGATGTCCTTGCTATGGCACTGCCGTGGACTATGTTTCTCGCGCTTGGTTCGCTGATTGTCGCTCTCATCATTGGTGTCAGTATTGGTACGTATGCATCGTATCGACGTGAAGGGCTATTTGGACAAATTGTTCCGCCAGTTTTGGCATTTATTAGTAATTTCCCGTACATCGTGACCGCGTTACTGTTGTTCTATTTCTTCGGTTTAAAACTTGAACTATTGCCTTTGGCATACACCTATGACCCATCGTTAGAGCCAGGTTTTACATGGGAGTTTATTTCCAGTGTGGCCAAACACGCTGTGTTGCCTATGGGCTCAATGGTCTTGGTTGGTATCGCAACATGGGTCTTCAATATGCGTAATGCGATGATCAACGTGTTGGGTGAGGATTACGTAACGATGGCAGAGGCCAAAGGCTTGAGTAGTTATCGTGTTATGTATCGCTATGCTGGTCGAAATGCCATCCTTCCTGTTGCGACCGCTATTGCAATGGCAATCGGATTCTCATTCGCAGGTTCAATCATGACCGAAGTGGTTTTTAACTACCAAGGCTTGGGGAACATCCTTCTTAAAGGCATCGTTGCTCGTGATTACCCACTTATCCAAGCCATTCTTCTTATCTTGGTGACAGCGGTACTAACCGCTAACTTTATTGCCGACCTCCTATATGTCTGGCTTGACCCTAGAATCTCGAATTGAGGCGCATGATGGATAATTTAATGGACACTCAAAAAACCGCTAACCAGCCGAATATGCCAGTACGTGAGCCAAAATGGTCGTGGAAAAACGTAAAGAAAACTCTCGGTAAAGCTTACGCATTTTTCTACGGTAACCCCCCGGCCATTATAGGTACTTTTTTACTTACGATTGTCTTAGCCGGGGCGTTATTTGCACCTGTATTATCGACTCATAACCCAGAAAAGCGCGTAGCACGTCCACATGTTGCACCAAGCTCTGAGCATATTATGGGCACGACTCGTAGCGGACGTGATGTATATAGCCAGGTTCTATTTGGAGCAAGAAAGTCGCTTACTGTTGCGATCTCTGCGGGCGTAATAGCCATGACAATAGCAGTGCTAGTTGGGGTTTCATCTGGTTACTTTGGTGGAAAAGTCGATGAACGCTTGAACTTCATTACTAACGTATTTCTTGTGTTTCCACAATTACCCTTGCTGATTGTTCTCGCCGCATTCTTAGGGCAGGTCGGTTCGCTGGTTATTACCGTGTTGTTAGGGATAACCTCCTGGCCTTGGGGGGCTAGGGTGATTCGTGCACAGACCATGGCAATTAGAAGCAAAGAGTTCATCATTTCTGCAGAGGTGATGGGGGAATCAAAAATCCGCATTATTTTAGTCGAGATCTTACCAAACTTAGTTTCGATTGTTTTTGGTGGCTTCCTAGGCACGGTTATCTACGCAATGGGCTCCGAAGCTGGTCTAGGTATTTTAGGTTTAGGTGATGCAACAGAGGTGAGTTGGGGCTCTATGTTGTATTGGGCACAGACCTCTTCATCGTTATATACCGGTGCATGGTGGGAAATGCTGGTGCCTGCACTAGCGTTAGCGATTACTGGTGGTGGACTCGCATTGATTAACATGTCTATTGACCAAGTGAGCAACCCTAAATTACGTACGGGCCCACACATCAAACTGTGGCACAAACTTAAAAAAGAAGCAGATAAACGCCGAGGCCTATAATGAGCAATCTATTAGAAATTAATAACCTGTGTGTTGATTACGTTTCTCCTAATGGCGTAGCAAGAGCCGTTAATGACGTTAGTATTTCCATTGCGCCCGGTGAAACGCTCGGTATTGCCGGTGAATCTGGTTGCGGTAAAAGTACATTGGCTTTTGCTATATCACGCTTACATAAAGCACCAGCGCTTATCTCTGAGGGTGAAATACTCTACAAAGGGCAGGATGTTTTAAAGATGAATAACAAGCAGCTACGTGACTTCCGTTGGAATGACGTTTCTATTGTTTTTCAAAGCGCAATGAATTCACTTAATCCCGTTATTACCATCGGTGAGCAGCTAACGGACGTTATTCTAGCGCACAAAAAAATACCTTATAAACAGGCTCACGATCGTGCGGTCGAGCTGTTAGGAACTGTTGGGATTCATGGCGATAGAATGTCGAGCTTTCCCCATCAACTGAGTGGAGGGATGCGTCAGCGAGTTGTTATTGCGATTGCTTTGGCGCTGGAACCTAAATTGATCATCATGGATGAGCCAACAACGGCACTTGATGTGGTGGTCGAACGTGAAATCTTGAATGAACTGTATGAGCTGAAGAGTAAGTTTGGATTCTCTATTCTGTTTATTAGTCACGACTTAAGCCTAATGGGCGAAATTGCTGATCGAATTGGCGTGATGTATGCGGGTAACCTTATCGAATTAGGTGATGCGAAAACGGTATTTAGTGAACCTAAGCATCCTTATACAAAAGGGCTTATCTCTTCATTTCCGACTATTCATGGGCCAAAAGAACGTCTCTACGGGATCCCTGGGAATCCTGTCAACCTTTTGGATACACCTCAAGGGTGTAACTTCCAAGAGCGATGTGGCGAATGCATCTCAATGTGCATTAAAAGTGAGCCTCGTTTGGGCGCTATTGCGACCGGGCATCACGTATCTTGTCACCTAGTTTGAGCGAAAGATTATGAATACTTTAAAGAACGTTGATAAAAGCGAAGTTATCTTATCAGTTAAGAATTTGGTAAAAGATTTCCCACTTGGCCAGTCAGTCAAAAGCAATATGATGCGAGCCGTAAATGATGTTTCATTTGATCTACGTAAAGGAGAAGCATTAGCGATTGTTGGTGAATCTGGCTCAGGGAAAAGCACAGGAGCTCGAATTCTTACCCGAATTTACGATAAGACGGCTGGAGATATCGAATTCAAAGGTGAGCCTCTGTCTGACTATATTGAAAAATATGGTGAGCTTGAATATGCACGCCAAGTGCAAATGATTTTTCAAGACCCGTTTGGCTCGCTGAATCCTGTACACACGATTTACCACCATATTGCGCGACCTTTACTTATCCATAAACGGGCAGAAAAAGAAGCGATTCCGAACCTTGTTTATGAATTGCTTGAAATGGTTGGGCTAACACCAGTTAAAGAGACCGCAGAGAAGTACCCGCATGAACTAAGTGGTGGACAACGACAGCGTGTCGCAATTGCACGTGCAATTGCTGTTAGCCCGGAAGTTATCCTAGCTGATGAACCTATCTCTATGCTTGATGTGTCTGTGCGATTAGGAATCCTAAACCTAATGGCTGACTTGAAAGATAAGCATGGTATTTCGTTCATGTACATCACTCATGACATTGCGACGGCGCGTTATTTTGCTGAGAAAACGGCGGTGATGTATGTAGGACATATGGTCGAATGGGGCAATAGCGACAACGTCACTCAGAACCCGCAACATCCGTATTCTCAGTTGTTGTTGTCAGCTGTGCCAGAAGTCGGTAAATCGGGCAAGCGTGACATGAACGTGAAAAAAGGCGATATCCCTTCTTGGAAGCCAAGTAGCGTAGGTTGCCCGTTCGCAAGCCGTTGTATGAAAGCTGACAAACTTTGCACGCAATCAATACCAGAACCGACTCAAATTGCAGAAGAGCATTTTGCTCGTTGTCATCATTTGTAAACTTTAAATCCTTTTTGAAACGCAAAAGAAAGCGCTTTCAAAACTTAAGTGTAAGAATTTTTGGAATTTTGATATGAAACAAGACTACAACTTAACACCAGAGGTCGATGGCAAGTTCGTTGATTTAGATGGTGAGCGTTACTACCAAATCTCTAATGTTGACCAAATGACGCCATTCTTTATTAGCGTTGTATCGTCGAGCGATCACTGGTTATTTATTTCATCAACAGGCAGCCTTTCAGCTGGACGCATTCGTCCGGAAAATGCGCTTTTTCCTTACAAGTCTGTTGACCATATTCATGAAAATGCGGAAAACACCGGCTCAAAATCCATCTTCCGTATTGAACATGGCGACAAGGTTGTACTCTGGGAACCGTTTAATACATTCCATGATGGTATTTTTGATGTTGAACGCAATCTTTATAAAAATACGATTGGAGACAAAATCGTATTTGAAGAGATAAACCATACTTTGCAACTACAGTTCCAATACAGCTGGAATACGAGTGAAAAATACGGATTTATTCGTCGTTCAAAACTGACCAATCTAGCGAGCTTCGAGCGTAAAGTCGAAGCACTAGATGGCTTACAAAATATACTTCCTTCAGGTGCTCCGTTATCAGCTCTTCAAACAAGAAGTGCATTAGTTGATGCGTACAAGTGGAATGAACAAGTTGATGGTAGTTCATTGGCTCTGTTCAGCATGTACGCGAAATTGAGTGATAGAGCCGACCCTGCTGAATCTTTGCTAGCGACGACAGTCTTCAGCTTAGAAACGGAAAGCAGCCAAATTTTATTGACGAGTGCTCAAGTTAATGCGTTCAGAAAAGGTCGAGCGGTTAAAAGTGAACCTTTAACGAAAGGGATTAGAGGAAGTTATTTAGTTCATAAGTCTCTGACGCTGCGAGCACATCAAACCAAAGTTTGGTCGATTGTCGCTGATATAGACAAGACTCATTCCGATATCTGTCAGCTTCAATCTGAGCTCTCTGTTCCTGCTAACCTAGCACTAGCTTTAGAAAAGAGCATTGCAGATAATCAAAATGAATTAATCACATTAATGTCTGGTGCGGATGCGTGGCAAATAACAGCCGAAGAAAATACCAGCGTTCACCATTATGCCAATGTGTTGTTCAATAACATGCGTGGTGGCGTGTTTGAAAACGGCTATATGTTAGAAAAGGCTGACGTAGTTAAAACTATGGAAAAGGCCAACTCTCAGGTAGCAGGCCGCCATCAAGACTTTTTTGATCAGTTAGGGGATGTTTTCAGCCATTCCGAATTAGTTTCGCGCGCTAAAGCGACAGGAGATTCTCAATTAGTTCGATTGAGCTACGAGTATCTACCGCTTACTTTTGGACGTCGTCATGGTGACCCTAGTCGCCCTTGGAACCACTATGAGATTAAGCTCAAAGATGAAAATGGCGAACGCTTACTTTCTTATCAAGGCAACTGGCGTGATATTTTCCAAAACTGGGAAGCGATGGCTCTTAGTTATCCAGGGTTCATCAAATCATTCATCTCTAAGTTTGTTAATGCTTCAACGGTAGATGGCTACAATCCGTATCGAATTACTAAAGATGGTGTAGATTGGGAGCTGTTAGAGGCGGATGATCCTTGGAGTAACATTGGTTACTGGGGCGATCATCAAATCATTTATCTATTAAAATTCCTTGAGTTGGCAGACAAATTTGAGCAAAGCGATCTTATCGAATTACTAGAAAGTGACATTTTTAGTTATGCCAACGTGCCTTACGAGCTTTGTGGAGTTCAAGGTCTCTTTGATAACCCTAAAGATACCGTAGAGTTCAACCAAGACTTGCAGGAATTGACAGAGCAACGTGTCAAGAGTTTAGGCAGTGACGGTCGTTTGTTGATGACGGGTGACCAAGAAGTTTATATGGTCAACTTAATGGAGAAGATACTCGTCCCTTTATTGGCGAAATTGAGTAACTTAGTGCTTGATGGTGGTATTTGGCTCAATACGCAACGTCCAGAATGGAATGATGCAAACAACGCTATCGTTGGTAACGGTCTGTCAATGGTAACCTTGTACTACATGCGTCGCTATGTTGCCTTTATGCAGCGCCTGTTAGAGAAGTCACCATCTTCATACAGTATTTCCAAAGAAGTGTTTGAGTGGATGTCTTCTGTTACACAGATCGTTTCAGAGGCAAATACAGAGATTCGTCAAGATACGGTCACTCGTCAAACTCGTAAAGCAATGCTGACTAAGCTGGCTAAATCCGCTGCTAATTATCGTGAGCGCGTGTACCGAGTAAATGGATTCTCAGGGAAAACGAAAGTTGAGAAAGAAGCGATTGTTCAATTGATGGGCGCGAGCTTAAAAGTCCTAGATTCTACGATTGCAAACAACTTGCGTGAAGACGGTTTATACAATGCGTATAACATCTTGAGTTGTTCTGGTGAGAGCTTGATGGTTGAAGAGCTTTACCCGATGCTAGAAGGGCAAGTTGCAGTATTAAGTTCGGGTCTATTATCACCTAAACAAGCGGTTGAGTTGTTGGATAAATTGTTTGCCAGTGACATGTATCGTGCTGATCAAAACAGCTTCATGCTTTACCCTGACCGTGAGCTGGCTTCATTTATGGACAAAAACTGTTTAGACGCTAAAGACATTGATCAGAGCAAGTTGTTAAGCATGATGGTTGTTGCCAAAGATAACCGATTAGTAAACCAAGACAGCAAAGGTTCTTACCACTTCAATTCAAGTTTTGAGAACAAAGGTTTCCTTCAGACTGCGATTGATGAAATTAAAGCCGATTACCCGTCAATTAGTGATGATGAATTTTGTCATGTATCTAGTTTGTATGAGCGTGTATTCAACCATAAAGCCTTTACTGGACGTTCGGGAACCATGTTTGGTTATGAAGGTTTAGGTTGTATCTATTGGCATATGGTTTCTAAGTTGCTGCTAGCTGTGCAAGAAAACTATCAGCATGCTTGGAGTATGGATTCTAATAGCCAGGAAACTCTTAAATTAGCGGATTACTATTACAAAGTGAGAGCTGGTATTGGTTTCAACAAAACGCCGGAAAACTACGGTGCGTTTCCGACGGATCCGTATTCTCATACGCCAAAGCACTCTGGAGCACAGCAGCCAGGGATGACAGGGCAAGTTAAGGAAGAAGTGATTACCCGTTTTGGCGAGCTAGGTCTAGAGGTCGTTGATGGAACAATTGTAATTAACCCTTCACTTCTTAGTCCTAAAGAGTTCTTACAAAAAGCGGCGACTTTTGACTGCCAAAATATTGAAGGACAAATGCAGAGCTTTATTGTTCAGGCTGGGCAACTGGCTTTTACTTACTGTCAGGTACCATTTATTTACCAACTCAATGATGAGCCAACACAGGGTATTGAAGTTCAGTTTAAAGACGGAACAAGTGAGGCATTTGCATCGTTAACGCTAAATCATGAAATGGCTTCACAGCTCTTTTCTCGTAGTGGTCTCATTGAGAAAGTCGTTGTCGTGTTCTCAAAGCACCAGTTACTCTAATTCTAATTTGAAGTGAAATAAAAAGGCTCTAAGTGAATACTTAGAGCCTTTCTTTTAAGTGTAAAAAATAGGGTGTTTGATATACAAAAATCAAAGCTTGGCCACGGACTCTCTTACAATCAATGTCGGGGTTAATTTGTGCTTCAATGGGTAGTCGCGTTTATTAATTAACGATAAAACACCTTTTGCAGCTTCTTCTCCCATTTCATGGACAGGAAAATCGACCGTCGATAAGCGAGGACGAATATGCTGGCTGTGAGTATCGTTATCGAAGCCTACGACCGAAAGGTCTCGCCCAATAATGAGGTTTCTCTCTGCTGCTACGTCATATACAGCAAGCGCTATGTTGTCATTTTGACAGAAAATCGCGGTGATCTCAGGGTCTCGGTCTAACAAGCGTCGCGCAGCTTCATGGTTACCTTGATGATCAAAGCGCCCCTCTACAAACAGCCCTGCGTCGTATTCGATACCGAACTCTAGCAAGGCATTTCGATACCCTTGAAAGCGATCTCTACTATCAACTTTACTCAACTGGCCTGTGATACAAGCGACTTTTTTATGGCCGTTCTCAAGTAAGTGCTTCGTTGCAAGGTAGCCACCAAGCTCATTATCAATGTAAATACAGCGATCAGAAATCTCAGGAATAAAACGGTTGAGAACAATCATTGTTTCACTGTCTTTCGCTATTTTGATCAGTTCGTCATCACTGAGCTTGTCTGAGTGAACAATGAGGCCATCCACAAGTTTAGATTGCAAAAACTGGATAGAATCGAGCTCTTTGGTTCGTGATTCCTGGCCACTTGTAACGATTAAGTGAATATTATTTTGGCGAACGGTATCTTCAGCTGTATGCATTAATGGTCCATAGAAAGGCCCATCAAGCGAACCAACTAGCATGCCAATGCTATTTGAACGACTGGAGGCTAGAGCTTGTGCAAACGCATTAGGCTTGTAGCCCAGTTGCTCAATAGCTTTAAATACTTTTTCGCGATTGGCTTCCTTTACCGTAGGGTGACCATTTAATGCTCGTGAGACGGTTGATTGAGAAACTTGAGCAAGTTCAGATACTTCTTTAATGGTGATCAATGGTAGTGGCCTTATCTCTACAAGGAGTGAACTAAGCTATATTACCTTCGTGATCAATAAGAGCCTAGTAATCCAATGATTAATATTTAAAAACTCTGAACTGCTTAACGCTAAATTTGAAGGTTAAGCATGCAAAGTAAGGTCACGAATATTTCCATATACTCGACTAAATATCAAGCAAGCGCTTTCTTTGTGTTGTGGTGAAAGTTAATCTGTTTTTCTGAACTTCGTTGTAAGCTATAAAAAATAGAAGCCTGAGAACAAAGGGGTTCTAGGGTGTTATGCAGATAATCAGGTCATAAAAGCTCTTGGGAATCTACGCAAATCACAACGAATTTTAGCAAAATGTGAAACTCAACAAGAAAGCGCTTTCCTAAGGTGAGCATTGTCTCTTTTTTGAACTATGCACTTTTATATACTCATTTTGAAACGGTCGTGCATGGCATATTGGGTCCATGCTCGCGGAGTTATTCATTTATCGACTTTCTGTTATGGGCTCCGATATTACGTGTCGCCTGCTTAGAAAGTCGTGATACAAGGAGTTGTAATGCAAGATCTAACCAATCAGGTAAAGATATTAACGTCTTTTATTTCTGCCGCTTTGATGTCTGGCTGCACGGCGATAGAGCTGCCGGTATCTGAAAGTGCTGACTTAGCTCAAACTGAAAAACCGATCGTGCTATCCCATGCTCCAGTTACTTTAAGTCCAGACTGGCAATTGGTGTGGGAAGACCAGTTTAAAGGCGAGCAAATAAATAAACGTAATTGGTCATTAGAAGTGAACTGTTGGGGAGGAGGGAACAATGAACAACAGTGCTACACGGATGATCCTAATAACGCATTTGTTAAAGATGGCTTTTTACACATTGTCGCGCTGAAGCAAAGTCATACTGGGCCTGACAATGCCGAAGGTACGATTGGCGGAGCAACTAAAACACTCCCTTATACTTCTGCGAGACTAAGTACAAAAGACAAGCGTGACACCAAATATGGCCGTTATGAAATCAGAGCAAAGTTACCTGGTGGACAAGGTTCATGGCCCGCAATTTGGATGCTGCCAACCGACAATAAATACGGCACATGGGCAGCTTCTGGCGAAATCGATATTATGGAAGCGGTTAACCTAAACACACTTTCAGATGCGGCGGGAGCGAAAAATGATGATCTAGAGAGCCGAGTCTATGGGACGTTACATTACGGACGAAATTGGCCAGACAATGTTTATAAAGGGCAGGCCGCGATATTGCCAAATGGTGTGAACCCAACTGATGGCTTCCATACATACGCGATTGAGTGGGAAGAAGGTGAAATTCGTTGGTATGTAGACAATATTCATTACGCGACTCAAACTCAAGAGGGCTGGTACAGCCAATATGAAGCGGAAGAAGGGAAACTCATTAATGCGAGTGGAGCAGCTCCGTTTGATGAAAAATTTCATTTGTTATTGAACTTGGCTGTCGGTGGGGCGTGGTCAGCGAACGCAAATGATAAAGGCATCGACGAAGGTTTGTTTCCGAAAACAATGCTAGTTGATTCAGTAAAGGTATACCGTTGTAAGGTTGATCGTTGGAAAGGAAAAGGGTGTGCAAGTCGCTCTGAACATGCAATACAAGTGATAGGGCACGAAGCTCCGGAGATCTTAGCAACCGATGATAGTTATGCTGATGGACCAACGTTGGAGATTTTTACCGAAACTCTTAACGCAAGCTTGGCTTATGCAAGTTATGACCCATTGGATATTGTTGACTATCAAGAAGTGACCGAACCAGATCGTGGAACAGTGCTACAAGTGAATAAGAAAGAAGATTCAGGAAATATCTATTTTCGTTCTCCTGTAACAGATGTGACACATTGGCAAGAAACGGGTGAACTGGTCTTTGATTTGAAAGTTGAGAGTATGGCCGACGGGGTTGAACTATTGGTTAAGATGGACAGTGGCTGGCCGAAAACAAGTGACTATACCGTGCCGCTATCAGCAATGAATGAATGGAAGACGGTACGTATTCCAATCGCTGACATTTTAAAGAGAGACAACCGTTTTGCTGGTGGGAATCAAGCTGATCCAACAATGATCACTAACCTTTTAGTGTTTGAGCCTCAAGGGGAAATGAGTTTTAAACTAGATAATATTCGATTTGAAAAGTAAGCCTGTTAACAAAAGGGCTTGAATAAAAGTCTGAATATAAAGGGAACATACAATGTATGTTCCCTTTTTTATTTCGACGATTATTTGAGGAAGACAACCGACGGTGTATTTCGAAACTGGTTCTGAGTGATTGAACGGAGCAATTCGTCTTTAATATGTAAACAGTGACATTTTACTTGGTTCCATGATTGTTCAAACAAAATACTTAACATCTCTATTTTTGTGACTCACGCATAAGAAAGCGCTTTCTTTGGTGGGGTTGATCACGGTTTATATTCACGAGATCGATTTATACTCTTTCCATACCAACTGAGCGGTTAAAACCAATAAGGTTAAGAGTGCATAGTGAATGTGGGCTTAGATTTGATCTTCTTTAAATCTGTTCGATTGGTTTTTTTAAGAAAAATAAAGAAAGCGCTTTCTTTGTGAAAGTATAATTTGGAACATGGAGTTATTATGAAACTTTCTAAGCTTACCCTTGCTTGTTTAGTCGCTACAGCTGGCTTGTCTACTGCACCTGCTGTACATGCCGAAAAATCGGATGGATTTGAATTTCACGGTTATTTCCGTGCTGGTGTTCTATTCAGTGAAAATGATGATTTTAAACGAGCAAAGTTCCCAGCATCTAAAGAGCGTTTAGGTCGATTGGGTGTTGAGTCGGATAGCCACTTTGAAGTTGCACTGCAGAAAAATTTTGAGAATGACGGTGGTCAGAAAATTCGAATAAAAACACGAGCAGCAGCCAACAATGCGGAATATGCAACCAACCAACTTGGTGCTAATGCCGATGCAACCAACAGCGAAATTGGTATGGCAGAAACTTTTGTCGAGTTTGAAGGTGTATCTGAAACCGGTGTTGTATGGGGTGGTAAGCGCTTTTATGGTAAAGACAATTACATATTTATGACCGACTTTTTCTACACGGATATGTCAGGTACTGGTGTTGGTATTGAAGGTGTTGAGCTAGGTGGTAATAAGTGGGACTTTGCTTATATTGCAAGCGATGACTCTGGCGATACAAGTTTCTGGGGTGACAGCAACAACATCATGCATGCACTTCATGCTGGCGTGAACTTTGGCAGTGTTGAGCTTCACGCTATGGCTAAGTATATGCCAGACAATATGGTCGATTTAGGTTTTGGTAATGGCCCAGAAGCATTCGCTGAGAATGGCTATGAAATGACGGCAATTGTTCACACTGAGTCTGTCTTTGGGTTGTCAGATAAAGGCTTTACAAAATACATCGCGCAGGCTGGTAAAGGCTTAGGTTCGGGTAACCTTTTAGGTGGTACTCTTACGACTTACAACACGTATAAGCCTGGTAGCGACTATCAAAGTTGGTTAACGACAGGCACGGGCTGTGGTACGTCTTGTTTGAAGGCTGTTGATGAAAACGATGTATCACTACGTGCTTTAGCATGGGGTGGGTACTTTTTTGAAAATGGTGTGAATATTTTCCACTCTCTTCAAACCCAGTACAACGATTTTGACAATGGCGACACAGACGGCTGGGTATCAGCAATGGTGCGACCAACGTTCCCAATTTCAGAAAACTTCTTTATCGCTACCGAAGTTGGTTACATGTACAACTACGAAGACCGTAATGGTGAGTCAAAGAATTCTTATGATTACAAACTAACAGTAGCACCGACTCTTGTTGTGCACTCTGGCTTCGGTCCATCTCCAGAAATTCGCTTCATGGCATCTTACCTTGATGGTGAAATGCAAGACGGCACGGGTAAAGAGGGTGACTTTGTTGTAGGTATTCAAGCTGACATGTGGTGGTAGAATTATTTACCTTCGGGTCTTAAGTGATATCGAGCATACCGGGGGAGTGGTATGACGGCCTTGCCTTTAGGGCGGGCAAGGCTCTCGATATCCCTATTTATTGCAATAGTTGAGCTCTTTCCTAGCAGCGTATAGGGGTTCATTTATATTGCTATGAGTCTTCCATATTTGAGTTTCATTTCAAATGTGTTCTTGCCAAAGATACTCATCGACCGCTTCGAAAGAAGCGGTTTTTTTATGTGTGGTATATCTAATCTTTTAAGGCTTAAGGGGGAAAGGGTTATGGGAAGCATGTTGCTTTCTAAATTCGCGAGGGCTGCATCCATTTTGGGTCTTAAAACATTTGGAGAAATAGTTGCTGTCAGAAAAGCCGCAAGACTCAGCAATGTGTTGGATGCTTTTGTTGTCGTTTAATAATAAGGTTGCCGAGTGTCGAATTTGAAGGTCTTTGACGTATTGGTTTGGGGATGTATTTAAAAACTGCCTGAATAACCTTTCTAGTTGCCGCTTGCTGATATACGCCGCTTGCGCAATGGTTTCTGTATCTAATCCTACTTCTTTGTAATGATGGTCAATATGTGCGAGAGCACGGCTCAATGCCAGGGTTGTTTTTGGTAAGCTATGGGTCTGTTCTTGATATCGCCGAGAAAGTTCTATCGCAAGTTGCTGCATTGTGCTCGTCAATATGATTTCAAACCCCTGTTCTGCGTTGTCGTATTCCGATTTGATTTGTTGTAGAAGTCCATTGATTCGTTTCAACTGAGAAAGTGATAACGTAAGCTTTGCTTGATATTCAGATGCTTGTCGAGCAATTGGTTCTACCTTGAAAAGTGCTTGATAACCTGGCATTTGACGCATTGAAGGGACCTCAAAAAAAGGCAATGCCGTATCAAACATCAAGTTTACAATCTTCAGTTTATTTACTTCACAAAATCCATGTTCAATATCCCCATTAATAACAAATACATCTCCTGTACTTAAAGGGTAAGTGTGGCTAGCTACCGTATGCTTCCCACTACCACTCACAACTAAGAAAAGTTCAGAAAAGTCATGGCTATGTACGTCAAAGTCGAAATCGTGATGACCATCGACATAGGCAAATTTTATCTGAGGATATCTCTGATGACTTTGGAGTCTAAACTTGGTTTTCATGTCGCTATTTTACCTATTTCTGTCGCTTATTTGGTAGTTACGCGCCGTAGTTAAGATTACTATTTTTTGAACAAAGACAATATTAACTTTTAGAGCGAGAGGTCAAATTTTTGCTCTAAGTAAAAAAATAGTAGGACTTAAAATGAATACTGTGGAAATTCTCGAAGTACAGAAGCAGCTTGCACCCATAAGTCGACAAGCGGCTACTGAAGGCATTGTGCTACTAAAAAATAGTGATTCAATATTGCCATTGCAGGCTAGTGATACAGTGTCTCTTTTTGGTCGCTGTCAGATTGATACCTACCGAAGTGGCACAGGATCTGGTGGAGCGGTGAATGTCCCTTATTCCGTTAATGCATTACAGGGCTTGTATGAGAATCCAAACATCAATCTTAATCTCAGTTTGGTAGAGGTATACCAACGTTGGGTCAAGGACAACCCTTTCAATGACGGCGGTGGTGGTTGGGCAGCTGAACCTTGGTTTCAAGATGAAATGCCTCTTTCAGCTTCTGTTGTGATGGATGCCGCCGCTAAATCTAACAAGGCCATTATTTTTATCGGTCGAACAGCGGGTGAGGATCAAGATAATGCACAGCAGCAAGGCAGTTACAATTTAACCGCGCTCGAAATGCAAATGTTGGAGAAAGTGACGGAACATTTTGATGATGTCATTGTGATACTGAACGTGACCAACATTATTGATATGTCATGGGGAAGCTCACTCAAAGATGCAAGGTCGATCAAGGCAATTTTGTATAGCTGGGCTGCAGGCATGGAAGGTGGGCATGCACTTGCGGATGTTTTATCAGGTGATGTTAGCCCGAGTGGACGTTTGACCGACACTATTGCGCACTCTTTATCTGATTACCCTTCCAGCGTTAGCTTCGGAAATAAAGAGCGTAATCTGTACCAAGAAGATATTTATGTCGGGTATCGGTATTTTGAAACTTTCAATCCTAAAGCTGTTCAATTTGAGTTTGGTTTTGGGCTGTCCTACACCCGCTTTTCCAATCAATTAAATGCGCTAACGATTCTTGGTTCTGACTCTGAACAAGAGTTGGTATTTGATATTGAAGTTAAAAACATAGGTGAGAAATACAGTGGCAAGGATGTTGTTCAATTATATGTTGAAGCGCCTCAAGGCCAATTGGGGAAGCCATCTAGAGCACTTACAGGGTTTGCAAAAACACCCACATTGGCTCCAAATGAAACAGCACGTGTTAAGGTTTCATTTCTTCTATCTTCGTTAGCGTCATTTGATGATATTGGTAAGACGGGCCACCCTAATAGCTATGTACTTGAAGCAGGGGAATATCAGTTCTATTTGGGAGGCAGCGTTCGACAAGCAAGGCTGGTTGACGAAAGCATAAAAGTTGATGAACTAATAGTTGTTGAGCAACTAACGGAAGCTCTGGCACCCGTCACCGCTTTTAAAAGGCTCGTTCCAAAAGAGATAGGGCAAAATGGGGTTTACAGTTGCGACTATGAATCTGTGCCACTACGAAGCGTCGATTTGAGCGAGCGTATTCTAACTGAACTCCCAACTTCGATTCCTTTTAGTGAAGATAAGGGAATCAAGTTGCTTGATGTGAAACAGGGACAGGCGGATATCGAGGCGTTTGTATCGCAAATGACAGTACAACAGCTGGCGACAATTGTTCGTGGTGAAGGCATGTGCAGCCCCAAGGTAACCCCTGGTACTGCTGCGGCTTTTGGTGGTGTATCACCAAGCTTGTTTGATTTAGGTATCCCTATTGTTGCGGCTGCTGATGGCCCATCGGGTATCCGAATGGATAGTGGACACAAAGCATCACAAGTCCCGATTGGCACGCTATTGGGCTGCACATGGAATACAGAACTGAATGAACAACTGTTTCATTTAGTAGGGAAAGAGATGCAAGCCAATCATATTGATACGTTGCTTGGCCCTGGGATTAACATCCACCGTCACCCTTTGAATGGTCGAAATTTTGAGTATTTCTCAGAAGATCCATTTCTCTCAGGGGTAATAGCTGCATCTCAAACTCTTGGTCTTAGATCTGCAGGCGTGTCCGGCACTATCAAACATTTGGTTGCGAACGACCAAGAAACTGGACGATTTAATGTTGATAGCGTGGTTTCTCAGCGAGCGCTCCGTGAGATTCATCTAAGGCCTTTTGAAATAGCGTTAAAACAAGGAGGAGCCTCGAGTGTTATGACCTCCTACAATCCTATTAATGGTCACTGGGCTGCATCCAATTACGACCTCAATACTACGATTCTTCGTGGGGAGTGGGGTTATAAAGGGATAGTGATGACGGATTGGTGGGCAAAAATGAATGACCCAATCAAAGGTGGTTCTGAAAGTCGAAGTTACACATCCTTTATGCTTCGCTCTCAAAATGATCTGTATATGGTTGTTGAGCATGATGGTGCGGAAAATAACGTGTCGAATGACGATACGTTACAGGCGCTTGAAAACGGAACGTTGAGCTTAGGGGAGTTGCAACGAAGCGCGATGAATATTTGTCGTTTTATTATGGACTCTCCAGCAATGGGCCGCCCATTAGCCGCTTTTGATCCAGTTAAGAGCTTTGAGGCGACTCAAAATATGGACAAACAACAGAGTAAAACTGATGGAGACTTTTGCTCTCTGACGGCAGAGCAACGTGCAATAGTATTACCACTTAATATCAGAGAAAACCGTAGCATTGTTTTGGAAGTTAAACAGGCTGGTGTGTATCGATGTGCAGGTATTGTTAACTACGATAGCGGCACCTTGGCTCAATCTGCGTGTAGTTTGAGTCTCAATAACATGTATGCGATGTCTCTATCAGTGAATGGTACTAATGGCGAGACAGTTTCAGTTGAAGGGCTCTCCGTTAAGCTTGATAAAGGCTTTTATTCTTTGGATATTGAATTCATCAAATTAGGCTTAGAATTGGAGCAATTAGAATTTTCGTTTATGCCTGAATAGGACTGGGGGATAACAGTCGTTTATTTAACTCTCATTGCTCAAAAAAGAGGTAAAGTGAGAGAAAATAAACGACTACTTAGAGGCTGAGTTATTGTGCTTTTTGATATTGCTTCATCGCGTCAACAAAGGAGTTTCGCATCCCTTCGATTCCTAATCGCTCAGATTCTTCAACGTAAGTCAGTGCTGCACTAAAATCTCCAGATGAAACCGAGTTTTCTATAAGAGTTTGATAAACCTCTTTCTTATTCAGTGTGTTTTCCGTTAATAAATCTGATTGGGCTACGGTTGATTCTGGAATAATTTGTTGAACTCGTTTTTGACGGTTTTGTTCTTCAACAACGGTGGTTACCGCTGTGAATTTAAAATCAAAGGAGACTTTCCCGATTGCAGAATGGGGGATGGCGTAATCCGTGTTATGAGCGATGTTTGCCTGAATATCGCCAGAACGTATCGCCATATCACTTGGTTTTTCGACAGGAGTTGTTTCTGCGAGTGCTTCGCTGGTTGTGAATACGACCAAGTAAGCAGGAGTCTCGCCGTTTAAGTAACGTTCTTGCAGTTCTATTTGTGCGCCATATCGAGCACCATCAAGCAGGCTAAGTGGCTGGTACTTAATACTTTCATTGCCAATGACATCTAGCGGCTGATAATTTTTGTCTAAGACCAAAAGTGACGGAACGAATGCTGAATAATTAGCATTTGAAGTCATTGAAAAACGAATAGCATCTAGTGTTGTAGGAAGCTTTAGCCCTCCAGCAAAGGATCGGCCAGATTTGAACTCGATTTTAGGGCTTGCTGTGGTGATCGAAACCGATATTTCTTCTGGGTTTGTAATGCTTTGATATTGAATGTTACTCAGGGTTTCGCAGCAGTTTTCGTTGTTTTGTAGCGACTCTAGCCCCGGAGAAGTTTTGTGATAGCTAACCGGTGACTCTGTCACTGTTGAGCAGGCGCTTAGTGCGAATACCGCTGGTAGTATTGCTAAATATTTCATAATTTACTCACAGTAAAAAAGCATATCTGATTCAGAGTACTTAATTGATAATAGTGACACACTACAAGAAAGCGCTTTCTTTTTGAGTGACGGACAACAAATTTAGAGAAATACTTGCCAATAATTGATACGAATTAGGTAACAGATTGTCGTTGAACTGTTACCTAGATTGAAAGCTAACGAGAAACCGAACTTAATAATTGAGCAAAGCGATCCCAGGATTTTTGGTCAGCTTCTTGTTGATAGTTGTTTGAGCCGAAGACGGTAAAGGCATGCGGCGCACCACTGTAGGTGATCATTTCATGCGGAACTTTGGTTGTTTCAAGCTGAGCGGCGAGGCTGCCAAAGTCTTCCATTGAGATCATGGCGTCAGCTGTGCCATGGAACACGACAACAGGAGCTTTTGTCTCAGAGTAGTCTTGTCCTTTCGGTGTTGATAAACCGCCATGGAAGGTGACATAAGCTTTGGATGGGATACCCGCACGTGCGGCTTCTAAAACGGCTGCGCCACCAAAACAGTAACCCATCATCACGTTATTATCTAAGTTACCACCAAGCCTTTTCGCTTCCATTGCTCCCGCGCTAAGTAGCGCACGCATTTTTTCTCTGTCTTTATACAGCTCGCCGGTGTGTTGCTTTTTATCTTTCACTTCGGTCGGGCGAATGCCTTTACCAAATAGGTCGATGGCGAACACGTTGTAACCTAGCTCGTTGAGCATCTCAGAACGTTTCTTTTCGTAATCGGTTAAGCCATCCCAGTCGTGTATTAGCAGCACCAAAGGCGCTTGGTCACTGGCTTCACTCCAATAACCTTCGTAATCCATCCCATCGACTTGGTAAGTGACGTTTTCTCCTGATATCGCAGAGAAGGGCAGTAAAACTGAAAATAGGCCGAGCGTAGTGAGTGTTCGCATGCGTAATTCCTTTCGATGACAATTGACGTTCCAATCGAAAGTATAGATAACGCGATGATTCTCGCCAGATTTCTGTCTCTAACTTGAAATGTAAGGCAGGGATAACAGGTGGCTATTGCTGACAAACAGCCATCGATAGGGAGCGCGATGGCTGTTCATGATGCGCTGAGAAACTCTCAGTTCGCAGAAACGCGGGGGGTATTAGAGGAGAAAAGAACGGATTACTACCAAGTAGCGTTATCAGCGGTGTGACTACTTCGAAGTTCTGGGTACTTACGTTGATAGCGCGGCAACATCGACTCATTACCTAAGATGCCGCCTTGATGGATATAGATAATGGTTTTGGTTGGGTTGTTATCTTGCCATCGTTCTAAACATTGCCACATCAATGGGTCGTAGAGCAGGTCGAATTCAATATCCGTTTGTTCTTGTAGATCCAACCAGGTTTGATAGTCCTGTTGATACAGCTTACCAAAGTGATGTTTGGTTTCGAGTGGCAGTATTTGTGGATGATCGGATTCGCCAAGCTCATTAAATTGTTGTGTTAGGTAGCTATTACCGCCAACACACGCACAGGTTAACACCGGGATGTTGTGCACTTTTAAATGCTTATGTAGATACAGAGCCGTACTGCCGGTGCCTGCTGGTAGTGCAACCACGAAATCGTGTTTGTTTTTGAAACGCGTCCAGCTGAGTATTTCCATCGCCAGTTGCTTCACGCCGTATTCAGAAAGCTGAGAGCGTCCACCTTCAGGCAATACAATACACTGAGAATCTGGCTGTCTTATTTGCTCAATATACTCCTGTGGATGAAGCTCAGAGCCTGTCTCTTTGACTGAAATTACCTTCGCGCCAAGGTCTACTGCACCACGGTAATTACCTATTGGGCGTTCTAGTAGCCACTGGGGAAGGTGGTCGACGTAGAACTCAAGCGTCCAACCTTTGATCTTTGCCAGTGCCGCGAGTGAGAACAGAGAGTTAGCCTGCGCAGAACCATAGCTGATCAATGTTGTAGTTTCTGGGTGATCGTCTTCCAGCAGCTTCATGAATTTGCGGGCTTTATTGCCGCAAAAGTGGGAGTGCAGCTGATCGTCACGCTTTAAGAAAAAGGTGTGATCGTTAAATTGATGTTGAGTTACAGGGCTATTATTTAGTTTCATCGCACTTAGACAAAATGCTGACTCAAGAGCCAGCATTTATAGTTCAAATAGGATAACGAGTATCTAGTAGCTAGGGACCGCTGTAAACCAACTAAATCAAGTTTTCGTTCGATATTGAGCTTCGAACTATGAACTCATTTACTCTGGGGTGGATGCGGATAGATCGGTTTGAAAGGTGATCTTAGCGGTACATCCACCACAGCTGCGATTGACCAATTCAAAGCCCCATTGGAAGCGTTGACACAAGTCCTCGACAATCAATAAACCTAACCCATGCCCATTTGGATTGTACTGTTCTTGGAGGCCTTCTCCTTGATCTTCAATCACAACACTCTCTTGGGACAGAGTGACCGTTACGGTGCCACTATTGGTCGCTGCAATGGCATTTCTCAACAAGTTTCCGACTAACATATTCATTATCGCGCTGGTGGCTTGAATGGTGGGTTCGGATTGAACATGCATGGAAATTTCGACGTCTTTCTCATCTGCCTGTGCTGAGTTTTTTGAGACGATAGCCTCTAACTCTTGTTGGCTAAACAGTCGCAGTGGCGCATCGTCACTGTTTCTTTCGTAACGCACGAGGCCGAGTAGGGCATCGACCATTTCTGACATCTGGATAATGGCTTCATCAATGCGCTCAACCTGACGAGATTGAAATTCCGTTGTTTCGCTTCTTAATAGCAATTTATTCGCACCACGAGCGACCGTTAGTGGGGTTCTCAACTCATGACTTGAATAACGAGCAAAGGCTTGTTCTCGTTTGAGTAATGAATTAATTTCACGACGATATTGATTTAGCTGATCAGTTAATTGGCGAAACTCAACGGCGGCGTCATCACTTACACCGAACTCTTCACTTAGGTTTAATTTATTTGTCTCAAGTTGCTCTGAAAGTAAGTTGAAAGGTTCTATCAGTCGTTTCGATAATCGATAGAGCAAAGCGCCAAAGCTAAAAATTAAAATGGAAAGTAATGTTAAAACGAATGTTGTTGCGTACACCAATTCGTCATGACTAAACTCGACGCGGTCAACTTCAGATAAAAGGATGATTGGATAGGTTTTCCCTTTGTCAGAATACTCACCGACATACACCATTCGTGAATCAGGCTCTTCTCCGACCTCACCAACAAAGCTCTCTTTACCTTCAATGTATTTCCGGTATTCGATAGGGATGAATGAAGGGTCATTGTATGCCATGGTAAGACCATCGATGCGAATTTTACCACTCTCCCCTGACTGAAATTGCTCGACCGCATAGTTTCGGTCAATCAAGATACGTCTTTCGCCCACCCGGTCTTCTGATAGATAAAGTGCAGACATAAACACTATGTAGGTAAAGACCGAGACAATGATCGCCATTGCCCCAAAGAAAACCGCTAGGCGGCCAGTTAGAGTTTTAGTGCTAGTGAGAACGTTCAAAATCAATTTGAAGACTCCAAACGGAATCCTACTTTAGGGACAGTAATCAACATTTGGGTGTCAAAAGGCTTGTCGAGTTGATTACGCAGCTGATAGATATGGCTACGTAACACATCGTTGTTGGGTTCGTCTTCCTGCCAAAGCTTGTAGGAAATATCTTCACGAGTCACTACTTCAGGTGCTTTTTGGCACAGCATCTCAAGGATGGTGTAAGTGGTTGGGTTAAGTGCGAGCAGTTTGTCTTTACGGTAGGCTTTACGGGTTTTTTGATCAATGGTGAGTTCATCAAACTGAAGCTTAGAAGAAGCCACTTTTCCTCGGTAACGACGAACAAGCGCTTTCATTCGGGCTTCCAAAATATCCAAATCAAAAGGTTTGGTTAGATAGTCATCGGCACCATGCTCAAACCCTTTCAACATGTCATCTCGGCTATCTAACGCGGTAAGCATTAGAATAGGCGTTGCGTTGCCTTGGTCTCGCAGTTTATTACAAACTGTGAGGCCGTCCATTCTTGGCAACATCAGATCCAATATGATGATATCAAATGAGTTTTCCAACGCGAGTTGCAGGCCGAGTTCGCCGTTGTCCGCATAATCGAGTTCCATGCCAATACACTCAAAATAATCAAACAAGACACCTGCGATTTCACGGTTATCTTCGACTAACAGAACTCGTTTCATTTTGATTCTCATACAGAAATAGACGGTAACATTATCCTGAGTGAGCGTGAAAAATATGTCAATAACATAACTTTCACTTATGGGAGGGTAGATTGGATTCAGATTAAAAAAATAGAAGAACGTATTATGTCTGAACTTCATATAAGCCGCCCTAAAGTCTCCACATCGCAGATCAACCCTGCGGTTTCTCTGTCTATCATTGTGCCTTTTTATGATGAACAAGAGGTATTGGAAGAGTTCCACTCTCGCCTTACCAAGGTGCTTGATAGCTTACCCATCAAGAGTGAAATCGTTTATGTCGACGACGGTAGCAAAGACAGCAGCTTGGAGTTGGTGAGCTCATTCACTTCAATCAATAGCTCAATTTCTGTTATCGGTTTAAGCCGTAATTTCGGCAAAGAATCAGCGATGAGCGCAGGCCTTGAGCACTGTCGGGGACAAGCGGTGATTTTGCTAGACGCTGACTTACAAGATCCACCTGAGCTTATCCCGCAAATGATTGCTAAGTGGCGCGAAGGTTATGACGTCGTCAATATGCAGCGTAGCCAGCGCGACGGTGAAACGTGGTTTAAGAAGTTTTCAGCGGCGAGCTTTTATAAAGTCATGAACGTGGCTGCGAAAATCGATGTTCCAGAAAATGTAGGTGATTTCCGATTGTTAAGCCGAGAGGTTGTCGACCATATCAACCAACTGCCTGAACGTAATCGCTACATGAAAGGCATTTTCTCATGGCCGGGTTTCAGACAAGCGACGATCCAATTTAAACGTGATGCTCGCT
This sequence comes from Vibrio sp. QJM3NY_35, assembly GCF_057785915.1. Lineage (NCBI taxonomy): Bacteria > Pseudomonadati > Pseudomonadota > Gammaproteobacteria > Vibrionales > Vibrionaceae > Vibrio > Vibrio sp. QJM3NY_35. Next base: position 2,139,412 of record NZ_CM173507.1, on the reverse strand, counting down.
TCTGTGGCGAGACCAAGTGGAACTACCTCAAGTTAATCGGTTTGGCGATGGATGGCATCACCTCATTCTCTATCCGCCCGCTGCGTATTGCGACGGCCGTTGGTGGTTTAGTCGCGCTTACTGCTTTTGTGTATGGCGTCTTCATCGTGTTTAAAACATTGATGTTTGGTGAGCCGATCACGGGTTACCCATCAATGATGGTCGTTCAACTTGCCCTTGGCGGCATTCAACTTTTGAGTATTGGTTTAATGGGGGAATACATAGGTCGTATTTTCATTGAAACCAAGAACCGTCCTTTGTATTTGATCCAATCCGTGGTTGATACCCCTGCATTAAAAACACACTTTAAATTAGAGGAGTCAGCATGAGCCTGAACCGAACGCACCTATGGTATTTGTTGGCTTTTGCATTGGTTCTAAGGCTTCTATCTCTGGCGACTTATCCGTTAATGGATACTACGGAAGCACGCTACGGTGAAATGGCTCGCTTGATGGTAGAAACCGGCAATTGGTTAACCCCTCAATTTGATTACGGCATCCCTTTTTGGGGTAAACCACCGTTGTTCACATGGATGAGCGCAGCGGGGATTGAGCTGTTTGGTTTGAGTGAGTTTGCTGTGCGTGCGCCACACTGGCTAGCCGGTTTCGCGACGATTCTGTTGGTTGCGTACATGGCCAAGCGTACCGGACAAAGTGCCTTGGTGGCGGCTGTGGTATTGGCGACATGTGGGATTTTCTCTATTGCGGCGGGTGCTGTGATGACCGACATGGCGTTAACGTTAGCGATGACCATTGCCATGTTAGGTTTCTATCTATGTTGGTTAGGAGGAGAGGGTTCGAAGGGAGAAGTTAATGCGAAGACTAATCGATCTTGGGGCTATGTTGGTTTCATTGGTTTAGCACTAGGCTTGCTGGCAAAAGGGCCAGTAGCGATTGTCATCATGGGTATCGCAGTTTTCCCTTGGTTGGTATTACAACACGGCTTCTTTGGTGCTTTCAAAGCGCTTTGGCAACGTTTCCCATTTTTGTCTGGTTTAGGTGTGATGTTAGCGATTGCTCTACCTTGGTACATCATGGCTGAAATGGCAACGCCGGGCTTCATCGACTACTTTATTGTTGGCGAACACTTTAAGCGTTTTGTTGTGAGTGGCTGGGAAGGTGATCTGTACGGTTCTGCTCACGACCAAGCACGAGGTATGATCTGGGTGTTCTGGATTCAAGCCGCTGCGCCGTGGTCGATTGTGTTGCCTATTTTGACTTTTGCTCGTCGTAAGAAAATCGCAGAAGTTAACGCTGAACATAATGGTTTTTTTTCATTCCTTGTGTGTTGGTTGTTCTCTCCTCTAATTCTTTTCACCATGGCGGGTAATATTCTTCCTGCGTATGTGTTGCCGGGTATTCCGGCCCTTGGCTTGTTGGTTGCTATACTCATAATTGAAAAAGATAAGAAGTGGTTTTCGAGTGTGGCTTTGGTGCTACCTGTGCTGTTAATGATTGCGATGGTCTACTTGAATTTAGGTAAAGCGAACGAGAAGAGTGACCGTATTATCTTTGAACAGATCACCGATTCATCGCCAAGTTTTTATGTTGGTAAACGACCGTTCTCTGGGCAGTTTTACAGCCATGGGCAAGCAAAAAAACTGCTTGATATCGAACAACTAGATGGCATCGACAAGTTCTATTTGATTGGTAAAAGATCTGAAGTGGAAACCAAGATTAAAGAGAACGCGTTAACCTGTATTTTAGAGCCGACGGTGAAAATAAAGCGTGCTCTATTCAGTTGTCATAGCCAAAACATTAAACCAAATTTATCGTTGAGTCATATTCAAAGTGGCAGCGATGTTCAGCGTTAACTCGGGGTTACGAATGTTCAACAACAAGCTTCAAACGCACAGTCAGAGGTTACAGTCCCACCACAAGGTGGTTCGATTTGCTGTGGTTGGTGTTGGCGGGTTTGTTGTTGATTGCTTAGTGTTTGCATTGATGCATTACGTTATTGGATTGCCCTTAATGACTGCGAGAATTGTCTCCTTCATTGCAGCCGCAACAACAACGTGGTTTGGTAATCGAGTGCTGACCTTTGAGTTCAAAGGGCAGGGTAGTTGGTCAGAGAAGTTGATTCAGTGGCAAAAGTTCATGTTTTCCGCATCGATATCGGCGATACCTAATTTGCTGTGCTTTAAGCTGATGACTGAATTACTGCCTGCGTTTACTGGGGCAGTGTTTATTGCCATGGCAGTTGGTATCTTGGTAGGCATGGTCACTAACTATCTGTTTAGTCAATATTGGGTCTTTACCCGTTAGAATCCCTTGTAATCACATAACCAAGTGAAACCTTTGGGTAGTTCATTTGTAACAGGTACAAAAAAGCGCAGCTAAATAGCTGCGCTTTGTATTTTTATGATAATCAAGTAAATGAAGTCGCTATATTAACGCTGTGTTGCGCGTTGGCGATTCTTGCCGTTACTTGCGGGTTTACCACCTTGACCATTGCCCGCTTTGCTGCGGTTTGGCTTGCCATTTCCGCCGCCATTGCCTTGCGATTGCTGGCTAGCAGGGGCTTTTTTGATGAAGCCAGTCGCTGGTTTATTTCCATTACCGTTCTGCTTTCCGTTGCCCTGATTGCCGTTGTTTTGGCTACCTGTTGGCTTCTTACCACCCGGTTTAGGCTTATTGCCACCTGGCTTAGAATGGTTACGTGGGCTTTCGCCGCCAAGACCCGGTTGAGCTTTACTGTGCTTAGTTGCGAAACGTTGTGAGCCGTGACGACCAGACTTACGACGCTGTGCCGGTGTCTGAGCTTCAAAATCTTCTTCTGGTACTAAGCAGTTCGCTTTGTCACCAATTAGGTGCTTTTTGCCCATGCTGATTAGTGCTTCACGGATGATTTTCCAGTTTTCAGGATCGTGGTAACGAAGCAGTGCTTTATGCAGACGACGTTGACGATCACCTTTCGGTACAGGAACATCTTCACGCTTCTTATATTTCACGCGTTTCAGAGGGTTGGTCTCTGAGTAGTACATCGACGTTGCGTTACACATTGGTGATGGGTAGAAGTTCTGTACTTGGTCACACTCGTAGTTGTGCTTTTTCAGCCACATTGCAAGGTTAAGCATGTCTTCATCTTCTGTGCCCGGGTGAGCAGAGATGAAGTAAGGAATTAGATACTGTTTCTTACCGGCTTCAGCGCTGTACTTCTCGAACATCTCTTTGAAACGATCGTAAGTGCCCATGCCCGGCTTCATCATCAGGTCCAGTGGGCCTTTTTCAATATGCTCTGGAGCAATCTTCAAGTAACCACCAACGTGGTGAGTCACAAGCTCACGAACGTATTCTGGAGATTCAATCGCTAAGTCGTAACGTACACCAGAAGCGATCATGATCTTCTTAACGCCCGGTACTTTTCTCGCAGAGCGGTACAGGTCAATGGTGTGTTGATGGTCTGTGTTTAGCTTTTCACAGATTTTCGGGAACACACATGATGGACGACGACAGTTAATTTCAGCTTTTGGATCTGAACAACCTAAACGGTACATGTTCGCCGTTGGGCCGCCCAAGTCAGAAATAGTACCTGTGAAGCCTGGTACTTTATCTTTAATGTCTTCGATCTCATCCAAGATAGATTCTTTCGAACGGTTCTGAATGATACGACCTTCATGCTCTGTGATTGAACAGAAAGAACAACCACCAAAACAACCACGCATGATGTTAACCGAGGTTTTGATCATGTCGTATGCTGGGATTTTCGCTTTGCCGTACATCGGGTGCGGAACACGCTTGTAAGCAAGGCCAAACACGTAGTCCATCTCTTCTGTAGTCAATGGAATTGGCGCTTGGTTAACCCAAAGTTCGCGATCGCCGTGACGTTGGATCAGAGCTCGACCTGAGTACGGGTTTGTCTCAAGGTGCAGAATACGGCTAGCGTGAGCGTAAAGAATACGGTCATTGTTTAGCTTTTCGTAACCTGGGATACGAACCGCTGTAGTTTTTGCATCGTGACGAGAAGGACGAATAGTAATAGGTTGCGCTTTTACTTCTTCTTTTTCGTCTTTCTTGGTATCACACTGGGTTTCAACTTCGTACGGGTTCACCGGAACGTACGCTTTGTTCGGCTTTTCGATACGAGAAGAGTCAATGATCTTGAAGCCTTCAGGGGCCGCAGGAAGATTGATAGCAGTACCGCGAATATTGGTCAGCGTAGACATGTCTTCGCCGTCGGCGATGCGGTGTGCCACTTCAACCAGTGCACGCTCAGCGTTACCAAAAAGAAGAATGTCAGCTTTTGCATCAAATAATACAGAGCGACGAACTTTATCTGACCAGTAGTCGTAGTGAGCCACACGACGTAAGCTCGCTTCAATACCACCAAGCACGATTGGCGTGCCTTTGTAAGCTTCACGACAGCGTTGAGAGTAAACCAGAGTTGCACGGTCAGGACGCTTACCACCTTCGTTATTTGGCGTGTAAGCATCATCGTGACGTAATTTGCGATCAGAGGTGTAGCGGTTGATCATGGAGTCCATGTTACCCGCTGTGATGCCGAAGAATAAGTTAGGTTTACCTAGCTTCATGAAGGCATCTTTATTGTCCCACTTTGGTTGAGCAATAATGCCCACGCGGAAACCTTGAGCTTCAAGCAGACGGCCGATGATAGCCATACCAAAGCTCGGGTGATCGACATACGCGTCACCAGTTACAATAATAATGTCACAGCTATCCCATCCAAGAGCATCCATCTCCTTTCTACTGGTAGGCAAAAAGGGTGCAGTTCCGTAGCACTCGGCCCAGTATTTTTTGTGTTCGTGAATAGGAGTGATATCGCTGTACATATTTCAACCTCTGATTTTTGAGGCGGGAATTATAGCGGCATGAGCCTAGACTAGCCAGTAGAACATGCCCCTGTTAGTTCTGGTGTCTTTCGTCTTTTTACGGTAAATGGCGACAAAAGAGCCATACAACAGCATAGTTGAAGCCTTGAATAACGTCGCTAATTTGTGATTTTGATTAGTGTTCGCAGCAGTTTTTGATATTATTCGCGAAAATAAGTCTGAAGAAGTAGATCCACAATGGTCGAAACGTTATTAGTACAATTTGCTCCGATGCTTTTAGGAGCCCAACTGATCTTAACCCTCATCTTGGTGAAAGGGGATATTTGTCCGGGGCAGCGTGGTCGTATCCACAAGATGTTACCTGCGATTGGCGTGCTGTGGCTTGCCGTCGCTTCAGTAAAAATTGAAGCCTTTCTGGTCGTGTTTGCGATCTTTTACTTCTATTCTCAAGTCCAAACCAAGAAGACACGCGATTCTGGCCCTATTTGGGTGATGTACTTAGCTTGTGGTTTGGCATTGTCTTACGTGGCTATTCAAGCGACGGAACAAGCAACTACTGTTGGCATTATCACTACTGTATTGCTAGTGGCACTGTTAGGCTCAGCGTTTGGCCATTTATTGCTGACGATTGCAAGAACACGCTTACAGGCATTTCACCGAGTTCTGCCCGTTGTTGGTGTGCTGACGGGTATGTTAGTGGTTTTGGCGACAGTCGTGAGTGTTTATTCTCTTTCTGAAGCTCAATTAGAGCCTGTGATTTCAACGCTACTGTTCAGCTTTGCTTTGTTAATCTCCGCTATCGTGGTTTGGTGTTGGCATTTATTGTTCGTTAAAACCCCGGAAAAACTGCAACTGACAATTTCGTTACTGATGTTATTGGCGGCAGCTGTGGGTTTAACGCCAGTGTGGGCACTTTAATCGCGCACTTTCATTAATTACGTACGCTCATTAATCACGTATTCTCTTTAAGAAGTGTGATCAGTTTTTTAGCATGGCGTTGGTAAGCGTTCTAAACTTAATTCTAGTCGGTGTGTTCGTAAGGAGTACGAGATGGATTTAAGCAACGTCAAAGGTTTCGATAGCATTATCTTGCTGGGAATCGTGAATGAAAAACTTCGCCTAGAGTGCGATAGCTTTGAAGAGCTGATCAGTATGTATGAAATGGATATAGAAAGTGTCGTGGGTAAGCTGGATATGCTTGGCTATCAATACGACCCATTGACTAACCAGTTTAAGTCTTATCCAAGATAGTCTATTTTCGCGAATTAACAGATATCGAAAATCATCGGTACTGAAACTAAAAAGTCACAGATTATCTGTGACTTTTTTTGTTTCTGGCGTTTGCCTATCCGATTTAATACAGGCTTAAGCTAGTCCAATAATGAACCTCTTAAACGACCTCTATACCATCTAAGTGACTCTTACTCTGCTGTCTTGCTGTGCTAAAGAAAGCCTGTAGGTAACGTTTGTCTTTTTCTGAGTTTCTTACTGCGGCAAACAGTCTTCTTGAAAGCCCTTTACCTAACGGCTTGCTGGCTATCAAACCTTGTCTTGAGAACTCACTGATCGCCCAGTTTGGCAATGCCGCCACACCTAAACCCGCTGATACCATTTGCACCAACATCAAGGTGTTGTCTGCTTGTTTCCATTTCTTTGGTTCCACACCTGCTGGTTGCAAAAAGTGTTTCACGACGTCTAAACGCTGTTTTTGAACTGGATATGAGAGCATGGTGAGATCGCTAAGATCTTGCGGATCAATGCTCGCTTTATCGGCCAAAGGCGAGTTGATCGCGGTGATAAGGCGCATCTCAAAATCGAACAGCGGTTCGTAGTGAACTTCAGAACGAGGCTGTATATCTGAGGTGATCACCAAGTCCAATTCACCAGCCATTAATGCCGGTAGCGGTTCAAAACCAAAACCTGACGAGAAATCTAGGGTCACGCTTGGCCATGCAACTTGATATTCCTTCAAAGCGGGCATTAGCCATTGGAAGCATGAGTGACACTCAATCGCCATGTGCAATCGACCATTCACATCCTCTTTCAGGCTCGCCAACTCATTCTCTGCTTTAGCGATTCTTGGCTGTATCTCATCTGCGAGCTTAAGCAAGATCTCACCCTCAGAGGTGAATTTCACTGGCCTAGTTTTACGCAGGAAAAGCTGACCACCAATACGTGCCTCTAGGTCTTTCAATTGGTGTGAAAGTGCCGACTGAGTCAGGTGAAGAGAGGTTGCAGTCGCTGTCAGTGAGCCGTTGTCTCTTAAGGTAGTCAATGTTCGAAGGTGTTTAAGCTCTATCATGAGTATTCCTCATATTCCCTAAGCCAATTCAATATTTCTTAATAATCACCCTACGGGGTTTTTTATCATTTGTAAACGTCTAGATGTCCAGATGGATTTTTTTTATTCATCTTCGGTCTGTTCAATATGAATATTTGTAATAAACAAGATGAATATTTGGACGTTGTTCATCGTTCAGATTAGGTGGATAGTTTAGCCATCCAGACGCCTTTCTGTAAAAGTAAAAACCATGACAGGCAGTCTGACCGGAAATTAAAATTATCGAATAAGGAACAGACTCATGACGACAACAACGCATATTCTTGGCTACCCACGTATCGGCGAAAAACGCGAACTTAAATTCACACTAGAGAAGTACTGGCGCGGCGAGATTGGTCAATCTGAGCTCAAGCAGCTCGGCAGCGAATTGAGAAATCGTAACTGGAATGTACAAGCCGACGCGAATCTAAGCTTTGCAACTGCGGGTGACTTCGCATGGTACGACCATGTTCTAACAACGACGTTACTTCTAGGCCATGTACCTAAGCGTCACGCTGGTGGATCAGAAGATGAAAAAGCCTTCCCAGATTTAGATACCTTGTTCCGCGTTGGTCGCGGTCAATCTCAAACACAAATACAATCTCAAAGGCAGCCAACTTGTTGTGGCGCTAAGCACGGCTCTGAAAGCGCTAAAGATGGTGCAGCAGCATCAGACATGACCAAGTGGTTCAACACTAACTATCACTACATTGTTCCTGAGTTCAGTAAAGACGACACCTTTGAAGTGAGCTGGCCACAACTGCTTGACGAAGTGAGTGAAGCGATTAAAGCGGGGCATAAAGTGAAGCCAGTTCTTCTCGGCCCGCTGTCTTACTTATATCTCGGCAAAGAAGTGGAAGAGGGCTTTGACCGTTTAACCTTGCTCCCACGTTTGCTTACCGCTTACCAAGCAATTCTGGCAAAACTGGCCAAGTTGGGTGTTGAGTGGGTTCAAATCGATGAACCTATCCTTTCTCTGGAACTTGAAACTAAGTGGGCAGATTCATTCAAATTGGCTTATCAGGTGATTCAAGGTGATGTGAAGCTACTCCTTACCACGTACTTTGATTCTGTGACTGATACGTTAGACAAAATTGTAGAACTGCCCGTCAACGGCTTACACATCGACTTGGCTGCCGCACCGCAGCAACTCGATGAAGTGGTGAATAAGCTACCTGAAGATTGGGTGCTTTCTGCGGGTGCAATCAATGGACGCAATGTTTGGCGAGCCGACTTAGCCGCGCAGCTTGAGTTGCTGCAACCTGTGAAAGACAAGCTAGGCGATAAACTATGGGTCGCAAGTTCATGTTCACTGCTGCATAGCCCGGTTGACCTTGAGTTAGAAGAGACGCTTAGTGAAGAAGTGAAGAGTTGGTTTGCCTTTGCAAAACAGAAAGTGACAGAGGTGAGCTTATTGGGTGCGGCGTTAGACGGCGACCAAAATGCCATTTTAGCGTGTGAGACTTACAGCCAACCGATTGTTGCACGCAAGAGCGCGACTCATGTGAACAAGCCGCAAGTTCAAGCTCGTCTTAGCACGATTACTAAAGCGCTAGCAGAGCGCACTGCTCCATACGCAGAACGTGCCGCGCACCAGTCTGAGGTGTTGGGTTTACCGTTACTGCCAACTACAACCATTGGTTCGTTCCCACAGACAGGCGAGATCCGTGTTCAACGTAGCGCTTACCGCACTGGCAAACTCAGTGAAGCGGAATATAACACTGCATTGAAAGGCCATATTGCGGATGCCGTTAAACGTCAAGAAGCACTGGATTTGGATGTGCTTGTTCATGGCGAAGCTGAACGTAACGACATGGTGGAGTACTTCGCAGAAAACCTAGCAGGCTTTCAAACCACTAAGTTTGGTTGGGTACAAAGCTATGGCTCACGCTGCGTGAAGCCGGCGATTGTGGTCGCGGATATTGAACGAGAAAAACCAATGACGGTGGAATGGTCGACCTATGCCCAATCTCTGACCTCGAAGCAGATGAAAGGGATGCTGACAGGCCCAGTCACTATCTTATGTTGGACATTCCCACGTGAAGACATCTCACGTAAAGAGATCACTAATCAACTGGCGTTTGCTCTGCGAGATGAAGTGTCTGATTTGCAAGACGCGGGCATCAACATTATCCAAATCGATGAACCAGCGATTCGTGAAGGTTTGCCACTGAAAAAGCGCGACCACGCAGAATACCTAGAGTGGGCGGTTGATGCCTTTAAGATCTCAGCGGCGAGTGCGAAACCTGAAACTCAAATCCATACCCATATGTGTTACAGCGAGTTCAACGAGATCATTGATTCAGTAGCCGCGCTAGATGCCGATGTGATTACTATTGAGACTTCTCGCTCGAACATGGAACTGCTGAAAGCATTTGAAGAGTTCAACTACCCGAATGCGATTGGACCTGGTGTTTACGATATTCACTCACCAAACATTCCTTCAGAAGAGTGGATTGTTGATTTACTTAAGAAAGCGGCAGAGAAAATTCCAGCAGAACGTTTGTGGGCAAACCCTGATTGCGGGCTGAAGACGCGTAATTGGGCAGAGACGGAAGCGGCGCTGACTAATTTAGTTTCGGCGACTAAGGCACTGCGTAAAGAGTGGGAATCAACCGAGGCATAATTCAGTCTAGGATTTAGATTGCTTCATAAAACAAAGGCCTCGCAAATGCGAGGCCTTCTGGTTTTATACTTGCTCGGTCGAATCTAGCTGCTGCTCTGACACGTCTCTTTGCTGATCAACTTCTCAACCATCAGTTGTCCGCGAGTGTTGCGAATCTTGATGTTGTAAGCCAAGCCCATATCGAGGTTTGCTCTCACTTCAGAGTTGGTGCAGTAGCTATTCACACTCATGTCTACAACTTGGTTTAAAGGCTTAGCACCTTTTGCATCTTGGTTGTAGATCATCATGATTTCGATAACCGTGTTTTTTGCTAGCACGCGCATGACCGACAGTGGGCCATACTCAATCGGCAGGCCTGCAGATAAAACGCCAGCTCGGTGCTGCGCCATCATCTCTAGCTGTCTTTGTTGGTCTTGCTCACTTGAAGCACAGCCTGCAAGCAGAGCTAAAGCCAGTGAGCCAATAATCCATTTTTTCACGTTAAAATACTTTTTTGAATGGTTTTACAATCACATTTTGGTAAACGCCAGCATCAATGTACGGGTCAGCGTCTGCCCATGCTTGTGCATCTTCCAAAGAGTTAAATTCAGCAATCACAGTTGAACCTGTAAAGCCCGCTTCGCCAGGGTTATCTGAGTCAATAGCTGGCATTGGACCCGCTGTTAACAGTCGGCCTTCATCGTGAAGTGTTTGTAGGCGTTCTAGATGTTGTGGGCGAACACTTAGGCGTTTTTCTAATGAATTTTCGACGTCTTGAGAAAAAATCACGTACCACATATTGAGATATCCTTATTTTACTTCACTAAATTTGGGGCGTTTAAATTCGCTATCTTGCTAATTTACGCGAACTAATTGGTATTGGAAGGGCTAATGATAAGAAATTGTGAATTGGTGCGAGAGAGTTGTATGGTCTTTAGCAATTTCATTTATAAAAACTAAAGACCATCGATGCCACACGCTTAATATATGGTGTTATTTGTTGATTGGGCGAGGCTTCCCACTTTCATCAACCGCAACGTAGTTGAATGTCGCGCCACATACCTTGTAGCGGTCACCAATACCGTGGTCAAGTACAGGCTTAACCCATACTTCTAGGTCGATATTCATCGAGCTGCGACCAATCTTAGTGCAGTCACCATAAACGCACACAACATCACCCACAGAAACCGGCTGTTTGAACTCGATACTCGATACTGAAACCGTGACTATCTTGCCGTTAGAGATCTCTTTTGCCAGTATGCCGCCAGCAAGGTCAAGCTGAGACATTATCCAACCACCGAAAATCTGGCCCGCTGCATTTGTATCAGAAGGCATCGCTAATGTGCGAAGAAGTAAAGAACCAATCGGGTTCAAAGTTGATTGAATAGTCATTGTCGTACTCTTAATGGTATTGATTGTTTTATATAAAAATAGATGTGTTTACGAGACTCGCGGTGGTCGAATTTTTAACGTCTTCACCGAACACAAATAATCAGTGGCCAATGATCGCGAGTATCATTGGCCAATCGCATATTGATAATAATTGTATCAAATAGGGTATGAGGACTCATCCCTAAGGGCTATTTCTCGTCGGTATTATTATCTGTTAACTCTTTTTGCTGGTCTTTTGGTAGATGCTTATAGATGTATACACCCGTAAGTAAAGTGAAGAGCAAGGTAGCGATGAGCAAACCAAACACTTTGAAGTTAACCCAAACATCCAACGGTAGGCTGAAAGCAACGTAAACGTTGAGAACGGCACATAGAGTAAAGAATAGAGTCCATGCCCAGTTGATCTTGCCCCATACTGAATCAGGCAGTGTGATCTCTTTGCCTAACATACCCTTAATCGCTGATTTACCCATGATGTGACTGACCGTCAGACCAATCGCAAACAGTGCGTAAACGATGGTGACTTTCCATTTAATGAAGTTGTCGTCGTGCAAGAAGATGGTCATGCCACCAAATACGGCAACCATTAGAAAGGTGATGACCTGCATTTTTTCGACTTTCTTGTAGATGAAGTACGTCATAATAATTTGAACTGCAGAGGCAACGATCAAAGCACCGGTCGCGGTATAGATGTCGTACATCTTATAAAGCGCAAAGAAAATAATGAGAGGAATGAAATCAAGAATTTGTTTCATGAGACACTGACTATCCAGTTAGTTGAGTTGATGACAGTCTAACGAAAACTGTCTCGATGCTAAATAGCCCGAGACAATTGGGTGCCAATTAATTCAATCTAACCGCTCATCGTGTTTTACGAGTTTTAACAGTTTATCGCATTGACGAGGTTTGGTAGCGAGGTATCAGCTTCTTGATGTCTTCAAGATAACCTTCGCTTTTCAAGCTGTCTAAGGTGTTTTCGAGTTCTTGTTCGCTCATGGCAAAACACGTCGATTTACCGGTCGTTAAGTCGAGATACTCGTGATATTCACGTTCTGTGAAGTGGCCAATTCTGTCCATTAATAATGTTTTAATTCCATGGTGAATCAAGCCGTAATACGTATGTCTTTGTAAGGTCATAGCCTATCCTCCGTGACAAGCTGCAGTGAAACTGTTGCAACCTGCTGTATATTGGTTGGGTTATCTATGACAAAGCAATTCGAATGCCATTTTCTCCAACTGAACAGAATAAATACCCGACTAAATAGAATTGAACTTCTTTTCAAATAGTTAAGACGAAGTACATTCTATTCTCTGACAACCAATACGTAACAGACATAAAATAGTTTCATTTTGAGAACGATGAAATTCTCATTATGACGCTCTACTGCCGTTTATAGTGTGGTTCTATCTACGGTGATGGCCGCTAATCGACAAGCCAATCAACAAGCGTAGATAAAGATGTATTTTGTCGATTCTTAGGCTGCAGCAAGAAGTAACCATTTCCAGAAAAGACACTGCCTTCACTCACTTTCACCAACCTGCCCAAATCGATATCTTGCTTGGCCAGCGTGATGTCGCCTATGGCAATGCCAAATCCTTGAATGGCTGCATTCATCGCTTGATCAAGTGTCGCGAATTGTTGGTTGTTCTTACTTGAAAGGTCGTGGCTTCCTATGTGTTCTAACCATAGTCGCCAATCACTTTGCTCATTGTTGGCGTGTAACCAAGTGTATTGAGCGAGCTTGTGTGGCTTGATGATAGTAGAAGAGCTACTTACAAGATGGCTCTGAGTAATGCTTTGCGCCTGGCAGACCGGAGCCAGCTGTTCGTTGAATAATAACTGGCTCACAATCGATTGTTGGTTTGGCTTCTTACCATAGGTGATTACGGCGTCAAACGGGTCAAAGCTTGGTTCAAAAACGTGCTTGATGGTCGACGTGAGCTCGACATCAATTTCAGGGTAGGCTTGCTGAAAAGACATCAACTTGGGTAGCAGCCAAGAGGTAATACAGCTGGGGGCGTTGAGTTTGATCTTAGAGGGAGAACTTGCGACTTGATTGAGAGCCGATTGCAGTTGATGAATCGTTCCTTGTATAAGAGGAACCAGCTCTTCTCCTTTAGGTGTTAAAGACAATCCTCGAGCATGGCGATAGAAGAGATCACAGCCAAGGCTTTCTTCAAACGACAATATCTGACGACTTACTGCACCTTGCGTAACATTGAGCTCATGTGCCGCTCGCGTAAAGTTGAGATGCCTTGCCGTCGACAAGAACGCGAGCAAGGTTTTAGTTGAAGGAAGTGTGCGATTCATATCTTTACCTATGACTTTTTATCATGGCTATTATGTGATTATTTCGATTCATTTATCAATAGTGTTCTGTTTGAATGTAAATACTTAATCATCATTTGTGATTCAATATGTGTATAAGTCACATTTTTTGAATATGAAGGCAGTGGTGAAGACATTGTGATTTTGTGAAAGGGATAGCTTCTTGACATCTTTTATCGATAGTTTAGTACCTCAGGCTGTAAAAAAATTAATACCTTATCAATCAGCAAGAAGAATTGGCGGTGATGGACGTGTCTGGCTAAACGCCAATGAATTGGAAAGCTCGCTGTTTCAAGGAGAAGTAAGTCACAACCGATACCCAGACTTCTTACCACAAGATATTGCTAAGGCTTACCAAGATTACTGTGGCACTGATGCTGCGACTGTTGCCGTTCGTGGCGCCGATGAAGCGATTGATTTGCTGATCAGAACATTCTGTAAACCGGCAAGCGACAACATACTTATCTGTTCACCCACGTATGCGATGTATGAGTTTTGCGCCGATGCATTGGCGATTAATACCTTGGACTCTCCATTGCAGCAAGATTTCAGCCTGAACGTCGCTGATATCGTGAATAAGGCAGAGCTGGCGAATATCGTGTTTCTTTGCTCACCAAACAACCCAACGGGTAATGTGATTCCTAAATCGGATTTGATTCAGGTACTGGAAGGCACGATTGGAAAATCTCTAGTGGTAGTCGATGAAGCGTATATCGAGTTTGAACCACAAACGTCAGCGGTGAGCCTTATTGAGCGTTATCCGCATTTGGTAGTAATTCGCACCTTGTCTAAGGCGTTTGGACTGGCTGCGGTTCGTTGTGGTTTTATCTTAGCGAGTCAAAATGTGATGCAGTATGTTGCGAAGCTGATTCCACCTTATCCGATGCCGGATTGCTCATCGCAAATCGTGTTAGACGCTTTGTCTGATGAACGAGTCTCAGTGATGCAAGACGCCACACAAAAGCTGGTCGAACTACGTAACTGGTTTGCTTGTGAGTTAACGCAGTTTGATTTCATCGAGTCTGTTTACCCTTCATCGACGAACTTTATTTTGCTGCGTCAAAAACCTGGGCATCAAGTGTTCAGTGTATTGGCGAAGGATGGCATTGTGACAAGGAATCAAAACCACGAACCTGCTTTGCGTAACTGTGTACGAATCAGTATTGGTAGCCAAGAGAGCATGCTAGAAGTGATAACGTCATTTACACGTTACCAAACCGAATTAGAAAAGAATCAACAAAGTAAACAAGTTCAACAATCTCAACATAAAGAAACTCAATCTCAACTCGATAAAAATCATATCTAGGATGGCAATGATGAAAAAGATAATACTAGGACTCGCTTGTGCGGCCGCTTTACTTGGTACAACGGTACAGGCGAAAGAAATCCGTTTGGCGTCAGACTTTACCTATCCGCCATTCAACTACAAAAACAGTGATGGTGTGCCTGTCGGGTTTGACATTGAGATAGCTGATGCCTTGTGTGAGCAAGCCAAACTCGATTGTACTTGGGTTTCACAAAGTTGGGACTCGCTAATTCCAAGTTTGCTGGCAAGAAAGTCAGATGTGATCATGGCTTCAATGCGTATTACCGAAGAGCGTAAGCGCAAGATTTTGTTCACCGATAAGTATTACCAAACACCAGCCGTATTTGTTGCTGCCAAAAGTGCAAAGTTTGATATTGATAAGCAAGGCCTCGATGGTAAAACTATTGGAGTACAGCAAGGAACGATTCACGATCGCTACGTAACAGACAAGTTTGGGGATGTCGCAAATATTAAGCGTTATACCGGCCAAGATGAGGTGTATCTGGATCTGCAAAACGGTCGTCTAGATCTAACCTTCGGCAACTCAGATCAGCTGTCATTGGCTTTCTTAGACAAGAAAGAAGGTGAGGGTTTTGAATTCAAAGGCAAAGCAGTGACCGACAAAGCCTACATTGGCGAAGGCACGGCACTAGCGTTAAGAAAGCAGGATTCAAAACTGGCGAAACAATTCAATGCCGCGATTGAAGAGATCAGAGCGAACGGTACTTACGACAAGATCGCCGCTAAGTACTTCACGTTTGATATCTACGGGGCTGATTTGTAATTCGTCTAACACCTAAAAATTAGAACACCAAAAACAAAAATCCGAGGGCTGTAAGGCTCTCGGATTTTCTAGTTTATGCTGGTGGTGTCAATTCAAGTCACCACCAACTTAGCGCTTAATATTACGCTTGCTGTTTTTGTAGCTCAGCTTCTTTCGCTTCGTCTTCGATTAGAGAATCAACGATGACTGCACATGCTGCATCACCAGTGATGTTCAGAGCAGTACGGATCATGTCGAAGATACGGTCTAGAGCAAACAACAGAGGTAGACCTTCAATAGGTATACCAGCTGCTAGCAGAACCGCAACCACTAGGAAAGAAGGACCTGGAACACCTGCTTGACCAACTGCGCCTAGCGTCGACGTTACGATGATAGCAACGTAAGCACCCATAGACAGGTCGATGTTGAACAGCTGTGCGAAGAAGATAGCAACTAGGCCGTAGTAAATTGCATTACCAGACATGTTGATCGTCGCACCAAGTGGCAGAACGAATGAAGCCGTAGAGTTGCGAACGCCAAGTTCTTTCTCTACCGTTTCCATTGTTACTGGCAGTGTCGCCATTGAAGAGGCTGTTGATAGTGCAACCGCTTGAGGCTTCTTCATTGCCACTAGGAACTTCTTAGCTGAAGTCTTAGTGAAGATCTGAATCATCAGTGGGTAAGCAACAAAACCGAAGATCAGGATCGCAGCGATGTAAACAACGAACAGTTTGAACACAACCATAAGTGCGCCAAAACCGAATGTACCAACTGCTTCTGCCATTAGGCCGAATACGCCAAGTGGTGCAATGATCATAACCTTGTTGATCATCCAAACCATAGCGTCAACAATCGCGTTTACGCCATTGATGATAGGATCACGTTTTTCTTTCGCTTGTTTAGAAATCGCAATACCGAAGAATAAGCAGAAAACGAGAATTTGCAGAATGTTTGCTTCATTCAATGATTGGAAAACGTTGGTAGGGATCATGCCAGTGATGGTTGCCCAGAACGTTGGAAGTTCGCCTTTCGCAGCGTATTCAGAAGAGAACATGCCTTCTACGCCAGAAACATCGATACCACGACCCGGTTCGAATACTTCACCCATTACTAGCGCTAGCGCTACAGCAAGTGCAGACGTTAGTGCAAAGTAACCCAATGTAGTTACGCCGACTTTACCTGCAGATGAACTGTTGCCTAAACCAGCAGCACCTGAAATCAGTGCAACTGCGACTAGAGGGATAACCAACATCTTGATCAAGTTGATGAAGATAGCACCCAGTGGAGCGAACATAGTTGCGCTGTCACCCATCATCGCACCAACTACAGTACCGACGATCATTGCAATAACGACTTGAACGCCGATGTTGCTTAGTAAACTCTTTTCTTTTAACACTTCCATAACCTCTGTGCTACTAAATATAAAAATCCCAGAACTACTCACCAATGTACGATGTACCATTGGATTAATATTTCGCGACGAGTTTTACACGTATCCTTTACATTTATCAATATGAGCAGAGGTGAAAGTCTCTGAAAAACAGGTGGTCTAATGTCATTTGTTGATTTTGCACAACAATGCAATCGTTTGCCTTGGTTTTTTATAGCGATGTTATTTGTTGAATTTATAAAAGCTTTTTCGCTGGAGGTTTTGTGAATGATTTACAATCGTTGGTGTTGAAAACGTCCCATTAACATTTTGATTTCATTTGCGAGTGTTTTTTGAGCGTTTGTGTTGGGGTAAATCCACAGGTACGTGTTGTGTGAAATTTAGCCTGAACTATGCTTAAGGTATCTATTTATTACCAAGATGTTACCTCTGCGCTTTAAATAAAACGTCTATCTAGCATCTCAGTTGTAAGGAGAGGGGCTATGACTTTTATATTAAAGTACTTGTTTGCGTTTCTTCTGTTGCTCAGCTCAGTGTTTGCTCAGGCCGATGATGTCTGGGTGATTGAGGTGAACGGAGGGATAGGTCCGGCGACCAGTGATTACCTCACTAGAGAAATAGAACAAGCTCACGATGAGCAAGCAAAGCTCATTATTTTGAAAATGAACACGCCTGGCGGGTTAGATTCGTCGATGCGTGACATTATTCGATCCATCACCACGTCACCGATTCCAGTAGCTACTTGGGTTGGGCCTGCGGGCTCACGAGCAGCGAGCGCCGGAACCTATATTTTACTTGCTAGCCATATCGCCTCTATGGCGCCCGGAACCAATTTAGGCGCAGCCACGCCAGTGTCTCTTGGCGGTGGCAAAGCGCCGACTAATCCTTTATCGCCTCAAGATGATGCCAATAAAGATGACAACACATCAGTGAGTGAGCAAGACGAAACAAAACAAGAGAACTCAGAACAAGTAAAAGCCACCACTGCGATGGAGAAGAAAGTCATCAATGATGCTGCTGCCTACATTGTTAGCTTGGCCAAATTGCACAACCGTAACGAAGAATGGGCAGAAAAAGCGGTAAGAGAAGCGGCGAGTTTGGACTCAGAGAATGCACTGACACTTAACGTGATCGATTTTTTTGCTAGTGACCTTCAGCAATTGGTTGAACTAAGCAACGGACGCACCATCACCATTAACGGTATCAATCAGGAAGTCCAACTTAGTGATGTGGCTTTTGTCGAGCGTGAACAAGACTGGCGCTTTAGTTTGCTTTCGGTGATTACGAATCCAAATGTCGCTTACATCCTCATGCTCATCGGTATCTATGGTTTGTTGCTGGAGTTTTATAACCCAGGGGTCGGCTTACCGGGTGTATTGGGCGGTATCTGTCTGTTATTGGCGATGTACTCGTTACAAATGCTGCCTGTGAGTTACGCGGGTCTTGCTTTGATCTTGTTGGGTATAGCTTTAATGGTTGCGGAAGCCTTTAGTCCGAGCTTTGGTATTTTCGGTTTGGGTGGCGTTGCTGCATTTACATTGGGCTCAATCATGCTGATGGACACTGAAGTACCGGGTTACCAAATCGCATTGCCGTTAATTATCGGAATCAGTTTGTTCTCTGTAGCGTTTATTGTCATAACCATATCCATGTTAGTTCGAGTGAGAAACAAGCCAGTGACTACGGGGGTGGAAGCGGTTGTCGGCGACACCGGCAAAGTGGTAAGCGGCTTCCCCGGTGTGGGGCGTGTGCTAGTCGAAGGTGAGATCTGGCAAGCCAAATGTGCGAGTGAATTGCAAGCGGGGCAAATTATCAGAGTGACCAAGCTGACGGGGCTATCTTTGGATGTTGAGGCGTTGCCCGATGAGACATCTTCGAAATCTGGTTAGCGCGGACTGTTAGCGTGGAGTGCTAGTACAAACGTTATTGAATTATTAATTGCTTAGCCATCGTTACCATTAGGGGGCGGTTATGTTTATACACACTATAGGTATTGTCATTGTGCTCGTTATCTTGTTGATAGCCAGCATGTTCAGAGTGCTGCGCGAGTACGAGCGTGCAGTAGTGTTCTTCTTAGGGCGCTTTTACGGTGTGAAAGGGCCAGGGTTAATTATCATCATTCCCTTCATTCAACAAATCGTGCGAGTCGACTTGCGAACCATCGTTTTAGATGTACCAACACAAGATTTGATCACCAGAGATAATGTGTCGGTTAAGGTTAACGCTGTGGTCTATTTCCGAGTGCTTGATCCTAAGATGGCAATCAACAACGTGGAGAACTATCTCGAAGCCACTAGCCAACTCTCACAAACCACGTTGCGGTCTGTTCTAGGTCAGCATGAATTGGATGAGCTGTTGTCTGAGCGAGAAGAGCTCAACAGAGATTTACAATCAATTCTTGATCAGCACACCGATAACTGGGGGATTAAGATTGCCAATGTCGAGATTAAGCATGTTGATCTTGATGACAGTATGGTGCGAGCTCTTGCGAAACAAGCAGAGGCAGAGCGTTCTCGCCGAGCTAAGGTGATACACGCGACCGGTGAGCTTGAAGCATCCACCAAGCTGCGGGAAGCCGCAGATGTTCTAAACAAAGCGCCTAACGCCATTCAATTGCGATATATGCAAACGCTAACCGAGGTGGCTAACGAAAGAACCTCCACTATCATTTTCCCAATGCCCATCGATCTAGTGGAGAAGATAACCGATCCGATCAAAGCGACGCTCAATGAGGCAGCAGTTAAGAAAGCGATGAAAGCCGATGAGTGATTGGCTCAAATGAAAAGCAATAAAAAAGGCTCCACAGTTGTGGAGCCTTCTAATATGTGAATCATTGGTTCGAATTAACGACCAATGATTCTAACTGTTACTTCTGCGTTGCCGCTTTCATTGGCGTAACAAACTCAGCAAGAGCTTTAAGCATTGCTTCTGGTTGTTCAACGTTATTTTCAATGATTTTCACAACCGCTGAGCCAGAGATAGCACCAGCAGCGCCAGCTACAATCGCTTCTTTCACTTGTTCAGGAGCAGAGATACCGAAACCAAGTAGTGCTGGTGGCGCATCAAACTTGTTCAAACGATCAAGTAGGGCAGTCACAGGCATGTTTGCCTTGGTTTCTGCACCCGTTACGCCTGAGCGAGAAAGTAGGTATGTGTAACCGCCACCTAGCTCAGAAACTGATTGAAGTGTTTCATCGCTTGCTGTTGGTGGAGCAATAAAGATTGGGTGAACACCAAACTTCTTAGCTGCAGCAACAAACTCACCACTCTCGTTGGTTGGTACATCAGCAATCAATACTGAATCGATGCCTGCTTTTGCGCAGCGTTCGTAAAAATTTTCTATACCACGTGCGTAAACCAAGTTTGCGTACATCAGTAGGCCGATTGGTAGCTCTGGGTATTTAGCGCGAATTTGACCAATAAGATCAAAACACACATCTGGCGTTACTTTAGAATCTAAAGCACGAATGTTTGCGCCTTGGATTGTTGGGCCATCTGCAAGCGGATCTGAGAATGGGATACCAAGCTCAAGTGCATCTGCACCCGCTTCAATCAAAGTTTCCATGATCTTAAGAGACTGTTCAGGGTTAGGATCGCCAACCGTTACGAATGGTACAAATGCGCCCTGATTCTTTTCAGCTAAGCGAGTGAAGAGTGATTGATAGCGATCCATTATAATGCTCCTTTCTCTTTAAGAATGTCGTGTACAGAGAAAATGTCTTTGTCACCACGACCAGATAAGTTAACGACTAATAGCTGTTCTTTCTCTGGGTCGTCATGAGCCATTTTAACAGCATGAGCCAAAGCATGAGATGACTCTAGCGCTGCGATAATACCTTCTTTACGTGCAATCAATTGGAACGCTTCTAGCGCTTCGTCATCGGTCACGTTGTCGTATTCAGCACGGCCAATGGCATTTAGGTGCGCGTGTTGAGGACCAACTGATGGGAAATCTAGACCTGCAGAAACAGAGTAAGACTCTTCTACTTGGCCGTTCTCATCTTGCATCAGTGGTGCTTTCATACCGAAGAAGATACCCGTTTTACCGTGCTTAAGTGGCGCGCCGTGTTGGTCGGTATCAATACCTTTACCAGCAGGCTCTACACCGATTAGGCGTACAGACTCTTCTTCAATGAAATCTGCGAACATACCGATAGCGTTTGAACCACCGCCGACACAAGCGATAACCGCATCAGGAAGGCGACCTTCACGAGCTAGAATTTGGTTCTTAGTTTCTTCACCAATCATGCGTTGGAAATCACGAACAATCGTTGGGAATGGGTGAGGACCTGCTGCAGTACCCAATAGGTAGTGAGCGTCTTCATAAGTTGCAGACCAGTCACGTAGTGCTTCGTTACACGCATCTTTTAGCGTTGAAGAGCCAGAATGAACAGGGATAACCTCTGCGCCCATTAGCTTCATACGGAATACGTTCGGGCTTTGACGTTCAACGTCTTTTGCACCCATGTAAACACGACACTTAAGACCTAATAGAGCACAAGCTAGAGCTGTTGCCACACCGTGTTGGCCTGCGCCAGTTTCAGCGATGATTTCCTGCTTGCCCATACGTTTTGCTAGCAATGCTTGACCAAGTACTTGGTTGGTCTTGTGCGCACCGCCGTGAAGTAGATCTTCACGCTTTAGGTACAGTTTGGTTTTCGTACCTTTTGTCAGGTTGCGTGCGAGCGTTAACGCCGTTGGACGACCAGCGTACTCTTGAAGAAGCGTCATGAATTCGCTGCGGAACTCAGGATCGGCTTGTGCATCGATAAATGCTTGTTCAAGTTGGTCTAGTGCTGGCACTAGGATCTGCGGTACGTATTGACCACCGTATTCACCAAAGTAGGCATCGAGTTTAGCCATTGTGTTATTCCTTCAATTCTACTGATGTGTATTCACACCAAGTCATTTAATCTTGTTTGAGCTTCGCAAAAGGCAAAGCTCACAAATATGTTTTTAGTTTCTGCTTTCTAATTTCTAGCGCCGAGTTTGGACTAGTAATTGCGAATCGCAGCAAAAGCAAGCTGCAGCTTGTCTGCGTCTTTTTTGCCTGGAGCGGATTCAACGCCAGAGTTTAGGTCCAATCCTAAGCAGCCCAGCTTAGCCGCTTGGTTGGCATTTTCTGGGTTTAGGCCACCCGCCAACATGATTGCGCTTTGGTTGTTGATTAGGCTCCAATCGAACACTTGGCCTGTGCCACCTGTTTGAGAACCCACTTTAGTATCTAGCAGGTGACGAGTCACGTTGCTTTCCAGTAATTCTGGTAGCGAGCTCTCAGCATCGGGAGCAACACCATAAGCTTTCCAAATCTCAACGCTTTCAGGCAGTGACTGTTTTAACTCATCGACAAACGCTTGAGATTCATCACCGTGCAGTTGCACCGCAAATAAACCTAGCTCAGAAACCGTTTTCGCAACGTCTGCTACGCTGTGGTTTTGGAACACACCCACGTAGTTCAAAGGTGCGCCACTCATAGTTAAACGAGCCGCTTCGATATCCACATGACGCTTCGATGCTTCAACGAAAATCAGACCACCGAATACCGCACCAGCTTGATACGCTTTCGCTGCATCATCAGAGTGAGTTAAACCACACACCTTGTTTTCGCCCAGCGTTACTTTACGCACCGCAAGCTCAAGGTTCTTCTCTGCCATTAGAGAGCTACCGATTAGGAAGCCATCTGCAAACGTTGAAAGGTCACGTACTTGTTGATGTGTGTAGATGCCAGACTCTGAAATCACGACTGCGTTTGGAGCCAGTTCGCGAATCAATGGTGCCAACTCTTTAGTACGGTTCAAATCAGTCGAAAGGTCACGTAAGTTACGGTTGTTAATACCGATTACTTTCGCGTTTAGAGCGACTGCGCGGTGAAGTTCTTCTTCGTTACTGACTTCGGTTAGTACACCCATGTTGAGCGAGTGAGCAACTTCAGCAAGTGCTTGGTACTCTTCGTCATCTAATACCGATAGCATCAACAAGATAGCATCTGCAGAGTAGTGACGAGCTAAGTAAACTTGGTAGGTATCAACCATGAAGTCTTTACACAGGATAGGCTGCTTAGCAATGCTGCGAACCTTAGGTAAAAACTCAAAGTCACCTTGGAAGTACTTCTCGTCTGTCAGCACAGAAATCGCGTTTGCGTGGTTGTTGTAAACCGACGCAATGTAGTCGAGGTCAAACTCGTCACGGATTAGACCTTTTGACGGAGATGCCTTTTTACATTCAGTGATGAAAACTGTTTGCTCTCCGCTCAGAGCATCATAAAAGCTGCGGTCTGTTGCAGTTAGTGACGCTTTAAACTCATCCAATGGTTGAGTCTGCTTACGTGCATCAACCCATTGGTATTTATCACGAACGATTTTTGCTAATACTTCCGCCATTTCAGCTTCTTTGACTGAAACGTGGGTCGACAGTTTATCGGTAGTCTGTGTCATGTTCTTTGTCTCAATTCGTCGTTCGTTAGGCGTGTGCAGCAAGCTTTTGTACAAGCTCGTAAGCTTTGCCTGAGTTCATTGCGTCAATCGCTTGCTGTGCGTTGGCTTTTAGGTCTTCGTGACCAAACAGACGCATCAGTAGAGCAACGTTGACTGCCACTGCGCCAACTTGAGCATCAGTACCTTTACCGGTCAGGATATCAGTTGTGATGGCTTTGTTCTCTTCTGGCTCGCCGCCCTTAATCGCTTCAAGAGGGTGAGTGTTCAAACCAAAGTCAGCTGGTGTCACTGTGTACTCGTGAATCTCGCCATCTCTAATTTCAGCAACGATAGTCTCGCCGTGAATCGCCACTTCATCTAGGCCGCTACCGTGAACAACAGCAGCACGCTTCATGCCCATTTGCAGCATGGTTTCTGCGATAGGGCGTACTAGTTCTTTGCTGTAAACACCCATTAACTCGATGTTAGGGCGAGCAGGGTTAATCAGTGGACCAAGGATGTTGAAGATCGTGCGCGTTTTCATTGTTTGACGAACAGGCATCGCGTGACGTACACCAACGTGATACTGCGGAGCAAATAGGAATGCTACGCCAAGTTCATCAACAGCCGTACGTGTGTCTTCAGCTGTCATTGCTAGGTTGATACCGAACGAATCCAGTAGGTCAGAAGAGCCTGATTTGCTCGATACACTACGGTTACCGTGCTTTGCGACTTTTAAGCCACACGCTGCTGCAACAAATGCAGAAGTCGTCGAAATATTAATGGTGTTGTGACCGTCGCCACCTGTACCCACGATGTCTGCGAAATCGTAATCAGGGCGCGGGAACGGGTTTGCATTCGCAAGCAGTGCTTTCGCCGCACCAGCGATTTCATCGGGCGTTTCGCCTTTGATTTTTAGTGCAGTCAGCGCAGAAGCCATCAAGATTGGGTCAAGTTCACCCTTGATGATCACATCAAACAATTGTTGGCTTTCTTCTTGAGTAAGAGACTGCTGTTCGTAAAGCTTATTAATCTGTTCCATGATTTCGTCCTATTTTCCTGTCTTCTCAAGGGGAGAGCTTTTCTCTAAATGAATAGGTTTCTCAAGAGCCCATTCGATAGCGTTCGCTAGAAGCGTTGCACCGTAGGTCGTCATAATTGATTCAGGGTGGAATTGGAATCCACAAACCTTGTCTTGTTCTTGAACCACAGACATCACCAGATCATCGACTTCAGCTGTCACCGTTAGGCTATCAGATACATGCGTTGCTACTAAAGAGTGGTAGCGAGCAATAGCCAGTGGAGAAGGTAAGCCTTGGTAAGTCGCATGATTTTGGTGCTCCATCATCGACACCTTACCATGAATGATTTCGCCTGCGCCTGCAACGGTGCCTCCATAAGCTTCAACGATCGCTTGGTGACCTAAGCAGATACCAATCATTGGCACCTTGCCTTTTAGCAGCTGAATTAACTCAGGCATGCAGCCCGCGTCTGCTGGAGCGCCAGGACCTGGTGAAAGTAGAGCAACAGGGTTGTCTAGTTCGTTGATTGCCGCTTCCACTACCTTTGCAGAGATGTTGTTACGGTATATTTTTACGTTGTGACCCAATGAGCGGAATTGGTCTACAAGGTTGTAAGTGAACGAGTCGAAGTTATCGATGAATACAATATCAGCCATGATTACGACTCCTTCTTGTTAGAAATAGTTTTAGTATGTGCAGCTTGAATCGCTGAGATGACCGCCTGCGCTTTGCCGCGAGTTTCATCGGCTTCTGCTTGTGGGTCTGAATCGAATACCACACCTGCGCCAGCTTGCACTTGTGCCACACCATCTTCAACGTAAGCAGAGCGAATTACGATACAAGTATCTAGCGTGCCTTCACCTGTTAGGTAACCGACTGCACCGCCATAGCTACCACGACGCGTTTTTTCTACATCACGAATAAGCTGCATTGCACGGATTTTTGGTGCGCCCGTTAGGGTTCCCATGTTCATACAAGCTTGGTAAGCATGTAGGGCATCTAAGTCTTCACGGAGCTGGCCAACAACACGAGAAACTAAGTGCATCACATGGCTGTAGCGATCAACCTTCAGCAAGTCTGCTACGTGGCGTGTGCCTGCTTCGGCAATACGTGCAACATCGTTACGCGCTAGGTCTACTAGCATCATGTGCTCGGCGTTTTCTTTCTTGTCGGTACGCAGTTCAAGCTCGATACGGCTGTCTAGATCGAAATCGATTTGACCGTCAGGGCGCTTACCGCGACGGCGAGTACCAGCAATTGGGTAAATCTCGATTTGGTTGGTTTCGGTCTCGTACTTAAGCGCACTTTCTGGAGATGCACCGAATAGAGTAAATAGCTCGTCTTGCATGTAGAACATGTAAGGGCTTGGGTTACTTTGTTTGAGTTCTTTATAAGCCGCCAATGGAGCAGGGCAAGGTAGAGTGAAGCGGCGTGAAGGTACGACTTGGAACACATCGCCTTTAACTACGTATTCTTTTAAATCACGAACCGTTTGGCAGAAGTCTTCATCTGAAACGCTTGGTACCGCTTCAACATTGTCTAGCGGCGTTACTTCTGTGATGGCTTTTAGTGACTGACACTGAGTTTGAATATCGGCTAAACGGTCAGTTAATTGCGCTTTGATGCTGTCATCTTGAGCGAACAAGCTCGCATGAAGTAGGCCTTCGTTCTCTTGGTGGTCGAAACGCAATAGTGTTTCCGCAACGTAGAATACAAAGTCAGGACAATTGTTGGCTGCTTCAGCATCACCTAGCGGTTCAAAGTTAGCCACGATGTCGTAAGCGAATAAGCCCGCCATGAATAGCGCGTGTTTGTTATCTGCGTCTTGCTCAAAGCTGTGCTGAACCAAACGCAGTGCATCGAATGAAGAGGCTTCTCTTAAACGTGAGTCTTCGTCTAATTCGTTGCTTGGTTCGACAAAAGTCAGCGTCAAAACGTTATCAGTAAGGTCAGATTTTATTTCTGCTTTCACGTTTTGAGTGAGATTTTTGATAAGCGCTTGACCGTTTTCAGTCAATGCTTGAAAGGTTACTTCATGTCCGCGACATACGATACGAACAGCAGAGTCGATAAGGAGCAGGCTTGTTAGGTTCTGTTTGGATTCAATCTCAGCCGATTCCAACAGCAAACTGTCTGTTTTGTTTTCACACAGAGTATGAAAAACGCTGGTTGGATCTTGCGAGTAAGGAACTGATGAATTGATGACCTCAATGGTTCCCAGCTTTTTGATTTCAATGGCCTTGTTCACAAGACCTCCTTTATGATTCTTTAAATTTCCTGCCGTACATAGTCGCATAAAGATACCTTTCACCCAATCTAGAATATGGTCAATTCGATGATTTGTTAGTCAGTTGAATGTGAGATGTTCGACAAATTAAAAAGCCCGCTATTAAAGCGGGCTTAGTGATAACTTTTTTATAAACAAACTGTTTAACTAGAAGTACACGTTAGCCCACCAAGAACTTGTCCAAGTGCGCCACCAATTAAGCTCTGAACTTGCTTCTACTGAAGAAAGTTCTAAAACTTTATCTTTATGGTTTTGGTTAAATTCTTGTAACATGGTGAACCTATCAAATGTGATACTTCGTATTTGTGTACTAGTTAACTAGTTTTCCGCTTGCGGGTCAAGTGTGTTGACACAAATATAACGATAAAAATTGAAAACAATGAAAAAGAATATATGAGAATTGATCTACATAGTCATACAACAGCCTCAGATGGCCGACTTACTCCACCTGAGCTAATTGACCGAGCGCTTGGCTTTAATATCGAAGCGCTAGCGATTACAGATCATGACACGACTGATGGGCTTGCTGAAGCACGCAGCTATATTGCTGATAACAACCTTCCTATTCAGCTGATCAACGGCATTGAGATTTCGACCGTTTGGCAAAATAAAGATATTCATATTGTTGGGTTAAACGTTGATCCTGAGTCACCAGAACTCAAAGCGCTCATTGAGCAACAGAAGCAACACCGTATTGGACGCGCAGAGATGATTGCTCAACGTCTTGAGAAAGCGACTCGTGAAGGGGTGCTAGAAGAAGTTAAATTGATTGCAGGTGATGCGCCTATTACTCGCGCTCACTTTGCTAAGTGGTTAGTCGACAACGGCTACGCAAAAACCATGCAGCAGGTGTTTAAAAAGTTTCTTACTCGCAATAACCCAGGTTATGTGCCGCCGACGTGGTGCTCAATGAGTGATGCTGTCACGGCCATTCATGCTGCTGGTGGCCAAGCCGTACTCGCTCACCCTGGGCGATATGGCCTTACAGCCAAGTGGGTTAAGCGCTTGCTAGCTGCATTTGTTGAAGCGAAAGGGGATGCGATGGAAGTCGCTCAACCTCAGCAAGCGCAACAAGAAAGACGCACACTCGCGGATTATGCTATACAATACAAACTATTAGCCTCCCAAGGCAGTGATTTCCATTACCCATCTCCGTGGATGGAACTTGGACGTAATCTCTGGCTACCTTCTGGGGTCGAAGAAGTATGGAAAGATTGGGAGTTTCAAACGGTTTCACCATCTGAATAGTCTTTAGGTGAACCAGCTCCTTCTGATGATAGAGTCGAGAGATTCGATAACGAGGATCAACAATGAGCCAGTTTTTTTATGTACACCCAGATAACCCACAAGCACGCTTAATTACTCAAGCGGTTGCGATTATTCGTAATGGCGGCGTAGTGGTTTATCCAACAGATTCCGGTTATGCGCTGGGCTGTCAGCTTGAAAACAAACAAGCACTTGAACGTATCTGTAAAATTCGTCGCATCGATGACAAGCACAACTTCACGTTGTTATGCCGTGATCTTTCTGAATTATCACTGTATGCACGCGTCGATAACGTGGCTTTCCGTCTACTGAAAGCACACACGCCAGGTGCTTACACGTTTATCTTTAAAGCAACCAAAGAAGTACCAAAGCGTTTGATGAACGCCAAGCGTAAAACGATTGGTATTCGTGTCCCAGACAACAAGATTGCACTCGACTTGTTGGAAGCGATGGGCGAACCACTGATGTCGACGTCATTGATTCTTCCGGGTAACGAGACAACTGAGTCGGATCCAGAAGAAATTCGTGACAGCCTAGAGCATGCGGTTGATGTCATTTTGAATGGTGGTTACTTAGGTGAGCAACCGACGACGGTTATTGACTTTAGTGATGATGATGCCGTGGTTCTACGTCGTGGTGCTGGCGATCCTGCGCCGTTTGAATAATCGCTTTACTGATTAACAGTCTGTAACGATACAGCAAACCTGCCAGAGTAAATAACAAGTGCTTTTTGGCAGGTTATTTGCGATAATACGCGACCGCGATTTGGTCGCGAAAAATTCATTCGACGTCTGTGAAGACGACAATTAGGTAGAAAAGAGTAAATGAGCGAAAAATTACAGAAGGTTTTAGCGCGAGCTGGTCACGGTTCTCGTCGTGAACTAGAAGGTTTAATCAAATCTGGTCGTGTAAGTGTTAACGGTCAAGTTGCGAAACTGGGTGAGCGTCTTGAAGACGAGAACTCAGTGATCCGTATCGATGGCCATACTGTTTCAGGCAAGGCTTCTGAAGAAGTGGTTTGTCGTGTACTTGCTTACTACAAACCTGAAGGTGAGCTTTGTACTCGTCACGATCCTGAAGGCCGCCGCACTGTTTTCGATCGTCTACCTAAGATCCGTGGTTCTCGTTGGATTTCAGTTGGTCGTCTTGATGCAAACACATCGGGTCTTTTGCTTTTCACTACTGATGGTGAGCTTGCAAACCGTCTAATGCACCCAAGCCGTCAGGTTGAGCGTGAGTACCTAGTACGTGTATTCGGTGAAGTGACTGAGCAAAAAGTTAAAAACGTTACTCGTGGCGTACAACTAGAAGACGGCATGGCTCGTTTTGAAGATGTGGTTTACGCTGGTGGTGAAGGTATGAACCATACTTTCTACGTAGCGATTAACGAAGGTCGTAACCGTGAGGTTCGTCGTCTTTGGGAATCTCAAGAAACAACAGTAAGCCGCCTGAAACGTGTACGTTACGGTGATATCTACCTTGATAAGAAACTGCCTCGTGGTGGTTGGAAAGAGCTAGATCTTCAAGAAGTTAACTACTTGCGTGAACTTGTTGAGCTTAAGCCAGAGAAAGAGACTTTGTTGGATCTTGATCCTTCAAACACTTCTCGTAAGCGTGAGCGTTCTCGTAGCCAAAAAATTCGTCGTGCTGTTAAGCGTCACGAAGAGCGTGCTAACGCACCAAAAGGCCGCAGTAACCAAACTAAACGCAAGAAGCCTGCAACTCGCGGTACAACAACACCTGATTCAGGTCGTAGCGCTCCAGCTGCAAACAAAGGCAAACCTCAGGCTAACAAAAGTAAGCCTAAACTGAACAACGGTCGTCCGGCTAAACCAGCTAAGCCAAGAACACGTCAGTAATTACGTAAGTTCTTACGCGTAAGCTTCATTAGCTGAAAGCACTGAATACTAAAAAACCTGCTCATTGAGCAGGTTTTTTTACGTCTGAAGCAATAGAAGATGAGGGATGTGAGTAATTGAGTGGCGAAAACATACTGCTATAATCGAAAGTAAGTGTGCTCTCGCATCTCTTATCTCGTTTACGCACATCTACAAATTTTTTCGAATCTTTTACTTATGATTCGAGAAGTTATCGCCTTTCGCCAGTCGGTCGTAAAGCACAACATTCACTGATGCTGCTAGATTCATACAGCCGTTGGTCGGAACGTAAATCGTCTCACGACAGAAGTCTGTGATCTCTTTCTTTAGCGTGCCGTCTTCAGGGCCAAAAATGTAAAACGCGCGTGGTGGGTGCTTGTAATCAGGTAGCGGCTTAGCACCTTCAATCAGATCAACAGCTACAGGTACGCAGCCTACAGGAATAATGTCTTTCAGATCTTCAACACCAATTAGAGGCAACGCTAGGTGCTTCTCTTTGGTGTCGGTATGGAATTTTCGCGCGTGGTCGTAGCGTGTGCCCGTGTAAAACACAGAGTTGGCGCCATAGCAGCCAGCCGCTCGCATTACAGAGCCTACGTTTTCCGGCGTCTTTGGGTTAACTAGGCCAATGCAGGCATAGCCTTTCGATTGTGTGTCCGTTTTTGCTTTGGTCATAATCAGTGAATCTAACGTTGATGATGAAAGTAGGTAGTCATGATGGGAAACAGCGTGATAAAAATAGCCGAGCAATGGGCTCGGCTAACTTTTAACTCGCGTACATGAATACTTGTTTACTCATGCAGATGAGTGTCAATAGCGGTACTAGTCGCGCTTCCACAGCATGTGACAGAACTTATGCTCTGGATCACGGCTGATTAGCATGCGAGCAAATACGTCGTCTAGAACGTCATCAGCTTCATTCACAAGACCAATGCGCACTTCAGCGTAGATCTCTTTGTCGACTTCAAAGCCAACATGTTCAACCCAATCATCGCCAGTTTCAACAAGCTCTGCTGCGCCACGATCTTCAAACTGAGCTGTGAAAAGAATCACGTCTGCAGGTTCTAGGTTGTCAGGTGCCATCTCTAGGAAGATGTCGTATGCAGTGTCAATTGCGTCGTCATAAGACATTAGGTCGTTAGCTTCGGTCATAATAAGTATCTTAGCTTGCGCGGTTCATGTATTTACGTTCAGCAGTGTTTACTACTACTTTGTCGCCAGTCGCGATGTATTCAGGTACTTGAATAGTAAGACCTGTAGAAAGACGAGCAGGCTTAGTACGAGCAGACGCTGATGCACCTTTGATTGAAGGATCAGTCTCTTCGATAACTAGCTCAACAGATGTTGGAAGCTCAAGCGTTGCAGCGTTGCCATCGATAAGAATCGCGTACATGCCTTGAGTTTCTTCGTTGATGAACAGCAGTTCGTCTTCGATTGTTTCACCGTTGAAGATGAATTGTGTGTAATCTTCGTTGTCCATGAAGATGTACTCGTTGCCATCAACGTAAGAGAACATTACTGCACGCTTAGTTACGTCAATAGTTTCAACAATTTCGTCAGCCTTGTGGCGAACTTCAGTTTTAACGCCAGTTGCTACATCGTTACCACGGAAGCGGTAAATCTTTTGGCCGCCACGGCCGCCTGGTGTTGTTACTTCGATATCTTTAACGATCACTGTTTTGCTTTCTACTGTGATAGCAAAACCTTTTTTAATTTCACTTGCTCTAGGCATTTTGTGTTTGTCCTTAGTGGGTCTATCCGCTGATTATATCTCGGAGATGCTATAAATAGGAATAGCTTGAATCATAAAGTCACCTAGGCGATCATAGAGTTACTGTTAAATCATGATTTTATTTACCGAAACGACCTATGCAGCTACCTGTTATTGACCCAACACAGCCTTTTCAACCTGAATTCCAACCTGTGGTTAACGATCTGATTACCTTCTTAAAAGGTGGATTAGGTTCTAATCTACACAGTGTCTATATTTATGGCAGTGTTGCTCGCAAGCAAGCCGTCGTCGGTCGCTCAAATCTTGATGTGGTTGTGGTGACACACCGCCCGTTTCCTGATCAGCGAGCCACGCTGTTGAATACCATTAAATGGCGCTTCCAAAAAAGCTTCCCACAGGTGACTCAAGTGGCGATTAAAACCACCTTGGTGAGCGAGATAGTCGATTTCGACAACATCTTCACCTGGGGCTTTATGCTCAAGCATTTGGCCGTATGTGTGCATGGTGAGGACTTGTCAGATTGCTATGGTGATTTTGAAACGAGTTGGGAAATTGCCAAGCATTGGAATATGGATGCGGAAAACTGGTTAGCGGTGTATCGCAACAAGATTGCCCGAGCTACAACGCCAGAACAACAAGTGGTCGCACAAGTGATCATTGCCAAGAAGCTTCTGCGAGCGAGTTACTCTTTGGTGATGTATCGCGATAAGTATTGGTTCGATGATCCTGTAGAGTGTGGTCAACAGTTCTTGAAGTATCACCCAGATAGAGAAGTCGAAATTCAAAGGTTGGGTATTTTACTGTCAGGTAGACCGATCCCTAAACGTTCGGTGATCGGTATTCTTGATGGCTTTGGTGAGTGGTTAGTTAAGCAATATCAGAAAACCGAGTTTAGAATCGGATAGAGGTCCGTAAGCTATCCATTGATATGAAAAAGCAGAACGAGTTAAGCACTCTTCTGCTTTTTTCGTTTTAATGTCTGGTTTGAGTTTTAATTGATATCTCGAGTCTAATGTCGCCTAGAAAAGAGAATTCAATCTAGAACAGGCCTAGTTGCTGGCCGCTGACTCTTTCAAAATCTAACCCTATAAACGGCAAAATCGCTTCTGCGACCGGTTTAATCTGCTTATCGATGTAATGCTGATAATCAATACCACTCTTTAAATACTCTTTAGGCTCAGGGCCACTGAGAGTAATCAAATATTCAATACGTCCTTTGTTTTGGTATTGAAGAGGGCGCCCTAACTGAGCATTGATTTCATCGGCCATACGAGCTGCGCGAACCTGCGGCGGAATGTTCTTTTGGTATTCATTTAGCTTACGACGCAGACGCTTCTGATAAACCAGTAAATCGTCATGTTTACCCGCTGAAGTCTCATCTACAAACTGTCTGACATAGTCGGTAGGGTCTTGGTCATGAAACACCATCTCATACAGGGTTTGTTGGAACTGTTGTGCCAACGGCGTCCAGTCTGTTCTTGCACTCTCAAGCCCTTTGAAGATGATTTTCTCTTGGTCACCTTGATTGATTAAACCGGCATAGCGCTTCTTCGAGCCAGTTTCTGAACCTCGAATGGTTGGCATAAGAAACTTGCGATAGTGAGTCTCATATTCCAATTCGAGTATAGAGGTTAGGTTGTAGGTTTCTTTTAAGTGATTCGTCCACCAATCGTTGATGTAAGCCACAAGGGTGTGACCAATCTCGTCCGCTTGCTCCTGTTCAAAACTACCATTCAGAGACACGAAGGTTGAATCGGTATCGCCATAGATCACCTGATAGCCTTTGTCTTCGATAAGCACTTTGGTTTGCTTCATGATTTCATGGCCGCGCATGGTAATCGATGAGGCAAGGCGAGTATCAAAGAAGCGACAACCAGATGAACCCAACACACCATAAAACGAGTTCATGATGATCTTAATCGCTTGAGAAAATGCTTTTTCGTTGTTCTTCTTAGCCACATCACGTGCAGCCCATAGGTTTTCGATCATCTCTGGTAGAAAGTGCTTAGAGCGGTGGAATTGACCACCTCTAAAACCCTCGACCGCTTGGTTTTCGTCTGGGCCTAGTTCCAGCTTCAATCCTTCAATCAGCCCCATAGGGTCAATCAGGAACGAACGGATGATTGATGGGTATAGGCTCTTGAAGTCGAGCACCAATACAGAGTCGTACAGGTTGGGAATTGAATCCATCACATAACCACCGGGGCTCGCAATCCAGTTCTCAGGCTCTAAGTTAGGTGCGACATAACCCGCTCTGTGTATCTGTGGTAGGTACAAATTAGTAAAAGCAGCAACAGAACCGCCAACACGATCAAGCTCGACACCAGTCAGTCGCGAACGCTCAATCGCAAAATCGAGTAGGTGGGTATGTTCAAAGATTCGGTTTACCAACACACAGTCTTGAAGGTTGTACTTAGCCAGTGAAGGCTTATCGAACTTAAACATCCGGTTAATCTCATCCATGCGGTCATGAACGTTATGGATGTCTTTACCTTCGCCAAGTAACTCTTGAGATACCGACTCCAGTGACCAAGACCGGAAGTGGTAGGTCGCCGTTTTAAGCATATCGATACCATCCAAGACAACGCGCCCTGGGATAGTGATAAACCCCTGCTGATTCTGTGCAGAGCTACGGAAAAAGCTTGGTTGATTGTCTCTACCGATATTTAGCTTTACTTCGTTCCATTCTGAACGTTTGTGCAGCAGCCTAAAGTCGAAGTCGATAACATTCCAACCAATGATGATGTCAGGGTCAAATTCAGAGAACCACATAATCATGGCTTCAAGAAGAGCTTTTTCGTTGGCAACCCATTGGATGTTGGTGCCGGCTTCTTGAGGGACTCCGACCATGATCACTCGGCTATCCATCGGGCTGTCTAGACCAATCGAATAAAGCACGCCTTTTTCTGAACATTCAATATCAAGCGAGACGACAGATAGATTGGGTAAGTAGTCGCCCGCTCGGCATTTCGCATTTGAGACTCTGCGATGCTGGTTCTTTTGTACCGCGGTACCCGTGAACTCAATACTTCCTTTGATAAAGCGTTCCATCAAGAATCGGTCAGCGAGTCGAATATCGCTTTCAAAGGTTTGGATTTCTTCGTTATGGAAGGCTTGCGCTAAACCAAAGCTACTTCTCGACAGCGAGGTGTAACACGCGGCGAGAGGTGTTTGCTCGAATGTGGCTAGTTCTAGAGGCTTAAATTGGCAATCAATCGACTCTTTGGCTGCGATTGTCTGACATGCTTCTAAATCAGATTGAGCGACAAAAAATACAGGTTTTTCATTTGGAATGGTCAGCAGAGTAGGGCCTTGAGGGGTGCTTAACCACAAGTCGATTTGCGTGCGCCCTGAAAAATCTCTCGCTTGTCTTGTAAGTACAAAGCCTTGCTGAATATCCAATGTAGTAACCTATTGAAATTGGGAATCGAATACTACCACTTAGCGACCCTCAGCGCACAACAGGCAGCAAAAATACTAACTAAATTCTAGTTAACAGAGGCAAATAACGGGACTCTATAAGCAAATAAGTGAAATTGTCGCGAATGGTTATTCAATGGTATTGAAAATATCTTTATCTTGTGTAATTTTATTGGGTGTTGTTTTAACTGGTTGATTTTTAGAAAAAGCTTGTTGTTTTAGTTAGCTTATTTGTTAATAAGTACTTGCTAAAGTTCGTGTTTCAGCACATATTCAACAGAGCTTTTTTTTAGTAATTAAGTTAAGATGTACTCAATGCTGCGATCCACTGTTCAATTGTTTCAAACAGATGAAACGACACAGTGGTTGCAGAGCCAATTAATAGTGTGGAGATACAAGTTTGATAAATGTTTTCCTTGTAGATGATCACGAGCTGGTTCGCACAGGGATACGACGTATTATTGAAGACGTCCGTGGAATGAACGTAGCAGGGGAAGCTGAAAGCGGTGAAGATGCTGCAAAATGGTGTCGTACTAACAATACTGACGTTATTTTGATGGATATGAATATGCCTGGTATTGGTGGCTTAGAGGCAACCAAGAAAATCTTGCGTTTCAACCCTGATGTTAAAATCATCGTTTTAACTGTTCATACGGAAAATCCGTTTCCAACTAAAGTGATGCAAGCTGGAGCTGCTGGTTACCTTACTAAAGGGGCAGGTCCGGATGAAATGGTAAATGCAATTCGAGTGGTTAACAGTGGCCAACGATACATTTCACCAGAAATTGCGCAGCAGATGGCTTTGAGCCAATTCTCTCCTGCGTCTGAAAATCCATTCGCAGACTTATCTGAACGTGAACTTCAAATCATGATGATGATTACCAAAGGTCAGAAAGTGACGGATATTTCAGAACAACTCAATCTAAGTCCTAAAACAGTCAACAGTTACCGCTACCGTTTGTTCAGCAAGCTGGATATCAGTGGCGATGTAGAGCTGACGCATTTAGCGATTAGACATGGAATGTTAGACACTGAGACCCTTTAACACTGAGATCGTATAGTGACCAACTTGTTTGACTCAGTCTCATTCCTCAAGACAGTAACAGAGCAGCCCGGCGTTTATCGAATGTATAACGCCGAGGCTGTCGTTATCTACGTCGGTAAAGCTAAGAACCTCAAAAAACGCCTTTCTAGTTATTTTCGTAAAAAAGTCGACAGTGAAAAAACACGCGCTCTAGTCAGCAATATTGACAAGATCGATGTCACTGTAACTCACACGGAAACCGAAGCTCTTATTCTTGAGCATAACTACATCAAGCAGTACCTACCGAAATACAACGTACTCTTGCGTGATGATAAGTCGTACCCTTATATTTTCATTAGCGGCCACAAGCATCCTCGTTTGTCGATGCACCGCGGCGCTAAAAAGAAAAAGGGTGAATACTTTGGTCCTTATCCTGATTCCGGCGCTGTGCGTGAGACGCTACACCTAATACAAAAAATCTTTCCTGCCCGCCAGTGTGAAGATACGGTTTATGCCAACAGAACACGTCCATGTTTGATGTATCAGATTGGCCGTTGTGCTGCGCCATGTGTCAGCTCGATTATCTCTGACGAAGAGTACAGCGAGCTTATCGACTATGTTCGTCTATTCCTACAAGGGAAAGATAAACTGGTGCTAGAGACGCTCATCGAGAAGATGGATATAGCAAGCCGAGAGCTTCGCTTTGAGCAAGCTGCCGCTTTCCGTGACCAAATCCAAGCGATTCGACGCGTGCAAGAACAACAGTATGTATCTGACGACTCAATGGAAGATATGGACGTGTTGGGCTTTGCTCAAGAGAATGGCGTAGCGTGTATTCATATCTTGATGATTCGCCAAGGCAAGGTTTTAGGCAGTAGAAGCCATTTCCCTAAAATTCCAAACAATACGGTACGCGAAGAGGTCTTTTCGAGCTTTTTAAGCCAATACTATCTAGCGCATAATGAAGCGAGAACCATTCCAACCCGTTTGATTCTGAACGCGGACCTGATGGAAGACGTCACACCAATCCAAGAAGCTTTGTGTGAAGTTGCAGGTCGTAAGATCCATTTCAACACAAACCCTTCTGGTACTCGTGGTCGTTACCTTAAATTGTCGAACACCAATGCGTTAACGGCGATTACGACCAAGATTAATCACAAGATGACCATCAATCAGCGCTTCAAAGAGCTACAAGAAGTGCTGTCGATGGATGCGATTAAGCGCATGGAATGTTTCGATATCAGTCATACCATGGGTGAAAGCACGATTGCGTCTTGTGTGGTGTTCAATCAGGAAGGCCCGGTGAAACCTGAGTACCGTCGTTACAACATCACAGGTATTACCGGTGGTGATGACTACGCTGCGATGGCTCAGGCGCTTGAGAGACGTTACTCGAAGCAACTCGATGTCGACAAGATCCCAGACATCATCTTTATCGATGGTGGTAAAGGTCAGCTAAACCGCGCGCATGAGATCATTTCTCAATATTGGGGTGATTGGCCGTTTAGACCAAGAATGATGGGTATTGCGAAAGGCGTGACTCGTAAACCGGGTTTAGAGACTCTAGTGACTTTAGAAGGGGAAGAGTTCAATTTACCCAGTGATGCTCCAGCACTGCACCTTATCCAACACATCCGTGATGAAAGCCATAATCACGCGATTGCAGGGCATAGGGCGAAACGTGGTAAAACGCGAAGAACCAGTGCTTTGGAAGGAATTGAAGGTGTTGGACCTAAGCGTCGTCAAGCTTTGCTGAAATATATGGGTGGCTTACAAGAACTTAAGCGTGCAACTGTCGAAGAAATAGCCAAAGTGCCGGGCATTAGTCATTCTTTGGCAGAAAACATTTATCAAGCATTGAAACAATAGTAAAAATCCCGCACCATTAAAGCGCAATTAATAAGAGCCCAATAATATGCGTTTGAATATACCTAATATTTTGTCATTACTGAGACTATTTTTGATCCCAGTATTCGTTGTCGTTTTCTATCTACCTTATCAATGGGCTCCTTTTGCTGCTGCGATGGTGTTTTGGGTAGCAGGTTTCACTGATTGGCTAGATGGCATGCTAGCTCGTAAGTTAGGGCAAACGTCTCGCTTCGGTGCCTTTATTGATCCGGTGGCTGACAAAGTGTTGGTTGCTACGGCTCTTATCCTGATTACTGAGCATTACCACTCGATTTGGGTGACTATCCCAGCAGTGACCATGATAGCTCGTGAGATCATCATTTCAGCGCTTCGTGAATGGATGGCTGAAATCGGTAAACGTGCAAGTGTTGCAGTATCTTGGGTCGGTAAGGTTAAAACGGTTTCTCAGATGTTCGCGTTGTGGGTGCTTATTTGGCGTTATGACGATTGGATGGTTTGGGTTGGTTACATCGCGCTCTACGTTGCAACGATTCTAACCTACTGGTCGATGGCGCAATACTTGATGGCTGCCAAAGACGACTTGTTAGACGAAAAACATCATTGATGAAGAAGCGAGCTGAGGCTCGCTTTTTTGATCTTTAACCTAAGGTTAAGTTATCAATAGTGGATATCTAATGTGATATAGATCTCCTTTGAATAACCTGCTCACAGTGTGTTTTGAACATAAAGTCAGCTATTTGGCCTGTTTCGTATGAAATCTATTCAAACGAATTAAAAATACAAAAATAATATTGACTCAATCGTCTGAATCCGTAGAATGCATCCCGTACCCAAGAGGATGGCAATGAGCTATTCGATTGGAGTTACTAAGGCGCCTTGGCAGAGTGGCTATGCAGCGGATTGCAAATCCGTGGACCTCGGTTCGACTCCGGGAGGCGCCTCCATTCTCTCTTTCTTCTAGAAAGAATATGAATGAAAATGCGATACTAGCTCAGTTGGTAGAGCGCAACCTTGCCAAGGTTGAGGTCATCGGTTCGAACCCGATGTATCGCTCCAAATTTTGTAATGTTGATTGGCGTCAGCATTAAGATGGTGTTTTACTTTTCAGTAATCGGCATCGCAATAAAGAATTGCGTGCCCTGGTGGTGGAATTGGTAGACACAAGGGATTTAAAATCCCTCGGCGTTCGCGCTGTGCCGGTTCAAGTCCGGCCCGGGGCACCATCTATTAAAGTCTTTATCTTGTAAAGCAAATGCGATACTAGCTCAGTTGGTAGAGCGCAACCTTGCCAAGGTTGAGGTCATCGGTTCGAACCCGATGTATCGCTCCAAATTAAAAAGCCCGAACAGAAATGTTCGGGCTTTTTGGTTTCGGGCGTTCAGCTTTTTCGTATCTGTACTTTTGTTGTTTGAATCCGCACTCAAAATTCACTTCTATTTTTATTTAAAAATTTCGCAATTAAGTTCGTTTAGAACAGTTAGCTTTTAAAAGCGAGATCCCCTATGAACTCGTTCCTCGTACTAGGGAATGACGGAAAGGTACAATGGCTCAAAGCTTCTATAGCAACGTTTATAACCCCACGTCGTCATCCTCGGGCGCGAGGAACTAGCGAACCGGGGATCTCTTTCTTAAACGATAGTGCTGACGATATTTTCAGCAATTGCTTAGCCACCACTGCTATTTATCAGGCTATTATTAAAA
This sequence comes from Vibrio sp. QJM3NY_35, assembly GCF_057785915.1. Taxonomy (NCBI): domain Bacteria; kingdom Pseudomonadati; phylum Pseudomonadota; class Gammaproteobacteria; order Vibrionales; family Vibrionaceae; genus Vibrio; species Vibrio sp. QJM3NY_35. The sequence goes on along the minus strand of NZ_CM173507.1, from coordinate 2,099,868 downwards.
ACTATTGATCGTTCATTTCACTTTATGTTACTTTCCTGCGCAATCTCGGAATGAACAATGTTTAAGAAGAGCAACGATTGCTTCTGGGGGATACGCGTAGTGACCATTCTTGCTGATTGGGACATTACGTAGGGTAGGTATTGGCTAGTCCTTTAGCTGATAGACGGGATACTTATGGCGCAGTTCGCCATGTTAATGGGAAACCCAACATTGAACACACTAATTACAACATTGCTAATCAGCTCTGCATTTCCAAAGGGATCAGCTCCTCATAGCTGCCCGATCCTGCAAAAATGTCCAATTCTTCAAAACAGTAGCATTACTGAACCTTGAGCTCACGCTAACAATTTATCGCTGTCTTAAGACGGCTTAATTTCGTATTCGTCATTTGACTTATGCGAGCGTACAGCTATATCTCATTTCTAGACAATACGCGTGCTTCACTATGAACTCTCTCCAAATTTAACGAGAGTTGGTGGGTAATTGCGTCTGATGGAGGTGAGTATGAACACATTCAAGGGGACTTTTATGACTACCGCCTTTGAAGTCGATATCAATACTATCGCAAATTCATTTTCAACTATGGTTCCTATCTTAGAGGGAACGTACGACCTAACACCTGACGCTATTTTGCTAGAGCAAGAACAGCATGAGTCGGATGTTCGTTCTTACCCAAGACGCCTGCCTATTGCTATTAAACGAGCATGTGGCGCTTTAGTTGAAGATACTCGTGGCCAACTGTTTCTCGATTGCTTAGCCGGTGCAGGTACACTTTCTTTGGGTTATAACCACCCTGAGATTAACCAAGCACTTAAAGACCAGCTCGATTCTGGTTTGCCATACCAAACACTTGATATCACGACTCAAGCAAAAGAGACGTTTATCAAGCGAGTTAAAGCTTTTCTCCCTCAAGACTTTTCAAAGAATTCAGTTCTTCAATTCTGTGGCCCATCTGGTGCTGATGCTGTGGAAGCGGCGATCAAGCTAGCTAAGCAAACCACAGGTCGCAACACCATGTTTGCGTTCCGTGGTGCTTACCATGGCATGACTAACGGCACCATGGGTATGATGGGTAACCTAGGTACTAAAGAACGTCGTAGCGGTTTGATGTCTGACGTACATTTCATGCCTTTCCCATACAACCTCCGTTGCCCCTTTGGCATTGGCGGTGAAGCGGGTGCTAACGCAAGCATTCGCTATATCGAACGCATGTTGAACGATGACGAGTCTGGCATCATGAAGCCGGCTGCGATGATCGTTGAGCCTGTGCAAGGAGAGGGCGGTGTGATTCCGGCTCCTGCTTCTTGGTTACAAGGCCTACGTCGTATTTGTGATGAACACGGCATTCTACTGATTTTTGATGAAATCCAGTGTGGTGTCGGCAAAACAGGTCATCGATTCGCGTTTGAAGAGTCAGGCGTTAACCCTGATATCTTATGTTTGTCTAAAGCGATAGGTGGTGGACTGCCAATGTCGCTGCTTGTATTCGATAAGAGCATCGATACTTGGAAAGCGGGTGAGCATACCGGCACTTTCCGCGGTAACCAACTGGCTATGGTGTCTGGTGCGAAAGCGTTAGAAATCATCGAGCGAGACGGTTTGGTTGAGCACGCGAACATTGCAGGCCAATACTTGCGTCATGGGTTGGAGAAGATTCAATCTCGCGTTAACTGTATTGCTGAAGTTCGTGGTAAAGGTCTAATGCTTGGCGCTGAGATCAAGCAACCAAGCGGCGAACTTAACAAATTTGGTGAACCGAAATCAGACGGTGAACTCACCCTAGCGATTCAACGCGCAGCACTAGAGCGTGGTTTGATGGTCGAGAAGGGCGGTCGTGATGGTTCTGTGATTCGCTTCCTACCACCGATGATTATCTCTTTTGAGCAGATTGACTTTGCATTGCGCGTCATGGAAGAAGCGATCATCGCAGCAGGTGGTGGTTTACAAAAAGACCCAGCTTCAAGCGAACAAGCAAACCAAGAATGGAACAAGCATTTCATCCAGACAGGTTTAGGCGGTAGCGACGAATTCGCTAACGTGATGAACCAAACCACTCAAGCGATGAAAGCGGTTTTTGAGCAAGTTGAAACGCCATACTCAGGTCTAGAACCTAAAGTACTAGAGGCCGCTATCAAAGCTGTCGACCTCGATAACAATCAACACGCTTTGGTTGATGTTGTAGATAGCACTGCAGACCTTGTCGCTGCAAACTCCATCTTTGTGCAACACCCAGACTGTATTGCACACCTCCACACTCCTCCTCTTATGGCTTCGGTAGCGGCGGAATCAATCATCGCGGCGTTGAATCAATCAATGGATTCATGGGACCAAGCGTCTGCTGCGACTTATGTTGAGCAGCGAGTGGTTGATTGGATGTGTGACAAGTACCAACTTGGCGACCAAGCGGACGGTGTTTTCACTAGTGGCGGCACGCAAAGTAACCTAATGGGATTATTGCTAGCAAGAGACTGGATTGCTGATAAACACGATGGTCACTCAATCCAAAAGCTGGGTTTACCAGATTACGCGAGCAAGCTTCGTATCTTGTGCTCAAACAAATCTCATTTCACGGTTCAAAAGTCCGCTTCACTACTTGGCTTAGGCGAGAGCGCGGTGTGTTGTGTTGAAACAAACGCTAATGGCACCATCAAACCTGATTTATTAGATGCAGAAGTCAAAGCACTTAAAGCTCAAGGTCTGATTCCTTTTGCCGTAGTTGGTACGGCAGGTACTACTGATCACGGTGCTATCGATGACCTTGATGCGATTGCTGACATCGCAAGCCAGCAAGGTCTTTGGTTTCATGTCGACAGTGCTTACGGTGGCGCGCTTATCTTAAGCAGCCATAAAGCTCGTTTACAAGGCATCGAGAAAGCGGACTCTGTAAGTGTCGATTTCCATAAGCTTTTTTATCAAACAATCAGCTGTGGTGCGGTGTTGTTGAAAGACAAAGCGAACTTTAAGTACCTTCTGCATCACGCAGATTACCTAAACCGCGAACACGATGAGCTGCCGAACTTAGTCGACAAGTCTATCGCGACCACCAAGCGTTTTGATGCATTGAAAGTCTTCATGACTATGCAAAGTGTTGGTCCAAAGCAGTTGGGCGATATGTACGACCATCTTCTTGAGCAAACACTAGAAGTGGCAGACCTGATTCAAAACCAAGCTGACTTAGAGCTACTCGCGGAGCCTTCACTATCAACAGTGCTGTTCCGATCTAAGCCGTCAGCAAACGGCGAGCTAGATTTAGACAAACTTAATCAAACGCTAAGACTGGAAGCGCTGACTCGTGGCGTTGCAGTATTGGGTGAAACGGTCGTGGATGGTAAGAGTGCGCTTAAATTCACTATCTTGAATCCGTGCCTAAAGACATCAGATTTCAAATCTCTAATTAACAAAATTCAAACTCTAGCCACTGAGCTAGCAGAACAACAAGGGTAATTAATACTATGGCTATTCTACAAATTGGTGCAGGCGGCGTTGGTTGGGTTGTTGCACATAAAGCAGCACAAAATAACGAAGTACTGGGTGATATCACAATCGCTTCTCGCACAATCGCGAAGTGTGAAAAAATCATCGAATCGATTAAAGGTAAAAACAACCTTAAAGATTCAACTAAAAAACTAGAAGCTCGCGCAGTAAACGCTGACGATGTTGATGCACTTGTTACTCTGATTAACGAAGTGAAACCAGACCTAGTAATCAACGCTGGTCCTCCTTGGGTAAACATGGCGATCATGGAAGCGTGTTACCAAGCAAAAGTATCTTACCTAGATACATCGGTAGCGGTTGACCTATGTTCTGAAGGCCAACAAGTACCACAAGCTTACGATTGGCAGTGGGGTTACCGTGAGAAGTTTGCTGAAGCAGGCATCACAGGTATTCTTGGTGCGGGTTTCGATCCAGGTGTGGTTTCAGTATTTGCAGCGCACGCGGTTAAGCACTTGTTCGATGAAATCGATACGATCGACGTAATGGACGTAAACGCAGGCGATCATGGTAAGAAGTTTGCGACAAACTTTGACCCAGAAACGAACATGCTTGAGATCCAAGGCGATTCTTTCTACTGGGAAAATGAAGAGTGGAAACAAGTACCTTGCCACTCTCGTATGCTTGAGTTTGATTTCCCTAACTGTGGTTCTCACAAAGTTTACTCAATGGCGCACGATGAAGTTCGTTCAATGAAGGAATTCATCCCAGCTAAGCGTATCGAATTCTGGATGGGCTTTGGTGATGCTTACCTGAACTACTTCAACTGCATGCGTGATATCGGTCTTCTGAGCCCAGATCCGCTAACACTGCACGATGGCACTGTTGTTCAACCTCTACATGTTCTTAAAGCTCTATTGCCAGATCCAACGTCTTTGGCTCCGGGTTACACAGGTTTAACGTGTATCGGTACTTGGGTTCAAGGTAAGAAAGATGGCAAAGAGCGCAGCGTATTCATCTACAATAACGCAGACCACGAAGTGGCTTACGAAGACGTAGAACACCAAGCGATCTCTTACACAACCGGTGTTCCTGCAATTACTGCTGCACTTCAGTTCTTCCGTGGTGAATGGGCTGATAAAGGCGTGTTCAACATGGAACAGCTAAACCCAGACCCGTTCCTAGCAACCATGCCTGAAATCGGTCTAGACTGGCACGTTCAAGAGCTAGAACCTGGGCAAGGTCTACCTCTAATCCATACTTTGAAGTAATTTTGGCTCTTTGCCCTCGTTGCGTTGCCCTAGCGACAAGGTCACAGCTCTGCAAATTCAATTCAAAGTCATATGAATGACGAGAACGTATAACTACAAGCCGATGCTGTTGCGTCGGCTTTGTTCGATTATCATGTGCCTTCGTGAACTCGAGGGCCGCAAGGTATTAACATGCAAAACAACGAACTAAAAACGCCTTATTTCATGATCAACGAAGACAAGTTGATTGCGAATCTAGAGAAAGCGAAGCAGCTGAAAGAGATTTCAGGTGTGAAGCTAGTATTGGCACTGAAGTGTTTCTCTACATGGGGTGTGTTTGACATCATCAAGCCTTACCTCGATGGCACGACAAGCTCTGGCCCGTACGAAGTAAAACTTGGTCATGAAACCTTTGGCGGTGAAACGCACGCTTACAGTGTGGGTTACAGCGAAGATGACGTGAGAGAAGTTGCGGATATTTGCGACAAGATGATCTTCAACTCGCAAAGCCAATTCGAAGCTTACCGTCATATTGTTGAAGGTAAAGCCTCGCTGGGTTTACGTCTAAATCCGGGCGTAAGCTACGCAGGACAAGACTTAGCAAACCCTGCGCGTCAATTCTCGCGTTTGGGCGTACAAGCTGACCATATCAAGCCTGAAATCTTTGATGAGATTAATGGCGTGATGTTCCACATGAACTGTGAGAACAAAGACGTCGATGCCTTTATTGGTTTGCTTGATTCAATCTCAGAACAGTTTGGGGATCACCTAGATAAGTTAGATTGGGTGAGCATGGGCGGCGGCGTGTTCTTCACATGGCCGGGCTACGACATCGAGAAACTTGGTCTTGCGCTAAAAGCCTTCTCTGAAAAACACGGCGTGCAAATGTACCTTGAACCGGGTGAAGCTATCATCACTAAAACGACAGATTTAGTTGTGACAGTGGTTGATATTGTTGAGAACGTGAAGAAAACGGCGATTGTGGATTCAGCTACCGAGGCGCACCGCCTTGACACGCTTATCTACAACGAGCCTGCATCGGTATTGGAAGCGTCTGAAAACGGAAGTCATGACTACGTGATTGGTTCGTGTTCATGTCTGGCGGGCGATCAGTTTTGTGAAACAAGCTTTGACGAGCCGCTGAAAATAGGTCAAAAGCTTCACCTATTGGATAGTGCAGGTTACACCATGGTGAAACTGAACTGGTTCAACGGCCTGAAGATGCCATCAATCTACTGCGAGCGCAGCAATGGCGACGTTCAGAAGCTAAATGAATTCGGCTATGAAGACTTCAAACGTTCATTGTCACAATGGTCAGTTAAGTAACTGAATCATAAGTTCAGAGCAATAAAAAGAGCAGCCGATGAGCTGCTCTTTTTTTGTGCTTCATTGCTATTCATTTAGCTTTCAATCATCACTCGAGTGTCTTCACTGAGTGTTTCGAGTTCATTAACTACATCATCGATTTGAACTTCGATTGGCAGCTTAACCGCTATTTTTGAAGTGAATAGGCTTGAGCTTACACCGCCGCCGCCCGCAATGAAGACTCGGTGGCAGTCCATATCTAGAATGCTGATTCCTTGTCTATCTAATACATGTGTCACTTCATTGACGATACCTGCTCGGTCGTTAGAATCGAGTCTTAGGTGATGGATTGTGTCTTGGACATTATGCGTATGATCTGAATCGACAAACTGTACGATGAGATCTGGATTGGCGCTGAAAGCCTCTTTAACAATCGATTCGTTGATGGCTGGAAGTTGAACCTTGAGTACGCCTGCGACTTGGTCTTCAATAAAGTTCACTTTACTGATGAGCCATTTTCCGTCGTTTTCGTGAGTAACCGCAGCAAGCTGTTTGATTGTTGTTGGTGATGCTTTTCCGATAAAGTTTACGATAAATGTACTGTTCATATCAGCCCCCAAAGTTTCAATGATTTGTTGCGAATTAAATGTTTGATATCACGCGATAAAGTTCTTTAATTTCAGTGTAGAAGGTTACATCGAACAATGTTTGACCTACGTCAATTTTTGAAACTAAGCTGTGATGCAAAAAAAGAGAATGAAGAGTAGGGCACAAAAAAAGCGGCTAGAGAGCCGCTTTTTGGATGAGTTGTCGTTTTTATTGGGAATGCAGTAACTTAAAACTTAGAGACTGAAAGCTGACTTAGAACGTTACTTTAAAGTTCATACCAACAAATTGAGAATCGTATCGTGCACCAGCATCATAGGCGAATCGTGCTGCGTCTTGGTTATCCCACCAAGGGTTAGTATTCAGATTAACTTCTGCGTCACCGCCCCATGCATCACTTACCCAGTAGTGGATGTGACCAACAGGGTTTAGGAAGAATAGAGACACATCACCCATAGTTTGAGATCCCATCACTTCGCCACCTGAAGCAACGATGTCTTGCTCTGCTTCTAGCATCATTTCACCGACAACCGCACCGAAGAAAGGAGTGATAAAGAGATCTTGCCATGAAGGTACTTCAGCAAACGCTTCTACGCCGTATTCCCAGAAGAACGTCGACATAGTCCAAGAGTATAAGAAAGACTCAAACTCATCGTAACCTGCGTGTCGAGCTGCAGTGTAGTAAACACCACCAAAATATGGGTGCATCACGTAGTTTAGGAAGTGTTCGTCACGGTCCCATACTGGGCCATCAGACACGTTATCTTTCCACTTTTTACCTAATGAGCTGATATCACGTTGGTCATCATCCCACTTAGTGATACTTTCAGGTAGGAGAGTCATCAAACCCACCGTCGCGACACTCAGGCCAAGAATGGTGTAGGTTTGACCCATTAGGTAATCCCAATCCTTCTCCTGACTCACCAACAGGTGTTTTGGTTGTTGGATTGAGAAGTCGTACTCATCACTTGATTCGCTCAGTGCGTAATTGGTACTAGGCTTGTAGGTGTACAAGCTATCATTAACACAGTAATCTTGAGCACATTCATCCGAATAAGAAAGGTTGATTGGCTGGTCGAAGTCGTATTGGCTTGCAACCGAGTTAACTGATATTAGCATTGTAAATGCAGCAGTAACCTTTGCTAGTAACGGTGATTTGGCCACAAGGGTCTCCATGAGAAAGTTTGGAATTGATCAGGGTCACAATTATCTATTAAATGCCTGATTTAGGGAACTAATAATTTATAGCTTTTCCTAAGAAAACCTTAGGTTTAACATTATTAATATTAGTGAAAAGGCGAATTGCTCCAAATTCAACCATAGACCAGTTTGTAAATAATGCAGTGTCTTTTTATGACAACAAGGGATAGAAATATGACGAAAATCGCAATGTTAAGTACAGGTGAAGAAGTTCTTCATGGAGACATTGTAGATACAAACGCAGCTTGGATGTCTGGTGAGTTTTATCAGCATGGTTTTGCTCTTGCTAAGCGCTCAACTGTGGGTGATCAAATGAATGCTCTTGTTGAAGAACTGTTGATGCTGAGCTTTAACTATGATGTGGTTATCGTTAATGGTGGTCTAGGGCCAACAACCGATGATATGAGTGCTGCAGCCGCTGCAACGGCTTCTGAGCAGAAACTCGTCATGTTCCCTGAATGGCTTTCTCGTATGGAAGAGATGTTCTCAGGACGCGGTATGCCCATGCCTGACAGCAATCTTAAACAAGCTTTGTTACCTGCGAGTTCAGAGATTGTCGATAACCCTGTGGGTACGGCTTGTGGCTTCAAACTGAAAATCAACGATGCGACTTTCTATTTCACGCCGGGCGTACCGAGTGAGTTCAAACGCATGGTCACGTTTGAGATTCTTCCTGACTTGTCGCGTACCTACCCTCAAGTGGTTGCCTCTGAATGCAGTCGACTGTTTACGTTTGGTTTGTCTGAGTCTGGTATCTCTGATGTTTTGGACCAACTAAAGCTGCCAGAAGGTTATGAGTTGGGTTATCGCTCTTATCTGCCATTCATTGAGGTTAAACTGTTTGGTCCTAAGGCAGACCTAGAAACTCGCGTTAAGCTTCTGCAAATGGTTTACAAGCTGCTAGAGAGTAATGTCGTTAGTGTCGATGAGCCGATGATTGACCATATTGGACACATCATGGCGGAAAAAAAGAAGACGTTATCTGTGTCTGAAGTGTCGACCAAAGGTTCACTGTCAGCGTGGCTGCAGTTGAATGAGCAGATAGAAGATTGCTTCGGACACTCGTGGGTGATGGCTGAGCCAAAAGAGAGCGAGCTTGAAAAAAGCGATCCATTAGCCGCGACCTTTGCTCTGGCTGGCGCAACAAGAGAAAAGTGCGGAACCGAATTGGCTTTGGTGACTGGTAAGCTGGAAGGCAACACATTCAGCGTTGCATTGTCGACTGAAGCAGGCGAGTGGGGTCAGGTACTTGAGTTTTATCGTCAGTACTCGCGTGAAGACCAACGCAACGTGATTAAGACCGTCGCCGCCGATATGCTGAGAAGGCATCTAGACAACAAACCGATGTTTGGTACTTACTCTTCGGTTAAGCGATTGAAAGACATGTTTATTCCAGCGGCTATCATTAAGTAACTATGTAAGCGAAATCGCAAAGTCTGTACTAAAAACGCTAGAAAAACGCTAGAAAAACGCTAGAAAAACGCAATAAAAAGGCCCAACATCTAAATAGGTGTTGGGCCTTTTGTTTATCTAGCCTTCTAGATAACCAAACAAGCAGCGATGTTTACACGTAACTGATGTCTGTAAGAACTCGATTACAAACCGCTTGTCATGTGTAGGCTGTAGAACAAACCACGGCCGATTAACTCAGAAGCTAAGAACAGTACCAATGCTAGGCTTAGGTTTACTGGATTCACTTTTGCTTTGTTCAGCATAGGTAGAATCCAAATCAGTAAGCTTGCCATTAGTAATGCAACTTGAAGAATCACATAGCTGCTTAAACCGTCAACCAACTCAGATGCTTTTGCTGCTGAAGTTTGGATGTCACCGATTAGGTTCAGTTTGCCTACTGTCACAAGTAAGCTTATCGCAACAGTAATTACAGCCAACATTGTGATGTTACGGTCAATCGTAAAGTGGCTGTCGTTTGCGAACACAAGAACGAACTGAGATAGCAGCAAGCCACCCACAACTATGGTCATGATGAAGCTCAGTGGTGTGTAGATGTTGTCCCATGTCGGTACTGTGTTGATCATGTATACGTTGATCATCGCGTACATGAAGATAACACCCAGCACCATAGCGCTAACCATCAGTGCTTTTTGGATAACAAGGCCACCTTTCTTAACCACAGACAGTAGCCACTGTAGGCCGCCTACAGAGAAGAATGCTGCTCCGAAGAACACTTCGTTAGACAACCAAGCTGAGCCTAGTTGGTTAAAAGCATTAAACGCGCGCAGTGGAGAGCCAAGGTGCGTTGTCGAGAACATGAAGCCAAGACCCATTAGTGCCCATAGAATGAACATTGGAACCTTGTAGCTGTTCAGCTTCTCTTCGTCATGACCCAGTACCAGTGCACGTGCACCAATCAGTAAGTAACCACCAACCGCGGTTTGCGCCAGCACCGTAAAGAAAATCAAAGACCACTCATGAAAAATCATCTTAAACCTCCTTCGGGTTTGCTAGGTGACCACTGGTATCGCCAGTAGGCTTCGCGTTTTTGTTCAGCTTAATCACGATGTTTGGCAGTGTTTCGGTTGAAGATGGCAGTGGCGCTACATCTGCACCAGAACCGTACTTCTCGCGAAGTGTATTGATTTCACCAAACTCCAATGCACGAAGTGGGCAAGACTCAACACAGATAGGCTGTTTGCCTTCAGAAACACGTTGGTAGCAACCATCGCATTTGGTCATGTGACCTTTCTTCGCATTGTATTGTGGTGCGCCGTAAGGGCATGCATTACTACAGTGCTGACAACCAATACATACGCTCTCATCAACCACAACCAAACCGTCTTCATCACGTTTGTGCATTGCGCCCGAAGGGCACACTTTCACACACGCAGGGTTAGTACAGTGGTTACAAGCGATAGACAGGTAGTAAGAAAAAACATCTTTCTGAACCCAGGTATCACCATCTTGAGTGAAGCCACCACCTGCGTATTCGTATACGCGGCGGTAGTTCGTTTTGATGTCTAGATCGTTATAATCTTTACAAGCAAGCTGACAGGTTTTACAACCCGTGCATTTACTTGAATCAATGTAAAAGCCGTATTGTTTCATTCCAACCTACCTTATGCTTTCTTTAGCGCTTTGATTTGAACTAGGTTTGTATGCTGAGGGTTACCCTTAGCAAGCGGGCTCGGGCGCTGAGTAGTCAGCACGTTGATAGAGCCTGCATGGTCGATCTTCTGACCATCTGGTGCGTACCATGCACCTTCGCCTAGTGCGACAACTCGAGGAAGAATCCTTGGTGTCACTTTCGCTGGAATATGGACTTCGCCACGGTCGTTGAAAATACTCACCATGTCGCCGCTTTCAATACCACGCTCTTTCGCATCGATTGGGTTGATCCACAACTCTTGAGGTGCCGCCGCTTTGATCTCTGCAACGTTGCCGTAAGTTGAGTGAGTACGAGCCTTGTAGTGGAAACCGGTTAGCTGAAGTGGGTACTTCTCTGCTAATGGATCGTTATGGCCTTCAAAAGAATCCGCGTAAATCGGAAGTGGATGAATCACTTCGTCTTCTTTCAGCTTCCAAGTTTTCGCGATATCAGCCAGTTGCTCTGAGTAGATCTCGATCTTGCCACTTGGTGTAGTCAGCGGGTTCGCTTCAGGGTCTTTACGGAAATCTTCGTAAGCGATGTAGTGGTGGTCGTAGCTACGCTTGTAGATACCCAGCTCTTTCATCTCTTCGAAGGTTGGCAGTGTTGGATCGTTCTTACGAGTTTCTGCGTAAAGGTGCTCAATCCATTGCTCTTGAGTACGGCCTTCTGTGAACTCTTTTTCTACGCCCATACGTTTAGCAAGTTGCGTACACATCTCGTAGATAGATTTTGCTTCGAACTGAGGCTCAATCGCTTTCTGTGCGTAGATGAAGTAAGGCATGTTCGATGCTTTACCATCCATACACCAGTCGTCTTGCTCTGATGTCGTTAAGTCAGGCAGGATGATGTCGGCGTATTTCGCAGAAGAAGTCATATGGTTATCAACCACAACGATCATTTCACAAGCACTTTCATCTTGAAGAATCGCGTGTGTCTTGTTGATGTCTGAGTGTTGGTTGATGATGCAGTTACCTGCGTAGTTCCAGATCATCTTGATTGGGTTCTTAAGGCGCTCAGCACCGCGAACACCATCAGTGATGTCTGTCATCTCGTGGTGACGGTGAATTGCGTCAGTCCACATGAACATTGAAATTGACGTTTCAACTGGGTTTGGCACAGTAGGGAAGCGAACAAACGGAATGTTGATGTCACTTTCACGAGCGCCTGTTGAACCGCCTGATACACCCACAGAACCGGTGAGTAACGATAGCATCGCGATTGCACGACAAGCTAGTTCACCGTTCGCAGTACGTTGCAGGCCCCAACCTTGGTGGATGGCACATGGTTTCGCTGTGCCCATTTCACGGCCTAGTTTAACGATAGTATCAACCGGAATGCCTGTGATTTTAGAAGCCCACTCTGGTGTCTTCTCTACGCCATCTTCACCTAAACCTAGGATGTAAGATTTGTAGTCGCTATTTTTAGGCGCCGATGCAGGCAGAGTTTTCTCGTCGTAACCGACACAGTATTTGTCTAGGAACGGTTGATCGACAAGGTCTTCAGTGATCATTACGTGTGCAAGACCCGCTACCAATGCAGCATCTGTAGAAGGACGAATTGGGATCCATTGATCTTCACGGCCACCGGCAGTATCGGTGTAGCGAGGGTCGATGATAATCGTTCTTGCGTTCGATTTGTTTTTGCTTTCTACATAGTGGTGGATCAGACCGCCGCCAGACATGCGAGTCTCAGCAGGATTGTTACCAAATTGGATGTTAAGCTTAGTGTTCTCTAAGTCAGAGAAAGAGTTGTTGTTTGCCCAACCACCGTAGGTGTAGCTCAAGCCTTTCGCGATTTGCGCTGTTGAGTAGTCACCGTAATGGTTTAGGTAACCACCACTTAGGTTCATTAGACGCGCAATCAGCGTTTGTGCTGGTGGCCAAGACTTAGTTACCGTACCACCAAGCGTACCTGTGCCGTAGTTTAGGTAGATAGTGTCGTTACCGTAATCTTTGATAAGGCGTTGCATAGTGCCAGCGACTTCATCAAAAGCCTCTTCCCAGCTAATACGCTTAAACTTACCTTCACCACGTTTACCCACACGTTTCATTGGGTATTTCAGGCGATCTGGGTTGTAAACACGGCGGCGCATAGAGCGACCACGTAGACATGCACGCACTTGGTGATGACCGTATTCGTCAGTACCCGTGTTATCTGTTTCTACGTATTTGATTTCACCGTTTTGTACATGCATACGTAGTGGACAGCGAGAGCCGCAGTTTACTGTACATGCACTCCATACGATTTTCTCATCCACATTCTCAGCAACCGCAGCCGCTACTGGTTTGGATTTGAAAGGTAAAGCGATACCGCCCGCAAGTGCGGCTGCACTACCTACTGCAGAAGAAGCTTTCATGAAGCCTCTCCGAGTAAGATTCATTACCCCAGATTCTTTCTTATTCGTCATTCTAAGATGCCTTTTGCTATTGATGGCTAGTACTTTATAGGTAGTTTGTTCTTTATTTTTTTATTTTGGATTGTTGATTGATTGGCATCAAATAAGAGCGAAATTTAAATCTTATGAATCGAATGTATAAAATAGATCAAAGAATTAAATCGTCTTATTTATATAATTATCTTTAAACCTATAACGGTATAAATAATAATGATTATCGATACGCATAAATTATTGGGTTCGCTATTTTATCAAGCGACAAGTAAAGAACAGTTGGTCACCATTGTTGAAGCTTTGGTTGAGAGCGAAGTGCTCTCTGAAGAATGCTTGCAGGCATTGAGAAGTGAAGATGAAGATGCGCTCGCAGCAGAGTTCAGCCGCTTGTTCGAAGGTGTGGGAGACATGCCAGCTCCGCCTTGGGGGTCTGTGTACCTAGATAAAGACCGTGTGGTGTTTGGTGCATCGACTGTGGAATATCGACAGTTTCTAGAATTAAACCAAATTGAATTGGATACAGGTTTAAGAGAGCCAGAAGATCAATTTGGTTTAATGTTATTCGCTCATGCGTATTTGTTAGAAAATAATAATATCAATTCAGCTCGTGAATTGCTTGAGTGTCACTTATTACCTTGGTCTTCTACTTATTTAGATAAATTAAATACAGCATCAGATTTATCATTTTATAAGAAGCTATCAAGTGATGTAATAAATTGGCTTAATCAATTAACATCTGAATATAATTTAAACGTTGCCACTAAAAAGTTATATATCGACTAATGTCTGAGCAAATAAATTCGAATAGGCGTGGTTTCTTAACTCGACTCTCTAAGCCAGTTAAAGCTGCTGCAAGTTATGAAGAGAAATCACAGCGCTTACATGCTAGACCACCTAGGGCTGTCGATGAGGTGCTGTTTGAGCGTCTTTGCGACAGTTGTGGACTGTGTGAGCAAGCGTGTCCTAATAGCGTGATTGAGACGCTAGAGGGTAGTGCGCTGTTGAATTTGGATTACAACAGTTGTTCTATGTGTAACAAATGCACTGAAGTGTGCCTAACTGGCGCACTTCATCCAACGGTCACGCCTTATATCGACCTCAAGCCGAGCTTTGCTGATAGCTGCAATAATTACATGCAAATGGACTGTTCAGCATGCCAAACTGCGTGTTCAGCAGGTGTGATACACATTGAAGTAGGAGAGTTGCCTACAGTGGACAAAGATAAGTGTAACGGCTGTGGAGAGTGCCGAAGCGCTTGTTATATTGGCTCTGTGACTCTTAACCTGACTCAGCAATAAACGTTTGGTTTTGTATGACACAAGCGAACAGGAAGATTTTGGTTGAGTGATAAACGAGTTGTTTCAGATACCTAAAGACATAAACAGAAAAGGGTCCGCACTCCTAAAGGAAGCGGACCCTTTTTAATTCTTATTGACGATATTCGAACAAAGCGACCTAAAGCCAGTTGGCTTATGCGCGTTTTTGCTTGTTTCTGTGAATAACGTTACTCAGCGATAGCTCAGTCTTTGCTTTACAGATACAAGGTAATATTTCATTACCTTGCGTGTAAGCCATAGCAAAACCAACGTACTCGACTTCCCCAGAATCCAACGTGCAACGACAAGCGCCACAATGCCCATCTCGGCAGTTGTATTCTGGCTCTAACCCAGCTTGTTCCATTGTTTCCAATAGAGTGTTTGAAGGGTTAGATTCAATCGAAGTCAGCTTGTTGATTTTGATTGTTGGCATTACAGCTCGAATCCTTCAAAGTCGTCAGCTTTTACTTCGTTGTCGATCTGACCAACTAGGTAAGAACTGATTTCAGCTTCTTGTGGAGCAACTTGTACGTTATCTGAAGATAACCATGCGTTGATCCATGGGATTGGGTTCGACGTTGCTTCTGGGTAAGCAGTACCTAAACCAACCGCTTGCATACGGATGTTAGTGATGTACTCAACGTATTGGCAAAGAATGTCTTTGTTCAGACCAATCATAGAGCCATCTTTGAATAGGTATTCTGCCCACTCTTTTTCTTGCTCTGCTGCTTCTTTGAATAGGTCGAAACACTCTTGCTTACACTCTTCAGCGATTTGCATGAATTCGAAGTCATCTTGGCCATTACGCAGTAAGTTAATCATGTGCTGTGTACCAGTAAGGTGAAGAGCTTCATCACGAGCGATTAGCTTGATGATCTTCGCGTTACCTTCCATTAGCTCAC
Organism: Vibrio sp. QJM3NY_35; assembly: GCF_057785915.1. Lineage (NCBI taxonomy): Bacteria > Pseudomonadati > Pseudomonadota > Gammaproteobacteria > Vibrionales > Vibrionaceae > Vibrio > Vibrio sp. QJM3NY_35. The sequence goes on along the minus strand of NZ_CM173507.1, from coordinate 2,084,362 downwards.
GTTCAGCGAATGCGAATGAACATGCAAAACTCACGTAGAAACGAATCGCTTCTAGTGCGTTTACAGACATTAGACATACGTAAAGCTTCTTCTTCAGGTCGTGAAGTGAAATCTTAACGTCTTCGCCGTTAATGTTGTGGTTGCCTTCGCCGTAGCGGTGGTAGTCAGCCGTCAGCTTGATTAAATCATCGTAGTAAAACGCGATGTCTTTCGCACGCTTCAGGATCTCTTCGTTTTCAACGATGTCGTCGAATACTACACCTGGATCATTGACGATGTTACGGATGATATGTGTGTAAGAACGAGAGTGAATCGTTTCAGAGAAAGACCAAGTCTCAATCCAAGTTTCAACTTCTGGTAGAGATACCAGTGGAAGTAGGGCAACGTTAGGGCTGCGGCCTTGGATAGAATCTAGAAGCGTTTGGTACTTCAAGTTAGAGATGAAAATGTGCTTTTCATGCTCAGGAAGCTTGTTGTAGTCGATACGGTCGCTAGATACGTCTACTTCTTCTGGACGCCAGAAGAAAGAAAGCTGCTTCTCGATCAACTTTTCGAAGATTTCGAATTTTTGTTGGTCGTAACGTGCAACGTTTACCGACTGACCCAAGAACATTGGTTCTTTTAGTTGGTCATTTTTTTGCTGAGAAAAAGTACTGTAAGCCATAAATGCCTCAAATCCTTTAAAGACCCGTAATAAAACGGGCCCTGTTAATGCTTTAAACCCAGAGAAGATAACTCTTCTCTGGGGTCTTAATGTTTATTGCGGTTTAGATCTTACAACCGCCGCCTTCACAATCTTCTTCCGGCACTTGAACTGCATCGCCTTGGTCGTCTTTAGCACCATCACGAGTGTTATGGTAGTAAAGCGTCTTAACACCGTACTTGTACGCTGTAAGTAGGTCTTGAAGCAGCTTCTTCATTGGTACTTTACCGCTGTCGTAAACACTTGGATCATAGTTAGTGTTTGCAGAGATAGCTTGGTCAACGAATTTTTGCATGATACCCACTAGGTGCAGGTAACCATCGTTCGAACCAATGTTCCAAAGTAGCTCGTAGTTCTCTTTAAGATTTAAGAAGTCAGGAACCACTTGCTTAAGGATGCCGTCTTTCGATGCTTTCACTGATACGTAACCACGTGGTGGCTCGATACCGTTAGTTGCGTTCGAGATTTGAGACGAAGTCTCAGAAGGCATAAGCGCTGTTAGCGTAGAGTTACGCAGACCGTGCTCCATGATCTCTTCACGTAGAGAATCCCAATCGTAGTGCAGTGGCTCTTCACATACTAAGTCGATATCTTTCTTGTAAGTATCGATTGGCAGTAGGCCTTTCGCGTAGTTGGTCTCGTGGAAAGATGGGCAACGGCCTTGTTCTTTCGCCAGTTCAACAGACGCTTTTAACAAGTGGTATTGAATTGCTTCAAAAGTACGGTGAGTCAGACTGTTTGCGCTGCCATCAGAGTACTTCACGCCGTTTTTCGCTAGGTAGTATGCGTAGTTGATGACACCCACACCTAGAGTACGACGGTTCATTGTCGACTTGCGTGCTGCTGGAAGTGGGTAGTCTTGGTAATCAAGCAATGCATCAAGTGCACGAACAACCAGTTCAGAAAGCTCAGCAAGGTCGTCTAGCTCGTTGATTGCGCCTAGGTTAAACGCTGAAAGCGTACATAGTGCAATTTCACCTTCGTCATCTTCTACGTTAGAAAGTGGCTTAGTTGGTAGCGCGATTTCTAGACATAGGTTCGACTGACGAACAGGAGCCACTTCAGAATCAAACGGGCTGTGTGTATTACAGTGGTCAACGTTCTGAATGTAGATACGACCAGTAGAAGCTCGCTCTTGCATTAGCAGAGAGAACAGCTCAACGGCTTTAACCGTTTCACGCTTCACTGAAGGATCGTTTTCGTACTTAACATATAGTTCTTCAAAACGGTCTTGGTTTTCGAAGAACGCATCGTAAAGGCCAGGTACGTCAGAAGGTGAGAACAGGCTGATGTTGCCACCTTGAACAAGACGAGAGTACATGAGTTTGTTCAGCTGTACGCCGTAGTCCATGTGACGAACACGGTTCTCTTCAACGCCGCGGTTGTTTTTCAGTACTAATAGAGACTGAACTTCACCATGCCATAGTGGGTAGAATACCGTTGCCGCACCGCCACGAACACCACCTTGTGAACAACATTTTACTGCTGTTTGGAAGTATTTGTAGAAAGGGATACAGCCAGTGTGGAACGCTTCACCATTACGGATTTCAGAACCCAGCGCACGGATACGACCTGCGTTGATACCAATACCAGCACGTTGAGATACGTAACGAACAATTGAGCTTGCTGTTGCGTTGATTGAATCAAGGCTGTCACCACATTCGATCAGTACACAAGAGCTGAATTGACGAGTAGGCGTACGTACACCAGACATGATCGGTGTAGGTAGAGAAATCTTAAACGTAGACGATGCGTCGTAAAAACGTTTGATGTAGTCAAGACGAGTCGATTTAGGGTATTTAGCGAATAGACACGCAGCCACTAGGATGTAAAGAAACTGAGCACTCTCGTAGATTTCTTTTGTTACACGGTTTTGCACGAAGTATTTACCTTCAAGCTGCTTAACTGCCGCGTAAGAGAAGTCTAAGTCACGCTTATGGTCGATGTACTGGTCTAGCTCTTCAAACTCAGCTTTCGTGTAATCTTGCATTAGGTGGCTGTCATATTTACCCATATCGACCAGTTTTGAAACGTGGTCATAAAGCGCAGGTGGCTCGTATTCGCCATACGCTTTTTTACGTAGGTGGAATACTGACAGACGTGCTGCTAGATATTGGTAATCAGGAGTCTCTTCAGAGATTAAATCCGCTGCTGACTTGATGATAGTTTCATGAATGTCAGTCGTGGTGATGCCGTCGTAAAACTGAATGTGAGCTTTCAATTCTACTTGTGATACAGAAACATTGTGCAAGCCTTCAGCTGCCCATGTGATCACGCGGTGGATCTTCTCTAGATCGATGGTTTCTTTGCGCCCGTTACGCTTGGTAACAGTAAGTTGTTGGTTCATTCTGCTTAATTTCCCTAACAAAACTGAACAAGGCCGTGTTTTTGTGTATTTCTGTGTAATTTTTGTAAATTACGTGTCGGCTTTGTGATCTTGGTCTACCCATATATTGTAGTTCAAACACAACATATAGGGGTCATTTGTTTGTTGGGTTACAAGATAGTGCTACAACCGAACTTTTTCAAGGTAAAGAAATTGGGTTGCTTGTGGATAAGTGGTGGATTGAAAAAAAACTGTAAGTGACCACTAACTGATGAAGATAGATGAGACTTGATTGTATAAAAGTCGACTTTTAATGATGCTTTATTTTTGCACGCCTATAAAAAAAAATCCCTTGATCTTTGAGCAAAATGGGCGATGGATTTTAGGCGATTAAATTTAAATCTAGGTGGCCAAAATGGAAGCTAGCGCACGAAATTTAGACTGAAAAAAGTCGCAAACTTATGTTAATTGCAACCTTTTTCATTAGTCTTTTTTAGAAAAAATTTTACGGTAGGATAGCTGATATTTTTTAAGCGAAATTTTGCGTATGCACGATGTAATTGACTTCAACACTGCGACCTAATCGGTAAGTGTCTGTCAGTGGATTATAGTGCAGCCCAGTGATGCCGAGTTCTTGTAGAGATGTATTATCAATCATCTTGATAAGTTCAGCTGGGCGAATGAACTTGTCATGCTCGTGAGTGCCTTCAGGAACTATCTTTAGTAGCTTCTCTGCACCAACAATCGCAAACAAGTAAGATTTAAAATTGCGGTTCAACGTAGAGAAGAAAACGTGGCCATCCGGTTTGACCAATTTTGAACATGCGGTGATCACTGATTGTGGATCAGGCACGTGCTCTAGCATTTCCATGCAAGTGACCACGTCGTAAGTTTGTGGATTCTCTTCTGCGTGGTCTTCAATGGTACTTTGGATGTAATCGAGCTTGGTGCCAGTTTCTAGTGCGTGCAAGCGTGCCACTTCAAGTGGTTCTTTGCCCATGTCTAGCCCTGTCACTACAGCACCTTCGATTGCCATACTTTCCGCTAAAATGCCACCACCGCAACCAACATCGAGCACTTTCTTACCAAACAAACCTTCAGTTTTTTCTAGCACGTAGTTTAGGCGTAGTGGGTTGATTTGATGTAGAGGCTTAAATTCGCCTTCTAGATCCCACCAGCGTGACGCCATGTCTTCAAATTTCTTGATTTCTGCTGGGTCTACATTCTGTGATTTAGTCATAATCGGCATTTCCAAGTTAAATACGGCATCCATGAAATTGCAGGCATTATAACTTGCCTTTTCGCCTTGACCAGAAGATCTACAATTTTGCGAACTTATTGGGTGTAAAGTGACCATGTTTCAGCGAGATATGATGCGGAGGTGCAATTTCTCATCAATTGATTGGCTACAAGGGTCACAAGATGGTAAAAGGAGAGGGAAAGTGATGCCTCCGTAGGTAAATTTGTGTTATATTTTTCGGTCTTATACGTATTCAAAAATACGATCTGACTATAGAGGGAAAATGGCTCTATGAGCGATCTAGCGAAAGAGATCACGCCCGTAAATATTGAAGATGAGCTTAGAGGTTCATACCTAGACTACGCGATGTCCGTCATCGTTGGTCGTGCCCTTCCAGATGTGCGTGATGGCCTAAAACCTGTACACCGACGCGTTTTGTTCGCGATGAATGTACTGGGTAATGATTGGAACAAACCATATAAAAAGTCTGCTCGTGTAGTAGGTGATGTAATCGGTAAATACCACCCGCATGGTGATAGTGCGGTATACGATACTATTGTTCGTATGGCTCAACCGTTCTCACTGCGTTACATGCTAGTTGATGGCCAAGGTAACTTTGGTTCTATCGATGGCGACTCCGCGGCTGCAATGCGTTATACCGAAGTTCGTATGGCGAAAATTGCTCACGAGCTCCTGGCTGACCTTGATAAGGAAACTGTGGACTACGTACCGAACTACGATGGTACAGAACAAATTCCAGCAGTACTTCCTACAAAAATTCCTAACCTATTGGTAAACGGTGCTTCTGGTATCGCAGTAGGTATGGCTACCAACATCCCACCACATAACCTTGGTGAAGTTGTTGATGGCTGTTTAGCATTTATCAATAATGAAGATATTACTATTGATGAGCTAATGGACTATATCCCTGGTCCTGACTTCCCGACAGCAGCACTTATCAGTGGTCGTAAAGGCATCGTAGATGCTTATAAAACTGGCCGCGGTAAAGTTTACATGCGTTCAAAAGCGAATATTGAAGTAGAGAAAAATGGTAAAGAAACCATTATCGTTACTGAGATTCCTTACCAAGTAAACAAAGCTCGCCTGATCGAGAAGATTGCTGAACTGGTTAAAGATAAGAAAGTTGAAGGCATCAGTGCTCTACGTGACGAATCTGATAAAGATGGTATGCGTATTGTTATTGAATGTAAGCGTGACGCTGTCGGTGAAGTTGTATTGAACAACCTTTACTCACAAACTCAACTGCAAACAACTTTCGGTATCAACATGGTTGCGCTGAACAATGGTCAACCACAGTTGTTCAACATCAAAGACATGCTTAAGTGCTTCGTAGACCACCGTCGCGAAGTTGTGACTCGTCGTACTATCTTTGAACTGAAGAAAGCGCGCGACCGTGCACACATCCTTGAAGCATTGTCTCTAGCACTTGCTAACATTGACGAAATCATCGAGCTTATCCGTAACGCTCCAACGCCTGCTGAAGCAAAAGCTGGTTTAGTAGCTCGCGGTTGGGAACTTGGTAACGTTGCAGCAATGCTTGAACGTGCAGGTACTGATGCGGCTCGTCCTGATTGGTTGGAAGACCAATACGGCATCCGCGATGGCCAATACTTCCTAACGGAAACACAAGCACAAGCTATTCTAGAGCTTCGTCTTCATCGCTTAACTGGCCTTGAACATGAGAAGATTCTAGACGAGTACAAAGCGCTTCTAGAAGAAATCGCTGAGCTAATGCACATTCTTGCAAGCACTGAGCGTTTGATGGAAGTTATCCGTGAAGAACTTGAAGCGGTACGTGAAATCTATGGCGACGCTCGTCGTACAGAAATCACAGCAGCGGTTCATGACATCGACATGGAAGAGCTGATTGCTCAAGAAGACGTTGTAGTAACGCTTTCTAACGCAGGTTATGTTAAGTACCAAATTCTAAGCGACTACGAAGCTCAGCGTCGTGGTGGTAAAGGTAAGAGTGCAACTAAGATGAAAGATGAGGATTACATTGAGCGTCTGCTTGTTGCTAATACTCACGATAACATCTTATGTTTCTCTACTCGTGGTAAGACGTACCGCCTGAAAGTTTACCAACTGCCTCAAGCAAGCCGCACCGCTCGTGGTAAGCCTATCGTTAACATTCTTCCTCTAGAAGAAGGTGAGCGTATTACGGCTATCCTGCCTGTCTCTGAGTTCTCTAACGAGAAATTCATCTTCATGGCAACAGGCGACGGTACAGTTAAGAAGACATCACTGGATCAATTCGCAAACGTACGTGCTAACGGCCTAATCGCAGTTAACCTACGTGACGATGATTCACTGATTGGCGTTGATATTACTGATGGTAATAGCGACATCATGCTGTTCTCTAAATCGGGCAAAGTTGTTCGCTTTAACGAGGACAAAGTACGTCCAATGGGTCGTACTGCATCTGGTGTTCGTGGTATGAAGCTTCCAGAAGACGATCAAGTGGTTTCACTGATTGTTCCTTCAAATGAAGGCGATATCCTAACTGTGACTCAAAACGGTTACGGTAAGCGTACTGAGTTGGCTGAATACCCAACGAAAGGCCGTGCAACGCAAGGTGTAGTATCTATCAAAGTCTCTGATCGTAATGGCCCAGTAGTTGGTGCTGTTCAGGTTGAAGAAGGCGATGAAATGATGATGATCACCGACGCAGGTACACTAGTACGTACTCGCGTGGCGGAAGTCAGCCAAGTTGGTCGTAACACTCAAGGTGTAACACTGATCCGTACTGCTGAAGATGAGAATGTTGTAGGTCTACAACGTATCGACGAAGTAGAAGAAGCTGAGATTGTTGAAGGCGAAGAAACTGAAGAAGCAAATGCTGACGCAGTAAACGCAGAAACAGTTAATGCAGAAGGAAAGGTCGTTTCTGAATCAAATGAAGAGCAAGCATCCGATGCTTCTGACTCTGAGAGTGATAGCGAGCAAGATACTGAGTAATCTCGATTACACTAAGTAATTAAGAGTACCAATGAAAAAACCGAGCCTAAGTGCTCGGTTTTTTATTACCTGTCATTTCATTTTTCTTATCAGTTCGTTTAGGTCTTAGAGCAGACCTTAACCTGTCGCTTTTATGCAAAAGTTTGAGCACTAAATCTCGAACGCTAAACTTTGATCAATAACGAGGCAGAACGAAAGCGATAGAGTAGGAGATAAAGCTAAATAAAAGGATGTGGAATGGATATCTGGTTGTTGGTTGCTTTACTATTAATGAGTCTGTTTTTTATCGCGTTTGTTATTGCCGCGAGCAAAAATGGCCGTCATTTAAAAGGCAATGCGATGATTTCGCTTATCGCTGTGGTTTTGAGTGTGCTTGTCTGGTTTCAGCTTAAACAAGAGTTACCTCAATTTCCTTTAGATGATAGCGATAGCTACACGGCAACAGATTTCCAAGATGAGCTTCAGCAGAGCCTTGAGCAAGACCCAAATCAATCCGATTTGTGGTTTAAGCTTGGTGGTGTGTACATGCAAAAAGGGGAGTTTGATGCGGCATTCACTTGCTACGATTATGCGATTCGATTAGATCCTCAAGCACCTTCTGGTATTTATGCTGCTAAAGCTACTGCACTTTATTACCTTAGCTCCCAGGCGATGAGTGATGAGGTCAAGAGGCTATTAAATCAGTCGATGCAGCTTGATCCAAACGATCGTACCGCCTTAATGTTGATTGCGACCGATCACTTCATTAGTATGCGCTATCGACAAGCGATCGATGCGTGGACTCAAATCCTCGATTCCAATCAAAAGGGCATTGATCGTGTTTCGATTATTCATTCGATCAACCAAGCCAAAGAGATGATCCGCTAGGCTTGGTCAATAAGCTTGTTGTTCCTGAATAAATTTTGAAACTATTTACCTTTGAAGTAATTCGACTCTAAAGTGATTAATTTCTAAAATCATTATTTTCCGTATCTATTGGCTTTCGATCATTTCAGTTAAACCACCTGCGTTATGGATTTGAGTAAATCCTTGATCACGCAAGAACTGATACGCTTGCCCTGAGCGATTACCACTGCGGCAATACAAAACGATCGGTTGGTCTTTCTCAATATTAGCAAAGTGAGTCGCTACTTCTGAAAGAGGGTAGTTGATGGCGTTGTCTAGATGCCCTTGTTCGAACTCTGCAGGTGTTCTTACATCAATGACTAATGCACCTTTCTCTATCAACTCCCACCCTGTCTCTGCGCGCTCTGATGCGTTAACGCCTGAACTGAGTAGTGTAATGCATAATGCTAAAAGCGAAAATAAGGTCTTCATTTTTGACTCCTTGAATTAGCAAACGGTCATTGGAAAGTACGTATTGATTTGAATGCTTCAAACCCAACACTGAATATTTAAAACAAAAAACCAGCCACACAACAATAGTGTGACTGGTTTTTACCTAACGGTCTATTTGAAGAAACTAGTATTCGTAGTTGGCTTCACGCTTTTCAGCTTGCTCTTCCCATTTAGGAACAACCGTGTCTAAGAAGTGCTGTTTCTCTGCGTTCATCTTATCCATGTCCATTCCAAGCGCTTTTTGAGCCGCTTCTTTGGTCGAGATATCTGGAATTTCGATTGGATCGGTGATGCCTTTCTTCGCCAGTAGACGAACAATTTTAGTTCGAGCATCCGCTGCGCGATCAACGGCAGTACCTAGTACTTCTAGAGCGATTTCAGGTGCGTGCATATGAATACCGTGAGACGCAATAGCGTAGTCCCAACGCCATTGAGCGTGACGGATATCCAGTAGGATAGGCTCCATCTCTTGCTCTGTCGCACCGGCTTCCCATGCCGCACCTGCTTCAAAGTGAGCGGCTACGATTTGCTTCTCAGCAGTCAGCTTCATGTTCAGAACTTGTGCTTTACGGCTTGAAACGATGTTACGCATGGTTTCTTTCGATTGAGTGTGACAGTTTGCACACGTATCTTCGAAGCGGTCGAATGGGTTACCCACTTTATGGTCGGTATAAACAGTGCCATCTTCTTTGGTCACTTTCGGCATATGACAGTCTGCACAGACGACTTTATTTTTGCCGTGGATACCTTCACGCCATGTTTCGAAACCAGGGTGCTGTGCTTTCAACATGGGTGCTTTCGATACTTTATGAGTCCAATCTTTAAAGTTGATCGCATCATAGTAACGTTCCATATCGCCGACGGTTGTACCTTGGTCCCAAGGGAATTTCACGCCTTTGGTTGGCCCGGTGAAGTAGTATTCCACATGACATTGGGCACAAACTGAAGCTTGTTGGTCTAAACGGCTTTGCTCATCAAACTTTTTACCAATTGCTTCAAATGCACGTTCAACATAAGGACGAGTGACCTTCAGTGCTGGCTCACCATTTTTGAAGCCTTCGCTTTGGGTATCGTGACAGTCTGAACATCCAATAGGGTTAATGATCTCGTTACCAAGACGCGCCCATTTACCCTCGAAGTAACCATCTTCGCCACGCTCTTCGATAACACGCGCTACATCTGGGCTCTTACAGCTCCAACACGCCATTGGCATAGGGCCAGAATTTTCGTCCGTCGGTCCGCCAGTACGAAGTGTTTGTCGTACATCGTCAATCGCATAAAAGTGACCACGAGCCTTGTTGTAATCTTTTGCAAAGCCGTAGCCAGCCCACATGATAACCATGTTCGGATCTTCTTTTAGTGCGTCTTCAATGGTTTCGCTTTCTGACGTCTGTCTCCATGAATGATATTGATCTGGGTGATTTTGCTCGAACTGATCGTTACGAGGATCGCCAATTTCTTTTTGTTCAGGCGCAGCAAAACTGGTCGCGCTTGCTAGTGATGCGCTAACCATTAATAGTGCTGTGACCGAATTACGTATCCAATGCTTTTTCACAGTGATATCTCCAATATACTGATTTTTATACCAAGCGTTGTGAGTTTGCTATTCAAATTAAGAACTGGAGAATTCCTGTTTATATTAATTCATAACTGAACACATTTTGTTACGTGTTGGATATAGATTGTCTCAGATCAATTTATGACAGTGACCTTAATCACGCTGAAGTTTATATAACCCTAAAGTGGTATTTAAAGTTAGATTGATTAGAATTTAACTGAGAATTATTATCATATATAACAAACAATTACCTAAATTGACCATGATGTAAATAGGGTGATTGCGTTCACAAATTAACCTGTCGAAATTTCATGTTACCCAATTAGAGGTATATTCTAACAATAGAAAGCGTTGTGGCTTATCCAAAATAAGAATTGATATCATTTAAGCGGTAATAATATCGTTTAAGGGTACTTTTGTTTAACCGGAATATTATTTAGTTGAGAGTTAAATAATGCCGGTATAAGGAAAGGATAAAATGGGCAATATTAAATTGGCCATAGTCATAATGCTTAAATCCCTTCTAGCATTCTGCCTCTATGGTTATTCCATTCATGCTGTTGCTGAGCCTGCTGTTACGCCAGTAGGAGAATCAACAAGACATGAAGTCGAATTAATCCGCGACAAAGACTACAAGTGTGTTCAATGCCATAAAGATTCAAAAGAAACGGTATTGGGTTCACATGGTGAAAGTGCACACGCTTTGCTTGGCCGCGAAGTAAATTGTACCGACTGTCATAGTTCTATTAGCCCCGATCATCGTGAAGGTGCACCTAAAGTGGTGAAGTATCGTGAGGCTCAATCACAACCTGGAACCGAGAAGGTTTTCTTAGACCCTAAATTAATCCTAGATGCCAATAGCCAATGTATCGATTGTCACCAACCTGATGATCTCCGCGAAGCGAGTTGGACTCACGATGTTCACGCGCAAAACTTAACGTGTTCAAACTGCCATGATGTTCATGCGACTGAAGCAAAGGTGTTGGGCTTAGATAAGAAGCAAACCATCAAGCTGTGTGTGGATTGCCATTCAGACTTCAACCAGAAGAAAGAAGAGGAGTAATCTATGAGTTGCTCAAGAAGAAACTTTTTAGCAGGCGCGGGTGCCGTTATTTTTACCACAGGTGTAGCGGGAACTGCGGCGGTAACAAGTCGCAAGACGCTAGCTAATGTTCAAGAAGATGGCACTAAACGTTATGGAATGATTCATGACGAAACCGCTTGTATTGGTTGTACCGCCTGTACCGAAGCATGTCGTGAAGTAAACAAAGTACCTGAAGGTGTATCGCGCTTAGAAATTATTAAGAGTGAGCCCCAAGGCGAATATCCCAATGCTGATTACCGTTTTACTCGTAACTCTTGCCAGCATTGTGATAACGCACCTTGTGTGATGGTTTGCCCAACAGGCGCGGCCTACAAAGATGAAAAAACGGGCATTGTCGATGTGCATCAAGAGAAGTGCGTCGGTTGTGGTTATTGTCTATTGGCTTGCCCATACCAAGTGCGCTTTTTCCATCCAGAAAACAAGTCCGCAGATAAGTGTAACTTCTGTCGAGACACTAATTTAGCACAAGGGAAGTTGCCGGCTTGTGTCGAATCTTGCCCAACCAAAGCGCTGACATTCGGTGATTTGAATGACCCTAAGAGTGAGATAAACCGAGTACTTCAATCCGAGGTGGTTTACAGAGATAAAGCCTATCTAGGCACTCAACCAAAACTCTATAAAGTGCCACACCAAAAAGGGGAGATTTGATTATGAGTGCATGGGACGCAGCTTTTCAGTCTGGTACGGTGGTATGGGACTGGATTATAGCAATCTATCTATTTCTCGCGGGGATGTCGGCGGGTGCCGTAATGATCTCCATTTACCTAAAACGTAAGGTCATTGAAGGCGATCCTGCTCATAATGGTGTGCTAAAGGCCACGGCTTTTCTTGCGCCATTTGGGATCATTTCAGGTCTGCTTATCTTGGTTTTCCACCTGACAAAACCGTTATCCTTTTGGAAGATCATGATCTTCTATAATCCAACGTCTGTGATGTCGATGGGTGTGATCTTATTCCAAGTGTATATGGTGATCTTATTTCTTTGGATCGGCATTATATTTAGAGATCAAATCGTCGTATTTTTAAATGACCAAACATGGTTAAAAGGGCGACTCGATTTCGTCGGTAACTGGATTGGCAAATTGGAAGTGTTTGAGAATGCTCTGGAAATATTCTTAGCTGTTCTTGCTCTAATGCTTGCCGCTTATACCGGATTCTTGCTTTCAGCTTTAAATACCTTCCCACTGTTGAATAACCCCGTGCTGCCGATTTTGTTCTTATTCTCGAGCTTATCTTCGGGAGCGGCGGCGTGTATTTTATTTGGTGTGTTGGTCTTTAAAGAATCACCTCATAGCCCGAGTATTTCATGGATCCACGGGTTCGAACGTCCGGTAGTGATGTTTGAGTTGTTTGTTCTGATTACTTTCTTTACTGGGCTTATCTTCGCTGGTGGCCAAAGTGAGCAAGCCGTATGGAACGCCATCGGCAGTGGTTTCTGGGCGAGTTGGTTCTGGTACGGCGTTATCGGTGTTGGCATGGTTCTACCATTGTTGCTGAATGCCGTTACACCAACCTCGATCCGCCATAGCTCGGTGTATATTTTCTCGGTGACTTCACTAAGCCTAATGGGTGTATTAATGCTGCGAACTTTTGTCCTTTATGCAGGGCAGTTAACGATAGCTTAATTTCGCTCAAGTTTATTAGTGAGCAGATGTTGGATACTAAATATCTGCTTATTAATGAACATGTTCTTAATAAACATGAGATGCGTGTTTAGATCGGCTCTGCTCTAGCGGAGCCTTATTGAGGTGATATGGTCGGTTCTTTGGGGCTGTTTAGTTTAGTGTTGGTTGCTGTACTCAGTAGCATTATTGGTGTGCATTCGTTTTATCAAATGCTAAACAAACGGACGCAAAATATAAGTTTAATCCGCAGTTTCTCTCTTTCAAGTGCATTGCTTTCTCTCACTTCTGTCGCATTGCTTGGCTATGCTTTTGTCAGTGATGACTTCTCTATTCTCTATGTCGCTGAGCATTCAAATACTCAATTACCCTCATTTTTTAAGCTCGCAGCCGTATGGGCTGGCCATGAAGGTTCCTTGTTATTTTGGGTGCTGACGATCAGCGTCTGGTCTGGCGTGATCGCCTTACAAAAACACTATTCGAATGAATATCAAAGCCGTGTGTTGTGGGTAATGAATCTACTGCTCGCGATATTTGCTTGGTTCACCTTATTCGCATCAAACCCATTTGAAATGAATTCGATTTTGCCGCTAGAAGGGCGTGACCTTAACCCAATGCTACAAGATGTCGGTCTGATTTTTCACCCTCCATTACTTTATCTTGGCTATGTCGGCTTTTCTGTGGTGTTGGCGTTTGCCGTTGCAGCCTTACTGGTAGATCCAATTGAGTTTGATTGGGTTGCCCATTGTCGCAGTTGGTGTTTGGTTGCTTGGATCTTTTTAACCGCAGGGATCATTCTTGGTTCGTGGTGGGCTTATTACGAATTAGGTTGGGGCGGCTGGTGGTTCTGGGATCCGGTTGAAAATGCAAGTTTGTTGCCGTGGCTTACTTCGACCGCTTTACTGCACAGCCTAGGTGTTGCTAAGGGCAAACAACAGTTACTGAAATGGTCTCTCAGTCTCGCTTTCATTACGTTTTGTTTGAGTATCTTAGGCACCTTTATTGTTCGTTCTGGCGTACTCACATCGGTACACGCTTTTGCCGTCGACCCAACCAAAGGTATCGCACTGCTTCTTATATTAGTTCTGGTACTGGTGAGTTCATTTTCTCTGCTTATCGTCAGAGGAGAGTCTTTTGAATCAAGCCCGATTACCAGCTTCGCCAGCAAAAGCTTTTTGAGCTTAGTTGCGGTGCTTATTTTTGTTCTCGCGACTGCTGTCGTGGTGTTCGGCACGTTTTATCCCATGGTCTTTGAGTTGCTTGGACTAGGAAATATCTCGGTCGGTGCGCCTTACTTTAATCTCTTGTTTGCACCTTTGGCTTTGCTCGCGTTGGCTGTCGTCGGCCTTGCCCCATTGCTGAGTATTAAGCCTCAAGCATCGAAAGGCGTTGTTACGTTGATCGCTCTAGCATCTATTTGCCTCGGGTTTGTCTGTTACGTTTTGCAAGTAGAGAAGATTCAAGTGATGGCACTAATGACATGGTCACTCGCATTTTGGGTTTTACTCACTCATGTTTATGGCTTGGCAGTAACGCGCAGTTCCAAGTTCCAACGTAAAGTCTGGGTGATGACCTTTGCCCATGTTGGGGTTTCAGTGTTAGCGGTAGGTGCTGCGATGAATAGCTACCACTCGTTTGAGCGCAGCTATAAGTTAAGCCCAGGCGTAGAAGTCGAATTCATGGATTGGACGCTTTCTCATCGTGATACTGAGCTGTATGTCGCTTCAAACTTTACCGCAGAAAAAGCGATACTCAGCCTAAAGTCTGGCGAGCAGCGCTTTTCTATCGCGCCGGAAAGAAGACATTACCAAGTTCGAGTCATGAACATGAGTGAGCCCGCAATGAAATGGTTCTGGCATGGTGATGTTTATATCACCATGGGCGAGAAAGTTGATTCCACCGCTTACGCATTTCGTGTTCAGTATAAGGCGTATGCGCGCTGGATCTGGTTTGGTGGGCTGTTCTCCATTATCGGCGCTTTGCTCTCATTGACTCATCGTAAAAAGAAAACCGTTAAGGCGTCACAGTATGCATACCAGCGTTCGTAACAAGTTAATTAGTCTAATTGCCTTAGCATTGATTGTGGTGCTGGGGTTTGTCTTTGCGCTTGATAATAAGCAGCAATCGACCATGGTGTCTGAACAACAAAGGGCATTTCCAGAATTTACATCGAGTGCGTTAGTGAATAGTGAAGGCGTCAGCAGTCAGCAGAAAATTACGCTCGCTGATGTCACGCAGTACCCTTATCAACTGGTTAATGTGTGGGCCTCTTGGTGCGGTATATGTAAAACCGAACATTCATTTTTGCTTCAACTTCACGATAAAGGCATTCCCATCGTTGGGCTTAATTATCGAGATAACTCTGGGGCTGCGATTAACGTGTTATCGAACGATGGCAATCCGTATTCAACGGTGATCAGTGATCCTCAAGGTAAGCTAGCGTTAGAGTTGGGCGTAATTGGCACCCCTGAAACGTATCTGGTCGACGCTGATGGCCAAATCATTAAGAAGTTACTGGGCGTGGTCAATGAATCTGTATGGCAAGAAGAACTTGCGATGTATTTTGATGGTGTGAATCTATGGTGAAGTCTTTAATACAAACTCTCGTTATGCTGTCTACGCTTATGTTTGTTAGTTTTCCGACTTTGGCGGAAGACTTGTTTACAGCCAGTAATAAGGATACGAGTATTCAAGTTGAACTCTTTGAGTTTGAAAACCCAGAACAGCAGCAGCGCGCTATTACATTGGCAAAAACGCTACGTTGTCCGCAATGCCAGAACCAAAATCTGGTTGAGTCGAACTCTCCGATAGCAAAAGACTTGCGCCTCGTTGTATTCAATATGGTGAAAGCAGGTCAGAGTAATAATGAAATTACTCAATATATGACAGAAAGGTTCGGTGAATTTGTGCTCTATAAACCGGCAATGAGTGTTTCAAACTTATTACTTTGGCTACTTCCAAGCCTATTATTTCTCTTATTTATATATTTATCATTAAAAAGTGTTAGAAAGCGCTCATAAAAATTATGTATTACTGTTTACCAATTGACCTGTATTTTGTAACATTAAAGGATTATAAAGGCTAAGCACTGTTATATAAGGATGTGTCTGTGGATAACGTAATCTCAAATTTAAAGAAAGAGTTCCATACTCATGTCCGATCTGACAAATGGGCAGAAAAATACAGTGCAAAATCGAGCATTTCTACGCTTACTCAAGAAGAGTTAACTGAATTAGAGAAGGCTTGGGTTCAACTTGTCATCTGGAAGCAAACTCAAGTAAGTTGAGCGTTCTGTAAAAAAGTGTAGTTTTAGCCGCAACTGTTTAATTTATAACCCCATGTTGGTCATCCCAATGTGGGGTTTTTTCTTACTTGAAAAATAATTGTTATATTATAACAATTTGTACAAGGTCGACCTTGAAAAAAATTGTTAACAGCCTCATAGTGTCTATCATTAGATAGTTAGCTACAAAATATTGCCTAGACATATCATGTAGCGTCGTTAAATACATCGAATTTTCAAGTGAGTATAGCTATGGCGGAAGTGCGTGCCAGAATAGATTTCAAAGTAGGGGTAACAAGCAGTATTGATGCTGAACTTCTGTCTTTTCATGGATTGAAAACAGATAAAGAGCATGTTGCTGTGATATTTAAATCAGCAGACAAGACACAAGACATACCTCTTGTTCGTATGCACTCTGAGTGCCTGACTGGTGATGTTTTCCATTCCTCTCGCTGTGACTGTGGCGAGCAGCTAGACGAAACCATTAGAATTATGGGTGAGACGGGTGGAGTGATTCTTTACTTACGCCAAGAAGGTCGTGGTATTGGTTTATACAATAAAATCGATGCATACCGCCTGCAAAGTGAAGGTATGAACACTTACGAAGCCAATAACCATCTAGGTTTCGGTGATGATTTGCGTGATTTTACTGAAGCGGCAGAAATGCTTCGTGCTTTAGGAACCACAAAAATTCGCCTAGTCACTAACAACCCCAAGAAAATTAATGAGCTGAAATCTTTTGGTATTGAGATTGAAGAAGTGGTGAACACCTCTGCTCATGTTAAGTCGGGTAATGAAAGCTACCTGAAGGCAAAAGTCTCACACGGTAAGCATAATCTGGATATCTGATTAGCCTCTTTGTTGCGCTTAACATAAAAATGTTTAAAGACCTCACATATGTGAGGTTTTTTTGTATTTATCTTGCAATAAAATTGTAAGTTTGTATTATTCAAATCCGTAGTGCAAATGATAATGGTTTGCACTATTACTACGAATAATAATTTAAAGCTCAACAAGGACGCTTCATGACTATTAAATCTTTAGTGACAAAAGCCGTAACTTCGTCACTCCTTTTTGCCTCTGCTTCTTCTTTCGCAGCAGTAACTCAAGATCAAGTTGTAGAACATTACGCAGATATTGCTCATGCCGTGTTTGCAGATTCAGTAATTACAGCAAAAGCGTTGAACTCTTCTATTGATACCTTCTTAGCTTCTCCTTCTGCTGGCAACTTCGAACAAGTAAAACAAGCTTGGCTTGAGTCTCGCGTACCTTACCAACAGTCTGAAGTATTCCGCTTTGGTAACGTTGTTGTTGATGATTGGGAAGGCCAATTAAACGCATGGCCACTAGATGAAGGCCTTATCGATTACGTTTCTTCTGATTACCAATATGAGCTTGGTAACGAAGGCGCAAGCGCAAACATCGTTGCGAACAAAACGTTCCAAATTGGTCAGACAACGGTAGACGCAACCAACATTACTCCAGAACTAATTGCAGATCTCAACGAGATCGGTGGCTCTGAAGCAAACGTAGCATCTGGTTACCATGCGATTGAATTCCTACTTTGGGGCCAAGATTTAAACGGCACAAACAGCGGTGCAGGTGAGCGTGCTTACACTGATTTCGTTGTTGGTGCTGAGTGTACTAACGGCAACTGTGACCGTCGTGGCGCATACCTAAAAGCATCAGCTGAACTACTTATCCAAGATCTAGAGTTAATGGAAAAACAGTGGGCTGAAGGCGAGAAAGGCAACTACCGCCAAGAGCTTCTTTCTGAATCTAGCGACAACGGCCTACGTAAAATGTTGTTCGGCATGGGTTCACTGTCTCTAGGTGAATTGGCGGGTGAGCGTATGAAAGTGGCTTTAGAAGCTAACTCTACTGAAGATGAGCACGACTGTTTCTCTGATAACACGCACAACTCTCACTACTACAACGAGCAAGGTATCTACAACGTTTACACGGGTCTATACAAGCGTGAAGACGGCACTCTGCTTTCAGGTCCAAGCCTGTTTGACCTAGTAGAGCAAAAAGATGAGCAAGCTGCGAAAGAGATTCAAAAGCAGTTTGATCTAGCACGTGCACAAGTAGGCGAATTGGTAACGTCTGCAGAGAAAAACAACCAGCACTTCGATCAGCTAATCGCCGCTGACAACGCTGCGGGTAACGCACTAGTAAACAAAACAATTGTTGCGCTAGTGTCTCAAACAGCGGCAATTGAGCGTGCTGCGGGTGTGATTGGCATTGATAGCCTACACCCAGACACAGCGGATCACGAGTTCTAAGAACCCGAGCGAACACAAATGTAAGGGCTCTCATTGAGCCCTTAATTGTTTGCTAATTAAGAAAGTCATTTCCACATAAAAACTAAAATCAAAAACACAGCAAGGCAATGTATGAAGTCGTATTTCTCAGCCTCACTATTAACCGTACTGTTTTTCATATCTCCGCTACACGCCCATGAAACCTACTCTGGTGGCAAAACGACCGTGAAGAAAGAGGGAGCGAACGCTTTTTCCCTTCCCGCAGCCAACCTACCAATGAGTAAACGCTTAGATTTCAGCGTAGGTAATAGCTTTTTTAGAAACCCTTGGGTACCTGCACCTTCATCAACCGATGCTCGTGACGGTCTTGGCCCACTGTTTAACACCAACGGCTGCCAAAACTGCCATATCAAAGATGGTCGTGGTCACGCACCAGAAAAAGGCGATGAGAATGCGGTTTCAATGTTGGTTCGCTTAAGCATTCCAGCGGAAACACCAGAACAGCGACAAGCCTTCATTCGAGATGGTGGTATTCCTGAGCCGACATACGGTGGTCAGCTACAAGATTTTGCGCTTCAAGGTGTAAAACCAGAGGGTAAAGTGAATATTAGCTACACGGATGTTCCTGTTGAATTCAAAGACGGCACTGTCGTTACTCTGCGTAAGCCCATTTTGAAGATTACCGATCTTGCCTTTGGCGAGATGCATCCTAAGACTGAGTTTTCAGCTCGAGTCGCGCCGCCAATGATTGGTCTTGGTTTGCTTGAGAGTATTCCAGAAGAAACGATTCTAGGATTTGCAGAGCAGCAATTAGCTGACAAGCAAGGTATTTCAGGTAAAGCTAACTATGTTCTTGATGTTCAAACCAATGAAATGGCGCTAGGTCGTTTCGGTTGGAAAGCTGGTCAGCCAAACTTAATGCAGCAAAACGCGGCGGCATTTAACGGTGACTTAGGCCTGACAAGCAGCTTATTTCCGAATGAAAACTGCACATCAGCGCAATCAACCTGTGATGATTTTCCAAATGGTGGCGAGCCAGAAGTGAGTGACAACATCTTAGATTTTGTTGAGTTCTATTCGCAGCATCTCGCAGTACCTATTCGTCGTAATGTCGATAGCCCAGCTGTCGTACAAGGTAAAAAACTATTCAAAGAGGTTGGTTGTCAAAGCTGTCACCAAGCCGAATTCCGCACGGCAGAGCGAGAAGGTCTGTCTGCATTATCTAATCAGTTAATTAGCCCATATACCGACATGTTGCTACACGACATGGGTGAAGGCTTAGCGGACAATCGCCCTGAGTATCTTGCCAATGGTCAAGAGTGGCGTACCACACCACTTTGGGGATTAGGTTATACCAAAGAAGTGAATGGCCACACCTTCTTGCTGCATGATGGTCGAGCAAGAAACGTGATGGAAGCAGTTCTATGGCACGGTGGTGAAGCTGAGATGGCGAAACAGAAAGTGTTGTCACTAAGTCGTAGCGAACGTGAAGCACTGCTGGCGTTCTTAGATTCACTATAAGCTAACTTTAACTCATTTGGGCCAGAGGCTTGATGAGCGAAGCAAGTAGCGAATAAATGACTGACTGCCGCTGAACTTGTAGAAATACGAGCTCAGCGGTCGTTTTCATATTTGATGAACTCATATAATTAAAAGAAAAATTAGGAAGTAAGGTAACAGCATGGCTCAAAAATTATTGTTAATGCCTTTGTCGGTTTTAGCCATGGCAGGCTGTCAATCACCAGGGGAGCAAGTTGCTTCGTCTGAGGTTAACGGTGTGTCTTATCAAGCCGACACGACAAGTCATATTAGTCGTAGTGTGTATCAACAGGAGTTTGATTCAGCAGTACTATTCGCCAAGCAATCGAGCGAATTAGAAGCCTTGATGCAAGGTTACTGTGAAACAAATAACGTTGAGTTAGATGCAGTTAAAAATCAGTGGCAGATCACCATGAACAGTTGGATGGCGCTGCAAGGGCAAGAACGTGGTCCAACGGCGGCATTAGAAGAGAGCTGGAATGTTCAGTTCTGGCCAGACAAAAAGAACACGACGGGTCTTAAGATGCGTCAATTAACTCAACAGAACAAAGCCTGGACACAAGACGAAATCGCGCAACAAAGCGTGACAGTTCAAGGTTTAGGCGCGTTGGAGTGGTCACTTTATGACGAGCAATCGCCACTACTGCAAGATAAAGCGTCTGGTTGTCTATCTTCACAAGCTATTGCACAAAACTTGGCGATGAAATCTGCCTCTATTGCTGAGGCTTGGCAGGTTAACCCTTGGTTAGCATTGGATGAAATGCGTTGGGAATCGGAATACATCGCTTTACTGACTAACCAACTTGATTACAGCATGAAAAAGCTGAGTCGTCCGATGGCTAAAATTGGTCATCCACGCCCTTACTTCTCGGAATCATGGCGCGCTCAAACCTCAATGACTCAGCTGAAAGCGAACGTAGCGGCGCTAGAGAAATTGTACTTAGCTGATGGTAATGGTCTTGATGGTTTATTGAGAGAAAAGGGCTTAAATGACCTTGCCGATCGTGTAGCAGCCCAGTTCATGCTAACCTTAGATACTTGGCCTACAGACTCTAGCTTGTTTACTCTACTACAGAGCAAAGAAGGCTACCGAGATGTGCTGACTCAATACAACAAACTAGAACGTTTGAAGTACCTGATTCATGAAGAAGTGGCGATAGAGCTTGGCGTGGTAATAGGATTTAATGCTACCGATGGTGACTGATACTACACGAAGAACGTTACTCAAGGCCGTACTGGGTTGCGCAGCTGTTCCAGTACTTCCATTTGGGTGTACAAGTCAAAAGGATGGCATGAGCACATCTAATGATCCCCAACTGATTGGTTGCGCGCTGAATGGGCGAGGTCAATATTCAGCGGTTGTGGCTGACGAATATGGAATGCCATTGAGTCAGTTGCCGATTCCCGATCGTGGTCATGGTGTTGCTATTTGTCCAACCTCATCACATGCGGTGGTATTTGCTCGTCGTCCTGGTGACTATTTTATGGTGTTTGACTATAAAAATGGTCAGCAGATCAAAATGATAGTGAAAGGTAACAACCGCCACTTCTATGGTCATGGCGTTTACTCATTGGATGGTAAGTTACTGTATGCCACCGAAGGGAAAACGGACACTAGCCAAGGCGTGATTGGCGTGTACGATGTCGAACAAGGCTATCGTAAGGTCGAGGAGTTCACGGGGTTTGGTATTGGTCCACATGAAGTGATCATCATGCCTGATGGTAATCTCGCGATTGGCGTTGGTGGCGTTCATACTGATGGCAGAACACCTAAAAACCTCGATTCAATGCAGCCTAGTTTGAGTTATGTTTCTCCTGAAGGTGTGTTGCTTGATCAGGTTGAACTGCTAGACAAGAAGCTGAGTGTTCGACACTTAGCCCATGATGGTGCTGAAACCGTGCTTTGTGGTCAGCAATATCGCGGTGAACCGGACGAGTATCCTTCGCTTTTGGCGATGCATACCAAAGGCGGGCAGTTTGAATCACTGAACGCTGAGCCTGAGCAATGGGCAAGATTTAATCACTATATCGCAAGCATTGCGGCGTCAGATGATTGGATTATCGCGACCTCGCCAAGAGGGAATTGCTACGGTATTTGGTCTAAAGAGAGCAAAGAATTAGTCGAGCTGTCTGCACTGTCGGATGCCTCTGGTGCCGTGCTACTTGATGGAGAGTTTCGACTCAGCTCTGGGGCGGGCAGTGTGGTTAGCCAACGCAAGCCTTATGAGAAATCAACTCAGCAATCATCGGTCCAGTGGGATAACCATTGGAGTTCTATCTGATTTATAAAGCCGCTTAAAAATAACATGCTTACTCCTATATCTTTGCCATACTTATGGGATGATTGATGATGGAGTTAAGCATGTTAGCGAAATACTTCTGTGGATTATTGGTGTTAGTTTCCGTAAGTACATGGAGCTATACGAGTTCTGAAGAGCGTCGGTTTATTCCGGCAGATTCAGAGCTCTCTTTTATGCTGATTTATCCAGAGCTCACCCAGAGTATTTATCAAGACTCTTCTCTTCCTATCCTTTGGGATTCGCCGGAACTTGTTAAAGCGTTTGAATTCCAACTGTCGCTGTTAGAACAAGCGCAAATGGCACCGCTTTTTGATCGACAATTGAAGCAAATTCGTCAGTACCAATCTCGTGGTCAATGGCAAGAGCTAGACATTTTACTCACCGACACTTTTATTTATTACTTAAGCTACGTTGAAAATGCGCCACTTGCCGGTAAGGAGTGGTACTTCTCGGGTAAGCTGCATTCCAAACTGCCTGCGCCTTCTCCGCATATTCTGATGAGACTGAAAGGCAGTGTCGCCAATGATTATTTATTAGAGATGGTGTTGTCTTACGCGCCTCCTGTTGGGGATTTTGACCAATTCAAAGCAACCTATTCAGTGTTAGAAACGGCGTCTGAACTCAAGGTTGAGCGATACAGACAGAAGGGCTTGAAACGCTTGGGCGACCAACTTTCAGATAAAGCGATTCTGGTTGAACGTATTGCCTTGGTTGGTGTAAACACTTCAATGATCGCTATCGATTCCCCTCGATTTGATCGAGACTTACAAATCGCGATCAAAGCTTTTCAAAGTATGCATGGGATTACCGCGGATGGGATTATCGGGCCAGACACGATCAAATGGATCAATATGGGCTTTGATGATCGGTTGAGTTCTTTGGCTCTGAATGCAGAACGCGTTCGTTTGTGGCCAAGAGACAGAGACTCTCTCATCGTGGTGAATGTACCTAGTTTTGATATGAAGTATTGGGAAGGCGGAGAAGAGGTTTTTGAATCTAAAGTCGTGGTCGGGAGAAAATCGAGAAAAACACCACTCTTAGAGATAAAACTTGATTCGGTGATATTAAACCCGACTTGGAACGTGCCATGGAAAATCATGGTTAAAGATATCTTGCCTAAAGTAAAAGCCGACGAAAGTTATCTTGAAACACACAATTTTCAAGTGATTGATGGTTGGCGTTCGATGGAAACTGTCGATACTACCGAGATTGATTGGCAGACGATTAACTTCAACTCTTTCCCATATCGAATGCGTCAGCAAGCAGGCTCTAGCAATGCATTAGGTTTGTATAAGTTCAATACGCCCAACAAGCGAGCCATCTATCTCCATGACACCCCAAGTAAAAGTTTGTTTAACGATGACTTCCGCGCCTATAGCTCTGGTTGTATTCGTGTTGAGCATGCCGAGGAACTCGCGGCGTTGTTATTTGCGACTAAGGTAAAGAAAGTGCCGAATCAGAGTGATGACCTAGCCCCCAATACTAAAGTTCGACTCAAGAAAAGAATCCCTGTACATATCATTTATCAAACCGTGTTATTTGAGGAAGAGGGGATTCAATATCGTGGCGACATCTATCAATACGATAAACAGGGTGGTTAATGGCAGATATGCATAGAATGGTGATCTTGACCAAAAAATGACAACTCGCCTTCTATTGATAAAATTATAATGAGTATCAATAACTAACCGTGCAAAGGTTACAGATACTAACGTTTTGCGTGGTTTTTGTACGTTGACGCAGCAAATACCATTATGTATCGTGCATTTTTCGTTCGATCTAATTGGTTTTTTTGCTGTATGTCTCAAAGTTTATTTTCACGCCGTCAGTTTCTGACTTACGCTGGTGGTACTGCTGTTGTCGCCTCTCTTACTCCTTCTATCGCTTTTGCTTCATACCCTGATCAACCAAGAACGATTAGCATGAACAATCTTCACACTGGTGAACGATTAGAGACTTGTTATTTCGATGGCACTAACTATGTTGGTGATGAAATGGCTCGCCTTAGTAAGTTATGTCGAGACTTCCGCCGCAATGAAATCCACCCAATGGATAAGAACCTCTTTGATCAGATCACTCAGATCCAAAATATCTTGGGTATTCAAAAAGAAGTTCAGATCATCTCTGGTTACCGTTCACCGGCGACAAACGAAGCATTACGATCTAAGTCGAGTGGGGTTGCGAAAAAGAGCTACCACATGCTTGGAAAAGCGATCGATTTTCGTATCGATGGTGTTGATTTAAAGGAGCTGAGAGACGTAGCTAAAAGTCTGCAAGCAGGTGGTGTTGGTTATTACGCTCGTAGTAACTTCATCCACATTGATACTGGTCCAGTACGAAGCTGGTAGCTCTAGGCTCTGTGGTGAACTGAAGCGGTAGGCACTTGTCAAAGTAGACATCCAATGTCATAGTTTGCCCAAATTTTAGTTTGCCCTTTAAGGTTTGTATATGTCTCTTAAGTATCAAGTTGTACCTGTTACCTCTTTCGCTCAAAACTGCTCGATTGTGTGGTGTGATGAAACCATGGAAGGTATCGTTGTTGATCCAGGTGGCGACATCCAACAGCTAGCTGCAATCATCGAAGAGCTAGGTGTGAAGGTAGTGAACTTGGTGCTGACTCATGGTCACTTAGATCATGTTGGTGGTACGGTGCCACTTTCAGAGATGTTGAACGTGGAAATTGTTGGCCCACATAAGGCAGACAACTTCTGGCTACAAGGCCTTGAGAATCAAAGCCAAATGTTTGGTTTCCCTCTGTGTAAAGCGTTTGAACCAAATACTTGGTTAGAAGAGGGTGATAAAGTGACGTTTGGTAACCAAGTTATCGATGTGATTCATACTCCGGGTCATACGCCAGGTCACGTTGTACTGTTCAGTGAGCAAGCGCGCATGGCGTTTGTTGGTGATGTGTTGTTTAACGGTGCAATTGGTCGTACTGACTTCCCACAAGGCGATTTCAACACGCTTATCACATCAATCAAGACCAAGCTTTGGCCACTAGGCAGCGATGTAACTTTCGTTCCGGGTCACGGACCTGAATCGACATTCGGTCGTGAGCGCGCTTCAAACCCGTTCGTCGCAGACGAAATGCCTCTGTACTAAGCCAGTTATTGAATACCAAAACGATTGAAAATGAAGCTTAGCTTTTCTTCTGAAAGCTAAGCTTTTTTTATGGTTCATCACGGGTTAGCGTGACCATTCACTTCTATAGCTTTGAGTGTTAATTAGAAACACGTTCGGCAGCAGCCAAGTAGCGTCGAGCCAGTCCCACAAACTCTTCTCCACTCATATTCAAATCATGGGTTGATATGAAAATGTCATAACCGTGGAAACCCCTTTGATACTTCATTCTGTTGGCAAGCATCGCCTGCAATCCAGAATAGTTTTTAATCACCGCGTTTTGACTGTTTGTTTCATTCGGTGAGTCAAAGTTGTCTTGTGATTGGTTATCGTTGAAATTAACGTCGTCGGTATTCTGTGACTCTTTATATTGGCTTAGTTCGACACAGCCACTTTCAGTACAACGCGCATGGTAGTGCGATGAGTCGAGAACCATATCTTCAAAGTTGGACTCTTTGCCCGCTTGCTTGGCTCCTAAGTACAAAAGTGCTCGTTGGCTGAGCAATAATTCACAAGTGATTTTAGGACAAATCGAATCGAGGTAGGGCGAGTAGTCTTTTACCTTAATTCCGACCCACGGCAGAGGCTGATGCCAACCATCTTGCTCATAAGTGCAAAGACCAATTTTTTGGATGTTACTCCATTTTAAAACCCAACCCCCTTTGTAAAAGTGCTGCTGAAAATGAGTCGGGGTGAGTGTGAACATCACTTGGCTGCGCAGCATCAAATAGTAGCCAGTTCCCAGAAGCGCAATACTGCAAAAAGCACCCACGATCAGTAACTTTGGATTGTCACTGTAGAGCGCAACGATCAAGCAAATGAAGCCTAAAATAACGGCGAGGATACGGTACGAACGAGTGAATGAAGGCAAAGAGAAATTAGTAAGGTGACGAGTGTCCATAGGCAACACCAAGTTTTCATATTTTTGTCTGGATGGATAACCAGTGTATATGACCCTGAATTGATAAGTCGATGTTTAAATAATAGACGCTAGTAGACAATATCGGTATTTTTCGTCGACTTTCGACGCTTCACTCTACAAATAGCTCCTGTTTTTTGGTATAAATCGCGCTTCAAATTTTCACCACTGCGAAAAGAGCAGTGAACTGGAGAAATATTCAATGAGACTTGCTCATAAGCGTAAGGTGCAGGCTAAACTGCAGAAACGCACTAAAGCGGCTGTAGTTAAAGCAGTGGCAACGCCGAAAAAAGCGAAGCCTGTCGCAGAGAAAGTTGTAGCAGAAAAAACTGTAGCAGCAAAACCAGCGGTAGAGAAAGCAGTAGCAGCAACTAAAGAAGTTGCAGTAGCACTGACTCCTAAGCAACAACAAGTTCTAGACATCGTTGTTAGCAATGCTGAAGGCATTAACCCTAAAGGTATCGGCCTAGCAGCTGGTCAAGAAGATGCGAAAGCAGCTTCATGGGCAACAGGCGCATTGAAAAAACTTCTTGAAGAAAACCTAGTAGCGAAAGAGCAGCTAGCAGGTAACAAGGTTATCTACAAAGCTATCTAATCCTGTGGGATTACATTCGCTTCGTTAAG
Source organism: Vibrio sp. QJM3NY_35 (assembly GCF_057785915.1). NCBI lineage: Bacteria > Pseudomonadati > Pseudomonadota > Gammaproteobacteria > Vibrionales > Vibrionaceae > Vibrio > Vibrio sp. QJM3NY_35. The sequence continues at coordinate 2,057,442 of NZ_CM173507.1, read as the reverse complement.
TTTTTAAGCCTCGATTTTCGAGGCTTTTTTGTATCTGGCACATTATGCCAAGCCCAAGCCCAAGCCCAAGCCCAAATCTAAACTCAAGCCTAAACCTAGGCTCTATAATCTCAATTCCAATTCGAGATACGGCTTAACTGATGAGTGTTGTCTCGTGTCAGAGCTTCGAATCAGCAAGCACTAAATTAGGGCGTTAGCTAGGTAGAATAAGAGAGCAAAGCCTTGATTGTTTTCCCTAAAATACAGCAATGAATAGAGCTTCATCACGAAATGGCAATCAATTGTTAAGAGTATTTAATTATTAATACCTAGGTATTTATCAATAAGCATTTTCCTTATAAATGATCTCAATCCTTTAAAATCGACATTACCCAAGTATCTCCTACGTAGTTCTACGTAATCATTTGGTCTAATACGCAGTTTGTGTGCGCCTGTCGTGCGTGCTCTCCCTGATATCTTGTTGCCTCATCACGGTGCACTCTTATGTTGAATCATAAAAAATGCTCATAGAAAGAGTGTTAACCCAACAAAGGACGTGAACATGAGTCTCATTTCTAACTCCCTCACACGAGTTTTTAAAAACGTTGCAGTAACTGCTGCGGCTTGTTTAGCTTTGGTCGCTACTGGAGCTACAGCCGATGATAAGGTTTACCGTTTAAAACTTGCGGAAACTTGGGGACCAAACTTCCCAGTTTTCGGTGATGCAACCAAAAACATGGCGGCGATGGCTGAGAAGATGTCGAATGGTCGACTGCAAATCAGAATCGATTCAGCAAACAAACACAAAGCACCTCTTGGCGTTTTTGACATGGTTAAGTCTGGTCAATACGACATGGGTCACTCAGGCTCTTACTACTGGAAAGGTAAAGTTCCAAACACTCTTTACTTCACTTCTATGCCTTTCGGTATGACGCCAGCAGAACAATACGCGTGGTTTTATCACGGTGGTGGTATGGAGTTAATGGAGCAGGTTTACTCTCCACATAACTTGATGTCTTTCCCTGGTGGTAACACGGATATCCAGATGGGTGGTTGGTTTCAAAAAGAGATCAACAGCGTTGAAGATCTACAAGGTCTGAAAATGCGAATCCCAGGCTTTGCGGGTGAGATTCTTGCAGAGCTAGGTGCGAAACCGACGAACATTGCCCCGGGTGAGCTTTACACCTCTTTGGAGCGTCGCACAATCGATGCACTGGAGTGGGTAGGTCCATCACTTGATCTTCGTATGGGTTTCCACAAAATCGCGCCTTACTACTACACAGGTTGGCACGAGCCGGGTTCAGAGCTTCAATTCCTAGTGAACAAGCGTACATGGAACAAGCTTCCTGAAGACCTTCAAGAGATCTTGCGTGTTGCCATGCGTACAGCGGCTTATGACATGTACACACAAGCTACGCACGAAAGTGGCAAGAACTGGGTTTCAATGAAAACAGAATACCCAGATGTACAAGTTAAAGATTTTCCGCCTGAAGTAATGTCGGCACTGAAAGAAGCGAACGATCGCCTACTTGCTGCACATGCTGAGAAAGATGAGCTGGCGAAAGAGATCCAAGCTTCACAAGCCAGCTACCTAGAGCAAGTGCGCTCATGGACGGATATTTCACACAGAGCTTATTTAAATAGCCAAGCGAAATAATCGACAGTTGTTGAACTGAAGCTAAATGAACCCAAAGCTGTTCTTGTTAGGTAACTAAGAGTGACTAAGCGGCGGGTTCATTTTAACCATAATAATTAAGCAGGATAAATCCTGTAACAAGATCCCAAGAACCCTTTCTACGTCGTGCCTATTGCTAGCTATAAACTGAATCGTTTTTAGTTGGGTTAGCTGTACTGCAAGATGTCTTTTCAAATTCCATGGAGTCGGGAATGCGAAGTCTAATTTATATTGAACGCGTGTTTAATCGTATCGGTGATGCACTGGGATGGCTTTCCAGTATGTTGTTTATTCTACTTATCGCCAACGTTGTGTATGACGTTGTCATGAGATATGCCTTCAATGATGTCTCAATCGCTTTCCAAGAGATGGAATGGCACCTCTTCTCAGCCGTTTTCCTATTAGGTGTTCCTTATGCCATCAAGGCTGGTGGCCATGTGCGAGTGGATGTGTTCTACGAGCAACTGAGCTTCAAGGCGCAAGCGATTATTGACCTGCTCGGCACACTGATCTTTCTGATGCCTTTCTGTTTGCTGGTTGCTTGGTTTGGTATTGATGTGGCCAAAGAGAGCTATAACCTCGGCGAAACCTCAGGTGACCCGGGTGGCTTGCCATATCGCTGGATCATCAAAGCTATGATCCCGCTGTCATTCTTCTTAATGGCACTCAGTGGCGTGGGTTTGATCCTGCATTCACTGAACAAGATTTTTAATCCGCACCTTATCCATGCAAACAATACTCATACAAAGAATAAGTAGAGGCTGAACATGATTGGAATAGTAATGTTTTTCGTAGCCTTGTTTGCACTTTTACTTGGCTTCCCAGTGGCGTTCACCTTTGGTGGTATCGCGTTAATCTTTGGTGTTTGGGCTGAGGGCATCGAAATGTTTGCCTTCATGCCATATCGAATTCAATCAATCATGGAAAACACGGTGCTGATGGCCGTTCCATTGTTTGTTTTCATGGGGCTTGTTCTACAAAAGACCAAACTTGCTGAGCAGTTGCTTGAGTCTATGGGACGACTGTTTGGTGGTGTTCGTGGTGGTATCGCAATCTCGACGGTACTCGTAGGTTCTCTGCTTGCCGCTTCTACTGGCGTGGTTGGTGCTTCTGTTGTTGCTATGGGACTTATCTCCCTACCTGTAATGCTCAAGTACAATTACGACAAAGGCTTAGCCTGCGGCACTATTTGTGCGTCTGGTACATTAGGGCAGATCATTCCGCCTTCTATCGTACTGATCTTATTAGGTGATGTACTCGGTGTTCCAGTAGGCGACTTGTTCCAAGCGGCGATTTGGCCGGGCGTGATGCTGGTCGGCGCGTACATCGTTTATATCTTAATATACGCAAAGCTACACCCTGAAGCGGCTCAACCGATTGAACGTGATGACTCCATCAGCCGTAAGCAAGAAGTGTTTAATGCACTGAAAGCGATTCTTCCGCCTTTAGCGCTCATCATTGTTGTACTGGGCTCTATCTTCGCAGGTGTTGCTACGCCAACAGAGTCAGCGGCATTAGGTGGCGCGGGTGCGATGATTCTTGCACTGCTTTACGGTCAGTTTAGTTGGTCGATGGTGTACGACGCGTCGAAAGAGACGGTGAAAGTAACCGCGATGGTATTTGCTATCTTGTTGGGTGCAACGGCATTCTCAATGGCGTTTACCTACACTGGTGGTGATTATCTGGTTGAAGAGTGGATGCTACAACTGCCTGGTGAGAAATGGGGCTTCCTGATCATTACTATGTTGGTGATTCTGATTCTGGGTTTCTTCATCGACTTCGTAGAGATTTGTTTCATCATCGTGCCGATCATTGCGCCAGTTGCTGAACTGATGGGCATCAATATGACTTGGTTCGCTATCCTTATCGCGATGAACCTACAAACCTCATTCTTAACGCCGCCATTTGGTTTTAGTCTGTTCTATCTCAAAGGCGTAGCACCTAAAGGTGTGACAACTAAGGACATCTACCGAGGCGTGATGCCGTTCATTCTGATTCAAATCCTCGTACTTGGATCACTTCTCGCTTTCCCATCTTTCTATGGAATGTGAGTGAAGCCAAGAATGTGAATGATATGTTTCAACGGCTATCTATAAATTGCTAAAGTAAAACGGCTTATTGATGTTCAGTAAGCCGTTTTTTGTGAGGGAAAGGAATGCCTCTAAAAGCCAAGCTGATTTTGCTGACGCTGCTCCCGTTGCTGCTGGTAACGGCGAGTATTAGCTGGATCTCGCTGCACCAGACTAAAACGTTAGGCGCTAAAGAAGTCGAGATCTTTAGAGATAGCCTAATCAAGTCGCGTGAAAACGCCCTCAAAGACACGGTTGACCTCGCGTTCGACGCCATAGAACACGTCTATAACGATCCAAATATCCAAGAAGCCCAAGCCAAAAAAAAAGTTCGAACCATATTGTCTAAACTTAGATATGGCTCTGATGGGTATTTCTTCGCATACGATCGCCACGGGACCAACTTGGTTCACCCAATTCAGCCAGAATTGATAGGCCAAAACCTACTCCAACTGCAAGATGAAGATGGCGATTTTCTGATAGAAGCTCTGTTAAGAGAAGCGCAAACCGGAGGCGGGTTTCACCAGTATTTGTGGCAAAAACCGTCAACGGGTGAGGTGGTATCTAAGTTGAGTTACGCTGCTTGGTTAGAGCGTTGGGATTGGATGATTGGCACGGGTTTGTATATTGAAGACGTGCACCAAGAAGTGGCTTCGATGCAGGCTGCGATAAATAAGAATATTGAAACCACATTCTTTTCGATTGTGGTGATTTTGAGCGTAACGGTCGCGGTCATCATCGTGCTGACCTTGGCTATTAACATGCATGAACATCGGATTGCGGATAACAATCTAAAGGAACTGGCGCATAAGACGGTGATGTTCCAAGAAGACGAGAAGAAGCATCTAGCGCGTGAGCTACATGATGGTATTAACCAATTATTAGTGTCGAGTCGTTGCCACTTAGAACTGCTCGGTAATAAGCTACAAAATGAAGACCTTAAAGCACATTTGAATAAGTCGCAGCATTCACTGATGCGAGCGATCGAGGAAGTGAGGCACATCTCGCATCAACTTCGTCCAAGTTCATTGGATGACATAGGCTTAGAAGCGGCATTGTCTTCGCTGTTATTAGATTTTCAGGCGCATTCGGGTATTGAAGTGGAAACCTTGTTTAGCACTCAACAGGGTAAGTTGAAATCTGAGGCTGCGACAACCTTGTATCGAGTAGTACAAGAGTCGCTGAATAACATAGAGAAACACGCGCAAGCGACCAAAGTAACGGTTATCGCGCAGCAAATCGGTAATGTGCTGCAACTACTGATTCAAGATAACGGTGTCGGTTTCAACACCTATAAAGCGATGGAAAAACGAGGGATCGGGCTGCGTAACATGAGAGAGCGAGTGGAGTTCATCGGTGGTGACTTTGAATTGATGAGTGAGATTGGCCTCGGAACGGAAATTACAGTGTTACTGACACTAGAGGGATTAATGAATGAGTGAAGTTATTCGAGTTGTGATTGCTGATGATCACCAAGTGGTACTGGATGGCTTTATGGCGAGATTGGAACTCGAGCCAGATATTAGCGTGATAGGTACCGCCAGTAATGGGCTAGAAGCGGTAGAGGTGGTTAAGTCTCTGCGCCCTGATGTGGTGTTGATGGATATCAGCATGCCTATCATGAATGGCATTGATGCCACCCATCTGATTAAAGAAGAAGACCCAGAAGCCAAGGTACTGATGCTGACTATGCATAACAACCGTGAATACATCATGAAGGTGATGCAATCGGGTGCTGTCGGCTACATGTTGAAAGAGATTTCGGCTGAAAAAATGGTGCAGGCAATCAAAACGGTCAATCAAGGATCGACCTATTTCTGTGAAAAAGTCACGCAGAATTTGTTTACTCAGCCGATTACTCCTACGCCATCGGTCAAGAATCCATTGAGTAGACGTGAAGAGGCTGTGCTGAAATTAGTCGCAAAAGGGGAGAGCAGTAAAGAGGTCGCGAAGGCGCTGAATATCAGCTATCGAACGGTAGAAACCCATAGGCAAAATATTAAGCATAAGCTCGATATTCACTCTACAGCAGAGCTTGCAAAATATGCGGTCAGCTCCGGGCTTGTGGACTGATCTTACGCTAAATAACGTTAAATGTGTAATTTAATTACTAAATCTGTAATTTACGCCTCCTTTATGGAGGTTTTTTTAGTATTTTTGCGACAGGTTGATATTCTTCTTTTCGAAATTTAAGCGCCGAATGCAATGTTGCAAACTGTGCGCTGCAAATTAGAGAGGAAGCATGGAGCCTGTAAAAGATAGGTATAGTATTGAAAATACCGATTATACAGTAGGACAAGATAACGTTCAGAAATGGGGTTTTGATGTTCATAACCCAGTATTTGGAATCAGTGCAGGGGCGATCATTATCTTCCTGCTGGCACTTCTAGTCGCAGACCCTGAAACCGCAAAAGCGGCGCTTGATGGAATCAAATGGAAAGTCATTGGTAACTTCGATGGTTTCTTCATGTGGGCAGCAAACATCTTCGTAATTTTCTGTTTTGCCCTCATTGTCTCCCCGTATGGCAAGATACGTATTGGTGGCAATGATGCCAAAGCAGAGCACTCAAACCTATCTTGGATGTCGATGTTATTCGCCGCAGGAATGGGTATTGGCTTAATGTTCTGGGGTGTGGCTGAGCCAGTGGCTTACTTCACTGGCTGGTATGAAACGCCACTAGGTGTTGAAGCTTACTCTCCTGAAGCGGCTAAGTTGGCACTTGGTGCAACCATCTACAATTGGGGCTTACACGGCTGGTCTATTTACGCTGTTGTTGCTCTAGCTCTTGCCTTCTTCACTTTCAATAAAGGTCTGCCTCTTTCAATCCGCTCGATTTTCTATCCTATCTTGGGTGACAGAACTTGGGGTTGGTTTGGTCATATCGTTGATATCGTGGCGGTACTGGCAACCTTGTTCGGCCTTGCGACATCGTTAGGTTTAGGCGCTCAACAAGCAACAAGTGGTATTAACCATGTATTTGGTACCGATGGCGGTATTGGCATGCAGCTGATTGTTATCGCAGTGGTTACTTTCTTAGCGACAATGTCCGTGGTTCGTGGCATCAACGGTGGTGTAAAGCTTCTGAGTAATGTGAACATGCTGGTTGCTTTGGGCTTACTTATCTTCGTTACCATCGCTGGTGGCATGGCGGGTATTAAAGCAATCCCAACCGCGCTAATGGGCTACATTGAAAACTTCATTCCCTTAAGCAATCCTCACGGTCGTGATGACGAAACGTGGATGCAAGGTTGGACGGTATTCTACTGGGCATGGTGGATGTCTTGGTCACCATTCGTAGGCATGTTCATCGCTCGTATCTCTAAAGGTCGAACGATTCGTGAATTCATCGTTGCTGTATTGTTCATCCCAACGACAGTAATCATCATCTGGATGGCTATTTTCGGTGGCATCGCGATTGATCAAGTGGCGAACAAGGTGGGCGAGATTGGTGTGAATGGTCTGCAAGATATTACACTTTCTCTTTTCCATACTTACGATGCTCTGCCAATGAGCTCTGTGCTTTCAGTGGTATCGATTGGTTTGATTATGGTGTTCTTTATCACCTCTTCTGATTCAGGCTCATTGGTTATCGATAGCATTACCTCTGGCGGTAAAGTGGATGCACCGGTTCCACAACGTGTATTTTGGGCGTTGATGGGCGGCGCGATTGCAGCGGTTCTACTATGGGTTGGTGGTACGGAATCTATTCAAGCACTGCAAGCTGGAACGGTATCAATGGCGCTACCATTTGCCTTCATATTATTGCTTATGTGCCTAAGCTTATTGCTAGGTTTACGAACTGAAAATCAATTGGTTAAGCACCAAAATGCTTTGAGTTAAAAGTATTTTTGATAAAAAGGTCGACAGGGTCGACCTTTTTATCGTCATAAACTTGAGTAATTACGTGAATATTGTTTGAAATTCCATCGAACCGGTTCTGGTTTACTGAAAACAACAAGTTAACCTGCTAAACTTCAGACATCCAAGTATTTGAATTATTGTGACAACAGCTTGTACTACTTGGATCGTAGGTTCGAGTTTGTAATTAAGTCGCAGGTAAGTAAGGAATACGAGGTCAATAGATCCTAATAGTATTCCGTAGAGAGGGATAATGACTAAAGGTATAGATAAATACAGTATCGACAGTACGGATTACACTGTCGGTCAAGATAACGTCCAAAAATGGGGTTTTGATGTTCATAACCCAGTATTTGGTATTAGTGCGGGACTTATCGCTTTGTTCCTGATCGGTGTTCTTATTACAGATACCGCTTCAGCAAAGGCTGCGCTAGATGGCGTTAAAGGCCAGATTATCAATTCGTTTGATTGGCTTTTCATCTGGTCGGGTAATATTTTCGTAATTTTCTGCTTAGGTTTGATTGTTTCTCCGTACGGCAAAATCCGCCTTGGTGGTGTTGATGCGACGGCAGATTACTCATTCTTCTCTTGGCTATCGATGCTGTTTGCCGCAGGTATGGGTATCGGCTTGATGTTCTGGAGTGTGGCAGAGCCAGCGGCTTACTTCACGGGTTGGTTTGAAACTCCGTTAGGTGTTGAACCAAACACACCAGAAGCTGCAAAACTGGCATTGGGCGCAACCATGTATCACTGGGGTCTACACCCTTGGGCGATTTATGGTGTAGTAGCACTGTCACTTGCGTTTTTCTCTTACAACAAGGGATTGCCTCTTTCTATCCGTTCTATCTTTTACCCAATTTTAGGTGATAGAGCTTGGGGCTGGGCAGGTCACATTGTTGATATTCTTGCTGTACTTGCAACGCTATTTGGTCTGGCGACATCGTTAGGTCTTGGTGCACAACAAGCGGCAAGTGGTATTCAGCATGTATTCGGCATTGAAGCGGGCTTAGGTCTGCAAGTTATTGTGATTACAGCGGTGACTTTATTGGCGGTAGTATCAGTACTTCGTGGTATTGATGGTGGCGTTAAAGTTATCAGTAACATCAACATGTTGGTGGCTTTCCTACTGCTTATCTTAGTGGCTCTAATCGGCTACGCGGTGACTTTAGGTTCTATCCCAACAACATTGATGGCATACATTGAAAACATCATTCCGTTGAGTAACCCTCACGGTCGTGAAGATGAAACGTGGATGCACGGTTGGACGGTATTCTACTGGGCTTGGTGGATCTCATGGTCACCATTCGTAGGTATGTTTATCGCTCGTGTTTCTAAAGGTCGTACGGTTCGTGAGTTCATCACAGCAGTACTGATTGTACCGACTACCGTGACTATCATTTGGATGTCAGTATTCGGTGGCATGGCGATTGACCAAATCGTGAATAACGTTGGTATTCTTGGTCAAGACGGCCTAACGGATGTATCACTAGCAATGTTCCAAATGTTTGATGCACTGCCGTTCGGGACTCTGCTTTCAATCATTGCGGTTGTATTGGTTCTAGTATTCTTCATTACATCGTCTGACTCAGGCTCTCTAGTAATCGACAGCATCACTGCGGGTGGTAAAGTTGATACGCCAGTGCCTCAACGTGTGTTCTGGGCGTTCCTTGAAGGTGCGATTGCTGTAGCTCTATTGTGGGTTGGTGGTACTGAAGCAGTACAAGCTCTACAAGCGGGTGCAATCTCGACGGCATTACCATTTACCATCATTCTATTACTGATGTGTGTGAGCTTGCTAATGGGTATGCGTACAGAAAAACGCTAGGCTTTTTAAGCTGAAATCTACTGCAATTTATACGCAGTAGAACGGTAAATACTATGAAGGCAGAAGAGGAAACTCTTCTGCCTTTTTTGTTTCCTCTTTACCGTGTTTTCTTGTCTCTTTTAAGCATGTGAAGTGCGATAAAAATGTTAATAACCGTAGAGATAATACCGCCTTAAATTTGGCGACAAGCCAAGGATTTGACATTACTTAAGCTTATGGTTTGCTTAAAATTATATTCCAATATTAAATTGTGAAATCGCTCGAATTTAATACTAATATTGGGTAGTATGCGCGAGATTCCCCACCACTCGTGAAACTTTGACATGAAACTAACACTAAAGCAGAAGTTGATAGGCGCTAGCCTATCTGCTGTTGTCGTTATGGCTACAGCGTTGACTTGGTTGTCAGCAAACCAATTATTTGAACAGACTCGTAATGGCGTATACCTACGAGCTGAAAGCGTATCTGAAGCAGCATCTGAAGGTATTAAAAACTGGATTGATATCCGTACTGATATCGCATCAGCATTTAATGACTTTTCACGAGAGGATGATGTTGTTCCTTTCCTTAAGCAAGCTCGTGTTGCGGGTGGCTTTGACGATATCTTTTTAGGTACTCCAGAAGGTGGAATGTATCGTTCACACCCTGAACGTAATCGTGCAGATTACGATCCTCGTCAACGTCCTTGGTACCAAGAAGCAAACGCTGCAGGTAAGCAAATCATCACAACCGCTTACCAAGATGCGATCACCAAAGCTCTTCTTGTAACGATTGCTGAACCGGTTCGTCACAACGGCCAACTTGTTGGTGTCGTGGGTGCTGACGTACTTATCGACCAATTGGTTAACGATGTAATCAGCCTTGATGTTGGTGACAACGCTTACGCCATGCTAATTGATGCCTCTGACGGTACATTCCTAGCACACCCAGATTCAGCGCTAAGCTTGAAGCCAGTAAGCCAGCTTTCAAACGATATCTCTATGCCTATTATCGAGAACTCAGTACGTACGGGTAGCATCGAGATTATTAAGCAACGTGGCGCAGAGAAGCTGCTTTATTTCACGAAGGTGCCTAACACTAACTGGATCTTCGCGGTTCAGATGGACAAAGCAACAGAAGAGGCGAACCACTCAACACTGCTTACTCAATTGATCACAACGGCTGTTATTATTACGTTAATCGTAATCGTATTAGTGTCTTGGTTAGTGAGCTTCCTATTCCGTGATTTGAACCGTGTTTCAGCGGCACTTGAAGAAATTGCTTCAGGTGAGGGTGACCTTACTCAACGCCTTGAGCCTAAGAGCGATGACGAAATTGGTAAGCTTGCTGAAAACTTCAACCGTTTTGTAGGCAATATGCACACCATGGTGATCAAGCTAAGCGAAGTATCTGCTGCGCTAGGCAACCAAGCACGTCAAACGGCTTCTCAAGCTGAAGAACGTAGTGCTCGTATCCAAATGCAACAAGACGAGATCAACATGGTAGCAACAGCCGTCAACGAAATGGCTGCAGCAACACAAGAGATCGCGGGTAACGCTGACCACACTGCACAGAACTCATCAGAAGCAGTTGGCGCGTGTGAGCACGGTACTGGTCAAGTGACACAGACGCAAAGCTCAATCCAAAACCTTGCTCAAGAAGTTCAGATTGCAACGAACGTAATCCTAGAGCTTGAAGAGCACGGTAATAGCATCAACGCTATCTTGTCTAACATTCAAGGCATCGCTGAACAGACAAACCTACTTGCACTTAACGCAGCGATTGAAGCAGCTCGTGCAGGTGAGCAAGGTCGTGGCTTTGCGGTTGTAGCGGATGAAGTTCGAGTTCTGAGCCAACGTACACACGGTTCAACGCAAGAGATTCAACAAACTATTGAGTTGCTACAAGGTACAACAGGCAAAGCGGTTAGCATCATGAACGATAGCCGTAGTCTTGCTGAAACCAGTGTTGATGACGCGAACTCAGCGGCTGCAAGCCTAACGCAAATCCATGCTGCTGTTGAACGCATCAGCGACATGGCGACACAGATTGCTTCTGCTGCAGAAGAGCAAGCGTCAGTAACGTCTGAGATTACTCGTAACACTGAAGGAATCCGTGACGTATCTAACGAGCTAGCAGACGAAGCGCACCAAGCGGCAGAGCAAGCAGCACAGCTGTCTGAACTGTCTCACGAGCTAGAAAGCGAAATTAGCCGCTTCAAGCTGTAAGCGCTAATAGGTAATTTGAAAGCCGAATGTGATCATCACATTCGGCTTTTTTGTGCGTGCTAGTTAGAGTTATGAATCCCTAACTAGTTGTTAGGATAGCCTGGGAATTTAGCTTTAAAGGCAACTCGCTTAGGGAAGTGCTGCTCCATAAATTTAACCATCGCAGGGTCGTTCGCTTGCAGCTCAGTGAACGTCGCAGAACTTAACTCTTGTGCGTTGTAACCCTTAAAGTTGAGGTCGTAGTAGGCATACAGAGAATAGGCTAGATACTCTTGATCGTATGACTCTGCGTCTAAATCAGCTTCAACAATCGTAGAGTCTTTACCGTTCGGAAAGTAAGAGCCTGCAAGAATCGCTTTCTCATTGAGTACATCTAACTCTTTTTGCATCACACTCCATTTCGATGAAGATGATTGTACTGCTAAGTTCATCACACCGTAATCGTGAACAAAGTGAATAATCTCTTCAAACGCAGCGTCTCTTTGAGTCCCTAAGTCAGGCTTGTTCTCGTCTGTTGTCGTGTCTGTGGTTTCAGTCGCGAACAGATCTTGGAAACGGTAATTTTCATCTAAGAAGTCACCGCCATCTCTGTCAGACCAATCTTCATCGTAAAAGAATGCCATGGTCGCTTTACTGTCGTAAATTGCCTTAGTCACTTCAGCAGGGAAGCTATCAAGGTAGTACTCCATGATGTTTTTAACATGAGCGACTTTTGCTACACCGTTATTTTTTGACTGGTCTTCAATCAACAGTGGAATCTTATAGCCGTGGGCTTCTACACAAGTGCGTTGCTTGATGCCATTTTTGAGTAAGTCACCAGTCGTGTTTGAGATTACAGAGCAGTCAGCTGTAGGCACTCGTGAGAATGTCTCTGAGGCGCTTTGAGCGAAGGATGGAACAAATTGAATGCCATTGCTCAGAGTGTTGCCAACTCGAACGTAGAGGTTCATTGGCCTCATTTGATCGATATTAAATTTGACGCCAATATTATCAAGAATGAATTGCTTATTGATGGTCACGGTGTCCGATTTTTTCCATCGAATGACGTTGTTTATGTCGTTTTCAACCTCGGCGATAGCAAGCTTTGCAAGGGTGCTCGTTGAGTTAAAGTTTTCGTAGTAAATATCGAAGTTTTCAACGTTGAACGTTTTACCCGCTGAGTCTGTTGCCGTTACAGAGAAGGTGATATCGGCATCGCTTTGAGTTTTGTAATTGCGCTCAGGAACGCCGTGAACTTGTGCGAAGTTGCCGCTAGATTTTAGATTATTACCATACTGAGTAATATCAATGTTCACATTTTTATCTGTACCCGCAGCAAGCGATTTCACGCTGAAATGCAGTGAGTAATTGCTTCCTAAGCTAACAACGGATTTTGCGCTTGATGCATCGATTACATTCTTTGACGCGCTAGTGTTATTGCTGTCGCTGCCGCCGCATGCAGTGAGCATCGTAGTCAGAACAAGAGTTGGAATAGTGAGTTTGTATACCATAGGGAACCAAGTTATCTGCAAGCTATAAAGCCTGCATGTTACAAGAAATGGCATTTGCTCTTGGTAAGCCTTTGTAAGTTTTGTATTGATGGCGCTTACAAATGAATAGCTTGTTATTTATTGAGGCTATTGGTTGTCGGTTGGTAGCTGCTCGATACTAGAATCACAGACACAAAAAAGCCCGAGTATAAACTCGGGCTTTGAATGGTTTTCTTTATAACTTATGAGGAGCTAGATTGCCTGACGAAGTTGGAAATAACGTCCTGCTTCGTTTAACAGTTTCTCATGAGAGCCGTTTTCAACAATCTCGCCTTGTTCAATCAGAACGATCGAATCCATCGATTCCAGACCAATCAAACGGTGCGTGATGAAGATAACCGTCTTGCCTTCGAAGTGCTTCTCGAACAGTGCCATGATGCTCTGCTCAGTTTGCTTATCTAAGCCTTCTGTTGGCTCATCAAGAAGCAGGATAGGGGCGTCATGAAGAATGGCACGTGCGATGCCGATACGGCGCTTCTCACCACCAGACAGTTGACGACCACCGTCACCTAACCAGCTATCAAGCGCGTTGTTCTCAAGCAGCTTTTCTAGGCCAACGTCTTTAAGGATGTTCGCTAAGTGATCATCGGTGGCTTCTGGTCTTGCAATCAACAAGTTGTCACGCAAAGTGCCATTTAGAATGTCGACACGCTGGCTTACCACACTGATTGATTCACGAAGCTGTGATTCGTTCCACTGCGTCAGTTCAATGCCCGCGATTGAGATATAGCCCTTTTTAGGATCCCAGTAGCGAGTCAGTAGCTGAATCAAAGTCGATTTACCTGAACCCGTTTGACCAACAATCGCAACCTTGTGTGTGGCAGGAATCGTTAGGTCTACAGCGTTCAGAACACTGCGCTCAGAATCAGGGTAGTTGAACGTCACGTTTGAGAACGTAATATCAAGCGGCTTGTTGATGTCGAGTTTCTCTTCAGCAAACTGAACTTCAGGTTCCGACAAAATAACTTCGTTCAAGCGACGCGCAGAAGACAGAGTCTGCCCTAAATGCTGGAACGCACCTGCAATTGGCATTAGCAGCTCGAAGCTTGCCATAGTTGCGAATGCCATTAGCGCGATGAACGGGTCTGGTGCATTACCACCCACGCCGTCAGCCGCAAGCCAAAGCATAAGAACCAATGTCAAACCGTTGAACAGCATCAGAGCTGCTGACGCCATACCGGTTAGGTTAGCATTCACAAACTGATTCGCCATCAGCTTCTGCTGTGTTTCTAGAATCGCATTACGGTAACGTTCTTCTGCACCGAACAGAGTCAGTTCGCTGTAGCCTTCAATCCAATCTAGCGTAGTCACACGAAGATCAGCTTTGTTCTGTGTCAGCTCACCACCGTTACGTTTACCTAGCTTGTAGAACAAGATTGGCCAAACCAACAGCATGATCAGAAGGATAGAACCTAAGATCAAACCTAGTGAGCTATCGAACCACATCAAGAACAGAGTCAGGAAGAAAATCCCGAACACACCAACCGTCACTGGGCTTACTAAACGTAAGTACACGTGATCCATGGCATCTACATCTGCGACCAAGCGGTTGAGAAGGTCAGCATCACGAAGGTTTGAGATACGACCTGGGATCAGCGGAGCAAGCTTCTTGAAGAAGAAGATACGCAGATCGGTTAATAGCTTGAATGTTGCATTATGGCTGACAACACGTTCACCCCAACGACCCGCAGTACGGCTCATTGCCAAACCACGGACACCACCACCCGGCAGCATGTAGTTGAAGGTTTCACGCGCAATCGTAAGGCCTGCAACCGCAGAAGCTGAAATGAACCAACCCGATAGCGTCAACAAGCCGATAGAAGCCGACAAAGTAGCAAAAGCCAATAGCATGCCTAGCGATAGGCCAAACCAATGCTTTTTATAGAGTTTCAGGTAAGGCAGTAAATCACGCATCTAAATTACCCTTATTATCTTGTTGAGCTAAGTTCGCGTTCAGCATCTCTTCAAACAAACCACCCGCAGTCGAAAGCTGAGAGTAATGACCTTGTTCAACCAGACCACCATCGCGCATCACCAGAATGTTATCGACCGATTGAAGAGGAGCCAGTTGGTGCGTCACAAGTAGGGCAGTGCGGCTTTCAATATTGCTATTGATGCCTTTCATCACTAACTGTTCGCTACGAGTATCTAGGCTGGCTGTTGGTTCATCGAGCAACCAGAACTGGCCATCTTGAATCATTGCACGAGCCAAAGCCAAACGTTGAGATTGACCAACAGACAGGCCGCCAGAGCGATCAGAAATCATGTAATCCAAGCCGTGCTCGTTAACGAACTCGCTAGCAAATGATTGCTCAAGAGCATTTTCGACAACTTGGTCAGCGATGTCGTGCTTACCTAGAGTGACGTTGTCACGAATGCTGCCGTGCAGTAGTAATGGGTTTTGACCAACCCAGCTAATGGTTTTACGCCAAGAGGCTAAGTCGAGGTCACGCAGTTCAATACCATTGATTTTCAAGCTTCCTTCATAAGGCATGAAACCAAGGATGGCATTGATCAAACTTGTTTTACCCGCACCACTTGGGCCAACTAACGCAGTCGATTGGCGAGTGTTCAATGCGAACGAGATAGGACCAACTAATTGAACACCTTCAGGGCTTAACACTTTTAGGTCGGTAGCTTCAATATTGATGCCTTGAGCCGGATCGAGCTGAGTGTTGCCTGATTTAACCTTAGTGATGTCGGTTTCTAGGAACTCGACAATACTTTCGGCTGCGCCAACCGCTTGTTGTTTCGCGTGGTAGAAAGTACCTAAGTCACGTAGAGGTTGGTAAAACTCTGGCGCTAAGATAAGGATAAACAAACCAGCGAATAGCGTAATGCCTGCACCGTAGTGGCCGAAGTTCAGTTCACCGATGTAGGTGAAACCAAAGTAAACCGCCGTCATCGCGATAGAGATAGACGTGAAGAACTCAAGTACCGCAGAAGACAAGAAAGCAATTTTCAACACATCCATGGTGCGCGTTCTGAACACTTCAGATGCACCTTTAAGTACTTCTGTCTCAGCGTTCGTGCGATCAAATAGACGGATAGTCGTCATCGACTGTAAACGGTCGTAAAAATGACCTGAAAGACGCTGCAGCGCTTTGAAGTTTTTACGGTTTGCATCGGCCGCTTTCATACCCACAAGTGCCATGAACATCGGCACCAGTGGAGCAGTAATCAAGAAGATCAGTCCTGCTGCCCAGTTTACTGGGAACACCACAACCAAAATAATGAATGGAATCATTACCGACAGAGACATCTGAGGCAGGTAACGAGAGAAGAAGTCTTGCATGTCTTCTACTTGTTCTAGCAACAGCGTTGCCCACGTACCGGCAGGTTTACCTTTAATGTAAGCAGGGCCTAACTCACGTAGTTTATCTAGGATGAGTTGCCTTATATAGACCCGGATCTGTTCACCACAGCGATAACCTGCGATTTCACGTCCCCATGTACAGCCAGCACGGCCAACGACCGATAATGCCAAGCCTGCGAAATGACCAACCAGTTCAGATTTATCGACATTCTCGATGATCAGCTGGTGAAGAATAGAGGCGAGAAGAGCTGCTTGAGCAATTAAGAACACGCTTGAAAGTACGCCAAGGCTAATCGCAATCATAAGCCAGCGTTTCGCTAACTTACTCTGTTGCTTAAGCCACTTGTTCAAGCTGCGTTGTTTTTTCTTATCCATTATGAAGGCTTAATGATAATTATTATTTGTTGAGGGCGGCTAGTATACAAAAGAAAGCCCAGTGGATATACCACTGGGCTCTAGGGATTTACAACAAAATGTGATGACGCCCTGCATCTACTGAGGCGAGAGCACCGATAATCAAATCTGCAATCTCAGATTTACTTATCGTTAAGGCCATCTAGGAAGCGCTCAGCGTCCAGTGCAGCCATACAACCTGTACCAGCAGAAGTGATTGCTTGGCGGTAGTTGTGGTCCATTACGTCACCTGCAGCGAATACGCCTGGGATGCTGGTTTGTGTCGCGTTACCTTCCAGACCAGACTGAACGATGATGTAGTCATCTTTCATATCCACTTGGCCTTTGAAGATTTCCGTGTTCGGTTGGTGACCGATAGCAATGAACGCGCCCATTACTTCGATGTCTTCTGTTTTGTCAGACTGAGTATCTTTAATACGAACGCCAGTCACACCCATATCGTCGCCTAGAACTTCGTCTAGCGTGCGGTCAGTGTGAAGAACAATGTTGCCGTTCTCTACTTTGTCCATTAAACGCTTCACAAGAATCTTTTCAGCGCGGAACGTGTCACGGCGGTGAATTAGGTGAACTTCAGACGCGATGTTCGATAGGTAAAGTGCTTCTTCAACCGCCGTATTACCACCACCCACAACCGCTACTTTCTGGTTGCGGTAGAAGAAACCATCACACGTTGCACAAGCAGAAACACCGCGGCCTTTGAATGCTTCTTCAGACTCTAAACCTAGGTATTTAGCTGATGCACCTGTTGAGATGATCAACGCATCACACGTGTACTCGCCAGAATCGCCTTTAAGACGGAAAGGGCGGTTTGAAAGGTCGACTTCGTTAATGTGGTCGAACAGGATCTCTGTTTCAAAGCGCTCTGCGTGCTCTTTCATGCGATCCATTAGAGCAGGGCCCGTTAAACCTTCAGCATCACCCGGCCAGTTTTCTACTTCTGTTGTGGTTGTAAGCTGACCACCTTGCTGCATACCGGTAACTAGTACTGGGTTTAGGTTTGCACGAGCAGCGTAAACTGCAGCTGTATAGCCAGCAGGGCCAGAACCAAGAATCAATAAATTACAGTGCTTTACGTCGCTCATGAGGACTCCGAAATTGAAATTGTTTTTATTTATAATCGCTTAGGATTGTATGGAAAATATGGAGGCAATAAAAGGTTAAACAAGGGCTGAAGTGTAATTAATCGTTATAGGTTAGAACATAAGCTATTTTTAGGAACTTAGGTACATCAAGGGATGTTGCATTATTAATGCGTTGAGTGAGTCTTAATGTCGCATGGACATATAGTGGCTTATTGCGGTGAAATCTGCCTTAACCAAGAAATTTTAGAACGTAAGGGGATAGGACTAAACTTTGTTGTCGAGTTACTTGTGTTGACATGGTCTAAAGCAGACCGCTAGATTGAAAAAGCCTCGCATTTGCAAGGCTTTGAATCGTCTGTTACCAATGATAATTAAAGCTCTGCGATCAATTCTATTTCTACTAGAGCATCTAATGGTAAACGAGCAACCTCTACGCATGAACGAGCCGGCTTATGTTCGCCAAAAAACTCAGAATAAGCGGCATTGAACTCTGCAAAATTATTCATATCAGACAAGAATACCGTCGTTTTAACAATGCTCTCTTTTTCGCAGCCAGCTTCCGCAATAACGGAACTTATATTACGGAAAATTTGCTCAGCTTGCCCCGTCACGTTACTAGCAGAAAACTTCATTGTTTCTGGGTCTAGAGGTAGCTGACCAGAAAGGTAAAGCATACCGTTAGACTTGATAGCTTGAGAAAAAGGGCCAACTGCTGCAGGTGCTTGTGTCGAGAATACAATTTCCATGAAAACTCCAAAATATCATCGTGTGATGATGTGAAAATAATTAATAAATGCGTGTGAAGCCGTTTTCTAGATCTTCAATAAGATCGGATACGTTTTCGAGACCTACATGGATTCGAACCAAAGTACCTTCAAAATCAACAGGGTTTGCAGGGCGAATAGCATTCAGCTCTTCAGGTTGATTAGCAAGAATCAACGACTCGTAACCGCCCCATGAATATGCCATTGAGAAATGCTTAAAATTGTCTAAATATTCTTCAAGTTCTTCTTGGCTGAGTCTCTTATTTAGGACGAAGCTGAATAGACCATTACAGCCTTTGAAATCGCGAACGTAGAATTCATGACCTTTACAGCTTGGTAGTGCAGGATGGTTAACTGTTGCAACTTCTGGGCGCTCCGTTAACCATTTAGCCACTTCGATACTAGCTTTCTCGTGTTGAGCTAAACGAATTCCCATAGTACGCAAACCACGTGAAGCGGTGTAAGCTGTGTCTGCATCAACCATCTGACCCATTAGGTAAGAACGCTCACGTAAACGATCCCAACAACGCTCGTTGCTTACGGCCGTACCCAGCATTGCGTCTGAGTGGCCAACGATGTATTTAGTGCCAGCTTGAATTGAGATATCGATACCGAATTCCAGTGCTGGAAATAGAATGCCTGCAGCCCAAGTGTTGTCGATCATAATAATGACATCTTCAGATACAGCGCGAACCGCTTTGACAATAGCTGGAATGTCTTGAACTTCCATGGTTACTGAACTTGGTGACTCTAAGAAAACTACTTTTGTATTAGGTTTTACTAAATCAGCAATTTCAGAACCAATTGTTGGGTCGTAGTATGTTGTTTCTACAGCCATGTCTTTAAGAATGATATTGCAGAAATCTTGAGTTGGCTCATAAGCGGCACCCGTCATAAGAACGTGATCGCCCGAGGCAACGAATGACAATATAGAATTTGTTACGGCAGCTGCACCACATGGGTATAGCGCGCAACCCGCACCATTTTCTAGCTCGCACATAGCATCCTGTAGAGAGAAGTGAGTCAGAGTACCGCGACGTCCATAGAATAATTCACCGTTTGCACGGTTTGCTGTTGCGTCTTTCTTCTCTTTAACACTGTTAAACACAAGTGAAGATGCACGTTGAACGACAGCGTTTACAGAACCTTGTTGAAAACGAGGTTTGCGACCTGCGGTAACTAATTTTGTTTCGATATGTTTACTAGTCATTTTTTTATCCTATGCCAATTGTTCAGCAGGTTGTGATAGTTCTTGAGTTTGTTTTTCTTTACCCATGAAGCGTTCTACGATTTGTGTTGCGTTAATGTCGTGCACAACGTTGAGTACTGTTGCAGGCGCATCACATATAGTGCCGATTACTACGAGCACTGGAATTACTTCAAGTGGAAGGCCGAGCGTAGTGACAATGAAAATCTCACCTAAGAAAGCGCCGCCCGGTACACCACCGATGATGATTGCCGATAGCACAGCAATAACCATGGTCATAACGAATACATCAAAACTAAATGGAAGCCCTAAAACTGCGTAGATAAAGACCACTTTGATTGCCGCAGTAATAGCAACGCCTGATTTATTAAGGTTTACGAAGAGTGGGATACAGATATCGTATATTTCTTTTTTGATACCCATGCTGTCAGCCGCTTTGATAGTGACTGGTAGAGTGCCAAGAGAAGAACATGTGCCCAGCGCTGTAATTGATGGGGCAGCTGCGTATTTCCAGAACTGCTTAACGCCATTAGTGCCACCACCGATGTATGAGTAGACAGTTGCGCCAACTGCGTAATAAACAACCATATATCCGCAGAGTAGGCCGATAACTGTAGCAAGAGGAGCTAAGATTGAACTGTCTTGAGATGCCATTGTTGCAGCAAAGAATGCGCCAAGGCCGACAGGAGCGAGTTTCATAATAAGGCCAACGATGTTCATCACTATAGCGTTAGCTGCATCAACTAACTCAGCAATTTTCTTACCTTGCTCACCGGCTTGGCTAATCGCAATTCCCGCCAGTACAGACATGATAATAAGCGCAAGAATGTTCGATTTAGATAATAAGCCCACAAAGTCATTGGTCGTAAACATGCTGACAAAGTCCATGCCACCAGCACTGCCTGTAAATTCTTGGCTTAAGTCGATGGTCACACCTTGAGATAGGTCAAATAGCTGAGCGATACCAACAATTCCCAGTGATGGGAAAAATGCCATTGCAATTGAAATCGTCAGTACTAAGCCTAGAATCTTGCCAAGTTTCTTTAAATCAGTCATGCCCGCAATTGAAGACATTACACTAAGTGAAACTAAAGGAACGATGACCATGAATAGAAGGTTAAGAAAAATTTGACCGATTGGTTTTACCTTAAGTGCAAGTTCTGGTGCGGTTATTCCAAAGATTGCGCCAATAATAAGCGCCAATAGTAAGACTATTGATGAGCGGTAAGGCTCTAGCTTTTTTAACATAATGTTTCACTCTTGTTAGTAATTGTGATTAATAATTAATTATACGAACACTTGAATTTGGAGTGATTATGGAGAAAAAATTATACCAAGACAGTGATTTTGATCTCTAAAGTGGCATTTATGGATAATTTTTTATAATTTAATGTATTGGATCAATTTTTGTGATAATTTTTTATTAAATAAAGAAATGGAGCGATTTAATGAACTACTTAGTCCCGTATGAACCGATTGTTGATATGCTTGCTGACTTTTTGGGAGAAAATGTCGAAGTAGTGTTACACGATCTTAGAGATATGGAGTCATCCATATACAAGCTTAGAAATGGACATATAAGCGGTAGGGTGGTTGGAGATCCTGTGACCAACCTTGTAGTCAAATCAATCGCTACAGATAATTCGGTTGATTATGAATACAACTATGTAGGTCTTTCGAAGGACGGAAAAAAGTTAAAATGCGCAACTCTTTATATTCGTGACGAGAATAAGAGAATTGTTGGTGCTTTGTGTATCAACATGGTTGTAGAGCAGTTTTTAAATGCTAAGAAATTTATTGACTCGTTTCTTGCTGGTTATGTGCCAAATGAGGAAGACAATAGTGTTGATGAGCATATTGGAGTTAGTATCCCTGAGATGGTTGATATTCGTATCGATAAAGTGATTGAAGCTTACCCTGTGACGCTAGCTGAACTATCGAAGGAAGACAAAATTGCTATTGTTACGGATCTAAATAATGAAGGGATATTTTTGTTAAAGGGAGCTGTTGGAAAAATAGCGAATAAATTAAACATCTCTGAGCCTACTGCTTATAAATACTTGCAACAGCTTAAGTAATGACCATTTACCTCTAACTGCACTATGACGGTTAAAGTTAATTCCAATGTCTAGTATGTAATGTGTATAGCCCATTGGTTTTTATAAATATAAAAACCAATGGGAAATTCTAGATTAGAACTTTATGGAGACAAACGTTTTCGTGGCTGAAAGATCGCCTAAACCACCGTCTTCTTCGAGAATTGTTGCTGTCGCCTTTTCGATTTCGAACCGCCATATCAAAACACGCCCAAATAACTGTATATAAAAACAGTATTTAGTTATAAGATTGCACGCACGTTTGATCGGCAAAGTTAGAAAGATGAGGAACGAGCAATGAACTTACTCCCAACAGGCACACAGCTAGGTAAATTGGAACTATTGGAAGTGTATCAAGACGTCTTAGGGCCGAAGTGTTTTTCGGTTAAGAATGAAAATACCCAAAGGTTTATGGTGTATTGGAGTGGGGATTACGACAACGGCCAGTGCATTAAGTGGGCTTACATTCCTGTGACCAAACCATTGCTTGCCAGTTTGCTAAACAAAGAAGTGAGCTTTCACGATGCGTTCCACCGTTCAGACAAGCTTTATCTAGCGACTATCTACACAAACGAAGTAGGGAAGCCCGCGAAAGTCGGACTACTGAATGCAACGAACAAGCACTTAGTAAACCTACCGCCCGTTGATTTTGAAATCGACCTTGAAGAAGCATGTGTGTTTTAGTTTCTACAAGATTAGTTACGGGCTCTGAAGCGTCTAATTGGACATTAGCAATTAATGAATTACTTCTTGTAAGGAAAATATGCAAGTAGTTAGGCGACAACAATACTTAGCAGGAACTGCGCCTTCATGGATTCAATCTGAATTAGAGGTTAAGACTTCAACACATTTACTTAGGCTTGCTAGAGCTATAGCCATACATTAAGAAATAATATACGGCTATGTTGGGATAGCTAGAATGGTAATTAACCTGACTACTTAGCCATAGTTTTGATGCTATGTAGTCAAAGTTGAGCTCAAAACTCTACAGCTCGGCTTAATCAATTAAACAATTATTTCAAACACTGGTAACAACAAAAGCCTGTTTTAGCCTTAGAAGCCCAATTTGACTTGGTCCTTAATGACAAGTAAATCCGTTGATGCCATAATTGACGTGAGATTAAACAAGAGATTATAACAAAATGATAGACTTAGACGTATTTACTGAGCAAGCTGAGTACATCCCCAAAAAATCATTTAAAAAGTGGACAATCAGCCATCAAAATGAAGTAGATATAGTCAAAAAGCTCACGCAAGGGGGAGCTAAACTAATTACCGGACCTAGAGGGTGTGGTAAGACTACTCTGATGCTCAAAGCTTATAACAACCTGATATCGAGTAAGCGAGCCAATACCTTACCAGTGTATGTTAACTTTAAGTCTTCATTAAAGTTGGAGCCTTTGTACAGAAATAATCCAAACGCAGCTTATTGGTTCAATCAATGGCTTTTATTGAAAGTTCTCTTAGGACTTTATGAAAGTCAGGAAATTGCTTTAGGCGAACAAAGCTTATCTTTTTTATCAATGAGTAAAGCCCATATTCAAAAAGTAGTTGAACTACTTGAAATGGGAAGAGTTGACTTGATTGATGAAAATGAAGATCACGTAAGCATCTCTATTATAGATAGCTGTATAAATAGTGTTATTTCCAATCTCGGTAAATCTAGGTGTGCACTGCTGCTTGATGATGCTGGCCATGCTTTCTCAGCAGAACAACAGCATGACTTTTTTGAATTTTTCAGAGAAGTGAAATCTAAATCCATATCCCCTAAAGCAGCTATTTACCCTGGAGTTACAAGCTACTCGTCTTCTTTCCACGTTGGGCATGATGCAGAAGAAATTGATGTATGGGTTAAACCAACGGACAATGGCTACTTAGACTTTATGCATCAATTATTGAAAAGTCGGTTCAACGAACAGGTTTATCTTCAATTAACAAAACATGAGCATCTACTCAACCTCATGTGCTATGCAGCATATGGTATTCCTCGTTCGCTGTTAAATATGATTTCTGAATTGTGTAAAATTAACGCCGATGCAAATGGAGGGGATGCTGCAGAGATAAAATTGGATAATAAAAGAACGCTCGCTGCTATCAAGGGATCGTTTGAAAAAAGTTATCAAATATATGATTCATTAAGATTGAAACTACCTATGTATAGTAACTTTATTGACACAGGTGCATCATTTTTTGAAAACAGTTTGAAACTTTTAAAAGAATTTAATAAAGGACCAGATACAACTAAGCAGAGCTCAATTATCGCCATCAAAAGGCCTATTAGCCCAGAATTAGGTAAAGTAATCGGTTTCTTTCAGTATTCAGGGATAATATCGCCATCAGGTATAAGTAGTAGAGGTAATAAAGGTGTATATGAACTTTATGAGCTTCATTATGCAGCGATAATTGATAGAAATGTGTTCTTTAGTAGCCGTGGTATTAATGTTGAAAACTACTGTTTAGCATTTAGTAGTCGGCCTAACCACCATTACCCAAGGCACGGTGAACAATCACTGTTAGAAGCGATAGAGTGTTCTTTTGTCCTAGCATTACCAGCGTGCGAAGTATGTAAAACACCTAGGCTGTCGGATGAAGCAAGGTTTTGCATGAGTTGTGGTTCAAAACTAAAAGATGCATCTATATTTGAAGACATTGTTAATCAAGATATATCGAAATTACCGATCACAGAAGCTCGTGCACAATCGATAAAAGAGTCATCAAAGATTAGAATTATCAAAGATATCTTGATGGATCATGATAATAAAGAGTTACGTAGCGTAAGAATGATTGGTCCCACATGGGCTAAAAAAATCCGTAATTATGCAGAGGAGTTTATTGCGTAATGTCATGGAGAAATAGCATATGCCAGCAAAGTGGTGTGGAAAGAGTCACTGATCTGAATCGTTATGTGTCTAGGGTTTCAATCTCTACTGATTCACCTATTGATCAATTCTACAAAGAAACTAGAAATATTATATCTTTTGCGACGCCTCAGAATATCAATAGTTCACCTACTTTAGGTGCATTAAGTACCGTTGGAATTGTGTCATGTTGTGAAAATTATTTTCGTCAAATCTTCAGTGAAATACTTAGCATCTGTAGTGATGCCCAAAAGAATGCGGCGTCACAAACAATCAATATGGGATCAGTAATTTGGCACCCCAATTCTGAAATGGCTAAAGGTGCTTTCGAACATACATCGTTAGCTGCATCGGAAAACATTTGTAAAACAAGTGATAAATATCTAGGTATAAAGCTTAAGTCGCTTGGGCTTGAAGCAATACTTGCAGAGTTCGATAAGATATGTGAATTACGGCATGGTATTGTTCACTCAAATAGGGTTTTAGCCGGTAAAAATGGGATAAAACTTAAGCTCGAGTCTTCGGCTAATCTTACTTTGATTGATGTGAAATTTGCAGAACTTCAGGAAATATTGGCGGTATGCCAAGCATTGATAATTTCGACAAATTCAACGCTATTTGGTGTCATGTGTGAGCGTTGGGCTAAGTCTTGGAGATCAAATCCGTCTTGGACTTCAAGTAAAGAAAATGAAAAATTTAAGCAAATTTGGTTCTTATTTCGTTCTAATATGGATTCATCTAATAGTTTAATTACACGAGATATTACTTGGATAAAATGTCGAAATGAAGTGAAGAAAGAGTTTAATGTTTAAACTTTTATCCTCTCAATTAATATTAAAGATGATAGAAGAGGCTGATACTTAGTCTTAAACTAGCCTCTTACCTCATAATCGAATTCATAACTTTCTCGAAGTTTAGACCAAGTTTTGACAGGTTTTGAACACTACGCACAGGTTTAACACTTGTCATTACGTCGAATTTCCCCCCGTGATACAACACGGGGATTCACGACGAACAGCATTAGAAGAGTGGATAACTTCTAGTAGGGCAAAGCCCATAAACAGGATGTGAATGAGTAAAAGGTCTATCCAAAAAAGCATAAACGTATTGTCGAAGAGCCTCTAACATTAGTGAACACCTGCCTATGTTCTAGGCTGTCAAAAAACACAAAGTAAATTCCTTTCGCAATGTTCCACTTCAAGAAATTCACATAAACGACATTATCAATTCGAATTAGGTGCACACCGTTTAAAGCTGAGTATTTTCGTCATTGAAAGGTAAGAGAAACGACTTCGTGAAAGCAAATTGATTTGAGGGCGGCCGAGTTCCCCCCGAACTCGACCTGTTCCAGACGCGCAAGCAAAGGCGTTTGGTTTCTGGCGTACTCATAAATTAACCAATTTCAGTTTGTTGTGTAAATAATCAATAGCTTGGCAATTGATAGGTAAGTCGTATTTCGCGGTGCAAAAGCATAGAAATGAATGATGGCGAGCGTGATGCCTGAGCTCATGCAAGGAGGCTGGCGTATTGAAGCGAAAGGGCTGACACAATACGAAACATGGCTAGCCAGTTAATAATATCGTTAAATTTAAATTTGTAGGGATTTATAACTAGCTAGTGGAGTGTGCTAGTTTTAAGAGTTGGTCATCTTTTATTCTGGTGTTATACACTGCTTTTGATTTTCAAGTTGGATTTAGTGTCTGAATTATTAAATCTGACGGGATAAATGATTGTTTAATGTTGATTTGACAAGATCTTCAAGTATCCTTTATGTAAACAAAACGTTAAATATCGAAAGTAAATTAACAATCATTAAGGAGTCGATGATGTTACATGCTCACGAAAATACCCTACATATTACCCACCTCAGTAACCACGCGGTTGAGGAGTTGTCACCATCATTCTCTAAGCTACCAAGCACAGAGCATGCGGATGGCCAGTTTCGATTGAGAAGATACTCGGTGGTTCAATTCAGTAATGGACAAGTCGTTGAGCAAGACAAACATAACTTTGTTCAGTCTGAAAACATTAATCACTTTCAAGGTGACGTTGTTCGCCAGTTCGAGCCGATTGAAGCGAATATTTTAGGCAGTGAAGGCATGCAGGAAATGTGTGAACTGTTTATTGAAACCAACGGGCTTGAAGACGGGCAAGAAATCGAAATCCATCAAATTCGTATTGCCGCTATTTTTGAAGAGACTCAGGTTGCTCCTGAAGGTGTTCACCAAGATGGTTTTGACCATATCGCTTTGATCGGTGTGAACCGTCACAACATTGTGGGCGGTGAAATCATGCTGTATCAAGATTCACATGAAGCGCCATTCTTTAGAAAAGTGTTAGGTGATGGCGAGGTTGCGATGCTGGCAGACAGTAAGCTTTGGCACAATGCACAGCCGATTCGTACCATAGACCACGATGAGATGGGCTATATGGATGTGTTTGTTCTAACAGCTAAGGATGCGCGCAATGTCCTTCACTCTTAATGATGTGCGCCAACAGTTTAGTGCTTTAGGCCAATATCATAACGGCAAGCCTGTGACCTTTTTTGATGGGCCTGGTGGATCTCAGGTACCAGAGAATGTTTTAGCTTCGATGACCGAATACCTAGGGCATTTCAATTCAAACCTAGGCGGCCACTATTTTTCTAGCCAAAAGACGACGAGCTTAATGCAGCAAGCGCGAGAAGCGGCGCAAGCACTGCTAAATGCGGAGTCTTCTGGCAACGTTGTGTTCGGTGCGAACATGACATCTCTAACCTTCCAACTTAGCCGAGCGATCAGCCGCGATTGGAAAGAGGGCGATGAAGTTATCGTCACGGCGTTAGACCATTACTCAAATGTATCGAGCTGGCAGCAAGCGGCAGACGACAAAGGCGCGATTGTTCGCCAAGTTCGTGTAGACGAGTCGGATTGTAGTTTGGATATGGCGCATTTTGAATCGCTGCTTAACGAGAAAACCAAGCTTGTCGCAGTCACGTTTGCTTCGAATACGACAGGCTCTATTGTCGACATGGCGAAAGTTATCGAGCTTGCACATCAGCATGGTGCGCAGGTTTATGTCGATGCCGTTCATTACGCGCCACACCACTTGATTGATGTTCAGCAACTGAATTGTGATTTCTTAGCGTGCTCGGCTTATAAGTTCTTCGGCCCGCATGTTGGCATTGCTTATGTTGCGCCTCAATGGCTGCATACTTTAAAGCCTTACAAGGTAGAGCCTGCAACCAATATCGGCCCAGGTCGATTTGAGACTGGCACCCAAAGTTTTGAAGGCCTTGCTGGTGTGATTGCGGCGGTGGATTACTTGGCACAGTTAGGTGATCCAGCCGATTCATTGCGTTCTCGTTTAGAGCAAAGCTACGCGTTGTATAATAAGCACGAAAGCCAGCTCAGTGAATACTTCCTTAAGCGCTTGGCCGACCTTGAAGGGGCAACGCTTTACGGGAAAACCGAGTTTGATTCGAATTTAAGAACGCCAACGTTTGCGATTACCTTTGAAAACCATTCTCCAGAGTTCATCGCCAAGAAGTTGGGTGAACATAATATCTGTGTTTGGAACGGACACTTCTATGCATTAGGGTTGGTGAAGCAGTTGGGTATTGAAGAGCAGGGCGTGGTGCGTATTGGTTGTATGCATTACAACTCGATTGAAGAGATCGACTTGCTGTTCAATGTGCTTGAAGGGATCTTGCGAAGTCACTAGCAAGAAGTAACTAACACCTAGATGGTTACAGAATTAGAAAAGAGCATGCTTCTCTCAATAATATTGAGGTGGAAGTATGCTCTTTTTGTTTGACTGAGCTTGTTTGTTCAACGGCAGTTATTCTATTAAGCCATTGATTTAACTAAGCGATTAATTTAACTAAGAAAGTTGTTTAACCAGAGCTGCACCTACAGCGTGTGCGCTGGTTGGGTTCTGGCCTGTAATCACTCGCTCATCAACAATCACAAGTTCTTGCCAAGGTTGAACCTTGTTGAAACGCGCAGCGCTACGAGCAAGAGACTCTTCCAGTAGGAATGGAATGTCGTTGATGGTGCCAAAGTCGATCTCTTCTTCGCGAGTAAAGCCAGTCACCGATTTAGAGCTTAGTAATTTTTCACCGTTGCTCAGAACAATCGGAAGCAGCGCCGCAGGGCCGTGACATACTGATGCGATCACACCGCCATCTTCATAATGTTTAGCCGCAATAGCAGCAAACTGCTCGTTAGTTGATAGGTCTGAAAGCAAGCCGAACCCGCCTGGATAGAAGATAGCATCGTAGCTTTCTGCATTAATTTGGCTTACAGGGATCGTATTGTTAATACGGTTTTGGAAGTCATCATCAGCCAAGATCTCCGCGTTTACTGAATCCCCTTCAATATCTGTCCCATACAACGGACCTTTACCACCCTTGATAGAAGCGATGTCGTACTCAAAACCCGCAGCCAAGATCTCTTTCAGAGCATGAGTCAGTTCAGGCGCGTAAGTACCGTTCGCTTGATCTGTATCGCCTAGTGTTGCGTGGTTAGTTACAGGTATTAGTATTTTTTTCATGATTCGTCCCTTTGAGCACGTTTGTTTGGTTTCAGCGTCGTTGTTTAGACATCCGCGTTTCTAAGACAGACATCCGTTTTATTTATAGAGGTGCCGCTGTTTCGTTACCTGTAATAGTAGTAGTAAACCATTTGAGTGATAATATGCCGAGTAGGCAAAACATTATTGCTATATAGCAATAGTGGGTGTGAATTAGTCGGATGTGAATTCGTTAGATGTAAACAGGTGAAGTATGGACAGCTTTGAAGGGATTAATGAGTTTGTTGCAGTAGCCGAGTGCCACGGCTTTTCTGCAGCAGCAAAACAACTGGGTTGCAGTACCAGTCATGTCAGTCGCCAAGTTTCAAGATTAGAAGAGAGAGTGGGTGTGGCGTTGCTTGCACGCTCTACACGAATGGTGAGCCTGACTGAATCGGGTCACACCTATTATCAGCAGTGCAAAGACTTAGTAATAGGGCTTCAGCAAGCGAACGAACAAGTGACTTCTCAACAAACTCAGCTTAGCGGTACTTTGCGTGTGAGTGCCGCAGGCGCGTTTGCAGAAAATCATGTCGCGGCGGCGCTGATGGAGTTTGCCAAAGATCATCCTGAGCTCACCATAGAAATGAATTTCAATACCAAGATGGTTAACTTCATCGAAGATGGTATCGACTTCGCTATTCGTTACGGCCGATTGGACGATTCAGGTTTGGTGGCAAGAAAGCTCGTCGATCGCCCAATGGCGGCCGCAGCCAGTAAAGACTATATAGAGCAATTTGGTACGCCCACTCACCCTGAGCAGTTGAAAATGCACAGCTGTATTATCGCCAACAGTGATCAGTGGCTATTTGAGAAAGAGGGCAAACCGTTAAATGCAGTGCGAGTGCATGGGCGATGGCGCAGTA
Organism: Vibrio sp. QJM3NY_35; assembly: GCF_057785915.1. Lineage (NCBI taxonomy): Bacteria > Pseudomonadati > Pseudomonadota > Gammaproteobacteria > Vibrionales > Vibrionaceae > Vibrio > Vibrio sp. QJM3NY_35. The sequence continues at coordinate 2,027,145 of NZ_CM173507.1, read as the reverse complement.
ACAATTCGAGTGCAGTACTGAAAGCATGTGAAGAGGGGCTTGGTGTTGTTTACCTTCCCAAAAGTAGTTTCAATGGCGGTCTGACTAATGGAAAGCTTGTCCCGGTGCTTGAAGAGTATTGGGGAGCAGGAACCAGCAGTTGGGTCGTATATCAAAATCGTCGTTTTTTACCCCAGAGAGCACGGTTAGCGATCGACTTCTTGGTTGCTTATTTTTCGGATTGGAATGAGTAACCGACGAGGTTTTAAGCGAACAGCCAACAAGATAGAAGTGAATAATTAACGGAATTGAAAAGAGTTGTAATTATCGCTAGCTACCTACTTTAAGGTCGAAAACAGAAAAGCTAATGCTTACATAGATATACGTTATCTTTTTTTGTTTTTTGACGCGCGTAATCAGATTGAGAGACTTGTCTACTTTTGATAACTGGTGTTAGCGATTGAATTGTAGAGAAGCCCTCAACAGTACGATATACTAGATACCATATTAATGTCCCTAACGCGTGATAGATTCTGTGGAAGCGTTGGCAGGATATGTTGTTATGCTCCAGTTTATGAAGTATAGCTAGAGTGCGGAGTTGGCAATGTCTTCAATAAATTTCGAATCCACGTACGGTGTAATAACTATTCAAGATATGAATGTAGTTAGTGTTGACGCTAACTATGCTCGCATCTATGGATACCAATCGCCCGAAGAACTACTTTCTAATATCGATAGCTTTCTAGATTTAATCTCAGAAGATTATCATGTTCTAGCTTATCAAAATTACCTTGAAACGGTCAGTGGTCAACGCGACCCTCAGGTTCACACCTATACCAATGTTGATCGTAATGGCAGAGAGTTCACCGTGTTTTCTATCGACCATGTGACGGAGTGGCAGGGAAGACCTGCACTGCAAGTCACTGTGATCGATCTTTCCCCTGCGATTCAGCTGCAAAATGCGGTGCGTGAGCAAGATAAGATGTATCACGACATGATCATGCAATCTGGGCAGGGCATCTTGGTTCACCGAGATTTCAAGCCGCTGATGGTTAATCAATCTTGGGTTAACATGCAAGGCGCTGCTTCCATCGAGCAAGTATTAGAGCTGGACTCTATCCTTGAACTGGTACCAAAACAGAATGCCGATGGCATCAGCAAGCACTATCACGCGATCGTATCAGGGGAGTTGTCAGGTACTAGTACCGTGGTTGAAAACATTGGCTTTGACGGCGTTCATCGGTTCTTCAATATTTACGACAATGCGATTACTTGGAAAGGTCAGCCAGCCGTTCAGGTTGTGCTCGAAGATGTGACTCAAAAGGTGATGCTGGAAAAGCAGTTGGTACACCAAGCGAACTTCGATGAAATGACCGACTTACTTAACCGCAGAGCGATTTATGAATGGTTGAGAGAACACATTTCCTCTAACAACTACCTTGTGTGTATGCTGCTGGATATCGATGATTTTAAGTCGATTAATGACACTTACGGTCATATGGTTGGTGATGAGGTCATTTGCGCTTTGGCTAATATTACCAAGCGCAGTGCCGAGAAAGTCGGCGGAGTAGCAGGCCGTTGGGGTGGTGAAGAATTCATTATATTTATCCCACATGCCTCTCTTGAAACTGCGCGCGAGGTTTCAGAACAAATTCGTCAAGAGTTCAATCAAGCCGAGTTCAAAATCGATGAGAAGGTTCGATTTAATGTGAGTGTCAGTATAGGAATAAGTGATAGCCGAGCCTGTGAAGACGGTGTCACTATTGACGCACTCGTGAACTTAACCGATCAATCTCTCTATCGCGCGAAAGCCAACGGCAAGAACTGTGTCGATGGAGATGTGGTCGCGCTCTAGTCTTTGTACGTTGCTTTATTAAAGCAGATCGTCTCATCTGGAATGAAAAATGCCCTGAAGCAGAAGCCTCAGAGCATTTTTGTATCACACTTGTGATGGCGCTCTGCTGATTAAGCAGAAACCTCAACTTCGTAAGAACCAAATTTACGGATGTTAATCACACCTGTATCTAGGATAAGGTATTGGCCTTTAATGCCTTGAAGTACGCCTGTCACTTCAGGGTTCTTATCAAAGTTATGCGACACAATCTTCACTGGGTGCTGCTCAACTGGGTAGCTCAGTGAAGTGATGTTTTCGCTCAGAATTTCGATAGCATCGTCACCAAACTTAGCTCTGATCTCTTGGATTTTATCTTCAACCAATGGCAACAGTTCTTTGGCTTTTTCTACCAACTCCATATCGTCGCCGTCGCCTTTTAGCAGCGTGCGCCAGTTGGTTTTGTCAGCAATGTGCTTTGCCAACTCTACTTCGATCAGGCCAGAAATCTGACGTGTTTTTACCTTCAAGATAGGCAAACCTTGAGTCGCGCCTTGATCAATCCAACGGGTAGGGATTTGAGTGTGACGAGTGATACCCACCTTTAGGCTTGATGTGTTCGATAGGTAAACGAAGTGATCAACCATGCAGTTCTCTTCACCCCATTGAGGCTCACGACAAGTGCCTTCATCGTAGTGGCACGTCTCTGGTTTCATGATGCACATGTCGCAGCTTGCTAGCTTTTTCATGCACACAAAGCAGTGGCCTTGAGAGTAGCTTTTCTTGGTTTTCTTACCACATGAGCAGCAAAAAATATTGCCAGTGTGAGTGAGGTTGATGGTTTTACCAATCAGAGGGTTTAGCTCTACAAACTCTTCGCCTACAGGCAAACGGTAGGTAACCGCGCCATCAAGGGAAGCACTCATCTTTTTGAGTGTACCTTTTGCTAATAAAGACATGACATTACTCGTTGTATTTTGATTATTATTTCGTCGACTCGATTGCGCTGCGAGCAGGCAGTACGGTTAACGATGATTATGCGATGAGTATAACAAATGGTACCTGTTTTTATACGCAATATTACTTGATTCTCGATGTAAATAATCTGAATGAAATATAGGCATAAAAATATAGTATGACATTTTGTTCAGCCGTGATATAACGTTTTTTAGTGATTTATTGGTATCAAGATCACTAATTTATCTGACTTGTTTTTTATCGTGAAATCCCAACTATAGGGATCTTAAGCCGGAAGCTTAGACGTGAAGTGGATCCATAAGATTGTTATCTTTCTCGTTATCGCAACGCTTGCCATTGTGCAGTATTACCGTGTGAGCGGAAATCGTGTGATAACAGCAATAACCCCTGATAAATATGAATTTATCGCGACTAGCGATCAAGTGGATAGAGGCGTCAGTACGTCCCAATTATCTTATCAAAATGGCCAGTATATTCTCGACTGTGAGCTTAAAAAGTCTGAGTATCCGTGGCCTTATTGCGGCCTATCGGTTCGTATCAACCCAGACATTACCACTGGCCTTGACCTTTCTCAGTACCACACCTTTAGAGTCAATATTGATTACCATGCGGAGGCGGACTCTAGTGGCCGTTTGAGAACCTACCTACGTAACTACAACCCTGCATATTCAGTTCCAGATAACGAGTACACACATAAGTACAACGGAATGGAGTTTTCTCCAGGAATCGATGGTGGTGTGATTGAGATTCCGATTAAAAACCTGCAAGTGATGACATGGTGGTTGGCGGATAACGACATTGCGTTAGAGCACTCAGCACCTGAGTTTTCGAATGTGAATATGGTTGAATTTGCTACTGCGTCTGGTGCGAAACTGGGTCACCACAGAATAGTCATCCGCAGTATTGAGTTCGAGGGATCTTATATTTCAGGCGAAAGCTTGTTCCTTATCTTACTGTTTGTTTGGGTTGGTACGGGCACCGTATTCTTATTGTCTGAGTTAAACCGTTCAAGAAAGCGTATGGTGCTTGCAGAGAAAAGGCATCATCACTTAAAGAACGTCAATCGAGCACTGAGAGAGCAAAACTTTGAGTTTTCAGAAAAGGCTCATCGTGATGAACTGACTGGGATTCTCAACCGACACGCGATTCGTGATTGGCTAAAAATGCAGTCTCAGCAGGTAAAGCAAGGGCATGGAAAGTTGAGTATGTTGTATCTCGATATCGACTACTTCAAGAGCGTCAACGATAAATACGGACACCAAATGGGTGATCATATCTTACGAGAATTCAGCATGGTGGTGGGCAGTTCGATCAGCGCTTCCGACAAATTGGTGCGGTGGGGTGGTGAAGAGTTCATTGTTTTTTGCCCGGAGACTGATCTTGGCGAAGCACAAAGAAAGGCCGAGAAAATCCGACTTTTAGTCAGCCAGCACCTTTGGGTTCATGGCGATCCACTGACATGCAGTATTGGTGTTGCCGAGATGAAGCAAGAGCGGGTGACAGAGACCATTGCTCGCGCTGATGAAGCTTTATATCAAGCGAAGCATTCAGGTCGAAATCAGGTGATCTTGAGTCACTAATCTGAAAATTGTTTTGATGAGTTTATAAGCCATATGTGCATATGTGGCGTTTTTATGGTTCTTCTCCCAAAAGCCAAAAACAAAAAAGGTGGCGCGGGGCCACCAAAAGGGAAAAGCGTTTCTTGTTTTTATGTGCCCGTTCAGTGCTTGCTTACGCTGAACGGGCATTTTTGTCTTGGTTGAACCGGGGGAAGTTCAACCCGTTTAGGGAGAGCATTCCTGTAAGTATGCGCTTATAGGACGTTCGTGCTTACCAGAAGATCCAAGCGAACAGAGTCAGAACTAGGATACAAACTAGGTTCAACACCATACCGATTCGCATCATCTCTTTCTGCTTGATGTGGCCCGAGCCAAACACGATTGCGTTAGGTGGTGTGGCTACTGGTAGCATGAAGGCACAAGATGCAGCAACCGCAATCAGTGCAGACAAGATAACTGGAGACATCCCCAGCGCTTCAGCAATAGTCGCAAATACAGGGACAAGCAATGCCGCACTCGCCGTGTTACTCGCAAATTCCGTTAGGAATACCACGAACGCTACCACGGCTAGAATCGTAAGCAGTACGCCAGCTGTTTCTAAAAATCCGCTTAGTGAGTGTGCTAGGAATACGCTGGTTCCTGTCGCTTTCAGAATATTACTTAAACAGATACCGCCACCGAACAGGATAAGCACACCCCAGTCTGTAATGCCGATCAGTTAGAGCCAAAGTGATCGGTTGAACGATCCTTCAGAGCTGTCAAAATCCAAGTGTATTTAATGCACTTGGATTTTTTTATGGATGTTTCTCAAGCTCTAAACATAATTAATGATTGGAAACCTAGCAACGTTGAAACTTTGTCTGACTTGCTTCCAATTGACCTCATCGACGAAGCTTATTCTCTTACTGATACTGTCACGATGAGAAAGAGGAAATTAACTCTAGAATCCATGGTTTGGTTACTTGTTGGAATGGCTATCTACAACAATAAATCCATGAAAGACTTAGTTAATCAGCTTGATATTGTCGACCGTACGGGTAAAGCTTTTGTCGCACCGAGCGCGTTGACTCAACGTCGAAAGACGTTGGGTGAAGACGCAATTAAAGCGGTCTTTGAGCGAATGACAACTTCATGGTTAAAAAGTGCAAAGTTACCTCAGTGGAATGGATTAACGCTGCTTGGCGTCGATGGAGTTGTTTGGCGAACGCCCGATAACCCGCAAAATGAAAATGCATTTTCTCGACAAAAAGGGACACAATATCCGCAAGTGAGAATGGTCTGCCAAATGGAACTAAGCAGTCACATTATCACGGCAAGTGCCTTTGATAATTACAATACAAACGAAATGGTATTAGCTGAAAAACTGGTAGAAACAACACCAAACCATAGCGTGACAATGTTCGATAAGGGGTTCTATTCTTTAGGTTTATTACATAAATGGCAAGACTCTGGCTCAGAGCGCCATTGGCTTATCCCCCTCAAGAAAAATACACAATATGACATTGTTCAATCTTTAGGGCGAAATGACAAACTTGTTCAATTACACAGTAACCCAAGAGCTAGAAAGCTATGGCCTGATTTACCAAAGTCGATAACCGCTCGACTTGTCACTCGTAAAATTAAAGGAAAAGACTACCAAGTATTAACCTCCATGACGGACTCCCTGCGTTACCCATCAAAAGATATTGCAGGCCTTTATGAACATCGTTGGGAAATAGAGCTAGGCTACCGAGAGCAAAAACAATACATGCTTGGAAACCGTCTTACGCTGCGAAGTCGTTTACCAGAGCTGGTCAAGCAGGAGTTATGGGGTATCTTGCTTACTTACAATTTAATCCGATATCAGATGGTCGAGCTCTGCTTAAATTTAAAGGGAAATTACCTTCCCTATCAACTGAGTTTTAACGGCACATTAGCTCATGTATCAGCGTTACTTGTAGGCTTACCTTACTCAACACCAGGAGCAATACCTCGTCAGTTAAAGGGGTTTCACAACATGGCTGAAAGCTTAATACTTGAAGGGCGAAGGGAAAGAACATTCCCTAGAACAGTTAAGCCTAGACCACAACGGTATGCTAAGAACAAAAATGCCGTTCACTCTTAAGTGAACGGCATTACACCCCAGTCTGTTGTTTTCTCTACATCTTTCCATTCCACCGCTCTAGAAGCGCCAAGCAGTACAATTGCGCCAATCGCTACCAAGCTATCAAATTTAGAGAATCCGCCAATCATTGCGTTGATTGGTTTACCGAATATCCAAAGCGTTACCGTTAAAAGGAAGATAGACAGTGTGATTTTCTTGCTGTTTGTCCACTCAACTGGGGCATGGTCTAGCTCGAATTTGTGGTCAAGCTTTGGCTTAGTCATCACGTAAAGAATAATCATCGCGATTGGCAGTAAGATCATTGAGATAGGTAGGCCAAGTGCCATCCACTCTGTGAAGCTCAAGCCAACTTCTGCCGCTGCAATTGCGTTTGGTGGGCTACCAACCAAGGTTGCGATGCCACCGATTGATGCACAGTAAGCGATACCCAATAGCACGAACACGTAGGTGTTGCGGTCTTCACTTTGGTCGACTTTGTTCATGATGCCAAGAACAAGAGGAAGCATCATTGCAGTGGTGGCTGTGTTTGAGATCCACATTGATAGACCGGCACTCACACCGAACAACATGAACACAGCGACCGACATTCTGCCTTTTGCAATCAGCAGTACTTTGTCAGCAATCGCTTTATCTAGCTCTTGTTTGTTCAGTGCGGCTGCTAATGCGAAGCCACCCATGAACAAGAAGATGATTGGGTTTGAAAAGTTAGCCAGCGCTGCGGGCGTGTTGAATACACCAAACAAGATAGCCAATAAGGGAACGAGCAAAGCGGTGATGCTGACGTGAATAGCTTCTGTTAACCATAGAATGGCAACGAACACGAGAATACTTAAACCTGTATTCACTTGCGCTTCGAATGGCAGGGTATTAAGCAAAACAGCAAATAGCGTGAAATTACCAATTAATATCATGCTGTTGCGGGTAAACAACCAGTGTTTCAGTGTAGTAACAAGTGCCGTCATAAGACGCTCCTTTTGTTTATCCTCGTTTTATTGGTGCACGACTTCATTGAGTCGTGCTTATTATTTTCGAGGTATATAGCTTGATGTAGGGTCAGACTTTGTTGGAAGAATGTTACTCAAGTTAATAAAGGAGTGTTGGTGTGTTTTTGCTTAACAATGGGGAAGTGTGAGGCAACAAATTCAAAATGTGTAGTTTTCTACACATCGGTCTCTTCAGGGGCTGCAATCGGGCTTGTTGTAGGGTCGACAACAGGGTTTACAGTGGGGTCAGTAATAGGGTTTGGAATCGGAAATGATTCCGGTTTTGGGCTCGGTTGAATAGGCTCTTTAGGGCCAAGAAACTTTGGCGTTGTCCCCATGATATACAGATCAAGGAATGCTTTGGTACGCGCAAACACTTCACGTAAACGTATCGTGGTTCCGGAATGGTGGGTTGGTCCTGAAACGGCTAAACACTGCGCATGAATATCGTAAGAATTGGCGATGAATAGCGCTCTTTCACAGTGGAATTTTTGAGTGATGATCAGGAAGTTATCGGTATCGAATATCTTTTTGGCGCGAACAATCGAGTCTAAGGTTCTGAACCCCGCGTAGTCGAGATTGATACGTTCATCGGGGACGCCTGCTTTCAACAAGTCGCGCTTCATCGTCCACGGCTCATTGTAAGAGCGATGAGCGTTATCGCCACTCAGTAGAAATTGGTCCACTTTTTCACGATCGAACAGCTCAATCGCCGCTTCAATTCGGTGCTTATAATAGTCGTTGAGTGTTCTACCCAAATATTTGCTTGTGCCAAGCACAACTGCAACCTCAAGCTCGGGCACTTCATCAATATCGTAGATGATGCGATCTTCCGCTTGCCATGAAACCCAATAATCGATCGCAATAACCGCAGCGCTGCCTACCAAGAACACAATAAATGAGCCATACAGAAAACCTTGCAGTTTTTTGTATGTTTTTAGTAAGTAGTTTCGGCAAATGTGAGAATTGAATTTCACTCTCGGCATAGTCCTTTGACTGAGCATTATTTTTTGAGTGCTCGATAATACCAAATAAAAATGAGAAAAATCAGTTAAAAAGACAAGACAGTGTAAAGAAAAAAGCCCCTGCAATGGCAGAGGCTCTTAGAAGAGGAATTAACGCTCTTTATTCCAAGCGCAGTACGCTTTATTGAGAGCGCAGCACGCTTTATTAGAATGCCGTGCGCTTGTAGCGACGGTAAACTGGCTGCCAGAAGTGCTGGTCAATCGCTTGTTGCAGTGCTTCTTCAGTGATCTCTAGAGCAACGCCCTGTTCAATCGCCTTCTTACCAACAGCAAGAGCAATCTTCTTCGATACAGTGTGGATTTCTTCTAATGGTGGAAGTAGAGCGCCTGTGCCATTGATTGCTAGTGGAGAACACGTTGCAAGTGCACGGCTTGATTCCATTAGCATTTCGTCAGTGATGCGTGAAGCATTCACAGCTAATACACCAAGGCCAATACCTGGGAAGATGTAGCTGTTGTTACACTGAGCGATTGGATAAGTCGTGCCATTGTGAACTACTGGCTCAAATGGGCTACCTGTCGCAACAAGTGCTTGGCCATCAGTCCAACGAATAATGTCGTTTGGTGTCGCTTCAACACGGCTTGTTGGGTTAGACAGTGGGAACACGATAGGGCGTTCACAGTGCAGGTTCATCTCTTTGATGACTTCTTTGCTGAATAGACCTGGAGCACCAGATACACCAACCAATACTGTTGGTTTCGCGTGGCGAACAACATCTAGTAGAGAGAAACCAGTGCCGTCGCTTTCCCAGTCTTTGGTGTTTTCGTTGGTTTGAACCAGACGCTGTTGGAAATCAAGCAGGTTTTGCATGCCTTCCTGTAGCAGACCCCAACGGTCAACCATGTAAACTTGAGAGCGAGCTTGTGCATCGCTGATACCTTCAGACACCATTTGAGCAATGATAGCTTCAGCAATACCACAACCTGCAGAACCCGCACCTAAGAAGGTAATACGCTGATCTGACAGTTTGCTGTTTGCTGCTTTACATGCTGCAAGTAGAGAGCCAACCGTTACGGCAGCTGTGCCTTGGATGTCATCGTTGAAACAACAGATGCGATCTTTGTAACGCTCAAGCAGTGGCATTGCGTTCTTTTGTGCGAAATCTTCGAACTGAACTAATGCATCAGGCCAACGGCGTTGAACCGCTTGGATGAACTCTTCAACGAATGCATCGTAGTCAGCACCTGTGATACGAGGGTGACGCCAGCCCATGTACATTGGATCAGCAAGACGTTGAGGGTTGTTAGTACCCACATCGAGCACGATTGGTAGCATGTAAGCTGGGCTGATGCCGCCACACGCTGTGTAAAGTGCTAGCTTACCAATTGGAATACCCATGCCACCGATGCCTTGGTCTCCCAAACCAAGAATGCGCTCACCATCCGTAACCACGATAACTTTAACGTTGTGGTTTGTCGCATTATTCAGTAGATCATCGATACGATCGCGGTTCGGGTATGAAATAAACAGACCACGACCACGACGGTAAATATTTGAGAAGTTCTCACATGCTGCGCCAACCGTTGGCGTGTAAATGATAGGCATCATTTCAGAGATGTGGTTTTGAACTAAACGATAAAAAAGCGTTTCATTAGTGTCTTGGATGTTACGAAGGTAGATATGCTTATCCATATCACTTTCGAAGTTACAATATTGTTTGTATGCACGTCCTACTTGCTCTTGGATTGTTTCGGTTGTTTCCGGTAACAAACCTTCAAGGTTGAAAGAACTGCGCTCTTCAGCAGAGAATGCGCTGCCTTTGTTTAGAAGAGGGGTACTTAGTAGAGCAGGACCAGCATAAGGGATATATAGAGGGCGTTTATCGTTGTTCATTGGATGCCTAATATGGGAGAAAGGGTAACTGAAAAATGATAACGGTTTAGTTATTCAATTGTAAATAGTTTCTCCGCGATCTGAGCAAACAAAATGATATTCTTACCTCTGTCCCACACTTATCGAATTTCAACACGATAATTCGTTATACTTTGCTCACACTTTTTCGCGACGCTCCCTTTTATGTCATTACTTCCCATCGATGCTTATCAAAATGTATTCCACCAACAAATCGTTAATTCTCACCTTGTAGTAGAGGCTGAAACCGGATCAGGTAAATCTACGCGATTGCCAATTTGGGCTTCCCAACATGGGCGAGTTCTGGTGGTTGAGCCAAGACGCATCGCGTGTACTTCACTGGCTAAATATCTCGCACAACAATCGGGCGTGAAGCTTGGTAGCAAAGTGGGCTATGCGATTAAGCTCGAATCGGAATACAACGAGCAAACGGACGTTGTTTTTGTTACGCCCGGTATCGCGCTGCGTTGGCTGTCAGAAGATGGGCTCGCTAGCTTTGACGTGATCGTGGTGGATGAGTTTCATGAGAGACGCTGGGACATCGACTTGCTGGTGGCGATTCTGAAACAAAAAGCGAGTCACCGTTTGGTGAGCACATCAGCAACCATTGAGGGTGAACGCCTTGCTTATTATTTGGATGCGAATCGAATCAGTTGTGAAGGCCGAACTTATCAAGTTGAGATTGAACACAGAGCGAATGAATCCAGAACTCTGCCTGATATCCGACATCTAGAGCAGCGCATCGCGGAAGAAGTGAATCATCAATTAATTGCGTCTTTCGGCGATATGTTGGTTTTTCTGCCGGGTAAAAAAGAGATTGTGCAATGCGAACAAGCCTTAGCGAAAAATCCAGATATCCAAGTCATTAAATTGCATGCGTCGGTCAGTGATAAAGAGCGAGATTTAGCGTTATCGGGTCGGAATATCGATACTGCAGGTAATGGTTTGAGAAAGGTCATTCTTGCGACCAACGTTGCAGAAACCTCATTAACCATTCCTGACATAGGTGTGGTGATAGATTCAGGATTAGAAAGGCGCACTGTTCAGCGTAATGGCAGAACAACTCTGATGCTTAAATCCATATCACGAGCCAGTGCCAAACAACGAGCTGGCCGCGCGGGTAGGGTCATGGACGGCGTTTGTGTGCGTCTATATGGTGAGCATGCGGCGTTAGAGTTAGTCACACCGCCTGAATTGCAGCGTGAAGAGCTGACCGAGCCTATGTTGGCCGCGGCATGTTGTGGATCTCCGCTTGAGAGTTTGTCTTTCCTCGATCCTATTCCTGAGAAGTCGCTAAATAGCGCAACTCAAACCTTGCTGACGATGGAAGCAATTAACGGCAACCATCAAATTACCGAGCATGGCAAAAAGCTGTATCCGTTGCCGATTGACGCTTTGTATGCCGATATCGTTACTCGAATCAAAACCAAAGCATTAAAAGAAGCGATGGTCGATCTCACGGCGGCGCTATCTGTTCCTGCTCGCCTATATCAGTTACCTAATAATGCAGAACATCTAGAAGCGCTCGCTCAACAAGAAAAAGAAGAGTGTGATTTATCCCTGTTAATTCAGATTGTTCGCGGTCGTGATTATCCGCATCTTGAAATAGACCAGCAGGCTTTGAATGAAGCCCAAGGTTTGGCGAAGCAAATGCGTGAGGTGTTTGAACTTCCCCAGTTAGAGGTTGCCTCTCGCTATCAACGTACCGCTCTACTTGAAACTATTATTCAGTTGCACCCTGAATTGGTGTTTGTACGCCGACTGAAAAGGAAAGAAGCGTTTGCCAACGGGATGTTAGAGGTTGTACTTGGTCGCCAAAATCGTTTCCCTGACAATGCGCAAGCGATGTTGGTGTTGGACACTCACAGCTTACCGGGAAGAGGGGTTAAGCAAACACTGACCTTAGCGACGGTCACTGCACCTATTCCTCTTGAGCTTATAGTTGATGCTGAGTTAGGAGATTGGGAGCAAGGTGAAACCGTTGTGAATGATGATGGCGTCTTTACCGAGATGGCGTTGATGTACGCAGGCCGCACGATTACAACCAAGCTTGTCGCGGCTGAAGGGCAACTATCATTAAAGCCTATCGTCGATCTCGTGGTAAGTGGTGCTCAACTTCCTGGTTTTGCAAAGGTTCGCACTCAAGAGATTAAGCATTGGCAGCTGTATGTGAAACTCGGTCTCGATGAGCCAACACAATACACACCAGAAATTGAGAACATTAACTTTGAGCTATGGTTTATAGAGCAGCTTGAAGTGTTAGGGGTTACTGATGTCAGCGAATTGGAAATGTTTGACCACTCAGACATACCGTTCGATGGCATTCCAACTTGGCTCTATTCAGAATTTTCGGAAAAATACCCGTTTGCATTGAGCCTTGCCGACTTGCAACTCGATGTAGAATACTTGCCCGCGAGAAAGCTGATTTACGTTCACTATCAATCGGGTAGTCGAAAGTTATCGCCAAAACGTTGGGAGCTGCCGACATGGTCAGGCTGGCGCATTCAGTACAAAAAAGCGAGCCGAATAATTGATATCAAATAGATGGATAAGTTTTATCTCTAAAATATTAATCAAATAGGTGCATATATGATTTTTCAGTGCTTATTTTGTTACAAGTTTGATTTTTATATGCCTTTTTAACCAATCAAAAGGTCATAAAAGACTATTCTTCTATATCCTATTGCTATAAAGAAAGAGTTGATAGATATTGAGTATATTGTGTTGCCAAAGTGTCGGGGGACATCATGGATAAACAGGAAGAGACGCGTGTAGAGTTCGATTACACAACATTTCTTGGCGCCTCATGCAGTAAAAAATGGACTTTTCTGGAAGCACTCACCACAATTGCGCCAGTATTCAGTACCGTCTGGCGAGATAGCATTAAAGAGCTAGCAAGCCCTGAAGATCGTTTATGGCAGATGGCATTGAAATCAATGTCGACGCGTAAAAGTGATGAGTCGAATATTGTGACCTTACTCAAGCTCGCGAAGCTGGAAGGAATCAATGAGCTCAAAGTAGTGATGCCATATTCTCTTGAAGAAGAGCAGATCGAGTATATTGAATCGCGCAGTCATTTAGTGATTGCGGGTAATTCTGGAGAAGAGTTCACGATTAGGCTGTAACTTCAGTTTGCCTATAACCTCTTTCAGGAATAGTAAAACGCACACGTAAAAAGGGCCTCAAATATTGAGGCCCTTTTAGTATCTAAAACTTGTGTATACGAGCTTATTAGCTTTCTAGCTTTTTACTTTGAGATAAAGAAGCAATAAAGCGACTAGTCGATTAGCCCATAGTCAGCGCGCAGAACATCAATGATCTCTTGCTTAGGATTTTCGCTCAAGACAATCTCAGCACCTGTGATTTTCGCAGCGATATCAAGGTAAGTACGAGACAGAGACATTAGCGAATCAAGAGGTAGTTCATTGTCACGAGCTAGTGCTTCACGTTCTGGCATACGTTCTTTGTTCAATAGAATGTCGGCATCAGGGAAGTAGTTAAGCAAGAACTGACGGAAGCCTTCTTTTGAGTTCTCAACGATGTTGCCGTTGTTGTATTCCTGAGTATCCCAAATGCGAGATGAATCTGGAGTACCAACTTCGTCCATGTAGATAAGTTTTTCTTTGCCCTGAGCATCGTTGACGTAACCAAATTCAAACTTAGTGTCGACAAAGGTTTGGTCTACTTTCGCCAGTGCTTGGCTGATCACGTTGAAGCCTTCTTTTAGCAGCTTCTCGTAATGCGCGATGTCACTTGCTTGAGTAAAGTTGAACGCTGCGAAGTTATCTTCGATGTTGTTACGTGTGATGTTCACATCGTCAGCTTCTGGAACACCAGGGATACCTTTCAAAATCCCTTTTGTTGAAGGCGTGATAAGTAGCTCAGGCAGCTTCTTGTCTTTCTCTAGGCCTTCAGGTATCTCAATACCGCAGAATTCACGTTCGCCGTTCGCGTAAGCACGCCACATAGAACCAGTGATGTATTGACGACAAATCGCTTCAATCATTACAGGGCGAGCTTTTTGTACAATCCATACGAATGGGTGAGGGATATCAAGGATATGACTGTCAGCAAGGCCGTTGTCTTTAAACAATTTGAACCAGTGGTTAGAGATAGCATTTAGAGCTGCTCCCTTACCTGGAACACCTTTCAGATTCCCTTCACCACGCCAGATACAATCAAATGCAGAGATACGGTCACTGATCACCATGATTGCTAAAGGCGCATCTGGTGCTACATCGTAACCTTTCTCTTTAATTAGTCGTTGGCTATCTTCTTCAGTTAACCAGTAGACCGAACGAACCTTGCCACTGTGGACAGGTTTATCAGTACGGATTGGTAGGTCATCATTTACGGCAAGAACTTGATCAGCAAGGCTCATTTAGACATTCCTATTTTTTATCAAACGTCATACAGAGAAGTGCGGTGTGCACATGATTAGACGGGCATTATACCCAATCTACTATTTGCTTCCAGAGAAAAAGCAAACGATTGCTAAATCTGTTGATCAAATAAAAACCCCCGCCTAACAATCCGCTAAAAATTTGGCGAATTGTAGGGCAGGGGAAGGCAGTATATTTGGACTGTGTTTTGGAGCTATGCTGTTAAGTTAACTTAAGTTTGTTAGCTAAAAGATTAAGCTATGTTTGTGGACCGTGTTTTTGAGCCAAATGTTATTAAGCATATGGTCTAGTGAATACGCTCTGAATTTGCATCCATAAAGAAGACTTCACATTGAAAGCGTAACCCCAATGTTCTTAGGTACTGTTGGCTGAACTGATCAATCGATGAACTTGCAACTATCGCACTTGCATTCTTAGATCGAATGGCTTTCTCGACAGTCTCTACCTCAGTCATTTGATGAGAGGCTTTCATATGAATAACGCGGTCGCAGCAAACATTATGTTGCTTAAGCTGCTTAGCCGATGGTCTTGGTGTTTGAGCCGTAAACAGTAACCACTGATGTTGATTGGACAGCAACGCCATTCTTGCAAACAACGCTTCCTCGTTTGAATTTTTGCTTTTACGAGAAACTGATGTAAATGCGCAGTGAACTAGCGGGCTAGAGTGTTGGGCTTTAACGTGTGCTTGAATCATTTTGCTGTCCTTATATACATGCTGTATGTGTATACAGTAGTTTTAGTCGCTTATAAGATCAAGCGTTTTTTGCGGGATTATTGGACGATTTAGTTTGTAATTATGGATGGAAAACAATTAAATCATTGAAATAATGCGATAAATTAAATTTGAATGAATTTACTGTCTTGTCTCATAAGTTGAAAAAATGTGAGCTTTATACATCTGTATAGAAGAGAGAAGAGAGAAGATCTAAAACCGCAGGCACAAAAAAAGCGCCTTAGGCGCTTTCTTATATTTCACGGTGTTGCTTATCTCAATGTCGCTTGGGAGAGTTTTGCTCTCATTTCCATTTCACCAATATTGAACTGGCGAACATCAATGGTTGCAATATCATTGCATTCTTTACATGCATGATGACACTTACCATCTAGGTAGTCGTGCTTTTTAACTAGGCTTGGCTTTTTGCACCAATCACAAACGCCTTCTATTGTGAACATATTCTCTCCTCACCTGTTTAAGTCAGGTGTATTTTCGGCGCAGATTATGACACAAGTAAGACCCATTAGTTAATAGTTTGTTACCCATTTTTGAGAGGGGGATCGATTGCAACACCAATAAAATCGATATCTTTAAGAGCTTGAAAAATGAATATGTGTATTTGTTTACGGTCTTGTAACATTTTGTGAAATGGTTTTTAGCGCATTGTTCAAACGTTTCATTTCTTCGTCACATCCGTGACCATCTGGATGGTAGATCTTTGATAGCTGTTTGTATCGGATCTTGATGCTTTTCTGGTCAGGAATTGAGCTGGGCGTGTAGCCAAATAGCGCGCAAGCCACCTGTAAATGACTTAGACCTTTGCTGTTTTTCTGCTTTTTCAATTCGTGGAACATAGTGTGCAGCTGGCGTTTTTGCTGCTTAATCGTAAGGTCCTTCGAGCTAAGCTGTGCTTCAAGTGATTGTTGTTGCTGTCGCGAATCACCCGACTTTAGAGCTTGTCTTTTTCTTGAGATAACGAGCGTCGCAATGATGCTGACCATTGAAATCAACACGGCTAAGGCTGTGCCAATCAGATAGTCTGAATGCGTTAGGTTAGAACTGGAGAGGTTAGAGCGTGATGCTTGGTTAGATTGAACGTGCTTAGATAACCCCTGACTTGTGTCTATTTCAGAGTCGATGCTGTCATCGAGCTGTTCTATTGAAGAGATCTGTTTTGCACGTTGCTGGTTGAATTGTGCTTCCAAAATGCGGTTGTAGCCGTCTTCTGCTTGTGGATTATCTTTTAAGGCTGCTTCATACCATAGCTGCGCTTTATCTAATGGTTGAAGGAGGTCTTGTTCTAGCGAGGATTCGTAGAGTTTTGCGACCTCGATAGGCGCGCGCTGGTTACCTTGCAACGCTGCTTTAATAAACCATTCCAAAGCAAGCTTGTTACTTTGTTCAACACCTGTACCTGCCAAGTACCATTCACCCAGTCTAAATTGCGCGTTTGGGTTGCCGTTTTCTGCTGACTGCGTGTACCAATACAATGCATCACTGGTGCTAACAGGAACGTCGACACCCGATTCATAAGCTTGAGCCAATTGGTATTGAGAAACTGGATCTTGAGGTTGTGATTCTAGTGAAAACTCATCACTGCTTGCTGCGTGCACGAAATGTGTGGTGAACAACGGTATCGTGGAAAAGATGAGGGCTAGAAATAGAGTTCTAAGAAGTGATGATGGCAGAATGTTGGATAGGATCAGCAAAAGATAAGTCTCGTAAAAAAGCCCAGAATCGATATGTCAGTATGAATACGCTTTATGGTCGTTGATTATTATTATCACGTTAAATGAGTAACATAACTGATAATCAACTATATAGAGGTTATTTCAATAGATAAAGACGGACTGGGCTTTAATCGTGCTACTTAAGCGGCAAGATTTGAATTTCTACGCGACGGTTACAAGCACGACCTTGAGAGGTGTTGTTGTCACACAGAGGGTAACGCTCACCGTTACCACGAGCAATGGCACGACCTGCAGCAACGTCTTGAGAGATCAAGAATGCACGAACAGATTCAGCACGACGCTCAGAAAGGATTTGGTTCGTCGATTCGCTGCCAGTGCTGTCAGTATGACCTTCAATCACTAGGCTAGTGTCTGGGTATTCAACGAGGATGCGAGCCACGCCGCGAAGGGTGTTGTGAATGCTTGATTCCAAAGCGTAAGAGCCAGAATCAAAACCGATGCCGTTTTCTAGGCGAAGTAGAAGTTGGTTCTCACCGACACGTTCAACTTGAACGCCTGAATTCATTAGCTCTTCACGAAGGGCTGCTTCTTGTCGGTCAAAGTAGTAACCAATACCACCACCAACAGCCGCACCACCTGCTGCGCCGATAAGTGCACGTTTACCACGGTCTTTAGAGTCACCAGTTGCAGCACCAGCAACGGCACCAGCGAGTGCACCAATTAGAGCGCCTTGAGTTGCAGAGTTAGTCTCAGATTCGCCAGTTGTCGCGTTTTGGCGTTGAGTTGCCTGACAACCCGTTAGAGCGACAGCAAGTGCTAGGGCTAGTGTGATTTTCTTCAACGTATTTTCTCCATCATGTACTTCTGTCAAACGAATGAATGTGAATGACAAACATAGTCCTGTAAATCTTATTGATGGTTTTTATCAATACGCTGAAGCAATGTAAAGTGGCTCTATGATTTAGTTATCTTTTTAGCTGCCTGGGTGCCGCCAACCGGTCGATTAACAGACAATTTACGACCTTTCTTCAAACCAACTTCATAATCAGCAGTAAGGTTTTTCATCGCTTCTTTGAGTTGTTGCTTGAACGTTTCGCGGTCTATATTTTTGAATTCTTTATCAATGTAGTTATTGATCTTGTTGTTTGATTCGTCGTCTGGAGTGATGGTTGGCAGCTTTTCAAGCGCACCTTCTACCCAACCTGAAACAAACGAGTTAACGCGACGTGTCACTTCTAAGGATCCTGTGCCTGAGCCAGCAAAGCTATTTCTGAATTGGCCAGTGTGCTCATTCAGTTCGCGATAAATAATATCGAACGCAAAGGCTGCGAAGATAGCGCGATCGGCTTCACCAATGAACTCAACACGCTTAAGGCCTTTGTGATTCAGTAACACGGCTTCTACGCCAAACTTGGTGTTGATACCGCGAATAACACGCAGCAGTGTAGAACTGATATTTGCAGGTAACAGGTGACTGGACTGAGTTTTCCCCATCTTGATAAATTCAATATCGTCTTTTTCGAGACCATATTTCAGCATCAAGTTATGCGCCATTTTTATCGCATTGGCAGCTTCATTGACGTTCGCAGAATTTCCAAGCTCAAGACACTTGGCAATTTTCTTTAGGGCTTTTTTCTTATCCATCGACAATTTAATCAGTACCGCAAATTTTTAAAAGTCCAACATTTTACATGTTTTCGCGGGTAACAGAAAGGCAAAACTCGTTTGATGACTCAGTGAGACGGGGAATATCGGACAGCAGAAGCTAGCTTGGTTACACAAACAAAAACGCCATCAAGAGCATTGATGGCGTTAGTGACTTGATTTTTTAGAGTGACTAGAGCATTAGCACGCTAGATACCCAGTTCATCGAGTAGATCTGCTGCAGAATCGTTGCCTGAGCTTTGTGCTGGCTTGTTTGATTCTTGCATTTTTTTCTGAGTTGCTTCAAGAATGCTATCCGGGCATTCGTCTTCTGCGATTTCAAATTCTTCCAACTGGATGAACTCTGTCTTATCCATTGCAAGCTCAAGATAGAAGATGTTGTTATTTGCAGTAGAGAAGGTCACACGGCGAGCTTGTGGGCGATCTAGGTTGGTATCAACAGACAAGTTCACTTGCTTGTTCAGCGCAAGCATTTTCGGTTGGTTTTGTGTGATGTTGGTTTGCAGCTCTTTGCGGATTTTATTGGTGAAATCGCCAACCAATTGGTTCATCAACTCACCCAATACATCACCCACTTCGTCTGAAGTATGAAGCACAGCAAGCTCGTTTTCAGGCATGCCCATATTGCGCATGTAATTGGTGTAGATCTCTAGCGCTGCTTTGGACGTAAAATTAATAACAACGAGACCAGAAAAGCCGCCGTCAAACAGAACGAAGCAACCAAAATCTGGCTTTAGGCTTGTCTTGTTGATCTTTTGAACCATGGCTGAATAGGACACCTGAGAAGCCGTCGCTGAAGTCAGTACGCTTGAGACTGATTGGCATAGTTTAAGAAGGATATCTTCAGTTGTGACTGTTTTGTTTTTTTTCATTGTGATGTGCTCGTGGAGATGTCTTAAACAAAATGTTATTCAGTATATTGTTACTGAATTAAGACGAAAGTGACTATTTCTCCATTCTTGCACTGAGATTCTGATTTGATCACCTTTTTATATGATCTTAATAGTAGTAAAGTGACGAAATTCAAAGAAAATTATTAAAAATCTCAGATAACCCAATGCTGATAGGATCAGCGAAGTAGGGGCAGGAAGCAAATGTTACCAAGACTTCAACTCAATGCTGATGTCGATCCAGTTGTCGTACGCTTTTTAGATGAACTAAAAACAGCGGGCTTTACTGGCGACATTGAATCTCAATTTTCTAGCCGTTTGGCTGTGGCGACTGATAATAGTGTCTATCAGCAATTGCCGCAGGCGGTCATCCTTCCTAAAACAACGCAAGACGTTGTGCTTATCGGTAAAGTGGTTTCTAAATCCGCTTACGAACGCGTGACTTTTTCCCCTCGTGGCGGCGGTACCGGAACCAACGGACAATCTTTAACAAAAGGTGTCGTGGTTGACCTGTCGCGATACATGAATAAGGTTCTTGAGATTAACGAGAAAGAAGGCTGGGTAAGAGTTCAGTCTGGTGTCGTTAAAGATCAATTGAACGACGCTGTTCGCCCTTATGGTTACTTTTTCTCTCCAGACCTTTCTACCAGTAACCGAGCAACCTTGGGTGGCATGATCAATACCGATGCTTCGGGCCAAGGGTCATTGAAGTACGGCAAAACGTCTGACCATGTATTGTCGCTGCAAGCGGTGTTCGCAGATGGTTCATGTCTAGAATCTGATTTATCACACGGCTTACCCGTTGAGGGTGAATTCGCTCACCATGCACTTGCAGTAACTGAGGCGGTTTGTCGAGACAAGCGCGCTCAAATCTTAGATAAATTCCCTCCGTTGAACCGCTTTTTAACAGGTTACGATCTAAAGAATGCAATCAACGAACAAGATGACAGTTTTGACCTGACTCGCGTTCTATGTGGCGCAGAAGGTTCTTTAGCATTCATTACAGAAGCAAAGCTCAACCTAACGAAGATTCCAAAAGCGCGCACACTGGTTAACGTGAAATACAACACGTTTGATTCTGCACTGCGTAATGCGCCGTTCATGGTAGAAGCGAAAGCACTGTCTGTTGAAACGGTGGATTCAAGAGTATTGAACTTAGCGAAGCAAGACATTGTTTGGCACACCGTGAGCGACCTGCTGACCGATGTTCCTAATAAAGAGATGCTTGGTATCAACATGGTTGAGTTTGCAGGACAAGATGAAGCGGAAGTTGAACAGCAAGTTCAAGCGCTGACTGCACGCCTTGAAACCATGGTTGAAAGCGAAGAAGCCGGCGTGATTGGTTTCCAAGTTTGTAGCGATTTGGCGAGCATTGGCCGAATCTACAACATGCGTAAGAAAGCAGTGGGTCTGTTAGGTGCGGCGAAAGGCCGAGCTAAGCCAGTCGCTTTTGCTGAGGATACTTGTGTACCACCAGAAAACTTGGCGGATTTCATCTCTGAATTTAGAGTGTTACTCGATTCAAAAGAGTTGAATTACGGCATGTTTGGTCACGTTGACGCGGGCGTATTACACGTTCGTCCAGCATTGGATCTGTGTGATCCGATGCAAGAAGCCTTGATGCATGAAGTCTCTGATGAAGTGGTTAAGCTGGTGGCTAAATACGGCGGCTTGATGTGGGGTGAACACGGTAAAGGCTTCCGTTCTGAGTATGGCCCAGACTTCTTCGGTGAAGAGCTGTTTACCGAATTAAGACGTGTTAAAGCAGCATTCGACCCGCATAACAAGATGAACCCTGGCAAGATCTGTACGCCTTTAGAAAGTGACGCTGAATTGGTGAAGGTTACTGATACCAAGCGTGGCTTTTACGACCGTCAGATCGACGTACAAGTTCGTGACAGCTTCAAGCAAGCGATGGAATGTAACGGTAACGGCTTGTGTTTCAACTACGACACTAGCTCGCCAATGTGTCCTTCAATGAAAGTCACGGCTGACCGTCGTCATTCACCAAAAGGCCGCGCAGGCTTGGTAAGAGAGTGGTTGCGTCAACTGACTGAACAAGGCGTTGATATTCTCGATTTAGAACAAGAAGCGCTGAAGGATAATACTCCGGTTAAAACCATGGTGGAACGTGTTCGCAACACGATGAACAAACGCCACGAGTACGATTTCTCACATGAAGTTCATGAAGCGATGAACGGTTGTTTGGCGTGTAAAGCGTGTGCGAGTCAGTGTCCGATTAAAGTCGATGTGCCGAGCTTCCGTTCTCGATTCTTAAACATTTATTACTCGCGTTATCAACGCCCTGCGAAAGATTATTTAGTGGCGAACATTGAAACCATGCTGCCGCTGATAGCGAAAGCGCCAAAAGTAGTGAACGCTGCATTGGGGCAAAAATGGATACAAACCGCAACGGCGAAAACAGTTGGCTATGTCGATGCGCCGTTGATGTCAGTGCCTACGCTAAAAAATCGTCTGGCGAGCAAAGAGCTGCAACTCTTCGATTTACAGTATCTAGAAGGGCTCTCTTCTGAGCAGAAGAAACAGCACGTGTTGATCGTTCAAGACCCGTTTACTAGCTTTTATGATGCAGAGGTAGTCGAAGACTTCGTTACTCTGGCTCAGAAGCTTGGCAAAACACCGGTGTTATTGCCGTTTAAACCAAATGGTAAAGCACTGCACATCAAAGGCTTCTTAAGTCGTTTTGCGCGTGAAGCGAAATCAACATCGGATTTCTTGTCAATGGTTGCTGATATCGGTATACCTTTGGTGGGTGTTGATCCTGCACTGGTGCTTTGTTACCGCGATGAATATGTTGAGATCTTGGCTGACAAGCGCGGAGACTTTGATGTACTGACAGTGCATGAATGGTTAATGCCATCGTTGGGTGAGTTTGAAGCACGTTCTGCAAGTGAAGAGATGTGGTACTTGTTCGCTCACTGTACTGAGAAGACCAAAATGCCGAACGCTGAAAAAGAGTGGGGTGCTATCTTCAAACACTTTGGTGCTGCGTTAACCAGCGTTCCTGTCGGCTGTTGTGGCATGGCGGGCACCTTCGGGCACGAAGTCGATAAGCTACAAATGTCGAAAGATATATACGGTTTAAGTTGGAAGCCAAGGATGCAAGACTTACCGAAAGAGCGTTGCTTAGTGACGGGTTATTCCTGTCGAAGCCAAGTGAAGCGTTTTGAGGGTGAGAAGCTTGCCCACCCATTACAGGCGCTCGCAAAAATTCTTTAATACATTTAGCCCAGCAATTGCTGGGCTTTTTTCTAAACTAACAATGGAATTGTTAATAAGGAAAGCTATGAGATTTCTAGAGTTAAAAGTACCACCCGTTGCACTGTTCATTATTGTATTCATGGCCTCGTACTTCTGTGCTCAGCAGTTGAGCCAAGGAACATTGGCACTGCCTTATGGAATAGCTGTGCTCGGTATCGGGATTGTATTGAGTGGCGTTATTGGAATATCAGGCATATGGGAGTTTCGTAAACAGAAAACCACCGTTAATCCGATCAAAGTCGAAACCGCATCCGCAGTCGTGGACAGTGGAATTTTTGGCTACACGCGAAACCCAATGTATCTAGGGCTATTTATCCTACTGTTTTGCTTTGGCTACTTCTTCCAAAACCTATTCAGTGTTTTGCTCAGTTTTGTATTCGTAATCTACATGAATCAGTTCCAAATTAAGCCAGAAGAACGCGCTCTAGAGCAATTATTCGGTGCGGAATATGTTGATTACAAACAAAAGGTTAGACGCTGGATCTGATGTGGATTCAAATACAATTAAGTAATCAGATAAGAATTATTATCGTTTGGTTGATCTATATCACAAATTAATGTGTTTTAGGTTTCATATTGATTTCTTATAAAATAGTCTGCGCTTCATTATTAAAATGAATAAAGGCTAGGTAATGAAAATTGTTCAGGCGAAATGGTTGTCGCTAGGTGTCTGTGTAGTGAGTCTGTCTTCAACGTCGGTGTTGGCAGATGTTTCAGCTCGAATTATAAACGGTAAAGAAGCAACACAAGGAAATTGGCCATTTATGGCTGCGCTAGTCTCAAGAAACGTGAATGCTTATGACGGTCAGTTTTGTGGTGCGAGCTTTATTGGCGAGAGATATGTCCTCACCGCTGCTCACTGTGTAGAAGGTAATGGCCGTGAAGATCTCGATGTGGTGATTGGCGTATCCAATCTTTCTACCTCTCAAGCAGCACAACACAGGTACGCTGTTGAAAATATATATTTACATCAGTATTACACTCCTAATCCTATAAGTAACGACATAGCCATTATTGAACTCGTCGATAAGCCATCGGAGTCTGTGGTTAATCTCGCTGATGCCTACATGCGCGGTAACCTGAATGATGGTCAGATTCTAACCGTCATGGGCTGGGGAGATCATGACGCATCAGATGATTATGCATCGAAGAGTGAGCTGTATCAGGTGGATGTTCCTTTAGTTAACCAGTACGAATGTAATAGCGTTTCTCACAGTGGCTATGCGTCAATTGGCAGTGATGCATTCTGTGCGGGTTACAGTGATGGTGGTTATGACTCTTGTCAGGGTGACAGTGGTGGCCCAATCGTTGTCTCGACAAATGGAACATATGAGCAACTAGGCATTGTAAGTTGGGGTAAAGGCTGTGCACAGGCCAATGCCTATGGAGTGTACACCAATATTAGTTATTTCGATGATTGGATTAATGAGCAGAAAGCAGGGTTTAGTTATCGTCAAATGGAAACGTTAGGTGCAAGATTATTGGCGCCTATCTCACATACCTTTGAATTTACCAATAAATCTGACCAAAACATCGAAGTAAACCGTGTTTATCCAATCTCTGGTAGTGATACTTATATAACTAATGATGGGTGTAGCACTTTAACTGCAGGGCAAAGCTGTGAAGTAGTGGTGAGTTATAACCTAAACTCAATTGGCGAACATAAATTTGGCATTAATGTTGAAACTGATTCACTACTGGGCACGGTTACATCAACGGCTTCTGTTATAGGGGCGAGATCTGTAACGAATACTGTAAACTCTTATGTGAGTGTACCAAACGGTGGTGTCTACAGCACACAAGCGTGGGGTACCGAAGGATCAACAATCGTCTCTCCATCAATAGGTAGCGGCGAATCGATAATGTTGGTTGTAGAGGGTATACCGACCGGGACAGTGTCTTTCGATGTGACGGTATCGTCTGAGTTGGATCATGATTACCTTGAAGTCTATATTAACGGACGAGAATTCTATGTAGATTCGGGTGAACTTGCTGGCTCGCTAAGCCTTCCGCTGGTGAGAGATTCTAATAATAGTTTTGCTATTAAGTATGTCAAAGATGGCTCCGTTTCCCTCGGGGATGACAGAGTTACGGTCAACAACTTTGCTTATGCCGATGAGATAAAGACACCCGATCCAGATGGTTCGCAGGATGCGAGAAGCTCTGGTAGCAGTGGCGGTTCTCTGGCTTGGCATTGGTTATTTATGCTTTTAGGCGGTTTGATTGTACGAAAGTTACCTTCACCACTGAAGTTTAAAAAGTAACCAGTACAAATATAATTTGATGGTTAAGAACTAAAAAGCCCAGCTTGAGGATATCAAGCTGGGCTTTATTGATCTTGTTCTAGAGCTATTTACACCACTTGATGTAAATAAGAATGCTGATTATGCAGCGGCTGCGAACTGAGCTAGAAACATCTCTTTGCGCTCGTTGAAGCGGTTTACTAGGTCGTCTACAGAAGCTTGGTCGTATGGCTTAAGACCACTTGCTACCATGCGTTTCACGCCTTTACCGACTACTTCACCGTCTTCTTTGAAATCGAAGTTCAGGGTCACGATGCCACGTTTGCCTTCAACATCAAAAGTCGCGCCAGAGAATTCAACTTCTGGGTGAGACAGGTCTAGGCGAGTAAATTCAACTTCCATGCTCTCGTAAATCACAAGAGGACGTTGGCAGTTGATCATCATTTGTTGTTCTTCCATAAGAGGAACCATGATGTGCGGGAAGTTCATACCAGAGAACTTAACGTAGTTTGTTACCACGTGCTCGATGAATGCTTGGTCGTGGCTCTTTTCACCTTCACAAGACATGTGTAGGTACTCTTTGCCTTTCTCGTCAACCAGTGAGCTTTCTTTCTCACATTTGTTGTCAACGCTTAGCGCAATACCGTTACCCACCATACCGGAAAAATCAAAACGCATTTTTTGGCTGATGCCTTCTTTCTGTAGAAGAACTGCAAACAAAAGGTCGCCAGGCACGCAGAAGCGCTTGTTGTCTTCATCGTGAATTGGGTTGAAGTCAGCGGCTACTTTTTTAGCAAAGTGGCTAGCTTGTTCACGAGTGAATTGAAATTGATTGTCTTCAGTAGAAAAGTAAGGTGTCAGAAACATAGTATCGCTATTAGTCATCAAATCTGGGGTGGATTATAGCTAACTAACTTCGCTCTAATGGTCTATCCAGTTAACTTTGCTTATATATCAATCGATTAGATAAATACGTTGGATGGTATGTGACGATTTTAAGGGGAATATGGTCTTTGGCTCAATGCAACAAGGGCTAATCAATAGCCCTTGTTTATATAAAACTCTAATGGGTGTTGTTCAGATTGTTTCTCCCTTAAAAGCTACACAGAATACCTTCTGGCATTAGGTGATTGTGCACTGATAATTTGAGCAATAGGTTCGCTTGCTCGATATCTGGTGAGAAGTAGCGATCTTTGTCGTAGAAGCTGACTTTCTCGCGCAGTATCTGTTTTGCTTCTTCTACTCGAGGAGAAGAGAGATTTGGTGCTCTAAAATCTAAGCCTTGTGCTGCTGCTAAGTATTCAACAGCCAAGATGCCACGGGTGTTTTCTGCCATGTCACGCAGTCGACGACCCGCAAAGGTTGCCATAGATACGTGATCTTCTTGGTTTGCCGATGTTGGAAGGCTGTCTACTGATGCTGGGTGTGCCAGTGTTTTATTCTCGCTTGCCAGAGCAGCAGACGTTACTTGAGCAATCATAAAGCCTGAGTTAACGCCGCCGTTATCGACTAAGAAAGGTGGAAGTTTGCTTAGTGCGCTATCAATCAACAGTGCCATTCTTCGTTCAGAAAGGCTACCAATTTCTGCAATCGCAAGTGCTAGGTTATCCGCTGCCATTGCCACAGGTTCTGCGTGGAAGTTACCACCTGAAATAATGTCGCCGTCTTCAGCAAATACTAATGGGTTATCCGATACCGAGTTCGCTTCAACGTTTAACGTTTCTGCTGAATTACGAATTTGCTGTAAACAGGCACCCATCACTTGAGGCTGACAACGCAACGAGTAAGGGTCTTGAACCTTTTCACAGCAAGTGTGTGACTCACCAATCTCACTCTTTTGATCAAGCATATGGCGGTAAGCAAGCGCGGCATCCATTTGGCCACGATGACCACGAACGCGATGAATTCGAGGATCAAACGGGCGACGACTACCCAGTGCGGCTTCAACAGACATTGCACCACACACAGTCGCAGACGCAAACAAGTCTTCAGCTGCGAACAGACCTTCTAATGCAAAGGCAGTCGATGCTTGTGTGCCGTTTAGCAGCGCTAAGCCTTCTTTCGGCGCAAGTGTTATTGGCTCCAAGCCAGCGATCTGCATTGCTTCTAAGCCAGTTATGATTTTGCCGTTGTGGCGTGCTTGGCCTTCACCTAGCAGAACGGTACTCATGTGGGCGAGGGGAGCAAGATCTCCAGATGCACCTACTGATCCTTTTTGTGGAACACATGGGTAAACCTGTGCGTTCACAAGATCGATAAGGGCATTAATCACTTTGAGGCGAATACCTGAGTAACCACGAGACAAGCTGTTAATTTTTAACACCATCATCAAGCGCACAGTTTCATCAGACATGAATTTACCAATGCCCGCTGCGTGAGAAAGTACGATACTTTTCTGTAGTACTTCTAAATCTTCAGGGGCTATTTTGGTATTCGCTAATAAGCCAAAACCTGTATTGATGCCATACACGGTGCGATCTTCAGCAATCACTTGCTCGACAACGTGCATGCTCGCTTCAATATCTGGAATCGCTGCTGGATCAAGTGATAAGTTCACAGGGCTACGGCTAATCTTACGCAGTTCAGGTAGGCCTAGAAGTCCTGGTTTAAGTAATAAATTCAACATGTTCTCTCCAGACATTAAAGGCGACGAAGTTCTTCGTTTAGCATAGGTAAATCAAGCTTCTGCTCTTTAGCACACTGCTTGGCAATATCGTAACCCGCATCAGCATGACGCATAACGCCAGTGGCCGGATCATTGTGAAGTACACGAGCAATGCGCTGTGATGCGTCTTCACTGCCGTCACAACAAATCACCATACCTGAGTGTTGCGAGAAGCCCATACCAACGCCACCACCGTGGTGCAAAGAAACCCAAGTTGCGCCGCCCGCTGTGTTCAGAAGGGCATTCAATAGAGGCCAATCTGATACCGCATCTGATCCATCCATCATGCCTTCTGTTTCGCGGTTCGGGCTTGCTACTGAGCCTGAATCTAGGTGGTCTCGACCGATAACAACGGGTGCTTTCAGTTCACCATTTTTAACCATTTCATTGAATGCTTGGCCTAAGCGTTCACGGTCTTTCAATCCAACCCAACAGATACGAGCTGGTAGGCCTTGGAACTGAATGCGTTCACGTGCCATATCTAGCCAGTTATGTAGATGTGGGTTGTCTGGAATCAGTTCTTTTACTTTTTGGTCTGTTTTGTAGATGTCTTCTGGGTCACCAGACAGTGCCGCCCAACGGAACGGACCGACGCCTTCACAAAATAAAGGTCGTATATATGCGGGAACGAAGCCTGGGAAATCAAATGCGTTTTCCACACCTTCTTCCAGTGCCATTTGGCGAATGTTGTTGCCGTAATCTACGGTTGCAGCACCACGGTACTGAAGATCTAGCATTGCTTGAACTTGAATCGCCATCGATTGTTTAGCGGCTTTCACCACTTTTGCTTCATCAATGGTGCGCTCTTGTGCGGCTTTCTCCATCGTCCAACCTTGCGGCAAGTAGCCGTTCAGAGGATCGTGGGCAGATGTTTGGTCGGTCACCACGTCAGGCGTGATATTACGTTCAACAAGCTCTGGGAATACGTCTGCGGCGTTACCTAATAAGCCAACAGAGATTGGCGTGCCTGACTCTTTAATCATTGCCATCGCTTCATCTAAGCTGGTGGCTTTTTTGTCTACATAGCCAGTACGTAAGCGGTAGTCGATTCGTGATTCATCACACTCCACGGCGATCATTGAGAAGCCAGCCATCGTTGCAGCAAGAGGTTGAGCACCGCCCATGCCACCAAGACCACCCGTTAGAACCCATTTACCGTTCGCTTCACCTTGGAAGTGCTTCTTCGCAATCGCGACAAAGGTTTCGTAAGTACCTTGAACGATGCCTTGAGAGCCAATGTAAATCCAGCTGCCTGCTGTCATTTGGCCGTACATCATCAAGCCTTCTTTATCGAGCTCGTTGAAGTGTTCCCAGTTTGCCCAGTGTGGAACAAGGTTCGAGTTAGCGATCAGTACGCGAGGTGCGTTTTTATGAGTCGGGAACACGCCTACAGGTTTACCTGATTGAACAAGTAACGTTTGATCGTCTTCTAAACGTTCTAATACTTCAACAATCTTGTCATAACATTTCCAATCACGCGCAGCGCGACCGATACCGCCATACACAACCAGTGCATGTGGGTGTTCTGCCACATCTGGGTCTAGGTTGTTCATCAGCATACGCAGCGGTGCTTCTGTTAACCAAGATTTAGCGCGCAAAGTGGTGCCATGAGGTGCGCGAATTTCGCGAGTCGTGTCGAGACGAGGGTCACTGTTGTGGTGTTCCGTCATTTTGGAATTCCTTCTGTTTCACGTTATATCGTTGTAGTTGTAGCTATCGGTATAGCTGGATTAGTCGCTGGCCATTGCACTGGCTATATCCCAACACAAACGTGCCGCCAATCGAGCCGTTTGGCCATCGACGTCGTAGTCTGGGTTGTATTCCGCAATGTCCGCGATAATGAGTTTTTCACTGTGTTGGAAAATCTGTTCGAGAAAAGGAGCGAGTGCTTCATAGCTCACGCCTCTTGCTGCTGGTGCACTGACACCCGGTGCAGTCGCCGCGGGGAATACATCGAGATCAATGGTGACATAGAGGTAATCACACTCAGCGATGAATTTTTGCAACTTAACCAGTTGAGCGGCTTGGTTTACTTGGGTCATGTTGCGGTCGTGTTCATACCACACACCAAGTTGGTCGGCTTTGTTGAATAGCGCTTTGGTATTGCTGGCTGCACTCACACCAAGGCAAGCGTAGTGAAACGGCCATTGATGTATGTGGCAGTAATCACTTATCTGGTTAAAAGGCGTGCCTGAGCTCGGTTTAATATCGGCGATTTCGCTTTCAAATTCACGAAGATCAAAGTGAGCATCAAAGTTAACGATGCCGATCTTAGGATTGTGTTCTGATTGAATGTTATTTAGGTGCTCAGCGAGACCTTGAAAAGAAGCCCAAGCCACTTCGTGACCACCGCCAAGGGTAATCACTTTGTTGGTTGATAAAGCATTAGCAATAACAGAAGCACACTGTTTTTGGCTGACTTCGAGCTGGCCATCATTGCACTCGATATCACCAATATCTGCGATGTGTGCGTCACTGTGCCAAGCCATATTAGCCAACGCTTGGCGAATCAGGTTGGGTGCTTGTTTCGCGCCCACGCGTCCTTTATTTCTTGCGACACCGGCATCGCTGGCAAAGCCCACCAAGGCGATAGCGCTGTCAGTCAGATCGTCACTTAAATCACTACTTTGCACTTGCTTGGTAATGTGATGAACGCGAGTACCGAGTGCGTCATCTTCAAGATCATTACGCCCAGTCCACACAAAGTTATGTACGGTTTTTACGTTCTCTTGGATGCCGTTGGACTTAGATTGAGTCATGACACACCTCGCCATTAACAATGCGTTTATGCAGATGAGGAACACCGACTTGATAGCTCAAGTCGGCAGGGTGCTCGATATTCCAGATAGCTAAATCTGCGGCATAACCCACTTCGACTTTGCCTTTGGTTTGTGAGTCGCCAATGGCAGCCGCAGCATTACACGTCACGCCACGCAGTGCTTCTTCAGGCGTTGTGCCAAACAGGGTGCAGCTCATGTTCATCATTAACGTTAGGTCAGCAAAAGGAGAAGTACCGGGGTTTAAGTCGGTCGCTATCGCCATTGGAATGTTGTGTTCGCGAAGTAGGGCAATAGGTGGCTGTTGAGTCTCTTTTAGGAAATAGAAAGCACCGGGTAATAAGGTTGCAACTGTGCCTGATTCCGCCAGCGCTTTGACTCCGGCTTCATCTAAGTATTCAACATGATCAACAGAGAGAGCACCGTATTTCGCTGCAAGCGCACTACCACCCATATTAGAAAGTTGTTCAGTGTGGCCTTTAATCGCGAGGCCATGTTCTTTGGCCGCTGCAAATACGCGTTCGGTTTGTTCTAGGTTGAAGCCGATAGATTCGCAGAACACGTCAACTGCATCGGCGAGTCCTTGCTCTGCAGCTTTAGGAATGATCTCTTGGCAAACCAGATCGATATAGCTGTCCGGTTTCTCTTTATATTCTGGTGGAATAGCATGGGCAGCAAGGAGAGTGGTCGTGATCTTAATACGGCGATGATTCTCTAACGCTTTGGCTGCACGCAGCATCTTGAGCTCATCTTCAAGTGTTAAACCATAGCCAGATTTTACTTCGATGCTGGTTACGCCACTTCTTAGCAGACCATCAAGTCTCGGCAAGGCCATTTCAACCAGTTCGGATTCTTGCGCTGCGCGTGTTGCAGTGACTGTCGCTAGAATGCCACCGCCTTGCTTGGCGATGTCGGTGTAAGACACACCATTCAAACGCTGCTCAAACTCGTTGGCGCGATTACCCGCAAATACGAGATGAGTATGGCAATCAATTAACCCAGGTGTTACTAGCTTGTTTTTGCAGTCATAGGTGACGTAATCCAAAGAACCATCAACACTTACTTGTTCTAATTCAGAAGCAAGTGCCTCGTGGTTTGAACAAGAGATGGATACGATCTTACCGTTTTCGATAACGATATTTTGAGGGGAAGAGGGCTGATAACCATCGGCTCCCGAACTCATGGAGACCACTCGTGCGTTTTTGAGGATCAAATTCATAATCACCTAGATCTTTGCTAAACATTAAATGTATATACAAATAAATAGGCTAAACGCTGACCCGAATCAAGTTGATGTTGCAAAAATGTGATCGGCGAGCAGGATGATGTTCTTTAATCTAGAAGTATCTTGGAGCTTAATTTGTACTTAGAGCCGGGATGGTAGAGCAATGCAAAGCTGATGAGCCGTTCTTTGCTCCATGTTCTTCTATTCAAAAGAAGGCAAGGCTCTGATTCAGAAAGCTTTAGTGACGTTCTGATCTGTAAGTCTGGAATAATGGCTTCAACCGTGTGTTCGATAGCACTTAACGGGCAGCTTTTTGAAAGGTATTCGTTGGGTGTAGAGCTTGAAAAGTCTTGCTCTAGGTATTTTGGAGCGGCTCGAGAGTTCACCCAGCGCGCTTCCAATTGTATCGGTGTATTGTCGGCAAAGTGGATGATTTCACTATAAAATACTTCAGCGTTAATCATCACACCTAACCGTGTAGCCGTGCTTTCATCAGCCTTGATACTATCGTGTTTGATAACTTGGCTAGTATACGTTTGGCCACGGTCTTTGATCTCTTGCGCGATGTTGTTGATATCAAGCAGAGGAGATTGCGCTTTTTCGTCAGGCTCACAAACAAAAGTGCCCAGTCTTGGCTTCCTGATGAGCTTGCCTTCAGACACCAGATCTCGAATGGCTTTATTGACCGTCATTCGACTCACATTGAACTGCTCGGTGAGTTCGAGTTCTGTGGTTATCTGGTAACCCACTGGCCAGTGACCACTGGTGATATTGTCGTCTATGAACTGTTTTATCTGAAGGTAGAGCGGCGCTTTCGACATAATGAAACCTTATTTGACTATACAAATAGAGTAACGGATTTTTTCACGATTTCAACATTTCCTCGGGCAATGTGACCTTATTCAACATAGATGGGGCAAATTGCTTGATTCTGTGGGGCAAGTGTCGCAAATTGTCACGCAATAACTATTCGTAAATCAAATAATTACAAAGGGAAATAATATGTTTAAGAAATTAAAGGCCTCGTTGGGCATCGGTGCAGCAAAAGTTGATACCGTCTTAGATAATATTGACGTTTTCCAAGGTGGAGAGTTGTCTGGCAATGTTCACATTGTTGGTGGTGACGTTGAGCAACAAATCGACCTGATTAACTTAGTTCTCAACACCGAAGTAAAAGTCGAAACGGAAGACAGCACCAGTTACGAAACTTTTTCACTAGGTCGTATTCAAGCGGTAGAACCATTTGTGATCCAATCGGGTGAAACCAAATTGGTGCCATTCCGTCTTAAGTTAAATGATGAAACGCCAGTCACCGTCTTGAACGCACAAATGAACCAATGCCATGTGTGGGTTGAAACCAACCTAGATATCGGCTTCGCGATCGATCCTAAAGACCGCGACTTTATCTCCGTTCATCCACTACCAACAGTCGCTAAAATCATCCAAGGTGTGGAAGCATTGGGCATGGCAATGGTGAAAGCAGACGTAGAGAAGGGCTTCTTGAAAGGCAACAGCTTTGCTTCTCGCTCTGGCTGTTACCAAGAGATTGAATTTCGCAGTGGCGGCTTCATGAATAACAAAGAGATCGAACTGTCATTCATCGTAGATGGTTCTATGGTTCACTGCCTAGCAGAAATCGACCGCTCACTGAGCTTCCGCGGTGACCAATACATTTCATTCAGCTTACCTGCTAACGCGGCTGACTCAGACATCCACAATGCAGTCTCAAGAATCATGAGTGCGTAGTTCCCTTTCTGTTAGTAGTCGCTTTTTCTATTAATAGAGACAAGACAGTACGATTTCTATAGCCGAACTTATCCGTTCGGCTTTTTTGTATTGTAGATAAAGCCAACGAATTACTGATTGAGCTATGGGTTAGGCGTTAGAAGTATCTATATAGAAGAGACATTTCAGTCATATAGTTTTGTGGTGCTGCGGGACTAACATTGTCATTTCATATTATTTCGTTACAATGTTTGGCTACTCACAAATGGGGCATCTGTATTTGCTTCTATGTGGGTATCTTTATTATGCATATATCCCCAATCAGCGTACTAGTTGATTGAAAGACATATATTAAACATTTTCATGTGTTGCTTGGTGTGCAACACCACTGTAAAGGACAAATAATGCCAATTATTACTCTTCCTGACGGTAGTCAGCGTCAATTTGACAACCCTGTATCAACTCTAGATGTTGCCCTATCAATCGGTCCTGGTCTTGCGAAAGCAACCATTGCTGGTCGTGTAGACGGCGAGCGTGTTGATGCTTGTGATCTTATCGAAAACGATGCAAGCCTAGAAATCATCACAGCTAAAGATGAAGTTGATGGCCTTGAGATCGTTCGTCACTCTTGTGCTCACCTTTTAGGCCACGCGGTTAAGCAGCTTTTTCCAGAAGCGAAAATGGCGATCGGTCCTACTATCGATAACGGTTTCTACTACGATATCGACCTTGAGCACTCTCTAACGCAAGAAGATCTAGAAAAGATTGAAAAGCGCATGAAAGAGTTAGCGAAGACCAAGTACCAGGTTGTTAAGAAGAAAGTTAGCTGGCAGGAAGCGCGCGACGCATTCGAAGCTCGCGGCGAGACTTACAAGATTGAAATCTTGGATGAGAACGTTTCTAAAGACGATCGTCCAGGCCTGTACCATCACGAAGAATACATCGATATGTGTCGTGGTCCACACGTACCTAACATGAGCTTCTGCCAGCACTTCACTCTACTTAACGTAGCGGGTGCTTACTGGCGTGGTAACAGTGACAACAAGATGCTTCAGCGTATCTACGGCACTGCATTCCACGACAAGAAGGCGCTTAAAGCTCACCTTGTGCGCTTAGAAGAAGCGGCTAAACGTGACCACCGTAAAATCGGTAAAGCGCTTGACCTATTCCACATGCAGCAAGAAGCACCAGGTATGGTGTTCTGGCACCACAACGGTTGGACTATCTTCCGTGAGCTAGAAGTATTTATTCGTCAGAAGCTGACAGAGTACGATTACCAAGAAGTTAAAGGCCCATTAATGATGGACCGTGTTCTTTGGGAACGCTCTGGTCACTGGGATAAGTATGCTGAAGCAATGTTCACAACCTCTTCTGAGAACCGTGAATACGCTATCAAGCCAATGAACTGTCCTGGTCACGTTCAAATCTTCAACCAAGGCCTGAAATCTTACCGTGATCTACCGCTACGTATGGCTGAGTTCGGCTCATGTCACCGTAACGAGCCGTCTGGCGCACTTCACGGCATTATGCGTGTTCGTGGTTTTACTCAAGATGATGCACACGTATTCTGTACTGAAGACCAAGTTCAACAAGAAGTTAAAGCTTGTATTGAAATGGTTTACGATACTTACACAACTTTCGGCTTCGAAAGCATTGTTGTTAAGCTATCTACTCGTCCAGAACAGCGTGTAGGTTCAGACGAAATGTGGGACCGTGCAGAGGCTGACCTTAAGCAAGCGCTAGAGGCAATGGACATTGCATACGAGATTCAAGAAGGCGAGGGTGCGTTCTACGGACCTAAGATTGAATTTACTTTGCATGATTGTTTGGACCGCGCTTGGCAATGTGGTACAGTGCAGCTCGATTTTGCATTACCAGAACGTTTAGGTGCTACTTACGTAGGTGAAGATAACGAGCGTCACACGCCAGTTATGATCCACCGCGCGATTTTAGGTTCACTAGAACGCTTCATCGGTATTCTTATTGAAGAATACGCTGGCTTCTTCCCAACGTGGTTGGCGCCAGAACAAGCAGTTGTAATGGGCATTACAGACAAACAGTCTGAATATGTACAAGAAATTACGAAAAAACTGCAAAAAAGTGGATTTAGAGTCAAAGCAGACTTGAGAAATGAGAAGATTGGCTTTAAAATCCGCGAACATACTTTGAAACGTGTACCGTTCATGCTTGTGTGTGGTGACCAAGAAATGGAAGCCGGCGAAATTGCAGTACGTACACGTAAAGGTAAGGACCTTGGCAAATTTAAAGTGGATGACTTTATTTCATACATCCAAGCCGAGGTTTCAAGCCGTAAGCTCAATCTGGAGGAATAGCTATTAAAGGCGGAAGACGTGGCCAACAACCGGCCAAACAAAACCAGCACCGTTTAAACGGTGACATTCGTGGCGTTCGTGAAGTGCGTCTAACTGGCGCAGACGGCGAAGCTGTTGGTGTAGTATCAATCGCTGAAGCGATGGAAGCTGCAAATGAAGCTGGTATGGATCTTGTAGAGATCAGCCCTAACGCCGAGCCGCCAGTTTGTCGTGTGATGGACTACGGTAAGTTCCTCTTCGAGAAGAGCAAAGCTGCGAAAGAGCAGAAGAAGAAGCAAAAGCAGGTTCAGATCAAGGAAATTAAATTCCGACCTGGAACTGATATTGGAGACTATCAGGTAAAACTACGCAACCTGACTGGTTTCCTAGAAGACGGCAACAAAGTGAAGGTAACAATTCGCTTCCGTGGCCGCGAAATGGCTCACCAAGAAATCGGTGTTGACGTTCTTAATCGTTTGAAAGCGGATACTGAAGAATTTGCAGTAGTCGAATCTTTCCCAACGAGAATTGAAGGTCGCCAGATGATCATGGTGTTGGCCCCTAAAAAGAAGTAATTAACGGCTTTGCAAGTAATTGAACCCTGCAGCCTCAGGTTGCGGGGTTTTATTCGCCCTAATTACTATGTTATTAACAACTCAACAATGCGGAGTTATTCATCATGCCTAAGATGAAAACCAACAAAGGTGCTGCTAAGCGTTTCCAGAAAACTGCTGGTGGTATTAAGTTTAAGCACGCTGGTAAACGTCACATCCTGACTAAGCGTACTACTAAGAACAAGCGTCAGCTACGTCCGAACTCGATCCTTCCTAAATGTGAAGTTGCTCAAGTTCTACGTATGATGCCATACGCTTAATTCTTTTTAGTTTATAAATTCGTTTAGTTTAGGAGAAGCATAATGCCTCGCGTAAAACGTGGTGTACAAGCTCGTGCACGTCATAAGAAAGTTCTAAAACAAGCTAAAGGTTACTACGGAGCACGTTCACGTGTTTACCGCGTAGCTTTCCAAGCAGTTACCAAAGCTGGTCAATACGCTTACCGTGACCGTCGCAACAAGAAACGTCAATTCCGTCAACTTTGGATTGCACGTATCAACGCGGCATCTCGTCAAAATGGTCTATCTTACAGCCGTTTCATCAATGGCCTTAAGAAAGCATCTATCGAGATCGACCGTAAGATTCTTGCTGACATCGCAGTATTCGACAAAGCAGCATTTGCTGTTCTAGTTGAAAAAGCGAAAGCATCTCTATAATTTAGAGTTAGCTTAAAGGTTTAAGAAAAGGAGAACTTCGGTTCTCCTTTTTTATTGCCTGTAATTTGTCTCTTTTAGAGATTCCCAACTCCTTCCTCCGTCAGTCTAGGGAATGACGAGATGAACTTCCGCATCTAATTTTTATTCGCTTGAACAGTCATTCTGGTATATAAACATCTACCTAACCTTTAATGTTAAGCGACCAATATAAATGACCGCACCAACGACTATGACGTTCTTTGGACGTTTTGAATCTGACATCCTTTCTGGCAAAAAAACCATTACCATTCGCGATGAATCTGAGCGCAATTACCAACCTGGTAGCGTTGTAGAAGTATCAACGTTAGAAGAGGGGCGTGTATTCTGTAATCTTAAAATCATCAGCGTAGAACCAATCCTGTTTGATGACTTAGGCGAGTTCCATGCACAACAAGAGAATATGACGCTGCAAGTACTGAAAGACGTGATTCAAGATATCTATCCGGGTATTTCTCAGCTTTACGTTGTTTCTTACGAGCTAGTTTGATTGCTAACAACGCACGTTTGGTGCAGTTCTAGGATGGATAGGAGGAATTATGACTGAGTTATCGAGCGACACTAAGCTGCAAATCTTGCTTCAACTTTATTGTCGTGAGCAAACTGACCCGCCGTTAATTCCTCGTACCGGTCTCGACATCGATCTTTACGACAGCGAAGCGTTTTTAGTTTGGCGTGCAACCAAGCGCGACTTTGTTATCAGTGATATTGAAAACCGTGTTTGGGTAAAAAGCTGCCCGGGTGGCTATATTACTGAAGTGCATTTTAAAGCGGATGGCACTCTAACTGAGTACCGTTTGTTTGACCGCTTTAAAACGGTAGGGCAGTGGCAGCTAAAAGATGGTTTGGTACACGTCGAGATTTTAAAGGGTGAGAATCGATACCAGTTTGCTGTTGTGGCTCGTTCTGACCTTAATATTCACTCTGCGGTGGAATATAAAAATGGTGAGCTGCATTCGTATCTGAAATTGGTGCAAGCTAAGCGTTAATCCCTTTTAGCCGACCTTGCTTGTCCAATAAAGTGAGTGATGCACTAAGAATAAGAAAGCCAACAGTGATGTTGGCTTTGTTGTTTTCAATTCGACCGAGTACTTCTAATCAACGCGCTATTAAGCTATTCAGTTAAGCCATTAAGCTTTGAAGTTCGCTAGTTGACTATAAAGCTCGCTGTCTTGATCTTGCTTTGCACAAATCGTCAGTAGGTCTTCAATAAAGTACTTTAATGCGCGAGCTTCGATACGACGAATGCCTTGTTGCTGCTCTTCAGTTAGGTAGCCGTAGATAGTTGCCGCTCCAAAGTCGCCAAAGATCATCTGACCTTTTTCGTTCACTAAAGTGTTGTGAGCGTATAGATCACCATGACAGACTTTGTTGGCATGAAGGTGTTCAAACACATCAACCATCTGTTCGGTAATGCTATTAATCTGAGTAATTGAAAGCTCAAAGCCTTCATTGAACGTATCGCGAGTACAGCTTTCAAGAGTAGGGGGTAAGCCTAGGTTGTAATAGTTGCTTGGGATAAGCTCCATCACTAATGCGAGATAGTCTGGTTCATCGACTTGAGCTATCGACTTCACTAGGTTGCGATGATGACCAGCCTGCAAACAAGCTTCGAGCTCATCGTGTGGGTAGCCGTCGCTTGTTACTTCACCTTTAAATACTTTTACAGCGACTTCCTGTGGGAAATCAAAATCGCCGTTCAACCAGTTAGCATGTGAAATTACGCCAGATGCCCCCTGACCAAGTACTTGATTCAGTGAGTAGCATTGCGAGCTTACAGCAGGCACGCTATCTAAGCTGCTCGGGTGTTTGCAAAACGGGTTACCCGCAAATGCTAGCCAAGCCAGCTTTGGTAGCTTAATAAGGAACTCAGGGAATTCAGTCAACTGGTTTGCAGACAGGCGGACCAGTTCGAGGTTGGATAGGCTTTCCATGCTTTCTGGTAACACGCGAATCTTGTTACCCGCCAATGCCAGTTTCTGTAGTCGTGGTCTTTCACCTAGTGAGCTTGGCAGAATCTCAATCTCATTGTCGGTCAGGATTAACCAACGTAGTTGAGTAGGCAGAGACTGCTCGCTAACGGTTTTGATTTGGTTGGTTTTGAAGCCAACCATTTCGAGTTTAGGAAGTGACCCTAGAACATCAGGCAGGTGCGTAAACAGGTTATTCGACGCAAAGATAATACGCAGATTGGTAAGCTGTGATAACTCGGTTGGTAGATCTGACAGCTGATTGCCTGAAAGGTCTAGGATCTCAAGAGAATCTGCAAGCTCTATGATTTCTAGAGGAAACTCGGTGAGACTTTCCGACAGTTTTAAGCGCTTAATACCGTTTAGTTGCCCTGATTTTAATTGTTCTAGAGTATGCAAACCTTAGCCTTATGAATAGATGTTCGAGGCGCGTAGTTTACTTGTCTCAATCAAGAAAGGCGAGTATCCGGAAGAATACTCGCTTAACTAAACTAAGTGAACGAATTTACGAAGGTTAAAGTCGTATATGATTTTGGCTGACGCCGACCTCCTCAACAAAGTCGCTGTCATGACTCACCAAGATAAATGCGCCTTGGTATTCACGCAAAGCGGACGCCAATATTTGCTTTGAGTCGATGTCTAGGTGGTTGTCCGGTTCATCGAGTAATAGAAGTGGGGTGTCTTGCTTGTGGCTAACGATCAATATCGCCAGTTTCATTTTTTCACCACCACTTAAATGTGCCACTTTTCGGTATACGGAATCTCGCCTGAACCCTATTCCAGCGAGCAAGGTTCGGGCGTCACTTTCTGTTAACCCAAAGCTGTGTGTCATCAAACTATCGAACATGGTGTCGTTGGTGTCTAACAGGCCAAAGTGTTGATCCAAGTATACGGTCGCCCCTAAGTGCTTAATGGATCCGATATAGTTCGAGTGTTGGCCATGAATGGCTTTTAACAGTGTCGACTTTCCACACCCATTAGCACCGGTTAGATAACACCGTTCCCCTTGTGATAAAGAGAAACTGATTGGCGCACCTGAGCCGTAAATAAGGCGGCAGTTTTCAACGGTTAACAAAGAGCTCTTTTTACTGCTATTACTTTGCTGTAGATACAAAGCTTTTGGTTTCAGCCGTTCCTTCAGTTCTTTAAGCGACTGAAGTTTATGTTGGTTTTGGTCAATGAGATTCCTTTGGCTTGTCGCAGACGCGGCTTGGCTTTGTCCTGCTTTATCTTTCATCGCATCCAATAAGATCTTGGGTTGGCTACCTGACTTTCTGAGTCGGTTTCCCTGAGATTCTCGCTGTTGCGCCTTTTCCTTGTTGGCTTGAGCTTGACGCTCGAGTCGTTTCTTTTCGGACTGATGATGCGCGATCTGTTTGTTGAGCGCTTCGCTTTGGCTAGACACTTGTTTGAAGTAATCATCATAATTTCCTTTATAGAAACGTACACCCAAGCTATTGAGATGGTAGATCCCGTCCATTTGTCTCAATAAGCTTCGATCATGGCTGACGACAAGCACTTTGCCTTCAAACAACTGGCACTGTTCGAGTACCCAATTGCGTCCATCGTTATCCAAATGGTTCGAAGGCTCATCGAGGATCAGTATGTTGTGGTCTGACGTAAACAGTTGATGAAGCTGTAAAAGGGCAAGCTGCCCACCGCTTAGTGTGTTGCATGGCGTGGTCAACTCGCTGGTTATTTTCAGATTGGCCAATAGCCTCTGAATGTTGTCTTGCAAATCCCAATCGTCACCAACGATGTCAAAATGTTGATGCTCGCAGCTGCCTTGCTCTATCGCTTTTAATGCATCTAACTTTTCGGTGAGCCCTAAGAAGTCAGCGATGGTGGTGGCGGAATCCAGTAGCGTTGATGGCAACTGAGAGTAAAAGCCGATCGAACCTTGGCGCGAAATACTGCCTGTTGTGGGCTGTTTTTGCCCGATCAGTAACGAAAGAAGTAGTGACTTTCCAGCCCCATTCCTTCCGACTAGGCCGGTGAGGCGAGTGCTCAAATTAAAGGTGATGTCTTTGAATAACCACTCACCAGTATCGAGCTGGAATGAGAGATTGTTGGCTAATATAGTAGGCATAAAAATACCTCCCTTTACGTGTAAACGAGTAAAAGGGGTGAGGCGCTTTTTCTATATAGAACCCTACATAGAATTCTATGTATGATCGCCAAAGACGTTACTTAGGTAGCGTACCAATCAAAGATAGGAAATAGAGTGCTGATCTGATTTCTGTCTTTAACGTACTGATCTTAAAGATGTAGCTTGTCAAAAAACGGATCTTTAAGAGCTTGATTTGTCGCGAAAATAGATGACGAAGTAACGCCCACTAACCCCGAGTGTCCAAATGATTTTTATAAAAATAAATCGGATGTCAGGATGTTAGTACTTCATTATGGCGTTATTCTCTTTTGAAATGATGGTGGGATGGTACTGAAAGAAAGTACTCTGAGTCAATATGTTGAGGTGATTAAATTGTGTTCAAATAATTAAAGCGCCTGTGTGGCGCTTTAGTGATCATTATTGGAGGTAAGTTGAGTCTAGAACTTATATCTTTGGGTTTAGAGCTTAGAGCTTAGAGCTTAGAGCCTTGGGCTTAAAGCTAAAGCTACTTGTTTTGCCCACCAACGGCGCGCCAACACATATCAAAGCTATCGTTGATGTACTTCGATGTTTGCTCTGGTGGAGACTCGCTTTGTTCAATCAGCCAGTTTGCACAAATCAGAAAGTGGCTATGGATGAAGTGCCTCACAAGGTTAATGTCTAACACCATTAATTCACCATCCTCTTGCCCTTTCAAAATGATCTCGTCTAACGATGCGAACATCTGTGAAACAATCATTTCTCGAGTTTGAGTCGTCGGGTCGAAATGAACATTGGTGAAGAACTTCATCGCAACTGGATTTTCTAACGCCCATTCAAGCCCTGTAATCCACATGAACTTAAAGGCTTGGTAGCGATCTTCTACTGCCACATCAGTGTGCGGTTGAAGGGTCGAGAATAGCTCTAACTTCAGCTCGCGAAACAGTTCATCAATCAATAGAGATTTGTTTTCGAAGTGGTGGAACAGCGTCGCTTTCGCTACACCAGCTGTTTTCGCTATTTGTCCAGTAGATGTGCCCTCTAGCCCCTGTTGAGAGAATAGCAAGAGTGCAGCATCTAGGATTTTTTGTCTTTTGGTGATCATCTATTGAGTACTTTGAACATCAGTTTCTTGATTGGGTTGTTGTAAGGAGGATGCATTAACTTGGTGAAGTTGATTTTTCCTCTGCTTAGAACGGTTTTGGCATGGCTAAAGGTCTTGAAGCCTTCAATGCCGTGATAGTGTCCCATGCCTGAAGGGCCAATGCCACCGAACGGCGCGTCTTC
The DNA here is from genome assembly GCF_057785915.1 of Vibrio sp. QJM3NY_35. Classification (NCBI taxonomy): domain Bacteria; kingdom Pseudomonadati; phylum Pseudomonadota; class Gammaproteobacteria; order Vibrionales; family Vibrionaceae; genus Vibrio; species Vibrio sp. QJM3NY_35. The sequence goes on along the minus strand of NZ_CM173507.1, from coordinate 1,984,589 downwards.
TGCTGCCACATGCACTAGCGAGTCGTTAATACAAACACCGCCAGAATGCGTATTCGATAAAAACTGGTCTTGGGTCTGTTTATCATGGCTCATCAGGTACAGAGCCAGTGGGCGTTCTCTGGTTGTGATGTAGCTTATTGCTTCTTCAATCGAATCATAAGGCACGATAGGAAGCACAGGGCCAAACAACTCTTCTTGCATTGCCACCATGTCGTCATTCACTTCGGTGAGAAGGTGCGGCGTCATTCTGTGGTTCACGTCGTCTTGTGCTTGCTCGGTTACCGTGTGAATAACCGCGCCTTTGGCTTGTGCGTCTTCGATGACACCTTTCAAGCGATTGTATTGGCGCATGTTGATCACTGAGGTTAAGTCTTTGCTCTCAATACCGGCTTTATAAAGCTTCTTGAAATAACGCTTATAGGCTGTGATGAACTCGTCCGATTTTTCTCGCGGCAATAAGATGTAATCAGGCGCTACACATATCTGGCCAGCGTTTAAGCTTTTTGCAAACAGGATACGTTCAACAGCGTCAGCTACATCAAAATCAGGGGCAATGATGGTTGGAGATTTGCCGCCTAACTCCAGGGTAACCGGTGTTAAGTTGTTAGCCGCTGCTCTCATAACGTGTTTACCCACAGCGGTTGAGCCTGTGAAAAGGATATGGTCAAACGGCAGTTGGCTAAATTTAGCAGAAACGTCAGCTTCGCCTTCGATAATTGCGACCTGATCTTCATTAAAGCCTTCAGCCAGCATGGCTTTTAAAACACGGTTGGTCGCAGGAGTAAACTCAGACATCTTGAGCATCGCAGTGTTACCCGCCGCTAACGCCGTGATCAGAGGCCCTAAAGAGAGCATGACAGGAAAGTTCCAAGGCACAATGATGCCGATAACGCCAACAGGTTGATAATGCACAGTTATCTTAGCCGGTGTTAGCATCAAACCTGCTTTACGGCGCGATGGCTTTAACCATTTCTTAAGATTCTTATCACTGTAATTAATTTGGTGAAGAGAAGGGGTAATATCAGCGATCAAGCTATCGTGTTTTGCTCGATGGCCATAATCTTCAGACACTGCGTTAATCAATTGCTCTTGGTTGCGTATTAGTAATGCTTTTAAGGTGGAGAGATTTTTTCTTCTCTGCTCAAGCGTAGGATTAACATTATTGCGGTAGTGATCTTTTTGTCGGTTGAAGATCTGATCCATGTCGTTAATGCTCGACGGGTTTGGTTCAAAGTCTAGATTATGGCTCATAGTATCTCCTAAATTCGAAAGCTGACCGATTGGTTGGTCAGTTAAATCTACGCGAAGATTTCGACGTTTACAAGAGATGAACGGAAAAAGCTCAATATTTGAGCGGTCACAACGTTGAAGCGAGCGGTTTTTAGTTGGAAAAACGAGGTACTAATGGGTACAGAATCATAGGGTATATGCAGTGCTGGTGATAATGGGAGCTCTGACTGAGAAGTGCTGATATTTGTCATGACCTTGACTTAACCTCACTTATTTTTCGAAAAACTTGATGTATAACTAGCATTTTTTGCACCTAAATTTTTGTGGGAAAGTGCTTGAGTTGTGATGCATTTCAGCATGTTTTCTAGCCTAAAACCTTGTAATTCCTTACTTGTCACTTTAAGTCGGATCGTCGATAAAAAAATGTAATCGTAACCACAAATATCAATGGTTGGACTCACTCTTAATAATATCGGTTAATGCAGCCAACAAATCGTTTTTGAGCGTTTTTTGTTGGGTTATACCTCGCTATTCCAAAGAGGTATCTTCTGTCGATGGCCCTATAGTGTGAGGTCTCTAGAATTGGAAAATTCGGTTAATTTGGAACGCATCCGTGCTGAGTATAATGTAAAGCACTGGAGCCAAGGTTTTTATGGAATTGATGATAACGGCGAGGTGTATGTTTCACCGAGCGAAACCGATCATCAAGTTCCGCTTAGTCAGATCGTAAAACAGTTAGAGCAGCGAAATATTGGTTTGCCTGCTCTTGTGCGTTTTCCTCAAATAGTGCATCAACGTGTGCACAATATCTGTAACGCATTTAACCAAGCGATCGACGAATATCAGTACGACAACCGTTACCTGCTTGTTTACCCGATTAAAGTGAACCAGCAGAAAGAAGTGGTTGATGAGATCTTAGCGAGCCAAGCTCAATTAGAGCAGAAGCAATTGGGCCTAGAAGCGGGTAGCAAGCCTGAACTATTAGCGGTATTGGCGCTGGCTCAAAAAGCGAGCTCGGTGATTGTGTGTAATGGTTACAAAGACAGAGAATACATCCGTCTTGCGCTGATTGGCGAAAAGCTAGGTCATAAAGTATTTATCGTTCTAGAGAAGCTATCAGAACTTGATCTTGTTCTTTCTGAAGCGAAAGCGCTTGGGGTGAAACCTCGTTTAGGTTTGCGTATTCGTCTTGCTTCTCAAGGTGCAGGTAAATGGCAAGCAAGTGGTGGCGAAAAGTCGAAGTTTGGATTGTCTGCATCACAAGTATTGACCGTTATTAAACGTTTAAAAGCAGAAGACCAACTCGATGTTCTCGAGTTAGTGCATTTCCATCTTGGCTCACAAATGGCCAATATTCGTGATGTGCGAAATGGCGTGAGTGAAGCGGCGCGTTTCTATTGTGAACTGCGCGATATCGGGGCTCAATTGAAGTACCTCGATGTGGGTGGCGGTTTGGCGGTTGATTACGACGGCACACGCAGCCAGTCTTCAAACTCAATGAACTACGGCTTGCTTGAGTACGCTCGAAACATTGTGATGACAGTCGGGGACATTTGTAAGCTCTACAATCAGCCACAACCTGTGATTATTTCGGAATCTGGTCGTTCGTTGACTGCGCATCACGCTGTGCTTGTGACTAATGTGATCGGTACAGAAAGCTATTTTCCGGAAGATATGGCGGCTCCAGAAGCTGACGCACCAATGTTGCTACACAACATGTGGAAGAATTTCTTAGAACTAGATGCAGGCAACGATGACCGAGCGTTGATCGAGATCTATAACGACACTCAGAGTGATATCGCAGAAGCGCACAACCAGTTTGCAACAGGCATGCTGAATCTTCAGCACCGTGCTTGGGCAGAGCAGATGTCTTTGCGTATTAACTACGAACTTAGCTCTCGTATGAGCACTAAGAACCGTTACCACCGTCCTATTTTGGATGAGCTGAGCGAGCGTTTAGCCGACAAGTTCTTTGTTAACTTCTCGTTGTTCCAATCGTTGCCAGATGCTTGGGGTATCGATCAGGTATTCCCTGTGTTGCCTCTAAGTGGTTTGGATAATGCGGACGAGCGACGCGCTGTTGTATTGGATATCACCTGTGATTCTGACGGTACGATTGATCAGTACGTTGACGGTCAAGGTATTGAAACGACTCTGCCAGTTCCTGCATGGAACCCAGATGAACCATACCTGATGGGCTTTTTCTTAGTAGGCGCATACCAAGAGATCTTGGGTGATATGCATAACCTATTTGGTGATACCCACAGTGTCGTGGTGAATGTTGATGAAAGTGGTCAAGCGAATATCGACTACATCAATGAAGGCGATACGGTTGAAGACATGATGCGTTATGTTCACATCGATACGGATCTGATTCGTCAGAACTACAAAGATTTGGTCACGGCGAAAGTACCAGATCAAGAGCAACAAAGCGTACTTGAAGAGTTAGAGCAAGGCTTGATGGGTTACACCTATCTTGAGGATTTTTAATGAACGATCTATTTACTAAACCAGATTACTCGCTGTACTCCAATGCAATGACGTTTATGCGTCGTCCATTGGTGCAAAATCCAATCGACAATGATGCTGATGTGGTTGTGCTGGGCGCGCCGTTAGATATGGCTACGTCGGGTCGACCGGGGGCTCGTATGGGGCCTGATGCGATTCGTCGTGCGTCGGTGAACTTGGCGTGGGAAGGCAAAAAATTCCCTTGGGACTTCAATGTATTTGAACATACTTCAGTGATTGATGCTGGCGACCTTGTGTTTGATTGTGGTGATGCAGAAGACCTAACTCAACGTTTGGAAGCGGCGGCTGATGCGATTCTAAGCAGTGGTAAAACTCTGTTAGGTTTAGGTGGCGATCACTTCATTACACTGCCTTTACTTAGAGCATACGGCAAGAAGTACGGTGAGATGGCTTTGATTCACTTCGACGCGCACACTGACACTTACAGTCAGGGCAGTCGTTACGATCACGGCACTATGTTCTACCATGCGCCAAATGAAGGTTTAATTTCGCCTGAACATTCAGTGCAAATTGGTATTCGTACAGAGTACAAGCAGGAAGGCCACGGCTTTAACGTTATTAACGCGATGCAAGCGAACGACATGAGCGTGGACGAGATCATTGCTCAAGTGAAAGGCATTGTCGGTGATAAGCCAGTTTACCTAACGTTTGATATCGATTGTCTGGATCCTGCTTTTGCCCCAGGTACAGGTACTCCGGTATGCGGCGGTTTGAATTCAGATAAAGTTTTGAAAATCATCCGAGGCCTGCAAGGCATCAATATGGTTGGTATGGACGTTGTAGAAGTTTCTCCAGCGTATGACCAAAGCGAGATTACAGCATTAGCTGGTGCGACGATTGCTCTCGAGCTGCTTTACGTTTGGACGGCGAGCCGCTTAACAAAATGACACTAGTGGTTAGTTGTATTTGTTAGCTAACCGAACGTGTCACCTATTTATTCAGAAGCCCATCAGGTTGAACCTGATGGGCTTTTGTTTTTAAGAGAACTAAAATCAAAGGTTTAGGGCTGTGAAAATCGTCTTGCCGTTTCCGTGAACTAATGTGCCGATAGCTACGTAACATACAAGTTATAGCATGGCTTTTGAGCGAAAATTCATCACCTTGATCTTGAGTAATGTCTCAAAGCTGGGACTTACCTCGCTTTACTAACGATGGATAGCTCACCTCAACTAATACCCTGTATTCGTTAATGATTTATCAATTTGATTACTGTATATATTTATAAAATGAAAAGGTGCAATTACATTGTGAAATCACTTGTATATTAATCGGCATCCTACTAACTTTTAGCTAGTCTTTTTAAGCTTTCAAAGAAAGCTTAAATATTAGAAAAGACGTCTCTTAGCACAGACATGGCATTTTTTATGGGGAAGACTAGGCTTAAGAGTAAGTAAACTATAAAAAAAACAGGCGAAACGGAACTGACTCATCACATACATCTGTCTACGTAATTGATTGTTAATGAAGAGAATAAGTTCTGAATATAATTTAAGCCTGAAACCGTTATTACTATTATTTTCACGATGTTGGGCAATACAGCATTTTGTGACCTCGGGGGATATATGGGTATTGAAGTTTCGCGCCAAGCTGCAGTTGTAGAGGCAGTGAGTGGAGAAGTCATTGCGGTTAAGTCTGACGGAAGCGCACGAAAAATTTCAGCTGGCGATATTATTCGTGAAAACGAGATTGTTATCACTGCCAACCAAGCAGAGGTTGTATTAGGTACCCCAAACGGTGTCACTGAGGTGGCAAGCAATTGTGTTGGCTGTGTTGATCAAGATTTAGCGTGGGCTGATGCTCCGATCGCTGGAGAAGTTAATTTTGACTTACAGCAAGCCGATGCTGGAGATTTTGATGATGATGAATTTGCTGCAATCCAAGAAGCTATTTTAGGTGGTGCCGATCCGACTCAAATCTTAGAGGCAACAGCGGCTGGTGGCGGACTAGGCTCTGCGAATGCCGGCTTTGTGACGATTGATTATAACTATACAGAAACTCATCCATCGACATTCTTTGAGACCGCTGGTTTAGCAGAACAAACCGTTGATGAAGACAGAGAAGAATTCAGGTCGATCACTCGTTCCTCGGGTGGTCAATCAATCAGTGAAACACTGACTGAAGGCTCCATATCTGGCAATACTTATCCCCAATCTATAACAACCACAGAAACGATTATTGCTGGTAGTTTAGCTCTCGCTCCTGACTCTTTCGTACCAGAAACGCTATCCCTAGTTTCACTGCTTAGTGAATTAAACAGCGACATTACTTCAAGTGGTCAGCCCGTCACCTTCACGTATGACGCGGCGACGAACTCTATCGTTGGTGTTCAAGGTACCGACGAAGTATTACGTATCGACATTGATGCCGTCAGTGTTGGTAATAACATTGAGCTTTCTCTAACCACAACGATTTCTCAGCCGATTGATCATGTACCGTCTGTTGGCGGTGGTCAGGTTTCTTACACTGGCGATCAAATAGATATTGCCTTTGATATTCAAGGCGTAGACACTGCTGGAAATCCGCTAGCAACATTCGTTAACGCACAGGTTTCGGTGTTTGACGGGATAGATCCGTCTGTTGAAAGTGTCAATATCACTAACGTTGAAACTAGCAGCTCGACAATCGAAGGGACGTTCTCAATTATTGGTAGTGATATCCTTCAATCAGCCGTATTTGATGCAAGCGCACTCGACCAGTTTGATGGGTTGCTCAGTGACAATCAAAACACGCTTGCGAGACTTTCTGACGATGGAACAACGATTACTCTGTCCATCCAAGGCCGAGGTGAGGTTGTTCTCACCATCTCACTAGATACCGATGGTACTTATAAATTCGAGCAGTTTAATCCAATAGAACAAGTGGGCTCCGATTCACTGACGTTCGATTTACCGATCACGATTACCGATTTCGACCAAGATGTTGTAACCAATAACATCAACATTGTTATCACTGATGGCGATAGCCCAGTCATTACTAATGTCGACAGTATTAGTGTCGATGAAGCCGGCATCATTGGTGGCTCACAAGAGGGAACCGCGCCTGTAGCGGGGAGCGGAAGTATCACTGCCGATATTTTCGAAAGCGACATCATCGACCATTATGAACTGGAGCCGACGGAATTTAATACGGGTGGCACCTTGATTTCTAATGGTGCGGTGGTGCTACTCGAGTTGGTTGGTGAAACCAACGGTGTAAGAACTTACGAAGGCTATGTAGAGGTCAATGGATCGAGAATTACGGTCTTTGACGTTAAAATTGATAGCCCTTCATTGGGCAACTATGAGTTTAATCTTTATGAAGAACTTTCTCATCAAGGCGCTGAAGATGCGCTGCTAACTTTTGCATTGCCAATTTATGCTGTTGATGCCGATGGAGATCGTTCCGCACTATCTGGCGGTTCGAACACACCAGAAGCTGCTGAAATTCTCATCAATGTCACAGATGATGTTGTTGAGCTAGTTGATAAAGTTGAGTCAGTCACGGAACCAACTTTAGCCGGCGATACCGTTGTTTCGTATAACCTATTCAACTTCGAAGGCGCTGATGGCTCGAAAATTCAATCTTTTAACTATGATGGTGTTGATTACTCACTAGATCAGAGCTTGCTGCCAGATGCTGTTCAAACATTCAGTTTTACTGAGGGTGTTGTAACCATCTCACTAAATGGCGATTTTAGTTTTGAAGTTGCGCGCGATATTGACCATACAAACAGTGAAACCATTGTAAAACAGTTCTCATTTTTAGCTGAAGATGGTGATGGAGACACTGACACTTCAACGCTTGAGCTAAGTATCACTGACGGCCAAGACCCAATTATTGATTTGATCCCGCCTGTTACTCTCTCAGAAGCCAACCTTGCTGATGGATCTTCTCCAAGCGGAAGTGCGGTCAGCGCTACCGAGACGATTACCTTTACTGCTGGTAGTGATGATGTAGCTAAATTTCGTATTGAACCAACTGAATTCAATGTCGGCGGGGCACTGGAATCGAATGGGTTTGCGGTTGAGATAAAAGAAGACTCTGCTAATCCGGGCACTTACATCGGTTTTATTACCAACGGTTCTGGCTCGGAAGTTCCTGTGTTTACCTTAAGCTTCTCAAGCACCACGTTAGGTGAATACACCTTTACCTTACTTGAAGCGCTAGACCATGTGGATGGCCTAGATAAAAACGATCTAAGCTTTGCTCTTCCAGTTTATGCGGTAGACAGCGATGGCGACGATTCATTGGTATCTCAGCTTAATGTGACCATTGGTGATGACGTTCAAATCATGCAAGACGGCACGTTAGATATCATCGAGCCAAATCTTGCTGACGGTACTGTAACAACCAACACCATTGATGTGATGCCTGATCAAAGTGCAGATGGCGCGACTATCACTCAGTTTACCTATGACGGTGTCGTAAATACACTCGATCAAAGCATTTCAGGCGAGCAGCAGTTTAACTTCGCAGAAGGTAGCTTGTTCATCACTCTTGAAGGTGAAATACGTTTCGAGCCAAAACGCGATCTCGACCATAGCATGAGCGAAGATATCGTGAAGTCGATTGTGGTGACCTCAAGCGACTTCGATAAAGATTCGGTGACTTCAACGGTTACATTGACGATCACCGATGGCGATATCCCAACCATTGATCTTATTCCAACGGTTAGCTTATCTGAAACGAATCTGAGTGATGGTTCGAACCCGAGTGGTAGCGCGGTTAGTCAAACCGAGACGATCACTTTCACCAACCAAAGTGACGATGTTGAGAAATTCCGTTTAGAGCCTAGTGAATTTAATGTTGGCGATTCTCTCACGTCCGATGGTCTGGTGATCGAGATTAGAGAAGAACCTGCAGGTTCGGGTAATTATATCGGTTTCACGACTGATATTTCGAATACTGAAACTACCGTTTTCACTCTTGATTTCAGCAGTACTAATTTGGGTGAATACACCTTTACGCTTATCGAAGCGATTGACCACACGCCGATTCAAGGGAATAACGACCTAACATTCAACTTGCCAGTTTATGCCGTCGATAGCGACGGTGACGATTCTTTGATGTCTCCGTTGGAGGTGACGATCACCGATGACGTTCAAGTGATGGTCAATAGCTCACTCAATATTGAAGAGCCAACGGTTGCGGATTTAGCGGCAGGCACGCCGACCACGACAACGGTTAATGTTCTCGATGAAGAAGGTGCTGATGGAACGACCATTACTCAGTTTACCTATGATGGTGGAGCGGCACTAACACTTGACCAAAGCGATACGGGTGAACAGAAATTTGATGTTGCTGAGGGTTCGCTGTATATCACCCTACAAGGCGACGTGCGTTTCGAGCCTAATCGTAATTTGGACCACACAAGTGGAGACATTGTTAAATCGATAGTGGTGACCTCAAGTGATTCTGATAACGATCTTGTTTCTTCAACGGTTACGCTGACCATTACCGATGGCGATATTCCAACCATTGATAATGTACCAAGTGTTACGTTATCTGAAACCAACCTGAGTGATGGTTCTGCTCCAAGTGGCAGTGCGGTCAGTCAAACTGAGACGATTACCTTCACCAACCAAAGTGATGATGTGACGAGTTTCCGTATTGAACCTACTGAGTTCAATATTGGCGGCCTTCTAAAATCGAATGGACTGACGGTTGAGTTGAAAGTCGACCCAAGTACGCCTGGTGGCTACATCGGCTTTGTGATGACGGCACCTAATGTTGAAACGAACGTGTTCACGATTAGTTTCTCGGATACCAATATTGGTCAATACACCTTCACACTGTTGGAAGCGTTAGATCACGTTGATGGGCTAGGAAATAACAACCTAAGCTTTGACCTGCCGGTTTACGCTGTTGATAAAGATGGTGATGATTCACTGGTGTCTCAACTCAATGTGGCTATCGGTGATGATGTCCAAGTCATGCAAAACGGCACATTAGATATCGTTGAACCGAATGTTGCTGATTTGGCTGGTGGTACTGTAACGACCAAAACCATCGATGTGATGCCAATGCAAAGTGCTGACGGTGCGACAATCATTCAGTTCACCTACGATGGTCAAGTTCGAACACTTGATCAAACTGACAATGGCGAGCAAAAGTTCAGCTTCACGGAAGGAGAGTTATTCATCACTCTTCAAGGTGAAGTGCGTTTTGAGCCAAATCGTAATTTAGACCACACAACGAGCGAAGACATCGTGAAGTCGATTGTGGTGACTTCAAGTGACTTCGATAACGATCCCGTGACAGCAACGGTTACGCTGACGATTACCGATGGTGATATCCCAACCATCGATGCCGTGCCAAGCGTTACTCTATCTGAAACTAACCTTAGCGATGGCTCTAGCCCGAGCGGTAGCGCAGTAAGTCAAACCGAGACGATTACTTTCACTAACCAAAGTGATGATGTGACGAGTTTCCGCATTGAACCAACGGAGTTTAATGTCGGTGGTGTACTGAAATCGAATGGGTTTGCGGTCGAGATAAAAGAAGATTCTGCTAATCCGGGCACTTACATAGGCTTTATTACCAACGGCTCGAGCGCTGAAGTCCCCGTGTTTACCATTAGCTTCTCTTCAACCACGTTAGGTGAATACACTTTCACTCTACTTGAAGCGCTAGACCATGTTGACGGCCTAGCGAACAATGATCTGAGCTTTGATCTGCCTGTTTATGCGGTAGACAGTGATGGTGATGATTCACTGGTATCGCAGCTTAGTGTAACGATTGATGATGATGTTCAAATCATGCAAGGTGGTGCGCTAAATATTACCGAGCCGACCGTCGCTGATTTAGCGGCTGGTACACCGACCACGGCTACTTTTGATGTCATGCCAAACCAAAGTGCTGACGGCGCGACCATCACTCAGTTCACTTATGATGGCGTCGTAAACACCCTCGATCAAAATATTGCAGGCGAACAGCAGTTTATCTTCGCAGAAGGCAAACTGTACATTACCCTCGAAGGTGAAGTTCGCTTTGAGCCTAATCGAGATCTTGACCATACGGCTGGCGATATTGTTAAGTCGATAGTGGTGACCTCAAGCGATTTCGACAAAGACTCAGTCACGTCAACCGTTACGTTAACGATCACCGATGGTGATATTCCAACCATTGATGTTATTCCAACGGTTAGCTTATCTGAAACGAACCTGACGGATGGTTCAGCCCCAAGTGGCAGTGCGGTAAGTCAAACCGAAACCATCACCTTGACCAATCAAAGTGATGATGTGGTTCGTTTCCGCCTTGAACCAGCAGAATTCAATACCAACGATGCACTTACATCGAATGGTTTAACTGTTGAATTACGTGAAGATCCGCAAGGGTCGGGCAACTATATCGGATTTACAACCAGCTCGTCGAATGCGGTAACCACAGTATTTACGTTGAGTTTTTCTGGGACAACCTTAGGTGAATACACCTTTACCTTAATCGAAGCCTTGGATCATCAAGATGCACGTGGCAACAACGACCTGAATTTTGATCTGCCTGTGTATGCGGTGGATAGTGACGGCGACGATTCGTTAGTCTCTCAGCTTGGCGTGACTATTGGTGATGATGTGCAGTTGATGCAAGGCGGCACAATAACCAGTCGTGAGCCTGCTGGAGTCGTCGAAACATCGAATACTCTGGACGTGATGCCAAATCAGAGCGCAGATGGAGCAAAAATCACTTCATTTGTGTTTGATGGAAACAGTGCAGAAAGCCTTGATCTCAATGTGAATGGCGAGCAAGAGTTTGTGTTCACTGAAGGTTCTGTATTTATTACCACAGAAGGTGAGATACGATTCGAGCCTGTGCGAAATCAAGATCACACGAGTGGTGATATTACCAAGACGATTGTTGTTACATCTACTGACCTTGATGGTGATATCGTCTCATCTACCGTGACATTGAAGATTACCGATGGTGATCTTCCAACGATCGATTTAGTCCCTGGAATTACGCTCTCAGAAGTGGATCTCGCAGATGGTTCTTCGCCAACCGGCAATCCAGTGACGATGACTCAAGTTATTACCTACTCAGAGGGTAGTGACGATGTTAGTTATTTCAGAATTGACCCAGCACAGTTCAACATGTCTGGAGCTTTAAAGTCCAATGGCTTAGAGGTTGAGATAAAAGAGCAGCCAGCGAATTCTGGTAATTACATTGGCTTCGTCAAGGACGGCTCTAACGTAGAAACCAACGTCTTCACCATCAGTTTCTCGACCACCAATCTAGGGCAATATACGTTCACACTTCTTGAAGCGTTAGACCATACAGATGGATTACAAAACAATACTCTAAGTTTCGATGTCCCTGTTTTAGCGGTTGATACCGATGGTGATGATTCTGCAATGTCGCCAATGACCGTGGTGATCACCGATGATGTACAAGGCGTTCAAGATGGGGCGTTAAGTATCACTGAGCCTTCACTTGCTGATATAGCAGCGGGTACGCCAACCACGCCAACAATCGACGTTATGCCGACACAGAGTGCTGATGGCGCGAAAGTGACTCAGTTTATCTACGATGGTGGCACGGCTGTTACGTTAGACCCAACTGTGTCTACAGAACAAGTTTTTACCGTAACCGATGGCTTACTGTACATCACGATTGAAGGTGAGGTGCGCTTTGAACCAAGTAGAAATCTAGACCATTCAGCGGGTGATATCGTGAGAACGATAGTCGTGACGACCAGTGATTTTGATAACGATACCGATACCGCGGATGTCACGTTGACGATTCAAGATGGGATTGATCCGGTCATCGATGTTGTTCCTAGCGTGAACTTATCGGAAGTCAACCTCGCAGATGGTTCAACGCCAAGTGGTTCTGCTGTGAGTTCAACACAAACCATTACCTACACCGTGGGTAGTGATGACTTAAGCCACTTTAGAATCGCGACCAACGAATTCAATCCAGGTGATGTGCTGAAATCAAATGGTCTTGTTGTTCAGCTAAAAGAAGATCCGTCTTCTCCAGGTGATTACATTGGCTATACCGATGATGGGGCAGGTAATGTAACCGATGTCTTCACGATTAGCTTTGATAGCGTTAATAAAGGGCAGTTCACCTTCACTTTGATTGAGGCGTTAGATCACCTTGATGGTGATCTTAATAACAGCCTCAACTTCAACCTGCCTGTTTACGCCGTTGATACCGATGGTGATGATTCGGTTAAACGCGATGTCATGGTAACGATACAAGATGACATTCAACAGATGCAAGATGGCACGTTAAGCATCACAGAGCCAAATACTGGAACACCAACCACTGCTACTGTTGATGTAATGCCTACACCAAGTGCTGATGGGGCGACCATTACTCAGTTCACTTATGACGGTGGGTCTGCGATTACATTAAATCAAAACATCAGCGGTGAGCAGGAATTTGTTTTCACTGAAGGCTCACTGTTTGTCACGCTAAGCGGTGATGTAAGGTTCGAACCAAACCGAAATCTAGATCATTCTGCGGGCGACATTGTTAAGTCGATTGTGTTTACGTCTTCTGACTTTGATAAAGATACCTTTTCATCAACAGTCACGCTTACGATTGTTGATGGCGATGGACCAACAATCAACGTTGTGCCAAGTGTCAGCTTGTCGGAAAGCTTACTTGCGGATGGTTCGACACCTAGCGGAACGCCTGTCAGTGTGACTCAGACTATCACCTCGCTAGCGAGCAGTGATGACATTGGAAAAATAGTCGTTGAAGCTGGGCTGTTCAATACCAACGGCGTGTTGAAGTCTGATGGCCTTGAATTGAGTTTACGTGAGGAGCCTGCGGGTTCTGGCGACTACATTGCGTTTACGACGGATGGTTCGGGTGGTGAGAAAATCATATTCACCCTAGATTTTGATGATACTAATCCTAGCCAGTATACCTTTACGCTGCTTGAGCGTTTGGATCACGTTGATGGCTTAGGAAGCAACGATCTGAGTTTTGATCTTTCTGTTTACGCGCAAGACACCGATGGCGATATTTCAGCGTCTAAACCGCTTTCAGTAACCATCACCGATGATGTCCAGTTAATGAAGTCTGGTGCGCTTAGCATCACTGAACCAAGCACGGGCACGCCTACCACAACGACATTTGATGTGATGCCTGCGCAAAGTGCTGATGGCGCCACCATAACCAAATTTACTTATGGTAGTCAGCCTGAAGAGTCTCTGGTGCAAACCATCACTGGTGAGCAAGAGTTTGTATTTACGGAAGGTTCGTTGTTTATCACGCTTGAAGGTGATGTGCGCTTTGAGCCTAATCGAAACCTGAATCATTCTGGTGGTGATATCGTTAAGACGATTACCGTAACATCTGAAGATAAAGATGGCGATATCGTGACGTCTACCGTGACGTTAACTATTGCCGATGGCGCGCCACCAACTATCGACACCGTACCGACTGTCGCGTTGGAAGAAGCAAATCTGATTGATGGTTCTTCTCCGGGTTTACCTGTTAGCCAAACTGAAACCATTGCTTTCACAGCGGGAAGTGATGATGTAAGCTATTTCCGTATTGATACCACTCAGTTCAACACGTCTGGTGATTTGAAATCGGATGGCCTAGTGGTTCAGCTTAAAGAAGATCCAGCCAACAGCGGAACCTATATTGGTTTCGTTGAGAGTGGGGGTGTTCAAACGGATATCTTTACCATCACTTTTAGTAGTGTAGTGCTAGGCGAATACACCTTCACTTTGTTGGAAGAGCTCGATCATCTGCCTGTGCAAGGCAACAACGATCAAGTATTCACTCTGCCAGTGATCGCGGTCGACCAAGACGATACCGACTCTGTGATGAAACCTTTGACCGTTACTATCACCGATGATGTGCCTGTCATTACCGATACGACAGCGACCAGCACATTTGTGGTTGATGAAGATGATCTCGGCTCTGCGATTTCTCAAGCAACAGGTGCATTTGTTACCACAGAAGGTGCAGACCAAGTAGAGGTTTACGAACTGCGTAATATCTCTGCGCTTGAAGCGACATTGACCTCTGGAACTGAAGCGATTTCTATTACAGAAGTCACAGGTGCCGCCAACACAACGACCTATCAAGGTATGACGACAAGTGGAACTCCTATCTTCACGCTCGCGCTAGCGAATGACGGCTCTTATACGTTTACGTTGCTAGGTCCTCTAAACCATCCAACAAGCCCGAATTCCAATACCTTAACGATTCCATTTGATGTCGTTGCGGTTGATGGTGACGGCGATGATTCTAACCAATATGTATTGCCAATCGAGGTGCTAGACGATGCGCCAGTAATGAGTGCGCCGACGGGTGAAACGGTTGTCGATGAAGACGATCTTACTGGTATTGGTTCCGATCAACCTGAAGACACCATTATTAATGGGCTATTCACCGTTGATGAAGGTGCTGATGGTGTTGTTAAGTACGAATTGGTTGATGAAAACTTAGTGATTGCAGGCTTAACTTCTGATGGAGAAAGCCTAGAGTGGCTGCCTGTTTCACAAAGCGGTACAACCTTCACTTATGTTGCACAGACGGTAACCAGCAATCAACCTGTGTTTGAAATCATTTTTGATACCTCAAACAACAGCTATCAATTCGAATTGTTTAAACCACTTAAGCACCCAGATGGCGCGAATGAAAACACCATAGAGCTTGATTTCTCTGTCGTGGCTGAAGATTTTGACCAAGACAAATCGAACGCGATCGATCTGACTATTACGGTAACTGATGATGTTCCATTGGTGACCACTCAATCGATCACGCGAGTTGAGGGTCAAGGTTATGGCAACTCCAAAGTTAACATGTTTGCGAATGCGACAGATGTGGGCGCAGATGATGCGGCACTGACTCGCATAGAGGGAATTACTAGCAATGGTGCCGACATCGTGTTCCGAACAGGAAACAATGGGCCTTACAGTAGCAGTTTTGATTTGAACAGTGGTACCCAGCAGATACGAGTTTACGAACAAACCGATGATGGTAGTGGCGGTATCGACACTCGTGAACTTGGTAGACTGCGCATAAATTCAAATGGTGAGGTTGAGTTCAGAGCTAATGGTTATCTTGATCATGACGGTCTTGACACTATCGACTTCTCGATTAACGTGATCGCGACGGACGGAGACTTAGATACCTCTGAAACACCTTTAGATATAACAATTACAGACCGAAATTCGTCTTCTGTCGCGTTAAAAGTGACCACTTTCGAGGATGCGGGCAGGGACTCAACTATACCTTATGCAACGGGCGATGAGCCGAATTTTGAAAATGCTCAAGACAACCAAAGTAATTTGCCTAATGCACCAGCGCAAGTCGCGCTGCAAGTTAATCTCTACGATCAGGACAATGTCGAATCGATTGGGCAGTTGACGATTAAAAGCCCGAACGGCGGTGATAGTCACCAAGGTACTTTTTATTATTTTGATAGTGCTAGTTCGAAGTACATTGAATTAGTACCTGAGCCAAATGGGAGCATTGTATTTGGTCCTCCTCAACTTGAACAAAGCTTCGCTCCAAACCCGAGTGAACCAAGACAAACTATCGCGACGATAGACAACTTGTTCTTTGTTCCGGACCAACACGCTAGTTCGGATGAAACTGGTGGGAGAGTTCGTTATGAGCTCGAAATTGATAATAATGGCACGCTTGACCATACAGTAAATTCAAGCTTCAGAATTGAGATTGAAGCGGTAGCGGATATTGCGACTTGGGATGACACCAGTAGCACGTATCAGTATCAAGTGAACGAAGATGAAGACAATGTGATACTTCAGCTGAATGCAGAGTCGCAAGATAACAGTAATACTGAGACGATTACCTATGAGCTAGAAGCCGTTCAAGGTGATGGGAAGTTTGAGCTGTTGGATCAAAATGGCAATGTGTTAACGCCGGTCAATGGTGTCTACACGATTGCTGCCGCAGATATCAATAGCACCGTGGTTAACCCTATTGATAATTTCTCTGGGCAAATTGAGTTCAAAGCAACCGCAATTACGGAAGAGACGCGTAATCCATACGATGACGCAGCCAACGGTGGAGCAAACGATAAGACAACGGCTCGCTCTGTAGAGCAAAACATTATCATTGATGTGACTGCCGATGCGGATCCAGGCTCGTTCAGTGTTAACCGAATCCGTATTAATGAAGACAATATTGATGATCCAGACTACTTAGGTCCTCTGGCCAATAAAGATGCCTTCACGTTGGATGAAGTGATCACCATGAATGGCTCGGTGGACGCTGATGGCTCCGAAGAGCTGTTTGTTCGCATCAGCAATATTACCGAAGGAGCGGTGCTTTATTTCCTAGGAACCACTACTCCGGTTCCTACAATCACTATCAACGGTGTCGATTATCAGGAAGTGGCGTATTCCGATCTAGCCAACGTAGAGATCGTTCCGACTAAACACAGCAATGTTGACTTCACGTTTGAAGTTACGGGTGTGGTCAAGGATACCGCAAACCTCTCTACTGGTGCCCAAGTTGATGAAGAAATCCTAGGGACTAAAACGGTTAACGTTGAGGTTAAAGGCGTTGCCGATATTCCTTATGGCGGTACCAACGGTACGGCTTGGACAGCAATTACCGATGGCACAACATCTGGCGTTCAAACCACAATTCAAGAGAGTCAAAATGGCGATAGCTTTGCTGAGCTCGATTTCACTGTATTGTCGGGCGAGAGAAGGCCAGATAGCGGTACAACACCGTTACCTGACGATGTCTCAGAGTCGATAACGGTTATTCTTTCAGGCATCCCTGATGGCGTTATTCTGGAAGATGGCGATGGTACCGTGATTGACTTGAACTTTGTTGGTTATGAAACGGGACCGGGCGGTAGCCCTGATCTCTCTAAACCCATTTACGAAGCGAACATTACTGAAGCGGGTAAAACTTCAGGTATCCGCATTAGACCGGTTGATTCGTCGACAGAGAACATCCACATCCAAGGTAAAGTGATCGTGACCGAGAATGATGGTCATACGCTCTCTTTTGATCAGGAAGTTCGCATCTTAGTTGAGCCAAGGATTGATACTTCAGCGACTTATAATACTGTGACTCGAGGAGATGAAGATACGGCGATCAACATCGATTGGCACCCAGAAGGTACAGATTACATTGATGATGACGAACATTTCACTTCAATCGTTATCAGCGGTATTCCAAGTGGTGTTGAAAATGTGGTTGTAAACGGTGATGTGATTTGGAACTACGATGCTGCGGCTGGAACGCTAACCATCACACCTAAGAGCGGGCAGACTCCAGAAGCGTTCACTCAGATAGCACTGAACAATAATTTTATTCAGATAACACCGGAGCAAGATTCGAGCACCGACTTTACGCTTAATACGGTTGTCATGATTGAAGAACGCGATCATGAATATGTTGATGCAACTGACCCAGGTCAGGGTATTGCAACAGCAACAATCACGGGCTCGATTGATGTTCGTGTGCGACCAGTGGTTGAGCCTGAAGATGCTAACAACAAACT
This sequence comes from Vibrio sp. QJM3NY_35, assembly GCF_057785915.1. Lineage (NCBI taxonomy): Bacteria > Pseudomonadati > Pseudomonadota > Gammaproteobacteria > Vibrionales > Vibrionaceae > Vibrio > Vibrio sp. QJM3NY_35. The sequence continues at coordinate 1,966,393 of NZ_CM173507.1, read as the reverse complement.
GGTTGTAGATGAGGTCGCAGGTCTTACAGACTTGGGTACAGTGGTCGCGGATGCTCTAACTGGTGTTCTCAAATTCACAACCAACAGTGACAATACATCGGTTACGGATGAGTTCGTTATTCGATACCAAGAAACTGATGCTTCGTCTGCTATTGAAGAAGTTGACCAGCTAGTGATTCAACTGACCAATGTGGACGACTCGGCGTTATCAGATGCTGTCCTCAACCAGCTGCTTGTTATTGGTGCCGCTTATGAAGGCAATGGTCGTTGGGTGGTAACAAATGAAGATCTGTTTAGTATTAGTGCACCAAACGGTCTTGCGTTTCCGCCAGTTTCTGGCCTTCCAGGCGTTTTCAATGACATCAAGATGACCATCTACAGTACCGTGATTGATCGAGGTGATGGCGCTGAAACTGAATCATCAGCTGCGGTTCAGAGGGAAGGCGAGGTGAACTTGTCATTCCCAGAAGTGCTTGTTGGCGGGAACGAGGTGGCTGCAGATATTACGATGACACCAGATAGCGTTGTCGATGCTGTAGAAGACACACAGTTAGACTTGGGAACTGCTTTAAATAGTCTGATCACATTCTCCGGTGAAGACGCTTCAACAGACCAAGTGACTATCATAATTGATGACTCTGTGACCATTCCCCCAGGAATAACTTTCCCAATCAGTTTAGGAGGAGGCAGTGATGTTGACTTCGTAAACGGGAAGTATGTGTTTGAAACAACCGTCGAGCAGGGTGTTCCAACGGATTTCTCAGGTCTGCTACTCAACCTACCTGCCGACTATTCTGGCGACTTTAGGTTACCAATCACAATAGTAACCAAAGATACACTGTCTGGTGATGAGAAAACCTTGGTGACCGATGTCGTTATTAAAGTCGCTCCTGACGTTGAAGGTAATCCAGACATTGATGTTACGGTTGTTGGCTCGCTTGATGACTCGTTTAATCCTGTTGATACTGATGGTCAACCGGGACAAGATCCAGTGGGTTACGAAGATACTTACATTCAGCTTGATTTCAGCACAACCATTACTGACCAAGTCAGTGGGGTTGAGGGTGGTGACGAAAAATTCACATCTATTACGCTGACTTTGGATGACACAAGTGTCGGCGCGTTTTACACAAGTGCGGGTGTATCGCTTGGTACGTCCGTGACCTTCAATGAAGCGGACATTAATGCCGGCGCTCTGGACAATGTATTGTTCCGTCCTGCTCCCAACTACCCAACGGGTAACGACATTAATCAAGTACAAGTGAATGTCAGCGGAACAATTACCGATACTGCTACCTACAATGACGCTTCGTCTCCAGTCGGAACGGCAACCGATACTGATACGTTCAATACCAGTGTTAGCTTTGAAGTTGTCCCTGTGGTTGATGATGTGCTTGTAACAGGGCCGGGTAGTGATCCTGATGTCATTGAGATCACGGGCAACGAAGACCAATCTATTTCTCTATCGGGAACCGGGCCTGTTTCTATTGCGCTCACTGACCTAGACGGCTCAGAGCAGTTCGTTTCGATTAAGTTCACCGGTGTACCTGATGGCTTCTTAATGAATGCAGATCCGGGCTCCGCTTATACAGTGAAGAACAATGGTGGTGGTGAGTGGAGTGTTCAACTGCCTCAAGCATCAGGGTTGTCATTTGATTTGAGTGAGATTTCGATCCTACCGCCTAAAAACTTCAGTGGTACTGCGGAATTTGGCGTTGCTGTCTTTACTCAAGAATCCTTGTTAAGCGTACCAACTGCCGCATCTAATCTGCCAAGCTTTAAGCTGCATGTGGTGCCAGTGGGTGATGATGTTGATACCAACCCAACGGATTCTGTTACTGGCAATGAAGGCCAAAACATTGATATCGAAATCAATGCGACTATTTTGGATAAAGAGCTATCTGCAACAGGCAGCGGCACGTATACCGAAAATGCGCCAGAGACACTTCGTGTAGAGGTGGCTGGTGTACCTCAAGATGCCTCTATCTACTATCCAGACGGTACGACGTTGGCTAGCTACGATCCTGTCACACAGATTTGGACGCTGGATGTACCTGCTCAGTCGCTTGATAAGATCGTATTTAATTCTGGTCAACACAACAGCGATACAGGTAATGCGTTGGGTATTACTGGCCCATTACAAATCACGGTTCGCTCTGTGGACACTGATGCTGACAACACTGAATACCTGGGTACACCAACCAGCTTCGATGTTGATTTAGTGATTGACCCTATCAACGATCAACCAACGTTCGTCAACGTTACCAATATTGAAACGCAAGAAGACTCAACTGGTGTCGCGATTAACAACTTCAGCATCTACGACGTAGACGCAAGTTTTGATAACCCAGATGCACCGTATACGCTGACGTTGAAAATTGACCAAACATTGCCAGGAGCACAGGGCGTCTTTGAGTTTACAAGCTCTCCAGATGTGACGTTTGTACTGCAACCTGACGGTTCACTGGTCATCACGGGTAAAGAAGCTGACATCAATACGGCATTGACCAATGGTGCGGTGACCTTCAAGCCGGATCCAGACCAGAACTACCTCAATCAGGGTGGGTTGGTGACAATCAACGCAACACTCGATGACGGCGGTAACAATGGTCTTATTGACGCTGGAGACCCGAATACCGCACAGACCAATCAAACGACCTTTACTATTAAAGTGACGGAAGTAAATGATGCGCCTGTTGCAACGGATGTTGATTTAGGTTCGATTGCGGAAGATGGTCAAATCGTGATTGTGGAAGGTGATTTGATTGCGGCAAGCTCCGACATCGAGAATCATAACCTGACCGTAACGGGTGTCACCCTGACTCAAGGACAAGGTCAGTTAACGCGCTTTGAAAATGCTGGTGGCGCTGATAACGCAGCGATTACCGGTCCATTCTGGTTGTTCGTTGCAGATAACGATTTTAACGGTGACGTGAAATTTAACTATTCCATTATCGATGATGGTACAACTAATGGTGTGGATGATTTCCTAACTGACAGTGCTGAAATTAGCCTTGAAGTCACCGAGGTTAATGATCAACCAGTCGCGACAGATATTGACCTAGGCACCACGCTTGAAGAAGGTCAATTGATCATCAAAGAAGAGGACCTGATCGCAGCGACCACGGATCTAGACAATGACGCAATTACTGTGACCAGTTTGGTGCTCGATCAAGGTCAGGGCACACTGCAACGCTTCGAAAACGTGGGTGGTGCGGATGATGCGACGATTACGGGCCCATATTGGGTGTTTACCGCTGCGGATGAATACAACGGCGACGTTAAATTCACTTATAGCGTTGAGGATGACGGCACGACAAACGGTGTCGATGATTTCCTAACTGACAGTGCTGAAATCAGTGTTGTGGTAACGGAAGTGAATGATAAACCGGATGCAACGGATATCGATTTAGGCACCATCCTCGAAGAAGGTCAATTGATCATCAAGGAAGAGGATTTGATTGCAGCGACGACCGATCCGGAAAATGACACGATTACCGTGACTAATCTGGTGCTCGATCAAGGCCAAGGCACACTGCAACGCTTTGAAAACGTCGGTGGGGCAGATGATGCTATGATTACTGGTCCTTACTGGGTATTTACCGCAGCAGATGAATACAACGGTGATGTTAAGTTTACTTATACCGTAGAGGATGACGGGACAACGAATGGCGTTAATGACTTCCTAACCGATACCGCTGAAATCACTGCCGTGGTACAAGGTTCGAACGATACTCCTGTCGTTAATGGTGACAGTGTCACTACGTTGATTGATGAAGACGCAGGACAACTGCTTAGTGGTATTAATGTCAGTGACCCTGATTATGTCGATAGTTTTGCTAATGACTTGATGACAGTAACGCTGACCGTTGATTACGGAACACTTTCCGTATCATTACCTGCTGGTACTAGTGTGACCGTTAATGGTGACAATAGTGGTTCGGTGACGTTAGTAGGGACGCTGAGCGATCTGAATGCCTTGATTGACACACCGACCAGCCCGAATGGGGTTTACCTTGATGCAAGCTTGGCTCCAACTAACAACATCGGCTTAGAGGTCACCGCCAAAGACAGTGGTAATCCTTCTGGTATCGCTATTGAAACGGCTCCGGTTGTTTATAACATCGCGGTGACGCCAGTGGCGAATGCACCAACCTTGTCTATCGATAGTGCGACTAACTACGTGAGAAACATTACTGCGAGTCAGTCTGTGAGTGCGAGTGGCATTCCTTTGGTTGGGATTATCGCGGCCTTAACGGACATTACAGAAGAGCTAACGCTACATATCAGTGATGTGCCTACTGGCGCTCAAATCACCAGTACTACGGGTTCTGTGACGGATCTTGGCGGCGGTGTGTGGGTGGCAACGGCGGATGCAATCGAAAGCTTGCAAGCGGTTGGGCTTTCTCAAGCTCCGGGTAACTACACACTGAAAGTTGAGGCGGTTTCTGAAGAGACTGACAACAACGATACAGCGACCTCTGCATCGATTGACCTGAACTTGAACATTGTGTCGAATGCGGTTGATATCAACTTGGCTTCGGAAACCGATGATGTTCAGTTACTGGCTGGTGCTAATGCGACTGACTTAACGGGTGGTTCAGGTAATGACCGACTGGAAGGTGGCGCAGGTGATGATACGCTTGTTGGCGGTGACGGTAACGACACCCTGATTGGCGGCGGAGGCTCAGACATTCTGACTGGTGGCGTTGGTATGGACTCGTTCGTATGGCTTAACATTGAAGATGGTGTTGAAGATACGATTACCGACTTTGATTTGTCGGAAGGGGACAGTATTGACTTGAGAGAAGTGTTGCCGGAGCTTAAAAACACATCTCCAGACATGACCGCGTTGCTACAACAGATAGACGCGAAAGTGGACGGGGATGACATTGAGCTTACGATCAACCCAGATGGCTTAGGTACCACGGAACAAGTGATTGTGGTTGAAGACCTTGCTCCTCAGTTAACACTAAGTGGCACCATGCCTTCAGACATCCTAGATGCGCTAGTACAGCAAAATGTGATAACTCACGGTTAAGCGAACCATTAAACCATAACGAAAGAGGCCAGCATTGCTGGCCTCTTTTTTGTCACTGTATAAATTGAAAAAGACGTTACTTAAGAGAGTTGTGGATCAGGAACTCTTCTTCAACGCCTTTCAATTTCATCTCATCCATAATGAAATTCACTGTGTTCAACAAACGTTGTTCGCCTTTAGGAATTAGGTAACCGAATTGGCTATTGGTGAACGGAGTTTCACAACGGGCTGCTTCAAGCCGTTCGTCCGTTACTTGATAGAACAGACCTTCAGGGGTTTCTGTCACCATCACATCAACTTTGCCTTCCGCAACGGCTTGCGGCACATCTAAGTTGTTCTCGTAACGTGTGAAGCTTGCGCTCTGTAGGTTGGCGTCTGCAAACATCTCGTTAGTGCCGCCAATATTCACGCCTACACGAACCGAAGATAGATTTACTTTTTCAATGCTGTCGTACTGTTCTGCTTTGCCTTTCGCGACTAAGAAACACTTACCAAAGGTCATGTATCCCTGAGTTTGCTCTGCGTTTAATTGGCGTTGCATTTTACGCGTAATACCACCCATCGCGATGTCGTATTTATCGTTGTCGAGGTCGGTCAGTAGATCTTTCCATGTGGTACGAACAATCTGTAATTCGACGCCTAGCTGCTCTGCAACATGCTTAGCCACGTCAATGTCATAACCAGAGTAGGTTTTGCCGTCGAAGTAAGAAAAAGGTTTGTAGTCGCCTGTGGTGCCGACGCGAAGTGTGCCTGATTTTTGAATGTCTTCTAACTGGTCAGCTTGCGCTGCGCCGGAAAGTACCAGAGTAATGGAAGCAAGTAATAGTGATGTTTTTTTCATTGTAATTATCTGTTGTGTTTGTCTAGTTGTTAAAAGTAACAGAAAGAAAAGCAGAAAGAGATCAAACCATTGGAAAGTTTAAAAGAAAGTGCGATTACAAAAAATAGAGGTAAGAAAACTCTGTCTGAAAGAAGGGTGTAACGGGTGTAATTGAAAGGTTTAGGGAAGGGGAGAAGACACATTAAAGTGCTATTCAGATTTAAAAGTATCAGAAATTTTGAGTGGTAAACAAAAAGCCCATGTTATCGAATAACATGGGCTTCATATTGGTTTAACGTGTTAGATGCTTTCTTTAGCGATTGGGCTATTTAGAAACTGACTCGTTGGTCATCTTAGCTGTAGCTCTTGATGCGTTGATTAATAGTATACCTACTGTCAAGACGATTGTGCCACACAGCACGAACATTGAGCGACCAAACATGTCGTTTGGAATCAATGCCATCAATAGAACACCAAGGCCTGCAACTGAAATCAATTTACCAAGCATACTGCGTTGTTTCATATCTAACTGTTGCTGCTCTGCACCTTCTGAGATAACAGGTGTATTCCAGTTTTCAAACAGCTTTTCAACTTCCGCTTCGCGCTCTGGCGTACGGCCTTTATAGAGCAGCATTGTTAGCAAGAAGAAACCACCTGTAAAGATAACATGGGCAGCAAGACTGAGACCTACTTTTAAGTCACCCCACTCACGTGCTGTTAATGCTTGATCTAGGTTAAACCAGTTTTCAATATCTTCTGCTTGTAATGAAATACCAAAGATATAAGAAACAACACCACCAACAACTAATGTTGCCCAGCCAGACCAGTCTGGAGTCTTGCGAATCCACATACCCAGCAAGATTGGAATTAGCATTGGGAAACCAATTAATGCGCCGATATTAAGTACAATATCAAACAGACTTAGGTGACGCAGTGAGTTGATGTATAAGCCAAGGCCTATAATGACCAAGCCCATAAAAATTGTCATTGCCTTACTTACTATAACCAACTCTTTCTGCGAAGCATTTGGGCGAACAAACGGGTTATAGAAGTTAACAACAAAAATACCTGCATTACGGTTAAGGCCAGAGTCCATTGAAGACATCGTCGCAGCGAACATTGCAGACATCAATAGCCCAACCATACCAGCTGGCATCACATTTTCCACAAACGCAAGGTAAGCAGCATCTGCGCCAACACTGTAGTCACTTACAAAATCTGGCATAAATGCAGAAACGTACCAAGAAGGAAGGAACCAAATTAGCGGGCCAACAATTGCTAGAACTGTTGCTAAGCCTGCAGCTTTACGTGCGTTTTCGCTGTCTTTAGCACACAGGTAACGGTAAGCATTAATACCATTGTTCATTACACCGAACTGTTTAATAAGAATGAAAACAATCCATAGAATGAAGATACTCATGTAGTTGAGATTGTTACCAACCCAAAAGTCACCAGTAAAGTTTGTAACAATGTTCGAGACACCACCACCGTGGAAGTATGCTGCCACAGCACAGGTAATGGTTACTGCCATTATAACTAACATCTGCATAAAGTCGGACGCAACAACCGCCCATGAACCACCAGTTACCGACATGATCACTAGTACAACACCAGTGAAGACAATCGTCACCTCCATCGGAATGTTGAATACGGCAGATACAAAAATTGCGATACCGTTTAAGGCAACACCCGCAGAGATCAAGCTATCTGGCATACCAGCCCAAGTGTAGAACTGTTCTGAACTTCTACCAAAACGCTGACGAATAGCTTCGATTGCTGTAACAACACGAAGCTGCCTAAACTTAGGCGCGAAGTAAACGTAGTTTAAGAAATAACCAAATGCATTGGCCAAGAATAGGATTACAACGACGAAACCGTCGGTGAATGCGCGTCCTGCGGCACCTGTAAACGTCCATGCTGAAAATTGTGTCATGAAGGCAGTTGCACCAACCATCCACCACAACATTTTGCCGCCACCTCTGAAGTAATCACTAGTAGAGGTGGTGAACTTACGGAACATCCAACCAATAGCGATCAAAAAGAAGAAGTAGGCGAGAACAACAAAAGTATCAATAGTCATCTTTTCAGCCTTTTAAATATCATAATTAACTGGGCTTAGATTAACGCGTCCAAAGGTTTATTTGTACTACAATATGTCTTTAGTATGATCTAGGTCGCATTGATTTTTACTTACTTACGTTGCTATTGTTTAAGTTGCTGTTTTAAATAACTAAATTGTTCACCCGATTTGTTTTAGATTCAAAATAAATTGGAGTGCAAATGTTTATATGTATTACAATATAGGCAACAAGCTTTCAGTTTGCCTTATTTATAAGATTTTAATTATAACCGTAACAAATACGCTACAACTGGACGTGATTTTACGATGGAATTCACGTTAAATTTCAATACTCAATCGCTAAGTCATGTTTCCGGCTTTTAAGTGTAGCTTATTGTTTTTAAGCCTTTATTTCTGTTTCGCGTTTCCCATTTCTTTTTGATTTGACCACGGCTTTAGCGTTTGGACTCTTAGCTTGTCGAATGGGCGGAAATAAGAGTGAGAAACCGCGCTATCTATAACAATAGCTTCAGGTTTAGGCGTTGTGTCTCTCGATGATGCTGGATTCCATTGAGATGAAATTTTTGAGTATAGCTTTCCAAGCAAAGCAAGCGCTCTGTGAAGCGTTAAGATAGCATGCTACGTAATATCATCGAGTGTGAAGCTGGTGGGTAGTTTGATTAATAGGAAGGTATTGGAGAGGTCTTTATTGGGCGTATACGTCTGGTGGAGCAGGGATACCCTAAGTTGCTAAGTTGCTAAGTTGCTAAGTTGCTAAGTTCTCCAAACTTCCGGATACCGATAACGGCAAATACTGAATTCGCAGAGCCCGAGAAAACAAAAAGCCCCACCGAGGTGAGGCTTTATCACTAAATCTGAAACAGATTAAGCGTTAACGTGATCAACTGCGTCACGAACAAGTTTGCCTAGCTCGTCCCACTTACCTTCGTCGATAAGGTTAGTTGGAACCATCCAAGTACCGCCACACGCAAGTACAGAAGGGATAGATAGGTATTCGTCTACATTCTTCAAGCTCACACCACCAGTAGGCATGAATTTAACAGGGTAAACCGCTGTTAGTGCTTTAAGCATACCAGTACCGCCAGAAGGCTCAGCAGGGAAGAACTTCAGCGTGCGAAGCCCCATTTCCATTGCTTGCTCAACTAGGCTTGGGTTGTTAACACCCGGTACGATTGCAACACCTTTGTCGATACAGTATTGAACAGTGCGAGGGTTGAAACCTGGGCTTACGATGAAATCAACGCCCGCTTCGATAGATGCGTCAACTTGCTCGTTAGTCAGTACCGTACCTGAACCGATTAGCATGTCTGGGAATTCTTTACGCATGATGCGAATCGCTTCGATTGCACATTCTGTACGTAGTGTGATTTCTGCACATGGCATGCCGTTTTCAACCAGTGCTTTGCCTAGGGGGATGGCATCTTCAGCACGGTTGATCGCGATTACAGGGATTACTTTTAAGTTTGCTAGTTGTTCATTTAATGTAGTCATGAATTCTTTCTCACGTTAATAATGGGCCTGCTTTCAACTAAGCAAACCCTTGATTAATAGTTAAAGTGCGCAATTATAGAGACAAATCAGGCGTCGCTTCTAGAGGAATGATAGCTCCTGGATACTGAATCACAGTCCCTGCCACAATATGGCCAGCCAATGCTGCATCACGCGCATTGCCACCGCTCAAGCGTTTAGCTAAGAAGCCTGCACTGAACGAGTCGCCAGCGGCTGTTGTATCAACAATGTTGTCTACTGGGTTTGGTGCAACGTACTGAGCGCTTTGGCTTTCAACCACTAGGCAGTCTTTCGCGCCACGCTTAATGATGATCTCTTTCACACCAGACTCAGACGTACGCGCAATACACTGTTCAATGCTTTCGTCGCCGTACAACTCTTGCTCGTCATCGAACGTAAGTAGTGCTGTGTCGGTGTACTTAAGCATTTTCAAGTACCAAGAAATCGCTTCTTGTTGGCTTTCCCAAAGTTTAGGACGGTAGTTATTGTCGAAGAATACTTGGCCGCCTTGAGCTTTGAATTTGTCTAAGAAGTTGAATAGCTGCGTGCGTCCGTTCTCTGTCAAGATAGCAAGCGTAATACCACTTAGGTAAACCGCGTCAAAAGAGAATAGCTTATCAAGTAGAGCAGGCGTGTCTTGCTGATCAAACATGAATTTCGCAGCAGCGTCACTACGCCAGTAGTGGAAGCTACGCTCACCAGTTTCATCGGTCTCGATGTAGTAAAGCCCTGGTTGTTTGTGATCAAGCTGAGCAATTAAGCTCGTGTCGATACCCTCTGCTTGCCACTTTTCCAACATGTCGGCACTGAATGGGTCAGTACCTAACGCCGTTACATAGCTTGTTTGGATATCTTGCTCTTTTGTTAAGCGTGACAGGTAAAGTGCTGTATTCAGTGTATCGCCACCAAAACTCTGCTTAAGCCCGTCTTGTTTCTTTTGTAGCTCAACCATGCACTCGCCAATGACCGCGATGTTTAATGATTTCATATGCTTACCTTAGCAACTGAGGTTGCGCTATTCGTTATTTTAGGAAATCTTCACGCGCAGGGTTGAAGATATCAAGAAGGATGCTGTCTTGCTCTAGAGCAACGGCACCGTGCATCATGTGTTTACGAGCAAAGTAAGCATCGCCTTCTTTAAGCACTTTCTTCTCGCCTTCGATTTCAGCTTCGAAGCTACCACGAACTACGTAACCGATTTGGTCGTGAATCTCATGAGTATGAGGGTGGCCAATCGCGCCCTTATCAAAACATAGGTGTACAGCCATAAGATCGTCAGTGTAAGCGACGATTTTACGCTTAATGCCGCCACCAAGTTCTTCCCATGGGTTTTCATCTAGGATAAAGAAAGAGTTCATTGTGTATCTCCTAATCTGTTTAAATCTTTTAAGTGTTACTTAACTTGCATCCATCATAAGGGAATGAGCTCAATTGTAATACAATATATCTAAATTTGTGTGATATTGATCAAGCGATACTTTATATAGCGTAAATAAATCAATAACTTAATAAATGACCGATATTTATCATTAGTCATTCACATCAATGACTTACGGTTGATTATGTGACTCTAATCATCATTTGGTAACGAATAGGTATAATTAAAGCTCTTATTGTATTACTTTATATGGAGTTTGAGAATTTAATCAAAGTTTAAGCAGATAAACTCTTTATTGAGGGTGACAAAGAATATGACGACTAAACCAGTATTGTTGACTGAAGCTGAAATCGAGCAGCTTCACCTTGAAGTGGGCCGTTCTAGCTTAATGGGCAAAACCATTGCAGCGAACGCGAAAGACCTAGAAGCATTCATGCGTTTACCTATTGATGTTCCAGGTCACGGTGAAGCAGGGGGTTACGAACATAACCGCCATAAGCAAAATTACACGTACATGAATCTAGCTGGTCGCATGTTCTTGATCACTAAAGAGCAAAAGTACGCTGACTTTGTTACAGAATTACTAGAAGAGTACGCAGACAAATATCTAACGTTTGATTACCACGTACAGAAAAACACCAACCCTACCGGCCGTTTGTTCCACCAAATTCTGAACGAACACTGCTGGTTAATGTTCTCAAGCTTAGCTTACTCTTGTGTTGCTTCAACACTGACACAAGAACAACGTGACAACATTGAGTCTCGCATTTTCGAACCAATGCTAGAAATGTTCACCGTTAAATACGCACACGACTTCGACCGCATTCACAACCACGGTATTTGGGCAGTAGCCGCTGTCGGTATCTGTGGTCTTGCTTTAGGCAAGCGTGAGTACCTTGAAATGTCAGTGTACGGCATCGACCGTAACGACACTGGCGGTTTCTTAGCGCAAGTTTCTCAACTGTTTGCACCTTCTGGTTACTACATGGAAGGCCCTTACTACCACCGTTATGCGATTCGCCCAACGTGTGTGTTCGCTGAAGTGATTCACCGCCACATGCCTGAAGTTGATATCTACAACTACAAAGGCGGCGTGATTGGCAACACAGTACAAGCGATGCTTGCGACGGCTTACCCGAACGGTGAGTTCCCGGCTCTGAATGATGCTTCTCGTACTATGGGTATCACAGACATGGGTGTTCAAGTTGCCGTCAGTGTTTACAGCAAGCATTACTCTTCTGAAAACGGCGTAGACCAAAACATTCTCGGTATGGCGAAGATTCAAGACGCAGTATGGATGCATCCATGTGGTCTTGAGTTATCTAAAGCCTACGAAGCCGCTTCTGCTGAGAAAGAAATCGGCATGCCTTTCTGGCCAAGTGTTGAGTTGAACGAAGGCCCTCAAGGTCACAACGGCGCACAAGGTTTTATCCGCATGCAGGATAAGAAAGGCGACGTTTCTCAGCTAGTGATGAACTACGGTCAACACGGTATGGGTCACGGCAACTTCGATACGCTGGGCATTTCTTTCTTCAACCGTGGTCAAGAAGTCCTGCGTGAATACGGCTTCTGTCGTTGGGTGAACGTTGAGCCTAAATTCGGCGGCCGTTACCTAGACGAAAACAAATCTTACGCTCGTCAAACGATTGCTCACAACGCAGTAACGATTGATGAAAAATGTCAGAACAACTTTGATGTTGAACGTGCAGACTCAGTACACGGTTTACCTCACTTCTTTAAAGTAGAAGACGAGCAAATCAACGGTATGAGTGCATTTGCTAACGATCACTACCAAGGCTTTGACATGCAACGCAGTGTGTTCATGCTAAACCTTGAAGAGCTAGAATCTCCGCTACTATTAGACCTTTACCGTTTAGATTCTGAGAAAGGCGGCGAAGGCGAACATCAATACGACTACTCACACCAATATCAAGGTCAGATTGTTCGTACTAACTTCGAATACCAAGCAAACAAAGAGCTGAACACTCTAGGTGACGATTTCGGTTACCAACACTTATGGAACGTGGCAAGCGGTGAAGTGAAGGGCACAGCACTTGTAAGCTGGCTACAAAACAACACTTACTACACGTGGCTAGGTGCAACGTCTAACGACAATGCTGAAGTGATTTTTACTCGCACAGGCGCTAACGATCCAAGTTTCAACCTACGTTCAGAGCCTGCATTCATTCTACGTAGCAAAGGCGAAACAACACTGTTTGCTTCTGTTGTTGAAACGCACGGTTACTTCAACGAAGAATTCGAGCAATCTGTAAGTGCACGTGGTGTTGTGAAAGATATCAAAGTAGTAGCTCACACCAATGTCGGTTCAGTAGTTGAGATCACCACAGAGAAATCAAACGTGACAGTGATGATCAGCAACCAACTTGGCGCGACTGACAACACTGAACACAAAGTAGAACTGAACGGCAAAGTATACAGTTGGACAGGCTTCTACTCAGTAGAAACAATTTTAAACCCAGAATTAGCAAGCACAGCAGAGCAGGGGAAATAATAATGAGCTATCAACCACTTTTACTTAACTTTGATGAAGCAGCAGAGCTTCGTAAAGAACTTGGCAAGGATAGCCTTTTAGGTAACGCACTGACTCGCGACATTAAACAAACTGACGCTTACATGGCTGAAGTTGGCATTGAAGTACCAGGTCACGGTGAAGGCGGCGGTTACGAACACAACCGCCACAAGCAAAACTACATCCACATGGATCTAGCAGGTCGTTTGTTCCTTATCACTGAGGAAACAAAGTACCGTGATTACATCGTTGATATGCTAACAGCGTACGCGACGGTGTACCCAACACTTGAAAGCAACGTAAGCCGTGACTCTAACCCTCCGGGTAAGCTGTTCCACCAAACGTTGAACGAGAACATGTGGATGCTTTACGCTTCTTGTGCGTACAGCTGTATTTACCACACAATCTCTGAAGAGCAGAAGCGCCTGATCGAAGACGATCTTCTTAAGCAAATGATCGAAATGTTCGTTGTTACTTACGCACACGACTTCGATATCGTACACAACCACGGCTTATGGGCAGTGGCAGCAGTAGGTATCTGTGGTTACGCGATCAACGACCAAGAATCTGTAGACAAAGCACTATATGGCCTGAAACTAGACAAAGTAAGCGGCGGTTTCTTAGCGCAACTTGACCAACTGTTCTCGCCTGACGGCTACTACATGGAAGGTCCTTACTACCACCGTTTCTCTCTACGTCCAATTTACCTGTTCGCAGAAGCGATTGAACGTCGTCAGCCTGAAGTTGGTATCTATGAATTCAACGATTCAGTGATCAAGACAACGTCTTACTCTGTATTCAAAACCGCATTCCCAGACGGTACATTGCCAGCTCTGAACGATTCATCGAAGACAATCTCTATCAACGATGAAGGCGTTATCATGGCAACGTCTGTGTGTTACCACCGTTACGAGCAGACTGAAACTCTGCTTGGTATGGCTAACCACCAACAAAACGTTTGGGTTCATGCTTCAGGTAAAACATTGTCTGACGCGGTTGATTCAGCAGACGACATCAAAGCATTCAACTGGGGTAGCCTGTTTGTAACCGATGGCCCTGAAGGCGAAAAAGGCGGCGTAAGCATCCTTCGTCACCGTGACGAGAAAGACGGCGACCCTAAAACCGCAGATACAATGGCGTTGATCTGGTTTGGTCAACACGGTTCTGATCACCAGTACCACTCTGCTCTAGACCACGGTCACTACGATGGACTGCACCTAAGCGTATTCAACCGTGGCCACGAAGTACTGCACGATTACGGCTTCGGTCGCTGGGTAAACGTTGAGCCTAAGTTTGGCGGTCGTTACATCCCTGAGAACAAGTCTTACTGTAAGCAGACGGTTGCTCACAACACAGTAACGGTTGATCAGAAAACACAGAACAACTTCAACACAGCATTGGCTGAGTCTAAGTTTGGTCAGAAGCACTTCTTCGTAGCAGACGACCAGTCTCTGCAAGGCATGAGTGGCACAATTTCTGAGTACTACACAGGCATAGACATGCAACGCAGCGTGATTCTTGCTGAACTTCCTGAGTTCGAGAAGCCACTAGTTATCGATGTATACCGCATTGAAGCTGACGCTGAGCACCAATACGACCTACCCGTTCACCACTCTGGGCAGATCATCCGTACTGACTTTGATTACAACATGGAAAAAACGCTTAAGCCATTAGGTGAAGATAACGGTTACCAACATCTATGGAACGTTGCTTCAGGTAAAGTGAACGAAGAAGGTTCTCTAGTCAGCTGGCTACATGACAGCAGCTACTACAGTCTAGTAACCAGCGCGAATGCGGGCAGCGAAGTTATTTTTGCTCGCACTGGTGCTAACGATCCAGACTTCAACCTTAAGAGTGAGCCTGCGTTCATCTTACGTCAGTCTGGTCAAAACCACGTGTTTGCTTCTGTACTAGAAACGCATGGTTACTTTAACGAGTCTATCGAAGCCTCTGTAGGCGCTCGTGGTCTAGTTAAATCAGTATCTGTTGTGGGCCATAACAGTGTCGGGACTGTTGTTCGCATTCAGACTACTTCTGGCAACACTTACCACTATGGTATTTCAAACCAAGCTGAAGACACGCAGCAAGCAACTCACACTGTTGAGTTCGCGGGTGAGAAATACTCGTGGGAAGGATCATTTGCTCAACTGTAAATGATTAACATACATGCTGTTTAACGATGGCATGTATTGATGTGGTGCTTTGCGGGAACGAAGCATCACATTGAATTCAGTCGTGATTGCAAAATCATTCGTTGATACCAACAACGACTGAATACATCGGGAATAAGTCAAACCGAGTAACTCACTGCGAGTTGCTCGGTTTTTTTATGCGTGTAGGAAACAGAATTGAACGGCTTACTAGAAGGGATAAGGAACAAAGAGTTAACCCCAGCGAAGGAAAATAGCTAATGCTCACCTGTGTTTAGACTACAGTAACTGATAGGAATAAACGGTTAGGGAGTGAATCATGAAGTTAATGAAAGGGTTGGTATTAATACTAGCGGTCTCTTGTTCTACCTCTGTTTTTGCTAACGCTGTTTTAGCAAATGAAGAGTCTGATAGCAGTGTCGAAACTGGGGAGTTCGTACGTTATCAATATCAAGACAAGATCAGTTATGGAAAGTTAGATAAAGGCGCAGTGCTGCCAATTAGTGGCGACATCTTTGGCGAATATTCAGTCGCGAAGGCTTCGATTCCACTGGATTCGGTTGAAGTGCTACTGCCAACACAACCAGAGAAGGTATTCGCCGTCGGGATGAACTTCGCTAGCCACTTAGCTTCACCTGCCGATGCACCACCGCCGATGTTTCTTAAACTTCCTTCCTCTTTGATTCTCACAGGCGAAGTGATTCAAGTGCCACCAAAAGCAAGAAATGTTCACTTTGAAGGCGAGCTGGTGGTTGTGATTGGGAAAGAACTCAGTCAAGCCAGTGAAGAAGAAGCCGAACAAGCGATCTTTGGTGTCACGGTGGGCAATGATATTACAGAAAGAAGCTGGCAAGGCACGGACTTACAATGGCTTCGAGCGAAAGCTTCAGATGGCTTTGGCCCCGTTGGTAATACGATTGTTCGTGGTATCGATTATAACAACGTGCAATTAACCACGCGTGTAAATGGCAAGGTTGTTCAACAAGAGAATACATCGTTTATGATTCACAAACCTACAAAAGTCATCAGCTACTTGAGCCACTATTTTACCCTCAAACCGGGCGATCTTGTTTTCATGGGCACGCCGGGAAGAACCTATGCTTTGTCCGACAAGGACCAAGTGAGTGTCACGATTGAAGGGATAGGGACTGTGGTCAACGAAGTGCGGTTCTGATGGAATTGAATTAGCGTTGGGAGCTACAGAGCTTATGTCTGAATTTGCAGTACGTAGACGACTTGAACCTATTAATTTGAACTAGGTTAACTTGTGTAGTGAATAAACTAACAGTTTTTCGGTTCCATTATTTTAGCCCAATTGAGTGATGTTTTTGGAAGCGAGCAGAGAAAACGAGAATGACGAACCTACATGCTCGGCGAGGGTTTTGTTAGTGGTGTAACACAGTGTTTCTAGCTAAGAGAAATTAGATGCTTTCTAAGTGTTTGATTAATTGAATAAATTAACAGGTACTATCCGCGTTGATTTTACTCAATTGGATGTAGGTTGAAATACTGTTATAGTACTCCTTAAATAATACATAAACATAACATATAAATAAGCGAACTTATGGCTAGCACTTTTAATTCAATTTCGGGCTCGAAGCGTAGCCTGCACGTGCAAGTAGCACGCGAAATCGCTCGTGGAATTTTGTCTGGTGATCTGCCGCAAGGTTCTATTATTCCTGGTGAAATGGCGTTGTGTGAACAGTTTGGTATCAGCCGAACGGCACTTCGTGAAGCAGTTAAACTACTGACCTCTAAAGGTCTGTTAGAGTCTCGCCCTAAAATTGGTACTCGCGTAGTCGACCGCGCATACTGGAACTTCCTTGATCCTCAACTGATTGAATGGATGGACGGCCTAACCGACGTAGACCAATTCTGTTCACAGTTCTTAGGTCTTCGCCGTGCGATTGAACCTGAAGCGTGTGCGCTGGCGGCAAAATTTGCGACCGCTGAGCAACGTATCGAGCTTTCAGAGATCTTCCAAAAGATGGTCGAAGTGGATGAAGCTGAAGTGTTTGACCAAGAGCGTTGGACAGACATTGATACTCGTTTCCATAGCTTGATCTTCAATGCGACCGGTAACGACTTCTACTTGCCATTTGGCAACATTCTGACAACCATGTTCATTAACTTCATTGTGCACTCTTCTGAAGAGGGAAGCACATGCATCAATGAACACCGTAGAATCTATGAAGCTATCATGGCCGGTGATTGTGACAAGGCGAGAATTGCTTCTGCCGTTCACTTGCAAGATGCTAACCACCGTTTGGTAACTGCGTAGTAGATGCGTAATAGAAATGGTTTAAAGTACGTCTGAGCCATTTCAGATTGAGATGAACAGCCACACGCTCAGATAAACGACTTAAAAAGGTATGCCAAGCGCATGCCTTTTTGGTTTTTAGGCCTCGTGTTGCACCATCTGTAGCACTATTTTGGGGCAGCCTTTTCGCTACGTCTCTTAAGCTATTCTTCCACGTTACAATCCGCCTTATTTTTAACGTCAACGTAACAATCCCAAATCATCGTTCTAAACACATTTTTAGACTGTCCGTATCAGACAAATAGTTATGCGACAGTCGGGATTTTTTACCTCTAAGTATTCTAAATCTGCGATAACACAAACAGGGTTCGTGGATTTAGAATACTTAGATATTTAAATTGAATTCTAATGATATTACCCGCTCGATTTTGATAAAAAACACTGGTTTATTGTGTGATGAATGATGTGAAATTGGTCTCAAATTCTCTTTTATTATTTTTTAGGTCTTTATGTTTATATGTGTTCGGTTGTATTTGTTAATAAGTGTGCAAAGTCTCACTTTTGTTTTAAGTTGTTGTTTTTAAGGTGAAATTTATTTTAAGTGTTTGATCTTTTGGATTTTTACCTAAAACCCTAACAATTTGCTTAATGGATTAGTCATATTCCATCCTATGTCATATATATAATTAACTTAATCAATCAAAATAAGATCACCATCACTTATTTGGATTATTGTACTACAAATAAAGAGTCGAATTTCCTATAGTCCTCGTAACAAATTATAACGGACAAAGGATACACGATGGAACTCAACACGATTATTGTCGGCATTTATTTCCTATTCTTGATTGCGATAGGTTGGATGTTTAGAACATTTACAAGCACTACTAGTGACTACTTCCGCGGGGGCGGTAACATGTTGTGGTGGATGGTTGGTGCAACCGCCTTTATGACCCAGTTTAGTGCATGGACATTCACCGGTGCAGCAGGTAAAGCGTATAACGATGGTTTCGCTGTAGCGGTCATCTTCGTAGCCAACGCATTTGGTTACTTCATGAACTACGCGTACTTCGCGCCGAAATTCCGTCAACTTCGCGTTGTTACGGTAATTGAAGCGATTCGTATGCGTTTTGGTGCGACCAACGAACAAGTATTCACTTGGTCTTCAATGCCGAACTCAGTGGTATCTGCGGGTGTGTGGTTAAACGCATTAGCAATCATCGCTTCGGGTATCTTCGGTTTCGACATGAACATGACTATCTGGGTGACTGGCCTAGTGGTCTTGGCGATGTCGGTAACAGGTGGTTCATGGGCGGTAATCGCATCTGACTTCATGCAGATGGTTATCATCATGGCGGTAACGGTAACTTGCGCGGTTGTAGCGGTTGTTCAAGGTGGTGGTGTTGGTGAGATTGTTAACAACTTCCCAGTACAAGATGGTGGTTCGTTCCTTTGGGGCAACAACATCAACTACCTAAGCATCTTTACGATTTGGGCATTCTTCATCTTCGTTAAGCAGTTCTCTATTACTAACAACATGCTTAACTCTTACCGTTACCTAGCGGCTAAAGATTCAAAGAATGCAAAGAAAGCCGCACTGCTTGCTTGTGTGTTGATGTTGTGTGGTGTGTTTATTTGGTTCATGCCTTCTTGGTTCATTGCAGGTCAAGGTGTCGATTTATCAGCGGCTTACCCGAATGCAGGTAAAAAAGCGGGTGATTTTGCTTACCTATACTTTGTACAAGAGTACATGCCAGCAGGTATGGTTGGTCTATTAGTTGCCGCGATGTTTGCAGCGACAATGTCTTCAATGGACTCAGGTCTAAACCGTAACTCAGGTATCTTTGTTAAGAACTTCTACGAAACAATCGTTCGTAAAGGTCAAGCATCAGAGAAAGAGTTAGTAACCGTATCTAAAATTACTTCAGCGGTATTTGGTTTCGCTATTATCCTAATCGCACAGTTCATCAACTCATTAAAAGGTTTGAGCCTGTTTGATACGATGATGTACGTAGGTGCGTTAATCGGCTTCCCTATGACGATTCCTGCATTCCTTGGTTTCTTCATCAAGAAGACTCCGGACTGGGCTGGTTGGGGCACGCTAGTTGTTGGTGGTATCGTATCTTATGTGGTTGGTTTTGTTATCGACGCAGAGATGGTAGCAGCGGCGTTTGGTCTTGATACTCTAACAGGACGTGAATGGTCTGATGTTAAAGTTGCGATTGGTCTGATTGCTCACATCACGCTAACTGGTGGCTTCTTCGTACTATCTACGATGTTCTACAAGCCTTTATCAAAAGAACGTCAAGCGGATGTTGATAAGTTCTTTGGCAACTTAGATACGCCATTAGTAGCTGAATCGGCAGAGCAAAAAGTGTTGGATAACAAACAACGTCAAATGCTTGGTAAACTGATTGCGGTAGCGGGTGTTGGTATCATGTTGATGGCTCTTCTGACTAACCCAATGTGGGGACGCCTAGTCTTCATCTTATGTGGTGTGATAGTTGGTGGTGTCGGTGTTCTACTTGTGAAAGCGGTCGATGACGGCGGCAAGCAAGCTAAAGCGGTAACTGAAAGCTAATAGCTAGCGAACGTTTAGACAAAATGCGACGACTCGAAAGAGCGTCGCATTTTTTGTTTTGCGAAGTGAGTAAACGCGCCTAGCTTACAACATCAGACCTAAATCACGAAAACTGTAAAAAATTGTACGATCGAATCGAAATACATTCAATTGTCCTACAATAAGACGTATATTGTTGCTAATTCCTTTCAATCAACTTGAAAAATAAGTGAGTTAGAATGAGCGACCAAAAATCTCTTGATGCAATCAGGAAGATGAAGCTGGAAAACGATACTTCAGCAGGTAATCTTGTAGACCTACTCCCTATCGAAGTTCAAACACGTGACTTTGACCTATCATTCCTAGACACCTTGAGCGAAGCACGTCCGCGTCTTCTTGTTCAAGCTGATCAGTTAGAAGAATTCAAAGCGAAAGTGAAAGCTGATGAAGCTCACTGCATGTTTGATG
This sequence comes from Vibrio sp. QJM3NY_35, assembly GCF_057785915.1. Taxonomy (NCBI): domain Bacteria; kingdom Pseudomonadati; phylum Pseudomonadota; class Gammaproteobacteria; order Vibrionales; family Vibrionaceae; genus Vibrio; species Vibrio sp. QJM3NY_35. Next base: position 1,945,597 of record NZ_CM173507.1, on the reverse strand, counting down.
ACTTCTACAACAACTCGACAGTTAAGTTCCTTGAGACTGCTCCTTTTGAAGAGCCTCAAGCGTACCCAGCTGAGACGGTAGGTAAAGCTTCTCTATGGCGTCCTTATTGGCGTCAAATGTACGTTGATTGCCAAATGGCACTGAACGCGACACGTAACCTAGCGATTGCTGGTGTTGTGAAAGAAGATGAAGCGCTCATTGCGAAAGCAAAAGCTTGGACTCTAAAACTGTCTACGTACGATCCAGAAGGCGTGACTTCTCGTGGCTATAACGATGAAGCGGCTTTTCGTGTTATCGCTGCTATGGCTTGGGGTTACGACTGGCTACACGGCTACTTCACAGATGAAGAACGTCAGCAAGTTCAAGATGCTTTGATTGAGCGTCTAGACGAAATCATGCACCACCTGAAAGTGACGGTTGATCTATTAAATAACCCGCTAAACAGCCACGGTGTTCGTTCTATCTCTTCTGCTATCATCCCAACGTGTATCGCGCTTTACCACGATCACCCGAAAGCAGGCGAGTACATTGCATACGCTCTAGAATACTACGCAGTACACTACCCACCATGGGGCGGTGTAGACGGCGGTTGGGCTGAAGGTCCTGACTACTGGAACACACAAACTGCATTCCTAGGCGAAGCATTCGATCTATTGAAAGCATACTGTGGCGTAGACATGTTTAACAAAACATTCTACGAAAACACAGGTGATTTCCCGCTTTACTGCATGCCTGTTCACTCTAAGCGCGCGAGCTTCTGTGACCAGTCTTCAATCGGTGATTTCCCAGGTCTAAAACTGGCTTACAACATTAAGCACTACGCAGGTGTTAACCAGAAGCCTGAGTACGTTTGGTACTACAACCAACTGAAAGGCCGTGATACTGAAGCGCACACAAAATTCTACAACTTCGGTTGGTGGGACTTCGGCTACGACGACCTTCGCTTTAACTTCCTTTGGGATGCACCTGAAGAGAAAGCACCATCGAATGATCCACTGTTGAAAGTATTCCCAATCACGGGTTGGGCTGCATTCCACAACAAGATGACTGAGCGTGATAACCATATTCACATGGTATTCAAATGTTCTCCGTTTGGCTCAATCAGCCACTCTCACGGTGACCAAAACGCATTCACCTTGCATGCATTCGGTGAAACGCTAGCGTCAATCACTGGCTACTACGGTGGTTTCGGTGTTGATATGCACACTAAATGGCGTCGCCAAACGTTCTCTAAGAACCTTCCACTATTTGGCGGTAAAGGTCAGTACGGCGAGAACAAGAACACGGGCTACGAAAACCACCAAGATCGCTTCTGTATCGAAGCGGGCGGCAACATCTCTGAATTCGACACTGAATCTGATGTGAAGATGGTCGAAGGTGATGCAACAGCGTCTTACAAGTACTTCGTTCCTGAAATTGAATCTTACAAGCGTAAGGTCTGGTTTGTTCAAGGTAAAGTATTCGTAATGCAAGACAAGGCAACGCTTTCTGAAGAGAAAGACATGACTTGGCTAATGCACACAACTTTCGCAAACGAAGTGGCAGACAAGTCTTTCACTATCCGTGGCGAAGTTGCGCACCTAGACGTAAACTTCATCAACGAGTCTGCTGATAACATCACTTCAGTTAAGAATGTTGAAGGTTTTGGCGAAGTTGACCCATACGAGTTCAAAGATCTTGAAATCCACCGTCATGTTGAAGTGGAATTCAAGCCATCGAAAGAGCACAACATCCTGACGCTTCTTGTTCCTAATAAGAACGAAGGCGAGCAAGTTGAAGTGTCTCACAAGCTTGAAGGCAACACGCTACTGCTAAATGTTGACGGTGAAACGGTTTCAATCGAACTGTAATTCGCTGAAGTAACAGAAGCTAGATATTAAAAACTCCGAGTGAAAGCTCGGAGTTTTTTTGTTTGGCTAGTCAGTTAAGTTGTATTAGCTGGCAACGTCGGGAACCCCATCAGGTTGAAAGAAAACTAAATGGCCAAGAGATCAATCGCTTCTCGATGCCAAGTCAGTCGCTCGAGGGTTAAACCTGGAAGCTGATACACACAAAGACTGGGTATGTACTTAGCCACTATGCTCAATGAAATGTGCAGGAGTCGTATACGAGACCCGCATGTCTCGCTTTGTTAGAAGAATAGGGCGCCAACCCCTTTTTCGTAAATACTGATATGACTTACTTCTGCGTGAACAGTCTAATCACTGGCTGAGTAAGGGAGTAGTGAACTATACATAGGTAATGGCGTAGCTTGTTCTTACTAATCGTATGACATTTAACGTATGTTATTTCATCAATAGACGAATTTTTGAGTGGGATATCGTTCCTCAAAGTACAAAGCGTGACCATATTCTCTCGTAAAGTGAATCCCCGTCACAACTTGCGTCTAAGCATCGAAGGATTACCCTAAAACTATTGCGTAACGGAAAAGACGTCGTTATTATAATGACCATATAATCATACAATACTATATTTGGAGTTTGAACATGACTAAACCTGTAATCGGTTTCATTGGCCTAGGTCTTATGGGCGGCAACATGGTTGAAAACCTACAAAAGCGCGGCTACCACGTAAACGTAATGGATCTAAGCGCTGAAGCTGTTGCTCGCGTTACAGATCGCGGCAATGCGACTGCATTCACTTCTGCTAAAGAACTAGCTGCTGCAAGTGACATCGTTCAGTTTTGTCTTACAACTTCAGCTGTTGTTGAAAAAATCGTTTACGGCGAAGACGGCGTTCTAGCGGGCATCAAAGAAGGCGCAGTACTAGTAGACTTCGGTACTTCTATCCCTGCTTCTACTAAGAAAATCGGCGCAGCTCTTGCTGAAAAAGGCGCGGGCATGATCGACGCACCTCTAGGTCGTACTCCTGCACACGCTAAAGATGGTCTTCTGAACATCATGGCTGCTGGCGACATGGAAACTTTCAACAAAGTTAAACCTGTTCTTGAAGAGCAAGGCGAAAACGTATTCCACCTAGGCGCTCTAGGTTCAGGTCACGTGACTAAGCTTGTAAACAACTTCATGGGTATGACAACTGTTGCGACTATGTCTCAAGCTTTCGCTGTTGCTCAACGCGCTGGTGTTGATGGCCAACAACTGTTTGACATCATGTCTGCAGGTCCATCTAACTCTCCGTTCATGCAATTCTGTAAGTTCTACGCGGTAGACGGCGAAGAGAAGCTAGGTTTCTCTGTTGCTAACGCAAACAAAGACCTTGGTTACTTCCTTGCTCTTTGTGAAGAGTTAGGTACTGAGTCTCTAATCGCTCAAGGTACTGCAACAAGCCTACAAGCTGCTGTTGATGCTGGCATGGGTAACAACGACGTACCAGTAATCTTCGACTACTTCGCTAAACTAGAGAAGTAATCGACGTGCGACCTCGCTAGGGTATTGCCTGTCTTTTTAGGCAGCGATACCTCAGCGAGGTTCGTTTTTATCTGCCATACCCAAACCTTTGTTCTCTCGTTAAAATCTTCTACTTCAATTTCCTCAGCTACATCTAGTCAAAACTCTGTTACTGCCTCAATTCCTATTTTTGTTTCTATATCTATTCGTAAATTCAAAGCCTTTTAGCACCCACTTGTTCACTTACTTTTCTACGTAAACTTAAAACCAGTGCACTTACAGGATTGTTGGTGATGACTTAACACCGCTCGTGTATCGGGCCTGAGAAGAAAGTAAAAAAAAGCCCACACAGCTGGTGACTGTATGGGCATGTTCGGAAGAGCCGTCTGGAAAAACAAATGATCAATAGCAAGTGAAAAAACGAATAACGAGATCCCCCGACAGTTTCTACGTTAAACGCGTTCAATGACCTTAAAGCGGCTGCTTCAATTATCACTTTGAACTGAACAAAAGCATCCAGAAAGAACTTAAGTTATGATTCAAATACACCATAACCTAAGGCTTATTGTATTACAAATAGATCTTAAGGTTGAATGCCTTTAGTGAATGGTTAGTTGGTAGAAGTGTGAGTTAAGACTCATTTTTTACTCTACTGGGTGAGGAGAAGAACAAGAGTTTCCGAAAGGGTGTTATCGGAGAAATGATGAGCTAATTATCCAAAAATCGATCTATTTTAATGTGTTATGCGTCAATGTTTAACTTCGAACAAAATCCAAATTCATAAATGATACCTATGTCACAGGGCGATTTTAGTCAGTTTTAATATATCAAGGTCGCTCACAGAATGGCTGGTTAATTAAACATACAATATTAATTAAATTGATGGTTGTGACGATGGATCGGCATGAACAAGTTTCGCTTTCCGTATCTTCGAAAATGTAAAAAGTGACCATTTCATTCGGATGAAAATAATAGACATAGGTTGATATGGATGATGAGTTTTATGAATTCAAAATTGTCTCTAGGGTTTAAAGGAAAATTGATTTTAATGGTAGCGATCGTCAGTTCTAGTGCTTTGGCATTTACGAACTGGTTTACGCTTAACTTGGCCACTGAACAGGTAAACCAAACGATTTATAACGAGATTGATCACTCGCTTACGATAGAAATCAATCAAATAGAAAGTACCGTTCAGCGCACCATTGATACCGTTAACTCTGTTGCACAAGAGTTCATGAAATCCCCATACCAAGTGCCGAATGAAGCACTGATGCATTATGCTGCAAAGCTCGGTGGCATTGACAAGATTGTGGTGGGTTTTGACGACGGCCGTTCTTACACTTCTCGTCCTTCAGAGTCTTTCCCTAACGGTGTTGGAATCAAAGAAAAATACAACCCAACGACTCGCCCTTGGTATCAACAAGCGAAATTGAAATCAGGCTTATCTTTTAGTGATCTGTTTTTCACTAAGAGTACTCAAGTGCCTATGATTGGTGTGACGTACTCATACCAAGATCGCGTGATCATGGCGGACATTCGATTCGATGATTTGGAAACTCAGCTCAAACAGCTAGATAGCATCTACGAAGCGAAAGGTATCATCGTGGATGAGAGAGGGATGGTTGTTGCATCCACAATCGAAAACGTATTTCCGCAAAGCAATATATCTTCTGCAGATACTCAAATGAAACTCAACAGTGCTATTGAACAGCCTGATCAATTCATTGAGGGTGTGATTGATGGCAACCAGAGGATTTTGATGGCCAAGAAAGTGGATATTGGCAGCCAGAAAGAGTGGTTCATGATCTCTAGTATTGACCCTGAACTCGCGCTCAATCAGTTGAATGGCGTGATGTCGAGTGCGCGCATCCTTATCGTGGCTTGTGTGCTTGGCTCGGTGATATTGATGATTTTACTTCTGAATCGCTTCTACCGCCCAATCGTGTCACTGCGCAAAATCGTCCACGATCTATCTCAAGGTAACGGAGACCTCACTCAAAGGCTTGCTGAGAAGGGGAATGATGACTTAGGGCATATCGCCAAAGACATCAACTTGTTCATCATTGGCCTGCAAGAGATGGTTAAGGACGTCAAATTTAAGAACTCGGATCTCGATACTAAGGTACTGAGTATTCGTGAAGGTTGTAAAGAAACCAGCGATGTACTGAAAGTTCACACTGATGAAACGGTTCAAGTGGTCTCTGCAATTAACGGCTTATCTGAAGCATCAAACGAAGTCGAGAAGAGTTCTCAGTCGGCGGCAGAAGCAGCAAGAGAGGCAGCCGTGTTCAGTGATGAGACGAAACAGATTAACACCGTGACGGAAACCTATATCAGTGATCTTGAGAAGCAAGTCTGCACCACTTCTGATGACATTCGTTCAATGGCCAATGAAACGCAGAGCATCCAGTCTATCGTGTCTGTGATTGGCGGCATTGCTGAACAAACTAATTTGCTGGCATTGAATGCGTCAATTGAAGCGGCGAGAGCGGGTGAGCATGGTCGAGGTTTCGCGGTAGTTGCTGATGAAGTCCGTGCGTTAGCCAACCGAACTCAAATCAGTACCTCTGAAATTGATGAAGCGCTGTCTGGCTTGCAGTCTAAATCATATGGTTTGGTTAAATCGATTGAGTTGACCAAAAGCAACTGTGAAATGACGCGTGCTCAAGTGGTTCAAGCGGTAAATATGTTGGCGAAGCTAACGGAACAGATGGAAACGGTGAGTCGTTTTAACAATGACATTTCGGGTTCGTCTGTTGAGCAAAACGCTTTAATTCAAAGCATCGCTAAGAACATGCATAAGATTGAAAGCTTTGTTGAGGAGCTTAATAAGTTAAGCCAAGATCAGTTGACTGAATCAGCAGAAATCAAAACACTTAACGGTAGCGTTAGTGAGTTGATGAGCAGCTTTAAGGTTTGAGTTTTCTAATATTTATATAAAAAATCAACACACTTAGTTTAGTTGTTGATCTGAGAGCCACTCAATAACTATCGAGTTTAGAGTGGCCTTTCTGCGTTGTTCTTGAGTCTAACTCTACGTAATATCCGTTCATTTCACTTCATTTGCCGCACCTCACATTCTGATAAATAGACAATTGACATAAAATAGTACAAATATACATTATCACTCTACTCTTATGGATAAGTGAGATAAATGTGAATAAGCCAATCTTCATCGTAGTACTCGCTTCGCTTACGTATGGCTGCGGTGGAAGCAGTTCCAGTGACTCAAGTGACAGTAGTGATCCTTCTGATAGCAATAACCCAGGAACGTCTTATGGTGTTGTTGCTCCCTATGATATTGCCAAGTATCAAAACATCCTTTCCAGCTCAGATCTTCAGGTATCTGATCCTAATGGAGAGGAGGGCAATAAAACCTCTGAAGTCAAAGATGGTAACTTCGATGGTTATGTCAGTGATTATTTTTATGCTGACGAAGAGACGGAGAATCTTATCTTCAAAATGGCGAACTACAAGATGCGCTCTGAAGTTCGTGAGGGAGAAAACTTCGATATCAACGAAGCAGGCGTAAGACGCAGTCTACATGCGGAAATAAGCTTGCCTGATATTGAGCATGCAATGGCGAGCTCTCCCGCTGATCACGATGAAGTGACCGTGCTGCAGATCCACAATAAAGGTACAGACGAGAGTGGTATGGGTTATATCCCTCATCCGCTATTGCGTGTGGTTTGGGAGCAACAACGAGATGGCCTCACAGGTCACTACTGGGCAGTCATGAAAAACAATGCCATTGATTGTAGCAGCGCTGCTGACTCTTCGGATTGTTACGCCACTTCATATAATCGTTATGATTTGGGAGAGGCGGATCTCGATAGCTTCACCAAGTTTGATCTTTCTGTTTATGAAAACACCCTTTCGATCAAAGTGAACGATGAAGTTAAAGTCGACGAAGACATCACCTACTGGCAGCACCTACTGAGTTACTTTAAAGCGGGTATCTATAATCAATTTGAAAATGGTGAAGCCACGGCTCACTTTCAGGCACTGCGATACACCACCACACAGGTCAACGGCTCAAACGATTGGGATATTAACGATTGGAAGTTGACGATTCCTGCGAGCAAAGACACTTGGTATGGAAGTGGCGGTGACAGTGCTGCTGAACTAGAACCTGAGCGCTGTGAATCGAGCAAAGACCTTCTCGCCAACGACAGTGATGTCTACGACAGCGATATTGGTCTTTCTTATTTCAATACCGATGAAGGGAGAATGCACTTTAGAGCAGATATGGGTTATGGCACTAGTACACAAAACTCTAACTATATTCGTTCTGAGTTAAGGGAGTTGTATCAAAGTAGTACTCAACCGGACTGCAGCACCGGCGATGAAGAAACAAGTTGGTATTTGAACGACACACGAACCAATAAAACTAACCATCAGCTCACCGCCACCTTGCGAGTTGAAGATTACCCGAACATCAGCAACCAAGATCCAAAAGTGGTACTTGGACAAATTCATGTTTGGAAGATCAATCAAGCATTGGTGAAACTATTATGGGAAGGAGAGAGTAAGCCAGTAAGAGTGATACTGAACTCTGATTTTGAGCGTAACAACCAAGACTGTGATCATTGTGACCCGTTCAGTGTCGAGTTAGGGACTTATTCGGCAAGTGAAGAGTGGCGATATACGATTCGTGCCAATCAAGATGGTATCTACTTGGCGACTCATGATTTAGATGGAACCAACACCGTTTCTCATTTAATTCCTTGGGGACAAGATTACACAGATAAAGATGGGGACATGGTTGCGTTAACATCAGATTGGACATCGACAGACATCGCTTTCTATTTCAAAGCAGGCATCTATCCACAGTTTAAGCCGGACAGCGACTATATCGGTGAGGTGTTTGATGTGAGCTTTAGTTCTCTTAGAGCAGAACATTATTGAATTAGCTGACGTTTGAGTAACAACAATGACTGCCTTAAAGACCATATTGATTCCCAACAATGTGGTCTTTTTTAACTGCTGCGACACTGTTGAATGATGTGTTCTGAACGACAAATGCTCTGCTCGAGTGATGCAAATTCTCACCATTACCGCTCGTTTTTTTCGCCCTTGATAGCCCATTTAGCATTCTAAATTTTTATATATTGTCTTTTATCAATAGGAAGTGTGATCCAGTTAAAGTATGGAAAAAGCGGAAAGTGTTCCCAGTCTCATTTATTCAACGAAGTGTTTTATTTGTATTATAAGATTACGTAATATTTTTATGTTGTCGCAAATACTGAGAGGGGGATTACCTTATAGCTCGTGTTTGCCAATTTTGTTTTCACTTACAAATGCTGCCTTTGTAATATAATAATGGATTAAATATGAAACAAATCACTCTAAAAACCTTACTCGCTTCTTCTATTCTACTTGCGGTTGGTTGTGCGAGCACGAGCACGCCTACTGCTGATTTTCCAAATAACAAAGAAACTGGTGAAGCGCTTCTGACGCCAGTTGCGGTTACCGCTAGTAGCCATGATGGTAATGGCCCTGATCGTCTCGTTGACCAAGACCTTACAACACGTTGGTCATCTGCGGGTGACGGCGAGTGGGCGACACTAGACTATGGTTCAGTGCAAGAATTTGATGCCGTTCAAGCATCTTTCAGCAAAGGTAACGAGCGCCAATCTAAATTTGATATTCAAGTGAGTGTCGATGGCGAAAGCTGGACAACCGTACTTGAAAACCAACTGAGCTCAGGTAAAGCGATCGGCCTAGAGCGTTTCCAATTCGAGCCAGCAGTGCAAGCACGCTACGTAAGATACGTTGGTCACGGTAACACCAAAAACGGTTGGAACAGTGTGACGGGGTTAGCGGCGGTTAACTGTAGCATCAACGCATGTCCTGCTAGCCATATCATCACTTCAGACGTGGTAGCAGCAGAAGCCGTGATTATTGCTGAAATGAAAGCGGCAGAAAAAGCACGTAAAGATGCGCGCAAAGATCTACGCTCTGGTAACTTCGGTGTAGCAGCGGTTTACCCTTGTGAGACGACCGTTGAATGCGACACACGCAGTGCACTGCCAGTTCCAACAGGCCTACCTGCTACACCAGTTGCAGGTAACGCGCCAAGCGAAAACTTTGACATGACGCACTGGTACCTATCTCAACCATTCGACCATGACAAAAACGGCAAGCCAGACGATGTGTCAGAGTGGAACCTTGCAAACGGTTACCAACATCCTGAAATCTTCTACACAGCTGATGACGGCGGCCTTGTATTTAAGGCTTACGTGAAGGGTGTACGTACCTCTAAAAACACCAAGTACGCACGTACCGAGCTTCGTGAGATGATGCGTCGTGGTGATCAGTCTATTAGCACTAAAGGTGTTAACAAGAACAACTGGGTATTCTCAAGCGCGCCTGAATCTGACCTAGAAGCGGCTGCTGGTATTGACGGCGTTCTAGAAGCAACGTTGAAAATTGATCACGCAACAACCACAGGTAATGCGAACGAAGTAGGTCGCTTTATCATTGGCCAGATTCACGATCAAAACGACGAACCAATTCGTCTTTACTACCGTAAGCTTCCAAACCAAGCAACGGGCGCAGTTTACTTTGCACATGAAAGCCAAGACGCAACAAAAGAGGATTTCTACCCTCTAGTGGGCGATATGACGGCTGAAGTAGGTGACGATGGTATCGCACTTGGTGAAGTGTTCAGCTACCGTATTGACGTTAAAGGCAACACGATGACTGTTAGCTTGATGCGTGAAGGTAAAGACGACGTGGTACAAGTGGTTGATATGAGCAACAGCGGCTACGACGTAGGCGGCAAGTACATGTACTTCAAAGCGGGTGTTTACAACCAAAACATCAGTGGCGACCTAGATGATTACTCACAAGCGACTTTCTACCAGCTAGACGTATCGCACGATCAATACAAAAAGTAATCTAACTCAATAAACAATCGCCTCCAACTCCTAGAGTTTGGAGGCTTTTTTGTGCCTGTTGTTTGGGTAAGGTAAATAGCAGGCCGTTCAATAGGTTAGATAGATCGCTGGTGGTTGACCTTGTTTGTCAGTTCTACATTTTGTCTCTCAATCCCTTGTTCAATATCCAACAAAGCTTCCTATTTGCCTCACGTGCCAGTCTTGGTAAGCTGTCGTTTAAGATGTTGTGATTGGAACGATAGGCTTAGGTTGCTTGCACAAGCTTGTATTTACATATTAAGTATTCTCGACCATTCATGGGTCGGTGTTTAAGGTTGGTTTGTAAATCGAGATTAAGCCCTAAACCCTAAATTCTATGCAAACAGGTTATTTATAGTGGTATCTAGGTAGGGAAGAGTTTGTAATTACAACATGATTTATGTTGAGACATTTCTAGCCTAAGTTAATAGTGATTCGCAGCAGAAAAACATGTCGATTAGTTAAATAATCGATGACGCGTGGAAGTTTAAAGGGACTGGTGAGCTTTCGAGGTTTGAATTTGGCATTGAATGACAAGTCTCTTAATGGCGAGAGTAAGTGGGCTATTTACGAGTTAGCTTTTTTCAAATGAACGATTTAGTTAAGTCGAATAGAAATAAAAATGCCGTCACTAGGACGGCATTTTTGACAGAGTTTTAGGTCAACTTACTACTCATCAGTGTTCAGAGGATCTTCAGAAACAACCGCAGAGAATGTACTTGAGTTGTATGGTGAAGCACTCAAATTTGCACCAATGCTGTAGTTCTCGTAGTCATCAGAGAAGATTTCAGTTGTGCCTGCTGTATCGGAGTAAACTTTGTAGTCGTCGACATATAAAGTTGTATCTGCAGTCCCACTGTTTGAAGAGAATTTAATGGCTGTCGCAGTTACTTCCACACCTGGCGTAGTATTTTGTGACGTATAAGGCCCGTACTCAGTACCATTGACCTTAACGGTGTAAGTACCAGCAACAGCTGAGCTTGATGTGTCCCAAGACATCTCAAGGTCAATCCATGTACCTGGAGTGAATGTTGTTACTTGAGTATCTTCACCACGAAGTGTGATTTTCCCTTCATCAATCTTGAATTCACCAATCAAAGATTTTGTTGAGTTGGCTGAATCAAATAGAGAGACATATGCAGACTCAGTTTCAGCAGCGTCATAGTACATCGAAACTTTATGCGTACCTGTCGTCATACCTGAGTCAAATTTGTAACGCAATTCTCCGGTGTCACCTATATCTTGGTCAGTAATTGCCGCAACTTGGTTGTCGGTAGGATCTGGTTCTGGCTCAGTGCTTCCACCATCAACAATAACAGTTGCTTCCGCAGTATTGTTGTTGTAAGGATTGCCTGATAAAAGTTGACCATTCGGGTAGTTATTGAACTTATCCTCAAATACTAACTCGTCAGTAGTTGTGTCATTTGAATACACTTTAAAGTTATCAGCGTTCAATTCGTAATGTGTTGTGTTGGAAGTATCACCAAGCTTTAACGATACGATAGTCACAGCAGTTTTATCGAAAGCTTCAAAGCCGTTACCGCTATTGTCGTATACGGTGTCATTGACCTTGAATGTGTAGTAGCCGCTGGCCCAACTGACTTCAACCGCGAGATCCTCGCCTAACGTGTAAGTGCCTACAGGTTCCTCAGCAATTTGAGGTTTACCACTACTATCGGTAACTGTAGAACGGTAGAAAATTTCTCCTGCGTTAAAAATTACTTCGCCGTGTAAATTAGTGTTAGAAGTACCAGAAGCGTAGAGACTAATATAAGCGTTGTTGCCTGAGTCGTTTTCTGGCTGCACTGAATCTTCATCTACTTGGTAGATTAGATCAACGGTCACTTTTCCTGATTCAATGCTGTCTACGGTTGCACCAGTGCTGCTGTCAGACAGTTTTAAACGCAACTCTCCAACATCATTTTTTACGCCGCCATTGTTCGTATCTAAAATTTGAACATATCCGTTGATACCACTCGCCTCATTGGCTTGACTGATGGCGTCTTGTACGCTGTCCGTATCGGCTTGATCTGACCCTGAGTAATTGATACCAGTAGATTCATCAGAAATGCTTAGCACACCTGCGTCATCTAACGAAAAGACACCATCTAGAATTTCAAGAGTGGATGATCCAGTTTCATAGTAAGTAAAAGAAACAGTGCCAGCTTCTTCATCATAATTGTTTGTAGAGGCACTTGCGTCTTTAATAGTGTATGTACCTAAGTCGTCATCGTCGTCATAGTATTTATGATTACCGTCTTCTTGGAAAACATACACATTTGGAAGATCTGCGTTTGATGACGCTGATATCGAAGCGGAGCTACCATCACTGATTTGCCAGTAACCTGAAGTTAATGTTGATGGTTGGTTGCCCGGATCGGTAGTACCGTCAGTTGGAATAGGTAAACCATCACTGTTACAACCGAATAATAAACCTGTCGAAAGAGCGACAGCTGTAGCGACTTTAGAAATCTGCATAAAATATTCTCTTTATGATATTAAATCCATATGTAAATCACATAAGAAATAGATAATGAATAGTCGTTAATATTTATTAGGATGAAGCTAATACGAATTAGAACATCCTATTATTTAAAATAAAGTGCTTAAAATATGCCCCAAAATTTTCAAGAGGAGAGGGGTACTTTATAAATCGACTATTTCTAATTAGAATGAGTAAGCAACACCAACACGGTATTTTGCTTCGCGATCTTTAGAGGATGAGCTGATATCAGAAGACCAGATCTCAGCAAAAGGTTTCCAAGAACCGAACTTGTAGTTTACTTTTAAGCCAGCATCCCATTCCCAGTCATCACTATTGTAAAGAAGTACGTTATCCAAAGATTTCACATAGTTTGCTTCGTAAGAAAGGCCAAGCTTCGGTAGAGACTTAATTTTATATGCACCAGTTAGCGTAATTTTTGATTTTTGAGCTGATTCTAAACGTTCGCCAGTTTCTGAATCTTTATCACCAAACTGCGTATGGTTGCGAAAATCAGCGTATTCATGACGGTAACGAATAGCAGTTGTTAAACCCATGTCTGCTTTGTAGCCAACACGGAATTGAGGCTTGAACGTAACCTTCTTCATTTTCCAGTCGCCGCCGTTGTAGTTCGGCTCATCCCAGTCCCAAGCGATTGGCATACCAACCTGTAGGTACCAGTTGTTATCGACCTTATAAGTTGCAGTGTTTTCGACTTCCATGCCGTAGATGTACCAATTGCCGTCATAGAAGCTTCTACTGTTCGCTGATTTAACTTCGCCAGAATCTGCGTCGTAGTAAGAATCGTCAGTATGGAATTTAACTTCAAGACCCGTTGAGTGTTTCCACTTATCTGACAGTTTGAAGCTATGACCTAGTTTTACACGGTGCTGGTGGCGAGCATCAACATGAGCTTCATCTCCGTTGGTTTTTGTATAATCAGTCGCTGCACGATACTCATAGCGGTAATCAAGTGTTGTCGCTGATGCCATTCCTGCAAATAAAGTTGTTGCCACTGCGATAGCAACCATATTCATTTTTTTCATCATTACTCTCGTATTTTTAGATTTAAGATTAAGTAAAGGTAGGGTATTCCTAGTGAGCCACCCAATAACTAATACAATAATCTTATATGTTAAGTTTATGAAAAACCGTGAGCTGGTACTCAATGCGAATAAATGGAGTATTGACTAGTTTGTTAATTCAGTTGTGAGTCACGAAAATTGCTATAATTCCAACGAAAAATGCCCTTAATTGTTAAAATATGGCGCTATAGATAACAAATGTAACTTTTTGAACTCGTCATATAGCAAAGTGTTATGAATATCCCACTTTTAATACTGTGTTTAATCTCAATAATGACTGGTCTCTCAATTTCCCCACTTGTCCAAGAAACACAATAATCATGTGATAAAATAATACAAATGTTTTATCAGTGGTCGTAACAACATGACCTGGATAGCTGGAATCAAACTGTCTTTATTTCATTGGTTAGTTTGTTGGTTCGATGGTCTGTACGTTTACCAAATGGTTGGTCGAGTAAGAAAAATGAAAAACTTAATATGCTTAGCCGCAGCAACTTCTCTTTCGTTAGGGGCGTATGCGTCCGATTTAGGAATCCCTGCTGATTCCTCTCAATTCAAAGAGATTTTGAAAGTTTCTAAGCTGCAAATGTCTGATCCTAAGGGGAAGCTCGGGAATAAAAAGGACTATGCGAGTAAAGGTGAGTTCGATGGGGTGGTGTTTGAACATTTTTATCTTGATGAACCGACTCAAGCGTTAGTCTTTAAAATGGCGGGCTATAAAAACCGCAGTGAGCTCCGTGTTAATGACAACTTCAAAATCGATGAACCCAGTAAATACCACCATTTAAGCGCTGAGTTTATGCCTATTAACCCTCGTGATTCGGTTAAAAATAGCGAAAAGAAACGAGATGAAATGACGTACTTGCAAGTGCATAACAAGGGTACGTATTACGATGGCAAACAGGATTCCCATGGAGAAGGATATATACCTCATCCGTTGGTTCGCGTGGTTTATGATGCAAATAGAAGCGGTAAGACCGATTGGTATTGGGCAATCATAAAAAATAATGCGGTTAACTGCAGCTCCAAGAGCGGCAATAAAGGCTCAGCGGAATGTAAGAAAGCTTATATAAAGTTACCGCTTGGCCCGATAGCTGAAAAAGGCTCGGACAAATTTGATATTTACGTAGGTAACCAAAGATTAATCATCAACCATAACGACAGCACTGTAGTTAATCACGACATTAGCTATTGGAAAGATATGGTGAGTTATTATAAGGCTGGCGTTTATAACCAATTTAAAAATGGTGAAAGCGAAGCCCATTTCTACAAGTTAGCTTATTCAATAAAAAATAAACCTGTTATTACAGATTAGGGTAGTACTGCCTAATTTAATATTGATGGGTCTACAAATACTCGTTTGTTATTAAGGATAATTTGGATGTTCAAAAAAAATATGCTTGCTGTAGCTTTGCTATCAGCAGTACCTATTGTGTCGTTCGCAAATAACGGTGTTTCTTACCCCGTACCTGCCGATAAATTCGATATGCATAATTGGAAAATAACCATACCTTCAGATATTAATGAAGATGGTCGCGTTGATGAAATAGAAGGGGTCGCTATGATGAGCTACTCACATAGTGATTTCTTCCATCTTGATAAAGACGGCAACCTTGTATTTGAAGTTCAGAACCAAGCGATTACGACGAAAAACTCGAAAAACGCCCGTTCTGAGTTACGCCAGATGCCGCGTGGTGCTGACTTCTCTATCGATACTGCTGACAAAGGTAACCAATGGGCATTGTCTAGCCATCCATCAGCAAGCGAGTACAGTGCCGTTGGCGGCACGCTAGAAGCGACCCTAAAAGTGAATCACGTAGCGATTAACGCTAAGTACCCAGAAAAGTACCCAGCTCACTCGGTGGTTGTTGGTCAGATTCACGCTAAAAAACATAATGAGTTAATCAAAGCTGGAACTGGTTACGGGCATGGTAATGAACCACTAAAGATCTTCTATAAGAAGTTTCCTGATCAAGAGATGGGTTCAGTATTTTGGAACTATGAGCGTAACCTAGAGAAAAAAGATCCTAACCGTGCCGATATCGCTTACCCTGTTTGGGGTAACACTTGGGAAAACCCAGCGGAACCGGGTGAAGCAGGCATTGCTCTTGGTGAAGAGTTTAGATACAAAGTGGAAGTGAAAGGCACCATGATGTACCTAACGTTTGAAACAGAACGTCACGATACGGTTAAGTATGAAATCGATCTGAGCAAGGGTATTGATGAGTTTGACTCACCAACGGGTTATGCTGAAGATGATTTCTATTACAAAGCGGGCGCATACGGCCAATGTAGTGTGAGCGATTCTCACCCTGTATGGGGGCCAGGTTGTGGCGGTACTGGCGATTTCGCTGTCGATAAAAAGAATGGCGACTACAACAGTGTGACTTTCTCGGCACTTAAGTTGAACGGCAAATAGTACATAGCATAACCAGTAGGCTAGCTAGATACAGGCCTTAAGGAATGTTTTTGAAGACCACTTAACCAAATGTTGAGTGGTCTTTTTGTTTTCTATGAGATTTAAGATGAGCCGGGTATCAGCGAGAGTGCAATGAAGCTTACCAATGAACGGTACAGCTGAAACAATACAACCTTGTCAAAAGACAAGGTTGTAATCAGAAAGCGTAGAAAGATTTTAGGACGGCAACTCGATATCGAGTTTAGTCATACATCAACTCTTTAGCTTTGTCGGCATCAAACTCTTTTAGAGACTTTCGAGCCAAGTGACGGAATGGGAAAGCTTTAACGACTTCTTCGAATGGTTGGATAGCAAAGGCCCAAAAGATAGAGCCATCTAAACCAAAGATGATCAATGCACACAGTGGAATTGAAATTACCCATTGACCAGTAAAGTTGATTTTGAAGACTGCGGTCGTTTTTCCTAGTGCTCTTAGTACATTCCCATGAACCGTGTTGTAGCCACGAACAATTGGCAAGAATATGTAGAGTGGGGCGATAACGGCCAATGCTTGATAGGTAGACTCATCCAAGCTCGGGTAAATGTCACCAATGACCAGACTTAATCCTGCGAATAAGAGTGCACAAACGAAAGAAATGACGACTGCAATATCGATACTGGTATCGACGTTTTTGACTAGGTCATCCATCTTTTTGGAGCCAATCGCTTGGCTGATAGTAATCGCGGAAGAGTGAGCCCAAGCGGTAATAAATTGAGAGACAGCCCTGATCCAAGGCATCACCAAAGTAATCGCTACGTAAGCGTTGATGTTAAGTTGCGAATACAACAATTGATATATCGTTGCGCCAATCAAAAGCATGGTCACGTTCGCTGCTACGGGGAATATTTCGATAAAGTGACGGCGAACGTTTGTAAAGAATTCAGATCGCTGAGCGTCTAATTTGAGTGAAATCGCTGAGCTTAAATACACGCACAAAACCAAATACAGCAAGCGGATCGTTATTGCGATAATGCTGCCTAGCGCAGCGCCTTGTACACCAATGCCGTCAAAATTAGAGAAACCATGAATCAGCACATATGAGAGTACAGCATTGATAGGCAGTTCAATTAAGTAACCTTTAAATGGGACTTTGGTTCTGCCTAGCGCATTAAATAAAGCAATGATCACTTGCGTCAATGCTGTGAAAATAACGATGTATTTCGAGATATCTAGATAGCGGCTGATTTCTGAATGAAGAGAAGCGTCGTCTGTTAATGCTTGAATCAAGGGTTGTTCGAAAAAAGTAAGTAGAAGCCAAAACAGCGTTGCGACGCCAAGGTTGATAAATAACCCTGCCCAAAATGCTTTAGACAATGACGCGGCGATGCCAGAGCCCACTGCACGGCTTAATACTAACTGAGTGCCATTTGCCAGCGCCATTTGAATTCCCAGTACAAATGCAACGATAGTCGTCGCAATCCCCATTGCAGCTAAAGGGATTTCACCAAGAGGAGAGACAAGCAGTGTGTCGATCATCAACATCGACTGCATTAAGATACCGTTTAAGGCGAGGGGCCAGGCGAGAGAAAAGTTTTTCCTTACGTACGATTGCGAAGACACAAACAACACCTTATGTGTATAACCGTAAGCTTTCTCTGAGGTGACGGAGTAGAGCGTTTAAAGAAGAAAACACTACGGTAGTTGATGGTTAAAAAATGGGTGCTAAAACAAGACTGACTTGTGTCTTTGAAACACAAGTCAGTTTGGTTAATCTCAGTTATGCGATGGCTAATTCAACCCTAGAGAGTTTTTGGTTCTCATCGTCTAGCAGGACTTGAGAAGCAATTCGAGCTTGCTTGGCATCGCCTGACATTATCGAGTCGTAAATCGCTTTGTGTTCTTCTAAACAGAAGCGACCGCCTTCAGCGGAGTGGTCGATAAACTGCTTGAAGATAGTCGACAGAATGTTCGCGAATGGAATGTAAAACTGATTACCTGTCGATAAGAAAATCGTTTGGTGAAACAGGTGATCGTTGGTCGTCCACTCTTCATAATCGAAGCTATTTGCTGCGATGGTCATCTTCTGGAAAAGAATCGAAAGCTCTTTGCGTTGCTCAACGGTTGCATTGGTTGCAGCGAGTGCACACGCTTCCGGGTCAATCGCTTTTCTTAAGCCTAAGAATTGAGACAAGAACGGTTTGGTATCTTCTAAATCTTGAATCCAGTACAGCAATTGCGGGTCCAAGAAGTGCCACTGTGTTCTCGGTTTGATACGAGTGCCCACTTTTGGCTTCGACTCGATTAAACCTTTCGCCGAAAGTAGCTTAGTTGATTCTCGAAGGGCAGTTCTGCTCACTCCAAAGATTTCGCACAGCTCCATTTCGCTGGGTAACTTTTGATTTTCTTCTAACTCGCCTGACAAGATCTTGCGAGCAATTTGTCTCGCCACTTGAACATGAATTCGGCGGCTTGAATCTTCCACCAATGTAAATATTGACATTTAAACCACCTGAAATTGAAACTTTGAAAACACTAAAAGCCAAACGAATCTGGCGTTTAGTGTCAGTGTATACGTCGAATTTAGTGTGAGGTTTTCCCTCATCTACTCGGGTCTTTTGACCCTATATAATGTGGCGAACTTAAATCGCTGAGTGAGCTTATATAAACCAGCTAACTAAGGTGTTATTTGTCCGCCATTAACATCTAGGATTTGACCTGTGATGTAACCGCTGCAGGCGTGCGATGCAAAGAAAGCAAATGAAGGAGCAACTTCATCAATATTGCCAAAGCGTCCCATTGGAATGTTGTTAGCAATGGTCGCTTTCAAATCGTCGCTTTTACCATCGTGAAATGCGGTATCGATAGTGCCCGGTGAAACAATGTTGAAACGGATATTGTCTTGTGCGAACTCTTTCACCCAATTGCGGTGAATGTCGTGTAACCAAGCTTTAGATGCGGCATAGATGCCAGCACCTACACCACCGCCTTCGCGAGCGGCAATAGAGCCCGTGCTAATCACACAAGATGTTTGCCCAGACTCAGCAGCAGAGGCGCGTAAGTGCGGGATAGAGAACTTAGTTGTCATCAGAGCAGAGCGAACGTTAAGGTTCATTACGCGCTCATAAAACTCATCATCGATATTTTCTAGATTGGCGCGACCACCAAGGCCACCGGCGTTGTTAATCAACGCGTCCATGCCACCAAAATGATCAGTGAACTCTTTGACTAACCTTTCGCACTCCAATGTGTTCATTAGGTTTGCAGGAAAAAATGCAACATCGCCACCCAGTGCAGTGAGTTCTGTTAGAACGTCATCCACTTTTGGGCTGAAAGCACGACTATTGATGCCAATCTTTGCACCATACTTTGCAAAAATACGTGCGGTAGCTAAGCCCATACCAGCAGTAGAGCCAGTAATTAGAATGCGTTTGCCTTTTAAATCGTTAAACATCAGAGTCGCCTATATTGTAGATTATTTGCGTCAATAAATCATACAATAACACTTGCTATATTCAAGGATGTTCATCTCAAAACCGATCATTAACGACATAAATAGTGAGAGTAAGAGTGGTTTTGTGAGTTCGCGCATACTCAAAAAGTGTAAATAAGAACTATTTGTATGAATAAATGGATTAAAGAGGTCTAATGTGTTGAATAGAGATAAGATGAGTGAAATATTGCTCTAGACTATATCAGGGTTGACCTCACGTTATTCTTATACTGAGTTGGTGCAGATATAAATCAGTGCTATAGTCCGAGTTAAATAATACATATCTAATCAGTAAGTAGACACATGGCTGGCTCTTTCAACTCTATTTCAGGCTCTAAGCGAAGCCTTCATGTGCAAGTTGCACGTGAAATCGCCCGTGGTATTTTGTCGGGCAATTTGCCTCAAGGTTCTATTATCCCTGGTGAGATGGCTCTGTGTGAGCAATTTGGTATCAGTAGAACAGCATTAAGAGAAGCGGTTAAGCTTCTGACTTCAAAAGGCCTATTAGAATCTCGTCCTAAGATTGGTACTCGTGTGGTTGACCGCGCATTCTGGAACTTCCTCGATCCACAATTGATCGAGTGGATGGATGGCCTAGCAGATACAGACCAGTTTTGTCACCAGTTCTTGGGTTTACGCCGTGCGATTGAACCAGAAGCGTGTGCTTTAGCTGCTCAGTTCGCGAGTGCAGAACAACGCATTGAGTTGTCTGGTATTTTCCAACAAATGGTAGAAATTTCTAGCGAAGAAACGCTTGATCAAGAGCGTTGGCTAGATATTGATATGAAGTTCCACAGCCTGATTTTCAACGCAACGGGCAACGACTTCTACCTGCCGTTTGGTAACATCTTAACGACCATGTTTGTTAACTTTATTTCTCACTCTTCTGAAGAGGGAAGTACGTGTATTAACGAACACCGCCAAATTTATGAAGCAATTATGGCAGGTAACAGTGACAAAGCGCGCCAAGCGTCTGCAAGTCACTTGTTGGAAACGAACCACAGATTACCCGTGGCTAGCTGATTGTTTTAAAAAGCTTTAGTTTTAACAAGACTTTGCTTTTAGAAAGATAATGATCTAAAAATCTTAGTTAAAACAAACTGACACCTAAAAAGCACGTTCAATACGTGCTTTTTTTGTATTTAAATTTGATGAAAACCTGACCGGTGTCCAATATTTAATCTATTATTTACCGTTTTATTAAAATCACTAGTAACTAGTATTTTAAGTTATATAATAATACTAATTAAATTATTGTGAGTGTGATTATGCCCCAGTCTCTACTGCCAAATATTCTTCAATTCATAGGTCAAATCGACCCATTCGATAAGATCCCTAAACAAGCACTTCGCGAACTTGCCTCTAACGTTCAAATTACTTATCTCGGTAAGGGAGATGTGGTTGATTTGTGTGAGTCGGGGAAGGAAAAATCGCTCTATATCATTCGAACGGGCTCTATGGAGCAACGAAAATCGGATGGTGTGCTTCGTGCTCGTCTAGGCAGTGAAGATTTGTTCGGCTTTACGTTCTTAGATTCTGAAGTCAACGATGAAAAAGGCTATAGAGCTGTCGCAATAGAAAACACCTTACTTTATGTGATTCCACACTCGGCACTTCAAACGCTTTTCAAAGCCTTTCCAAGTTGCGCAGAACACTTTGCTTCACAGGCGCAGGTTCGCTTGAAGTCGGCACTGGATGTGGTTTGGTCAAATAAAGAGAAAGGCCTATTCATTCGTAAAGTCGAAGAAGTAGCAAGCGGGCAGGTTGCGATTGTTAAGTCTGAGCAAACCATCCAGTCGGTTGCGGTTGAAATGCTTCATCAACGCTCACCTTGTGCCGTGATCTATGAAGGTGAAACCATTGTTGGTCTGATCACCGACCGAGACATGACTAAGCGAGTGATCGCCCACGGCGTGAGTACTGATAGTTTGATCTCTGAGGTAATGACGCACTCTCCACTTACTGTAAAACCGGATGATCTGGTGCTGCATGCGGCCTCTATCATGATGCAATTTAATATCCGGAACTTGCCCGTTGTGAAAGAGAATAAGGTCGTTGGTCTTCTTACTACGTCTCATTTGGTTCAAAACCACCGTGTTCAAGCGATATTCTTGATCGAGAAAATCAAATACGCGGGCAGCGTGAAAACCATGTCTTCGTTCACCTCAGAGCGACAAGCTATTTTTGAAGCGCTGGTGGAAGGTAAAGTGGCGCCTGAAACCGTCGGCAAGGTAATGACCATGATTATGGACGCCTACACCCGTCGATTGATTCAAATAGCGATTGATAAGTTAGGCCCACCACCGTGTGATTTCTCTTGGATCGTAGCCGGATCGCACGCACGTAATGAAGTGCACATGTTGTCGGACCAAGACAGCGCGATTGTTCTTGCTGACGATGCAACCGACAGTGACCGTATTTACTTCAAACACTTAGCGATGATGGTGACCAACGGCTTAGCAAGCTGTCATTACCCATTATGTCCAGGTAAATTCATGGCTGCGACGCCAAAATGGTGTCAGCCACTCAGTGTATGGAAGCACTACTACAAGAAGTGGGTGGCTAACCCAGAGTACGAACGCTTGCTTAATATCAGTGTGTTCCTAGAAATTCGTACTATCTACGGCAACAGTGAGTTCGAAGGTATTCTTCGCGATGAGTTACACAGCAATATTCGCGGTAACCGTGAGTTTTTAAGCACACTAGTGAAAGACGCGGTCAATACCAACCCGCCACTTGGCATCTTCAATAGCTTAGTGCTTGAGAAGTCAGGTGAGAATAAGAAAACGCTGAATGTGAAGAAGTACGCGATCAACTTGATTATCGACTTAGCGCGTATTTATGGTCTTGCTGTCGAGTGCGATTTGTCGGCGACAGACGAACGTTTCGCTGCTGCCAATGAAAAAGGCATGCTGAGCGACGATGCATTCAAGAACATTCTGGGTGCTTACCAGTTCATTCTCTCTTTCCGTTTTGGACATCAACTTGAAGCGTTGAAGAACGGGGATGTGCCTGACAACAACATCAACCCAGATAGCTTTGGTAGCTTTGAACGTAAACACTTGAAAGATGCCTTTAGGATCATTGCTGACCTTCAAGAAGCGGCGAAAATTCGTTTCGGAGCACGTTAATGAAATCGTTTTTAAATTACTTTCATCCGCTTGAGCGAATTAAACGTAAACGTAAGCAATATCTGGGAACGGTTAAGTTGCCAGAAGCGTTACATGATCTCGTAGATCAGCCTTGCCCTGAAATGACGGACTTGGCCAAAGACAGTGACTATATCGTGTTGGATCTTGAGACCACGGGTCTAGACAGCGAACAAGATCTGATTTTGTCCATGGGTTGGGTCGATGTGGTCAAGGGGCGAATAGACTTAGCGTCCGCCAAACATATTTATCTGAATAACGATTCGCAGATCAACGCTGAAACCGCCGTGATTAACCATATTACGCCGCAAATGTTGGAAGAGGGCGCGTCTATTCATGATGCGATGCTGACATTTTTCGAAGCAGCAAAAGGCAAGATCATTGTCGCGCACGCTTGTGTGGTCGAAGAGAAGTTCATTAGCCAATACCTTCTTCGCTGCTACGGTTTACGAGCGATTCCTCTGCTTTGGCTTGATACCTTGTGTATTGAGAAAAGCATGGAGAAAGCGATCAGCAATCATGAAGAAGTCGATTTAACTCTGGCAGGGACTCGCGAAAGGTACGGGCTTCCTGAGTACAACAGCCACAATGCATTAGCCGATGCCGTTTCGACAGCGGAATTGTTTTTGGCTCAGCAGAAGCGAGTTGTGCCTAACGATAATGTGACCGTTGCCTTTCTCTATCGGATTAGTCACTAGGAAAAAGAGCTGCAAGTGCGCGGCTCTTACTTTACTGATTTTAAAGGAAAAAAAGCCAGCGATTAAGCTGGCTTTTGTTTAGGTCTTAGAAAATTAGGACAGTAATTATCTTAGATTATTCATGTAGCTATCGATTAGAAGCTGTAAGTTAGACCAACACGGCTACGTAGTTCGCGAGTTGCTTTCTCTGCTGAAGTGCTCACATCACCAAACTCTACATATGGTGCCCATTGACCCATAATATGGCGAATGCTTGCGTTTAACTCGTAGTTAGTATCATCGTTGTCGTAGATATCGTAGCCATCAGCTTTGTAGTAGTTACCTTCAAAACCAAAGCGCCAGTTTTCCATTGAGTAGTTAACGTTTGCCGTTAGACGGTGACGGCGTTGGTTTTCAATGTTTTTCTCAATACCGACAATTTCATCATTATCGTCGACCTGGTACTCAGTTGCGCTAGTGTTCTGTCTCATATCGTAACGGTAACGAGCACTTAGGCTCAGGCCATCAACGCTATCCACTTTGTATGTTGCACGAACTTGAGGCTTGTATGTAACGCCAGATTCACGACCTTCAATTGGCATACCGTAAGTCATTGTCCAGTTATCGTTAAGTACATGACGGTAATTTAGACCAAGCTCCCAACCATTGTTCTTCAAATCTTCCATGAATTTACCGTCTTCTCCCTTGAATTTTGCTTCGATATCTACAAGGAAGTTGCCAATGCTATCGCCAAGCTTTACACGGGTAGCGTGTTGATCTGTATGACTTTTGTATTCGTGTCTTACATCGAAAGACGCCGCCGATACAGAGCCAGCAGTTAATACAGATGCCACAGCAATCACGATTTTAGTTTTATTCATGGTATTAGTTCCATATTTATAGGTTTAATAATGGCTTTAGTCTCAAGCCAAATAGAGTAGTTCTAGCTTTCATTGCATCCAGTGATTGAGGTTATTAAGTTTTTCCTCAACTCTAGATTTGCATTTAAATAATACAAATACACTAACAATCCGAGGCGTGATGATCTGTGAATTAGATCGTGTTGTTAGGACAAAACCACTATTTACAAAGGGTTACAAAGTTGAATTGAGCTGATAAGTTTATGATTTTTAATATTTTATTTGCCTGTTGATAATGATTTTGAAGAGTTTTGTTCGTCAATAAATGTGCGCTACAGCAAAAAATTGAATCTTTAGATGTTATTTTTATTTGTAATACATTATTATTTACTAACTTTCTGTAGCAACACATAACTTTGCTGTGTTGATTGCATGAACTGACGGTGTGAAGCCGAATAAGTAAGAATGGTCTTGAAGCTAAATGGATTAAATCCAATCGCTTTAAGAACATAAGGCATTTACTTGAGGTGATTTAAAGCTCAATCAGAGAAGGTTTGAAATGTAGTAGGCAAGGCAGTGACATAGCCTGCTATATGAGTACGAACTTGATAGGAATGAACAGGGTTCGAATAGTTACCCGTTGTTCTCATCAGCGACAAAGAAGAAATCGTTGAAGTGCTTGCGAAAGCATTTTGATTATTGCTCCCAACTATTCTAATTATAACTTCTGCTTTCATCTAGAAAGGTAGGAGATGGTAGTCGAAGAGCTACCCTTGCGCTCATGTTGATACAGGCAACATGAGCGTTTTTTTTATTTGCAATTTGAGTAGAGAGTCGTTTGAGGCTCAATAAGCGTGTAAACCGCGGCTTAAGAATAGGCTTTTAGGTTGATGACAGCACGCTCAAGTGAGTCTGTTACAGCATCAAAGCCACGAACATTCACGCTTGGTCACATGAATGTTCGTTTCTCTTCTCTTGTTGCTTAGTTTCAGATGCGTAGCTGCTGACTTTAACAGCAGGCGTTTAGCCATATCAAAGAGCTCTGTGAGAGCCGTTCTTGATGCTTAGCTTTCTGTAGGCATCCACACCTGTTTAGAGGTGACTTTGTGGTCTTTAAAGGTCAGTTCTTCAACCTTGTCACCGTTAGTATTCCAGCGAGTAAGTTTTCCGTTCGCGACTTCACCTTCATCAAACTTCGCTTGGCTGGCCTTATTACCGTTCGGGTAGTAGTCCGTTACCAATCCATCTTTTTGTCCGTCGCTGTATTCAGCTGTCAGGCTTTGTTCCCCATTGGGATACCAGCGAGAGGCGGTGCCTGATAGTTCATTGTCTTTATAATTGAGTTCTGCTTTTTTCTGTCCGTTTGGATACCAGGTTTCAGCTTTGCCTTGCAGTTCACCTTTTACGTAATTCACTTTAGAAGCGACTTGGCCATTCGGATACCAGTTAGTTTCTAGCCCAAGTTCTAAGCCATCGGCAAACTGAGCTTGGGTCGCGACTTGGCCGTTATCGAACTTCTCTTCAAATTGACCAGTGAAAGGTTTTGAATGGTTTACTTGGTAAGCCACGCCTTTACGCATCTGTAAGTAGTCAACAGCATCTTCACGTGGTGTTGCTGCATAGCTCATAGAAGATACCGTACTAAGAGCAATTAAGATTGGAACGTATTTCTTCATAATGACACCTTTTTATTGGACGGGGAAAGTGTAACGGGTGTGTTAAAAGCATTTCACTTCCGTGTATCCCTGTCAGTATCTAATAGTGGTTTTCAAGTTTTCATTATTGGCTACCTAATATAGGGAACTTTTAAAAGCAAATCCCCAATCTTATTTGTACTACAAATAAGATTGGTTTGATTTATTTTTATAAATTATATTTAACGATATTTTTACTGTTCTTCTTTGAGCTTTGATCGTGACGAATAATAGTTTTTAACGATGACTCTTCGATTTTTAGAGACTTTGTTCATGTCTTTCGGGGTTTTGGTCGAAATTTAGTGCGGATAACTGCACTGACTTGAGGAATTGCGCTCCTAGGTGGTGCAACTTTGAACTCGATCACTTGTATGATTAATTAAGTGTCAGACTGTAAGATCATTGTCACGCATTTAGATTATTGTAGTACAAATATACTTGCCATCTATCTATAGTGACCTCAACAAAAAAACATAAATAAAAGGTCTAACGATGGAACTCAATACCCTGATAGTTGGCATCTACTTCCTATTCTTAATTGCGATAGGATGGATGTTCCGAACGTTTACAAGTACGACAAGTGATTACTTCCGTGGGGGAGGTAATATGCTGTGGTGGATGGTAGGTGCAACCGCATTTATGACCCAGTTCAGTGCTTGGACATTTACTGGTGCAGCAGGTAAAGCCTTTACCGATGGTTTTGCCGTGGCGATTATCTTCATCGCGAACGCATTCGGTTACCTAATGAACTATCTTTACTTCGCTCCGAAGTTCCGCCAACTGCGCGTTGTGACGGTAATTGAAGCGATTCGTATGCGTTTCGGTAAGGTGAATGAGCAAGTATTTACTTGGTCTGGCATGCCAAACAGCGTTATCTCTGCAGGTATCTGGTTGAACGGTCTTGCGATCATCGCATCAGGTATCTTCGGCTTTGATATGACAACGACGATTGTCCTAACGGGTCTGGTTGTACTAGTAATGTCAGTAACAGGTGGCTCTTGGGCGGTAATCGCATCTGACTTTATGCAGATGGTTATCATCATGGCGGTAACGGTGACGTGTGCTGTGGTTGCGATTTACCACGGTGGCGGCGTTACGCAGATCGTTAATGACTTCCCAACAGATTCATTCATTACGGGTGATAACCTGAACTACATGAGCATCTTCAGCATCTGGGCTGTGTTCATCTTCTTAAAGCAGTTCAGCATCACCAACAACATGCTTAACTCTTACCGCTACCTTGCTGCGAAAGATTCAAATAACGCACGTAAAGCAGCTCTACTTGCTTGTGTACTAATGACGCTTGGTCCAATCATCTGGTTCATGCCTTCTTGGTTCATGGCAGGTCAAGGTGTTGATTTAGCAGCAGCTTACCCTGACGCTGGCAGCAAAGCCGCTGACTTCGCTTACCTTTACTTCGTTCAAGAATACATGCCTGCAGGTATGGTTGGTCTTTTGATTGCCGCTATGTTCGCAGCAACTATGTCTTCAATGGACTCAGGTCTAAACCGTAACTCAGGTATCTTCGTTAAGAACTTCTACGAGCCGATTCTTCGTCCTAAAGCGACAGAGAAAGAGCTAATGGTTGTTTCTAAACTAACGTCTACCTTCTTCGGTATCGCGATCATCTTGGTTGCTCTGTTCATCAACTCTCTTAAAGGTCTGAGCCTTTTCGACACCATGATGTACGTGGGCGCATTGATCGGCTTCCCAATGACCATTCCAGCATTCTGTGGCTTCTTCATCCGTAAAACACCGGATTGGGCAGGCTGGGGCACGCTAGTTGTAGGTGGTGTGGTTTCTTACTTCGTTGGTTTCGTTATCACGGCTGACATGATCCAAAACTGGTTCGGCTTGAATGAACTGACAGGCCGTGAGTGGGCTGACCTGAAAGTGGCTATCGGCCTTATTGGTCATATCGTATTTACTGCTGGCTTCTTCGTACTATCTACTCTGTTCTACAAGCCTCTTTCTGAGCACCGTGAGAAAGACGTAGACAAGTTCTTCAACAACCTAGCGACACCATTGGTTGCTGAAAGTAACGAGCAGAAGAAACTGGATAACAAGCAACGTCGTATGTTGGGTTCACTTATCGCAGTTGCGGGTGTGGGCGTAATGACAATGTTCGTACTGCCTAACCCAATGTGGGGACGCATGGTGTTCGTTCTATGTGGCTTGATTGTATTCTCCGTCGGTCTGTTACTTGTTAAAGCAGTCGATGACAAAGTCGAGCAACAAGACGAAGTGACTCCAGCCGAAGGCTAATTTAATACGCATCCTAAATAACATCACGGCCACCTGAACGGGTGGTCGTCATTTTTATAATCCAATATTTAACGTGAGATGTACGATGAACAAAAAACTATTATCGGTAAGCATTATTAGCGCGTTCACGCTTGCTTTTGCAACTGGGTGTACAACACAAGAAAAAACAGCACCTGTAGTCAGTGTCGCTAAACAAGCTGCGCCAGCTATTAGCGAAATCGACCGTAGTTACCTATTGAGCAGTGACCGCTTAACTGAGGTAGATGGCGACACTTTAGCCGTTGCTTCAGAAGAACAAGTGGCTGCGCTTAAAGCACAATTTGAAAACCTAAAAGATGGCGACGAAGTGGTGATTCCTGCCGGTAAATACGCGAACTTAGGTCAAGTGACGATCACGGCGAATGATATCACTATCAAGGCAGAGCAAGCAGGTTCTGCGTGGATCACGGGCTTGATTCAGTTTGAACTGAAAGGCGATGACATCACGCTTGATGGCTTGGTATTTACTGAAGGCGGCCCTAACGAACGCTTTGGTGCAGTTCGTATGATGGGTAATGGCAATACGCTTCAAAACTCAACATTCTACTACTTCAACCACGATTACACGTACGAGCCAGACGAGCGTCGTTCTGAGTATCCAAAGTACCTTTGGGTTTCTCTATGGGGTAAAGATGGCAAAGTCATCAACAACCGTTTCGAAGGTAAGCAAAAACGCGGCACTTTGATTGGTGTACAAAAAGATGACACAGCTGACAACCACCTGATCGCAAATAACATCTTCATGGATCAAAAGCCTAACCAGTTCAACGAATTCGACATCAAAGAAGCGATTCGTTACAACGGCAACAGCTGGGAAGCGATCCGTATTGGTGATTCTAAAGCTTCACAGTGGGATTCAAGTTCTAAGTTCGTGAACAACCTAATGATCGATATGGATGGTGAGCGTGAGCTTATCTCGATTAAGTCGGGCGACAACACGATCTCAGGCAATACGATTTTCCAAAGCACGGCGCTTATTTCACTGCGTCACGGAAAAGGCAACACGGTTGAGAACAACATGATTCTTGGTAATGGAAAGCGTCTAACGGGCGGCGTCCGTATCTACGATGAAGACCATGTGATCCGCAATAACTACATTGCAAACACTCGAGGCCGCGATGGCTTGATTGAAGGCAACGCTGACCTACGTGGCGGCATTGTTATCAACACAGGCATCATCGACGTAGCGAATGGTGAGCAGTTAGATCAATCGGTGAAAGGCAAAGAGCTGAACAAGCAGTGGACACCGAAAAACATCACCATCGAGAACAACTCTCTAGTCGATACTGAGTGGGGCATTGTTTACGGCAACCAAAGCCACCGTGTAAGTTTGTTTGACAACGCAGAAGTGGAAGGCATTTATGCGGGCGTTGATGTGGCGTTTAAACACAACGTGGTTGATAACTCGCAGTCACCTGAGTTTGTAAGTGTACGTGCAACGCAAGACTTCCCATTAGTTGGCGCAACCTACACAGACGAAACTTACGTAGGTCAAGTAACGGATTCTGAACTGATCGAAGGCTACTCGATTGAGCTGCCAAAAGTTGTTGTAGAAAACGGTATTAACGCTTACCAAGGTGAAGGCGCAGACGTGTCTAAACTTGCGGTCGTGACGGCTGAAACAGCGGGTCCGGACTACGTACTTGAGAATACGACTAAGTAATTTATTAGTTAATGGCTAATGGCTAATGGCTAAAGGTCAATGGTTTAATGGTTTAATGGTTTAATGGTTTAATGGTTTAATGGTTTGAGCTATCAAATCAATTCACGATAGCAGTCCTGACCATAACACTTAAAAAGCCTCAACAGATAATGTCTGTTGAGGCTTTATCGATCTTAGGCCGTGACCATCTCAATCTTACGTCGAGACTACTGTGATCTATACTTATGCAGCAGTTCCCAAGGGATATGACATAAGTGGTGATCTTCAGGGAAGTGACTTAAGTGATGCTGGTGGATGTCATCGCTGGCAACATAATTGGTCAATGGCAACACCTCAACAGCGATACGGTCGGCATCATCTCTTGAAGAAATATAGTGCTTAGCTTCGGTTAAGTGTTCTGCATTAATGCTGTACACGCCTGTGCGGTATTTCTCTCCGACATCAACACCTTGTTTATTGACGCTGTAAGGGTCGATAATCTCAAACAAGTGTTCCATCAAAATCGTTACTGACGTGATGCTTGGATCAAATTCAATTTGTACGCACTCCGCGTAGCCATTGTAATCGCTTTGTATGCCGTCGCTTTGAGCCGTCTTGTTTTCTGTTGGCTGGGCGCTTCCATTTGCACGGCCGGCTTCTGTGCTGATAACACCAGGAACGTACTTAATAAATTCTTGTACACCCCACAAGCAACCGCCAGCTAAATAAATTTGTTCCATACTTCTCTTTGAGCTCTCTGTGTTTGTTAATGTTCGTTCGATGCGTGAATCAATACGATGATACCCGCACGTATCAAAAAGCGTCTATCAAAAATGAGCGCGCAAATAAAAACAAGCGTTTAGGCATTGTAAACCTGTGCGACTGAACAAACATAAGTTTAATATGATTTGTGATTATATAAGTCAGTATTGCTTTGTCATCAACTCGAATCTCAACATCAAGTGAGCGTTACTCTAAACATGTTTGATCAAATAAAAGACTTCATTAATCCGAGCAAGAACCCAGACTTGACTCAGGCTCATGAATATCAGCGTAAGCATCTACCGACCTTATGGTTGTTGGGTAAAACGGGCGCAGGCAAGTCATCGTTTATTCAAGCGGTCACGGGTGACTCTTCTGTTGAAGTCGGCAATGGATTTGCGCCATGTACCATGACGGCGATGTCGTATGAGTTTCCGCAAGACAAACCGGTGATGCGCTTTCTTGATACTAGAGGTTTAAGTGAAGCGAATTACGATGCGAAAGAAGACCTAGAAGAGATTGGTCAGGCTGGTAATGCGTTAGTCGTGGTGATGAAAGCAGATGAACCTGAACAATCCTCGGTAATTGCTGCTCTGAAACAGATTAAGAAGCAAAAGAAAATTAAGCATTTGCTGCTTGTTCATACGGCGGTGTTGTCTTCCAGTGAAACCGACCGAGCAAGACAAATTCAGTTCAATTCTAATCAAGTAGAAACGGTTTGGGGTAAGAGCTTTGAATCCGTCGCGGTGGATTTTGAAACGGATGATTTGAGCAATAACAGTGGTTCAATATATAACTATGACGTTTTGTTAGAAAAGCTGACCAGTATTCTTCCTGTTATTGGAATGATGGTGCAAGACAAAGAGCATTCCACACAGGAAGAAGCCAACTTTGATCAAGTAGAAAACGAAGTGCTTTGGTATGCAGGAAGTGCCGCAGCGAGCGATCTGATTCCGGGTGTTGGCTTGGTGTCTGTGCCTGCCATTCAAGCGAAGATGCTTCACAGTTTGGCAAACCAGTATGGGGTTGAATGGAACAAGAGAGTCTTTAGCGAGTTGATAGGCACTTTGGGAAGCAGCTTTGCGTTGCAATACGGAATGAAATTGGGCACTCGACAGTTGATAAAGCTGATTCCGGTTTATGGTCAAACGGTAGGGGCGGTGGCTGCAGCGGCAATGAGTTTCGGCACCTCTTATGGTTTAGGTCGCGCGGCTTGTTTTTACTTCTATCATAAGAACAAAGGTGAAGAAGTGTCTGAACAAGAGATGCAGAAAATCTACAAAGAATCCCTGAAAAAAGGAAAGGCGGCGTCGGGCTATGAAGAAAATTAGAAACCTATTTCGATTACTGGCGGTGTTATCGAACGGCCGTTGGGGCATTGCCCTGATTTCGGCCATCTTCCCAAGCATTATCATGATGGGCTTTGGTGTGTTCTTGGCGGTCAAATACGGTTACCTACTCGAAATGTCGATTGCCATTGCCGTGAGTACCTTGGTATTCACCATTCCCTTGTTCATTTCTAGTCGTTCTTCACGCGATTATTCAAGCCGCTCTTCACGCCGATCGTCAAGTACGGAGCCCTTCTCAAATAAAGAGAGCGACGGCCTTGGCGAAGATGCTTCTGAATCTGAATCACAACATAACAAAGCTGATATCAACGATGCATTGGTTAAGGCTTCGACTGATTGGTCTCAAAAAGAACTGTCGATCTGGAATGATTCAAAACACCATGTACGCCAACAATTAATGGTCGACATAGAGTGGGGCAACCTAGACCAAACCGGTTTAGAGGTACTTGAGTTTGTGGCGAAAAAGTTTGATAAGAAATCGCTCGATTTCTCGATTCCTGAAGGGCTAAAGCTGTTCGAAGAGGTAAGCCGACGCTACAAATTGGTAGTGCGAGAGCATATACCGGGCATTGAGTATCTCAAGGTTTCTTACATTAAGGCGGGCTACGCAGCCTATGATAAATATGGTGAGCTAGGGCAGAAGATCGTTAAGGCCGCTATTTGGGGGAACCACCTCAAAAACCTCTATTTGAACCCGCTAAAAGTTGTTTCTGATTTAGGTAGAGAGCAAGCGACATCTTCAATGACAAGAGGTGTGGTTGATGACATGCAATACGCCGCTAAACAAGCCTTATTAGATGAAGTTGCGGCGGTGGCGATTGATCTCTATAGCGGACGTTTCAGCATTGAAGATGAAGCACTTAAAGCGTCCGATGTTTCTGAACTCGACGAACAACGCTTTGCTCCTGAATTAGAGCCCGTACGAATTGTGCTGGTGGGGCAAACAAGCTCGGGTAAATCCTCACTGACTAATGCCCTTAAGCAAGAGTTGGTTGCAGAAGTGGATGTGCTGCCATCAACCGACACTTCAACGGTGTACAACGCGTTTGTTGACGACAATGATGTTCGCGTTGTTGATCTTCAAGGGCTTGATGGCAATGCCAAAACCGAAGCTCTGATGCTTAAAGAGATGACCCAAGCCGATGTTGTACTTTGGGTTCTTAAGGCCAATCAATCGGCTCGTGAACTGGATAAGCAATTGAAGGGCAAGTTTGATGCTTTCTATGACGATCCTAAAAACATCTCACGCAAGAAGCCAATCGTTGTTTCGGTTGTGAATCAGGTCGACCGATTAAAGCCTGTTGATGAGTGGCAGCCTCCGTATGACTTAGAGAACCCAACATCGGCCAAAGCAAAGATCATTGCTCAAGCACTCGAATACAACCATATATTGCTGCAGTCTGATATCGTGTTGCCGCTCGCTATTGCACCAGAAAAGACGATTTTTGGTTTAGAAGCACTCAAGCAGATGCTAATCGAAGGCATAGCTGATGCTAATAATGTGCAAAGAAACCGCCAACGTTTAGAAGCCATGAAAAGAGGGACGTCGGTTAAAGGCCAACTGAACAAAGTAGTGAAGGCCGGTAAGAAGGTAGCACCAAGTGCACTGAAGGCAGCGACACCAAAACTGGCTGAAATGGCCATCAAGCAAGTTGTGAAGAAAAAGTAAGTCATTCACTGCGAATACGGTTCTGGTGGGGCTTGAGGCTCATCAGAACTTAGTTATTCTAGATCGGCGAGTTTTAGTACTTGGCTTTATTAGATGAGAGCTTTTTAGAAAACAGCCATCTTCGCCCCTTATTAGATAAGTATTGAGTTTAAAAGAGATTCGATATTATTAAGTAACTCAACGAACTAGTTTAATAGTATATAAACTGATGGGATTCACAGTTTATATGACACGCTATGGTATTTAATTGCCATTCTAAATATTGATCACATTTATACTTTCTTTCGCTGTATTTATAAAACAATTACACTATATTTAAATTTCGGATCACTTTGATTTCAACGTAGGGATATATTGTGAACATGTATCTGAAATGGCAATCAACAACATGGCTAACCTTGTTAGCTTGGTATACTTTAGATCATCAGCTCTCGTTCCACCTTTCTTCAGAGTAGTACCCTCTAGGCGTCACGCGCCAGCAGAGCCTTGAGCTTTGCCCAATCCTGTTAATTTTGTCTTTAAGAAATGTCGTAACTCATGCGTTCGATTTTTGTGTTTTGGTGCATGCAGTTCTTATCTCCTAGTCATTATTAATTGGAACCTAATCAATACGTTATTGATTAAATAAATTATTTCTAGCTATTAATTTTTCATCGTAATTATCACGAGAGTGATCGTGCGTTAAATTAATGGTGATGACTCGTGACATTTAAAAATAATGAATTTGGCTTTTCCCGTTTAGGCTGAATTTGTTGAAAGGTACTATTATGGAAAACTTCAAGCATCTACCAGAACCGTTTCGTATTCGCGTTGTAGAACCAGTAAAAAGAACAACCTCTGCATATCGTGAGCAAGCCATTGTTGACGCGGGCATGAACCCATTCTTACTGGATAGTGATGATGTGTTTATCGACTTACTGACCGACAGTGGTACAGGTTCTATCACCCAACGCATGCAAGCTGCGATGCTAATGGGTGATGAAGCTTACAGTGGTAGCCGAAGTTACTATGCGTTGGCGAATGCAGTGAAAGATATTTTTGGTTACCAACTGACGATTCCAACACACCAAGGGCGTGGAGCCGAGCAGATCTACATTCCTGTTCTTATCAAGAAGCGTGAAATGGAAAAGGGATTGGATCGCAGCAAAATGGTCGCCCTGTCTAACTACTTCTTCGATACAACACAAGGCCACACACAAGTGAACTGTTGTGTAGCGAAAAACGTCTACACCAAAGAAGCGTTCGATACTTCAGTGAATGCCGACTTTAAAGGCAACTTCGACGTTGTGAAACTGGAAGAAGCGATCTTAGAAGCGGGCGCTGCCAACGTTCCTTACATCGTGAGTACCATTACCTGTAACTCGGCTGGTGGACAGCCGGTATCAATCGCGAACTTGAAAGCTGTGTATGACGTGGCTCAGAAGTACGATATTCCAGTGATTATGGATTCTGCTCGCTACGCTGAAAATGCCTTCTTCATTCAACAGCGCGAAGCGGGTTATCAAGATTGGACAATCGAGCAAATCACGCGTGAGTCTTACAAATACGCGGATGGTTTAGCTATGTCTGCAAAGAAAGATGCGATGGTGCAAATGGGTGGCTTGTTGTGCTTCAAAGACGATTCTTTCATGGATGTGTACACAGAGTGTCGAACACTGTGTGTAGTTCAAGAGGGCTTCCCAACCTATGGTGGCTTAGAAGGTGGCGCGATGGAGCGTCTTGCGGTTGGCCTTTATGACGGTATGCGTCAAGATTGGTTGGAGTACCGCATTGGCCAGGTTCAATATCTCGTTAATGGACTAGAAGCAATGGGTATCGTGTGCCAGCAAGCAGGTGGACATGCTGCGTTTGTGGATGCAGGTAAACTGCTTCCTCATATTCCGGCAGGTCAGTTCCCAGCGCATGCTTTAGCGTGTGAACTTTACAAGGTTGCAGGTATCAGAGCGGTTGAGATTGGTTCATTGCTGCAAGGCCGCGACCCAGCAACAGGTGAACAGCATTCATGCCCTGCGGAGCTATTGCGTCTTACTATTCCAAGAGCGACGTACACACAAACCCACATGGATTTCATTATCGAAGCATTCGAAAAAGTGAAAGAGAACGCAGGGAAAGTAAAAGGGCTCGACTTTACCTATGAACCGCCTGTGTTAAGACACTTTACAGCGCGCTTGAAAGAGGTAGAAACCGTTGAAAAACATACAGGAAAAAAGAATGAACAAACGCTCGAAGAAGCATTTTAAAATAAAAACATAAGCGAATAGTCACTAGAAACATAATCAAAGGCTCCCCCGGGAGCCTTTTCTTTTGCGGAAGTCTGGAAGTGAAATCGTGGACGGTTGAGCATGAGCAGATTGATTGAGGCTACGCTTGTTTGTTTTTCAGGGTCGACTTCAACATTTGGAATAACCACTGGTTCAATGGAGCATCTTTCTGAGAACGACGGCAACTCATCACATAACTCACATCAATCGTGAGATTTTCTGGTAAATCAATGCTGCGACACCCTTCTGGCACACTGCCATCTAGGGTGATTCCAAAATAATCGGACTTCAGCACAATATCGTGGATCATTGCGGGGTGATCGGCTTCCACTTTTGGATCGACATGAAATCCGATATTTCGAAGGCGATCGAGAATAGGGTATTTATTGTCATTCCAGCCCGGGGTTTTAAATAAGATGATTGGATAGTTGACGAGCGATTTAAAGCTTTGTGCTTTATGATCTTCTCTCACAAAGAATACGACTTTTCCTTTTCCAATCTCTTTCTGTGAAATGGACTGCGGCAGGCTTTCATCAAAGTAGTGAACGGCTATTGCGTCTTCACCCTCGATGATTCTGTTTTTTACATTAGTGCTCCATCTCTCCAGTGAGAAGTGAACATGCGGGGCTCCTTTACTCAGAGTGAGGTAAAGCTTAGAACCAAAGCGCTCCCAAAAAAGTGTATTGGCGTAGATTTTTACATCTCCCTGATAAGATACAGGGCAGAACTCTTGATGCTTTATCGCCTCGACACTGCTTAGTATCTGCTCAAAATTATCAATATTGTTTTCAATAAATGTCGTTGGTTCGAACCCATGCTTGGTTTGAATGAACAGTGGGTCGTCCAGTTGTACTCTCAATTTCGAAAGGTTCTTACTGATCGCCCCTGGGGTTTTTCCTAGCGATTCTGCAACTAAGCCAACATTACGAAGCTCATACATACGTTTGATGACCAAGATATTCTGAATATCGAGATTGAAGTCCACAAGCACTCCGAATTGCTTAGATGATAACGATGCTGATCTTTGGCGCAGTGAAAGCCTAAAGATCATCTGACTCTAATATCATAATCATCACTGCCAGTTTTTAAGACAGCACAACGTCAAGATGTGAACTATTTCTTTGATTTATCAACGAGTTTCCATTTAGTAAATATTGGTTTTCCTCGAAAAGCTGATATTCGGTTGTTAAAGTTATTTCAACAAAGAAACACAACAACCAAACAAATATAATATTAAAAAATCATAAGAGGTGATGTATGAAAAAGTTAATCGCACTAGGCTTGATGGCTATCTCAATGAATACTGCTTTTGCTGCTGATGGAACTTATACAGGAACCATCGATATGACAAGAAGCGAGGGTAATCAAGTAAAGGCTGAGCGTGTTGAATCTGACTTAACACTGGAAGGAAGAAATGAAGCGTCTAACGGCGGAATCCAATTCCAAAAGAACGTAGATAAAGACCAAACGATCCAGTTGAATGGCCGTCGAGATTAATGTATTAACCTTACTATCATTGTCATAAGAAATGCTGCGCCCTCGGGTGCAGCATTTTTTGTTTTGGGATTTGGAGTGTTTTATAAAACCTAGTGATCTAGCCTTGGCATGTTGTGTAACGTGTGGCATTTTGTTCTCTAACTCTAACTCTAACTCTAACTCTAACTCTAACTCTAACTCTAACTCTAACTCTAGATCTAGATCGCTATTAGGTGTTGGTTAAGCATTACAAGCCAGTAAGCGAA
The DNA here is from genome assembly GCF_057785915.1 of Vibrio sp. QJM3NY_35. Taxonomy (NCBI): domain Bacteria; kingdom Pseudomonadati; phylum Pseudomonadota; class Gammaproteobacteria; order Vibrionales; family Vibrionaceae; genus Vibrio; species Vibrio sp. QJM3NY_35. Next base: position 1,907,765 of record NZ_CM173507.1, on the reverse strand, counting down.
CGATTCGAAAAGGACAAGGAATGACTCAAAAAGAAACGGGAATGATTCGTCATATTCTACTGATTAAGTTTAAAGAAAACGCAGAGGCTTCAGAGGTTCAAAAACTAAAGATGCTGTTTGAAGCGATGCCAAACAAGGTTGACGGGGTAACTTCAGTAGAGTGGGGGTTAAATGATAGCCCAGAAAACAAGAACCAAGGTTATACCCATTCCGTTTTAATGACGTTCGCAGATGAAGCGGGGCGTCAAAACTATCTTCCGCACCCAGAGCATGATGCGCTGAAAGATGTATTTCGTCCTTTGTTAGATGACATCATCGTGTTCGATTACTCCCTGTAATTAGCTTCTCAGTATGTCTCTTATGATTTACTCACCTTTGATGATGAAGAGTTAGGGCTTATGTGATCAAGCCCTAACTAAACAAGGAACGATTTACTCTGTCGGTGAAATCGTAACAGGGGCGAACGAAGCTACTGCATTTCCGCCGGCACCTGGGTGATCAACATAAGAGGTGTTTTGCATTAAGGTGTAGTACACGTCCACAAAGTCATCATCATTGACTAATACACCATCAGGAATCACATCGATAATCTTGCCTGTGATCTGAGGGATGATCGCGTAACCCTGAACTTCTGGATCAGGAATCATTTTCAGTATCTCTTCTGCGGCTTGAACTAAGAGTTTTGCTAGCGCTTTATAGTCTGTTCCATCATCGTGCTCCATTAAGATCATATCTGCAGCGCCCCAGCGGTAGCGAGGCCAGAAAATGACCGTTTGATTTGGATAATAAGTCTGCTTGTCATAATCCAGATAAGGCATTTCTACTAGATCTATTTGTGGCTCTAAGCGGCTTGAATCGACCCCTGTCACAATGGCGTAGATTTCAGCTTTGCCAGAGATCCATGGTTCTTGGTCTACAGCCAAACGAATCTTTTTTAACTGAGTGGTATTCAACGGCTCAGGTTCTGACATAGCCATGGAGCGCGTAGCCTTACCAATAAATGTTTGTGTCTTAGTGCTACGGCTTTCACTGTTGCTGCTTGTGTTTTTGGAGCCTGAATTAATTTGTGTTGTTGTACCCAGCTTCTGCATTTCAGCCTGCATTGCCATTAAGCCTGCTTTGAGCTCTTCGGCACCGTTGCTATCAACGACAAACACTGGGACGTCTGGCATTTGGTACACATCGAGTTCATGAACCTGTCCGTACACGTCATACGCTTCAATGTATTGCCAATTCGAATCATCACCTGATGGTTCAAACGCAAATAATGGGCTTTCGCCGTTCTTCCAGGCTTCAATCATCGCTTCATCAGCCATGCGAATTTCTAACACAGAGTCGCTGAAGTCGTTGATCCCTTTCATCTTGCGATAACCAAGGTCCGCTTTCTGCATCCTGCTTGAAAATGCAGAGTAGGGCTGAGTAGAGCTCAATTTATCGACAGGCGTGGACAAGTTCTTTTCTGAGATTTGAGCCTTTAGGGAAAGCTCAAGATCGGAATAACGCTCGCTGATTTGTAACGCCAAAGATTGCTTTTGTGCTGAGGCGTTCTCCGAAAGAGAGCGTGAGTTTACTGTGTCGATATTGTTTGCATAGGACTGGAAGCCAACCACTGTCGTTGCAAGCACCATACTGATAGAAAAAGATGGTCTCATAAATAATCCTTATTTTAATTTTTATCATTAATAGAGCATTTGCCCTATAAGGATTAACCTATCAGTAACGTGAATGTGTTCAAAAGTTAGTCAGTTATTTTTGTTTCGTTGTGCAGCACAGGATCTCAATTTAAACTGTTTTTATAAAACAATGCCTAAGTAACCTTGATATTTATAAATTAATAAACGTATCAGTAAATAATTTACAATATTATTAACTACACTGGTGTTTCATGAAAAAACCTACTCAAAGTGAGTAGGTTTTTATTTCGCGGTTAACCGCTAGTTCTTCGTTTTACAACCTGTTTAAGAGGCTCGTTCTAACTCAATCTAAACGCAATGTTAGCCCTGAGTAGTTCGAGTATCCGCGCAGTAACACATGATAGGTCACGCCCGGTTGCGCGCTCACACTGCACTGTTCGTTATTTCCAGCACGATAAGGGCGACAATCGTAACTCGATGTCGTTGGCTTGCTTCCCGATTTCACGTAAAGATCGGCATCGCCGGAACCGCCAGACATTGAAACCGTCACGCTTGATGCTGAATCAACGGTGAACGTGTAGAAGCTCTCTGAAGATTGATTCCCGCTTAGGTTCGCAATCGGTGTGCCTTTCGTTAATACATTGCCAGTTGGAGGCGTGACACCACAACTTGCATTCACGCCGACGGTATTAAAAGCATCTTCAACATCAGCAACTATATAACCCATGTCTGCTGCGGCTTTCGCTACGCCACAAGCACCGGCATCAAAGGTACTGTTTGCAGTCCAATACAGTTGGTTTGCGACTGTGAATATTTCAAAGCCCTTACGTACATTCCAACCCGATTTGTTCGCTAAAAGGTAAAAGGCGCGGTTATAAACACCGCTAGATAAGTGAACGTTCAAACCATCGTAGTATTGAGAGGCGTGATCAATCGAGCGGCCATCTTTTGAAGGTTGATCAAAGTAACGCAAGCCACCTTCAGACTTGAATATATCGCTTCCGACAATCCAATCCACATTGCCACGCAAGTAGTATTCAGCCGCTTCGCCTGCAATGTCTGAGAAGGCTTCATTCATACCACCCGACATATTTCGGTACACCAGACCGGAGTTTTGCTCGGTGAATCCGTGGCTAACCTCGTGAGCGCTCACGTTAATATCGACTAGTGGGTAAAAGGTATTTTTGCCATCTCCAAAAGTCATTGATGTACCATTCCAGAAAGCATTTTCATAATCGGTGCTGTAGTGAACTCGCATCGTCAGTTGGAAAGTTAAAGGCGATGTATTCATCCACTCTTTGTACATATCGAATACGACATTACCGAAGTAGTGTGCATCGTTAAGAGGCGAGTAAGCCCCGTTAATGTATTTATGATCGGTGTAGTTGGTGCCGTCGGCACAGTTGTAACTGTAGGCTGCGCTGCCAGACGTTCCGTGGTTTAAGTTGACCGTCTTAACCGAATCGTTTTCTAACTTACACGTGGTGCCTGTTTTGTCGATGGGAAAGCTAGGGAAGTCACTACCATATTCATATCGAGTGGTTTTGATATTACCGCCGGGGCCAGTACCCAATGCTTTAGCGTGGTTTAGTCCATTCCATTTTTGGAGCACATCGCCAGTTGTGGCATCAATAAAGTAGAAAGGGCGCTCTGGCATTGAGGACGCGATAAAGAAATCGACCAGATACACCACTTGGGCGACTTGGTTCTCATCCAATCTCACCATGAGTTTTGCGTTTTTATTTTCAATCGACTTTTTGCCGACAGTAAACGTGCGATGAGCGGACAGTGCGGCTTCAATCGCTTGCTCCTGATTCAGCTTTGGTGCAATGCTGGATAGGTCTCCACTGATCCCTTGTGCCATTGAACCGAACACCTGAGTGGGTTGGTTCTTGGAAAGGGTGGCGACAACGGAGGTATCAAAGACGGGTAAGCCTAGGTGAGTTTGTTGATAGCGGACTTTCGTTTTTCCATTGGGCAATACCACCCGTTTAACTTCAGAAAAACCTAATTCAAGTGGAGCAACACTCTTCGACTGCGCGACGAGGCTTTGTTGTAGCAGTGTATCATTATCGATTCTGACCATTTCTGCAGCGTGTGCAGTAAAGCCGAAAGACGTACCTAGAATGGCTGCTATTTTCCAGCTTAGTTGACGTTGTTGGTTCATTTTTCGTTCCTGATTTTAATATAAACTCCTTCTTCCCAACGGCTTTATAGGAAGTCTATATGCAACACACTAATGCCATGTGTTGCGAATCAAGATTGGAAGAGCATTTGGAATTATGACAAGTTTATCAGGGAGATTTATTTTTAGAGTATGTAATTCAAAGTTTACAAAAACTCTTATTGATCAAATTGTTTTTATAAATACAATTTTATTCTTTATCGTAAACGTATGAAGGGGCGGGAGTTATTAAAAACCACTTAGTTTTAATTTATAGAATAACTTTATCTAAGCTAACTTCGATATTTTTCGCTTTTTATTTTAATTACAAATGAGTAAATAATCGCTTTTTTTGAAGTGGAAGTATTGTCTTTATTATCAATAGTAATCTTGTTTTAACAATATCAGTCAGAGCAGTTATCAAGTTTTCTTCATTTTGTTTCGCTAGATTTAATCCGCTAACTCGTAGCTTGTTCTCAATTAAGACAGCTAGTAATATCGTCTAGTCATCAGTTAAAAGGAATATTTTGAATGAGTTTATCCGAGGTCATGTTTTCATATGACAGTGCAGCAGGTGAAGAGGGCATAAGAACCCTTCATTATGAAGGTAAGTTATATTTCTCTTTGTTCGATGTTGTACGTACAATTCAACGAGAAAACCGTGTTTTGGCCCCTGGTCAGAACTCTAAGACAATACTCACGTTACTTAGAGCCCATATTACACATTTACTTCCACACGAAATTTATATTCGTGATGATATTCCTAAAAACATAGATGATCCCCTTCGTGAAAGTTATGTAACGAAAGCTGGTCTTTTGAGGGTTGTATTGCAAGATAATTCTCCAGCTTGTTTAAAATTCCAAGAGTGGGTATTGGAAGATGTCCTTCCTCAGATATTAGAAACAGGTCAGTATACTCATCCAAACCTTAAAAATGCTTCAACTGTGCCATCAAATGAAGACTTTGATGTTGAAACTATGCTGAGATTACAACTTCAAGAAACGATTGAACGAAAAAAAGCTGATGCAGAGTTAAAGAAGCAGATTAACTCCCTTGATTCAAAGCTTAGTACCATCGAAAGAGTCGTGAATAACGAAGAGTTAATTTACGTCACCGATGATGAATTAGTAAGCGAGCTATCAGATAACAAACAATATGAGGTTTTTTCTTATTGTCTCGGTTTATGCAGCAAGGAACCGCAGCTATATCGTGCCAGAAGAATTACAGGGAACGACGACATTGAATCAAAGATGTTCAGTAGGAACACAGTTGATAAAGCAGTCACAATGGTCAACTAAACCTAACAATCTGTTTAAGGTTGATTTGCAACGCGTGGCACTTTTACCATGCGTTGCGCTTAGTGATTAAGGTGGCTTGCGGCGGCTTTGGCATTGCGTTGCAGAACTCTTTACATGGCGTATACCTGTGAGGGAAACATAGAAATGGATAACTGCGAAAGCTTAGTTTTGGAATATTTAAGGGCAGATAGATCTGTATTTGTAAACACGCAATGCTGCATACAATTATTCGACTCACCAAACCCTGATACAAGTGGCCCTCATTGGTATTGCGACTTAGTTGCTGTTAATTTCAAAGAGAAACGGGTGTATCTTTGTGAGGTTACATACTCGAAAACTTTAGCTAGTTTACTGAAACGTTTTGCCTTATGGGATGAGCATTGGTGCGACCTCAAAGCTGCCTTAGTACGTGATTGTGGTTTGCCAGTTGACTGGGAGGTGATTCCGTGGGCATTTATTCCAGAGCATCTTCAACAAAAGTATGAAGAAAAGTTATTAACGACCAAAACACATAATATGCCTTATCCTAAGCTAACTACATTAGAGAGTATCTTACCTTGGCATTATCGTTCATGGAACCGAACGCTAGGTTAGTACGCATATAATAAGGCATTCGGTTTTCAGGGAGGTCATCGTGACTAAATTGCTACTAGTTATTGATATGCAAGAGGACTTTTTCCAGCAGGGTAGGCTTGCTAAAAAAAGAACAGAATTTACTTGCTCATTGAACAAGCTTATACACGCATTTCGTAGAGAAAGTCAGAAGATTATTTGGGTACGTCAAGTGTTCAAAGAAGACTTGTCAGATACTTATTTAGCCTTACGACAATCGAGTCAAAAATGGAATATCGAAGGTACTAGCGGTTGTGAGCTATTAGACGAATTGGTTCGACACCCGCAAGAGTATGAAGTTATCAAAAAGCGTTATAGTGCTTTCTTCGAAACAAAGCTTGATGAAATTTTAAATGAAATGGCACCTAGTGAAATTGTAATTGCAGGTGTAAATACCCACGCATGTGTAAGAGTTACTGCTATCGATGCATACCAACGCGATTACCATTTAATATTGGCAAAAGAGTGTATCGATTTATACGATCAAGGTTGCCACGATGAATCATTTGGGTACATGGTAAATAGTGGTATTGGGGTTCCATTATCTAATGCTGAGATCATCGATAGATTGAAAAGTTAATAAGAAATCTAAGATTGATTCATAACGCTTGGTACTCTCACTACAAGTAAGTTTAGTACTTATGGCCGATACTTTAGGTCAGGGTTAGCGTGGTACATATATTAACTTGTCGCTATGGCATCAATAGTTCATTCAGGTATACCTACCCCAGTGAGCTTGTTCAACGCTTTTATCAGAAGTGGCTCTTAATTTATGGACATGACTAGAAACGCAGAGACCACTCTCCTGAATTTAATTGCAACAGTAAATGACACACAAACGTAGAGGTAGCGCACAGAATCGAAAAAGGGGATATCGCGATTACGTAATCATTGATCTAGCCGATAGTGAGATAGTGATAAGAGATCGATAATTCGTTGTCGGATCTGAATTAGAACTTTAAATCTAATTTCTAAGTAGTTGTTATCTCAGGAAGAGTTTTTGTGCTATGCGCCCCTATATTAAATACATTATCCCTATTTTAATTCCTTTCATTATCCTCGTAATGCCGCTATCAGCGTTTCCATTTGAAGGCCTTACGATTATTCAACAACGCGTTATCGCGATCTTTTTATTAGCGGCATTGTGCTGGGTGTTCGAGCCTATCCCGATCTACGCGACGTCTGTTGTTATTATCGTTCTGCAATTATTGATGTTGTCGGATAAAGGGCTGATCTTTTTAAGGTTTGATCATGGACAGGAACATTTTGGTGAGTTGTTAAAATACAGCGACATCATGGCGACATTCGCCAGCCCAATCATCATGCTGTTTTTGGGCGGTTTTTTCTTAGCGATGGCCGCCACTAAGTATCGATTAGACGTAAACTTAGCTCGTGTATTATTGAAGCCATTTGGACAAGACCCGAAGTTTGTGATGCTCGGCTTAATGCTGATCACTGGTATCTTTTCGATGTTTATGTCTAACACAGCAACAACGGCAATGATGCTATCTATTTTAACGCCGGTACTGGCTGTGTTTGGCCCGAAAGACCCCGGTCGTATCGCGTTTGCGCTTTGTATCCCTGTTGCCGCTAACATCGGTGGCATTGGTACGCCGATCGGTACCCCGCCGAACGCTATCGCGCTTAAATATTTAGTTGGCGACAACCTCATTACGTTCGGTGAATGGATGGCATTTGGTGTGCCGTTTGTCGTTATTATGATGGCGTTAGCGTGGTTTTTAATAGGCTTTATATACAAAGCTGACCAAAAGAAAATCGAACTAAGTATTAAAGGTAAATTCCTTAAAACGCCCAAAGCCATTGCGGTATACGTCACTTTTGCGCTCACCATCATTCTTTGGTTAATGGGCTCAAGCCATGGCATGAACTCTTATACCGTCGCTCTGATTCCTGTTGCTGTGTTCTCTCTTACTGGGATCATCAACAAAGAAGACCTGAAGAAAATTTCTTGGGACGTATTGTGGCTTGTATCAGGTGGTATTGCGCTTGGTTTAGCGCTCGATAAAACTGGCTTAGCAAAGCTGGTGGTACACAGTATTCCGTTTGATGCTTACTCACCGTATGTGGTGTTGTTCGGAGCGGCGTTCTTGTGTTTGGTAATGGCAAACTTTATGTCTCATACCGCAACGGCTAACTTGTTAATGCCAATTATGGCTGCATTAGGTTCGTCTATGGCTTCACTCACGCCACTAGGTGGTGAGTTAACGTTAATTCTGGTTGTGACTTTTGCCGCTTCATTAGGTATGTCGCTGCCAATCAGTACGCCACCGAATGCGTTGGCTCATGCCACGGGTCATGTGCAAAGTAATCAAATGGCCAGAATTGGTATTATTTTGGGTGTGGTTGGTGTGCTACTGAGCTTTGTTATGGTGTGGCTGCTCCACTCAATTGGTCACATAGGATAACGATACGTGTATCAACAAAAGCTAGAAGCACTTATCGATCGCTATTTTAACCACGCAGAACGTCGGGTGACGTGCTGTGCCGGTAACACCATTATTGAACAATCAGCGTTAAACACTCGTTTATATTATGTGTTGAGTGGAGAACTGGAAGGGTTTTATACCGAAGAGAATACACCGCAAGTGCGAGTATTTAGCGCGGGTAGTGGGGCTTTTATAGGCGTTCATAGCTTCTTTTCTGGTAATTGGACAGCATCTTCAACGGTTGTTGCTAAAACCGATGTTGAGTTAGCGTGGATCGATAAAGACACGCCTGCAGAAGATGAAGATAAATTTGGTCCTCTTACCGCACAGTTCACACCTGTGATTGTCAATGAGTTGTCGCGTCGTCAACGCCGCGCAACACAAGAAGCGATAGCGAAACAAAAAGCGCTAGAGAAGTTACATACTGCAGAGCAAATGACGACCTTGGGTCAATTGGCTGCAGGGATTGCTCATGAACTTAACAACGCTATTGGTGTAGTAAATAGTAAATCTGGTCGACTTGAAACGGTCATTATGGATCTGCTTGAAGAAGTGCATCCAGAAGCCAGTCAATTTTTCGATTTTGGGTTAATGCATGGTCAGAAAACGTCGTCGTCAGAAGCACGAACACGTGGGCGACAATTTGAAAGAAAATATGGTTTAGACAAAAATATTGCTCGCTCTCTTGCAAAGGCGATCCCAATTGACGCTTTATCTGCAACAGACGTTATTTCAAAGCATTGGCTGAAAAACCCAGAAGAAGCGATTCGCTTTTGGCAGATGGGCTGTGATTTACATGATTTACGTTTGGCATCTAGACACACCGTCGGCATCGTAAAATCGGTTAAACAACTTGGCAGAATTGATATTGACACCGAAGAAGCGGTTGATATTAACGACTCCATTAACCATGCCTTATCGTTGTTACAAAGTGAGTTACGTAGAGTATCTGTGCGATTGAGCCCTGCAGATTTGCCGACTTTTAAAGGCTCGAAAACAGAGCTCGTTCAGATTTGGGTCAACATTGTAAAGAATGCTTGTGATGCAATGTCGAATTCAGACGATGCCGCAATAGAGATTCAAACCAGATTAAGTAAGAAAAGAATATTAGTTACGATTGCGAATAACGGCCCTGAGATAGACGAGGGGACTCGTAGAAAGGTATTTCAGCCCAACTTCACCACTAAAAAAGGTGGTTTATCGTTTGGATTGGGCTTGGGTTTATCAATAGTTAAGCGGATTGTGGCGGGTTATGGCGGAAGTATCATTGTGAAAAGTGATGCTTCTAAAACTGTATTTAGAATCAAGTTACCAATAGAGGGTGAACATGGAGAAGCTTAATTTAATCTGTGTCGATGACCAGAGAGAAGTACTGAGCGCAGTGGTACAAGATTTAGAGCCGCTGGCGAGTTGGCTGAATATTGAAGATTGTGAATCAGCGCAAGAAGTGCTTGATCTCATTGATGAACTTGACGCAGAAGGCGAACACATTACCGTCATCGTGTCCGATCATGTGATGCCAGGGAAAACGGGTGTGGAGTTACTCACTGAAGTGTTCCATGACAGCCGCTTTCCGAATACAAAGAAAATTCTTCTTACGGGGCAGGCCACTCACACCGATACCATCAATGCCATTAATGCAGCAGGCATCGACCGTTACTTTGAAAAACCTTGGCAAGCAAGCACATTAGTTGAATGCATTCGCACTCTTGTCACTGAGTACATATTTGATCAAGGGCTTGATTACACGGACTATCAGAATGAGCTCGACCAGCAGGTTGTGTTGAGACGCTTGCGCTAGTTTCTTGCGTTAGTCTCTTGCGTTAGCCATTTACGTTAGTTTCTTGCGCTAGTCATTTATGTCAGTCGCTTGAAATTATATGCACTGAAGGACGCTTTCTGAAGGAGTTTGTCTTTGAAAGACGTAATCTTTCGGTGCATATATTGCTCCTCTCATTTTAGTCGTTCAGGTTTAGTACTCAGTTATTAACACACTGGTTGCTGGCTTAAGTCTAAAACTCATACGCCAACGGATGCATTGTGTTTTCTTCACGAACGATTCCCTGAACATACAGCAGAACTTCGTACGATGCCGCTTTCTCTATATTCAACATTTGAATGCAATTTGTGGAATATATCAAAATTAATTAAATTGATAGTAAGTTATTATTTTTCATTATGTTAGGGTTCTTTTCTTAAGGTCAGCTGATTAGGGAAGAGGCTCATGAAAAAGGGATTTGTGATAGCGATATCAATCGGCTTTGTTGTCTTCTTCCTCGTTGGCCGCGAACTTCAATGGTTCGGGTCCAGTAATTCTGAGTCGTTCCCTAAACTTCCTAATAGTCCCCAATTTGTGCCTTCTACTGATTTTGACGGTGAGTGGCTAGGCCGTCGTATTAACACTACTGGCAATAATATGTGTGAGCGAACAACCATCACCGGAACCATTCGTGAAGGTAAAGCCACGCTAAGGCTTACCTACAACGGAACACCATTAGAAGGTTGGGTGACAGAAAGCGGCGACTTACGGTTATATGCCAAACATCGCCAGTGGGATTATCGCTTTTCAGCAACTGGCAGCGGTAAGAGATTTGATGGTCGGTGGCACTTAACCAATGGCCCGTGCCAAGGGAGTTGGTTTATAGAAAAGGTCGATGGCAAGTAGGGCCGTCAACTTATTATATACTTGGAATAACTTAAACAATATCCACACGCATGTGTACGATTTAGTTTAAAGATATAGATAGGAAAACCCATGAGGATTGTGATTTTTATCGTTACAGTGATTTTAGTTAAATCAATTGAAGCAAAGTTTGGGCACACCTATAACATCTTTTCAGATCCACTTGATATCAAGTTAGCTGCTCTCGATTTTGTCTTGTGGGTTTCAGTCTACTTTGGTTTATCTTTTGTTGATGAGAAGGGCAAAGGCATCCTGACTAAAATGGGTAAAGTTAAGAGTCCATCGAGTAATTTGCCCCCACATTAAGCTGTCATAATGTAATCTGCATATTGTTGGTGATATGAGTCAAGAGTTGAAAGCGGTTTGAAGAAGGGATAGCTATGAATGGAAAAATTGTTCGCTGGGTTGATGAGAGAGGTTTTGGCTTCATCAATTCAGATGAATTAGAGGGAGATGTTTTTGTTCATATATCGAAGTTTACGGACGGTTATCGTCGTCCTCAAGTTGGGGATGAAGTTGAATTTCAATTATCGAATAGTGGCTCTAAATTCAGCGCTTCGAGTGCTCAACTAGTTGGTATAGAAACATCCAAATCTAACCCTCTTTCAATTATTTTGTCTGCACTTTTCGTCGGGCTTATTGGCGCAGGTTTGTATCTTTTGGTATTGGAGCCTAAGTTAAATCCTGCATATGAGAATATGGGATTTAGTTGCCAAGGTAAAACGCATTGTAGTGAGATGCTATCTTGCGATGAAGCAAAGTTTTATTTGGCAAACTGTCCCAATGTGAAAATAGATGGTGATCGTGATGGTATTCCTTGCGAGAGTCAGTTCTGCAGTCACTATTGATGCCTGTTTATTAGTCAAAAATAGACAACTAAAAGGACATTACATGGAAATCAGAGTAGGGACATTACCTGATATTGCAGGCATCACCGATATCTTCAACTTTTATATTGAACATACCAATGCGCGCTTTGAAGAAGAGAAGTTGTCGTTGGAAAATCGCCAGCAATGGTTTTCTCAATTTTCGAGCCAAAGTAAATATCAACTGTATGTCGCGACAGAAGGTGGTGTGTTATTAGGCTTCGCGTGTTCTCAGCAATACCGGGCTATGTCGGCATTTGAAGATACCGCAGAGGTCACTATTTATCTTACGGCAGAAGCTCAAGGAAAAGGTTTAGGCTCTAAGCTTTATTCTCAGCTATTTGCATCGATTAGTGATTATGATGTTCACCGCGTAGTCTCAGGTGTTGCTTTGCCTAATGAAGCTTCAATAGCACTGCATAAACGTTTTGGATTTCGAGAAGTAGGAGTGTTCAATGAATACGCGAAGAAAAACGGCCAATACATCAGTTCAATGTGGTTAGAGAAGGCATTAAACAAGGGAGCAGAGTGATAGAATGGCTCAAACATGATGCAATACTCTTGGTACTTTAATTACATATTACTCAATGTTTAGCCTAGGAAAAAAAGGATACAATATGGAAGTAAGGTTGGTCAAAGGTTCAGATCCTAAGTTCGCTGAATCGATCACCAAAACGAATATGGCGAGTTACTACCAAGCTCGTGGCATCGCTTGGGGTCATAGTCAGTTTTTACGCAGCTGGGATGAACTGGATAACTATGAAATTTATGTAGGGGATAGCCGTATTGGTGTTATCCGCTTCAGTTACACCAGTGATACAACGTTTCTTCGGGACTTGCAGATATTAGCTGACTATCAAGGTCGAGGTTTTGGCTCTAAGTGTCTCGATTTGGCTATTGAACATGCGAACAATCAAGCATCGGCTCAGTTAGTGTTGCGCGTGTTCAGTGAGAACTCCGCGATTAAGCTTTATCAATCAAAAGGTTTTACTCAGTTGTCTGAAGTGAAAGGGCTCGTTGAAATGGAGCTGCCTTTAGGGTCATCATTGAGAGAGTGTCATGGATAACCGTATCCAATTAAATTTTGTTAAATACTTATTTTCAGAGTTGCTGTTTATTGTTATTGCATTAGGTCTTGTCTATTGGATATCAGACGGTGATCGTTCATTGCTACTAACCATAGGGCTGATAATTTGTGTTCCTCCACTAATCAAAATTCTAATGTTGTGGTGGAAGCTTCGCGATAGCTCATTTGAAATCACGAACGGTCACGTACGTTTAAATGGAGTTGCTTGTGATGTGACTTTACAGCGCAGCTTTCTTCCGTTGGAAATTGGCTCATTCATCAAACTTTCATACACGAAAGGTGCAATGCAGAAACACAATATTTACCTTTCTAAAGGCGCAATGAGCCAAGGTGAGTGGAAGCGTGTGTTAGCGTGTCGAACATAGTTCCACGGCTTTAGTTTGTGTTGTGCGTCAGTTTGTATTTCGGATGTGGTTCGTGTGCTAGTATCGCCTTTTTTGCATCGAGCTAATCTATGACTAACGATCATTTCAAAGGTAAATATGAGGTTGAGCTGAAGTATCGACTTAGCTCTAAGTCTGAGTTCTTGAAAACTTTGAACCTAATTCCTCATGAAGTAATGCTGCAAGACAACCTAGAATGCGATTGGTATTTCGATAGCCCTGATAGAAGCTTACAGGCTCAGAACAAAAGCTTGTGTATTCGTACTATGGAGCCGTCGGGCATCAAGTTATGGATTGTAAAAGGCCCTGAGCCTGATCGATGCGAAGCGACAAATATAACCGATGCGACGAATGCCAAGAGCATGCTAGAGAACTTGGGATACAAAGTGATTCTTAAAGCGCAGAAAACTCGCAGTATTTACTTTGTTGGAGAGTTCCATATCACGGTCGATTCTCTTGCGGGTATCGGTGATTTTGCTGAGTTTGCAATCATGACGAATGATGAGTCTAAGCTATCCGCTTATAAAGATGAACTTGAGTTATTGGCGAGTCAATTCGGGCTAAGCCAATCTGCGTTACAAACTAAATCATATAAGCAAATGTTTGAAGAAATACTCGCATAGCAAAGCGTTTCAGAGGGAAGTATGGATACGATTATCAAACAAGCCATCGAGTTGCGAAAAGAAGAAAAGTATCAAGAGTCGTGTGACTTACTGGCAACGCTACTCACTGATGAAAACTATGCAGCGAAAGCTCATTTGCAGATTGCGTGGTCTTACGACAACCAAGGCAAAGAGCAACAGGCGATTGAGCACTATGTATTGTCTCTGTCTGGTGCGCTTTCTTCAGTAGAACGTTTTGATGCGCTGTTCGGTTTGGCGAGTACTTATCGAATCCTTGGTCTTTATGCAGAGGCTTTAAACTATTTCGAACAGGCTATGGCTGAGTATCCTGACTCGATAGAAGTGAAACCTTTCTACGCAATGTGTTTGTACAATTTAGGTCGCCATAAAGAGGCGAAGTCGCTGTTACTTGAGCTTTTAGTTTCCACGACGAATAACGAGGCGATCAAAGAGTACCAACGAGCGATCTCTTTATATGCTCAAGACCTAGATAAAACCTGGTAAACAGTCGCGTATAAAGCTCCTTAACTCACATAACAAAAAGCCTAAGCATCAATGTGATACTTAGGCTTCAGATCATAGTTTTTGTTCGTTAGGGAAGCGTTACGCTGAAAGCTCTTTACGAACGATCTCTGCGCCAGCACTGAGCGCATTCAGCTTAGCTGAAGCAATGTCTCGAGGTAGGGGAGCCATGCCACAGTTGGTGCAAGGGTAGAGCTTGTCTGCATCAACGTACTTAAGTGTTTCTCGTAGAGTGTTAGCCACTTCTTCTGGTGTTTCAATGGAATCGGTTGCCACATCGATTGCACCGACCATCACTTTCTTACCTCGTACCAGTTCAAGTAGCTCAAGAGGTACATGAGAGTTGTGACACTCTAAAGAGATGATATCGATATTCGATTGCTGCAGCTTAGGAAATACTTCTTCGTATTGGCGCCACTCGGTGCCTAACGTTTTTTTCCAATCCGTATTCGCTTTAATGCCGTAGCCATAACAAATATGCACTGCTGTTTCGCACTTAAGCCCTTCAATGGCTCTTTCTAAGCACGCGATGCCCCAATCATTCACTTCATCAAAAAACACGTTAAACGCAGGTTCATCGAACTGAATAATATCAACGCCTGCAGCTTCTAACTCTTTCGCTTCCTCGTTGAGGATCTTCGCAAATTCCCACGCCAGTTTTTCACGGCTTTGGTAATGCGCATCGTAAAGCGTATCTATCATCGTCATAGGCCCCGGCAGAGCCCATTTAATAGGTTGGTCGGTTTGCTGACGTAAGAATTTCGCATCTTCGACAAAAACGGATTTCTGACGAGAAACAGGTCCAACGACTGTCGGTACACTTGCATCGTAACGGTCGCGGATTTTAACGGTTTCACGCTTTTCAAAATCAACGCCATTCAAGTGTTCAATGAAGGTCGTTACAAAGTGCTGACGTGTTTGCTCACCGTCACTCACAATATCAATGCCTGCTTGCTGCTGCTCGTGCAGAGAGACACGCAGCGCATCTTGTTTGCCGTCTGTGAGTTCATCGCCTTGCAGTTTCCATGGCGACCAAAGCGTCTCTGGTTGTGCAAGCCAAGACGGTTTCGGCAAACTGCCCGCTGTTGAAGTCGGTAATAGTGTTTTCATAATAATACTGCCTATCCTTGGGTGGTTTGAGAGCGCAATAGACGATTAAAGTGCGTAATTTGCCGACCAGTTCTCTAGAACTGATTGGTATGGCTTAATGAACTTCTCTTCTGCGAATTTACCTTGTTCAACAGCTAGCTGGCTTCGTTCTTCACGGTCGTACACGATTTGAGTTAGCGAGTGATCCAAGTTTTTCAAGTTTGGTTGGTAACAGTTGCCTGCAACCGCGTTCGCGTTGTAAATCTCAGGACGGTAGATTTTCTGGAACGTGCCCATGGTACTGATGGTGCTGATAAGCTCTAGGTTCGAGTAATCGTTCAATAGATCACCAAAGAAATAGAAAGCCAAAGGTGCAACACTGTTTGGCGGCATGAAATAACGAACCTGTAAGCCCATCTTCTTAAAATATTGCTCAGTTAAAGAAGACTCATTCGGTTGGTATTCAAAACCTAATACAGGGTGTTGGTTTTCAGTGCGGTAATAGGTTTTATTATCTGACACGCTTAAGCAAATAACAGGTGGTTTATTAAAGTTCTTTTTGTAAGCGTCAGAGTTAACGAAATATTTAAAAAGCTTACCGTGTAAATCACCAAAATCTTCTGGAATGCTGAATTTATCTTGGCCTTTATTATGATCCAATAGACGTACGCTAAAGTCATAATCTCGAACATAAGAAGAGAAGTTATTTCCGATAATGCCTTCAATACGCTCGTTAGTTTTACGGTCTACAATATTGGTTTTCAGCACTTCAATTGAAGGGAATGCTTCGCCGTTGCTTTCAATATCCATATCAACAGAAATGATTTCAAGCTCAACAGAGTAACGGTCGCCCTTCGGGTTGTCCCAGTGTGCTAACGCGTTGAAACTGTTATCGATCATTTGTAGCGCATTACGCAAGTTCGCTTGGCGGCTGTCACCGCGAGCCAGGTTAGCAAAGTTGGTTGTGATGCGCGTGCTGTCTGCAGGCTGGTAGTTTTCGTCGAGGCTAATGCTCTTAATCGTAAAATTAAATTCTTTATTCATGCTGATTTGGTATCCCAATTTGTTTTCTGACTCTCTCGGTCTTTAGTATTAAAACGGCTTTTATTTTTTGCTTGTGACCGGATTAAGAATCGAAGGCTATGCTGTCTGAAATTAATGCTTAGTAGAATTAATGTCGTATAAAGTTAATCGCTTAAGGTTTTTATACGTGGATAGGTTGACCATTAACAATGGTATTACTTCACATTCAACATGAGGAATATTCATGCTCTATTCTGTTTGAATATCTAAGTCGGTGTCAGTTATATTAATTAGCTTGATGGAAATATAACCACATTAATAGTGTGTTATTTAAGATGATTAATTTAATTAAGAGATGGATGAAATGAGTGATTTGCTGTTGTTGATTTTCTACTGTGCGTTACTGGGCAGTGGTGTTGGGTTTCTAGCCGGCTTGTTAGGTATTGGCGGAGGGCTGATCATTGTTCCTGTGTTAAGCAGCATTTTACTGTATTTAGACGTTCTACCGTCTGACCAAGTGGTTGTCGCGGCGATTGCTACCTCGTTGGCATCAATACTTTTCACCTCTACTTCTTCTGCACTTGCTCACCACAAAAATGGCAATGTGCCTTGGGATCTGGCGCCTTGGATCATGCTCGGTGTTGCTCTGGGTGCATTGGTTAGTGGTTTTATGGCGGCGTTGTTACCGGAAAAGGTCTTTCGTATCGTGTTTGCCGTGAGTGTGGTTCTGATTGCGATCAAGATGTTCTTAAGCAGCAAAAATGATGCCCCTAAGGAACGAAAACTGCCGAACAAAGGCGTGCTCACTGTGCTGACAACCATAACGGGTGGCTTGTCAGCCATGATAGGGATTGGTGGCGGAGCATTGCTGGTTCCGCTATTAACGTTCTTCTCTGTCGATATGAAAAAGGCCATCGGTTGTGCTTCTGCGTGTGGCATTGTGATCGCGTTGTTTGGCTCGATAGGTTACATCAGTTCAGGCAGCAGTAACTTTGCTCTATCAGACGGTTTTGCTGGCTTTGTTTATCTTCCTGCGCTGCTGGGTATTGTGTGCACCTCTTGGTTTACGGCTCCGTTGGGCGCAAAAGCCACCAACCATTTACCGGTTCCAACGATTAAGAAAATCTTCTCAATACTGCTGGTGGTTATCGCGGCAAGCATGGTGGCGCGTTAATTAAAGACCGCCCTCTGGCTCGTAATTGATTCAGTTTTTTATCAATTAGACATTTAGGTGCGAGAAAACGCATGTAAATGTCTAATTGCGATCTGAGTCTATCAATCGCCGTATTTACGCCTGTTAATGCATCATGGCTCATAATAGAATTATCCTGTTTTATAAATATTTTAAATTTGGTCAAACACTTACCCAAAGGAATTTATGATGCCGCGGGAAATCTCCAACATGAGTTATACAACAAAGCTTGAAAGGGCATTCTTGCAACTCCAAGCCGCCAAAATTCTAAAATGGAACTACAACCCGCCATTGCATCAATGGTTAAGAAAGGCAGGACTTAAGTTAAGGCCGCCTTATTATGTGTCTTTTGGACGAAATGTAGTGGTGCGCTTTGTCGAATTCTTTGTCTTTTTCCTTCCTTTGATATCGCTGTTAAGTATATCGAGAGAGGGAGTGACCTTTTCAAACTTGCTGTACGAATCATTCATCGCTGGTGCATTTTATTCTGTGTTTATGAGTGCGTATTATCTTTGGACATATCGGAAGTGCGATCTGACAAATTGGGAAGAGTTGTAAGCTAATAAAGCGATATAGAAGTAAGAACTATCGTTAAATTCAAACAAAAAGAGCAGTCACGAGGCTGCTCTTTTTTGTTTGCCAGTCTACATTTATACGATTATGTATATGAGTATGTTGATGAAATCTTGTTATTTAACCCAATTCACTGCTATAGCTACATGTATCTTGTTTGATTCAACGGAATGCTATCAATGAGTGATTTATGGATCCTTTAACGCAGGGCGTGTTAGGCGCTTCTTTGTCACAATCGGCCAGCAAAAAACAACATTTGGTTGTTGCTGGGGTATTAGGTCTACTCTCTGGATTGGCTCCAGATTTAGACGCACTGATTAATTCACAGACTGATCCTTTGTTGGCTTTGGAGTTTCATCGACAATTTACCCACTCACTCTTCTTTATCCCCATTGGCAGTTTGATCTGTGCCTTGGTTTTGCATCATCTCATTGCAAAAAGGCGCGGGCTTTCTTTCAAACAAAGCTGGCTGTTTTGTGCTCTGGGTTATGGCACTCATGCGCTTTTAGACGCTTGTACCACTTATGGCACGCAGTTACTTTGGCCTTTCACCAACGCACGTTTTGCTTGGAACACCATATCAATCATCGACCCCGTTTATACGCTTCCCATCTTAATTTTACTTGTGTTTGCAGCGTTGAAACGAGCTCCTTGGCTAGCGCGTGTTGCGTTTGCTTGGGCTCTAATTTATCCAACATTAGGGATGATTCAGCGAGACAGGGCAGAGACGATTGGCTGGCAATTAGCGCAAGAAAGACAACACACGCCGATCCGATTAGAGGCAAAACCAAGCTTTGCGAATATCTTGGTGTGGAAAGTGGTGTACGAAACAGAGGCTCAATATCATGTAGACGCCGTGCGGGTTGGCACATCGGTAAACGTATACCCTGGAGAGTCGATTGCGAAACTGAATGTTAGCAGGGATTTGCCTTGGCTAGACCCAGATTCCCAACAAGCCAAAGACATTGAACGTTTCCGCTGGTTTTCAAATGGTTATATTGCTCAGGACCCAACAGACGAGCTGCGTATTATCGATGTCCGATATTCAATTGTACTGAATCAAATGAAAGCACTTTGGAGCATCAAGCTATCAAAAGCAGTTGATGCAAACACACATGTAAAATACGAAACTCATAGAGACAATACACCAGAATCGAGACAGATCTTCTTCGGTATGCTCACTGGCGATAAATGATCTAGTTCTGAAGAGTAAAAAGGCTGAGTCAGATAATTTGCTCAGCCTTTTTTATTCCTTTATTTAACAGGTCGATGTTACATTGATTTACATCACATGTATTAATAAAATCCATAATGCTTACATTTATAAATGTGATGTATACCTCCATTCATTTTTTGATTACTTTCTAAGCTTAGTTGGTTTTTATCCAATTAAACAGAAGGTTATATGATAAATAGAATAATAACACTAAGTGGCGTTGCGTTACTTTGTTCAGCGAGTGCGCATGCGCAAATGCAAAATGGAAGTTTCGAAAACTGGGAAGGAAACGTACCATCTGGTTGGAGTGTGATTGACTCCGGCATTGCACTTTCGCTCTCTACCGATCCTGTAAATAACGGCAGTTTCTCAGCACAAGTAACAGTGAATACAAGTACTCAAAGTAATACCGACTTTCTTCAAACGATACGTGTTGAACAAGGGAAAACTTATGATTTCTCTGTCGATGTTTACCACACGGAAGGCAACGTGAAAGCTCGCCTTTTTGTTGATGGCTATTTAGGTTACTCGAATAATGGTTTAACGAATCAGTGGCAAGCATTGACTCACTCGTACAGCGCTACGAGCACTAAAGATATCGTTGTGGGCGTACGATTTTATGATGATGCAGGTTTTGATGGTTCGGAAGTGGTGTATTTAGATAACTTTCAGCCTACGGAGACTCCACCAACACAAAGCTGCAATGACACAAGTGCCGCACTCACGCTAGTTACGGATAACTATGGTTCTGAAACCAGTTGGTTTCTCAAAAACTCAGTTTCTCAAAATCTTTATTCTGGTTCAGATTATAAAAATAACACCATCAATGAAGTGGAAATGTGTTTAGCGGATGGTAACTACACCCTAGAAGTCTCAGACTCTTATGGAGATGGAATATGCTGCAGTGTGGGGAATGGTTCATACAGTTTGTCGGTAAATGGAACCGTTGTGGCATCTGGTGGTGATTTCCAAGCAAGTCAGAGTACAGAATTTTCGATTGGTGGTTCAACTGCACCACCAACTGAACCTCCAGTGTTAGGTGAGTATTACAAAGAAGCTGAAGGCAAAGTGGGCTTTGCGTTAAAAACGGCCTTATATCAAATTATTGATAATCATAGTAGTCAGGGTTACACCGCTATTTGGAGGTTGGTGTCTGAGGCTGACCTAGACGCATACTATGACACTGATGGGTCGATTCTCGATATGTATTCGGAGAAACCTTCAGGCTTAGATTCAATCCAATTTACTAAGGTGGCCGATCAATGTGGTCAATACAGAAAAGAAGGTGATTGCTACAACCGTGAGCACTCATTCCCGAAAAGCTGGTTTGGTGGGAAAGTCGAACCAATGAACTCTGACGGTCACCATTTATTTGCCACTGATGGCTACGTTAACTCGAAACGTAGTAATTGGCCATTTGGTGAGGTGAGTAGCGCGACATACACATCAAGCAATGGTTCTAAGTTAGGCAGTGCAGCGAACTCTCTTGGTTATGTAGGTACGGTGTTTGAGCCAATTGATGAGTTTAAAGGTGATTTTGCAAGAGCATATTTCTACATGGCAACACGCTATGAAAATGAAATCGCTAATTGGGAAGGGAACTCTACAAGCTCTAATGCCGTTCTGGATGGAACCAATACAACTGTTTTTGAACCGTGGCTACTTACTATGCTAAAGCGTTGGCATTCTGAAGATCCAGTAAGCCAAAAAGAAATCGACCGAAATAAGGCGGTACATGATTTTCAAGGGAATCGTAATCCGTTTATTGACCATCCAGAGTTTGTCAGCCAAATCTGGGGAAATTAATCGTAATATAACCACCATGACAGTGGCTTCATGATTATTGAATTGAGCCCAACCTTATGTTTGGGCTCTTTTATTGAGAGGCATTATAGAGCATGATTTTAAATATTTGAAAAAGCATATTGTCATGAAGGTCACGTATACTTGTCAGTGATCTGCCCCATCAATACTGGACGCTACGTTAAGCGACTTTCCATACCTTTAGTTAGCTCTGAATTGTTAATTTAGGGGAACATGTAGTTCATTTCTGCCCCTTTTCAATTCAGGACATTTTTCTATCAAACTATGTGGAAAGTCGTTTGACCTACATTTTCTAATCAGTGTGGTATCTACTCTTCAGGGTTTCTGCCGACATCCTTTCTGAACAAGTTTTTGCTTTAGCTTGCGATAAACTTTGACGTAATTTGTTACATGTCACTGCCGGAAAGGGGGGATTTTTGCACGTATTTTCGGTTATTTGTCACGTAAATAACTGAGTGATAACAAATATCATTCACCTAATGAGTGGTTACAATTACGTTCTAGGAAAGGCCGTTCAATTTGGTTAATATTTAGTCAACCAAGGAGGTGTGTATGAGACGATTCGAGAACATACTTTTTGCAACGCAAGGTCTGCCCGGCCACAGTGACGCCCTGGGTCAAGCGATTAGAATAGCGGCTAACAATCACGTTCCGGTTTCGGGCCTGATTGCCTGTCCTGACTTTCCTACCGATCTCGTTCAATATCAACAAAGCTACGAACAGTCTTTACATGATTCGCTTCAGCAGAGCGTAAAAAATTTGCTTGAAGAACTGTCTATTTCTGAAGAGCAGGTGCCGTTTCCCCTGAGAGTTAAAAGCAATGAAAATCCGGCGGTTTGTATCATCCAAGAAGCGATGCTGAATCATAATGACCTGATCATTAAAGAGGCTGAGCCACTCAGTGAAGGGGCCGAAGGCTTTAAAGCGATAGACATGACTTTATTGCGTAAATGTCCTTGTCCAGTATGGCTGCATCGACCAATATTTAAACCACGAGACAAACGACGTATTGCGGTTGCGGTCGATCCTTTGGCTATCAACGATGAGCACCAGGCACTATCGTGTCGATTGTTAGAGCTCTCTCGTTCGATTGCGGATACCTGTGATAGCCGATTACACATTATCTCTTGTTGGGAACATTATTTAGAGAACTACCTCGACAATCACGTTTGGATTCAAGTAGGTGCGGAGCAGCTGTCTGATGAGGTTTCTAAAGAGAAAGCTCGTCACGAACAAGCCTTGCACCAATTAATCGATGACTCTGGTATTGCTGGTGAGGTGGTTATTCATCACCTGCATGGCAAACCGGACGATAAAATTCCGGAGTGTGTTGATGAGGAAGAGATTGACGTGTTGGTCATGGGAACCTTAGCCCGAACCGGTATTTCTGGGTATGTGATTGGCAATACTGCCGAGAATATTCTTCAATCAATTAATTGCTCCTTAGTGGCAATGAAACCAGAGGGATTTATATCTCCAATCAAGTAACAAATTGATCTCGAAAAGCGGAAATAGCAATACTGAAGCAAGCATGTACACGACAGACTAATAACTTCTTAGTGGAGGGTAGTATGAAGAAACTATGTCCTATTTGCCAAACTGAAATGCTTGAGCGCTCTCACATTTATGCATGCCCGAGAAACGATATCGGAGACTGCTCATATGATGCTTTGAGTCTTACTCATGAAATGCCTGCGTACCAACTCAACCGCGTAAATTCCTGTAGCGACATGCACTCTTACGTCTCACAAGATAGTAAGTAACTTAAACCATTAACCGTATCGGTTTGTATCGAAATGGATGGCGATATTGAATAGTGTATTAGGGAATAAAAACACACAGGGCTCAAAAGATCGTTCTATGATTCTAGCGATCTTCCCTGTGCTGCCCATGGTCATTTTCTTCTTACTCCTCAGTTGGTATACGCCGGGAGGCGTGAGTTGGCAAGCGGCTTGGGTTCCGGGTTTAGATGTTAACCTGAGCTTCAAGTTGGATGGCTTGTCTTTCCTATTTGCGTTTTTGATCAGCGGTATCGGTGCGCTTATCCAGATATACGCACTGGCTTACCTGAAGGGACATTCGTCTCGATTCTCTTTCCACCTGTACTTAACGCTGTTCATGTTAGCCATGCTAGGTGTTGTCACGAGCGACAATATCCTGCTTCTTTTTGTGTTTTGGGAACTCACCACCATCACGTCGTATCTTTTGATTGGCTTTAATCACGAGAAAGGCAAATCCCGCAAGAACGCATTACAATCGCTCATTGTTACGGGTGCTGGAGGCTTGGCGTTATTAGCAGGTTTGATACTGCTGGGTGAAATGGCTGGTAGCTATGAGATAAGTACTATCATCGCGCAAAGTGCGCTGATTGTAAAACATGAATGGTTCCTGCCTTCACTGGTTCTGATCTTACTCGGTGCGTTCACCAAATCAGCGCAGTTTCCATTCCACTTCTGGCTACCCAATGCCATGGCAGCGCCAACGCCAGTGAGTGCCTATCTTCATTCTGCCACTATGGTAAAGGCTGGCGTGTACTTACTTGCCCGTGTGTCACCGATTTATTCACACAGCGAGATTTGGTTTTACACGCTCGGTATATTTGGTGGCTTTACCGCGATATGGTGCGCGCTGCTGGCCCTAAAGCAAACCGATGTGAAGCTGATGCTGGCATACAGCACGAATGTTGCCTTAGGTAAATTGGTGCTATTGATTGGCATGGGAACTGAGTTAGCGATGATGGCCGCGCTGCTGTTTATCTTGGCGCACTCGTTCTACAAAGCTGCGCTGTTTATGGTGGTGGGTAATATCGATAAAGCGACAGGAACGCGTGATATTCGTATGCTGCATGGTTTGAAAGCAGCACTAATACTCAGTGTCACAGCCGCAATCCTAGCCGCCTTATCGAAATCGGGTGTGCCGCCGCTACTTGGGTTCTTAAGCAAAGAGTACATGTACAAATCCAGTTTGGAAGTGAGTGTCATCCTAACTACGATATTCCTTTTGGTTAACGTCACCATGGTGGCATTGGCGTTGGCGCTGATTGTTAAACCTTTCTTCGCGACGTATGAAGGTAATCCAACGCCAGCCAAGAAAGTGGAAGCCAGTAAAGGGTTATGGATGCCAGCAATGCTGCTTGCCATAGCCAGTGTGCTTGCGCCGTTATTTGGCTTGGGTTGGATCAATAACAATGTGGTTATTCCGGGTGTTTTATCAAGCTTGCCGGATTCCGAACCACAAGCTGCCAAGTTGTGGCAGGGCGTGAATCTGCCGTTGGTGCTCAGCGCATTAACCTTGTTACTTGGCTTTGTTTTGTATCGAATCTACCCAAGGCTGCTAGTGAGCTGGCAACGTAAAGTGCCCGTGTTGCCAACGGCAGAATCCGTTTTCGACAAAATCATGGCTGGCATGATGCGTTTGGCGAAATGGCAAACGCAGTTGTTGCAGCAAAAGCGCTTAAGTCATTATGTATTGTTGTTCTTTATTGTGCTGGCAGGATTGCTGTTAAGCAGCCCGTTAGTGATCCCACAAGCTCGTTTTGCTGCATTAGCAGACATTAGTTTCTACGAGATCAGCATTGCACTTCTGCTCATTGGTGCTGCCTTAGTCTGCACCTTTACCACGTCTCGTTTGCTGGCGGTCTCTGCCCTTGGTGTGGTGGGTTTCATGACCACCTTAGTCTTTATGCTTTATAGCGCGCCAGATGTCGCGAAAACCTTGTTGTTGGTAGAAACCTTGATGGTTGTATTTGTGGTGCTCTTGATACGCCATATCCCAGATCTATTGACGGTGCCGCAACATTCTGTACGTCGAAGATTACTGCACGGAGCGATAGCAGGTGTGATTGGTATGTCGGTAACGGCGTTGTTGATAAACATCACCGCACAACCTCTAGATTCCACTCTGGCTGATTTCTTCGCAGAGAATAGTGTTCCCGGTGGGCATGGACGCAACATTGTGAATGTTATTTTGGTTGATTTCCGAGCCTTCGATACGTTGGGTGAGGTGATTGTGGTCGTGATGGCGGGTATCGCTGCGGTTAGCTTGTTGAAAACGCACTATCACAAACGTAATCGTGTCCGTTCCCTTATCTTTGCGACTACCGCACACATCGTTGCAGCGCTGATGTTGGTATTCTCACTTTACCTTTTATTACGAGGTCACAACGAGCCGGGTGGTGGCTTTATTGGCGCGCTGATCGCTGTGATTGGTTTTGCGTTACTGATGTTTGCGGAATCGCCAAAGTATGTTCGTGACCGCTTGTATTACGCACCATTTAGCATTGCTCTGTTTGGCATCTTCTTAAGCTTTGTGGCTGGCCTAATGAGCTTTGCCTTCAATTTTCCGTTCTTAACGGGTTTGTGGTGGAAAGACATTCTGCCACTTGGCACACCGTTGATATTCGACGTCGGCATTTACCTCGCCATCATTGGTGGCGTGATGGGGATGTTGCTGCGTGTGAATGAGGAGTTGGACTGATGGAAGTACTATGGAGCCTCGTGGTCGGTGTGTTTGTCGCTGCTGGTGTCTATCTCATGCTTGAACGACACATCTTACGCTTACTATACGGTCTGATCTTGTTGAGCAGTGCGGTGAACATCGCGATTTTCACCGCCGGACGTTTAACCCCCGGACTACCGCCATTGATTGAGGCGAATTCTGCGTTACCACCAGAAGGTGCGGCAAACCCGCTTCCTCAAGCCTTAATTCTGACTGCGATTGTGATTGGCTTTGGTTTGCTGGTATTCGCATTAATGCTGTTTTACCGCGCATATTCCGAAGCGGGCTCGGCCGATGTTGATGCGATGCGACGTTCTGAGGAGGATGAATGACGACGATTTGGTTAACGTTACCCGTAGTTATTTCGCTTCTTACCGCTGTCGCCATCTTCTGCGTGAAGCGTAACAAAGCACTGGTGGATGCAATAAGCGGTACAAGCGCATTGGCAACCTTGGTGATTGCAGCGCTGTTGACGCACGATGTCATCAACAGTGGTCCACAAGCAGTGGCATTCGGTCAATGGACTGCGCCATTTGGCATTGTTTTTGTGGCGGATTATCTTGCCGTCGCCATGGTGACAGTGACGGCCATTATTGGCGTAGTGATCATGTTCTACGCCATGGGCGATCTGCAAGAAAAGGCGTCTTACGGCACGTTTCATGCGCTGATGCATGTCTTGTTGGCCGGCGTGTATGGTGCGTTTCTAACTGGCGACATTTTCAACCTCTATGTATGGTTCGAGGTGATGTTGATAGCATCGTTTGGCTTGATGATTTTGGACGGATCGAAGCAACAAGTGGATGGAGCGGTGAAGTACGTGATGCTCAATCTAATATCGACCTTGGTCTTCTTGCTTGCGATTGGCTTACTCTATGGCGCAACAGGGACTTTGAACCTTGCGGATTTACACGCCAAAGCCACATTGATTCCGTCAGACACCAAAACTTTGCTCGCGGTACTGTTCCTATTCGCGTTTGCGATAAAAGCAGCGTTGTTTCCCGTTTTTGCTTGGCTGCCTGCTTCTTACCATACATTGCCAAGCGCCGTTGTCGCACTGTTTGCTGCGTTGCTGACCAAGGTTGGAGTGTATGCGCTGATTCGTGTCTTCACTTTGATTTTTCCGCTATCAGAAAGTGGTTGGCAGCCAACTCTGATGTGGGTGGCGGGGCTTACGATGTTAACTGGTGTATTGGGGGCCGCGAGCCAGTACGACATTAAAAAAATTCTCTCTTTCCATATCATCAGCCAGGTCGGTTATATGATCATGGGATTGGCGATCTACACGCCGCTCGCTATTGCGGGAGCGATTTTCTACATCATGCACCACATCATTGTGAAAGCAAATTTGTTCCTGATTGGCGGCTTTATCGAGCGTAAATATGGATCGGGCAATTTAGGGCAATTAGGCGGCGTATACAAAGCCATGCCTTGGCTCGCTTTCTTGTTTCTTATTCCAGCATTCTCTTTAGCGGGGTTTCCACCTCTGTCGGGTTTTTGGGGCAAGTTCCTTGTCATCAAATCTAGTTTGCAAACCGAGTTGTATTGGCTTGCAGGGATAGCGCTCTTAGTGGGTCTGTTAACGGTGTTCTCGATGACCAAGATCTGGAACGAGGTGTTTTGGAAAAAGCCTCAGCAAACACTCAAAGCTCAGCCAATGAACAAGTACACAAAAGGATTGTATTGCGTGCCAATAGCCACGTTGACCACGTTAAGTCTGATTATTGGTTTGGCAGCCGAGCCGTTTTACCAATTTGCAGTGCAGGCAGCAGAACAGTTGATTGAGCCCCAAGCATACGTAAAAGCGGTTCTTGGAGAGAGTACGTTGGCTGAGAGTGAAATAGCAGAACGCGTGGCATTGAATGCATCGGGAGGGAGCCAATGATTTATCTATTTTTGAATTTGTTTCTCGCCTTTGCGTGGATGCTGCTAAACGGCAACTATACAGGCACGAACTTCATTCTTGGTTTTGTGGTTGGCTTTTTGGCATTGCGACTCAGTCAACCTTTTGGTTTGAAAACCAGCTACTTCCGACGCTTCCGTGCTCTGGTCGGCCTGTTTCTTTTCTTCTGTTACGAGATGTTGATCTCGGTAGCCAGAGTCGTCTGGGATGTGGTCACGCCAACCCATTTGAGTGACCCAGATATTGTTTATGTGCCGTTAGATGTTGAGTCAGATTTAGAGATCTCGTTGCTCGCGAACATGGTTTCACTTACTCCGGGAAGCTTGAGCTTGGATGTCACACCAGATAAGAAGCACATGGTGGTGCATGCGATGTTTGCACCCGAGCACGAAAAGGTTATTAGAGAAATCAAAGGCGGTTTAGAAAAACGGATTTTGGAGGTGACGCGTGGCTGATGGATTACAAGTAGGTAGTTGGTTACAGATGAGCATCACGTTCGCTTATATTGGTTTGTTGCTCAGTGTCGTGATGGCATTCATTCGCTTGGTTCTTGGTCCTACCTTGGCCGATAGAGTGATAGCGCTTGATTTGATTTCATTCGTCACAGTGGGCTTTATTGCCGTTTATACCTTAGATAGTGGGCAACAATCCTTGTTGGATATTGCTATCACGCTCGGTCTAGTGGCTTTCCTAGGGACGATTGCTTTTGCAAGGTTGATCTTCAAAAGAAAAGGAGAGGTGTAATGGACATTATCGTTGGGATTTTACTTTGTCTTGGAACCTTGTTTACGCTCATCGCAAGTCTTGGGATCTTACGAATGCCTGATCTCTACACGCGAATGCACGCCGTAACTAAAGCTGGCACTGTAGGCTTAGCTTCGCTGTTATTAGCGGTGGCGATTGCGATACCCGATATCACGGTGATTTCTCGAGTGATTGGCACGATGTTATTTATCTTTATCACCGCGCCCGTGGCAGCGCATTTACTTGGTAAGGCAACGCAACAAAGCGGCTATCAAATCTGGAGAAATGACAAATAGCGTACTCTTTCACTTTATGAGAATGTTGTTTCATATGATAACCATGAAACTACGCAATCATAACTTGAGCAGATCAGGGTGTTACTTTTGCTTTTGGATAAACCTAATTTCGAACGCCCCTGCAAGAGCATGTAAGATTCTCCACTCCTTTCTCAGCTGAGTTGTCGCTCCGCCACTGCAGTGGAGGCTCGCAATATCTAGGGTAATTCTTGAATGCTAATTTAGCAAAGTCACTGACACAGAATTGTTCGGAAGTGCGCTGACGGGGCATGTAACACGAAAATGCCCCATTGTGTGCCAGAGCTCTATTGAACTTGATTTCAATTTCCGCGATTAGCCTTATTTTTCCTTATACCTAGAACTCTAACTAAGCGGGTAAATTCACTATGCCTCTATAAATGGGATCATATATGACCCCATTGGTATTACTGTAGGTTCTTGTCTGTTAATACAATTCGATTCTAAACTAAAATTAAGGTGAGAATTCACTAGCTGTTATTGCATTTGACTAAAACTCATAGCTATCCAACTTAACTATCTGCGAGCCATGAATCTCACTGATTTCAAGTGTTTTGGCTATCGGTTCCGCATTCATATAGTTAATTCCGCCACCGGGAATAATGGTCATCCGTCCATTGCTCATTTCAATCGTTTCTTTGATATAATCAAGATCGATTGGATCTGTTATCTTGCCACCATGAGTTAACACTGCACTTATGCCATTATTGGCAAGCCAATCTAATGTGTTTTTATGCTCGTCTCGAGGGATCTCATCGAACGCCATATGAAAGACTGCCGTAATACCTTTTGCAGCTTCAAGTAATGTAAGCATCGCGTCTTTATCAAGTGTGTTATCGTCGTTCAAGCAGCCAAAATCAACAGCATCGGTTCCCATCTCTATCGCTGTGCTAATGTCAGTCAGCATGATCTCAATTTCTTCTCGGGTATAGACGAAGTTCCCCACTCGTGGTCTGATACAACAGCAAACTGTCACATTATGAAAGTGTGCATAAGCGATAGCTTGTTTCATTACCCCTTTACTGACGGTAGTCCCCTGTCCTCGATAGTTATCTTTCAAACTAATTCTATTCGCCCCATTTCTAATGGCATCAGGAATGGATGTGAAGTTTTCTACACAAATTTCTTTAATCATGATTTATCTCATCTGAATCATTAACTAAACGTAATACCGCTGATATGGTCTCTTGATCAGTTACTGGGAGTTGATAATCATCTACATCTGCTGACCCCATCTTACTTTGCTCAGCAATGAACTTCATTTTACTGCTTCGAGTGGTTTTTCCTGACAGGTGCAGTTCAAACGCGTTAGTTTTATCTAGGATCTGTTTTGCATTGCCTGTATTAACTCCAGCGCCGGGCATGATTGAGATGCGTTCACCAGCTTGTTCAACTAACTCTTCCAGTACCTCTATGCCTTCTTGTGCAGACGATGCAAGGCCGGAAGTCAGAATGCGCTCACAACCCAGCTCAATAATATCTTCCAGTGCTTTCTTCGCGTTGTTACACTGGTCAAACGCACGGTGATAGGTCACCCCAAGACCGAGTTTGTGAGCATAGTCACAAAGTCGTCTTGAACTTATCATGTCTATGTTTCCTTCTGCATCTAATGCGCCAAGCACCACACCTTGCAGAGCAGCCTCTTTAGCTGCTTTGATGCTATACAACATGATTTGTATTTCTTCCTCGCTATAGAGAAAATCCCCTTGTCGTGGGCGAATCAATGCGTAGACCGGAATGGATGAGATACGGGCTGCAACTTTCATCGTACCAAAGCAGGGGGTTAATCCACCCAGAGCGAGTGCAGAGCATAGTTCAATGCGTGTTGCTCCGCCTGTGATTGCACTGTGTAGTGACTCTATATTGCCAACTGAGGCTTCAACTTGTATACCCAATTTCTTAATCCTCTTTTTGAACTATTCATAAAGAGCTTCGCTACAGGATAAGTTCCAAATATTTCATATTCTTCTTCAAATCTAGCGCTATGCCTTTTCATCTTTAATGTCTTCATAGTATTTTTTTTGCGATGTATATCTAATGCTCCCCTGTCAAGTTTAAATACTATTTCATCAAAGGTTAGTAATGACAGATAATTTAAGTACTATCATGTCAAAATATAATACTTTCTAGAGGCGCATCGTGGTGAGTAAAGCAAAATTTGAAAAAGTCCCTCAACGACAGGGGCTCTCTTGGCGCTACTTAAAAACCCAAGACAGCGCTGGTTTTTATGACTGGCACTACCATCAAGAATTTGAACTGGTATTACATCGGCATGCTCAGGGAGTTGGCTTTGCGGGTCACTATCAGGGAAAGATAGTGCACAATGCGCTATGGCTTATCGCTCCTGGTACGCCACACGCCTTTGATTGTAAAAGCAGCTCAACGGAGTTTCCCCCTGAACGTCATAGTATTTGGATCAAACGCGACTGGATTGCGAATATAATATTTAATTGCTTTGAACTAAGAAAATTAGACACAGTACTGAAGCGGGCCCAGAAAGGTATAATGTTGTCTAAGCTTTCTGGTGAGAGGGTATTCCTACTAATCAATGAACTTACCAATAATACTCACATCAACCAACTCGCTATTTTAATTCAAATACTGGGCGTTATTGCTGAAGATAAAGCCGCGACAAATTTGCTCTCTTTTTCAACACAAAACCTAACTGACGCAAATAGCCCCAACATTGCATCTGACCGTTCAAAAGTCGAAAATCTCAGCCATTACATCGAAAACAATTACCATCTTCCTATCACACTGGCAGATCTATCACTCCAACTAAGCACTAGCGAAAGCTCAATCCACCGAATATTTGAGGCACACTTTCACGAGAGTTTTAGTCAGCATTTAAAAAAATTACGGCTGAACCATGCAGCGGAGCTACTTACCCATTCAGATCTGGCCATTAATTTAATAGCGGAAAAAGTGGGCTATCACAATCAGGCAAATTTTAATCGTTTATTTAAGCGCTATAAACTTGTCACACCAAGTCAATATCGAAAACAGTTCAAGGTGTAATGATCGCCACCATCAAAACTGAGCACGAAGTTAAGTGCTTTCCATGCTTATTACCTATTATTGAAGGTACTAAAACGTTTATGTCCAATTTCGTGCTAGTAGGTACCAGAATCTTCCGTGATTGTTAAGTTCGATGAAGGGATAAAACCTTCAAATCAATCTAAGTATGTTTTGAAAATGTGATTAAAAAGGCTGAATCAATAAACTGATCAGCCTCTATCGATTTATTCCATTAAAGGTAACGACTTCTCAAATGATCTTTGAAGTATTGCGCATTCAAGGTTTCACCTGTTGCACCTTTCACCAAATCATCAGTAGTAAGCAGGCTGCCTTTGCTCCAAATGTTCGATTCTAACCAATTGAAGATAGGGGATAGGTCACCGCTTTCAGTCACTGAGTTCACATCCACTGTTTTCTTCATTGAAGCCATGAACTGAGCCGCGTACATCGCACCTAATGTGTAAGGTGGGAAGTAACCGAATGCGCCGTCCGTCCAGTGGAGAATGTGACCTGCATTTTAAGGTAGTTGCGGCTGTCCAAATTCTTGCTAACGGGGCGACTTAACTCACAAAGTACGAAAAGTGGGGGGCAGAGTACAGTTCTTGACTCAAACGAATTCGCTAGTTTTTGCTCTGTAAGTCGCACTGAAAGAGTCACACACATACAAGGTAGTATGAGCATAGCCTTGAACAAGCCCAAAATCCTCGCTGAGAGCGTTTGAGGCGGTCTGAGGGTTGTTTTTGGTAGCTAATTTACCCATTTACCATAATAAGAATGATGAACTCCGACTTTAATTGCATGAAACGAGAGCTATCTATTTAGTTTCACTGCTGCGACAATCTTAATTTCTTACTAAACTGGAATTAGTATTGAACTAATAAAAAAGGAATAGTTATGCGAATTGTTTTTTTTGTTTTTGCTCTTTTTTTTTCTTCCCTTTCATTTGGAGGTTTTAAACCAATTCACGATAAAGCCTTAGAAGAAAAAGCACTCGATGCATTAGAAGTTCACTTAGTAGCTGAAGGTTTGATAAGAGATGATGCTGAGCTAGCTCTCGCGTATGAGGAGGGAGGGAAAAGTATTTTTTTCTTTCGAGTAAGAGAGCATGAAGGTGGGGATGAGTTATATAGGGTTTTTTGCTCAAAGGCTAGGTGCCGTTTTAGTTATAACTGACAATTGAAGTTGTAGTGGTCTAATGATCCCTGACAATCACGTAAGCGACTTTTTCTATCCTTTTAATAATTCATGCTTTGCTTAATTGGCAATCTTGCTAAAACGGAAATGTCCAGAACCTTCACAGATGGCACTTCGTAACTCAGAAGTGCCTCTTTTCTAGTTAGAACCAAAGCTACCCTTCAGCCATAATTGTGACTTTTGACTTACAATACTTGTACTATGCTTTTTTCAGCTTGGTTCTACTTACACAGCAAGCTCTGCAAGTAGAAACCTTCAATGTAGTTGGGCGTTTTATCTACAGATAACGACTTCTCAAATGATCTTTGAAGTATTGTGCATTCAAGGTTTCGCCCGTTGCGCCTTTCACCAAGTCATCGGTGGTCAGCAGGCTGCCTTTGCTCCAAATGTTCGATTCTAACCAAGTGAAGATAGGCGACAGATCACCGCTTTCAATCACAGAGTTTATATCTACCGTTTTCTTCATTGAAGCCATGAACTGAGCCGCGTACATCGCACCTAGTGTGTAAGATGGGAAGTACCCAAATGCGCCGTCTGTCCAGTGGATGTCTTGCATACAGCCGTTAGTGAAGTTGCCTTGAGTGCTTAAACCAAGGTAAGACTGCATCTTATTGTTCCAAAGTTCAGGGACATCGGTGTGTTTGATCTTGCCGTTGATCAAATCACGCTCAATTTCGTATCGTAAGATAACGTGTGCAGGGTAGGTCAGCTCATCGGCATCAACACGGATGAAGTCTTTCTTCACACGAGTGTAGATCTTCTGGAAGTTCTCTTTTTCAAACTCTGAGCCTGAGAATTGCTGACCAGCTAAGTTTGCTAAGTGTCCAATGAACGGGTCGCTGCGGCCGACTTGCATCTCAAAGAACAAAGATTGAGACTCATGGATACCCATAGAGCGCGCTTCACCCGCCGGTTGTCCTGCTAGGTGCTTTGGTAATCCCTGTTCGTAACGCGCGTGTCCTGTTTCATGCACAATACCCATTAAGCTTTGAACGAATTCCGCTTCGTCATAGCGTGTTGTGATACGCACGTCTGAAGGGACGCCGCCACAGAATGGGTGGACACTTTCATCTAGTCGGCCGTGTTCAAAATCGAACTGAAGCAGCTTCATGACTTCTAAACCCAGTGCTTTCTGTTTCTCGGTCGAA
Source organism: Vibrio sp. QJM3NY_35 (assembly GCF_057785915.1). Classification (NCBI taxonomy): domain Bacteria; kingdom Pseudomonadati; phylum Pseudomonadota; class Gammaproteobacteria; order Vibrionales; family Vibrionaceae; genus Vibrio; species Vibrio sp. QJM3NY_35. Next base: position 1,873,713 of record NZ_CM173507.1, on the reverse strand, counting down.
TAGATACCTGATGGTGCGTTAAATTGCTCGCTCGATTGTTTTTCGATCACTTCATCAATTAAACCTGGAAGCCAAGTTTTAACGTCTGCAAATAGGGTATCAAGTGAAGCAGAGCTGGTGCCCGGTTCATAAATATCCAGCATCGCATCATAAGGGGTTAGATTGGCTGCGTCTGCGCGAATCTGCGCTTCTTCACGAGACAGCTCAACCACTTCACGCCAGTTCTTTTCAAAACCAACCCAGTCGTTTTCTCCACGTTGGCTACGCCATGCATGTTCACACTTTGAACCAGCTAGAGACTTCGCTTCAACCAGTTTTTCTGGAAGTAGGTTAGCTTGTTGCCATTGGCGTTTTATTTCACGAAGAGACGATTGTTGCTCGTTGTTCAGCGCTTCGTTTTCAGCGTCTGCAATCCAATCACCAAGTTGTGGTTGAGTCATTAAGCCGTGAATATGAACCGAAAGCTCGGCCATCGCTTCACTGCGAGCTTGATTACCACCAGATGGCATCATTGAAGCTTGGTCCCAACCACAAATAGAGGCTAGGTGTTGAAAGCGTGAACATTTTTGAGAGTGTTCGACTAGTTTTTTGAATGCGCTCATTTGACTACTCTTAATTTGGTTTCTTTAAATGATCCTTAAATTCCTTTTCGGTTAAGGTTCATCTCTCATGTACTTTGATTATGGCTCTGCTTTTTAATGCGCTGTACTTCGTGGTCGAAGATCTAGCGATAAAAGCAGGAAGCGATATGATGCCTTGAATTTACTATTTCTTAACAAATTAAACTGTTCCATTGTGCACAAAATCAGTGACTTGTATAGCAGACGGCAATTGTTGCTTGCGAATTGTTCAGATACACGGTATTGATGATAGATCGCTGAACAAAAATGACAATGATATGGATATTTTGAACTTTGAGGCATTTCTAATTGCCATCACTATTTTAACGCTAACGCCGGGCTTAGATACGGCTTTGGTGATTCGCAATACTAGCCGCTCTGGCTTAGCTGACGGTTGTATGACGAGCTTTGGTATTTGTAGCGGCTTGTATGTACACGCGTTTTTCTCTGCTGTGGGTATATCTGCAATCCTCGCCCAATCCGCTGAACTCTTTCAAGCCGTTAAGATGGTAGGTGCGGTTTACCTCATCTGGCTTGGCTTAAGCAGTTTGCGAGCGTTGATGAAAAACGGTGGCGGTTTGAAGGTCGGAGAACAAGCTCAGCAGGCTTACAGTGCAAAGCGTTCTTTGCGTGAAGGCTTTCTGTCTAACGTTCTTAACCCAAAAACAGCAGTTTTCTATCTGGCCTTTTTACCTCAATTTGTAAACCCTGAAGGTTCGCCTTTATTGCAATCTATGTTGATGGCTTCGGTACACTTTATGATTGCGATGGTATGGCAATGTGGTTTGGCTGGCGCTCTTAACTCGGCTAAAAATTTGCTCAAAAACGCGAGTTTTATGACGTGGATGGAAGGCGTGACGGGCATGGTGCTGGTTGGGCTGGGTGTTAAGCTTCTGATGGAAGAGCCTGTGTAGTTCACCGTTTTCAGTTGAACATGAATATATGAAAGCCCACGATGTGTCGTGGGCTTTGTGCTTTATTACTGGTAGATCTTTGTACCGATCTTATTCAACAGCGCAGTTATTCCACGACACTGATGTTCATCTCAGCACCTTCGAAACCTAAGTCACTCAACTCATCAGCATTGAAGTTGGTAGTGACTTCAATATCGCCAATGCGCTCAGTCGTTTCGTTGACGGAATCAGTGCTTCTTTTGCTTCGAATACTGTTTGTAATTGGCGTTGCTTGTCCAATTTCAATGGTGCCTGCAAATTGAGACTCAGCGTTAAAATCACCAGATACGTAAGAGTGGAATGGGCGTAAGCTTCCTCCAGTCGCGTACTGCATGCTCGATAAACCGGCTTCTTTGATCGCCCAGCCCCAGTCCCACCATTTCGTTTCGCCTGGGATGTATCGGTGATCCCATTGGTAACGAATATCGGCTGATTCATTGCTGCTACGGCCCATAGTGAAGGTGTGAGCTTTGTAAGGGCGGTTATCTGGATGGGTGTGCCATGCGTTACCACCCCAACGAAGGAAGCCGTTGAATTCAACATCGTAACTGATGTCTGCGTTGAATCGGTAAGGATAAGAGATGGTTGAACGATACAACTCAACTCGAATCGGAAGCTCTGAATTCGCTGGAACCATAGGACGAGCTTGAAGTGTTACTTGCTCGCTAGTGGAGTTGCCATTGGTTTCAGCAAAGCTCTGGTTCGCTTCTAACTTAATCGTTAGCTTAGTCTCGCCAACCAAAGGCCACTTGAATGTATTCTCTGTTTGAACACTTTCGGAGAACCCATAGCTATTCGTTTTCGACCAATTTGTAGACTCATCGACTTTCAGATCGACAACGACTTGTTGCGCGATGTTACTTTTGTTTCTTGCCGTTGCATAAACGGTCTTAACCAGTTCACGATCGGACTCGACGACATCGCCGTGCCAAAAATTATTGTCGTTAACCGTGTAGGTGAAGTTGTCGACGGTGATCTTAGTCTTTTCGTTACAGCGGTAACCATCACAAGAACCACTGTTGTTGCCTTGTATTACCCAGGAGTCACCTGAGCGTTTAATCGTCATGTCCTCGCCGACATACTGACTATTATTCCCGCCAACCCATGCATAACCTAGGTTGTGCGCTAGATAGCTAAGAGGGCGTACAAAATCATTGCGGTTGTTCACTAAGTCATATTCAACATCTATCTCGCTGCCTTCTGGGACGGCTTTAGCAGAGTAGTTTGGAATTTCAGATTGATCATTGTTCGGATAACAGAATGTTGACCCGCTGTTTGATTGTTTAATTTCGCCATGATAGCCAGGCCCCATGATCACCCAGTTTCCTTTCAGCCCGGTGATCTGCCAAGTGCCCATACGAGCGACCAAAGCACTCTTCTGTTCTTCAGCCTCATAGCGGTCTAAAGGGCGATAACCAGAGCGACATACATCTTCACCAAGTTGGTCAAACACTATTTGGTCTGGGTAAACCTTTGCGTTCACACCGGTAGATAGAACAGACAACACTGCGGTTGCTAAGAGACTTCTGTTTATATTAATCATTAACAATTCCCTCGTTTGTAATTTTTCTATTTTGATAATGTTTTGTGCGCCGTGCAGTTAACAAGACCAATTCACTTTTTCATGTTGATAAATAGATAGATACTGAAAAGGGTTGAATTAAATTGCCTAATTAATTCAATGGCTTGTATTACTAGAAGTGTTTTTATGGTGAAATTGTATGCAAATGGAAGTCAATTATTTGATGGGGCTCAAACCGTTTTTAGAAAAATGAGATGTTATTCTCGCGACTTTAACGTCAAATTATTTTGACGTTGTTTAATCACATGTGAGGTGAATGAGTAAGTACAATAGGAGACATATTATTCACATCGCCTACAGCTTTATGTTGATATGTAAATTAACAATAACGATATAAATTTAACTTAGGTTTTAAATGTAATCAGTTGTTTTAAACATCCGATTAATCGAATGTTTAAACGTGAGAGTTACTTGCTGATATAGCCATAAAAATAACCATCCGTTTTTTATGTGTAATATTCAGGATGGTGTTAATTAAACGTCGATAAATTCAGTTGGTAGCCAAATAACGATAAATTATCGTTTAGCCAGAAGTTGTGTTCGCCCCGTATTACACGTTCGAATAATGGCAAATAAATCATTCGAACTTAAGACATCAACCTTCAACGTTAATGGGTCATTGTTGATGAGTAGATAGGGCGACAATAAGCTGTCATTCATTGTTTTATTTATTTTTTGTACTGAGACTAAATCAATGGTGCCAGATATTGCAAAGAAAAGTGATTGAGAAGGGCCAGCCTCACCTCTAAACCTTAGAACAATAGGGTCGGGCATGTTGTCATCTTGAACCGACATCAGGTGCAGAACTTTGTTGTTACTTATTTTGGTGAGCCCATCGGTACGTAATACATTTCCATCGAGTATGAGGTCTACCACGCTATGTTGGTAACGGTGCTCTTCTTGCGGTGGAGAGTTAGGAATACTCCATATGCCAACCAATAACGCTAACGAGGAAAACAGAGCTACAAATGGCATCATAATTGGCCTCTCTCTAGGAATAACGCTATCTCGCTACTCGCACGATCTAATTGCGTGGGTGTGTAAAAGATATTGACGGACTGGCGTGTATCTTTATTGAGTATTGAAAGCTCAGAGTAGTCAGGTTCTTCGCTAATGTATGCCACGCAATCACATTGATATTTATAGAGAATGGCTTCGAGTTCAGGGCTCATCGTCATTTCAGACTCTTGGAATACTTGAACCTGACCAACCCACTGTTCATTGAGTCGGTTGACTGAGTTGATATCGCCAAGGCTTCTGTCGTGCACTTTAGCAAAAGCCAACAGCGCTGATGCAAACAGCAAACAACCAGTTGTGAAGTAACACAGTCTATTTCTGTGTGATCTGATTTTCTGGTGAGCAGGCGACGTTGGTTTAGGTATAGATTCATGGCTACTTGCAATAGAGGTCGCAATACTGCTGTTATCGAGTGGGACTTGATCGCTCACTGGAGTGAGAGGAATCGTGGTTCCGCTTTGTGGTTGCGACTCGATAAAGACGCAATCATCGATAAGGCGGTAACCAACCTTTGGTACCGTCACGATTGGCGTCTCTTTGATACCGAGCTTGACGAATCCTTGGCGGAGTAAACTGATGCATTTCGCAAGTGATGTATCACCAATGAATTCGCTTCCCCATGCGAAACTAATGATCTCTTGCTTATTCACAATCTCTGGTGAGTTTTTAAGTAATAACTCTAAAACACGAGTCTCACGATATCCTATTTTAATAGAACGTTCGTCGTTATAAATACGGTTTTTAATTGGGTCGAATCTGATCATATAGCCAACGCTTTATTTTTATTATAATTCTCTCAACAATGTAGATGACTATAAACGGACTATTATATGAATTAAAGTCACATGTTTTATTCTAGTGATTTTTTGTGTGGTAGAAACAAAGCGTTGTTTATTCGTTTATGACTAAAAACGGCCATTTATACATAATCTGTTAAATATAAGTAATATCTAATTAAGAGTTGGTTTTATTAGCTTTCTATGAGGTATATTAATTCGCACAGCGGCCTAATTAATATCATTTTATATGTTAGGGTATAAGTGTTCGTCATGATTTTTTTAGTTTAACGTTTGAATAAATATAAAAAAGCCCACATTTTAATGCGGGCTGTATTCAATCAATCTAGGTTACGCTTTAACGGCTTCACAATCACTTGAAGAAGTTAAAGGTTTGAAGAATAGCTTTGTTTCTTCGATGACGACGCGACGCAGTAAGATCAGGCCGATTAGGTTTGGAATTGCCATCAGGCCGTTCACGATATCAGCCATCAGCCAGATCATGTCGAGCTTTAAGAAGGCACCAGAAGCAACCAACGCAATGAAGATGATCTTGTAAGGCAGAACCGCTTTAGTACCTAGCAAGAAAACAACACAACGCTCGCCGTAATAGTTCCAGCCTAAAATCGTGGTAAATGCAAAGAAGATTAAGCCAACAGAAACTAGCATTGGACCAAGAGCGTCTGCATTCAAACCAACAGCGAATGCATGAGTGGTCATCGCAGCACCAGAAAGGTCGGTTTGCCAAGCGCCCGTTAAGATAAGCGCCAGACCTGTCATGGTACAGATGATGATGGTATCGAAGAAGGTACCCGTCATAGAGACTAGCCCTTGTTTCACACATGAGTCTGTTTTAGCTGCTGCTGCAGCCATTGGTGCGCTACCTAGGCCTGATTCGTTCGAGAATACACCACGGGCGATACCTGATTGGATAGCAAGCATGATGCTCGCACCAAAGAAGCCACCGGTTGCTGCTGTGTTGGTAAATGCTGAGGTCACGACAAGGGTAATGGCATTCAATAGTTGGTCTGCATTGGAAACCAGAACACTCAAACACGCGACGATGTACATGATAGCCATGGTAGGAACGACTTTTCCTGACACCTTAGCGATAGATTGAATACCACCAAGGGTTACCACTGCCACCAATATCGTAAGAACGACAGCAGACATTTCACGCGAAGCACCAAATGAAATTTCAGTCGCGTCTAAGATAGCGTTAACTTGTGGGAAGGTACCAATACCGAAGCAGGCAACACCGAGCGCGAAGACAGCGAACATAACCGCCAAGATTCGTGAGCCGACACCGTATTGCAGGTAGTACATTGGGCCGCCAACCATTTCGCCATTGCTATCGGTTCTGCGGTATTTAACGGCAAGTAGACATTCTGCGTACTTGGTCGCCATGCCAAATACAGCGGCAAGCCACATCCAGAATAGGGCACCAGGGCCACCAATCTTGATTGCGGTCGCTACACCAACGATGTTACCTGTACCAATGGTTGCGGAAAGCGCGGTACACAAAGCGGCAAAACTTGATACGTCACCCGTACCGGATTTGTCTTTGCTGAATACCATTTTTAGCGCGGTTGGGAGGTGTCTAAACTGGAGTAAGCCTAAGCGAAAAGTAAAGTAGATACCTGTACCCACTAGCAGAATAAGCAGTGGTGGTCCCCAAACGAATTGGTTGATGGTTTGTAGTGTAGCTTGTAGGTGGTTCATAGATTCCCCTTAATAAATTAAAAATTTAAGGAGAAGAGGGAAGGCAGTGCAGATCACAGGGATCGGGAGCACTACTTAATACATACGGATTTCTAGATAGAATTCTTTTGTTAATTAAGGCTGTTGCTTTCCACTCCTCTGTCCTTTTGCCTGAGAGTTTCACTTAGCGAATCACTTATAGATAAGTAACGGGCACTAAGCTTGCTCCTTCGGCGACCGATCTAACGGTTCTCTCCAGAGGTTCCTCCAACGACAGTCCTCACTTTTCTGGATTTCTCCAGCATAAAGCACCTGAAAGATTTACTTCTTCGGCGGGTCAATCTAACTAAATGTTAATATTTAGTTAAAAACCACTCTCCTGCAGTCTTCATCGGAACAATTACCTAAATAATTAGGTAATCTGTAGGCGTATCCTAGATCATATAAAATGTGATGTCAGCTACAAAATATCTGTTTGCACAAATGTTGTTCAACTAAATGATCAAACAACGCGACTCTGACGTAACTTGCTTATTTAAATGGTATAAAATAGGGAAACAAGGAGGAGTTATGACTCGACTAATAGCGATTGTTTTTTTATTGGCTTTGGCATTTGTATTGTTTCGTTACCGGACCAACGAAAAACTGCAAAAATGGGTAGTGATAGTTATCGTTAGCAGCTTCCTTTTGTATACTGCCAGCTTGATGATTTCGGAGCTAACTCGTTAGACCGTCTGTGAGCAGATGGGGTGAACGTGTTAGTAAAGCTCAAGTGCTTGTGACTTGAGCGACAGGTTTAACTGAACCTACACAATCAGTATTGGTATTAGTACCAGTGACCGCGTAACGTTAAACATATTTTTGGGAGTACCCGCTAGTGAACCAGCAATCTGGACAAAGCGAACAAGATGAAGTGGTTGTTATTGAAGAACGCGATAAGCGCAGTCAGCTTTATATCGGCATTGCTGCGGTTATAGGTTTAGCTCTTGGTGGCTTAATCGGTTCTACAGTGACGGCTTCCAAGTGGGAGTCTACTTATCAGGTACTCGAAACTCGTTATCAAGAAGTGCGCGACAGCAAAACAGAATTGATGACGTCGGTTGAAGCTAAGGTGGCAAAAGTCGATACCGAGATCGACGCCAAAGTAGAAGTTGCGCTAGCGAAACAGGCTGAAGAGCATCAAAAAGAGCTCCAAGAGTTAGCGAAACAATCTGCGGTTTTAGAGAAGGCAAACTACTCGTTAGAGCAGCAGTTAAACGAACAAAAGCAAACGCTAGACAAAACAGAGCAAGATAACCAAAAGCTAAACCGTCAGGCGGATATGCAGTCGACCTTGTTTGAACGTTCTCGTGAACTGTTCCGTAAAGAATTACAAATATCTCAAGAACTTGAAAAGCTTGAGAAAGAAAGAGACGAGCTTGAACAGAACCTTGGTTCACTTAAGAAAGCGTGTGATGTGTTCTTAGATGGCACATCATGGGATGCGAAATCTGACGCGTGTGAGAAACAAGATAATGCCAACTCTAGACTGAGTGATATCAGACAGATGATTGAAGTCCACACCATGGATCTCAAGCAAATCAAAACACTTACTGAAGAGATGGGTTTATAAGTCGAAGGCTTTACCAACCTAACGTTAGTTTTGCACTAAATATTGAAACGCCCACATCACACACGTGATGTGGGCGTTTTGCGTTTGTCGAGAGTATAGATCCGGTGCTTTCTCATTATTGATTATTTGCGTGTTTTCATTGTTTGCTTAGATATTTGTGAATAGTTACGTATATCCACAATGATATGTTACTTGTTGTCTATTAAATGACTTTGCATAGATATTTTCAGATCAGAGTCGCTGCATAATAGTGTTGTTCAGGATGAACACGCAGTCGATTGCTAGCTCGCATTTGGCTGCTTTGACGACAAGGGATGGAGTGATGCCAGAGTATCTTTGTGAGAACTGCACCATAGCTTATTGTTTCGATGATTGTCGCTCTCCATTAGCGCAAAAAGAGATGATCGAAGTAGAGGAGTTAGTTCGTCGTGTCGAGGTTGAACACGATGATGAAAAGAGTGAAAAGGGCGAAAAGAGTGAGCAGGGCATTGAGGATAGCAACTCGCCTAATCATTCAGATATAAAAAATCCCCACAAGCAAAGCTGGTAGGGATTTTAGGTTAATTGCAGTACTGTTCTCGCTTTCTCAAGCAAAGGGTCTTACAAAAATTTTTAGAACAGTGTTATTTGACGATAAGCACTGAAGAGAAGTTATTTCTCGTAAGTTTTGATTTCGCCAGATTTCACGCGAGCAACAAATGATTGCAGTTCCTTCTTCACAACTGGCATCAAGAAGTACAGACCAAGAATGTTGAAGATAGACATTGCAAAGATAGCCGCGTCAGAGAAGTCGATTACCGCGCCAAACTGAATCGTGGCACCAATAACAACAAACACACAAAACATCACTTTAAAAATCAGTTCCGTTGTTTTGCCTTCACCAAATAGGTAAGTCCACGCCTTAAGACCGTAGTACGACCAAGAGATCATTGTCGAAAACGCAAACATGATTACCGCAAGAGCGAGTGTGTATTTAAATACTTCTGCAGTTTCAGTAAACGATGCTGCAGTAAGTGTTACACCCGTTAAACCAGAACCATCGAATGGACCTACATTTAAGCCAGCGATAGTGATAACCAATGCTGTCATTGTACAAATGATTACCGTATCAACGAACGGTTCTAATAGTGATACTAGACCTTCGGTGATTGGCTCTTTTGTTTTAACCGCTGAGTGAGCGATAGCTGCTGAACCTACACCTGCTTCGTTCGAGAATGTTGCACGCTTCAAGCCTTGGATTAACGCACCAATGAAGCCACCAACGACACCTTCACCAGTAAATGCACCTGTAAAGATTGCGCTGAACGCAGGACCAACTTGATCAAGGTTAGAACCGATTACAATCAGAGCCATACCGATATACAGAGCAGCCATCCAAGGAACAACTTTTTCCGTTACCGATGCGATAGAAGGCATACCACCAACAATCACAGAGAAAACTAAAGAGGCGAGTACAAGGCCAGTGATCACACCGTATTCACTTGGTACATCAAATGCGTAAGTTAGCATCGCGTGTGCTTGGTTAGCTTGGAACATGTTACCGCCACCCAATGCACCTAAAATACACATCAGTGCGAAGCCAATAGCGAGCACTTTTCCTAGTCCACCTAAACCTCTTTCACCAAGGCCTTGGCTTAGATAGTACATTGGACCACCCGAAACAACACCTGAAGGTAGGATAGTTCGGTATTTCACACCTAAGGTACACTCACAGAACTTAGAAGCCATACCCAGAAGGCCACACAAGATCATCCAGAATGTCGCGCCAGGACCGCCAATCGCAAGTGCAGCACCCACACCGGCAATATTACCAAGCCCAACAGTTCCAGAAAGCGCGGTTGTTAACGCTTGAAAGTGAGAAACTTCCCCTTCGTGTTTGGAACTAGGGTCTGTGTACTTACCTTTAATAATGTCTATTGCCATCCCGACACGTTTAAATTGAACAAAGCCAAAGTAAACAGTAAAGATAATTGCAGCGAGCAATAGCCAGCCAACAATTATTGGAAAGCTTGCTTCACCTACAGGGACGCTTTTAAATATCAGTCCAACGAACCAACCTGTGTATTCGTTGAAAAATCCATCAACACTTTGACTTAAGTTACTGATAGCTTGATTAAATGATCCTTCTTCTGCAAATGCACTGGAACTAAATAATAATATAAACCCAAAAAATAATTCACGTAAGTTTTTCATGGTTTTCCCTGTCTTTTTTATTAAATTATGTTTGTTGCTGTTGCTGTTGCTGTTGCTGTTGCTGTTGCTGTTGTGTTTGTTTTCTATTTGCTTTGTATATTCCAGTAACTTATCCACTTCATTCGACGGCAACATAAACGGTTGTAGCTGGGTCGAAAAACGAAATAAATATAAGTACTGATCTTGCTTTATATGTATATCCTTTTGGTATGTGCACCAATAAGACTATGGTATTCGGGCTACTAAGCCCTACTGATAATCCTATACATAAAAATAATGCCGACAAAGAAATTTTTACAATAAATTTACAATTGTTCGGGTTTTGTCATCATTTGGGAATAAGTCGATGCTTTTTAGGTTGAGAAAAGCATATGCAGTAGCTGTTATAGAGGCGAATGAAGTAGAATTCAGAGTGATGGGTAATGGGGTTGTAAGGGGGGACGTAGGGGAGTTCGAGTATTCGATATGTTTAAACATTCGAAGGCTGAAGGTGTCTTCGATTCTGAGGATATTAAAAAAGCCCTTTATCAGAGCTTTTTTGATGAGTGGAAAGCATGACTACTTTCCGCTAGAACATAAGACTAAACGGCTCGATGACTATTGCTATTGCCAACCGTGCTTTTGCTGGATTTGTGGTAGAGCTTAAGTGCCAATAACGAACCCCACAGCAAAACTTGTCCCCAGAGTAATGTCCATTGAGACGCCACTTCTTGCCAAGATGCACCCATCTGATTAAGTGCTAAGAAGCCTTGGATAGCCGGTGTGCTTGGGAATAGCTGTGATAATAGAACTAACCATTCAGGCATCATTTCAACTGGCCAGATAAAACCTGAAGAGAAGATCAGTGGCATTGAACTGATTAACACTACAACCGTGACCAGCTCTCTTCGCGGCACTAACTCACCAATAAAAATCCCGATCAAACAGCTGGCCAGTAAGAAGGGCAGAAGTAAGGTTAAGATCTGTGTTGTTGAGGCGAGCTGGTTTATCCCATACATCGAAAAGCTAGCGCCGAAGTAGTACATCGACAACAAATAATAGATGCCGACTAAGGTACAACAGCGGGCAAACATCAGTTTCGCTGGAGAGGTTTTGCTCCAGTAACCAAATGTCGATTGAGCGTTTTGGGTTGCACCCACTAAACCTGAAGCCATGGCTAAGGTTTGTTGCAGGATCAACACAAAGACGGCTGGAACTACGTAATCGATGTATCCCATGCGACTATTAAACGTTGGTTTCAGGTTCAAGCTGAATGCACTGTAGCCTTTGGCTGCCGATTCTAAAGGCACACCTTCGACCAGCAAATGACTGACCTTAACTTGCGCAGCTAACGTACCTCCTGCTTTGGCAAGCCCTTCAACAATGGTTCCGTAGACCAAGAAGTAAGAAGCATCACCAGCGTAAGAAAGCGTCGGGCTCTTACCGAGCAGCAAGTCTTTATAGAAATCTTCTGGAATGACGAGGAAGCCGCCAATCTCTTGGTTAAGCACGGCTTGTTTTGCATCGGCGATGGTGGAATCTCGACGAACCAATTCGATTTGAGAGGTGGCATCCACCATTCGTTCTAATTGGTAGCTGCTTTGACTCTTATCCAAGTTCACAACCGAGGCTTTCAGTTGTTGAGGGACTTGATTCGCGTAAGGCAATGGATACAAGAATGAATAGAAGACCACACCACCAAATACCGTAAGAAGCACGACAGGGTTGCGAAGTACCGCTAAGAGTTCTTGTTTGAGCAGTTGAGTAAAGCTCATCGTTTTACTCCTTGTTGTGCTGATGCTTCTGGCTGTGTTGACGGCGTTGTTTTTGCTGATATAGCTGTTTTTGTAGCTGGTTCTGCTTGTGCAGTTAGAGCTGATTGCGCTAAGTGTTTCTTAATTAACAACATCACCACCAAAGCAGGAACCGCGTACCACAACATAGAAGATAGGCTGACCAAAGACTGTGCTGCGCTCACACCATAACTAGACTGTCCTGTTTGTACTTCGATGTAATGACTCACAGGCAATAAGCTTCTCCAAATTTGAGCAGCTGTGTTCATGTCTGTTACTGGAAAGGTAATACCCATGAACGCAAAACTTGGTGCCGTAAACGCGCCAGCGAAACTCATCGCCCTCGCTGGGTCAAGTGTTAAGAAGAAAAACAAACAACCCATGATGATGCAACTAATCACGGTAAGCAGTTGGGCAATGGTCAATGCCACAAAGCTGCCGTTAAATGGCCAGTCTAAGAGTACATAGAACCAAAAGCTAAACGCGATACCAAACATCAAAAACAAGACAAGGTAGGGCGCTAATGTTGATGCGAGTGACTTCATAGGGGCGTTGGATAACCAAGCGTGAAGCCCACGAGCTCTAACGTTCGCCGTCAAAACCAATATCGTGCCCACCACAATCATGATCTGCCACAGTGCAGGAATAACCGCAGACACCAAGAACTGAGCATAACTGGTGTTCTTGTTGAACAGTGGCGTGATCTGGCTTTGTACCGTTACTGCTTGGCCTAATGCGGATTGCACCGTGGTATCACCGTGTGACAGCTGTTTAACGACTTCAAGTTGTGCGTTAAAAGTCCCTTGAGCCTGCAGCAACGCAGAGTTCACCAGCTTACCGATTAAGATAAATTGGCTGTTATAGAATACAGACACTTGCGGATTCAAGCCGAGCAGAAGGTCTCGGTCGAAGTGCCTTGGTATCACAACATAACCATAGATATCACGTTCGATCATCGCTTTCGCCGCATCACTTGCAGAGCTGTATTTCTGAGTGACTTGCAGCGTTGGTGACGCATCAACAAGACGTGTGAACTGTTGCGAGATTTGACTGTGCTCAAGGTCGACAACTGCGACCGGTAAGTCACGAGCGATCCCTTGTGAAAAAATCAGCCAGATATTGGCAGCAAGCAACAAAGGAATCCAAGTTAGGCAAGACAACAACCATTTGTCTTTGCGGACAATCGCCCACTGCCTAAGCAAGGTATTCTTCGCTCTATGATGCTCAGTTGATTGCGAGCCTCTAGATTGCGATCCAGGATATTGAGAGTTAGCAGACATAAGTCACCTAAAGCTCAACCACTAGGCTCATGCCCATACGCAGTGTTTCGCTCGTATCGACAGGGTGTGCTTCTACTTCAAAAGTACGTAAATCGAAGCCTTGTGCTGCGTCTGTTGAGCGCCAAGTTGCGAAATCACCCATTACGGCGATGTGAGTCACTTGGAAAGTTAATGATTTATCCAGAGCCGGTAGGTACGCCTCAAACTGGCTGCCTTTCTCGAAATGCTTAAGCATGTCTTCACGAACATTGAGCACAGCCCAAGCATCCTTGGTGTCGATAACAGTTACAACAGGGAAGCCTTGTGGTGCAAGCTCTCCACTGCTCAATAGAACCTGAGATACTTCGCCATTAAACCAGCTGTGGATCTGTGTGTCTTTTGCGTAAGCTTCAACTTCCGCTACCGCACCCGCTGCCATTAACGCTTTTTGAGCAGCGGCCACTTTGGTTTCGTCACGAGCGCCTTCTTGCGCTAATTGATACATTTGGAACGCAGCGCTTTCGGTGTACTTTGCCGCTTGCCACTGTGTTTTGGCTTCATCGCGTTTCTGTTCGGCAACCACACCATCGTTGTAAAGGTTGTTTACACGTTGGTAGGTTTTGTCCATCAGGTCGGCAGCTGCTTTGGCTTTTAACCATTGGTCTTTCGCAGCTTGGATCTGTTGAGTACGCGCGCCATTCTCTGCTTCTTGTGCTAATGCACCAGCGGCTTTCTGACCAGCTTTTGCTTGCTCTAGCTTCGCATCAATCTCAGGGCTAAGAAGAGAGAAGATCAATTCGCCTTTTTCAACTGAATCACCTTTACGCACGAATATTTCATCAATTCTGCCAGGTACTTTCGATGAAATGCTGTATTGCTGCGCGTCGATTTGACCTTGAAGCTTAACAGGCTGAGGTTGATAAGCTTGGTAGAAACTGTATCCGACCCAGCCAATAACGCCGATACCAACTAAAGATAGAAGAAGGGGCTTAATAGGTTTCATGAATTATCCTTTTGACTGGCTATCAGTGTCTGTATTTGAGTCGAAATCAGACGGAACAGAAGAGGTTAAGTAACTTGAGTAAGCATTCATTTCGCTGGTTAGCGCTAACAGCTTGTTGAGAGAGATTAGGTATTTGAATCGCGCAGCCGATTGCTGGGTTTTAATGCTCGCAAGATAAAGCTCGGCATCAACCACTTCTAATGAATTAGAGAGACCTTGTGTGAAGGCTTTTTTACGAAGCAATAGATTTTCCTGAGCCAAAGACAAGCTCGAGTTTAGGCCTTGAACCTCTTCAATTGCTTGGTTTGCTTCAAGGTAAGTTTTTTGTACCAATACGGTTAAGTCTTGCTTGGCTTGTGACTTAAGGAATTGCACCTGTGATACGGCACTGTGAGCGGCGGCGACTTTGTCGGAACGGCCTGAAGTGTCAAGCAGTGGTACATTCACACCAATGCCAACCAACCAATCAGGTTTCATTTCACTGGCTAAAGAGTCATCTTCATACAGGCTGTAATCACCATAAAGGTACACCTCTGGGTAGTATTTACCTTTCTCGGCTTTAATTAAGCTGCTTGCTTGTTTCTCTTTTGCATCAAGAATCTTAAGGCCGGGATAGGTCATGAGTGTCTGGTCAATGAACACGTCCATATGAGGCAGGTTCTTATTGATAAACAGTTGTTCAGAGGGTTCTACACTTTCACTTTGACCAAGGATCTGGGTCAACGCCAATTGCGCAATTTTAAGATCGTTCTGAGCTTTCGTGCGCTCTACAATCGCTTTATCTAAAGAAGCATCGGCTTGCAGGCGTTCTACTCGGGCTATTTGCCCTTGCTGTTCAAGCTTAATGGCGAAATCACGATGCTGAGTTAAGCCTGCTTCCACGGCTTGACGCGTTCTCACGACGTCTTCCGCTAAGATCACCGAGAAGTAATACTTACTTAAGTCTTCGTAGCGAGCTTGCTTCTCCATTAAGAGTTGGCTTTGCGCTTCTTCGCTTTTACCTTCAGCGGCATTTTGCGCAGCGGTTATTCGACCACCAGTGAAGATAGGCCACACCGCGCGAATGGAAGAGCTAAAGATGTCTTGTTCGGTAATGGTAGAGGTGATGCCACCGAGAGAGGAAGTTAACCCAGGTAACACGGCTCCAATACCAGACAAACCAGCTGGTACGCCGCTCAAGCTATCGGCAAACTGTTCACCATTAATCGTCACATCACTATCAAGGTGCGTGTAGTTAGCCCCTAAGGTAATAGAAGGAAGATTGAGGCTACTTGTTGAGTTCTGAAGGTGTTGATAACGTTCAACGTTGGCTTGTTGAGCCGCAAGTGAGTTGTTGTTTTCTTGCAATATTTGCCACGCTTCAGAAAAAGTGAGCGGAGCTGTATAGCCTGGCGAAGCCATAGTGCCGAGAAGCATACTGGCGATCGCAAGGTATCGGAATTTTGGTTTGGTCATCTGCATTAAATACCAATTAGAGTATTAACTCTAATGTTAACAGGGCAATAGTCATTTGTCTTGAATAGATTGTCTCATATGAATAGAAATCCTCATAACTCGTTAATCAAGTGTAAATAAGATTGAGTGGCGTGATTATCAAAGATAAATGAAACTTAAAAAGCACGCAGAAGCGTGCTCTTTAAGTTCAGTATAGAAGTGTTTTTACAAAATGAAGTGGCTTATTTAAAGCTAGGACAATGGTGATCGGCTCGCCATACCAATTGTCTTGAACCTTGCATTGTTTGTAATAAATCTCTACCTGACATTTGCGGGAATGCTAACAATACCTTGAGATCGAGTGGGGAGGTGCCATCTTTCTCATAGGCTCTTACGTGAGTAAAAGTCGATTGTAAGTGTTTGAACAGCATGGTCTTAGTAAGACAAATTCCAAAATTATCGCGTTTCATTGCCTGGTTTCCTTTTCAACAATGTTTATACGTTATGTTTTTAATCCTGTTTCTATTGGACGTTGCCACTGATCGATACTTCCTGCTCATCAATGTTTTATTATTGGGCGCTGCTTTATCAGGCACCTCTGAGTTGTCATGCTGGCCGATAGTGTAAATAAGGATGTGTGAATGAGGTTAGATAGATAACCTGTTTGTTCAGCAACCGTAGCGGCGAGCGTGCAACTTTTAGTTATAGATACGTCCAGTGAGTGAAGAGTTGTTGTCTTTTTGTTAACCGAAATTTCGATTTAAAGCATAGTCTGCAAATCATGACTGATGGCTTGGCAACAATAAACTTCTTCATATGCAACTATTATAATTGTATTTATTTTAAACAACCTAAAAAACACCTAAAAGCTTAGTGATCTAGCTCAATATTTATTCGTTTATTTTGATTTTTAAGCTAATCCGTTCTAAAAGCGAACGATTAATCGAGGTGAACAACGTAAAGGATTATCAATTAATAATCTGCTCAATTATTTAGTTGAGTAACAGTCACAAATTCGCGTACGTAGAAAGGTCATCTAATTAACTTAGTGTTAACATTGCTCGTCTAACACTAGGGACGGTGGAATATGAAATGGAGTAGTATCAGCTTCCGTAAAAGGCTGCTGATTATCATGACAGTCACTGGTCTTGTTGAACTTTTGATACTTTCAGCGGCTGGGTTTTATTATATCAAACAATCTCAAGAACAAGAGATGGGTTTGAAAGCGTTAGGTGTTGCTGAATTTCTGTCTGAATCGCCACTTGTCACCAGCATTATTCAAGAAAATGAAACGATGGACCCTAATGGCGCTCCCTACGTTCTGTCTGAAGAAACTCAAGTTAAATTTCGAAACCTTACCCAGCTCATTGGCGCGGCGTTTATCGTTGTGGGAGATGACAAAGGTATCCGCCTGATTCACCCTTATGATGACCGGCTTGGTAAACCAATGCGCGGTGGTGATAACCAAAAAGCATTGGTGTTGGGTGAATCTTATGTGTCGACGGCCGAAGGATCACTTGGCTTCTCTGTCCGTGGGAAATCCGCGGTTAAAGACCCACAAGGCACTGTCATTGGCGTGGTGTCGGTTGGCTATTTGTTGGACTTGTTACAAGACCGAATCGAACCTTATTTAGCCTTTTTGATTGTGATGGCGTTGCTGGTGGTTGCGGTCAACGCTTTGATTTCAAGTTATGTATCTCGCCGTTTTCAACGCGCTATTTTAGGCTTTGAGCCCGAAGAGATCGGCCGACTGTATGTCGAGTTAGATGTGACTATGAGTACCGTGAAAGAAGGTATTCTGAGTATCGATAAGCACGGCATTTTGCGTTCAATTAATAAGAGTGCCTGCGATATTTTATCGATAGACAGGGATAAAGCACTTAATCAACAGCGCCTTTCTGATGTATTGCCAGGCAGTGATTTAGAACAACTGTTATCAACGGGCGACACTGACCACGATGTTGAATTGTATTTGAACAATAAGCGAATTATTGCTAACCGCAGCCCGATTATAGTGGCTGGTGAGGTGGTCGGGGCGGTATCGAGTTTCCGATTACGCGATGAAATCAACGATTTAACAGACCAACTCTCACAAACTAAAGAGTATGCAGATCTACTCCGTTCACAAACCCATGAACATCAAAACAAGCTTAACACCATCAGTGGCTTGATCCAGATGGGCGAGTTGGACTCGGTACAACAACTGATTGGCCAAGAAACAGAACATTATCAAAGCCTTATCGAGTTCTTGCGTGAAACTGTTAAAGACCCGCTCATTGCAGGTATGCTCCTTGGTAAAACGGAGCGTGCGAGAGAAATTGGTTTAGAGCTCAAGGTCGAAGAAGGCTCAAGACTTGAAGCGCTGCCTAGCTGGCTGAATGCGGATGACGTTGTCACCATTCTTGGCAACCTGATCGATAACGCCTTTGACGCCACTATGACGGCTATTAAGCAAGAAGGGCAAATTGCTCCAGCTCGTCGGGTGATTGAAGTTTCAATCAGTGATTTTGGTAATGAAATTATCGTAGAAGTAGAAGATAAAGGGTGTGGTTTACCGAAAGACTTGGCCACCAAAGCACTCACCGAAAAAGGCGTATCGAGCAAAGCGAAGCAAAATCGCGGTGTAGGTTTGTATCTGATAAAGCAACTGGCAGACCGATACCAAGGGCAGCTGGAAATGGTCGACAACCACGATTTTGGTACACGAATGACGGTTTATTTACCAAAAGAAGAACAATAATAATTAAGCACGAAGTGATCTTGCGAAGATCATCGTGACGGAAAAAGCATGGTTAAAGGAAGAACATAAATGAACGCAATCACGAGAGTCATGGTCATTGAAGATGATATTGCGATTGCAGAGCTGCACCATCGTTATTTAGAACAGATGGGTGGCTTTGATGTGGTTGGCATCGCGACCACACAGTCTGAAGCCTTAATGCAGCTTGATATTTTGAAGCCTGACTTGGTGCTTTTGGATGTTTATCTGCCGGATGGGTGTGGGCTCGATATTCTCAATCACGTTCGCGGCAGCAATCAAGGCTGTGATGTTATCTTGATTACCGCGGCACGCGACGTCGACACTTTGCAGCAAGCAATGCGTGGCGGAGTGGTCGACTATCTACTAAAACCTGTAATGTTTCCTCGCTTGGAAGCGGCGCTGAAAAAGTACCAATCACAGCAGCAAGAATTTGAAAGTGTGTCGGATTTGAACCAAGGTTTGGTTGATAAAATGCTGCAAGCCAATGCGAAAGCAGACTCGGCTAAAGTATCGACGTTACCTAAAGGAATCGATGGTGTAACGCTCGATAAGATTCGTGCGATATTTCAACAAGCTGACGCGACGAATATTACGGCTGATGAAGCGGGTGAGCGCATTGGTGCAAGCCGAACCACAGCCAGACGTTACCTAGAATTCTTGATCACGACGGGTGAGTTAGTCGCGGACTTGAATTACGGTACTGTAGGTCGCCCGGAACGCTGCTACAACAAAGCGCAAAGATAAACACGACACCATCAAAATAAATATAAAACCAGTTGAATAAGCTGGTTTTTCCTTTCTCTCCCTTTCCCATTGCCCACTCCGCCGACCAGATACCGTTCTTTCTTGATTACAATGTTTGAGAATGCCGATTTGCTTCTCCCTCGGTCCTAATGAACTGAGCTATCGATTAGAATTTGTTCGAAATGAGTCAATATTTAATCGATTGCTTTCACAGTGGTTGATGTAAATCAAATAGTCATAGACAATACTGTCCCGAATAGAGGTGATAGCTTTCACCCTCGTTTACCAAACGCATTCTCAAATTTAATAGGCGCTTACTATTGATGTAATAGTTAAGACCTATTATCTATTTTCGTATGTCGCTGATACCTTTGGCGAATACTAAAAACCTTGTTTTTATAGGAAAGATGATGGTAATACCTGAAAACAGCAGCATCGTTATTTTTGGTGCGTCGGGAGATCTAACTTACCGTAAGTTAATTCCTGCTTTGTACCACCTGTATGCTAGCAATCAACTACCAGAATCCTTTGCGATTCTTGGAGTGAGCCGTACTGAGTACAGCGATGAGTCTTACCGTGAGAAGCTGAAGAAGTCTCTTCAGGAAATGGAAAAAACTGAGCCAGAGACGCTGAATGCATTTATTGAACATCTGCATTACCAAGCGATCAACACTTCAGATGTAGACGACTACGCTCGTTTAGCACAACGTCTAGATAAGCTTGAGCAAGACTACCAATTTGAAAACCATAACACACTGTTCTACTTGGCAACCCCGCCAAGCCTATACGGTGTTATTCCAGCAAACCTAGCTGCGCATGGCCTGAACGATGAAACGAACGGCTGGCGTCGTCTGATCATCGAGAAGCCATTTGGTTACGACTTAGCTTCTGCTCAAGCGTTAGATGAAGAGATCCATCATCACTTCCAAGAACACCAGATCTACCGTATTGACCACTACCTTGGTAAAGAGACGGTACAAAACCTTCTAGTACTTCGTTTCTCAAACGCGATGTTTGAACCACTGTGGAACCGTAACTTTATTGAATACGTTGAAATCACAGGTGCTGAGTTCCTTGGCGTTGAAGAGCGTGGCGGATACTACGACGGTTCTGGCGCTGTTCGTGACATGTTCCAAAACCACCTGCTACAAGTGCTAGCAATGGTGGGCATGGAGCCGCCTGCACAAATTAACGCTGATTCTATTCGTGATGAAGTGGTTAAAGTGCTTCAGTGTCTTAAGCCTCTTGAGGAAGAAGACCTGCGTAAAGATCTAGTCTTAGGTCAATACACAGCGTCTGATGTTCGCGGCCAGCATTTGCTTGGTTACCGTGAAGAGCACGGTGTAGCGGATGATTCTCGTACCGAGACTTACATCGGCTTGAAAGCTCACATCAATAACTGGCGTTGGAATGGTGTTCCTTTCTACGTACGTACAGGTAAACGCTTACCAACACGTGTGACTGAAATCGTGATTCACTTTAAGAACACGCCACACCCAGTATTTGGTCAAGATGCACCAGAGAACAAACTGATTATCCGTATCCAACCGGATGAAGGAATTCAGATGAGCTTTGGTTTGAAAGAGCCGGGCGCAGGCTTCAAAGCAAAAGAAGTGAAAATGAACTTCTCTTACTCTGACTTGCCTGAAACTCAAATGCTAACGGCTTACGAGCGTCTTCTTCTTGATGCACTTAACGGTGATGCAACTCTGTTTGCTCGTACCGATGCAGTAGAAGCATGTTGGAAGTACGTTCAACCAATCTTAGACTTCAAGCAAGATCCTCAAGCACTGTTTGGCTATGCTTGTGGTACTTGGGGCCCACAGGAAGCGGATGAACTTCTGCAACGTGATGGCCGCGCATGGCGTTTCCCATGCAAAAACTTAACAGACACGGATTACTGCGAACTATGATCAATCACAAGATCTTTGCAACGCCAGAATTGGTTGTTGAAACTCTAGCAAACGAAATGAAAGCGTACAGCGAGCAGGGTAAACCTGTTCACATTTCATTGTCTGGTGGCAGCACGCCAAAAATGCTTTTCAAGCTTTTAGCTCAAGCACCATACGCAGAAGGCATTCAATGGAATAACCTTCACTTCTGGTGGGGCGACGAACGTTGCGTTGCACCAGACGACGCTGAAAGCAACTTCGGTGAAGCTAACGCGCTCTTGTTTACTCAAGTGAACCTTCCTGCTGAAAACATCCACCGCATTCGTGGTGAAGATGAACCTAAAGCAGAAGCAGAGCGTTTCGCAAAAGAGATGGCAGACGTAATTCCAACTGAAAACGGCACGCCAGTTTTCGATTGGATTTTGCTAGGTGTTGGCGCAGACGGTCACACAGCTTCACTATTCCCGGGTGCAACCAACTACCAAGATGAGAACCTGTCTGTACTGGCTTCTCACCCTGAGTCTGGTCAAATCCGTGTTTCTAAAACCGCAAAAGTTTTAGAAGCAGCAAAACGAATCAGCTACCTAGTACTGGGTGCAGGTAAAGTTGAGATCGTTAAAGAAATTCATACTACCCCTGCTTCAGAGTTGCCTTACCCGGCAGCGAAAATCCAGTCTACAACTGGCGAGACAGAGTGGTTCCTAGATTCAAATGCAGCAAGTGCTATCGCATAAGTGCGACTAGCCGCAAGGAGATATAAATAATGAAAGGTGATATCGGTGTAATTGGCCTAGCAGTAATGGGTCAGAACCTTATCCTAAACATGAACGACCACGGCTTCAAAGTTGTGGCTCACAACCGTACTGCTGCGAAAGTAGACGAGTTCCTAGAAGGCCCAGCTAAAGGTACTAACATTGTTGGTGCTTACTCTCTAGAAGAGCTAGTTGAGAAGCTAGAAGCGCCACGTAAAGTGATGCTTATGGTTCGTGCTGGTGACGTTGTAGACACGTTCATCGAAAACCTAATCCCACTTCTAGACGAAGGCGACATCATCATTGATGGTGGTAACACTAACTACCCAGACACTAACCGTCGTGTAGCGCATTGTCGTGAGAAAGGCATCCACTTCATCGGTACTGGTGTATCTGGTGGTGAAGAAGGTGCTCGTTTCGGTCCTTCAATCATGCCAGGCGGCGCAGCTGAAGCTTGGGAAGCGGTTAAGCCAATCTTCCAAGGTATCTCTGCAAAAACTGACGCTGGTGAGCCTTGTTGTGACTGGGTTGGTAACGACGGTGCTGGTCACTTCGTTAAGATGGTACACAACGGCATCGAATACGGTGACATGCAGCTTATCACTGAAGCATACCAGTTCATGAAAGATGGCCTAGGTATGTCTGCTGACGAGATGCAAGCAGTATTCGCTGACTGGAACAAGACTGAGCTAGACAGCTACCTAGTTGAAATCACTGCTGACATCCTTGGCTACAAAGATGAAGACGGTGAAGCGCTAGTTGAGAAGATCCTAGACACTGCAGGCCAAAAAGGTACTGGTAAGTGGACTGGTATCAACGCGCTAGACCTAGGTATCCCGCTAACTCTAATCTCTGAGTCTGTATTCTCTCGTTGCCTGTCTGCTCTTAAAGACCAACGTGTTGAAGCTGAAGCTTTGTTTGAGAAAACAATCACTCCAGTTGAAGGCGACAAGCAAGAGTGGGTTGATGCACTACGTCAAGCTCTACTGGCTTCTAAGATCATCTCTTACGCTCAAGGTTTCATGCTAATGCGTGAAGCGTCGAACGAAAACGGCTGGGACCTAAACTACGGTAACGTAGCACTAATGTGGCGTGGTGGTTGTATCATCCGTTCTGCATTCTTAGGCAACATCCGTGATGCGTACGAAGCAAACCCAGACATCGCGTTCCTAGGTTCTGACGAGTACTTCAAAAACATCCTACAAGGTAGCCTAGTAGCATGGCGTAAAGTAGCAGCGAAATCTCTAGAGTCTGGTATCCCAATGCCATGTACGATTTCTGCGTTATCTTTCCTAGACGGTTACACAACAGCACGTCTACCAGCTAACCTGCTTCAAGCTCAACGTGACTACTTCGGAGCTCACACTTACGAGCGTACTGACCGTCCACGTGGTGAATTCTTCCACACAAACTGGACTGGTACAGGCGGCGACACTGCTTCTACAACTTACGACGTATAATCGTTAGTTAGAATCAGTTAAGAACACGTTCGTTCTTTCAGCTATAAACTAGGAAACAAAAGGATGCCTCAGTGGCATCCTTTTTTGTTGGTTCACTGTTTTAATCAGTTACTTCGAAGTATTACTATCATTTTTGTTAACTCGAACTCCGGCTATTTGCTTATACTCAGATTGAACTTGATAGCGTATGCGTAGTTGAACTGGCAGGGTGTTGGTAATGATATTCCGGACGTTAAGTGACCAATTCGAAATTAAATTCAAAGATAAATAGGATCACAAGCATGCTTTATGCCATCATAAAGGCATAAATAAGGGCAATGGATGTAATGCCCAAGTGATTGAGCTAGAAGTGGTCAGTGATGACTGTGTTCTAGAGTAAATTCAAGGCCTTTAGTTGCCTTGAAAAAGGTAATGTTATGACTGAAGAAGAAAGAATCGAACTGCAACAAAATAACCCGCTACACGGCTTAAAGCTTGAAACCATGATTACTGAATTAGTGGATCACTATGGTTGGGAAATTTTAGATGCGGCAATGCGTATGAACTGCTTTAACACTAAGCCTACAGTGGCAAGCGCAGTTAAATACCTGAAGAAAACCGAATGGGCTCGTGAAAAGGTTGAAAACTTCTACCTTTACCGTTTCAAGCGCATGCCTAAAGCATCTGACATCGAATACCAGATGCCGCCGCGTTCACGTACATTCCGTCACGGTTTAGAACCTCGTGAGCCAATGGAACTTACGGTTGAGTCTATCCACGCTTCTCAAGCTAAAGCTGCGTCTGCATTTAAAGAGCGCCGTGGCGGTAATGGTCGTAACTTCCGTCGTTAATAAGAAGGCGTCGTTAAATAAGGCGTCGGCGATTAGTACACCTAATTAGATAAGCGAAAAACACAAAAGGAGCCTATGAGCTCCTTTTTTAATTCGTTCGATTTAAACCGTAAATGGCTAAGCTTCGCGGTTCTTTCTTTGATTCTTCCAAAGATCGGTGACATAAACGATCGCACTGACCAGTAAGAATAGCGCTGACACAGAAAACAGAGCGGGCATTTTTAGGATCCACGCGAATGTGGCAGCAAGAAAAGCGACAAAGCAAATGAGTCGACTTGATGACATGACATGACCGAGTTTAGTGTTCATAACGCCTCCTAATGAAGTCTCACTTTCGACAGGAGAATTATCCCACCTTAGGCAAAATAAAGGCTAAAAAACCGTCTAAATTGTTATCAAATTTGCTAATTGAAGGACTCGCCTCACACATTTTGGCCTGGCTATTTTATAAGTAATAGAATAGCGATATGGGCATCGAGAGGAGGAGCTTTTCGGTCTGTTTTCGGTTTGTATTTCTAGTTTGAAGACTTGTTGAATCTTATGTTCAGTTCGCATAGAAAAAGTAAGCGGTGATCAAAAAGCTAGCGATAATCACCGTGGTACGAACATATTGTTGAGGGATTCTGCGAGAGATTTTTGCTGAATAATAACCGCCAACCAATGTACCCAGTAATACAGCTATACCAGACGGCCAATCAATTGAACCATTGACGACAAAAAACACAATCGCCGCGAGTGAGGCACACGCAGACACAAGAAGCTTGATGCCATTCATCACGTTGATGTTGGTGTAACCAGCAAGTGCCAAATAACTCAATGTCACGATGCCCAAACCTGCATTAAAATACCCACCGTAGATACAGACAATTAAAAGCAATAAAGCGGAAAAGAATGCGCCAGCGCTGGTGGCGTACTTATGTTTTGCTGTAGCTTGTTTAAGCCATTTATTGAGCGTGCCACCAAACGTGAATAGCAAAGCTGCAAACAGCAGCAGCCAAGGAACGGATTGAGTGAACAGAGCTTCTGGTGTGTGAAGTAGCAAGAAAGCCCCGATACCACCGCCAATCACACATAAAGCTATAGTCAGTTTTAGCTGCTTAGTACCAGATTGAATTTCGTGGCGTAGCGCATAAGCACCACTGATGTAGCCTGCACATGATGCAAAGGTATTGGTCGCGTTGGCTGCTATTGGTGGAACACCAGCAAACAATAGAGCAGGGAAGGTTATGAAGCTGCCGCCACCGGCAATAGAGTTAAGCACGCCACCAATCACGCCTGACAAGAATAGAATCAACCAATCCATAGTTTTAGAATCCAATACGTTAACTAATTGGTTACCTTACTTGAATTTGTTATGAATATCAGCGCGATGTGTGTTGTAAAGATAGGTTTGTGAGTTTGCTACCAACTTTAATCGTTAGTTTGAATAGAGGCTCTAAATGAAAAAAGGAGCCAATGGCTCCTTTTGTTGAGGTTTAGTTGATTTAGCTAGCAGAGTATTACACTTCTACTGGTTTCGCTCTAAAGCTCTTGAACAGCTTAACTAGAATCGGGCTAGACAGAACCAATACCGCCAGAATAGTGAAGGTCATGGTGATTGGGCGTTCCCATAAGAAGCTCAGCTCACCGTCGCTGATCATCAAAGCACGTCGTAGGTTCTCTTCCATCAAGCCACCTAAGATAAAGCCAAGCAATAATGGAGCGAGTGGAAAGTTGGCTAACCTTAGTGCTATGGCTGCCATCGCAACCAGTAGCATCACAAATATGTCCATGGTGTTGAAAGACACTAAGTACACGCCTGTGATTGAGAAGAAGATAATCATTGGCAGTAGAACCGTTCTTGGTACCGCCAATAGCTTAGAAATGTAAGGTATCAAAGGTAGGTTCAAGATAACCAGTACGATGTTGCCAAAGTACATAGAGATGATGACTGACCAAAATACATCTGGGTGTTCAACGAACAAGCGAGGGCCAGGCTGAATACCGTAAGCGATCAAAGCGCCAAGCATGATCGCTGTTGTACCAGAGCCAGGAATACCTAGCGTCAGTAGCGGAACAAATGAGCCACTCGATGCTGCGTTGTTTGCCGATTCTGGAGCAACAAGACCACGAATACTGCCTTTACCAAATTCTTTTTGCTTGTCTTTTGGTGCTAGGCTACGTTCCATACCGTAACTTAGGAATGCCGCAATGGTTGCACCTGCGCCCGGCAGAACACCGGTAAAGAAACCTAGAATAGAAGAGCGAATCGAAACAGGTGCCACTTCTTTGAACTCTTCTTTGGTGACCTTCATGCTGCCGATATCAGACATCTTTTGGCTTTCTTCAGCGCTGTTGTCTTGCTCAGGCTTAAGAATGCCCATTAAGGTTTCACCCAGTGCGAACGTCGCCATAGCCAGCAATAGGAAGCTGAAGCCATCCATTAGATCTGTTAGGCCGAATGTGAAACGTTCAACACCAACGCCTTTGTCGATACCGACGGTTGAAAGCATTAAGCCTAAGATAGTCATCATCCACGCCTTGATAACCTGTCCTGGGCCTGCAAACGCCGCTACAGCGGATAAACCTAGTAGCATCAGTGCAAAGTAGTCAGAAGACTGGAAGCTCAGTGATACGCTCGCTAGAGCCGGCGCTGCAATCAAAAGCATAATTGCTGAAAGTGTGCCGCCAGTAAAAGAAGAGTAAGCCGCGAGTGCAAGTGCTTTACCTGCTTGACCTTTTTGAGCCATCGGGTAGCCGTCAAACGCGGTTACTACCGTTGAAGAACAACCCGGAGCATTGATTAAGATTGATGACGTTGAGCCACCAAATACAGCGCCGTAGTACACACCAGCCATCAAGATTAAGCCTGAAGAAGGGTCTAGGCCATAAGTGATAGGGATCATCAGAGCAATGGCTGAAATTGGACCTAATCCTGGAAGCATACCGATGAAGGTACCAACGAAACAGCCCACGATGACCATCATGATGTTCATTGGCATCACGGCGGTCGAAAGTCCTTGTAAAATTCCGTCTAACATAATGTTGTCCCTACCAAAGAGTGAAGATTAAACCAGGCTCTAGGTAGATATCTAAGCCTTGAGTTAAAAGAAGAAAGAACGCGATAACGAAAGGAAACGACGCGCCAAATAAAACAGCTTTACGACGCTCACCCAGTAGGTAAAAGCCTGCAAGTAAGAAGAAGCTGGTTGCTAGAACAAAGCCAAGATAAGTCAGCCCAATACCGTACAGCGCCATTAACACCAAGAAGCCAATCAGCAGTTTCCAGTTCAGCGGCGTTGTGTCGCATATGACTTTCTTATCCGGTTGTCCTGTTATCAGCAGGATCAACGAAAGGCCAATGCCGATAAACGTCAACAGGGTAGGTAAGGTTCTTGCTGTGAAGGGTTCGTACTCGTCGCCGGGAAACAAAGGGATCAGCGTGGTTTGGTAGCCATAGCACAAGCACGCCAGCATAAAGATCATGGCTCCGATGCGATCCTTCGAAAGCAAAGATTCCTTACTCAGAAATTTGGTTGGTAAGTCCGACATGTCCAACTCCATTTGGGGTGGTGTAAAAAGTAAAAAAGCCGTACATGAGCGAGTTAATGAAGAATGTCTGGGATCACTAACTAAAGGTGAGCGAATGACATGGCTTGGATAAAGTAAGCCACTTGCATCTACAACGAATCAGCAAGCTTTAGCAATACGCTACGAATAAACAAAGGAGTTTTAGTTAACTCATGTACGGCGAAACAGGAAAGAGTAAGAGGGCACAAAGACCCTCTATGATTGTTGGTTATTTCAAGAAACCAAGCTCACGCATTAGGTCGCCCATCTGTTTTTCTTGGTCTTCTAGGAAGGCGTAAAAATCTTTGTCAGCTTTGTAGTTGTCGATCCAACCGTTACGGTCACGAACCACTTGCCACTCATCGGTTTTGTACATTTTGCCAAGAGCTTCGTTCCACTCGTCGATTTTCGCTTGACTTGTACCCGGTGCCGCGAAGAAACCACGCCAGTTAGCAAATACTGTCTCGTTGCCGTATTCAGTCAGTGTTGGGATGTTAGGCGCAGCGTCAAGACGCTTTGGAGCCGTCACAGCAAGCACTTTTACTTGGCCAGATTTAGACATCTCTAGTACTTCACCAAGGCCCGTTGAAAGCAGCTGTGTTTCGCCAGAAAGCAATGCCGCCATCGCTTTACCACCAGCATCGTAGGCAATGTAACGAACTTTCTTCGCATCAAAACCTTCGCCTTTGAATGCTGCAGCAACCACAAGGTGGTCCATGCTGCCACGAGCTGAACCGCCAGCAATTTTCACTTTACGTGGGTTGGTTTCGAATTCTTTAACTACATCTTCCCAAGTGTTGTACTTAGAATCCGCAGACGCGACGATTGCACCGTAATCGGCAATGGTTGCTGCTACCGGAGTTAGGTCACGGAAAGATTGTGGGAAGATACCCGTTAGTGAGCGAACAACGATAGGCGTTGAGTTCACCATTAGCGTGTCTTCTTGGCGTTGAGCCGTTTCGATTAGGTGAGCAATCGCTTTACCACCACCGCCACCAGAGAGGTTTTGGAAAGAGACATTTTCTACGATGTCTGATTTCACCAATACATCACCCGTACCACGAGCTGTCATATCCCAACCGCCACCAGCGCCGCCAGGGATTAGGAAGTGGATTTTTTCTACGTCAGCAGCAAAAGTGTTGAAAGAAAAGGTAGCTGCGATAATAGAAGCCGCAAGAGTAGGTTTCAGTGACTTGAACATGGTTCACGTTCCTTATGTAGGGGATCTCTTCAATCGAGAGAAACTTATGTTTTATTTCCAGCTACTAAACAGATGAGTAGGATATTGCTTAGCAGATGAAGTTAAAGTTAACGGTGTGTTAATGAAATGTCTGTAATGCGGCGATATTGAGAATAAAGAACATTGGATTAATATTGTTCATAAAGTTCACGGCGGGGTGTTTTTGTCCATTTACTTTTGAATGATATCTGGATTCTAAAATCGTAGTTATTGGCTCAGAATGGTTGAATTCATTGACAAAGGTTGGATTTAACTAGCGTTTTCTACTCGAGTGCATTGGTTGTTGGTCTATATTGTTAGATGTGACTACGATAACTATTTCTGCAAAAGAATCAGGTGTGTAGAGGTGTTAGATTTTAGATGTGGAATAATGAGTTATTATGGTTGCTATGCAACTGAAGTAGCATGGATTATGCTAGCCTATTAACTTTTGAGTTGGCGATTATTCAAGGATGAAATAATGGCATTAAAAAAAATTTCGTTACGCTTTACCGTTGGAACAATGTTCATACTCGCGACTGTGCTAACGGCTGTGGTTGCGGTCTCTCTTCAATACTACTTCAGTAAAAAAATGGCGACGGAGAATACTCTGTCAAAGTTGACGATGGTATCCCATGACCTGAGTGATTATATTGGCGCGATTGACTCTGATGCAGCCAACACCGCGCGTTTACTTGCTTCAGTGAAACGATCTATCAATAACAAAATATCGAAAGAAGAGTCGCGTAGTATTCTTTCTGAAGCCATTAAAGATAACCCTCTCTTTTATAGTATTTACATTGGCTCATCCGATGAAAATTTCTTCCAAATTATTAACCTAGAATCTGCCCCTGTCGTTAGAGAAAAAATAGGAGCACAACAAACGGATCATTGGGTTGTGGTTGAGATTCAAAATATAGGGCAGGAGCGAGTCCGGACAACGAAATACTTTGACCAAGAGTTTTCCCTCAGAAGCTCAACTACGGAGCAGAGCAACTACTTTCCAACAACCAGGCCTTGGTATGTTTCTGCCAATATTCAGTCGGTCGAAAAAACTCAGCCATATCTTTTTCAGCATTTACAAATTACCGGGCAAACTTATTCTTTAGCGTTTGAGTCGAAAATCGAATCTGGCATTCAACATGTGATTGGTATTGATATTGTGCTGTCTTCTTTGGCTAACAAATTATCGGGTACGGCGCTTGGATTAGCAGAAGATAGTAAGGTTGAGTCTTTCTTATATTCGAAATCGGGTAACATTATTGCATCTAACCTCAAAGTTAATAATCAGGAATCGGAGTTTGATGTATCAAAACTGATGCTATCATCTGAGCAAAAAGCCTTGGTTAATGATACTCCTCCGCTGTTAGTGTCTAATCAAAATGATTGGGGGCCGATGGACTTTTCAGTGGCGGGAAAACCAAACGGCTATGCGATAGACCTTCTCAAAATGATTGGTGATATGACTGGGATCAGGTTTGAATTTGTGAATGGTTTTTCTTGGGGGGAGCTTGTCAATAAGTTTCAAGAAGGAAGTATTGATGGCCTGCAATCGGTGCAAAATTATAAAAATAATGGCATAAACGGCCTCTACACCACTCCAATCTATGATTTACCGTTTGCTATCGTGACCAGAGAAGACGTGAAGATTATTACTAATTATGCCGAGCTTGAGGATAAAAAAGTGGCCATTTTATCTGGGTGGTCAATTATTCCTAAGTTAAGGGAAGACTTTCCGAATATTGATTTAGTTGAGTTTGAAAACCTAGAGTCTGCATTTAATTCAATTGAAAGCGGAGAGAACTTTGCTTTTTTAGACGCTGAACCCGTACTCTCGTTTGCATTAGATAGGTTTTTCCAGCCTGGCCTTAGTGTCAATGGGACTCTAGAAGATCTAGACCAGAACTACTCAAACCAATTCCACTTGGTGCTGCAGAGCAAGCATCAACAATTGCTTCCAATCATTAATCAAGCTATCAGCAAGTTAAGTGGTGAACAGCTTGATGCCCTAGCGAAAAAGTGGCTCCATGATACCGGCTTTAATACAAATACGACGGTCCCTTATACTGAACTTTATGATTTGACTAAGGAAGCAACGGTTGAAGGCAGTATGGTAAGGGTAGAGATGAATGGCGAGATCAAACATCTCTATTTAAAGAAAATCGACATGGGCGAACACTACTCTGAGTATTTTGCGGTATTGATTCCCGAAACTGAGATCTTTAGTACAGTCAATAAACGTCTAGCAACCTCTGTTGGCGTAACGATGTTACTGATGAGTTTGACGTTGCCTATTGCTTGGGTTTTTGGTGCACCGATAGTGCGTCCTATTCGTCAATTAGAGGAGGAGACTCATAAGATCAAGATGCGTGATTATGACAGTGTCGAGCTTGTTGAGACTCGGATCAAAGAGGTGTGGGAGCTGTCTGTAGCGGTGAAAGGCATGTCTGAGGAGATTAAGCAGCATGAACAGACACAAGAAGCCTTTGTTGAGTCGTTCATTAAACTTATCGCTCAAGCGATCGATGATAAGTCCGCTTATACGGCAGGGCATTGTAATCGTGTACCAGAACTCGGTTTGATGTTGGCTGACGCGGCTGAGAAATCACAGTCCGATAATTTCAAAGATTTTGAGTTTAAAAATGATGATGAACGTCGTGAATTCAGAATTGCGGCTTGGCTTCATGACTGTGGCAAGATCACCACACCTGAACATATCGTAGATAAAGGTACGAAGCTAGAAGCGAACTACAACCGAATTCACGAGGTGAGAACTCGATTTGAAGTACTTTGGCGTGATGCGGAAATCACCGCTTTGAGAAAGCAACTTGAAGGTACGCTATCAACCCAGCAGATCGCTGAAGAACTCTCAGTCACTAAGCAACGATTGCAAGACGATTTTGCGTTTATCGCGACATCTAATGTTGGTGGTGAATTCATGAGTGATGACAAAATCACTCGTATTCGCTCGATAGCTGAGACGACCTGGACGCGTCACTTTGATGATCAACTTGGTCTATCACCGATAGAGGCAATGAATCGAGAGCCGAGTTCAAGTTTACCAGCCACAGAACCACTTTTGAGTGATAAGCCAGAGCACATAGTGAAAAGAGATAGGCCGTTAGAATTTGACCCGAAACATCAAATTAAAATGGATGTGCCTGAGCACTTATACAACCTAGGCGAAGTCTACAATCTGAGTATTGCACGCGGTACATTGACTGCTGAAGACAGATTTAAGATAAACGAGCACATGCTTGGCACGATTAAGATGCTTGAGAACCTGCCATTCCCGAAAGAGCTAAGTCGTGTTCCTCGCTACGCTTCAACTCACCATGAAACACTTAAAGGTACAGGGTATCCAAGGAAGCTGACTGGTGATGACCTCTCAATCCCAGAACGTATTCTGGTGATCTCTGATATTTTTGAGGCGTTAACCGCTGCGGATAGGCCTTATAAGAAGGCGAAGCCAATCAGTGTTGCTGTCGATATCATGTATAAAATGGCATTGGACGAGCATCTCGATATCGAACTGTTTAGATTGTTCTTAACCAGTGGTACGCATGTTCGTTATGCAGAAGAGTATCTCAAACCGGAACAGATTGATTTTGTCGATATCAATAAATACCTAGAATTCACTCGTCAGATTACTTGAGAATAGGGGGCTTGTTAGAACGAGTTCGATGAATGAAAGGCGCACATGAGTGCGCCTTTTTTGTAGCTGTTTATCGGTAAGCATATCGATAGGCACAAAGGGTCTGCCGTTTGACAAGTGCGGCTATAAGTTGTCGACACATTGGTTTCGAGTGATTTTGGAGTAGGTAAGAATTTAGTCGCTGTTTTTCTTTATAAGTTATTAAGTAACAGGTGGTTAGGTTGTTTTTATTGCCATTTTGAGTAAGTTTTCATCGCCTATAAAAATACTACCTTAGTCTAAATTGTCGACAATTTTCTTGATTGTCGACAATTTAATCGTGTATTTTATGTTCATGTTATGGAATTGTTGACAATTAAGGTTCAGCAATCAGAAGTGAGCAGCGTGAATATGAATACTGCAATAAAAGATCTCAGCTTAAATGCAAACATGAAAACACGTGTGAGCGATAAAGAGAACACTAAATCAGAAAATCTCACTGAGTATCTCGTTGAGGCGATTGTTAGCGGTGAGTTACTACCGGGCAGTAAGATTTCGGAACCTGAACTGGCTAAACGCTTTGAGGTAAGTCGAGGTCCATTACGTGAAGCGATAATGCGTGTGGAGGGGCTAGGGCTTATTGAACGAATTCCTCATGTTGGCGCACGAGTTATTACTTTTTCGGCAGAAAAACTGCTAGAGCTTTACGCGGTGCGAGAGGCTTTGGAAGGCATGGCGGCTCGACTCGCAGCGAGACATATCACACAAGAAGAGCTTGTCGGGCTTGAAGGGTTATTGTCGACACACTCAAAGCACATCGATGAAGTCGAAGGGTCTTCTTACTTTCATCAACATGGGGATTTTGATTTCCATTACCGCATTATCAAAGCGAGTCGCAACAGCAAACTCATTTCGTTGTTGTGTGATGAGCTTTATCACTTATTACGCATGTATCGCTATCAATCACCTAGGGCGCAGTCTCGTCCAAAAGAGGCGCTAGATGAACACAAATACATTCTACAAGCGATCCGTAACCGTGATGAAGAGCTAGCAGAAATGCTTATGCGAAGACACATATCGGGAAGTCGACTGCTTATAGAACAACAAATCCAATCCAAAGATCTTGATTAACTGGCGACTGGTATCTGTCAGCGGGTCAGAGCTGGCGATAACCAAAAGCCGTAAGTCTTAAAGGTTAGCTAGAAATAAACAATTAACAGGGAGCGTCATTATGAAGTTATCAGCAGGAGCAAAGTTCCGACAAGCTGTGCAAGACAACGACCCATTGCAGATCGTTGGTACGGTGAATCCGTATTGCGCGATGATGGCAAAGAACTTGGGGCATCAGGCGATCTATTTGTCGGGTGGAGGCATCGCCAATGCGTCTTATGGTTTGCCTGATTTAGGTATCACCACATTGAACGATGTGCTAGTGGATGTTGAACGTATTACCAACGCGTGTGATCTGCCTTTGCTGGTGGATATTGATACAGGATTTGGTGGCGCATTCAATATTGCACGTACGATTCGCGCCATGGAGAAGGCAGGCGCAGCTGCAATTCACATGGAAGACCAAGTGGCTCAGAAACGCTGTGGTCATCGACCAAATAAAGCGATTGTGAGCCAACAAGAGATGGTCGATAGAGTCAAAGCGGCAACCGATGCGAGAAGCGATGACAGTTTCGTAATTATGGCGCGTACCGATGCATTGGCGGTTGAAGGCATTGATAGCGCGATTGAGCGAGCGATAGCTTGTGTTGAAGCGGGCGCAGACATGATTTTCCCTGAAGCGATGAATCAACTCGATCAATATGTGAAGTTCTCGGCGGCGCTTAAATCAGCAACAGGTAAGCACGTGCCTATCTTGGCCAACATCACTGAGTTTGGCCAAACACCACTCTACAACTGTAGCGAGTTAGCCCAATCAAGTGTCGACATGGTGCTTTACCCATTGAGTGCGTTCCGTGCGATGAACAAAGCCGCGGAGAATGTTTACAAACACTTGTTAGTTGAAGGCAATCAAGAAGCTCTGTTGGATTCAATGCAAACCCGTAAAGAGCTTTACGAACACCTGAATTACCACGACTACGAGAACAAGCTTGATCAGTTGTTTTCAAGCGAAGGGTAAAACCAGTTTCAATTAGTCAAAAATCAACTTAATCCAATAACGTGAAATGGTTAGTCGCCAAATCCAGTACCGATGATAAAGATCATCGGACATATAAATAGGCAGCACCAAAGAGTGCAGGCGGCTAACACAGAAAAGGAGTTCACCATGTCTGTATCTTTGAGTGATAAAGCAGCTGTCGAAAATGCTTCAAAAGTAGAACAACAAAGTGAAAAAACAGCAAACAAACCAGCCAGCGCACCGGCAATCGGTGGTGCTGGTCTACGTGGTCAAAGTGCAGGGTCGACTGCGCTATGTACGGTAGGAAAATCAGGAACGGGTTTAACTTACCGTGGCTATGACATTACCGACCTTGCTAACCACGCTCAGTTTGAAGAAGTGGCGCATCTGCTACTAAGAGGCCATTTACCCAATGAAAAAGAGCTAGACGATTATAAAACATTGTTGGTTGGTTTGCGCGGCTTGCCTCAACCTTTGAAAGCAGCGTTGGAGCTTATCCCTGCAGACGCTCATCCAATGGATGTGATGAGAACGGGTTGTTCGATGCTAGGTAATCTAGAGCAAGAGTCTGATTTTTCAGAGCAATTGTCTGCGACCGAACGAATGCTAGCGCTTTTCCCTGCGATTATTTGTTATTGGTACCGCTTTAGCCATGATGGCGTGCGCATTAATACTGAAGATCAAAGCGAAGCATGTCTGGGTGGTTACTTCTTGAAGATGCTAACGGACAAAGCACCGAGTGAACTGCATAAAAAGGTAATGCACTGTTCGCTAACGCTTTACGCAGAGCATGAGTTCAACGCCTCTACTTTTGCTGCCCGCGTCTGTGCATCAACGCTGTCGGATATTCATTCGTGCGTTACAGCAGCAATTGGCACACTAAGAGGCCCGCTGCATGGTGGTGCGAATGAAGCGGCAATGGAAATGATCCAAGATTGGAAAACCGCTGATGAAGCAGAAACTAACATCATGCAGATGCTTGCTAACAAAGACAAAATCATGGGCTTCGGTCATGCGATTTATCGCGAAAGCGACCCACGAAATGCTCTAATCAAGCGCTGGTCAAAAGAGCTAGCTCAAGAGGTGGGAGATGAACAGCTTTACGCCGTTTCTGAGCGTGTTGAAGCGGTAATGAAGCGCGAGAAAGGACTGTTTTGTAATGCGGACTTTTTCCACGCCTCTGCCTATCACTTCATGGACATCCCAACCAAACTATTTACTCCGATCTTCGTAATGAGCCGTCTTACAGGTTGGACTGCACACGTATTTGAGCAAAGAGAAAATAATCGCATCATTCGTCCAAGTGCTGACTACACCGGGCCAGAGCATCAAGACTGGCTGCCAATCCATTTACGTTAGTCCTCTATATCGAGCCGACTTATATCTCGAGGTGACTTTTATCTTCATATGATAAGGCCTTGAGAATCAACGAACAGAATTTAACAGATAATGGTGGATGTATGTCTGATGTGAAACTTGAACGGACCCAGAACCTTGAACGAAATCAGTACCGTAAGCCTTTACCCGGTACTCATTTAGAGTATTTCGACGCTTGTGAAGCGATAGAATCGATATCCCCGGGAGCTTACAAAACTTTGCCTTATACGTCGCGAGTGTTGGCGGAACAATTGGTAAGGCGTTGTGATCCTGAAACCCTTGAAGACAGCTTAAAACAGATCATTGAACGTAAGAGCGACTTAGATTTTCCTTGGTATCCTGCGCGCGTGGTGTGTCATGACATTCTTGGTCAAACAGCCTTGGTTGATTTGGCTGGATTAAGAGACGCGATTGCCGACCAAGGCGGAGACCCTGCCAAGGTGAACCCCGTTGTTGAAACCCAACTGATTGTTGACCACTCTCTGGCAGTGGAACACGCAGGCTTTGATAGCGAAGCCTTTGATAAAAACCGCGCCATTGAAGAGCGCAGAAACGAAGACCGTTTTCATTTTATTGAATGGTGTAAAACCGCGTTTAAGAACGTGAGTGTGATTCCTGCTGGTAACGGGATCATGCACCAGATTAACTTGGAGAAAATGTCTCCGGTGATTCAATCCAAAGAGGGCATCGCGTTCCCAGATACCTGTGTCGGTACCGACAGTCATACTCCTCATGTTGATGCTCTGGGCGTCATCGCCATTGGTGTCGGTGGATTGGAAGCTGAGACAGTGATGCTCGGTCGCCCGTCAATGATGCGTTTGCCTGATATTGTCGGCGTCAAACTGACTGGTCAGAGACAAGAAGGGATAACCGCAACGGATATTGTGCTTGCGATTACTGAGTTCCTTCGCAATGAGAGAGTGGTCTCAAGCTACTTGGAATTCTTCGGTGAAGGGGCTCGCGCACTGACCATTGGTGACCGTGCAACCATCTCAAACATGACTCCAGAATATGGCGCGACTGCGGGTATGTTCTATATCGATGAACAGACAATTCAATACCTCAAGCTTACAGGGCGAGAGCCTGAACAGGTTGAATTGGTAGAGCGTTACGCCAAGCAAACCGGACTTTGGGCTGATGACTTAGATTCCGCTCAATACGAACGTGTGCTTGAGTTTGATTTGTCTAAAGTTGAGCGTAACCTTGCGGGGCCTTCAAATCCTCATCGCCGTTTGCCAACCAGAGAGCTGGCTGAACAAGGCATCAGTCAAGCATCTTGGAAAGAGCAGCATGCTAAGCAGTACAGCGATGATCAGATGCCTGATGGTGCCGTAATTATTGCGGCAATTACTTCTTGTACTAACACCAGTAACCCAAGAAACGTGGTCGCCGCGGCATTGGTTGCTAAGAAAGCCAATCAGCTTGGATTAGTTCGTAAGCCGTGGGTGAAAACATCATTTGCGCCGGGTTCTAAAGTTGCCAAACTCTATCTCGAGTCGGCAGGTTTGCTTCCTGAACTTGAACAATTGGGCTTCGGTATCGTCGGCTATGCGTGCACTACCTGTAACGGGATGAGTGGGGCGTTGGATCCTAAAATCCAACAAGAGATCATCGAGCGTGACCTGTACTCAACCGCTGTGTTGTCGGGGAATCGAAACTTTGATGGTCGAATCCATCCCTATGCTAAACAAGCGTTTTTAGCCTCACCGCCATTGGTGGTTGCTTATGCCTTGGCGGGTACGATTCGCTTTGATATCGAAAAAGACAGCCTAGGAACAGACAATAACGGCAATCCAATCTATTTAAGTGATTTGTGGCCAAGTGATGCTGAGATCGATTCAGTTGTCGGTGACCATGTTAAGCCTCAGCAATTCCAACAAATCTACGTGAAAATGTTCCAGCCAGACGAGGATCAGGTAACTACTGAGCCGCTTTATGATTGGCGACCTCAAAGTACCTATATTCGCAGACCTCCATATTGGGAAGGGGCACTGGCTGGTGAGCGAAGCCTTTCTGGTATGAGACCTTTGGCGATCTTAGGTGACAATATCACCACGGATCATCTATCGCCTTCAAACGCGATTCTCGCTTCGAGTGCGGCAGGTGAGTACTTGGCGAAAATGGAAGTTCCAGAAGAGGACTTTAACTCTTATGCGACTCATCGAGGTGATCACTTAACCGCGCAACGAGCGACCTTTGCTAACCCGAAGCTGTTTAATGAAATGGTGAAAGACGCTGGAGAAGTCGTGCAAGGCTCATTGGCAAGAGTTGAACCCGAGGGGCAAGTTACGCGAATGTGGGAAGCGATTGAAACCTACATGAACCGTAAACAACCCTTGATTGTTGTTGCCGGTGCCGATTATGGACAAGGTTCATCACGTGACTGGGCAGCCAAAGGGGTGCGCTTAGCGGGTGTTGAAGTGATTGTGGCTGAAGGATTTGAAAGAATTCACAGAACCAACTTGGTTGGCATGGGTGTGCTGCCTCTGCAATTCAAAGTTGGGACGGATCGCAACACCTTAGAATTGGATGGCACCGAGCTTTACGACGTGTACGGCGACATTGAAGCAGGTTCTGATTTGGCTCTAGTCATTACTCGTAAAAACGGTGAAAAGCTGGATGTGCCAGTAACCTGTCGACTAGACACGGCAGACGAAGTGAATGTGTACAGTGCTGGTGGCGTATTGCAACGTTTCGCCAAAGACTTTCTCGCACAGTAGGAGCTGGTTATGAACATCAAACAGATCAAAGTACCTGCAACCTATATGCGTGGAGGTACCAGTAAAGGGGTTTTCTTCAATCTCGAGGACTTACCTGAAGCTGCGCAAGTTGCCGGAGAAGCACGAGACGCATTACTTCTGCGAGTGATTGGCAGCCCGGATCCTTATGGCAAACAAACCGATGGTATGGGTGGTGCGACATCAAGCACCAGCAAAACCGTTATTGTATCGAAAAGCAGTAAAGCCGATCACGATGTTGATTACCTTTTTGGTCAAGTGGCAATAGACAAGCCGTTCGTTGATTGGAGCGGTAACTGCGGTAATTTGTCTGCTGCAGTGGGCCCATTTGCTATTCATAGTGGACTGGTCGATTCGAATCGTATTCCAGAAAACGGCGTGGTCGAGGTGCGAGTATGGCAAGTGAACATAGAGAAAACCATTATTGTTCATGTGCCTATCGCTGATGGTGAAGTCCAAGAGTTGGGTGACTTTGATCTCG
The DNA here is from genome assembly GCF_057785915.1 of Vibrio sp. QJM3NY_35. Lineage (NCBI taxonomy): Bacteria > Pseudomonadati > Pseudomonadota > Gammaproteobacteria > Vibrionales > Vibrionaceae > Vibrio > Vibrio sp. QJM3NY_35. Next base: position 1,834,226 of record NZ_CM173507.1, on the reverse strand, counting down.
ATGGTGTCACTTTCCCCGCTGCTGAGATTCAAGTTGATTTCCTAGACCCAGCTGATGCGAGTGGTTCAATGTTTTCTACAGGGAATGTTGTCGATTTCTTAGATGTTCCCGAATTGGGCTGCATCAAAGCGACATACATCAATGCAGGGATACCCACCATTTTTGTTGATGCTGAATCGGTTGGTTATCAAGGCACAGAGCTTCAATCGGACATCAATAGCGATGCCAAAGCCTTGGCTCTGTTTGAATCCATCCGAGCACATGGTGCAGTAGCGATGGGGCTTATTGATTCTTTAGAACAAGCTGAATCACGCCAGCACACACCTAAGGTTGCCTTTGTTGCTAAGCCTCAAGCGTATCAAGCCTCCAGTGGTAAATCGGTCGCAGCCAAAGACACCGACCTTCTGGTGCGTGCTTTGTCTATGGGGCAATTGCACCATGCCATGATGGGAACAGCTGCAGTCGCCATTGCTTCAGCGGCGAGTGTTCCGGGTACGTTAGTGAACTTGGCAGCCGGTGAGGGTTCTCGAGATTTTGTGACTTTTGGTCATCCGTCAGGAACGTTAAAGGTGGGGGCTAAAGCGGTACAAACAGAAAGTGGGTGGAACATTGAGAGGGCGATAATGAGTCGTAGTGCCCGAGTGATCATGGAAGGTGCCATTCGTGTGCCTTTTCCCAAGTGAAGCGATTGTCGTGAACGGTCAAATTTTCATGAACACAACGCTGAGAAAAGAGTGCACCCAAGTGACACTGCCAAAAAGCTAAGCGCTTGGAACAATGGATAAATCATGGAGGAGGCACTATGTCTGCTACAAATCGAATGAATAGAAAAACAGACTATATCACCGAGTATCAATGGGCGAGGGAAGACCCCAATTCGTTTTGGGAAACACAATCACAAGTCATTGATTGGTTTGAGTCACCCAGAACGATATCACAAACTGACGAAAACGGTATTGAACGTTGGTTTCCTGATGGGGTGATGAACACTTGTTGGTTGGCGCTTGATTATCATTGTGAAAATGGGCGAGGTGACAATACCGCACTGATTTACGATTCTCCAGTTACAGGAAATCAATCCTCGTACACTTATCATCAATTGCGTGACCAAGTGGCAAAAGTCGCTGGTATGTTAGCTATGCAAGGCGTTACTAAAGGCGATCGTGTTGTTATCTACATGCCAATGATTCCTGAAGCGGCGATGGCAATGCTGGCCTGTGCACGACTAGGTGCGGTGCATTCGGTGGTGTTTGGAGGTTTTGCTCCTCATGAGCTTGCCGTACGTATCGAAGATGCCGAGCCGAAGGTGTTGATTACCGCCTCCTGCGGTGTCGAGATAAATAAAGTCTTGCCATATAAGCCCATGGTCGATAGAGCGATCATGGACAGTCGTTGGAAGCCTGAAAAAGTGGTGGTATTCCAAAGAGAGCAGTCTTTAGCTGAATTGAGCAATGAACGCGACGTACTTTGGCAGCAAGCGGTTAACGATGCATTGCCACACAGCTGCGTTCCTGTTTTGGCAACCGATCCTTTGTATATTCTTTACACGTCAGGCACTACGGGTAAGCCAAAAGGTGTGGTGCGTGACAATGGTGGTCATGCGGTCGCCATGAAATACTCGATGAGTACTATCTACGATATGCCACAAGATGGCGTGTTTTGGGCAGCTTCTGATGTCGGTTGGGTGGTCGGGCATTCCTATATTGTTTATGCACCATTGATTCATGGTTGTACGACCATTTTGTTTGAAGGCAAGCCAGTACGAACGCCAGATCCCGGCGCATTCTGGCGAGTGTGTGAAGAATACAACGTCGATGTGCTGTTTTCTGCTCCAACGGCATTTAGAGCCATTAAGAAAGAAGATCCCAAAGGCGAGTTACTTACCAAGTATGACCTATCATCACTCAAGTCGATTTTCATGGCTGGCGAGCGTTTAGACCCGCCAACATTGGATTGGGTCGAGTCTCATACCAATAAACCGGTTATCGACCACTGGTGGCAAACCGAAACGGGTTGGGCTATTTCTGCCAATCCAACAGGGCTTGAATCATTGCCTGTAAAAGCGGGTTCTTCCACTAAACCTGTTCCGGGTTACCAAGTGGAGATTCTCAATGAACTCGGTGAAATAGCTCAGCCTAATCAACAAGGATTTGTGGCTCTTAAACGCCCATTGCCACCCGGTTGTCTACCAACAGTTTGGCGTAATCATGATCGATTTGAATCTGGCTATCTGAGCCAATTCCCGGGTTATTACGTTTCGGGTGATGGCGGTTATCTCGATGAAGATGGCTACCTATTTATCATGGGTCGTATTGATGATGTGATTAATGTCGCAGGACATCGATTGTCTACTGGTGAAATGGAAGAGATCGTGGGTGGTCACCCAGCGATTGCTGAATGTGCCGTTGTCGGTATTCACGATGACTTAAAAGGGCAGTTACCGCTGGGTTTAGTTGTGCTGAAAGATGGTGTAAAAGTCGATGGTATAGAGTTACAAGAGGAGTTGATTGGAAAGGTTCGAAATGAGATTGGTGCGGTAGCCTGTTTTAAGCAAGCCTTGGTGGTCGAGAGGTTGCCTAAGACACGCTCAGGTAAGATTTTACGTAGAACCATCCGACAGATCGCAGAAGGTGAACAATATGTGGTGCCTTCGACGATTGATGACCCTACCAGTTTAACGGAAATTGCTGAAAAGCTCGGTAAATAGGCTTAGTTGTTTTGGTAATTTGATCGTCGGCTCGTATATTAATACATAAGCCAGCGTGATGGTTTACCTAAACTCTACTTTATTCATCCGCTTATCCATTGCGTTTACTATGACCTCATTATGATTCCCACATATTGAGGTCTTTTTATGCGAGCTTACTTTTTGTTGATTGCTTTACTGGTTAGTGGTGCTGCTAGTGCTAGTACTTCAAAGGATCAAGCGAGTAGAGCGTTGTTAGAGCCTTTGAGTCATCCTAAGGTATTTAAATGTGTATCCAAGACTGGCGTAGCTCTCTATCAAGCGGTTTTTGATATCGGTGTGGGGTATGAAGCCGACCCTATTAATTCGAAGATGATCGTCAATTCAAGGAAAGGCCGCTACGAATATCAAATCTTAGGTGCGGTAAGGTCTGAAAGGGCCGGTGAAATTGTTGTGTTGACTCGCCATGTGGGAGATGGGATTAAAGTGGCTGCTATGATTGATGACGAAACTGGCAAGATACTGGGGATCGGTGATAAACACCACTACCGAGACTGCGGTGTAAGACCGCCACCTAGTGCGGCGGATATGCAGAACTTTTGGTCCAAAGGTTAAGAGCGACATGTGAAAGACAAAAATTATTGAGAAAGCTAGATTGAGGCGACCTTATTGGTCGCCTTTTTTGTTGGTGAGGATAAAGCGAGCTCAAAGCTATATATCACTAAGCAGTTATTCGACGGCTGAATAATACATAGCTGAACATGATGTATCGTCTAAACGTGGCTTTATTTATCTCATTAACGGTTCTGCTTAAGATGGCTCTACTCCAAACGAAGAACAAAGCGAGACTCCTATGAAATTCACTAAACCTTTTCTTTTAGCGACACTGATTGTGACTCTTTCTGGTTGCGCATCACCAGCAATGGATAACGAAAATGAGAATGCTGCACGTAATCGTGGTGCTGTAGGTGGTGCTTTATTAGGAGCAACAGCCGGTGCTCTAACTGGAGATGCGAGTTTAGCTGTGAAGGGCGCTGCATTAGGTGGTGTGACTGGTGGTGTGGCTGGTTCGATGAAAGATACGGATGATGCAAGAAATGCACAACGAACCCAAGTTACTGCCGATGGTCTAGCGCAAGATAATCGTACCGATGCAGAAAAGCGAGTTGCTGAAGTTGAGGCTGAAATTAAACTTATCGAACTAGAACAACAGCTTGCTGAACTCAAAGAAGAGAAAGAAGATAACGGCGTATAAAGCGAGAGCTACAGCCTCGATATTCGTTTAATTCTAAATTATTCAAACAGAATGGCCACGCAATGTGGCCGTTTTTGTATCTAAAATACGCACTTCAAACAATGAATTAATTCAATAACTTGTATAGATACTCGCGGCAAGTAAACTAGACTCAGTTTAAATATTCATTTGGTTTGAGAAGCACAATAGTCATGAATGTCACCTTAAGGGCCGCAAAGCACACGGATTTGGAACAACTTAACGAGTTAATGTTCGATCTCCACCATCATCACCACCTTGCTAGCCCAGAGCACTTTAAAACGGCAGAAGAGATTGAGCAGGAAAAAAGCATTGCACGTTACTTGGATGATCCTGAATGCTTGGTTTATGTGGCATTAAAAGGTGAGCTCATTGTTGGCTTTATCTCCGGACATTTTTGTGAGCTTATCTCAACGGTGAGTAAACCAGTGCCGATGGGCAGTGTCGATGAACTATTTGTCTTGCCTGATTATCGAAAAGAATCGATTGCTGAAAAGTTGTTTAGCAAAGTTGAAGCGACTTTTGATGATTATGGGGTTGAACAAGTCTTTGTAGAGGTTTGGGACTTTAATTCACCTGCCAAGGACTTCTATCAAAAAATGGGGTTCACACCTCACATTCAATGGATGAGAAAGGCTTTGCACAAAACGTAGACAGCGATTTTGTGCGTGTTTGATTACACTAGAGCAGTCTTTAACTTTTTCTCTTATTTTTAGGTAAACTCGTTGGCTATTCGATATTTATTAGTTTTCATACTGTCTCTTTTGAGTACTACTTCCGCTTGGGCAAACAACACTTTGCCCGATCATATCGCGGGCGCTTTGTGTGTAGTACGTGCTGATAACCAAATCGTGTTGGTTGATGAGTTGATCACAGGTCAATTGTCTCTACCGGGAGGCACTGTTGTTTCAGGTGAGCCGCCAGCAGTCGCGGCGCAACGTGAAACGTGGGAAGAGGCGGGTTTGTCGGTAACGGTCGGTGATGTGCTAGGTTATACCGACAGTGCCGTCGTGTTTGATTGTATTTCTGACTCGGAAGTGATCAGTTACAAGGCTCGAAATGAGTTAGGTGGCTTTGAGCTGCCAATTTGGTTTGCTCCTCATTATGGCGTGGAAGTCAGCCGAGCGATGTTACTTCCTCCTACTGAATTACAAGATCACCAATACCGCTATCCAGAACAGTGGTCTGAGATTAACGAGTTCTTTTTATTGGCCACTGATCAACCTGTGACGTACGTCACTGAGCTGGTGGGCGCGGCGCCGAAAGTCCATCAAGTTGAATTGAGCTGGATTGTTTCACTTCAAAACGTGTTTGATAGAATGCCGAGTGTGTTCGCGAATACTGTGCTTTTGACTGACTTGTTGGCGAAGCCATGGGTTTTTATCGTTATATTGCCGCTAATTGCTTGGTACTTTGGCCGTAATTTCGCGTTGAAGTTTGGCTTCACTCTGATCTCGGTGACTTTGCTCACTTTAATCGCACACCAAGGTTTTGGTTTTCCTCGCCCGCATGCCTACCTGCCAACATTGAAGCTAGTGATGAGCAGTGGGTATAGCTTCCCAAGCCTGTTGGCTGCCTTATGGGTCAGTTTAACCTTGTTAGTTTTTTGGAAACTAAAGCGCCTCTTGGAGCAAAAATCGATACTGATAGTACTCGCTGGCCTGCTTTGGAGCATGCTATTTAAGTCTTATTCAGGCAGTGCATTTTTTAGCGATGTATTAATGGGTGGCGTATTAGGCGCGTTAACGACGTGGCACATAGTCAGATTAGATGCGAAACCTGATGTTGATATTAGTGCCTTACTGAGTTCTAAAGGTGTCTGGTGGGCATTATGCTTACTTTCCATCGTTCTCACGGTGATATGGCCACTGCCAACATTCTCATTCTGGGTCGCTATTTTGATGACGATTGCATGCCTAGTGACGTTAACAGGCTCGAAGCCTTTGGTCGGCCAGTTCTCATTCAAGATTGTATTTGGAGTGATGGCGATGTTGTTAGCGGGGAATTTGCTGATTAGCTGGGCAGGAAGTTTTGTCTCTTTCAGTGGCATCGCTTCATTTATTGTTGAGACCTTACGTTTCCCAATCTTGATACTGTTTGGCGTCGTGGCGTTTCGTCTGCCATGGAAAAGAGAGTAGGCGAACCGACTAACTTAAAATCCAAAAAAGGCTGTGCAGTGCACAGCCTTTGTCATTTGTGCAACAAGCAAAAAGTAAACCTCACTAAAGCCTGTTGAGCTTTTACGAGTTGAAGATAAACTTTTCAATTGCGACTGCAACACCATGGTCGTCGTTGCTCGCTGTGATGTGATCTGCCAGCTTCTTGGTTTCTTCCATTGCATTGTCCATCGCAATGCCAAGGCCAGCGTATTCAAGCATATGATGATCGTTTTCAGCATCGCCCATGCAGATCACTTCTTCCGCTTTAATGCCTAAGTGTTTAGCTATTGCTTCAATGCCGACACCCTTGTTTGAATTAGGGTTTAGGAATTCTAAGAAGAATGGTGCACTTTGCACGATAGTAAACTGGGTCTTAAGCTCTTGTGGCAACTTGCTGATGATTTCGGTGAGCTTGCTTGGCTCAGCGACAATCATTGTTTTGATAATTTCGTGATTGTCTTCTAGTTGAGAAAAGTCAAACTCGGTAATCTCTAAGCCGTTAATACGCGCTTCAATAGCCGTGTACTCATTGTTTTCAGGGGTGATTAAGCCATGAATCTTGCTGAATGCATGAACATAACCACCAAGCTGTACAGCCAGTGCTGCGATCTCTTTCGCGGCTTTACCATTGCTGATCTCACTATGAATGAGTTCTTTTGTAGAGACGTTTTGAACCATAGAGCCGTTGTAGAAGAGCACAAAGTCATCTTCGCCTTTGATTGAAAGCTCGTCTAACTTACTCTGCATACCTTCTAAAGGACGACCAGAAGCCAGAACCACTTTCACACCTGCAGCGCGTGCTTTGGCAATCGCGTCTTTGTTCTCTTGAGAAATTACTTTATCACTGTTGAGCAGTGTGCCATCCATATCAAGAGCAATCAGTTTGTACATGTTGTTCCTTACTAAAAAATTAAAAGCTAACGAAATCTAATGGGCGAAAGGATAAGGGAACTTGAAAGTTCAGGCTAGGGCTTTGATCAACTCATTTATCAGTACTCATTTGTTTGACCAAAAGGGGCAAGTGCTTTAAGGTCTGCGGTTGATTAATTTCATCAAATGATTGAGCTGAGGGTAAGTTGTACAAGATTAATGAAATGTTTGAAACCATCCAGGGCGAGGGCGTATTTACCGGCGTTCCTGCTGTTTTTGTTCGACTGCAAATTTGCCCTGTAGGCTGTTCTTGGTGTGATACCAAACAGACTTGGGAAGCGTTGCCGGAAGATGAAACGAGCCTTGGTGATATTATGGTTAAGACAGAGGATTCACCGACTTGGTCTGCAATTGATGCGCAAGGAATCGTGAATGAATATATCAAGCAAGGTTACACCGCGAAGCACATTGTGATTACTGGTGGTGAGCCGTGCATTTATGATCTTGTCCCTCTTACTGAAGCATTTGAGCAGCACGGTTGTCGCTGTCAGATTGAGACTAGCGGAACATCAGAAGTAAAAGCCACACATGACACTTGGGTTACGGTGTCACCTAAAGTGGCAATGAAAGCGAAACTGGAAATCTTAGATAGCGCCTTACAACGTGCTAATGAAATTAAGCATCCAGTAGGTACAAACAAAGACATCGAACAACTTGACGTTTTATTGGAGCGAGCTGCGGTTCCTAGCGACACTGTTATCGCTCTGCAGCCAATCAGCCAAAAAGACCGCGCAACTCAGCTTTGTATTGATATCTGCATTGAGCGCAATTGGCGCTTATCAATACAAACTCACAAATATTTGAGCATCGCATAGGTTGTATTTTTGCTGGGCAAGATAAGTCGCAAGTAGAAGGTTCTCGTAAGGATTTAAGATGAAAAAAGCAGTGGTAGTATTCAGTGGTGGTCAAGACTCAACAACGTGTCTTGTTCAGGCATTAAAAGAGTATGATGAAGTTCATGCGATTACGTTTGATTATGGTCAGCGCCATAGACTCGAGATTGAAGTTGCGGAGTCATTGTCAAAAGAGCTTGGTGTGAAAGCACATAAAGTGATGGATGTGACTCTGTTGAATGAACTGGCTATTAGCTCTCTGACTCGTGACGATATTCCTGTGTCTCATGAGCTGCAAGAGAATGGGCTGCCGAATTCATTCGTTCCTGGTCGTAATATTCTATTTCTGACTCTAGCGGGTATTTATGCTTACCAAATCGGTGCTGAAACCGTGATTACAGGTGTGTGTGAAACAGACTTTTCTGGTTACCCTGATTGCCGTAATGACTTTGTGAAGGCGATGAACTCTGCACTTGTACAAGGTATGGATAAGCAGCTTGATATCAAAACACCGCTAATGTGGTTAAACAAGGCTGAGACATGGGCGCTAGCAGACCAGTACTCAGCACTTGAACTTGTTAGAAACAAAACACTGACTTGTTACAACGGCATTGTTGGCAGTGGCTGTGGCGATTGTCCGGCATGTGAACTACGTAAAGTTGGCCTTAACGATTACCTAGGTGACCGTGAAAGCATCATGGCTGAGTTGGTTCGCAAACAGGCTGAGAATAAATAACATCAGGTAAGTCTATTGGGTCGTTATAGGCATCGATGATGCAGTTCCGGCCATTACTCTTCGCTTGATAAAGTGCTTGGTCAAGCACTGAATACAAGTCATCAAAGTCACTTAATGCGTTTGAGGTTGCTAGATAAGCAAAACTCGCGGTCACATTAAGTGACTTTTTGCTTTCTGATAAGAAGACAGTGCTTGAAATGGCGTAGTGCAACTCTTCAACGCGTTCTCGCACCTCTGCTGGTTTGGTATCGGTTAACATGAGGGCAAATTCTTCGCCCCCTAAGCGGCCAAACAATTCACCATTCACTAAGTGTTTTCTAATTTGATCACTAATATGGACCAGTGCCCGATCACCCGTAGGGTGCCCATGCTCATCATTAATCTTCTTAAACTTATCGAGATCGAGCAGCACGAGTACATGCTGTTTGTCCGTCCCTTTGCAGCGTTTCACTCTTTTGATTCTTCGAATTATCTCAGTTCGGCTATATGCTTTCGTTAAGCCATCAATTGCTGCTTTTGCGCGAACCGTTTTGTTGACCAATACCGTAAAGCTTGCAGCACAAAGCAACAAAATAACAACGATGTTGTACATCCATCTTTGATGTTCCATTTTTTCAATTTGAACGCGGTCTAGTTTCGCCTGATGTGTCAGGAAAGAGTTTTCCAGTTCCTGCTCATATTTGGCGTGCGTCAGGCCGAGCGCTTCGAGTGCGAGTCGATTATCGATGTCTCTAGTTTCCATTTGTATTGACGAGTATCGCTGGTAGAAATAGAAAGCTTGTTGGTAATCGCCGAGTGATGGATGAATATCAGAAAGCTGTAGAAGTGACTGCGCGATGTATTTATGCCTTGTGACTTGTTCAGCTAATTCTAACGCTTGCTTAGCATAGTTGAGCGCTTCAGTTGGCAGTTTCTGTTCCTCGAACATATCGCTGATCGCCAAGTAAGCATTGATGCGAATGACATCATTACTCAGTTCGCTCGAAGCTGAAAGAGACTCGATTAGGTAGGCTCTCGCCAAATCATAGTCTTTCCTTTGAGTGTATGCTTTTCCCAAGCCAAGATTTGTTAGTGCGATACCGTAGCTATGCGAAGATGAGCTCAACAGTGTTCTTGCTGTCTGAAAGTGGTGAATTGCTAGGTCACTTTGCTCTTGGTTGAGGTAGAGATCCGCAAGACTGTGATGCACTTGTGCTTTCATTAAATCTGAAGCGTTTGTTCTGAGAATGAGAGCTTCCTCTAGATACTCGGCCGATTTTTCATATTGCTTTAATTCTTTGAGCAAGTTACCCACATCGTTGTAAACCCCTGAAATATCATGTCCTTGTGGAAACACGTTTATCAGTGATAGGTAAGTGTCTAGTGCAGCTTGATAGTCACTGCGGAAATGGTGATTGTTCGCGATGACTCGATAAGTCCCGAATTTTGGTAATACAGGGTCAGCGATGTCATGTAAATCTGACTCAAGGGCAGAGCAGTAATAGTTTGCTTGATGGTATTTAGCTTGCTCGTTAAGCGATCGGCATAGCTGGTACTTTAGTAAGGCTTTACCAGTTAAATCACCGCGAGATTGCATTCTCGCCAAGAGTGTTAGAAAGCCTTGCTGTGCTTGTTCATACTGGCCTTTGCCGTCTTTCATCAGAGCAGAAATAAACGCTGTTTCTATCGCTTGGTAATCGCTGTCGTTTGAAGCGATTCCGTAGAACGGCTGATCTCGGTGGCTCATGTATTGATACAGAAGAGACGCAAGGTAAAGCTTATCTCCGTAACTCGTTGAGCCGATATAGCGTGTTTGCAGCATGTTTAATGCACGCTCAGGGGAGTGGTTTAAAGTAGAAAGGTAAAGCGCGTTCCAATTAGCATTTGGAGTAGTGCTTAAATTGGAGGTATAAACTGGTGAATTGTGGTCACGATCTGACGTTGATATTTGGCTATAAGAACAAAAGCTAATGAATAATAGAAAGGTAACAAAAACGAAGTGATTCACAAGAGACGATCAATCAGATAAAGAACGATATTCTATTATTAGTTTGATGTTGCTTCAAATTTTGAGTGGTGCGGCTACGAGGTTATGCGAGGTAGGTCTCTAATTTATTGATACTAATCAGAGGTATATCGGTCGCACGATTCGCACGACCGATATCGGAAATTAGATGTATAATTTCGCTAGGTCAGAAGGCTCAAGCTCTTTGCCTTCTAATGTTGCATTCCAGTTAGTACCAACAAGAACGCCGTCTTCAGCAAGAGTCAGTAACCAATCTTCTACAAAGATATCTAGTGGAATTTCTAATACTTCGAAGTCAGCCCACTCTTCAACGTTGTGAGTTTGAGCATCTTCTTTTGAAGACCAGAATGGCATCACTTCGCTGTTTTCGAATTCACTTGAGTCACATGCTAGCCAACCTTCTTCGTTGCGAAGGCCCCATACAAGTTTAGTTTCTTGTGTTTCAGAAACGAAAAGTTCTAGATTTGCTTGAGTATCAGCTGTTAGTTTGCTCATGGATTAATTCTCTATGTTGATAACGTGGCAAGATTAACATTATAGACGGCTTAGGTATATGCTATTCAAGGAATTATCACCATACTGAAACGTTAACTTAAGATAACGTTTCAGTATGGTAAAAGCAGGGTAACGCCTACTTTTTAATTTTGGTGAAGATGTGCCATTCTTCTTTGATATTCCCCTTAAATCCAACAACGGAAGCAACAACTTTTCGATGCAGTGCGTGATTGATTTGGGTGTCATCGCTGCTGAATTCAGAGTCTCCATGACCTACGATATTAACTCTAGATGGCTGAATACCATTGCTTATCAGTGCACGCCTTACATGTAACGCGCGCTCTTTTGAGAGCTTTAAATTGTGTTCGGAATTGCCTACTTTGCTGGCATAACCTTGCAATTCAATGCTTGTACTCTCGTAGCGCTTCAAAAACGCAGCCATCTGGCGTATTTGGCTAAGGAAAACAGGGTTAATCTCCGTAGAGTTATTAGCAAAGAGTATGTGGAGCTCTTTCTTTTCTGAAGATTCGAAATATGAACCACAACCGTCGTTATCTATCTCAGCACCAATTTGCGTATCAGGACACAGATCTCTAGCATTGATTACTCCATCATTATCATCATCTTCGAGATCATAAATTTGTGTGATCTCAGGAAGAGCTCGATATTCAAATTCTTCATCGCTTGTTTCAGCTAAAACATTGGCAGAGACAACCATGATACAAAGCGGAAATACAGTCTTTATCAGCTTCATTAGTATTCTACCTTTTCATTCCATTCTTGAGGGGTTTCGACGCGTAGTCCGGTCAACAGGTTTCCTGTTGCGTTCATCACTCTGTATTTTGCGTATTGTTCGTCGTACTTGGCATCCAAATACCCTTTACGGGCTTCAAATAGTTCATTCTCGGTATTAAGTAAATCGAGAAGGGTACGTTTGCCGATACGGTACTGTTTCTCATACGAGATCACGGTGTCTGATGCTGAATCTACATGGTCAGATAAGAATTCTTTTTGTTGGACGGTCAGATCGAGAGCGCTCCACGAAAGACGCAGACTTTCCTCTACATTACGATAGGTGCTCTCACGTAGGTCTTTTGCTTTATTGAGTTGATAAGCGGCACTTTCAGCACGATCTTGATCCGCTCCGCCGTTGTAAAGGTTATACCTCAAACGAACCATGGCAGAAAACTCATCACTACTTCCTTCGGTACCGCCGGCATCATCACGCCAGGTTTGTGCTGCTTCAAAAGAAACCGTCGGGTAGTTAGTACTCTTGGATTGCTTGTATTGAAACTTGGCTGAGTCCACATCGGCTTGTGCAATCTTGATTACTGGGTGTTGGTTAAAGGCTTTTGCCAATGCGCCATCAACGGTATAAGGGATAGCCCCCGCATCTGCTCGAGGGAAGGTTAGCCCTAGCGGAGATTGACCGACAAGCCTTTTAAATTGAGTGTGAGTGTCAAAAAGGTTGTTTTGCGCTGCAAGCAAATTACCGTGTGCTTTAGCGATACGTGCCTCTACCTGTGACATATCTGCTGTTGATCCAATGCCTGATTCAACACGTTTGCGGATATCACTGTATATTTTTTTGTGTGTCGCGAGGTTGTTTTCAGAGAGTGACAGTACTTCATAGGATTTCACTGCATCAAGATAGACCTTAGTGACTTCTAAAGCGATGTCCTGTGCATTTGATAGCAGTTGATAGCGTACAGATTCTGCATCAGCTGCGGTCCGATCGATATCATTTGAGGTATTGGAACCATCCCAGATAAGTTGAGTAAGGGTAATAGTCGCTTCTTTTCGAGTTAGATCTGTTGTGCTCGAGTTAGTCGCTAGGTCGGTGTGTTCATAACCGATCCCTCCATCCAGGTCTATACTCGGACGGTAAGCACCACCAGAAGCATCATTAATATATCGCTTACTGACATATTCATTATAAGCACTTTTGATTTCAGGGTTACTTTCTAAAGTAAACGCAACGGCTTGCTCTAAGGTTTGTGCTGTCGCCGGTAAGGTAATACTTATTGCTAACCCTAATGTTGTCTTTTGAAGCCTGTTCAATGTAAATCTCCCTAAAATTGGCGTACACCTAAGTCTTGAATTCATGCCGTTATATACAAAATTTAGATGAACCGCCAAAAAAACCACGATCGCTAAGCTGGCGTTCGTAAATGGTTGTGAAAATGTTAACCGGTCAGCGTGCGTTTTATGGTGTTTTTATACACGTTAATCTTACGTTTATAAATCTATTATTTTCCGCAAACACAATAACTTATATTGCTGGCATGAGCACTAAGATTGTTATGTGATGTGATCACCATCATTAGCTTGTCACTCAAGTTGTTAAATACTAGATTCATAACTAGGAATTATATGACTTTAAGTGTTATATTTTAACTAATATTATAAATATAATGTCACTATTTTGACGTTAATGACAAGAAATGCTTTTTTAGGGGTTTATATGGATATGACAACACTGAATTTGACCGGTGCACTTGCACTGGGTCAGCGCATTGTTATTTCGGTGGATGGCACAGTTAGAGTTCTTGAAGAGGGAGAACCTCTGCAGGCTGGGGACGTAACCCTTGACTCTCTAAATACACCTAATGAACCTCAGGTATCAGTTAAGCGCTTTTCACCCGAAGATGGTGAAGTTGAACTAGACCAAGATATCGCAAATATCTTTGCCGCATTAGAAGAAGGTCAAGATCCGACTGAGTTAGGAGATGAGTTCGCTACTGCGGCTGGTCAAAATGGTTCTAGCCTGAGTACCAGCGGAACCATCGAACGTGATGGTGAAGAAACTATTCCAGGTACCGAGTTCGTAACTACAGGTTTTGAAGCGCTGGGTATGTCTCGCACTCAAAGCCTCAGTCTCCTCGATGCCTTTCGTTCGTTTGAACAACCTAATAACGAACCTACTTTTGTTGATAACAATAACTCACCAGTCGGTGACACTGTCTCTTTTACAACAAATGAAGACACACCAGTAAACGGAACCCTTTCAGCCACAGACGAAGATGGTGATTCTCTATCTTTCACCAAAGCGACAGACCCATCAAATGGCTCTGTCGTCGTCGATGAAAATGGCGACTGGACTTACACTCCTAATGAAAATTACAACGGCGATGACAGCTTTACGGTTGTTGTATCCGACGGTCAAGGCGGCACGGATACCATCACAGTTAATATTGGTGTTGTTCCTGTCAACGATGCTCCTATTGGCAATGACGTTTCATTAACCACCGACGAAGATACCCCAGTAAGCGGAACGTTAAACGCGACAGATGCGGATGGTGATTCGCTAATATTCACAAAAGGCACAGATCCGTCAAACGGCTCTGTAGTCGTCGACGAAAATGGCAATTGGACATATACCCCAGACGAGAACTACAACGGCTCTGATAGTTTTACAGTTGTTGTTGATGACGTTCAGGGCGGTACAGATACAATCACGGTTGATGTTGGGGTTAGTCCTGTTCCGAGCGTGAGCATCACAGAAACCGTGAGCGTGAGTGAAGGCTCAGCGGCCGAGTTCACCGTGAGCCTAGACAAGGAGGTGGACACGGCAGTGACGGTGAACCTGACGAGCTCAACGGCAGGCGCTAATACAGCGGAATCGGACGACATCGGTAACATGGTAGTGACGTTGTCAGATGGTGTGACGGTCGTGACACCGAACGATGACGGTAGCTACACAATCCCAGTGGGTCAGACCGAGCTGAAAGTGAGCGTGGCGACCACAGGCGATGACGTGTATGAAGGCGACGAGACGTTCAGCGTGAGCGTTGAGGGCGGCACTGGCGCGACAGGCACGGCGACAGGCGAAGCGACCATCACAGACGACGGTACAGGCCCAGGAACCCCAGACAACGATAAGCCAGCATTATCTGTGACTGACGCGGGTGACGTGAACGAAGGGACAGATGCGGTCTTCACCGTGTCACTGTCGAATGAAACCGAAGCGCCAGTGGTGGTGAATCTAGCGCCAACGACGGACGGTAACTACACAGCAGAAGCCAACGACCTTGGTGACATGGTGGTGACTTACGTCGATGGAAATAACCAGACACAAACTCTGACGGTGGATGGAAGCGGCAACGTGACGATCCCAGCGGGCGTGACAGCGATTACTGTGACCGTTCCGACTGCAGACGACAATGTCTATGAAGGCGATGAAACCTTCGGTCTAGTGGTGACAGAATCGAACGGCGTGACGTCTAACGGCACGGCGACAGGCGAAGCGACCATCACAGACGACGGTACAGGCCCAGGAACCCCAGACAACGATAAGCCAGCATTATCTGTGACTGACGCGGGTGACGTGAACGAAGGGACAGATGCGGTCTTCACCGTGTCACTGTCGAATGAAACCGAAGCGCCAGTGGTGGTGAATCTAGCGCCAACGACGGACGGTAACTACACAGCAGAAGCCAACGACCTTGGTGACATGGTGGTGACTTACGTCGATGGAAATAACCAGACACAAACTCTGACGGTGGATGGAAGCGGCAACGTGACGATCCCAGCGGGCGTGACAGCGATTACTGTGACCGTTCCGACTGCAGACGACAATGTCTATGAAGGCGATGAAACCTTCGGTCTAGTGGTGACAGAATCGAACGGCGTGACGTCTAACGGCACGGCGACAGGCGAAGCGACCATCACAGACGACGGTACAGGCCCAGGAACCCCAGACAACGATAAGCCAGCATTATCTGTGACTGACGCGGGTGACGTGAACGAAGGGACAGATGCGGTCTTCACCGTGTCACTGTCGAATGAAACCGAAGCGCCAGTGGTGGTGAATCTAGCGCCAACGACGGACGGTAACTACACAGCAGAAGCCAACGACCTTGGTGACATGGTGGTGACTTACGTCGATGGAAATAACCAGACACAAACTCTGACGGTGGATGGAAGCGGCAACGTGACGATCCCAGCGGGCGTGACAGCGATTACTGTGACCGTTCCGACTGCAGACGACAATGTCTATGAAGGCGATGAAACCTTCGGTCTAGTGGTGACAGAATCGAACGGCGTGACGTCTAACGGCACGGCGACAGGCGAAGCGACCATCACAGACGACGGTACAGGCCCAGGAACCCCAGACAACGATAAGCCAGCATTATCTGTGACTGACGCGGGTGACGTGAACGAAGGGACAGATGCGGTCTTCACCGTGTCACTGTCGAATGAAACCGAAGCGCCAGTGGTGGTGAATCTAGCGCCAACGACGGACGGTAACTACACAGCAGAAGCCAACGACCTTGGTGACATGGTGGTGACTTACGTCGATGGAAATAACCAGACACAAACTCTGACGGTGGATGGAAGCGGCAACGTGACGATCCCAGCGGGCGTGACAGCGATTACTGTGACCGTTCCGACTGCAGACGACAATGTCTATGAAGGCGATGAAACCTTCGGTCTAGTGGTGACAGAATCGAACGGCGTGACGTCTAACGGCACGGCGACAGGCGAAGCGACCATCACAGACGACGGTACAGGCCCAGGAACCCCAGACAACGATAAGCCAGCATTATCTGTGACTGACGCGGGTGACGTGAACGAAGGGACAGATGCGGTCTTCACCGTGTCACTGTCGAATGAAACCGAAGCGCCAGTGGTGGTGAATCTAGCGCCAACGACGGACGGTAACTACACAGCAGAAGCCAACGACCTTGGTGACATGGTGGTGACTTACGTCGATGGAAATAACCAGACACAAACTCTGACGGTGGATGGAAGCGGCAACGTGACGATCCCAGCGGGCGTGACAGCGATTACTGTGACCGTTCCGACTGCAGACGACAATGTCTATGAAGGCGATGAAACCTTCGGTCTAGTGGTGACAGAATCGAACGGCGTGACGTCTAACGGCACGGCGACAGGCGAAGCGACCATCACAGACGACGGTACAGGCCCAGGAACCCCAGACAACGATAAGCCAGCATTATCTGTGACTGACGCGGGTGACGTGAACGAAGGGACAGATGCGGTCTTCACCGTGTCACTGTCGAATGAAACCGAAGCGCCAGTGGTGGTGAATCTAGCGCCAACGACGGACGGTAACTACACAGCAGAAGCCAACGACCTTGGTGACATGGTGGTGACTTACGTCGATGGAAATAACCAGACACAAACTCTGACGGTGGATGGAAGCGGCAACGTGACGATCCCAGCGGGCGTGACAGCGATTACTGTGACCGTTCCGACTGCAGACGACAATGTCTATGAAGGCGATGAAACCTTCGGTCTAGTGGTGACAGAATCGAACGGCGTGACGTCTAACGGCACGGCGACAGGCGAAGCGACCATCACAGACGACGGTACAGGCCCAGGAACCCCAGACAACGATAAGCCAGCATTATCTGTGACTGACGCGGGTGACGTGAACGAAGGGACAGATGCGGTCTTCACCGTGTCACTGTCGAATGAAACCGAAGCGCCAGTGGTGGTGAATCTAGCGCCAACGACGGACGGTAACTACACAGCAGAAGCCAACGACCTTGGTGACATGGTGGTGACTTACGTCGATGGAAATAACCAGACACAAACTCTGACGGTGGATGGAAGCGGCAACGTGACGATCCCAGCGGGCGTGACAGCGATTACTGTGACCGTTCCGACTGCAGACGACAATGTCTATGAAGGCGATGAAACCTTCGGTCTAGTGGTGACAGAATCGAACGGCGTGACGTCTAACGGCACGGCGACAGGCGAAGCGACCATCACAGACGACGGTACAGGCCCAGGAACCCCAGACAACGATAAGCCAGCATTATCTGTGACTGACGCGGGTGACGTGAACGAAGGGACAGATGCGGTCTTCACCGTGTCACTGTCGAATGAAACCGAAGCGCCAGTGGTGGTGAATCTAGCGCCAACGACGGACGGTAACTACACAGCAGAAGCCAACGACCTTGGTGACATGGTGGTGACTTACGTCGATGGAAATAACCAGACACAAACTCTGACGGTGGATGGAAGCGGCAACGTGACGATCCCAGCGGGCGTGACAGCGATTACTGTGACCGTTCCGACTGCAGACGACAATGTCTATGAAGGCGATGAAACCTTCGGTCTAGTGGTGACAGAATCGAACGGCGTGACGTCTAACGGCACGGCGACAGGCGAAGCGACCATCACAGACGACGGTACAGGCCCAGGAACCCCAGACAACGATAAGCCAGCATTATCTGTGACTGACGCGGGTGACGTGAACGAAGGGACAGATGCGGTCTTCACCGTGTCACTGTCGAATGAAACCGAAGCGCCAGTGGTGGTGAATCTAGCGCCAACGACGGACGGTAACTACACAGCAGAAGCCAACGACCTTGGTGACATGGTGGTGACTTACGTCGATGGAAATAACCAGACACAAACTCTGACGGTGGATGGAAGCGGCAACGTGACGATCCCAGCGGGCGTGACAGCGATTACTGTGACCGTTCCGACTGCAGACGACAATGTCTATGAAGGCGATGAAACCTTCGGTCTAGTGGTGACAGAATCGAACGGCGTGACGTCTAACGGCACGGCGACAGGCGAAGCGACCATCACAGACGACGGTACAGGCCCAGGAACCCCAGACAACGATAAGCCAGCATTATCTGTGACTGACGCGGGTGACGTGAACGAAGGGACAGATGCGGTCTTCACCGTGTCACTGTCGAATGAAACCGAAGCGCCAGTGGTGGTGAATCTAGCGCCAACGACGGACGGTAACTACACAGCAGAAGCCAACGACCTTGGTGACATGGTGGTGACTTACGTCGATGGAAATAACCAGACACAAACTCTGACGGTGGATGGAAGCGGCAACGTGACGATCCCAGCGGGCGTGACAGCGATTACTGTGACCGTTCCGACTGCAGACGACAATGTCTATGAAGGCGATGAAACCTTCGGTCTAGTGGTGACAGAATCGAACGGCGTGACGTCTAACGGCACGGCGACAGGCGAAGCGACCATCACAGACGACGGTACAGGCCCAGGAACCCCAGACAACGATAAGCCAGCATTATCTGTGACTGACGCGGGTGACGTGAACGAAGGGACAGATGCGGTCTTCACCGTGTCACTGTCGAATGAAACCGAAGCGCCAGTGGTGGTGAATCTAGCGCCAACGACGGACGGTAACTACACAGCAGAAGCCAACGACCTTGGTGACATGGTGGTGACTTACGTCGATGGAAATAACCAGACACAAACTCTGACGGTGGATGGAAGCGGCAACGTGACGATCCCAGCGGGCGTGACAGCGATTACTGTGACCGTTCCGACTGCAGACGACAATGTCTATGAAGGCGATGAAACCTTCGGTCTAGTGGTGACAGAATCGAACGGCGTGACGTCTAACGGCACGGCGACAGGCGAAGCGACCATCACAGACGACGGTACAGGCCCAGGAACCCCAGACAACGATAAGCCAGCATTATCTGTGACTGACGCGGGTGACGTGAACGAAGGGACAGATGCGGTCTTCACCGTGTCACTGTCGAATGAAACCGAAGCGCCAGTGGTGGTGAATCTAGCGCCAACGACGGACGGTAACTACACAGCAGAAGCCAACGACCTTGGTGACATGGTGGTGACTTACGTCGATGGAAATAACCAGACACAAACTCTGACGGTGGATGGAAGCGGCAACGTGACGATCCCAGCGGGCGTGACAGCGATTACTGTGACCGTTCCGACTGCAGACGACAATGTCTATGAAGGCGATGAAACCTTCGGTCTAGTGGTGACAGAATCGAACGGCGTGACGTCTAACGGCACGGCGACAGGCGAAGCGACCATCACAGACGACGGTACAGGCCCAGGAACCCCAGACAACGATAAGCCAGCATTATCTGTGACTGACGCGGGTGACGTGAACGAAGGGACAGATGCGGTCTTCACCGTGTCACTGTCGAATGAAACCGAAGCGCCAGTGGTGGTGAATCTAGCGCCAACGACGGACGGTAACTACACAGCAGAAGCCAACGACCTTGGTGACATGGTGGTGACTTACGTCGATGGAAATAACCAGACACAAACTCTGACGGTGGATGGAAGCGGCAACGTGACGATCCCAGCGGGCGTGACAGCGATTACTGTGACCGTTCCGACTGCAGACGACAATGTCTATGAAGGCGATGAAACCTTCGGTCTAGTGGTGACAGAATCGAACGGCGTGACGTCTAACGGCACGGCGACAGGCGAAGCGACCATCACAGACGACGGTACAGGCCCAGGAACCCCAGACAACGATAAGCCAGCATTATCTGTGACTGACGCGGGTGACGTGAACGAAGGGACAGATGCGGTCTTCACCGTGTCACTGTCGAATGAAACCGAAGCGCCAGTGGTGGTGAATCTAGCGCCAACGACGGACGGTAACTACACAGCAGAAGCCAACGACCTTGGTGACATGGTGGTGACTTACGTCGATGGAAATAACCAGACACAAACTCTGACGGTGGATGGAAGCGGCAACGTGACGATCCCAGCGGGCGTGACAGCGATTACTGTGACCGTTCCGACTGCAGACGACAATGTCTATGAAGGCGATGAAACCTTCGGTCTAGTGGTGACAGAATCGAACGGCGTGACGTCTAACGGCACGGCGACAGGCGAAGCGACCATCACAGACGACGGTACAGGCCCAGGAACCCCAGACAACGATAAGCCAGCATTATCTGTGACTGACGCGGGTGACGTGAACGAAGGGACAGATGCGGTCTTCACCGTGTCACTGTCGAATGAAACCGAAGCGCCAGTGGTGGTGAATCTAGCGCCAACGACGGACGGTAACTACACAGCAGAAGCCAACGACCTTGGTGACATGGTGGTGACTTACGTCGATGGAAATAACCAGACACAAACTCTGACGGTGGATGGAAGCGGCAACGTGACGATCCCAGCGGGCGTGACAGCGATTACTGTGACCGTTCCGACTGCAGACGACAATGTCTATGAAGGCGATGAAACCTTCGGTCTAGTGGTGACAGAATCGAACGGCGTGACGTCTAACGGCACGGCGACAGGCGAAGCGACCATCACAGACGACGGTACAGGCCCAGGAACCCCAGACAACGATAAGCCAGCATTATCTGTGACTGACGCGGGTGACGTGAACGAAGGGACAGATGCGGTCTTCACCGTGTCACTGTCGAATGAAACCGAAGCGCCAGTGGTGGTGAATCTAGCGCCAACGACGGACGGTAACTACACAGCAGAAGCCAACGACCTTGGTGACATGGTGGTGACTTACGTCGATGGAAATAACCAGACACAAACTCTGACGGTGGATGGAAGCGGCAACGTGACGATCCCAGCGGGCGTGACAGCGATTACTGTGACCGTTCCGACTGCAGACGACAATGTCTATGAAGGCGATGAAACCTTCGGTCTAGTGGTGACAGAATCGAACGGCGTGACGTCTAACGGCACGGCGACAGGCGAAGCGACCATCACAGACGCGCAAGTTGCACCAAAAGTTAGTATTACTGCAGATACAGCCTCAGTAGTAGAAAACAGTGATGCGAGCTTTACCATAAGTATTGACCAGTTGGCGGCTGAAGATGTAACCGTAACGTTTACTATCGGTGGCGATGTAACTAACGGTGATTATTTAGCTCCGACTACTTATACTGTGACGATTCCTTCGGGTCAAACCTCCGCACCATTAGATATTAAAACTTTAGACGATGGCATTTATGAAAGTGCAGAAAATCTAGAGATCATTCTCACGAGCTCCGCGGGAGCTAATTCATCACTTGATACTAGTGCTTCCGAGGCGACGGTGATTATTGTGGATGCGCAGCATGCGCCAGAATTCATTTCGGATGGCGACGCTGCCGGTGACGCGCCAAATACAGATAGCTATAACTTGGGGTCAGTCAGCGAAAACTCTGTAAGCGGTACAGTTGTTGGTACCGTAATAGCCGAAGACCGAGATAATGATGACCTTCGTTATAGCTTTGTTGACGGCTCTTTAAGTAATGGATTATTTAATATCGATGCTGTAAGCGGCGATATCACTTTAAATCAGACTATCGATGATGCGGATCTTGGTGACTATACATTAAATGTTAAGGTGATTGACGGTACTGGTGGTGAAGATACTGCGGTGGTTGATATTGCTTTAACGGATGTTAACGATGCACCAGAAGCCTCGCCTTCTACAATAACTATTGGGGAAGATGCTCAGGGTATGACTTTAACCCTTGCTTGGTCATCATTCGGAGTATCAGATGTAGACTCCCCGGACCACTTATTGTCCGTCGAAATTATTTCGTTACCAGCGGATGGTGTGCTGGAGTACATGGATACACAAGGTGTTTGGCAGTCAGTTCAGCAGGGACAAGAGTTGACTAAAGGCCAATTTGATTCGAATGAAGTTCGTTTCACTCCCGATTACAATGAATCTGGTGATGACAGTTTTGGTGGTTCAAACGTTGGAGACCAATCATCTGACTATGCTCAAATTGGTTTTAGACCAACAGACGGTCAAAACGATGGTCAGGAGTCAACATTAACCATCGACGTTACACCGATAGCAGATAAGCCAAATCTGGCTACGATTACTCCTGGACTTTCATTACCTCAACAAGAGTTTAACGTCACAACTTGGAGTAACGTTAATATCGGCGGTCACAATGGCCTTGGCGTAACTGGTCTTGTGCTTATTGATGCCATTGATATGCTCGACCCGACAAGTGGTGTTCAATCCACTACAGCAAATGCCGAAGATACTGGTACAACTGCAACCTCACAAGATGAGGCCGTGTTAGTTACCGCGTTGATATACCTTGAAGCCGGTACCAGCTACGATTTTGTTGGAACTGCGGACGATAGCATTGCTATTTCAATTGGTGGAGTCTTAATTGATGAAGCTAGATGGGGTAATGACAGCGGTGACATTAAAGGCGGAGCCTTTAGTCCTTCAGAGTCTGGTTTTTACCCAATAGAGGTTTATCACCATAACCAAAGTGGTGCAGGAAATTACAATGTAAATGTTTCCATTGATGGTAATCCAGCAGTCGACTTGAGCAACAGTAATCTTTATATCGTTAGTGATGAAAATGCTTTAAATAATGTAGATGTTAGAACTTCTGAACTTCAAGAGGTGAACGGCGTTGAGTTTTATGAAACCTATGAAGTTAATGAAGGGCTTCAAGACACTGAAATTCCATTATCTGAAATCCGCGCGAGCTTAAGTGATACAGATGGCTCTGAATCGTTAGCTGTAATATTGGCAGGGCTTCCTGTTGGTGCAGTTATTTCCGACGGTAATGTGTCGGTTACAATCAGTAGTACTAGTGATAAGGTTGATGTTACGGGGTGGGCATTAGATTCTCTCACTGTTATGCCGCCACAGGGTAGTCATGACGATTTCACGATATTCGTGGCCGCAACAAGTACTGAAGATTCGAATGGAGACTTTGCTCAATCAAACGCGACTATCAATGTGATTGTTCATGAGAATCTCACAACTAATACAGTAAGTGATACAGGCCTCGTTAACGAAGATGAAATATTACAAGGTAATGTTTTAGCGAACGATACCGATGGAGATAATGTTCTCCAGGTTGACTTCATTACTATTGATGGCCTTGATTACGCGATTGGACAAACCGTGTCAATTGATGCCGGTACGTTAGTTGTGAATCAAGACGGCAGTTACAGCTTCGATCCGGCCGACCATTGGTCTGGTGACGTTCCGGCGATTACTTACACGACTAACACCGGAGCTACAGAAAACTTAGACATTGAAGTTATCGCTGTAGCAGATGCGCCTATTGTCAAGATAACACTTGGGGATATGGTTAAGTTGAATGCGACTTCGTCTCATCATGCTGATGTTATTGCTGCAGTTGGCAATAATCAAGTAGAGAACACTGACCTAGCGATTGAGATAGGGCTAGATAATTCGCTACCATCCCATCTTGGCGATAACAATGACTATAGTGACACTGAAACATTGTTTGTTGGCGGAAACAACGTCGATAGTATGTATGGAGGCGGTGGTGATGATGTCTTTGTTGGGGGGGCCCAAAACGACTCTTTCTATGGTGATGATGCGAGTAGTAATACCGTCCATGATGGGGTCGATACGGTTTATCTAACAGGTAACTTTGAAGATTATAACTTTACCTTTAAAGATAACCACGGTGGCGGCGTGCCATATTGGATCCTCTTGGATACTAATTCTATCGATTCAGTGAACGATCATAGTGGACAAGAGGATCGTGGTGACCATTTGTATGAAATTGAGCGTGTAGTATTTGCTGACAAGGTTATAGAACTGAATCCTGACGGCACATACGCAGTGCTTCTAGATAGAATAATTCCTGTCGATGTTGATGTTGACCTTGTTGATACAGACGGAAGCGAAAGTTTATCTCAGACAGTAACAGTAGCTGGCCTTCCTGAAGGTGTGGAGGTTTATGTTAATGGACAAGCTATTGATGCTGAAGTAGACGGTACTTTTCTTGTTCCAATTGATTCAAATGGGAATGCTTCATTTAATATTAAAGTACCGTTTGACTACGAAGGTACCCTTGACTTCCCAGTCAGCGTTACTGCAACGTCGGTAGAGTCCTCTAATAGTGATAGTGCTTCTAGTACTGAAACTGTTGATGTAACAGCACGCGATTACGTGTTGGAATCTGGTTCCCATGGGAATGACATGATTAATGGTAGCGCGGATCATGATTTAATTGTTGGTGATGTTCAGGGCATAGAAATTATTGCTGGTGAAGATTATAACATTGCATTCGTGCTTGATACTTCGGGGAGTATGGGGAGTTGGGTAGGTACAGCTAAACAAGAAATCCTCGATGTATTCGACGAACTTCAAGCGGCTGCAACTCAAGGTTCACAACCTGGTACTGTGAATGTTCTGTTGACAGAGTTTGCATCTGGCGCGACGTTTATTGTTTCAGTTGACTTAAGTTCTCCAACAGCAAGACAAGATTTTGTGGCGCAGCTGAACACCATTGGAAACAATGGTAGCGGTGGTACGAATTACGAATCAGGTTTACAATCTGCAGTAGACTGGTTCGGTAGTCAGCCTAATCCTAATGGTCAGAACATCACTTATTTTATCACTGACGGTAAACCTAATAGACATACCGATCTAGATAATTTGCCTCAGAGTGATTTTTCTAAAGTGATTTTAGATGTTGATTCAAGCGGCCAATTAGTGACGTTAGAAGATATTGTCGATGACTATAACTATACCTACGGTCAGACTGTGAACTATAAAGGAAACGTTCTTATTGACTCTTCAGGAAGAATTTATTCCCCGTTTACTGCTCAGAAAATTGGTGATATTGACAGATCAAATGGTAGCCTGTATTACGATGACGAAGGTGGAAATTCTGTTCAAGCTCAACACATGTATCAAGTGCTAGCTGGTCTTTCGAGTGTCGAAGCAATTGGCCTGGGTAGTGGCGTCAACGCGAATAACCTACAGCAATATGATACAGATGGCGTTGTTGACTCAAATATCGATGTGACCAAGCTTGCTGAAACTATTTTGGGCCAAGATGTACCATTAAAACAAGGTGCTGATACCCTTCATGGTGGAGATGGCAACGATATTCTATTTGGTGATTTGATTGATTTTGGTTCAAACGAACAGGGGCTGAGTGCTATTCAATCACATGTTGCCAGCGAAACTAGTCAAGATATATCAACTGTTGATGCAGAAGATATACACAACTACGTGAAGGATAACATTCAAGAGTTTAACCAAGATCACCAAGGTGACAAGACAGATTACCTCTATGGGGATGATGGTAACGACATACTATTTGGTCATGGCGGCAATGATGTTCTCGAAGGTGGGAA
Organism: Vibrio sp. QJM3NY_35; assembly: GCF_057785915.1. NCBI lineage: Bacteria > Pseudomonadati > Pseudomonadota > Gammaproteobacteria > Vibrionales > Vibrionaceae > Vibrio > Vibrio sp. QJM3NY_35. Next base: position 1,808,259 of record NZ_CM173507.1, on the reverse strand, counting down.
AGGTGATGACATACTAGTCGGTGGTTCCGGTAATGACCTATTAACCGGTGGTGAGGGTGATGATCTATTCGTTATAGGCGAGGCTGACTTCGTTAACTCATTAGATGTGATCACTGACTTTACTGTAACTGAAGATCATATTGATATTTCTGATTTGCTACACAATGGCGAGAGTATGGATGACCTATTAGGTGATGTGACGGCTAAAGTGGTAGATAACAATGATGTTGAGCTTCATATCGATCGTGATGGGAATCATCAAACTATCAAGTTAGAGGATGCTGTAGACCAGCTAGGTTATGTGGATGTCAACTCTGGTGATATAATAGGGCAAGCATTGAGCAACTTACTCAATGATGTCATATATAAACCGCAAGATTAAAATAACAAAAAAGGGCCGAAAGGCCCTTTTTTAATACGTCTGTTTTGCTATAAAAGCTAGACTCTAAAGCACAAAAATTAAAGCACCTTACAAGCAAAACCTTTTAGGTAGAAACCTTCAGGGTAAGCTGTATCGATCAAGTGATCGGCAGCTTGCTCGAAGCGTTCAACAAACTTCACTGTTCTACCCGCATCTAGAGCGGCATCAGCAATGATCTTTTGGAATAAGTCAGCCCCCATCAAACCTGAGCAAGAGTAGGTGAGTAGTGTTCCACCTGGCTTCAGGATTTGCATTGCTAGCATGTTAACGTCTTTGTAGCCGTTAGCGCCTGAAGTTAGGTTGTTCTTGCTTGAAACAAACTTTGGTGGGTCCATGATCACTACGTCAAACTTAGTGCCCTGGTCGCGGTATTCTCGAAGTAGTTTGAATACGTCGGCGTTTAGGAATACAGCACGCTTTTTCGAGATATCAAACTCGTTAAGTTCAGCGTTGAACTTAGCTGTATCAAGAGCAAGTTGAGATACGTCTGCGTTGATCACACGCTTCGCGTCGCCTTTAAGTGCGTAAAGGCCAAAGCCACCGGTGTATGAGAAACAGTTAAGGACATCTTTGCCTTTAACGTATTTCATAGATTCTTTACGGCTATCACGTTGATCCATGTAGAAGCCCGTTTTGTGGCCTTCCATAATGTTCACGCTGATCTTCACGCCGTTTTCTTCAATGACTACTGACTTAGGTGGCTCTTCGCCATGCAGTACGCCGACGGTTTGCTCTAAACCTTCTTTTTTACGAACCGCTACGTCAGAGCGTTCGTAAATATTACATTCAGGGAAGCATTCAACTAAAGCTTCAACGATAACGCTTTTGTTGAATTCCGCGCCAGCACTCAGTAGTTGGCAAACTAAGAAGTCTTGGTACTTGTCGATAGTAATACCTGGTAGGCCGTCAGATTCAGCCGCTGTTAATCGGTACCCCGTTAGGCCGTCACGTTCGATGATATCGTCACGTAGTGATTGTGCATCTTGAATTCGTTTTACAAAGAACGCCTTGTTGATTTCTTCTTTTTCAAATGTCCAAACACGAGCTCGAATTTGAGATTCTGGTGAGTAAGCCGCTTTTGCAAGCCACTGACCATTTTGAGCATATACGTCTACAGTTTCACCTTGTTTTGGTTCGCCTTCGACCTTATCGATACCGCGAGAAAATACCCAAGGGTGTTTGCGGCGTAGTGATTTATCTCGGCCTTTAGCTAGATGAATTGAAGGAGTCATAATTTACTCTGTTTGTTGAATTTGAAGGAGGGGTATTGTCGGGGAAGTACAGGTGAAAAGCAAATAAGAAAGGGCTGCAGAAGCAGCCCTAGTATGATTAATCAACACTTAGTGGTTGGATATCAGTATTAAGCTTTAAGACCTGTCAGCAAACCTTCCATCGTATCGCTTTGTTTACGAAGTTGGTCGACATTGGAATTACTCTTACTGATCATCTCGCAGATACTGTCTGATTGATGACGAATCTCTTCAACACTTTGTGCAATGTTGTCAGCGACTACGCCTTGTTCTTCAGCCGCGGTAGCAATTTGAGTGCTGCTATCTGAAATAGACTGGTTCTTTTCAGCTAATGAACCGATCTCAACGTTCACTTCCGACATCAGTGTTTGGCCTTCACCAGCATTGTTTACCGTTACTTCCATCAGTTTGGTCAGTGATTGGCTGTTACGTTGTAATGACTCAATCATACTTTGGATTTCAACCGTTGCTTGTTGAGTACGACCAGCAAGGGCACGAACTTCATCGGCAACAACAGCGAATCCACGACCTTGCTCGCCTGCACGTGCAGCCTCTATGGCAGCATTCAGTGCCAATAGGTTAGTCTGCTCTGAAATGCCATTGATGGTTGCGACCACTTCATCGATCTGCGCCGCGTTGGCATCAAGTTCTTCTACTGCTTGTGAAGCGGATTGGATCTCTTGAGATAGGTTAGAGATAGACTCCAATGTATTTGAAACCTTGACTTGACCACTCTGCGCAACGCCGCGAGCGTCCATCGTTTGTGAACTAGACTCATGAGCAAGGGTAGCTACTTCGCGAATCGTAGCAGCCATTTGCTCCGTTGCACTTGCTAAGCTATTCAGGTGTTCTTGTTGGTTACCAGAGATGTCTGAACTTTGTTGTGTTGACTGGTTTAAGTCCGAGCTGATCTGCTGCATTAGAGCGACAGACTCTTGGATTGACAGAACCATGTTTTGTTCACGCTCTGCTACTTTGTCGATCGTAATAGCGATTTCACTAAACTCATCACGAACTAAGAAGTAGTTCATGCGGCAAGTTAGGTCACCATTAGCCAGTGTGTTTAAAGCTTTGTTCATAGAGAACATCGCACCACCGATGAAGGTCATGATGTAGTAAACACCCAGCGCGATAAGCGTTAGGGTTACAGCGATGATAGAAACCTGAGTCGTAGACAGAGCAGACCAAAGGTTTTGGTCATGGTTAGCAACTAGGCTGAATGCACCATTCATTACCGAAACAGAACCAGCACCGTAGCCCAAAGAGATGGTTTCAGAGCTGCTGACAAGTTGAGCGACTTGATCTTTAGTGAGTTGACCTGCTTCGATAAGTCCTTTCATCAAGAGCATTTCTTCTTGATAAAGGTGAGCAAGCAAAGAGTCCGCGGCGCTATCTAAAACGAGAGTTAATATAACTAGGGCGAGAAGAGGTAATAAGAAGAGTAGATAGAACTTTTCTTGGATTTTTAGGTGAATGAGATATTTGTCAATCCAACGAAATGGGATTTCTTTCATAATCGTTATACTCGAAGTAAGTCCACCAATAAGTGGTGAATGAATAGAAGCTCAACTATATCATTCATATAAATTATGAGGCAACGTTATGGAAAGTTCACAATATATTTTTGTCGTGTCAGGCGTAGTTCAATGTGTTGGGTTTCGTTACCACACCAGTAGGCAGGCGCAAGCTATGGGTCTCTCAGGCTATGCGAAGAACTTAAATGATGGTCGAGTTGAAGTATTAGCTGTCGGAGAGAGTCAGCAAATAGAGAAGTTGCATGCTTGGCTCAACATAGGCCCTTCGAGTGCAATCGTAGACAACGTAGAGATGCATCAAGTTAAAGATAGTGAGCGCCAAGACGTACGTGTAGGGACGTTTAAAATACTGTAGTTATGGCACTACAGTATTTATATCGAGCGTAATTAAATAACTTAAAGCGGGTTAGGTTTTTACAAGCACTTTGCTGGTTTAGGTAAACCGGCGAGCTTGGTTGCTTGTTTTGCCGGCCCTTTTTTGAATAACTTGAATAGGTACTTGCTGTTACCTTTTTCTGGGCCGTGCGCTTTTTCCATCGCTTTAACTAGCATACGAACCGCTGGTGAGGTATTGAACTCTTCGTAAAAGCTCCTTACAAAATGGACGACTTCTAAGTGTGCATCCGTAAGTTCAATAGCTTCATCTTGAGCAAGTATTTCAATCATACCTTCTTCCCATTGCGTGTAATCCAATAGGTAGCCTTGAGCGTCGGTTTCGATTTGCTTGCCGTTATATTCAAACATGTTTAATCCAGAATCCAATTAACTATGCGGGTAGGGTACATGACCAAGTTTATCTTTCTCAACTGAAATTGTAGCTATCCATAGAAATATCGTACTTATAGATACAAAAAAGCCCAAGAGGTAGGCTCTTGGGCTAGATATTCTTCAATGATGGGAACGATTAGTCGTCGTTGCCCATGATGCCTAGGATGCTTAGCAGGCTGATGAAGATGTTGTAGATTGATACGTACAAGCTGATCGTTGCAGAGATGTAGTTTGTTTCACCGCCACGAATGATGTTTTGCGTTGTAAGCAAGATAACACCAGTCGAGAATAGGATGAACATACCGCTCATTGCCAATGATAGTAGAGGCATCTGTAGGAAGATATTTGCAACCATACCTACAAGCAGTACTACAAAACCAGCTAATAGCATGCCGTTAAGGAACGACAGGTCACGCTTAGTTGTTAGCGCGTAAGCTGATGCGCCCATAAACGCCAGTGCTGTACCGCCAAGTGCAGTTAGGATTACATCACCCATGCCTGCGCCAACGTACATATTAAGAATTGGACCAATGGTGTAGCCTAAGAAACCTGTAAATAGGAATGTGAAGACTAGACCCATGCTGTTGTCACGGTTCTTCTCTGTTAGGAAAAGTAGGCCGTAGAAGCCAACAAGCATGATAATAAGACCCGGGCGAGGAAGGTTCATCGCCATGGATACGCCTGCTACAACAGCAGACCAAAGTAGTGTCATAGACAGTAATGCGTAGGTGTTACGCAACACTTTATTGGTTTGCAGAGCACTTTCTTGAGATGCTGTGCGTGAAAACATAGGGCTGTTCATAATCTTCCTCGTAAGGTGACTTCAATAGTTATTAGTACATTTATGGGGGTGAAAGTTCGAAAAATCAAGTCTTTCATTCCTCCTGTATACGTAAAATAATAATAAAAATAGTCGGTTAAGTGTTTCTGAAGGTGTAACAAAGTATTTCTTTAGGCTGTAATTAAGTATAGCTAAAATACGATCTTCAACCTTTAGTCGTCATAGCCAGTTATTTAGAACTTTAGAAAACCATCTATAACCTTGAAAAATAAAGAGGCGACCTAAGCCGCCTCTATAGTTTATGCATCATAACACATTAATGGTGTAAGATTTGACTTAAGAAGTTCTGCGTTCTGTCTGATTGTGGGTTTTCAAAGAAGTCGACAGGGTTGTTCTCTTCTATGATTTCACCGGCATCCATGAAGATAACGCGATCTGCTACCTCTTTAGCAAAGCCCATCTCGTGCGTCACACAAAGCATTGTCATGCCTTCTTCCGCTAGCTCAACCATTACGTCTAATACTTCACGAACCATTTCTGGATCGAGTGCCGACGTTGGCTCATCAAACAGCATCACTTGAGGGTTCATACACAAAGAGCGAGCGATAGCTACACGCTGTTGTTGACCACCTGAAAGTTGACCTGGGAACTTGTCTGCTTGCTCAGGAATTTTCACACGCTCTAGGTATTTCATCGCAATCGCTTCAGCTTCTTCTTTCGGCATCTTTTTGACCCAGATAGGGGCCAAAGTACAGTTCTCTAATACCGTCAGATGTGGGAACAGATTGAAGTGCTGGAAACACATGCCTACATCTCGGCGAACGGCTTCGATGTTCTTGAGATCTTCCGTCAATTCATTACCTGAAACAAAGATATGACCCTTTTGGTGCTCTTCTAATCGGTTGATACAGCGGATCATCGTTGATTTACCTGAGCCGGAAGGGCCACAGATAACGATTTTCTCGCCTTTTTTAACTTCTAGGTTGATGTTCTTAAGTACGTGGAATTCACCGTACCATTTGTTCATGTCTTTCAACTCGATCATAAGACCTTGAGAGTTGTTTTCTGCCTGCTGCGTCATAATACGTCCTTGATCTTGTTAATTATCGTTTGTGACCGGTGTGAAGTCTGTTTTCTAGCCATATCGAATATCTCGACATGCCAAAACAAAACACCCAGAACACTAACGCGACAAATACATAACTTTCTGTTGAATACCCAAGCCATTCAGGGTCGGTATTCGCGGCTTGGCCAATTCCTAACACATCAAACATACCAATAATTAAAACAAGACTGGTATCTTTGAACAAACCAATGAAGGTGTTCACAATTGAAGGAATCGTGATTTTAAGAGCTTGAGGAAGAATGATAAGCCCTGTCTTTTTCCAGTAGCTTAGTCCCAGAGCATCAGCCGCTTCGTATTGGCCTTTTGGTATTGCTTGTAAACCACCACGAATTACTTCTGCCATGTAGGCTGCACTGAATAGTACTACCCCAACAAGTGCTCTAATCAGCTTATCGGTTTCTGTTCCTTCTGATAAAAAGAGCGGGAGCATAACTGAGGCCATGAATAGAACGGTAATGAGCGGTACGCCACGCCAAATTTCGATGTATACGGTACACATACTACGAATGATTGGCATCTCTGAACGACGCCCAAGCGCAAGTGCAACACCAATAGGGAGTGACACTACAATACCAACAAGTGCGATGATCAGTGTAACCAGTAGGCCACCCCATTTATGGGTATCAACAACTTCTAATCCAAAGACACCACCGTATAGCAAGCCTGCAATGATAAATGGGTAGATGTTTACGAAGAACAACCAGATCCACGTACGTTTAGGTGTTTTTTCGTAGGCTAGTAAGGCTACAAAAATGGCTAACGTTGCGTAGAAGAGGCGAGGTCGCCACAGTTCAGCTTCTGGGTAGAAGCCATACATGAATTGCTCCCAACGAACGCTAATAAAAACCCAACAAGCGCCTTCGCTAGTACAGGCATCGCGTGTGGTTCCTATCCAGTCGGCACTGATGAATGCCCAATCTGCTACTGCCCATATAAGAGTAAAAGCAAAGTAAGCAAGAACCACAGTGACGATGCTGTTAATTGGTCCATTAAATAGATTTTTTCTTAACCAACCGACTGGCCCAACGGTATTCGCTGGAGGCGGAAGATCAGGTTGAAATTGATGTGTACTCATCTTATCTCTCCACCAACGCTACTTTGCGGTTGTATATGTTCATTAGAGCTGATGTTAATAGGCTCAAGGTTAGGTAGACGCCCATTGTCATCGCGATTACTTCGATAGCTTGTCCGGTTTGATTCAATGTTGTTCCTGCAAATACAGAGACAAGATCAGGATAACCAATGGCCATCGCAAGTGATGAGTTTTTGGTCAGGTTTAGATACTGACTGGTTAGTGGTGGGATAATAATTCTTAATGCCTGTGGGATAATGACAAGCTTAAGGGTTCTAGAGCGTGGAATTCCTAGAGACATAGCAGCCTCTGTTTGCCCATGGTTTACGGCGTTAATACCTGAACGAACAATCTCGGCAATGAACGCTGCTGTGTAGATACTTAAAGCAAGCATCAATGCAGCAAGCTCCGGGATTATGCTAACACCACCCTTGAAGTTAAACCCTTTTAAAACAGGGTAATCAGCAGAGATAGGCATGCCCATAACAAAGTAAGTCACCAACGGTAAGCCTAAAATCAACGCTGCAGCAATTCGCAACATAGGTGTTTGTTGGCCGGTAAGTTTCTGTTTGTTATTAGCCCAAATGTTGATAATAAACGTAGCGATAATACCAACAATCAATGATGCGATGACAATGCTACTGCCTTGCTCTAACACTGGAGCAGGGAAGTACAATCCACGTACGTTCAAGAAAATTGCTTCACCTAGGCTCATGCTTTGACGAGCAGAAGGCAAGGCTTGCAGAACGGCGAAGTACCAGAAAAAGATTTGCAAAAGAAGAGGGATATTTCGGAATATCTCAATGTAGACAGCTGCAAATCGGCTAACTAGCCAGTTTGAAGACAGTCTAGCGATACCCATACTAAAGCCAAGTATCGTGGCAAGCATGATGCCTAGTACTGAAACTAAAGCGGTATTGAGAAGACCGATAAAGAATGTACGACCGTATGAGAAGGTCTCGTCGTATTCAATAAGTGTTAAGCCGATGCCAAAACCAGCTTCTTGGGAGAGAAAATCAAAACCAGTGGCGATACCACGGGAATCTAAGTTAGTGAGTGCATTATTTACAATCGTGTAAAAGAAAGCACAAAGCGCCCCGACGGCGATAATTTGGAAAATGATAGAGCGAAAAGTGGGGTTGTAAAATAAGTTGGCACTTTTGGGCTGTGGCTTTGCCTGCGCTGGAGAAATAGTTTCATTAGGTTTCATACTACTATAACCTCAAATCCATTTAATAAATAGGGCGGAAAACTCCGCCCTAATTGATGCTTGAAAATTTATTAACGGATTGGTGGAGCGTACATAAAGCCGCCCGCATTCCATAATGCATTTACACCACGAGAGATTTGAAGTGGAGAACCTGTACCAACAGTACGCTCAAAACTCTCACCGTAGTTACCAACTTGCTTAATTACTTGGTAACCCCAGTCGTCACGAATGCCAAGGCCTTTACCTTTAGGACCGTCTACACCAAGAATACGTTTGATGTTTGGATCTTTTGACTTAAGCATTTCGTCTGCATTTTTAGAAGAGATGCCGTATTCTTCCGCGTTAATCATTGCTGAAAGTGTCCACTTAGCAACGTTAAACCATTTATCATCATCTTGACGAACAACAGGGCCTAGAGGTTCTTTAGAGATGATTTCAGGAAGTACTTGTGCAGATTTAGGGTCAGCGAGGTTTAGGCGAAGTGCGTATAGACCAGATTGGTCAGTAGTTAGCACGTCACAACGACCTGCGTCGAAACCTTTAGATGTTTGTGCCGCTGTATCGAATACCACTGGCTTGTAAGACATGCCACTGTTACGGAAGTAATCGGCTAGGTTAAGTTCAGTTGTTGTACCTGATTGAACACATACAGAAGCACCATCAAGCTCTTGAGCACTTGTTAGGCCAAGATCTTTCTTAACCATGAAGCCTTGACCGTCGTAGTAGTTGACGCCTACGAAGTTAAGACCTAGAGCAGTGTCACGATGTAGTGTCCATGTTGTGTTACGAGATAGTACGTCGATTTCGCCAGATTGAAGCGCAGTAAAACGCTCTTTTGCGGTTAGAGGTACATACTTAACTTTAGTCTTGTCACCGAGTACAGCCGCTGCAAGAGCTTGACAATACTCAACATCAATTCCTTCCCATTCACCTTTTGAGTTAGGGTTAGAGAACCCTGGAAGACCTGTACTTACACCACAAGTTAGAAAACCTTGAGATGTGACTTTGTCCAGAGTGCTTTCTGCCGCTGATGCTGATGTTGCCATCATCGCAGTTGATGCAGCTACTACTGAAGCAAGAAGTGTTAGTTTATTTGTCATTTGTATCCTTCCTTGTTAACCAGGTGACACCTGATACTCGTGCTCGTTTGAGTGTCTCTTATGTGTTGCGTTTTCTATGACCTTGTTGCTCAAATTACAAGAGTTGCATTTTGCAAATGAAACTGTGTGCGATTTAAGCAACTGTTTATAAGGTTAGGAAAGGATCCGTAGTTTCACAAATGTATAATTTAAAAAGAATTTTGAATGAAATCACAAATCCGAACACAATTAGAATGACCAAATGTTAACTGAATGTAAATAGTGCAACAGTTCACACTGTTGGTGCAACGAGATTTAGAGTTTTATATTGATAATCGACTAGATAAATATTCTGAATGAATGTCACAGTTGTGGAGCATTAGCCTTAAAAAAGATTGAAATTTGGTCAATAAATATTTTTATTGCACTTCGGTAGTTATGAATATGCTCCAAATTTGGTAGCATGGCTGAATAGTTATTGAAGTAGTCTCAAGGAAGAACATGCGTTATTTCCCAATGTTTTTGGATGTAGAAAATAAGTCAATCTTAGTGGTTGGTGGAGGTGAGGTTGCTTGCCGTAAAGTCGATAGCTTGCTACGCGCTGGTGCCAATGTGACTTTGGTGTCTCCCAAGGTAGCACCTTACTTAAAGCAGCTTGTCGATGAAGGCCAACTTCACTGGGTACAAAACTTTTACTCGTCGCAAATTATTTCAAAAAATTACCTTCAGGTATGGGCGACAACAGACAATCCAAGCCTAAATCATCAAGTACATAATGATGCAAAAAAAATGGGTATTCTTGTCAATGTGGTCGATGATTTACCCTTTTGTGACTTCATTACTCCATCAATGATTAATCGCGGAAGGATCCAAATTGCCATCTCTAGTGGCGGTGCATCACCTGTTTTGGTAAGAAATATTAGAGAAAAACTCGAAACGGTATTGCCACAAAATATAGGTTTGATAGCAGACTTCGGTGCATCAAAACGCAATTCGATCAAAGAGTCATTTCCAACTGTCGATGAGCGTCGTAAATTTTGGGAGCGCTTTTTATCGTCCAGTTTCATCGAACAGGTGACTGACAGAGAGCAGTTAGAATCATACTACCAGCAAGCGCTAACGGAAGGCATTGATAGTGAAGGACAGGTGACTTGGATTGAATTCGAGCAGGACGTTGAGTTGCTGTCTATGAAGGCTTTACGTTTGATGCAAGAGGCAGAGCTCGTACTTTCACCGAGCGATTGTCCATTCGAATTTGTCGACCTGTGCCGTCGAGACGCAGAAAGAGAGAGCTATGCTAACAGCGGAGAGCTATCAACCAAGCTTGAGCAGGCAAGAGCTGAGAAATTGCGAGTGTGTGTGTTTATTCCACCAGCAAGCGTAGAGTTTAATTTGTTGGTCGGCAAAGACCTAAAATTGTCAGCGGCCAAAGTACTTAGTTGAGTTGGCTGATTACCAGCTAGGAACTTCGATTTAAACTGACCAGATAAATAAAAAGCCACTTCCTATAAAGAAGTGGCTTTCTGCTTTTCAAACACGATATTGTGATGAGGAATGAGCAATCTAAATAAGCGGTCGCTCAAACTCAAAAATTAGTCGCGGAAGTTGTCAAACTGGAATGGTTGACCAAGCTCACCGCTGCGAACTAAAGCCATAACAGCTTGTAGATCATCACGTTTCTTACCTGTTACACGAACTTTGTCGCCTTGGATAGAAGCTTGAACTTTAACTTTGTTGTCTTTGATTAGCTTAACGATCTTCTTAGCGACATCAGTTTCAATACCTTGCTTAAAGATAACCGTTTGGTGCCAAGTGCGACCTGTTTGGTCTGCCGCTTTCGCTTCCATCGCGTTAGGATCAACATTACGCTTCGTTAGGTTGCTGCGAAGGATATCGCGCATTTGCTTCAGTTGAAAATCGTCTTGAGCAGTCAATTTTACTGATTCATCTTTGTAATCAAAGCTTGCGTCAACGCCGCGGAAATCGAAACGAGTCGATAGTTCACGGTTTGCGTTGTCTACCGCGTTACGTAGTTCTACTGCTTCTACTTCAGAGATAATGTCAAATGATGGCATTGTGTTGTTTCCTTAAGCTAAGTTTCTATCTTTAATTGCTGTTGCAAGCATGTCTAGCATTGTTGCCGTATCTTCCCAGCTTAGGCATGGGTCAGTAATCGACTTGCCATATTCTAGGTTGTTGATATCTGTCATTGGCTGGTTGCCTTCAATAATGAAGCTCTCTGCCATAATGCCTGCAATTTGGTTCTTATTAGATTTAATTTGCTCACAAATGTCTTGTGCAACTTCTAACTGCTTACGGTGTTGTTTCTGACAGTTAGCGTGGCTAAAGTCTACAACTAAACGTTGAGGTAGGTCGAATTCAGCCAGTTGCTTACACGCAGCATCTACAGATTCAGCGTCGAAGTTAGGGCCTTTATCACCACCACGTAGAATAACGTGACCGTATGGATTGCCAGAAGTGCGGTAAACCGTCATGCGGCCGTTCTTATCTGGAGAGTAGAAGTAGTGTGACGCATGCGCTGCACGAATTGCATCGATAGCAATCTTGATGTTGCCGTTGGTCGCGTTCTTGAAGCCAACTGGGCAAGACAGTGCTGAAGCCATTTCACGGTGAATCTGAGATTCAGTTGTACGAGCGCCAATCGCGCCCCAAGTGATAAGATCTGCAATGTACTGACCTGTGATCATATCAAGGAATTCAGTCGCTGTAGCTAGGCCAAGCTTGTTGATATCTAGAAGAAGCTTACGTGCTTTATTCAAACCTGTTTCAAGTGCGTACGAACCATCAAGGTTAGGATCGGTAATTAAACCCTTCCAACCTACAACCGTGCGAGGTTTCTCGAAGTAGGTTCTCATTACAACGAACAGTTCATCTTTATATTGGTCTTGAATCTGGCTTAGGCGTTCAGCGTAATCGAGTGCCGCATCTGTATCGTGAACAGAGCAAGGGCCTACGATAACTAATAGGCGGTTATCACGACCAGTTAGGATATCTTCGATTTGGCGGCGAGAATTTTTAATGCGCTCAGCAACGTCGTCAGTAATAGGGTGTGCATTGCCTAGTTCGGCAGGAGTTGGCATAGGACCCAGAGCTTGGGTTCTCAACTCATCAGTTTTTAATGGCATGTGATAGCTTTTTTATTCTATTGCGAAGTGGTTAAGATAACGGAATTGAACAGAGGAATAAACTCTCTTAAGTCAAAGTTATCTCTGTTATTGCTAATATTCTTATTTTTATCAGCGGGCCAGCGTCAAATAAGGGATTTTCACTTGTATTAACAGGCAGCTATCGGTATTTTCGTTTGAACACAATATAAAAATGCTGGAGCAGCAATGACTCAAGAAAATCAAAGCACTTTGCACCCAGAACTTGTTTTAGGTGATGTGCTGCCTTCTTACAACGATAATAATAATTCCAACCACTTATACGTTTCATTATCTGAATTAGTGATGGATCGTGTCTTCTACCACCCAAGTATTGAAAGTCATTTAGATAGACTGACTGATATCGAAGAAACGTCTTTAAATGCCATCCTTGGTGATAAAACAGTCGATGAGCATTTTGTGTCGACGTTAGTGATTGCGATTCAAGCTGCCGTTCAGCCAAATCACACTTCTGTTCGTATCGCATTAAGCAGTGCAGACAGCTATGGATTCCGTTCGCTGCTTGGCGGGAACTGCGAAGCTGAAGAGATTAACCCAGCACTAGGCGTTCGTGGCGTTGCTCGCTATGCGACACCAGAATACAGCAAGGCTTTCGCTTTAGAATGTCAGGTTATTAAGGCATTACGTGAGCAGGGCATCAACGTTGAAGTAGTTGTGCCTTACGTTCGTGCGTTAAGCGATGCCGCTAAGATTATTGACCTGCTTGCCGAGCAAGGGTTACCACGTGGCCTTAATGGTTTGAAAGTACTGTTCTCGTGCGATGTGCCGTCTGCAGTGCTACTGAGCGAAAGATTGCTGCATTACTTCGATGGTGTAGTGGTAAACGTTGATAGCTTAGCGTCTTTCACTTTAGGCGTAGACAAACACAATGAAGCTCAGCAACACGCTTTTGATCCACAAAATGAGGCGGTTATTACCTTGTTGGATATGATTGTTAAAGCAACCCTGAACGCGAAGAAGCCAGTGTTGCTAGTAACTCAAGGCTTAGTGGATTACCCACGTCTACAAGGTTACATAGCTGATCTTGAAGGCGTAGAAACGGTCGTGACTGCATAGATCGGTTTGTTGTCTTAGTAAATCAACTGGCTGTATCCGTTTATTTGAAGCGCTAAAGCTTTGAGAATGAAAGAGATATCATTATGCGATGATATCTCTTTTTTGTAACATTTTTTTGACATCTCTTTCGCTAATCGATTAACTGGTCTGATGACTGATTTAACTAGGTAATCCGAATGTTGACCCCTCTACAAAAAGCAAATTTCTACTTGAGCATGTTTGGTTTTTTCAAAGTGCCTCTGATCTGGTTGTGTCGACCAAAACTGCTCGCGTTGGACAACCAACATGTTGAAGTGAAAATCCCGCTTAAAAGACGTACCAAGAACCACCTTAATAGCATGTATTTTGGTGTTTTGGCTGTCGGTGCTGATGTGGCGGGTGGCTTTCTTGCGATGAGCAAATCTCAGCAGCAAGGTGAAAAGATTTCGTTGGCGTTTAAAGAGGTGACGGGTAACTTTTTGAAGCGCCCTGAAGGTGATGTGCATTTCACTTGTCACGACGGTGAGCTGATCAACACAATGTTGGCAGAAACCATGTCGACCGGAGAACGGGTCAATCAACCCGTCACCATTATCGCGACTTGTCCATCTTTACATGGTGACGAGCCGATGGCGGAGTTCACGCTTACGCTTTCAATTAAAAAAGTCCCATCTAGAAAATAGCGATTAAATAATAGATTTTGGTTTAGAAGTCATGGGTAACGTTGAAGAGATAAAACAACGGTATGTGAATGGTTTCCACATACCGTTATAGAGAACTTTATAACGGCTCTATGACTCTTGAGTGATCTGCTCAATATCAACGATTTTTGAACGGTTCATAACGATCTTCCAACGGTAGTAGGTTGGTTCGTTATCATGGTTGTTCTCTTTAATGATCAGGTTGAGAAGATGACGCTTTTCTACTGATTCGCGGCTAACTTGCCCTTCATTCAAACGGTAGATCTTGTTCGAACCCTTATCCATCAATCGTGTCAGCGCCCTTAGGCTGATGGATAACGTTTCACGAGTCTCTTCATAACCACTCATGAACGTCGATGTCGACATCTCAGTGTGCGAACGGTAGTGCAGGATTTGCTCTTCACGTTGGACGACACGCTTCTTACGTATCGATTGAATACGGTCTGCTAACTTAGAGAAATTTGCATAGTCCAACCATTCCAGTTTATGGCCGACAGATTTATTGGTCGTTGGGTCGAAGTAACGACGCTTCCATTTCGGTTTACCTTTACGCAGCCAGCGCCAAAGAATATCTCTCAAATCATCTTTGAAGATCTCACGTAGAGCGTAGATGAAAGACATCGCCACAATGAAAGAGGCGGTAATCTCACCAAGAAAGTCACGAGCCAAGATCACAGTAGTGGTCACGACAACCATCACCAAACCCGTTGCAATACCTTTCACGGCGCGCTTAACGTTCTTACCCATCGATGTCGTCTTTTCTTTAAGCACGATAGGGTGCTCAATCAAACGACGCAGCAAACGCATCTTGTTACTCAAGCGAGTAACGTCTTCTCGAACTCTCGCTGAGTTGTAGCGGTTCAGTTTACGGTGTGCAGTCTCTTTATCACAAAGCGTTAAGAGTCGTTCTTTAATCGTTGAATACTCACTGCCACGTGGCATATGCGAAACCAGCGATAAGAACTTTTGCTCTGTGTACCATGAAAGGTAGTTATCAATGTTTGCGTAGTAGCGTTTGAGGTTCTCTTCATAGGGAATACTACGACGAAGCTTTTTCAGAATATCTAACGCCAGTTCAATTACTTCATCTACTTCATCAGCCGTTACGTCGTCACTATCAGTTTTATTTAAGCTGCTGACTGCTTTATCTAAAGCAATAACATATTGGTAGGCAAACAGACTCAAACTGACACGATACTGTGTTGTAGATAAGCGTCCACGTTTTGCTAAGCGACTGTGTACCAAAGGTAAAAGTGTTTTGTCACTATAGTAGGCACGTTTTTGAGTGATCGAGCTGTAGAAAAAGGCACTTTCAGAAAGCACTTCAGGAGTCAGTCCAAGTTCACCGGGAATGAATAGATAAACGTCCATGTCGAGCTTTTTGGTCTTAGCCATGGCATGGTTAATTTTAAGTGTTATCGCATCTTGTTTATCAACGGTGATCAACGATGTCTCCTAGAATGTAAAAATATGAATGAAACTAGCGAAAGCATATCAGAGATCACGTATAATCTCCGCCAAATTTAAAGTAGAGACAACCTTGATGATTAATATTGGTCAAATAAACAACTTAGAAGTAGTGAAACAAGCAGACTTCGGTGTATTCCTTGACGCGAGCGACTATGGAACCGTGTTGCTGCCTAAACGATTTACTCCTGAAGGTGTTGAAATTGGTCAAAAGCTAGATGTTTTCTTATACATAGATTCTGACAACCAGATCGCTGCAACGACTGAAAAACCGATCGCTCAAGTAGGCCAGTTTGGTTTGATGACGGTTGAAGGTGTTAACAGCACTGGTGCGTTCATGAGCTGGGGCGTGAAAGGTAAAGACCTTCTTGTTCCTTTCAGCGAGCAGCGCGGCCGTTTAAACGAAGGCCAGTCAATCTTAGTATATGTGTATATCGATAAAGCATCGAGCCGTATCGTTGGTACAACGAAGTTCAATAAATGGTTAGACAACACGCCTGCGACTTATAAGCAAAATGAGCAAGTCGATCTCATTATCGCTGAGCGTAGCCAACTTGGTTACAAAGCGATCGTGAACGGTGAACACTGGGGTATGATTTTCCCATCTGATATCATCGGTAAGCTGTTCATTGGTAAAACACTAAAAGGCTATATTAAAAACGTTCGTGAAGAAGACGGTAAGATTGATCTGTCTCTTCAGAAGGTTGGTGTGGCTAAGATGGATGACCTAAGCACTAAGGTTCTTGACCTGCTTGAGAAGAAAGGCGGTTACCTGCCTTTGAATGATAAGTCTTCTCCTGAAGTTATTTTCTCTGCATTCAGAACCAGCAAAGGTACGTTCAAGAAGACCATTGGTGGTTTGTACAAATCTGGCAAGATCACTATCGACAAAGAAGGCATCAGCCTAGTTAAATAAGCGAGCTTGTCGGTCAAAAAAAAGCCCAAACTTTCCTGTTTGGGCTTAGGGGAAAGGGCTCCGAAGAGCCTACGCTAATCGTTTTAATTCTTTGACTGTTAGACTGAAGTCTAGTTTAAATTTCCTAATAAGCGATTTTTGTTATTGGAAATAGCGACTTGAATTGATATTTATGTAATTAATTGTTGATTTTACAGTGCTTCCCTTGAAATGAACTAGCCGACAAGAATAGAAAAAGCCCAAACAATGAAGATTGTTTGGGCTTTTTGTTTTTCTCAGTACAGTGTGAGCTTTAATCGAACGACTAGAAAAGGTTTTTGTCGCGTACTAGCTCTCTTGGTAAGCCGTTCTTCACTCGGTTACCTACCCATTTGCCAAGGCCGATGATTGCGCCGTTGTATTTTACTAGTACTTCGCCTTTGCCTGACAAGCCTTCTGGGCGAACGTCTCGGCCCATGAACCATTCTCGAGCATCTTCGATGCTGAGGTCTATAATGTTAGCTTCATTACCTGTCGCGAGCGTTGTCGCGACTTGATGTTGCCATCGATAACCTTTTTTATGGGTTTCAGCGATCTTGATGCCCATGCGAGAGAAACGGAATGCACCGATCATAGGCTCTAGCGCTTCTGGGAATAGCCAAACGTCTTTATCTCGGATCCAAACTTGAGTATCACTTGGTAGTTCGATATCGAGAGCACTAAGCAGTTGTTCAGCGATTTCTTGCTGAGCTTTCTTTGGCGCTTTTTCAAATGGGAACTTACCCATGCGTTTTTTAACTTCTGGTGGAGTCACAGACGCTAGTTTACGGATACGTGCAACAAAGAAACCTTCAGAGTCATATACCTGAGGGAAGATGTGAAGAAAGCCTTCTTCAGTCGTCGTTGCTTTTGCGTTGTCGAACAGTGATTCAAGAGATTCAAACTCAACCGCATCACCAAAGGTTTCTTTTAGGTGATGGCACACTTGTTGGTTCTCTTCAGTGCTTAACGTACATGTTGAGTAAACCAAAACACCATTAGGTTTAAGAGCATGGAATGCACTTTCAATCAGGTCTTTTTGCGTGTCGGCAATATCGACTACAGATTGATACGTCCAGTTCTTCATCGCATCGGCGTCTTTACGGATGGTACCTTCGCCAGAGCAGGGTGCATCCAGTAAGACAGCATCAAACTGTTCTGGCAACCAACCACCGAAAACTCGACCATCGAAGTTACTGAGTGCGGCATTACGAACGCCACAACGTTCGATGTTGGCGTGAAGTACTTTCACACGGCTTGCAGCGTATTCATTGGCAACCAACACGCCGCGATTATTCATTAGCGCAGCGATTTGCGTTGTTTTAGATCCGGGTGCAGCAGCAGTATCTAGCACGGCTTGGTAATCAGCTTCGCCTTGGAAAAGAGCCGAAGGTGGCATCATCGAACTGGCTTCTTGGATGTAGAAAAGACCAGACATGTGTTCTGCCGTATTACCTAGAGGCGCTTCACTTTCATCGGCTGTAATCCAAAAACCTGTTTCACACCAAGGTACAGGTTCCAGTTCCCAGCCTTTCTCTTTTGCTCGTACTAGGAAGTCTTCAACACTGATTTTCAATGTGTTGACTCGAATACTTTTACGAAGTGGTTTTTGGCATGACGCGACAAAAGAAGCCATATCTAGATGACTAGGCATGATTGCTTCGATGTGCGTTAGGAATTCTTCAGGAATATATACGTTAGCGTGCAAAAGAGTATCTCGAATTATTGCATTAATGCGGGGAGTTTAAAGCAAAATGAGGTCGTCCTAAACCATATTTACGGCAAACAACAAAAATGCAGCCGAATGGCTGCATTTTGATGAAGAATTAATCTTCGTTAAGCTGTATTAATTTGCATGGAGCTTCTGAGGATTCACTCTATGGGCGAGGAATCGCGGTTCTCCATGACTTCCACTCATCTTCTGCTTGAGGGTATAGGTAGAAAGACTGATCTTCGCTTGCCACTGGCTGAAGTTCATTCGTCGGTGGCGTTGAGAAGGTAATTCCGCCCCTTAATAAACTGTCTACCGTTCCGGCTTTGATGTTTGCACCAGAGAGACCGATAGAGACATCGACACCCGACACGTTCCAGAACACTGTGTTTGCGCGGATCAGATACGCGTAGTCAGGCTCTATTTGAATCGTAGAGATGATGCGGTCAGCAAACTCGCCTAGTTGAACATCGATAACACTGCCGATTTCTAGCTCACGGAATAGGATAGGTGTGCCTTCAGACACCGAGCCTCGCGTTTCGCTTTGTAGCTGGAATATCTTGCCTTCAGGCTGCACTGGTCCTTTGCTAAGCTTAAATTTCGTACTTCTGTCACCATTGCCCGGATCTACGTTGATGTGCTTAGAGAGAAGCGCAGAGACGTTTTTGATGCCATTAAGGCCGATCTCAGGTTCTGCCAACCAGAAGTGACTGTTCGCCACGGCAATCTTGTCAACGTACTCAGGTAAGATTCGCGCGGTAATTTCAATACCGTCTTTATTGAAGTTAGGTATTACCAAAGTAACCTCACCAACAGTGACACCTTGGTATTTGATCGCCATACCCTTGCTGACTTCTTGATCGCCAGAAGAGGTAATCGTAATCGCGCGGCCAAATTTTCGAGCAGATTTAGAATCAGTATAGAGTTTCCAAACATCACCCAGTTTGTTGTCGATACCTGGCAGTGAATCAAACGCGATACCGCCTTGAATCAGAGTTTTAACCGGAGCCGCTTTGATGCTGATACCAGACAAAGACGCGTCAACCTCAACACCTGAACGGTTCCAGAAAACCGTGTGTTTGTTGATTAGGTGTGTGTAACGGTTTTCGATGGTGACCTGGATTCTCACACCACCGTCGGCAAGCTGGAAGTCACTGATACTACCGACCTGAAGATTGCGGTAGAGTAGTGGGCTGCCTTTTGAAATTGACGGTAATTCGCTGGCAAACAGTGACAGTGTCTTCGAACCCGATTGGTTGAACTTGGCGATTTCTGCCAGTGATTTGCTTTGGAACAGTTGGTAACTTGGTCTTGCTTGAGCCTTACCTTCACTTACAAAGCTAATTGAGCCAGTCAGTAGTTGTTTTGCAGGTGGAACGGTAACGCTTAAACCAGACTCAGTTAATTCTGCACTCGCGCTACCTGTTACGAAAAAGCGGTTGTTACTTTTTATGAGATGCGCGTATTCATTATCGATCAACGCATCCATGAACACTTCATGCTTGTCGCTTCCTGTGCCAACGCCATCAACTAAACCGACTTTGATGATAGAGCCGACTGCAATCCCTTTGTAAAGTAGCTGCGTACCAACATCTAAACCGAAAGAGTTATTGGAGGTTAAGCGAATCGCAACGGATTTTTCCTGTTCTTGGCTGTATTCCGTTTTGCGAATCGCGGTAAAGCGGCGCGCTTTTTCACCTTCGCCCGGTACCAAGGTTAAAAAGTTACCTGTCACTAAGTTGGCAATATTTTTCATACCAGTAAGTGACAGTTCAGCCTCTTCTAGAACGAATTTACTGCCGCTATTTAAAAAGTCACTGAATGCTGGTTGGATAGCGGCAGATGCAACCACGTTCTCGCGCCCTTCACTCAGCGACAAGTCAGTGATTTGACCGATTTCGATGCCGCGATACATGATCGGAGCACCTGTTGCACTGATCTTGTTGTCGTCTGGAACAGCGATCTTGATAGAGATACCACGGCCCGCTGTCTTCAAATCTGGGTAGAGCTTGAACTTGGTATTCATCTCTACGGGTTGGCCTTCTCCCGGAGAGTCGACCGCAATTGAACCGCCAAGCAATGCACTTAGGCTCTCTAAGCGAACATCAACACCAGAAAAACCAATACTGGCACCTAAGCCACTGACATTCCAAAAACGGCTTTGGTCGGTAATGATATGGCTGTATTCATCTTTAATCGACGCTTGAATCGTAACGGATTTAGCGTTGTCGTTTAACTGGTAGTTGTAAACCTCACCAATTGGGATTTTACGGTAAACGATTTGAGAACCAACAGAAACGCCACCCAGATCTTTGGTCGTCAGTGAAATATTCAAACCTTCAGAAGCCAGCAAGTCAGAAGGGGATGATTCTAAGGCTTGGAAAACGGTTTCTGGGTCTTGTTTGGTTTCGCTCGGGTGAATAGCAATATAGTTACCTGAAACAAGTGCGTCTAATCCTGAGATACCCGATAAACTTGCTGTCGGTTTTACAAGCCAGAAACGAGTGCCTTTTGAGAGTAGCTTCTTCGCTTCTGGGTAGATGTCAGCATCGACATAGATACTCGATAGATCTTTGGATAAAGTGATGTCACGCACCATACCCACCTCTAAGCCTTGGTAACGAATCGTTGTTCGACCTGCGACTAAACCTGCGGCATCTGAGAAGTATATTTGCACACGTTGCCCAGCATCGTGTATCGATTTCATGACCAACCAACCGGCTAAGGCGACGGTTAATATCGGCAGAATCCACAAAGGTGAGATGCCTTTGTTTTTTCTTACTTCGGGTGAATATGACGTTTGTGATTGGTTATCGTTGTTCATTCACTGACTCATCTTTAGAGGTGTAGTTATCCCAAATTAGCCTAGGATCTAAGCTTTCCGCTGCTAGCATCGTGAGAACAACTACGACGCCAAAAGCGACTGCACCATAACCTGGTGTAAAGTTTAAAATTTGTCCGCGGTCGACCAAGGTCATCATGATCGAAATAACGAACAGATCCATTACCGACCATTTCCCCACCCATTTCACGATGAAATAGATGGTCATACGTTGCCTGTGGTAAACGGCGCGATTCATCTTGATGCAGATTAAGATGTACGCAAGGCCCAGTATTTTCGCGACGGGCACGACGATACTGGCAATGAAAATGATTGCTGCGATGCCATACATGTCGCTATTAATCAGCGAAGCGACACCGGAAATGATGGTGTCTTCCAGCCTTTGACCGTTTGTTATCAGGATAGAGATAGGAATGACGTTGGCTGGCACAATAGCCACTGATGCGGCAAATAATAGTGCCCATGTTTTCTGTATAGAGAAGGGCTTGCGGTGGTATAAGTCATGGTGACAACGCACGCAAGTATGTCCATCCGGTTGAGATAGGTGGCAGTTGTGACAGTGTACGTTCTTACTTTCAGCAAATGAGTAGTCAGATTCTTTTGTCCAAGCTTCCCAATAGCGACGCACGCTGATGCGGCTTACCAGTAATACACTGAAAAGCTGCAGAAGAATCAGGCCAATCAACCCAGGGCCGACAAAAATATCTGAGTAATCTTGCAGTTTGAAACATGAGACCGCCAAACTTACCAGAAACACATCCAACATCATCCAATGCTTTAATGTCTGGATGATGGCTAACGCATACTTAAATGGTGTAAAAAATTTAAAGCGCAATGATAAATGGGTAATGAGTACCGACGTACACACGAGCAACGGAGCGATCGAACTACAGAACAGGATCAGTAAGCCAAGCAGAGGGAAGCCTTCACCCATTAAAGTAAAGACGCCGGATGGTAACGTTGCAGGTATCATGACGCCAATCAGGCGAATACTGATGAATTCAAAAAAATGTGAGGGGATAAACAGCAATAAGCAGGTAATCGCAATTGCTAGGTTTCCAGAGAGGCTAGGGGTGCCGCCTCTATAAAGCTGAGTACCACACCTTGGGCAGTAAGCGGATTTCCCCAAAGGGATGTCCATTTTATCTACGGGAAGCTCGCAGCCCTGACAAAGGCGCACTGAGCTGCTGTCGCATTGGTGTTTTGTTGATAAAGCGTTGGTTATGGATGGGGAGGTCACGCGACCTCCCAAGTCGAAACGTAAGTTAGGTTAGCTATCCGACTTAAAGACCCAGAGCCACAAACATCAGGCGTGCGATTGCACACTGCCGTAGAGTGTTTGATAGAGTCCTTGTTGTTCAACCAATTCACCATGTGTTCCCGTTTGTGTGACTTGTCCATCTTCTAAAACATAGATTAGATCGGCTTGTTTCACCGCTGATAATCGATGAGCCACTATCAAAGTTGTGCGATCTTTCAAAAACTCGCTCAACGCTTTATGCAGCGCTGACTCTGTTGCTGTATCGAGTGCAGATGTCGCTTCGTCAAGAATAACAAACTTAGGATTGCTCAGCACCATACGAGCTATTGCTAAGCGTTGTCGTTGACCGCCAGACAGTCGAACGCCATTCCTACCAATTTGGGTATCCAAGCCATTGCTGAGTTGCTTGATGACATCTTGCATTTGAGAAACTTCAAGCGCGCGCCACAACGACATTTCATCGTATTCAGCACCAAGGGTCAGATTATGCCTCAATGTATCGTTAAAGAGTATAGGTTGTTGTAAAACAACGGCAATTTGATTACGTATTACATCAAAGCTGATATCGTCGGTTGTTTCACCGTTATAGCGAATGTGCCCCGAGTCCGCTTGGTAAACCCCAATCAGCAACTGGATTAACGTAGATTTACCCCCACCACTCGCTCCCACCAACGCGACTTTCTTACCTGCAGGGATGTGCAGTGATAGCCTATTTAAAACAGTGTTTTCTAATGTGTAAGAGAATGTAACGTTTTCAATGTCGACTGTCACTTCTCGATCTTCATGAAACGGATTTACTTTGCTAATAGGGCGCCTCTCTTCTTCTAGTTGAAGAAGATCATTGATGCGTTGCAGTGCCGCCTTCGCACTATACCAAGAGAATTGAATCCCTAGCAGCTCTTGAACAGGGCCCAACATAAACCATAAGTAACCGAACACCGCAAAGATCTGACCGATGGTTAAGTCACTGAATAGCACCATTAACATCGCGACTGCGCGGAAAAGCTCAAAGCCTAATAGAAAGAGCAGAAACGAAACACGTCCAGCAGCTTCAGATTGCCATGCGTATTTATCGGCATCGATTCTTACTTGGTTCGCTTGAACCTTTAATTCATCTAGGAAGATTCGTTCTTTATTGGCAGCTCGTAGCTGATAAATGCCATCTAAGGTTTCCACCAAGCGATTCTGAAAGCGTTCGAAAGATTGGTTCTCGTACTTTTTAAGGTGCTTAACCTTGCTGCCTAGTTTACGAGAGAAATAAATAACAACAGGATTGACCAGTAGAATGAACAGTCCTAAACGCCACTCTAACCATAACAACACGATTGCGGTGCCAAACACGGTTAAGAAGCTGATGAGGAACTTAGACAGAGTCGAACCAATGAACTTATCTATCGTCTCTATGTCTGTTATCAGGTGGGCGTTGATACCACCGCTGCCTTTGGTTTCGTACTGTCTAATGCTAATGCGGCCAAGCTTATCTATCATCTTGCTTCGCATTTGATAGGTAATTGTTTTAGAGACGAGTGTAAATTGACGCCCTTGCAGAATGTTTAACGCTTGGCTAACGGTGCGCATGATAATCACTAACAGCAAAGTTAGTGCTATATAGCCAGTCGGTGTTTGTAACGATGATGGAAGTAGGTGGTTCATCATCTCTAAACCAGAAGCCGGCTTATCAAGTAATACTTCATCAACCATTAATGGCATGAGCAACGGGATAGGGACACTAATGAGAGTTGCAAATATGGCAATAATGTTAGCAAACAGTAATTTGGACTTGTGTTTTTTTACTTGAGTTATTAACCAAGAACGGCTAATAGTGTCTTTTGAATTGTTCATTGTAATGAGAATAAGTCCTATTTAGTTTGATGGCCGCATTCTACTGCGTTCTCTTGATAATGGAAGTCTCAATTTAATTGGAAGTTAATATGAAAATAGAACATTACCAACGCTTAACCAAACAAGCCGTTGCATTAATTGAATCAGAAACCGATCTAACTGCTAATCTTGCTAATATCAGTTCATTATTATTCATGGAGTTGGATGAACTGAATTGGGCGGGTTTCTATTTAATGAAGCAGGACCAAGCTAAGGAAAAAGACGAACTTGTACTGGGTCCTTTCCAAGGCCAACCTGCTTGTGTACGAATTCCTGTAGGGCGTGGTGTGTGTGGAACTGCGGTTGCGACGAATACAGTACAGCGCATTCATGATGTTCATGAGTTCGAAGGTCACATCGCATGTGACGCTGCAAGTAACTCCGAAATCGTTATTCCGTTCTCGATTGGCGGAAAAATCGCGGGCGTTCTTGATATCGATAGCCCAAATGTTGGTCGTTTTTCTCAAATTGACGAGGACGGATTAACATTTTTCATGGCAGAAGTGGAAAAGCTGCTTAATTCGCACGCGAACAAGGCATAAATTATTCTCTTACTGTGGTTTTTCCCAAGCATCTCTCTATAATACGTAAAAATATTTTCTTAATGCTCGCGGAAAACCGCAAAAACCAGGAACCCACATGGAAAACACTGAAAAGTTAAAAAACAGCAAAGAAGTTATCGCATATATTGCTGAATGTTTCCCTAAATGCTTTACTCTAGAAGGTGAAGCGAAGCCACTTAAAATTGGTATTTTTCAAGATCTTGCTGAACGTCTAAACGAAGACGAAAAAGTAAGTAAGACTCAGCTTCGTGCAGCGTTAAGACAGTACACATCATCATGGCGTTACCTGCACGGCGTAAAAGCTGGCGCAGAACGTGTTGACCTAGACGGCAACGCGTGTGGCACACTAGAAGAAGAGCACGTTGAGCACGCTAAAGCTACACTTGCAGAAAGCAAAGCGAAAGTTCAGGCTCGTCGTAAAGAACAAGCACAAAAAGCTCGTGAAGAAGGCAAAGCGAAACCTAAGGCGAAGAAAGCTCAACAGCCTCGTCGTCAAGCGCCTAAAGCACCAAAAGTAGAAAAGCCTGTAGAAACACGCGCTTTGAACGCTGACGAATTCATCGCTGGCAAAGAAGTAAATGTGAACATGGGTAAAGGAAACATGGCTGCGACCATTGTTGAAATCAATAAGGAAGATGTGCGTGTTCAGTTAGCAAACGGCCTACAAATGGTTGTTAAAGCGGAGCACTTGCGCGCTTAAAGGAGATACTCCTACGCATGAAATGCCGTTCAAAATTGACACTGATTGCTGCTAGCTTTTGGCTAGCAGCTTCAGCTCAGGCTCTCGAAGCCAAATTAGATCAGGACGATTTACCTCTACTCGCTCCTGAGGTCCAACACGAAACTGCTAGTAAACGTGTTACTTCTCGATTTACTCGTTCTCACTATAAACACTTCAATCTCAACGATGATTTCTCTCAAGCTATCTTTAATCGTTACTTAGAGATGCTGGATTATAATCGTAATATCTTCACTCAAGCTGATATTGACTCTTTCGCTGCGTCATCTACACAAATTGATGATCAACTGAAAGCGGGTAATAACCAGATTGCATTCGATGTTTATAATTTGTCCATGCAGAAGCGTTTTGAACGTTTTCAATATGCATTGTCTTTGCTAGATACAGAGATCAAGTTTGATACCGATGAAAGTATTGAGCTAAATCGTAGCGAAGCGGAATGGCCAAAAGATATCGCTGAAGTGAATGAGCTTTGGAGAAAACGCGTTAAATACGATGCGTTAAACCTAAAACTTACTGGTAAAGAGTGGCCAGAGATTCAAGAAGTTTTGGAAAAGCGCTACAACAATGCGATGAAGCGTATTACGCAATCGCACAACGAAGATGCTTTCCAAATCTACATGAACGCATTCGCGCGAGAAGTTGATCCGCACACCAGTTACCTTTCTCCAAGAAATGCAGAGCAATTCCAATCTGAGATGAATCTATCTCTAGAAGGTATTGGCGCTGTACTTCAGATGACAGACGACTATACCGTTATTCGATCTTTAGTTGCTGGTGGCCCTGCGTCAAATAGCAAACAATTGAGCGATGGCGACCGTATTGTTGGCGTTGGTCAAGATGGTGAAGAGATTGTTGATGTTATCGGCTGGCGTTTGGACGATGTAGTGCAATTAATTAAAGGACCGAAAGGGACTAAAGTTAAGCTACAGATCTTGCCAGACGGTAAAGATGCAAAAAGTCACGTTGTCACAATTGTACGCGATAAGATTCGTTTAGAAGACCGCGCTGTTAAATCAGAAGTGATCGAGAAAGACGGCAAGAAGATTGGTGTATTAGAAGTACCAAGTTTCTACGTTGGCCTTTCTAAAGATACCGATAAACTGATCACCGAGCTTAAAGAGCAAGGTGTTGAAGGTATTATTGTTGATCTGCGAAACAATGGCGGTGGTGCACTAACGGAAGCAACCGAGCTCTCTGGTTTATTTATCAAAGAGGGGCCTGTTGTTCAGGTTCGTGATAGCTACGGTCGTGTCAAAGTGAACAGCGATACTGATGGTGAAATCAGTTACCAAGGTCCGTTAACGGTATTGGTGAATCGCTACAGTGCTTCGGCATCTGAGATCTTTGCAGCAGCGATGCAGGATTACGGTCGTGCAATCATCCTAGGTGAAAACTCTTTCGGTAAAGGTACGGTACAACAACATCGTTCTTTGAATCATATCTATGATTTGTTCGATAAAGAGTTGGGCTACGTTCAATACACAATCCAGAAATTCTACCGAATCAATGGTGGCAGTACGCAAAACAAAGGTGTAGTACCTGATATTGCTTACCCAACGCCAATTGACCCGGCAGATACTGGTGAAAGTGTTGAAGACAATGCTCTACCTTGGGACAGCATTGATAAAGCAAATTACTCAGTGTTACAGCGTAACGATGAGCAAATTGCTGCTTTAACAGCTCAACACCAAGCTCGTATTGCGACAGATATGGAATTTGGCTTTATCGCGCAAGATATTGAAAAATATAAGGCAGATAAAGACGATAACGACCTTTCTTTGAATGAAAAGGTACGTCAGCAAGAGAGCGATGATGCGGATGCGCTTCGTCTAGATCGTATTAATCAACGTCAAAAAGCCGCTAAGTTAGAGGCGTTTAAAACGTTGGATGATATTCCTAAAGACTATGAAGCCCCGGATGCTTATCTTGATGAGTCTGTTGCTATCATGCTGGATATGATCAAGAAATAGAGCAAGCGCCTGTTAAAAGGTGATTGTTTCAAGACGCAAAATTTAAAAAGCGAGCCTAGGCTCGCTTTTTTTGTGTCTATGATTTGACAGAAATATCTGATTGTAACCGTTTAGGTTGGCGCAAATAGCACTCAATATTCAGGGTAATTTAGCTCTGTTTTGTGTTGAATAATGACACTTAAGTTACTTCGCACTTAAAATTTAGTGACTTGGATCATATTTTTTCGCTTTCTAATCATTACGTGCCTAAGCTTAAAGAAAACGAGGGGGCGCGTATGAAATGGATTCTACTAATTTTATCTTGTTTAAGTTTTGTTGCTTTTGGGAGCGAGGTCGCTTCTAGCAGCCAACAATCAAAAAGTGATAGTAATCTATCTCATTTTGACCTTCCTCTGTTGCTTGGTGATTGGTATTTGATGAATCCAGATCCTGAGCAAGGTACTGAAAACTTTAGAGCAATCAAACTTACTCTCGATTCAAATTACTCATTCACTATCGATATCCAAAAGAAAGACTACAGTGTGGATCATTGGGAAGGTTTGTATAACGCCAATGAAGACACGATTATTTTGGGTTTGAATACTTCTGAGCCTCAGGTTTACGCGTACAGTAGTAATCATAATATGCTGAATCTTAACGGTGTTATGTTCACCAAAGCCTTGCCCAACGCCCTAGCTGGAATTTGGTCAAGCGCTGAATTGTCTGGAAGCGATTTGCGTGCGAGTAACATTCAAAAAATGGATTTAGTGCTTCAACCTGATTTTATCTTCATGTTCCGAGTGTCCGATGAAGAAGGGGGTGAAGTGATTCGTCGCGGTGTGTATTACACTGAGGGCGACCAATTAGTACTACTTTATGAGAACGGCGAACACGGTACTCGTTACACATTGAACAGTGATGTTTTGACGCTTCAAGGTGAAGAAGGAGACATGCTCGCGGTGCTTAATCGCATACGTTAAGGACGAGTTTAGCCATAAAATCGGCTCGTTGAAAATACGGCACACAGTTCATTTCTTAGCCGTTCCTTTCTGATTTGATTGATAAAATAGCAAAACATGGAGGCATTTTCCTACAATTCCTCCTTTTTTTAATATTCCCCTTGTGTTCTCGGCGCTCAACCTTTAGATATATACAGTTAACAAATAATTACGTATAACGATCAAAAGGAACCCGTCATGGCACATACACCTCAAGCCAAGTATCGTAAAGATTATCAATCACCATCTCACACTATTTCTGAAATCGATCTTACTTTCGATTTGTACGATTCAGCATCCATCGTTACGGCGGTGTCTAGTGTTAAGCAAGAGAAAGATAGCTCGACCTTAGTACTTGATGGTGAAGGCTTGAAGCTGGTTTCTGTTCTGGTAGAAGGTAAAGAGTGGACTCAGTATGAGCAGTCTGAAACTCAACTGACACTGAACGATCTACCACAAGAATTCACATTAACGATCGTGACTGAAGTCGATCCTGAAGGGAACAGTGCACTTGAAGGCCTGTACAAATCGGGTGGTGCTTTCTGTACTCAATGTGAAGCGGAAGGTTTCCGTCGTATCACTTACTACATGGATCGCCCAGACGTATTGGCAAAATTCACCACCACGGTTATCGCAGACAAAGCAGAAAATCCATTCTTATTAAGTAATGGTAACCGTGTTGATGAAGGTGAAGCTGAAAATGGACGTCACTGGGTGAAGTGGCAAGACCCACACCCAAAACCTGCTTACTTGTTTGCACTTGTTGCTGGTGACTTTGATGTACTTCGTGATGCTTATACTACGCAATCGGGTCGTAACGTTGACCTAGAAATCTTTGTCGACAAAGGCAACCTAGACAGAGCTAACCACGCGATGGTTTCTTTGATTAACTCAATGAAGTGGGATGAAGAGCGTTTCAACTTAGAGTACGACTTAGACATCTACATGATTGTAGCCGTTGATTTCTTCAACATGGGTGCGATGGAAAACAAAGGTCTGAACGTATTCAACTCTAAGTTTGTTCTCGCGAACGACCAAACTGCTACGGATACCGATTACCTAGGCATCGAAGCGGTAATCGGTCACGAATATTTCCATAACTGGACCGGTAACCGAGTGACTTGTCGCGATTGGTTCCAGCTGAGCTTGAAAGAAGGCTTAACCGTATTCCGCGATCAAGAGTTCTCATCTGATCTTGGCTCTCGCGCAGTAAACCGAATCAACAATGTTCGTATTATTCGCGGGCCACAATTCGCTGAAGACGCAAGTCCGATGTCTCACCCAATTCGTCCAGAAAAAGTGATAGAAATGAATAACTTCTACACATTGACCGTTTACGAAAAGGGCAGCGAAGTGATCCGAATGATCCACACATTGTTGGGTGAAGACGGTTTCCAAAAAGGCATGAAGCTTTACTTTGAACGTCATGATGGCACGGCTGCAACATGTGAAGACTTCGTCGCGGCAATGGAAGATGCATCTGGCGTTGACCTATCTCAGTTCCGCTTATGGTACAGCCAGTCTGGTACGCCGACGCTGTCTGTTGAAAGTCATTACGATGCAGAAAACAAACAATACACGTTAACAACTCGCCAAGTAACGGCACCAACGCATGAGCAAACTGAAAAGCAGGCTTTGCATATCCCTCTGGATATCGAGCTGTACACGGCTTCAGGTGATGTTGTTGAGTTACAATGTAACGGAAAGCCAGTTAATAACGTATTAGATGTCAAAGAAGCGGAACAAACCTTCGTGTTTGAAAACGTTTCTGAACAACCAATCCCATCACTACTTCGTGAATTCTCTGCGCCAGTGAAATTGGAGTACGACTATTCAGATGAAGAGCTTATCTTCTTGATGGTGAATGCGCGCAATGAGTTCTCTCGTTGGGATGCTGGTCAAATGCTATTGGCTAAGTATATTCGCAGCAACGTTGAGAAGGTTCAACAGGGTCAAGCATTTGAGCTTTCTGATTCTGTTGTTGATGCATTCCGTGGCGTACTGCTGAGTGATTCACTAGAGCCTGCGTTTATCGCAGAAATGCTTTCACTGCCAAGCCATAATGAAGTATCAGGTTGGTACGAGCGTGTTGATATTGATGCGGTTGCATCTGTTCTTAACTCAATGAAAGTAACATTAGCCGCTGAACTTGAAGACGAGTTAGCTGCGGTTTATCACAGCAATGCTCTCACTGAATACACAATCGATCACGATTCGATTGGTAAGCGCACTTTACGTAAAGTTTGCCTAAGTTACTTAGCGCACACAGAACAGGGTAACGATTTGGTTGTTGCAATGTACCAACAAGCAAACAACATGACCGATACAATGGCAGCAATGGGTGCGGCAAACAGTGCGCAACTACCATGTCGTGAAACCTTGATGGCGGATTACAGCGACAAGTGGAAACACGATGGTCTTGTTATGGATAAGTGGTTTGCTCTACAAGGTACAAACCCAAGTTCCAATGCTCTTGAAGTGATCAAAGCATCGATGTCACATCAAGCGTTTAGTTTGAAGAACCCGAATCGAACTCGTAACTTGGTTGGTTCATTCTTAAACATGAACCCGGTACAGTTCCATGACAAGTCAGGTCAGGGCTATGAGTTTGCTGGCGAGATCTTGCGTGAGCTTAACAGCAGTAACCCGCAAGTTGCTTCACGTCTGATTGACCCGCTTCTTAAATTCCGTAAGTACGATGATGAACGCCAAGCTCTGATCAAACAGGAACTTGAGACATTGAAGAACATGGATAACTTAGCAAAAGACCTATTCGAGAAAGTAACGAAAGCACTAGAAGCTTAAGTTAAACGTTCTCAAGGTTAACGGTTTACTAATAAACTGTTTGCCATAACGAAAAGTCATCAGTGGTAGAGAATATCTGCCACTGATTTTTTGTTTCTGGTTCATCGAATTTTCGATAAGCTAGAGAAGTTTTCAAGCTAAGTTTCACAGTCAGACATCGTTAAGTGCCAAAAAACACTGGCACTGTGTTTTTATACAGGTATCGTATGAATCGCTATATTTTCCAACTTAACATCTCATATCAGCAGTTTTTGGCCAGTTATTCTGGTGCGGCAAGTAAAGTTCAAGTGATAACAACAACAGGTTTACGTTTACAGTTACCTGCAACTCGATTCAGGCCATTTCTTACACAAATAGGGGTTAGAGGGCAGTTTAGGCTGACAACTGACCAAAAAAATAAGTTTATTAAGTTGGAAGCTCTGTAAACCTTGGCGTGCCTAGTGAGTTAAAAGGAATCTTAATCACATAATCAAACATTTCACCTCTTACCACCTCCAAAACAATTAACTATTTTTCAATAATGCTTTTACAATAAATGAATGCATTACCTTTGCTTAACTCGTTAGTAGAAAAGCGCTCAACGGCACGTTTCAAACACCAGATTAAGTGATCCCCCTAATAATAAAATATAATTCTAATTGTGGAGTGTGACTATGACCGCACGTGAAACTGTGGTTCCAGTTTTACTTGAAAAAGTTTACAAGCTGATTCAAGACAAACTTGACCTTGCTCATCGACCTCTCGTAACTCAACTTGCTCAACACTTGTTTAGTAACGTTTCTCACGACGATCTGACTCAGAGAAACGAATCCGATTTATATGGTGCTGTAGTTAGCTTATGGCATCACATCAATGAAAAGAAAGCCGACGAAATCTCTGTACGCGTTTTCAACCCGACGGTAAGTCGTCAAGGCTGGCAGTCTACTCATACTATCGTTGAGATAGTCGTTCCAGACAGTCCGTTCCTTGTTGATTCTGTAAAAATGGCACTTACTCGCCTAGACCTTTCTTCTCACCTTATGCTTCATAACCCAACACAAATCTCTCGCTCAGATAAGGGCAGTGTTGTCGGTGTTAGCAATAACGAAGGTGCATTCCAATCGCTTTTCCATATCGAAGTAGACCGTCTTAGCAGTAAAGCTGAAATGACAGCTCTTAAAACGGAGCTACTGGATATCTTTACCGATACTAGCTTAGTTGTGAACGATTGGTTGAAGATGGTTGAAAGACTTGAAGAAGTAACCAATCAAGTAGAAAAGCAAAAAGAGAGCATTCCTGTAGATGGCCAACGTTTTGATGAAACGTTGGCGTTTCTTCGTTGGTTAGGTGAACACAACTTTACATTCATGGGTTATAAGGAATATGACCTAGTTTCAGTTAACGGCGACACTGAACTGCAACCGACCAAGGAGCAAGGTCTTGGTTTGTTTGCGAACTCAGATCGTGTACGTAACGTTAAGCTATCTGAGTTTTCTGATTCGGCACGTCTTGAAGCGAAAAAGCCTTATGTGCTTATCGTAACCAAGGGCAACACGGCTTCACGCATTCACCGCCCAGCTTACAACGATTACATTGGTATTAAGAAGTTCGATAAGAACGGTAAGGTCATTGGTGAGCACCGCTTTACTGGTCTTTACACATCTGCCGTTTATAACCAAACCGTTGAAACGATTCCTCTTGTTCGCGAGAAAGTAGAACGTATTTTGGATGCGAGTGGTTACCGTGAAGGTTCATACTCTTACAAAGCGCTGCACAACATTCTTGAAAACTACCCACGTGATGAACTGCTGCAAGCTCGAGAAGAAGAGCTACTAGAAGTCGGTACGGGCGTAGTACAAATGCAAGATCGCGATCTTCTGCGTTTGTTTGTTCGCAAAGACCCGTTTGGTCGTTTCTTTAGCTGCATGGTTTACGTAACAAAAGATCGTTACAACACTGAGCTTCGTCGCCAAACACAGCGCATCTTGAAACAGTACTTTGGTTGTGAAGAAGAGGTTGAATTTACAACGTACTTCTCTGAAAGTCCGCTAGCAAGAACGCACTATATTGTTCGTGTTGATAACAACAACATGGATGTGGACGTGAAAACAATTGAGCAAAATTTAATGGAAGTATCGTCTACGTGGGATGACCGCCTGTCTGAATCAATCATTGCAAACTTCGGTGAGAGCAAAGGCCTTCCATTGTCGAAAGAGTATATGCGTGCATTCCCACGTTCGTACAAAGAAGACATGATGCCAGGTTCGGCTGTTGCTGATATCGAGCGTTTGGAAGCACTAAGTGAAGACAATAAACTGGGTATGCTTTTCTACCGTCCTCAAGAAGAAGCGGCAGATTCAAAAGCCGTTCGTTTGAAGTTGTTCTACCACAGCGATGAGCCAATTCACCTTTCTGATGTTATGCCAATGCTTGAAAACTTTGGCCTACGCGTTATCGGTGAATCTCCATATGAAGTGCGTAAAACCAACGGTGTGACCTATTGGATCCTTGATTTCTCTATGCTGCACAAGAGCGATAAGACCATTGATCTTCGTGAAGCTCGCGATCTTTTCCAACAAGCCTTTGCGGCAATCTGGGCGGGTGAGTTAGACAGCGATGGTTTCAACCGCTTAGTACTTGGCGCTGGTCTTTCTGGCCGTGAAATCTCAATCTTACGTGCTTATGCTCGTTACATGCGTCAAGTTGGTTTCCCATTCAGCCAACAATACATTGAAGACACATTGTCTCATTACCCAGAATTAGCGAAAGGGCTAGTGAGCCTATTCGGCAAGCGTTTTGCCCCGAAACTGAAGGGCAGCGTAAAAGGCCAACAAGATCTTATTAAGAAGATCACTGAACAGTTGGATCATGTAGAGAGCTTGGATGATGATCGTATCATTCGTCGCTACATGGAAATGATCACTGCAACGCTTCGTACTAACTACTACCAAGTAGACGAGAATAAGCAGTCTAAACCTTGGTTGGCTCTGAAAATGAGACCAAGCGAGATTCCAGATATCCCTGCGCCGGTTCCTGCGTTTGAGATCTTCGTTTACGCACCAGACATTGAAGGTGTGCATTTACGTGGCGGTAAAGTAGCACGCGGTGGTTTACGTTGGTCAGAC
This sequence comes from Vibrio sp. QJM3NY_35, assembly GCF_057785915.1. Lineage (NCBI taxonomy): Bacteria > Pseudomonadati > Pseudomonadota > Gammaproteobacteria > Vibrionales > Vibrionaceae > Vibrio > Vibrio sp. QJM3NY_35. Next base: position 1,773,839 of record NZ_CM173507.1, on the reverse strand, counting down.
CGTCAAGAGGACTTCCGTACTGAGATTCTAGGCCTAGTTAAAGCGCAACAAGTTAAGAACACGGTTATCGTACCGGTTGGTGCTAAAGGTGGTTTCGTTTGTAAGCGTCAACACATGATGTCTGGGCGAGACGAGATCTTTGCTGAAGGTCAACGTTGTTACAAGCGCTTCATCCGTGCATTGCTAGACGTTTCAGACAACATCATTGAAGGTGAGGTTATCCCACCTAAGAAGGTTGTTCGTCACGATGAAGATGACCCATACTTGGTTGTTGCAGCCGATAAAGGCACCGCGACATTCTCAGATCTAGCGAACTCAGTAGCTGAAGAGTACAACTTCTGGCTAGGTGATGCGTTTGCATCGGGTGGCTCTAACGGTTACGACCACAAAGCCATGGGTATCACGGCGAAAGGTGGCTGGGAATCGGTTAAACGTCACTTCCGCGAAATGGGTATCAACTGTCAAAGCACAGACTTCACTGCAATTGGTGTAGGTGATATGGCAGGCGACGTATTTGGTAACGGTATGTTGCTATCTAAGCACATTCGCTTACAAGCTGCGTTTAACCACATGCACATCTTCATTGACCCGAATCCAGAGTCGGCATCAAGCTGGGTAGAGCGTGACCGTTTGTTTAATCTGCCTCGCTCAAGCTGGGAAGATTACAATAAAGATCTTATTTCTCAAGGTGGTGGCATCTTCTCTCGTCGAGCGAAGTCTATCTCTTTAACACCTGAAATTCAGAAAATGCTGGGCACCAAGAAAGCATCAATGGCACCCAATGACTTGATCAAAGCGATCTTGTCTATGAAGGTTGATCTACTTTGGAACGGCGGTATTGGTACTTACGTTAAGTCTTCTAGTGAGACTCATACCGATGTGGGTGACCGTGCAAATGACGTGCTACGTATCGACGGCCGTGACCTGAAAGCTAAGGTTGTTGGTGAAGGCGGTAACTTGGGTATGACTCAATTGGGTCGTATTGAATACGCTCTAACGGGCGGTCGAGTTAATACTGACTTTGTCGATAACGTTGGTGGTGTAGATTGCTCGGATAACGAAGTTAACATTAAGATCTTCTTGAATGGCTTAGTGTCTAATGGTGACCTAACCGTTAAGCAACGTAACCAAGTTCTTGAATCTATGGAAGACGAAGTAGGCGAGATTGTACTAGATGACGCATACTGCCAAGCTGAGTCTATCTCTGTTACTGAGCATCAAGGTGTAGGCTTAGTGAAAGAGCAAATCCGCTTTATCCACACAATGGAAAAAGCAGGGTACTTAGACCGTGGTTTGGAATACATACCAGATGATGAAACGCTGCTAGAGCGTGAGAAGCAGGGCCAAGCACTAACAAGACCTGAGCTATCAGTATTGATCGCTTACGGTAAAATGGTTCTAAAAGAAGACCTTGTGAGTGATGACATTGCGAATGATGAGTTCCATGCTCAACAACTGATGCAGTACTTCCCAACAGAGTTACGCCGTAACTACTCTCAGCACATGGATAACCATCCACTTCGTGCAGAGATCATTGCGACTGCGCTTGCTAACCAAATGGTTAACGAGATGGGCTGTAACTTCGTGACTCGCTTGCAAGAAGAGACGGGCGCGAACATTGTTGATATTGCGAATGCTTACGCGGCATCACGTGAAATCTACGGCCTGGGTAAGGTATTAAAGAGCATCCGTGAACTGGACAACATCTCAAGTTCTGAAGCTCAATACGAATTGCTTTACCATGTACGTCGTACGCTTCGTCGTCTAGCACGCTGGTTGCTAAGAAATCGTACCGGTAAACAGTCAGTGAATGCATTGATTGAGCTTTACCAAGGTGATGTCGTTGCGATTACTGAAAAGCTGGATGAAAACCTAGTGGCTTCAGAAGTAGAAGAGCATCAAGCAATGGCTCAACTTTGGATTGACCAAGGTGTAAACGCTGAGCTGGCTAACTCAGTGGCTCGTTTGTCTAGCCTGTACTCAGCACTGGATATATCCACAGTGGCTCGTGAAACAGGTAAAACTGTACAACAAGCGTCTAAGCTTTACTTCAATCTAGGCGACCGTTTGTCACTGCACTGGTTCTTGAAACAAATCAATGGCCAAGCTGTAGACAACAACTGGCAAGCACTGGCGCGTGCAGCATTCAGAGAAGATCTGGATTGGCAGCAACGTCAGTTAACTGGCCAAGTACTTAACTGTGGTTGTGCTTCAGACATCGATGTGATTAAAGCGCTTGATGACTGGATGGAAAGTAACTCTGTTTCTCTACATCGTTGGGAAAGCATCTTAAACGAATTCAAAGTGGGTTCTGTTCATGAGTTTGCTAAGTTCTCAGTAGCACTGCGTGAATTGATGCTGTTGAATCTAAACTGCATGTCGAAAGACTAGTCACTAGATAAGACGAAAAAGTATAAGGGCAGGCCACAAGGTCTGCCTTTTTTCTTTTCGGTAAAGTCGAAACAATGGGACTAACGATTTTTGAAGAACCAACTTCGACGCACACGTTGTTTGTTGTTAAGCGAGCTGGTGGTTGTAATAGGGCTGAGATTAGAAATGGCTTAATAACCTGAAGAAACGATAACGTTTGCTTAATAATGAACCTCATTCGTTAGCAAACTCGATTATCTTACCCTTACAGGCAGTAATAGATTGAATAGTTGGATAAATAAGTAAATAATATCGCCCCGTTTACACGGGGCTTTTTTCTATCGGAGGCACAATGCTTTACCGTCTAGCCAGAACTGGCTTTTTCCAACTTGATGCCGAAAAGGCACATGATCTTGCAATTCAAAATTTCAAACGCTTCACAGGCACACCTATTGATCTTTTGTATCGCCAACAATTACCTCACCGACCTGTAGAGTGCATGGGTCTTACTTTTAAAAACCCAGTTGGCTTAGCTGCTGGCCTAGATAAAAACGGCGAATGTATTGATGCATTTGGCGCAATGGGTTTTGGTTTCGTTGAAGTAGGAACGGTGACTCCACGTCCGCAAGCGGGTAACGACAAACCTCGTTTATTCCGTCTTGTTGAAGCTGAAGGTATCATCAACCGCATGGGCTTTAACAACCTAGGCGTCGACAACCTTGTTGAGAATGTTAAGAAGTCGAACTACGATGGTATCTTAGGCATTAACATCGGTAAGAACAAAGACACACCAATTGAAAAGGGCGCTGAAGATTACTTGATCTGTATGGAGAAGGTATATCAATACGCTGGTTACATTGCTGTGAACATCTCTTCACCAAACACTCCAGGACTTCGTTCTCTACAATACGGCGAAGCTCTAGACGATCTATTGTCTGAACTTAAAACGAAACAATCTGAACTGGAAGAGAAGCATGGTAAATATGTGCCTCTTGCTCTTAAGATTGCTCCGGATCTAAGCGACGACGAAATTCGCCAAATTTGTGAGTCATTGATCAAAAATAAGATCGATGGTGTGATCGCAACAAACACAACATTGGATCGTTCAATCGTTGAAGGCATGAAACATTGCGATGAAGCGGGTGGCCTAAGTGGACGTCCTGTTCAATCTCGTAGTACTGAAGTAGTTCGTAAACTTCACGAAGAGCTGGGTGACAAACTGCCGATCATTGGAGTAGGTGGTGTTGACTCGTATGTTGCTGCAAAAGAGAAAATGATGGCGGGCGCGAAGCTTGTACAGGTTTACTCTGGTTTCATCTACAAAGGCCCAGGCCTAGTTGGCGACATCGTTAAAAATCTATAAGCTGAAAATTGCTTTTATTTTTGAAAAGCGACAATCTGGCATCGTCTTACTAAAAGAGACACTGTAACTCACTGAGTTGTAGAGAAAAGCGATAAGAAAGAGGAATTCATTTCCTCTTTTTTTTTGCCTATTGCTCAGTAAAATTACTGTAATTGAAGGTAATTTTGCGTTTTACCTAATGGAATGGTTCAACAGTGTGAGACGAAATGATGCTTAAACCTAGCGATACATGGAGTTGGTATTACGATGAGCAGCAATGTTCATTAATGCTAAACCTCGGAGAGGATATGATTTTCAAAACGAATCTGGTCCGCAATAAGCTGGTGGACTGCGCGTTTAGAGATAATGAATTCACCGTTGATGACGCATCTTCATACCAAACCTTCAAAGAACAAATTTCTGGCTTAGAACTGTCTGAGCCTCGTCAAGCTGAACTCGCGCTTTATTGTGTAGCAGCAAAGCGCTTCCATAAGCCTGTACAGCCTAAGAGTTGGTTCTTCGACTCACAAGGTACAAGCCATGAACACCCTCAAGAGGGGGACATAGTACAAATGAGTAACGAGCATAGCTTAGGTTACTTCATCGTACTAGAAGTGGGAGAGTGTGCGAGCCTTTGTGCATTTGTCGACCTAGAAGAGTTTCTGCTTACACCTTCAAAAGGGTTACGCTTTGGCGACTCGATTAAGGTCATGCACGATAGAATGATAGACGCGAACGCTATTCTTCATCAAACGCACATTGCGATGGTCGGTTAGCCTTCTATTTAGTCCATCATTTCTCACACACATCGCAACGCGTGAACCTGTCAAACCTTCCCCAAAATCGGCTCAATAGCCGATTTTTTTGTGCCTAAAAAACCTCATCCTGATAAATACATCACTGCCTAACCATTTAAATAGTGAACTTACGACTATTTTTTCGCCTTAATTTCTGCCTGTTTTCATCACTAGAAGTGTAATTTGCCCATCTTTATTCCCTGTTTTTGCCTATTTGTAGCTAACTTTCACCCATAAATCCCTCTTGGTATATACCAATTTTGGGGTGAATATAAATTCACACTGTCGCTTTGAGCGGTATTGGGTCATGAATCGTGTTGGATTGATAAGTCTTATGTTCTAAGGGGGGGGTGGGTAAGCGATCGCTTCAAGGCTGTGCGTTTGCTAGCCAGTTAGAAGAAAGATTCAATGAAAAGACGAGTTTAGTGTGATGCTCTAGTAACAAATTCAGGTATAATCGAGCTCATTTTTATCAATAAAAGAACACTATGAATCAATATCTAGCGGTTACCTCAAATGGCCTTGAGAATTTATTAGTTGAAGAACTAACCCAACTAGGGATTACAAACGCAAAACCTGTTCAAGCAGGTGTTAAATTCAAAGCCACCAATGAGCAAATTTATCGTTGTTGTTTGTGGAGCCGTTTGGCTTCTCGATTTGTACGTGTCCTTTCTGAATTTACTTGTATGGACGACATGGATTTGTACCTATCAACCACTGCGGTTAACTGGGTAAACCAATTCCATAGTTCAAAGCGTTTTGTTGTTGACTTCAATGGTACGAACAACGAAATCCGCAACAGCCAATACGGTGCGATGAAAGTAAAAGATGCCGTTGTCGATTGCTTCGAGAAGAAGTCTCTACCTCGTCCTTCTATCAACAAAGAGAACCCAGACATTCGTATCCACGTTCGTCTACACCGTGACAAAGCGATTCTTGGTGTTGATATGGTAGGTAGCGGTCTGCATCAACGTGGTTACCGTCCAGAATCTGGTCGTGCACCTTTGCGTGAAACGCTTGCTGCAGCGATTCTTCTTCGTAGTGGTTGGGATGCGACTAAGCCTTTCCTAGACCCAATGTGTGGTTCAGGTACGTTAGTGATTGAAGCGGCAATGATGGCTGCGAACATGGCTCCAGGTGTTAAACGCCAGAAGTGGTGTTTTGAATCACTAGAAGATTTCGAACCAGAGCTTTGGGCTGAAGTTAAAGCTGAAGCGAACGTTCAAGGTCGTCGTGGCGTTAAGAAAGTAGAATGTAAGTTCTATGGTTATGATAATGATGAGCGCATGATCAAAACAGCACGTGACAATGCTCGTCGTGCTGGTGTTGAAGAGTTGATTGAATTCGAAGTAGGTGACGCTGCAAAGCTTAAACGACCTACAGAATTTGCTGATGGTGTGATTGTTTCTAACCCACCTTATGGTGAACGTTTAGGTACAGAGCCTGGCCTAATTGCACTGTACACGGCATTCGGCGCACAGCTTAAAGCTGAATTTGGCGGTTGTAACGCGTCTATCTTCTCTAGTTCAGACGAACTACTTAGCTGCTTACGCATGCGTGCAGACAAACAGTTCAAATTGAATAATGGTGCGTTACCGTGTCACCAAAAAAATTACTCAATTTCAGATCGTCCGATGTCAGAACGTCCAGCGGGCGAGCAAGAACAGCTGATTGCTCCTGACTTTGCAAACCGTCTTAAAAAGAACATCGGTAAAATTGGCAAGTGGGCTAAGAAAGAGCAATTAGATTGTTACCGTATCTACGATGCAGACTTACCAGAATACAATGTAGCGATTGACGTATACCCAGGTCACCTTGTGATTCAAGAATACGCAGCGCCTAAAGATGTACCGGAAGAGAAGGCAAAACGTCGCTTAACCGATATCATCCGTGCTTCTATCCAAGTAACAGGCGTTGAAGCAAACAACGTTGTGCTTAAGGTTCGTCAGAAGCAGAAAGGCCGTTCTCAATACCAGAAGATGGCTCAAGACTCATCTAACCTAGAAGTGAACGAATACGGCGTTAAGCTGATTGTTAATCTTCATGATTACTTAGATACAGGCTTGTTCCTAGATCATAAGATCACTCGTCGTCGTATCGGTGAGATGGCTGCAGGTAAAGATTTCCTAAACCTGTTCGCTTACACAGGTAGTGCCTCTGTTCATGCTGCTGTCGGTGGCGCTCGTTCTACAACAACGGTTGATATGTCTAATACCTACCTTGAGTGGGCAAAACAGAACATGGAGCTTAATGGCCGTGTTGGTCGTCAACATCAGTTTGTGCAAGCTGACTGCTTACAGTGGTTGGTTAAAGAGCAGGGTTCTTACGACCTGATCTTTATTGATCCACCTACGTTCTCAAACTCTAAACGTATGGATCAATCTTTCGATGTTCAACGTGATCACATTCAGTTGATGGAAAACCTTAAGCGTCTTCTTCGTGAAGAAGGCACGATTGTGTTCTCTAACAACAAACGTCACTTTAAAATGGATCTAGAAGGTCTAGAAGCGTTAGGTCTTAAGGCTCAGAATATCTCTGCTAAGACACTTCCATTAGACTTCTCTCGCAATAAGCACATTCATAACTGCTGGTTGATTACACATAAGTAATTAAGAGATTGTATAAGGATATAGCGTGCTGACTCTCTACAGTACAGAAGGGTGCCATCTATGTGAGATGGCATTCCAACTCACGGAACAGTTAAATATTAGCCATCACGTCAACGTTGTCGACATTGCATTCGATGATGAGCTCTTTTCCCGTTACGGGGTCACTATTCCGGTGCTCAAATTTGAAAGCTCTGATCTTTCTCAAAGCTCAGAGCTTAACTGGCCATTTGGCTTGTTAGAACTTAATGATTGGTTAAAGAAGAATGGCATTACTTACAATTCATAATGGGCAATTAGCGTTTGGCGATCACCCGTTATTAGATCGTGCGGATTTCGCACTGCAAGAAAACGAACGTGTGTGTTTAGTAGGGCGCAATGGTGCTGGTAAGTCTACGTTGATGAAAATCCTGTCTGGGAACATCATCATGGACGACGGCAAGATGCAAATCACACAAGATGTGGTTGTATCTCGTCTTGAGCAAGATCCACCGCGTAATGAGCAAGGTACCGTTTATGATTACGTTGCTGGTGGCCTAGCGGAAATCGGTGAACAGCTGAAGATCTATCATGATCTTCTGGATCTCATCGGTACTGACCCTAGTGAAAAGAATCTAAATCGTCTTACTCGTGTTCAAGAGCAACTGGATCATGCGAATGCATGGCGCTTTGAAGATCGCGTAAGCAACGTATTGGCTGCACTTAAGCTGACAGCTGAAACAAAGCTGACTGATTTATCTGGTGGTTGGCAACGTAAAGCGGCGCTTGCTCGTGCACTTGTGTGTGACCCTGACGTGCTTCTACTAGACGAACCGACTAACCACCTGGACGTTGCAACCATTGAATGGTTAGAAGGCTTCCTGAAAGACTTCCGTGGTTCCATCATCTTTATCTCGCACGACCGTGCGTTTATTAAGTCGATGGCAACACGTATCGTCGATCTTGATCGCGGTAAGTTGAGCTCTTTCCCAGGTGATTACGAAAACTACCTAGTTGAAAAAGAAGAAGCGCTTCGTGTTGAAGAGATGCAGAACGCTGAATTTGATAAAAAGCTCGCTCAGGAAGAAGTATGGATTCGTCAGGGTATTAAAGCTCGTCGAACTCGTAACGAAGGCCGTGTACGTGCGCTTAAGAAGCTACGTGAAGAACGCTTGAACCGTCGTGAAGTACAAGGCAAAGCCGTTATCCAAATCGACGATGGCCAGCGTTCAGGCAAGATTGTATTTGAAGCTGAGAACATTAACTTTGGCTTCGAAGGCAAAGAGATTGTTAAAGACTTCAGCTTCAACATTATGCGTGGCGATCGTATCGCTCTGATTGGTCCTAACGGTTGTGGTAAGAGTACGGTGCTCAAGCTGCTTCTTGACCAGCTTAAGCCTGATTCAGGTCGTCTGCATTGCGGTACTAAACTTGAAGTGGCTTACTTCGACCAATACCGTGAAATCCTTGACCCTGAGAAGTCTGTAATTGATAACCTAGCGGATGGTAAGCAAGAAGTCACTGTAGGCGGCCGTGAGCGTCATGCACTAAGCTACTTACAAGATTTCTTATTCTCTCCAAAACGTGCTCGTACTCCTGTTAAAGCACTATCTGGTGGTGAGAAAAACCGCCTGTTATTAGCTCGTATCTTCCTTAAGTCGAACAACTTATTGATTCTCGATGAGCCAACCAACGATCTAGATATCGAAACTTTGGAACTTTTAGAAGATTTGCTTGCCAACTATCAGGGTACGCTTCTTTTAGTGAGCCACGATCGTCAGTTTGTTGATAACACAGTTATGACAAGTTGGATCTTCGAAGGTAACGGTGTGATTGAAGAATTTGTTGGCGGCTATCACGATGCTCAGCAGCAAAGAAAGCAAGCATTAGAGTACCGACAGGTTGAAAAGCCATCAAAGCCTGAGAAAGTAGTTGAGGAAACTCCCAAAACTGCGCCAGTTAAGGCTAAACCTAAGAAGTTATCGTATAAGCTACAACGAGAACTAGAAGCGCTACCAATGCGTTTGGAAGAATTGGAAACTCAAATTGAAACTCTTCAGGAAGAAGTCAACGATCCAAGCTTCTTTTCAAAATCTGTAGAGCAGACACAACCAGTATTAGATAAGCTATCTGCAGCAGAGCAGGAGCTTGAAGTTGCTTTTGAGCGCTGGGAAGAGCTCGAGGCACTACAACAGGAAAGTTAAGAAGTAATAATGACTTGTACTAAATTTAAATTAACAACAGTTGCAGCATTAGTTTTTGCTGCAACTAATGCGAATGCTGCGCTTTATAAGGTAGTAGAAGTTACTCCTTCGATTACAGGCGCGTCAGAGATATTCGGTGTGGCTATTCAGCCAGCAACGGTTTCTGGTACCGAGAGTTGCTTTACGACAGGTACTGTTGGTGGTGTTGCGTGTGATAGCTTCAAATTGGCTGGCGAAACTCGTAATACTGTCGAAGCGGTAAGTTATCGTGAAGAAGTCCCATTCGCGATGGATGCTCCGTTTCAATATATCCAAGAGTTCGATGACTTCGAAAACTATTGCTACCGAGAGCTAAGATACTCTACATGTGAAAGCTGGGCACAAAACCGTTGGAATGACACTTGGAGCAAGGAAAGGTTCGACCTAACTTACGTTAATGCAAAAGCATTTGTTGAAGGCGGCGTTACATTTGACACTCGCAATACAGTAATTAACTCACTTGATGACAATGCTCAACCATTAGGTGTTAAATCTGAAGGTGATATTCGCAATAACGCGATGTTTACGACGACTGCTGGACCTACTGGTACTTCTGAAACTCGTGCATGGAAAGCGATTACTGCAAGCAACGGTACTGTTTATAATGTAGGTAGTGTATCTACGGCAGGTCCAAAAACAGACACTTCGGATACAACATTTAGCTCAAAAGCTGCTATCTGGGATGGTACTACAACAAAAGATATTGATTGGATCAGAAGTGGGAATGCTCAACAAGATGAATATTTTGCCCAAGGCAGTATGCGTTCAATTGTTGAGTCGGACTCTCTTTTTTATGGTGTAGGCTATAATACTGCTGATGGAAACGGCGATCTGCAAGATATGAATGCAAGTGTCTTTGTGAGTAGTTCGCTAGATCTTGGAACGGCAACTTGGACTACTACACAGATTAGCGGTGCAGAGGTTAAGTCTGGCTCGTCCAACGATGATGCTAGATACAGTAACTCTGTAGCGACTGACATCAATGATAATTTGTTCGCTGTTGGTTATTCTAAGCGTAATGGTTATGTACCAGAGAGTGGTAGTGCAGGTAATAAGCCTTTCGTTGTAACCGATGCCAAAAACCCAACAGCAACGTACTTGTCTGGTGGTATCTTCTTTGGTGGTTCGAGCGGTGAAGCTAAAGCAGTTAACAACTTTAATGAGTTTGTTGGCCAAATAGATGCAGAAACCACTCGTGAGGTTGATGGTAGTGAAAGAAGACACAGAGGCTTTATATATCCTTATAACGTGTCTTCATCAACTGAAGCTCGTCGTGTAGACATCTTTAACGGCCAAGCTTGGTGGTTAGATGATCTAACAAATGATGGTATTGTTTCCGGAGAGAACAACAAGTTCCGAATTATTGATGCTACTGACATTAACGATGCTGGTGTGATCTCTGCTACTGCTATCAAATGTACAGTTGGAGGAACGACTCAACCGTATGACACAACGTCTCACAATTCATACTGTGGTGGCGCGTCATCTAACGCGGTAGAAGAGGTTGTTGCAGTTAAGCTTGTGCCAATTGCCGGTGCAACTAAAGCTGATATCCAAACTCGTAGTGCCGACTCAGAGAAAGTTGATCGTCAAGGCGGTAGCCTAGGTTGGTTAACTTTGACTGTGCTTGGTCTGTTAGGGTTCCGTAGAAAATTTAAATAATTTATCTCTTGAGCCCGAGTTCACAATTCTGAACTCGGGCTTTTTTTCGCCTTGAGAAAAGTGAAAATCTGATCGATCCTTAAAGTTGGAGTCACAAAAACTCCGCAAAGTTGTAATCATTGTATGTTAGTTAATGGAACACCCGTATGAGGACTGCACTATGAAGAGACAAAAGCGTGATCGACTAGAACGAGCACAATCTCAAGGTTACAAGGCTGGTTTAAATGGACGGTCGCAAGAAGCTTGCCCATATAGCCAAATGGATTCTCGGTCTTATTGGTTAGGTGGTTGGCGTGATGCCAAAGATGATAAGCAATCAGGTCTCTATAAGTAGATAGGGCACAAAGAATTCAAGGTCAGGGCTCCATTGCCTGTTGATTACAACGGCTGGAGCCTTGTTAGTTTCAGAACAATACAAAGATTCCCAGAGCTACTAGTATTCTAGTTTCGCTATCATAAGCGTATCGCTGGTGGATTTATTCTGTTTTAAGTTAAATACAGGATACCTTAATGCACTATAACTAAATTTATTGGAGTGAAAATAAAGCAGCCATGGGCTGCTTTATTAAAAATCTAACTAACAGATTAGAACGCTGACGTATCTTGGAAAAGGCCAACTTTCAGATCTTTAGCAACATAGATCTCTTTGCCATCAACAAGTACGCGACCATCCGCAAGGCCCATAACTAGGCGGCGGTTAACAACACGTTTCATGTGTATCTCGTAAGTTACTTTTTTCGCTGTTGGCAGAATTTGACCAGTGAATTTCACTTCGCCAACACCGAGAGCTCGGCCTTTACCTTCGCCGCCAACCCAACCAAGGTAGAAGCCAACAAGCTGCCACATTGCGTCAAGGCCTAGACAACCCGGCATTACAGGGTCGCCTGGGAAGTGACAATCGAAGAACCATAGGTCAGGAGTAATATCCAGCTCAGCAAGAACTAAACCTTTACCGTAATCACCTTCAGTTTCAGACATCTTAGTGATGCGATCCATCATTAGCATGTTCGGTGCTGGTAGTTGAGGGCCTTGTGGCCATAGTTCGCCTTGGCTTGATGCTAGAAGCTCTTCGCGAGTGTAAGAATCACGTTTGTTTTGCATTATCAATTACTCCGATTTTTGATAGGTGCATATTAGTGAACAGGTGTACGCTAAACAAGTCCGATCAGTACTAGACAAACCAGTTTTTAATGCGTCCAACGATTCCAATAGGTTGCTCATGTCTTTCAAAGTTTTCAATACGTTCCGCGATTTTACTCAGAACGCTTTCTTGTTCATCGTCTCTAAATGGTTTGTTCATAATGAGAGGAATTGCTTCGTCTACATTAGACACAGACCAAATATGGAATTCTTCATTCTTAATACTTTCAATAAGGTCTGGCTTCAGTGCAAGGTGCCTTAAATTCGATCTAGGAAGGATCACGCCTTGTTCGCCAGTTAAGCCATTGTGCTTACACACATGGTAAAAGCCCTCGATTTTCTCGTTTAGCCCACCAACCGCTTGTACACGACCAAATTGGTCAACTGCACCTGTAACCGCAATTTGTTGATTGATAGGGTATTCAGACAAAGCACTCACTAGAGAACAAAGCTCAGCAAGAGAAGCACTATCGCCATCGACTTCGCAGTACGATTGCTCAAACACAACAGAAGCAGCGTATGGCAACGGATCTTCTAGGTTTAGTGCGCTGCTCACAAATGCTTGCATGATCATCATACCTTTAGCATGAAGATTACCACCTAACTCGGCTTTGCGCTCAACGTCGGCAATATCACCATCACCAAAGTGAATAACGCAGGAAATTCGAGCAGGTTCACCATAAGAGATCGGGTGTCCGGGAACATCGATAACCGTCAGGCCATTAACTTGGCCAACTTGTTCACCCTCGGTTTCGATAATGACTTGGCCATCTCGAATGTCATCCAGAGCGCGTTCTGGTAAGTACGATTCACGGTTGTATTTGTGCTGTTGAGCTTGTTGGATATGGTGAATATCAATCTCACCATTGTCGGCTTCAATAAGAGCTTCGTTCAATAACGCATTGTGCCAAATAGGGCATAATGGAATATAGCTCTGATCTTCAGTCTCTCTTGCTCCGGCAGTAAGAATGCCCGTCAACGCTTGTTGCGTGATGGTTGGCAATTCATAACGTTGTTGAAGCCACTTAAGGTAACCAAGATATTGAGTCAAAGTCTCTTCAGAGAGCTTGATATCTTGTTCAATTTCGCTAAATAGGCAAAAACCGGTTTGAATATCGCTGTCCAGGTAATCAAGGTCACCTAGTTGAGCTCTGTCTCCAACCACAATCAACTTAATGTTGTAAGTCAAAGGCAAAGTCGGGGACTGGTTCAAGTGCTCTGGATTACTGCTGATTGGTTCTACGGCTTCACCAAGCAGTGCTGATTTAAGCAGTAACCAGCTTCCTGGGTTGGCCAAGATCAAGTTTGCTGAAACGATCAGATAGCCGTTGTTTGCTCTAGCCAGTAGGCCGGGCTTTGTCGCTACAACCTTACCGTCTTTTGATTGAACTTGGTCAAACAGAGAGACAGCATTTAAAGACTCAGTTTTTATAACCGGTAGAGTGTGATCATCTAAAGCAGTGACTAGAGATTCAACAATCATTTGACGATAGATCGAATTGTCTGGAGCGTTTACAAGTAAAACACGCGAAAGGTTAGACAAACGGACAAAGCGGGTTAGCGCATCTTTGAATCTATGTTGAATATCTGAAAACGGGAAAGGCGAGATGTCAGGGAATTGCTCTAATTGAGCGCTATATTCGTCGTACTGAGGCGTAACATGTCGCCAATCTACTTGAGTCATTTAAGTTTCTGATTATGATAATGAGGTAGGGAGTATATAGAAAAACCGATCTCGCTTGTAGCTCTATGTTGTAGTTACTAATCACTAAGCTAATATAAGTATGATCTTGGTCTATTCTTTCAAGATCATAATTGTTAAATAGCCTATTTTGGGTTACGCTGTCACTAGGATTAACTCTCGAGATTAGACATGAAATATCAGCAACTTGAAAACTTGGAATGTGGTTGGAAATGGAACTATCTGGTCAAAAAATGGAAAGAAGGCGAGTCGATCACCTGCCACATAGATTCAAGTGAAGCTGACGTTGCTGTTAAAGCCTTATTGAAGCTTGAACACCAACCTACAGGTGTCCTTGAGTGGATATCTAACAACATGTCTCCTGAGCTCGATAACAAGCTTAAACAAGCGATCAGAGCTAAGCGAAAACGCCACTTCAATGCTGAACAAGTTCATACAAAGAAGAAATCAATCGACCTTGATTACCGTGTATGGGAAAAGCTATCTCAACGTGCGAACGAGCTAGGTTGTACGCTCTCAGATGCCATCGAGTATTTGGTTAGCGAAGCGTCTCGTAGTGAGCAGGCCAGCAAGACGGTGACTAGCCTCAAAGAAGACTTAAGCAAGCTCCTTTCTGACGATAAATAACCATCAACAGTAGTGGTGACATTATGATGTACGTAATATTAATCGGTGCGGTATTAGTTTTTTGGTTAGTAGCAGTCGATCGACCGGTGTTGAAAATTAAATTTAGTGACGGGGCGATCGAACAAGTTAAAGGGCATCTTCCACCGAGCTTTAAGCATAACCTTCAAGAGATTGGTCATAACAATACCTTTAAAGGTGAGCTAAAAGTGTATGCAAAACGTTCTGGCTACAATCTCAAGTTCACTAAAGATGTGCCTAAAAACGTACAGCAACGTATTCGTAACGTGTTCCCGCATAATGGTTTTAAGTCTAAAGGCTCAAAGAAAGCGTAATCGTTGAGAGTTACGCGCTAGCTAGTCAATCTTCATACTAAGTTAATCCTTCATTTCTCTTAAATCTCCGCATACTGTTCTCACCCTCAACAAAGAGAGAGCAGTATGAGATACCTAGTATTACTATTATGTTTTTTATCCCCAGTCGCTTTTCCCGACGATGCATTGGTTAATCCTGTAGCCAAAAAGATAAAAGTCACCGTCATGAAAGGGCTCAACAAGAGTAATGTTGATTTCGAGGGTTATTGCGATCTGATGATTGAGATGAAGCACTCTAAAGGTTACGCAAGAATCAAAAAGGTGAGAACGTCTGGAGATAGTAAAATTTGCAAGCAGGCAAAAAAAAATCTACCGACGAAGAAAAGGTTCAAATACAGCTTTCCAGAAAAGTATATCCGGTTACATATCACGTATTAACCGTTTTCAACGCACTATAACTAAATCACCTTAATTTTATTGAAACAATTTCGTGAACCAATCTCTAATTTCTATTAATATTAGTTTTGTTATAAAGGCAGGATATGCCGATACAAGAGCATTTACGGCAAAGGAAAGTCACGGTTGTTGTTAGCAAATAAAAGTTATACCCCTGAAGTCGTTGAGATCTCAAGGAAGGTCTCAATCAATGTTGAAGCTCGCTTTAATCGATGGTTAATCTCACCTGAATATAAGCTCGCACAATCTACAGTAGACACGTTACTAAGTTTAGAAAATAGGTATTGTGATAGCGTCATATTTGATGAATCTGACCGCATATCTCACAATCAACGTATTTTATTGCGCTGCGAGCAGGATAGAGTCAATGCTCATCGTGAGAAAGTCGACGCGAAGCAACAAACCTTACGATACGTTATCGATGATGTCAGCAATGCCGCTTCTGCGCTAATGCTCGAGAAGCTTCAAGGTACCTTAATAAGTTCGTTGTTTTCAGACTTACCCGATTACAATCAGTTCGCTAGTGTTGCGTATTCGCCATCTTTAAACTTTTCCAAACTCCATGAAATATCCGCGAAAAGTAGGCCATTGAGCTCAAGTTTAATCGAGTTTGTTTCCAATCAAGAGTTTGCAGATAAATATGGAAAGAAATCTAAGGTAATTCTCGATCCAAAAGTTGCAGCACGACAAATAGGAATAGAAAATTGTCGTTTATTGTTCCCATTGTTAATGAGTCAACAGCTGATTAAGTGGAATGATGGCAACATTAAACACATCACACCTAAGGTTTGGCAACACTTGGTCGTGACATCAAATGCGACTCGAATTCGACTTCAAGAAACGTCGGTTAAAGATCCTAACGTAGGCATTTTACTTGGCGTGTTGCGAGTTCTGCCTTTGTTTTTAATTTGTAACCACTTTTCTTCAACGTTTGAAGACGCATTGGTAAAAACGATGCTTGGTTATCGTGAAGCAAGTGACAAGCATGACGAATATTATGCTTGTACTGAGGTGATGCCAAACACACAGTTTCTCGAATCAATGGTCGAGCAGCTAGAGCTCAAGCTACTAAAAAATCTCGTTGAATTTATAGATTGGAGCCCTGGAAACCAGTTCATCAAGAGGGCACTTCTAGAGGAAGTGAATGACATTCCAGTACTTGAGCGAACGGTTTATGGTGCAGCTTTGGCTCAAGGTAGAAAATATTCTGTTTTTGAGGCGTTAGATAATAGTGAACTATTTAACGTTAAGCACCGACCTTATTGGTTTTCAACTGTTCAAATGTCTATCGCGACGATTGAGCAGATGCAAGATAAAGTGCCTGGAAAACTGACGACGAACATGTAAAAAGGGAGCCACATTAAATGTGGCTCCCTTTTTCGTTGCACTGTAACTTAATGAAAGTGTCTGACTTATTGATATAAATTTTGCTGTATACCGTTTAACAGACCACTTCGAATGTAAACGACTCCTGCTTGGCAATTGCGTGCTTAACGGGTATACCAAGGCGCTGGCAAGTCATCAGAACTTTCAACTTCCTGTCGGCAGGAGCGTGCTCTGACAGAATTACTGAGCTTAGGCATTCTCTATTAAGGTAGAGTTTATTTCCGATCATCTCGTCATCAGGTAATACCCAACGATATTCCTTTTCATAACGCCAATTAGAATGCTTAATTTTGAATATCTCAGCTCCCAGTCTTGCTGTTTGTAAACCACTTAGCGATGCCGGGTGGAACATACAAGGTTCGTCTTCATACTGGACTTCAAAACAGTTGAGTTTGGCCTCGCCGTTATAGCAGTTGAGATCATACTCGATACACATGCCTTTAAAGTTGTCACCATACTGCGACCATAGTATTGGGTGGTCGCTCGACTGAGAGAAACACATGATCTTAAAGTTTTGTTGAAGCTCTATATTGAATACGTGGTTAGATTCAAAAGGGTTATTAAAAGTTTTAGCGTAATCAAACCACAACGAACACTCGGAAATAGATTGTATGTTTCTGTCGTGGAGCGATCTGAACTTATAAAGTTTAGGCAACATATCAAACACCTAGTTTACAAAATTGCCTGATGTTAACACTTTAATTTATTTTTAAGGATTGAGTGCATAGCATTTGATTGCTTAATCACCAAATTTATTCATATAACTGTTTGATAGATCAAAATTTAAACACGAAATAGTAGCCTGTTAAAGTGGTTTATTTTGCGTTAATGCTAAGTTTTCAGGCTGCAGTTTTGAAGAAAGATACAACGTAACTTTATTTATGGTTGAAATATCTTGTCAAAGTAGAGGTCGAGTAGGGAAATAGGTGATCAAAATTAAAGCCGAGCTTTAAAAGGACGGCTTTAGTAGTATTGAGCCTACGAGTGAATCAAGTTTAGAAGTGGTACCTTGCACCTAGGTAAGCGGTTTGGGGTGATACATCGATGGATTCTATTTCAACGTTTGCATAGCGGTAACCAATATGGATGTCGATGTTGTCTGTTACTATCGCACCAAGTTCAGCACCAACTTGGTAGGCTGCTTCAGACTTAGAGTCTGATACTCCAAAAGCTTTCGCTTCCATATCCATAGAGCCAACACCGGCTAATAGAGATACATACAGATCTAAGACGTCACCTTTAACAATAAACTTTGGTTTAATGTTTACGAAGAAAGCTTGGCCTTCAATATCCATTAAGTCGTTATAGTTAACTTTTCCTATTTTTCGGTACTCGGCCTCTAGTCCCAGTTTGACGACATCGTGTGTATTGAATTCGTAGCCCCCAACCAAGTTATAGCTAAAGTCTGATAGATCAGATGAATCTTCAATGGCGCTGCCACGATATTCTAATTCAGTTTCATTATAAAAGCCGATATCAACACCAGCATAAAAATGACCATGCTCTCTAGGTGAGTTTTCGTTTTCACTAGCAAGCGCCTGCGAGCTGATGCCAAAAAAAGCGGTGAATAGCGATAGGGCGATTGTACTGATTTTCATGTAAAGCCTTCTAAGATAATAAGTTATTCAGTTCCAAAATATGTTAACAAACAAAAGATACTCTAACTAATTGAAAACTAGCCTAAATATCTGATTTTAAAGACTTGTTGGTAATAGAAGTGTCATTATCGCAGTTATGAGACAAGGCAATATAGTCCAGACAGAGGTGAATAGAATTTATGTTGCACTGTGACTTACTATCCAAATGCGGATTCTGTCTCGCTGAATCTTAGGTTCATCAAGCGGCCAGTCGCATCATCAATGAACACCAGTAGGCAGCATTTGTCGCTGCGGCCCTCAAACCAGTCATGATGTGAGCCATCTATCTGAATCAATTCTCCAAGACAGTCTCGACGGTAACGAGGTTGATAGACTCTAGGTTTTCGTTGTGAGTGCGGGATCCAAAGGTTGTCGGCAATCATCCATTGGCGAAGTGTCTCTAACGAGATAGCTAAATTATGATTTTCTATGATCTTTTCACGTGCAAATGTGGGCGAGAAATCAGAATAGTGTTTATGGATAGTCGAAAGAATCTCTTTGCGATATTCGTTAGAATAACGCCGATTACTGGGTTTACCTCTAGAAGCATGGGTTAAACTAGCCGCACCATGTTCACAGACGTCTTGAATAACTTTGAATCGACTAATTTCTTTTTCACTCATGGCAATCAACATCTCAGTAGTCCTTAGTAACCGAAGCTGGTACATGAAATGTAGTCAGCAACCAGTACTAAGGTGACATCTTAATCTAGCTCAAAAGTGACATTACTATCTGGGGTTTACATGACCACTACGTATTATGTATATTATGTTAAATTGGGTTTAATGTTTATAAGGCAGGTATCTTTATGTGATGCCCTGCCTCTTGTTTATCTACCAAATCGACGTTCTATTTAACAGTAAGGCTATTTACCATAAAATACCTAATAAA
Source organism: Vibrio sp. QJM3NY_35 (assembly GCF_057785915.1). Lineage (NCBI taxonomy): Bacteria > Pseudomonadati > Pseudomonadota > Gammaproteobacteria > Vibrionales > Vibrionaceae > Vibrio > Vibrio sp. QJM3NY_35. The sequence continues at coordinate 1,754,690 of NZ_CM173507.1, read as the reverse complement.
CATATTTCCTAATCTTCGATTAAGAATACGTTTATTAGACTTCAAGCATTAATCGATCAATTGCTTCTGTGATCTCTTTAGTTCTTACTGGTTTGGTCACGAAATCATTCATGCCGACATCTAAGCAAGAACATTTGTCTTCTATTGATGTGTGTGCTGTTAGCGCGACGATTGGCGTTTTGATGTTCGCGTCTCTCATATATTTGGTTGTGGTTAATCCATCCATTACCGGCATCGACACATCCATTAAAATAATGTCTATCGAGTCATTGGCTCTTTCCACAAAGCCAATCGCTTCCTCACCGTTGCTTGCGATGAAAACTTCGTGGCCTTGTCGCGTTAGGATTAATTTGATCACCATTTGATTCGTTGGGTTGTCTTCGACAACTAACACTGAATAACGGCTTCTTAAATCTCGTGAGGATTCATTATCTTCAATGTTGGCCAGATTGTTCGTGACTCTGGTAAGCACTGGTAACTGTACTTCGAATTTTGAACCTTTTCCTGGTTCACTCTCAACCGATATGCGCCCGCGCATTAGCTCAACCAGTCTTTTAGTGATAGCCAAGCCTAAACCTGTGCCACCAAATCTACGTGTGATTGTGCTGTCAGCTTGTACAAATGGACTGAACAGCGACGAAAGCTGTTGCGAGCTAATGCCAATCCCTGTGTCTTCTACTGTTATATAGAAAGAGCTCTGCTGGTACTTGATAGAAACATGGACATGCCCACGCTCAGTGAACTTAATCGCGTTACCAATCAGGTTAAATAGGATTTGTGCCAAGCGGCTTGGGTCTATGTAATGAAGTTCACCCTCAGGGATATCGCTGGTTATTGTTAGCGCCAAACCTTTATCGTCTGCTGTCTTCTTTTGTTCAGATAATACAAAAGTTACAGTGTCTCTTACATTACTCCACTGAGGTGCTAGTGAGAAGCATCCAGATTCAATCTTAGAAAAATCTAACACGTCACTGATAATTGCTAACAAAAGCTCAGATGATGTGCTCATATTAAGCAGTATAGACTGTTGTTCTTCGTTCAGTGATGTGGATTTTAGAGTGTCTATCAAGCCAATAATGGCATTTAGCGGTGTTCTTAGTTCATGACTCATCATCGCGAGGAATTCAGACTTGGCCTTGTTGGCTCTTTCTGCGTCTTTTCTTGCTGTGACAAGCTCTGCTGTACGTTCTCGAACGGTTGCTTCAAGCTTTTCTTTGTTCTCAATATCGAAAACAGCACGCTCTATCAACGGTCGGAAACGGTTTAGTGTGGCCTTGGTTTCAATACTAAAGTGCTTGGTATTTGAGTGGATAAAGATGATGACGGATTGTGTTAGTCCGCTATCTATACCTGTAATCAGAACGGAATTGATTTGGTCGAGAACAATGGGGTGCAGGGAGTTAAATTCCCCAAGAGACTTGGGTTCGAAAAGGATGGCGCATTCACCATTGATGACTCGCGATAGCTTGCCACAATCGCTCCAATTCATCTGTTCGAAGACTTTGTTATTGCTTAGCAGGGTTTTGAAACTGCCTTCGTTCCCTACCCTTGATACCACGATAAAGTCATCAAACTTAATGTATTTTTTGAGCACGAACTCAAGACTGGAGAATATCTCAGATATGTTACTTGCCTTACTGATCGCAGAGATGGTTGATAAGATAACCCTGTTCTCTTCAGCCAGTTTTCGCTCACGGGCTTTTAGTTTTTGCAGTTCAATACGTGCTTCTTGCAGCGCTTCTTGACCTTCAGAACCCATTATTTTTTCAACCTATAAAACGTTGCAGACGATACCATTAAATTCCCGTGTGCATTCTCACCACCAGAGAGCCTGCCTTGCTCACCAAACGTGAATGGACATATGTACGGAAGCCCATTAAGTGCTTGATTTATTCGTTCGCAAACCTCATCCATATCTTGTTTAAGATTGAGCATTGGGCCGGCACAAAAGATATTGATCGCCCCTAGTTTCTCTTCAAGATCCATGTCGTTGTAGTATGAGGATTGAATGATATTAGCGGCGCGGCTAATCAACTGCTGCTTAGAACCTTGCATCAAGTAGATGGTGTCACCTTCACTGATGTCTGTGAATAGCTCAATCCCATTACACTCCGTCTCTCTGATCGAATGAGACAATTTGAAATATGGGTAATCGTAAGAAGAGCCGACTTTCCTGCCCAATGGGTAGACTGACGACTTTTCGAATATGTAGCCATCATCACTGTCACCTAAGTGGAAATTAGTCCATTCGTTGTAAACAGTGACGGCTGGCCTGTGGTCTATCTCCAACAATATTCGGTTTCTTACTTTTGTCACGGTGCCTGAATAGCGCGTAGGTGTGTGACCGGCGCTGAAAGAGGAGTAGATGGACTGAGACGCAAACACTACCGTTAAAGATACGCCATTTATCGACAGCGACTCTTCGGTGAAGATGCTCCAATTTCCGGAAACCTGATTGTCTGCAGCACTGCCGCCAATAATAGGCACCTCAGTACCAAACTTTTTATCGATAGCTGCCATCACCTTCTCTTCATTACCAGGAGTGGAATGAAGCAAGATAAGATCGGGGATTTCGCCCTCTCGGTTGGCGTTCTTAAGTGCTTTATCGATAGCGCTGAAGGTGCTGCGGTCTATGGAGTCGCTAAAGTGCTCGATGCCCGTACCGTAGGCGTTGATTCCTGAGTCATAAATGATGAGTACGCCAATTACCGGACCAGAATGAAACCCAGTTTCTGTCATAATACCGTGACAAGTGGTACAGCCATGTATGGGAGTGTTAGGGAGAGCATCTACGAAATATCTCTGCACAGCGAGTGTCGAATACTCTTCTGTGCAGTAGCAAATAAGACAAGCAATATCGTCAGGTTTTTCCACCCCGCTGAGCAACTCATCTACTGCGATTTTATCGTCTAGGGAGTAAGAGACTTTTGATAGAAATTTCATAGATTCTGGGTAACTTTATTAATGCTCTCTTTATAACACTTTAATGCACTGTGTTTCACTGATTTGGTACATATTTCTATCAAAAGAACCGAGGCGTACCCCAGTTTTTTCTCTGTTACTCTTTAGACAGGTTTACAGAAAACGTGCTCACCTGTTGTGGAAATGTAACCGTTATTGAGGGTGTCTTATCATTAGTTTGTAACAGCCAATTCGAAGGCCCTTTTTCTTCTAGAATTCCGTTCTCGGTATAGTTAATGATAAATTTGCCAGTTTTAGATGTTTCGATCGAATACCCTAGGTTATCGCCCGAAATTAAAACATTATGATTATCAATGCCAAATTCACAAGGTTTTGAAACTATACAGTTTACTGTTTCGTTATTATCGTATGTTACTGTTCTCCAAGTAAATGCAGCTATTAAAATAACCAACATGACGATAATTTGAACAAGCCTGCCTTTTGTTAGCTTTTGTGCCGCCATTATAATCTTTACTCCTTGTTACAAAGTTCAAAGTTTTTAAATAAAAATCCAATTCCAGACCAAGCGTAAGGTTACTACTCTGTCATTGATTTGTTAATTCAAGTATAGTGTCGCGTTGAAAATGCCACTTTTTTTTAAAATCAGCAAGTGGAAATAAAGCCCTGAATAGGCTGAATTTCCTTTTCTAATTTGGGTGGCATTACGACGTGAGTCGTGTTGGAAGTAAAGTGTAGTAAATAAGAAATTGGAAGCATGCAAATGAGCCAAGAAAAGCAGCTTGAACAAAACTACAACTATACGGTCGTCCGTCAATTTACCCTAGTTACAATTTTGTGGGGTATTGTCGGTATGGGCGTTGGTGTTTTGATTGCCGCTCAATTAGTTTGGCCACAGCTAAACTTTGATACGCCGTGGTTGACGTACAGTCGTTTACGTCCCCTGCATACTAATGCGGTTATTTTTGCGTTCGGTACAAGTGCGCTGTTTGCAACATCATATTATGTTGTACAACGTACCTGTCAGACGCGTCTCTTTGGTGGCCCTCTCGTAGCCTTTACCTTTTGGGGTTGGCAAGCGATTATCCTGTCCGCTGCAATTACTTTACCGTTAGGTTTAACCTCTGGTAAAGAATACGCAGAACTTGAATGGCCAATCGATATTGCTATTACTCTTGTGTGGGTAGCTTATGCGGTCGTGTTCTTCGGAACCATGATTAAACGTAAGACATCGCACATTTACGTAGCAAACTGGTTCTTCGGAGCCTTCATCATCACGGTTGCCGTGTTGCACATCGTTAACAGCCTAGCTGTTCCTGTATCTGCGTTTAAATCGTACTCGATTTATTCCGGAGCGATCGATGCAATGGTGCAATGGTGGTACGGACACAATGCGGTAGGCTTCCTATTGACAGCTGGTTTCCTAGGTATGATGTACTACTTCGTTCCTAAACAAGCTGGTCGCCCTGTTTACTCTTACCGTTTGTCGATTGTTCACTTCTGGGCTCTCGTGTCTCTGTATATCTGGGCTGGTCCTCACCACCTACACTACACTGCACTTCCTGACTGGACTCAATCTCTAGGTATGGTTATGTCTTTGGTTCTGTTTGCTCCATCTTGGGGTGGCATGATCAACGGTATTATGACTCTATCTGGTGCGTGGCATAAGCTTCGCTACGACCCAATCCTACGTTTCCTAATCGTTTCTCTATCATTCTACGGCATGTCGACTTTCGAAGGCCCAATGATGGCAATCAAAACGGTTAACGCACTATCTCACTACACGGATTGGACTATCGGTCACGTTCACTCTGGTGCGTTAGGTTGGGTTGCAATGGTTTCTATCGGTTCGGTTTACCACTTAGTTCCTAAACTATTTGGTCAAGAGCGTATGTACTCTGTATCTCTAATCAATGTTCACTTCTGGTTGGCAACGATTGGTACGGTTTTCTACATTGTTGCAATGTGGATCTCTGGCGTGATGCAAGGTCTGATGTGGCGTGCTGTTAACTCTGACGGTACATTAACTTACAGCTTCGTTGAATCTGTAGAAGCGTCTTACCCGTTCTACTTTGTACGTTTCTTAGGTGGTTTCATCTTCCTATCAGGTATGTTCTTAATGGCATACAACACGTACAAAACTGTTTCTGCACCTAAAGATAGCCTTAAAGCTATCCCTCAACCGGCTTAAGGAGATTTAGAATGAGCTCAAATTCAAATAATCGCCATGAGTTGGTAGAGAAGAACGTTGGCCTACTAGCGATTCTTATCGTTATTGCTATCAGTTTTGGTGCTTTAGTAGAAATTACCCCACTTATTTTCCAAAAGCAGACTACTGAACCTGTAGAAAATCTACGTGTTTACTCTGCTCTGGAAATGGAAGGTCGTGATATCTACATTCGCGAAGGTTGTAACGTATGTCACAGCCAAATGATTCGCCCTTTCCGCTCTGAAACTGAACGTTACGGTCACTATTCTGTAGCTGGCGAAAGTGTTTGGGAACACCCATTCCTATGGGGTTCTAAGCGTACAGGTCCTGATCTAGCGCGTGTTGGTGATCGTTACTCTGATGAGTGGCACCGCGTTCACCTTATCGACCCTCGTGAACTTGTTCCTGAATCAAACATGCCTGGTTTCCCATGGCTTGCTGAGAATGTACTTGATGGCAAATTGACTAAACAGAAGCTTGAAATCTTCCGTAATCAATTTGGTGTTCCTTACACAGACGAACAAATTGCTAACGCTAAACAAGATGTTGAAGGAAAAACAGAGATGGATGCAATCATCGCTTACCTTCAATCGCTTGGCCACGCAATGAAATAAGGAATAATTATGGACATTATTACATTTCAAAGTGTTTGGACTGTTACTGTTTTTGCTTGTTTCATCGGTATCGTTTGGTGGGCTTTCGGTAAAAATCGTAAGTCGCGCTTCGACGAAGATGCAAACCTAGTGTTCGCTGATGAAGCACCTGCGAAAGATAAAAATCAAGGAGTGACGAAGTAATGAGTACATTCTGGAGTATTTGGGTAACAGTAATCACAATCGGTACATTGATTGGCTGTGCAGCCTTACTTCGTTGGTGTTCCAACGATAAAACAGGTGTAGAAGAAGGTCAGGATATGGGCCATGAATACGATGGTATTCGTGAGCTTAATAACCCGCTACCTAAATGGTGGACATACCTTTTCGTTAGCACAATTGTGTTTGCAGCTGTTTATCTAGCTCTATACCCAGGCCTTGGCAACTTTAAAGGTCTACTAGGTTGGACGAGTTCAAACCAAACAGTTCGTAGCGTAGAAGAGTCTCGCTCTGCAATCGCTGCTGCGCAAGCAAACAAACAGTTAGACGCATACGCGAAAGAGCTTGATGATGCAGACACCTACTTTGGTGAAGCATTCAGAAAGCTAGCTCACGACGAAAACGGTCTACGTTCTGTCCCTGACATTGCATCAGATGCTGATGCAATCAAAGTGGGCCAACGTTTGTTCCTACAAAACTGTTCTCAGTGTCACGGCTCTGATGCACGTGGTCAGAAAGGTTTCCCGAACCTAACTGATGACGCATGGCTATATGGTGGTGAACCACAAGCTATCGTTACTACCATCATGCATGGTCGTGTCGGTCAAATGCCAGGTTGGAAAGACGCTCTTGGCGAAGAAGGCGTAAAAGAAGTAGTTAGCTACACGCTTAGCCTTTCTGGTCGTAGCGTAAACGCACGTGAAGCAGACGCTGGTAAAGCGCGCTTTGTAGTGTGTGCAGCGTGTCACGGTACTGATGGTAAGGGTAACCCTGCTGTTGGCGCCCCTGACCTGACTGACCGCGACTGGCTATTCGGCGATTCTCGCGCTGATGTGACGGAAACAGTCATGTACGGACGTTCTGGTGTAATGCCGGCTTGGAAGGACATCCTCGGTGAGGATAAGGTTCAGCTCGTCTCTGCCTACGTCTGGAGCCTCAGCAACTCAGATAAAGAGTAACATAATAATAACAGCCCCTTCTTAAGGGGCTGTCTTTCTTTTACAGTTATAACCTTAAGTGTTTGTAAAAATTAGTTTTATTTCATTGTATATATTGAGAATAATAATATGGAACAACCTTGGTATAAGCAGTTTTGGCCGTGGTTTTTGATCTTCCTAACCGTTGGCGTTTCTATGCTGACATTGGTTCGAGTCGCGATACTTACCAACCATTCAGTTAACGTTGTCACTGAAGATTACTATAAAAAAGGTAAAGGTATTAATGTCGACATTTCGAAAGTAAATGTTGCTAAAGAGCTTGGCCTATCAGCTTCAGTTAGCGAGAAAGGTAACTCAGTTATCATTACCCTAGACAAAGGCAAGCTAGACCACTTCCCTGCTATTAGCGCAATGTTCGTGCACCGAACGCTGCCTGACCGTGATTTTACTCAGCTACTGACCGCTGATGCGAGAGGCAACTACACGTTGACTCTGGACCATGAAATGCAAGGTCCATGGTTTATCGAGCTTTCTCCGCATGATTCTGAATGGTTGGTGCAAGGTCGCATGAACTTCCCTATTGATACTCCTACTCAACTAACGAACTAAAGCTTATGTGTGAATCCTGTTATCACTGCGGTGAAGATGTACCAGCGGAAACGGATTTTAAAGTAGAAATCTTAGGATCGGTGCGACCTATGTGTTGTCCGGGTTGCGAAACCGTAGCCCAGACAATCGTTGATAGCGGTTTGGTCTCTTACTACCAATATCGTACCGCTCCAGCTGAAAAAGCGGATCTCGTGCCAGAGCAACTTCTGGCACTCAGTCATTACGACAACGAAGATGTTCAATTGGAGTTCGTCCGTAACTCTGAAAACACCTCTGAAGTGACATTGTCACTAGAAGGTGTCTCTTGTGCTGCTTGTGCGTGGCTTATTGAGAAGCAAGTCTCTTCAAAGTTAGGGGTTGTGAGTATTCGTGTTAATACCACGACTAACCGCGCCCTGCTCAGTTGGGACAACAGTAAGACAAAACTGAGCGAGCTGTTATCTGCAATCCATACCTTAGGCTACAAAGCCGCACCATTCGAGGCTGATCAACAAGAAGCCGCCTATCATCGTTCGATGAAGAATTATCTCTATCGTCTTGGTATTGCTGGTTTAGCAACCATGCAGGTCATGATGCTGGCTGTGGCGCTTTATCTTGAAGTCTTTGGTAACCTTGAGCCCGAATTCAAAAGCTACTTCCGTTGGGTGAGCTTAATCTTTGCAACACCGGTTCTGCTCTACTCTGCATTGCCTTTCTATATCAATGCGTGGCGTAGCCTCAAAGGTCGAACATTGGGTATGGATGTACCTGTGTCGATTGCTCTGTTGTTTGCCTATGTTGCAAGTTTGGTCGCAACGGTGACAGAGAAAGGTGAAGTCTTCTTCGAATCTATCTCGATGTTCACCTTCTTCCTACTGCTTGGTCGTTTCCTTGAAATGCGCGCTCGTCGTAAAGCAGCAGCCGCTAGTGGTAACCTGCTTAAGCTTGTTCCGGCTATGGCAACAACGTTAGATGGCGAACAAGTTCCGGTAAAAACCTTAAAAGTTGGCGACCAAATTCGCGTTCTTCCGGGTGAACACATTCCTGCCGATGGCAAAGTATTATCTGGCAGAGTCCATATCGATGAATCGATGCTGACTGGCGAATCTATCCATGTGGTCAAAAACGAAGGCGATACCGTCTTCGCTGGTACATTGAATGGTGATGAATCGTTTGAATTGGAAGTAATGACGTCAAAAGCGGATTCGGTTATTTCCAATATCGTTCGCCTGCAAGACGAAGCGCAATTGTCTAAACCTCGCATCGCAGAAATTGCTGATGTGGTAGCGCGATACTTTGTTGCGGTGATCTTAATCATCTCATTCGGTACTTGGTTCTACTGGCACCAAACACGACCAGAAGACGCTTTCTGGATCATGCTTTCGGTATTGGTAGCAACGTGTCCTTGTGCTCTGTCACTGGCAACACCGACGGCGATTACCTGTTCCACTTCTCGCATGGGTAACTTCGGTATTTTGCTGCGCAAAGGCCACGTATTCGAAACCTTGTGCAAAGTAAATCACTTGATCATCGATAAAACAGGCACATTGACTGAGGGTGATATTCGTATCAGCCAAGTTGAAACCTTCGCTGAGCTTGATAAAGACACCTGTCTCAAAGTAGCGGCGAGCCTGGAGCAACACGCTAACCATCCTATCGCTAAAGCGTTCAAGACTCATATTTCAGATGATATCGAAGTAGAGTCAGTCAACAACGTGATTGGTTCAGGTATCACTGGTGAGTGGAACGGCCAAGAAGTTGCGATTGGTAGTAGCGAATTCATTCTAGGTGAAGCTCAACCATCGGAAAGCAACGGCATTTACTTGTCGATGGCGGGCCGTCATATCGCAACGTTTACATATGAAGATCCGATCCGCAAAGAAAGCATCGAGTTTATTAAGCAATTTAAAGAAGCGGGAATCAAAACGACTCTGCTTACTGGCGATTCTTTGATTAACGCGAAGCCTGTTGCTGAAGAGATCGGTATTACAGACATTGTTGCTAACGCGAAGCCTGAAGATAAACTTGCTTACTTGAACTCTCGAGATGCAAGTGACATTACCATGATGGTTGGCGATGGCATTAACGATGCCCCTATTCTTGCGGGTGCTCACCTTTCCGTTGCTATGGGCGGCGGTACGGATGTGGCGAAAGCTTCTGCGGATATGGTGTTGTTGGGTGATAAGCTCGATAGATTACTTAAGTCGCGTACTTTGGCGTTAAAAACGCGTAAGATAATCCGTGAAAACCTAGCTTGGTCATTAGGGTATAACTTACTCATTCTTCCATTGGCTGTTGCAGGTTTGGTTGCTCCATACATTGCCGTTGTTGGCATGTCTGCCAGCTCTATTATTGTTGTGTCTAACTCGTTAAGGCTTTTAAAAGAGCAAGGTAAATAATGGAAAGTTTATACATTCTGATCCCCATTGCGATTGTTCTGGTGTGCATCGCTGTTGGTATTTTTCTATGGGCGGTGAAGAGCGAACAGTTTGAAGACCTAGAACGTCAAGGCCACAACATTCTGTTTGATGAAGACGAAAAGGCTCACAACCATTCTGATAGTAAACCTACCAAGAATGAGAAAGCTAACAGCGAAAGCCAAACTAACGTAGACAAAAAGAACGATGACGCCTGATTGGATCGGAGCCTTTGTTGTTGGATTGATCGGCGCAGGCCACTGCATGGGAATGTGTGGTGGTATTGCGTCGCTTCTTTCGATTGGCAACAGTAAACCTTCCCCTGTTATTCCCCTACTTTATAACCTAGGGCGCTTGCTAAGTTATGCCGTGATTGGTGGTGTGGTTGGCGGTGCAATTTCTTCTATAGGTCAGCTAAGCGATTTTAACGCTCTGCTGGGTTGGCTCCGATTATTTGCTGCTGCCTTTATGATCGTCTTAGGTTTGTATATCGGTAAATGGTGGTTCGGCTTGTTGTTCTTTGAAAAAGTTGGACAGACGCTCTGGCGCTATATCTCTCCTTTAGGTAAATCATTTCTACCCTTGAAGCATTCTAGCCACGCTTTGCCGTTTGGTTTTATTTGGGGGTGGCTACCATGCGGGTTGGTTTACTCAATGCTTACGTGGGCGGCCGTATCAGGAAGTTGGTACAACGGCGCAGGTATCATGCTTGCTTTCGGTTTAGGTACGCTTCCAGCAATGCTCACAGTAGGCATGGGTGCTAATTTCCTTAAAAAACTGCAACAAGCTGACTTATTTCGCCAGTTAGGCGCAATTTTAATCCTCATTTACGGTTTCTATACCGGATATATGGCATTGCAGCTCATCATTTATACCGTATAGGTAATCTTTAAATCCAGTTTTTTTACTACCCAACTGGATAAAGGAATGCTAAAATATTGACGTATATCAAATAGTGAAAGATTGTTATGATTTCTGAAAAGCCTGTGACGAAACGAGTTCAGTCTGGTGGCTGTGCGATCCATTGCCAGGATTGTAGTATTAGCCAGCTCTGTATTCCGTTTACTTTGAATGAATCTGAACTCGATCAACTTGATCAGATCATTGAGAGAAAAAAGCCTATTCAAAAAGGCCAAGAGTTATTTAAAGCCGGTGACGAGCTTAAATCTCTATATGCTATTCGCTCTGGAACGATCAAGAGCTACACGATTACCGAGCAAGGTGATGAGCAGATTACTGCATTCCACCTAGCGGGCGATCTTGTTGGCTTCGATGCGATTACTGGTGACCTACACCCTAGTTTCGCACAAGCGCTAGAAACTTCTATGGTATGTGAAATTCCATATGAGATTCTTGATGACCTATCAGGAAAAATGCCTAAATTGCGTCAGCAAATTATGCGCCTGATGAGTAACGAGATTAAAGGTGACCAAGAAATGATTCTGCTTCTTTCTAAGAAGAACGCGGAAGAGCGTCTTGCTGCATTCCTTTACAACCTTTCTACTCGCTTCTCTCAACGTGGCTTCAGCCCGCGTGAGTTCCGCCTAACGATGACTCGTGGCGATATTGGTAATTACCTTGGTTTGACTGTTGAAACAATCAGCCGTCTTCTAGGCCGTTTCCAAAAAGCAGACATCTTGAGCGTTAAAGGCAAATATATCACTATCGAAGATCACGATGCGTTGATGGAACTTGCTGGTGTTTCAAAAGAATAGTCTAGATATCAATGATGTAGTTCAATAATGAGCTACATCATGTTTCTCTCTTAAAACCTCTTATATTTCTCTTAATCTCCCCATAACTACGCTACATTATTTATATGTTCGGTCTGAAAAGTAGGCTTAGTTATGAGTATCTATAACAAAATTTTAGTTGTCGCAGACATTAATCACGATGAGCAACCTGCTCTGGTTCGTGCTATCCAACTTGCCAAGAAAAGCACCTCAACAAGCCACATCACTTTCTTTTTGTCGATATACGACTTCTCGTATGAAATGACATCTATGCTCTCTGTCGATGAGAGAGACGCAATGCGTAAAGGCGTGATTCACCAGCGTGAAATCTGGATGAATAAAGTCGCAGAACCTTACCTTGATGACTCCATCGAATTTAACGTTCAAGTGGTTTGGCACAATCGCCCGTACGAAGCGATCATTGCTGAGGTCTACAGTGGTGGACACGACATCTTGATTAAAGGGACGCGTAAACACGACACCTTAGAATCAGTTATCTTCACACCAACCGATTGGCACCTATTGAGAAAGTGCCCTAGCCCTGTACTATTGGTTAAAAATGATTTCTGGCCTGATAACGCGAAGATCTTTGCTTCGGTTCACGTAGGCTCAGAGACAGAAGCTCACCTAGAACTTAACGATACGATGGTTGATAGATTACTTGAGATCACTGGGCGTTTGGATGCTGAACCACTCTTGGTTAACGCTTATCCCGTGACACCGGCGAATATCACTATCGAACTGCCTGAGTTTGACCCAACGTCTTACACTGACGCCGTTCGTGGTCATCACTTAACAGCAATGAAGGCACTACGCCAGAAACACGGTATGTGTGAAGAACAAACTGTCGTTGAGCAAGGCTTACCAGAAGATGTGATTCCACGCGTCGCGTCTGAAAATAACGCTGCTATGGTAATTCTAGGTACAACGGGTCGTACTGGCTTGTCTGCCGTGTTTATTGGTAATACCGCAGAACATGTGATCGATAAGATTAACTGTGACGTGTTGGCTCTTAAGCCGTCTGGTTACGTTAGCCCGTTAGACCCTAACCTTTCGAAAGGTTAAGTCGTTTAAGCACTGAACTTCACGACAAGTTCAACTCATGAAAAAACGCCTCAAGCACTGCTGAGGCGTTTTTGTTTGTCTATCGCTACTTATAAAAATAGCTCAAGCGTGATTCATCTCGTTATACGTTAGTCACGTCGATGAACATTGACTCATCGATGTTAGAAGATGAAATTTCAGCTTCTTGGAATTCGTACTCTTCACGTTCACCGCTACGGTCTAGTGGAAGGTTTACGAAATCAAACAGTTCGCGGTCAGCCAGTTGGCTTGGACTTACGTTCTGAATTGACTTGAAGATCTTCTCAACACGCCCCGGTGTTTTCTTGTCCCAATCAATCAGCATCGCTTTGATGTTCTGACGTTGTAGGTTTTCTTGCGAGCCACATAGGTTACAAGGAATGATTGGGAACTCTTTGTGTTCTGCGTATTTGATTAGGTCCGTTTCACGACAGTAAGTCAGTGGACGAATAACAACGTTACGACCATCATCTGAACGAAGCTTAGGAGGCATAGCCTTAAGACGAGCGCCGTGGAACATGTTAAGGAACATGGTCTCAACGATGTCGTCTAGGTGGTGACCAAGTGCGATCTTAGTTGCGCCAATCTTCTCTGCGAATGAGTACAAAGTACCACGACGAAGACGAGAACATAGGCCACACGTTGTTTTGCCTTCTGGCACTTTCTCTTTAACCACCGAGTACGTGTCTTTATCTACGATGTAGTAAGGAATGTTCAGCGTTTCAAAGTACTCAGGAAGAATGTGCTCAGGGAACCCAGGTTGTTTTTGGTCTAGGTTTACCGCAACAACATCAAATTTGATTGGTGCTGCTTCACGCAAACGTAGCAAAATATCTAGCATCGCAAATGAATCTTTACCGCCACTAATACATGCCATTACCACATCATTCTCTTCGATCATGTTGTAGTCGATGATGGCATTTCCAACATTTCTTCTCAGACGTTTCTGAAGTTTGTTGAATTCAAGTGTTTCTTTTCTATTATCGTTTTGGTTCATTGCGACTCTCACACCGTCGTATTACCGACTGTAGATTGCTAGTGGGACTGTTTTAGGGCGTGGATTATACGGATTTTTATTTCATGTTGAAATAGTAACGGTAGGATAAACAAGCTGAGTATTAGAAAGATTCTGCTTTTATTGTGCGATAAGCTCTCTCTGCGGATGGAGAAACGTGTCTTAGCAAGATCTCGGTTTCTATCGCAGATAAAGAAAAGCAGCCTGCTCTTATTCGATTAGGCTGCTTTAAAGTATGTAACGAAAGCTTAGGGAAATGATTTCGCTAACAATTATTCCATTAAAAACTATTGCGCGGGAATGTACGGCAATACGCGAACTGTTGATTCTGGCAGCGTGATGCTCTCAGTTCCATTCAACTCCGCTAAGGTGAATTTCGCTCGCCCTTTTTTGATTGGTATTTGTTTGCCGTTTGAAAGCTCGATGTTACCTTCAAGCTTATTTGCGAACTCCAGCGTTAACCCTTGGATATCTGGCGTGAACCAGCCAGAGAACATGCCGCTGACGTCTTCAAGCATCGCCTGCATCTGTGGTAATAGGCTTTCTATCTGTGCAACTTCAACAGTTCCAACTAAAGGTTCTTGTGTCATAACGACCAACGAGTACGCACACTCTTGTTCTTGTGTTTGTACAAAAATAAGAGGGTTGGCTGAGCGCAGGTTTTGATCTACCGGCAGAAGCAGTTCATTCGATGAAGAGACTTTTAGCTCTTCGTAGTGCTCTTCTTTTTCCATCCAAGCTTTGCTGATGTGACAGGTTTGCTGAGCTTGTTGATCAACAAAGAAGACCGCAACTTTGACATCATCATGCCCTTCTTTGGTGTTATTTTTCAGCTGAGTATAAAGTTTAGAATACGTGAACATGTATTCTTGCGCTGAAGCAGGAAGAGAAACCCCAAGGCTTAATGAGGCTAATAAAGCGAGTGCTGTCTTTTTCATTATTATAATCTTGTCGAAGTTGAGCGTTTATAAATAGAAAGAGCAGCCAATGAGCTGCTCTTTTTGTGATATTACTTGGTGTAAGCCGACTATCGAAGGCAACCAAGTTGGTATCAAAATGAGTTACTTTTTCCAGTATACCTCGTTGTGACGGATCATAGCTTGTAAATCAGTCACATAGTCGGAACCTCGCTCAGAATATTTTAATAAGCCATTGGTGAGCTCTGTCGCCGTTGTGGTTGTTAAAAGATCATCACCTTGGGCAGCAAGTTTTGCTCGAATCGCTCTTAGATCGGCGTAAGCACGATTACGATTAAGGTTCATGAAGTAACGATGTACAGATTCTTGGCTTGAAGAGAATGTTGCGACTTCATGCGAGCTACCTTCGTTACGTTGTAGCGGAACAAGGCCACAACCCTTGGTGTAACACCAGTGTCCGAAATAGTTGTTGGCTTTAGTAGCGAAACGTGACGTTCCCCAAGCTGACTCATTCGCAGCTTGTGTCAGTACAAGCGCCTCTGGCAGCACATTCACGCGGTTAAGCATCTCTGTCAGCCATGCCTGATCCAAACCTTCATTAGGTACTGGCAGGCTGTACAACTTCCCTAACCTTTTCGCATAAGACGCGTCTTCAGAATCAATATTGCTTAAACCAGACTCAGAGAGCTTAGTTAAAAACGCGCGTTCTTTGGTGATACGTTTGTTTTCAATATTGATGCTTGGACGTAGAAACGAAAAGAATGTGTCCTTTTTCTCATTCACATCTTCGATGGCCGCAAAGTTCGGTGTGCTCGAAGAAACCGTCAAGTCACCAAACTGGTCAGTTGAGTTGGAGCTCTGCTCTGTCGTACGTCGACGCTCTTCTTCTTGGTAAATATAAGGACCAATCAGAGAAATAGATCCAACAAGAGCCAGTGCCGTCACTTTAAGCGCAAGTGATTTGCTTGCGCTTGCCTGTGTGTCTTTATGCATCGAACACCTGTGGGTTTTTGTTATTGTCGTCGTTATTGCTGTCGTTGTTATCGTCATCGCTCTTTGGACGATCTGAAGCAATCAGTTTCAACTTGATGCCAAACATCTCACGGTAAAGAATACCTTTGACGTGGAAGAAGAACGGAAGAACGAAGATTAAGCCAATGCCGTACATCATTGCAGCGACGATGAACATCAACATAACGAGTAAGTAGATAGATGCAACGGTGAAGATTTTCTTATTCACAGCACGTAATGAAAGCAGCAGCGATTGCATTGGCGGCACTTTCTTATCACAAATCAGCAGAATTGAATGGCTGAACGCTAGCGAGAAGTAAATCGACAAGAACGGCAGAATCATACCCGCGATGCCTTGCAGCATTAGGCTAAACAAAGTCACCAGAATAACAGGAACCGTGAACTGCAAACCTTTACCAATATGACGCACTTTAGTTTGTAGGCCAGCTGCGTGGCTCATCGCCATCAAACAGATGCCAGCATAGATAGGCGCGCTGATCACTTCGTAGCTGAAGTTGGCAATAAAAATGGATTCAACGATTTGTGGCGTAAACGCCTCAGGATCGATAACCGCATCTAAGATAACCGCAGGGTCACCCAGTTGCAGTTTTAGTGCGATATAAAAGATAGCCAGTTGCACGAACATCAGAGCAACAATCGCAGGGGAAAACGAAAGAAAGTGACTTATCGTATGTTTCCAAGCTTCTTGGAATACAGCCGTTGCTTTGAGCTCATAATCGCCGGAAAGTGCACGGTTGATACTACCGCCCAAATTAAAATCTTTTTCGATGTCGTTGTTCATATTGATACCTAGGTGCGCCAATTAAACTAAGCGACCTAACTTATTGATAAAAAATTACCTTCATTATACTCATATGTCGGATACAAACTAAAATATGAATCTGTAACAAGGCTTGCTTTTGCGTCTTAATGGTTAATAATTAGACACTTGTCGGGGTGTAAACCCAGTAAATAACAGTATGGTAAAGGATGTTTACTTTTACCTGCGAAATTTTTTATCTTCGAAAGGTAAAAAATGCTTTGAATTCACGTTTTTGGTGATTATGATGCGCGCCTTAAAGGTGTATAGCAACAGGTCTCAAATAGAACCAAGGTGGAGAAAAACAGACGTTGAACGCTAAAAAATCAGTAGGAAAGCCAGTAGTACAGCTAACTGGCATCAGTAAAAGTTTCGATGGTAAGGAAGTCATCGGCAATCTGGATTTAAACGTAAATCATGGTGAGTTTCTCACGATTTTAGGCCCATCAGGTTGTGGTAAAACAACCGTGCTAAGAATGATTGCGGGTTTTGAAACGGCAGATAGTGGTCAAATACTATTAGCTGAACAAAACGTAACCCAAGTTCCTGCTGAACAAAGGCATGTAAACACTGTATTCCAAAGCTATGCCCTATTCCCGCATATGACCGTTTTCGACAATGTGGCATTTGGCTTACGCATGCAGAAAGTACCAAGCAGCGAGATTGAACCTCGTGTAATGGATGCTTTAAAAATGGTGCGCCTAGAACAAATGGCACAACGAAAACCACACCAGCTATCTGGTGGCCAACAGCAACGTATCGCAATCGCTCGTGCTGTCGTTAATAAGCCAAAAGTTCTTCTATTGGATGAATCTCTATCTGCTCTGGATTACAAGTTACGTAAACAGATGCAAATCGAGCTAAAACAATTACAGCGTCAACTTGGTATCACGTTCATTTTTGTAACGCATGACCAAGAAGAAGCGCTGTCTATGTCTGACCGTATTATTGTTATGCGTGATGGCGTGATTGAACAAGATGGCACACCAAGAGAGATCTACGAAGAGCCTAAGAACCTGTTTGTAGCGCGCTTCATTGGTGAAATTAACGTATTCGAAGCGACAGCGAAATCTCGTCTAGATGAAAAACGCATTGTTGCGACAATCGAAGGTGAAGAGTCGGTTATCTATCACGATAAAGACGTAACACCGGGTCAAAAACTGCAAGTATTGCTTCGCCCTGAAGATCTTCGTATCGAAGAAATCAAAGAGTCTGAGCAACGCGGTATTGTTGGCCACATTGTCGAGCGAACCTATAAAGGCATGACATTGGATTCAGTGGTAGAACTTGAATCTGGTATGCGTGTCATGGTTAGCGAATTCTTCAACGAAGATGACCCTGATGTTGATCACTCACTGGGCCAAAAAGTTGCAGTAACTTGGGTTGAGAGCTGGGAAGTGGTATTAAAAGATGAGCAAGAAGTTTAATTTACAAAACGCGATTGTTGCTTTAATCACAGGTTGGTTAGTGCTGTTCGTGATGATTCCAAACATCATGATCATCGGTACTAGTTTCTTAACTCGTGACGAAGCGAACTTGATCGAGATGACCTTCACTCTCGATAACTACGTGCGTTTGGCCGACCCGTTGTATTTTAAAGTGCTGATGCACTCTTTCTATATGGCGATTGTCGCAACCCTACTTTGTTTAATCATTGGTTACCCGTTCGCTTACATCGTGGCAAAAATGCCTGCGAAATGGCGTCCAATCATGTTGTTCCTAGTGATTGTGCCATTCTGGACGAACTCTTTGATCCGTACTTACGGACTAAAAGTGGTGCTAGGTACTCAAGGTGTGTTGAACAAAGGCTTGTTAGCATTAGACATTATCGATAAGCCGCTACGTATCATGTACTCAGAAACCGCAGTAATGATCGGTTTGGTGTATATCCTACTGCCTTTCATGATTCTGCCGTTGTATTCAGCGATTGAAAAACTGGATGATACGTATTTAGAAGCCGCGAAAGATTTAGGTGCGAACAAACTGCAAACGCTATTGAAAGTGGTACTTCCCCTAACGATGCCTGGCATCATCGGTGGTTGTTTATTAGTACTGCTTCCTGCGCTAGGCATGTTCTACATCTCTGACCTATTAGGCGGCGCTAAGAACCTATTGATTGGTAACGTGATTAAGAGCCAGGTGCTCAACGCTCGAGACTGGCCATTTGGTGCAGCGACGAGTATCGCACTGAGCATGGCAATGGCTGTGATGCTGTATGCTTACTACCGAGCAGGTAAGCTATTGAACAAGAAAGTGGAGCTAGACTAATGGGGCGCACAGTTAAGTTCAGCTTTATGGCGCTGGTATACGCCTTTCTATACCTACCTATTATCGTATTGATTGCTAACTCGTTTAATGCCAATAAGTTTGGTATGAAATGGGGGGGCTTCACGAATAAATGGTATGACGCGCTTATTAACAACGACAGCCTAATGCAGGCTGCGTGGCACTCGATCAATGTAGCGGTGTTCTCAGCAACAGCCGCAACGATTGTCGGTAGCCTTACAGCAGTAGCCCTATTCCGTTACCAATTTAAAGGTAAAGGCATCGTAAATGGCATGTTGTTCATCGTAATGATGTCACCAGATATCGTAATGGCAATTTCGTTATTGGCTCTGTTCTTAGTAATGGGTGTACAACTTGGGTTCTTTACCCTACTTGCTGCTCACATTACCTTCTGTCTACCGTTCGTTGTGGTAACGGTTTACAGTCGCTTGAATGGCTTTGATGTGAAGATGTTAGAAGCAGCAAAAGACTTAGGTGCGAGCGAATGGACGATCCTAAAACAGGTCATCTTACCACTTGCTAAGCCAGCGGTTGCTGCGGGTTGGTTATTGAGCTTCACTCTGTCTCTGGACGATGTGATCATCAGTTCTTTCGTAACCGGTCCAACGTATGAAATCTTACCACTGAAGATTTACTCAATGGTTAAAGTGGGTATCTCTCCTGAGGTAAACGCCCTAGCAACAGTGATGTTAGTGGTGTCGTTAATACTGGTGATCATTTCTCAGTTATTAGCGAGAGAAAAAATCAAGTAAGTCTCCTACTCTATAAAGAGACAGGCTTGGTAAGAAGTTAAGCTACTTCAAGTTCAAAAAAGTGTTAATCATAAACAGAATGGTAAATTGCCATTCTGTTTTTCTATCTACTGCCTTCGGGCAACGTTTAGTTTGGAGCTAACGTCAATGAAAAAATGGGCTACTCTATTAGCTGGTAGTGCATGTGCGCTTTCAATGTTATCTGCACCATCATTTGCAAAAGATAACAAAGAATTGGTATTCATGAACTGGGGACCTTACATCAACAGTGAGATTCTAGAACAGTTCACTGATGAAACTGGTATCAAGGTTATCTACTCGACTTACGAGTCGAACGAAACCCTGTACGCAAAGCTAAAAACACACAACAAAGGCTACGACCTAGTTGTGCCGTCGACTTACTTCGTATCTAAGATGCGTGACGAAGGTATGCTACAAAAGATCGACAAAACTAAGCTGAACAACTTCAAGAATCTAGATACAAACTACCTAGATAAGCCTTACGACCCAAATAACGACTACTCTATTCCACACGTAGTTGCTATTACTGGTTTGGCTGTTAACACAGACATGTACGATCCAGAAGATTTTCAAAGCTGGGCTGACTTATGGAAGCCTGAGCTTGAAGGTCAGTTGATGATGATGGACGATACTCGCGAAGTGTTCCACATTGCACTACGCAAGTTAGGTTACTCAGGTAACACAACTAACGAGAAAGAGATCGACGAAGCGTACGCTGAGCTACAAAAGCTGATGCCAAACGTTCTAGTATTTAACTCAGATAACCCAGGCGCGCCATATATGTCTGGTGAAGTTGGACTTGGTATGCTGTGGAACGGTTCTGCTGCCGCTGCGCAAAACGAAGGTCTACCAATCAAACTGGTTTTCCCTAAAGAAGGCGGTATCGGTTGGGTTGATAACTTTGCAATCAGTTCTGGTGCGGTAAACGTAGAAGCGGCTCATAAGATGATCGACTTCCTACTTCGCCCTGAAATTGCTGAGCAGATTTCTCGCGATACTGGCTACCTAACGGCAGTTAAAGCGTCTAATGATAAGTTCAAAGACAGCCCTGCTCTGTTCCCGTCTCAAGAAGATCTTGACCGTGTTGAATGGCAAGCTGCAGTTGGCGACAAGACAGTGAAGTACGAAGATTACTTCATGAAACTTAAAGCAGGTCAGTAACTTAGCTTATTATCTAATGGCGACTAAGTAATAGGTTTACTTCACAAGCCTAGCTAGATAATCAACAAGTTAAAAATAAGAATATCAATGAATAGGCAGCTTAGGCTGCCTATTTTATTATATCGCTGCTATAATATACCGCGATTTTTAGGAATCCTTTTACTTTGGGCTCACTACCCAACTTCAAATCAAACAAATGAACGGAACAGTAATGAAAAAAACACTGTATACCGGCGCATTGTGTGCTGCTACTTTACTTTCTACACCCTCTTTCGCAGCTGACCAAGAACTGTATTTTTACAACTGGTCTGAATATATCCCAAATGAAGTATTAGAAGACTTCACAAAAGAGACGGGCATTAAGGTTTATTACTCTACTTATGAGTCTAACGAAAGCATGTACGCTAAGTTAAAAACTCAAGGTACGGGTTATGACTTAGTGGTTCCTTCTACTTACTTCGTTTCTAAGATGCGTAAAGAAGGCATGCTTCAAGAGCTTGATAAAACTAAGCTAAGCCACTTTGCTGATTTGGATCCAAATTACTTAGATAAGCCATTTGACCCAAGCAACAACTACTCAATCCCATACATTTGGGGTGCAACGGGCATTGGTATCAACTCAGATATGCTAGACAAGTCTTCAGTGAAAAACTGGGGCGACCTGTGGGATACACAGTGGGAAGGTCAGTTGATGATGATGGATGACTCTCGTGAGGTTTTCCATATCGCTTTATCTAAACTGGGTTACTCTCCAAACACAACCAACCCAGAAGAAATCAAAGAAGCGTACGAAGAACTTCGTAAGTTGATGCCAAACGTATTGGTATTTAACTCAGACTTCCCTGCGAACCCTTACCTAGCGGGTGAAGTGTCACTTGGTATGCTTTGGAATGGCTCTGCTTACATGGCACGCCAAGAAGGCGCAACGATTGACATTATCTGGCCAGAGAAAGGCGCTATCTTCTGGATGGACAGCCTAGCGATTCCGTCTGGTGCTAAGAACATCGAAGCCGCTCATAAGATGATCGATTTCCTTCTTCGCCCAGAGAACGCAGCGAAAATTGCTCTAGAGATCGGCTACCCGACTCCAGTTAAAACCGCTTACCCTCTTCTTCCAAAAGAATTTGCTGAAGACAAGAACGTTTTCCCACCACAAGCAGTGATGGATAACGGTGTATGGCAAGATGAAGTTGGTGAAGCGAGCGTCATTTATGACGAGTACTTCCAAAAACTTAAAGTGAACAACTAAGTTATTGTTAGTTAATCAGTTAAGTAAATAAAGCGGCGTAAGCCGCTTTATTTTTTTCAGATTCAGAAACTGATGTGCTTTATCAAAGACAAGGCTTAGGCCGTTAAAGAACCTTTCTCTGAACATAACAATTCCCCGACGAGTTTAGGTACCTCGATACTCGCCTTACCGTAACGTTTCTCTTCAAACTCACTTTCAACCGCGCTTGGTTCTAGATTGATCTCTATTGTGTGCGCACCGTGCATTTTTGCATCATGTACAAAGCCTGCTGCGGGATAAACTACCCCTGAAGTTCCGATAGAGATAAAGAGATCGGCTTCTTCGAGTGCTGAATAGATGTCACCCATTCTTAATGGCATTTCGCCAAACCACACAATATGAGGACGCATTTGCGCTGGAATTTGACAACAGTGACAAAGTTCACCAGTTTCAATATCACCTTTATATTCGATAACTTGATTCGATTCACTGCAACGTGCTTTTAGAAGTTCACCGTGCATGTGAATAATGTTGTTGCTGCCGCCTCTCTCGTGCAGGTTGTCGATGTTCTGAGTGATGATTGTTACTTTGCCATCAAGTTTGTCTTCGAGCTCACCTAGCGCCTTATGGGCGGAATTTGGTTGAATGCTCTCACCTTGTAAGCCATGGCGACGCTTGTTATAGAATGCTTGAACCAAGTCGGGATCTTTAGCAAAGCCTTCAGGTGTCGCGACATCTTCGATTTTATGGTTTTCCCATAATCCGTCTTGTGCTCGGAATGTTTGAATCCCCGACTCTGCAGAAATGCCAGCGCCAGTAAGAATTACGATATTTCGATATGGGAAATGCATATAACGTCCTTTTAGATATGTCACTTTGTAACAGCTTAGCACTGTTCAAATTCCAACAATAGTTTTAGGGATTAGACCATAGTCTTAGGCAACTGAATTCATTGGCTATTTGTGACATAACTCGCTTGATAGTTGTTGCCGTTGTTACGCAAACTCTCTGTTTTGCTTTTGATAGAAACAAAAAAAGCGACTGACGCCGCTTAGTTTTGTTTAACTTTTATGTATTCGATGAGTTTAAAACTCATCGCAGCAACTAGAGTTAGTCTTCGTTGATTGAAGAGATTTTATGGATTGAAAGATCCGCACCGTTGAACTCGTCTTCTTCACTTAAACGAAGGCCTGTTAGTTTGCTCAGCACACCATATACAATCAAAGCACCAATTAGAGCAACAGCAATACCCGCCAGTGTACCAACCACTTGAGAAGCAAAGCTCACACCGCCTAAGCCCCAGAATGTTTGCGAACCGAAGATACCCGCTGCAATGCCACCCCAAGCGCCACATACACCATGCAGAGGCCATACACCCAATACATCATCAATCTGTGTTTTGTTTTGCATGTACGTGAACAAGTAAACGAACAACGCGCCTGCCACACCGCCAGTCACCAAAGCGCCTAATGGGTGCATTAAGTCTGAACCTGCACAAATTGCTACTAAGCCAGCCAAAGGACCATTATGGATAAAGCCCGGGTCATTCTTACCAGCAACAAGCGCCGCAAGAATACCGCCAACCATTGCCATCAGTGAGTTCATCGCCACTAGGCCGCTGATGCCGTTGATTGCTTGTGCAGACATCACGTTAAAGCCAAACCAACCCACACATAAGATCCAAGAACCTAGTGCTAAAAATGGAATGTTCGATGGTGCGAAGTTAGTGTGTTTACCCGCGCGGATGCGACCTTTACGCATCCCTAAGAAGTAAACCGCAACCAATGCAATCCAACCGCCGACACCGTGAACCACTACCGAGCCTGCGAAGTCATGGAAACCATAGCCAAACTGGCCTTCTAGCCAATCTTGGAAACCAAAGTTACCGTTCCAAATGATGCCTTCGAAAAATGGGTAGATGAAACCAACGGTAAATAACGTTGCGATCAAAATTGGATAGAAACGTGCACGCTCTGCGATACCACCAGAAACAATCGCAGGAATTGCCGCAGCGAAGGTCATTAGGAAGAAGAACTTAACCAGTTCGTAACCATTACCTTGTGAGAGCGTTTCAGCGTCGGCAAAAAAGTGTGCACCGTAAGCAACCCAGTAACCGATAAAGAAATAAGCGATGGCGGAGACACCAAAGTCGGAAAGGATTTTAACCAGCGCGTTTACTTGGTTTTTCTTTCGCACGGTACCGACTTCGAGAAAAGCAAAGCCTGCATGCATCAGGAAGACCATGATTGCGCCAAGTAGTAGGAATAAAGTATCTGAACTTTGGGTAAGGGTTTGTACTGCACTATGAACTTGAGTCACCGTTTCACTCATTAAAGCATTCTCCTTCGCTTTATCTGATTTGCACTGATATCGTGCGATTCAATGTTGTAATTAATTAAAGACTCAACAGTAAACGCAAGATGTGTTCCAAGTGTCAAGGGTAATTTTCGTGCAACAGATTTTAATTTTAAGTCGTTGATTATTAAATTCTAAATATTTACGTGCACTTTTATGGTTATTAAAAATCGAAAAAACAACCACGACAATTGCACCAAATAAGGGAGTTGCACCATATTGAAGCGGTCAATAAGTAGGTTCTGATACAGAGAGCGGCTGACAACAATTTACGGTTCCAGAGCCTAAAACAAAAAGCCCAGTGAAATTGAATCACTGGGCTTTTTTAGAGATGTCGTTAACGTGTTAGCGTTACAGGTTTGGCCCTGTCGACGGGTTTTGCGGTAGATTTTGACTTAAACGCTGCATACCTTGATACATACGGATAAACCAAACCACAATCGCAACACCACCGAACAACATACCCACATATGGAATGTAGTAAGCGATGTCATCGATAATATGGTTTTGGTACCAGTAATCGTTCACACCGATTAACACGCCATTAGAGGTCGCTACCGTTACGATAAGCACCACAAAGAACGTCAGGTTCAAGAAGAACGAGCGAATCAAGCCGTAGTAATGCGTATCCACTACTTCGCCGTCTTCGCCTTTATCTAAACGATAGCCCGCGTAGATGATGGCAACCACACCAGAGAGAAGGCAAGTAAATGGTGTAAAGCAGCTTAGTATGTAAGCGACCCAAATACCTTTATGAGGTTTGTTCATTCTTATTCACCCCTTCCGTCTTCTCTGTTGTTGCGTTTGCGTTTTGTTCGACGCCGTTTTTCTCTTGTTCCATCACTTCTTTGTACCAAAGGTCATGGTGCTCTTTAGCCCAAGTTTCATCAACTTCGCCTGTTACCATGCCTTCTAGTGCCCCTTCCATACCGAACAAGCCGATGTAGATGTGGAACACGAAACCACAGATAAGGATCAAAGCAGCTAACATGTGGACTAGGTTTGAAAGCTCCATATCTCGACGCGTTTGACCGAAGATTGGGAAGTCTAAAACCAAGCCACTGATCGCAGCCACACTACCCATAACAATCAATAGCCAGAACAGTGCTTTTTCACCCGCATTCGAAAACTCTGCAGACGGATGAGAACCTTTATGTTTACCTACCATACCACCCAGTTTCATGAACCACTGGATATCGACCATCTTAAAGATCGACTTGCGCCACCACTTGATAAGAACAGCCATCAACAGCACATAGAAAATCGGTCCGATGTAGTTATGGTATTGCTTAGCCAGTAGAACAATGAAGCCCCATAGATCCGTTGGGATATAAGGTTTCAAGAAGTGTTTACCGTAAACCAACATCAAACCACTGAATGCCAGTGTTAAGAAGGTAAACGCCATGCTCCAGTGCAATGCACGATCAAGTCGAGACCAACGTTTGATCTTACGACCTGTTCTTGGTGCGCTTAGCATTAGCGGTCCAATCACAACGTACATCAAAGTCACGAAAGCAATACTGCCAAAGATAGCGACGGCACCGGCTGGTGACATCCACTTCTCTTTCAATATGTACCACGTCTGACCTGGAGTACTGATTAACACACCGTGTTCAGCCGATTGAGATGTGGTGTAACCTTCTTCACCATTTCTTACTTGTCGCCAAAAATCGGCACCAGCAAGTTGAGTGATTTCTCGTTGAGCAGAGCTCGATTGAGTTTGTGATGAGTTCGTCTCAGATGCATGACTCATAGGAGAAAGCATTGTTAGTGCTGCCAACATAGGCAGCACAACAAGGAAGAGACGCTTAAACATTGTAAGCATATGTCTCTCCTACTTAGCTCTTAGTCGCATCGTAAGAAAGGTCGTTGCCGTCTGTCCAACCTGCACCTTTCGCACCACGTTCAACTACACGCTGACGGAAAACATCAGAAACTTTCTCTGCGTCACCCGCTAGCAGTGCTTTGGTTGAACAAAGCGAAGCACACATTGGCAGTTTGCCTTCTGCAATACGGTTCGCACCGTACTTTTGACGCTCTTCAACAGAACCTGGCTCTGTTTCTGGGCCGCCAGCACAGAAGGTACATTTGTCCATCTTACCGCGCTCACCAAACGCTTCCTGTTTAGGGAATTGAGGTGCGCCAAACGGACAAGCAAACAAGCAGTAACCACAACCGATACACAGATCTTTATTGTGAAGTACGATACCGTCTTCTGTATGTTCAAAACAGTCTGCAGGACAAACTGCCATACATGGCGCATCAGTACAGTGCATACACGCTACTGAGATTGAGTTCTCGCCCGGTTCGCCATCGTTCAGTGTTACAACGCGACGACGTTGAATACCCCATTCCAGAGCATCATCATTTTCATTCTTACATGCAGTGACACAACCGTTACATTCGATACAACGCTTGGTGTCACAAAGAAATTTCATTCTAGCCATTTTAAGACTCCTTACGCTTTACGAATATTACAAAGGGTTACTTTCGTTTCCTGCATCAACGTGACAGGGTCGTAACCGTATGTGGTTGCTGTGTTAGCAGCTTCACCAATAACGTAAGGATCAGTGCCTTCTGGGTATTTAGAACGCAAATCTTCGCCTTGGAACTTACCACCGAAGTGGAATGGGATGAATGCCAGACCCGGTTTCACACGACGTGTAACCATCGCTTTCACCTTAATACGGCCCTTCTCTGCACCCTCAACCCAAACATCGTCACCATCTTTAAAGCCGATGTCGTTTGCATCTTTCGGGTTCACTTCAACAAACATCTCTTGCTGTAGTTCTGCTAGCCAAGGGTTAGAACGGGTTTCTTCACCACCACCTTCGTACTCAACCAAACGACCAGAGGTCAGGATAATCGGGTATTCGCCAGATTTGTCTTGCTCTTGAATCGACTTGTAAAGCGTAGGTACACGGAAGATAGCTTCTTTGTCGTCCCACGTTGGGTAATCAGCAACTAGGTCGCGACGTGGTGTGTAAAGCGGCTCACGGTGCAGTGGTACACGGTCTGGGAATGTCCAAACAATCGCACGTGCTTTCGCATTACCAAATGGGATACAGCCGTGTTTAATTGCCACACGTTGGATACCACCTGAAACGTCAGTCTTCCAGTTTTTGCCTTCAGCAGCCGCTTTCTCTTCTGCAGTTAGATCATCCCACCAACCCAGTTGTTTCAGTAGTTTGTCACTGAACTCTGGGTAGCCGTCTTTGATCTCACAGCCTTTCGAGTAGCTGTCTTCTGCCAGTAGGCTTTGACCTTCAAACTCAACACCAAAACGAGTACGGAAGTTACCACCACCTTCAGCAACCGTCTTAGACGTATCGTAAAGGATATGTGTGCCTGGGTGTTTCATTTCTGGCGTACCCCAACATGGCCAAGGAAGACCGTAAGTCTCACCATTTGCAGGCCCGCCCTCTGCTTCCAGAGACGTTTTGTGGAATGTATGCCAGTTCTGTTGGTGCTCTTTCAAACGTTCTGGGCTTTGACCTGTGTAACCGATCGTCCACATACCTTTGTTGAATTCACGAGTAATGTCTTCAATCAATGGTTGGTTGTTCTCAACACGGATGTTTTTGAACAGCTGATCAGAGAAACCAAGCTTCTTAGAAAGAAGGTACATGATTTCGTGGTCAGGCTTAGATTCGAACAGAGGATCTACCACCTTGTCACGCCATTGTAGAGAACGGTTCGATGCCGTTACACTGCCGTAGGTTTCAAACTGAGTCGTCGCTGGTAGCAGGTAAACGCCGTCGGTACGATCGTTCATTACCGCTGCAACCGTTGGGTATGGGTCAACAATAACCATCATATCCAGCTTCTGCATCGCTTTCTTCATCTCTGGACCACGAGTCTGAGAGTTCACTGCGTGACCCCAGTAGAACATCGCGCGGATGTTTTCACGTTGACGAATCTTGTCTTTGTCTTCAAGTACACCATCAACCCAACGAGAGACAGGAATACCTGCACTGTTCATTGGTTTTTGACCGCCGTAAGCGTTGTCGTCGAAACGGCCTTTGATCCAATCAAAGTCGATATCCCAAACTTTCGACCAGTGGCGCCATGAGCCTTCAGACAAGCCGTAGTAACCAGGCAGCGTGTCAGACAGTACGCCAAGGTCAGTTGCACCCTGTACGTTATCGTGACCACGGAAAATGTTTGCACCGCCGCCTGATTTACCGATGTTACCTAGCGCAAGCTCAAGTACACAGTAAGCACGTGTGTTGTTGTTACCTGTGGTGTGTTGAGTACCACCCATACACCAAACGATACAACCCGGACGGTTTTCAGAAAGCAGTTTCGCTGTGTGGTAAACGTCTTCTTCGCTTACGCCTGTTACACGTTCAACTTCTGCTGGGCTCCACTTCGCAACTTCTTCACGGATCTCGTCCATGCCGAATACACGTTGGCGGATGAATTCTTGGTCTTCCCATTTGTTAGCAAAGACATGCCATAACACACCCCAGATAAACGCAACGTCTGAACCTGGGCGAAGTGATACATAGTGATCAGATTTCGCAGCAGTGCGCGTACGACGCGGATCCGCAACAACGATCTTACAGTTGTTCTTCTCTTTCGCGATCAAGATGTGCTGCATCGCTACTGGGTGAGCTTCTGCAGGGTTTGAACCAATGAACAGCATCGACTTACAGTTGTGCATATCATTGAACGAGTTTGTCATTGCACCGTAACCCCAAGTGTTCGCAACACCGGCTACTGTGGTTGAGTGACAAATACGCGCTTGGTGGTCAACGTTGTTGGTGCCCCAAAGCGACGCCATCTTACGGAATGCGTAAGCTTGCTCGTTGCTGTGTTTCGCACTG
Source organism: Vibrio sp. QJM3NY_35 (assembly GCF_057785915.1). Classification (NCBI taxonomy): domain Bacteria; kingdom Pseudomonadati; phylum Pseudomonadota; class Gammaproteobacteria; order Vibrionales; family Vibrionaceae; genus Vibrio; species Vibrio sp. QJM3NY_35. Next base: position 1,725,596 of record NZ_CM173507.1, on the reverse strand, counting down.
CCTAGGAAGTAAACCGAATCAGGGCCAGACTCTTTACGAAGTTCTAGCGTCTTGTTACCGATTTCTTCAATCGCTTGTTCCCAAGAAAGCTTCTTCCACTTACCGCCTTCCAATTTCATTGGGTACTTAAGACGACGCTCACCGTGGCCGTGCTCACGAAGTGCTGCACCTTTCGCACAGTGTCCACCAGCGTTAAATGGGTGATCGAATGCAGGCTCTTGACCGGTCCATACGCCATTTTGAACTTCAGCGTAGATACCACAACCCACAGAACAGTGAGAACAGATAGTACGTTTCACTTCTGTTTTCGCTTCTGGATCGACTGATTTAGCCTGTGCTTTCTTCATCATGCCCGGTGCGAATAGACTTGCGCCTACCACTGCGCCACCAGCAGCTAATGAAGTGTTTTTCATGAAGGCACGTCGAGACACGCCTAACTGATTAGTTTCTTTGCTCACACTATCGGAGCGTTTGACAAGTTTCATCCGTTATCTCCTAAAGTGTGTCGTAGTAATCGCGAATATGTTGCGTTTCACGATACCCTGTCTTCTTCACGTCTTCTTTCGAAATTTCAACAGTTTCTGAAGCGGTTGCCACTTTAGTTGTACCAGCGACAACGGCACCAGCTACGGCTGCAGTCGTCAAGCCTTTGAGTAAGTCCCTACGGCTTGTATTTATATCTTTATTATCTTTCATCATTGCTTCCTTACCTTACGGTAGATCTTTTTTTGGAGGCTTAATGCCCCTCTATCGATATAATCGCGTACTGCTCGATTACTCGTAATCAGTGACGTTTTTCACATCAATCTTTAATTTGTGCTTACTGCTTTTTGTATTCACGCTAAAACGCACTTGTTCTAACGTTAGGAATGCTTCACACAGCTGAGCTGCCGATTTGTAGAAGTTCGCGCTTTCTGCCCCTTCAAGCTGACGCGTGAAAGAGTTAAACCAAGGGCCAAGGTGCTTATTGAATACCGCTTGTTGCAGGGCTTCTTCTTCGGCCGTTAGCATGGCCATCACTTCACACAATGCTGCGATGTGATCTTCTGGCTCTTTCACTTGATCGTCACGTTCAATGCCTAAAAGCTCTAAATCATGACGAATCTCTGCCAATGGTTTTTCCATCATGGCACCAGTGCGATGCCAAGAACCAAATGGAACAATTTCTCCACGGCCAATGCCAATGAACAGATCTTGATATTCGTCTTCTAACGCTTCGCGATTTGATTCTGTTGCCGCTTGTTGAATAGCAATCCAAGCTTTCTGCATTGCACTTTCAGACGCTTCAATATCTAGCGTTTTTAGAAAGTCGATCACCTCTTCAGAAGGTGCGCTACGAAACAGTGCAGATAGAACCAAATAGATCTCAGTTCTTAGTGTCTGTTCTTGTGCCTGATCCAAATTAGTTTCCAAGGCTAACTCCTAGTATTTCAATTGTTTCAATGGGTCTTGCGCCATTGAATCGAACATATCCACCACACGACAGTCCTCACACATAGCAATACGATTGATCGCTGCTTCATCTGAAAAGTGAGAGTGACCGCGTAACTTGTTCTGTAACATGTCGATCATAGACTGAGGTGCGAATGGTTTATGGCAACGTACACATTCCGCAGCTTTCTCTTCATGAATCACAACCGCTTTCTGACGTTCTTCTTTTACCCAGTTCATACGAGGCGTAAGAGTCAGAACATTTTCAGGACATGCCTTTTCACACAAGCCACATTGAATACAGTCTTGTTCTACAAATTTAAGTGATGGAGAAGCCCCGTCGGTATGAAGTGCACGTGTCGGACACACAGCCACACAACTCATACACAAAGTACAATCTTTGCTTTCACACGAAACCTTGCCATATGGCGCATTCGATGGAAGCTCAACAATATTTTCAACTGGAATACGAGCTGAAGACATTGCATCAAGTGCTGTGAATAGACGTTGGCGCTTATTACCTTGAAGATCGCCAAGTGCAAGGTCGAACGAATCCACACATAGTGTTGGAGGACCTTCACGTAGAGACTCTAAGTACAAAATATCGATGGTTTCTTTTGGAATACCGATTTGGTCTAGTAACTCTTGAGCGATCCCTACTTCGTTATTCAGAACACGAATGATCGTTTCTGGCATAAAGCGAGATGCTGCAAACAGAACTTGAGTCGCGCCATTTACTAAAGCAGCAAACCAAGTATCAATACCAATAGATGGAAGTTCTTCTACGACAATTGGAATCACGTTATCTGGTAGCGCTTTAAGAGCCATCACGTTGTAAGTTTCATGACGTGAGCTACAGATAAGCACGATAGGATCAAGACCGCCCGCTTGCTCGTAATTCGCTAGCGTACGTTCAATGAATTTTTGAGTATCGTCAGGATTAGGCAATGCGTAAGAGATAGCTTCTGTCGGACAGCTTGTCGCACAAGTTCCGACGCCTTGACATAGGTAAGGGTTAATCTCGATCTTATGACCGGTCTTATCCGAGCCTTCACTTGATAGTGCGCCAGCAGGACAAGCATCGACACAACGCTCACAGCCTTTTACGCCACGAGAACTGTGCGCACAAAGGTCAGTGTCTAGACGGAAGAACTTAGGTTTATCAAAGGTGCCCATAAGCGTTGGAATCTCTTCCAGTGCTTCAGCCAGTTTTGGATAGCCACGACCTACTGGGTAATAACCTGGTACAGGTACTTCCTCTGTCATGCAGCTATTCAGACATAGGTCTAGAACAACATCGAAACAATCGTGATTAATCGCGACTTTCGCTAGGTTGCTTGATGTGCCTTTACTTTCGATCACAACTTCAAACGTGCCAAGGAAACCGGAGACTTGAACCGAATTCGCGAAATACAGTTCTGGGTTTGTGCCCTTTTCGCCGTCTGTCGACAATAAGGTTAGGCTCGTCAATTGAGGTAATTGCGCCGCAGCACTTTCAATGATCGCAGTTGGACCAATAACAAGAGTATTACCGCCGCTTTCGTAGCTAACAGTAGGTGGAATCAGATTTGTTAACTCAACTGTATTTTCAAATGCATACAGTCTTGCTTTAGCGTTATTTGAAGTTGCTTGTTCTAATAATTGTTTAAGCATTGCTCAGTTCCATCTTTGGACATGGATAATCTGTTCAACTTTCATTGTAGTAAGCGATAGAGAACTTGCTGAGTAATCCGTTAACAACTAACCCTTTAGCCAGTGTGCCGTTCGTCAGACCATGAACTCGTCTATCTACAAAAAAGTTGATAATGAACGTTATTTAGCAAATGCCATGCCAGTTTAATAATCCCTATATATCAGTAGTTTAATGATTTATAGCGTTTATTGTGCGTATAAAAAAACCGCTTGGGACATTTTGTCGCAAGCGGCTCATTGAGTGTTTAGTCAAAATGTACCTATTCTTTGTGTGGTATATTTTGTCCCATCTTTTTCAGGTCAGCTTCGTCTGACATTGTAGCGTCAATATCTGGTACTGTATTTTTATACAGTTCATTTTCTTGTTCTGTTATTTCGTCAATTTCTGACGTTTCAAGTTCATTATCAGATACCTCAAGACCGCTTTCAGAATTTCCTAAAACCTCACCTTCATCTTTATTATCAATGGCTTGCTCTTCTTCTGGTGTGGTTTCGTCTTCCGTTTTGTCTTTAACCCAATCACGCAAGGTTTCCGCAACCCCTTCAGAAAGAGACTTCAAATTACTGTAATCGTCGTCGTAATCATCTAAACCATCACGAACGTTGAACTCTTCTGAGAGGAATAATTTACGCAAGGCCGCTTTTTTTACGCTCTCAGATGCTTCTGACACCAATAATTGAGCAACAGACAAGTCTTCAGTCGTTTCTGATGCTATCTCCTGAGAGTCAATAGCTTGAGAATCGACAGCATGAGTTTCTTCATTGCTTTCTGGAGAACCATTTTCTAAAGTTCTATTTTCTAAAGTTCTATTTTCTAAAATCTGACGGTCTAATGACTCTGATGTTTCTGCACCTATAGATGAAGCAGCAGACGAAGCCTCTGAAGAAATAAGCTCGGCTTCCTCAAGCGTTTGTTGCGCTTCTAATGGTTCATCAGACGATTCATCGAGCTTTCGTTGAGACCAACGGCTAAAAAAGTTAGTTGCCATTTGATCGACCCGCGCCTTTACGTTTCTTACGTCTTGCTTCTAGTAACTCGCCATGACGGCCAATGAATGCTTCCATCCAAGCTTGTACAGGCAAAGGAATGTCGTATGAAAGGACTTGGTTGTCACCGTCCATGTATTGCCCAGCAACCGTTTGTGATGCCGTAAGTAACTGAATGACTGGCTCAACACCAGAATCGACGTTATCCATCACTAAGAAAAGCTTAGGTTGTTGAGAGCTAAGGTTGAAACGATAGTCTGTACGCTCGTCTTTATGTAATTGAAGTAAACAAACGTCTTGAGTATCGTCTTCTGGCGACAGTTCAAACCCCGTCAATTCCCATTGTGTGGTTACCCAGATACCTGTTTTGATCTCTTTCTCTATTCTTTGGACACCGATTGGCCAAGCTGCTTCTGTTTTTTCATATTGTTCTTGGAATTCTTTTATCTCAGACATACTTCACCCAATTGATTTTCTTTGGTCTGAATGCACTTAGGACATTTTGTACTGTGCGCAATCATATACACGCCATAAAGCAATAAACACGCCAATACGGATTACCTATGAGAGCGTATCTATAGCGTTCGTTATCAAGTTGTCACTATAACGTTAGTCGATACTGGTTATTTCAGACAACTCCACCCGGTGAACTCTCATATTTTGCGCTATTTTAATCTAATGCTTCATGTTTCCATCAATCCCCGTTATTTTGGAATAAGATTTGCTTTAGCTAATTCGCTAATGTTATTCACAGAGCTATGTATTCACAGATCTATGGCATGTTCGAGAACGATAATCGAAACCTAGGCCATAGCGAACCAACAAACTAGCGCATTGATGAATGAGAGCCTTATTGCTCTTGTTGACTTCTTATCTCATAAAATCGCTATCTCATTAAGTAGGAAATGACTGTGGTAAAACCAAACATAATAAAAACCAGTGAGAACCCACTTCAGACAATCGAAGTTGAAGTGTTTGATGAATATGGCGAAAAGCTAACAAAACAGATCGCGTGTGAGCGCCCTCTTACCGTGATATTGAACTGGAAAGAGATCGTAACCTTAATGACGTTAGGTTCTCGTCCGGAGTCATTAGTATTAGGCTATTTGAAAAACCAAAGCTTCCTTTCCGACCCAGAAGCGGTTGAATCTATTATCATCGATTGGGAAACCAGCTCTGCAGCGGTTATCACCAAAGAAGATACAAGCCAACTTGAGCAAGCGCTTAAGAAGAAAACAGTAACCTCTGGCTGCGGTCAAGGTACCATGTATGGCAACGTGATGAAGCAGTTGGAAGATTACCAGGTGCCTCAAAACAAGATTAAGCAATCTGAAATCTACACAGCGCTTGAAGCGTTGACTCATTACAACGATACCTACAAGAAAGCAGGCGCGGTGCACGGTTGTGCTGTTTGCAAAGACGACCAAGTGTTGTCGTTTGTGGAGGATGTAGGCCGTCACAATGCCGTTGACACATTGGCTGGTGAGATGTGGCTTAACAAGGAGTCAGGTGAAGACAAAATCTTTTACACTACAGGTCGTTTGACTTCTGAGATGGTGATTAAGGTTGCGCAGATGGGTATCCCTGTTCTTCTATCACGTTCTGGCGTGACCCAAATGGGCTTAGATTTGGCGCAGAAGTTCGGTATCACCACGATTGCTCGTGCTAAAGGTCTACGCTTCCAAGTGTTCACAGGTGCAGACAAGATCGATTTTGATGTGAAAGGTGAACAATCAGCATCCGGACAAAAAGCGTGAGTTCGATTTGGTGATTCGCTAACAGCTTTTAATATGTAGTTCTGATGTGAAGAGTTAGTGGCTCACAACATATAAATACAAAAACGCCGTCATACTAAAAGTACGACGGCGTTTTTTTAATTCAAGCGTATGTAGTTAGAAACTACGGCTCGTTTAATGCTTAGTCACGAGCTTTCAAGAATTCAGCGTAAGTACCGCGGAAATCGTTGATCTTGCCATCTTTGATTTCAAGGATACGAGTTGCTAGAGAGTCTACGAATACACGGTCGTGAGATACGAAGAACAATGTGCCTTTGTAGTTCTCAAGAGCCAAGTTAAGCGCTTCGATAGATTCCATATCCATGTGGTTCGTTGGTTCATCCATAAGAAGGATGTTTGGCTTGTGCATCATGATCTTGCCAAGAAGCATACGACCTTGCTCACCACCAGAGATAACCTTTACAGATTTCTTGATGTCGTCTTGGCCAAACAGCATACGACCTAGGAAGCCACGAACAACTTGCTCGTCTTCGCCTTCTTGGCGCCATTGGCTCATCCAATCAAACAGGTTCATGTCTGTCTCGAAATCGTGTGCGTGATCTTGAGCGTAGTAACCGATGTTTGAGTTTTCAGACCACTTGTACTCACCAGTGCGAGGTTCTAGTGCGCCAGCTAGTGTGTTAAGTAGTGTTGTTTTACCTACACCGTTTTCACCGATGATAGCAACACGCTCACCTACTTCGAAGATGGCATCGAACTTGTTGTAAAGATCTTCTTCAAAACCTTGAGATAGGTTTTCAACCACAAGTGCGTTACGGAATAGTTCTTTAGACTGTTCGAAACGGATAAATGGGTTTTGACGGCTAGACGCTTTAACTTCGTCTAGTTGAATCTTGTCGATTTGCTTAGCACGAGACGTTGCTTGCTTCGCTTTAGATGCGTTAGCAGAGAAACGAGAAACGAACGTTTGAAGTTCAGCAATTTGTGCTTTCTTCTTAGCGTTGTCAGAGAGTAGACGTTCACGAGCTTGAGTCGCAGCCGTCATGTACTCATCGTAGTTACCTGGGAATAGACGAAGTTCGCCGTAATCAAGGTCAGCCATGTGTGTACAAACCGAGTTTAGGAAGTGACGGTCGTGCGAAATGATGATCATTGTGCAGTTACGTTGGTTTAGCGTATCTTCCAACCACTTGATGGTGTCCATGTCCAGGTTGTTCGTTGGTTCGTCAAGAAGCATGATATGCGGGTCTGCAAACAGTACTTGAGACAATAGAACACGAAGTTTCCAACCCGGTGCCACTTCGCTCATCAAACCGAAGTGCATTGACTCTTCAATACCTACAGCAAGAAGAAGCTCACCCGCTTTAGCTTCTGCCATGTAGCCGTCCATTTCAGCGAACTGAACTTCAAGGTCAGCCACCTTCATGCCGTCTTCTTCGCTCATTTCTGGCAAAGAGTAAATGCGGTCACGCTCTTGCTTAATAGCCCAAAGCTCTTTGTGACCCATGATAACCGTGTCGATTACCGTGAATTCTTCATAAGCAAATTGGTCTTGGTTTAGCTTAGCAACGCGCTCGTTTGGATCGTAGCTTACGTTACCAGAAGTCGGCTCTAGTTCACCCGATAGGATCTTCATGAACGTCGATTTACCACAGCCATTCGCGCCGATTAAACCGTAGCGGTTGCCTTCGCCGAACTTAACTGAAATATTTTCGAAAAGTGGCTTAGCGCCGAATTGTTGGGTGATATTTGCTGTGGAGATCAATGCCATTACCTTATTAATGTGAAAAACGCCGCAACGTTACTTGTTCAGGGCTTTAACTGCAAGTATTGATTGCATTTACCCGCTATTAAGTGAGTGATAACCCAGCCAAATCATAGTTTGAGCTAACTCACACTTTTGATTTTCAATTTGCTGCCTAAAATCCATCGATTTTCAGGAAAAACAAAATATCTAACAATACCCTGTAATTGGCGGCATATAACGCCCTAAATCATGCCAACCATTGAATATATCACATGCTGATTGGTCGCAGTGAAACTAACCTGACCAAAGCAACAGCAGACATAGGCAAAACTAGCCTAATCCCTGACAATTTCATGACAAAATTGGTCGAAACAGGAATAAAGTACTCGCCCCCAATACCGGATTGGATTTCACAAAGTCAGATTAACTAACTATAGTAATCCTAACCTCATAATTCTAAGAGACTTTTATGCGTTCACTATCGCGCTTCTTAATCCTCACTTTGGCCATTCTCTCTTGGCCTAGTCATGCCAACTTGGAATATGACTTACAATCTCAGCCGCAGGTATCCGATTCTGCTGTTGCCCTTGATGAGCGAATTGATTCGTTACCCGACCCTCTATTTATGGAAGCGTCGGATAGACGTCAGGTCAACATTTTGCTTGCCGAAGTTCTGCGAGTCCAAAAGCAAGAGATCAAAACCTTCGAGCAACAGATAAAAGCTTACCGAGATAACAGCGACGTCGATCAATGGTTTGCCGTTCAAACCAGTTACGTCACTTTGAATAGCTTGAACGTGAGTAAGCAGCACCTGTTAGAACAGACAAACTCTGCAAACAAAGAGCGCTTAACCGGTTTTGGCCCTTATGGTGTCACCCAATTTAAGCAAGAGTGGGAATTAACCAAGCTCAATATTGAGTATCTTGTTTATTTCCAAATTCGTAGCTTTAAAGCGCTTGTTAAAGACATCTTTATTTCGCCAGTGCCAGTGATTGGTGCCTCACTAAAAGTGTTATTCATCTACTTCGGTTTAGTGTGGTGGCTTGCCAACAGCACCCGCTTGATTGAACTGTTTCGAATTAACTTTCTTGAAGCGAAAACGAACCCTCCTTTTCTGGTTCGCGTGATTTGGTATATCAGCCGCGCTGATCGTGCGATTGCTTGGCTAATTGCCATCACATTGTCATTGAGAGTGCTTTCTAGTATCCCTAGTCTTCAACATTTGATTTTCCTGGAGATCTTCACTTGGTGGATTCTAGGTGGTTCGATTGCCATCAGCTTTATTTTGGAATTTGCCTACCGTTTAGGTCGTACATCAAATCAAGAAGTGATAGCACTACGCCTATCGACTATTCGTCGTTACGTGTGGAGCTTCATCGTTGCGGGTGTGATTCTCCAGATATCAAGTATTACGCTAGGCAAAGGTACGATTTACAGCTGGATTTACAGCGCTCTGTTTTTTTGGTTTGTGCTGGTCACGATCTCAGTTCTCAGACTATGGAGAGCGAAGGTCTTCGATACGTTGCAACACATCTCTGATCGTCCGGTTTGGGTGAATTGGGCAGTAAACCGCAAGGATACCTTCTTACTTAATATATTGGCGACGGTCATTGGCATCGTGTGGTTGAGTGTTTACAACTTTCAACATCGAATTATGGCCCTGCTATCCAATTACACTTTGTTTAGCCAGGCCTTAGCTTATCTATTTAGAATTGAAGTTGCTAAACAGTCTGACCTTGATAAGAATCAGCAAAACTTGGTTCGAATCAAAGGCGATCAAACCTATGAATACATTCTTCCGGGTAACATCGACAGTACGTTGATAGATTACGCGGGAGATGAAATTAAGCAGTTATCACGCTACTTAATGTCAGACAGCCCGGCTATCTGTATTGTGTCTGGCGAACGTGGTGTCGGCGCGACAACGCTGCTATATACCTTATTGCACAAAGTCTCTAACGCAGAGCCCGTTTATGTGAGCTGTCCTTATGCCGGTTACCAAGAACTTTTAGCGCATCTTGCCGTTAGTATTGGTTTGGAAGAAGAAGCCACTGAGATTCAGATCTTGGCGCATTTGCGTAAGAGCAATACGACTTACCTTATTGCGATTGATAACGCACAACGACTGGTGAAACCAATGGTCGGTGGCTTGTCTGATTTGATTCGTTTAACCAACCTTCTGCGTCGCTCTAAAAAGAACCACCGTGTCGTGATATCGATTGCCAAATCGAGCTGGCGGTTTGTTGATAGAGCGCGTGGCGAACGTTTGCTGTTTGACTTGGTGTGTTTCCTTCCGCGTTGGACTGAGAAACAAGTGGGTGAACTTCTAAATAGCCGTATCAATACGGAGCTTGAGAAGCCGTTGTCTTTTGATGGCTTAGTAGTCCCTAAACAGTGGGACCAAGATGATATGAGTGAAGAAGAACGCGCACGCCAAGGTTTCTATCGAATTTTATGGCACTACTCTGATGGCAACCCTACCGTTGCGCTGCGGTTCTTCCGACTCTCTTTGAACCGAAATAAAGAGACAGATCAAGCAGTGGTGCGCCTTTTCCATGTTCCTGAAGCTCAGGAGTTAGAGAATATGCCAAAACCAATGTTGGCTGTATTACGCTCTATCGTGCAATTGGAAATCGCTTCGCCAGAAGTGTTGTCTGAATGTACACAACTGAGCACGGCAGAAATAACGGGTATTCTGCGTTATTTTGAAAGCCGTGGTTATATTGGTTGGCATGAAGAAAAGGCTCGGATTTCTGAGCACTGGTTCCGCCATATTACGAACGTTCTCGACCGTCAACATTTATTAGTGAAGTGAAATGAAGAAGTTATTTGTCCTATTACTTGTTGGCTTAGCGACTACCGTGAGTTTTCCGACCTATGCAACGGAAGAGTTAGCCAACGTAGAGAACATCTCTAAGATTGCAAGCTTGGTACGATGGAGCGGTGTGTTCTTCTCCATGATCGTTATTGCAGCAATGTGGCTGTTGCTTAAGTTCATCAATTCGTTGGTGACCAGCTTTGGTAGCCAGTTTGTGCAATATAGAATGTTGCTACAAAAACTGCAGTCGTTTACTCAGTTCTTTATCTACGTAAGCACGGGTCTTATCGTGTTCATGATGAGTTTTAGAATTAACGACCAAATACTGGCTTTGATTGGGGGTACTCTTGCTGTTTCAGTAGGCTTTGCGCTTAAAGACTTGGCAGCATCATTTATCGCGGGTATCACGGTGATGATCGATAGACCCTTTCAAGTTGGTGATCGCGTCACGTTTGAAGGTAATTACGGCGACATAATTACGATTGGTTTGCGTTCTGTGCGCATGAGAACTTTGAATGATGACATCATCACAATTCCAAACAACAAGTTCTTAAATGAAGTCACTACCAGTGGTAACTATGGTGCGTTGGATATGCAGGTGGTGATTCCGTTTTACGTCGGAATGAATGAAGACATCACTCTAGCCCGTGACTTAATCCAAGAAGCGGCTTCTTCAAGTCGCTATATTCATTTACCTAAGCCGGTAACGGTTTTAGTAAAACAGACGATTACGGATAACTACTTAGCGATACAACTAACTTGTAAAGCTTACGTAGTGGACACCGCATATGAGAAGTTGTTTGAAACCGACATTACTTTGCGTGTAATGAAGGAGTTCAGAAAGCACAATATCAACCCTCCGAAAATTTCAGTGGCTGCGCATTAATCGAAGTCGGTTTAACGCTTGGAGAGTGAATTAACCTTCTCGTTATCGATAAACAAAAACACCTCCTAACTTATCTCAAGTGCGGAGGTGTTTTTTTATGAGGTTTCTATGTGTGGAAAGACTAAGAGTAAGAGTTGTTGGGTTTATACCTTAAAGTATTTCAACTGTTCTGTTAGGTACTCTGTGGTGTTAGCCATTTTCTGACTGTCTTCTGCCAGTGATTGTGATGCTTGTAGAACTTCATTCGCGGCTAAATGAATGCCAGTGACACTTTCACTCATTTCTGTTGCTACCGCACTCTGCTGCTCCGAGGCTGCAGCAATCTGTGCCACCATGTCGTTCGCGTTATGTAATTCAGTAACAATCACATCAAGTTGTTGGCGCGTGTCATTGGAAGCGACGACACTATGATCGACCTTCTCATTACTGCTTTGCATCGCTTTGTAGGTTCGTTCTGCTTGCTGAGTGAGTTTCTCTATTGTGTGTTGGACTTCGTTGGTTGAATTTTGAGTACGACTCGCAAGGTTACGAACTTCATCTGCAACCACTGCAAACCCTCTTCCTTGCTCACCAGCACGTGCCGCTTCAATCGCAGCATTTAGCGCCAATAAGTTGGTTTGTTCGGATACATCACGTATCACACTCACCACTTGGCTTATCTCAGTCACACCGGATTGTAAGTCTCTCACAAGGTCATTCGCTGTCGAAATGTTTTCTGAAACTTGAGATATCGTTTTGGAGGTCACCTGCATGTTTTGGTCGTTTTGATTCGCATGATCCACCACTTTATTGGTGCTCTCTGCTGTGTTTTCGGCATTTACGGCAACATCAGAAATGGTCGCACTCATTTCTGTCATCGCAGTAGACAATAACTCAAGCTGAGCGTGTTGCGAATTGACACTGGTCGCCGCCTCTTCACTCGCTTGAGCAATGTGGCTTGCCATGTTACTGGAAAGATCCGCAGATTGATTGGCGGTACGTAGCGTGCTTTGCAATTTATCGAGCATGGTGTCGATCTGTTGGCTCATATCGCCTAGCTCATCTTTACGCGTCATATTCATACGTACACGAAGATCGCCATCGGCAATCTTATGGGTGTTATCGATAAGCTTGTTAAGCGGCACAAGGATGTTATTGGATATCGCGTAGCCCATTGCAAACAACAGACCAGACAACACAACCGCAACCATCCCTTCTTTAATCGCCAACGCATAGAACGCATCTTGAATATCAGCGACCAATATTCCAGACCCTAGTACCCAGTTCCATTCAGGGAACAGTTGTACGTATGAGATCTTGTCTTTCAACTCTCCATTTGGGCTCTTCCATTGGTAGTCAAGAAAGCCTTTCTGTTGTGCTGTTTGAGAAATGGTGACCATCTCACGCCAGTGATGCTTGCCTGCGCCATCTCTTAAGTTACCCGCATTTTTGCCATTGAGTTCTGGCTTGAGTGGATGACTAATGATGTTGAGTTGTTGGTTTAAGATCCAAAAATAATTGGTGCTGTCATAGCGAAGCGTTTCAATAGCTTGCAGTGCTTGTTTCTTTGCTGTCTCTTCGCCAAGAACATTTCGTTGGTCATAATAGTGTTGAGCTAGGCTGACCGCTGTTTCTACTTGTGCACTGAGTTTATCTTGCCGCTCTTCCATGGAGCTAGCGCGCTGTTGCATTAGATTAAAAGTGGATGCCATTACCAATAGAACAACCGATAAAATGACGATGGAGACGAGTTTTGATTTGATAGATAGGTTACTTAATTTCATAGCTGACTGACTTTATTATTTGTTTTGATTATGTATTTTCGGCCAAGGTATCAAAATTTCGTACAGTTCAGATGATATGCATCAAGATCGAAAGATATACACTGTGTTACATAAGCAAAAAGCGGTGCTCGTCAAATCAGCAGAGGTTGAGATCTCGCTTGCGATAGATTAGTAGTGCGGGATTTTTGTGCTTGGGCTGAAAGCTCAAGTAACAGCCGGTAAAATTAACTTAGAGATTCGACACCAATAATTGAGGTGTAGCTTTTTGTTGGAGGTAGATACTAAAGCGACTTCCCTTGCCTACCTCAGATTCAACTCGGATCTCGCCACCCGTTTGGCTCAAGATACTTTGAGAAACGGACAAGCCTAAACCTGTACCGTCACGTTTGGTGGTGTAGAAAGGTGAAAAGATGCGTTTCAATTGTTCTTCTTTGATACCACACCCTTCATCTTGAACATGAACGATTGCACCATGAGACACGCCATTCTCCACCCAGTCTTCACTTGAGATAGTCAATGTGCCCTGTCCGTCCATCGCATGAATCGCGTTCATTTGTAGGTTAACGAGAATCTGCAGCAATTGGTTTCGGTTTACTTCCACCGAGCTTTTAGCGTTCAGTTGTGATACGTATACGATGCCTTTCTTCTTCGCGCCAGTCTTTACGAGCGTAATACTTTCATCGACAATTGGATTGATATGCTGCCACGTGATTTCGTCTTGTACGCCGCCATGTCGGCTGTATTGAAGTAGGCTTCGGGTAATATTTCGAATTCGGTCAATCTGTTCCATGATAGCGTGGACCTCTTCATCGACACGGCCCACTTCATCACCGAGTTCAAACTTCATCAGTTCAACATTGCCAAGAATTACTGCCGTTGGGTTATTGATCTCATGAGCAATGCCTGCCGTGAGCTCACCGAGCGCTGCTAATTTTTCATTAACCACCAGCTTATCTCGGGCTTGATTGAGAAGCTTGATATGCAGTTCCAGCTCTTCAGTTTTCTCTTTCAAACTCGCGGTACGAGAATGCACTTTGCACTCAAGTTCAGACGCCGCTTGTTGAATCTCTTGATTACGCTCGTGCAGTAGATCTAACATCTTATCGAACTGTTTAGCGAGCAGTGTCAGTTCGTGTTGATCATCCAAACCTAGCGTACCAATTCGCTTGTCTTGCCCCATCTGGACTAGCTTGACGACTTTATGAATGCGTTCAATTGGGTTGAAAAGATCACGTGCGCCACGGTGAACGATCAAACCGGATGCCAACAACAGCAACACAATGGTAATGCTAATTTCGCCAAGGTTGGTCAAGTAGGTTTCTATCAACGGCCAAATCAAATAACCGGTGTAGAGCATACCAATTACATTATTAAACTGGTCATGGATTGGTTGGTAAGCCGTGATATACCAAGCATCGTAAACATACGCTCGATCTAGCCACTCTTTGCCTTCATTCAAGACTTTTGAGTGAACCTCATGAGAAACACGTGTACCAATGGCGCGCCCTACACTGTCTTCACTGCTCAAAGGCACGTTGGTGCTGACGCGAAGATCATCAAGGAAAACCGTGACCGTACCAATATGACGATTGAAACCTTCTCGCTGTGGATAGATAAGGTTGCTGATTTGATCAACAAGTTGAGTGCTGTTGTTCAGTAAGATCCCACCATCCAGAAAACCAATCACATGATCGTGTTCGTCTTTTATTGATACAACGGTTCGGCTTACCAATCCGCGGGTCTCAACTTCTTGCCCATTGAGCATCGGAACTTCTGCTTTTTTAGCGAGGTCACGATCGAGATAATCGAGTTCATTACGGCTTAAGACACTGAAAAACGAAGACTTGTGAGTTAAGTTTAGATATTCGAGCTTCTTCTCCATGATCTCGACACTGCGCCAGCGCAGAAAATCGAGCTCATAGCGAGATTTGTTCTCAGACACCCAGCGAGTTAGCTCTTCGTGTGAAAGATCACTCGCAAGTTTGGTTCGAAAGTTATAAGACTCGGCAAACGCACGAACGTTGTATGCTTGCTGATTTTGGATCAGGTGAATACTGTTATCGGCAACATCCAAACGCTCATCGACATCAATCAGAGCGCCCTGCCACGTGTAATGTATTGACCAATACAGTGTGATAGCCACAAGCGCGCACAAGGTCAAAATTATCGGAGCTGATGTTAGGAATAATAAGCGGTAGCGAACCATGGTTTTGAATCGGAACGCCCACTTTGACCACCAACGACGTCTAATCGGCATATTCAGAGCCTTCTGTGTTCCAATCTTTGTACTTACGCTCTAGCGTTTTACGTGCCACGCCAAGATCTCTCGCAGCTGCCGATTTATTACCATCATGGAAACTAACAAGCTGTTCTATGTGAGATTTTTCCACTTCTTTGAGTGTCCAAGTGTTTGGATAACCCTCGGCAGCGTCTGCATTATTCAAGTTTGGCATTTCTGCACCATGTGACACCGTCACTGAAATGCTAGCAGGAACAGGGTCGCCATTAATCTCGCGCCAATAGTGTGCTGGTGGCTTGTCTAAAAGAATGCATCGTTCGACTAAGTTTTTAAGCTCACGAATATTTCCCGGCCATTCGTATTCGTTCATCGCCAATATATCTTCATGTGCCCAATTTGGAACAGGCATGCCAAGCTCGCTCGATAAAAGACGAGTAAAGTATGGAACAAGTTCAATTAGATCTGACGGGCGCTCTCTCAATGGCACCACATCAATCTTAAGTACATTGAGTCGGTAGAACAGATCACGGCGGAAGTGCCCTTTATCGACCTCTTCTTGAAGATTTCGGTTCGTCGCCGCCACTACTCGTACGTCAACGGAAATTTCCTTCTCGCTACCGACTGGACGAATGGTTCTTTGTTCTAACACACGTAACAACGCAGCTTGCATTGGCAGTGGCATTTCACCTATTTCATCAAGGAACAAGGTGCCACCACTTGCGACTCTGAACAGACCCTCACGGTTTTTCTTCGCACCAGTAAATGCGCCAGAGGTGTGTCCAAACAATTCACTTTCGAGAAGCTCCGGGGCAATCGCACCACAGTTGATTGGTACAAATGGTCCGGTACGTTTGCTGGCTTCATGTACACCACGCGCAACCAACTCTTTACCCGTCCCTGACTCACCTTCTATTAAAACTGATGCTCGAGACGGTGCAAATTGACTGATCAATAGTTTGAGCTGTTTGGTCTTGTCTGAATTGCCGATCAATTCGGTCTTGATATGACGACTAACATCACGCTTTAACGCGTACTGCATTCTTTGGTCGAGTCGCTTATCCATACAACGCAGAACCGCTTGTATCATCTGTTCGAGGTTGAATGGCTTAAGAATAAAATCTGAAGCACCAAGCTTAAGTGCAGATATGGTCATCTCTAGATCAGCATAACCCGTCATGAAAATCACATCGGCGCGTTTGTCATTGTCGTTAAACGCCTCTTCCCACTCAATACCAGAACGACCTGGCAGGTTGATATCAAGGACGATGAGATCAAAATGTTCGCTAGAACGTAGTGTTTCAGCTTCTTCAACCGAACCTGCGCTTGATACCTTGCCAAAGAACTTACCTAGTGCTTTCTTTAAGATAGCCTGCATACCCAATTCATCATCCACGACCAAAACGGAAAACGCCTGATAGTGAGTCAATGTGTTCGGGTTGAGATTGGATGCAGATGAACTAGGTAAAGACATAATGATTAGCCGGTGAGGAAAGTTGGGACAGAGTGTACCAATTAACCCTTTCTCCAACAGGGGCAATGTGCGACATTTTGTCCTAGCTCATGTTTTGATTCATTTTAACGGGGTAAATGGCGCAGTTTTGTGCGAAATAACAGCAATTTAGTGAGATCTGATGCATGATTTATTGGCATTAAGATTGCTTATAAGGTGTAGATTTCTAATTACAACAATTAGCGTCTTATGCACATGCCCTTCTTCGAGCCCTTTAAAACTGAAGGCATGTCATTCATTTATAACAGAATGGACATAATAATAATGAAAGCAATTCCCTTAACTATTGCAGCTCTATCTATCGTCAGTTACACGGCTAGCAGCGCGGAAGACACCACTCATATCAAGTTGGCGACAACCACAAGTACTTATCACTCTGGTCTACTGGACTACTTATTACCTGAGTTCGAAAAGGATTCTGGTATCAAGGTTGATGTTCTAGCCGCAGGTACAGGTAAATCACTTCGCATGGGCGAAAATGGTGACGTTGATTTGGTGATGACTCATGCACCAAAAGCAGAAGCTAATTTCGTGGAAAAAGGTTACGGCGTTTTACCTCGTAAGCTGATGTACAACGACTTCGTCATCGTTGGTCCACAAAATGACCCTGCGAAAATTGAATCTCAAAAAGCAGTGGCAGATGTGTTTAAAGCGATCGCGACTAATAACGTGACGTTTGTATCTCGTGGCGACGATTCAGGTACTCATAAGAAAGAGATGGGTATTTGGTCGCAAACTAAAATGGAACCAAACTTCGGTGGCTACCGCAGTGTTGGTCAAGGTATGGGCCCTACTCTGAACATGGCGTCTGAAATGCAAGGCTACACCATGACAGACCGTGGTACGTGGTTGGCTTACCAAAACAAACTGGATCTTAAAATCCTTTTCCAAGGTGATAAGAACCTCTTCAACCCTTACCAAGTGATTCTCGTTAACCCTGAGCGCTACCCAAGCATTAACTACCAAGCAGCGAAAGTATTCAGTGATTGGTTGGTTAACCCTAAAGGTCAGAAACTGATTAACGACTTTAAACTGCACGGCAAACAACTGTTTGTTGCAAGCGCAGAATAGTATGCTCTAAGTAATAAGTCGTTGGTTGTAAGTAAAGTGTAGCGTTGAAGATGTCGTCAAAACCAACAAACACTACACTTAACTAAATTCAAGTTAATGAGCACGCTTAAAAACAATAGCTGGCCAATACAGGCTCAAATATATTGTGTCAGCTATGATTAACATCAGTCATTACCGATAAAAACCTATTATCGATTCACACGAGATACTTCATGACCCTATGGCAAACAACGATTGATGCAATGAATCTACTGGTGAGTTTTGACCACGAATTGTGGCAGATCGTCGCGGTATCCTTCAGTGTGTCTTTGTCCGCCATCTCATTAGTGATTGTTCCTGCAATCCTTATGGCTTTCTTATTGGCTTATACCGAGTTCCCCGGAAAGTGGGCTCTGCTTTCGGTGATCAATACCCTGCAAGCGATCCCTACTGTGGTTATTGGTTTGTTGATGTACATGATGCTTTCTCGCTCTGGCCCGCTAGGTGATTGGCAATTGCTGTTTACCCAGAAGGCGATGATTTTAGGTCAGATGCTGATCTGTTTCCCTATCCTAGTCGCGATGATGCACGGTGCTCTGCAGGCCAGTGATCGCCGAGCAGTAGAAACAGCGCGTACGCTTGGTGTATCAACGACACGTGTGGCGTGTACCTTGATTTGGGAAACACGTTTTCCTCTATTGGCCGCAACCATTGCAGCCTTCTCTCGTATCGTTACTGAGGTCGGTTGTTCAATGATGGTCGGTGGCAACATTATGGGGATGACAAGAAACATCCCGACAGCTATCGCTATGGAAAGCCACAAAGGCGCATTCGCTCAAGGTGTTGCCCTCGGTATGGTGTTATTAGCATTGGCATTGGCCCTCAACTTTTTCCTTTCCAGTGTGAGAGGAAAAGGCTATTTAAGAACTTAGGAACGCTGTCATGAGTATAAAAATAACAACGCAGCAAATTTCAATGCGCTACAAAGAGCGTGTTTTGTTCCACATTCCCGAATTGTCGATCGGCCCCAACGATGCCATTTATCTCAAAGGAGACAATGGTGTTGGTAAAACGACCCTACTAAAAATCTTGTCTGGATTAATTCAGCCAAGTTCTGGGCGCATTCAGGCCCCAACACAGAGCTGGCAACAAAGATTATTCCCTCGACTCAAATTCAAAGACATCATCTACCTGCATCAAACCCCCTATCTTTTTGATGGCACGGTGTACCAAAATGTCGCTTATGGCATTCGCTTTAACAAAGAGAGCCAAAAAGATAAGCGAGCTCAAATAATTAATGCATTGAGAATGGTAGGTTTAGAAACCCTGGCAGATGAGCACATCTCTGTGTTGTCTGGGGGGGAGCGTCAACGCGTAGCAATGGCTCGAGCTTGGATTCTTAAGCCTTCAATCTTGCTTATGGATGAACCAAGTGCTTCTTTAGACAAAGAATCTATTGAAAGATTGGTGATTATGGCCGAAGATCTTCTTCAGAGAGGCGCGAGTTTAGTCATCACCAGTCACCAAACTAACGCGTTAACCGATTTATGTAAGAAGCAGTGGTGGATTAAAGACAATACTTTGACCGAATCCCCGCTTCTGCAAGTTATTCAGAAAGATAAAGCACAAGAGAATATTTATGCTGCTTCCAACGCAAACTAGTTGGGTTATTTTGGCTGGCGGACAGGCCAGCCGTATGGGCGGAAAAGATAAAGGACTCGTTGAGCTCAACGGTTCTCCGCTTATTCAATATGTTATAAACAAGCTGTCACAACAAGATGTCAGCATCACTATCAATGCCAATCGTAACTTAGACAGTTACCAAGCATTTGCTCCGGTTGTTTCTGATTCTTTCCCTGACTATCCAGGTCCGCTGGGTGGCATTCATGCTGGTCTTAAAAACGCGAGCACAGATTGGGTTGGCTTTGTCCCTTGCGACAGCCCACAAATAAGTGATGACCTTGTTCAACGTTTTTGCTCTGCAGTAAAAGAAGACAGCGACATTCTTGTCGCGCATGATGGCGAATTTAAGCAACCTGTATTCACCCTATTCCACAAACGTGTTCTGCCAAAGTTAGAAGCGTTTTTGGAACGTGGTGATCGTAAAATCATCTTGCTATACAAAGAGTGTGTCACTGAATATGTCGATTTTAGCGACTCACCTAACTGCTTTGTAAACCTCAACACGCCAGAAGAACTCACCCAATTCGGAACGCTTCAATAATGAAAGATTCAAAACAACGCCCTAACCTTCCTTTATTGGGCTTTGCTGCTTATAGCGGTACAGGCAAAACGACCGTACTTGAAGCCTTGCTACCTATATTGACGGATGCGGGTTTAAAAGTGGGTGTTCTTAAACACGCTCACCACGATTTCGATGTCGATAAGCCAGGCAAAGACAGCTACCGCCTACGTAAGGCTGGAGCCAATCAAATGCTGATCGCTTCGCGTAATCGTCACGTGATGATGACAGAAACGCCAGAAGCCGAAGCTGATTTTGATTACCTACTGACACGTTTCGATACCAACACGCTGGACTTGATTCTGGTTGAAGGCTGCAAGAACATCGCCTTCCCAAAAATTGAACTGCACAGAGACGAAGTCGGTAAGCCTTGGTTGTATCCAAACGATGACAACATTATTGCGATTGCTGCAGACAGCCAAGTTGAATCAGACTTGCCACAAATGGCGATCAGCGACTTAGAAGCGATTCGTGATTTCATCATCGAGTATGCTCAGTCATTCGACTCTACTTCGAAAACAAATAAAGTCGCTTCGTGTGCATCTTCAAAAGACAACACTCCAGTTGTTTGTTGTGATTCTTTCTCTCCTGCTGGCCTAACGGTTACTCAAGGCCAACAAAAGATTGTTGATAGCATTGACGCGATCGATTTGGCAGAGAGTGTTGAATTAGTGCAAGGCTATGGCCGAGTATTGGCTGAAGATGTAATTTCACCAATCAACGTTCCTCAGAACACCAACTCCGCAATGGATGGTTACGCAATTCGTAGTGAAGATTTAGATCTTGATAGCTACAACATCGTTGCTGAAGTTATGGCGGGTCACAGCTATGAGCAAACTGTTCAACAAGGTGAAGCGGTTAAGATCATGACGGGTGCCCCAATGCCTCTAGGCGTTGACGTAGTCGTCATGCGTGAACAAGCCGTTCAAGAAGGCGACAAAGTTAGCTTCCCTGATGCTAAAATCTCGGCTGGACAAAATGTCCGTATGG
Organism: Vibrio sp. QJM3NY_35; assembly: GCF_057785915.1. NCBI lineage: Bacteria > Pseudomonadati > Pseudomonadota > Gammaproteobacteria > Vibrionales > Vibrionaceae > Vibrio > Vibrio sp. QJM3NY_35. The sequence goes on along the minus strand of NZ_CM173507.1, from coordinate 1,704,505 downwards.
CGGGTGAAGATTTAGAAATCGGCCAACCTGTCTTTACACGTGGCACACGCATCGAAGCACCAGAAATGGGCATGATGGCGTCGCTTGGTTTCGGTACCTGCCCTGTTCTACGTAAAGTAAAAGTAGGTGTGTTCTCGACCGGTGATGAAGTTCAAGCGCCGGGTAGCGAGCAAAAACCAAACTCTATCTATGACTCAAATCGTTTTACTATTATCGGCATGCTTCAAAAGCTTGGCTGTGACATCGTCGATTACGGCATCATTGAAGATGACGAAAAAAAGATGATGGATGTGCTCCACTTTGCGTCGCTTGAAACCGATATGGTTCTGACTTCTGGTGGTGTGTCTGTTGGTGATGCGGATTACATCAAGCTTGCGTTAGATAAGCTGGGTCAAATCAACTTCTGGCGTATCAACATGCGTCCAGGTCGTCCATTGGCTTATGGCAAAATTGAAAACAAACCTTTCTTTGGTTTACCGGGTAACCCTGTTGCTGTAATGGTATCGTTCATTAACTTTGTAGAGCCTGCGATCCGCAAGCTTCAAGGTCAAACCAACTGGACGCCAGTAAAAGCGAATGCCGTTGCAACTGAGCAGCTACGTTCTCGCCAAGGCCGTACTGAGTTCAGCCGTGGCGTGTTCTCGATGAATGAATCAGGCGTGCTTGAAGTGAAAACGACAGGTAAGCAAGGTTCGGGTATTCTGCGTTCAATGAGCGAAGCGAACTGCTTAATCGAGATCTCACCTGCGGTTGATACCGTGAAAGTTGGCGAGACAGTGACGATCATTCCTCTGCAAGGTCGTGTTTAATTAATAGCACTGCCTAGGGTGTGTTGATTACACTAAAGTTGGGACGTCCGAAGCCCCTTACGCGATGGTGTAGTCACAAGGGGCTTTTATATTTCTGAGCAAACCTTAATAAGTAACCCATTAACTAAGTTAATCTTAAGATTTATTACCATTACCTTGAGCGACGTACGGTTTTTATGTAGAGTGCGCCCAAAGTAAAAATTCTATTGGAGAGCACCATGGCTCGTACCATTCTGTACACTTACAAAGACGAAGACAAAGAGTTACTGTTTTCAAAACAAGAACACCGCACTATCCAAGAAGCTGTTGCTGCAGCTGAAGGCATCGATATCTCTGAGTATCTAAAAACTGAGCAACAGCTCGAGTTGATTTCTGATACTAAAGCGGTTCGCAACTACCAAGACAACTACTTCCGCAAGCTTGGCTTTACTAAGCTTACGTTGAAGCAAAAAGACAACCTTGGTGTTGGTAAAAAGAAGAAGTAAGCCCTCTGGCTCTTTTTCCTATCTCTAGCTTTTCGTTTGCAGTCAGATATAAGAGCTAAAGAAAACACTGAACAATAAAAAATGCCGCAATCTCGAAAGAGGTTGCGGCATTTTTATTTGTTCTTTTTAACTATCTAACCCTAGCTAGCTTAACGTTAAGTTACGATTACTTAATGTTAAGGAATGCAGCCCCACGAACGCCGCCTGAATCACCGTGTTTTGCTTTGATGATCTTAGGACACTTCGCTACAGACAGTAGGTACTTAGGTATACGCTTTGGCATTTCTTCGTAGATAAGTTCGAAGTTTGAAAGACCACCACCCAGTGCAACAACATGTGGGTCAAGACCCGTAAACAAGTTCGCAAAACAGATAGCCAATAGCTCCATGAAGCGATCTACGTGCTCAGCCGCTTTTACTTCACCTTCGTTGTACGCTTGGATGATTTCAATCGCTTTCTTCTTCTCACCGAAGTAGTGCTCATAAATCAATTCGAAGCCACGACCTGATAAGTAGCTGTCTAAACAACCTTTTTTACCACAACCACAACCTAATAGCGGTGCGTTGTCGCCAAGGTGGAACCATGCATCAATAGGAAGACGCATATGGCCTAACTCGCCTGCAACGTGGTTACGACCAGAGAAAACTTTGCCTTCATAAACTAAACCGCCACCGAAGCCAGTACCTAGAATTAGGCCCGCAACTGATGGTTCGTCTTTAAGTTCGTCATCCCATGCTTCTGAAAGCGCAAAACAGTTCGCATCATTCTCGATTTTTACACTACGACCAATCAGCGCTTCTAAGTCTTTACGTAGTGGCTTACCTGTTGAAGCCGGTACGTTAACAACCAGCATTGTGCCGTCGTCTGCGTTTTCCATGCCAGGAAGACCAAGGCCGATTTTGCCTTCGCAAGAGAATTCGCTGTCGTATTTTTTAACTAAACCAGCAATCGTATCAAGCAGTAATTGATAATCGTCTGTTGGTGTTGGAACACGTTCTGTTGCTACTCGCTCAAGTTTCTCATTGAATGCACCAAACTCAATTTTTGTGCCGCCAACATCGAAGCCGTAATACATGAAATCTCTCCAATTTTTCCCTAAATTAGGGCAAATAAAATTTTTAAATTAAACAACTAAGGAGCATTATCCATAACACTCCCCCTACAAACCGTGATAGATGACAAACTTATCTCGTGTTCGAATCTGTTTGAACAACAAGTCAGCACAAAGCGGTTAAAGGTTAGAGTGACGTCTCATTTTTAGTGTGCTCTATGAAAGCGTTCAGGCTTGGTTTGGTTGGATCGGACTTATAACGCGTCTTACTTAGCATGTAGCTTTCGCGAAATGTCTCAAACCACAGCTGTAAAGTCTGAGCACCCTGCTCTTCACCTGCCTGTTTCAAAACCAAGCTCGCCACTTCTGCAGTCGAAAGATGTTGTTCGTTGTCTGACTTACGCATCATATATTGGGAAACCGATTCTGGTTCAATCGACAACACGGGTAAATCTTGCAGATACTCTGAACGACGGAAGATACGTCGCGCTTCTCGCCAACTGCCATCAATAAAAATCAGCAGCAACGTCTTGTTCGAATCTCGCATCTCACCAAGGTCTGCAACCACGCGCGATTTGTCATCGGTATAATCTTCAGGAAAGACCACGACTGGCTGATATTTATCGTCTTTCAGCACATCAAGCATCTCTTGATTTGGCTCAGTACGATGCCAAAGGTAGGCATAGCTGTCTTTAACGGTATCAAGGATTAAACGGCCGGTATTACTTGGCTTAAGTATTTCATTGTCCGATAAGATCAACATGGTCGCGACGTTCGTATTTACGTCTGGTTGATGTTCACAGATACAGCTGTCTTGTTTGATTTTGCAGAACTCACATCGAACCACTTTACACCCGCGCGCGTTAAACGGCTTGGTAGAAAGAGACAAACGGTGTTGATATAAACGGTGAAAAGCGTGGATTCTCATGGACAATAACGATAAATCTAGAAAAGTGGCACGATTGTACTTACAGTGTTCCTAGAATGATAGAAGGAATTCCCATGCAAGACCCATCACTGCTTCGCCTTGTTTGTTTTATTGTCGTTTTCGGACTGTGTTCGCTTTGGGAATACCGTTTTCCACGTAAAACACTGACTCAAAGTAAATGGTTTCGGTGGGGAAACAACTTTGCGTTGGTTGCTTTGAATAGCTTTCTATTGGCTACTCTAATTCCTATCGCAGCATTTCAAGCGGCGGTCATCGCACAAGAAAACCAATGGGGTTTGTTCAATACCCTGTCACTTCCGAAAGAACTGACCATTCTGATCTGTGTATTGCTCTTGGATTGCGCCATTTACCTGCAGCACTTGGTGTTTCACCGCGTTTCTTGGTTGTGGAAGCTACATCGAGTTCACCATGCGGACCTAGATATTGATGTCACAACCGGAACGCGCTTTCACCCTATTGAGATGATTCTTTCAATGCTCATCAAGGTGAGTTTGGTGATCGCGCTGGGTGTACCTGTCATTGCGGTCGTGATCTTTGAAATTGTTCTTAATGCGAGTGCGATGTTTAACCATAGCAATGCACGGCTTCCGTTATGGATTGATAAGCGATTGAGAAAAGTGATTGTGACACCAGACATGCACCGTGTTCATCACTCGGTTATCGTGAAAGAAACCCACTCAAACTTTGGCTTCTTTTTATCTGTGTGGGACATCTGGTTTAAGACCTACCGCGCACAACCCAAGCTTGGCCACGATAAGGTGCATATTGGTGTTCCCGAGATTCAAGATGGTAAAGAGCAGCGGTTGGATTTGATGCTGCGACAGCCATTTGCACGACTCCCGACAACGAAAGACTAGATTCGAATTCAGTTGAGTCTCAAGTTTATATTGAGACCAATCTTAGCTTAATCCGAAAACAAAACGCCCTTAGATTCTTGTGAGAATTTAAGGGCGTTTCTGTATCGATAGAATTATAAGAGCAGCTAGTGTTTCAACTCTTGTGCTGTCAGACTTAACTCAGCACACACGTTTACTTCAGTACGTTCGCTTATTTCAGTACGTATTTATGAAGCATAGCTTGTTGGTGCCCTGCTATCTCTCCGACTTGCTCTGAACTCTCGATCATAGATTCAAGTTGCAGCTTAGTATTTTCGCCCTGCTCAGACACGCGAGTGATAGAATGCGTTACATCGACAGTCGCACGTGCTTGTTGTTCGGTTGCCACCATGATTTGCTCAACACGCCCTTTGATTTGGCTTACTGCAAATTCTATTTTCTCGAAGGCTTGTCTTACATCACCACTGGTTTGCAGTGCATTGGCCATCTCGCTTCTCGATTCCGTTACAGAAGCACGTGAGCGATCTGCTGCCGCTACTAGTTCGTTCATCATGCTACGAATATTGGTAGTTTGCTGGGATGTGCCGCTCGCCAATTTACGCACTTCGTCTGCAACTACCGCAAAACCTCGACCTTGTTCACCTGCTCGCGCCGCTTCTATCGCAGCGTTCAGTGCCAATAAGTTGGTGTTTTCAGCGATACCACTGATCATGTCGACCATTTCACGAATCTGTTTAACTCGACCATCCAAGTCAGCCATCGACTCTTCACTCATGCTAAGAGAGTGCTCAAGCGCTTGTAATCGTTGTTGGTTAAGGCCAACCACTTGGCTGCCATTCACTGACTCATCTTCTGCTATTTGAGCATCGTCGTTCGATGCGTTGGAGATACGAGCAATCTCACCAATAGATGCTTCCAGCTCCGTAATGGTGGTGATCATATTCTGAAGTGATTCGTTCTGCTCGTTCAAGCTCGAATTGGTTTGCTCTGCAGCGTCATGGCTTACTTCAGCCGTTTGATAAAGCGTCTCACAGTTGCGCGTTACCAAACGAACCGAGTCCGCGGTTGAATCAACGACGGTATTGAGTTTTGAAGTAATAACTTGCAGCTCTAGCGGCCCAAGCAATTCGCTCTGTTTAGAGAAGTCATGTTCTGCGAGTGAACTCAACTGTTGAGTAATGTTTCTAAGCCCTTTATTCATCCAACGGCGTAACACTAACCATGAAATCACAATGATTACGGCAATCACTAGCCCGCTGATAAACAACACACGATCAATATTGGTGATGGTTTGATTTACAATCAGTTCACTTTCATCAATCAGGTGGGAAGCGGTAGAAGACAGCTGATTCAATGTGCTAATGACGGTATTCGCTAAGTCGATGACTTGCGTTAAGTTCTGCTCTTGCTGCTGAACCAGTTCGAGTTTCAAGAGAATTTGTTTGATTACACCTTCTTCGGTAAAGCCTTCTTTCACCATCTGGTAAGGCGCCGTCAAGCTCGCGAACTCAGCGATGTCTGGGTGCCAATCGGCAAAATCGCTGTAAGCCAAGTTAAGGCCTGCGATTCGGTTTCTCAATTGACGGTATTCATCTTGTGCTTTATCAATGTCAGATTGCATCATCAACATCAAGAAGGTGTTCGCCATAGCAGACGCACTGGATGTAAATCGGTTCGCTGCATCGCTCGCTTCTGGGTTGTCTTCAACCAAGAATGAGCTGATTCGATTCATTTCTGGTCCTATAGATCCAACGCCATAACGGAACTCGCCCATTTTACTGTCGATCAGATTTTGCTTACTTTGAATCTCAATCTGCGCCAGCAGTACCGTGTTGGTCATAGCTTGCAGTTGCGCCATGTCATCGACAAGGATTTGTTGCTGCTCTAAAGAGATCGCATCAGGAAAAGATTGGGAGATAAAAAGAAGTTCCTCTAGCGTGGTATTACTCTCTGTCGCGAGTTGGTCAATTGAGCCTCTTGTGGCATTCAGTGTATCTAAGTCGGTTGATTGGGTACTGTAAGTGAGAAGTTTTACTTGTTCTAATACGCTTTGCGTTAATTCGGCGTTATTTAGAGCAAGGGGTAATGCTTGTTCCGAGAGTGCATCAAAATGTCCCCCGACACGTTCAACGCCCCGAATGCTAACCATTGATAAAAAACTAACAAGTAAAAGAATGGAAATAAATACAGCAGTGACGGTTTGAATGAGCGAGAATGTATAACGTGAGGGTTTTATTGATAAATTTGTGTCGGGCATGTGAAATCCAGTTTGACTACGAAAAGAGATATCCTTAAGTTAGGTCGTATACTAGAAGTCCTTGATGACGTTTTTATTTCAGTTTTTTGTCAGAAGAGTTACATATGAAAATCAGAAAAATGGCTGTAGTTACAATAACTTTAGCAACATTGGCTGCTTGTAGCTCGTCACCTTCGCCTTCTCAGCTTAGTCAAACCGCACAGAAACCCCTATCAAAGTCAGAACAATTGACTACAAACGCTTATATGAGCGTGTATGAACAGTGGAAAGGTGTGCCATACCATTTCGGTGGGACATCATTTCGAGGTATAGATTGCTCTGCTTTTGTACAGATAGCCGTCCAAAATGCGACTCAACAAGCCCTGCCAAGAACCACAATAGACCAGAGTAAAAAGGGAAAAGAAATAGCGTATGGGCAGGCAACGAGTGGCGACTTGGTGTTTTTTAAGACATCGATGACAGTACGACACGTTGGAGTTTACTTAGGAAATAATCAATTCCTACATGCTTCTACATCGAAAGGTGTGATTATATCGAGGCTGGACAACCCTTATTGGGCTTCCAGGTTTTGGCACTTTAGGCGTTTATAGCGATTCAAAAGATTCACCGCTGAACGACATAACATGAAACGTTACGGCTTAAACGCCTTTTACCATTTTAGAGTGATACGCGAATAGCTAGTCGTATTTAGCAACAGCCGTATCAAACAGGTTCTTCACTAACGCGATATATTCATCAAGAAATACAATTTGTTCGTTAGTCGCTTTCTTAGCCCACACACCCGCTAATACTTCACCAAGATCCGCTACTACGGCATCTGCTTCTTTCAAAAGTTGAAAACGAACGCTCGAATGCAACTCTGGGTTTTGCTCGAAAATAGCCATGATGTTCGTTGAAATCATGTCGGTAACAATATCTTCGACACTTTCGTTTCCAGTATCACCATTACTATTGGTAAACACATCAAGGTTGAATGATAGGTGCTCGATTAAAGCCAAATAGCCATCGGTTTCTACAACCACAATAATTCTCCGTTTTAAGCTCTAGAGCAGATTAATACGTACTTGCCTAATACTATGTAAATGAAGCTATTTGTCATCACTTTATTGTCCAAAACCGCATTAAAATGATCCTAGTTAGTATTTCAGCTTAAAATTAAATCGATATAGCTTTATGTGGTATACCTGCCTACTTACGACATAAGTAAATTCACGCCAACAAAGTGTAAGACAAACTTTAAAGCAAAGTATTGCGCCAGTTAACAATAGCCCTTTCAACTAACTCTAAAAGCTCATTTAATTTAGTCGCTAGACAATAACAAGCTCAAATCACTTTTCCAGTTTGTTGCGTTCAAAACCGTTTCGATTGTGAGACCAGTTCCAAACTATTTCATCACGTCAGGTTTTCAATTTATGTTTGTATTTCAAAGAGCTTGAATCAGTTCGACTTCACAATTCGGCCAATTGATTCTGCGTAAGATGAAGAAGAGCCAAGAACATTGACCAGTGCGTCTATAAATTGTTCAGATTTATCCTAAACTATTGCTATTAAACAAACAGTATTTCTAACCTTCAATCTTTTTAACTTTCAGTCTTTGAGGATTTCCTATGTGGCAGGCCATTTCTCAACAACTTTCAGATACTCTTCTATTTAACTTTCAGATTACTGAACGTACCAAGGTTTCTGGTGGCGACATTAACGATTGCTATATGATCAGCGATGGTAATGAACGTTACTTTGTGAAAGTGAATCAGCGAGAATTTTTACCTAAGTTTGAAATTGAAGCTGAGAACTTACGCTTGTTAAGAGAAACCTCCACTGTTTACGTTCCTGAGTTGGTGCTTATTGGCAAAACCAAAGAGTGCTCGTTCATTATTCTGAATTACTTGCCGACCAAACCGCTCGAGACGGGCAACAATAGCTTCGATTTCGGCGTTCAGCTTGCGCAGCTTCATCAATGGGGCGAGCAAAAAGAGTTTGGTTGCGACCAAGACAACTATATCGGCAGCACACTTCAACCCAACCCTTGGCATAAGAAATGGGGTCGATTTTTCTCAGAGCAACGCATTGGTTTCCAACTGCAACTGCTCAAAGAGAAAGGCATCGAGTTTGGTGATATTGATGACATCGTTGATGTAGTGAATATGCGTCTTGCTGGCCACAACCCTCGCCCTTCTTTGCTTCATGGGGATCTTTGGAATGGCAATGTAGCAAATTCAGCCTTTGGGCCAATCTGTTACGACCCGGCTTGTTACTGGGGTGATCATGAATGCGATTTGGCATTAACGGAATTGTTTGAAGGATTTCCAAAAGAGTTTTATGAAGGTTACCAGAGCGTCAATCCACTCGACGTTGGCTATACTGATCGGAAAGACATTTACAACTTGTACCATCTTCTTAACCACTGCAATCAATTTGGCGGCGAATATTTAGCACAAACTGAAGCATGCATTCAGAAGATACAGGCCGTTTAATACCAATCACAGCGAGCTAAGTCGTTCTATAAAGCTACTGCGATCTATACAAGCGACTACGATTGGAACAAGTTACAGTGAGGAGAATTCGCGATGCATAAATACACAGAGAAACATGTCTCCTGCCCCCACTGTGGGCATGCCATCAGCATAACGCTTGATGCTTCTAATGGGAGCCAAGATTTTTATGACGATTGCCCAGCATGTTGCAATGCCATTCACCTCGACATGCAGGTAGATGAAGTAAGAGACAGGATTAATCTCTCGATTGATGCAGACGACGAACAAGTCTTCTAACACCTACTCTCTTGTCGAGTTGGCTCTACACCTCGATTTAAAGCTACCCTCGATTCTGAGGCTAGCCTAGAAAAACGCAGATACATACAAATAGAAAAAGAGCACTCAATGTGCTCTTTTTTAATGTCTTCGAGGTTTACTTAGTCAGCGCTTTTTAAGCAAGTGCTGCTGATAAACCGCAACTACTATTTTTGGTTTGCTAGTACGCGTTCAACAGTATCAACAATCGCTTGTGTTTGAGGATCAAACTCAATGTTTACTTGGTCGCCTACTTCACGGCCGCCAAACAGAGTACGATTCAGCGTTTCTGGGATCAGGTGAACAGAGAAACGGTTCTCTTCCACTTCACCAATCGTCAATGAACAACCATCAACGCCGATGTAGCCCTTACTCAACACATATTTCATTGATTCTTGAGGCAGCTCAAACCAAAGCGTGCGGTTATTTTCTGTCTTAATCACATCAACGAGATTAGCCATCAAAGTAATGTGGCCAGACATGCTATGCCCGCCAATTTCGTCACCAAACTTTGCTGCACGCTCAACATTCACTTTGTCACCAACATTCAGCTGACCTAAGTTCGTCAATCGCAATGTCGCTTGCATTAAATCAAAAGCAATCTGGTTGCTAGAAATTTCCGTTACCGTTAAGCAACAACCGTTATGAGCTACTGAAGCGCCAATTGCTAACCCCTCAACCATTTCGTCACTTAACTCAATGGTATGAGTTTGAAACAACTCTTTTTTGTTTATAGCAACCAGTGTTGCCATGCCTTGAACGATACCTGTAAACATAAGATTCCTATTTAGCATTCTAGTAACAGTTTTTCATAGCAGTTATTGTGACATTTCTTTATGATTCGTCCAGTGGAAGCTTAAGATCATTGTCTCTGATTCCCTCAGAATGTCCTTTCCTACACTATTATTCTAATTTTCCCTCTTATTTGGAGTTGTTTGTGCATCGTTACAAAGAAGAATCCTCGAATCTAATCAAACTTGCGACCCCAGTATTGATCGCATCTGTTGCACAAACTGGAATGGGTTTTGTTGATACCGTAATGGCCGGTGGCGTAAGTGCTATCGATATGGCGGCGGTTTCGATTGCAGCAAGTATCTGGCTACCATCAATCTTATTTGGTGTCGGTCTATTGATGGCGTTGGTTCCTGTCGTTGCACAGCTGAATGGTTCTGGTCGACAAGTCAAAATTCCATTTGAGATTCAACAAGGTGCGTTTTTAGCTCTCGTCATTTCCCTACCAATCATTGGCGTACTGTTCCAGACACAATTGATATTGGAGTGGATGGACATTGAACAACTCATGGCGGAAAAGACCATCGGCTATATGAATGCGGTGATGTTTGCTGTACCTGCGTTTTTGTTGTTCCAAACATTGCGAAGCTTTACCGATGGTATGTCTTTAACTAAGCCTGCGATGGTGATTGGTTTTATTGGCTTGCTATTAAACATCCCGCTGAACTGGATGTTCGTATACGGAAAACTTGGTGCTCCTGCTCTGGGTGGTGTTGGCTGTGGCGTGGCAACGGCTATCGTATATTGGGTGATGTTTGCTCTGCTGTTCGCTTACGTTTTAACATCAAAGCGTTTGGCGAAAATCAACATCTTCGGTACGTTCCATAAACCGCAACTTAAAGCTCAAATTCGTCTGTTTAGACTTGGGTTCCCTGTGGCGGCCGCTATCTTCTTCGAGGTAACTCTGTTTGCGGTGGTTTCTCTGTTAGTTGCACCATTGGGTTCATTGATTGTTGCCGCGCACCAAGTCGCGATCAACTTCTCTTCGCTAGTCTTCATGATTCCAATGAGTATCGGTGCAGCCGTGAGTATTCGTGTTGGCCATAAGTTGGGCGAAAACAACACCGAAGGTGCGAAGATCGCGACACACGTGGGTATCATTGTTGGTTTAGTTACAGCCCTTATGACAGCGGCGTTAACGATTCTGTTTAGAGAACAGGTTGCATTACTTTACACAGAGAACACGGCAGTAATTACGGTTGCAATGCAGTTGCTGTTGTTCGCGGCGGTTTATCAATGTACTGACGCCATCCAAGTTATCGCGGCAGGTGCTCTGCGTGGCTACAAAGACATGCGTTCAATCTTCAACATTACCTTCGTTGCTTATTGGTTACTTGGTCTGCCTATCGGCTACATCTTAGGTATGAAAGATTGGATTGTCGAACCTATGGGCGCGCACGGCTTCTGGATTGGTTTTATTGTTGGTCTAACATCAGCAGCGATAATGCTGGGTATGCGCCTACACTGGATGCACAAGCAGGACGATGAAGTTCAATTAGAATTTAGTTCTCGTTAGGCTCGTATTTACTAAATCAATATTCAATACAAAAAGAGCTCTGATTTTCAGGGCTCTTTTTCATTTACTGGTCAGCTAGATAACATACGCCCTAATACTCACTCTTTTCTCGAACAAAACGCGCAAACTTGGGCTTTCCGTTTTGCGTAAAGCCGTTATACCGGAAGGTGATTTGACTGCCAATTTCAGGCGGTGCAAGTCTCATCTGGTCACTGAACCCGCTTCCAATATAAAATTCAACACCCTCTTCTGTGTGAACCAAAATCGACCCCATCATCCCTTTATACTTCCCTGTTCCACCTTTGTAACCAATAACCGTGGCTTCCGCATCGTGATGCCTTTTAAGCTTTAAAAGGTCATTACTTCGGCCTGCTTGATAGCGACTGGTGATCTTACGAAGCATCAAACCTTCACCATTACTCTCATCGACATTATCGAGTTGATGGAAAAGAGCTTCTTCATTGTGAATCGGTACATGTTCGATGTAGCTGACATGAGGTTCTCCAATCGTGCTTACCCAATGCAAGATGTTGTAATAGCGCTTTTGATAATCACCAGCTGCCCCTGGCATATCAAACAACATGAAATCTATTTGGCGCCACGCTACGTCACTAGGCGTATGATCAAGGACGGTAGATTGGACTAAATGGAACTTACCTCTTCCTGCCCACAACTCCCCTTCGAGATGTACCTTAGGCAAGTTTTTTGTAAACCACTTCGGTGAGTAAATGCGATTCCCGTTTCGAGTATAAAGGTGTTGTCCGTCCCAAAGAGCCCGAATCCCATCAAGCTTTTCACTCTTCCAGTATTCAGAAACATCAATGCCTTGTTGGTATGTATTGGCGAGTACCAAATGGTCGGGAGGCAAATAGGATGAATGAGAAGAAAGCGAACACGCCCATAGAGTGGCTAAAGCCAATTTGGTTAATCTCATCATCTGCTCCGTATTAATATCTGTAGTGGTCAACAAATGCCTTTAATCCTAAGCGCTCTAACACGCAGTTAGACAATCTTTGCCAGGAGATGCGATCCACTCATCAACCTTATCTAACCTTTTCATTTATTCATTAAATTAATGACTTATAACTCTCATATATTCCGCCGTTTTTAGTTCTCATATTGAGAAACGTCTTTTCTCAATATGAGATAGGAATTCGCACTAAACATAACTCATTGAAAAATAACAACATAAAAGTTGGCACATTCAGTGCAATTGTCCATACATACTTAAAAGGAGATATCGCTATGGAACTACGTAAGATTGATTTAAACACAACGACACTGACACTTTCTATTTTCGGTGATCTGGATGCAGCAGGCAGTCGTTATGCACAAACCGACATCGATGATGTGATTTCTAACGATGGTCACCCTGAAATCGAAGTTGATTTTAGCCAGGTCGAGTTTTTAGATTCATCTGGTGTTGGCGCGATTGTTTATATGTTCAAACGTCTGACTGAGCGCGAACGCAACATGCGACTTGAAAATGTGACTGGTCAGCCTCTTGAAATTATGAACCTACTACGTATTGGCCACGCTATCCCAGTAAATTCAAAAAATCCTGCAAATTCATGAAGACCCACTAAGCTAGAAGTAACAAAAAATAATAAGAAAAATTAGAAACATAGGACGTTGGCATGAAAATACTGAAAAACTACATAGCCCTTTCTCTGTCCGCTTTCGTTCTGGGTGGCTGTACTAGCTATCCTGAACAACGCACAGGGGGTTTGGCTGAAAGTTACGATTCTATTAACTATCAAAACTCAGACTTCTCTCCTGTCATGCCAGACGAGCCTCTTGGTCCAGAACATGGATTACGCTTTGATTGGCAGCTCGCTAAATTGCACCTTGATGCTTTGATCCAAGAAGGTGCTCGTTGGTGTTTCCCAGCTGCTGTTGTTCAAGCAATCGAAAAGCAAAATCGTATTGCTCGTGAACTTCAAGGTGGTCTACTATTGGATGCAGCCAACGACTTAGTCATCCAAAGAAAACGCCTAAACGAGCTTGAAGTCCAACTGGATTACGTAACCTCTCAAGCCCGCTGTGAGCCACCAAAAAATGAAACCCAATTTAGAATGCAACTGTCGGTTATCGAACAGTTGTATGACCTGCTTAATGTTGACAACCAATTCGCGGAAGATTCGATTGAAGTAAACCCGAAGTATATGGGAAGACTTGCGGAAGCAACCAGTTTACTGAAAGAACACAAATCTCTAGACCTTGTGGTTACCGGTCATGCGGATGCGACAGGTACCGAAGAATACAACGATAAGTTAGCACTTGGACGAGCGAAACAAGTCGAACGCTACCTGACTATATTTGGCCTAGGCGCTCAACGAATCAAAGCAGTCTCTGTTGGCGAAACCGTCCCTCTTTTTGAAGGCGAATCTGACGGCACACGTTTAACTAACCGCCGAGTAAGTATCGAAGTTATCTCGCCTAAGAATGCCGAGAAAATGGGAGGTGGATTATGAAATTATTGATCGCTTTTATCATGACCCTATCGTTAAGCTTTACGAGTGTCGTCAATGCGAGCGAAGAGTTTTCAGACGCGGTGCAAGTCGGTGACCTTATCCAAGTTAACGTACCCGGTGAAAGCACCTTAAACACTGGTTTCCAGGTGGATAAGCGTGGACGTATTACCCTTCCTGAAGTAGGCGCTGTGTTTGTTGCAGGTTACGACAGCGAACAGCTTAACAAAGTCGTTCTAGAGTCGCTGGCAACCGCTTATAAAGATCTTTCGAACGCTTCAGTGTATGTAAAAGAGCAGCAAATCATTATCTATGTGCAAGGTTATGTAGAACAGCCTGGCGAATACACTCTCGCATTAGGTTCTAGCATCCAAATGGCACTTTACGCTGCGGGTGGTTTACGCCCGGGCGCGCAACTGGACAAGCTTATTCTTAAGCGAGGCGCGGATAAGAAAGAGTTTAACTACAAACGATTCCTTGATTCAGGAGACGAGTCAACATTACCTACTCTGCAATCACTGGATTCACTGTTCGTTCCAGCTTCTCCATTAGTCGGTAACATTGAACAAGAGTTCGACGCAGCAAAGCTTGCTAACTCAGGTGACAGTGCAGATTCTCGTAACTCCATCAAAGTGTTTGGTGAGGTGAACGCGCCGGGTTCGTTCACTTACAAAGAGAACACCGACCTTGTCGACGTACTTATGCGTTCGGGCGGCGTAACTCGTTATGCCAGTGTTGAGCAAATCCGAGTGATTTCGAACAACACCCCAACGCTATTCAACCTAAAACGTTACTTAGATTCTGGTGACGAAAGTCTGCTTCCAATTTTACGTCCGGGTGCGACCATTTTCGTTCCCAAGCAAGAAGAAGAGATCAAATCCGGCGCCAACATGGTTTACGTGATGGGCGAAGTCGCAGCCCCTGGTGCTTTTGAAGGCAAAAGAGACGCGACCTTTATGGATATCTTGGCTAATGCGGGCGGCCCAACTCGATTTGCAGAGTCACGACAAATCCGTGTCATCAAAGCAGATGGCAGAGTGCTTAAATTCGATTTAGCGGCTTACACTGAAGGCTTACCCAACTCTAACCCTCCTAGCATCAAAGCTGGTGACGCGATTTTCGTTCCCGAGAAAACCGACATGAACGAGAAGTCTTGGCTGAAAATCACGCCAGACAGAGCAGTTAACGTGATTGGTGAGGTCAATCGACCTGGTCGTATTGAGTGGTCAGATGAAATGAACTTCATGGGGCTATTGGCACACGTCGGCGGCCCTACGCTACGCGCAGACACATCGAAAATCGAGGTTGTCACTGGTAGAAAGCTAGTTGTGTTTAACCTTGATGATTTTATTCGAAATGGTGCGCCACGTGACCAGATGCCACAAATTCGAGCGGGTTCTATCGTGCGCGTTCACGACTTGCCACAAGATCCTTCAGACAATAAATCACAATGGGTTCGTCAAAGCTCTGATGCTTCGATCTACATCTTTGGACAAGTGAATGCGCCTGGTCGTTACCGCTTCACCAAAGACATGCACTTCCTTGACATCTTGTCAGCGGCTGATGGCCCAACAAAGGATGCCGACATCCACAATGTTCGAGTAACGCATCGTGACAAAACCTATTCGCAAGTAAGCAAACTTAACTTATCACTGTACTTCGAAACCGGTGACGAATCGTTACTGCCAAACGTAACCACTGGCGACACGATTTACATCCCAGAGAAAGGCAAAAACTGGTTAGATACACCGAAAGAAGAAACCGTTCGTGTGCTTGGTGCGATTAACAACCCAGGGCGTTATGTATTCAACGACAACATGACCATTCTAGATATTCTGGCAGAAGCTGCAGGCCCTACCGACAATGCTTACGTAGAGAAAATTACCATCGTCAATATGTCTTGTTGCCAAGGTCAGGCTCGTACTTTTGACCTTGTTGAATTCAGCAAAACGGCGAACATTTACAACCTGCCGGTGCTGCGCGCCGGTGACACGATTTACATTCCAGACCGTCGCGAAAGTTTTATTGAGAAAGCACGTGTCGGACTTGATGACATACTGCGTATCACCACGACCATCGTATTAATAGGAGCTTTATAATGACTATTTCAGCGACCCATGCCGAAGTCGAGCAACTGTATTTAGCTTCTGAACTTAACGGCCAAAAATCAATATGCGTCACCGCCTGCCATTCAGGTGACGGCGTAACATCTATTGCAACCGCATTAGCCGAGCGTTTTCTTCTTGCGGGTCATTCTACGCTTTATGTTGATCTCAACTTATTCAACCCTGCTTTCAAAGATTTGAATATGCTAGAAGATAATCAGCAAGGTCAATTGATTGAACATGTTGAATCTCAGCGTACATTTATCGGTGTCCCTGCTCCACAAGTTGCTTCAACGCAATTGGCTTATAAAGATCCGACAACGTTACAAAAAGTGGTCAACAAATGGTTAGAGAAATACGACAGAGTCATCATTGATACCTCACCGCTTCTCAACATAAACAAAGGAAACATTCCAGCGCAGTCTGTGGCGAGTGCTTGTGAAAGCACACTAATGGTTGTCGCCTATGGTGAAACGTCGAGTCACCACCTAGAACAAGCGAAAAAGCTGCTTGATGCACAAAGTATCAATCTAATGGGCTGCGTGATGAACATGAAACAAAAGCCTAGCTTTGCACAAGAGTTGGTCAGACAAATCAATCGAATGAAATTCATCCCCGCTAAGTTTCGCGATAGCTTGGCAAAAAAGCTGTATCAAAATGAGTTTTTGAACCTTCCGATGTAACTTTCTTTTGCTACTTTCTGGCTGTCATTAAACCATGACAGCCACCTATCCTATTAGACTTCAAGCTCCAACAGTTCTGAATAAATAAAAACCAAATTGAGTGTTTTTGGCGAAAATATGACTAAAAATACGATTTTAAAAACTATTCAACGCATTTCACGCACGCAAGTTGTGGTCTTACCACCTTTAAACTCATCCAAAAATCAACAGCCCCACACCTAACTTTAGCGGTAATGTGACACAGGCGGTTAAAGTGCCATGTAAATCGCATCAAAGATGGAATTCGTACGATTATTCCCTAAGATTATAAATAGAGGTGGTTTTTGACGAATTTGTAATAGTTTGACAAAGTTATCCGATGGCTGTTGAAACACAGTGGATGAATTGGCAAATCACACTTCGCTGACTTTGCACGTTCATCTATTCAAACTTCACCCATCCCTCCTTCTGCTCAAATGGTTCAAATACACGGAAAGGATCACCATCGAGCAATTTAGATAATCAATTTACCTTGGTTACCTTAGTTGTATTATTAAAGAGAAAGGAAACTCAATATGAAATACAAGTTAAGCTCCGTATTTTTGTTAGTAGCAGCAGCCAGCGGTAATGCTAACGCTGGAGAATGTGGCAGCGTAACAATCGCAGATATGAACTGGAACTCTGCAACACTGATCGCCAATATCGACCAATTCATCCTTGAACATGGTTATGGGTGTGATGCTGAACTTATCCCTGGCGACACTATGCCAACAGGCACGTCTATGATCGAAAAAGGCCAGCCTGATGTTGCACCTGAACTTTGGAGCAACAGCTTAAAAGACGCATTAGATAAAGGTGTTGAAGAAAAACGTCTTCGCTACGCAGGTAAAGCACTTGTGAACGGCGGCGAAGAAGGCTTTTGGGTTCCGGCTTACCTAGTTAAACAGTACCCTGAAATGGCAACCATCGAAGGCGTACGCAAGAACGCTAGCTTATTCAAACACCCTGAAGACCCAGATACATCTGCATTCTACAGCTGCCCTGCAGGCTGGAACTGTCAGATCAGCGCCGGAAACCTGTTTAATGCTCTTGAGCTAGAAAACAGTGGTTTCACGATTGTTGATCCAGGCTCGAGTGCCGGCTTATCTGGCTCTATCGCAAAAGCTTATGAACGTGAAGAGGCTTGGTTTGGTTACTATTGGGCACCAACCGCTGTGCTAGGTAAATATGACATGGTTAAAGTCGACTTTGGCAGTGGCGTTAATGAGGAAGAGTTCCTTAACTGTACCACCAAAGAAGATTGTGAATCGCCAAAAGCGACCATGTACCCGCCTTCACCTGTTCACACGATCACCACTGAAAGTTTTGCGTCACGAGCTCCTGAAGCGTACGACTACTTTACTAAACGTGGTTTCACAAACGACAAAATGAACTCGCTACTTGCTTGGATGGAAGACAACCAAGCTGATGGCGAAGAAGCGAGTCTGCATTTCTTAAGTGAATTCCCAGAAGTATGGCACCCATGGGTTTCTCAAGAAGTGGCTAAGAAAGTTGAAGCAGAGCTGTAAGAGCTTGGTTTAATAACAAGTAATTACGCTTCAACAATAAAACAGAAATAACGTCGCTATACTTGATGTTATTCATGATTCGGAGCCCTTTTCATTAGCGATTTTCTTATCGCATGGACAAGTGGCTCCGAACTATAAGGATATAAAATGGCTGACAGCAATTGGTTATCAAGCTTTCCAGAGATGGAACGCGGTGATTTACGAACCATAAAAAAGACGCTAGATGGCGCATATCGTGAATTTTCCCGTGAATACGGCGAAATGATTGAATCTCTCTTTGACCCTCTTCTTTCATTCCTCGTTTGGTTTGAAAAACTCCTTATCTCAACACCTTGGATTATAGTCCTGGCTGTGTGTACCAGCCTTGTTTACGCAGCAAGCCGTTCTTGGAAACTGGCTTTAGGCTGTGTGGTTTCACTCCTTCTCATTGGTTACTTTGGAATGTGGGAAGACACCATGCGGACGCTCAGTATCATCACTGTGTGTACCTTGGTATCGATATTCTTAGGCATTCCGATTGGTATTGCTATGGCTCGTTCAAATCGGGCTCAATCTATCGTTACGCCGATGCTCGATATCATGCAAACCATGCCTGCATTCGTTTACCTGATTCCTGTTGTGATGCTACTCGGCATCGGTAAGATTCCAGGGCTAATCGCCGTGGTTATCTACGCGATTCCACCTGTGATTCGTTTAACTAACCTAGGCATACGCCTAGTCGACAAAGAAGTCCTTGAAGCCGCTACCGCATTTGGTGCGAGCAAAAAGCAACGCTTATGGGGTGTTCAACTTCCTCTAGCAATGCCAACGATTATGGCGGGTATCAACCAAACCATCATGATGGCGCTGTCTATGGTTGTTATCGCATCCATGATTGGTGTTAAAGGCCTAGGACAACCGGTTCTCAAATCGATTACTAACCAGTACTTCACATTAGGCTTGATGAATGGTTTCGCCATCGTTGCCCTCGCAATCCTTTTTGACCGCGCTTCACAAGCGTACGCAAGAAGAACTAATGCGCATTTAGGAGGATTCAAGCATGACTAAACCATTGATTGAAATTAGTGGTCTATACAAGGTGTTTGGACCGAAACCAATGTCTGTTATGAACAGAGTTCAAAACGGCGAACACAAAGATCAGATTCTTGCGGATACGGGTCATACCGTTGGTTTGAAAGAGATTAACCTTGAGATTAACCGTGGCGAAATCTTTGTAATTATGGGGCTTTCTGGCTCGGGTAAATCGACGCTGATTCGCCACTTCAACCGTTTGATTGACCCGACTCAAGGTAAAATCATGGTTGAAGGCATTGATGTAATGAGCCTCAACACTAAAGAGTTAGAAGAGTTCCGTCGTCATAAAATGTCGATGGTATTCCAGCGCTTTGGTTTAATGCCTCATCGCACTGTGGTTGAAAACGTTGCGTATGGGTTGGAAGTACAAGGCATCAAAAAAGAAGACCGTTTAGCGAAAGCCAACGAATGGTTAGAAACGGTGGGCTTAAAAGGTTACGGCAAGCAATACCCAGCGCAACTTTCAGGTGGTCAGCAACAACGTGTTGGCCTTTCTCGCGCTTTATGTACTAACGCTGAAATCTTATTAATGGATGAAGCCTTTTCGGCACTCGATCCTTTGATCCGAAGCGAAATGCAAGACCAGCTTATCGAACTTCAAGAGAAGCTTCATAAGACGATTGTTTTCATCACTCATGATCTGGACGAAGCACTCCGTCTCGGCGATCGAATCGCAATTTTGAAAGATGGCGAGTTGGTACAACAAGGCACACCACATGAGATTCTGCTGAATCCAGCCGATGACTATGTAGAGGCGTTCGTTAAAGACGTAAACCGTGCTCGTGCATTGACGGTTGAAACGGTTATGCAGCCTCCTCTCTATCGAATCACTTCAGAAACGATTGAAGGTGCTCTGGCACAAATGAAGATGCTGAAAAACGATTACGCTTATCACGTAACGGATGACGGCTATCAAGGCCTAGTCACACAAGAGAGCCTACAAGACGCCGTTGAAGATGCCTCTGTTCATGACTTCAGTGATGAGATTTACGAAGAGGTTCCTGCTGTTTTACCTGATGCGGTCATTGAAGAAGTTCTACCAGACACCATGTCTTGTGACTACTCCCTTCCAGTTGTCGACGAAGATGGAAATCTGAAGGGTGAATTAGAGAGAAGCGCCGTTGCTGATATATTCTCTGAAAGTAGCGAGGAAGAAATAGAAGCTGACCCAAAGCCAAAGATTGATAAAGCTTCGTAGCCTAAACTACTTAACCCCCTCCAAGACCACTGTTGTTAATTCACTGCAGTGGTCTTTTTATTTGTATCGGCCTCGTTTTCTCCTGATCTCTACCCGCCCCTTACGTTTATAGGCACCTAAGTTTATATTTCATAAGTAAAAACAAAATTAAATCAGTCCGTTAGGTTTGTCACAAACCCAGTAGCAATATGAATGAGATGGTAATTAATTGCTCTGTTTATACGGCAAGCAGTTGAAATTATTCTAGAAAATGACTAGAACTTAATAGTACTCACGGATATTAGGCTCAATAGAAGGACTTAGTTTGATGAATTCCACTTTAGCGTCAGACACAGCTGCACATCTAAACTCACAAGAAGTTAGCGAGCTTGTTGATGAAAGCGTTCTAGAGCAAATGATTCGAGATACAAGTGCGGATATTATCCCGATCTTGATCGACCATTACGTCGAAGAATCACAAACACGCTTGGTCGCCATAAAAGAGGCTGTCGCTCAGAAAGACGCTCAAACACTTGAGTTCGAGATCCACACTCTTGGCAGCACCTCGCTCTCATTAGGTAATCGCCCCTTGGGTGAGTTAGCTCGCGCTCTAGAGAAGCAATGTTTAGAACATAATCATGATGCGGCATTTCGACAAGTTGACGAATTACTAGAACTCGCAGATCGTTCAATCAAAGCCTTACTTGAAAGAAAAGAGGCTGGTTTCAGTTAACTTTGGATGTTCATCATAAGTATCAGACAAAAACTCAACATAGTCGTTATCAATATAGTCACCATTAACATGTACTCCGGCGTGACCAACAACGCGAGAAGTACATCTATAGTTTGTTAAGACATTGCATGCGGTAGATAACAAATAAACAAGACTCGTATTGATGGATGCATACCACTATGTTATTGATTGGTTAGGATAAAGTTTCAAAAGGAATACACAATGCGCCCTAAGGTATTGTTAGTTGAAGACTCCACCTCACTCGCCGTACTCTACAAGCAGTACGTAAAAGACGAACCCTACGATATTTTCCACGTCGAAACCGGCGCAGAAGCTAAGATCTTCATTGAAAGGCACTCTCCACAGCTTGTTGTTCTCGATCTTAAGTTGCCCGACATGCCAGGTGAAGAAGTACTAGATTGGATTAGCGAAAATGAAATACCGACCGCCGTCATTATCGCGACAGCACATGGCTCAGTTAATATTGCTGTAGACCTTATCCAACGCGGTGCGGAAGATTTCTTGGAAAAGCCAATTCAAGCCGATCGACTTAAGACCTCTGTTCGCTTGCATTTGAAACGAGCTAAGCTAGAGAACCTCGTTGATGACATGCAAAGCAAGTTTGATCGTGACCGCTTTCATAATTTCATTGGCTCTTGCCTACCCATGCAGGCTGTCTACAAGATCATTGATTCGGTGGCGCCAACCACCGCTAGCGTGTTTATTAACGGCGAAAGTGGTACGGGTAAAGAAGTGTGCGCGGAGGCTATTCATCAGGAGAGTCAGCGTAACGGCAAGCCCTTCGTTGCCATTAACTGTGGCGCTATCCCTCGAGACCTAATGGAGAGTGAAATCTTCGGTCACGTCAAAGGTGCGTTTACCGGTGCGACAACCGACCGTAAAGGCGCGGCGATGCAAGCGCATGGTGGCACCCTATTTCTCGATGAGCTTTGCGAAATGGAACTGGAGATGCAAAAGAAGCTCCTACGATTTCTGCAAACAGGTACGTTTACTCCACTCGGTGGTAATCGCGAGATTAAAGTAGATGTCAGAATTATCTGTGCGACCAACCGCGACCCACTGGTTGAGGTCGAAGAAGGACGTTTTAGAGAAGACCTTTACTATCGTGTTCACGTTGTGCCTATCGAGATGCCACCACTTCGTGAACGAGGAAGTGACATTGTGACTTTGGCTAATCACTTTTTGAAATTGTATGCGAAGCAAGACAAGAAGAAGTTCAAATCCATAGACAAAGAAACGCAGAATCTACTTAAACGTTATGTGTGGCCAGGCAATGTGCGTCAGTTGCAAAACATCATCCGTAACATCGTGGTGTTGAACAATGAAACGAGCGTGACTAAAGACATGTTACCGCCTCCGATTAATAAAGTAGATGCCGCTCCATCATCTAAATCAGTGACACCAATTCGAGTAACTGCACCTCAATCTGCAGTTGTTGAAGCACCAGAAGCTAAGTTGCCACCGATTACTCCGGAAGAGTTGGAACAATCGTCAGTTGCTCAAGCTCACAACGAGCCGATGACGCCTGCATTTACCACAAGCGAAGGTGCTATTCGTCCAATGTGGCAAATAGAACGTGAAGCCATTCAACATGCCATCAATCATTGCGATGGGAATGTGTTAAACGCTGCTGTGCTGTTAGAACTTAGCCCTTCTACTGTTTATCGTAAGAAACAGGCTTGGGAATCGGAAGATGAGTACAATCAAGCCTAACCAAGGTGTACTCGACATAAACCTTCATGAGATTTGGCTGTTGATCGACAGCCAAACTTTTGGAGGCATAGAAACGCATGTTTTAGAATTAGCACAAGGCCTGATATCTGAAAGCGCTCAGTACTCAGAGGCTGTTCGCGTCGTTCTTTTAACTAAATTTAGTCCTGAAGCGATCATCGTTGAAAAGTTGAATGCGCTGAACATCCCTTTTAGTTACCTCTCCGATTTAGCCTCATGTTCTGCAGATTCAAATGGCAATAGCGCGACACTGCTTAAACGTGCCGTTCAACATTATCAGCCAAGGCTTATCCATGCTCATGGTTACAAAGCCAGTTTGGTCAGTAAGTTAATCAAGCTCCCACCTCGTTTCAACAACACAAAGCAAATCACCACTTATCACGCTGGTGAAACCCCAACAGGCAAAGTGTGGCTTTATGACTGGCTAGACCGTTACAGCAGTTTTCTTTCTGATCAGTCGCTCGTGGTCAGTGAGAAGATTAAAGCGAAAGTGCCGAGTAAAACCTATCAATTGAATAACTTTGTTAAAGTCCCAACTGGGTTAACAAACTCCTGTTCATCTAGCCCATTCCATGTTGGTTTTGTGGGGCGATTGAGCCATGAGAAAGCGCCTGATCGATTTGTTGCATTAGCCAAACAGTTTCCTGATGTTCGGTTTGAGCTTTTTGGTGACGGACCAGAAATGGACGTCTTAGTTAAATCGCAGCCTGATAATGTGACCTTTCATGGGCATCAGACCAATATGGATGACGTCTGGAGCCAAATCGATCTGTTAATCATCCCTTCTCGCTTCGAAGGCTTACCTATGGCGGCATTAGAAGCCATGATTCGCGGCATTCCCGTCCTTGCCACCTCGGTTGGTAACTTGCCTCAACTCATCGATCATCAAGTTAATGGCTACCTCGCCAATTCAGAGGCCGAGCTAGAACAGTTTTTATCTTTGTGGATGTCATTGACGAGCGAGCAACGTGACTCTCTCAAGAGTAACGCGATAGAAACCGTGAAAAACCAATACTCACCACAAGCTGTTGTCCCGCAGTTATTGGAAATCTATCAACTCGACCGTTAATTCTAGCCTTAGTTGATAACTGGTTATTTGAGCTTGATGATTTAAGTGCTTTAGTCAGTTTTATACTGATTCTCAAAATGATAAAACTCACCTCAAGGCTACGCCCTCACTTAATAATCCAACATTAAATCAGTCAGTTAAACAAAATTCATAACTGGCACTCACTTTGCAATCTTTAACATCAGGCGTAACTGCGTCTTAAAAGATTACGAGCCGAGTCATGAAGAGTTTATTTGCCAATAGAGGTCACAATGGTCAACCCTGAAGCCAATAGATTGCCAGTCATCATCACGATCAGCACCTTGTGTGTTGGGCTTGGTGTTGTTTGGTACTTTGTGCCTCATCCCGTTGTCATTGTGGCGCTCGCTCTTGTGCCATTAGCCGGCTTATTCGTGTTAAACAAGACATTCTGGTTAGTTCTATTGTTCGTTGTCTTTTCATTTTTCCGAATTCACGAAGTCATACCTCAGCTCTATTCGTTAAAAATACCGTTGATGCTTTCATTAGGCGCTCTGTCGGCTCTTCTCTGGCATGCATTAATCAGTAAAGAACTTAAAATCTTCTGGCACCCTTGTTTAAACTGGCTCGCCATATTCTGGGTGCTGGTTTTCATTGGTATTATCTTCGCGTCCAACAGGCCCATAGCACTGGCAGAATTCAAAGGCGTTTATTGGAAAATCATAGTGATGACGCTTGCGATTACTTGGCTAGTAAATACCACGGAAAATCTCGCAAAAACCGCGATGACGATTATCTACGCTGGCGCTTTAGTCAGCTCTATTGCCGTGTACAACTCAGTAAATGGTATTGGGCTTGTCGAGGGCTCACGCGTGACTATTGGCCGCGATTTTGGCTCTATGTTAGGCGACCCGAACGACCTAGCGTTGGTTCTGATGTTCCCACTGGCTTTTACGATAAGCCAAGCCACTACGTCTGGCATCTCATGGTCCAAACGTTTAATCAGTGCCTTAGTTTGTCTGTTACTGCTCGCCGCCATTATTGCCACTCAAAGCCGTGGCGGACTACTGGGTTGTATTGCCGTGATTGGTATTTTTGCGTGGAAGCTAGTGCGCTCTAAAGTCCTGTTAATCTCGGTAGGATCTGTCGCGGCCGTGGTGCTCTATTTAGTTGCTGGTATCTCAGACAGATCTTCTGGTGGTGCAGCTGAACAAGGTATCGATGAATCTGCAATGGGTCGAATCTATGCTTGGGAAGCGGCAGTAAAAATGGCAGTTGAAAATCCACTGACTGGTGTGGGGTTGAACAACTTCTTCTCGAACTACTTCTTTTATAGTTCGCACTGGGACGGACTGAATCACGCCGTTCACAGTACTTGGTTTGGTGTGTTAGCAGAAACAGGCTTTATTGGTCTGATCATTTTTGTCTGCCTTATCGTTTCTTTGATCAAAACCTCTCGCTCTACGCTAGCAAGATTAAAAAACTCGACCACAGAAATCGCACCCGAGCTTAATGCGGTCGCCTATGCGATCTATGCAGGTCTGATTGGCACAATCGTGTCGGGGACATTTTTGACTCAAGGCTTCAACTGGCCGATTTATATCCTCGCAGCACTCACAGTTTGCGTCTCAAACGTATCTCAAACTGCCTGTCAAAATGAGAAAACCTAAAAGCTATATTTTAACTCATTGAAAATATTATATTTATTAAATGGCACAGTATATGAAAGTACTTCTATATAACAAAACAGAGGATTTTCATTATGACGTCAGTATCTATACATCAATTCAAACATTGGCTTAAGTTTCATCCTAATTCTCGAATTAGAAATGTGTTTTTCATTTTGAAAAACATCAGAAGCGCAGAGCTGCCTACCCCTCAAATACTTAATCGTTGTCTATATCAAGCGCACAAGCTAGTGGTGAATTTGGTTTCTGGCTTTACGCGATTCTTCTACTGGACTCCGGCTTTCAAAGGTCGTGTGGCTCAATGTGGCAAACGCCTGTATTTGTATGGTGGTCTACCTTTCGTCAGCGGTCCGGTACAAATTTCGATTGGCGATAACTGCCGTATGTCTGGCCACACGACTTTCTCTGGTTGTACTCAGCCACTTGAAGGCTTGGAACACCCACTATTGTCGATTGGTAACAACGTCGACATCGGTTGGCAGTCGACTATCGCTGTTGGAGGTAAAGTGGTTATCTCTGACAACGTACGAATCGCAGGCGGCGCTTTCCTATTTGGATACTCTGGACACCCGCTTGATGCAAAACGCCGAGCGCTAGGTGAAGGTGACGACCCTCAGCAAATCGGCGACATCATTCTTGAACCCGATGTTTGGCTGGGCACTAATGTGACGGTTAAAGGTGGCGTAACCATCGGCGAAGGTGCCGTAATAGCCGCAGGCAGCGTAGTAACAAAGAACATCCCGGCCTTTGCAATCGCAGGCGGTAACCCAGCTCGAGTTGTCGGTCACATTAAACCCGTTGAAGTGACAGAATCCGATATGTTCGATTCGTTAGAGACTCATGGAGGTGACCATGCGTGATTTAATCGTATTTGGTGAAGACTTTGGTGGCCTACCTTCATCGACTCAACATTTAGTTCGTCACCTGGCTAAGCAACACAAAGTCTTATGGGTCAACTCAATTGGCCTAAGACAACCGAAGCTGTCCGCCAAAGATGTAAACCGAGCGTTCAACAAGTTGTTTGGTAAAACCAAGGCCGTTACTCAAAACATGCTCGACTCTGAGGGACACGACAACATTACTATCGTTAACTTAAAGACAATCCCTGCGCCTGCTTCTAAATTTTCTAGAAAGTTGGCTCAGCAAATGATGTTGCACCAACTAAAACCAGTGATTGCAGAGCTTAATCTTAACGCGCCTATCCTATGGACTTCTCTTCCGACTGCTGTTGATCTGTGCGGACACTTAGGCGAGTCATCTGTGGTTTATTACTGCGGCGATGATTTTAGCGCGCTGGCTGGTGTTGATCATGACACCGTTGCACAGCACGAATCAGAGTTAATCGATAAAGCGACGCTTATATTCGCGGCTAGCAAAAAATTGATGGATAAATTTCCAAAACATAAAGCGCACTTGCTACCACACGGCGTCGACGTAGACCTATTTTCAACACCCGCACCCAGAGCGAATGATTTACCAAGCAACCACCGCCCTATTGCTGGTTTTTATGGCAGCCTTTCTAAATGGCTGGATTATGAAATGATTGGTCAAGTTGCGAATGCGATACCGGAATGGGACTTTGTTTTCATTGGCCCAAACGAGCTTGATACGCTCATGCTGCCTAAGTTGAGTAACGTACATTACCTTGGCCCTCGTCCACACCACACGCTGCCAAGCTATTCTCAACACTGGGATGTGAGCTTGCTGCCGTTTGTTGATAACGAGCAGATCCGAGCTTGTAGCCCACTCAAACTAATGGAATACCTTGCGGCGGGCACACCCATTATCACAACACCGTTCCCTGCTTTGGTTCCATATCAAGAGCACGTAACGACTGTTGGTAGTGCGAACCAAATGATTTGGGCGCTTGATCATGCACGCCAACTGAACGATTCACCTATCTCTGTCGTCGAACAAGACAGCTGGCAAAACCGTGGTAACTTCGTACATTGGATGTTGGAGCTATTATGAATAATCTGAAATTGCGGTTATTAGTTATCATCAATGCGATGTGGCGCCAACGCTACGTTATCGTTCTTCCAATGCTTATTTTGCCCTTTGTAGGCTTTGGTGTGAGCAAGTTAGCTCCTACTAAATATGACGCGCATACCAGTATGTTGATTCAAGAAACGGCCAAGATGAATCCATTCTTGGAAGACATCGCCGTTTCGACCATGCTCAAAGACCGACTTAATGCATTGAGAACACTGCTTCACAGTCGACATGTGCTTTACTCGGTCGCTGATGAACTGCAATTAACCACGCCAGATATGCCTGAAATTGAGAAACAAGAGATCATTACAGACCTGTCTCAGCGTTTATCGGTGACTCAGCTTGGGAAAGACTTTCTAAAGATCAGTTTAACGTCCAACACTCCAACTGGAATGGAAGCGACGCTGCGCTCGGTGAGTGAACATTTCATTGAACAGTTGCTCGCGCCGGAACGCTCATCGATTGAAGACTCAAGTAACTTCTTAAAAATTCATATCGACAAACGTCGTATTGAACTTGAAACAGCAGAAGAAGCATTGGCCTTGTACATGAACGAACACGTGCAATCGACGCCAGAAGTACAAAGCCAAAGCTTAAACCGCTTAGCTTCACTCAAACAAACACTGGCGGAAAAAGAGGCAGAGTTATCGGGTGTCGAAAAAAGTTTAGGGTCAATCGACCAACAACTTTCACGAACCAACCCTGTGATCGGTAAATTAGAAGACCAGATCATCGACATTCGAAGTGACCTAACCTTGTTACAAGCAAAATACACGGACAAACACAGTGCTGTGCAAGCTAAAGTGCGTGAGTTAGACAGACTAGAGAATGAACGTAAGAGTTTGCTCGAGGTAACCCAGCCAACGATGAACAGCGACCAGCTTTGGGACATCGCAAGTAGTACGACACTGAACAAACTTTCTGATACCCAACCTCTTCTGGTCACTCAATTACATAGCCTACAGCTGGTTCGTGCTCGCTTTGAGTCTTTAACCGAAGAGACCAAAAGCCTTCGTACTATGATTTTCGAATTAGAACACAAGGCGAATAACTTCGGCGAAAATGCAAAAGAGATGTACCGCCTTAAACGTCAAGTTGAAATCAAACGTCAACTATATGATGAACTGACAGAGCGTTATGAAATGGCTCAGCTAACGGGTTCGCTTGGTGTATTCGAGCAAAACAAACGTGTGAAGATTATTGATTTGCCTTTCACACCGAGTATCAAATCTAACATGCCGACTTTTGTCTTTATTCTGGCTGGATTTGTCGCAGGCATCGGATTGGGCATTGGTCTGGCGATATTGTTTGAGTTGTTCGATTCTACAATCAAACGTAAAACCGAAATCGAAGATATTTTAGGTGTCCCAGTAATAACGGTAATTCCTAAAATGAGCTAGTCAGCTTTAAAATCAAACCTTATCTGAGGTTTACTTCCTTACAGCAAACGCCAACACTCGCTTGGCGTTTTGCTTGTCTACCCCCCAAACTCTTAAATCCAATTCCTATTTTCCCTAAGCCCTATGATCCGAATAGCCATTCAATCGCATTTTGTTTTGATTCCCATTTTGAGAAATTGAGTACTCTACAAAATAAAACACAATAAGCCATTGAATATATTCATTTATTTAGTTGGCACGACTTCTGCAATCTCCTTGTGTAGTTAAACGTTTTAAAGAATTTATTTCTATAGAAACGTCAGAAAGGCGAAACAAGAATTACAAAGGCAGGGTCTAAATTATGAATACGCATTTAACGAAGCATGGCAAAAAGATCATACACGTTGTTCAACACCTTGCACCGGGTGGATTAGAAACCCTAACTCTGGATTTGCTGCGCCTTGCTAAACCAACAGACCAAGTGTTGATTGTCAGTTTAGAAGGTACAAAACAGGAGTCTATAAACAACTGGCCGAAGCTAGAGCCATACAAAGAGCAAATCGTCTTTTTGGATAAAGCAGAAGGCGTACAATTCAACATCATTATTAAGCTAATTAAAGCCTTCAATGCGATTCGCCCTGATGTTGTTCATACCCATCATATAGGCCCATTGTTATACGCTGGTTATGCCGCTCGCGTAACAGGGGTTCCAACTCGAATCCATACCGAACATGACGCTTGGCATCTGAACAACAACAAACGTCGTCGATTACAAGCGCTTGCTTTAAAAGCTGCTCAACCAACGTTAGTTGCCGACGCGACACGTGTTTATAACCAACTACGCACTGCTTTTTCTTATGAGAACATCATTACCATCAAAAATGGCGTCGATTGTGAGAAGTTTAAGCCAATGTCGAAAGACCAAGCGAGAGCAATCCTAAACCTGCCGACAGACAAACACATCATCGGTTGTGCAGGTCGACTAGAACATGTCAAAGGCCAAGACCAACTTATTAAAGCACTGACTCTTTTACCTGAAAACATGGTTGTCGTATTGGCTGGCGTCGGTACTAAACGCAATCAACTAGAGCAACTTACTAGCCGCTTGAATCTGAGTGACCGAGTCATCTTTCTTGGCTTAGTTGAAGATATGACCGCGTTTTACGGAGCGTTGGATACCTTCTGCCTACCTTCACGCCACGAAGGTCTGCCGCTTTCTACACTCGAAGCTCAAGCATGCAATATTCCCACCGTCGCAATGGATGTTGGTGCCGTCGATGAAACCTTGTGCCCTATAAGCGGAACACTCGTTAAAAAAGGCAGTATCACGGGATTAGCCAATGCTTTATTAGAGATTCAAAATGAACGCTTTTTGTCACCTCGTCGTTACGTGCTCGACAACTTCGACATCATCAAAATGGTTTCGTCTTACAACGATATATCAGAAGGAGCTTACGCATGATTGATTGGTTTCTAGCGGGACTTTGTTTGTTTTCAGGTGCGTTGATTGTCTATCATCACGCAGCCTACCCTTTGTTACTGCGTTGGTATGCGAAAAGCCACCCCGCACGCAAAGTTGAAGAGAGTCATCGTTGTTACAAAGAGGAACAGCAAGATTGTACGTTACCGACTATCACCGTTCTTGTTCCTGCATTTAACGAAGAACAGTGGATCGCAGACAAGATTCGCAACCTTGCGTCACTCGATTACCCCAAAAAGAAGCTGCAAGTCATTATCGCTTGCGATGGTTGTACCGACAACACAGTCACAATTGCTCAAATGACCATCCAAGAAGCGATGTGTAGTGATGTTCATTTTGAGATCCATGACCATCAATTAAACCGAGGTAAAGTCGCGGTTATTAATGAAGAAGTGACACGTATAACCACTGACATCACAGCGATGAGTGATGTCTCTGCCCTCATTTCATTGGATGCTTTGCTTATAGCCGCAGCTCACTTTGAAAGTGATAAGGTTGGCGTAGTGAACGCGACCTACCAGCTTTGCCCAACAGGCAACGAAGGCGAAAACACCTATTGGCATTACCAAACCGCCGTTAAAGAGTCAGAGGCTTCATTAGGTTCTAGCTTGGGTTCTCATGGCGCTTTTTACTTGTTTAGAACACACCTGTTTGAACTGCTTCCACTCAACACTATTAATGATGATTTCATATTACCGATGCGAATCGTTAAACAAGGTTACATCGCAGAATACGAAACCCAAATGGTGGCATTAGAGCTAGAGGAATCGAACCTAGAAACGGACTTCAAAAGAAGACTACGTATTTCAGCGGGCAACATGCAACAAGCGATTAGATTATTTGGTTTGTTTAGCCCGAAGTTCAAAGGCATCGCGTTTGCGTTCTTTTCAGGAAAAGGACTTCGCCTACTCACTCCATATCTAATGATTGTGTGCTTAGTGTGCTCAATATTACTTAGCAACTACATGGTATTTGGAGCGCTGTTATGGGCTCAAGTTGCCGTTTATACCATTGGCGTCCTTGGCTGCATCTTGCCAAAGCGTCTAGTAAACAAACCTATTTCATTAATCTCTTATTTGATAGTTGGACATTATGCCAACTTCATTGGTGGTATTCGTTACCTAATCGGACTAGAAAACTCACCTTGGACACGAGCGAATCATTAAGGACTTATTATGATGAACATTGAACAGCTATCTACCCAAAACCTATACCAATACAAAATCTCACGTGCTAAACGTACTTTCGATTTTGTAAGCTCACTGATTGCTTTGATTTTGCTAGCGCCCGTATTTCCGTTGATTGCGATGGCGATTGCACTCACTTCTCGTGGTCCTATTTTCTACCGCCAACTGCGCGTTGGTAAATCGACGCCAGAGAAAATGGAAATCTTTGAAATCATGAAATTCCGTAGCATGTACGAAGATGCAGAAACTCGCTCTGGTGCAGTTTGGGCTACCGCGAATGACCCACGAATCACGCCCGTTGGCCGCTTTTTGAGAAAGACACGTCTTGATGAACTGCCACAACTGATCAATGTACTGAAAGGTGAAATGTCTCTAATTGGCCCACGCCCTGAACGCCCTACTTTTTACACCAAGCTAGAGAACGAAATCCCTTACTTTGCTGACCGTACATACGGTGTAATGCCTGGTATTACAGGGCTTGCACAAGTGAATCAAGGTTACGATACCTGTATTGATGATGTACGTCGTAAAGTGGGTTTTGACCACAGTTACGCACTAAGCCTATGTTCTGTTAAGTCTTGGATTGCCGCTGATCTGAGCATCATTTCAAAAACCATCATCGTAATGGTAGATGGTCGAGGTCGCTAAACCAGGATAGTCCAATGTGGATACAAAGCCTGTTTTCTATAAAGCCTTAGGGGGCGCTAATGAAACACAGAGTGCCGAATTAGCCCACGTTAACTAGACTCGCTGCTCTCGGTTCTCAGTTGAATGGTGTAATAAGGTTTCTTCCCTATCAATTGACGTAAACATTGGCAATGAATGTAAAACACAGATATGGCTTGAGTTAGGGATTAGAAATTAAGCACTGAGAGCTCAGAGTTAAGAGTTAAGAGTTAAGACGATAAAGCTTATATTCATAGAAAACCACGGGACTTTCATCAGAGGCTTGCTCAACAAAACCTAGCTTCTTAAGTAAGTGTGCAGAGGCGATGTTTGAACGATCGACACCGCCAATCAGTGTGGACCATGACTCCGTTTTAGCGACTTCCTTGATAAAACTCTTCAGTAGCTCACTCGCGAAACCCTTGCCCCAGAACTCTTCTGCAAGCAAGTAACCAATATGAGCATCACTTTCCTCTTCCACATAAGCGAACAGAAAACCAATCAATTGATTATCGTTGGATTTCACTTGAAGTAAGCGGCTCTCCGACAACATTCGGTCGAGCCAAATTTCAGCCAGTTCACGTGACACAATACCGTGAAAGTATGGTGGAAGGTTTTCAACAACTGATGGGGTTAGAATGCCAGGTACTCGCTCAAGCAGAACCGAACGTTCAGGAACAGTAAGCTCACCTGCAACTTCTTCTACTTTTAGTCTTTGAGTTTCAAACGAGATCGCCATGCGTCCTGCCTAATTCGATAAAAATGTGGATTATACACCTGAGTTCTCGTGTTGGTTTCGTTTCCCGGCCAAAGCAAACTAAAGAACAGTTACGCCTTCAACCTCAATCACTGAGTTAACATTAGCGCGCTCGATTATCTTGAGTAGCGTCGTTTGGATTAACTCATTATCTCGGATTTCGGTTTCACAAGAAAAACGTTCTTCTTGGACACCATCGCCCTCACCCAGCATAAATTGAACTGAGACTGACGTTGCGAGATCTTTGGTCGTTCCGTAGTACGCTAACGTGATTTTTGGGTATCCGTTGTCGCCTTTTTTAACCTGCTTTGCGATGCGTTTTTTAGCTTTATCTAAATTCATACAACTTCCTTTTTAGTCTGAAATACAAGGTGACTAGAACACCTTTTTAAACGGTAAGCAATACAATCAACGTTGGTTATCGAGTTTCCCTAGCCTCTTGATACTAATCAAGATGGTACAGTCTTAACGCTTTAAAGAGTGATAGCTAGAACACAGATAACCAGTTTAAGAAATATAATGACAGCGCGTAAGAGTTACGCGCCAAGAAGCGGCAGGTGTTTTCGTTGTTGATAAGTTAAGGCTAACTCTAAGCACTGCTTGATTGGTGCTTTGGGAAGTGGTTCTGTTAGGTTCAAGACGATTGCCCGATTACCTTGAAATGCCAATGTGCTGTCGTGCAATTCTCTGAATGTGTCGATTAGCTTTGTTTGACAGTTAAAGAACAAGTAATAGTTGTTTGGCGTTTTCAATTTCCAGTCGATTCGAATTGGGCTACCCGCCTTAACGCTGTAACTCGGTTCGCCCCATTTCAGAGACTCTTCGACTTCACCTAAACCCAAATCAGATGAAAGCTCAAAGATTAATGAACGCAGCTCTTCAAGCCGAGCTCGAACATCATTGGGATACTCATCGAAATGTGTTTTGATTGCCTTGTCCATTGAACCTCCGATTCACTTGTTGCGGTACTAAGGAGCTGCTAACTCAAATTAGGTTTGGCTACATAACTTGTTAAGCGTCTTGTTTAACCCAAACAACATTTTCATTTGAAGTTGGAACCTCAAACCAAGACCAAAACAGATCTAACATTTCCGGTGTCATTTCATAAGATTTGCCATTCAGTTCCGAGTTACGACTGAATGCCCTCTCCTTACAAGTCTCAAGCGGAACACCAAGGTAGTGAACTTCGCTGTCCACACCTAGGTTTGATGCCCAGCTTGTAAAAGAATCCCGATCAGACTTACGCCAAAAACCGAAGTCAAAAACTACCGGAACATCCAAGGAAAACAGCTGCATTGCAGAGTCCTTGAATAACCCTTGAAGCGTAGCCAGTCGGCGATCAAAAACTTCACGCTCCATATGCTCGCCATACAAAGGAATCATCCACTCATCGATTGAGAAACGAAAGGCGCCATGTTTTTCTGCAAGCGCTTTAGAATAAGTCGTCTTACCCGAACCAATAAAGCCACATACGAAATAGATTTTTGTCATGATTCCTCTTTTGCTTCTAGGTAGAGTTGCCGTGTAAAAGCGCTGACACCAAGCTTAAGCACTAACATAAGCTTAGGATGCCAAGCGTCAAAATTCATTCTTCAAAGCGTTCTTACCCGGAACTTCTCGTGCATAGTGTCATCATTGTTTCAGACACAGACTGTCCTTCTATAAGATAACAACCTGGGACTTCTCCAATCATTTCGAAACCACACTTCAAATACAAATTTTTTGCAGGAAGATTATTCGAGAGAACATTGAGATCTAACCAATCGATACTTGGGCTCTCGTTACAAAACTCAGTCACGCACTTAATCAGCTCTACACCTAACCCCTGCTTTCTTAAGCTCGAATCAACACCCATGCCGAGAAGCACTCGATGAAACTTATACTCTTCACTGTAATGACGTAAGTCTATATGACCAAACACTCGTTCATTAGAGTCTTTTATTACCCAGAGCTTTCTCCAGCCATGTTCGCCAAGGCTTACCTCAAAACCATTTCGAAACTTATCTTTAAATTGTTCTGAAACTACACAATTCTCTTTAGAGAGCGGTTGGAAAAGTGGAGAATCATCATCCGCATTTTCAAGAAGCTGCGCTTCTACATACTCGAAGAAAGACTCTAGATCAGACCGACTTGCTTCCACTATTCTCACGCAGACTCCTTTTTACGCATGATTATTTCTTTTAGAACGGTACCAATACTGCTAACTACAAACGTAAAAGCAGACACCACAATTGACCCATAAAAATCAAACGTACCGTCTGTCATAAAAAAGTACTGATAGATCGCAAAGCCAGATCCAATACTTACAGCTAACTGCATATTTCTGAATATTAGTTGTTTCATGTTTATTTCCTCGCAGCAAACAACCGAGTAAGTAACGCGACCCTCTACCCAAACTAAAAACACTTAAACTGAAATCAAGCGTTGAGCACCATTTTAATTGCTTCGTTATGTTAGTACTCTCGACATAATGACAATATCTATTAATTCATCTTCGACGAGTACAGCTTTACGCTTTGTACCTTCGATTTCAAAACCAAATGATTTGTACAACGCCAGTGCCGCTTTGTTGTTAGCGTGAACTTCTAGTTCAAGGCGAGCTAAATCGAGTTCATTCTCACAATAAGATAACAAGTGCCCCATTAAGAAACGACCAACACCTTTACCTCGTGACGCTTTGGCAACAACAATACCAAAAGACGCTGAATGCTTGAGCCTTGGTTTTTCAGTCGTGATAATAGCCAAGTGCCCAAACACTTCTCTACCGGTTTCAACAGCCACGAAATTGTGCTGGCTACCGGCTTTGTTGCGTAATTAAATTTATAGATAGAGCTACCCCATTTCGTGTGTTTCTTAGTCAATACGACAAGTTTCAGGCATACCTAACCCAGTAAGCTTGTTCAACGCTTTTATCATCGCGTAAGTCTCACCCACCTGCGCATTGTAATGTCTTAAGCTCAATCGTCCTCCTAGTAACTGTTTTACTCGATACATCGCTGTTTCTGATAGTGAACGTCTGTGGTACCCATACCGCTCTTTCCAATACTTATTTGAGCCGTATAACTTCTGGCAACCCACGGCGAGGTTTCGAGGATGACCACGCTCCCAGAAGGCTGCCCCTTCTCTTGGGGGAATAAGCGCAATGGCTCCCTTAATCTTAATAGCAGCATGACACAATCTCGTGTCGTAAGCTCCATCACCAGACACCTCAAGGATACTTCGGCGTGTTTGTTTCAGTAAGTTCGGGAGGACTTCTCCATCTGTAACCGTCGATAAACTTAGCTCGGCTGCGATAATTTCATGAGTGCTTGTATCAACGGCAATATGCAGCTTTCGCCAAACTCTACGCTTGCCATCTGTCCCGTGTTTTTTGACTTTCCATTCACCTTCGCCATAAACCTTTAGGCCAGTTGCATCAATGGCCAGGTGCTGTATTGCTCCTCTCGCTTTAGTCTTAAATGAGACCTCAACTTGCTTTGCTCTACGACTGATGCAGGTGTAATGCGGACAACTTAATGGAACATGGGCAAGCCTAAATATTGAGTCGATAAACCCTTGCAGAGCTCTCAGTGGCATAGAAAAAACTCGTTTCACCATGAGCGCTGTCGTGATAGCTAAATCGCTGAACCGACGTGGCCTCCCGCGCTTACTCTGTTTGCTTTGCGCCCACCCGTTTATTGCCTCTTCATCAATCCAAAAGGTCAGAGAGCCACGGTTAATAAGTGATTGGTTGTATTTCTTCCAGTTGGTTGTTTTGTAACGAGGTTTAGGCATAGAGCTACGAGAAGGAGTGAACGTAGCTGATCAGATCGTAGGCTCTTGATTTAGTTCCATTGAATTACGCAACAAAGCCCTGGCTACCATTGAACATTAAGTCGAATTCTTCCCGTTTTATATCGGGTGAATAGCGATTGTTGTTAACTACTTCCTTCTCAATATAAATATCATATAAGGCTGATAAATCAGCTGGACTCATTGCTCTAACTTTCATAAACCACCAGAAATTATAAACAGAATAAACGCCCTACCAGATAACGAACAACGTTACCAACGCACTAAAACTTATCGCCAAAATCAAACTTACCACCAAAACCAAATAACCTAAACCAAGTTAGAAGTGATAAACGTTGTCAGTTTGTTTAAGTTGATTGTGATGTAGAGGCTATCCACCAATTTTTTGACATGTTGAAACCTGCAACCTCAAAGCCAATATCTTGATACAACTTCAGCGCACGTTCATTGTTACAAGTAATCACAGGCGCTTGTTACATATGATGTCATTACACGAATGCTAATTACTTTTTGGAATAACCTCTATTCCAAAATACTAATTCCAAATTCAATTTCAATTTGACAACATCAAGCTATAGAAAAGTTAAAGGAGTAACTCTAAAGAATATCTACCGTTAATTGAGGCAATATGAAATCTAACACCGTTATACCAATGCTATTCTCAACATTAATTTTCCCTCTATCAGCGCAAGCTGAAAGCGAACAGTTTTCAGGTCATCGAATTGGCGCAGGTCTTGCGAACACAGTCGAAGTATACAATGGTAGCACTTACCACGGCGACTCAGGCTTACACTTAGAATACGGCTATGACTTTAATCGCATCGTAGGCTTGCAAGTTGATCGAAATGTATCAGGTTCTAATCTTGGCTATGGATTCAATGTCGACACTGCAACTTGGAAAGTGGGAGCTGACATTGGCTATGCTTTTAACTTTTCGCGTTGGGATTTGAAACCCTATGGTGCTATTGGACTTCAAAGCTCTAATATTGATTACTCTTACGGAAATCAAAGCCAAGATACAAGTAGCACCTCTCTCTACATAGGTCTGGGTGTCCGAGCACATTTAGATTCAGGGGTATATTTTGATATCAAAACAACCGGGTTTCAAGTTGATAGCCCATACGACACTGATATAGGTCAAGCATCATTGACGGTTGGCTATAAATTTTAGTAGTTAAACCCGCGACTCTCGGCTTGGCCAGGTTTAGTCGCGAAACAATACTCTACTGGAGGAAAACCTCGGTTAGGTCCAATAGCCAAACACGGTGATAAATATTTGCGAACACTATTAGTTCACGGCGCAAGGACCGTGATTGCCAACCTTGACGACAAACAAGATAAACTAAGTCAGTGGTGCAGAGGCGTTCTGGAACGAAGAGGAATGAACCGAGCAATAGTGGCACTTGCCGCGAAGAACGCACGAATTATATGGTCGCTTTTACACAATCAAACAGAATATGAAAACTATGCTGCTTAAGTAAAAACCGAAGCAGCATAAAGAGTTAAACCCACCGGGTCATTGCAGACGCTAATGATGGAGATAGGTTAAGACCACTTGCGGAGAGCCTGTTAATGCGGCGGACACACTAGATGTCATCTAACGAATAAGGCACCGCAGTCGCGCAAGTCATCAGGGCCACAACGTATGCGAATCGTCGATAAGTAGGCCGAATGTAGAGCGGCAGTCCAAAACCCATCAACATAAGTTTAGCGGATGTTTGACAACCGGGGGAATCCATGTAGCCCTGTTAAGGTGATGAGATGGTCTCCCCCTACCACTTCACATGACTGTAAGCCATGCTTGGAGTGTTCAGGTCCGAAGTAAAAGGAGAAGACCATGACTCAGCATAAAATCATCGGCATCGATTTAGCAAAAAATATCTTCTTTCTTTTTGAAATCAATCATAAAGGAAAGAACCTTTCTCGTAAAAAACTTCAACGAAGTAAGCTACTTAGCTACATCGCCAATAAAGAGCCTTGTACCATTGCTATGGAAGCATGCTCTGGTGCCCATTATTGGGCTCGTGAATTCTCTCAGTTCGATCACGAAGTCATACTCTACGCACCCCAACATGTGAAAACTCAAAGGCGTAAACAGAAAAACGACTATAACGATGCTGAAGCCATTGCCGAAGTCGCGCTCTATAAAAGACCTCACCCTGTGCCTCATAAATCCGTCGAGCAACAAGACATCCAATCTCTTATTCGAATGAGACGTCTGCTCGTCACTGAAAGAACTCGTATCGTTAATCAAGTGCGTGGCCTTATCTCTGAATACGGCATCATTATGCCCAAAGGAGCCGCTGCCTTCAGAAAGGCCATACCCGAAATACTCGAGAACGATGAAAACCAACTGTCTTGTATATTAAGAGAGCTGCTATCCCATCAGTACGAACGATATTTATACATCGACGAACAAGTAAAATGGTTCGACGATAAACTTAACCAAACCATCAAGCAGTTCGAAAACGCAAAGCGACTCATGTCTATTCCAGGCTTTGGGCCACTCACTAGCCAAGCAGTTGCGGTATGGCTTGGCTCCGGACAACAGTTCAAAACCGGTAGAGATGCCTCCGCCGCAATGGGCCTTGTGCCGAAGCAAGATACCAGCGGTGACAAAGTCATTCTTCTTGGGATAACCAAAAGAGGCAACACGTATATCCGCTCCCTACTCGTTCATGGAGCAAGAGCAGCGTTGAGGCGCGCCAAATTTAAATCCGATAATCTCAGTAAGTGGATGCTTGAACTCCAAGAACGACGAGGACCAAACAGAGCCGCTGTCGCTTTAGCAAACAAACTCATGCGCATAGCATGGGCCGTTATAACTAAAAATGAAGAGTATCGACCAACACAAAGCTAATGATGATCACCAACCCTTTGCAAAGTACGTAGTAAGATGAATAACAGGATAAATCCTACACGTTGAAAACCTTATACTCACACTGTCTTATAAAGTCGATAAGGTGATTAGGACTTCGTGTTCGACTTCCTCATCTTGGTCAAGGCAATAGCCGTTAAACAGGCCGTATATATGGAAGTTAACCTGCGCTTTTAATCATACTGCAGACTTGCAAAACTGGGGGAGACCATATATGTGAGCAACGCAATACCGGCGCTTCCGCATACTACCTTAAACACTAAACGCAACGCATAGTAAAAATGCCACGCGTTGCGAATCACTCTTAAACAGTTTGTTAGGATGAAAGCTCAGAGTAAAGTGATCGAATATGTGGATATACTTGTTTTTTATGCTCTTGTAATTCTTCAGCTAGAGCAAAGAGCTTACTTTCTTTACACTCATCGCTACGTAGTTCCTTATACATACATTCTAACACTTTAACAATTGATGCAAACTCACAGACTAACTCATCTTTTCCTAGCATATTAGAAAAAGCACAGCCTATGTTTGCAGCCTCAGTTGATTTTATTAAGCATTCTCTTGATTTATCAACTTCACTATTATGAAAATGAAAGGCTGTGTGAGCGTTTAAAATATCAATTTCTTCTAATTTCACAGAAAGCTCTTTTAGTATTTCTAATCTGTTATCAATTCCTTTAATCTTTATATCATGTTTATTTTTTGTCCTAGTCAGCAACCATGAAAATCCACCACCTATGGTTGCACCTAATCCTATTTTTATTGCTGAGTCTAATACTTCTATAAACGTCATATTCATCCTAGACATAATGACCCCCACGAGGTGCTAGCCTCCAATTTCGTGGGTTAGCGTAAAGCCAGAGCCATAATTAGTGTGTTCAAACAACTAAATTTGGAGGCTAGCATGAATAACGATAGCATAATTTTCATTGGCTTAGATACGCATAAGTCATTTATCCAAGTCGCCGTCTTGCAAGAGCAACGCGGGGCTACACCTGAACATTTGGGACGGATAAAGTCTAACAAGTCCGCCCTCATTAAACTCACACAACAACTGCAATCTAAATATCCAAAAGCCACCCTCCATTTTGTCTACGAGGCTGGGCCATGTGGATACTGGACATACCGATTGCTCACCAGCCTTGGCCACTGCTGCTGTGTCATCGCTCCTTCCCTTATTCCAAAGAAATCAGGGGATAGAGTCAAAACAGATAAGAGGGATGCTGCAAAACTTGCCAAGCTTTTTAAGGCTGAAGAGCTTACGCCTATTTATGTGCCTGAATCTGAAGACGAGGCGATAAGAGATTTATCAAGGGCTCGAGAAACCGCGATGAAAGATCTTAAAGATGCAAAATTCCAACTCAAAGGCTTTCTTCTACGTAATAATGTACAAGCGACGGTGAATGATAACTGGTCTAAAAAGCATCTACGGTGGCTAACCGACCTCATTCTTCCCCATCACAGCCAACAGATTGTATTGCAAGAAATGATCATCACCATCAGTGAGCGGATGCAAAGATTACAACGGTTAGATAACGAGTTATTACACCAAGTCAAAAACTGGCGTTACTACCCTGTTGTCAAAGCCATTCAAGCTATGCGGGGGGTGCGACTCCTTGTTGCTCTCGGCACCATTGCCGAGCTCGGCGACCTACGTCGCTTCGACCATCCCAGAAAACTTATGGCTTATGTTGGCCTCGTACCGACTGAAAGCTCCAGTGGCGGTAAAACGAAGCGAGGGAGCCTCACCAAATGCGGAAACAGTCGAGCACGACGGTTGCTTATTGAGGGCGCACATACTTATAAGCACAAAGCTAATATCTCCGTCGAACTGCAACTGCGACAAGAAGGACTGCCCAAAGAAATTGTCGATATTGCTTGGCATGCTCAGCAACGATTATGTCGCCGCTATCAACGATTACTACAAAAAGGCAAACATCGAAACGTTGTCGTCGCCGCTATCGCAAGAGAAATGATCGCGTATATCTGGGCTATCGCAAGAGAGGTGGTCGTTAGCGCAGTCGAACCAAAAACACGGATTGCAAGGCTGCCTGTATGAGAAAAGAATTAGTGTTAACGCATTGGATAGAGCATCGGGTGTGGCACAAACACCGACGGCGTTAGGATGGCAATAAAGCTCGCGCTTTATTGAACCACGAGCATAGACTGAAGACAGGTGCCACGACGAAATAAGTAAGGTAGGCGCTGCTCATCTCGCGATGAGTAATCCACGTATATCAGCATGAGAACCGACGAAATTACTTGCTTCATCTATGCGTTAACACTATCTCAAAATAAACAAAAGGCTCTGAAATGTGGGAGCAGAAACTTCTACGTTTTAATTGACAGTGGGGGTCATATCAACGCCCTGTTAAGGTGTGAGCAACGCAATACCGATGTTGCCGCATACCACCGTAAACACCAAACGCAACGCATAGTAAAAATGCCACGCGTTGCGAATCACTCTTAAACAGTTTGTTAAATTACAATGCCTTAGAAGCCAATTATATCAAAAGAAAAACCTGTCACCTGAATATCGATGACTGCTGTGATCATCACTAGCCAAACAATTGCTAATGTAAGACCGACATAAATCGGAATTCGACTGACTGAAAATTGCTTCATTATCAACCAAGAAGAAATAGACAAAAAACCAGATTTATGACCACTAAGTCTACTTGATACTATTTTTCTATATGTATCTCTATCATCGTGAAATAGTGCAAGTAAGTAACCACGCTTCGCCTCTGGTCCGCACAATCGGAGAAGTAGCTTTTTCTCAACTTCTTTCAGAGCTTCTTCCCAATACTCTTGCCAAAATTTGGCACCACTTGCCATACCAACTTGAAACAAAGATACAGCTAAGCCAACCAAACAGACCAAGAAACTAACCAAGGGCTTAGTATGGGCAGATTGCATTACGCCAGCAAACAATACACCTTGAAAGATCATAAAAAAGTTGTTTCTTTGCACCAATTGAGTGATCTCAAAATCTCTGGTAGCAAGCGCTATCTTGAAGAGGCTTTTTAAAGCTTCTATATCATTCTCTTTTCTTATAGCAGGAAGAATTTCATTAGTATCATGATCAATTTCTACACTATCTTCTCTATCTAACGTTTTACCCAATTTTTCCTCCTGTAATTTAACGCCGTGTTAAGCAGTGAGCAACGCCCACCAAACCCAAGACAGCATACCATAATCACCACTCTAAAACTTGACATCTAAAGTCGCAAGCGTTGGGAATCTGTCTTGAACACTTTGTTAGTTTGCCACCGCGATGAAGTCAAAGTTTAGCGCCAAGGTGCTGAACTAGATACAAAACTACTGGCTTAGAATGCAGATGTAAAATTGAAAACTACGGATCTAAACCCCAACCAACACACGAACTTGGCTAAGAAGACTTTCACTGAGCTCGACAACCACAAATACCAAACCCTAAGCTTTGCACTGAAGTCAAAACACCAAAGAAACAGCACCAAAGAACTTTGAGAAAAGAACCTTACTGACACGAAAGCAATGAATAACACGGCAGCCAATTAACCGAAAAACTGGCTACGTGTGATGAGAATTTCGATGATAAGTATTTGGGAGCTAACAGGTGAATAGCAAGAACACAGAACCAAGCTTTTAGACCATTAACGCTTTTCTACCCCTTGCAAACTAACAGCTATTAGACAGAATAATTCTGCATTTAAATACAGAATTATTCTATCTAGTTTCATATGGGTGAAACTCTACCACAATTAATCACAGTATTTCAGTGACTTAAAACATAGATAGGCTTATTGAATGACAAAATGCAGAATATTTCCATATAGTATGAATTTCGCAAAAAACCGAGCTACTGGATATAAAAACAGCACCCGTGCGCATACCCCAAACACAAAAAAGCCTGCCATTTATGCGAACATAAATGGCAGGCTTTATACGTTAATTAAACTTGTGAGTTACTAGCTTACGCCGCTTCGAATGCGAGGGCTTTCTTCTCTACTTGGCGGAAGATCAGCGTTAGTATGCCGTTTACTGCTAAGTAGAATGCGCCAGCAATGCCGAACACGGTGAGCGTGTCGTAGGTTTGGCCGTTGATACGCTGAGCGTAGCCCATCAAATCCATGATGGTGATCGTGCTTGCCAGTGACGTGCCTTTGAAGACTAAAATCACTTCGTTCGAGTATGCTGGAACGGCGCGACGTAGTGCGTATGGCAGCAACACTTTAAGCGTTGCGATTTTGTCCATGCCTAATGCGCGACATGCTTCCCACTGCCCTGCT
The DNA here is from genome assembly GCF_057785915.1 of Vibrio sp. QJM3NY_35. NCBI lineage: Bacteria > Pseudomonadati > Pseudomonadota > Gammaproteobacteria > Vibrionales > Vibrionaceae > Vibrio > Vibrio sp. QJM3NY_35. Next base: position 1,660,362 of record NZ_CM173507.1, on the reverse strand, counting down.
GGAATCGCGTTGAATGCACCTCTGAACAGTAGCGTGCTGTATGCAGCGGTGTTCAAAGCTAATGCTAACATCGCGCAGAACCAAGGTTGGCTTAACCATGTCCATAGGAAGCTTTCACGAATCCAATCGAATTGACCTGGCCCGTAATACACCAAGAAGATCTGAACCAATAATGGTGTACCCGTGAACAACGTAATAAGGCCACGAGTGAACCAATGTATTACTGGTAATCTTAGGATCAGCGTTACAGTCATCAACAGTGACAAGATACAACCAACAAGCAATGACGCACCTGTGAGTTGAAGACTAGTCGCTAAGCCTTCAAGCATTTGAGAGAGGTATTGTTGATTCATGCCATTGCCCCTTTGTTACCCAAACCTTGAATAGAGAACGTACCATCAATCACTTTTACCAATCTTTGGGTGATTAAAGTGATGACCAAGTAGATTGCTGCGGCTGTCGCGTACCAAGTAAATGCTTCGTGCGTTGCCGCTGATGTTAGTTGCGCTTGTTTTAGCAAATCCGTTACACCAATTAGCGATACTAATGCGGTGTCTTTCAGTAACACTAACCATTGGTTGGTTAACCCTGGTAGCGCGTGTCTTACCGCTTGAGGTAACACGATACGAAAGAATGAACGAGACTGAGAAATACCAAGCGCGCTTGCTGCTTCTCTCTGCCCTTTGCTAACTGCTTTCAAAGCACCACGGATGGTTTGTGAAGCGTAAGAAGCAAAGATAAGTGACAGTGCAACAACACCAGATAAGAACGGGCTCACTTCGATGAAGTCGCCAGTGATCATAAACAGAACTTGTGTCGAACCAAAGTAGATAAACAGTACGACCAGAATTTCTGGTAAACCACGAACAATCGTCACAAATGCAGTCGTTGGCCATTTGATTGCAATACGACGAGACATCTCACCACTTGCAAACAAAACTGCTAGAACCAATCCAACCAATAGACTTACGAATGCAAGCTGAACAGTCATCCAGCTTGCTTCGACGAGCCCTAAAGAGTAACCCGTTAATTCCATAAATTACTTACCGAAGTACTTGTTGAAGATCTTGTCGTATTCGCCGTTTGCTTTTACTGCTGCAAGTGCAACGTTAAGCTGGTCTACAAGTTCTTGGTTGCTCTTGTTTACTGCGATACCAAAGCCGTTACCGAAGTACTCTTGGTTTGTTACTTGGTCGCCAACGTACGTTAGGTTATCTTCTTTCTTGAACCATTCTGCTACAACGGCTGTGTCACCGAACACAGAATCGATACGACCGTTTTTCATGTCGATGAATGCATCTTGGTAGCTTGAGTAAGGTACCGCTGTTACGCCAGTCATTTGCTCAAGTAGGAAGCTCTGGTGAGTAGAACCGTTTTGAACACCAACACGCTTACCTTCTAGTGCTGCTTGGTCTGCGACTTTGCCTTCGAAAGAGATGAATGCTGCAGAGTTGTCGTAATATGCGTTAGAGAAGTTCACTTGTTGAAGACGCGCTTCAGTGATGTCCATTGCCGAGATAGCCGCATCGTAACGTTTGAATTTAAGTGCAGGGATCAAGCTATCGAACGCTTGGTTATGGAAAGTACATGTCGCTTTAAGCTCTTCACAAAGTGCGTTTGCTAAGTCTACGTCAAAACCTTGAATTTGGTTGTTCTCATCCATGTATTCGAATGGTGCGTAAGTTGCTTCCATTGCGAATTTGATTTCTTCTTGCGCCGCGGCGTTGAAAGAAGCAAGGCCGATAAGTGAAGCTAGTAGAATCTTTTTCATGTTGTTACTCCGAATACTGTTTGATAGCGGCCTGTGGCCATTCTTATAATTTGATTGTTTTGATCGATGTTGTGTTTAGCTAAATCTAGAGAGTTAGGTGAATCTTATGCGTTAACTCAGATTTAGTGAGTCAACTAACCTAGTGAGTCAAATACTCGGCAAACTCAGGTGTCTTGGGATTAACGAATGAATCGCTAGTGCCGTGTTCAACGATGTACCCTTTCTCTAGATACAGAACGTGGCTAGCAATCTTCTTCGCGAAATCGACTTCGTGCGTCACGACTACTTGGGTAATGCCCGTTCCGCTCAATTCTTTAATAATGCTCACGACTTGGTTGGTGATCTCAGGATCAAGCGCCGCTGTTGGCTCATCAAACAACAACACATCCGGTTTCATCATCAGCGCACGTGCAATCGCAACACGCTGTTGTTGACCGCCAGACAGTTGAAGTGGCCAAGCGTCTGCTTTGTCGGCAAGTTGAAGTGTCTTTAGTACTTCTTGAGCTTGCTTAATCGCTTCTTGCTTATCCAAACCCGCAACTTTGGTTGGTGCTTCAATCAAGTTTTCCATCACCGTCATGTGTGGCCATAAGTTGTATTGCTGGAACACCATGCCGACTTTACGACGAAGTTTAAGCCCCTGCTTCTCTTGGATTTGGCTTGAAAAATCGAATTGCTCGTTCGCAATGTCTAATTCGCCGTTGTCCGCGATTTCAAGCAGGTTCAATACACGCAGTAATGAACTCTTGCCCGCGCCGCTTGGGCCAAGCAATACCAAGGTTTCGCCACTCTCACAGTCAAAACTGATGTCGTGAAGAACTTGGGTATCACCGTATGATTTGTTGATGCTCTTTACTTGAATACTCATGCCACAATACTGCATTAATTGTCATTTGTTGGTTATTCTATTCAATCCGATGTTTTATGCAAGAAAAATGTATAAAAAACTACTTTGTTGAATTTTTGTAACAAATATGGCACAAAAAACAGTCGCTATAACTGGTCTTACAACCAAAAATCGCAAGTCATTGATAAATTTAATATCGAGATAAATAGCAAACGTTTTACTATTAATTTATAAATAATTGCATGGTTGCTTGTTTATGTGTGCACTCTCCTATCAACGCCAATTTACTTGCATAAAAATCAGGGTTAAATCCCTTTCTTTCCTGTCGAACTGACTGGGTCAGAATGCTTAGTTTTCCTTTAAGGTCGTTTTGAATTATTCACTTAGTGTTGAGGAAATATTGGAAATTGAGTTTCCTGGGGAGCGTCACAGCGCAATAAATGCTTTAATGGGTTCTATTCTCAACAACAATTACTTCCCAGCGAACAACGCGCAGTACAGGCAATAAGTCATAAACCATAAGTAATTAGCCATAAGCAACAAGCCATCTATTTTTAAAGCGACAACACATTAAGGCAGTCATATGCAAAACGATGTCTCTTCTACGCTCGACTCAACTCAGCGATCGACTCAACAAGCACCAGAACCCAAATCTGAGAAAAAAAGCCTCAGTATTTTGTTTGAGCTGAGTAAATTCATTCAGCCTTATAAAGGTCGTGTTATTGCTGCGTTGATCGCGTTGATCTTCACGGCGAGCTTAACCCTTTCAGTCGGACACGGTATTCGCCTTCTTATCGACCAAGGTTTTAGCCAACAATCACTCTCAGATTTAGGAAGCGCGATTCAATTCATCATGGTCGTGGTTGTGTTGATCTCGATTGGTACTTTCTTCCGTTTCTATTTGGTTTCTTCTGTTGGGGAACGCGTGAGTGCAGACATTCGCTTATCGGTTTTCAATCATGTGGTGACGCTGCATCCGAGTTACTTCGAAACCAATGGCAGTGGCGACATCATGTCGCGCATTACAACGGACACCACTCTGCTTCAAAGCATCATTGGTTCATCGTTCTCTATGGCGATGCGCAGCGCGTTGATGTGTATTGGTGCAATCATCATGCTGTTTGCGACCAATATTAAGCTGACGTTGATTGTATTGGCCTCGGTGCCGTTTATCTTGATTCCGATTCTTGTGTACGGGCGTCGTGTGAGAGCCCTATCTCGCCAAAGCCAAGACTCGATGTCTGATGTCGGGTCTTATGCAGGTGAAGCGATTGAACATATTAAAACGGTGCAAAGCTATAGCCGCGAAGAGCAAGAGAAAGCGTCATTCGCGGTAGAAGTAGAAAAGGCTTATGAGATTGGCCGTCAGCGTGTAAAACAGCGTGCGATTCTTATCTCTGGCGTTATCGTGATTGTATTCAGTGCTATCGCAGGCATGCTTTGGGTTGGCGGCAGTGATGTCATCAACGGCACCATGTCGGCGGGTGATTTAGCGGCGTTTGTGTTCTACGCAATCATGGTTGCCTCGTCATTAGGTACGATTTCAGAAGTGATGGGCGAACTGCAACGTGCGGCAGGTGCAACCGAAAGATTAATCGAGATCCTACAAGTTGAAAGCCATATCGTTGCGCCAGTTGCGAACCCAACTTCGCTTGCTAACGTAACGCCAGAAGTCGCATTTGATGATGTGACCTTCTGTTACCCATCAAGACCAGACCAGCCCGCAACAAGTAACCTCACGCTCACAGCCCATGAAGGCAAAGTATTGGCATTGGTTGGCCCGTCTGGCGCAGGTAAAACCACCCTATTCGAACTGCTACAACGTTTCTACGACCCACAAGTGGGTAAAGTGACGTTAGGCGGCGTTGAACTGAATCAGTTTGACCCTAACGAGCTAAGAAAGCAGATGGCATTGGTGCCACAGCAACCTGCTCTGTTCAGTAACGATGTGTTCCATAACATTCGCTACGGCAACCCGCAGGCAACAGACGAGCAAGTTATCGAAGCGGCCAAGAAGGCACACGCGCACGAGTTTATTCAGAACCTACCAGATGGCTACAATAGCTTTCTTGGTGAACGCGGTGTAAGGCTTTCTGGCGGACAGAGACAACGTATTGCGATTGCACGTGCCATCTTGAAAGATCCAAATATTCTATTGTTGGATGAAGCAACCAGCGCACTAGACAGCGAAAGTGAGCACCACGTACAACAAGCGTTAGAAGAGTTAATGCGTGGCAGAACGACGATTATTATCGCCCATCGATTATCAACAATTAAACACGCCGACCAGATTGCAGTGCTCGATAAAGGACAGCTAGTAGACATCGGCGACCACCAGTCTCTCATCAATAGCTGCGAATTGTACCAACGCTTGGTTGAGCTGCAATTCAAACACCTTAGTGCGTAATCATTGAGTGGATGTGCAACTAAGTCACTGACATTGTGTGGTTTCAAGCTTCAAAAACTTAAATCACACGTGTTGCAGTTTTGTTAATTTAGCGGTAGGGTTTTTATTCCAATAACAACTTATTCCGATGAAGGATAAGTAAATAACGTTAATTACACAGATAAGAATAAGAGAGTTCGCATGGAAGCACTATTATCTGACTACCCGGTAGTAACAGAAATCCCTGTCGCTTGGGGAGAAATGGACGCACTCAATCACGTTAACAACGCCGTATATTTTCGCTATTTCGAAACCGCTCGCTTAGATTTTTTCAAGCACGTTGAGTTGATGGAAGAGATGGCGATTACCAAAGTTGGCCCTGTTCTTGGTGACACTTACTGTAAGTATTTCCGCCCAGTCACGTATCCAGATACCTTGATGGTTGGCTCACGTGTGACCGATATTCAAGATGATCGGTTCACAATGGAATACGCGATTGTCAGTAAGGCTCAACAAAAACTGACCACCGTTGGCACTGCGACTATCGTGATGTTTGATTTTGCTTCGAACCAAAAAGCCCTGCTCTCGCTGCGCTTAACCAATGAAATCGAAAAGATGAACACGTTGAAGAGTCCATGTTTCAAACAAGAAGCCTTGACGGAATAACGTATTCGCTGATTGAGAAAGACTCAGAAAGTTTAAGACATTAAAAAGGCCACTCGATTGAGTTAACACTGATCATTTAAGCATTTTCCTGATCAGTTGAACGATCCTACAGATGGTTAACAATACCCTTAAGCACTTTTGTTTAAGGGTATTTTTTTATGCTGTCACACTGGTTAATCGATGTTGACGATTTTGCTAATCCAGAATCTCTTTCTTTGTTCCAAAAAGACCTTCCGCTAGATTGGATAAACCAAGCTTTATCTGAAACGAATAAAGCGAGTATGCGCCGTAGAAAGCTACCCGCAGAACTCGTTGTATGGTTAGTCGTTGGTATTGGTCTATATCGAGATAGACCGATTACCGATGTACTCGATAAGCTCGACCTCAAATTGTCTAATTCATTGGGTGAAACGATTGCACCTAGTGCAATTCCTCAGGCAAGAAAACGCCTCACCGCTAAGCCTTTAAAGTCATTATTCTCAATCACAGCAAAGCACTGGACACAGTCGGAAGATGCGGGTGATAAATGGAATGGTTTGAGCCTATTTTCAATCGATGGCACACAGTTTAGAACTCACGATAACCCAAGCTTAGCTGAGCATTATCAATATGTTTACTACCGAAAAGACAGGCACACTGAGTACCCAATCGTTCGAATGTGCGCACTCACATCACTACGGAGTCGCCTTATTCATGATGTGGCTTTTGGGGATAGTTCTAAAGGTGAAATCAGCTATGCAAAAGATTTAATTTCATCAGCAGTTCCGAATTCATTGACCATTTTTGACCGTTGCTACTTGAGCGCAGAACTAATGCTTAACTGGCAACAAGAGCATGGAACAAGCCACTGGATGACGCCAATAAAGTCAAATGTGAAATATGAAATCATCGAGCAGCTCGATGATGATGGGCGAGATCTGATTGTGGAGATGAAAGTCTCTCCCCAGGCTAGAAAACAAGCCCCGAGTCTCCCTGAAACGTGGAAAGCTAGGCTAACTCTATATCCCGATGACGTTGAACAGCAACCCAATCATATACAAGGGCTGCTAACTTCTCTAACAGATAGAAAATACAGTTTAAAATCATTATTAGATGTGTACTTCGAAAGGTGGGAAATCGAGAATAGCTATGGCGAGATTAAGCATGACATGCTTGGAGATGAAATCCTGCTCCGCAGTCAATCTGTAGAGGGTGTAGAGCAAGAGATATGGGGTATCCTTATCGCGTATAACTTAATCCGTCTGGAGATTAGCCGAATAGCAAAAGAGGCTGAAGTCTCGCCACTTAGGATAAGCTTTACGATGGCACTTCGAGATATTCAAGATGAGCTAATGTGGTGTGCTATCGCCTCCCCAGGTTCGGTTCCCAAAAAGCTGCGAGCAATGAGAGAGCGAGTGAAACGTTATATTTTGCCCGAAAAACAAAAACGGCCCAAAGATAGGACCGTTCGTTTTAGTAAGACTCGCTACACTGTGCTATCTAAACACCTTAAATGATAGGTGTTGACTCGATTGAGTGGCCTTTTGTTTATTGGTTCAGAGTGCTTATAAGCAGTTACGCATTTAAGCGTTATAAACCTTGTACGTACTGAGCGTTAGTTCGAACTTCTACCATCTGCTCTAGGTTCTGTTGTGAACCTTCAACGCCGTTAAGTAGCGCTTCGAAATGCTTGATAAGCTCAACTTTGTCTTTCACTTCTTTAGAACCCGCACCGATGTTGGTTAGGTCGATGAAGAACTCGTCGAACAGACCAGAGAAGTCAGTTACTGCGTCGTGGTTTAAGAACTGCTCGTGATTGTAAATGCTTGGGTAGCCACCCTTCTGCTTATCAACCGCGAAAGAGATGCCTTTCACGTTGGTGATCGTGGTCGCTTTCTCACACTTCAACATACAACCTGCTTCGATGCTTGGCTTGTTACAACCCACGGTTCTTTGGAAGAAACACTGACGGCTGGTCATCATCAAGATTGGGTGGTAAATGCTGTAGAACAGTTTGAAGTTCTCTGGGCGACGAATATGACGAATCTGACCTTTGTTGATCTCGTTCGAAATGAATGCGCCGGCACAGTTAAGCTCTTCTTTCAGAGTAACCAGTGCGTGAGAGTTGGTTGTGTTCATGAACGGGCCTGCAACCCACTCAATTCCCATCTCGTAAGCTTTGTAAGCAATACCCGTGTTGTTAGTCACGATGCGAGCTGGCTTGATCTCTTCTAGAATACGAACCGCTTCATCGTAATCTTTACCGATCAATACCGCTGGGAACCAAGGAATCAAACGTGGGTTTGCTGCCAATATGTCGATGTACTTGTTACAACGCTTCTTGAAGCTTTCTGGAAGTTTGAAGTAAACATCCGCGTCAGTCACGTCACACAGGTGTAAGTCTTCTACATCGGCGATAAGCATCGACATAGTCGGCTTCTCGTTCACTTTAGGGTGCTGAGGCAGTGCTGGCACTTCAACGTGCTTAATCACTTCCACAGAGCCGTTCAGAATGAAGTCGATCTCGTCTTTCAGGTCTGAAACTTCTTTAAGAGGAATCAGCAAGCCCGCATCCACTTCGCTGAAGTCGTGGCTTTCTAGCGTGTGAACCGCACTCTTCACGTTTTTGAATCGCTTCTCAAGTAGCTCTTGAGTGATCGCCTTCTCTTCAACCGCTTTCAATAGCGATTTAGAGTGAAGGGTAAAGTTCTCTTTAGGCGTGTTCACAGTCACCGTAAATGGTTGACCCACTTTTGCACTGAACGACAGGGCTACTGGTGTCTTGCGAATATCGAGGAACTCGATCTTGTCACGCATTTCGTTACCAAGAACGTCTTTCGCTTGGTGAAGTTCGTTCGTCACTTCTTGAATCTGTACAACCGAGATTTCGTTGTTCTGTTCCGTCGCTTTCTCAACAGCGTAGTTCATGCTGTTGTCGCGCGGGTTATCGATAAACATGTCTTTCGTTAGATTGCCCTTTAGGAAAGAGTTGGTGAAATCACGGTTGAATACTTTGTGCAGGTTCGAATCGTCTTCGATCAACAAACCACTTTCTACAAAGCTATCAATCTGTTTACGCCATGTGTCTACCACAGTGTAAACGTAGTGTGCGCCTTTAATACGGCCTTCTACTTTCAATGAGTCGACTTTCGCGTCAACCAATTCAGGTAGGTCGTAGTAAGCTGAGTTATCTTTCAGGTTAAGTGGGAACTTGTTGCCCGCGTTGGTGATTTCGTATTCATCACGACACGCTTGGCTACAACGACCACGGTTACCTGAGTTACCCACACTTACTGAGCTTGAGTAACATTGACCAGAGAATGCAATACACAGAGCGCCGTGTACGAACACTTCGGTTAGTACATCATGGTCGTGTGCTACTTCCGTCAGCATCTTGATTTCAGGCAGGTTCAACTCACGAGACAAGTTAACGCGCGTCGCGCCAATCTTAGACAAGAACTTAATCTGGCCTTCGTTGTGCGTTGTTAACTGAGTCGACGCGTGAACGTCTAATGATGGGAAATGCTTCTTAACCAGGTTGAATAAACCCAAGTCTTGAACAATGATGCCATCCACTTTGGTGTTCACAAGCTGGTTCAGCAGTTTGGTGATGCTCTTAGTCTCGTGCTCCAGTAGCACAACGTTAAGAGTCAGGAACACTTCACAGCCGTATTCATGAGCAAGGCGAATCACACCATTCAATTCGTCTAACGATAGGTTAGAGGCTCTGTTACGAGCGTTGAATGTGTCTAAACCACAATAAACTGCATTAGCACCCGCTACGATGGCGGCTTTTATCGCTTCTACATCGCCACCTGGGGCTAATAACTCAATTTTTCTGCTCATTTTTGAAGTCGCTCACTTACTTATAATTTTTAAGCCGCGTATTCTACCCACATCACGATCTCTTTACCACCGTACAACACTTTTCAAACTAAATGACCTCAATAATGCCGAACGAATCCGAACTACCTATCCTTTATTCCTTGCGCCGTTGCCCTTATGCAATGCGCGGACGAATGGGTATCGCACTATCACAACAAAAAGTGTTACTTCGAGAAATCGTTACCAAAGACAAGCCTAGCGAACTATTGGCCAGTTCGCCAAAAGGAACCGTACCTGTATTGGTGTTACCCAATGGACAAGTCATTGAACAGAGCTTAGATGTGATGAACTGGGCACTTCAACAAAATGATCCTCAAGATCTTCTGCGTTCAAGCAATACAGCGCTTAGCGAACAAGTTCAGCTGCTCATTAAAACCAACGACGAAGAATTTATTGGTCACTTAGAAAAGTATCGTGCATCTGTTCGTTACCGAAACATCGATGTTGAACAACGCCGACAAGCCTGCGAAACCTTCATTAGTCAGTTAGAAGCGCGACTCACCGATCAGCCCTACTTTTTTGGAGAAACCCCAAGCTTAGCCGACTTTGCTGTGATGCCTTTTGTCAGCCAGTTTGTACGAGTCGAAAAGAAGTGGTTTGTGAAATCGGAATATCAAAACGTAGGACGTTGGTTAAGAGCGCACCTCGAAAGTAAGCTCTACACCCAAGTCATGAAGCAATACCCTTTGTGGAATGAAACCAAGCAAGATTGTGTTTTTGGATGACTTAAGAGAATTTTGGGTAACTTAAGGGTATCTGGGGTGATCTAGGGGAATTCAGGGTTAGATAAGGCGTGGGTATTAAGGTAATTACGTGACACTGTATCTTCTTTGTAATTAACCGGTATTCAAAGGCTTAGCTGTCTATTTACCGATAACTACTGTCTCTTAACTAGCGACCACAGTCTAAGCTAAGCCTTTTGTTCATTTCAAACTGATCACTGAATCGCGATCGAAATCTCGACTTCAGTTTCACCTTTGTAGAATTCAAAGTCTGTCGTGTAAGTTCTCACATGCGGGCAGTCTGCAGCGTTGAAATACGCCCACACTTCACCCCATAGATCGATCACAGCTTGAGGGAGTTCACCTTCAGCAGAAAATGTTAAGTACTTACCCGCCTCTATTTCGGTTTCTATAAGCGCATCTAAATTGTTATCCGTAAGTGCATTCGTACACGCAATAACATCAAACTCGCCCGTAAAGTCAGACTCGTAGTTAGTGTAAACGCCATACACTTTTGAATCCGGTGTTAATTTCGGAAATGCTTGGTCAAAAAAGCCCTGCCACAATTGCCCTATCTTGGCTGTTGCTGGGTCCATCTCATCCGTATTGGTGGTTCTTACTGAAAAACCATACGCCTTCACGGCTTCAATCGTTTCTACTTTCATTCGTTTTATTCCTAAGCCAATCGACGATCTAACTGTATTGAATCCAATGTTTTGTAAGATAACAATACTAATCTTGTATCTCTTTATGGCCACACTTTTCACAGACAAGGTGACGAGAAAACTCATCCATTGACGCGATAAACGGGCCAAGGAACCAACCTTTTATCATGCCTGCCCAAAACTCGCTTCGCTTTTGGTTAGGTTTGTCTGCAAACGCACTCTTCTTGCGAACCAATATAACGACATGCTGTGTGTCTTCTCTGCACGCGGTGCAATAGCATTGTTCTATGGTGTTATTCATTTGAAAGCCTACGACGTTTTGAATGAAACATGCTGAAAGTGAGGGTTGTCGACACCGACATCTAGTGTCGCTATTTGAGTTAAAACGACAAGTTGTTGCTCGCCTTGAATACTGACTTTAATGCACTCTTCACGGCTATCATTGCGTTGAGTATCTAACCCGACACATTCAATCTGCTCGCCAGACTTCAGCGTTAACTTGATTGGGTATCGGTGCATACACACAATCTCAATATAATCGTAATCGTTGCAACTAATCATAATACCCCTCCAATTCATCCACCAGGCTAATGCGGCACGCCATACTATGCAACATGCATATAATCAATCATTTACCTAAATCACATTGATGGTCATCCGTAGTCAAACCTGCATTTGAATTCGGGCTAATCAAGCTTTCTCATTCACGTTTCTTTTACTCACGCCTGATTATTCTTTCAATGTTAAATAATAATCGAGAATAGAATAATGAAAACCATCAACCATTTACACGTGTTAGCTTTCTTGGGTTTAGTCGCCTCAATGATGGCGTTTAATGCAAGTGCTGCCTCAGAAGTCGATGCGAGTCACTTCGCCAATGGCAAAACCAAATATCGACAGCTTTGTCAGGTGTGTCATGGCGACACACGCCGTCAGCTTTATCGATGAAATTGATGGCCAACTCGATATGGGAGAATACCTCGCAGAAAATGCCTACGGTTTTCTTCCTGTTCCAATTCTCATTACAGAGCCCGCAGTAGGGTACGGTGGCGGCTTCCGTTACCTTATCGCAAGACGCTATGGTCTGATTTCAGGGATTGATATTGCGTTCAGTGAAGAAGATACCGCCCTCTACTTCCAAGTCGGTGCAGGTATCTAATTCATTACGCTGTGCTTGCCCGATAAACTAACGCGGCAACGATGAGACAAAGTGCTCAGGTAACAGCGATTACTTGAGCGCTTTCCAATATTGATAAAGCCCATCGATATCTGAAGAGCACATCAACGACATTGCGCCTTTGATCTGTTCTTCGCTCCACTCCCACCATTTCATTTCTAACAACTGAGCAATTTCAGTTTCATTGAAACGATAACGGATGTGACGCGCTGGGTTTGAACCAACAATCGAGTATGGTACAACGTCTTTAGTCACAACAGCTCGACTTGCGACGATTGCTCCGTCACCGACCTTAACACCACTCATGATCATGGCTTCTGTGCCAATCCACACATCGTTACCAATCAAGGTATCACCAGAGCGTTCGAAGCCGTCTATCGCATCTTCAAATTTCTCGTCGTCTTGATAGAAGAACGGGAAGGAACTCACCCACTGATTTTGGTGACCTTGGTTGCCCGCCATCATAAATACAGCGCCAGAACCAATCGAACAATAGCTACCGATGATCAGCTTATCGATGTCGGTTCTATCCGGTAATAGGTAACGCGCACAGTCATCAAAACTGTGGTGATGGTAGTAACCCGAGTAATAGCTGTGCTTGCCTACGATGATGTTTGGGTTGGTCACTTGTTCTTTGAGTGACTTTCCGACAAACGGACTCTCAAAATAGTTTTTCATGTTTGTACTCTTAGTTTCGTTCTTTTAGTTAGGTACTTTTGTTGCGTGTTTATGGTTTTTACTGGTCTATCTTAGTGTAAAAGCTAACGAGCCCTATCGCCCGCCCGCAATATCAATGAATGATCCAGTTACATAAGAAGCTTCGTCTGACAGTAACCACGCAATAGAGTTAGCGACTTCTTCTGGCGTGCCACCTCGTTGTAGCGGCAGTTGCGAGGCTAATCTATCAACTCGCCCAGGCTCTCCGCCGTCTGCGTGCATTTCAGTGTAGATACAACCTGGCCTTACACCATTAACTCGGATATTACGCGCAGCCAATTCAAGCGATAAGCCTTTGGTTAGTGAATCCATCGCACCTTTCGATGCTGCGTAATCCACATATTCAAACGGCGCTCCTGTGCGAGAAGCAGCAGATGAGACATTCACGATAGAACCTGCACCGTCCGCTTGTTTGATAAAGGCTTTACTGCACAGGAAACAGCTTGATACATTCGATTTCATCACCTTCTCAAAGCGATCCAATTCGATGTCAACTAATGGTGACTGAGTAAACAAGATCCCGGCATTATTGACCAAGTGAGTCACTGGACCTAGCTTGTTACGAGCAATCTCGAATAAGGATTTCACGTCCGATTCAACAGACACATCCGCACGCACGCTTATGGCGGTTCCGCCTTGTTCACGAATCTCGTTCACTAGATCTTCAGCTCGTGACTCATTGTGTATGAAGTTAACGCATACAGCATAGCCTTTACTGGCCAACAATTTAGACGTCGCTGCGCCAATGCCTCGGCTTCCGCCTGTTACAATCACTACCTTGCTCAATGAAACCTCCTAATGCCACTTGTTTGTTATAACCTGATTTTTCGTCACAAACTGATCGTATCGATACAAACTAATTGCTCGATACAACCTCAACCCACTGCGATCGCCACGCCGGCGCTTCGAATGGGTCTGGCCAAAACTCAGTTTGCTTTTGAATTAAACCTTCAACGACCGTGTGAAAGGTGAACACTCGGCCTTTCAACACACTGTCAGTGACCGAAACGTCCGTTACTACGGTATCACCTTCACAGACAATTGAATTGAGCGTGAACTCCCAAACACCATTTGCTGGATATTCAGAGTTGATTGCCGTGAAGTTGTCGCGCCCTACCGTCAATTCAGACGACTGAGGCCAATAGCCTTCAAAATCTGCGGCTAGCCATTCACTCGCCTTTGCAAAATCATTACTGCGCATTGCATCCCAAAATCCTAATACCACTTGCTTTGGTGTCATTTTTAATCCTATGTGTTGGTTATTAGTCTGTTTTCAAACACATTAACGGGAGATATGTAACACAGCAAATATCCGGTTCTATAAATTACGAAAACCGAGCTATGCCGCAAGATTTGAATCATTAACGATGTGGCCAATGCTCTCATCTATGTTTGAAGGCGTTACTAGACAGCTCAATTTTAGAGGCAGCTCTGTTGTTTATGCTCACCGATACAAACTGAATCGCCGCTATGTTTCGTTCTCATCTTTATCAATTCGAATATATGCGTATAATCCCCCGCTCTATAACGCTACCCAACACCGGAATAGCGTCATCTAAATTTTAATGAGTACCCAATGTCGAAACTATTTTTCAAAGGCCGTATCGAAACAAGACAGAACCACGTTCTTGCTGGCTACAACGTAAACCGCGATGTAAAAGCGGGTACTGAAGAATCTCCAATCGCTGTAATGGTTCAAACTGAAGCGCGTAAAGCAGAAGTTGAAGCACTAGCCGCTGAAAATTCTATCTTCGTTACTATTACAGTCGACGCAGACAAAGAAGAGAACACCATCGAGCTTGATACGCTACTGAACAAGCCAAAAACGATGACGTTTGAAAAGACCCCTAACCGTAACGATCCATGCTCTTGCGGTAGCGGTAAGAAATACAAGAAGTGTTGCGCATAAGGCTTGTTACTCAAACTGCCAATAGCACGATGAGTTAAGCAATACCTAACGGGAAGATCATTGTGGTCTTCCCGTTTTTGTTTGTATAAGCCAAACTCAGTCTAGGTTGTCTGGCGTGCATAAATTGGTTCCACATTTAGTACATTGATAGTCACCAGTTGCACCGCTTGAAGCTAGCGACGATAAAATCATTCCAAGCAACCCTGGTTTCTTTTCATCTTGTGGTGCTTTTTGTACTTGGTTACTGAACATTGTGTACTTATGAAGTGTTACTTCCTTACAGTTACAGCAGAACGCTCTCGTCTTTTCACTTCCATACATAATATTTATAGCCTTAACCAGATATACAAAATTAACATATAGCAAATATGCCACACATCGTATTTAATCTACATATTTTCATAAGGTTACAAGCAATTAAGCAAGCTCAAACATTGCATGTTAAGTGACATGTTGGCAAACAAAGTTATTCAATTCACTCACGCTGCTGATAATGTGAACGTCTTTTTCTTTTGCACGTAATTCTAATCGCGCTCTAAAATCATCATTCCAAAATTTAGGACACAGTTTTAGTGTCTTGTAACTTTGTATCGTGCCTTTTATCACTGCACTTCCATCAGGCCAGCCTTCAGGTTTAACGAACAACCCTTTGAGCATTCGCTTGGTAACAAACCAGTAGCTAATTGGATAAGGAAGGTCGATATAAACCAAAGTATCTGCAGCTTCTAAACGTGTGTTGAATGAGCCTAGAGGACCAAAACCATCGATGATCCAGCTTTCTGACTTAAGTATGCTCTCATGAGCCTCCTCAAATACTTCACGTTCAACAAACTCTCCGTTGGCCTTATAAACAATAGAATCTAACTGGTGAAGCTCTATCCCTGTAGCTAGTGCTAACGCCTTGCTGATTGTGGATTTTCCACTCCCAGGCTTGCCAAAAACCGCGATCTTTTTCATATGACTTCCTCTATTCAGATAAAACCCATAAGACAGCGACAAAAAACCCACCTTACGGGTGGGTTCGATAAACAAAGCGCATCAACAATCCCACCATTCCTATGGAATGATGATAATTCGTTGGTTAGATTGCGCTAAATTCAGTTTCATAAAACTACTTTTATATACTGTTGCTTAGTTGTCAACACAATGACTAATGAGCGATATCATCGTTATATCGCACACATTAATAGTCTCAATGAGTGCTTATTGGTCTTGGTTATTTAGCTTTCGCTTTCTTTTTCGCCACTGTCGCTTCTGATAGCTTGCTTAGTACACCCGATACTTTCTTAACGACCTCGTCACAGCCATTGATCGCGTGACGCTCTACCAAGTAATTAGGATCGTTGTAAGACAACCATACTTTCTTATTAGAATCCTCAGTGACTAACACCTTCTGTGGTAAATCTATCGCGACTTCTTGAGCACATTGCATTAATGGCGTCCCTACTTTCGGGTTACCAAAGATGATGACTTCCGTTGGTCTCAATTCAAGATCGACCTTACTCGCGTTTTTCTGATGGTCGATTCGCGCAAACAAGGTCAAACCTTTGCTCTTGGCGATTTCTTCAAAGCGGTCAGCAGTCTCTTTCACTGAATAATTACTTTGGTATTTAATCAAACCATCAGAAGCCGCAGCTGAAAATGATGCCGAGAGTAAAATGGCGCATAGTGGTAGTAATTTTTTCATCGTCACCTCTGAGATTTAACCTAATCAAACTTACATTCATAGCGCCACTTCCAAAATCAGCGACGTAACCCATGTCAGTATAGACGCGTTTCCATTCTCAGTTTGCAGAGAGGATCACTTTTCTAATGCGTCTTATTATCATCAGTTTAGGTCAGAATTGTTTCAAAAGTTAAACACACGATCAGTGCCACGATTTAGTTCCACATTTCTCACATTGGTATTCGTAATCACTGTCGACATAAAAACCGGGAACATTATGGTCACCTCTAAACAATAACGTCATCAGGTACTCCATCAACACGCCTAACTTCCATTGTTTCTTTTCAGATTCAGCGTCCGCTTTAGATTGAGCATCGGAAGCGTTAACAGCAAGGTGCGGGGTAAGTGCGTTACACTGTTCACAGTGATAAGGGTGTTTAATATACTTATTATCAAGCATTTATATAAGCCAACTAACATTTATAAAGTTGATGCATACTAACAAGTTATCAGTCGGTTCTCGAACTTATTGTTGTCCATTAGAGTTATATTAGAAAGAAATGAGACACTAGATAAGTGCCATGCATCTTGAATCATTTTCCATCGAGAGCTCCCTCAATGAACCGCTAAAGCTATTGTTACGCTAAGATACGAAATTAACTTTTACTTTAATAGCCCTTTGTCCGCAGCACCTTCAAGTTGCACTTCTAGCTCTTTCCAGATAGCACGACTGCCTTTAGAAATACGCTCGCCATTGAAGGTCAGTACTTTGTCTTTGGATATGTTGTGCTTCTTCCAGCTGTGACCGCCTCCATGGATGTTATGAAGCAAAGGTGGCACTCTATCAATCGCCTTACCAAATCTGGCTTCCGGTGACTCACCCACTTCGAACTCAAGCCATAGATCCAAGTACTCAGCGCTTAAATGGCTCGGCAATGATTTCAGCAAGCGCTCGACGCAGTTTCTCTCTTTGAGCTTGTTTTCTTCGGCTTCACTGGCATAAATGATGGTGTCTCCGGCATCGATTTCCCCAAGGTCATGAATCAGCAACATCTTCATCACTCGCGCAATATCGATTTCTTCATTGGCATAGTCTTTCAACATGAGCGCGCTCAAACAGACATGCCAACTGTGCTCAGCGGAGTTTTCATATCGAGCCAATCCAACTGGCTTTGTTTGTCGATGAACATCCTTTAATTTTTCAATTTCGACCATGAATTGCAGAATGCCTTTTATTTCTTCCACGATGAGCTTCCTTAACTTAAGTTGATGATTTGGCGATACGGAGGGTTAACAGAGCTACAGAGAACCGTTACTCCCAATCAACCGACATTTTGTAATACGCGACACCCGATTTTTCAAATTCAGAGCCTTCTACAACCATCCCAAACTTTTGATAAAAACCTAAAGCCGTTGTACGTGCATCGCACCAAAAGTATTGGATGTTTAAATCTTTGAGGTTAGAGATCGCATGCTCAATCACGTTGGAACCGATTCCCTGCCCTTGGAATTCAGGCAGCGTAGCAAACTTTCTCAACCTAGCTTTATTGTCTTGAATATAGATAGATGCGACACATACCAGCAGCTCACCAACAAACGCGCCGTAATGCGTTGCTTGTTCGTCATCTGGCACCATGCAAAACGACATCGGTTTATCAGGCCAAAGCACTTGATGCCTAACCGGAAGTACCTCAATCGCTGAAAGCTGTTTTATTTCCATATTCTCTGTTTAAACTCCCGACTTGATTACCCTTGTTGTAATTGCAGGGCTTGTGATTGTTATGATTGTTATTACTAAACTTATTATTACAAAGCTTAGTACGTCATTAAGTGATAACGCTCTAACCCCTCTCCCTCTGTGGACGAGATAACAAAGCCTTGCGACTGATAAAAGCCAATGGCGTTTTCATTAGCAGTCAAGCACTTCAAAGTCAGATCAGAGTAATGTTGTTTGCAGGTATTGAGTAAAGCAGAGCCTGCCCCAGAACGTAGCGTTCGCGGGCAAACATAGAGGTGATGGATGAAGCTTTCAGGTTTCCAAATAGAGGCAAAACCTAAAACCTTATTGCCAGAAACGGCGACCCATATTTCTTCACCTTTTGTATCTAAATCGAAATCGGATAACTTAAAAGCGTTAGTATCAGCCCAATGAAAGGTGTCCTGTCTTGATTCTAGATAGAGTGCCTGTAAGGCGGTTAAATACTTGGGTTGATACCTTGTGACTTCCATGTCGCTCCTGCCAATCCGTATGACTAGAATTAAGGTTGTGGGTTAAGCTTTTCTACCTATTAGCCATAGGGTGTTCAGGGTTTAACTGAAGCAGATCCCACAAGTTGCCGTAAAGATCTTCAAACACAGCAACGGTGCCGTAGCCTTGCTCTTTTGGCTCTCGGACAAAGTTAATGCCCAAAGACGTCATACGTTCGTAATCACGCCAGAAATCATCGGTGTTTAAGAATAGGAATACGCGTCCACCAGCTTGGTTACCGATAAAATCAAGCTGCTCTGGCTTGGAAGCTCTAGCAAGTAATAGGCTTACACCGGTTGAATTTGGTGGAGCAACAACAACCCAACGCTTATCTTCTTCTGGTAAATACGTATCTTCAATGAGCTCAAACTTGAGCTTGTTTACGTAGAAATCAAGCGCTTCATCGTAGTCTTTTACCACGAGTGCAATGTGGACAATATTCTGTTTCATAACATATCTTGTTGGGGTTTTAGCTGCGTGGAATGATGCCATGAAGCTGACAAAGACACTAGGTGTCGTATCATAAATCGTAGTATCTCGTCCTTCACAATCTAAAAGCTATACATCACCTATAACTCCCAGAATCCCAGTTCGACGCCACCTTGAATAACAATGGCACACATCCCGTGACGTGGTAACTCCATTGGCGGTAACGCAACTTCGGCGCCTAATTTCTCGGCTGCATTTACTGCAGACTGAATATCCTCAACCAGCGTGTAATGACGAACAGCTGGTTCTTCAGTTTCACGAAGTGGTGCTCGAATGCCTATTACCCCACCATTAGATAGCTTTGCAGTGCGCGCCCCACCAAGGTTCACATCAGCACCACTGAACTTCACGTTATAGAGCTGAGCGTATGTTGCACAAACAATATCGACATCTGGGGTAACCACTTCAAGATATTGAACCTTCATCAAATTTCCTTCTCGTGCTCTTTAAGACTCTCAACCTGCATACAGTTGTGCAGGTGTTTCTCATCAACAATTAATCGGTTCCATATTACTAAGCAATTCGACCGCGCATGATAAATTGCGGCCCTGCTGCGCCACCTAAATACTGTTCATTGGTATCTTCGAAGCCGCCTTTCTGATAACAGTTAAATGCTGCGGGATTTTTGCAATTCACAGTTAAGTAAATCGACTGATACGCTGAGTAATTCGCTTTTAAATATGGAAACAAACCTTTGACCGTGCCAGCTCCTAAACCTTTACCTTGCTGGTTTTTATCAACAACAAAGGCTCTTAAGCCAATGCTTCCTTCAGGGCAGAATTCGTAGTGATCTGCGTAAGCGATATCCAGCTTAAAGAAACCCACAACTTCGTTATCAGACTTAATCACGTGCAAGTGCGTCGTTTCACTGCCGTCTAATAAAAACTCCGCAGCTGTGCCAGCGAACTTAACCTGTTCATCGGCGAGTTGGATGGCCTGAACTGACGCCACATGTAGTTCTTCAAGCCTTTCGATAATTATCATTGTTGTTCCTTCTGTATAACACGCACGAAAAACCGACTAGAGCTCATCGCTAGTGTCTCGAGAACCGTAGTTTGGGAAGTTGATATTAAGAACGTTATCGTCCTCAAGCGTGAATAGAACACTTCCATTCTCTACACCAGTTTCGTTCCTATCTGAACAACCTAGAAACAGCTCCCAATCAAACGAATATTGAAGTCGATATTGATTCGCATTGATGTGTAGAACGTCTTTGATTTTGATACCGTTCACCACATGTGCCATATCATCGATGTATGACAGATCAGGGATTAACTTTTCTTCGAAATCACTCTTATGCTCGGTTAAGAAATTGAGCAGTTCAGAACATAACTCGGAGCCATGAACCGATGGTTTAGACAGACTAGAAAACAACATTTCTAAATACTCCAAGGATTGTTTTGATATTGGGAAGATGCGCGCGAGTCTGTTACAAATTCAAGCTAAGCCCGCACAAATATTTAAGGCTAAACGTTACTATTATCCGAGCTATTAAACGAGTACATTCGAACTTCATCTCGAGGAAACCAGCCCAACTTTTCGTAAAACTGCTGAGCGTTGATGTTGTCGTTATAGACAAACAAGTGAGTCTTAGGGATACCTAACCCTGCAAGTGCGTTGACCGCCTCTGCGACAAGCTTACAACCTAGCTTTTGCCCTCTGAAGTTGCCCGAGACAGCTAAATGTTGTAAATACCCACGACGTCCATCCGTTCCGACCAACACAGCGCCAATGATCTCGTTGTTACTTTCAGCCACAAAACTCAGACCGGGGTTACGCTCTAAATAGCTCGCAATGCTTTCTTTCGAATCGGCATCGCGAATACTCATGCCTTCTGTCTGACACCACAACGCGATCACTGAGTCGTAGTCTGAAATTGCCATTTCCCGAATGTTGACCACTCTACTCTCCTTGTTTAAGCAAGTACTTAGTTAGCCATGTTTCTCGTAATAAGTAACCAATAATATTTATGTGTTAACGAATATCTTGGCAGAACCTAAAGAGGTAACCGTCTGGGGTTTGGACTATGAACTGCTTCTGAGTCGCGATCGAATCCCCACATTGATAAGACTTTGACTCTAACGCTAAGTAAATAGAATCAGCGGCGCTTTCGTTAACTCTCTGATATAGAGGTTCGATATCGATAACATCCCATTGGAAGTTAACACCACGCCCTAACGGAAACTCCAGATCACCTGAAAGCCATTTTCGACTTTTGCCCGTAATCCCTTCAAGCATCACATCAACACCATCGAGCGTTAGATAAGCAAACTCTTCATCTGGGCGCTCGTATTTCACTTCAAACCCCAACACATCGACAAAGAAGGATTTGCTCACATTAATATCGAAACAATAAAGCTCTGGAACTACTCGTAATGTCATGATTTTCCTATTCACTAAATAGCGAGAGATTAGTAAGAATCTAATCAGGATTTCCACTCTAATATAGAGTTAATTAATCTGTGTACTTTAAGCTAGCTTTGTAAAGCCTTTCGTTGATCTCCCAAAGCGCGTTTCTGTTCGAGTCATATGTTAGAAGTTCAATAGCTTCTTGGTAATCACACCAACGGTAATCTGTGTGTTCATTTGATAATTGAGGGTCTTCCGTCACTTTAACTGAGAAGGAATGCTCAGGAATTACGAATGGATGCTCAGTCCAATTGTGATTTCCTGCATAAAAGACTTTTGGAAGCATGCACATTGAATCAAGCAACTGCCAGTTACAACCGACTAGCTGAGCCTCTTCAGAGAGCTCTCGTTTTGCTGCTTCAAGTAATGATTCATTGTCTTCGCCACCACCCGATATTGCCTGCCATACACCATTGTCCCTTCTACGTGCGATTAAAAATCGAGATTTGTTATCGACTGTTTTGTAGGGAAAGACTAAAACTTGAAAAGGTGCTCTCATTGATTTTCTCTCCAATCGTTCACGTTTTACTGCGCTAGCTTCCCAAGAATGACCGGATCGTTAAGCAAATTCGTCAGAGGAAGAAACAGTGGTTCTGGTAGCTCATCTAGTTTAAACCATTCCCATTGCTTACATTTGTCAGGCTCAATCACCTGAGGCTCTCCGCTTGTGTCAGAAGCAACAACAAACAGCGTTATATAGTGCTTGTTCTCTTTCTCAAAAATATCATTGGTAAAAGTCAGCTTCTCAAATGCACTAACAACCAAGCCCGCCTCTTCGAGTATTTCACGTTTGGCACACTCTTCAATGCTCTCACCCCATTCAAGGTGCCCACCCGGCGTTGCCCACGTATGAGCTCCGTGAGAACCAATTCGTTCTCCAAGTAACACTCGCCCTTCACGCAGAATAACCGCAGCTACACCTACTCTGTAAGCGCTCCATAAACCCCGCATTCTAATCGCCTAACACGAATAATAAGATCAAGTCTCCAACCATGAGGAGATTTGAAATGGGAAAACGACACACTAAACAAGAATGGCAAACGCTTATCGAACAATCTGAATCGAGTTCATTGTCAACGATCGCATTCTGTAAGCTCAATGAACTCAATCCCTCAACGTTTTATGCTAAGCGCCAACAACTCAAAAAAGCGGATGTATCTCAAGGCTTTGTCCGAGCAGAGGTCGTCGAAAAGACAACGAAATACCAAGCTCAAATAGCAACCGCTAACATGACCCTTCTCGTCAATGATGTTGAGCTGAGTATTCCTCAAGGCACGCCTGCAACCTACCTAGCAGAGCTCATCGGGGCGCTGTCATGAAACGCATGCTGAGCGCACCAGACATTTATCTGTATCGTGAGAGCGTCGATTTTAGAAAGTCCATCAATGGCCTCGCTGCAATTATCGAAAGTGACACCGATTTACCCTTGGGGAGTGGCGCACTGTTCCTGTTCACCAACAAACAGCGCGACAAAATCAAAGTGTTGTACTGGGATAAAACAGGCTTCGCCCTGTGGTATAAGCGCCTCGAAAAAGCCAAGTACAAGTGGCCATCAAAAGAGAAAAATCAGGTATTTACCTTGACTCAATTTGAGCTTGATAGGCTGCTTTCTGGCTTCACAATTATCGGCCATAAACCTGTCACAATAAACGATTTTACAATGACTTAAACGATAATAAAGCCTTATCCACCAAGCGTTAACGGCACGATTTTAGTATAATCAATGTCATGAAAAAGACACTAAATATCGACCCAGAAAGTCAAGATATTGCCGAGCTACAAGCGATGGTGAAAGCACTGATGCTCTCGAATGAGCAGAAGGAATCACAATGGCAACAAGAGCGTCAATCGCTGCTTGAACAACTCAAGCTTGCCTTCGACCGTCAATTCGCGAAACGCTCGGAGGCGTTAAAGCCTTACGATGAATCTCAAGGAGATCTCTTCAACGAAGTGGAATGTGAAGCCGCTAAGGAAGAAGAGGTTGAGGTCACGACCACGACCATAACGAAGAAGCGTGGTAAACGTAAACCACTTCCAACGACCTTGCCTCGAGAGGTTATCGAACTCGATTTAGACGACCATGAAAAGCAGTGTTCATGCTGCAATCATAACCTACATAAAATCGGCGAAGACCGCAGTGAGAAATTAGAGTTCACACCAGCAGTGCTTAAAGTGCTGGAATATGTCCGCCCTAAATATGCGTGCCGCGAGTGCGAGAAAACAAAAGACAATAGCCGCATCGTTCAAAAGCCAGCCCCGCAGAGTCTTATCCCTAAGAGCTTCGCGACAGAAAGCTTGCTTGCCAATATCATTCTGGGTAAATACCAATACGCGATGCCACTTTATCGGCAAGAGTCGCTGTTTAATCAGTCGGGTATCGAGCTATCACGCACCACCATGGCAAGGTGGATTATCCAAGTCAGTGAGAAGTTCGAACCTTTATATGAAGCGCTGAAAGACCATCTTCTTCAACAAGTAGTGGTTCAAGCGGATGAAACGCCGCTTAATGTGCTCAAAGAAGAGAAACAGTGTTACATGTGGCTCTACTGCTCGGGCGCCGACTCACCCGAAGCCGCACTACCGAATATGAAAAATATCGCCTTGTACGACTACCAAAACAGTCGCGCGAGGGCGTGTCCCGTGGACTTTTTAGGTGACTACAACGGTTATCTACAAACCGATGGCTACGCGGCTTATGATGGTCTGCATCACGTCACCAATGTAGGGTGCTTAGCGCATGCTCGTCGCAAGTTCATGGATGCGAAGAAGCTTCAAGGGAAAGGTAAATCAGGCAAGGCCGATAAGGCGCTGGCTAAAATCCAAAAACTCTACGGGATAGAATCACGCTTAAAAGGTGCGCCTGCCCAAGAGCGAAAAGCAGAGCGTCAAGCGTATGCCAAACCGATACTGGATGAACTTTACGAATGGATGACGACCCAGAAAGTGATAGGCTCTAGTGCACTAGGTAAAGCGATAAAATATACGCTCGGACAATGGCCAAAGCTCATTCGTTATATCGACGATGGTCACTTATCTATCGATAATAATCGCGCTGAACGCGCAATTAAACCGCTGGTCATTGGCAGAAAAAATTGGTTGTTCTCTGACACACCAAACGGTGCTGGTGCGAGCGCGATGCTTTACAGCATCGTCGAGACCGCGAAAGCCAACGGACTTATCCTCTACGACTATCTGGTCAAGTGCATGAAAGAGTTGGCGAAAGCAGAGCCTGATATCGACGCACTCCTACCTTGGAACTTCAAACATTAGTAATATCGCCCCGTGGGTTCATGGGGCGGATACCCTACTCTTACTTCCTGACTCACTTAAAACTCCTTATTTCACGGAACGTGTGTTGCGTCGTGAAAAATATAATTAGACAAACATGAAACCGATTCACACTAGAGCGTCTAAGTTCAAGCTCTATAGGATAAAAAAAGATAGACATAGCGCGAGTTTCAGATACTAGCCCTTTTAAAGTATCACGGCTCTAAAGCTGGAAGGTCCGAGAATATATATAAAGCAAGATGACTCAATTAACCTTGGTCCGTTAGCTAACTCCAAATTATGACTAAAAGAGGTTAAGCACTCCCAGCGCTAAATTCCTACCTTGTTCCGTAAACAACCAAAGAAATCCGCAGACATTTAATAAAATCGCAACCCAAAGGATGAATTTGAAAGGCTGCTTTCTTGATTTATGTCGTAGCTGAAATTGAGCCAGTAGCGCGCCAGGCCAACCACCTAAGAGAGAAAGCATATGAAGTGTTTTCTCTGGCGTTCTCCAATCCCCGCTCAGTGCAGCTTGCTTATCCCAAGCAAACATAAAATACGTAAATATGCTCAATACAATATACAAAGGGATCAGAACCTTCTCACCATTGAAGACTATGACCGATGCGGTCGCTGCCACCAAAAAACTAAACCCGAACAACACAGCAAAAGGGAAGCCATTAACACCTTGAACTGTTACATTTTCAGCATTTAGATGCCCTTTATTATCTTCAGTTACTTCAAAGGTGACACTATCTTGTAATTTAGGGCGGTAACCGCGGTTTGTGACAGATGAAATATGGAAAAACACCTTCACACCACCAACAGAAGAAATGAAACCGTAACCCTTAGAGTCATTCCATTCTATTACCTGACCTTTGATCATAAAACGTCCTAATCTCTGACTTGTAAGGGTTAACGTCGCATCACTCGATGCCTCTTAACATATAGCGGTCTAATAGACAAAAAACACCGAGTGTTTAAATTCTTTGCGACGACTATACTTTAAAGCGCTTCATTAACTCTCTTTTAGAGCCCATAAGCTCTTGGTAAGATGATATGTCTATTTTGAAACACATGTGATTCTTATCATGCCGTATGTAGAAACCAGACTTATGCTGACGTAAGTAATCAGTCGGAATATCGAGCAAATGTAGATTCACACCATCTTCAAGTAAAAAATAGATTTGCTTAACCCGATTATCATCAATTTTGTCCAATGAAACCTCTAACCACCAAACAGGTAGAGCCTTGTTAATCTTGGAAAAATGAGTATTACGATTTTGAAAGTCAATACCATAGATACTTCTCGCTCGCTGCATTGCTTCTGACTTTTTCATGATTCATGTCCTAGCCTCGGATACAAACCAATTATAGCAACGAATAACATATCAAATATGCCAAGGATACGTATAAACACTCAAACTACTGATTGATAGTATTGGAGAAGAAAACAAGTTACGCTACACATTAATACACCTACCTGCCGGCATTGCTTCCAGACGCTCGCCTAATACTTCTTTCAACAGGCCATAAGCTTTCTTGCCTGTACAGTGCCCTGTATACAGTTTATCAATGGGGTACTGAGACAACGTCAACCCAAGCTCTCTAATGTCTTGCTTTGTGCAACCAATACTATTGAATAATGGTAACCCTACTAGATGGAAGCCCCCGACAACGGCTTTTATTCTCTCTTCTGGGAACAAAGTAACGGCTGTATCAACCATATTGAGAACGCCACTATGAGCACAACCGGTGAATATAACTAAACCGTCTTTCTCTTTAATCACTAACAGTAATTCATGATCAAATGAGTCGCGCTCCTGTCGATTCTTCGACTGTGTATATAGGTATTTATTGCCCTTAGGTTGTTCGTGTTTCGCACTAATATCAGTAATAGCAAAGACATTCGGTGCGATCTCAGTCGTACGATTGACGAAGACTAACCGATCGTTGCTGTTTTCTAGCAAGTCCGTATTGATCCCGACATCACTTTTAAAACCGAAAGCCCGGAAATGATAGCTTTTCTGTTCGCAATTTTTCAGAAACACTTTGGCTTTAGAGTTATGAGCAACAAAATCAGCGGTGCCATTACAATGATCATGATGCCTGTGTGATATGACAGCGAGGTCTACATCTTTGATATCAATACCCAGTAATGGTGCGTTTTGACAAAACGTATCGCCACTTCCCATATCGAACAAGATCTTTAGCGATTCAGTTTCAATATGCAGTGATAGTCCGCGCTCAACGGCTAAATCTTTCCTGTTATCCAGTCGAGAGTTATCAACCAGCGTCGTTATTTTCATAGTTCCCTTTTGATTCATTTACGAATCGCACATTGCCCAACGGAAATAAGGTCTTTGACCATCCATTCGCTCAACCTCTGCACCCAACCTTTTGTAGAAATCATGCGCTTTCTTATTATGTGGACTTGCCGTCCATGAGATGTGAGAGGCATATGATGACTCCGCTTGTGACTTTAAAGCCAACATAAGTTCACGGCCATACCCTTTTGATCTTTGATTTCCTGTAACCAATAGGTCGTCAAGCCAGATTGATGGCTCACCACTGAAGGATGAATATCGATAGTGATACAGTGCGAAGCCAAAAGGCTCACAATTCCGTTCCAATATTAATGCATGAGCAAATGCGTAATCACCAAATAGTGTGCGTTCGATTTTCTCTATAGTTGTCGAGATTTCACCACTAAACCCTCTCATACTCCGGTCAAAGTCAGCTTTTTGTTCAATAAACTCTAACAAGACACTTGAGTCTTCTTTCGTCGCAGTCCGTACGATCACTCTCTTCTCCATGGATGAATTTATTCGTTGTCGCCTAACACCTGTTAATTGATGAAAATGCCGCGCATTGCGAATCAGCTTAAAGTGCTTTCAGAATTTTGTTTCGCAGACATTATTGCTTGGGCTATTTTAGTCCTATGACTCGTTTCCCACTCAGCGAGTGTTAATGAAGCTTCATCACTTACTTTCTTTGAAGCCATTAGAAACACTTCTCCAAAAATTGGCGGCATTCCCTGCCAAAGAAGACCAATGCTAAAGTTGATAAAATGATCGTTACTCAATATGTTTCCGTAATCGGTTGTCGCAAGTTTTGAAAAATCTGACTTCATATTTTCACTCCAAGTTTGAATGAAACCTGCCGGTCTATGTATGTTGCTTGATCTGTTGAGGCTACCTGCTTAGTTTCTTAGACATATTAAAACCGGTAACTTCAAAGCCAACTTCTTTATACAACTTAAGCGCCCGCTCATTATGGTATGCGACCCTCAGTTTTATTTGATTGATACCAATAGTGAGTAGTTGGGTCTCTAACGCAGAAATTGATTGAGTACCATAACCTAGACCTCGATGTTCCTTCGAAATGAAAAAGTCATAGATAAACGTAGATTTATCCCCAATATTGACTGAGTGCCATAGGTAACCCACAAGCTTACATTCACCATCGACTTCAGCATCAATGCATAATAGCGAATGCTCATTGCCCTCTAGTCCATTAGGGAAGCTACGATGCAAGTCCTTCTTTGCCAATTCGACTGCAACGTCTAAAGAATGCCCATAGTTTCTAGCTATTTCCTGACTGTAATCGTCAATAAAATACTGACAATAAGCTGGATATTCGTCTTGGAGCATTCCTCTAAGTACTACCATGTTCATCCTTTATAAACGTTGAATTCAATTAGTAACATAACGCCCGCTTGAGCAGATTGCAACGCTACCAATACTCTCAAATTTAACAGCTAACCCACTGAAGTTAAAACGATTGGAAACACCAATACCGCCGCATGCCAAAAATGCCACGCGTACCGAATCGCGCCTAAGTTGTTTGTGATAACGAAACATCTTCGTTTACTCACAGCTTAACTGGTCTACTGACACTTTCTGTGTCTAACGAAGGTCACAACCAAAGCCATCAACGCAAGTAGCTCAAAAAGCCAAAATAGAGGAATAAGCCCGAATGGCTCAACCAACAAACCATTTTCATCTACGTATGAACCTATGGTGTTATAAGCAATGAAACACAAAAGGCCACTAACACAGAAAAGAAAGCTGATTTTATACTTACGGAGAAAATTCATCGGAGCCTCAACATTTGAATATCTAAAATGTCAAACACTTTGTAAGAGAACATGGTTCACTCGGATAACCATAATTGGATAGACGAGTTATCGCCGCTTGAAGTGGCTGACATCGCGACCACCTCACCTCAACCATGTACCGAAAACACTAAAGTTGATTCGATCTAGAAATGCCAATCGTTTAGCATCATCCTGATATGGATATTAATCACTTGTTATGTGCTTTCTATTGAGGCCTATCTTCTGGTTTAACACGATACCAGGCTTCGAGCAGTTCCCGACCATAGATGACTTCTGTCTGCATATGCATGTAAAGAAGGAATGCAGCCAATAGAAAACTAACTCCATTCAACCACCTTAATGCTTGTTTACGCTCTGCATCATAGAAAAACATACTGACACCAACAAGAAAGAAAGGATAACAACCGATAAGAAGTAACAACCAGCCAAGGTAACTTGATATTGCCATATCTGTCATTTCCGCCCCCTAAGAGCCATTAGAAAACTCAGTGTATATTAGAGTAACTATTCAGCTATTCGGAGTTCACACAATCGAGTTTCGAGGCACTTCAAATTGGGGGTTGATGCTGGGACGTTAAGCGTGAGCAACGCTACTACCTAACCAGAACACCGCAAATACAAAACTCGACCGAAACTAAAAATGCCGAGTGTTGGGAATTAGTCTTAAGCTAATAAAAACTAAGTGCTACTCTCCACTTTCAAAGTGAGCAAATACTTCTGCACCAGTCATATTTTGTGTTTCATTTTTAAATTCGTAGTATTCGGGCTTTTCATCGATGAATATTTGATGAGTTAACTTGTAGTCATCCCCAGACATCAATAACCCGACAGGAAGGTGATACTGATTATTTGGCACTAAAAAATAAAACAAGTGCGTACCACATTTACCGCAGAACCCCCTCTCAGCCCAATCGGACGACTTATATCTCACTACATTTGATTCACCTGATATTTTGACGGAATCAGCGCAATCAATGACTAACATCGGACCGCCAGACCAATTTCTACACATACTACAATGACAAGCCCCCAATTCATTACTGGCGTACTCTACTTCCAACTCAACCGAGCCACATAGGCACTTTATATACAACTAAGTCATTGCATAACAATGACTTATGTCACAGCTAATTTCAGGCGTGTGAAAAATCGCTTACTTTAGTTCATCAGGAATGCGGCGACCTTTGTGGTAATACTCTCGGTCACGTTCGTTGATTTCGCGTACCACACGGCATGGGTTTCCAACGGCAACCACATTAGCTGGGATGTCTTTGGTGACGATGCTGCCCGCTCCGATAACCGAGTTTTCACCAATGGTGACACCGGGAAGTACGACGGTGTGCGCGCCAAGCCATACGTTGTTTCCAATACGAACAGGAACATTGAACTGCGCTGCTTTTAGCCTGAGTTCTGGGCTGATGGGATGTGTGCCAGTGGCGATGGTCACGTTAGGCGCAATCATCACGTTGTCGCCGATGAATACGTCTGTGTCGTCGACCAGAGTTAGATTGAAGTTAACGTATACGTTGTTGCCTAAGTGGGTGTGACGCCCCCAGTTCGCGCGTAACGGCGGCTCGATGTAGCAGCCCTCACCGACTTCGGCGAACAGTTGCTTCATGATTTGTTGTCGTTTATCCCCTTCACTAGGACGAGTGTGGTTAAAATCGTATAGCACTTCTAAGCATTGAGTTTGCTCAGCAACCAAATCAACGTCGTCACAGTAGTAAACGTCTTGGCTGTGCATTTTAGCCTTTATATCCATGTTTGAACCTATTTGATCATTGCCTTATGTCGGCATAAATAAAGAAACAGATGGATAATTTGAAGTTTTCACTGACCTTAATGCAAGTTGGATGAATTAACGCGGCTTGATGTTTTCAGCCACACGCCAAAGCACACCACTTGGGTCAGTGATACAAAACTCAAGCATTCCCCAAGGCTGCTCAACAACCTCGGAAACGGTAACTTCAAATTCCGACACTACATTAGAGTTTTGGATGTGTTGATACCAACTTTTTACGTCTTCAACCAGCAAGTGCATCATGTAATTGTGACAGTGCGCAGGTTCATAAAAGTTTTGCAGAAGGAACGCACAACTGCCGTGACGCAGATAGGCGATATCGTGAAATTCAGACATCACTTCGAAGCCGATTGACTGGTAAAAACGCTTGGATAAAACGAAGTCTCTCGCGGGTACGAAAGACTTAATTTCTGAGACTTTTAGGTTTTCCATCCTACATCCTTATAGTGTTGATATTCTGCTCCTGCCACGCTTAACGCCTTAAGTGGTTATAGCGTTTATTCAGAGCCCTGCTGAAATGAGTCGACTTCGGCTTGGGTTAAATAACGCCACTGGCCTGCTTCAACATCTAAACGAACATCACCAATCTGTTCACGGTGAAGGCCAACAACTCGATTCCCTACCGCGGCAAACATTCGTTTTACTTGATGAAACTTACCCTCTGTAATGGTCAACAGCACTTCTTTACTGGTAATCACTTCGAGCTCTGCCGGACGCGTCAGTTTTTGCTCGCCTTGCAATTGAATGCCCGCTTTGAACTTGTCAGCGACATCGTCTTTGATATCTCGTGACAATGTCACGCGATACACCTTCTTACATGACTTGGTTGGCAGCGTGATATTGAATGACCAGCGCCCATCATCGGTAATCAAGACTAAGCCTGTTGTGTCTGCATCTAAGCGCCCTGCGATGTGCAGTTCTGATGCTTTGTCTACCTCGATGTAGTTGAAGAGTGAAGGATAAACTTCATCGATATTAGAGCAGATAGTACCCGCAGGCTTGTGCATTAGGAGGTATCGAAATTCACGCAACTTAAGCGGAGTGCCATTTAACAAGATGGTGTTGCTTTCATGAACCTGAGTCGATTCATCGGTCACAGCCTCACTGTTTACATTCACCTCGCCATTATGGATGCGTTCAATCGCTTCAGGCTTGGTTAGGTCAGTGCTTTTACATAGGTATTTATCAAGGCGCATTAATCGTCGGCACCACATTTTGCGCATGGCTTGTAAGTACGTTCGCCTTGAGCAATCACCACATAGTCTCGAACGCAGTTATCACATAGCGCCAACTTTGGGTAAGCGTCTCTCTGTTTCTTTGCGTTGATGTTGCCTTCGGTGGTGTATACGATTCTCATTTTGATGCCTTGTTTTAATAACTTGCTAGGCGCAAATTGTATCACTGTTTACAGCCTTGTTTGGAGTGGTGGTGCATAGATAAATTGATTTTAAGCGCCGTCATTCCATGTTCTCGCCCCGTAACGGCTTAACCATGAACAACAAAGTCAACGTGCCACGCCTATCAGTGGTAAAATGATAAAAGCTCACCAACCAATGAAGTCACTAATGAAAAATTGTAATCAATGCGGGAAATGCTGTATCAAATACGGAGATGGTGACCTTGCCGCAACGCAAGAAGAGATCGATTTGTGGGAGCTGTTCAACCCAGACATCTTTGAATATGTTCGAGGAAGCGAGATATGGTTTGATCCTGAATCTGGCGAACGTTTAACTCGATGCCCTTTTCTGGAGCTAGTTCCGACGAAAGACACCAAGGCTCAAGCCAAGTACACATGCAGTATTTACTTAGACCGACCAGAAGATTGCCGACATTACCCAAGCCTAATTAATGAGATGGTACGAGATGAATGTGAAATGATTGAGGTGGTGGATTTACAAGACACGAAGAAAGCTCAAAGGAAACTCGACCTGTTGATGAAAGACAGCCGCCCTTCAAGCTATTCGTAAGCGATGATCTTTTGAAGATCAATTTTCAGCATTAGCTAATATGCACTAATACAGCTGATAGATGCTAAAACCTCAAGACAAATACTGGTTCGCTTCTAACCAATCAAGCGCAACCAGTGCTGCCAATGAACATACCGCTCTGTCGTTGCCATCAACAAACTTAAGTTCTTCGATTTCGGCGTCTGGAGACAGTTCACCAGTATAATCAGCAAGATAACAAGTCAATTGCACTGATACGCCTTCCGCTTTGCCATCAGCTTGGCCTGTAAACGTCTCGACGTATTTGATGGAATCAGGCACTAAATCGACTGAGATCTCTTCTTTGATTTCGCGAACCAGTGCTTGCTCATCACTTTCGCCTGCTTCGCGCTTTCCGCCCGGCAAGTAGAACAGCTCTTTGCCTTTTGATCTCACCATCAACAGCTTGCCGTCTTTGATGAATATCCAAGCCAGCTTATCAATTATCTTATGCATGTCGTTAGACCTTATTTCTGTTTTAGTTCTCGTTATTACTGAATCTGGCCGCGCTATTAGTTACGACCAAACAAAGCCTGGGTATGTTACACGCTGGAGTGAATATACTCTATTGAATCGAATAGGAAATATCATCGCCAAAACGAAAAATGACAGCGTTCGAGACAATGCTCATCAACTGTCATTGGCGATGTTTACGAACTGCTCTCTAGCTGCTGCCCGCGAATAGTATCAATCGACTAGCCACTTAAGCGCAGAGTCATGGTCTTCGAATGACTTAATCTCACCGGACACAAACCAGCTCCCTACTTTTGAAGCGAATTCTTGCCAGCTTTTATCACCATAAATCGCGATTTTGTCTATCTTCGAATTGAGCTCTAATCCCAGTTTGAAATCATCCCAAGCAGCACGCAACTCCCAACCCGTTAAGGTGGAGATGTCGACCAGCATCTTGAGTTTAGATGAATCGAGTTCTTCTAGCGTGGTATTTAGAATTGGCATCATTGATTGATAGTCATCGTGTGTGAGTTTGCCTTTCGCTTTTAACACAACGATTGTTTCACCGCTAACACGTTCAATTCCAACCGATATTCCATGACGTTCGATACTCATAACCTAGCCCTCATAGTAGAAACTAGAGTTAGCTTAGAGGATTAAATAACAAAGAGATGAGAAGTTGGCGTCAAAACAGGCAAGCATCCGAACGAGTTTTAGTTACTGACTTTAACGACGCTTAATCGCAACGACCGAGTAAGTGTGCCAATGCTTCATCCTACCCAGCGACGTGAGTGCTTGTTCGTCTCGCTCATGGAATCGTACTATCTCAAAGTCGTTGAATAAGCTAAGTACTTTGGCTTTTGTTAACGGCGTTGTTGGGGTTCGATAGCCATGTGCCCAACTGTCATCGACGCCCATGAAGTCGCCTGCGAATACACCACCGATTTCAAGACAGTTTTCAATATTGTGCCAAACCCCGTCAAAACGGGTTGGGTCAGCAAAAAACAGACTCGAATTGGCAATCACTACGCCAGATTTAGGGTAATCATAGTGTTCAAATCCATTTTCAGATATCTCGACCGAAGATTTGCGACCCAAACGATCCCGACATAGTGCAATCGAATCAGGATTAACGTCGAAACCATACACTTGATACGCTTGCTGTTCTAAAAAAGCGATGTCACTACCTGTTCCACAACCACAATCGATCGCAACATTTAAACCTGACTCATTCAGTTTAATTGCGTATTCAGTTCTCTTTAAATGAGGTTTGCTTAGTGCCTTTTGATAATACTGACGCCAGATCTCAGAGTGATCATCCATGGTACTTCTCCAATAGTTCACTTAGGCTTTGAACTTGTACGATATTCGGATGCTCTGACTTAAGAACAGTGCCTTCTGTGTTCAACCACACAACGTGTAAACCACTCGCTAACGCAGCGTAGATGTCTTTTTCGAGAGTGTCTCCAATCATCGTCACATCCTGAGCTTGAACACCTAACTGTGTAATGATTGCAGGATAAAAATCAGAATCGTATTTGGATACGCCAAGACTCGCCTTGCAGAAATAACCGGAGAGATATTGAGACAGACCAACTCGTTCAAACGCTTGAATAATGTCTTGTTCTGTCGAGTCAGCGGCGTTGGTTGCGACATAGAGTTTGTGCTGTTTCGAAAGTGCAGCCAGCACTTCACGCGCCCCTGCAATTTCTTCGACAACTTCCCAGTCGCACATTTTCCCTTGTGCTTCTGGGAAATCGACCATCAGCGTATTGCCCCAGTCGAATAAGACTATTTCTGTTAATTCGATTAGCTTTGTCATCTTGCCTCCTGCATACGATGAATTTCTAGCGTTTAGGCGAGCCTATAAGAACTTCTCAATAAGAACTTCGTCAAAGTACTGGTCACCAATCTTACCGTGTTTCTTAGCCGTTCCGACGATTTCAAAACCTTGCTTTAGATAAACCGATAATGCGCGCTGGTTGTCTGCTCTTACATAGGCGAACAGCTTTTCATAACCTTTGGCTTTCGCTGATTTGAATGTGTAATCAAACAACTGCTTGGCGACGCCCTGCCCACGGCTATTAGCATCAACATAGGTTCCAATGATACCAACATGGTCAAAGGCTTTAGTATAAGTAGCAAATGGTTCAACATTCTGGAAGCCAAGTAACTGACTCGTAGCTTCGTTAACTGCAACGCTAAACACACCACGCTCAGGGAACAGCTCAATGAATGCCTTTTCTTCATCAACAGTAAAAGTCTGATCCAAGATCGTATAA
Organism: Vibrio sp. QJM3NY_35; assembly: GCF_057785915.1. Classification (NCBI taxonomy): domain Bacteria; kingdom Pseudomonadati; phylum Pseudomonadota; class Gammaproteobacteria; order Vibrionales; family Vibrionaceae; genus Vibrio; species Vibrio sp. QJM3NY_35. The sequence goes on along the minus strand of NZ_CM173507.1, from coordinate 1,624,915 downwards.
CGCGCTTCGATAATGATTGGATTCAAGACATCAATAATGCCTTGTGCATCTTCTACTGTTACTTCTCTGATTGTTAAGCTCATGCTTCTCTACCTTTTTATTGCTTTGGGCGGATTCTATCGCTACATGCCATCTCTTTGATAGGACAGAATGTTGTCGAAAGCGATATCGAAGTAGAGTTCGTAGCTATTTTGTTCAACATAGCCCAAATGTGGCGTTGCCGTGACGTTTGTTAAGGACAGTAACGGTTCAGTGTTCTCTGTTACAGGCTCACAATCGAACATATCAATAGCGGCAGTTTTGGTCGGTATCTCGTGTAGTTCATGATACAAGGCCATCGGTTCGACTAACTCGGCACGGCTGATGTTCACAAACAGTGAGTCCGGCTTCATCAAGCTGAGGTCGTATGCCGTAACACATCCTCTGGTCACATCATTCAAACGCAAATGCAAAGAAAGAACATCAATTTCTCGAAAGAAGTCTTGTTTGGTTGCTGCTGCTTCGAAGCCATCTGCTTGTGCTTGATCGCGTGAAGCTTGGCTCCCCCACACTACGACAGACATCCCAAATGCTTGGGCGTATTGTGCAATGCATTTTCCGATTTTTCCGTAGCCCCAAATACCTAGCTTCAAGTCCTTCAAAGTTCGACCTAACCCTAATGAGCCAGAATCCTGCCACTGGTTCTGTTTAAGGTTTGAAGCATAAGTCGGAATGTGGCGCGATGCAGTCATAATCAACGCCCAACATAGCTCGGAGGGCGCAACAGGCGAGCCTCGACCTTCTAAAACGGTAACACCAAATCGTTCGCACATTTGCGGGTCGATATGGTTGCTCACTTTGCCCGTCTGGCTAATCAGCTTGAGGTTGGGGAGTTGTGATAACAAAGATTCGGTGATCTCGGTTCTTTCACGAATGAGCACAATGGCTTCAAACGAGACCAACTTAGCGACGAGCTCTTGCTCTGAGTAAGTATCGGTAAATACCGTGACATCATGTTGTTCAAGTTTCTGGAAACAGTTGAGGTCTTTAACGACGTTCTGATAGTCATCCAATATCGCTATCTTCACATCACTCTCCTTGTGATTGTTAGTTATCTTGTATTGGTCAAATGAAGGCTAAAGTGCCATGCCTTCCGATTCAACACATCACGAGCGGGGACTTCACTATTGATAAACCACTTTGAAGCGTTCCAACATAAGTAACATGTCTTCACTTGGTGAGATCTTGAGCTCTTCACATTCACGAGAGAAGAAGTTCCAGTGCGCTTCTCGCCACCATTCAAGTGTTTTATCACCCTCGCCTTCGGCGGCAGCAAACTCAGCAGTAACTTCGTTGTATTTGCACTGTGAGACTGAAGTGATCTCTACAATGCAAACCGGTTTGCCATCCCAGTCAGTGACGACTTGTAAGTGACCTACTATGGGTCTCGTCTCGCCTTCATAGGTATACCAGTGTTCAAGGCCGCAGGACGCCTGTTTTTCACCTTTTAAAATCAACTGCGCGCAAAGGTTGGCGTTGTACTCGTCGGCGCAGTAATAATCAGCACTAAAGGAGGTGTATTGCGAAGCAACTTCTGCTGGCAATGTGTTGAGGTAGCTATCAAGATAAGCTTCGCTTCTTTGTTCCATGATCTTTCCAAATTCAATATTAGGTTGAACCGATAAACACTTATAGATTAAGCATCTGGCTGCATTGGGAGTAACCTATCAAGTCAGGTTATTGCTGTAAACCGAGTGAATATCAAAATGTGGGCTGAGAAAGAAGAATATCGGAAGGATTTCGAGGCCAATACAAAAAGATCCAAAAAGTGAAAGAAGAGCCAAAAACAGCTTTAGTGTGTGCTTTTGGCTCTGAATATCTCGTTACTAATAGCTCGTAACTGACAGGATACTAACGGTTCAAGAAGTCGACCGCTTTGTCTGGGAAGTCGGTAAACACACCATCGACTTTCACTTGGTTGTAGAAGACATCCAACATGCCATCAAAATTATCGGCATAAGCTGGGATTCTTCCTGGGTCGGCACGGAACGTGTACGGGTGAACGTCTAAGCCCGCTTCTTTTGCTGATTTCATTAACGGTTTAATAATGATGTTATTTTTGGTCGATGCATCGTCTACCAACATTGGCTTCCAAGGACCAATTCCTTCCGCATAAGTCGCCACTTTTTCCATGCCACCAGCTTCAAACATCCAGTCATAACTGTAAGGCGTTGCTTTGTCACCTTGGTACGTCATGGTTTCATTCCAATCTGTATAGGCCATCAACTGAACGAGCTTAAGATCCATTTCCATCGCAGGCATGAGCTCATCGTTAATACGTTGAAGTTCATTGGCGTCGAAACACTGCAAATACACTTTGTCGCCTTTCGATAGGTAACCATATTGATGCAAGGTCGCAAGTACCGCTTTGGAGATGTCTTTGCCTTCGTGACGATGGAACCAAGGTGCTTTGATTTCTGGGTAGATACCCACGTTATAACCAAGGGTCTTATTCAAGCCTTGGATCAGCTCGATTTCTTCAGCAAAGGTAGCGACACGGAAATCAGACTGCCACATTGGGAAGCGCGTTGGGTACCCTGCTACTCTATTACCTTGTTCATCTAAGTTAAAGCCTTCGGTCACCTTTAATGATTTGATCTCAGCGAGCGTAAAATCAATCGCGTAATAGCGGCCATCTTTACGAGCGCGTGTTGGAAAGCGATCCGCGACATCGGTGACTCGGTCTAGATAGTGATCATGCAAAACCACCAATTGGTCGTCTTTGGTCATCACGACATCTTGTTCGATGTAGTCAGGTTTCATCGCATAAGCGAGCGCTTTAGCGGGCAATGTGTGTTCAGGCAAATAACCAGAAGCACCGCGATGCGCAATCACTAAAGGATCGGCGAATACATTTGCAGATAAGCTTAGTGCTAATAAGGTCAGAGACAGTGACGTTGTTTTCATTATTGTTTCCCTTGATAAAACAGAAGCAGGATATACCTGCCTCTGTTGTTATTTATAGATGTGATTCAGTAAATACACTACTGAGCTAGCGCTTCTTTCTCTCGTTCAAGATCTTTTTGTTTATGGTGCGCACGCTCACCTAAAAAGGCGTACAGCAGACAGATTATTGAAGCCACACAAGCGCCGACCAAAATAATGAAGCCGCCATCCCAACCGTAATGGTCAACCATAAAACCGAGTATTGCGTTCGCAGCAACCGCGCCACCTAAGTAACCAAACAAACCAGTTAGACCAGCAGCTGTACCCGCCGCTTTCTTAGGTGCAAGTTCCAGTGCATACAAGCCGATCAGCATTACAGGGCCATAGATAAGGAAACCAATCGCAACCAATGCCAACATATCAACCGTTGGGTTACCTGCTGGGTTCAGCCAGTACACCAACACAGCAACAGTCACGAGTACCATGAACAGGATCCCTGCAGGTGCACGTCGGCCTTTAAACAACTTATCTGAAATCCAACCACACAATAAAGTGCCAGGAATACCTGCCCACTCGTACAAGAAGTAAGCCCAAGACGATTTATCTACTGAGAAGTCTTTCGCTTCTTTTAAGTAAACCGGAGCCCAATCGAGTACACCATAACGGATAAGGTAAACAAACGCGTTAGCAATCGCGATTGACCACAACAGTTTGTTAGAGAAAACGTACTTAAAGAAGATCTCTTTCGCCGTCATTTCTTTCTCATGAGACGTATCGTAGTCGTCTGGGTAATCGTCTTTGTGCTCTTCAATTGGAGGTAGACCACAAGACTGAGGCGTATCTCTTACTGTGAACCAAACAAAAATAGCAACGAGAGTGGCAAAAAATGCAGGAACATAAAAAGCGGTTCGCCAATCGTCATTGAAAGCCCATAGACCCAACAGGAACATTGGACCAATTAATCCACCGCCCACGTTGTGAGCAACGTTCCATACCGATACGATCTCACCACGTTCTTTTCGTGACCACCAGTGAACCATGGTTCGCCCACAAGCTGGCCAGCCCATGCCCTGAAACCAACCATTCAAGAACAGCAGGATAAACATCGCAGTGATGCTTCCTGTCGCCCATGGCATGAAACCAAAGCAGAACATGACCAATGCCGACATTAACAAGCCGCCACTGAGGAAATAACGAGGATTAGAACGATCAGAAACGCTACCCATTAAAAATTTAGATAGACCGTAAGCAATGGAAACTGCGGCCAAAGCAACCCCGAGCTCTCCGCGACTGTATCCTTGTTCAATAAGATATGGCATCGCCAAACTGAAGTTTTTGCGGACTAAATAGTATCCCGCATAACCAACAAAAATGCCGAGAAAAAGCTGCCATCGTAATCGTGTATAGGTGCTATCGATCTTATCGGTAGATAAGCGATCGATATGCGCCATAGGTTTGAATATTCCAAACATAGGAACCTCATGTGTATTGGGCGATAGAAATAAAAATGCTCGAACGAAAAAATTTAGCGCTCATTCGAAAGTCAGGGCATTGTATGTGCTTCAGGATTAATTTCTGTGATAGAGGTAGTCATTAACAAAAAATAACTTTAAATACAGCATATTAGTTTCATTTAATTAGACTACGCTTCATATTTTTGTTTGTATCTGGTTAATTAAACATCAGAACTTTCGAGAGTGAACAAACCAAAAAAGAGCGAGCGAACATAAATCAACCAACAACAACTTTGTTATTAATGCGAATGCATAGTGAATAACAACAATTTTGGTAGAGTCTGTGGAGTTATGAAGGTGGTTTGGGCTATTAGTTAAAGAAGTTCGCCAAAATCAATGCAAACAAAAAGGGTCTAGATTTCTCTAGACCCTTTTAGGTAATAACGCTTGGTGGCTTTATGTTGGCTAATTAAGCAAACATAGCTATTTACTCGAAGTATTAGCTAGCCACACGAAGTGATTATGCGTCGATGTAAAAAGCTTCTACAGTGCCTTTTAGAGTAATAAGCATTGGCTGACCAAAACGATCTAGCGCTTTTGGAGAAGGGATCTTAACCCAACCTTCGCTGATGCAGTATTCTTCAACATCAGTACGCTCTTTACCATTTAGACGAATGCCGATTGGGTATTCGAAACACTCAGCAACGTGGTGTGGGCTGCGTGGGTTGCCTGCAAGATGATCTGGTAAAGCTGGTCTTGAATTAGTATCGCTCATGTTCATTACCTGTATGTACGTAAATAAAAAAAGTGCGTCATTCTAGTCAATATAGGCTTTGTGCTCAACAACTGCTGCAATAAATCGTCTTGATCGTTTTAATCAACAGCTAGTTGTTTGATTTAAACGCGATATCGGCATGAGTTTCAACGAAAATTTAACAGGTTTATGCATTATGGATGAAAGGGAGAAATTCATTACTCGAACGGCAGATAAACTAATATCAGGCTTTTATTCCGAGCTTATCGATTAAGCTCAATACTCATCACTTTATGGTTCGGTTCTGATTCGATATTTACGATTGACCAACCTAGCCCTTGGTAGAGACCCATGATATTGGTGTACGCGTAGAGTTGAGTTTGCACTGCAGAAGAAACCTGTCTGACACCACGATTAATCAGTTCACTGGCAATGCCTTGACCGCGCCATTGAGGGGCGACGAACACGGCGTTGATCCACACTACATCACGAACTTGGTGAGGTTCTTGAAAATAGGAATACGCCAAGCCACCAATGACCACATTATCGCGAAGTACTGTTATTACTGGAGGGAGTTGTACGTTTTCTTTATAGGTATCTTTAAACTTGAAATCAGACCATTCGCTTTGAAATAAGTCCTCTAACTCATGCCAATAAGGTGAGCTTTCATCGCAATTTCTAAAGATTACTTTCTGCATTTTTTCCGTCCTTTGAAAGGGTGTGATTCGGCTATCCTAGCCTTTTTCAATCTAAGTGTAGGTAAAGCTACTCTTCTTCGTCGTAATCGCCTGCTGGGTCTTGATTGATTTCTTCGCCGCATCCTAGGCATTCACCTTGTAGATCCGTAGGCATCACAATAATCAAACCACAATGCGGGCATAAATCACCTTGTTGATACATATGAGTCATTCCTTTACTTCACTGCTATTGCTTAGGATATTTTTGCTTACTCGCTTCTAACCAGTCGTGAATCACTTGGCGAGCGGATTCCGACGGCGGTGCATTCCGCTTTCCGCAGATTTGGTCTATTTCAAAAGGGAATGCTTTGCTCGGAACGCGGCGTAAACCTATGGTTAAGCGCTGAGGCTTGAGCATGCGGAACACCACATAACGATCGCTCATGATTCGGTTGTGATACACGCCAATACAGTGCTTCTGCTCTATACCTTCGTGTTCAAGGTCATAATAATCCGTGAGCGGATGAATGTTGTCATTGCCGAGCAAAGGAACGGGATAAGGGATGTCTTTATCCATTGGGCGATTGCCTTCCAAACGACGTAATTGGCGTTGCTCCGTCCAGCGATCATGCAGTTGTTCAAACATCGCAAAAGAGTTCTGACTGGTAATCGCGCGCAGTGGATCATCCATCTCCAAATCTTGCCCTAGCAATATCGCATCTTGGAACATCGCCATCTTCGACGGTGCATTAAGTCTGCCCTCTTCCACCATTGCAATCCCTAATCGGCTACCAGTAAGAAATGGATGAACTTGATCCAAACGCAGGGCTGTGTATCCAACTTTTGAGTAGTGCTTAAACTTAAGGACTCGTCTTTGTAACGGCTCGAGAATGCGAACAATGTGGTCGAGTTCATCACCAACGTTGTAATGAAGCTCTAGCTTGTCGATGAATTTGAGTGTCGCCTTGCTGCTGTCTAAACCCAACTTAGCAAGGATCTTCTTCTGCCCTAAGCGACTCAGTGCCAATGCTTTCTTGTTGTCGACGCTGTGCTTCATACAGATCAAAGCCAAAATAACAGGCCTTAATTCAAGCAATTGCGCGGCTTCATAGGTATTCGCGGCAAGCCACAGCATCTGGTATTGGTATTCTGGAAAGTCGTCGGTGATTTCACGATAGCGCGCAGGTAATGAATTTAGCCAACGACCATTCACGTCAAACTGCTCAACAAGGTTGAGGCTCAGCCCAATGCCCCCATCAAGCGGTCGTCTACCATCGTCAAACACATGAAAGCCGACGAGCTTTTGAGACCAGTCTCGGATCTCAATGTCGTAGTCGAAACCTAATGTTCGAGTGGGAATGGTTAGTAGTGCTGTCATTAATGCCTCTTCGTTATTGGCGCATTGAACTATCAAGCCTATCTAACAGCATAAGCTAGCGCTTCAACCACTATATCAACCTTTTGTAAATTTCTTATCAATCAAAGCGATATAAATACGATAGTGCTTAGAAGAACATTGAATGATGATTTTACGCAATATGAGATCTCTTCGATATCATTTGCGCCAACAGAAACTATGCTTGTTACATAACTCACAACAAGAGGCTTTAATTATGGATTACCGACATATTCTGGTCGCACTTGAACTGTCTGACGACACCAAGATTCTCATTGATAGAGCGACCTTCTTCGCTGATAAACTGGAGGCTGGCATTTCGTTTGTTTATATCGATGGTACGCATGGAGAAATTTATCCAGAACTCGTTGATATTCAAGGAAATGACGGTGATTTACCCATCAATGAAGATGCCGTTAAGCATTTAAGAGAGTTTGAGGCGTACGCCAAGCACCCAATCAAGCACATTTTCGTGGGAACCGGTGACTTGAACGATAAGCTCAAAAATGCCATCGAAGTAAACGGCGTTGACCTATTGCTATGTGGCCATCACCATGATTTTTGGCATAAGCTCATCTCCCATTCTAAACAGATCATCGATACTTCCCCTATCGATATTCTCGTTGTTCCTATGGAATAGAAGCTGCAGTTCGACACTCAAAACTAGCCTGCATTGCCAACCTCTATCGGTATTATTGGTTGGCTTGATACCCTCTTCAACACCCTGATCCTGACCGAAATCTGCTATTACCCACTTAGAGTAGAAATTTGTGATCTTGTCAGCTTATCAACTCGTAAGCGTCTAATAATTAACAAATCGCCGAGTGGAAGTAATGAAAAAGATTGGCCTGTATCTTTTTACAAACGACTTAAGAACCAACGACAATGCGCTACTTTACCAAGCAAGCCAAATCGTCGATGAGCTCGTTTGTGTGGTTGTCGAACCGCTTCTGTCTCACTACTCAGCACAGCTCGCCCAAGAACAGCAATATGGCGCTCAACGCATAGCTTTCATTTCACAATCGATAAGCGATCTTAAGGCTAACCTGAACGACCTAGAACAAACACTGATCGTCCTTACACAAGACCAAGATAAAAGCGGTAACATTAAATACTCGCTCAACGAGATTATCTCTGATCTAAACGTCACTCACTTGTTTGCAAATGTTCATTGTAGCTACGACGAGCAACAGCTAGTGCAATCAACGTTGGCTGACTGCCCGAACTTAACTGCGATTCAATCTCATAACTCGACTTTGTTTGAGCTCGATGACTTCCCTTTTACGTTAGACAAATTACCCCGCTCGTTTACCAAATTCAGAAAACTCATCGAACACTTGTCTGTCGATACACAAAGTTTGACCATAACGACGTTACCACCAGCACCAGACCTAACAAAAACGTCACACTGTCACTCAGAAACCTCCCTTTTTATGACGGGTGATTTGGCGAGCGAGCAAAGCTTTAAAGGCGGTGAAACATCGGGATTAATACATCTCGATCACTACTTCTCACGCAATTACGCGATCTGCTATAAACAGACTCGGAATGCGTTGGATGGCGTCGAGAACTCGACCAAGTTTTCACCGTGGCTCGCATCAGGTTGTGTCTCACCAAAAACAATCTGCAGACACCTCACGCGATTTGAGTCGCATAATGGTTCCAATGATTCAACCTACTGGATCTATTTCGAGCTGTTGTGGCGAGAGTATTTTTATTGGAAGTGCATGTCGTTGAAGGCATCGTTATTTACAGGCTCATACACAAACCCCGTTATAGCAGAGAGTAGTACTCAATCGGCAAGCCTTAATTTTTCCAAATGGAAGAGCGGTAACACCAACTACCCGATTGTCGATGCATGTATGCGCCAACTTAATGCGACTGGCTACATGTCCAATCGCGGAAGGCAGTTAGCCGCAAGCTGTTTGATTTATGAGTTGGGCGTCGACTGGCGACACGGCGCGGCCTATTTCGAAAGCCAACTTGTCGACTATGACGTGGCATCTAATTGGGGAAATTGGGCGTATATCGCCGGGGCTCTCAATCAACCCGCCCGCAACAACCAGACGAAAAACCAATTACAACCTAAATCACGCCATTTTGATTTGGCCAAGCAGACTGAAATGTACGACCCAGACCATGCCTTCATCAATCAATGGTCAGGCGGTAACGCAGTCACAACAAGCCTCACAAACCAGGACGCATTATGAAATTTAAAACGGTACGACTTGTATTAGGAGACCAGCTAAATATAGAGCACTCATGGTTTCGACAGGTTAACGATGACGTTATTTACATCATTGCTGAGCTCAAACAAGAAACGGATTATGTCGCATCTCACATTCAAAAAGTGGCCGCGTTTTTCTGTGCGATGGGTTACTTCGCTGACGGACTCAAAGAACAAGGCCATCAAGTACTCCACCTCACTCTTGACGACACAACGCAATTTGAAAACCTAGATACACTTCTAAAGCACTATGTACACGAATTCGGCGCAGAGAAGTTTGAATATCAAAGGCCAGATGAATATCGCCTCTTAGAGCAGATGAACAAGCTCAAGCTCACCAATGCAACCAAAGGTTGTTGTGATACCGAACACTTCCTCTTTCCATTCGAGGAGATCGAACAACAGTTTCCAAAAGACAAACACATCATGATGGAACACTTCTATCGCCGAATGAGAAAGCGTTTCGACATTTTACTAGAAGACGGAAAGCCAGTTGGCGGCAAATGGAATTACGACGCGAACAATCGAAAGAAACTCAAGAAACAAGACATCGAAAACCTGCCTCAGCCTTTGATGTTTACCAATGACATAACAGACATTTTGCAGCGTATCGAGCGCCACCAAGTGCAAACCATTGGTCAAGTTAGCAGCCAATTATTATGGCCGGTGAACCGCGCACAAAGCTTGTCTTTGCTCGCCCATTTCTGCCAAGTTTGCTTACCGTTATTTGGGCAGTTTCAAGATGCGATGACGACAGAGCACGAATCTAAATGGAGCTTGTATCATAGCCGTATTTCGTTTTCGTTGAACAGTAAACTGTTGAGCCCTAAAGAAGTGATTGATGCAGCACTGTCGGCCCACCAATCATCCTGTCTTCGAGACAGTTCACCAGATAAACCAAGCATCGACATTGCACAGATCGAAGGGTTTGTACGCCAAATACTGGGGTGGCGTGAATACATACGCGCCGTCTATTGGGCGAACATGCCTGCTTACTCCAACAAAAACCATTACTCAGCAAACAACAACCTTCCCCATTACTTTTGGGATGGACAAACCAAGATGAACTGCATGAAGCATGCGATTGACCAGTCTCTTGAATTTGCTTACGCGCACCACATCCAAAGGTTAATGATCACTGGCAACTTCTGTTTAATCACGGGTATAGACCCTCACCAAGTAGACAGTTGGTACCTTGGTATTTACGTCGACGCGATTGAGTGGGTTGAAATGCCAAATACGCGAGGTATGGCACTGTTTGCGGATGGCGGGATCGTCGGAACCAAACCATACTCTGCCAGCGGTTCCTATATCAACCGCATGAGTGACTACTGCAAAGGCTGTCACTACAAGATAAAAGAACGCAGCGGCGAACAATCTTGCCCTTTCAATAGCTTGTATTGGCGCTTTATGAACCAACACCGCGATGCGTTAAACCGCAACCCACGCATGGGCATGTTATATCGCTCTTGGGACAACATGGACGAGCAATCACAACAAGCGATTCTCGATACCGCTGAACAACGAATCACAAACTTGGAGAACTTATAATGGTGGAGCAACTCAGATTACACATATTAGTGGTCGGTGGGAGTGGCGGTATTGGTTTCGCTGTGGTTAAACACCTATTATCTGAGCTCTCTCGGTTTGATTTTCTTGATGTGCATGTAGACGCGACTTACCACTCTCAACAGCCGGAACTAGAAAACAATCGCTTGAGCTGGCACAAAGTCGACGCGACCAACGAAGCTGATATTAAGCGTTTGAGTTCTGAGTTTGAGCAACTTGATTGGTTGATCAACTGCGTGGGTATGCTCCACACTCCAGATCTTGGACCGGAGAAAAACTTGTCGTCCATCGACCCTGATTTTTTCCTCAAAAACATCTCTGTGAACACCCTACCGAGCTTATTATTGGCAAAGCACTTCACGCCGATTCTTAGAGCGAGTGACAATCCAAAATTTGCTGTGGTATCCGCAAAGGTAGGTAGCATTTCAGACAACAGATTAGGCGGTTGGTATAGCTATCGCTCATCGAAAGCAGCCCTCAACATGTTCATCAAAACCATGTCGATAGAATGGCAACGCACCATTAAGAAAGGCACCGTGTTGGCTCTGCACCCGGGCACGACAGACACCGCTCTGTCGAAGCCTTTTCAGACCAATGTCCCTGAAGGCAAGTTGTTCGAATCGAGCTATGTCGCCCATCAATTAGTCGATATCATTCGCACTGCCACACCGGACAAAAGTGGGCACTTCTACGCTTATGATGGCGAGCAGTTAAATTGGTAGTTGATACGAGTTGCCGTCTTTCGTTAGTGCTAAAAAAGAAAACCCAACAGAGTTGAGGCTCCATTGGGTTGTTTTTTGAAAGAACGCCTCAGTTTTTTAAGGCGTTTGGTTGATATCTAGCACAAGATCAAAACTGATGATCACGATTACTCAGCCCAATTGAACTTGCTGTCATCGACACCTTCTTTTTCTTCTTTCGCACGTTCACGTCGGTGTTGCTCTTCAGTTCGCGCAGCGTCTATCTCTTGCATGATGGCTTCGATATCAGCCAAGTCGTCCGTTTCCGTAAACTCACCCGTCAGCTTGCTGTCTGGCTTTAAGTCGCCTTTCTCGTACAGCGCCCACATTTCCTTGGCATACTCGGTTTTCGCCAATTCAGGAGCAAACTGAGCGTAATAATCACGGATGTTATTGATGTCACGAGCCAGCATCCACTCAGCGTTGTTGTTCGCCGAAGCGTCAACCGCTTGCGGTAGATCGATAATTACTGGGCCGTACTCATCCACCAATACGTTGAACTCAGACAAGTCACCATGGATCAAACCAACACACAGCATTTTAACTACGTAAGTCATCATCACGGCGTGGTCTTCGATCGCTTGCTCTGCTGACATCACGACATCGTTCAAACGTGGTGCAACATAACCATCATCGTCAGTGACCAGTTCCATAAGCAGCACGCCATCAAAGCAACCGTAAGGGACAGGCACACGTACGCCCGCTTCTGCCAGTTTGTATAAGGCATCCACTTCGGCACTCTGCCAAACCTTTTCTTGTTGTTCACGACCAAAGCCAGAGCCTTTTTCCATCGCTCGAGCACGGCGGCTATTTCGGACTTTTCGGCCTTCACGATACGCGGTCGCTTTTTTAAAGCTGCGTTGGCTAATTTCCTTATATACCTTAGCACAACGGATCGTATCGCCGCAGCGTACGATGTACACCGATGCTTCTTTGCCACTCATGAGTTGGCTTGTCACCTCGTCGACCAAACCATCGTCAACTAAAGGCTGTATTCTTTTAGGTATCTTCATGCCGCCTTTATACATCACTTATCTTACAGATAGAAATATTAACTTGAGAAATGAATGACGAAACGATTAAAGGATCATCAAAATGATGACAAAGGAAGGAAATATTAGAGTTAAGGGCTTTAGATCATGAGGAATGAGCTGATCTGTTCAAGAGTATGGGACTAAGATTTATTACGACGACAACGTTCTGAACAGTAGATCACGTCATCCCAACAGCGCTGCCATTTTTTACGCCATGCGAAAGGCTTTTGGCAAACAGGACATGTCTTAGTCGGTAAATGAGGCTTCTTGTGCATGGTCGTTTCCTTTTGGATGAGTCCACTTCCTGCGTTTACTGGAGATTCCCTATTACGCTCGTTTCTCACTTTAGGGAGTGACGGCTACTTTTTGAACGCTCCTGACTTTAAGGAGTGGCGGCGGAATGATTGATAACAGCCCCCGACTCCGTCATCCTCGAGAAGGAGGAACGACTGAGTCGGGGAACTGCTTCATCTAGCTCTGCTTCTATTTCTGCACTGATGGAAGATAGCTATACGCTAAGCGACAACCTTGTACTGCTTCTCCATCTCACTCACACCTAAGCCTGAGTGTTTTGTCACTTTAAGCTGAACGGGTACTCGCTCTTTCAATGCTTCAACGTGGCTAATCACACCAATCATTTTGCCTGATGCATTCAAGTTATCCAGCGCGTTTAGAGCAATGTCTAATGTCTCACTATCCAGCGTACCGAAACCTTCATCTAAGAACAGAGAATCAATACTGGTTTTGTAGCTCACAAGATCAGAAAGTGCTAATGCCAGCGCCAAGCTCACCAAAAAGCTTTCGCCGCCGGACAAAGTCTTAGTGTCACGCATAACATCGCCCTGCCAAGTGTCGAGCACTTGCAGTTCTAAACCATCGTCGGCTTTACGTTTTAGCTCGTAACGACCATGCAAACGTTGTAGCTGCTTGTTCGCAAGGTACACCAAGTTTTCCAACGTTAAACCTTGGGCAAACTTACGGAATTTATCGCCGTTCTTTGAGCCGATAAGTGAGTTAAGACGTGAGATATCATCAAACTCGACTTGTTGCTCGTCGATCTGTTTGAACAGATCTTGCTGATTACTTCGGTTCTGGCTATCCGTTTCAAGATTGGCAGAAATTGCACCGATCTTGGTTGCATGGCTTTGCTGTTCGTTTTGACACTCAGTCGTCGCTTCTTCAACTTGCTGCTGGTTTTGCTCTTGCCATGCTTTCGCATTTTCGTGATTTTGTAGATCCAGTTGCGCTGCTTTAGCTGTGTTCAACCTTGCTTGTGCACTGACAATCGCTTCATCTAAAGACTTCTTCAGGCTTTTAAGTTGAGTTCTAACCTCTTCATCTAACAACGCTGCTTCAAAATCAACCTCACCTTCAAATGGGCTAGCTTTCAGCGCTTCTAACCAAGCATTCGACGCTTGTGTGTAGCTCGATTGCTTACTGCCCAACTCGTCCGAGAAACCAGTGTGTTTGGTTTGCTCGGTTCGGTGTTCCAGTTCGCAGCGGTTAAGCACTAACTGAGCGGCATCAAATGCATTAACCGCTTCAGTGACTTTTTGCTTCATCGCATTGCTGGTGGCTTGAATGTCTTTGTCACCAAACAATTCTGTTCTTTCAGCCGTTAGACGAGTCAGTTCTAGCACTAGAGACTCACTCTCTTGCGTCAGTGTCGCAAGCTCTTTCTCAACACTGCTTAGCTTGTCGTCTAAGGTTTTCAGTTCAGCATTTTGAGTAATCAGTTGCTTCTCAATGTCGGCCTGTTGCTGTTTGGTTTGCTGCCATGTGCTTGATGCCTGTGATTTCGCAGTAAACCAATCATCGATATGTTCAAGTTCAGGCGCTTCGATAGAAGTTTGAACAATGCTCTCTTTCAAAGCGATCCATTGCTGCTCTTTCGCTTGAATGATCTGAGTCACTTGCTCGTTTGCGACTTGGTTTTGCTTATTCAGATCCGCTAAGCGTTGCTCGGCCAACTCGAGATTAGACTGCGCCTTGTCAGCCATAACACTTACAGACAGGCGTTGTTTCTCAGCTTCGGCATAATGCGCTTTAGCATCACTCAACGCTTTGAGTTGCTGTGCGCTCTGACTTAGTTGAAGTTCACACTGCTGAGCAAAGGTTGCAACCGTAGCTTCATTGCCTAAATCGTTAATCGTCAGCAGCGCCAGTTCAGGAGCCGTGCCAACGAAATCCGATAAGCTCTGCTGAAGCTTGCCGACAACGCCTTGCCAATTCATTTGAGCCTGCTGAATATCCGCTTGCGCTCGCTGAATGTCATCGTTCAGCGCGGCAATCATAGGGGCAAGAGAATCTAACTGCTGACGATGCTCTTGGCCTTCTTTTTTGATAGCCGTTAGCTCTAGGTTTTCCGTTTCTTTTTGAGCAACCAAATTTGCAATATCTTGCGACTGTTCAATCGAATGCTCTGTTGAACCACACAATGGGCATTCAGATCCAGATTCTAGAGCTGCACGGTATTTTGCTAATTCGCCTTCTTGATCAATCAATCGCGTTAATCGCTCAAGCGAAGTCTCTTTCTCTTTATATCGCTCCACCAACACTTCACGTTCTTTCGAAAGCTTGTCGACCAACTGGGTGTTGGTTTGATGTGCCTGTGTTTTCGCGTGCAGCTGTTGCTGAGCATTTAGGAAGCCACGATTGATCTCAAGTAATGAGTGGGTATTGCGATTCCAAAACTCCAATAGATCTTTTTGCGCATTCAGCACCTGTTCACTGGTATCGCCTTGCAATGCTTCCCACTGTTGCTTCGCACTACTCTCTAGCACAACCAATTCAGCTAAAGTTTTGTCTTGCGTTGCTTTAGCGTCTTGTGCAGATTTGATGACCGTTTGCTGAGCATCAACCGCAGACAAAGTTTGCTTCGCTGAGTTTAACTGTTCTGCATGCTGACGCTCTAGAGTACGAACTTGCTCAACTTTGGCTTGCCATTGACCTAGGTATTTTTCCAGATGTTGGTCAGCTTGATGTGTATTTAAATACTCAGTGCTGAGTTGATCTTGTTGCTTTAGTGCATCTATTTTTTGGGCTAACACGATCTGTTGATTACGCTGCTGCGTATGTTGTTCGTTTAGCGTATTCGCTGCATTAACGGCCGCAGTTTGTTTATCTTTGAGTACGGCGATTTGGTTATCTAGTGGACGCACCAGATCGATGATCTTCTCTTGATCTTGTTGCTCGGTTTTTACCTGTTCGACTATCGCACTGCTTTGAGTCAGTTTAGTTTGCGCGTCTTGCTTTTCTGCATCACGAACGGCAAGTAACTTGGTGCTGTTATCTAAGTGTGCTTGAGTAGTGTTCACCTCTTGTTCGCAACGCTTTAAATCTTTGTGCATTGGACGCAGCTTTTCAGCCGGCTCACTGTTTGCCAAGCGCTCTAGTGAAAGTTGATTACGGTCTAGTTCATCTTGAGCTGTTTTAAGATCGTGCTCACTGGTCGCAATAGTTTGCTCAGCTTTAGTCACGTCTTTCCACCAGCTTAGATGCGCTTGCCACTCTTTTAATTGCTCGGCTAAACGCTTCTGCTCAACTTCTAGCGTTTCTCGCTCTGCGGTTAGCTCTTGTATTTGCTCTTCAGACAGTAAGCTCACCCCTTCAGCTTTCGCTTTAAGGTGATTAAGCGACTCTTCACTCGATTTGAAATGATCGTAGATACGCTCTGAAATCAGGCTATAGACTTCGGTTCCCGTCAGCTCTTCAAGTAGCTCGGCACGGTCGTTAGCATTGGCATTTAAGAACGCCGCAAACTCACCCTGAGACAACATGATGGATTTGGTGAAGCGTGAAAAATCGAGACCGGTTACCTGCTCCACCAACTTGGTCTTCTTAGTCAGCATGGTCTCTAAGACTTTGTCGGTGTCAGCATCGGCAAATTCACACGTTGGCGTTTGTAATGCGCCATCGTGTTTTCCACGCGCTCGCTTTTGGTGGAAGTTAGAGCGGTAAGTTTTGCCCTGCACTTCAAACTCCAGCTCAGCAAAACACTCACCCGTACCACGCGTCATTAATTCGTTGTTGCCTTTAGCAATGCTCTTTAAGCGCGGCGTGCGGTGGAACAATGCCAAACAAATCGCATCAAGAATGGTGGTTTTACCCGCCCCTGTTGGGCCAGTAATCGCAAACAGGCCATTTTCCGCAAACGGTGATTGGGTAAAATCGAGTTTCCAACGTCCTTTCAAAGAGTTCAGGTTTTCAAATTCTAGGCTTAAAATCTTCATACTGGTTACTCTTCTACTTTGTTTGGCGCTTGAGCGCTCTCGGATACTTCAACCATCACTTGTTTAAACTTCACTGTCATTCGCTCTAAACGTGCTTTTTCAGAATCGGTTTCAAACTCTTCTAAGGCAATACGCTTGCTAAAAACGTCCATCGGGCTCAGTTCAGATAAGGTTTCTGCCGACTCTTGCTCTAATGCTTGATTGCGACGCTCTCTTGCGCGTCGCAGTTGAAGTACTTCCACATTCAAACCTTCGGTCAATGCACGCATACGTTCTTGGAGATCTGAAAGGTAATCTTGCGCTTGCACTTCTATCGATAACCACACGCTTTGGTCGCTATCTAAACCTATGTATTGGTTAAGCTGAGATTCGATCTCGCTCAAGTCACCTTTGATTTCAGCTAGTGGTTGGAACGTTGGAACTGGCAATTGAGAAATGGTGCGCACTCCCTCAACAAATTCAACCACACAGACCTGTTTTTGAGATTTAAGTTCATCAAAGCTTAATGGGATTGGTGAGCCGCAGTAACGAATGTATTCACGCTTTGCCACCACTTGTGGGCGGTGGATATGACCAAGTGCAATATAATCGGCGTCTGGGAAGCCATCAGCGGCAAAACCATCAAGGTTACCGACATAGATGTCGCGTACCGAATCCGATTGTTGAACGCCCATCGCCGTTAAATGACCCGTAGCGATAATCGGCATGTGCTCGCTGTTTTCAAACGTCGCACGTTTTTCTAAAGCGGCATCATAAACACTTTGGTAGTGCTGTTTGATTGCATCTCCGAGTTGCTTCTGACGCTCAACGCCAGTGACACCTGCCTGACTGGTCAACACATCGCGAGGGCGAATAAAAGGAATGGCACAAACCAGCGCTTCTACATCGCCGTTCTTGCCTTTTAGTTCGACAACCTGAGTCGCATGATCTTCATTGGTATTAGGAATCACGTCTGCACCCATGTATTTGAGCAGCTGTTGTGTCTCTTTAAGCACAGACACCGAATCATGGTTACCACCTAACAACACCAATTGGCAGCCGATCTTGTTCGAGTCGACCACGAACTTGTTATACATCTCACGAGCGTAACTCGGCGGTGTGCTGGTATCAAAAATATCGCCAGCAACAATGATCGCATCGATGTCGTGCTCTGTAACTTGCTCAAGTAACCATTGTAAAAACCGTTCATGTTCATTCTTACGACTTTTATTGTAGAAGTTTTGGCCAAGGTGCCAATCGGACGTGTGAAGAATCTTCATTGCTGCTCACTGGAAGTCTGTAATACCTTTAATCTACCAAAATAGTCGAGATAATTCCCTTTTATAAGCTTGTGAAAACCAACTAATTTCAGGCTTTGGACCAACTCCGCCCACAGCGTGAGCAATCGTTATTTTTGACATAAAAAAACCGCTCAACGTTAGAGCGGTTTTGGGTGTCCATAGCTTTAGCTTTAAGCTATTTAACAGAAGCCATTAGAAATTGTATGAAGCACCCAGAGTTACTGTGCTAAAGGCTACATCACGGCTTTCCAATCGATTACCCGTTGTTCTATCGAAGAATTCGATGTTTACTGCGTCTGCTTGTGAGATCAAACGTAATGTTAGGTTTTCTACTGGCGTGTATTCAACACCTATACCAAAATGGAAGCCTAATTACGCGCAGCTAGACGATCAAAGATATTGCAATAGATGCCATGATCACGCCAACGACAAATTCCAACACCTTCCACGCTCTCGGGTTCTTAAACATTGGAGCCAAGAAGCGAGCGCCATATCCAAGTGAAAAGAAGAAAACGAATGACGCCGATACCGCCCCAGCGCCAAACAACATTTGATTCGGTTGATATTGGGTTGAGATAGAACCTAGCAGTACCACAGTATCCAAATACACATGCGGATTAAGCCAAGTGAACGCCAAACACATCGCAATCGCTTTGGTAAACGAGTCTTTGGTTTCAGCAGTGGCTTCTAAGGCGTGGTTTTCAGTAAATGCTGAACGGAAGCTTAAGAATGAATAGACACCCAAAAAGATAGCGCCACCATAACGGGCGAAATGCTCAATTTGTGGGAACTGCTTAACGATTGCGCCAAAGCCCGTCACGCCAAAGCTAATCAGTAAGGCGTCAGAGATGGCACATACAGCACAAACTGCCAATACGTGTTGGTTCTTAAGCCCTTGCTTTAAAACAAACGCATTTTGAGAGCCAATCGCAAGAATCAACGAAAGGCCAAGGGAGAAACCTGCAAAGTAAGTCGACATCTAAAGCTAGCCTCTTAACGCAATTCAATACGCATAAACTGGCTGTGCGGGTCCAACACATAATCAGCAAAGGGTTCACAGTAGCCGAAGCCAAACTTTTCATACAGGTTACGCGCAGCCTTAAAGTAGTCTTCTGAGCCGGTCTCTAAACTGATTGTTTGATACTGGCGGGCGGTTGCTGTGTCCAATACGTGCTGTAAAAGTTGGCTCGCAACACCTGACTTTCGAGCAAACTGTGAGGTTCTCATCGATTTGAGTTCAGCGTGTTGGGTATTCAACTCTTTAATGGCGACACACCCAAGCAGTTGGCTGTCTTTCCAAGCACTGAAAAAGGTAATTCCTGGTGACTTGAGCCCATCTAGATCCAGTGCATGGACACTTTCGGCTGGCGAAGTTGCGTACATATCAGCAAGATGCTCTTCAAGCAATTCAATGACTTCCCCACCCGACAAGTCATCCAGCTTAATTTCTATTGAAGCACTGCTTTCCAATGTTGTTCCATTTTCCATTGAATCCTGTGCATTTGTTTCTGGCTTCATTGTCTCACTCTCCTTGTTTAGTTCGCTTATTTTGCTTGAGTGATTTGGCTTTAATTACTAGGGCGTGTTGACCTTTCGAGGTTAAATTTTGTTCGAGATAAAAGCGTTTTAATCGCGGCGAGGGGGAAGTAGCCTAGCATTCTAAGCAAATCTCCCTCAACAAAGAGTAAAGCGCTTTTAGCCGAACCCTTCGGGCAGCGTTTGCTGGTCATTTCTACTACGTTATCGGCTTCTCATGTAGGCTAGCTACACATCGACGCCTCTGCCTTGTATAAATACCCAGCAACTCGCTGCAAAAATCAACTCGAAAGATCAACACGCCCTAGCCTACTTTCCTGAATTTTTTCCTTTTCAAGAGCTCGGTTTGAATCAGTAAAATTACTGATTCATCATGAAATTATAAATGTCACACTGGGTTTACCTAGATACCATATTTTTCCTATCTAGTCTCGTGATAAAAGCGTTTCGCAAAGCCCGTATGGTCGCAGCAGCGAGGGAGCAACACCTGTTTCAGTTAACGAATAAGTAGTCAGAGCAAAGTGAAAAGCGATGACACGCGTACCGATGTTGTTGGCAGCTTAAACGTCCCTTTAATCGGTCCCATTTAAAACGACCATAAGTTAGAAAATAAAACGCTTTCATTGACCGAATATTTGGTTGCGATTTCCCAATTTCGGTATATGATGCGCCACCCTAATTTTTCAGCTTATGCTGCAGGCAAATATGTCCGCCAACGCACTCTATACCGACCTATCCGGTTACTATGATTTAATGTGTGTAGATATTGACTACCAAGCGCAAAGCAACTGCGTACGTAGACTCCACCAAATCTTTGGAAATGAAGGAAAAACACACCTCGATTTAGCTTGTGGCACTGGCCCACACGTTCGTCATTTTATTGATTTTGGTTACCAAAGCGGTGGCCTAGATCTTAACAAGCCGATGTTAGACATCGCTGAAATTCGCTGCCCAGAAGCCAAGTTCTCAGTACAAAACATGAGTAACTTTGAGGTCACTGAACCACTCGATCTTATCACTTGCTTCCTGTATTCCATCCATTACAACGATGGCCTAGAGAAACTTAAAGAGTGTATCGAAAGTGTGCATCGCGCGTTGAAGCCAGAAGGTATTTTCTGTTTTAACGTGGTTGATAAAGACAAGATCAGCAACGACCTGTTTGTTAGACACACAACAAACCAAGACAAAGACGATTTCACGTTCCGTTCTGGTTGGTATTACTCTGGTCAGGGTGATAAGCAAGCGCTAAAGCTTAGTATCGAAAAGGCGACTGCTGGTGAAACTCAAGTGTGGAATGATGAACACCCAATGGTGGCATTCTCGTTTAAAGAGTTAATCGAGATATTGAAGCCCTACTTCGAGGTTAATATCTTCGAGCACGATTACGATAAGCTAATTCCTTGGGATACTCAGTCCGGTAATGCGCTGATCACATGTGTCAAAATCTAGATAAATAGATAAGTAGCGAGTTAAGCTAAACCTATAGATCAAAAAGAACCCACACTCGCCGTTCTCCTTTTAGAGCATCAGCCAGCATGGGTTCTTTTGTATCAAGCTATCAGTTACTGAACTCTCGATTAGAAGTCAGCTGTCATACCTACGTAGTAAGTACGTGGCTCTTCAACATAACCTAGATATTCTAGTTCTTCAGATACTGACTCGTCCGTTAGGTTCGAAATACCTGCACGCAGTCGTACTGAATCATTCACGTTGTACACTGTGCCGATGTTCAATGTTGTGTATGCGTCTTGAGATAGGTCGCTTTCGATCTGACGCTCACCACGGTAACGAGCACTGATAAAGGTGTTCAGGTCGAAAGTTGGGCTCCAGTTTAGTTTAACTAAACCCGAGTGCTTGTAACGCTCAAGTAGCTGTTCGCCTGTCGACTTATCTTCAGTATCTAAGTAGGTGTAGTTCCCAGAAAACGCCCACTTATCAGAGATTTGATACATACCACCTAGCTCAACACCTTGAATGATTGCTTCAGAGACGTTTTGGTAAGTTTTCGCACCTAGCTCTCCCGTTGGTGAACCGTCTGGGTTTTCACATTGACGAGCACTTTCGTTCCAATCACCGCCTTCAGGACAGTAACCGTCTGTTCTTTCAATAAGGTCATTAATCTCATTCCGGAACAATGCCGCTTCGATATTCCAACGAGGTTGAGTGTAAACCGCCGCCAACTCGTAGTTTAAGCTTGTTTCTGGGCTTAGATCTTCATTACCGATTAACGCACAGCCACCTTTACAGCTTGATACTTGGTAGTCAGATTGGTTTTGAGTCAATGTTGGTGCTTTAAATGCTTTACCCACACCACCCTTGATGATTAAGTCATTCGTTGTTTGGTGTACCAAGTACACACGTGGGCTGAGCTCTTCACCATACAGTTCATGCTTATCTAAACGACCACCAATGGTTGCCGTTAGTTGATCCGTCATTAACCATTGGTCCTGAACAAATAGTGCACCTTGGTATGCCTCAGATGAACCACTCACTAGGTTCTCTTTGTTCGTCAGCTCGCTCAGTTGGTAATCCATACCAAACGTTAGCGTATGGCTTTCACCAAGATAAGTGGTCGCAGACGCTTCAACAATCTGAGTTAATTCTTCGATATCGCTGCTGAAGTTATTACCCAGATCAGCCGCATCATTGTCAGTCACATTTTCGCGTGAGTAACGTACTTGCGTGTCACCCCAGCTCCAAAAACCACTGTGTGTAATCGCTTGGCTATTACGTACAACACGCGTGTCAGACTCAATAACTGAGCTTGAGCTTTCAGCCGCTGAATTACGTTCGTCGTCGCTGTAACCAAAATCGAAATCTATGGTTTGGTTATCTGATGCATGCCATGTCAGGTTAGCAAGCATGCTTAGCGTGTCACGGTCTTCTAAAGCTGTAATATCTTCACGATCGTAGCCAGAACTGTGTGTACCAGAATATGGTTGCCATGCGTTACGGCTTGTTTGGTTAACAGAAACTCGCGCGAACAGCTCATCTTCAATCAACGCACCAGAAGTAGTAAAACCAACAGACTGCTCTTGGCCACCGTTGCCATCCATTGGAGATGACGAGTCCATGCTCAGTGTAGAGCTCCAATCGTTTTCTGGAGCCTTAGTGATGATGTTGATTGTACCGCCCATACCATCCGAACCGTAAAGTGCAGACATTGGGCCACGGATAATTTCAACACGTTCAATTGAATCAGCAGGGATAGTTGATAGGTCGAAGTCGTTACCACGGATGATGGCACTCGCTGAGCTTAGACGGCGGCCATTCACCATGATAAGAGTGTAGTCTGAATCCATACCACGAATAGAGATCATCTGACGGCCAGCACGTGTGCTATCAAAATCAGACTCTACACTCGTTGATTCTGCAACGATATCAGCCAAGGTAATACCAGGGCTATCTTCAATGTCTTGCGCGGTGATAACCGACATTGAAGCTGGCGCTTGTTTTAGTGCCATCTCGGTACGAGTTGCCGTAACAACCATTTGTTCATCTGTTGCTTGCGCTTCTTCTTGCGCTAACACGTTAGCTGAAAGTGAGGTACAAATAACAGCGACTGCGATCGAAAGGGGTTTACGAACCAAAAGAGGTTTGCGAATCAAAAGAGATCTCTCAGACATGATATTCATTCTTATATGTGGTTGGTAATGATAATGGTTTGCATTAAACAACCCGCCACCATTCTTATCAACGAAAGTTTCATACCAAAAATCGATTCTCGTTATTCACCAATCAAATAACTAAAGAGATCCATATTCAACTCGATAGGTATTTGTAATTTTCATTCACCCTGCAGATGAATTATGTATAGAGCTCTTTGAATATATTGCGAACCCAGCGACACATCGGGTCGTTATGAAAGCGCTTATGCCAGTATAAGTAGACGTCTTCTGATGGGTGGCGCAACGCTTTAGGCACACGTTTACAAACAAGATCTCTTTGCTTAGCGGCTTGTTGTGCAAAAGGTGTCGGTAAATGAAAGATGATGTCGGTTGCTTCTGCCATATCCGGCGCGACGTTAAAATTGGAAAGCTGAATTGGAATGGACAACTGGCGCTGCTTATCAATCAAGCCAAGATCTTTAAATCGACTTTCGATCGAGAGCTTCTTATCCCCTTGCAGTGAGATTTGACCAAGTTGGCTATTCAACAAGTCATCAACGGTGAGCTCTTTATCTGCCAGAGGATGGTTTTTACTCATCAACAAACGGTAATCGCGGCTAATCACGAACATTCGATACAAATTTTGCTCTGAACTTAATGGCTCGTGGGTCGACAACACAAAGTGCGCATCACCGGATAACAGAGGCTCAAAGTGTCGTTTAGGAATCGAGTCGATATCAACAATCATGTTCGGCGCTTGTTGGCGTATCTCCGCAACTACCTTCGGCAACAAGTGCGCGACATTAGGCACTAAACCAAAAAAGCGAACCGTACTGTCACTGCTTTGTGGTTCGAATACATCGCCATGTACCAGCTTTTCTAAACGTGTCAGAACCGAGTTGAGATCTTGCTTAATGGCTTCTGCTTTTGGCGTTAACTCATAGCCATAAGCCGCTCGCACCAGTAGGTCATCATTGAAAACAGTACGCAGTTTTTGCAGAGCTCGGCTCACCGTAGGTTGGCTCATATCCAGAGCCAATGCCGTGTTGGAAACGTGCTTCTCTTCAAGAAGGTGTTTAAGAATAACGAGTAGATTGAGGTCGACTTGAGCAAGATTCATTATGCAAATATTAACAATATGGGAAATTCAATGAGCGCATAGTGCTATTTCTTAACAAGTAATACAATTGATAATCACTCCTGTTTTGATCTAGAGCAATATGCAGAGCAGAGTTTAAGGTTAAGTGGGTTTTAAAGCTCTAAGTAAGAAATATTTGAGCGTAAAAAAGAGAGGCACAATGGCCTCTCTTTGATCGTCTACTTTATATTGCTAGCGTTGAGCTATCAGACTACAGCTTTGTCCAAGCATCTTGCCAGTATTGGCTATCTGCTGGAGCGTAAGACGCGCTTGCACACCATGCCGTGTATGGCCAAGGTTTACATTCGTACAAGCCATTATCGCTGCCGACCACAATCTCACCCGCTGCGTAGTTTGTACCCGCTTCATATGGAGGGTAATCACCTGGAGGAGGTGTTGTACCGCCGCCGTCTTTAACAGCGAAAGAATCGTTTACCATCACCATTTCACCGTCAGACGCTTTGCCGACCACTTCGAGTGCATATTGCCCTTCCGCTACATCGTATAAGTCGATGGTAATAGCGCGGCTGTCCGTTACGTTAACCTTAGTTTGCTCAACCACAGTACCTGCACTGTTGATCACCATAGCGGTAACATCTAACGCTTCATTTGATGTCAGTGTTAGATCTAAACGAACATTACCGTTATCTGGCGCATATTCTGATTGAAGCCCTGAAACTACAAGCTCTAAGTCATCGCCCGGATCTGGGTTACCACCACATGAAGAGTCTGAAACTTTTCTCCAAACGCCCCACTCACCTGTCGTTCCAGGTTCTTCACCGCGAGTGTACCACCCAGCTCCCCACGTTGAACCGTCATGAGATACTTGGTCGCCTTCCACATAAACGGTGTCGGCATCCCATGCCGCAGCACAGTTAGAGTCATCAGTCACAGACACCTTACGGTCAGCGGTTACAGTTTGGTTCGCGCTGTCTGTTACGCTATACACAAGCGTGTAGTTGCCGATTTCATTTACATCGACACTGCCAGTGTGTGTGATAGTACTTGTTAGGTCGCCATCTTCAGCATCATTTGCTGTCACGCCCGCCATAGCATCAAACGCAGTTCCCAACACAACAGTCGTGTCAGACACACCATTAAATACCGGCTTCTGGCTGTAAACCTCTACCGTTCTCGCTTTAGTAGTTTCGTTGTTATCGCTGTCTTTCACTCGGTAAGTTAGAACGTAAGTACCAATCACACTGGTTTCAACGTAACCTTCAACATCGATTGATGACGTTAGATCGCCGTCTTCTTTGTCTGTTGCCGTTACGCCTTCCATAGGATCAAACGTTGTGCCGTGAAGAACACGGGTATTTTCGATACCTTTAAGAACTGGCTCACCCTCGACTGGTGGTGGCGTTACTTGACCGTGTACAAACGGGCCGTAGTCTTTAATAAACTGCTCGTTGTATTGTTGGCCATTTTTGTTCGTGCCCATGTCCCAGTTGATAGACCAAGTCATCACACCACGTAGAGGTTGGCCTTGCGCCGTTAGGCTATCAAACGCGTCGTACAAATCTTGTGGCTCTTGCACAAAACCTGTCGCGGCCGCATCGATACTTGAAGGAATACCAAACACGAGCTTGTCATGTGGGATTTTGTGGAAGCCGCGCGTTCCGTTGATAAGCGAATCAGAGATGTAGTAGATGAATTCTTCTTTTAACGCATCGTTGTTTTGAGCAATCCAACCCACACCTTCAACCCAGATACCGTCGCCACCTTGGTTGTAGAATTGTGGGTTAATCCAGTCGTAATAACCTTCTAGATTATCAATATAAGGTACATACTTGCCGCCTGTTGTTAGATACGGGAACTCAGGCGCCATAGTAATAAGGAAGTTTTTCCCTTCGGCACGGTAGTGATCTTTTACTAGCTTAAGTGCGTCAGGAATGACCGTTTGGTTGTTTGCTGCGGTTACGGCTGCTTGTTCAAGGTCGATATCTAGACCATCGAAACCGTAACGCTCGGTAAGACGGATAATCTCATCAGCAAAGGCTCTTTCATCACCGGTTTCTAGCTCTGCGTGTGCATCAGCACCACCCAAAGCCAACAGTACAGAACGACCTTGCTTGTTGAGTTCAGAGATTTGGTCAATAAATTGTTCTTCTGAAAGCCCAATGGTTGGGTCCAGTTTAAAAGTTGGGATTCGACCATCAGCCACATCGTAAACCTTCATGAATGACACATTCACGATGTTGTACATTGGGTTCACTTCATTCAGCGTCACACATGGCGCATTACCACCTTGGTAGCCGCCACCGTCACACCAGTTATGCCAATAACCAACCACGACGCCAGAATCTGGATTCGTCATATCTGAACCATTCGCATAAACAGCGCCTGACATAGCCGCCATGCCGACCGATACTGCTAATTGTAGAGCTCTACGTTTCAACATTAGTCCCACTTCCTTACTTAACAGCTGTGCCCATCACAACCGAACCAATTCATTGTAATCATGAATATTTATAGAGAAGTAATAGAATTTATAGGAAAAGATGACCTTTGATTTAACTTGTGATTTTAAGTCACAGATTGAATATCATAATCAATATGGTTTTGACTTTTCATTCAAATTGAAATGCTAAAAACTGTTATTTTCGGTCGAATGCATTGACCATGCAAATGTTTAATCAAGCTTAATTCACTAAGATAATTAACCAAAAATATAAAAAATCACCGACAAGAAAAAATGAACTTTAAATCGGCAAAATTCACCCCAAACACGCCGTAATTACTGACCTCAGACCAGACACCATTGCGAGTGACATCACTAAAATAGCCTGGATATAGCCATAATACATGTGCTAGCAATGCACACGTATAACGGAACATAGGAGTAAGAATTTTGGGAATTTTAAATCTATACACCGGAAATCTTTCAGTTAACCCTCAGCACCAGATGAATAATATACATCCAATAGTGAAATAAAATTCACCTTATCAAGTTCATTAAGTTGATTAATACCAGCCGCTGCTTTTCTTCCTCCACCCGTTTCAAAGCTTGAGCAAATTTCGTCTGCACCCGTTCTGTTTGATAATGGCGCCCGTAAGCTCACCGTGTAAGACTCGCCGTCTTGGTTTTTCGTTAATACTGCTTGCGCTCGGTTTGGATCTTGATTAACGATTTCATTACCAAATACGCCACTGATGCGCCTTGCCCACGTCTCACCTGGCAGTTCAAACACACGTGCGACTTCACTTTCATAAACAGGAGCAAGGTTTGATAACTGCTGGCGATCATTTTGATAAGCATCTCGTAGTCGATAAAACACCGAGTCTTTATCATCCAAAAGATCAAACGGATTCGGATATTGATAAAGGGTTTGGTAGAGCTCAATTGGCGTGAAATGCAAATCGCTTAGTGACGAACCGTAACCATTGTAGTTAACCAAGGTACCTAGCTCTTCTAAAAACTCTGTTTGAGATGGATCGAATCCATTTTCATCCGCTAGCCGCACGGCCACGGTTTTTAGATTATCGCCAAAGGCAGCCGCGATTGCCCAAGCCAGATGCGCACCATTCAGCTTCTGGTTTATCAGCAAGCTCGTGCAGCTCTCTGGCGCGGTATCAATCAGAGTATCTAAATGCTCAGAAGTTGGGACATCCCCTGTTCGGTGGTGATCGCAATAAAATACCTTGATGTTGGCGTCTAGCAGTGAGTGCAATGCAGGCAGGTTTTTCTCCATCGACACATCTAAAACAGTAACGGATGAAACGTCACCTTGCTTACCCGGCTCCGTAATTTGAGTAACAACTTGAGAGACCAACTTAATATCACGCTTTACACCTGTAATGAGCACGCTCTCCCGTGGATCACTTAATCGCAGCTGTAACAACGCGATTATGCCATCTGCGTCTCCGTTGAATACGTCGTAGTGCATGTTGTTCCTCTTCCTATAGATTTAACCGTTTGCCAGAAACGCGCTAATTCGTTCGTGTGTTCGATAGTCTGTCATTATTTTAGTTATATTTCACAGATACTTAAGTCTATTTTGGAATGCCTTATTCTCATTAGACTCAAAAGATAAACACATTAATAATATTGTATGACGTATATCACAGTAAACAAACCTCAAAAGATTATAAAATAAGCGCCTCCCACTTAATGATAAAGAGACGAATGAACACTACCACCACTCTTGTTTATGACACTTTGAAAAGCCTTGCTGCTCACGCTCCTGAGCAACATGCCGAGATTCGCCAGCGTTTATATGAGCAGTTGAGCCTGCCATTTAACAAGCAGCTCTCGTTATACGCTAATGTGCTTGGTCCTATCAGCTCAGGTAAATTAGCGGGATGCGACAATATTGATAAAGCGGTTGAACTGGCACTGGATGTGCTGGAATGCCGAAATAAGTAATTCCCCTTTAAATACGTAATATAACGGCCCAGATCTTCCCCCAGATCGGGCCGTTTTTTTTATTCTTGTCTTTTATCTATGTGAATTTCAGGCACAAAAAAGGCGCAGATGATCCACGCCTTTTGTTTTAGTAAGTTCTATGTGGTTTACGAAGTCTTGAACTGCGCGACCGCTTGGTCCATGTCGTTCGCTTGTTCTGCTACCTTGTCCACTTCAACTAAACAATGCTGCGCCGAAGCGTTATTGTCGTTCGATATAGTGTTCAGCTCATTGATTGAGTCGCTCACTTGCGCCATTACTGCACCCTGCTCTTCAATCGCTGAGGCAATACGTTCTGAATTACCTTGGATGCTTTCCATATCGCTCAAGATAAGTTGCAAGCTTGCATCCAGCTCTTCTGAATCTTTCAGCGTTAGTTGGCCTTGTTGATTACACTCGCCAATCTCTGTCATCGACGCCTGCATCTGGCTTTGAATTGCACTCACCACTGAGGTTATCTCTGTGGTCGATTGATGCGTTCTGCTTGCTAGTGCACGTACTTCATCGGCAACGACCGCGAAGCCTCGGCCTTGTTCACCCGCACGTGCCGCTTCAATGGCTGCATTTAGTGCCAGCAAGTTGGTTTGTTCTGCAATGCCTTGGATGATGTTTACTGCATCGCCGATTTGATCAACATGATGGTTCAGGGAGCTGATCGAATCTTGGCTACTTGAAAGGCGTTCAGACAACTGGGTGATATTGCTGATGGTTTCAACCACCACTTCACGGCCTTTATCGGCATTCACTTTTGCTTGATGAACACCTTCAGCCGCAACTGATGTGCTTTCTGAGATTTCACCTATTGTGAGTGCCATTTCTTGCACTGACGTTGTCATGGTAGAGGTGTGATTTGCTTGAACTTCAAACTGTTTGATGACTGACTCTAGCTCGTCATGCATGTTCGACGTGCTTTGCGTCAGCTGCAGTGACTTAGATTGAGATGCCGCGATCAAGCCTTCCAGCTGATCAAGCAATTGGTTGAAGTATTGGCCTAAAGTGCTGAGTTCGTCTTTACCATCAAGGTGGGAACGAATAGACACGTCGTTAGAATCAACAATATTGCGAATCACCGAAAGCAGTGACTCAATCTTGCCAATAATAGAACGGACAATTAACCAACTGAACAGAATGATTGACACGAGTAGCGTGACGCAAAGGATGTTGTTGATCAGCGATAGTTTGTCCATCTCTTGCTGCGTTTGTTGGTCTAGCACCGCCGAGAACTCTTTAAATTGAGTCTCGATAACGTGTGAACCAGAACGAGCTTCGCCTAGCAGGCCTTCGTTATGCTTCAAACCGATCACGCGCTTCTGCTCAACCACTTGGCGCGCAGCATCTATCAAAGCAATTGAGCTTCCAACACTAGAAGTAATAGAAAGAACACTCGGGTCAAACTCCCCCTTCTCAATTAAGTCATTGAACAGGTAAAGTTCGATTTTTTGTTCAGCACTGGCTGTCGCGCTGATGTTATCGAGTAAAACATGAAACTCGCCTAGCAGGCCTTTGTCACGAGCTAGACCATAGACTTCGCTCGCTTTGACTAGGTTAACAAAGCTGGTGTGGTAGGTTTCGATGTCTTCACGTAAGTGTGTGCTGTTGGCTAAACCTAAATCACTGAGCACTGTATCTAGCTCAGATTCCGACGCTAAGAATTTGTTGTAGTTTACGTCGAACTTGTCGAGGTATTTCATATCGCTACGCAGTAAGAAATCTTTCTCGTTACGGCGAAGGTTGAGCAAACGCACTTCAAGTTCTTTGGTTATTTGTTTGGCTTCGCTCATTTGAGCGGTGGTGTCTGCAAATTGTGATGTGGTAAACAGCAGTGAAATCATGCCGAAGATGGAGAACATCCCCAACGAATAGAGCTTTTTCTTTATATTCATATACGTGGCTCGTCTTTACTAAATTAACTATGAGTATCTAAATAAATCGCATCAAAGAATGGATAACCAACTTGCGCGACCTGATTATTATTATGGTTTTTATATCGATAATGAGCGTCTAAAACTGTGGCTTCTAAGTCCACTAGCTATGACGTTCTTAATTGCATTTAAACAGCAAATGAAACAGCCAACTAAAGTTAAATTTATCAATAACACAAATTTATTACATGTACATTAGTTGAATGATAAAAGTGAGAGACAGCTATTTGACGGAGCGTAAAGGCTTGAACGCCTTGCTATGTAAGGCTTTGAATTAAAACACTTTGGATAATTATTGACCTTAGGGTTAGAAATGACACTTTTTTGGCTCATCAGAGGAGCAAGAACGAAGACCAATATTGGAGATTTTGACTCGTTTTTTAAACAGTGAACCCATCGATGAGTGATTGTACTGTCGAGCGTAAACGGCGAAAAAAATGGACCTACTCAATTAGAGTCAGGTCCATTTTTGGATTTCTTAATCAATCGCTTTGCAGATAATAAGTTAGAGTGCGAACTTAAGGCTGACTAAAACGCTTTCACCATCTTGGTTAGGCACTTCAATAATACCAATTTCTCGTCTTCTTCGATGTCTTGCGTCAGCTCATTAACCAAATTCAAGTGAAGCTGGTTATGGTGAACGTGGATCTTCTGACCTTCATCAGTTAATGCCACCACAATTGCACGACGATCCGTTGGGTGTTCATGGCGTTCAATCAATTCGGCTTTAACCAACTTTTCGATTTGAACAGTAAGTGTACCCGTGGTGATACCCAACTTTTCAGCGAGCTCTTTCATTCTTAACGCGCCATGCATACCAAGTACTTCAATGGTGTGTACTTGAGCCAGGGAATAACCCGTCTCTTTGACAACAGACTGCTCCCACGAAGACATTTTATCGTAGAACTCAGTCAGTATTTGGTTAAGCTGTTCTATATTTCGCATGGACGTTTGAATGCACTTCAAGAGTAAGATGATTAATCTTATCAAACTTGGCGAGCATTTGTTTATATTCAGAGACGGTTTTATCACTGTTTGATTCAAGAGTAATCGCTGCTGAATAATGATGCCCACTCACCTTCCACATATGGAAATCAGTGACCGATGCATAAGGCGTTAAGGTTTCAGTCACTGAGTCACGATAATCTTGGTCGATATTCTCATCCAGCAGGATTGGACTGGTTTGTTTCATAAGGTTCATCGTCCACTTGGCAATCACGAATGCGCCAACCGTTCCCATAGCCGCATCCAACCAGTTCCAACCGTAAAACTTACCAAATAGCAGAGCAACTATCGCAAGCAGCGAAGTTAGAGTATCCGCCAACACATGCATATAGGCAGCGCGTAGGTTGTGATCGTGATGGTGCTCGTTATGTTTATGACTGGGGGCACTGTCGTGATCATAGCTGTGTAAATGACCGTGCGAATGTCCATGACTGTTGCTGTGGTCGTGTCCGTGGTCATGATGGTGATCACCGAGTAAAAACATACTCACGACATTCACAGTTAAGCCAATACAGGCGACGATGATCGCTTCATTAAACTGAATCGCTTGCGGGTTGAACAAACGATGCACCGATTCCACCAGCATCAACAATGCTACAATCCCCAATGCGATCGCACTGGTGTAGCCCCCTAACACGCTAACCTTACCTGTACCAAAAGAGAAACGTTCGCTCTCGGCATGTTTCTTCGCATATCGGTATGCAAACAAGGTAATCCCAAACGCCGCAGCATGTGTTCCCATATGCCAACCATCGGCAAGCAATGCCATTGAACCGTAAATATAGCCCGCAACGATTTCGACAACCATAGTAACGACTGTCAATAACAAGACGTAGAACGTGCGTTTCTCACCTTGGCTGTTATGTGAAGAAAAGTTGTGTTGGTGACGTGTTGGAAAACTCAAAATGGTGTCCTTAGCTGGTGTTTGTGGTTAGGCGATCGTTGTGAATAAAGCCCTTTGATTAACAAGTAATTTGACAATCAAAGTAATTAATTGAAATTTAGTTTGATTATCAAACTTTGTCAACGACGAGTTTTAAAACTCCGATTTGTAAGACGAATTGCTGATGGTGCGCGCTAGGTCGTTCCGGAGCCTATAGATTCAGTACAGACTGAGATTTTCAGGCACAAAAAAGCCCACACGATGTGGGCTTAACTGGAACAGATTCAGGGATGGTATTATTTGTTTTGCAACAGAGTAATCTCATCATTCACCCACCCTAACAACTGCTTGGTCGCTTTCGACAACACTTGATTCTGCCTCACAATATAGCCAAGACTGGTGCTCGAAAAGTTTGCCAATGGTGTGACTTTTGAGTTCAGATGTTGCTTAGTTGATATTGCAAATTCAGGAACAATCGCCACACCAAAACCCGCTTCTGCCCAGTCGATCTGAGCGTCGACACTTCCTACTTCCATTACCCTGTGATTGGGTAGGTTTAAATTTGGTAAACCTTCATCGATGAAGTCACGTGTTCTCGTATCATGGCCCAGTAGAATCAAAGTGAGCTCGACAGCAGAGTCTTGGATATTAAACCCATCGCCTAGCGCACACCAAGAAAGTTCCTGAAGCTTTGTGAAATATAACGACTCGTTGTGCTGTTCTTTGGCGATAACAAAGCCAATATCCGCCTGAGCATTTTTAACTAAACTCGATGCCTGAGATGACGTGGTATTCAATAGCGTAAGGTCAATACCGGGATACTGCGCTTTGAATTTCTGGAACGGGCGAATCAGCAAGAATCGAGAAATGATGTCACTTACGGCAATGGTTAATGTCCCTATTTTAAGGTCATTAATGGCGTTGAGATCGGCCTTACAAATTTGCAGTTCGAGTAACGTACGTTGGCTTGTTTCCAATAGCCGTTCACCCGCTTGAGTTAATTGAAATGGGCTTCTTTCAATCAACTTTATACGCGTTTGTTGTTCTAATTGTTTTAGGTGCAAGCTCACATTGGGTTGTGTCATATGCAGTGCATTGGCCGCTTTCCCAAAATGCTTGTACTCCGCAAGCGTCACAAACGTCTTCAACAAATTAATATCGAGCATCATGTCCCCTCTCTCGTGTCACTTATATCATTCCCTACAGTGATAAACGAACGCGATAGGGAATCTCGTTTCTAGCTTAAGACTTTAAGTATATATGGAATTCTTATCAAGATAATAAAGATAATTAATTTCTCTTATCCACTTTATAGGCCTAACATGATTTCTCAATCAGTTAGGAGAAAAATTATGCCATCTATCGTTGTTGTGGGCGCAAACTGGGGTGATGAAGGCAAAGGCCGCATCGTCGATTTTTTAGCAGACCAAGCTTCTGCTAGCATTCGTTTTCAAGGCGGAAACAATGCAGGTCATACTGTGGTAAATGACTTCGGTACTTTCAAACTGCACCAGCTACCGAGTGGTATTTTTAATCCTGATTGTACAGCGGTTCTTGGCCCTGGCATGGTGATAAGCCCTGCTGCGCTAACTGAAGAAATTGCAGAAGTACAAGCGGCTGGCATCAAAGTGAAAATGGCGATCTCCGATCGTGCGACACTGTGTCTCCCTTTACACGCTCTTGAAGATACACTTGAAGAAGAACGTTTGGGCGATGGCGCTTACGGTTCAACACGTCAAGGTATTGCTCCAGCGTACGGCGACCGCGTGATGAAGAAAGGCATTCTTGTCGGTTGGCTGAATCAGCCTGAGATTTTAGAGCAGCGCATTCAATTCCTGCTTGATTGGAAAATGCCTCAACTTAAAGCACTATACCCTCAATGTGACTTCACTCAGACTGCTTCTGAAATGACAGAATGGCTACTTGAAGTGACTAAAGCTTGGCGCCCGTTCATCTGCAACGTAACTGAGCCGCTAAAAGCACTGCAATCGCAAGACGCAAACTTACTGTTTGAAGCTCAGTTAGGCGCAGGTCGCGACCTTGTCTACGGTGAATACCCTTGGACAACGTCTTCGAATGTAACTGCAGCTTATGCAGGCATTGGTAGCGGTTTACCTGCCCTTCGCCCTGAACGCGTTATTGCTGTTGCTAAATCTTTCAGCTCGTCAGTGGGTACTGGCACGCTTGTAACTGCAATGGAAGAGCAAGACAGCTTCCGCGAAAGCTCTAACGAATACGGTGCAACAACAGGCCGCCCACGTGATATGGGTTACTTCGACGCAGTAGCAACTCGCAACGGCGTTGACCTGCAAGCTGCAACGGAAATCGCACTGACTAAGATCGATTGCCTGTCTGGTTTGTCTGAACTTAAGATCTGTACGGCTTACTCAGGCGAACATACTGAGAACCCGATTTGGCCACAAACGGCCGAACTAAAACCTGTTTATGAAGATATGGCAGGTTGGGACGAGGACATCACTGGCTGTCGCACGTTTGAGAGCCTTCCTCAAGCAGCACAAGATTACGTAACTCGTATCGAAGAATTGATGGGCGTGCCAATTGTGATGGTATCGGTCGGTCCTGAGCGCGAACAAATGATCATTCGAGCTTAGTTTCGAAAATAGCTAAAGCATCATCTACATCAAAGCCCACATCCAGTGGGCTTTTTTACAGCTGTCACAAACATCTAAATCTTGTTCTTCTTGTTGAGGTACATGTTTTCATCAGACGACTTTATTAGATTAATAATGTTGAAACTTCGAGAATCCGCGACACCCCAACCATATGAAAAACCGAGTGGCACCTTATCATCACAACGAAAACCTTCGATGAAATCATGGAACTCTGCATGGATGTTACTGACCAATTCACGAGCATACCCAGGCTCTTCTGAGTGTATGACGACGATGAATTCATCACCACCGACTCTAGCCGATATAGTGTTGTACTTTGAATTGTTTTTAATACATGACGCAAAGCCAGATATGTAATCATCACCTTTGAAGTGACCATACGTATCATTGATGTATTTCAGGTTATCCAAATCAAAATACAAACAAACGATCTCTCCATCGCTGATGTTTGCTTTGTTGAATTCATGGAAAAAACCCCTTCGATTAAGCAGCGTCGTCATGATATCAAAGTGACTGTTTTTGTATAAAATCCGGCTCTCTTCTTTTAACAGGATTTCAGAACGCAATAGAGTCGATATGTTCTCAATTAAGTTAACTTGGCTTTCGGTATACATTGTTGGGCTTAAATCAAACACCAAGAGCACCGCGAACACTTCTTCATCGATATCCCTAACAGGAACCCCGCAAAAAGACTTATAGGCATCCTTACCATTCTCAGAAACGGAATCACCACCAGCGTGACCACTCAAATAGACCGTGCGATTTTCGTTATGCACATACTCACAAAATAGGCTAATTTTGCTCTTATGTTGGTTACACGATATGTTTGAGGAGCTCCACACACTCTCAGAACCAGAGCAACTCAAATCAGAGAGCATGATGATGCCCGCATTCGATGCGTCCATTATATCTCGTATGTTATCCAATATAGATACCCAAGTATCGACATCGATATTTCTTTGCATCCCTTCAGAAGAGAACTTATCAAAAAGCATTTATATTTCTTTAGTATCAGATAGTTAAACTTAATCGAATATTCATTAGTATACGTTGTAACAAAAATCCCAAGAGCGATGATCTAGGGCGGTTATTACCTAGAACTAAGCAACAACCAAACCCTACATCCTAATTGTCTAATTCAGAAGCATCATTCGTAGAGGCCCAAATTTCTGTGCGTCGATTCTTCGCTCTACCCTCTGGCGTTGCGTTAGACGCGATAGGTTCACTTTCACCAAATGAACGAATGACCAAGCGGTTCTTCTCCACGCCATTGGTAACCAAAGCATTTGATGTCGTGAGCGCTCTTTGTAGTCCTAACGCTTGGTTATAACCCTCTGCACCTGTGCTGTCGGTGTGCCCATCCACCGTAATCGCACTGCCGTTAGTGTTTAATTCGCCTGCAAGTTGGCTCAGAGCTTTGCTGCCCATCGGCGATAAATTGTGTTGGTCAAAACCAAAATGAAGACGTGCTAGTAACCCTTGACGATCTTGGTTACTGATCCAAGTCTTACATCCTGATTGGTTCCTACCTAGATTAGATTGACCTGCTAACGCTTGCTTTAGCTCACTGCTGTCAGACGGCTGCTCTATTTGTAAAAAGCCCTGCCTGTGTTGTGCAATGCCAACGACATCGTCAACCGTAACACTGTGTTGATATTCACTAAACGCAGTGTCGCAATAAGTACTGATACCTTCTTCCGCATTAGCGATAAAACTAAGCTGCAATGTCGATAAAACGATTGAACTGACCATTAACTTTTTCATATTTTCCTCTAGTACAACTTAGTGATTCCGCTTGTTTTTGAGCCTTTACGGATGAGTTCTTCTATCTTTTCAATCAATTCATCGAGGTTAGATACATCGATGATGTCTTCACTTGAATCAACAACACAGTCTTGAAAACCACTTTGTTGAGATGCTCGAAAGTCGATACCAATAACACCTATGTATAAGCCCGGTATCTCTTCTCTTGCTTTGTCACACATCCCCTTGTCGACGAGCCCTTTGAGAATGCCGTTATTAGGGCTCTCCTGCCCGTCACTCAAAATCAGTAGCATCTTGATTTTCTTGTTGTAGACTTGCTGCTCTTCTTGATCGGAACTGTTTGGGTCACCATCATGCAGAACTTGAGAACCTCTCAATATGCCTTGAAATGCCGCCGTACCACCGTCTGCCCACATCGAACTAATCGGATTCAAGTCTGAAAGCTTGTTCGATAAGCGAATGTTGGAAAACTGCGATGAATCGGAAGAACCATGCGCGTTAAATAGACGAGTTCCACTCACTCCATAGAAATCAGGCTGTAACCCCGACTTATCAGTAAACATCGTCGACACTGATGTCGATAAATCTACATAGTTGTATACGTCAGCAACTCGGTAATTATCTTGATTAATCACATCCTTGATACGTTTGGCGTACTTTTGATTGTCCGATTTTGGTTTTGGGCAATATGATTTCCAGTACGCACAATCAAGCACATAATCTTGCGAATAGGTACGCCAGTAATCCCAGTTAACATCGTTGTAAGAATAAGGCGATACGTTGGTTTTATAGTTATCTTTGTAGCTCAATTGGCTTGTCGCGTTGGCTCTATTACCCGAGACGATTTCCCTCGTTCGAACGTTAAATGGCACAAAGCCAACTCGGTTAAGCAGCTTGTCTCCGGTGGTATCTTCTCCGGGCTCATCACAAACGTATTTCCACTCTCCATCGACATAGTCCTGTTTAATCGATGTGCAAAGAATTTTGCTGGATATTTCATCGATGGCGGTTTTCAAATCGTCGATTTTTCTGTTTCGATTTGAACCCCATCTGTCGTTCATTGAACCGGAAAAGTCCGACACAAAAACAATGTCGATGTTGTTGTCACCAAGATACACCGGGTACTTTCTCGCTAACGAACGGCCCGCCAGGTCTTGCTGCTCATCAAAAGACGGGATAAAGCTACTCGCAAACCAAGAGTCGTGTGTCGTCTTGGCATTCACTGTGTATTGGATGTATTCAAGAACCCCAGCACCCTCGTCTTCTGCTTGGTGGAAACGGTCTGCAGAAAGGTTGGTTGATTTGATGTCTCGAACATAGTTTTCGACATACTTGGTCGCCAATCCACGGGCCTGATCCGGTTGATCTTCAATCGTCACCGCTATGGCCGCAGCCTCTGCTGAATCTCTTAATCGGCTGGTCTCTTGAACATAACGTGTGCCTTCAACCGCCCAAAAGGTCATGCCCATGATTGGAACAAGCAGTAAGCCCATCCACACCGCGGCAACCCCTTGTTGTCTTTGGAGACTGATATGCTGGCGATTGATTTGACGCCCATACTGCATTTTCATTTCATTATCTCCCTGGCATTATTGAAGAAGAGCCAATCTTAACTGTGGTACTGCTACCACCGTTGAAGAAGGGTTTGAACCAAGAGCTTTCCTCTTCACAAAGACTGATTCGGTACAATGGATACACAACCCCCTTCTCTACAGACGCTAGATCCGCATGATCGAGAATCGAATCGGTTTGGCAATTTAGGCTTCGATACTTGCTGGTTGAGAATTCAGCAACATTCGTTTTATTGGTCAACGATTCAATCTTGATGGCCACATTGTCTACTGGTGTATTGAGCATTCGGCTTGCTACTTTCGTCATGTCTAGTAATTCTGCGTTGGTCACAGATAGGTTCGTTCCTGCCAACACATCTGCCTCAAAATAACGAGTCCGCTCTTTGATAACATTGACTAAGGCAAAGCTGGATCGATCAAGCTTGGCACGTGCGAGCAATTGATAGCTCAAGTCAGCCCCAAACAGATAAACGCCCCATAAGGCCACAAGAATGAAAACTAACTCAATGGTGTAAGAGCCTTGTTGACTACGTTTCGCATACACACCTTGATTACGGAGCATCATCTTTCCACCCCTCGTGCTCTAAGTTCAAAACCATGGTGCGTGAGATATTTCTATCTGCGGCACCGGCCAATTTAATGACTGGGGTATAACGGTAGGTCACAGTGATCTCGGCTAAGTCGTATTTGAAGTTCAAGCCTTGATCTGAGTGTCCCCTGTTCGCGATAAAATCGTCGTAGGTTTTGAAGTACTGACCTGCGATAGAGAACCTTGAGCTATCAATTAAGAAGCTCCATAGGTTGTCATCGTCTTCAATTAACGACCTAAACTTATTCTCGTACTGTTCGTTGATCCCTTTACCTTCATATATTTTGGTATTCCTGATGGTTTCTCTCAGCGAATACTCGGTCATGTTCACAACGTAGATTTGGTAACTTGATTCGAAGATCGCAAAGGTGGCAAAAAACAGAACAAGCGCACCTAGTACAAACTCAATCGCCGTCACGCCCTTCTGATTGTTAAGACGCTTCATCATTAACTCCCAATTGAGTCAATTCAGCAGCGATGTTCTGGATCTCTTCTGCTGAGAAGTCGCCTTTGAGTAACTTTTTGGCCGAGTCAATTTGCTGAGTTTTCATCAGAGCAATAGCCAGATTAGCTTTAACGGTTTTATTCGCTGGGTCTTCTTTTAAAACCGGAGCCAATGTTTGAATCGCTTGTTGGTACTCGCCATTAGCCATTTGAATCATTGCGATGTTGTTCTTAACGACGACATCGTCATAACCGCATAAACGTGCTTGGTTGAGCTCTTGTTGTGCTTCATCGTATTTCCCAACTTTGGTGTAAGACACACCAAGCAAGACGTGAATTTGACCTGTTCTGTTTCCAGCATCGATAGAGGCTAAGTAAGCAGAAATGGCACTTTCAATATCGTTTTTTGCATCAAACACTTGTCCTTCTAATTGGTACAAGTTGGGATTTTCAAACCCCTCTTTTTGCAGATGTTGAACATAAAAGTCTGCCGATTCGATATCCCCTTTATGGAAGTATGCCCATGCTAGATTCTCTTTCACCTCTGGATCTTCGGAGCCCTGCTCTAGCTGGGATTTGTAATAACTAATCAAGCCATCATAGTTGTTCACTTTTTCCATGCTCGTGACGTCGGCAAGCTGTAAATCTTGTTGTGTCGGTGCCGATTGACAGCCCACCAATACACTCAGCGTGAGTAAAATGAAGCCGATACGTTTTCCAATCATTCGCAATTCTCCCTAGATGCTCAATGTCATTTGCATGATGCTCGGCGCGAGAATCAGGATAACGATCGGGAACATGATGAAAAGGATCAAAGGCACACTCATCTTCGCAGAGAGCTTACCTACCTTCTCCTCAACGGTAAGAATTTGAACTTTTCGCATGTCTTCAGCGAGATCACTTAACACACTCGCCACGGATGTCCCGTATTGCAGGTTTTGAATTATAGTCAGTACGAAGCTTCGTACTGGTGGCGTCGGAATACGTTCACTCAGATCATTGAGCGCCTTTTCAAGTCCGTGTATTTTTGCAGAATCCGACGTGCGCTTAATTTGGTAACAAAGGTCTGAGTCAAATTCAGCAAGCTCTTTCCCCAAATAAACCAGCGCGGCTTCAATCGTCATACCGGTTTGCACACATACCGACATCATGTCGAGCAAATACGGTAGTTGAGCTGAGGTTCGACTGATCAACATCTTGCGTCGCATTTGCAGCAAGGTATCTGGCACGACGATGACGGCAATCAGCGAGAAAATAACGACGAGCAACTTGTTGGTTGATGTCATATCCCCCAACAGCACCAACCCTGAAATCAACGCCAATACCAATAACTTGGCAGGGAAATAAAATTTCGCCCACTCGGTGTTGTAATAGCCCGCCTCAATCATCTTTTGCTCGAGCTCGTGTCGATGCTCTTTACCAAAACGAACAAAAAATCGGTTTACACGCGAAGGTGGACGAACAGCATCGTCTCCAATATAGAGTGCAACTTTCTTATGTCGTTGCTCTTTGCGAATCGAGTCGACAATTAGAAAGAGTAACGAAAAGAACAACACAATAAGGGAAGCCAGTAACATCATGCGCGTACTCCTCTTACTAATAACCAAACAATGAACAAGCCGAACAGCTCACTACCCAGCACGTAAAACAATATGATTCTTCCCTCTGGGTCATAGAGAACAAAATCCACATTAGCGGGATTAACGTAGTTGAGAATAATCATAAAAATCAAAGGAATGGCTGCAACGATTTTGGCTGAAATTCGCGCTTCCGACGTCATCGCCATCTTCTTTTTCTCAAGTGTTCGAGAGTCAACCAAAACCCTAATCAGACGAGCTAACACGCCCTTTAGTTGACCACCGCGAGCGATGTTTGCCCTGATCGTCACGGTAAAGAACAAAAACTCTGGGTACGGGTAGTTTTTGCATGAGCGTTGAAGCACCACTTCTGGAGACTCACCTAGCTTCAGTCGCTCTCCCATTAGCTTGAACTCGCGTCCAATGGGGTTGTGCATCACATCACCCACATAACTGATGGCTTGCATTAAGCTGTCACCCGCGGTGACGGCACTCATTAGAATATTCAACGCGTCAGGGAACGTATTCTCAAAGTCTCGACGCCTTCTTGTGACCAGAAAACGATAACCGAAGAAGATAAACATCAAAGACGAACCCAGTACCAACCAAGAGTTGGTGATTGATAGTAGATCTGTAACGATGTACCAAGACGCAATAAGGCTACCCGTTATATATAACGCGATGTACAACGTCGATCTCGGGCCCAACACCATTAATGTTGGTGAGATGGAATCTTTGAATTTTTGCCAGCCTTGCTTGCGCACCAATGACTTCACGTTAATCGCATTAAAGTTTTCAGATTCTGCTTCTTCGATATTGAAAAATTGGTAGACCTTTTTGACCTTTGAATCTCGGATCAAAAGTAGCACAAACGCAAATAGGATTAATGAAATCCAAAGCATGCTATGCCCCCTTAAACGCAGCGATGAGCTCATCATAGAGCCCGAAAAATTGCGCTTTTTTCACAAGCTCAGATCGTTGCATAATACCGTCGGTGACGAATTCACCTTTAACAGTTTCTCCGTAATGCGCGTCGTCATAACGAAAGCGATAGATCTCTTCCATCACCACGCTCTCGCCTTCAAGGCCCACGATTTCAGAGATACTCGTGATCTTACGAGAACCATCGCGCAGCCTGTTGACCTGAACAATCATCTGAACGGCACTCACTATCGTTCTTCGAATCGCATCTAGAGGCTGATTCAAGTTCGCCATCATCACCATGGATTCAACACGGGCAATCGCATCGCGCGGCGTGTTGGCGTGCAACGTAGACATCGAGCCATCGTGCCCCGTATTCATGGCTTGCAGCATTTCAAACGCTTCAGAGCCACGACACTCGCCCAGAATAATTCGGTCTGGACGCATACGAAGCGCGTTGATAACCAATTCACGCTGCGTTACCGCTCCGGTTTGCTCAACGCTTGATGTTCGTGTTTCCAGTCGGACCAAGTTGGGTTGTTGGAGACGCAGCTCGGCCGCATCTTCAATGGTGACAATGCGCTCATCTTCAGCAATGTATTGAGATAGTGCGTTGAGCAGTGTGGTTTTACCTGAGCCTGTACCTCCAGAGATCAATACATTAATTCGGCAGCGCGAAGCGATCATCAGCACTCTCGCCATATCTGGAGACATAGACCCGAAGCCAATCAAATCTTCAAAGCCGATGTTCTGCTCTCTGAACTTACGAATAGAGATCGAAGTACCATCCAACGAAATGGGAGGAATCACGATATTCACACGGCTTCCGTCTTCTAACCTGGCGTCGACCGTCGGCGAAAGTTCATCAACACGTCTTCCAACACGTGAGGCAATACGCTTAGCAATGGCTAACAGTTGTTCTTCATTCACAAACGAGACTTCGGACTTTTTCACCTTGCCGTGTCGTTCGAAAAAGATGTTGTTGGGTCCGTTCACCATGATGTCGGAAATGGACTGGTCTTCGACTAAAGGCTGTAGAGGCCCCAAACCAAACAGTTCATCAATCAGGCTTTTTACCAAGCCTGACTTCATCATCGAGGTGATCGGTCTTTGATAGCTATTCGCCAACAAATCAACCGCTGCTTGTATCTGCGATTCAAGGTCTCGACGGCTCATTTTCTGAACCGCTTCTGCATCTAGGGCTTCAAATATCTGGCCACGAAACGCGAGGTATAAGTCTTTATTAGAACTCATTTAACACGCACCTTTTTCAACCAAGAATTCATGCCCTTCTGCTCCATCGGCTGACCATTGATCAGTTTCACCAGTTGTTCCATAGAACGACTAATGTGACGGTCATGCCTATGGCCGCGTTTACCATCGATAATGATGTGCGCTAACGCTTTGCAGTAATCGACTTCGAGGTCAACTTCTGCGCCTAGATACTTAATAAGATCGGGCTTTTGTAAGACGTAAGCGTTTTCCGGGCGATGGTAATTCACCACCGTAATCACGCGCGTACGCGACGATAACGAAAGCTGTAAGTTGGAGACTTTTTCATACAGTCGTTTTGCACTTCTTACTGAAGACACAGATGCGTCTAACACCAACACAACCACATCAAAGTTTTCTACCAAGAGTTGAGGTTCAACTTTGAAATCCACACCACCAGAAAAGTCTTCGATAATGAAATTGGTGTTGCGCGCTAACAACTCGCACAAGGTCTGGTTGTAATTAAGAACATCGCTTTGGCTCATGTCGCCATCAATCGCCAACAGTCGTAAATTTTTGCGAGCGTTGATTAGGTAACTCAACGCCCCTTCTTCATCCATTTCGTGCAATGGTG
Organism: Vibrio sp. QJM3NY_35; assembly: GCF_057785915.1. NCBI lineage: Bacteria > Pseudomonadati > Pseudomonadota > Gammaproteobacteria > Vibrionales > Vibrionaceae > Vibrio > Vibrio sp. QJM3NY_35. Next base: position 1,580,785 of record NZ_CM173507.1, on the reverse strand, counting down.
CGGTGAACTCATCGATGGTTCTCGGCTTAAAATCCTTTAAGCCAAGCAAGACATCAATGTTGGTATCGGCATATTGATGATCGACAAGAATCGTGTCCGAGCCTTGCGTCGATAATATTGAGCTCAACTCAGTAGTGATAAACGATGCGCCAACGCCACCTTTTGAACCGACAATCGCCACGCGCTTCGCTTTGCGTTTCTGACTCACACCAGAGAACGTCTTCAGGTTCTTGCTAACGTGATTTAAGAAGTCAGCAAATTCCTGCTTATTCACCGGCCAGAACACGTAGTAAAAACCCATGTCTTTAAGAGAACGAAGCGTAGAAATGGCATCCTCTTTACCAATCACCACCACGCCTTTGTGTGTGGGTAGTTTACTTGCAAAGGCTTTAGCGTCTTCAACAACATTGGTCGAATCATTAAGCTCTAGAATCACAATGTGGCTACTTTGTTGTTCTGTCAGCTTGGTCAAGCCGGCTTTGGCTTTAACGCATACAGGATCATTCCACCCTTCAAATCGAAAGACTTCTTGAACAAGGTCTAAACACTCTTGAGATTGATAGAACAAAGTACATCCGGCAACACCTGTCGTTCCGGTCTGAACTGGCTTGGCCTTTGTTGTTAATGCTTTAGTCAGGTCAAACATTATTGCTCTCCTACCAATCGAGACTTGTAAGCCACTTGCTTCAAGCGCATCGATTCAGCAAAGCAGTCTGGCTGCCTCAACCGAACGTGAATCTGTGCTGGTGCGCATTGTTGAGTCTTCAAACGCGTTAAGGTCACCTGAATCTTTAAGTCGCTTGGTAGCAACGGAGCGCTTCGATACGAGACTCTTTGTGGCGCGATGAGATGTGACGGATATTGATCGAAGATCTCTTGCAACATCTGTTTGCTGCGGGTTGATTTGTAATCCACGACATAAGTGGCTTCTTTGTCCGTTGATTCAATATCTTGAATCAAAGCGATAATCTGCTTGGTGGTTTCAGCACGGTTTTTCATCGCAAACTCAAAGCTGTGGTGCTCTTTGTACACCAAGGCTTCAGCTCCATGACCAACAAAATATTGCTCAGAGGCGCAGCCTAAAAGTGACGTGGTAAATAACGCCATTAATAGTAATTTCTTCATTGGATAAACCCTCCTTGCGACAACAGACGAATCGTTGCATCGGAAGATGTCACCGACTTACCATCCCATTTAATGTTTAGCCAACGCGCCAACGTGGAAGTCTTCTTGATGTAAGGCAGTTGAATGTCTTTCGGTTTCATCGGTTCCACAAGATTCACGGTCGCAACGATGATCAATTCAGTGCGCTTTCTTTCTGTGGTTGCTTTTCGGAATGCAGCGCCAAGTACTGGAATATCGCCAACGAAAGGGATCTTTTGCATTTTTTCCAAATCAGCACTGCTCATCAAGCCACCGAGAACGAAGCTGTCGCCATCGGCCAGTTCAACGGTTGTCATCGCACGTCGTGAAGCCAATTGTGGGACTTTGATTCCTGCCGCTTCAACATAGCCCTCAACTTCGCTCACTTCAGGCGCTAACTGCATGCGGATCTTGTCTTGGCTAAGCACTTTGGCAGTAAGGTCGAGTTTGATGCCGAACTCTTTGAATGAAATGTTCACGTTACTGCTGGTAGAAACGATAACGGGCACTTCACCACCCACAAGGAAACTTGCAGATTCACCAGATAACACGGTTAAGTTAGGTTCAGCCAAAACTTCTGCAATCTGATCGTTACCTAACGCAGTGATTAATGTACTTAGGTTAGCCGCATCGAACTGGTCGAAAACAAACTCGCCAACACTTGAGCCCACTGAGCTCCAATCGACACCAACGGTTTGGCCAAACGATTCAGTAACTTGAGCCACCGATATTTTGACGTTCACCTGCTGGGTGGTCGCGACTTCAATACGTTCGATGATCCCTTCCCACGTCATGTTGCGCGCAAAGACCATACTTTCCGGCTCTTCATAATCAGAGTTGTCGGATTTAAACTCTAGCTTCTGAGTTTTGTCCCACTTCTCGGTTTTTTCTCGTCCTAGCAGAGTGGCAACCAAACGATAGATGTCGTCACGAGTCGCTTCCGAATCCACAAGGCCACTGACGGCAACTTGCTCACCCACTGATTGAACCTTGACCTTGGCATCAGGGAAATGAAATTTGAGTTGACGCCTAATATCCGTAAGATTCAAATCAACAATGATGCGATCGGAAAGCAACACCTCGTCATCAATTCCGTAGACGATCAGACGTGACTGCCCAATAGCATTGGCGAACACGACTAGGGTGTTGTCATTGATTACCTTGTAGTCAACGATATCAGGGTTATTAATGAACACTTGGCCAATCGGGCTTTTGAATTTGATGTGCTGACCATCGTTGAGCGTAATGGAGCGATCGGCAGCAAAACTGTTTGTTATAAAAAATAAGCCAATCAGCGGTGCCAACATGGAAACACGCAGTGCTTGCTTGATTCGATGATGAATCATAATTACAAAACCTCTCTAGGATTATTCTCATTACCGCGTAACTCAGCAATCCCGGTATAGTTATCAATAATGTTGCGCACCTCCGCAAACTCAGGTTGCGTATAGGTTTGGCTTCGATAGATTTCGATGTGCATTGTGCGCTGGGCTAGTGCGAGTTTTGGTAACTCATCGGGGCTAACTTCAATGACTACCGTAGTCAATTCGTCCTCTTTGCTCGGCGCTCGAGCGGTGACAGAACTGTCGCCTGTTTCGTCATTTCCGATGTTGAGGACTTTGACGTTTTTAAGAAACATTGAGGCTTTCACTCCTCTAAAGCGCTTTGGCTTATCGATATTGCCAGCCAAGTTGGCATTAGGAGAACTCACCGTCAGAACATCGATAAACGAACCTGGTCGGATGTAGTCGTTAATTAGGTTTTTGTCGCTGACTTTCAGTGGGTATAGCGTCATACCGTCCGTAACAAGAAGATCAATGTATCCAGGTTGGCCAGGCGTCACCTGATATTCAGGCAGTACAACCTCGCCGGCGTTAAGGTTTCGATTTAACAAAATAGAGGGTGAAAAGCTGATTTGGGCGTCTTCTCTGACACCAAGCGTTAATGCTTTACTAAGAGGGAGTTGTTGTTTGACGACACCTTGAGCATCGAGCGGAAGCCCTTTTTCATAAGGTTCCGTGGTCATCCAAACAGAAACATACTCTTCACTTTTTTCTTCCGCTACTTCAACGGTCGTTGACGGTTTAGGTTCACTCTTAAACAAGTCGATAACGCCCAGTGCGCCAACTATCAAGGCGGCAATGGCAACAAGTAATACCAGTCGAGATCTCATAATGTTCTCATTCTTGGAGGTTTATATATGTGGCGTAGATTGAGTTAAAATGACTAAGTAAAATCCAATGCTAATGGCTACCCCATATGGAATACCCTCTTGGTAACAGCCATTTCCTATTATTGATTTTTTACTCATTAGATAAGTAACTGCTAAAATACCACCAGCAAAAGCCGTCAGAATATACGCCAATAATAAGTCATCAAAAGGGATGGTAAGTGACAAAATAGCGGCGTATTTAATATCACCTGCTCCAATCCATATCAGCTTATAAAGAATAAGCCCTCCACCTAACATCAGTAAAAAGCTCATCATTTGAATATCTAACGGGGATATGAAACACTGCAAGAAGAGTAATACGTACAGGGTGTAATTTTGTATCTTGCGATAGAGAAAATCAGTAACCGACACATATATACTCAGCACTGCCAAAGCCACTAAATACAATTCATGACTAAAAATTGGAAATACCACCTAAATTTGGTTAGAATAAATCTTATTTTACGATGTAAATTAACCAAGCCAGACCAATGTAAACAAGGGTCTGGCACGAATATCTTTCGATATCTTCTACATTAGCTAATAAGGCTTGATGTTAGCTGCTAGCAGTTTCAATAGCCGTAGCTACTTGTTCAAAAGCACCTTCTAGCTTACCAATGAAGCCATCAGCGCCTACTGCTGTAGTTACTAATACAGCCATTGCAACAGCAATAAGACCATATTCAATCGCAGTTACGCCGCGCTCATCGTTCTTGAATTGTGATAAAAACATGTTTGTTTTCACGTAAAGCTTAGTAATCATTATTTCTTCCTATAAGGGCTGTTGAAAATTCGTCGCTATTATAATTACCGCCCCTACTCAGGGCTTTGTTGCGTAATTCAATGGAACTAAATCAAGAGCCTACGATCTGATCAGCTACGTTCACTCCTTCTCGTAGCTCTATGCCTAAACCTCGTTACAAAACAACCAACTGGAAGCAATACAACCAATCACTTATTAACCGTGGCTCTCTGACCTTTTGGATTGATGAAGAGGCAATAAACGGGTGGGCGCAAAGCAAACAGAGTAAGCGCGGGAGGCCACGTCGGTTCAGCGATTTAGCTATCACGACAGCGCTCATGGTGAAACGAGTTTTTTCTATGCCACTGAGAGCTCTGCAAGGGTTTATCGACTCAATATTTAGGCTTGCCCATGTTCCATTAAGTTGTCCGCATTACACCTGCATCAGTCGTAGAGCAAAGCAAGTTGAGGTCTCATTTAAGACTAAAGCGAGAGGAGCAATACAGCACCTGGCCATTGATGCAGCTGGCCTAAAGGTTTATGGCGAAGGTGAATGGAAAGTCAAAAAACACGGGACAGATGGCAAGCGTAGAGTTTGGCGAAAGCTGCATATTGCCGTTGATACAAGCACTCATGAAATTATCGCAGCCGAGCTAAGTTTATCGACGGTTACAGATGGAGAAGTCCTCCCGAACTTACTGAAACAAACACGCCGAAGTATCCTTGAGGTGTCTGGTGATGGAGCTTACGACACGAGATTGTGTCATGCTGCTATTAAGATTAAGGGAGCCATTGCGCTTATTCCCCCAAGAGAAGGGGCAGCCTTCTGGGAGCGTGGTCATCCTCGAAACCTCGCCGTGGTTTGCCAGAAGTTATACGGCTCAAATAAGTATTGGAAAGAGCGGTATGGGTACCACAGACGTTCACTATCAGAAACAGCGATGTATCGAGTTAAACAGTTACTAGGAGGACGATTGAGCTTAAGACATTACAATGCGCAGGTGGGTGAGACTTACGCGATGATAAAAGCGTTGAACAAGCTTACTGGGTTAGGTATGCCTGAAACTTGTCGTATTGACTAAGAAACACACGAAATGGGGTAGCTCTATCTATAAATTTAATTACGCAACAAAGCCCCTACTCAGTGGAAAATACCCCCTATCGATTTAATCAATAGGCCGAGCAAAAAATGATCAGAATAAGCACAGTAAAAACAGAAGAATTAAAAACAAACCTCTAAATAACAACACCTTACATATAAAACCAACTCCCAAAAAGAATATCAATTTAATTTTATAAACTTGAAAAAGTAAGACACGGGGCAATATTCTTACTTATCTAAAGTTTATATAAGGTTTGGAAGCAACCTAAGAATTAATTGACCAAGCTTTATTACTCCTTATAAAACTTGTTGAAATACAATTATCATCACGCTATTGTTCTTCGAATCAACAACCAATAATAAATATAATTTCTTTGTGTCAAAAGGTTAGTCGAATCATGAAACTACATTTCGAAAATATTGTTTCGTTCATTGCAGTAGTTGAAGAAGGTTCATTTAGCTCTGCTGCTCGCATGCTTGGAAAATCACAGTCAACCGTTAGTACGGCGGTTCAGAATCTGGAGTCAGATTTAGGTTTCAATGTATTTAATAGAGAACATTCTAAAGTTTGGCTAACGGAAAAAGGAGAACGCCTATTCCAACTCTCTTTACCTGTGGTATCGAAATATCGAGAATTGGTCACCATTGCTCAACAAATGAATATATCTGACCAGATAGTTTACCGAGTAGGTATAGATCCGTTAGTGTTCAATCAAAACGTAAAGAAGACACTATTGGCATTTTCAGAGGCATTCCCAAATGTGGATTTACTTGTTGTCACTAAACCGAGTTTCGTTTTAGGAAACTACATAAATGAAGGGAAGATAGACTTAGCGTTAGGTAACCCCTATCACAAGACAAATTACGACTTCAATATAGAAGAGTTATTTCACGTCAACTGTTGGTGGGTAGCCCATGAAGACTTGGTAACCTTTGAGTCTCACGCAGCATCACAGCGAGTCTTATTAATGGATGGTTGTGAAGAGCTTCTTAACTTATCAAACATCGCTTCATATAACCTATGGCGACTGGATGACCTAGGGACCATTATCGACTTATGTAAGGCTCAAAAAGGTATCGCATTTTTACCCGGGTTTCTTATCGATGGTAACGTAAAAGAGAATAAGCTTAAGGTAATTACAGACCACCCTGACTTTTTTGGTAAACGAGTTATTGCTTCCCTCTTCTGGCACATACATTCTGACTTTAGCTTGTTTAACCAATGGATAAAAAAGGAGCTACAACCCACAACTAATTACAAACAAACATTTGTTGCTGATTTAGCTCAATAACGCTCTCTTACAATCTGGCAATCACGCTCTGGTACATTCACTAGCTTAGGGTGTGATACTAATAAATCCATACATCTTGATATATCTTCGAAACAAATCATAGATAATAAATATAATTAACGTCGTTATAAATTTGTTTATTCTATAGCTCATCAATCAAAACTTAACTGCACATATAACCTTTCATTGCTTAGTAAGCGCTCCATAAACCCCGCATTCTAATCGCCTAACACGAATAATAAGATCAAGTCTCCAACCATGAGGAGATTTGAAATGGGAAAACGACACACTAAACAAGAATGGCAAACGCTTATCGAACAATCTGAATCGAGTTCATTGTCAACGATCGCATTCTGTAAGCTCAATGAACTCAATCCCTCAACGTTTTATGCTAAGCGCCAACAACTCAAAAAAGCGGATGTATCTCAAGGCTTTGTCCGAGCAGAGGTCGTCGAAAAGACAACGAAATACCAAGCTCAAATAGCAACCGCTAACATGACCCTTCTCGTCAATGATGTTGAGCTGAGTATTCCTCAAGGCACGCCTGCAACCTACCTAGCAGAGCTCATCGGGGCGCTGTCATGAAACGCATGCTGAGCGCACCAGACATTTATCTGTATCGTGAGAGCGTCGATTTTAGAAAGTCCATCAATGGCCTCGCTGCAATTATCGAAAGTGACACCGATTTACCCTTGGGGAGTGGCGCACTGTTCCTGTTCACCAACAAACAGCGCGACAAAATCAAAGTGTTGTACTGGGATAAAACAGGCTTCGCCCTGTGGTATAAGCGCCTCGAAAAAGCCAAGTACAAGTGGCCATCAAAAGAGAAAAATCAGGTATTTACCTTGACTCAATTTGAGCTTGATAGGCTGCTTTCTGGCTTCACAATTATCGGCCATAAACCTGTCACAATAAACGATTTTACAATGACTTAAACGATAATAAAGCCTTATCCACCAAGCGTTAACGGCACGATTTTAGTATAATCAATGTCATGAAAAAGACACTAAATATCGACCCAGAAAGTCAAGATATTGCCGAGCTACAAGCGATGGTGAAAGCACTGATGCTCTCGAATGAGCAGAAGGAATCACAATGGCAACAAGAGCGTCAATCGCTGCTTGAACAACTCAAGCTTGCCTTCGACCGTCAATTCGCGAAACGCTCGGAGGCGTTAAAGCCTTACGATGAATCTCAAGGAGATCTCTTCAACGAAGTGGAATGTGAAGCCGCTAAGGAAGAAGAGGTTGAGGTCACGACCACGACCATAACGAAGAAGCGTGGTAAACGTAAACCACTTCCAACGACCTTGCCTCGAGAGGTTATCGAACTCGATTTAGACGACCATGAAAAGCAGTGTTCATGCTGCAATCATAACCTACATAAAATCGGCGAAGACCGCAGTGAGAAATTAGAGTTCACACCAGCAGTGCTTAAAGTGCTGGAATATGTCCGCCCTAAATATGCGTGCCGCGAGTGCGAGAAAACAAAAGACAATAGCCGCATCGTTCAAAAGCCAGCCCCGCAGAGTCTTATCCCTAAGAGCTTCGCGACAGAAAGCTTGCTTGCCAATATCATTCTGGGTAAATACCAATACGCGATGCCACTTTATCGGCAAGAGTCGCTGTTTAATCAGTCGGGTATCGAGCTATCACGCACCACCATGGCAAGGTGGATTATCCAAGTCAGTGAGAAGTTCGAACCTTTATATGAAGCGCTGAAAGACCATCTTCTTCAACAAGTAGTGGTTCAAGCGGATGAAACGCCGCTTAATGTGCTCAAAGAAGAGAAACAGTGTTACATGTGGCTCTACTGCTCGGGCGCCGACTCACCCGAAGCCGCACTACCGAATATGAAAAATATCGCCTTGTACGACTACCAAAACAGTCGCGCGAGGGCGTGTCCCGTGGACTTTTTAGGTGACTACAACGGTTATCTACAAACCGATGGCTACGCGGCTTATGATGGTCTGCATCACGTCACCAATGTAGGGTGCTTAGCGCATGCTCGTCGCAAGTTCATGGATGCGAAGAAGCTTCAAGGGAAAGGTAAATCAGGCAAGGCTGATAAGGCGCTGGCTAAAATCCAAAAACTCTACGGGATAGAATCACGCTTAAAAGGTGCGCCTGCCCAAGAGCGAAAAGCAGAGCGTCAAGCGTATGCCAAACCGATACTGGATGAACTTTACGAATGGATGACGACCCAGAAAGTGATAGGCTCTAGTGCACTAGGTAAAGCGATAAAATATACGCTCGGACAATGGCCAAAGCTCATTCGTTATATCGACGATGGTCACTTATCTATCGATAATAATCGCGCTGAACGCGCAATTAAACCGCTGGTCATTGGCAGAAAAAATTGGTTGTTCTCTGACACACCAAACGGTGCTGGTGCGAGCGCGATGCTTTACAGCATCGTCGAGACCGCGAAAGCCAACGGACTTATCCTCTACGACTATCTGGTCAAGTGCATGAAAGAGTTGGCGAAAGCAGAGCCTGATATCGACGCACTCCTACCTTGGAACTTCAAACATTAGTAATATCGCCCCGTGGGTTCATGGGGCGGATACGCTCAAACAAAGAGCATTGACAATATTATTCATTATCGTAACAAGAGGAAGGAGTCACACCAAATTTAGCCTTAAACGCTTTGCTAAAATGAAAGCTATCATAGAAATTAAGCTCATTCGCAAGTTGATAGATTGGAGTATTTTTGTGTACTATTGATGCATGAGCGTAATTCAACTTAGCTTCAAGAATGTAATCCTTTGGTGTTTGCTTAGTGTACCTCAAAAAGAGCTTTCTTAGTTGGGATTCACTGCAAGGTATTATTTGGGACAGCTCAGAAATACGCCATTTTTTTCTGATGTTAAGATGTATTTGCTCTATCACCCTTAAAGTCTGTTTTTCTGCATCGTGCTGTGGTTTCTCTACGACAGCATAAGTCAACCATTCATAAATCAGCTTATTAATGCGGGCAACACCTAATCGATTACGAGCATCACTATCACACCTAATTTCATCCATTGCTTTGTTGACCTCATTCAAGCTAGAGGTTTCATCTAAATCAATCACCTGCCCTAAAGGTAAGAAGATTGAACCTGAAGTGATCATCTCCATCCAATTGAGCGCCCACAACCTACCGCAGCAAAAATAATGACTGATTTCCATGGGATCAATGAATACGACACAATGGCCTTGAACTCTAATGATATTTCCATTCTTCAGATGAATTTGCCCATGTCCTCTGCGTGTATAAACAACAACAACGCTATTACTGCGAAGAGGCATAAGCCTATCTCGAGGCCATTCAACACTGTAACTTAATGGGCTGCCAATGATATTCCATAATGACAATAACGTAAGCCCAGAAATATTAATGTTTTCATCAATGGAGATCACATCGTTGAAAAGTGTCTCGTTTTTTACATCTAGCATGACATTATTTCCATTCTAAAACCCCTTCTGAGCGTGGATTATAAGTCTATGGCTGGCGAACTAAAAAAACAATATTGTCGTCAGTCTCAACCAAAACATCACTAAATTGACGTAAACCCCCTACAAGGAAATCGTTATGCGAAGTATGATAAGCAATTCAAAAGAGTTGGGAGATATATAATGTATACGTTGTTATCGTTTGTATTCTTCACTGCTCTAGTAGCACTCATTTCTTACATCAAGACCAAGAAAGAGAACTTATCTGAGATCTCTGGATACTTTTTAGCTGGTCGAAGTCTGCCATGGTACGTTATTGCTGGCTCCTTATTCCTCACCAACATCTCTGCTGAACAATTAACCGGATTAAATGCAAATGCCTTTCGAAATGGCGCAAATGTGATGGCTTGGGAGGCCACATCTGCATTAACCTTAATTGTCCTTGCGTTCGTCTTCTTACCTCGTTATTTGAAATCTGGAATTAGCACGATCCCTCACTTTTTGGAGCAACGGTTTGGCCACCGAATGCGAATCGTATCCTCATTCATATTCATCTATGCGATCGTTATTGGCTTTCTCCCTTTTGTGCTATATGCGGGTGCAATAACACTAGGTCAACTGTTCAATATCAGCGAATTGTTCGGAATTACCCAAGAGCAATCAGTTTGGATGATGGTCATTAGTTTAGGAGGGATTGGTGGTATCTATGCCATCTTTGGTGGCTTAAAAGCGGTGGCGGTTTCAGATACGATTAATGGTGTAGCCGTACTAGCTTGTGGCTTATTAGTACCAGCGTTGGGCTTGTACTACCTAGGTGGTGGTAGTATCTGGGGTGGTTTGGATATCGTCATAACTGAGGCACCTGAACGCCTCAATGCTCCGGGAATTGCTGACGATGCCAACATTCCTTGGCACGGTGTTTTATCCGGTGTGATCATCATTAATCTATTTTACTGGTGCACTAACCAAGCTATCGTTCAACGAACCTTAGCAGCAAAAAGCTTGGCGGAAAGTCAGAAAGGTGTCTTAGCCGCTGGATTTCTAAAAATTATAGGCGTCTTAATGCTTGTATTACCCGGAATCATTGCTTGGCACCTCCACCAACGTGGCATGTTAGACATTCCATTTAAGGTTTCTGAAGGTGAAATCACTGACGTCCTCAATGCAGATATATCTTATCCGTCCCTCGTGCGTATGGTCTTACCTTCATGGTTAACCGGATTCTTTGGAGCTGCAATGTTTGGTGCCATTCTCAGTTCGTTCAATAGTGGCATCAATAGTCTATCGACACTTATCAGCCTTGATGTCTACAAAACAATGATTAACCCCAAAGCCTCTGATCAAAAGACCGTACAAGTTGGGAAAGTGTTCGGCATTGCGACTACGATTATCTGTATAGTTGCCGCTCCCTATATATCTCAAGCAGACTCACTATACACACTCATGCGAACCATCATGGCAGTGATCAACGTGCCTATTTTTGCTGTCATCTTGTTAGGAATAATTTCCAAACGTGCGCCAGCAATCGCTGGATACGTAGGTTTAGCTACTGGCATGATATTTTTCTACGTAGCGCACTTTGTCCTTAATGGAGATCTAGGGTTCATTGAACTCCACTGGCTCAACCTTGTCGGGCTCAACCTTCTTCTCATGTTGGTTGTGATGCTCACAATCCGATACTTCAAGCCACTCAATGTTCCATTCAAGCAAGTTGAAACGCAAGAAGTAGAAGTCACTCCTTGGAGATATGGTAAGCATGCAGCTTGGGCATTAGGTTTCATGTTTTGCCTACTCTATTCCGTACTCTCCCCAATAGGTATCACGTCTGAATCTGGCTCAGTTACCAAAGCAACATTGGTGGCGGTCTTCATTGTGAGCACGATATACCTTGTATTCAAAGTAGTTAGCAACCGTAGAGCTGCGACAGAAACCGCAATATTTCCTAAGTAACCTTAAGGCCATTACTATGCTTAAAAAGCCCAATATAATTCTAATAATGACTGACACCCAGGCTACAAATATGGTTGGGTGCTATACCGGAAAACCACTTAACACCCAGCACATCGACGCATTGGCTGAGCAAGGTTATCGTTTTGACTCAGCGTACACTTGCGCCCCTGTATGTACCCCAGCCCGAGCAGGACTGTTTACAGGAATATATGCAAACCAATCTGGCCCTTGGACGAATAATATAGCTTTAGGAAGTAACATTTCAACGATGGGGCGTTACTTTAAGGACTCAGGATATCACACTTGCTATATCGGCAAGTGGCACCTCGATGGTCATGATTACTTTGGTACCGGTGTTTGCCCAGAAGAGTGGGATGCAGATTACTGGTACGATGGCGCTAATTATCTTGAAGATCTAAACGATAATGAAATTGACCTATGGCGAAACGGGTTGAACACAGCGCAAGATTTAAGAGATAACGATATCGATGAAACCTTTACCTGGGCACATCAAATTTCAAAACGTGCGATTAGTTTCCTCGATAGTTGTAAAGACGGCGAAAAAGAGAACCAGCCATTTTTGATGGTCTTGTCATACGATGAACCTCACCATCCCTTCACTTGCCCTGCTGAGTACATAGAAAAGTATGAGGACTTCTACTATGACCTCGGGGATAAAGCTTTTGACGATCTAAGCAAAAAACCCGAGCACCAGCAATTATGGTCTCAAGCAATGCCAGCTCCAGTTAACAGCCTGGGTCATTACCACCACCCACTTTACTTTGCATGCAACGATTTTGTTGATGATCAAATCGGACACGTAATCAAGGCACTTGATAAATCTGAACTTGATAATACATGGGTTGTTTACACATCTGACCATGGTGAAATGATGGGAGCACATAAATTAATAAGTAAAGGATCAGCAGGATACGATGATATCACTCAGATCCCTTTAATTATTCGTCCACCTAAGGATACCTTAAACAATGCAAAACCTATTATCACACCAGTTAGCCATATTGATGTTCTGCCTACCTTAATGGCCTTAGCTAACATTGATAAGCCGGACATATTACCTGGTGAGAATATTTTGGCGTTTATTGACAAGCCAAACTCAGAACGAGGTGTAATGGTTGAGTTCAACCGATATGAGGTTGAGCATGACAGTTTTGGTGGGTTCATTCCGATGCGAGTATGGGTAGAGACCGAGTTTAAGCTTGTGATTAACCTTTTCACTAGCGATGAACTTTACCATCGCATTAATGACCCAGATGAACTACATAACCTGATCGAACATAATGAATATGCAGCTATTAGAAATAAAATGCATGATCGTTTACTCGAATATATGAACGAGATACGTGACCCTTTTCGTACTTTTGAATGGTCAACACGTCCATGGCGTAAAGATAAGAAGTCCCAATGGATGGGTTCATTTAGACCTAGACCAAATGATGGTTACTCCCCCGTTGTACGTGACTACGACACCGGAATGCCAACAGTTGGCGTTAAGGTCGAAGATAAGAAATTGAAGTTCTAAGCAGATTATAGCGGTGAATAAGTAGAGCTGTTCACCGCCGTTGTATATCTCACCAAAACATAACTATGGGTTTATTAAAAAATGAAAAACACACCTACAGTTGCTAAAAGGCCTTGGCGCACTCAAGGAGAGGCTCCTGATTACCGCTTTTCTTTAGCCAACGAGAGAACTTATCTAGCTTGGGTACGGACTGCACTTGCGTTGCTAGCTGGAGCTGTCGCGATTGATCATTTAACTCCTGAATTAGCAGACCCAATTATTAGAATGACTCTATCATTCTTCTTATGCCTGGCTTCTGGACTTTTATCACTTTTCGCATATAGACGATGGGCTGACAATGAGAGAAGCATGAGAAATAAAGAAGAATTGAGCTACACGAGCTTCCTGAAGGTAATCAGTACAGGCATGCTCGTTTTAATAGGTCTAATCGTTGTAGCCATTTTGTCATGATTCGAGATAAAGGGCTCCAGCCAGAACGAACTGCCATGTCATGGCTTAGAACCCAATTAGTTCTGTTTGGGGCTGGTTTGCTTCTGCTTAGAACCTATTTTGTATATGACCACATACTCCTAGCGTTATCGAGCTTAATAGGTATTGTCCTCACATTCTGTTTTTCGACATATATTCAACTCCGGTTTAGACAGACTTTTACCGACAAAAACGCAATCACAAAATATGAATACGTCGCTAAATTCTTGCTGTCGGCAACTGTATCCTTATTAGCCTTGTGTTACGCAATTTTTAGCTTAATGCAAATATGGAAAATAATATGAATATTCGAGGTTGCCATGTAATGGCTAAACCATCAGGTCCTGTCTGTAATCTGGATTGTGAATACTGTTTCTATTTAGAGAAAGAGAAACTCTACCCTAAACGTCAAACAAACTGGAAAATGTCCGATGAAACATTGACCCGGTTCATTTTGCAGCACATAGAGGCGCAACCTGGCTTGGACGTCGAATTTGCATGGCAAGGTGGAGAGCCAACTTTACTCGGAATAGAATTTTTCCAAAGAGTCACTGACTTGTGTGAAGAGTTCAAAGGCGATAAACGCATTAGCCATACCTTCCAAACAAATGGAATTTTAATCAATGATGAATGGTGTGAATTTTTTAACAAGCACCGATTTTTAGTTGGTGTCTCGATTGACGGCCCTAAAGAGTTGCACGACTTTTACCGTGTAAATCGGAGCGGAAAAGGAAGCTTCGATAAGGTAATGAAGGCTATTAGTCTACTCAATAAACATAACATAGAATTTAATACACTAACGGTAGTTAACGATAAGAACGCAAAGCACCCCCTAAAAACTTATGAATTCCTTAAATCTATTGGCTCAAAGTTCATACAATTTATTCCTCTCGTCGAGCGTAAAGAGTCCGAGGAAAAAACTAGTATACTGTCCGGCCCCAATGAAACATTCACAGGGGTCACGGAGTGGTCAGTGTCACCCATCGAGTATGGCCAGTTTTTGAATGATATTTTCGACACTTGGTTGAGGCAAGATGTTGGTTCAACATGTGTTCAGACCTTCGAAACCACACTGGCAAGTTGGATTACTGGTTCGTCCAACATTTGCGTATTCTCTAAAACTTGTGGACATGCTTTTGCGTTAGAAGCCAATGGTGATCTTTATCAATGTGACCATTATGTCTACCCCGAATACAAAATTGGAAATATACACACCCAAAGAATTAGAAGCATGAACGCTAGTGACAAAGCAATCGAGTTTGGGCAACAAAAGTTCACAAACTTAAATAAAAAATGTAAAGCATGCCCCTACTTATCACAATGTTACGGTGGTTGCCCTAAACATAGGTTTAATATCAGTCCTTCTGGTAAACCGGACCATAACTATCTTTGCGAAGGTTACTTTAAGTACTTTCAACATACGGAGAATGCGATGAAATTCATGCGAATGTTGATCCAAGCAGGTAGACCTGCGTCTCACGTAATCAATTACGTTAAATAGTAGATAAATATAACAAGAATGCTTAATTACCGGGATGTGACGGTTTACCATCGCGTATTTTAGTTTATGTAAAACATCTATCTAACACGTAAGAAAACACCTAAGTTGGAGGTTGCACTATTACAACTAATAAGGAATATTGTAAGCGCTCCATAAACCCCGCATTCTAATCGCCTAACACGAATAATAAGATCAAGTCTCCAACCATGAGGAGATTTGAAATGGGAAAACGACACACTAAACAAGAATGGCAAACGCTTATCGAACAATCTGAATCGAGTTCATTGTCAACGATCGCATTCTGTAAGCTCAATGAACTCAATCCCTCAACGTTTTATGCTAAGCGCCAACAACTCAAAAAAGCGGATGTATCTCAAGGCTTTGTCCGAGCAGAGGTCGTCGAAAAGACAACGAAATACCAAGCTCAAATAGCAACCGCTAACATGACCCTTCTCGTCAATGATGTTGAGCTGAGTATTCCTCAAGGCACGCCTGCAACCTACCTAGCAGAGCTCATCGGGGCGCTGTCATGAAACGCATGCTGAGCGCACCAGACATTTATCTGTATCGTGAGAGCGTCGATTTTAGAAAGTCCATCAATGGCCTCGCTGCAATTATCGAAAGTGACACCGATTTACCCTTGGGGAGTGGCGCACTGTTCCTGTTCACCAACAAACAGCGCGACAAAATCAAAGTGTTGTACTGGGATAAAACAGGCTTCGCCCTGTGGTATAAGCGCCTCGAAAAAGCCAAGTACAAGTGGCCATCAAAAGAGAAAAATCAGGTATTTACCTTGACTCAATTTGAGCTTGATAGGCTGCTTTCTGGCTTCACAATTATCGGCCATAAACCTGTCACAATAAACGATTTTACAATGACTTAAACGATAATAAAGCCTTATCCACCAAGCGTTAACGGCACGATTTTAGTATAATCAATGTCATGAAAAAGACACTAAATATCGACCCAGAAAGTCAAGATATTGCCGAGCTACAAGCGATGGTGAAAGCACTGATGCTCTCGAATGAGCAGAAGGAATCACAATGGCAACAAGAGCGTCAATCGCTGCTTGAACAACTCAAGCTTGCCTTCGACCGTCAATTCGCGAAACGCTCGGAGGCGTTAAAGCCTTACGATGAATCTCAAGGAGATCTCTTCAACGAAGTGGAATGTGAAGCCGCTAAGGAAGAAGAGGTTGAGGTCACGACCACGACCATAACGAAGAAGCGTGGTAAACGTAAACCACTTCCAACGACCTTGCCTCGAGAGGTTATCGAACTCGATTTAGACGACCATGAAAAGCAGTGTTCATGCTGCAATCATAACCTACATAAAATCGGCGAAGACCGCAGTGAGAAATTAGAGTTCACACCAGCAGTGCTTAAAGTGCTGGAATATGTCCGCCCTAAATATGCGTGCCGCGAGTGCGAGAAAACAAAAGACAATAGCCGCATCGTTCAAAAGCCAGCCCCGCAGAGTCTTATCCCTAAGAGCTTCGCGACAGAAAGCTTGCTTGCCAATATCATTCTGGGTAAATACCAATACGCGATGCCACTTTATCGGCAAGAGTCGCTGTTTAATCAGTCGGGTATCGAGCTATCACGCACCACCATGGCAAGGTGGATTATCCAAGTCAGTGAGAAGTTCGAACCTTTATATGAAGCGCTGAAAGACCATCTTCTTCAACAAGTAGTGGTTCAAGCGGATGAAACGCCGCTTAATGTGCTCAAAGAAGAGAAACAGTGTTACATGTGGCTCTACTGCTCGGGCGCCGACTCACCCGAAGCCGCACTACCGAATATGAAAAATATCGCCTTGTACGACTACCAAAACAGTCGCGCGAGGGCGTGTCCCGTGGACTTTTTAGGTGACTACAACGGTTATCTACAAACCGATGGCTACGCGGCTTATGATGGTCTGCATCACGTCACCAATGTAGGGTGCTTAGCGCATGCTCGTCGCAAGTTCATGGATGCGAAGAAGCTTCAAGGGAAAGGTAAATCAGGCAAGGCTGATAAGGCGCTGGCTAAAATCCAAAAACTCTACGGGATAGAATCACGCTTAAAAGGTGCGCCTGCCCAAGAGCGAAAAGCAGAGCGTCAAGCGTATGCCAAACCGATACTGGATGAACTTTACGAATGGATGACGACCCAGAAAGTGATAGGCTCTAGTGCACTAGGTAAAGCGATAAAATATACGCTCGGACAATGGCCAAAGCTCATTCGTTATATCGACGATGGTCACTTATCTATCGATAATAATCGCGCTGAACGCGCAATTAAACCGCTGGTCATTGGCAGAAAAAATTGGTTGTTCTCTGACACACCAAACGGTGCTGGTGCGAGCGCGATGCTTTACAGCATCGTCGAGACCGCGAAAGCCAACGGACTTATCCTCTACGACTATCTGGTCAAGTGCATGAAAGAGTTGGCGAAAGCAGAGCCTGATATCGACGCACTCCTACCTTGGAACTTCAAACATTAGCAATATCGCCCCGTGGGTTCATGGGGCGGATACGGAATATTCAATAACCGACCCCCAACTATTTCCATAAACAAACAACTTAAAACACTTCCCTTGCCATCTCCCCCGCTCTCCCCATCTGTTCAAAATCCCCTACCTTATGCGCTCGCCTTACTTCAACAAACTTACTGGATCTCAACGCATCAACTTGTTGCCATAAATGACGGTTAGCTACTGGTTTCTTATCTGATTTGCGCCACCCTTTTGCTTTCCAGTTATCTAGCCATTCATTGAACCCTTTCACACAGTACTCACTACTAGAATATAGGCAGTCTCCATCTCTGGCATAAGCTATAGCTTCTATCAATGCGATAAGCTCTAACTCAGCACTATCGGCAATCTGACCGACTAATAGATTATTTTCGTCAACTAACTGCCCATCGTAGTTATAAACACTGATACCAACCCCACCCTGTAGTTTTGATGCGTTTCCTTTTGATGTTGCGATACCGATATAAATTGCACAGTTTTCTTCATTCATGGTCTTGCTCCTTTGTTCGAGTTTTGGCCTACCATTTTGGTAATGCCTTAATTGGTGCAGTGGCGTTAATTCAGTATTAATGGCTTGGTCTTTCAGCCAAGCGCATTTCCATCCAGTTATTCACCTCTTCTTCTACCCAAGCGACCGCCCTATCTCCCAAGCTTACCGATACAGGAAAATCACCCTCGTCCATTTTTCTGTAGATCGCCGAGCGGCTTAATGCGGTTTTCTCAATCACTTCTTTTAGCTTTAAAAATCTCATGGGACGTTCTCCTATGCCTGTGGTCCTCATGGGATAAGGAGATAGTGTTAAAAAAAATGAGGCTGGCTCGGCTTACTCTGATTCAAACCTTTTTGAGGTATATGTCATTAAAGTGAATGACCTAAAGCCTGATTAAAGGAGAACCAAAATGAGAACACTTTCACCACCACTACTCTCGCAGCAAGAGCATGAACATCGCGTTCTAGAAAAGGCAGCTGAGATATTAGAAGATCGTTATGTACGAGGAGATGTATTTACCAATCCACAAGCTACCCGAGACTATTTGCGATTTAAGATAGGCGGCAGTGAACGCGAAGTGTTCGCCGTCATGTTGCTAGATAACCAACACCGATTAATTGAGTTTGAGGAGTTGTTTCAAGGGACGATTGATGCGGCAAGCGTCTATCCAAGGGAGGTTGTAAAGACTGCTCTGAAGGCCAATGCGGCAGCGGTTATCTTTGCTCATAACCATCCATCAGGCGATCCTGAGCCGTCCCAAGCAGACAGGCGCATCACGACAAGATTGCAAGACGCTTTGGCGCTCATTGATGTTCGAGTTCTGGATCATATTGTTGTCGGGGAACAATGCATATCATTTGCCGAAAGGGGCTGGTTATGATTGAGAAACACTATGGTGACATCACCCTCAATAGCAAACTCCACCAGCAGTTAGAGCAAACTATCGCTCGCTACTCGATTCCTAAAGACACGACACGCATTGCACTCAACTGTCGAAACACAAGCTACTACAAAACAAAGGAAGGGGTCGCCCCTGTAGAGATTCAGTTAAAGCGGGAGAATTCACGCTCTGATTGGAATTTGGTTTTCGTGGCCAATTTTACTTATCAAGACAAAGCCACCGACTCGCTCGATGTGTATCTCTATTTCCACCTACTGAATCACTGGTGCTATCAACCAGATGCGGGGGCAGCGAGCCTGAGCCATCCAGTCACAACAAAAGTATTCCAAGCCTGGATGTGCGCTTTCCATGAACATTTAACTCAGCATGTCTTCGATGACATACAGCTCACTCAAGTCCGCTAAGGCTAACCCATCACCCTACTCGTTCACCTAAATTCAAGGAGGCATCATTATGTCTACTCTGCTCTTTCACCCATCAAGCTTACCCGTGTCTGACAAACTTCATGCACTGTTAAACAACCATTTTCAACAGCAATTAACCCTGAGTGAGTCAATAGCCCAAAGTACTTACTTGACGTTCAACTTTCGAGATAGTTCATACAGCTCAGAAGCTGGTGGATTTCACCCTGTTGAAATCGCGATGACACAGATCTCCAGTGGTCAATGGAATGTCGAATACATCACTGATTTTGCTTACGTTGGGAATGTGTATCCAGAATTGGCGCGATGTCTAGACTTTGACTTTCGAGACCAAGCGTTCTTTACAGAGTTCGGGGGATGGAGCCCAATCAAGGGTAACTATTCCGCGGTAGAGATGTTCGAGCTTTGGCAGGATAACTTCTTACACTACATCGATATGGAAGCGTTTGACTCTATATCTATCATTTCGTAATGAGAGAACAACCCGTCCGGGTCTATGTCACGATACAAAGGCACCGGACCACTACAGCCATCAAAAAGTCGTATTTCGGAGAGAGCCAACCCTATATGTAGCAAGGCCTGAATGACTTTTCATCATTGACTCCCACCCCACGACTTATCACGACATTACTGATAAGTGATACCAATCATGCCCAATATAGCCCCATTAAAAGAGCAGCTCACAAAAGCGCTCATCAGAGTCGCTCTCGCGAGTTGTCATTACCTTAATGAACAGTATCAGCACTTTAAAAAGGAGGTAGAGCAAAGTTCAGATCACGAACTGTTTGAATTCGTTCAACGCCTTTCTTCCACCCATCTGAAACGGCTCTTAGCCACTATTGAGTTGATGAGCAGAGGTTATCTACTAAGTGAAATTCTAGAAACAGCAAAGGATAAATAATGGCCTTTCCCGAGGTCATTTAAATTCAAATATACAGCCCATTTCACATAATCATTATCCGCAATTTGAGTGAGACGTTATTTGTCTCACCCATCCTTATCCTAATGCCATCAGTGATGGTTCATAGACACCCAACTAAGGATTCACAATGACCACAAGTAATGTACTGCATCATACCAATGATGAAGAGCTCATCGCTTTAATCCAACGAAAAGAGTCGTTCACCTTAACTCGGGTAAAAAACTTCTCTCAGACGGTGAAAAAGATTGAACGGCTTATAGAGGCTCAAAATCTATCTTGTCGAATATACACAGCAGGTCGTTCAACCACGATGGCAGCAACTTTGGCTTCAGGACCTGCTCTCATTTTTGGATTAGCTTCAGCGGCTGCAATATCGGCGCATAATTTAGCCACAAGAAACCCAGACTATGAAATAGCTAAATACCCTTTCGCAGACAAACTCGTCATTAACTACAAGAAGTAATCGTATCAGGCTGTGTGGCCACCAGCCGATCCCTAATCACGTTGATTCTTTAGCTCATCACTTAAATGTGTTGAGGCGATTGATCACGTTTAAATTTTGGTGGTCCCATGCCCTCTAAACCGAACAAGCAACGCATCGAACATATTGAGTTGGTGTTTGAAGTTTACTCTCTCATCCCAACTCAACGAAAGATCACAGCGAACGAAGTTCATCAACGATTAACAAACACGGGCATTGAACGCTCGAAACGCACAGTACAACGCTGCTTGAACATCTTGACGACTTATCTAGATATAGAAAAAGACGATAGAAGCCTCCCATATAGCTATCACAGGAGAACCCACCCTATATTCTCCTTGGGACCACAAGAATCTGTGCTTCTTGAATTCGCTTTTGAGAACTTGAAATCAGTTCTTCCTGAAAGCTATCTATCAAGTGTGCAATGCACTTTTATGCCCTTGCTATCAACGAATCATAACCTAAGGCCACGTAGTCATGTTCGACGTAAGCAGCCCTATCACAAAGGCGATTATGACGTAGCTGTCTTTGACAAACTTTGTCTATCCATCTATTACCAACGCGAAGCTCGGCTCCACCTACGTAATGAGCAAGTACTTCAATACGTTTGTCCACTTGGGTTGGTATTAGAGAATGATTGCCTTCAATTGATCTACCAATTCAAAAAGCGTATTTGCTCAGCCCCACTCAACCAAATTCAAGACATCTACGTCAGTACGTTCGAGTTCACCTACCCTGAAGGGTTTTTACTATCTGAGGCCATTACCTCTAAATAAAACTCAACACTCAAGATCAAGACCAACATGTTCAACTAACCACACAAGGAAGGATTATGAAAAACACTATGTTATTGAAGACAACTCTCGTCAGCTCTATTGCTTTCGCTCTAACAGCGTGCGGAGGGGGTTCCAATAGTAATACTCCAACGTCTCCACCAGCCGACCAAACGCGCTCAATATCAAGTATGAGTGTTGTTAATGATGGTTTTCAAACCTTTAAGCCTCGTAGTCATGACCTAACTGGCTATCGTGCATATTCTAGAGCAGCTACGTTCAATACGCCTTTAGACGACGGGCAAAGTGCTTACGTTTATGAGAACCCAGAAAACGGTGAGGTAAGCTCGATTAGCTTTGAAGGCGATGAAACTGAGAGCGTTGTGACTCCGACTATCGATATGATCGTCGACCTAAATACCACCTACTCTGCAATCAACATGAGCAATGTCACCGTCACCGTGGATGACGTGGTGTATGAAGGCAATTACACCCTCATACAGGACAAGAATACCGGTGATCTTTATCCATTGGTCGAGAGCGGCGTTCCTATCTATAAGAAGGTGGAAGCTGAACATGAGGCTTGGGTCACCAATACACGCTTTTCCCACAACGGAGACAGCACACATATTTACTTAAGGCACAGTGATGAACTCAGCCTGCATAAAGCGGAGCTTGTTGATGGTACGTTTACCATTTCTAAAGTCTTTGATGATTACTTCAGAAACAACATCATTCTATCAACAGGTGATATTGTCACCGTTCCTTGGAGTGGTGATAGCTTAACGTGGCTAGAGCCAGACGGTACCGAGCACAACTTTAGTTACGATACGTCACTGTTGTCTGTTCCATTTCTATACGCAGATAAACTCTATACAATTCGAGATTCCGATGATGCACTGATCGAGCTTACATTGAATGGCGCAACCTTAGACCAAACCGATGCTCTATGGACCACCAATGGGTACAGACCGTCCTCCATGAGTGTGGTCCGTGGTGATTATAAAATGCATTCAGATTGCTCTGTGTATCAGTTCGATGACACAACCAAAACCATCACACAACTCGAACCCTCTAAAGCGCATAGTGGTCACGTAGCCAATGCAGGCCAAACCTCACTGTACTGCATGTATTCAAGTGCCGATGATAATAGTGCACTGCCTAGCTTCATGCGTTTTGATACCAGTAAGGCTGAACTTAACCAACCCGCTACAACGACAATCGATGCTTCTAGTGGTGCTAAACTCGATGCCAATGAACGAATGGCCGTTGTCAGCGACAACGAGCTGATGTTCTATCAATATCCAAGTGGAACCTTTACTGAGTACTACATCAACTTTGACGCTGGTACTACAGTGGAAAAAGAAGTGAGTTCAATAACGGCTATTAAGATGCAAACCGTCACTCAAAACTAATTATTTAGAAGGATTAATGAGGGCGATGTTCTGCCCTCTTTTTTTAGGTTCGAGAGCACCCAAAACTTCGTGATCTATCGCCGTAGTGCTTGGTCTCAACCTTAGCTAAATAGCTGACTCGTTTAAACAGGCTACCCACCTGTTGGTCAAATTTATCTGAGTTTTGTTCTAACCAATAGGTAGGGTTGTCCGGGAAGTGGACTAAGGTATCACCTTCATTGGCTTTGATATCCAACGCTCGACACCACGCCTTCTTTATCATGTCTGATAAATTGCCTTTTTGATCAAACCTTCCAAGAGAATGGTACACGTCTTTGTTCAATAACAAGACAAGGTGGTAATGGTGACTCAATGACGTGCTTCTTTCTTTACACCAAGCATATCGAACCTTACAACTACGAGCAGCCTGACCTCTCCTTTTTTTTCGACTGAGGTCAGCTTGAATCTGAGCATCCAGCGAAGCAATAAAGTTCTTTATGACACTAGAATCATCAAACAATAAAGACTTAGCTAAACGTAGGTCTACTCTAATGGCTGTCGTACGAGGGTGTTGTGTGACGGCTTTATCAATCGTGTCATACAGTTTATCAAGGTAGCTAAGAACTAATCCACCTTTTGCCTTTAAGATTGGCAATCCATTGAATGTATCATTGGTCGTTGTTTTAAGCTTTTTCATCATTATACCTTTGGAATGAATATCTCTGGTATAGGATGATTGGGAATAGTTATTTAATGAGGTGAGTATCTTTATTGAATTGTGTTTGGTAAGGGTAAGTTAATGAATGGTATATACGTAATATTACCATACCGCAATAACGATATCTGAACATGCTCCGGACGAATCATTCCATTCTGGTTTTAACCAAAAATACATGATGTCAACGTTACAGCTCAATCAATTCCGGGTAATAAACTCCAAATTCCAGCATTTGAAGTTACTCTGAAATTAAGTAATAAGCGCTCATATATTATTCTTCGCCCAAATAAAATAGATATGCTCCTTTGTCATTCGATTATCACAATCCAAATCAAGCAAACGCCCGCTTCGAAGAGTTGGACTATCATAAGACTTGTAATTGACGACATTTAGGTCGTAATAGGTGTAATCAAAAACATATAACGCTGAAATACGACAGGAAGATAACATAGCAGTGATAGCATAATCCTTTTCCAATATATCTCATTCGATATCTCACCTTCATTTACCACCTTCTCACTTTACGCTTTAAATTGGCTTGTATTTTTTCTTCAATAGCAGAAATAAACCTTTAATAAGATTATTTCTTCGGCAATTTTTGTTGAAATTCGAAAGTCTATCTTAGCAGATATGTACTTTAGATAATCAACAGTATGCCCAGATTTATTCCTTAATATATATTCAACATTGAACATATCTTCATAAGGTTACTTGATCATTCGTATTCTTCATTTATACATTAACCATTATCATAATGTAAAAAATGAAACATCTATAATAGAAACACACCCAATCAAAGGCAACATATATTGATTACCTATTAATCGTTATTGAAAAGTTTACTCCAGGCTATTTATACAAGGTGATTTTTCACCTTGTATAAATAGAGCCTAAAACACACCACTACTTCAAACTCACAATTGAGATGTCAGCCTAAAAATCCAACAAAAACCTACAGAATCCTAACAATATAAGCTTTGATCACAACATTGTCACTCTATAAAGCTACACTAAACCTACTAGAATAATACGTTAACGTGACATTAAATCTACTGCGTAGGAAATAAATAATGGATAAAGAAGAACAACTAGAAAGATCTCAGGTTTTATCAAAGACAAATATAGAGCAAAAAAACAGATTATTAGGATGATGTACAAGCATGACTACATCACTAACGCAAATGAAATTAAAATTGACTCTCCCGATCTTATTGAAAAAATAGAAGAATCAATAAAAACAAAATCTAAAAATAATAACATCGACGCTATAATAACAGAATTTCTAAATAATATGATTGATGACAACTTCATGAAATTACTATCTATCGATCGAGTTTTTTGCGTTTTCTGTTATTTACACTTATCGAATAATGATATCTTCAATATAAATGAGCGTTATATATTCTTTAATAAAAAAGGCGTTATGCAAGAAATATTACGATTAAAGTCATTTTCAAAACTATCAAAAATGAGAACAATCAAAGATATTGAAAATGATGTTATTTATTTTTTAAATACCATAGAGTGTAACTCGCCGGACAAAATTAGTTACCTTAATTACCTAGAAGAAAAATACTACAATTCAAAAAATAAACATTCATTATCCTGGTTAGATGCAAAAGAGTACAATATTGATGCATGGTCTATAAATTATCTTACTGAAAATGAAACAATTAAAAGATACTGCAAAAACATGCCTGAATTAGTAAATAATAATGAAGCATTTAGGATAACTGTCCCTGCGATATTTCACTCCATTGAAATAGGAGAGTCTGACAAGACGTTGTTTTTAATAAACATGAAGAAAGCATGGAGTCAAAAAAAACATCGAATAAAAATTAAAAAGGAAAAGAAGAAATCTTTAAATATTATTGTTGACGAGTCAACAGTGGAACAATTAAAGCAGTTATCGCAAGAGTTTGATCAACCAGTAAACCAAATAGTGTCAATGATGGCTAGCCGTTGGGTATCCAATATAGAAAAAGTAAAAGAAGCGATAAAAAAAGAAAAACAAAAAAAGATAGAATCATTCGACCGTTTTAAGTGAAGTATATAAATTTGGAGAGCACATAGCTCTCCTTTGTCATATCAAGATAGGTGACGATCTTCAATTTTTTCAGCTATCCACATTTGAACCTCACTTTCTACCCATGCGACGGCTCTATCTCCAATTGGCACCTGTGATGGAAACTGCTGTTTTTCTATAGAGCGATACATTCCCGACCTTGATAAGCCAGTCATTACTAGTACTTCATTGAGACGAATTAAGCGAGTGGTTACGTTTGGCATATTGACACCTTACAAGTGAGTGGATTCACTTAAATGACATATGTCTGAAATTATTTAGGTTATATGCACCATAGAAAACCGTACTCTACGCCAAGCCAATGCCTTTCAATTTATTGAAGATTCAAAGTTACACCGTAACCCCAATTTACTAAAACATCAAATCACAATACATACCTATTAACCCACAACCTTCAGGCTCTTTTTACCACTCATCGACAAGCTTCCTGTTGCAACTTCTTCAATATGGTCGCTCCACCACGCCATGAGAACTTTACGACGTTCAAGGTAATCAGTGCGGTTGTATGCGCTTCTTACCTTATCCCTATCCACATGAGAAAGTGCAGCTTCAATAATGTCTGGATCAAAATTCTGTTCATTTAGAGTGGTACTGGCTAATGCGCGTAAGCCGTGAGACGTTTGCCGGCCCTTCATGCCCATTCTTACTAATGCCTTATTTGCTGTCTCTTTATTGATGTGATTTTTGTTACTTTTGTCAGCTGGGAATAGGTATTCACTATCACCCGTGATGAAATCAATGGTTTCTAATAGATCTAGAGTTTGTCTTGTTAAAGGGACAGTATGCACTCTTCCCTTTTTCATTCGTTCAGCAGGAATGACCCAAAGCATCTTTTCTCTGTCAATTTCATCCCAACGTGCCCCAGCAGTTTCAGCTGGCCTTGTCATGGTGTGAAGTTGCCATTCTAGCAAGCAGCGAGTGATGGGTTTAATGGATGCGTAGTTGATTGTTTTGAGGAGATCTGGAAGCTCATCTGGGGCTAACGAAGCTTGGTTGGTTACCTTGGCGGTTTCAAAAGCTTTACCAATGCCTGCTAGCTTGTTGTGCTCAATCACCCCCGTATTTACTGCAAAGGTCATTATCTCATTGAGGTTACGACACAAACGGCCTACTGTTTCTAATTTACCTTGATTCGCAATGGGTTTAATTGTTTTGATCGCTTGTGGTGCCGTAATGTCACCAAGAGGAAGCTTACCAAGATCAGGCAAGAGGTACTTCTCAATTCGTTGCTTTAGCTTCTTAGCAGTTTGCTCTTTGACGCTTGTTTTCTTCACTTCAATCCAGTCATCAAACACCGACTGTAACGTATTCGCCAATTCTAACTGTTTTTCTCGAAGAGTAGTGTCACGGTGCTCTTTAGGGTCAATACCATCAGCAAGTAGTTCTCTAGCTTCAATAGCTTTGGTTCGAGCTTTAGCTAGTGAGACGTCAGGGTACTTGCCTAAAGCTAGGTTCAAGCGCTTTCGTGAAATGGGATGATAATAAGAAAAACGCCATAGCTTTGTTCCTATAGGCTTAACCTTCAATGATAATCCATCACCGTCACCTAAATTATATTCTTTCTCTTTAGGCTTTGCTTGTTTGACTTGAGTTGCCGTTAAAGGCTGTACTTTTTTCGCCATCGTACCCCCCTGAAGTAACCTCGAAATTGCTTATTTCTTAAAAGACTACTTCAGAGATTACTTTAAACGATGGATTTTACAACATGCTATGGAATCTTATGGGACCAATAAATAGCTAACAACCTGATAAAACAAGGAATTATAGGCAAAAAAAAGCCCACACTAGGTGGGCTCTTTCGTATAATTTGGTGCCCGCTACTGGACTCGAACCAGTGACACCTTGCATGTCATGCAAGTACTCTAACCAACTGAGCTAAGCGGGCGATGTTCTAATTTTTTATTACTACCATTGTGACAAACTCAATAGTTATGCAATAAAAACTAAAGAAGGAATGGTGCGTCCGAGTGAACTCGAATCACCGACCCCCGCCATGTCAAGGCGGTACTCTAACCAACTGAGCTACGGACGCATTCCCTTAGAACGCCAACGATGATATCCATGATAAACAGATGGTGCAAGTATTAACTGGCATCTTGCGATTCGTTTGCTCACTTTGCAATCAAAGACATAACAACATGTCGATTTTACACCCAGATTATCGTCAAACCGCTGAAAAACAAAGTTTAGTTAGAAAAATTCTAATCCTTGATGACAATCAGTTAACTAACCTAATGTGTTCAATTTGGGATTTTTGTTGTCTATACCGTTTTTCTTGGCCTTTACAGTAACCATACAGATATAGATCAATGCCTATATTTAGTGTCAAAAATTTTGCTTGCCCACTGGGTTACCGTAGTATTTTGATCATTATAAGTGAAAGGCACGCAGAGGCTTTGTAACTCACTGAAATACATCATTCATAAAAATCACCACGATTTTGTAATCGTCGTCATCGAATTACTAGACCGCAATGACTAAATTCGGATTTTTCATATAAAGTGGCCGGGTTATTACCAACATACATAAATACGATAGCACTCTATAGTCGAAAAACATCAGCTACAATTAATCTCCCTCAAGAGCAACAATCTATAAGCAATTCAAAACCCAACCCCACACATCATAGCTATTTTGAATACATACAGCACAGTAATACATAATGAAATTTGCATAATGGTAAAGCGCGCCTATATTCATAACCTGTGGGAATCATTGATTTAAATTCAATGCCATACGTGAATTTATGGTTTACGATAAATACAAGTGTGAAAAATAGGGAATAAATTATGAAAAAATCACATATCGCCATTGCAGTGGTGAGCATACTATCGACATCTGCCGTATCGGCGGCGACCATTTATGAGACAGATGAAACAGTATTCAATATCGGCGGCCGCGCAGAAGTTCGAGGGAATTTCTCTGATGCGAATAAAAGTGCTGGTAATAGTAGCACCTATAGTGATAGATCACGTGTCCGCTTAAGTGTCGATGGCACACAAAAAGCGTCGGACGATGTTTCCTTTTTTGGGAAATATGAATTCGAACTAACAGAGTCTGAAGATGGCGCATCAGATGATATCGGCATTAACACTCGATTCTTATATACGGGTGTTCAAACCAATCACGGTAACGTCTATTATGGCCACCAAAATAATGCCGTTACCTACTTAACCGATTGGACGGATATGGCTGAAACCTTCAGCGGCTATATCAATGAATACACGGTGTCGACTGCTGATCGAGCAAAAAATGTTTTACGTTATGAACTGACAAGCGACAACATCACAGGGCAAGATCATGAAAAACCCATATGGAATAAGGGGTAGCGTGAAGTAATGTTTCCACTAATTTGTACACTGAAGTCACAATAATCTCAATACATCCAAGATCAATTTGATGATCAGATTTAGGTGTGATCATATACTGTTTTTTAACAGCAGATATTTAGCCTAATGAACGGATTAAGCCTTTTGGACCATATTTCAGTTATTCGAGACCCTCGCCAAGCTTGGAAAATAGAGCACACGCTAACCGACATTATCTTCTTAACAATTGCAGCAGTGATTGCTGGTGCTGAAGGTTGGGAGGATATTGAAGATTTTGGTGAAGATAACTTGGAATGGCTTAGACAGTATGGTGATTTCAAACAAGGCATACCAGTACACGATACCATTGCCCGAGTTATCAATCTTATTTCCGCCAAGCAACTACAACGATGCTTTACAGCGTGGATGAAAGACTGTCATGAGGTGACTGAGGGTGAAGTGATTGCTATCGACGGCAAAACTCTCAGAGGCACATACAACAAAGACAAGCGTTGTGGTGCAATCCATATGGTTAGTGCGTTTAGTGCTGCAAATCAAGTTGTGTTAGGGCAGGTTAAAACAGCAGACAAAAGCAATGAAATCAAAGCGATCCCCGAACTGCTTGAAATGCTTTCCTTACGAGGTTGCTTAGTGACGATTGATGCTATGGGATGCCAGAAGGATATAGCTGAAAAGATAGTCGGCCAAGATGCAGATTACCTCTTAGCGGTAAAAGGTAATCAAAAACGATTGGAGCAAGCGATTAGCCAAGTGTTTAATTCTAGTATGCTTAATAGTTTTGAAGGTGATAAATACGTCACTCAAGAGAAAGGACATGGTCGTACAGAAACGCGTTTGAGTATGGTTGTTCACAATACAGATTTCTTAGGCGATATAGCGCTTGATTGGGCGGGACTCTCCACCATTGGTATGGTCGTTTCAATTCGTCAAGAAGGTGATAAGCCAGCAGAAACAATGCAAATCAAGCACTACATAAGCTCAGCAAAACTGACGGCTAAAGCTTTACTAGAGAGCACGCGAGCACATTGGAGCATTGAAAATCAGATGCACTGGCGATTAGACGTAGGTTTTAAAGAAGATGAATGTCGGATTCGTCGAGAGCAAGCTGGTGAGAATTTAGCAGTTATAAGACATATAGCTTTAAATCTGCTGACGGAAGAAACTAGCTTCAAAGCAGGGATCAAAAGAAAGCAGAAAAAAGCAAACCGTAGCAATAGCTACCTTTCGCAAGTCCTTGCAGTACAAGGGGCTTCGTAATCTTGCCCTGGACAACATCACCTTTCAAATTGATGGCAATTTCAATTCAGATAGTGAATCAGCACAAAGTGACGGCTTCGGTGCAGTTGTCGCCGGCAGCACTTCGATTGGGTTAGATATTGGCGTCGGTTATGCGTCAAGTGATGAAACCTATGGCGTTGGGACAGATACAGAAACTTCTGATGCCTATATTGGTGCGGTTAAGTACACCAACGATCAGGGGGTTTGGTTCGCCGCACTCTATCAATTTGGTAGTATTTCAGGTCTAGGCGTAAAAGATTCAGACTACGATTCTGCAGATGCTTACTTGGGATACTCGTTTGGTGTCAACACCGTCAACCTGACCTACAGCTACTTTGAAGCTGACGATATTGCAGATTACGACATTAACTTTATCGGTCTAGAATACGCACGTTATATTGGCGATGTGGCCTTCTTTGGTAGTTATAAGTTTAACATGTTAGACGAGGGCGAAGGTGGGCAAGGCGATAACGACGAAGATGAGCTACAGCTCGGTATGCGTTACGCGTTTTAGTCTAAACCAATCCACTTAATATTAGTAAAGCCGAGCATAATCAATGCTCGGCTTTTTAGTTTGTATAACTTATTCGTATCTAAGCGATTGAATCGAGTCCAACCGGATGCATTACTATCGATACCAACTATTCTTCAACATCGAATACAACGTTGTAGTTTTCGGTATAGGTGCAGTTTGGCTGGCGGCTACAAGTGAAGAAGCGTCGGCCTTTGTAATCGCCTTGGCTTGCCAGTTTGATGATCATTGGACTACCACATTTCTTACAGAATCGAACTTCTTTGGATGGTTCAATTAAATCGATGTGGGCTGCCAGTAACCTCTTCAAACGGCTCACTTGGTAGCTGTGCTTAATTGAAGCACCAATCAGAGGTAAACCTGCCGATTTACAGACGT
This sequence comes from Vibrio sp. QJM3NY_35, assembly GCF_057785915.1. Classification (NCBI taxonomy): domain Bacteria; kingdom Pseudomonadati; phylum Pseudomonadota; class Gammaproteobacteria; order Vibrionales; family Vibrionaceae; genus Vibrio; species Vibrio sp. QJM3NY_35. Next base: position 1,549,179 of record NZ_CM173507.1, on the reverse strand, counting down.
GAATCAGTAGCTTTTCGCGGTCGACTTTCCCTTTATTGAGTTCTTTGCCGTTATCAAGTTCGATGATCACGCGGGGTTCTAGCGTTCGCGGATCGCAAACAACAAAGTCGAAGTAACTACGTGAGATCTTGTTGTTTGCGATAAACCAATTCTTCTTGTTGTTCGTCTTAGCAGGAACAAGCACGTTCGACATGCTGACTTTCGCAAACACTTCCCCATGGTTACCCACAGCGGATTTTAGCGCATTATAGAATGTCGCCTGTTGCGCCGACATCAACGCACCTTTCTTCTGATAAGCGTGGTCTTTGGTGTCATCGTGTTTCACCACATACTTTTGAATAAAGTAAAAGAACACAACCAGAACAATTACAACGATAAAGATATTAGTCATTTTCCAACACAATCAAGTCTGTATAGGGATTAAGAGAGTGGCTAGCGTATGTAGAAAAGCACCAACTGGCAAGCAAAAGAGCGAGAGTTGCCAACCAGAATCACGACCTTTGAGCGCAGTACTCAACGAGAGGTCGCTCCTTCGCTAGACACACCTCTCCTATTTTGATAATCAAATCATCAATTACACTCTAGATTGATTTAAATCAATTTACCTAGATTTGTGATCAACTAGTCTGAAAAACGTTAGGCAAATGTTAATAAGGAAATTGATATGGAACTTAAACAAGACCCAAGATGTTATACCGACGTATGCGTAGATGGTAAATGGTTCCACTATGACCACTGCGGAACCCAAGCCTACATGTTAAAGGGAGGAGCTTCAGCGGTAATTGAACTCGCTAGCGAACCAGCGACAGAAGGCGAATTGGTTGAAATGCTCCAAGGTGTCGCTAAGTAACCCAGCAAGCCAAATCACAGTATTAATTAAGCGAATAAGAGTAGATAGCTGTATTAGTTCAGACAAGCACTCTTATTCGCTTAGTTGTTGAAGTTCAGGTTTCTTGATTACAGGGGATTAACCAAGTTTAGGCACTCAAATGATAACGACTTTATTGCGCCCTAACTGCTTAGCTTGATACAAAGCGTCGTCTGCCGATTTCAAGTGTTTCTTATAGGTACTGCTATTCAACTGTTGTTCCGTTAGATGAGTCGTCGCACCAATCGATGTGGTTAATTCTAGTGGGCCAGAATGTGTTTCAATCGGTCGGTCAGCGATCGTTTTTCTTATCAGCTCAAGCTCTTTATTAGGATCTTGATTCCCAGCCAACAACAAAACAAACTCTTCCCCACCCCATCTTGCCACTACATCGTTTGTTGATAAGATTTGCTCTAAACGCTGAGCGACTTCCACCAACACTTGGTCACCAATATCATGGCCATAAGTGTCATTAACTTGTTTGAAGCGGTCTAAATCTAGAATAGCGAGCGTATACCCAAACGACGACAAAGGATGTGGTATCGGCTGAGTTAACCGTTGCTCTAAGTAACGCCTATTGTATAAACCTGTCAGTTCGCATCTTGTTGATTGCTTAAGTAGTTCTTTGTTGGTCTTCTGGATCGAGCGTAACCTTATCAAAAGTAACGTGGCGCTGATCATCACCATGATACCCAAGGCGACAACGATTCGATTCCGTAACTGCTGCTTATCTAATGTCAGCTCACCCAACTCTTTTTCTGCGTTAAGCAGTTCGTTTTCTTGAGCTAATGATGCTGTAGCGAAATCTTGCTCTAGTAAAAAGATATCACTCTGGCGCTTATCAAATAGCAGCGCTTTGTTGCCCTTGTAATAGAGTTTGAAGTAGCGGAGTGCGTTCTCGCTGTCGCTTCTTGAATCATAGTATTCAGCAAGTGTTTTTAAGCCGAGAACCTTCCAGCTGCGAGTCCCAACAACATCGAACATTGCAGACGATCGCTTTAGATCAGCAAAAACAAAATTATCTCGGTTCAAACCAATATTCGCTAAGGCTCTATTTAGGTAACACTGCCCCAATTGAAGTGTGTATTTGTCGACGCCCGGGTATCTAAGACACAAGTTTGCGACTTGCCGCGCTGACTCAAAGTTCTTTTCCGCCAACAACACATCACTCTCGGCTTTTAATAGAATGATTTTGTATCGTTCACTCACGTTATCGCCATTGAGCTTAGCCGCACTTTGATAGGCTTCTCGACCCTTGACCAAATCACCACTGCGCAGATAAGCAAAAGACTCATTCACATGCAGCACGCCGATGGTAGACGCTTCAAGTAGCCCGCTCTTGTAATAGAGTTTTTTGGCTCTTTTAATCAGCTTGAGCGCTTTAGGCCAGTCTTCCAAATAGATATAAAGCAGTGCCATGTTTGACACTAACTTGCTGTTGTAGATGTGTTGAGGGTACTTCTTACCAAGGTCTAAACCTTTATGGAAAAAGTATTGAGCTTCGGGAAAGTCATTGCGGATATTGTTGATAACACCAGCCGTGTTATAGGCCTTAATCAACAACTCTTCATAGTGGAGCGATTCCGCGATATCTATCGCAGCTCTGATTTGGATTTCAGATTCCGCCAGCTCACCCTTACTGATGTATTCGATCGCCAATTCAACGAGAGATTGGGCCTTTAGCCAACCCATATGTTCGTGTTGTGCGAGTGCTTTAATCTGTCTGACGTATTCTGAAACCGCTTTGGTATCCAACTTGTGTTGCGCGAGGTTCGACAAAATCATCAATTCGTAAGCACGATAGATGGCTTTATCTTGGTCTGGGAACTTGGCTTGGAGAGCCTCGAGTTGTTGGGAAGCTAAATTAGGATCACCACGAGATACATCGAGAATATCAATCAATGCAGATCCATAATGAGAGAGTGATAATTCTTTCTCTGGACTATAAACACTCGGGTTTTCAGGGCGAATATGCTTTAAATCGTCGTCATAAGTTGGGTAGAGCAAATACAGCCCCAGCACAACACTCATCAGCAACACTAAAAGGAATGAACCTAACACATTGTTTCTATTCATTTATCAGTGCCATTATTGATTACATTCCAATTTCATCGACGTATGTTTAAAAGCGGTCAAACATTATACCCGACAGATATACAGATTAAAATCCTGCGCACTGGTGGATCTGGGTTGGTTTTTTCTCATTAATTAGAATAATCAGGCAACTTTCTTGATTTAACTCAGACAATCATCCTACAAAAAGGCGTTATAGTGATTTTCCTGTTCCTATAGCCGTGACTTCTAAGGAAAGAGCGGAACCATAATGAGAATTAACAATGACCCAAATTAATGAACAACGTCTTGTCGACCATTTCTGCGATCTTGTGAAAATCGATAGTGAATCACGCAACGAAAAAGCGATTGCTGAAGCGTTGGCTGAACAGCTAGGCGAACTAGGCTTTGACGTACATAAACTGGCTGTTCCAGAAGAAGTATCGAACGGTTTCAACATCTACGCGCGTTTAGATGGCACACTTCCAGGTAGCACAGTATTCAGCTGCCACATGGACACAGTAACCCCAGGTATCGGCATTGAGCCAATCATCGAAGACGGCATCATCCGCTCAAAAGGCAACACAATCCTAGGCGGTGACGATAAATCTGGTATTGCGGCTATCATGGAAGCGGTTCGCGTAATTCAAGCTGAAGGCCAAGCACACAAAACGATTGAAATCGCATTCACCGTATTCGAAGAAGGCGGTCTATTCGGTTCTTTGAACTTCGATATGTCTTACATCCAATCTGAGCACGCAATTGTACTAGATACAGGCGGCCCGATCGGCACTATCGTAAATGCAGCACCCGGCCAACAGAAAATCGTTGCGAAGATCAAAGGTCGCCCTGCTCACGCTGGTTTAGCACCAGAAGAAGGCATCAGCGCGATTCAAGTGGCAGCAGACGCTATCACTAAGATGAACCTGCTCCGTATCGATGAAGAAACAACAGCAAACGTGGGTATTGTTGAAGGCGGTCAAGCGACTAACATCGTAATGCCAGAGCTTAAAGTGGTTGCTGAAGCGCGTTCTCTAAACGGCGAAAAGCTAACGGCACAAGTTGAGCACATGATCTCGACTTTCGAAGAAAGTGCGAAGCAATTCGGTGCTGAAGTAGAAATCGAATCAACTCGTGCTTACGATGCGTTCGTTATTGCAGATGATCACCCGCATATTCTTTCGATCAAATCGGCATTCGAAAAGCTTGGCGTAACGGCTAACACTAAACGCACTGGCGGCGGTAGTGATGCAAACAACTTCAATGCGAAAGGTTTAACTACGGTTAACCTATCGACAGGTATGGCAAAAGTTCACACCACTGAAGAGTACATCGCAGTGAAAGACATGGTCGCTATCACTGAGTTTGTTGTGGCTTACGTAACACAATAATCTTACTTGTGAGCTAGATGGTGAAAGCCATTTAGCTCATATCAAAAAGCCGAGTCCACATGTGACTCGGCTTTTTTTTGCTTGAACTTAGCTGAAGGCTCGAGCCTAGAAACCCCTACGCTTCCAAAACTGTCCTTCATCTTTTGCTACTAGGTCAAACGTCTTGTCGGCAATGATGTTGCCTTTTAGTTCGACTGTCATGCGCCATTTACCGAGCTTGTTCGAGACAGGCGCCCAGATGGTGTCACCGAGGTAGAAATCCCAGTCGTTATTGCCAACGTATTCTTCACCATCGAACGGTTCAAGTACTTCGCCTTTGTCGGTGGTAATGTTCGGGTGGTAGATGCAGTAACGGATCTTTTCGCCTTTGGCTTTTTTGATATTCAGGATATAGCCAAACTCAACGTCAATTTCAGCATCAACCGTTGTGGTAAATTCTTTGATTTTTGGAAGATCTTTAGATTTAGAATCCCATGTGGAGTAGATACCATAAGAAGTCATGTCGACCACAACAGAGCGCTTTGCCATTTGAATCGTTACCTTGGAGTTGTTCTATTAATTTAATGCTATTTGCCGTTAAGTCACACATGTACGAGGCTATTCTTGCCAATCTTTCGCCATTCGCTTAATCACTGAAGGTTCAATGTCGTGAATAGTGCCATATTGCTCTCGGCACACTTCAATAACCAAGTCCGCTTTGTATTTAAGTGCAAGCTGGCGATAGGCTTTCATTTCCCACTGTTTGATGAAGGTATTTGAGACCACAACATCCAGACCTTGCTTCAAACCATTTTCAGCCGTGTTCTGACACCACTCATGAGCCTGCTGCAACTGCCTAGGATCGAAACGGTACTCACCTTGTTCATTCACATAATACATGTCCGCCTCGACATGCAATGCATCGTAGGTTTTCGCTTTTGTGGACTTACCCGAACCGGGCAGCCCTCGAATGAGTATTAACTTCATCAATCACTTTACAGGCTAATTTGAAAACATGAGTTTATCTTAATTAATAACGGGGTGCTCTGAAAACTGCTCCTATCCTACCCACTTATACAACTCTCCAAGCATTACCCGAATCGACAAACAACGTGATGATATGCCTTAAAAATCGATGTGTTGCTTCTGATAAAAAAACACAAATAATTTACAACTATCCATTTTGTATATCGACAAGCGTATTAAACTACTATAGATTTAGATGTATAGACGTCTACATATCTAGCTTAGGGAGAAAGCTTTGCCTATTCGCATTCCAGACCAATTGCCAGCGTCCGATGTTCTTCGTGAAGAAAACATCTTTGTTATGCCGCTATCAAGAGCATCGACACAGGAAATTCGTCCACTTCGAGTCTTGATCCTCAACCTAATGCCGAAGAAGATTGAAACTGAAACTCAATTCTTACGCCTACTATCGAACAGCCCATTGCAAGTGGATGTAGAGCTGTTACGCATTGATGATCGACCAAGTAAAAACACACCAACTGAACACTTAGATAACTTTTACCGCCAATTTGAGATGGTAAAAAACCGTAACTTTGATGGACTGATCATCACTGGTGCTCCGTTGGGCTTGGTTCAATTTGAAGATGTTATCTATTGGGATCACCTGAAAACCATCATGGAGTGGGCTAACAAGCACGTTACTTCAACTCTATACGTGTGTTGGGCGGCTCAGGCTGGCTTGAAATTACTGTATGATTTGCCAAAACGCACTCGTAAAGAAAAGCTGTCTGGTGTTTACAACCACGAGATACATAACCCATACCACCCTATTTTACGTGGCTTCGACGATACATTCTTAGCTCCGCACTCTCGCTATGCGGACTTCTCACCAGAGTATCTAGCAGAGCACACCGACCTTGATGTACTTGCGACTTCAGACGTGGCGGGTGTGTATCTGGCGGCAACCAAAGACAAGCGAAACGTGTTTGTAACAGGTCACCCTGAATACGATGCTCATACGCTTCACAACGAATACATTCGTGATTTGGGTGAAGGCATGGAGCCTGTGATTCCAATTAATTACTACCCAAACAACAATCCAGACAACAAACCGGTTGCAAGCTGGCGAAGCCATGGACACTTGCTGTTCTCAAATTGGCTAAACTACTGCGTTTACCAACAAACGCCTTACGATCTGGATCACTTCAGCGAAGACAACTTTACCAAAGACGATTAAGTTCTTTCTTCCGATTCAAAAACACATAAAGCCGTGTTCAGTATGTTGTTGATAAAACGACGAATTGGACGCGGTTTTTTATGGTGTGTGGGTCGCATTCCATAATAGATTTACCACTTTAATGGGTTTGATTTCATATGATGGGTTGGTGTTCATAAGGAGCTTCACATGCCTGCCAAGCCGTCATTCTCAAATCCGATTTCGTTATCCCGCCGCCTTTCGTTATCAAGTGTAGTACTACTCGCCTCGCTTTCCTTGGCCGGTTGCGTCTCTGTCACTGAAGGACCGCCAAAGATTGAAAGTGATCCTATCGCGATGTCTGAATCTCGAATCGAATTAGGTTTGGGCTATATGGGACAAGGCAACATGGTAAGAGCGCGTGAAAATCTTGAGCTCGCAATTAAACACGCACCTAACTACTACCGTGCTCGGCTTTCAATGGCGCATTACTACGAAAAAGTGGGCGAAGTAGACGAAGCGAGAACCACTTACCGCAAAGCTCTCAGTCTTGATTCAAGAAACGGTAATGTATTGAACAACTACGGTACCTTCTTGTGTAAACAAGGCGAATACGAACAAGCCGATAAGTACTTTAATCGTGCCATCGACCAACCCTACTACTACTTGGTGTCTGCAAGTTATGAAAACGCCGCATTTTGTGCATTTAAGGCTGGCAATACAGATCAAGCGAAGTACTACTTCAGCAGAGCGATTGACCACGATCCAAACCGCGTAAAATCGATACTACAATTATCAAAAATTGAAGTGAGTGACGCCGATTACAATGACGCTCGACTCCGTTTATTTAAATTCCACCAGCGTTATGGCTATCAAATTCCATCGCTTAAAATCTTGGTCGATCTCGAAAATAAAGCAGGCAACAAAGCTCTAGAGCAGAAATATCAGAGCAAGTTAGATGAGTTGCTTTCTGCTTAGCTTATATGCAAAACACAAAAAAACGGGCTTGTTGCGTTAACAACAAGCCCGTCCGTATTTCTGCTTAATATCTTAACTAAGTACAGCCGCTATTTAAGCGCAATCCACTCTTGTCTTTGCTCGTCGTCCATAAAGGTCCATGCGATAAAGCGACTCACCTTCTGGCCTTGTGACATCTCGACGACTTTTACTTGTTTAGCTCGTAGCTTACCCAACTCTGAACGAACCATATCGACGTTGTCTTTCTTAGAAATCAATGTCGTAAACCACAAGACTTGAGTAGCAAAAAGTTGACTCTCTCTCGCCATCTTCATAATGAAAGCGGCTTCACCACCTGGACACCAAAGCTCGGCTTTTTGACCACCAAAGTTTAGGGTTGGTTTATCGTGCTTAGTTGATTTATCTAACTTAACTGGCTTCTTATTCGTTTCTGGCTTGAACGACTGACCGGCTTTCTTAGCACGGTTAGCCGCTAGATTATCCAGTTTACGTTGTGACCCCCTTTCAGCCTCTTCAAGAGAGCTGTGGAATGGAGGGTTACAAATAGTGACATCGTAACGTTCATTATCCTTAATCACACCCTTAAAGATAGATTCAGAGTCGGCTTGCAGGCGAGCTCGGATCTTACCTTTTAGATTAGGGTTACTTTCAGCAATGAAGTTCGCTGTTTTGATGGAGATTGAATCAACATCAGTTCCCGTGCAGCGCCACTTATACTCTGTCGCACCAATAATTGGATAGATACAGTTTGCACCAACACCAATATCTAATGCTTTCACAGAAGCATGATTATAGGGTTCGCCTTGACCATCGCTATTAAGGATGTCGGCTACTCTGTGAATGTAGTCTGCACGGCCAGGAATTGGCGGACACAAGTAACCAGCAGGAATATCCCAATGTTTAACGCCATAGTGATGCGCCAACAAAGCTTTGTTAAGTAGCTTAACGGCTAATGGATCAGAGAAATTAATGGTGTCTTCACCCACTGGGTTCTTGATCAGATGCTCTTTTAGCTCGGGCAAGGCTGCAACCAACAACTCGAAGTCATAACGACCAGTGTGCTGGTTTCTTGGGTGTAATCCACCTTGAGGTTTTTCAGCCGAGCGTCTTTTCTGAGCTGCGTTCTTGTTAAAAGCCGTTTTATTGAAAGAACCCTTATTAGATGATCCTTTATTTGCACCCGGTTTGCCTTTGCTGTCTTTTGCAAAAGGTCGTTTTGCTTTGTTATTGCCCGCGCCTTTAGGTGCACTATTCTTGCGACTTTTATCAGATGTTTTCTTGGTAGAAATACGCTTGTCGCTGCTTGGCTTAGCTGTACTTAGCTTAACATCAGCTTGGTTGTCTTTTGTTTTTGCTGATGAAGTACTGTTTTTCGACAGGCTTAGCGTCGTTCTATTTTGTGATTGGCTCATTGGGCTACTTCTTTAAATCTAAATACATCATGAATAAACGGGCATCCAACTCAAGTTGATGATATTCCGGTTCCATGTGACAGCATAGTTGGTAAAAGGCTTTGTCGTGCTCTTTCTCTTTGATATGCGCCAGTTCGTGTACCACCAGCATTCTTAGCAAAGGTTCTGGTGCATTTTTAAAAACACTGGCGATACGAATTTCATTCTTTGATTTGATCTTTCCACCGTGATTCTTAGCTACGTAAGAATGCAGACCTAACGCATTGTTGATTAGGTGTATCTTGCCGTCGTAAATCACTTTGCTGATCGGTGGTGTTTTTTTCATGTAGCGATTTTTTATCTCAATCGCATAGTCAAACAGGGCTTTCTCGCTTTTGATTTCATGATTCTTTGGGTAGCGAGCTTCAAACCAAGGCACCAATTTACCCGACTCTACAAGTTGAGTAACAGGATCAAGAATGTGCTTAGGATAGCCTTGAATATAGCGTAAAGAAGGATGCATGCTGAAAGACCGTACAAGTTACACCACGACAATACGTTGTGGTCTTGAAAATTGAGCCGCATAGTGTAACTGATCACACTTTTCTAATCACCTAGGATTCGTTACACTTTAGCGAGATTCACCAAGAGCTAGACTCAAAAAGAGATTGTAAAAATGAAACGTGTTGTATTGTACGTCGCAGACAAATGCCCGCACTGTAAAGATGCTCAAAGGTATTTAGACTCTAAGAAAATTGTTTATCGCCTGACGAATGCAAAGATGCAGCGTGGTCGTAAAGAATTGCAAGCGATGGGTGCTCGTTCTATCCCCGTGCTTAAGATCGGCGATCAAGTGATGGTCGGTTGGAATCAAAAGAACTTCGATAAGATGTACAACTCAAAGAACACTTAACGTGCTCTGAGCCAGTAATACTTCTATACAACAAAGCCCGAATATCCAATCTAGGATACTCGGGCTTTGTTTTTTTACCTTTACTAAAGCACAAGAATTGCATCGCATCAGCCTTTGATTTTGAAAACCATACCGCAATTCACACATTGGTACCTACCTTTAATACCAAAGAAACGATCCATAAACGTTCTGTGTATCCTGACCAACTTTTGCTGCTTACACTCACATTTCATAACCTAAGAACACCATACCATTAAGTATGACTATTATTGAATACTGAGCTTTATTAGTAAATTATAACCCCTTAATGATTGGTTCTCATTTTGTGATTCAATACGCAAAATAACGTGCAAAGCGTGATGTTAGTTCAATTTACCCCTTATTTTGAACGTTAAAGATTAATCACACATACTGTTTAACGAAATCAATAAAGGTTCGGTCTGCCTTGGACAGATACCCTTCCTTTCTCCACGCCAAAGATAGGTTCAGTTTCACAGGGTCTTTAAATGGCACGCCGACAACATCTTTCTCGTACTCTGTCACTAAGCTGAGTAGTGCGGTAATGGCGAACTCTCGTTTTACAATAGATAGAATCATCGGGAGCAAGTTGGTTTCGAATGCGATTGTCATGTCTAGGTTGTACTTCTTACAAGTCGCATCGATAAAATCACGGTGGAAGTAACCCGATTTGAACATGATCAGCTCTTGAGCAAAAAATTCTTCAAAGGTGATGGATGGTTGCGTGGCCAGTGGGTGATCTTTGCCAACTACGGCTAACATTTCTGAGCTTAACAGGTGGTCAGTTTCAAGATCATCAGGCACGTTTTCATGGTTGATTACGCCAATATCGAGTTCGCCGTTTAACAACATTTCACGAATAGAAGCGGTGCCAGCATCAATCAAGGTCAACTTTAGGTTTGGGTATTGGCTTTTAAATGCCATCACGACTTGGGGGAAAAAGTAGCTCCCCATCATGCTTGGAGCGCCTAAACGAACCTCTCCTTTCTCTAGCCCCTTTAGCTCATTCATCGCGAGCTGAGCATCATCGAACTGCTGGGCGATTCGCTTCGCATGCTCAAACAGTACTTTGCCCTCCTCCGTTAAAGTGACGGATTTATCGCCTCGACGAAACAGAATCAACTCAAGCGTCTGTTCGAGTTTTTTAATAGAAATACTCAATGCAGGCTGAGCGATATGCAGCGCTTTGGCGGCCTGAGTGAAGTTACCAAACTGCGCAACAGCCAGAAAATGTCGAAGTGGTTTTGATTCAAGCATGACGATATATTAAATATATAGAGGTGATATTTTTAATATATTTCTTTAATCACACTTGTGCTGATAACTTGTTCACAAATAGCTTACTAACTCGTGCAGGCACAACGTAAATGTTTGATAAAGGCAGTCCTCAATACAAACGCATCACCCAATCATTGGCGATTGGCTCGTTTATCATTTTCTGTAACCTTTACCTCTTTCAGCCAATCTTGCCGCACATGGCGGAGCACTTCCAAGTTTCGGAAACTCAGATCAACTGGCTGTTTGCCGCGACAACACTTGGGCTTTCCATCAGTTTGGTGCCGTGGGCGATCGCTTCTGAAACCTTTGGGCGAAAACCCATCATTCTGTTCAGCTTATTTGCTATCCCACTAATTGGGCTGAGCATGGTGTTCACGACCACCCTACTACAGCTTGTTATTGCACGAGCATTCATGGGAATAGCGGTCGCTGCTTTTGCAGGCGTGGCGGTTGCCTATATGGTCGAAGAATTATCACCGAAAGCATTCGCAGTCGCGATAGGCGGTTATATTGCGGCAAACTCATTAGGTGGTATTTTCGGGCGTGTATTGGGTGGCTTGATTACGGATTATTTCGATTGGCACGCAACGGTTTTGTTTTTCGTTGTCGGCTCTTTGCTTGGCGCACTCTATATTGCGTATAGCCTGCCTGACCAACAAAACTTCAAACCACAGAAAGGGCTGTTCTTTCACCATAACCGCTCGGTAGTGATGCACTTAAAAAACCGCACACTGTGGCTCGCTATGCTGATTGGTGGTGCTAACTTCGCACTGTTCGTTAACCTCTATTCGGTAATGGGCTTTAGGCTCGTATCTGCGCCTCACTCGGTGCCCGTTGGTTTAGCTTCGCTTATATTCTTATGTTACTTGGCCGGTACGGTAAGCTCTAAGCTCTCCAACAAATGGACACTTCGTTTTGATCCGTTAAACGGTATATTGATGGGCGTGTGCGTTAGCTTAATTGGAATGCTGGTTTCTGCGGTCGATAAAGTCCCGTTCATGTTAGCTGGCTTGTTATTGATTAGTGGCGGTGCGTTCTTTTCCCACACCCTTGCCTACTCTTGGGTGAGTCAAAAAGCACCGAGCGCCAAAGCGACAGCAACGGCACTTTACTTAGTCCACTACTACATCGGCGGCAGTTTAGGTGGCTTCTTACTCCTATATTGCTGGCAACTATTCGGTTGGAATGGCGTGATTGCAGGCAGCTCGATCTTCTATGTCGCGATATTTTCTTGGGTCTACCAGTTGAAACAGCTACAAGTATCGACTTCCAAACTCGCACAAGCATAACTAAGACTGAATTTGTAACTCAATTATTGCTTTTGATTAACGTCCGTTCTGATATCCTACGCAAAATTTCATTTCGGAACCTGTTATGTCGAACACTCAAAGCACAGATCTTCAAACCATCCACGACCAAGTAAAACAGTGGTTAGACGATGTCGTTATTGGCCTAAACCTGTGTCCATTCGCAGCCAAGCCACAACGTAATAAACAGATTAAGATCTTTGTGAGTGAAGCAAATACGGAAGAAGCGTTGTTGAATGATATCATGACGCATTTCGTAGAGTTAGATAACACGCCTGTCGCCGAGTTAGAGACGACTTTGGTGGTTGTGCCTAACATGCTGCAAGATTTTTTCGACTACAACATGTTCATTGATTGGATTGAAGCGCTGATCAAGCAAGAAGATTGGGAAGGCGTTTACCAAGTAGCAACCTTCCACCCAGATTATTGTTTTGGTGGTGCGGATCCAGAAGACGATGAAAATCTGACTAACCGCTCTCCGTATCCGGTTTACCATTTGATTCGTGAAGCGAGTATGGAAAAAGTGTTGAAGCACTACCCTAACCCTGAAGCGATTCCTGATACCAACATCGCGAGAGTTGAATCCTTAACGCCAGAAGAACGCCGTAAACTGTTCCCTTACCTGTTCAGTTAATCGCTAACAAGATGGCTCATATTCCTGAGCGCTCTTGATGATATGGACGAGAAATGAACTGATCTCGTCCATTTTGTTTCGCAATGTACAGACATTCATCGGCAACCTTGATCAGTTTATCTAACGCCGACATCCTTTCCCCTTTGGTATCCCCTGTACTCAACTCAAAATGACACGCACCAATTGATATAGTGACAGGCTTTCGATCCAGTGTGATTTTCTTCATCTCTTGCAAAAGAGTCATGAACTTATCTTCAACATAACTTGGTGTTTTATTTGGATACCAAAGAATGAACTCTTCACCGCCAAAACGCGCCACAAACTCACCCTTTTGAGTGTTATTGTTCAGCACGCTCGCCACTTTCTTTAATACAACATCGCCCATTTGGTGACCGTAAATGTCGTTAACCTGTTTAAAGAAGTCGATGTCGACAACCGCCAAGGTTCCCTTTCCTAAAGAGCCTTTTAACTGCTCGACTTCCGCATTCAACGTTTTAAACAAGCAACGTCTATTTGGCAAATGTGTCAAAGGATCGTACATAGCTTGGTACTCTAACTTCTCATTGAGCTCTTTGAGTTTTCGTTCTTGTTGTCTTCTAACCAGTTCCACTTCGATCCATGAGGCCATTAGCCTCATCACGTCGACATCGAACTCTTTGAACTCGCGATGATAGGGTGCTGGGCTTGAAAAGTTTAAGGTGCCATAAAGCTCGTCATTAACGAAAATCGGGATGCCAATATAAGACTCTAAACCAAAAGACTGGTAAGCGGGATGCGTCGCATACTTATCGTGTTTGCCACAATGCTCAATGCAGATAGGGCCAATCGATTTACAGGTAATTTCGCAATAGGTCGAACGATAATCGAAGGTGTCGCCAGTGTTGAGTTCAACCCCTTCTGGCGTAACACAGTGCTCGACTAAATAAGAATTACCATCGACTTTAGATAAAATACCAATATCCAAATTAAAGCGTTCGAGCCCCATGATAAGCAGCTGAGCGATCTGACTCTCGAAGCCCTTTCGATAATCATTGGTGATTTGATACAAGCGGCGTATAACAATTTCACTTTCACTAGCTTGGTTCATAGCTGGGACCCCACTGCAGCCAAAGTTAGTGGCAACATTAATATTTGGTATATTAAGAAGAGTAAAGGGTAAAAAAACACAATAATCAATTGGTTTATATGCAAAGTACCTCATTGGTCCTATGAATAAAAGTCGACTTCTTCGACTTTGCGTTAGCACCCTATTCCTAGCTTTGGTAAAATAATCCATTAACGAAACAGAATGGATAGGAAAATGAACCTTTCTCAACTAAGCCAAGAAATCTACGACCACCTTTACCGCGATATTGAAGAGTTCCGCAGTACTTTTGATCTGCCTGTTGCTGCTCCTGAAACAATGGACGAAAAAGGCGATACGCTACATACCTCTCTAGCGATCGAAGAACTAACAGAACTTGCAGAAGCTGACTCAAAAATCGAACAAGCGGACGCTATTGTAGACAGCGTTTATGTTTTGATGGGGCGTCTGGTTCACCTTGGTCAAGCTAAGGTTGAAGACAATCTAGCAATCAGCTACCTGATTGACCTTCTGTTGAATGTTTCTAAAAACCGTTCAATCGACTTTCTGCCTTGCTGGGACGAAGTACACTCAAGCAACATGAGCAAAGTATGTCGTAACGAAACAGAATACGCAGAAACTGAAGCTTTCTACGCTGAGCAAAACATCAAACTGATGGCTGTTCAGAAAGGCGAATACATCATTGCAAAGTGTGCGGAAGATTTCGTATCTGAAGGCAAAACCGTTCGCCAAGGTAAAGTACTGAAATCGGTACACTACCGTCCTGCGAACCTTGAGCCTCTTACAGCTTAAGTAAAGTTAAGACTGAAGCGGTTAAAAGCTTCAGCTAACTTGAATAGCAAACGCCACGTTTAAATAACGTGGCGTTTTATTATCTGTCCGTAAATTCTAACTGTGTAAATTGCAGCTGTGTGTTAATTGTAGCCGGGTGTCAATTGCAACTGAATGCTATACCAGTCGCGCCATATGATAAGCCGCCACATATTCGCCATTTCTGAAAGCGAACCCTGCGGACTCTCCTTCAATCACGAAACCAAACTTCTTATACAAGCTAATCGCTCTTTCGTTATCGGTGTACACCGTTAACTCCATTCTTTTGATGTTAATCCAGTTATCACACAAGTCGATTGCTGTTGCGAGCAGTTGGCTACCGACACCTTTGCCTAGCACATCGTCCTTAACACCCATACCAAATGAAGCCACATGTCGTCTTCTTGGGTTCACACACACTTCCATTCCCAAGTTACCAACAATCTCATCATCGATCATCGCGACATACGAGTACACGTTGTCAGGCATATTAGAGATTCGCTTTTGCCAGCTTTCCAGAGATGGATTTGGGAGTTGCAGCGTACCGGTATAAGCATTAGTGCATTCGTAAACTTCTTTGATTCCCTTTGCATCTGACGGTTCAGACCGTCTCACTATAATACTCATCGCAACTCCTAATATTTCTTCGCTAAATATGAAACACATCCTCAATGTGCACCTAAACACATTAACAAATAGTAAATATTTAACAATAGGTTAGATGGACTTATTTTATGGGACTTAGTTGATACTAAGTAAGCGCCCTCTCTCAATATCTTGCTCAAGTACCTCAGGTGTTAAATCGCCATGTCCATGGTGGTCATGATTATGGTGATGACCATGATCGTGTCCGTGGGAATGACCTTGATGTTCATTTGCTCTTTGAGCTAACTTGTCTGAGTCCAAATAGGTATCAGTCAAATCAGCACAATAATCTTCAGTCCATAAACGTCGAGCCTCATCATCACTCATGATTTGCTCGGCTTTAGAGCCCAATTTGTCCATGTAGAACATCCCTAACTCCTCTCCTTCAACATTGGCGTGGTTGATAAGGTTCATAAAAGCAGGTTCTTGGTTTTCATCAGAGAGATGACCATTTTTGTAACACACGGTTAGACCAATAATGTCGTCGCCAAGTTGTTCTAGTGCAGGGTTGAAATGATTGTGACTGTGATTATGTTCAGCAGCGGCTACAAGCATTGGAGTAAGTAAAACACATGCGATAGCCAGTAATTTACTAGTGTTATTCATGGATAGACCTTCTAAATTTGAGAGAACAATTTGACTAGTTGCTTGCCTTAACTTCTGGTGAGATAAGCGGATGGGAGCGTCAGGAATATTTCAGCCTGAGCCCCCTCTTCATCTCACTACAAATAATCAATATGATTGGATAACGAGGCTCGATATAACGAGCGTTCTGTAGACAAAAATCACTTATCAACTACGATTCTTGCTGGTGCGATGGTGTAAGTCATTGGCTTCACCTCCCATTCACCTTTTGCTTCCAATGCAACCGCTAGTGCTTGCGCCTCTTCACATACCTTCGCGGGTTTTCCATCAGCCCAGAATGAAGGACCCGAGGTGTAGCCGCACATTACTGAAAACGTGTGTTGCCCATTCTTTGTGGTGTATTCCGTCATAATGACACCACCTTCTCCATGCGTTATTTTTAGCGAGCCTTCATCGGCAACATGCATTGCATCGGAAGGATTCGGTTTGACATACGTTGTGTAGGTCCCCCCATCTGACATCGATTGGTTGTCATACATGGTGTAGCCTTCTTTTTCTGAAGGTAAGGTCAGTTCGTAGTTGGGATCAATGTCCGCTAAACGTTCTGAGTTATTCGTTGCACCAGGTTGATAGTTATGCGCATTTGATTGCCCGTTAGCGAAAACAGAACCTGCCACTAAAGAAAGGATAACGACCGCTAAAGTTGATTTTTTCATAATGAACTCCAGATATTCTAAGCAAAGATGTTGCTAGCAATGATTTTTATGATTGAGTAAGAGAATGACCTGTTTCCTAAGTTTTTAGGATGTGAGGGCAATATCAGCCCTCACTACAAATACCCTATTTGTTGTCTGTTCCTGCTCCTTCACCAGGCTCAGTTGGACGACTTACCGACTTGCGCTCAAGGTTGTGGTGAGCACGCACTCTATCCATGTATTCTTGCTTGGTGTTCATACCTTGCTTCATTGCTTCTGGTACTTGTTCAGCTGGGATCACGATGTCACGGTCGACTGGCCACTCAGTTAACAGCTCTGGATGGTAGCCTTCTGGGTAGTACAGTTTTGGATCCAACTCTAAATCACGAATCTCTTGTTCTTGTATGTCTTCACGGCTGTTTTTCGGTAATGGAATTCTAAAATCAGACCCATCTGCCATATCAAATTGCGGCGCTCGCGCATTCGGGAAATCAGGTAAAATACCTTCACGAACCCACGCGTTATCTTTAGTCATGTTAACGACAATGCCATCTGGCGCACCGAAGTGGTAAGGCCCTTGCCAATGGTGGCGAACCTCTGCAACGGTTTCCTCATTGAGATATGGGTCGAATGTCATGTGCGTTGTCATGAACAAGCGCGGTTGTACTTCATTCGCCACATAACCCGCCGCGTACGCTGGTGTATGGTGAGTATCAACGGTGTAACGTGCTAAGAATGGCGGCACACCTTGAATAATCGAAGACACACCAAACGTTTCGGTTTGCAGCTCAGTAATGAACAAATCTGCACCTTTCGCATATTTCAAATCCAACTCGGTTGGGCGACCGTCTCCTGTCCAAACAAACGAAAGCACTCGACCGTCATCTTGAGTCCAATTCAAGCGGTAACCAGACGCGCCATCTTTTGCGTGACTGCGTCGCCAGTGAATCACTTCCACATTGTCTTGGTCATAGATAACGCCACCGTCGTCGCGGAAATCAAACTCGTGTACCACTATGTCGTTGCCTGATGGGAACACATCAAATGCATCGGTGTGCCAGTTCAACATTTGCTGCATGCCTTCAATCATATGACGAGTGCCATATTCTGGAGTCGCACCACTCGGACCATAAATGTTAAGCGGCTTTTCCCAGCGACCATTCCAACCACCAAATTGATACAGGTAAGGTAACGAGCCGTAATGGTCTACGTGTAAGTGAGTAATGAAGATATGGTCGAGTTCATTCATCGCGACACCCGCCGCTACGTAGTTCGCAATTGATCCTTCACCTAAATCAAAGACAAAGTTAGAGCCGTTACCCAGTTCTACGTATATCGAGGTGTTTGCCTGCCCCGGGCGAATCATTGGTGATGTTCCCATGAACGTAACACGCATTTCATCCGGTTGAACTTCTTCAGTGCGTGGGAACCAGTTGGCACCCGACACCATGTGATCGCCATAAGGTGCAATGCCCTCAAACATCAGGCCTTCTTTCCAACCTGAATTGGTTTCTTTGCGATAGTCACCATTGTTTACACCGCCCATTAACACAGAAAGCACTTCTTCTTCTGAAGAGTACAAGTTCCCCTTAGGTTGAGTGCTCAGATACTCTTCAAGAGTTTCACCCTCGTGATATTCAAATTTCTCGAGTTTTTGAATATCAGAGTTAGTCTGCTTGGTGTTGTATTGCATCATTGGGTCAGCAGCAAAAGCGGTTGTCGTGATGATCATTGCTGTAGAGATGATTGATAATTTTGCGAAAGTTCTCATAGTTTCACCTATCGGTCTGAGTATTTAGTAAATGAATGAAGTTCCTTCCTCACTCCGATGCAAACAAGTTTATTAATAAACAGAACCTTGATATATAGTGTAAAATTTACTTAAAACCTCCATTTCATTTATGAGTTAACAACGACCCCACAATGATCTGGATGAGTGGCAATAAGAATAGAGGGAACTGAATTTGGACCTTAATCTACTGACGACATTTTTGGCCGTTTACAAACACAGCTCTATCACCGTGGCATCAGAGCAGCTCGATATTTCTCAACCCGCGGTAAGCGCGGCGATTAAGAGACTCGAAGGTGTCGTGGGCAAGGCTTTATTTGTGAGAGAAGGACGAGGTATCGCGCCCACTGGAGCAGCGGTATCACTCGCTAATAAGGTAGAAGACCCATTGAACATCATTGGAACGGTTGAGCAGCAAAAGAATGACCTGAAGGTCTATTGCACAGAGAGCTTGCTTCATTTCGTTAGCCAGGTTGAAGGCGTAAGCTTCACGGAAGCGCCGCTCGAAGAAGAAGAACTGTTTGATGCGCTTACTGCACAAAAAGTGGATATCGTCATTGATGTACTTTCTAGTAAGAAACACTCATTGATTGAAGAAACCATCGTCGATGAGGAGCCCGTGTGTCTGACTCGAATCAACCACCCTCGAATTGGTGAGAAACTAAGTAAAGAAGAGTATTTCCAAGAGGAGCATATTGCGCTCAAGATCAAACGCGCTAACATGAACACAGTCGAGTTTTTATCAGAGAGCGATATCGAGCCGAGAAAAGTCAGAATTGAAACCAGTTCAATTTCAAGCATGCTGATTTTGGCAAGCACGACAGATTATATCGCCGCTTCTACTCGTTCTTTTGCAGAAATGCTCGCACCTGCGCTTGGCTTACGCGTTCACCCGATCCCCATCAAATTAAGACCGATCACGTTTCGAATGCTTTATCACCGCCGCTATGCTAATGACGAGCAACACATCAAAACCCGCGAAGCAATCAAATCGGCATTAAGAAAACATAAATGAAACTGAGGTTTTAACTAAAGTTAACCCCATTAATATAAATTCCGTTTAATCACATACTCTCCAGCAAGTTAATTCAATAGAACGACACTGGAGAATCCATGAAAAAGCTTAACCTTATTGCTCTACCACTTACGTTACTCAGCAGCGCAGCGTTTGCGACTTCGACTCAAGTTTACATCGAACAAAACGTTGCCTCTAATGCTGCTGATAACGGTGTCTACACCACAGAAGCTGGCGCATTAATCGATACCTCAGAAAATGGACAAGTCTATATAGGTTTTGATGACCAGGGTTGGTTGGCAGCGGGTTACGGGCACGATTTTCACATCAGCGAATCTTTCACGTTCAACTTATACGGTGAACTTGGTAAATGGGACAACGGTGAAGAGTTATTAATCGAAGGTATTATCGATTATCAAGTGAACGACAACTTCAATGTATTCAGTGGATTGGGATATAACCAGTCAGGGCAAGTACTCGAGAATGTAAGCGACACTACGGTCAACACCAATAAGTTCATCGCCGGTGCGGGGTACTCACTCGAAGGCTGGGATTTAGCTTATCAATACACTCACGAAAACAGTGATGGATCCAATGGCGGGTTTACCCATGACGGTGACAATGTCTATTTTCATCAAGGTGACTACCGTACCAACGAACACGAAGTCGTTCTCTCTAAGAGCATCGACGATTGGACACCCTACGTGAAATACACCTATTTCAACACCAACGAAGGTGACCTTTACTTGAACGGCCAATCGATGGGCCCGATCGACAACGACAGCATCATCACACTTGGTTTGTCTTACGACTTCTAAACATCTCAGATTCAATTCTCATAGGCAGATGGATTTGCCCAACTTTCGAGAGCACTACTATGAAAATGACTCATCAACGTAACAAAGTCATTAATATCGCTGCAGCGATCAGTATCG
Source organism: Vibrio sp. QJM3NY_35 (assembly GCF_057785915.1). Lineage (NCBI taxonomy): Bacteria > Pseudomonadati > Pseudomonadota > Gammaproteobacteria > Vibrionales > Vibrionaceae > Vibrio > Vibrio sp. QJM3NY_35. Next base: position 1,528,651 of record NZ_CM173507.1, on the reverse strand, counting down.
TTTTGTTTTCTGCGATTCCCACCTACGCTAACAACGACGAAGCCTATTTTACCGCTCCGGATCAATACGAGTGTTGTTTTGATGATAAAAGCGAAGAGCTCCATATCTAAGAGGTAACAAAGACAGGCCTAAAACCTGTGCCCCACCTCATAGCAAACTGACTTAAGCATAATCAAACCTATTTCATTAGAGGGATTACTTCCTTTAACAAAAAAAACACCACACTCATATGTAAGCGTGGTGTCATGATTATTAATTCCATTGGTTAGTCAAAACGAACAAACGAGTTCAAGCGTTGCGACTAGTGCACTGGACGCCAAACGCCCCATTTGTCATTTTCGTAGGTCGCTTTAGGGTTTGTACCACCTTGAACCCACCATTGCGCTTTCCATGACTGGTTCGAGTAAGTCACTACTTCACCGCCAAGGTAAGTCGCTGATGAATCCCAAGTGCCTGGGTCTGGCGTAGGGTCTGGGTCAGGAGTCGGATCAGGATCCGGCGTTGGATCTGGGTCTGGTGTTACGCCACCGTCATCAGCGATTACTTCGAATGTGAAGGTTTCAACACTTTCGCTTTCAATAGAGCTAGCAATGAACGACAAAGTTTCGTTCGCTGTAATCGCAGTCGTATCAACAACAATTGAAGCCGTTCCGTTGTTCTGAATGCTAACGGCAGAGCCTTGAGTCTGAGTTAGGTTTGCTGCTTCGCTCGTTGCAATCACAACTTTGTCGCCAGCATTAACGACATTGTCACTCTTCACTAATTCGTAGATGTCGCCTTTCAACGGCTCAACACCACCGTCGCCACCTTCAATCAACGTTAACTGGCCTGAAGCACGGCTATCTTTTGAGTTAAAGAAGTTACGTGACGGATCGTTTTGGAAGTACATGTAGTGCTCCATTTCGGCATGCCAGTCACCGATGAAGATCGCACCGTCTTTAAACTCTTCGTGCCAACCGTTGATTTCAGAAGCTAGCAGACGAGCCCAATCGTTCACGTTGCTCGCATCGATCACAATGTCGAAGCTACGTGCGATTTCACCATACTTGTTGATGATGTCGTACTTAACGGTGTCACCAATTTCTGGCGTACCAAACTGGTCAGAAACAAACAGGTCGCCACGGACTAGATCAGGCTCAGGACCTGGCTCTGGTGGAGGGGTTGTACCACCCGCGATAGTGATGTCAGAACAGTTGTAGAAGCCTTCACCCGCGGCATCGTCACGTTGCCAACGTACGTATAAGATTGCGTCGCCAGAGCGGTCTGAAGGAATCGTCACGTTGATACGGTATTTGCCACCGCTTACAGGTACATTCCCCACTTCTTGGATAAGATCTAAGTCCCCCCACGCTAGGCCTTTGCTCAAGTCTGCGTTTGGTTTCGTTAGGTAGAACTCCCAAAATGAAGGATTGTGTGGTGCAGTCGCGTTGAATACATATTCAAACGTACCTGTACTTAGCTCGGTACGCGTCCAGCCAGTATGAGGCGCACCCATACCGCGCTTTTGCGAATCGTTGGCATAACATAGCGTGCCATCAGGAATCGCTGCTTTCACTGCGTTGATGTTGTTGAAATCCTGAATGTTTTTTGCGTATTCGTTACGTTGAACAAACGGGTACGAGCCAGAAATATCTTTCGCTTGAGCACACGCCGCATTCGGTGGTGTACCCGACCAAATTCCGCCTTGCTCGTAACACGTGTTCTGACGTGCGCTTGGAAATTCAGACCAACCATGAGCGTTTGCCACTGACGGCACGCTCGATAGCATAGCCATACCTACTGCTACTTTTAGAATATTATTATTTATTGTTGTCACTTTCCCACTCTCTATTACTTTACCCTAAACACAAAACCAATTGGTTACTAACCAACCAGCACTGTAATTCGAAGGTTTATAGTTTCTGACTTAAAGAACAACGAAAAATATATACGTCAATTTTATCAATAACAGCGGGTTTTATATTGATAGGAATCAGAGTCACACAACTCAAACAAAAGCGTTGTAGATAGATGATGTTGCTTCGAATTATTGGATCTCAGTATTCCGTCTTGATTGGCGCAACATTATTCAAAGTGAATAAAAAAGCGGCTTGATGATTAAGCCGCTTAGGGGATATACAGGATGTTAAATGGTGAGAAAAGATTTAATAGCGGCTATGCATGCCCATGCGATGTGACATGTCGTCGTCCATACGACCGCCCTTCCAAGCCGCTTCCACCCAAGAGGTTGAGCACATCGCGCGCGGTGTGTAATTCTCGCCGCCGAAGAAGTCATTAGACACATCATTGCGTAACAGCTGGATAATGGGAACCAATTCAACATCTAAATCTTGTGGAGCCGCAAACAAAGACAATGCGATTTGTTGCTGGCGTTTACTTAGTTCATGAGTGCTGGTTTCAACTTGTCCGATAGAGAAAAAATCGCGGCTTCCGTAACTCTTTACCATCTTTGCAGACAAGAGCTTAATTACCTTTTTGATTCTTCGTCGGTGAATATATCTAAACATATTTTATCCCTTTACTCACTCGTCTTTAACCCAATAATCCGCTTAACCAAACAACAGATAAGTTTGATTATCGACTGAGATACTTTTGACTTCAGTGTTAAACACAGACTCTAGCTGTTCAGGCGTAAGAACTTGTTCTGCACTACCTGATGCTTGAAGTACGCCTTTGTCGAGCAACAACACTTGGTCTGCATGTCTTAAGGTTCGGTTCAGGTCGTGGTTAGCCATAATAACCGCAATGCCCTTCTCAGCCACTCGTTCGATAAGCTTATACAGCAACGCTTCTTGAGCAATATCCAATGGAGCTGCGGGTTCATCGAGGATCAGCAGCTTTGCGTAAGGATTAAGCGTCGGCCAAATTTGCAGGCACATTCCCGCCAAACGAACGCGTTGCCATTCACCACCAGACAAGGTTTGAATGGAACGATGAAGTTTGTCTGCAATGTCTAGCATCTGGTTGATTTCGTCCAAAGCTGCGTTGATTTCAATATCAAGTCCGTGTGATGAACTTGGCAGTGACAACGCAAGGTATTGGAACACTTCTAAGTTGAAGGCAGGTCTTGCACTTTGACAAAGATAGGCACGATACAATGATAAATCTTGTAGAGACAGTTCAGACAAATCCTGCCCGTCGATCTTTATATCGCCTTTGTAGCCATCACCAACGCCAGATATCGCTTCTAGTAAGGTACTTTTGCCACTGCCATTAGGACCGATAACGTGAGTCACCTGCCCTTGCTTGAGCTCAAATGATAATGGTAGTAAACGAGCGCCGACGCTCAGGCTCTTAATTTGAATCATGATTTTTAATTAACATCCAAATGAAGATAGGCGCACCGATACTGGTGGTCATCACACCCAAGGGTAGTTCTGCTGAATCTAGTAAAGTTCTTGCACAAATATCAGCAAATACAAGCAATGCTGCACCAGCAACGGCAGACAAAGGAAGAAGGTATCGGTTGTCAGTACCAATCGCTAAGCGCAACAAGTGTGGCACAACCAAGCCAACAAAGCTGATCACGCCGCCTAAGGCAACCGCGCAGCCGACTAAAATAGACACAGCGAAGATTAGACGCCAACGTAATCGCGGAACGTTCACGCCTAACTGTGCAGCATGAGTCTCGCCAATCATCAGTTTGTCTAGCTTACTGCCTTGCAAACACAACCAAATAATCACGGGGATCATCACTAAAGTGAGCGAGTGTTGATACCAAGTAACGCCACCTAAGCTGCCCATCAGCCAATACATCAATAAGCGTAGGCTGAGGTCATCACTAAAATAGAACGCCCATGTCACCATCGCACCAGAAAGAATGCCCAACGCGACACCGACTAGCAGTAATTTGGCGGTGGTAAGTCGCATCGTTTTTACCATGCTCACCAGTATCACGGTGAAACAGAGCGAACCTAAAACGGCGGCAATCATGAACAGTTCTGGTGTAGGAGCAAACGGCAAGAAGAACAGTACAATAACCATCGCCAAGCTTGCGCCACCAGAAATGCCGAGCACACCTGGCTCTGCTAATACGTTACCCAATAAGACTTGTAAGCTTGCGCCAGATACAGCCAAACCTGCCCCGATAGCAATCGCTGCTAATAATCGAGGTAAGCGTAAATCAATCAGTAGTTTTTGTTCTAACGTGGACAAGGTGCCCAGAGGGGAAATGAAAAGATCGCCAACCATTAGGTAAATCGCACTCAGCGCGACAAGCAGTGCTGCCATCAGATAAATGGCTCGGGTCCATTTGCGCTGTTTTTGGTGAAGAAGTTGTTGGAAATCCATATCAAGCTACTTTGAAATTGTTCGCGTAACCTTACCTGTATCCCTAAATAAACTCAAGGCTCACACCGTAATGTGAACCTTGATATTTCAACCAGTTGAGCGGTTGTTTTCGTTGCTTTAACCCAGCTCAGTATTAATCGTACACAAGCTGACCGTGGTCGAATCGCGTTTCAACTTCGCACACCATTAAGGCCGCTCGTTGACCGATAGCCACGTTTCGATTCGGGAATACCACGGCTTCGTTTTCATTCTTCGCCATCAATGGCTTATCACCATCATGACCAAATACTTCACCGTGCTTGAACGCGGTAAAGTTCTCTACAGAATCAGAGAACATGAAATCAAAGTCATCGTGCAAACGAACAATAGTGCGGCTCACACGATACATGATAGTTCGCTTAGGCAGATGCTCAGGCTCAGCTTCAGCAATCAAGTTACGCATTGCCAAATCAAAAGCAGTGAGCTTATCAAGTTGGTTCTCACCAATTTTTGCGACCTGACCCAATTCCATTGTCAGTGCTTGCGCTTCAAAGTTTTCAGCGCTGTACCAACTGAAGGTGCTCGTTGGTGCATTCGACAGCAACACAGCTTCAACGTGGGCACTGTTGATGAAATCGAAAAGCTCTTTATTACGTACTTCGTGGCGAACCTTAGGGCTCACCGCGAACGAGTAATGCTTAGATAAACGGATTGCGCAGTGCAGATCTAAGTGCCAACGAGTGGCAGGTACCGTTTCCTTGTAAAACTCAGTAACCAAGAACTTCAAGTTCTTCGCGATATCCACTTCTCGATTACTCTCGTGCTGTTTTTCATCAAACAGACGGTTCATATTCACATCAAGAAAACGAGTATGCGCATTGGTTGCTTCTGGGTGAGCAATGATGAACAAACATCTTGCTGTCACTACTTGGAAGCCTGTTTCAATATCCTCAATGAGCTTATCAATCAGCTCCATTGGTGAAGTTTCGTCGCCATGAACACCTGTTGAAAAGATGATGTTCTTGGTTTCAGAATTATACTCCGCGGGAATCACTTCCAATACACCGCGTTGATGAAGCTTAATTTGAACACCGTTACTCAGTACGGTCTGTCCTGCAACCACTTCTTGCTCAAGATCTAGGCTGTCAAAAAGAAATGATTGGCGAAAGAGGGTCTTCGTCATGCGTTACTCCTTAATTGCACGGCCGTATGTTAATAAATTGTACATGGAAATTGTGTTGCTAGGATCGCACTTATCAATAGAAACTCCGTTATCACTCACAAATACTACCCATATATTTTTATATTACCTGCTGGCTTTACTAACCGACATCTGTTCCAAATAACTTTCTCTATTTAAAGCAACTTTTGGCTGTCTCAGGTTATCTCAGCAAGATAAGAGCCACGTAAGCTAACACAGCTCTTACCTGCCATGAACAGATTGAGATCAATTAATCTTCCTGATCGAGCAATCTTTCAAATTCATCGATTTGAACTTTGACCATGTCGATGCTTTGTTGCCAAAAATCAGCTTGAGTCAAGTCCATTCCTAAGTGCTTTTGAACGACTTCTTCCGCCATCATGCTGCCCGTATCACGAAGCAACGAAACGTAATCGCCGTAGAATTGCTCACCTTTCGCATCGCGCTGAGCGTAAACACCTTTACTGAATAGGTAGCCGAACAGGTATGGGTAGTTGTAGAAGCTCACTTGAGAGATGCTGAAGTGCAACTTGCTTGCCCAGAAGTAAGGGTCGGCTTCTGTCATTGCATCGCCGTACCACTCTTTCCAAGTCGTTTCCATCAGGTCACACAGCTGCTGAGCCGTTAGCTCACCTTTTTCACGCTGCTCGTAGAAGGCTTTCTCAAACTCAAAACGAACGGGAATGTTCACCATTAATGCCAAAGAAGAAGAAAGCTCTTCCCACAGCATTTCAAGTTTCTCATTACGTGTTTGTGCTTGCTTCAATAGATGGTCACGAACGATGTTTTCAGCAAAGATCGAAGCGGTTTCTGCTAGCGTCATTGGGTAGCGTGTTTGACACAACGGCATGTCTTTCATCACCCAGTTGTGGAACGCGTGGCCTAGCTCGTGTGCCAATGTCATTAGGTCAGAGCGGCTGCCACTCCACGTCATAAACACAAGCGGTGTACGTGTCGCAGCAAACTTAGTGCAGTAAGCGCCTAAACGTTTGTTGGCTGCTGGTGCGGCATCAATCCAACCATTCTCAACCATTAATGCGACGAAATCAGCCATCTCTGGATTTACTTCAGCGAAGGCGGTTTTAATCACTTCGATCGCTTCATCAAATGGATAAACCTTAGATTCAGCGTCACCAAGTGGTGGCATGGCTGCTAAATGATTCCAAGGTTTCATTTCATCTAAGCCGTGAACTCTAGCCATCAACAGACCCGCTTTCTGGCCTACTGCGCGATTAGCCTTCGCAACCGACATCATTGTGTCTAGCGTTTCAGGCACAATGCGGCTGCCGTGTAGGCTTGGATCAAGGAAATGCACATCGCTAATCTTCGAGCGCTTTTTGTTTTCAGTCAGTCGCCAACCCGCCAATGCATTTAGGATCGAAGCAAAAGACTCTTGATGCGTCTTCATTGCGCCTTGAACCGCGCGCCATGCCGGTTCTTGTTTGTCGAATTCACTGCCATACAACAAACTCGCGGCTTGTGAAAAGCCTAAAGCTTCGTCTTCGCCGTCTAGCTTTAGCGACAGTTTCAAAGAACCCGTTAGGTTGTCGTATAAACGCCCCCATGCGTCGCGGCCATCCACTTTCATTGCTGCTAAAAGCTGTTCTTCAGCCACACTGAGACGGCTGCTTGATAACTTACGTGAGCTTTCAATCGCGAAGCGTTGGCCTGCAACATCGGCACTCTCGTGTTCTAAAACCGCATCAATAAACTCTGGTTCAGCGTGAATCAGCGTGTCTTCATAAGGGCTGAACGCTTGAGACATTTCAGAGTTCAGCTTAGCGACACGGCCAAGCAGCGCTTTTGCTTCTGTATGAGTCGCGTCTACCGAAGCGTGACAGTTAGCAAAGGTGTTAATTGTGCTCAGTAGCGTGCCTGCCGCTTCTGAGGTCTGGATTGCGTTTTGCATTGCCAGAATGATGTGACGCTTTTCAACATGCAGGTACAACAGTTCAATACACTGTTGAATCAGTTCAATGTCTTGTTCAATTTTTGCATCATCAAGATCGCGATAAGCAATGCTTAGATCCCAACTCGGTGTTGTCATGACTAAATTCCTTTCACGTAGGTAGTAGTGCCTATCTGGTACAGCGGTTATAGACACCGCTTTATACTTCTAATACTTCTTCAATTTACAGATCTAATTAGATGTTAATTCTTAAAACTGTGTTTTTGAACACTCAGAGAACAGGCAGGCCTATCGCTTTGACGCTGATAAAGCTCTGCGCAAACTGAGTGACTTGAATATGGGTTATCGATGCATTCTCTATCGATAACTTCGAGTACAAGCTCGGATTTTTCCAATCAATATCAAGGCAATGCGCCAATAACATTCGAATAACGCCACCATGAGTAACCAGCAATAAATTGTCACTTGGGTTATTCAAAAGTTGCGACCAAGCTTGAGTTACTCTGTCGTGGAAGCTCTGTAAACTTTCCGCACCAGTCAGTTGATGATTTGCAGGGTCTTGCCAAAAGGTGTCTAGCATCGCCCACTTATCTTCAAGTTCATCAAATGCGATGCCGTCCACTTCACCAAAGTTCATTTCTTGAAATTCTGGTGCAACTGACAAAGGTACCGACACGCGTTCTGAATAAAGGGTTGCTAGGTCGCTGCAGCGTCTTAATGGCGAGGTAACCACACCATCAAAAGCCACACCGTGTTGCACCAAGGCTTCACATATTTGTTGTTGAAGTTCTGGATTCACCAACACGTCAGATAAACCATTCAGTGCAGCTTTCCCTTCAACCTTGCCATGCCTCAGCAAATAGATATTTTTGGTTGTTCCATTGACCATGTGTGCGACCTAGATTTGAGTATAAAGCGAATGATTAGATGGTTTTAAGTGCAGTGGCAATCCTGCGGCTATCAACGTAACTCGTTCGACAACGCGAGCCAATGCTTGGTTCATTCGCCCTGCATTGTCTACAAACAAGCGCGACACTTTACCCAATGGAACCACGCCCAAACCGACTTCGTTAGACACCATGATAATGTTTGCAGGGCTTTGCTCTACGCTTTTGACCAAGGCTTCAACCAAAGCTTCGACTTGCTCATTAGTCGCATCCTCACCCAGTTCAAATATGATGTTGTTCAACCAGAGTGTTAGGCAATCAATCAGCACCACATCATCTTGGTTAAACGACTGCAGTTTCGTGGCTAATTCGACGGGCACTTCATATTCAATCCATTGCTCACCGCGACGGTCTTTATGATGGGCGATACGCTCACGCATTTCGTCGTCTAGATAAGTGGCGGTCGCAATGTAATGCAAACGTCCATTTGAACATGCTTCAAGCGCACATAATGCTTGTTGTTCTGCATAACTCGACTTGCCCGAGCGAGCGCCGCCTAAAACAAGATGGCGATGACTCTGATACGCTTGATTATTGGTTGTCATGTGTTGTCCCTGAAGTCCTGAATGCGTTACATAAGGCCATTATAAAAAGCAGCAACGAAAGCAACGTAAATCAATAGTTCCATCAACTGTTGAGCCGCACCCAAGCAGTCGCCAGTAAAGCCGCCAATTCGAGCCATTAACCACTTTTTAAAACCTGTTCTGAACAAATAGGCGACGATAGATAAAATCAAAGCGAACTCAAGACCAAACCATAGACTAGGCAGAACGCCAACAAGCAACAGAAAGACAAGCTCGCCCTTGGTTTGTTTATTGGCTAAAGGCTTGCTTTTACTGGTGTCCAAATCGCTGACATAAGGCATGTCGTAGATAAGGGAAGCCGCAATCGCCCGGCTAAAGGTATAACTCGTGACGATGACCATAAACAGTCCGGTCATGCTTATGAGTTCATTCAATAAAACCCACTTGCCCAGCAAAGCCATGATCAGCGCAGACGCACCATATGTACCAATTCGGCTGTCTTTCATAATGGTCAAACGGCGTTCTAAGGTCATGCCGCCGCCAATACCATCCGCCATATCGGTTAAGCCGTCTTCATGAAAAGCACCAGTGAGCATCAAGCTAAAACTCATCATTAAAAAGATCGCCACCGCACTCGGCAATATGGCATCAAGTAGCAAGAACACACCGCCACACAACACACCAAGTAACAAACCAACCGTTGGAAAGTAGCGACCAGAACGATTCATTCGCTCTGTTGAATAAGGCGTATCCTTCGGCATTGGCAAACGAGAAAAGAAGCCCATCGCCAACGAAAAAAGTTCCCATTGGTATGTGATACTATCTTTCAACGATCTTTCTGGTGCGTCACTCATTAAACCGTGACTCCTGCACTTTCGAAGCTCGCCATATTGTTATAGAACTCCGCTGCCGCTCGGATGATTGGCATAGCTAAAGCTGCACCCGTGCCCTCGCCCAACCTCAGCCCAAGATCAAGCAACGGTTCAGCATCTAGCAGTTCTAATAGGATTTTGTGCCCCGGCTCTTCAGAGCGATGCGCGAAGATCATGTAGTCACGGCAATTCGGTTCAATTAAGGTCGCGACATACGCAGCGACTGAAACGATAAAACCATCGACCAATACTGGAGTTCTGTTTTGATAAGCGCCAAGGAAAGCACCGACCATTTGCACTATTTCGTAACCACCGACTTGAGCTAAAACCGATTTAGGATCGAGTCCTTTACAGCGAGCAACACCTTGCTCAACCACAGCGACTTTTCGTGCTAACTGCTCGTTATTGATACCTGTGCCTAGGCCAACACATTCAACTGCAGACCGATTCGATAATGCACTTAAAATCGCTGATGCGCTGCTGGTATTACCGATTCCCATTTCACCAAACATTATGATATTCGTGCCATTCGAAATGGTTCTAGATACAAGCTCTGTTCCCAGTTCAATCCCACGTTCAACCGTTTCTAAACTCATTGCCGCTTCGTTGGCAAAGTTATTGGTTCGCGTACCTAAGCGCTGAGAAATCAACATGTCGCTGTCAGATTCAACAGGCAACAAAATCCCAGTATCCACGACTGTAATATCGACGTTGTTTATCGCACAGAAGCAATTGATCGCCGCGCCACCGCTTAAGAAGTTCAACACCATCTGTTGTGTGACGGCGCTTGGAGCAATACTCACGCCTTCGTCAGCAATGCCATGGTCGCCAGCAAAAATGATGATACTTGGCTTGTTCAATTCAATGTGTTCGACCGCAGCTTCTTTACCTTGGCTCTGAATCAATGCCAGTTGATGTGCGACTTTTTCTAGTAAGCCAAGCGCACCGAGTGGCTTGGTTTTTTGGTCAATACGGTGTTGGATGTACTGCGAGTATTGGGTATCTAACATAGTTTTTAAAAACGCTTATTCTAGGTACGTTAATTTAGGATCGGCTATTTTGGGCGAGCAACAGAGAACACATTAGAAAGCGTCGCGTATTCACCACCACCAAGTCTCGACAGTGGATCCAATGCCAGCGCATCAATCTTAAGACGTTCACTCTCTTTATCGATCACGTCTTCGGCAATGTACACGGTTTCGACTTGAGCAAAGATAAGGCTTTGTGGCACCTCTCCAACTTCTTTTACTTCGTACAAGGTGCAGCCAAAAGCGACCGCGCACTCTTTTACTCTCGGTAAAGAAAAGCCCTCAAATTCAACCAGCTCAATATCATTCGCGGTGACTTCAGAATCACCATGATCGAGAGTGGCTGCTGTCGCCGTCATGGTTTCGGCAGAACTTGAAGAAGCAATGTGAATCACTAGCTTACCCGTTTCAAGGACATTACGGGTGGTATCTTTGATTTCGCCCGATGGCTTCTTTCCGACCGACAACATCAGTAGCGGCGGATTGCTAGAAACAGGCGTGAAATAAGAGAAAGGCGCTAGGTTATACTCTTGTTCTGAAGATTCCGTCAATGCCCACGCTATCGGGCGAGGAACGACGGTTTGTGTCATCAGGTGATAAATCTGAGTGGGAGCTAGAGTATCAAGCTTGAGGTTCATAGCGCGTCCTTGGTCTATGTGAATTACGACTCAGTTTACGTGTTAAGCAAAGCTGTATCTATGCCTAACTAGCAGAAACCGCAGAGAGTGTTCTTAATTTAAACAGTTCCTGACCGTTTTTTCTCAAATTGAGAATCAAATTGACGCCCCCTAAAACACCAACAAAGCTGATGATAGATTTATCAATAACTTACATTTTGGCATCGTTTATGCTTTATCTAAATTACTTATTAATCTCTCCATTGATAAGTACCCATACAGTGAATGCCCACAACACTGACGCTACATGAAGAAAGACAATCCATTGAAAGACAAAACAGAACAACGATTTAGGAGGTGTAATGATTCCAAATTCAAGTAAGAAAACCAGCAAAAAGATAAGGAAAATCCCACTATCCTTCACCTAGAAAGCAGTAAAGTAAGTAACAAAGCCCGTCGCCCAGCGGGCTTTGTTATGTTTAACGCCTAACTTAAGTTTCAATCCGCATTTATCTTTACCACCGCCATTATGTTTCAAACCAAACGAAATGAAATCTTTTCCAAAAACCGGTCACTCTCCACACACGACTGAGTACTCGTTTAACAAACTTTTATTCGCTTAACATTCAAACACTGTTTATATTAAACAAGCACTTGTGGAGTGAAGAAGGGATTAAAATGAGCATTTCTGGAGACAAAACATCGGTCGTGGTGGCTGGTGCAACCGGGTTAATTGGTCATCATGTGATGAAGTTGCTCATCGATGAACCCGCCGTTGATCATATCTATGCCCTATCTCGCCGAGCGTTAGATTCACAGTTTGATTCCAACAAGCTCCACACACTCATTCACAGCGACCTGCAAGTTACCAGTTGGGATGACACGAATGCGACGCCTAATCTTGGCGTTATCTGCTTAGGTACGACTAAGAAAAAGGCAGGATCAAAAGAAGCGCTTCGCAAAATCGATGTGGAACTGGTTAGCCAAGTCGCACAGTCGATGAAGTTTCTTGGGGTTCAACGCGTAGCGGTCGTTTCTAGCTATGGCGCTTCACCAGATTCCTATTCGCACTACCTTCGCTGTAAAGGACAAATGGAACAAAATTTAAAACGTATTGGCTTCAAGCAGCTTTTCATCGCACGCCCTGGGCCTCTGGTGGGTGAGCGTGATGAACCTAGAGCTGATGAAAAACTCCTGCAAAGTGTCTTTCCTCTGCTGTCTCCATTTATGCTTGGTAAGTTCAAAAACCTGCGCCCTATTCAGTCAGAAGACGTAGCCAAAGCAATATTGTTCCGGTTATTCGAAAATAATTTCCAAAATATCGAAATTTACTCGTCAAGTGACATGCTCAATTTATTGGCAAAATATCGCTAAAAAGCTCACCTATTCATCACAATGTTGAATATCCACCCATCCTATTGAGTGAATATTACTAATCGTTCTAATAAATTACTTTTCCTTATTTTACGTTTTGTTACAGGTCGCTACTGTATCTAACAGTATTCGCGCCCATATATCTAAGCGCCCTATCGATTTAAAGAAATTCATAAGGAAAACAAATGTCATTTTCAGCTATCGCTGCCTTAGCGGTATTCACTGGTATCCTCTTTTTTCTCTACGGACAGCAGAAAAAAGAAAACACACTTTCTCGCCTCGTTTTACTCGGTTTAGTATTTGGTAGCGCATTTGGTCTTGGTCTACAGCTGCTATTTGGTGAAGGCAATCCCATCATCAAAGAGACGCTAGACTGGGTAAACATCGTTGGTCGTGGTTACGTTGGATTGCTTAAAATGGTAATCATGCCATTAGTCTTGGTTTCAATGATTGCGGCTGTAGTGAAGCTTGAAAAAGGCGGTTCACTGGGCAAGATTTCTGGTATCACTATTTCAGTATTACTCGCAACAACAGCGATCTCTGCGATTGTTGGTATTGCAGTGGCTCAAGCATTCGGCCTTTCTGCTGAAGGCTTAACAGAGGGCGCGCGCGAAACAGCTCGTATTGCAACACTAGAAAGCCGCATGGGAAGTGTTTCAGACCTAACCATTCCACAAATGCTGGTTAGTTTCATTCCGACCAACCCGTTTGCAGATCTAACGGGCGCTCGCTCTACGTCTATCATTGCGGTTGTTATCTTCGGCGTTCTAACAGGTATTGCTGCTCGTAAAGTAATGGCTGAGAAAGAAGAGCTAGAATCACCGATCCGTACTTTCGTTGACGCTGCGCAATCTATCGTTATGCGCTTAGTTAAGATGATTATGGCACTCACGCCATACGGCATCGCTGCGTTAATGGCGAAAGTTGTAGCAACATCAAGTGCTTCTGACATCCTAAGCTTACTGGGTTTCATCGTTGCTTCTTACGTCGCAATCATCCTGATGTTTGTTGTCCACGGTGTGTTGGTCTCTTTTGTTGGTGTAAACCCGAAAGAGTACTTCCAAAAAATCTGGCCGGTCCTAACGTTCGCTTTCACTTCACGTAGTTCTGCTGCAACGATTCCACTGAACGTTGAAGCTCAAATCACTAAGCTAAATGTGCCACCAGCGATTGCTAACCTATCTGCTACTTTCGGTGCGACGATTGGTCAGAATGGTTGTGCGGGTATCTACCCTGCAATGCTAGCAGTCATGGTTGCGCCTACGGTTGGTATCGACCCAATGGACATCAACTTCATTCTGTCTCTAATTGCTATCATTACAGTGAGCTCATTCGGTATCGCGGGTGTGGGTGGCGGTGCAACATTCGCGGCACTTATCGTGCTACCCGCTATGGGGCTTCCAGTAACGATTGCAGCACTGCTTATCTCTATCGAACCACTTATCGATATGGCACGTACAGCGCTTAACGTATCTGGTGCAATGACAGCGGGTACGATCACAAGTCGCCTATTGGGTAAGAAAGACAAGCAACAGGATCTAGAACAAGCGAACGCTTAATGGATTCATTAACTTGAGTCTCTTTAAACAAAAAAACCGATGCACATGCATCGGTTTTTTATTATTTGTCGTTTCTAGCTTCAGTTACTTCACAAGCAACAGCGCTTAGAGCACTCGTTGGATCACTTTTTCGGCGAGCGATTCATCGTCATCTTCACTCAATCCGCTGATGCCAATTGCGCCAATCACCCGCCCCTTTATCTCAATGGGAATACCGCCTTTAAAGCCAGTGATCTTTGAGTCGGTCCAGTAACTTAAGTTTTTACCAGTTTCTCTCGCCCAAAAACCTAAGTTACCACTTGGCTGCCTGTCTCTTGCAGACGTATAAGCTTTGTTCTGTGCTAACAACCCTGCTTGTACGCTCACATTATCCATGCGAATAAACGCCAATAACTCTCCGTGCGTATCACACACGCTCACCGCAATTGCTTGTTGATGATGCTCAGCAATATCGAGTGCGCTAGACACCAACTGTTGTGCGATCTTTTGATTCAACATGTTCATTCCTTATGGCAGTGCTTGACCACGTGAGTACACGTATAAGTTGTACCACTCTTCACGAGACAGACTTATCTGAGTCGCTACTGATGAAGCTTTGATTCGCTCTAGGTTTGTGGTGCCAATAACAGGTTGGATACGAGCAGGGTGACGAAGCAAAAATGCCAACACAATCGCTTCACTTTCTACCCCATATTGGTTCGCTAACTGAGCCACGTAGTGCGCCGTCTTTTTCACGTTTTCATGTTCTGAATACAAACCTTGCTCAGCAAATCGACCTTGTGCCAAACAGCCCCAAGCTTGTAGTTGGATGTTATTCATTTGGCAATGCTCTAGCGTGCCTGCGGCGAAGTCTGATTGATGGTGCCCTTGCGAGTTAATCATCACCCCATCATTCAACCAATCCAGTTTGGCTAAGCTCATCTCAACTTGATTCGCGACAATGGGCTGCCCAAGTGCAGATTGCAGGTACTGAATTTGGTGGCTGTTCATGTTCGACACACCAAAGAAATCGACCTTACCTTGCGCATTTAAGTGCTCTAACACTCTTGCCAGCTCATCAAGTTCCATCAGAGGATCAGGACGATGTAATAGCAGCACATCGAGTTTTTCAGTATTCAATCGGTTGAGAATACCGTCTACCGATTGGCTTACCCAATCAGCCGAGAAATCATAACGACCAACATTGCCCTCACCTTCAAAACGAATCCCACACTTAGATTGAATGAACATCTGTTCACGCAATACAGGCGCTTGTTGTAATGCTTGACCAAAGGCTTGCTCGGCTTTGCTGAAGGTATAGATGTCCGCATGGTCGAATAAATTAATACCCGATTCTAATGCTGTGTCGATTACGCTTCGTGTTTGAGCAACATCCGCACTTGTCACTAGATTATCATTCCAGCCACCACCTAACCCCATGCAGCCATAGGCAACTTGGCCGACATTCGGCAAATAATTTGATAACGGGATACTCTTTTTCTCATTCGTTTTGTTTGTAGATTCAATGCTGTTCGTCATATCGATTCTCGCTTAGAAGATTTGCTGACCAGAAATATGCCTCTATCATATTGTTCTTTTTAAAAAACAGAATATGCTAGTTACGAAATGATTGTTTGATATGACGAACAATAGATAGGTAGGAACGCGCAAATGAACGAACACAAAAGAATAGAACGACTGATCCTGTTTGTAGAACTTGCTCAGCAACTCAACTTTACCAAGGCAGCCGAAAAGCTCGGTATCTCTAAGAGCTACCTTTCTGAGCAGATCAAACGTTTAGAGAACGACTTACAGTGCCCGCTTTTGGTCAGAACCACACGCAGTGTTCGTTTAACCCAAGAAGGCGACCGCGCGTTACAACAAGGCTTAACGATTCGCTCGCAAGTCTTACAGCTTGAACGCAGCGTTTCGGAGCAACATGACATCGTAAAAGGTCTATTACGCCTCACTGCGCCAAAGATGTTTACTGAGGTATATCTATTCGATATCTGCCAACAGTTTAGGCAACAATACCCTGAGATCCGCTTCGAGATAAACAGTAGCTACACCAACTTTAATCTCAACCAAGATGATATCGATATCGCGTTTCGCGCCACCAATACGCCACCTGACAACATGGTGGCGAAACACTTGATTAGCTATCAGCATGATTTAGTCGCGACTTCCGGCTATCTTGATCAATTTGGCCGCCCCAGCAATGCCAACGACTTAAATGACCATCAATGCTTAGCAACGCTGCACCAAACCGAGTGGCCTTTAAAATCGGCAAATATTGATGTGTCCGGCTGGCTTTCAAGTAATGACAACCACTTACTTAAGCAACAAGCTATGGCGGGCAGTGGCATCATCCGTATCGCAAGTTATTACGTCGCAAAAGAGGTCGAGCTTGGAGAATTAGAGCGAGTGCTGCCTGATGAATGCCTGCAACAAGGCAACAGTATTTATCTTTTCTATCCGCAAGTTATTTATCCTGCAAAGAAACACCAAGTGTTCGTTAAATTTGTTCAGCATTACTTTGAGAGCTTGATAATTTAAGAACTTGAAAACTGGAGAGCTAGATCATTTAAGATCTTGAAGATTTGGTAGTTTAAGAATATGAAAGCTGAGTTAACGAGTTGAAAAAACGGAAACCGATGAACAGATAGATCAAATAACACGAAATAAGGTTTAAATAACTTTCTTGATTTATATACCTATATTTAGAATGGGATTATCGAACAATAATAAAGCGATTTTTTCGAATGCTCTCATCGATGATTGTTCTTGATAGAAAGAAATCGTGCATTTGTTCAATAATACAATGAGTTATCTATGAATGATTAACATAACTGATATATGATGCACCGCTTCAGTATGACACATCATCTTGGCACCAGTTCGATAACAGGATCCTCATGAGCTTTATTATATTATTACTTCTTCTGCTATTCGTAGGCTTTACACGTTTACTTGAGTGGCGAAAAACCTCTCTGTTTTTATCTCTTGTTCTTATATCGTCATTTGTGTTGATTGGTTCAGGCTTAATTCCTCGTTACTTACTGAACGACCTACAAGCCGATTACGAAAGTAAGCCTGATATCCAATGGTCTGACAATAACGCTATTGTTCTTCTGGGTGCGGGAACGCAGTTAATTAAAAGCACGCAAGAGTTCGAGCCAGCCTTTTTCTCTTTCGGCAGAATCAGCGAAGCGGCAAGCCAATATAAAGATTGCGCCAAAACCCAAACCACATGCGCAGTTATCATCAGTGGTGGCGATGCACAAAATAATGGTGTAACTGAAGCAGAAGTTTATCAACAACAATTGCTGAGACTTGGCGTTCCAATACGTGACATCATTCAAGAGCCAAATAGCGTAAACACTTGGAAGAATGCACAGCTCACTAGTGACCTAATGAAGCATCATAAATTCGATAACATTGTGTTAGTTTCGTCTGGCCTGCATATTCGTCGCAGCGAGCTCTACTTCAACCACTTCGGCTTAAATGTTATTCCAGTAAGAGCCGATTATATGGCAGCTCAAGTTTCGTGGTTGCCACTATGGTACAACTTTGCGGTCACAGATTTTGCTTTGCATGAACAGATAGGCTTTGCTCGTTACAACATCTACAACTTTATGGGTTGGAACAGTAAACGCGAACAGCCAGGTGATGCTTAAACACGTTCAATTGAGTTAACTAGAGCCATATAAAACAAAGATGCAGCAACAACCGAAAGGTTATTGGCTGCATTTTTTGATCCTGCCTATCACAACACCATTTCTCATTCTCATTTACGTCTGTTCTTGCCGTTCGGCAACCATTCCTACTAGCTAATCACTCAGCCAATTTTCCAAATAGCAGGCTACGAAAATGTAAACGTTCAACAATCAGCCATCTTATATTTTGATAGTTGAAACTAATTGAAAACAATCGCAATAATCCTTTATAAAAAAACAATCCAATCAACATAACCAATTGATAATTATAAGTATTTATTTTCAATTCATTTCAGTATTTTTGGCATTGTTTTATATGACAGAGTACACCCCGCTAGTAACCCTCGGCTTTAAATAATATCAATAAAATCTAATAACTCGATTCTAATAAAAATAGCCAAATAATGGCATTTAGGAACTTATTAATGATTAACGTCAGTAGAACCATTCTATTTAGCACTGCCCTATCGGTAATCTCTTTTACTGCTCATGCGAAGATATACTCAGACCAAATCGTCTTAGATAAACTTGGAGAAGATATCTGTCGTTTCGACTATCGCGCTCTCAACAATACAGAAGCTCAAGAACATAAAACAGCACTGATATCCCGCATGAATGTTTGGGACATTGTTGGCCTTCAGCATGATTGGGTGATCATGGGCTCCGGCTATCATGGCCTCATTAAACCAGGTCAACCAAGCGACAAAACCTGGTGCTACCCCAATACACCAGAAGCTGGCTTGCCATACTACGAAGCACAAGCTATTCAAGAGAACAGTAACCTTGAAGTTCAACGAGCTTTAGTCAATGACGACACGAACTTTATCAGGCCGCTAAGTTACTTGGCTCACAGTCTTGGGTACGCTTGGGTTAGCGGCAATAACGGGCGTTACGTCGGTCAAGATATGGCAATAGAGCAACTTAACCATGGTTGGGAGATCAAAGGGAATAACAATGGAAGCTGTACCGGTGAGCGTTGTAATGAGAAGACAACCATCAATATCGATAACTTCTCTTACGAGCTCGATAACACTGCGTTTTGGCACGGCTCGGTAGAAGAAACTAACCAAGAGCTGGTCAACACCCTTACAGCTTATGCTATTAACAATACTGATCAGCCGAAACAAATCGTCGTTGACCTTCATTTTAAGCAATCAACACAATGGAGTAAAACACAGCGCTTCGACCTTGCTGATTCAGTCGTCATTGATGAAACCTTTCATTGGCCGCAAGTTCGAAAAACAGAGGTAAGAGTCGTGCTAGAAGAAGGCCAGCGCTTCTCTGATACCAACAGTGGCTCTCGCTTTGAGCCGACTGACCTACAAGCCATCATCACTGTACCAGCGAACTCAGTACTTCCCTTTCAGGTTGAGTTCTTGCGCTCTACCATTTCATACCCGTACCGTATCAAAACGAGCATGAGTTACGACGTGAACTTCACAGGTTTCCTCCGTTATAGCGGCAATGCGCTAAGCTCCCACCCAACAAACCGCCCTACTGTCTCGCACACCTTTACGATGGGCACCAACAGCGAAAAGCAAGCCAATATTCGCTACCAATGGGACCATCGCTATATTCCTGGAGAGATGAAATGGTGGGATTGGAGCTGGGCAATCAACACCAATGGCTTAAGTAGCATGCAGTACGCCGCAGGTGCCAGTGTCCGTCCTTTCTACACCTATGTTTCAGGCCAGTTTAGTGCTGAGTCACAATATTCTGGAATGATCAATATCGGTACCGAGCACTCTATTGATTCATTTAATGCCATGACACCTCCTGCCGCTTACACAACTTACTACGCAGGTGACATCGAAGTTCTGACTGACTTCGACCCTGCGGCTCTAGCGCAACTGGGTTATAACAGCGCTCAGCTAACGCTTACCCCAATGCAGCAATAAGCCCATAGAAAGTTTCAGCTGTTATTCCAAGCCCTTTGCGTCTGCTCTGGGCTTGATTCGTCTTACATTCTCTCAGTCGTACATCTGCATTAGCCGCTAAGTATTCACTTTCTGAATCGTTTTACATTGACTTAAAAATGAAATCATAACGACACACTAATTTGCGTAACTTAGGGTGCAAATAGGCAATCAGATTACAGTGCCTATCAGGAGGATGTATGAAACCAAATCGATCTACGGTACTCACTGGACATGTAAAACACTGCCCATGTTGTTCTACCGAACTGGTCATCAAAGACCACATTCACGTTTGCCCGCGCAATGAAATTGGCGACTGTTACTTCGATGGCTACGACCAACACGAACAGCGCGCGAATACCGATTTTATCGATCATGCAAGTGCCAATGATAGCCTTGTTTACGGCATGTCAGAACACTGAACGTTAGATAAGATTTGCAGAAGTCATTTCGCGCCAAAAAAAATGCAGCGCCAATCGAGTGATTGTTCGCTGCATTCTTAGATCCTGTAAACTTAGCTAGCCATTAAAATGGAGCTAGGTAAAACGGACTACCACATTAGATCATCTGGGATCACGAAGTCTTTGTACGGGTCATCTTCGTCTACTTCGTCTGTGGTACCTGCCTGCGTATCAACGATAGATTCTTCGTCGCGCATAGCAATCTTGTTCGCTACTGCTGTTGGAATAACAACATAGCTCTCGCCTTGACGAGCAATACTTAGAATGCCTTTACTTAGTTGCTTTTGAGTCAGCTCTTCTACGTAAAGGTATTTAACTAGCGTACCATCGGTGAAGTTGTATTTGATCTCACCGTTCTTCTGTTCGATCTTGTTCATCTCAATCAGTTGCTTCACTTGAGCTTTAATTTCTTTGCTCAACTGCTGTTCTTTCAACTGTTGGTTTAACTCTTTGTCTTTCGCTTGCTGCGCCAGTTTAGTTTCTTCTGCTGCCGCTTTTGCTTCACGAGACTGAACGCGAGACTTTTTAGAGCCTTTCTTCGCCTTCTTCAATTTTTTCTCATTTACCAAGCCAGCTTTAAGCATCTGCTCTTGGAGTGTTAACTTTGCCATGACTTTCCCAGTTCAGGATTAAAAACGGCACTATCATACCTGTTTTTAAGGTTTCTGTTTACTGAACAAGAGTAAATTACAGAACAATCGCAAAATTTGTGCTGATAGCTCTAAGCTGTATCCATATTCCCTTCTAGTTGCTCACAATCTCTACCCTCCCCGAACAAACAGTTGTCACTTAAGCACGCCAACATTGGCTGTTCTACCGACTCGAAACCATTATCTGACTCTATTATTCGCGCGCGTACCATTTATCATTACAACAAGACAATATGTTAATTTTCAATGGTTAATCAATTTTATAAAACCTTGGCATATATCTCATATTTGAATAAATGCCATAGAGTTATAACTCCAATGTCATAACTCTTGACTACGTTATTCTAGACATCAATCAATAAGGATAACGTAAACGATGAAAACTCAATGGACTTGGTTAGCTGCACTTGTGGCATCCACATCAATCGCTTCGACCTCTACCATAGCAGACACTGACGTGTATCTCACCAATAACACCAATCAAGTAATGACCATTCAAGCCAACCACAGCGGTACCGACCTGCTTCAACTCGGTGATGAGTGGCAACAGCATGTTGAACAGATTGGTCCTTGGGAGACGAAGAAGCTGATCAGTTTTAACCGCTGGACTGATGTGAAATCTGGGAAGACCTATGAGTTTGACACTGTGGTATCGAACGCTGTGGGTGAGAGTGTCACGCTCAACCAAACCATGAAGGGACATTGGTATAACTCGACACTGCAACATGGTTTGAGTGCCGCAGACGTCAACCTAACGTTGCATGACGACCGTAATATTCATCGCAGCACCACCGATGCGTTCGGGGTCAATGCAGAGCTAGCACTTAAAGCCGATTCTACGGCGCGTTATGATGATATTTATTACACCATCACCCCGTCAAAAGTGGATGAACAACCAGAGCCGGATGCCAATACACTGAAAGTCATGACTTACAACATCTGGGC
The DNA here is from genome assembly GCF_057785915.1 of Vibrio sp. QJM3NY_35. NCBI lineage: Bacteria > Pseudomonadati > Pseudomonadota > Gammaproteobacteria > Vibrionales > Vibrionaceae > Vibrio > Vibrio sp. QJM3NY_35. Next base: position 1,506,684 of record NZ_CM173507.1, on the reverse strand, counting down.
GCTGCCTGCTATCGCGTCGCATATTGGTGACCGCTACGATCTTCTCCCTCAATATGTAAAAGGCTACGACGTGTTGGCGCTTCAAGAAGTGTTTGCTAACGGCAGAGATGAATTCTTGCGTGAACTTGCGAAAGAGTATCCTTATCAAACTAAAATGCTCGATAAAGATGGGATTAACATATACGACGGTGGTGTGATCATTGTCAGCCGCTACCCTATCGTTAACGAAGCTCAGTATGTTTTCCCTGATTGTACGGGCACTGATTGCTTTGCAGATAAAGGCGTTAACTACGCGGAAGTGATCAAGAATGGTCAGGCTTACCATGTTTTCGGTACCCACACGGCATCATTCGATACGGACACCGCTCGTGATTACCGACAACGTCAATTCAAGCAGATGCGTGCACTAGCTCAGTCTCTGAATATCCCGGCATCAGAAACTGTGGTTTACAGCGGTGATTTCAACGTGAACAAGCTCAAGTTCCCAGGCGACTACCAACAGATGTTTGCTAACCTGCAGGCTGATGAACCAACATACTCAGGTTACACCACGTCTACTTTTGACCCTCACATCAACAACTTTGCAGGCGAACCTATGTCGGGTGGCGAGAATGTTGAGTATCTCGATTATGTAGTGGTGAGTTCAGAGTATGCTGCTAAAGCTCATAACGACAATCGTGTAGATGTCCCAAGATCAACAAGCAGTGAGTTATGGAAACACTACAACCTTTCAGACCACTTCCCTGTTAGCGCCCTCATTAAGTAACTCGGCGAACCCATAATGCATCGAGTCATCTTAATCCTAATGCTCGTCTTAACGGCGAGCATTGTTGGCTACTCATGGTCATCAAAGCCTGCTGAAACATCGCTTTCTTCCGCTCAACACACAGAAGCAAAGCCGCAGATTTCTACGACAACTGATGACGACAATTCCCCACTAACTAAAACCGGCAGGTCGGAAAACTCAGCATCGCAGAGCAATCAATCCCAAGCTGAATCCCGGGGCGGAGAAACGCATGTTAAAAACTTAAGCGAACTTGAAGGTAAAGCTCTATTCGATGAACTCGATGGGTTCTGGGCGCTTTGCAAACAACGCGATGACTGCACTGAACAACTCGTACGATTGAAATCAGAATTACCGAGCATATGGTTTGAGTTACTGAGCGACTATCCGCAGCTATTCGTCGATTGGCAATTAACCCAAAGCACTATCCCACTAGAATCCATAGAGACTCTTGAAGAGCGTGTTGCCCTATTCAAACAGTCTGCACGGCAAGTGTGGGGAGAGTTGGCCCACCAGCTATTCGCAGACCAATTTGCTCATCTAGATTTTACGCTTGACGCCAATACCCTTGAAGAGAACGAAGCGAGCCAGTTTTTGGCCAACTATCAAGATTTGCTTAGTGAATGGCAAAACAATACAGCGACATTAAACGCCGAAACACAGCTTCAAAAATATGAACTGGCAGTCTCTTTGATACCCAGCAGCTATAGCCCTGCTGAAATCGCATCAGTCAAAGCCGACCTTCAAGAAACCTACTTAGATGAAACGCAGACCAGCAAAATTACCGCGCGAGAACAACAAATCGCACAACAGCAACAAACCGTGATGACTTATCATGAGCAACTTGATCAGCTCAAAGCGACCTTGGACTCTCAGCGAAGCTCAAGTTATGCCACTTGGACTCAACAAGATTGGGACAGTTACTATCAGCAGCAAGTATCCGATTTCAGGGAGCAGTTTTTTAGCAAGTAACGCTTTAACTTAAACCGTTACGGAACTGAGCAGGCGTTTTATTGAGCCACCCTTTAAACGCCCTTCTGAAATTTGCAGGGTCGCTATAACCAAGCCTTTCACCAATATCATCAATGCTCATGGATGTGCCAAGTAATAGCTCTTTGGCTAGTTCCACTCGAACTTCGGTAAGCAATACTTGATAACTGGAATCATGAGTAACCAGCTCTCTCCTAAGCGTGCGAGAGCTACAATCAAATTCGTCTGCGAGCTGTTCTATATTCGGGAAACAGCCTGCGGTTTGATAAAAGATCGTTTTGATCTGGTTAGTCAGCAAATGTTCCGAGCCCAATGTCTCAACTATCGACTGGCAAGACGCAAGGTAGCGCTTCAGTGTCGCTGCATCATGAGTCAATAAGGTTTGTGACAAAACCGAGGCATCAAAACGCAGTTCACAATGGCTCTGCTCAAAAACTACAGGGCACTGGAAACGCTCGTCATAGAGCTTGGCGTAATTAGTGCGAGCATAAGGCAAAGCCAAAGTGTGAATATCCAACTCATGACCAGTCAGTTCTTTGAACAAAGAGACGATTGAACTCAAGAAATACTCACTGCAGAAAGGAAGCAGATCGCCCACTTCCAAGGTGTTCTCAATCTGAATCACTGCTTGCTCGGAATCTAGAAACAATTTAACCGAGAAGATAGGTCCATTCAGGCGCAAATACTTGAAGCCCGACTTGATGGCCTCCCCGACATTTTGACTGGTCGATAGCGCATAACCCAACACACCAAAGTGGCTCAAGCTAGCGTGCTCCCCCAACCAAAGCCCCAAGCCATCATGAGGAAAACTCTGATTAGCCGCGCTAAACAACGAAAGCTTGTCAGCGTAAGTCAGCTTTCCATTCGGGTCTCGCCAATCCATGGTTTCTAAACCCACATCCATGAGTAGTCTTTCAATATCGACGCCTCGTTGCTCTAGCGTATTTAACAGCAGCGCAATATCTAATGTACCCAACTGATACCGATGTCCGGTTGGCTTATACTCCGCGATAATCTCCAATCGTCTCTCCTTATATCGAGCACATTCCCATAAATATGACTACTCAGCCTCAACAACACATGCTGACAAAATCGTGACTGGTAACGCGCTCTTGTCCGAATATGACCTCCCAATTCTACGCGACTCATCGCACAATGGCTTTAGTTGTTAAATTTATGTGAACCATCGCAATGATAAAAACCAGCCCAGCCCCACACAGTTTGATTGATTCGAATGGTCAGCCGACCATCGGACATTTCGATGGCATCCCTAAACACCTGAACATAGAGAATTTTGACTATCGAAACTCGATGGATGCAAAAGCAAACTCTTGGCAGAAGCACTTCCACTACAAACAATTCCAGTTTGTCAGCATCGTCACCGACACACACATTATCGGCGTCGCTATCGCGGATATTCGTTACTTAGGCTCGGCATTTTGTTATCTGTACGACATAGAAAACAACCATCTGGAAGAGTCATCTTGGTTGAGGCCATTAGGGTTTGATAAGCATGTAACGCCTTCACCATTTGAAGGAAAGACAAGCATTGCAGATCAAAGCATTACTTTCGATATTGAAGGCGGACAATGGCGAGTTCGCTTGAATACCAAACTCATCAAGGCCGATATCGCTTTAGAGCCTGAAACTGATAGCTTTCCCATGGCGATGTGCAGCCCAACCGGTTATTCAGGTTGGACTTACACTCAAAAGCACAATGCTTTGCGCATCACGGGCGATATCCAAATCAAAGAAGAATCACTCGATCTCGAACCAGCTCGTGCTGGGTATGACTTTTCAGCGGGTTACATGAGACGTGAAACCAGTTGGCGCTGGGCAAGTATCAACACGCAATCCAATGGCAGTGATATTGGCCTGAACCTCGCGGCGGGCGTGAACGAAACCGGAGGCTGCGAAAACGTATTATGGGTGAATGGAACCCGGCACTTACTTAACCCAGTACAGTTTACGTTTAGTCGCCAAGACACTAATTTACCTTGGCAGATAACATCGCAAGATGAGCGTATAAACCTGACCTTTACGCCCTTAAATAACCGTAGCGAAAAGCTCAATTTATGGCTGTTAAAGAGTAACTTTCGTCAGTTCGTTGGTTACTTTTCTGGCTCGATTGAAGACAACAATGGAGTGACACACCAACTCGATGGTGTTCTTGGTCTAACAGAAGATCATTTTGCACGCTGGTAGCGAAATTCTGCTGACTGAATCTCAGACGATCAAGTCTAAGTAAACTTGATACTAAGAACGCGTATGGTGTCTCAACAAGGATAAAACATGAATATCGACGCATTAATCAATCACCCAGAATGGCTACTGCTAGTATTAGCGCCCTTATTCATGGTGTGCATGTTGGCTGAGTATTTTATCGGTCAGAAACAAGGTCGACTGCCAGATAATTCTAGCTATAAGCTTTCAGAAGTAATGTGTAACTTCACGCTTGCAGGAATGCATCAACTCTCCGATTTACTCACCGGGTTATTGGTCGTTCAGCTGTATCTCTGGATGTTTGGTTGGCGTTTAATGGACATTGAAATGGGCGTGCTGAGTTTTGTTGTATTGATGGTGTTACAAGACTTTTTCTATTATTGGTTCCATAGAGCAAGCCATCGTATTCGCTGGATGTGGGCGGCACACGTGGCACACCACAGTTCAGAAAGCATTAACTTCAGTACGGCTTTCCGTCAAAGCTTAATGTATCCACTTGCGGGTATGTGGTTGTTTTGGGTACCGTTAGTCATCATAGGTTTTGACCCTAAATGGGTGATCTTTGTGGTGCTTCTGAATCTAGGTTTGCAGTTCTTCGTCCATACACAATGGATACGAAGCTTGGGGCCACTTGAATACATCTATAACACCCCTTCGCATCATCGAGTACATCACGGTCAAAACCCGCAATACATCGATAAGAACTACGCCGGTGTTTTGATCATTTGGGATAAGTTGTTTGGTACGTTCGAGCCTGAAGTTGAAATCGTGCGTTACGGCGTCACTAAACCAGTAAACAGTTTTAACCCGATAGTCGTCACCTTTCAAGAATGGAAGGCTATATTCAAAGATTTAAAAAACCGAGAACTAACCATAAAACAAAAAGTACAGCTGATACTTTCACCTCCATCTGATTAGGTGAGAGATTATGATTACTAAGAAATAGCCACGATTAGATTCAAAAGCATACCCATTGACTCGATTGAATAGTAAAGCACCGTTTTCCGACAATTTATTTGTGATCTGGGTTGCGCGCGTACCGCATACTATCAGATACTGAACAAAACTAACCTTCAGCCACAGTAAACGTTCCGCGCTTGCTGTTCAGGAAATTCAATGAGTTCAGATAATCAGCCGACCTACTTCTTTTTCGATTACGAAACGTGGGGCGTTAGCCCAGCAAAAGACCGTCCGAGTCAATTTGCGGGTGTTCGTACCGACCAAGATTTCAATGTTATTGGAGAGCCTCTCGTTATCTATTGCCAACCTCCTGCTGATTACCTCCCTGCGCCTGAAGCTGCACTGATCACCCGTATCACACCACAAAAAGCGGCTTCACAAGGTCTTCCTGAACCAGAGTTTATCGCTAAGATCCATGCCGAGTTGGCGAAACCAAACACCACAAGCCTTGGCTACAACAGTATTCGATTCGATGATGAAGTAACGCGTTACACCTGTTACCGAAACTTCATCGACCCATATGCGTGGAGTTGGCAGAATGGCAACTCGCGTTGGGATCTGTTAGATGTAATGCGCGCTGTTCACGCACTGCGCCCTGAAGGCATTGTTTGGCCAGAGAACGAAGAAGGTTATCCAAGCTTCAAACTGGAACACCTATCTGTGGCAAACGGCATTGAACACGAAAACGCGCACGATGCGATGGCCGATGTTATTGCGACCATCGAGTTAGCGAAGAAGCTGAAAGCTGCACAACCTAAGATGTTCGATTACCTTTACAACATGCGTCATAAGCGTAAGCTGAATGACCTAGTTGATATCGTAAACATGACACCATTAATGCACGTTTCTGGCATGTTTGGCCGTGACTGCAACTACACCAGCTGGATTGTACCTATGGCTTGGCACCCAACCAATCAAAATGCCGTTATCGTGGTTGATTTAGCCAAAGATCCAAGCCCACTGTTAGAACTGGACGCTGATGAACTCAGAGAAAGGCTCTATACCAAACGCAGTGAACTGAGTGAAGACGAGTTACCCGTACCCATCAAATTGGTTCAACTGAACAAGTGCCCTATTCTTGCTCCAGCCAAAACGCTGACGGCTGAAAATGCCGAAACCATCGGTATCGATCGCCAACAATGCTTGAAGAACTTGGCACTGCTGCGCGAACATCCAGAGATCCGCGAAAAACTGATCGGCCTGTACTCACAAGAACGCGAGTACGAAAAGAGTGATGATGTTGATACACACCTTTACGACGGTTTCTTTTCACCTGCTGATAAAACAGCGATGAACATCATTCGTGAAACTGACCCAAATAACTTGGCAGCTTTAGATATCACCTTCGGTGATGAACGTATCAAACCGTTACTGTTCCGTTATCGCGCTCGACATTTCCCATGGACGCTCGACGAAGCTGAGCAATTGAAATGGGCGAACCATTGTCGTGAGTTTTATGAGAGCCGTTTAGAAGAATACATGCTCAACCTTGAAAACCTCGCGCATGAACATGAAAGCGACGAGAAGAAAATGGCTATCTTGAAGGCGGTTTATCAATACGTAGAAAAGTTAGCTAGCTAATTCCACTATCAAGAGACGTAACACTTTGAAAGAAAGATTGATCCAACTGGTTTACTGCTTAATCTCCTTCACCTTAATCATAGGTGCACTTACAGCAGGTAACGCGTTACAGCACTTTTTGGATACCTCAATCCCAGGCAGTATTTTTGGCATGTTGATTCTGTTTGCCGCCATGGTGATTGGTATTGTTCCTTCGCACTGGGTACAACCCGGTGCAAGCTTGATTATCCGCCTAATGATCTTACTGTTTGTTCCGATCAGTGTAGGGTTGATGGATCACTTCGACATGCTCATCGCGAACGCATTGCCAATTATGGCGAGCGCCGTTGGCGGCACGTTGCTGGTGTTGGTGTCCTTATCATGGTTTTTAGACCGCTTGCTTTCGAGAGGTAACTGATCATGTGGATTCTACTCACCATCGTGGTATTCCTGTTTGCTCGCTGGGTAAGTCAAAAAGTAAACTCACCGCTGTGTAATCCCCTGCTGATCAGCATTGGTATCATCATTCCGATACTCACGTTCTTCAAAGTACCGTTTGAGACTTACTATGCAGACAACACCTGGATTACCTACATGCTGCAGCCTGCGGTTGTTGCCCTTGCTTATCCGCTTTACGAACAGCTATCTCAAATCAGAGCCAACTGGCGCATCATCACCTTTGCTTGCACACTAGGTAGTGTGATGTCGATGACAACGACAGCATTAATCGCAGTGGCTTTTAAAGCGGACTTAACTTTGATTGCGAGTTTATTAGGTAAGTCAGTCACCACGCCAATTGCTATGGAAGTGTCGAGCCATTTAGGTGGTGAGGCAGCGATTGCGGCAATACTAGTATTGATTGTCGGTCTGTTTGGGGCAATTTTTGCTTACCCAATCTACAATCTCATTGGCATTAAGAGCCCTATCGCGCGTGGTTTAACCATGGGTACCGTGTCTCACGCTTTAGGTACTGCGACCTGTGCTGAAAAGAATCAGGAAGATGCTGCATTCAGTTCGTTGGCATTGGTTCTTTGTGGGGTTATCACCTCAATCATTGCACCGAGTATATTTTCGCTCGTGGTTTGGTTCTATTCTTAACCACTTTGATTACAGTTTATACGCGCTCTAATCGATGAGTTGGTAAATAACTAAACTCACTGGTTCGCGACTTTTAAGCGTTACAGATATCAATAAGCCCAAGCATAACCTGATTATTTCAGTGATAGCTTGGGCTTTTTTCTCTCATTTATTCATCAATACGTGACAAACCAAACTCAATTTCAAGCAATAAGTGCGATATCAATGGTAGTTTTTACTCTTGCAATCGATTTCATCTGTGACCTCACTCTAATTATGCAAACCAATGTAACAACAACAACGCAGTAGTGATCAAAGTCACAGAAAATTCCTGAGCATTGCATAGAATTAAAGCCTAAGGTCAATTAAGGATTCAACATGAACAGTCGTATTACCCTGGCGCTGGAAAGTGCTCCAACAGCAATCAAAGCACTTTTGAGTGACATCGTATTAGCAGACAACTTTGACGCGACATTGTCTCCAGAACAATTTGCTAGCCTACTGCAAGCAAGTGGTTTAGCGGATGACGAGCTACGTATTGCGCTACTTCCTTTTGCCGCAGCCTATTCTTACGCTCCGCTATCTGACTTTTATGTTGGTGCAATCGTGCGTGGTTTGTCTGGCACTCTGTATTTTGGTGCAAACCTTGAAATCGCTGGTGCTCAACTTGGCCAAACAGTACACGCCGAGCAATCTGCAATCAGCCACGCTTGGATGAAAGGCGAACAAGGTATCTCTGATATCACAATCAATTTCAGCCCTTGTGGTCACTGTCGTCAATTCATGAACGAACTGACCACAGCGAAAGAGCTTAAGGTTCAGCTTCCACAACGTGATGAAATGTCTCTGCAAGAGTACCTGCCAGACTCATTCGGCCCTGCTGATTTAGGTGTGACGACTGGCCTAATGACTAAGCTTGATCATAAGCACACGACTGAAGAAACAACGCCTATTGTTGTAGAAGCGCTAGCAGCACTAAACCGCAGCCATGCTCCTTACACCAAAAACCTAAGTGGTGTTTCACTGCAATTGACGTCGGGTGAGATTTTTACGGGTGCTTACGCTGAAAACGCAGCGTTCAACCCGAGCTTACCTCCTCTACAAGTGGCGTTGATTCAACTTAAACTGGCTGGCTTCGATTTTGATCAGATTGAAAGTGCAGCGTTGGTTGAAATTGCCGAAGGTAGCATCAGTCACCTAGCGGATACGCAATCTACATTAGAAGCGATTAATCCCGACATTCCAGTGACTTACTTAGCAATCTAAGTACATCTAATTAACAATATTTTAAATAAGCAGCCCTATTTAACGGGGCTGCTTTTTTTATACCTGTAATTAACACAACAACTTGCGCAAACGTTTGCTTTTATCATTGAAATAAGTATGATCACCCCGTTTTCAATCAATCGCTCAAAAGATCGGAAGGAATTTCTATGTTTGGTACTGCTACTCGTGAAAATGCTACTCGTGTACTTCTATTAGGTTCAGGTGAACTCGGCAAAGAAGTTGCTATCGAGTGCCAACGTTTAGGCTTGGAAGTTATTGCATGTGACCGGTACGCAGACGCACCCGCGATGCAAGTTGCACATCGTAGCCATGTATTAGACATGTTAGACGGCGATGCACTGCAAGCAGTCATTGAACTTGAAAAACCAGATTATGTGGTTCCTGAAATTGAAGCTATCGCCACCAGTAAGTTGGTAGAGCTAGAAGCACAAGGCTTAAATGTCGTTCCCACTGCAAATGCGACTAAGCTAACGATGAACCGCGAAGGTATCCGTCGCCTAGCTGCAGAAGAGCTGAAGCTGAGCACTTCTCCTTACCGCTTTGCAGACACCTTTGAAGACTTCGCTGCCGCTGTTGAATTCGTGGGCATGCCTTGTGTTGTTAAGCCAGTAATGAGCTCTTCAGGTAAAGGCCAAAGCGTTATCAAAACAGAAGAAGACATTCAAAAGTCTTGGGACTACGCACAAGAAGGCGGTCGTACTGGCGCGGGTCGCGTAATCGTTGAAGGCTTCATCGACTTTGATTACGAAATTACGCTTCTAACCGTTCGCGCTGTTGACGGTGTGCATTTCTGTGCGCCTATCGGTCACCGCCAAGAAGATGGTGATTACCGTGAATCATGGCAGCCACAAGTGATGTCAGACAACGCACTTAAAACCGCGCAATACACCGCTGAACAAGTGGTTAATGCACTAGGTGGTCACGGTATCTTCGGCGTCGAGCTGTTTGTTAAAGGCGACCACGTGATCTTCAACGAAGTGTCCCCTCGCCCACACGATACTGGCTTAGTGACTCTGATGTCTCAAGACTCATCGGAATTCGCACTGCACGTACGCGCCTTTACTGGTATGCCGATCAAATCAATCACGCAATACGGTCCATGTGCATCAGCGGTTATCCTAGGCCAAGGCACTTCAACCAACATTCGTTTTGAAGGTCTTACAGAGGCGCTAGACGCACCACAAACGCAAGTTCGCTTGTTTGGTAAGCCTGATATCGATGGTCGCCGTCGTCTAGGTGTAGCGCTTACTCGTCGTAACAGCACTGAGACAGCGATTGAAGATGCAATTGAGAGTGCTTCTAAAGTAAAAGTAATTTACTAGCTGTTAATTACCATTTTCTAGCTAATGACTACTAATTGGTAACGACTAACTCAGATCTGAACCATTACGTTCTCGCATCTGAACAATCACGACTTCAAATCTGAACAATAAAAAAGACGGGCTATCGAGCCTAATGCCGTTCGGATAAGCATTACTGCTTGAACCTAAACGGATATTTGGCTGGAACAAAGAGGACTGAACGTGGAAACGTTCGGTCCTTTCTTTTATCTGGAAGAATGAAGTGACTCAGACTTTCTCTCATTCTTTTAAGTTTGACTGGTAGGGTTCCGTCTGGACTTAAAGCTAGCCAACGTAATTGCGCATCAATAAGGTTAATTGCGGCGGTAAAACTGACCCTAGTAGCTCGAACCCCGGCTTCTGAAGCTATATTAACCATCTCTAATCGCACTAAGTTATAGGCAAGTAATACGCCCCAAAGCTCTTGCTTCACTCCGGCAGAAAAACGACTTCGTAAAGTGACGTGACTTTGCAGTTGAGTCTGTTTAATTTCACCATAACCTTCTTCTATCTCCCAGCGTTGCCAATAAATACGCAGCAGGCTTTCTAACGAGTATCTACTAGGGTCTGTAAGTGAAGTAATAAAACCTTTTATCTCACCTTTTGGCTCTTGATATAGGACTAATCTGGCTTCCCAACGTGCGGGTAAATTTGGGTTCTGCCGTTGAGCTTGAGGAGAGATAGGCATTGAAATGAGCATGTCGTTCTCAGCATATTTCTCCAACACTTCATAGCGTAGCTTACGTTTTGTAGGCATTAACCAGTGAGCATTTTCCGCACTCTCTTGCCACGACAACAAAAGGTCTGCCGAGAAATAACAACGATCAAATAAGGTCAATGAATGTGCGGGGACATCATTGAATAGACGCTTAGCTAAGGTCGTTTCACCGACATGACAACCATCAAAAGCTGCCCCCATAATCATTCGAGTTTCTGTTGACATCAAAGCGACTAAACGAAGTTGAGGATAAGGTTTTAATTTTTTAGAGATGAACCCAAATTCTTCAGCGTTCTCTGTGGAATCTTGACACCTAAATGTTGTCCCATCGACAGCAAGAACATTAAGCCCTAAGTCTTTGTCTTGTTGAAGGATATCTTCGCGCCAAGCCTTTACCGTTGTGTGAAACAGAGCCGCTAACGGACTCTCATCTAGACGTCGACGTGAATCAGTTAGGACACTGGGTGCAACACGAGACCAGCTATCTTCAGGTTTAGGCTGAAGTGCGATGTCTAATGAACTGCATACTTCTTTGATAGACATGTTGCGTTGCAGCCCCATCCAAATAACTAACCAGACAGCTTGCTGAGCGGGAAGTCGGCGTCGTCTTATGCTCGCTTTATTGGTTTCAAGAAGAGCTTGTTCTATCCACTCAATCTGAATGGCGTCGACGACAGATTCATAATTGTCGGCATCTTCAATGGTCTCGTGTGCCATTGCTAATTCTTGTTCAAGCATAAAAAATCCCCATCAACGTTGTTGATGGGGATTATCTGCTAACTGCAAGATCGTTCAAGTCTTCTTAAACGATCGGCATTAGGCTATAGAGCCCGTCTTTTTGTTGGTGTTATCTGTTGGCTTAACTAAGCAGACTGAACTTAAGCGTCTGACTCAATCAAATACACTTCTTCACAGAAGCGAGACAAACCTTTCTTCGCAATCTTGGGATGTTCATCGTCCGCTATATCTTGATTCAACAATGTGATTTTGTATCCAGCGAACAACTGAGTGATCTCTAGTTTAGGCACGCTAAACGGAGGGCCCACCATCTCGCTTTGGTCATAATCTAGAGTCACCAGAAGGATCTTACCACCCGGTTTCAGCAGTTGTTTTAAACGCTCTACATACTGCACTCGCATCTCTTCAGGCAATGCGACTAAAGACGCGCGATCATAAATGGTATCGACAGGCTGGATTGGCGCTGTAAAGTAATCGCCCGTGTAGATGTTCAGTTCATCGAATTGGTAGAGCTCGTGCTGACCGCTAATTTGAGTCACAGTCGGGGTGTAAAGGTGCTCTGCAAAAAATGCGCGAACCGCAATCTGGCTTAACTCGACACCTTGAACATCCTCATGCTTTGAAGCTAGCCAAATCAGATCTTCACTTTTGCCACAAAGTGGAACAAACACACTCTTCTCGTAGCTAGGCTCAGTCTTTTCCCAAAATTTAATCAGAAGTGGGTTTACATCTTCGAGGTGGAAACCAATTTGGTTGGCTGCCCATTTATTGGGCCAAAATTCAGGATTATTCATCTTTCGTTCATGTTAAACAGTCATAATGCAAGGGTACAGTATAGAGAAGTAAGAGCAACCTTAGCTTGGTTTAAAGTACCAAATTGGTTTCGATAAAATCAGAAACTGGCTAAGTTCAAAGTTCTGATAATTGCGGAACTAACGCTTGGATTATTTGTCTATATCTTCACATTTTAAAGCAATATTAAACGTTAGAGTTGGTTTCTGTCTTAGCTAGCCCCATTTAATATGTAGTGAGTTTAGTTAAGCTGTTTTTACTCTTGTGCGTTACTGGTTACCCCTTTTGACTACCCGTTTTTTGTAACCTTGTATTTTGGAGTTTGAATGAGTGTATTTCTCCGTACGACGGCCCTAATGCTTCTAGTATTGAGCCGAGCGCCTGCATTCGCAGCAGCACCTGTTTCAACAAGTTCAACTGATCAAACGCGCACTCCTGCGCAAAACCAAGTATCTTCAAACGTATTCCGTCATAGTTTGAGCGGCCTTTACGGCATCAAAGCCTTCGATTCACGCCCGACTCAGCCTTACACCGACTTCGATATTCTGTACAGCAAAGCGCATCAAGGCCAAGCTGAATTAGAAACTATCTGTAAAAGTACTGCCCTACTCACCAATTCTGAAGCGCTATTTGCTGGCGTTAAATCTCAAGCTCGTGCAGAAGAAAAAATCGCTCTTGAGCTTGATGGTGACGTAACAAAAATTACCGACTTAGCCCGTGCAACTATCATCGCGAACGATGTAGAGAGCTTGGTTGAAGTTTACGAAGCGCTAAGCCGCGAAGCAGACGTTGTTAAGCTGAAGAACAAGTTTAAATCACCAGCTGACTCTGGCTACCGTGACCTTAACTTATTGGTTCGCTTACCTAAAACCAACATCATTGCAGAGGTTCAACTTCACTTAAAAGCGATTGCTGATGTGAAAAGTGGCCCTGAGCACGAGCTGTACGAAATTATCCAAGGTATTGAGCGTCACGCAATTGCAGAACATCGCCCCATCAACGATATCGAAGCGGCACAAATTAATAGCCTAAGACGCCAATCTTTAGAGCTTTACCAACAAGCATGGCAACCGTACATTACAACGCACATTAAAGCGGCTTAACTGACTAAGCTATCATAAACAAGAACGACAAAGGGCTGCATAATCGCAGCCCTTTTTAGTATTTGTTGAGTAGCCTCTACACTTCCTATCCCAAATAATCAGATCGTTTAAATTTAGATCTCAGTCTCTTTTCTCCGTCGAACATTTCTGTTTCTATAGCGAATAAGCTTCTGACAAGAAAAGGAATTACGTCAATGCAGAATAACAAATCCATGCTTTCAATCGCGCTACTTGCTGCGTTTTCTGCACACGCTAGTGCTGACGAATGCGGAAAGATGACCATTGCAGACATGAACTGGAACTCGGCGAGCCTTATTGCTCATGTCGACCAATTCATTTTGAATAACGGCTATGGCTGTGAAGCGGATTTGATCCCCGGTGATAGCGTCCCTACAGGCACGTCAATGATTGAAAAAGGTCAACCTGATGTTGCGCCAGAGCTTTGGACTAATGGCATCAAAGAAGCGTTGGATAAGGGCGTTGCGGATATGCGTCTACGTTACGCAGGCAAGTCTTTGGTCAACGGCGGTGAAGAAGGTTTCTGGGTACCAAACTACCTTGTTGAACAGTACCCAGAGCTTACAACCATTGAAGGTGTCATCAAACACGCTGAGTTATTCGAACACCCAGAAGGCGATGAAAAGTTCGCATTCTATAGCTGCCCGGCAGGATGGACATGTCAGATAACTTCCGAACACTTGTTTAATGCGATGGGGTTAGATAAACATGGATTTGAAATGGTGGATCCGGGTTCAGGTGCTGCACTGGCAGGAACCATTGCCAAAGCTTATGAAGGTGGGAAACCATGGTTTGGTTACTATTGGTCACCAACACCTGTGTTGGGTAAATACGATATGGTGAAGGTTGATTTCGGAAGTGGTACCGACATTCAAGAGTTCCGTAACTGTACGACACAACCCGATTGTGAATCTCCTAAAGTGACCATGTATCCACCAGCACCGGTTCACACAATCACCACAGAAGCCTTTGCTAATAACGAACCTCTTGCCTACCAATACTTTGAAAAGCGTGGTTTTACCAATAAACAAATGAGTGAGTTGCTGGCCTGGATGGAAGACAACCAAGCCGACGCCGAAGAAGCCATGTATTACTTTCTAGAAAGCTCACCACAGGTATGGAAGCCTTGGGTGTCTGAAGACATCGCAAGTAAGGTTCAACAAGCCCTTTAGAGTGAAGATTCAAAGTCAGAGGCCTAGCCTCTGTTTTCGCATCTAAAGCAAGTTCTTACAGGACAGTAAATAGATGGAGTTTGAGAAAGGTTACTAAAAGTTAAAGAAATGCGTTTAGCTTAAACTCTATGCAGATACAAAAAGACCACGCTAGGCGTGGTCTATTGCTTGGCTACTTCTCGATTTTAATATTTTCGACACGGGCCTTTAGTTTTTGTCCCGGTCTAAAAGTAACAACACGTCGAGCAGAAATTGGAATGTCTTCACCAGTTTTCGGGTTACGACCAGGTCGCTCGTTTTTCTCGCGAAGATCAAAATTACCAAAACCAGACAGTTTTACCTGTTCGCCATTTTCGAGCGCCTTACGAACTTCTTCGAAAAACACTTCCACCGTTTCCTTGGCATCCCGCTTGCTGTATCCGAGTGTCTCAAACAGGTTCTCAGCCAAATCGGCCTTCGTGAGTGCCATAAAACTTTCCTCAAAGCTATGTTAAACATTGCTACCATCGCCAGTAGCGCCAAAGCATTTACCCTATTCAATCAATGAGATAAGGTCATTTACAAGGAAAGTGTATGCCAAGCTTCTGATTTTCGCCAACTTTTTTATCTTAACTATTTAATTATTCTTTCAAATCAGAAAGATAACTCGCTTCAAATTTCACATATATAGCTAAAAACCATCTACTCAACAGTAACTAAATGGAGTTATATTCTACACAAGCAACCCTTAATAGAATTTAAAACTTTAGCGAACTAAATAATAATTTTTGAGACTTTTCTCCGATACCCAATAAAATCAGCCACTTGATTTGATATGAGACTCAACAGAGGTTACTAAATAAGCGTTATTAAATATAAGATTTGTATCATTTCAGAATTTAATTCGAATTCACTTATAAAAGCCTATGTTCTTTTGGGGTTTTCGATTACAACTTAACAGAGGATGGCTTGACGGAATCAGAACTCGATGAGTGTATCGAAACCAGAATAGAAATGATCGGTCTAGAAATAGACGATTATCTTGAGAGCCAGTTACTTGCGTGTATGGTTAGTTGATTGCTTAGGGCGGGTTGACCTTTCGTGGTTAAATTTTGTTCGGGTGGGGACGCCTAGTCAAAAGCGTTTTAATCGCAGCGAGGGGAGATTTGCCTAATCACTCTAAGCAAATCTCCCCCAACAAAGAGTAAAACGCTTTTTGCGGGGGCGCCCAGCTCGAACCCTTCGGGCAGCGTTTGCTGGTCACTTCTTCGACATAGAATAAGACCTCACAAGTGCGAGGTCTTATTTGTCATTCAAAGCTGCTCATGCAATATCAGCTTTCTTCAATCATTTTTGTTCAGCAAGTGTTTGTGTCGCTTTGGTATTCGTTACATTCGCAGGTTTCACAATCAAACCAATCCCGACAAGAAACAGTATTGATGCAACAACCTGAGCCACAGACAGCACCTCATCATACATAAAGTAACCGCTAATCAATGCGAAGATAGGCACTAACAAGGTTAACGGCGCGGTCGTGCTTAAAGGGTATTGGATTAGCAGCTTATTCCATACCCAATAACCAAATAGCGTGGTTGGGTAAGCCTGAAACAGCACCGCAATCGTCGTGTTCCAATCCCATTGTTCGATGCCCTGCCAGATAATTTGGTCACCATGTAACATCACAGCAAACAACACCAACGGCACTGGCGCAAACAGCATTCCCCACACATTGAATGCAAAAGCCTGTTTAGTTTTAGACGCCTTAACAATCACGCCCATCAAGGTCCAACTGCACGCCGCAATCATAATCAAGATCACGCCATTAACGGTGACATTGCCCGTTGCTGCAGATACCAATACCGCCAACGCACACATGGCTAGCATCGCACCCAATAATTTACGAACGGAAGCACTCTCCTTGAACACCCACACGCCAACCGCCATGCCGATTAATACGTTGGTTGAAAGCAAGACCGATGAAAGCCCAGACGATAAACCAGATGTGATCGACCATGAAGCCATACCCCAGATACCCACACCGAACACAAAGCCATAACTGACTAAGTAGCGCCAAGCGACATTAGGTCTCGCTACAAAACATATCACCGGAATCACCGCTAGCGAGAAACGCGCGGCGGTTGCTAACAACGGATGAACATTAGTCACACCCATTTTGATCATCGAGAAGTTGAATCCCCAAATCGCCATGACGAATACCGCTAACAACAAATCATTTCTTTTCATACTGACCCCTCCTTTGTTTCGAATGAGTATCCCTTGAACAATAAAACCAGTACAGATACAATTTTTACAATTAAAACCAGTACAGTTAATAACGGTCGTGACAATGAGTATCTACAGAAAGCTAGCCAATCAGTTTATCGATGAGATAGAAACAGGCAAAAGACCGGAAGGCGGACGCATGCCTTCGCTACGTCAATTGGCCAAGCAACAAGCCATCAGCATGTCGACCGTGGTGAGCTGTTACCAAGAACTGGAATCACAAGGCTGGATACATTCTCGACCGCAAGCAGGGTATTTTGTCTCGCCTCACAAGCCGTCTCACTCAACGCCTGAGTGGGCACAGTTTGAAAGTAAGATATCGAGTGTTAAGCAAACCTCTTCGACCCACAACTCAATCAACGGGCCGTTAGGGGTTTCGAGCACCACCAATGATGAGCAGTCGATCGTAGAATTGGAACGAAGTTTTCGTCGCACTATCAAACGGATGGGAAGTAGGCTCAACCATTACCCAGATACACAAGGTGAGCCGATCTTGCGACAGGCATTATCCACTCACTTTGCCAAGCTCGATGTGCACTTTTCACCTGAAGAGATGGTGATCACCACTGGATGTATGTCGGCGATTAAAGCTGCACTTGAATCGTGTACCAAAGAAGGCGACACCATTGCGATTAGCTCGCCTTGTTTCAACGGTATTCTGGAGTTGCTTGGCAAGATGTCACGCCAGATCATTGAGATCCCGTCTTTGGATGATGGTGTCGACCTACAACAGTTGGAAACACATCTGAAAAACAAGCGTGTGGATGCCGCTATCTTCTGTACCTCACATATGAATCCTCAAGGGATCAATATGTCGGCCAGTCAAAAACAAAAACTGGCTGAATTGGCGAATCACTATCGAGTACCAATCATTGAAGACGATGTGTATCTAGAGCTCTCATATTCTTCACACACACCACTACCTGCAAAATACTATGACAAAGGTGGGTACGTGCTGTGGTGTGGTTCAGTATCGAAAAGCCTGTCGCCAAGTTATCGTTTAGGCTGGTGCTTGCCAGGAAGGTACATAGACGAGTACAAGGCTCAGTTTTCTGCTGCGAGTTATGGCGTTGCCCTGCCGACTCAGCTTGCGGTTGCTGACTTTATCAAATCTGGTCAATACGCAAAACACGTTCGAAGAAGGTGTGCTCAAATCCTTTCATTACGCCAACAATACCTAAGTTATTTGTCTCAGCACCTTCCTCAAGATGTGAAGATAAGTAACCCACAAGGTGGCATGGTGCTTTGGCTGCAAATCCCAAACTTGAACCAATCAACCTTTGCTCAGACAGTTGCCGACCAGAACATTGATATCAGGCTTGGACACCTGTTCAGCACTCTCGACCTTTACAGTAACTGCTTACGCATCAATATTGGGTATCCGTTAGAGGGTGAAACCAAGCAGCAATTGGATGCCTTAATAGAGCTTATCCACATGTACAGCTAACAGCTAACAGCCCGTAGCCTTTCAAATCAGCTTTTTTTAAAGCCTTTCGAACACCGAATTTTAATAGCCTTTTGTCATAAAAAAGAAGGCTATTATTCCTATCTTAATTCGGGTAAAGCCCCGAACCGTAAGGAAACCCACTCGCCTCAAAACCCTTAAATACTGAGTTTGCAAGCACCCACAAATTTATGCAACTTGGCTAATGACACATCACTTTTTATCGTCAATATACAGCCGTCAGCGCTGGCGTTTTCCTGTATTTGAAGAGAACTATTATGAGTGATAAAACAAAAAACAAACCACTACCTTCCTTTATCGAAGAACGCTTGAACTTCTATATTCAAGACCTGATTACCCAAAACCAAAGTCAGAAACACTTGGTGTTGGGTAAACGTCCACCGTGCAACGCCGTTGTCATGCAGAGCAATGATTACCTAGCCCTGTCGCACAACAAGCAGATCCAACAAGCTCACCAAGCGGCGATCAGTGAAAACGATGACAACGTGGTGATGTCTGCCATTTTCTTACAAGATGATCAGTCTAAACCTGCGTTCGAAACTGAGCTTGCGAACTATGTTGGAATGGAGAGCTGTTTGCTTTCTCAATCAGGCTGGGCGGCCAATATTGGGCTATTGCAAACCATCTGCCCACCGGGGACACCTGTGTATATTGATTTCCTTGCACACATGTCACTCTGGGAAGGCATTCGCGCCGCCGGCGCAGTTGCCCATCCGTTTATGCATAACAATATGAATCACCTACGCAAACAGTTAGAGCGCCACGGCTCAGGCGTCATTGTTGTCGACTCTGTTTACAGCACGATAGGCACCATTGCCCCACTACGCGACATCTACGAAATGGCGCAAGAGTTTGATTGTGCGGTCGTCGTTGATGAATCCCATTCACTGGGTACACATGGAGAAAATGGTGCAGGCTTAGTGCAAGCATTAGGACTCACCAACCAAGTCGACTTCATCACCGTTAGCTTGGCAAAAACCTTTGCTTATCGCGCCGGCGCAATCCTTGGTCCTAAACAACTGTCTAGAACCTTGCCGTTTGTCGCGTACCCTGCGATTTTTAGCTCGACGGTGCTACCACAAGAGGTGGTTCGTTTAGAGAAAACGTTGGAGGTGATCAAAGGTGCGGAAGACAAACGAGAAGCCTTATTCAATCGGGCAAAATCGCTGACTACGGGGCTAAAGCGAATTGGCTTTAATATCCGCAGTGAGTCTCAAATTGTAGCGCTAGAGTGCGGCAATGAAAGAAACACTGAACGGGTACGTGACTTCCTAGAACAGCGTGATGTGTTCGGTGCAGTATTCTGCCGCCCTGCGACTGGCAAGAACAAAAACATCATCCGTTTTTCAGTGAATGCCGACATGACACCAAGAGACATTGACCATGTGCTCACGGTTTGTCACGAAGCGTACCATCACCCCGAATTAGAGTTCGTGTAACCTTGTTCAAACCATATTTATAACCAACACCAACGGCAGGACTGAATGGACGCTATCATGTCGCGATACAAAAAGAGCCCAGCCATTCGCTGAGCTCTTTCTTGTATCTATATCTACCCAATGGCCGTGAACTTCAGACGATTACATCCGCTAAATCCAGTGAGCAATTTTATCGAATAGTCGGTTTTTGTCGGCAGGTTTAACAATAAAGTCCGACATACCTGACGATTCCATCTTTTCCAAGGTAACGGGAGAACTGTCACCCGTGTGAGCAATAATCGGCACCGAAGAGTATTCTTTGTCGGCACTTCGAATACGGCGAGAAGCTTCAACACCGTCCATGATTGGCATTTCAATATCCATTAAGATCAAGTCGATATCGTCAGTATCAAGCGCATCTAAGGCTTGTTGGCCGTCTTCTTTCTGCACAACATCAAAGCCCTGTTTTTCCAATAACATTGCCGTAAATCGGCGTAGAGACTCGTTGTCATCGACCACCATGATCGTACGTTTAGTGGTGGCCTCTAGCGGTTTTACAGCAATCGATGGCATCACATAGTTGGAGTCAAACAGTAAACGATCAATGGTCGCTTTGGTATTCAGTAGCCAAACTTGCGTTTCCACCCAAATAGGCTCGAAAGAGATGTTACGCACACGCTTGATAGGATGACGTTCATACAAGTAAATGATTCGAGCCTCAGTAAACGAAAGTAACGATTCAATCTTATCGAGGCAATTGGCTCTTAAATCCAAGCTCTCCATATCAACGAAAATCAAGTCGAACTCAAACTGATATTCCTTATTCTGTAGCGCTGACGCCACATCCAAAATCTCTAGGTCAAAACCCATAAAGCGAGAGATTTCAGTCATTTTCCTGGGAAGCACTGTCTGATCACTGATCATCAGCACCGTCTTGAGTTTAGTCAGTTCGCTCTTGATTTCCTCTACCGAATTGGAAGTCAAAGATGGGAAAATCATCGTGAACTGTGTCCATTGAGCCACTTCAGACTGGCATTTAATCTCACCACCAAACGAGCGCATGACCTTCTGACAAAATGGCAAACCTAAACCGTAATTACCCGACTGGCCTGTGGTGTAAAAGTCTTGGAAAATACGACGAATGATATCGCTCGAAATACCAGAGCCGTTATCCGTCACCATTATCTGGTTCGTCACTTCATCACTGAACATGGTGACATGAATATGAAAATCTTCAGGGCTACGATGATGGAACGCATTCTTGAACAGATTATACATGACGTATTTCAACAAGGTGTCACTACCCAAGAACTCAAAGTTACTCTGCACATCCAAGGAGATTGCTGACTTATCAGCAGAGCGCTTGTAATTGAAACTGTCTATCGCATCCTCAACCACCGCTTGCGCTGAATGCTTCTTAAACGTAGATCGAGAGACTCGGTTTTCATCAATTGAAGTCAGTAACAGATCTATCGTTTCGTTACCGGAATGAATGATCTCCATCGCTTCATCGCCCACTTCACGTAGCTGAATCACTTCCTCATTGCTTAACGCATATTGCCCTTTTTGATCGCCACTTTTAGGGTTCGGCAATATGGACTGCATGACATCAATAGAGGTAAGTAAACCGCTTAGAGGGTTTCGCATCTCATGGGCGATACCTGCACCAAAAGACTTCGCCAATGACACCTTGTTTTCATGTTCCACCTGATTGCGGAAGTAGAACAAGTTGCCGAATAAGTAGATAAACAAAAAGATTGGCACATGCGTCCAATCCATTGTGAGTTCGAGGTAGAAGCCTTGTGCAATCCAAGCGCACAAGGTAGCAATCCCAATACCTGCAAAGGTTTGTGCAAACATCACTCTCGTCACGTGCACTAATAAAATATGGAGAAAAATAGCCGACATGAATGACATAACCCAAACGTTGGACCAATTATTCATTAACAGCATGTAGAAGAAGAAACCGGGCAAACAGATAGTTACAGCAACTTGATAATAAGCCGGAAGGTATTTTCGCCATTCAAATGGGACGCGATTGCGAAATATAATGCCAAAGAACAATACCGAGCAAAACAGGCGGAGTGCCAAGTTTTCGTAGGGTTGCGGAAACAAAAACTCCCACACAATGTAGTAAATTGGAAAACCGACAAAGCCCATCCAACCCACGAGGGTTAGATTCGGTTCTGCGTACTGGTAAACTTTACGAATCGCGTTCATACGAAATACTTTGTTCTCTAAGCCCTGACGTTTATTAATTCTATGATTTAGTTTTTATACTTATATTTTGGCACCGATTATATTACACATCACCTCCGAGCAGTGAGGTTTCAATCAAATAACCAACGGATTCGTTTTTATTATTAAGCTTAGATGAATAAAGCCTCAGTTTTATAGTTTAATTCAGACACTAAACCTGAGTTCCTGAGACTTGTCCGCTAGCGCCTGCACCAATTACCCCTCTTACTTACTATTATGTCACTGTTACTCGATGCATTTTTCTTGGAGTATCACCGTAATCTATCACTGCGTAATGTTGCGTTACCCTGTTATCCCAGATCGCCATTGAGCCGTTGTCCCATTTGAAACGAACTTGAAACTCAGGGCGTCTCGCAATTTCAAACAGTTGGCTGAGTAAAACATCACTCTCTTGACGAGGCAGTTCGTTGATATAGCGAGTAAACTGCTCATTGATATACAGCGTTTCCTTACCCGTTTCAGGATGAACTTGAACAACCGGGTGAACCACTGGCGGATTATCCTGTGCTGTTTTAAGCAAGGATTTGTGCCAATCAAGCTCAATGTCTTCTGACTCTATACCTTCAAAGGCCACCAGCGAATGAGTCGCCGATAAGCCTCTCAACTTAGCTTTCATATCTTCATTTAGAGATTCAAAAACCGCCGTCATAGAACACCAGATCGTGTCACCACCGACGCTTGGAATGTGTTGAGCATGCAACAGGGAAGCTTTCGACGGCAAGCTGCGCCACGTTAAGTCGGTATGCCAATAACTTTCCATTGGCGCATTGCCTAGGGTTGTTTCAATCACACTCACCTGAGGCGCACTTTCCACGCGAGGGAAGAAAGGATGTGCAGGTTCTAACGTTCCAAAGCGTTCTGCAATCATCAAGTGTTGTTCTGGAGACAAAGTCTGCCCGTCGAGAAAGATCACTTGATGGGTTAGAAGCGCCTGATACACCTTATCGAGTTCATCAGCACTGCATGTAGAAATGTCTAATTCGTGGATGCGAGCTCCGATGTGAGGAGTAATGGGTTCTATTTTCAACATACTTTCGCTTATTGATGATATTGAGTTGCGGGACGGATCTGGCTACTAACAGTAAACCGGATAAATGCAGATTTTCTTTCCCACTTGAAATAGAAAATCGTCTCTCCGAAACAAAAAAAGAGCCCCTAAGCTGGAGCTCTTTTCGTTTTTTGATACTTCCTGTATCCATAGACAAGTCCAATCTGTAGTACTTTCACTGAAAGCCAGATCATCGATATCTCCAGTTGTGTATCACTAATAAATCTAGCATACAATCTTCAGACTGTTCTGCGACACAACCGAGATAATCAACTCTAGTGCCAAACCATCTCGCCACTCAGCACTTTCGCGCCAAGTTCTAAATCACCTTCCGTAGCCTCAAATTTCGAGTAGGCTTTCTTCATATAATCACTGATCTCGACCGATGTTGAATTACTTTTGCTCACCAATGCTTTTTCAATATCAGCCACATAATCCTGCGTGAACTGAACTGCATTTATCCCAGTTGGCATTTCACCTAAATAGTGACCCGGAATTACAACCTCTGGCTCAAGTGCTTTCATACGATCCAACGATTGTGACCACTGGCTACGAATCTCTTTCGATGCGGCATCTGCCATCCATACATGCACACCGCTATACACCGACACGCCACCAAATACAGTCTTTTCAGACGGAACCCAAAGGTAAGCTTGGTGTGTATTTATCTCTTTCACTTCGATGGTTTCACCTTCGATGCTTAATGTTGAGCCGTTCATCACGGTTGGAACAATCACCTTAGAGGGCGCATTGCCTGCTAATTTAGGCCCCCAGTATTCAAGCTTTGCATCTTTGGTGCGTTTGATATGTGCGACAACAGCTTCACTGGCAACGACCTTAACGTTAGGAAATGCCGAAACTATCGGTTCCAAACCAAAGTAGTAATCTGGGTCGCCGCTGCTGATGTAAACCATCGATAATTTTTTGCCTGTGGCTTTGATTTGCTCCACCAACTTTTGCCCGTCTGCGACACTAAATTGCGCATCAAACAGAATCACTTCTTTCTCACCCGAAACCAATACCGAGCTTGCGGGGAATATCGCGTTCTCGCCGGGGTTATAGTGAGTGATATTCAGATCCGCAGCTAAAGCAACACTTGATGCCAGCACCGTTCCTAGGCTTATGGTTCCTAAAAGCATGCTTTTTGATAACAGGTTTTTCGATAATGTATTCATGGCTTTATTCCGGTATTTGGAGTTGAACACCTGCCAACTCGCTGAATGTCCAAATATCTTATTTGATTGTTTTTAGATGAAATAGACATCAAATTGACTTTAACTGTTGCAGTTTTCGGACATATACTGAGGTCGGTTCAATTCTCTAGGCAATAAAACAATGGATAAACTCGAGGCAATGAATGTCTTTGTCACCATAGTGGAGCGTGGTAGTTTGAGCGCAGCTGCAGAGCACCTTGATCTCTCACGAACAAAGGTCACTCGTTATTTGGGTGAGTTAGAAACATGGATGGACACACGCTTGCTTCACAGAACAACACGAAGCTTAAGTTTAACCAGCGCAGGTAAAGAAACACTTGAGGTCGCCAGAGAACTTTTGGCTCTGGAAGCATCCCTAACTGGAATCAGAAACCAAAACCGAGAGCATTTAAAAGGTCAGCTGCGTATTACCGCGAGCTACTCGATTGTCGATAGCTTCTTGATGGACGTGATCGGTCGCTTCATCGATAAATGGCCAGAGGTCTCGATTGACATAGTTTCTACCGATCAAACGGTCAATCTTGTTGAGTCACGCATCGATTTAGCCATTCGCATAACCAACGAACTGACACCCAATATTGTCGCGAAGCAGATCGGTGAATGCCGCTCCGTGATTTGCGCATCGCCTCAATATCTAAAAGAGAACGGCACACCCACAGAAGCCCAAGATCTAGCGCACCACAACTGTTTATCGTTCAGTTACTTTGGCAAAACCGCTTGGACGTTCAATGGCCCCAATGGGCTGGAATCAGTCCCAATTAAAGGGAACATCAGTGCAAACACTTCAGAGGTTCTGCTTTCTGCCACACTCAAAGGCAACGGGATCTGCTTACTACCCTTTCCTTCGGTCGAAGGCTTAATTCAAGACGGATTGTTGGTTCCTCTGCTCTCCGAATGGAAACCTAAAACGCTGGGTGTACATGCGATTTATGGAACGCGTAAGCAAGTCACTCCACTGTTAAGAGCCTTTATTGATCACCTATCTGACGATATGGAACAGTCTAAGAGCTGGTAATGTCGCAACTCAACGTCCTCATAAATAACACGGCGACACAGTAGTAAGAATTACATTAGGACTCAAAAATAAAGCCCACAACAAGGTGGGCTTTAGCTACCAGTCTTTTGAACTGACTAAACTAGTGAGTAACTTGGCTTCCTTAAGCTGTGATTCAAACCTAAAGTTAAAAGTTTGCTTGGAGCGTCAAGCCACTGTAAGCCGAGTAAGCGTTCAACATCACATGATATCTGCCGCTTTGGGTGACATTCACCGTACAAGTCTCACTGTTACCCGAACGATAAGGTCGACAGTCCCAAGTACTGAGCGTTGGTTTGTCTCCAAAACGTAGATACAGATCCGCGTCGCCTGTGCCACCAATGGTGACCACTGTTAGCTGCTGGCCCTGTTGTAAGTCCATGTAGAAGTAATCCTTTTGTCCTCGGCTGCCACTTAATCCATTAACCGGCACGCCAGAGACTAGCTTTCCATCTGGATCCGGTCCAGGTGTTGGACCACCGCAATCCGGCTCACAACCACTGTCTGCCAAGCTATATAGCAGTTTATTGGTGGTGCCTCTTGTGTCAGAAACCTTATTCTCCGAGGCTCTTGAGTTCAGTAACCCTGTAAGCTGAAGCGGAGTTAAGCCGTTGTTTTCTTGTAAGTACAAGGCTGCAACGCCGGCAACATGTGGCGTCGCCATGGAGGTTCCGCTAATCGTTTTATAGCCGCCATCATACCAAGCTGACTTAATTTGAGACCCAGGTGCGAATAGGTCAACACAACTGCCCCAGTTCGAGAAACTTGAACGCGAATCAGAGCTGGTCGTTGAGCCTACCGTTACACCACTTGGTACACGAGCTGGTGATGTATTACACGCATCGGCATTTGAGTTACCTGCCGCCAACATAAAACTCACTCCAGATTGAATCGCGCCTTGCACCGCGCGATCTAATGCAGTGGATTGACCTCCACCTAAACTCATGTTGGCGACCGAAGGCCCTGATGCATTTTGTGCTACCCAATCCACACCAGAAATCACGCCGGATGTGGTTCCTGAACCCGAACAGCTAAGTACTCTTACCCCAACAATATTAACGTTTTTAGCCACACCATACTGGCTGCCGCCAATCGTTCCTGCAACGTGGGTACCATGCCCATTACAGTCACTCGAATCAGCATCATTATCTACGAAATCATAGCCAGAAACCGAGCGCCCGCCGAATTCCTCATGGTTGTTATTAACTCCCGTATCAATCACGTATGCTGTGACGCCAGAGCCATCAAAGTTAGCATTATAGTTTCGATCCAAAGGAAGGTTTCTCTGATCTATTCGGTCTAGCCCCCAAATCGCGTTGCTTTGAACGGCTTCATTTGAAACAACAGGATCGATACTGAGTATTTGGTCTTGTTCAATGTATTCCACCCGAGAATCACGTCTGAGTTGCTTTAATTGAAGTGCGTCTAGATTTGCCACAAAGCCAATAATGGAACTATCAAAAACATCGTCTGTTTTGATTGAAAACGAATTGGCCATGAGGCCTACTGTTTGTTGAGTGAACTGCTGTAATCCAGCCGCGTCATTCATTAGCATCTGCGGTTGTTTCAATACAACAATATAGCGATCAGTGATCGCATCATCTGATGAAGCCAACACCAGTGGAGCAATAGGTTGTTGTGAGTTTTCAGTCGAATTTATAACAGAACTTTGAGCCAGACTTGATGCGGAATAAATACCAAATGTGGCTGCAATACAACAACTTAATACTTTCTTTAACATAGCTTGTTCCTTGATATTTTAGGTTTGTTGGTTGTTACCTACGACAAACACGAAAATGCAGACAGCTAGCGTTATACGCTCAATACGTGAAGCAACAGTGTTACAAATTCAACCTAAGACAATACCAATGAGGTTGCTTATTAATTTATATTCATCTCACTAGGAACTTCGAGTTGGAACAAATTATTTTGAAAAGCTTATGCAAGCGCAATTTATATAATTTGATCAAAAGCTCTAATTTCAATAAAAGTTGAATGCATAAATAAAAATGGTGTATGAAAGCGGAATGATCTTCACTATTGACACATAACACACCAAAACGCTGCAAAATCCGGAAAATACAGAATTAAAATTACGGACGATTAGTCATGCTTATAGTGAATAAATATTATTAATTGTACTCGCCGACAGCTTACCTCTATCTTGGCTGCACTATCCAACACCATAAACAAACGCGATTACGCAGGGAAAAAGACGATGACCGCCATTACCGATTTAGACATTTTGTTAAAGTCCATGTCACCAGAGCTCATTGAAGGTGATTATGTTTTTTGTACTGTAGACGGGGGATTAGCAGATTATGTTCAACTCGAACCAATCGCGACGTTTCGTGAAAAAGAAGGCTTAACCTTGGTGCTCACTGAGGATACCGCACGACAAACTCAACTCGATTTCGATGGTGTGTTTAGCATGATCACTTTATCGGTACACTCGAGCCTAGAAGCGGTTGGACTAACCGCAGCCTTTGCCACCAAGCTAGGCTCATATGGCATTAGCGCCAACGTGATTGCTGGCTTTTATCACGACCACATCTTCGTTCAGAAAGACAAAGCTGAAGCCGCAATGAGTGCGCTTAGAGAGTTTTCAGAAGCCGAATAACTCGATCAGTTTACTCATTCACGTATGAAGTTGATTAACAGCTTAGTTAGATGTGTGTGATAACTCATCGAACGGTAATGAATATATATCGTCAAGGGCGCTAATTGGTGATCCAAGTGTTGTTCAACCAATGTGCCCTGCTCTATTTCCTCACGACAAAACTCTTTCGGTAACGCAACAAAACCAAGCCCGCGAATCGCAGCGGCTTTCGCAATAAATCCACCATCAACATTAATGTTTGACTTGATATTCAGCCCCTTTGAGTCGTCTTTTACCCCACTAAATACCCAAGGATTGCCACCAAAAGCTTTATAACTAGAGATACATGGCAACGAGATTAAGTCTTCAACTTTACTTGGTGTTCCATGTTCCTCCAAACAAGTTGGAGAAGCCAAAACTACGCTCTCCCATTGGCATAAAGGGCGAGAAACCCAATCCCTATCATCAAGCGCTCCTCTCTCAAAGCTGATCACGATATCAGGGTCACTATTGAGAGCACTTTCTAAGGACGTACTGTGTTCGCAGAACAGAGAGATATTGGTATAGTCGACCACAAAGTCAGCAAGAATATCGCCAATAAACGGAACGTCCGGCGTGCTTAAGCGAATACTTCCTTTTACTGATTCAGTGGAAGTGGTGAGATTTTGCAACGTCTGGCTCAAGTGGCGAAGCGGCTCTCTTATCTCGTTATACAAAGTCTCACCAGCCGAGGTTGGCGTAACCTTACGTGTAGTCCGATAAAACAGTTTATTACCAATCTCATTTTCTAGTTGTTGAACATGACGACTGACCGTAGAGCTCGGAATTAGCAAGCGCTCCGAAGCCTTGATGAAGCTGTTCTGCTCATACACACAAAGGAATGAGTTTAACCAAGCGTTATCGATTCTTTCCAATCCTATTATCCCAAAACCATCAATAGTGAATCTTATATTAGCTTATTTATCAGGATTATCTATCACGATAAAATTCGAAAAAATGATGGGAGTGAATAATGATGAAAAGTAAGAGCCAAGCAATTTTCGAGCGCGATGGGT
This sequence comes from Vibrio sp. QJM3NY_35, assembly GCF_057785915.1. NCBI lineage: Bacteria > Pseudomonadati > Pseudomonadota > Gammaproteobacteria > Vibrionales > Vibrionaceae > Vibrio > Vibrio sp. QJM3NY_35. The sequence continues at coordinate 1,477,569 of NZ_CM173507.1, read as the reverse complement.
ATCAGCTTAAAGCCGAACAACACGGCGAAGGACCAAACTTATTAATTATTGGTAGTGTTGATTACTACAAGCGAGTGATACCGAAGGCGCTACACGACCACTTTACTTGCCTATATCTAGATCATCGTGGGTTTGCTTTAACGGGAAAAGATAACCAGACAATTAATTTGGATATTATCTCTGACGATATTGAAGCTATCTGCGAGAGTTTTAATATACAGAAAGCCAGTATTCTTGGTCATTCAGGACATGCTTACATGGCTCTTCACTTCGCCAGTTCTACCAATATTCGTATTGAGAAGGTTATGGTTGTTGGAGCACCACCAAGCTTATCTGAAGAGATGAAAGCCAATCAGTTTTCACACTGGGAAAGCCATGCGTCAGATGAACGAAAGCGCCTATTTGAACAAAGTATTGAAAAGCTCGAACACGACATAAACAAAGAACCACATAAAAAGTTTGTCCATCTATGTAATCGATTAAGCCCTATGCGCTGGGCAGATCCTAGCTTTAATGAGCTTTCTCTCTGGGACCAAGTACCCACCAATACAGCGCTACTTGACACACTTTGGGGAGATATTTTTAGCAGTATAGATTTAACAACTCTACCTAAGGCTAATCAACTGGAGGTTATTGTTGCTATTGGTGCACTCGACTTCAGTATCGCACCTTTGAGCACTTGGCTAGAGGTAGAGGTAGCGTTTAAATCATTAGAGCTTATTGAGCTTGAAGGTGTGTCGCATACCCCAATGCTTGAATCTCCAACCCGTTTTGTTGAACTGAGTTGCCACCATCTACTCGATTAAGTCAGCGACTTACCTTGTTCTACCATCTAACAATCGCCACAAAAAAAGCGACGTAATCTACGTCGCTTTGGCTTATTGCTTACTGTTCATTCACTGATCAGGCATCAGAGAACAAGACCATTAAGCAAGCTTAAAAGTCGCCACTTTGTCACTTAAGCCAGCGGCTTGACTCTTAAGTTCGTTCGACTCAGTTAAGCTGTCCTGTGCGCCCACAACTAGGTGGTCAGTGACATCTTTAATGGTCGTAATGTTCTGGGTAATTTCACCTGTCACGTGTGTTTGCTCTTCAGCAGCCGTCGCGATTTGAGTCGCCATGTCGCTGATCAAAGCAACTGCAGTATTGATCTCTTCAAGCGCATGCGAAGCTCGATCGGCATCTTCTACTGAATGTATCGCCAGTTTAGAACTGCTCTCCATAAGCTCAACCGCTTGCGCCGTTGTGCGCTGCAAGATATCAATGGTTGATTTGATCTCTTCCGTTGAAGAGTGGGTACGCTGCGAAAGCACACGTACTTCATCTGCTACCACAGCAAAACCACGACCTTGTTCACCAGCACGAGCCGCTTCAATCGCCGCATTCAAAGCAAGCAAGTTGGTTTGCTCTGCAATGCCTTGGATTGTCGCTAATACTGTTGAGATCTCTTGAGCGTGCTTGTTAAGTTCGCTGATCACATTGCCCGCTTCGTTCACTTCATTGGCCAAGTTATTAATCGAACCTTTAGTGTCGACTACCAGAGCGTGACCACTGTTAGTGCTTGTCGCTGAGTCTTGTGCCGCTTTTGCTGTTTGCTCGGCATGCGAGGCAATCTCTTGAGTTGCACAGGCCATTTCCGTTACAGCCGTTGCCACCATTGTGATTTCTTGCTGTTGATGATTAAGCTCGTCCACAGAACGGTTCGCACGTTGAGTACTTTGCTCTGACTGGCTATTTAGCTGTTCTGACTGCCCACGGATATGGCCAATCAACTGCTGTAAGCTTCCAACAAAGGTATTGAAGTTATGAGCCAACTCGCCCACTTCATCTTGGTTTTCTACATGAATACGTTGAGTTAAATCACCACTACCATTCGCGATTTGCGCCAATGCTTGAGATACGTGGTTCAACGGACGGAATAGAATCGTACACAAAAGGTTAAACAGTATGGTACATACAATAACGACCAGCAGTGTCGCCAAAACTTGACCAATCACAGCATCAAATAACGGTGCAACCAGAGAGTCATGATTAACAACACTCACTGTAATCAGGCTCGTTCCGTCAATAGCACGTGCGTACAGAACATAGTCGCTGCCATTCAGTTCGATAGAAGTATCTTTACCGCTAGTCAGAGCCTTTTGTACATCGGAGAAATTTAACCCAAGTGAACTGATATTCTTGTTCAGTAACTTAGTGTCAGGGTGCGTGTAAACCGTGCCTTTGTTGGTCGCGATGAACATGTAACCTTCACCTGGAAGAATCACCTGCTCTAGACTGTTTAAAATGTCTGTAATTTCTACATCAGCACCCAACACAACCTGTTGCCCATGCAGTTGCATTGCTGTTCCTAATGAAACAACGTTCGCCCCAGTTGCTGCAGCAACCGTTGGGTTATCCATGAATACCTTACTTGGGTTCGCTACCGCATTGGTGTACCAACCCCATAAACGGGGATCATCATTGCCCAGCGGCAGTACTACTCCGTTCGCGTTCTTTTGCGAACCATCAGGAAATGCCAAGAAGACATTATCAAAAGAGGCTGAGTCACGAACCTGTTTTAGATGAGTCACCAAGCTGTCTTGTTTGGACTCTTTCGAAAGAGAAGTAAGCGCACGCTCTTTGGATAAGATCCAATCCGATACATATTGGTTGTACGAAGCCGATGCGCCCTCTAAGCGCTGTTCAACTTCAATATCCAACCTTTGCAGTGAAGCACGAAAAGAAAGGGCCTCAACCAAAATCCCCCCCAGGATAATGGCCATACTGGCTGAAATCGCCAGTTTATTTTTAAGCGAGAGTTTCTTGAACATAGGAAACCTATAATTTGGAAGTAAAGAACCGTGGCGAACAAGTTGGTTGCCAAAGCGGTTTGCAAGCGGGATATATTTTACGCTTTAAAATAAATTAAGAAACCGATGAGGAACTGAAATCTTGATATATGTGAGTAAGTGCACGCATCATATCCATTGATTTAGAGAATGGTGAACTCTAAGTTTTGAATTCATACACTAATTGAGGTCGGCTGATGGGTGTCTTTATTTGGGAGTAACAACGGCATAGATCGCCCTATACCGTTAGCTCATTAGGAAGTTATTTAAATGAGTTGAACGTCTGAATAGAAACAGGTTGCGGACTAAATAGTCAAAAGTTGATCAACCAAAGTCCAACGTTAACAGCAATCGTGTCTCGTCAGATGAAGTGACTGGTGAACGGTGAACAAGGCCTCTATTCTCATTGCCACTCCAACGCTCTCCTTTTAATAACGCAACATCACCACTGGTCATTTTCTGGATGTCAGATTCGTCGTTGTACAGGCCTGAAACAGAATCAGGCTGTCCGTTACTTCCACGACCAAGCTTAGAACGGTCGACTAAGTCGTTTGGCAACCATTGAGTCGCAACACCATGATAAGTTGTCACCAAGCGGCAAGGCACTTGATCAAAATGGAAACGTGGGCACATCGCTTTGTTCAAAACCGCTAAACGCAACCCGACTTCTTCAAGATCGAACAAACAACAGAACATATCCACCAGCTCTGCCATGTTTTCTAATAACGCTTTAGAAGCGGTTCCATCGGTGGCAAATTCCAATTTATCGAGAGCATTTTCAGGTGACACGCTAACAGACTTACTAAAGTTTGGATTCAATGCGATAAATTCACTGATTGCCGTCCTTAAGCCTTCATCAAACTGTCGCTGCCATACCGCTATATTAATATCGCTTTGGTAGATATCCGCTAATACCGTTGGCTGCTCAGAAGCACTAAAGCTTGGCTTGTGATTCGCCGGTTCCTGAATACTCACAGCTGAACTAATGTTGAGTGGCTGGTTGCTATTGGTTGCCAACGGCTTGGTTAACACGGCATTCATTACGTCGTCTCCTTGATACATGCTCATCGCTTCCCTTTTACCAACAAAATAATTATTCTTGGCAAGAGTGATTTTTAGTTATGTTATAACATAACTAAAAATAAACAAATCACTTCGTCGATCATGATTACAGTAATACAGCAACGCCCTTCTTTGCCTGCGGTAATTTTTCGAATGCTGAACTAAGCTTCTATCAATTACTCTTTCCAAAAAGTCATTTTAAAAACGTACGACTCAACAACGTTAACCTGTGAATTCATCAATCTGGTGACAACTTATGAAAAAACTAATCTCTACATTCGGCCTCTTATGCGCCGTTATCTCCGCTCAATCTTTCGCGGAGTCGGGCTACACATTAGATCCGAAGTTATCGAACATCACATTCGCGACCATTAAAAAGCAGTTTGTTGTCGAGCCTGCATCCATCAAGCCAATGTCTGGAGGGCTTACCGAAGAGGGTCATTTTTCAATAGTATTGGACTTGAAAAGCGTGAGCACCGGAGTCGCTATTCGTGACCAGAGACTCAATGAACTCTACTTTGAATCGATGACTTTTCCTGAAGTGAAGATCTCTGGGAAGGTTGAACCGTCGATGCTATCTGGTGATCCAAAAAGAACAACAGTAGCAGCGGAAGTTACTTTACACGGCGTAACCAAAACGATCGATTTCCCAGTTGTGGTGGTTCCATCAGAAGGATTTGTCATGGTTAGCTCAGCCTCGACAATCATCGTCAACGGCGCTGATTTCGGGATATCGACAGAGAATTTAAACAAACTTTCAGCAACCGTGGGGGGATTAGCGATTTCCGACAAAATTCCCTTAAACTTCAATCTACTTTTTGACCAGTAATGGTTTATATCTCTCCTTTTGGACCACCTCATTTCACATTCACCAATCGTTTAAGAATGGTGAATGTGAGTAACATACCGATCCATACGAGAAACTCGCCTGCTTCAGGCTAAGGTTTGAATCGACTTAACCGACTCCTCCGTTCGATTCCCCTAAACAGGTCGATAGACACCTTTCACAAAGCGTAAAATTGAGCATTAGTTAAGCTCTGAGATATCGTTGATGTCACATGTCGTTACACAGCATGACGCCTTAAGGCTTTACATCTTGGGCGAGGTAAACAACAATCCCTGAGAATAAATCCATAACATAATGTATTTAGAAATTATGAGTAGCACAGAAAACAAAAAATCGAGTCCTCTTTTTGAAGTCGTGTTTAACGTCTTCCTCCCTTCATTCATCTTAATGAAGTTCAGTGGAGAAGAGCACCTTGGAACAGGCTTAGCACTGCTTGTCGCCCTTGCCTTCCCTATTGCTTACGGTGGCATGGAGTTAATCCGTAATAAGAAGTTCAACTTTATCGCAGCGCTTGGCTTTGTCAGCGTGCTATTAACCGGCGGTATTGGTTTCTTTGAGCTAGACACTCGTTGGTTAGCACTAAAAGAGGCATTAATCCCCGGTCTAATTGGTTTGGCGGTTCTTGGCTCAACCTTCACCCGCTACCCGTTTATCCAGAAAGTTATCTTCACACCGGCCCTGTTAAATATCTCTCTTATTGAAGAGCGCCTAAAGCAGTTCGGTAACCAAGCAAAGTTTGATCGTTGTCTAATGACATCGAACTACCTATTCGCAAGTACCTTCGCTTTCTCTTCTGCGATGAACTATTTCCTAGCGACTTGGATTGTGACAAGCCCTGCCGGCACTGCAGCCTTTAATGAAGAGTTGGGCAAACTCACGCTATACAGCTACCCAGCCATAGCTATCCCTAGCATGCTGATGATGTTAGGTATTTTCTATTACATTTGGCGCCAAGTTCGCGCTATGACTTCGCTAGAAACAGAACAAATCTTTATTACTAAGTAGTTCTCGTTACGTTAGCTTTAAATACAGAACCGCTTCAAATACTAGATTTTTTTAAACGCTATAAAGCCCAGCCCTGTCGCTGGGCTTTATAGTTTTTGCTATCTAAATTCATGAACTCAATCGGCGCACGTTTGATTGATACTCTCAATCAACCAAGACATTCACCGCCACTTATCCGTCGTGAACTCAACTAACTCGCTTTAAATCCATAATAATCAATGAATTCCATTGATTGAGCCGACAGATGCTTTTATAGTCGATTCTGTTGGTTACTTTACAAAGCTCTACCCAACCACTGACAATATTTCAGTTGCCGTTGATAAGATCGCATAAGCTAGGTGCTAAAGGTAGACGCCAGCCGTACTCAATAAGGAATATAGATTATGAACAAATCTCAATTAGTTGAACACATCGCGACTTCTGCAGACATCTCAAAAGACCAAGCAGGCACGGCGCTCAATGCGCTTGTTGAAGGTATCTCTACTTCGCTTGCTAACGGTGATGACGTATCGATCCTTGGATTTGGTAGCTTTAAAGTTAACTCTCGTGCCGCTCGAACTGGTCGCAACCCGCGTACCGGAGAAGAGATTCAAATTGCAGCGTCAAAAACGCCAGCATTTAAAGCAGGCAAAGCACTGAAAGAGACGTGCAACCTGTAATACAAAAAATACAAGGAAGGTTACGATGACGACTAAGGAAAAAGCGAAAACGAGCCGAAGCAAAAAAGCAGGTAAGTCGACTAAAGCGCAAGCCGAAACGCCTAAGACTCGTCAACGCATTGAAGAGCTTCTCGAACAGCGTGAATTGGCCAAACTGTTAGAGCTATAGTTTATATAAGAACTAAAGTTTAGGTTTGAGCAAAGTGATAGTTTGTTATCGTTCTAATGCCACTGCAGATTTGTAGTGGCATTTTTGGTTTTAGAAACAGATTCCTAAAGTAAATACCAATCGCGACCTACGCCTTCTATCTACTAAGACACAAACACATCTGCCCAAAATCTGAGCTCTAAGTAACTGATTAAGTTACATAGCTATACATATCCATACTTACCCAAATCGCCTTTTTCACTATCATCATTTTCTTGTTATTGGTGAGATTATTGGAAGGGTTCGTGACACGACTGTGTTCGAGCAATCCTTCTTCTTTGAGGTGATTATGAATGTCGTTCGCATGGGGATTGAAGCAAATACCCATAAAAATAAGGGTAAGTACAAAGCGATACTTAAGTTTACTATTCGAGCCCTGTTTTATTATTCAGCCACTCGAAAAATGAGTGATAATTTCAACTCTGAAGAGAGAAAGTTGTTATTTATCAAGCAACCCAACTTCCTTTCTAAATTTGTCACTCCCTACTTATGCACTGGCTTTAGCAATAAAGAAAAGATAGAAATCTTATCCAAGCACTACGACTGGTTTGAAGAAACCTTCGCAACAGAAGCTAGACACCAAATCTATAATGAAAGACTCAATCTTTTAAAACTAGAGATAGATGACAACGTTTATCTGGTTAATCTCAGCTTTGAAAGAAACGCGAGAAAAGAAGGTGAACTGACAATTTCATTGACCAATTCTCTACTCGAAAAAATGTATAGCATCTCGTTCACTGTTTTCGACAACAGCATCTACATCGGTGGTATTCAAGGTGGGGCCAATGACAATGGATTTAGCCGCACATTCACAAAAGCTTTCTACGGTTTAAGACCTAAATCCTTCATGGTAGAAACACTAAGACTGTTAGCCATTAACTTAGGTATCAACAATATCTATGCGGTAAAAGAGTCTGGTCATGTGTCGAACTCATTACGCTACGGCAAGAAAAACAAAGACATCAGCCTTAAGTACGATAGTTTGTGGGAGGAGCACGATGGACAGGTGCATAATGACTATTTTTATCGTCTACCAACCAACCCCAACAGAAAAGATCTTGAGGCTCTAAAACGCCAAAAGCGCAAGTTGTATCGCGAGCGTTACGCTTGGTTAGACCAATATGAACTAGATCTAAAGAACGTAATCAGTCAGCACATCCATGATCCTATTCATTATGCTCATGACAGTTAATTTGGCTAACCTTTACTCGACTCGCTAACGCGTATTACCTTTACTAGCGTGCTTTAGTCTAATCACAACCCTTGGACCAAACGCTCAATCCCGAGGTGATAGCTTTAAATTAATATTAGACAATGCTAATTTACATCTTTATAGTATCTAGGTATTTCGAAAACTACTCAATCGCCGGCGACCAGCCAGTACTGATCATTAAGAAGATACAAGCTCTATGCTCGGCAATTTGTATAGTTAAACTTAGAGACAGTAATAGGTAAACGTATGACTAAAATTGTAATCATCGGTGGCGTAGCTGGAGGTGCTTCAGCTGCTGCACGCGCTCGTCGTCTTAGTGAAGAAGCCGAAATCATAATGTTTGAACGAGGACCATTCGTCTCTTTTGCCAACTGTGGATTGCCATACCACATAGGTGGCGATATCGAAGATAGAAGCAAGCTTCTGTTACAAACACCTGAAAGCTTCTTAGCTCGCTTCAACGTTGACGCACGAGTGATGAACGAAGTTACCTCTATTGATCGCACCAATAAAACCGTTACAGTCAAAAATCTTGTTGATGGTAATCACTACAGCGAGAGTTACGACTTCTTATTACTCAGCCCTGGAGCCGGTGCCGTCGTTCCTCCCATCTCAGGAATCGATAACCCCCTCACCCATTCACTACGCAATATTCCAGATATGGACCGCATCATCGAAACAATCCAAATGAATAAACCTGAGCACGCGACAGTTGTTGGCGGTGGCTTTATCGGCTTGGAAATGATGGAAGCGTTTCATCAGCTTGGGATCAAGACTTCGTTGATTGAGATGGCTGACCAAGTAATGACGCCTGTAGACCGGGAAATGGCCGGCTTTGCCCATGCGGAGATTCGTGACAAAGGCATCGACCTAAAACTCGGCGTCGCGCTTGAGTCTGTGAAATATATACCTAACGAACACATCGCCAGTTTTGATTCAGGCGAGAGCGAGAAGCACCAACACATAGAGGGTGAATTAGAATTAACACTTAATAATGGCGAGTCATTAACTACTGATATCTTAATCATGGCTATCGGTGTGCGTCCTGAGACTAAGTTAGCAAAAGAAGCAGGACTTCAAATTGGCGAACTAGGTGGTATCTACACCAATGAAATGATGCAGACTAGCGATCCTAGCATCTACGCTGTGGGGGATGTGGTCGAAGAAAAAGACTTTGTCACAGGTGCACAAACTCTAGTTCCGCTTGCTGGCCCTGCTAACCGTCAAGGTCGTATGGCTGCCGACAACATGCTCGGACGCAATGAAATCTATCAAGGTACACAGGGCACAGCTATCTGTAAGATTTTTGACCTAGCCGTTGCCTCAACAGGGAAAAACGAAAAACAGTTGAAGCGTGAAGGCGTCGACTATGAAAAAGTCTATGTGCATACCGCAAGCCACGCTAGCTACTATCCTGGCGCTGAGATTGTCTCATTCAAGATGTTATTCGCCCCTAAGACAGGGAAAATACTAGGTGCGCAAGCCGTCGGTAAAGATGGCGTTGATAAACGCATTGATGTTATGGCAGTAGCTCAACGTGCAGGTATGACCGTTGATCAGCTTCAACACCTTGAATTAACCTATGCACCACCTTACGGGAGTGCCAAGGACGTGATTAACCAAGCCGCATTTGTTGCCAACAATATTATTAAAGGTGACGCGACACCTATTCATTTCGATGAGATTGCAACATTAAGCGACAACCAACTCCTACTCGATGTTCGTAACCCTGGCGAACTAGAAAATGGTGGCTTTATTGAAGGCGCAATCAACATTCCTGTCGACCAACTGCGTGATCGAATGAGTGAGCTCCCAGCAGACAAAGAGATTGTAATCTACTGCCAAGTCGGGTTACGTGGTAACGTGGCTTATCGCCAACTCGTCAACAACGGCTTTAAAGCACGCAACTTAATCGGTGGTTATAGAACGCTCATGTATGCAAGAGCTTAAGGATTAATACTTAGTCGCCGGTAATGGTGCGCGGACACTTACGGGCTAGTTGCTAGTTGCTGAGAGAAAGTCGCTCATATATAGATGCGAGTAGTTAATAGTAAACATTGAAAAACCGAGCTTGGCATTTAAGTAAGTGCCAAGCTCTTTTATTATTCGTAGGAGTCAATAAAAGCTTGCAGTGCTCGCTGATCGACAATTTCTAACCCTTGATCTCCTTTTCTGATGAACCCCTTGTCTAGTAGGTCTTTAACCGCTCTTCGATACACTCTGCTCGATGTACCAAATCGTTCTGCTTCTTGATTCACTTTATCGAAACCGCCTAACACAGTGTTAGTCTCGCTTTGAACCAATAAATCATAGGCAATATTGTAGGTAATTGAGTGTAAAAGACGGTTAGTATAAATACCCATAGAGTCTTGATAATCTTCCGCTAATGCAGAGGCAAAGAAGAACATCATCTCCGGATTTTCATGTAGTGCTTCTGCTAATCTCTGAATGCAAATAACATCAACTTGCATGTGTTCATCAGCCACTACGTTCCACTGACAAGGGGTCTGCGTGAAAAACTCCATCTCACCGAAGATATGGTAATCACAATTCACTTCGCCCAATTGAAAGCGTCGCCCATTAGCCGCGGAAATACTCATAGAGACTCTTCCTGCGGGCACGACATAAAGATACTGAAGCTGCTCACCTTGACGTAGGATTTCATCATTTTGATTGAAGTAACGAGAGTTAACTTGGTGTTGGTAGATGAGATCTCTAAATTCAGAGCTTTTTTGTTCTAAGTAGTTTTTAAAGCGTCCGCTTGAGTATGGTGCAATCTTCATACTTACTCTCTCATTACATTACTGCTGTTTATATTCAAACGATTGTAACCACTTAAACCACAGGAGAGAACACAATAAAAAAGCGACGGTCTCCCATCGCTTTTATTGTTGTTTTTCGCCAGAACCTTATTGTGCAATTAATGCTTCCAGTGCCGCTAAAGATGCTAGCCGCTCTCCTTGCATCATTGCCTCTGCCTCATCGACATATTGCCCAACGCCCTCTTTTACATCTTGTTCATACAAGACAACATTGTTCAAGATAGAAGCTACATTAAGCCCTCTCAAGCGTCCAACGGTAAACAGCGCGGATGTTTCCATGTCTGCACCTAAAATGCCTTTGCCATTCCAGTACTGACAAAGCGCCTGTTCATCATCGGTATAAAAACTGTCGTGTGAGCGTACCGTGCCCAAATAGTAAGGTGTTATTTGCTGCTGCAAGAACTTGTCTAGCTCTTTAAGCAGAGAGAAGCTTGCATAAGCGGGATACGACGGTTTAACGTAAGCCGCAGATCCCCCCTCATCACGAACCGCGCCCTCTGCAATAATTAGCTCACCAAGCCCGATATGTGACTGCATTGCGCCTGCAGACCCTACTCGGACAATATGAGTCACACCACAAAACTTAAGCTCTTCTACCGCAATGATCATTGAAGGTGCGCCAATGCCAGTGCTACAAACCGATATCGCTTTCCCTTGATAGACACCCGTGAAGATTCGATACTCTCGGTTCTCAGAAACCAACTCTGCCTCTTCAAGTAAGCTCGCGATACGATTCGCTCTATCAGGCTCACCACAAACAATGACCAACGAAGCAATTTGCGTTTCATCAACGCCGATATGAGGTTGCTTTGCCATCTTCACTCCTAAGAAGCCGTTGCTTGAGTGAGTGATTTATCACTGTTTCGTTTTGCAGTTCGCGCCCACTCACGAGTACCATTTGCCGCAATAAACATTAAGATTGCGTATTGAACAGACATTGCGTAAACGCCCTGTGTCGCATAAATACCAACACTAATAATGTTAATCACAATCCACAGTATCCAGTTTTCAACATACTTACGTGTCATAAGAACTTGAGCAACAATAGATAGAATGGTCATCGTTGCATCCCAGAATGGGAACGCATCCGGTTCAAGCACTGGCTCCGCTAAATCCGCACCAAATAGATTCAGGCTATCTACCGCGATGTTTGCTAGCGCAAAGAAGAATGGGTCGATGTACATAGTTAACAAAGCAATAGAAATCGCACACGCTACGGCCGTTGCTACTAGTTTATTTTGGCTCAACCAACGAACTTCTAGCGTTTCACCTTGCTCATTAGGACGTGTCCATGCGTACCAACCGTAAATGTTGGCGCAAAAGAAAAAGAGTTGTAGAAGTAACAGTCCGTATAACTGAATTTGGAAAAAGATAACCGCGAATAAGGTGACATTCAGCAATCCGAACAGGTAGTTAATGGTTTTTTCTTGGCTTGCAAACCAAATACACAACAAACCAAACACGGTGCCGAATGCTTCAATCCAGCTCATTGCGTAGCCATCCCCTATTGGGATATTGACTAGAGTATTGTTGATATCAAGTAGGGCGAATAGGTCCATAGGGATGTCCTTTATTATTTGATTTTTGTAGCACCTATCTTATTGCGCCGATAGAAACAAAGAGGAGGACATTTGTCCCCCCTAGAATGCATGCGATCATAAATCAGAATATTAATCCGGAAAATCAATTTCACGGGAAGGTGTCATAGCCCTACCACAGTCTCGAACTCGAAACTCCAGCACCAGAACAGCCCCCCTTCCAAAAACGAAATTTTAGCTTACTGGCTTAACGCCGATATCGCGTTGACGATACCATTTGAGAAGCGCATGCTTTTATTTCGAGCAGAATAGTTGTCTAGGGTGTTAACCGTGTAATCGCCCCATAACTCGTTCTGTCCAACGTACTCAATTGAATGGCAGGTCACATGAATAAAATTATTATGTTAGTAATGGGGCTGCTTTTTACCAGTCGATTGTTTGCCAGTATTGTTCCGCATGTTGGTCAGCTTGAGCATGATGCGCCTATTCTCCTTCGCTCGGCATTGATTGTGGGTGTTGCGGCTTACGCGGTTTGGAGTGCATTCAAATACTTCAAAAAGACCAAGGCCTCAGGTTCAGATCAACTGTAACGGCGAAAGTCCAAAAGCTTTTGAATAAACCTCTAATTTCGATTACTGATCCGCGAAATAATCGACCAAGATTTTACGCCACTTTCGTGACTCACGAATCTTCAACAGGGCGCGGTTAATCTCTTCTTCGTACACGTTATTTTCAGTGATGATAAAGCCATAATTCTGCTTTTCTAGCTGATACGGCAACACTTCCAGATCTTCAAACTGCCCGCTTATTCTGCCATTACCAATCATATATTTGAGCACCACATCATCGGCAACAATCGCTTCTACTTCACCGTCCTCTAAAGCCGCCAGAAGCCTTGGCATATCGACGTAACTCTTGTGTCGAATACCGAAGCTTGTGAGCATCAAAGAAGACGTCGTTGCAACCTTTGCACCCACCTCCACATTTGCAAGATCATTCACACCTTCAATATGGGAATAGCCTCGGCTGAGAGTCAATTTACTTGCTAAAACAGCGGTAATACTGGCAATAAACAGCATACTAAACACACCAATGAACACCGTGGCAATTCGTCCAGTTAAGCTCTTAAACTCAAAGTAATTGAAAGGGCCTCGTGTGATAAAAAGTAAGCCCATAATAAAGCTTTCCAACAAACGTCCCGTTCGGCTTTTCATCGAGTAGAGCTTTTCATTCTCGCCATGCTCCAATAAGTAGAAAAACGCGCCAATTACGCCAGAGATAAAGACGACGGCACCAATGATCAACCACAGCGCGGGATTGAAGAAAATGGCATGTAAGGTTTGAAGGTAGCCCTGTTTTTTAACTGCAATAGCGAGGTGAGTTTCGTAAAAAGAGTGAGAAAAGTCAGCAAATAACTCTCGCTCTGGGGTGATTGAAATACAAGATACACCGACATCAATTTGCTCGGTTTCAATCGAATTGAGTAAGTTATCTAAGCGGTGAGTCTCTAGCGTGTACTCAACGCTCATCTCTTTGGCGATCTGCTCCCAGAGCTCGACACTAAGACCACTCCACTCGCCTTCCATAGAGCTGATGACAAAAGGAGGACATGGATAAACGCCGACTTTAAGCGGGGCGGAAGAAGCATAGCTACTGAAGAATGGAAAAAGTAAAACGATTGATAGAGCACAATATTGGAATGTCGATTTGAAGAATTTTGGCATCAGCAGCCCTCCCAAAAAAGGCAGTGATGAATTGAATCGAGTGCGGGGAACTCGCTCTAATGAACGGATTCAAGCGTGCTCAGGAAGCTCAAAGATGGATAGTGAATTCAATACTGCCTTACTAGTTTTTTCGTTATTACATTAACTATAGAAAACCTCTATTTATTGTGCAAAACAGCGGAATCAACAAACTAGCACCATCCAAGCTGTCGCTCGATAACTAGGGTGATGACATGAACTGACTTTGTGCCGACGAACATAACTTTCCGCACTGCGTAATTTGGCTTTCTAGGAAGTAGATATTACGTCTGCTTTTGACCCATTGGGCGCAAACTTCCAGTTCTTGACCAATCAAAATCGGATGGTGAAAACGAGACGTTAAACTCACCGTCATCGCTTTGATACTGTTCTGAAATAGACAATGCAGCATCGCGCTATCATGCAGTGTGGTGACTATGCCACCCTGCATAATGCCATCGTAGCCCTCAGCTTTATCTGTTGGTACAATCTTGGCCTTGGTTTTATATTTAACTACTGCCTCATGCTTAGTTAAAGTCTCATGCTCGCCAACAGCTTCAAAACAAATGGCGCTGTCGTTGAAAAAACCTTGGCTGCACACTTGGCAACGCCGATGATTGTGTGGAATGAAAACCTTCATACTTACCTTTACCCATAGATTGCTAGAGATTGATATGGCTCGACCAAAAAAACATCGCCAGTTGTGTACCCGTACGGCTTACTCTTGTTTTAAGCCCAATGGTGTTCCTATGGACGAGCTTCATAAAGAAGAATTGCTATTAGAAGAGTTAGAAGCCTTACGCTTGGCTGATCAAGAAGGATTGAGCCAGCTTGAAGCCGCCGAGCAGATGCAGGTGTCTCGCCAAACGTTCGGCAACATCATCAAGCGTGCAAGAGCCAAAGTCGCCAAGTGCATCGTCAACGGCCATGCGTTGGTGATTCAAGGCAGTTAATTCACGTGTTAGCCAGAAGTTATTTAACTCAGCGAGCGAGAACTCTTGATACTTAGCTTGATGGCTCAGTAATCTGAGATAACTTTCGGCTTTGCCCTTCACACACATCCTTGCAATTGCATTCGCGCTCAATGTCTAACTGTGCGAGTCCTCCACAACTGCCTTTGATTGGCTTGCGCGAAAAAATCACGCCTATCGCCATCAGTGTAAC
This sequence comes from Vibrio sp. QJM3NY_35, assembly GCF_057785915.1. Taxonomy (NCBI): domain Bacteria; kingdom Pseudomonadati; phylum Pseudomonadota; class Gammaproteobacteria; order Vibrionales; family Vibrionaceae; genus Vibrio; species Vibrio sp. QJM3NY_35. The sequence goes on along the minus strand of NZ_CM173507.1, from coordinate 1,462,478 downwards.
GACTCCGACAAACCCCAATAGCGTCAACAAAAAGGTCATTTACGGAACCCTCGAATAGCGCCTAACTGATTAGGCTGTGCCATTAAAATCGAAGCTTGTTTTTTGTGCCCTTTCTCGCCGCACATTTTATTGCTACACCCGCTATTTCGCGACTCGCGACCATAATCGAGGTCGGTTACTTCTTGTAGATTGCTAAAATCCAGAGTGGTAACTTCGGCTTTTCCTTTAGATTTAAAAACGCGAACATCATGATTGAACAAGTGCGACAGCATTTTCTTCCCGATGTGACGAACCACAACAGCTTTCACATCATAAGATTTAACTACGGACATCCATTGCTTCTTCTTATTGCACGGGCTGTCTGACTCAACCAAAGGAATAAGATGCTTTATTTGTTGTTGCTCATCGACAATCGCGATCTGTGGAGAACGGGCAAAATGGTTGCCGACATGAAGGTCACGACAAGGTATTGCGTATAACATAGTAACTTCCTGTTATTGATGATCAGAAGTTCAGCATACGCCCCGTTATTGGCATATGCCAACAACTATCATGTGAAAAATAAGATTTACTGGATCGATAGCTAAGATCACAAGCACCCAAACTTACCGTCATCTTCAGCCTATCTCAGTTACCTTTCAAATAACCATATATACTAGGGGGTAGTATTTTATGCTGGGGGTATTTTTTGCGTTGTTAATGCCTGTTATCAAGAGCCAAGCTCAAACCCATTACAAAAAGGCCTCGCACAACCGAGAGCTTAATCGACTATTCAACGTCACACACTAGTCTGAATAATGTCGAATCAGGGACCAATCAAAGATGTTTATAGGAAAAATAGGTTGGATTGAAAATCAAGGATTACAGTCGGCTTCAATGTAAACAAGCTTATAATTTGAAGTGAACAACGCATCGAGTTGTTATAGTATAACATCACACTAAATTACCATCATTTCTTATGAAACAGCCATTTATTCTAATCGATGTCATCAATCGCCTCTCCACACGCTATGTAAGCCGTTTCTCGACATGCTTTCGCTCTCTCAAGGGCTTGACTGTTGGCCTAGCATTATTGTGTTTTGCGCCAAATCTATATGCCCACCCTCACTCTTGGATAGAGATGAAAACTCACATTGAGGGCGAGAATGGCATGATTACCGGATTCTCAATGGAGTGGTCTTTTGATGCAATGACCTCGATGTACATGTTGGATGGAGAAGACGTCTCTACCGATACAGAAACTGAAACATTCAAAAAGCTCGCTGCGTCTGTAATCGAAAACATGATGTACGAGCACTACTTCACGTATTTTTATGATGGTGAAGAGCCCATCAAATATCAGGTGGTTGAGAACGCAAAGTTTGAGCGTGATAAAGCCAAGATGGTTCTAACATTTGACCTACCACTTTCTAAACCTAAGCCAGTGACACGAGACTCGCTTCGCGTATTGATTTTTGACCCTAGTTACTTTGTCGACATGTCGTGGCTATCCAATAGAGACGTGACATTGTCACCTAAACTAGCGAGGCAATGTCAGTTGGAACTAATCGAGCCCAACACGACGCCAGAACAGATGAGTTATGCGATGTCTTTACCTGTCGATGCAGATCCAGATAACACGTTAGGCCAACTGTTTACTCAATCGGTCAAGCTTCATTGTGCGGCAGTTCCTACACCCTAATAAAGCAACTCTTTACCGCCATGACGTAAGCCTCTCAATTCATTTAGAGAAAAATATCTGATATAGGTTCTTGTGAAATGCAGACAAATCAAATTAAAACAAACTATTACCTTATTAGCGCCGGAGCTTTATTGCTTGTTGCTGTCGGTGCATATCAACTGTGGTCTATGTGGCCATCGTTAGTTATCTCTAGCATCCAATGGCAAAGAGAAATCAATTCAGAGCTTGCAGACCTACTCTATGAAGCTAAGTCCAACCCTTGGGGTGCAGGCAGTTACCTTATCGGGTTCAGCTTTATCTATGGCATGCTTCATTCTCTGGGGCCTGGGCATGGCAAAGTTATCGTGTCTACTTACTTAGCGACTCACCCAACCAAAGCCAAGGCGAGTTTAGTGCTGACAATCGTATCTGCATTTTTACAAGCATTAGTCGCAATCTTATTAGTAAGCGTGTTGCTATGGGGCTTTAGCGCTTCTATGCGAATGGTGAATGACAAAGCAAATATGTTTGTTTCATTAAGCTTTGCCTTAGTCTCGGTCGTCGGCGCGCTTATATGTTGGAAGACTTTGAAAATTATCTATACCACGTTTCGCAAACCTAAACTGAAAGTGAAAGCGATCACCACATTAGCTGCCGATACGTCTTCGCCAATTACAGTCCAATCCCCAATGGCGCTTCGCTCATCAGTACCAGCTGGTTCAATGATGTTGACCCCATCAAACGCATTACAACCTGCAGAACACACTCATTCCGACCATTCACATGCCAACTGTGGGTGCGGCCACCAGCATGTTGCCGATGCAGACTCAATCAACAAAGCCTCAACGCTCCGAGAATATGCGGGAATCATCGTGACGATAGGCGTGAGACCATGTACTGGCGCGATTATGGTTCTGCTTTTCGCAAACATGATTGGTCTATATTGGATGGGTGTTGTCAGTGCTTTTGCCATGGCGATTGGTACTGCTTTCACAACCTCGGCGATTGCTATAATGACACTAACAGGCAAGAACTTGGTAAAACGCTATTTGGCAGCAGGTAACAAGAATAACAGTGCTTCACTAAAAGCCGCAGGTCATTATTTACAGCTATTCGGGGGTGTTTTACTTGTCTTAATTGGCTTGTTGCTAATGAGTGGACAAGACAGCGGTATGTCGCCTGTTTTCACTATGTAGCGAACGATGTAATAACAAACCTCAGTTTGTTGCGACCTTTACCATTTTTACTAAAAAACACTAGCCCTTATCTCTCAAATCTGAATTAACAGCCACATAATTTCTACTAACCTAACTTTGCACTGCCAGTTAGGTTAGTAGTCAGCCATTCAGAACAGCGCGCTCTATGTAGTTCTGTAACAAACCTACATCCAACTTTGATTTTCCTATTCTTAGCTACTCTTTCATAAACTAACTTAGATTGTTCTAACAATATTAGAGCACTATCCCCCTCCTTTTGAAAATAAGGACATAACTTCCGCAATCCAGAAACTGCGATCGCACTCTTCCTATTTTGAAAAAAATAGAGCAGCAGTTTTATCAATTGAGTAACAAGCCGAAATTATACCCAATAAATTTCACATCAAACTCCAAACCTTTACCTTACAACTACAGATAGAGCTTTCTTCAACCAAATTCTTGGATAACCTATACTCAAAGGTAATCAAATGAAACTATACATTCCGAGCGCCACGCTCAGTGTTTTGTTACTTTCTCCGAGTTTCGCGAGTGCCGAAGATATACCTGATTCATACGAATTGCGTAATTTTTCGATGCGCTCACAAAGCTCTGGGATAGCCCCACCGCAAGAAGAACTCGGCGTTTATGTTGTGAATTCGGGTCCTTGTCTGGATACCGGTTGTACCTATGCTTCTGGCGGACCTCTACTTATCTCTTTACCTGTTCCTATGGTCGTCAGCCCCAACGTTTTACAAAGTGACGGGAGAATTGCTCCGAGTAAACTGGGCGATATGCAGCAAAAAGGCGTTATCGGTTCTAACGCAAGGATCAGCATGCCGGTCTTCGACATAGACTCCAATGCCAAGTGGGTATGGACCACAAGCTCATCCAATCACCATAGTCAGTTACCAAGCCATTCAAACAGTACCGCAAGAAAATGATGTTGTTGTAACCTTGGCAAGCGCTAACCCAAGTTATACCAATGCATTGGGTAACGTATTGGCTAACCACTCAACAATGAAAACGGGACAAAACGTTGAACGTTTTCTACAACAAATTATTTCAATGCGCTAAGGAGTGGCCACAATGAAATTCATCAAGCAATTAGTGATGGTGTTCAGTCTTTTCTGTACCTTCATCACACCGGCTATCGCCAGTAATGCAATACCCGTTGGGATGAGTACAAGCACGACACTATCTCAACCAGTGACTAGTAACGATAACGAAGTCACAATGCTATTTACCATCGACAAAGCGGAAGCCCTAAAAGCAGAAATCATCGTGCCGTTGGATGATGCAACCGTATATTTAGTCAAGCCTAACGGGCAAGTCGCAACATCATCCAATGATGTGCAAGCGAACATACTTTCAGGTGACACACAAAGTCCGCCGCTACCGGGCAGCTATTTATTTTTGCCTGAAGTAACTAACCCTGAACCTGGCGAATGGAAGATCGTCGTTGATTTTCCAAACCCAAGTTACAACACAGTAATTATTGCTCAGGTTGCGATCCAATCCCCTATTGCGTTTGGCATGGCGATAGCTGCAAACCAATTTGTGGTCGGTGAACCAGTTCCCGTTTCTGCATTACTGACAAACAAAGGGAATCCAATCACAGGTGCCCAAACCAGCGCAGTGATCATTGATGAAGCTGGAATAAAAACACGCCTGACGCTTAAAGATGAGGGTGTCAATTTCGATGCTATTGCTAAAGATGGTGTCTACAGCAATATTTTCGTTCCACCCGCTGAAGGGGATTATCTAATTGAAGGCATAACGTCTTTTGAAGAATATGGAACAACTATCACTCGCCAGACAAGTAAAAAAATCCACGTACTACCCTCTGACATTGAATTTGTCAGCCTCTCACTCGCTCCACTGTTTTCCTCTGAAGGCTGTGTTATTGCCTTAGAGCAGCGCTTGGAACTTGATGTTAAATCCGCGGGGGATTTTGCCATTCATGGTTACCTCACCGATGGAATTGACGAGCTGAACACAAGCAAACGTCTGCAACTCAAACCTGCGAAGCAAATCGTCAATCTACAGTACTCAACTGAAGATATTTTTGGCGCGTTTGATTCAGCGTCTACTTTGACCTCCAACCCGACGATCATCTACGCAATCACTCAAGATGACATACGAATTTCAGCTCCTCGAATTCAGTTTGAAGAATTTATTGATTTAGCATCTTTTGAGCGTTGCCGCGAACCGATTGAAGTCACGGGGAGTTTAGTCACCACACCGACTATGTCGCAAGATGGAACCTACATTGATTCGCTTAGTTTTGAGTTTCCTATCCATGTTACGCGCAGTGGAACTTACACAGGTTCGGTAAATATCGTTGGTGCAGCCGGAGAGTATTTAGAGCTAGTGAGTTTCCAAGAACCGCTTGAGGCTGGCGAAAACACCATCAAGTTTACCGTTCCTGGTGACACGTTTAAGCAAGCCGATGGTCCTTATGAACTGAACGCACTGCTAATCTACAGTGGCGTTGACTCCTATCGACAAGGAGTTCTCGGTCAAACTCCACCATACCAAGCCTCTGATTTCAGTCCGCCAGTGAATGTGACCCTCCCCTCTAACCTATTCGGTTTGGAAAGAGAAAACTGGCAAGCAACCCCGGCAACACAAGTCACGCAACATCGTGTCGGTGGTTACTTAAGAGCGGGGGCTTCAATCCCATACGACTACGAAACACTAGCGAGTTTTGACTTAAGTGAGGTTCGAGGGAAAATTAAACAGGCAACGCTTATTGTTGATTTCGGAGATTCAACTCTTCAATTTCCATTCTACAATGTAACTGCGCATATCGTTAATCAAACTTGGTCTCCAAACACACTGGATTACGACACGTTCTGTGAGTCTTTTACAATATGTGCAGCATGGAGTAATCCACTCACTACATTCAACAACGTAGAAGCAAGGTTTACCAACTCTAAACTATTAGAAGCATTAAATGAGAAGAGAGTGTCTGGGTTGAACAAACTAGATATTGCTCTTACCTCTTCTCCCTATGAAAGAAGTTTCTTCATTAACGTTAAGCAGGTGTCATTATTCATCGAGTACTGATCCTAAAACTGAAATAGAATAAGGCCATGCCCAAGGTATCGCTTTGGGCATGGCCTCTCAGAGTGAACGGTGATGAACTTTGCAAGCTTCATATGTTTATTCTGTTAGAGCAGACTATGCCAGCCCCTCAACAGTAGTGATAAAACACGCTAATCACTATAGACTCCATCAACCAACAAAATGAGATCGAAGTTTTATCCAAAAAGGCCAGTAGTCCCAACAACCGGGTGACTCCACAGATCTATCCATCCCATCACCAATTTTTTAGGTGACTTAAAAGATGCCCCTACACTAGTCTGATAGCTAAAGTTAGAATAGACTCGTTAAGTATCATCGATTTACAAAACAGAGCCAAAATATCTAAATAAAAACAGTGAGAAGCGATACAATAATCAAGTTGCAAAATTGCAGCGTGGGACACCTGCCCACTGACAGCCCATTCACAGAGAACCATAAAGTAGCCTCACATGTCTAAAGAACCCGGTTTCACCACAGAATACACCCTCGACAAGACGTTTTTTGCAGAGTGTTATGATCAAACTAGCCTTCCGACTCAGTTTCCAAAAGCCTATCTAAAGGGAATATTGTTTCTTATTTTTGGTGTGGTTCTACTAGAGTTTGAACTATTACCTAATGGCTACGTTGGTTGGTTCTTCATTGTTTTGAGTGTGATTGAAGCATTCAGTGTGTACTGCAAAAGAACCTGGTGGTTATGGCGACAAAAGATCAGCTCAGGTGCAGGCAGCAAAATCGTCTTTCAAGGTGATGCTAACGGAGTAAGTTACAAAAACCACAAAGCGACCAACACCATCGCGTGGAGTGACATCGACCAACTTGAGCAGACCGATCTTGGTTTTATCCTGCATATCGGTAAACAGCGCCAATATGTGAGTAAATCTTGTTTAAGCGATGAAGCCATTGCCTTCATGATTGAACACCACGCCGCATCAAAAGCGAGCTAACACCAATAAATGCCTGCTGACTTAGCAGGCATTTTTCTATCACCTTTAATTCTATATATCGAATGACCAGACCATAACAATGAATACCGTGTACCAAATCAGTGATTGTCACCTTTCCGATGATTCCAGCTATGAGAACCTGCGTAGAGCTCTGGAATACGTCAGCAAAGACACAGCATGCAAGACAATTTTTCTGACTGGTGATATTTGTTGTAACCCAAAGTCTGGCGACTACGTTCGATTAGAGGCGTTCATTAGGCAACACATTAGCGACCAATCCATTTACGTGATTGCGGGTAATCATGATGACTCTCGCTTAATGCGCACAGAGCTAAAAGGCTCGACGATTTATGTCACCGACAAAGCCACCATCGGTGAACGAGAGTTTGTGTTCCTAGACTCAAGCTTCAAGCCGCTAGACAGCCGCCACCCACTTGGTTCAGGGCGTATTGATAACCGCGGCATGGCTCAGCTAAAACAACAATTGAGAAAGGCCAATGATCCTATCGTGGTTGTTCACCACCCTGTTATTCCAGTCGGAGCTGAGTGGATGAAAGCCATCCGTCTAGAGAACGATACTGATGTGATGAACATGCTTCGGAAATATCGCGTTCGTGACGTGATCTGCGGTCATGGCCATGATGGAATAACGGCGACACAACAAGGCATAACTCAATATATGGGCCCTTCGACAGCCTATGGCTTTGACCACTCGATCAATGAATACAATCGCAGCGAGAGGATAGGATTAAGTCGAATTTCGTTCTCTGCTGATTCCATCGACTACCAAGCTGTCTATTTTTGAACCCTCTGTCTTACTGTCTTAAACCTTATAGATTCGCTTTCAAATAAACCAAGCTATATAGAGAGCTATACCAATAGAAGAGACTTACAGCGATTCAATTATGAATCTGTGATTGAAGCCCACACCCCAACTTCCACAACGGGTCAACGTTCAGTAGAAGAAATTATCTGGTTAGCACTGATGACAGTAAAACAAATGCACGATTTAGTTCGGCACAATCTCGAAAACGAAAAGTTTAACAACGAAGAACTTGAAAACTAAAAGCTCGAAAACGAATAAGCGAGAAAACAGAAAGCTTGAAAGCTGAATACGTAGGATTATCGCCCCACTCTCACAAGTGACCAAAGCCTTGCAAACGTTGTTACCCTAAGGTTTGCTAGCAAGGTCTTTGTGATTGATAATAAAAGCAATATAGGCGCACGTAAGCGCTTTTTTATCACCTAGGTTTATATTGAGGCTATATGGAAATCAAAGTACTAAAAAGCTTTGTGGCTGTCGCGACACATTGCAGTTTTTCAAAAGCCGCAAAAGAGTTGAATACCGTTCAACCTGCCATTAGCCGCCATATCACAAGCCTTGAACACGAACTTGGAGTGAGCCTATTTTTCCGTACATCTCGCGAAGTCGTTATTAGCGCAGCAGGGCAGCACTTACTTAAAGATGCGATTAGACTCATCGAACAAACGGAACAAGCAAAACAGTCCGCGATTCGAGCTTCTTCTGGTTGTATTGGTACTTTAACGATTGGTTATCTTGGAGGCGCAACTCTGAGTTTTCTGCCTCGTTTAGTTCGACAGTATATTGCTGAAAACCCCAATATAGATGTTGATCTTGTTGAGATGACGGCTTCTGAACAGATCGAAGCTCTGGACAAAAGAGAGATCGATATTAGCTTCTCTCGTCCACTGCCGAACCTGCTTGTGGATGATTACACCTCGGTGACGATTTATACAGATAAGCTTGTTGCTGTTTTGCCCGTCACCCACGAGCTGGCGCAATACTCCACCATTCAAATAAAACAACTGCAGCAAGACCCTTTCATCTTATTTGAACGTGAACAAGCGCTAGGATTATTTGATTCCGTCATTACTCAATGTGACCTATCTGGCTTCTCTCCAAATATAAAAAAACAACCCAACAACATGCAAACCGTGTTAACCCAAGTATCTTCTGGCTTAGGTGTCTCTATCGCTCCGCATGCAATTCGTGATTTACGCAGTGAGGGCTGTGTATTTGTTAACCTTGAATCTGTGGATGTACAAATGCCATTAGTGATGACACACCATTCACACACTCTATCCCCAACGGCCAGAGTATTTGTTGCCGTAGTACAGAGTGAAATTGAGGCGATTCAACAAAACATGGCTTAGAAAGTTATCTATACCTGATTCGTATAGAATTTAAATCAAATGGTTATTTTTGTTATTCAATCGCTAACCTTAGACTTAGCTCATCGAAATCATTCATTAAAACGATGAACCAAAGTTAAGGTGTCACCATGTCAAAAGCGACTACAGAAGTGTTGAGCACAGGACGTTTGTTACTGATGTCGAGCGCTGTCTCGGCAACTGCTGCAAACCTTTATTATAACCAACCCATCTTACCTAAGATCGGCGCAGAGCTAGGGTTAACAAGCGAACAGCTAGGCGCAGTGCCAGCTGCCGGTCAGATTGGTTATGCCGTGGCACTGCTGTTCTTATCGCCCTTAGGAGACACGTTACCCCGCAGACGCCTAATTGCGATCTTGTCTGTCATGTTGGTGTTGTCATCTTTTGTCGCGTTTACTGCATCTAACTTAGTGGCTCTGGTTGTTGCGTGTTTTGCGATTGGCTTGAGCGCCAACATCACTCAGCAACTGATTCCATTTGCAGCTTCACTAAGTACTCCAGAAACGAAAGGGAAAGTCATTGGCACATTAATGACAGGCCTAACTGTGGGCATCTTGCTTTCGCGTACACTCAGTGGGTTCATCGGTGAGCAATTTGGGTGGCGCGCGGTATTTATGATGTCAGCAAGTATTGCGATGGTCTTTGGTGTGTTGCTGTATGCCTTTTTACCGACGAACACGCCGACAACTAAAATACCTTACCTTAAACTGGTTGCGAGCATGGCCACGTTAATCAAGCAGCATGCGACATTGCGTACTTCCGCTTTAACTGGCGCGCTTTGGTTTGCTTCGTTCAATGCGCTGTGGGCGACGTTAGCTCTGCATGTGGCTTTGTTGCGTAATTCAATGGAACTAAATCAAGAGCCTACGATCTGATCAGCTACGTTCACTCCTTCTCGTAGCTCTATGCCTAAACCTCGTTACAAAACAACCAACTGGAAGCAATACAACCAATCACTTATTAACCGTGGCTCTCTGACCTTTTGGATTGATGAAGAGGCAATAAACGGGTGGGCGCAAAGCAAACAGAGTAAGCGCGGGAGGCCACGTCGGTTCAGCGATTTAGCTATCACGACAGCGCTCATGGTGAAACGAGTTTTTTCTATGCCACTGAGAGCTCTGCAAGGGTTTATCGACTCAATATTTAGGCTTGCCCATGTTCCATTAAGTTGTCCGCATTACACCTGCATCAGTCGTAGAGCAAAGCAAGTTGAGGTCTCATTTAAGACTAAAGCGAGAGGAGCAATACAGCACCTGGCCATTGATGCAACTGGCCTAAAGGTTTATGGCGAAGGTGAATGGAAAGTCAAAAAACACGGGACAGATGGTAAGCGTAGAGTTTGGCGAAAGCTGCATATTGCCGTTGATACAAGCACTCATGAAATTATCGCAGCCGAGCTAAGTTTATCGACGGTTACAGATGGAGAAGTCCTCCCGAACTTACTGAAACAAACACGCCGAAGTATCCTTGAGGTGTCTGGTGATGGAGCTTACGACACGAGATTGTGTCATGCTGCTATTAAGATTAAGGGAGCCATTGCGCTTATTCCCCCAAGAGAAGGGGCAGCCTTCTGGGAGCGTGGTCATCCTCGAAACCTCGCCGTGGTTTGCCAGAAGTTATACGGCTCAAATAAGTATTGGAAAGAGCGGTATGGGTACCACAGACGTTCACTATCAGAAACAGCGATGTATCGAGTAAAACAGTTACTAGGAGGACGATTGAGCTTAAGACATTACAATGCGCAGGTGGGTGAGACTTACGCGATGATAAAAGCGTTGAACAAGCTTACTGGGTTAGGTATGCCTGAAACTTGTCGTATTGACTAAGAAACACACGAAATGGGGTAGCTCTATCTATAAATTTAATTACGCAACAAAGCCCATCCATGGTGCTTTACGGACACGAGTTAATTAATGATTTCGACGTGAAACGTATTATTCGCATTGGCAGTGTGGGCGCTACGCAAAAAGACGTACACATGCGTGATGTAATTCTGGCTCAAGCGGCAGGTACCGATTCGCCAACCAACGCAAAGCGCAGCAGTGGTTACCATATGGCGACATCAGCAAGCTTCGAATTACTACACAACGCGTATATGTCGGCGAAAGAAAAGAACATTGATGTCAAAGTTGGCAACGTATTTACTGGCGATCTTTACTACGATCCAGATGAAGATTTGATCCCTGCCCTAGAACGTTTTGGCGTATTAGGTATAGATATGGAAGTGGCTGGTTTGTACGGGCTAGCCCACCAATTTGGTATTGAATCTTTAGCGATATTAACTGTATCTGACCACTGCATAACGGGCGAAGAAACCACTGCAGAAGAGCGTCAACTTTCATTCAATAACATGATCGAGATAGCGTTAGAAACTGCGATTAAAGCCTAACTCTACATTGAGAGCCAATAGATTTGGCTCTCCATTATTCTAATAAAATCTTACCCTACGAGCCCTCGGAGTAATCAATGAACAACAAAATGATACTCACTGCAATAAGCTTCCTTGCCAACTTCATTATGGCAGGCTTTGCGACCCAATTTGGCATGCTAGTTGAACCGATTGCTAATGCTTTCAATGCCAACATTAATGAAGTAGCATCGATTTTCTCGCTATTAAATGGTGGCGCACTCGCCGGTACCATTGCTGCTTTCTTCCTAATTGAAAAAGTTGGCATCAAACGCATGACCGTGCTTTGTTACGGCGCAATCGCTGTGTCTGCTTTTAGCCTGTACATAGCACCATCATTATTTATTGTAATGCTATGCATGACTGTGATCGGCTTCTGTGGTGGCGTAGGTCTTTGTATTGCTGGCACAATTGTTGTTGCACTGTGGAAAGAAAAAATCCAGAGCACCATGTTGGTGGTACAAGACGCGACCTTTAACATTGCAGGTGTCGTGTTCCCAATGATCACCACTTATGTACTCACGAACTCAATGAACTGGAGTATCAGTTACTTAAGCGTAGGTATTGTGGCATTGGCAACCATGTTTGTTGCACTGCTGACTAACTTTAACCAATGTAGTGGTGAAAGTGGCGATGAGCAAGAAGTAAAGTCGGAGTGGAACTTCGGTATCATCAGTGGTGGTGTCGGTTTATTTCTGGGTATGTTGGCACTGTATACCTTCCTAACGTGGGCACCAATATTCGTAAAAGAGAAGTTCGATATCCCATTTGAGCAAGCGGGTAACATCATTACACAATATTGGTCAGCAGCACTGATTGGTGCATTAATTTCGACTGTGATTGTGTCTCGCATGAGGATTCAATACTTCCTATTGACGATAATTTCACTGGCAATGATTGTCACCAGCGTCATCGTGACGACAGGTAAATTAGAATGGTTGTCATATCTGACCTATGGTTACGGGTTCGCTTGTGCAGCTTTATACAATGCATTTATCGCTTATGGTGTGTCTTTTGTACGCAATGCAACAAGTAAAAATGTTTCTTACATTCTAATCAGTGGTAGCGCAGGTGCTATGTTTAGCCCAGCAATCAATTCTGTAATGAAGAGCATTGTTGGCTTGCAAACGGTAATGTATGCGATTCCTGTTATTTACGCAGCGGTTCTCGTGATGTTGGTTTTTTCAATGAAATACAAACCAACCGTTGGGAATCAAACGCAAGCGGCATAATCACCCATAAGTCAGCTTGTAAAAAGAAAGGTCTACACGCTGTAGACCTTTACTTAAATCGCTCCAATAGTCTTTTACTGCTTTTCTAGAAGCGGTTATAACTCTCTGCAATCTCGCCTTACTCTTCTACGAACTTTCGCAAACCTTCTAAATTCAGGATGCGAAAACCATGTTTTTCTTTCGCAATAAACCCTTTAGCCTCAAGATCTTTTACTGCACGCCTGTAAACACGATCAGATGTGGCAAATCGCTCCGCTTCAAGGTAGTTCTTTTGAAAGCCATCAACAGGAAGATCATTTAGATATTGGTGGTAAATGTCATACGCCACATTGACGCTGATAGGATGGAGTAACCGTCGAGAAAGGATCTCCACTGTATCTTGATAGTCAATTGCGATAGCACTGGCGAAATAAAGTGAGAGACGTGGTTGTTCTAGCAAACAACGCTGCAACTTTTGTGAGTCGATGATCGCCACTTCAACGGGTTCAATAGGTACTATATCCATCTGGCAACGATAACCAGTAAAAAACTCCATCTCTCCAAATACTTGCTGTTCACACTCTAGTGTTCCAAGCAAAAACGTCTTCCCATTACGAGCCGTCACACCCATAGAGATTCGGCCTGATTCAACAAGGTAAAGATTATCAACATGCTCACCTTGAGTCAGGAGCTTTTCGTTCTCATCGAAAATACGACGTGTGCAGATACAGTCACGAATAGCCTGTTCAATAAGCTGTTTATCTTCTTTCCATTCGGCTTCGAAACGTCCTTTGCCTAAAGTTTGTAATTGCATTTATTTACCATGAAAACTGAATTCAGCATACCACGCACATGCTACCACAGTATGATGTTACTACTGATATAAGAGGTAGTAAGGCACCGATGACTTTAATATCTACGCTTCCATTTAATAACCAACACCACCCTACTTCAATGGTTTATTCGCTTTCATCAGCGTTGTAATGAACGGCTAGAGCTACCAATCAACCGCTCTAAAACTACTGAATCACTCTCAGTCCATTCGAGTAATGAAGGTTTGTTCGTCATCGACAAAAGCCACATAGTCGCCGTGATAAATAAACACTCGACCTCGCCCTTCAACGATACACGCAAGCTGTGGGTTCAAATCTTCGTCAAGATTTTCACTTTGATACGTGCCAGTATCGGTGATCACACCGCGGAGTTTAGGTAAAAATCCGTAGCTGCGCTTGGCTTGATCAATCAGGCTCAATTCACTGGCGGTCGAGAAGTAAGATGGGATTGGGCCTGCATCTTCGATAAACATAGTTTTCAGTTCTTCAAAAGCTGTAATCACCAGCCAGTCGATGCCGTTAACGTGATGGATAAACATTGTCTATAAATACCTAGATTCTCGATAATTCTGATGCGGGGATTCTATCACTATCAGAGGCGATTTGCGGCAGAACCCTATTTTCTTTTATCTTCCTGTCTCTAAGAGGATGCATTTCTGATCTTCATCGCGAGTTGGACGTATAGGCTGATTAAAAGGAAGGAAAACTATGGCCACTGTCTATGTCAGCATCGGAAGCAACATTAACCGCGAACATCACGTCACAGAGTCTCTCAAAGCATTGCATGACCGCTTTGCACCGCTGCACATTTCCAAATTCTACGATTGCGAGCCTGTCGGTTTCAAAGGGGATAACTTCCTCAACCTCGTCGTTGGGTTCGAATGTAACCTGCCTGTCGCAGAGCTGGTTAAGGTTCTGCATCAAATCGAATTAGAGAACGACCGCAAGCGTCAGACCAAAGCCTATGCTTCACGCACGATGGATATCGACATCCTTCTTTATGGTAATCAAGTGGGCGTTATCGATGGTGTAGAGCTGCCTAGAGGCGAAATCACCGAGTACGCTTTTGTGCTCAGGCCATTAGTCGATATTGCTGCGCAAGAACGCCACCCCACTCTAGACATCTCATATCAGCAGCTATGGGAAAGCTTCGATCAGTTGAGCCAGAAAACCGAACCTATCCCTTTCGAGCTTAATTTTACTTAGCCTTCACATTACGGCAGAAAGAACGACTGAACTTTACTGATCTTTTCTCAAAACAATCACGTAACTGACTTCACTTTCTAAGGAATGGACACTGTTATGAACCACAACGCCATTATCACCATTACAAACCTGAGACTAAGAACCTTCATCGGCTTCAACGAAGAAGAAAAGTCTAAGCAACAAGACATCGTTATCAATGCAGAAATCCACTACCCCGCTAACAACCTTTGTCTCTCAGATGATGTGGAGAACGCACTTAACTACAAAAACATCTGCAAGAAGATCATTCAACACGTCGAATCCGGAAGGTTTCTTCTTTTAGAAAAATTGACCAGCGACGTACTCGGCATCTGTATCGATCATCCATGGGTGAAATACGCTCAAGTGAGAATCGACAAGCCTCATGCGCTACGTTTTGCTGACTCTGTTTCGCTCACCCTGAGTTATGAAGCAGACAACGACAATAATTCATAAGGATAGAGTCATGCTGAATACAGAAGCCGAAAAAGTAAGAGAAGCTTTGCTCGCAAAAGGACTTGAAACCCCAATGACTCCGAGCGAAATGAACCCTAGTCAGAAGTACAACCGCATCAAAGGGCTTTTAACAGAAGTGGTCAGTACGCTTGGGCTGGATTTAACCGATGACAGCCTTGCTGAAACACCTCATCGCATTGCAAAGATGTATGTCCATGAGATATTTTCAGGACTAGATTACGATAACTTCCCGAAAATCAGTGTTATAGAAAACAAAATGTCGGTTGATGAAATGGTCAAGGTATCGAACATAGATTTAACGTCGACGTGCGAACATCACTTCATTACCATCGATGGTTTAGCAGAAGTGGCCTATATACCTGAAAACAAGATTCTTGGGCTGTCTAAAATCAATCGTATCGTTCGATTCTTTGCTCAGCGTCCTCAGGTACAAGAACGCCTTACTCAGCAAATCCTAGTCGCGATACAGACTCTAGTGGAAACAGAAAACGTGGCCGTGACGATTAAAGCCACTCACTATTGCGTTAAATCCAGAGGCGTCATGGATGCAAACTCTGAAACCTCAACAACTGCACTCGGTGGTATTTTCAAAACTAACCCTCAAACCAGAGCTGAGTTTTTACGATGAGCGAAACGATACTAATAACCGGCGTGGGAAAGCGACTCGGCTTCGCACTGGCGGAGCAACTTTTAGCGGATGGATACAAAGTGGTTGGCACTTACCGAAGCGACTACCCTCAACTGCAATTACTGCGCGACAGTGGAGCCGACTTGCAGCAGGTAGATTTTTATCAACAAAGCAGCTTAGAGGGCTTTCTTCATTACGTGGGTCAAGAATATAAGACACTTCGAGCCATCATACATAACGCTTCTGACTGGAAGCCGGAGAACAAGAAAAACCCCAGTGAAAATGCATCCCAAATCATGCATCAGATGATGACGATTCACGCTACCGTGCCTTATTTGTTCAATTTAACACTCAAAGACCAACTGATGTCTGGCGATAAAACGTCAGACATCATCCACATCAGTGATTACGTTGCGGAAAAAGGCAGTAAAAAGCACATCGCTTACGCGGCCAGCAAAGCTGCGCTCAACAACCTAACGTTGTCATTTTCAGCAATGCTGGCTCCCAAGGTCAAAGTAAATACCCTCTCCCCAGCCATGATTAAGTTCAATGAACATGACGATGAGGCATACAAAACTAAAGCGCTGCAGAAAGCTCTGATCCCTACAGAAGCGGGCTTTGAGGAAATAATAGACGGCATCAAGTATGTTTTGGCCAGTCACTACATGACAGGAAGAACCTTACACCTTGATGGCGGAAGACATTTGAAGTGAAGCTCTTGAATTGTCGGCTTACGGTAGCATCGCAAACGTATAAACCTGATTGACTGAGCACAATCCAACATAAGGCTAAATACTATGCCGTGTCAGGAGGAACTGAACCAGGCAAATTTCCAACATGAAAAGGGCCGAGTTAGAGTTAGAGTTAGAGTTAGAACACTCCACTAAAAGCAAAAAGGGGCTTTGTTGCGTAATTAAATTTATAGATAGAGCTACCCCATTTCGTGTGTTTCTTAGTCAATACGACAAGTTTCAGGCATACCTAACCCAGTAAGCTTGTTCAACGCTTTTATCATCGCGTAAGTCTCACCCACCTGCGCATTGTAATGTCTTAAGCTCAATCGTCCTCCTAGTAACTGTTTTACTCGATACATCGCTGTTTCTGATAGTGAACGTCTGTGGTACCCATACCGCTCTTTCCAATACTTATTTGAGCCGTATAACTTCTGGCAAACCACGGCGAGGTTTCGAGGATGACCACGCTCCCAGAAGGCTGCCCCTTCTCTTGGGGGAATAAGCGCAATGGCTCCCTTAATCTTAATAGCAGCATGACACAATCTCGTGTCGTAAGCTCCATCACCAGACACCTCAAGGATACTTCGGCGTGTTTGTTTCAGTAAGTTCGGGAGGACTTCTCCATCTGTAACCGTCGATAAACTTAGCTCGGCTGCGATAATTTCATGAGTGCTTGTATCAACGGCAATATGCAGCTTTCGCCAAACTCTACGCTTGCCATCTGTCCCGTGTTTTTTGACTTTCCATTCACCTTCGCCATAAACCTTTAGGCCAGTTGCATCAATGGCCAGGTGCTGTATTGCTCCTCTCGCTTTAGTCTTAAATGAGACCTCAACTTGCTTTGCTCTACGACTGATGCAGGTGTAATGCGGACAACTTAATGGAACATGGGCAAGCCTAAATATTGAGTCGATAAACCCTTGCAGAGCTCTCAGTGGCATAGAAAAAACTCGTTTCACCATGAGCGCTGTCGTGATAGCTAAATCGCTGAACCGACGTGGCCTCCCGCGCTTACTCTGTTTGCTTTGCGCCCACCCGTTTATTGCCTCTTCATCAATCCAAAAGGTCAGAGAGCCACGGTTAATAAGTGATTGGTTGTATTTCTTCCAGTTGGTTGTTTTGTAACGAGGTTTAGGCATAGAGCTACGAGAAGGAGTGAACGTAGCTGATCAGATCGTAGGCTCTTGATTTAGTTCCATTGAATTACGCAACAAAGCCGCAAAAAGGCCTCGCAATCGAGACCTTAGTTTTATTTAAAAACTACCGCATTATCTCGTTGATTTAGCTGTTTTGTCATGGCAACTCATTGAATTGATATTGATACCTTGTCAGTAATTTCGTGTTTTGGTTAGATGCCAACCGTTACCATGCCTGCACTTATAAACATCTAACGCAATGCCTTGCTCTTCGTAAATTATACTTGCTCTGATTTTCGCTTCCTTGCTTGTTAAGTACGAATTTTTATACTCATTGGTAGCAGATGTACACTTGCTACACTTTTGACTGGGAGTCATTCTGCATTTTGGCGATAAATGCCAGTAATTGCACCTTTGACATTTATACGGTGCTAACTCATTGTCATAAACATTCTTGGAGTATTCAGCTGCGCTTTGTGCTTCAAACTCCGTGTAATAAAATCTTAAAGGTTTGCCGGATACTTTCCCTAAGCACGTTTCACTTTTCATGCCAGCACCTCACCACGAATGTTGGATGGGTTTCCAGCATAGTAACGAGACTTAAAACGATTACAATTGAAGTTTATTTGGTTCAATGCAGTCTCTACGCCCACATCAGTAATGCGTTCACTGTAACTATAACGACCAGACATACCTTTAGAGTTTTGATAAAAACGTCCGTTTGGGTCAACCATCAAGTATGATTCAGTCATTGTATTGTTTGATTCAGCTGAGATTGGTAAGCCTTTGCCTGAATGTCGTTCAACAAAACTACTAAATTGTTCATCTGAAACTAGCAAGTCACTCCTACCAGTCGGCATGACTTGAAGAACTTTCCATTTATATAACGATATGCTGGAGATTAGCTGAGAAAAGTCTTCTTCCCAATTTAGAGCATTTACAACGGTGTTTATTTTGGTCTTTAAACCTTTTTGGGTGCGCGATAGATGTTGGATTGCGAGCTTAAGTTCATCTATGTTTAACGAATTGCCTTTTCTATCAATACGACCTAACTCTCTTCTTACTGGATGTTGTTGACTATCGAAGCTGATACCAACCATATCTAAAGTATTAAGAGGTAACTCAAAACGGCTTCTTAGCAGGAGGTAGCTGCCGTTAGTGATGATTGAAGTTTTGAATCCTTTTTGTTTTGCCATTACTAAGGCCGTAGAGAACGAACTACCTAGCATCATTGGCTCACCGCCAGCGAAATTTAAACGTACATCTTGGTAACCAAGAATTCTTTTGATCTCTGGGTCATCATGAATGAAATAGTTAGCTAACTTGTCGAGCAGTTTTTCAATTGCATCCAATGATTGATGCAATTCATTGGGTCTTCCCCACTTAGCAAAGCAATAGGTACAGTTATAGTTGCACGCCTCTGTTATGTGCCAGTTGATTACGAGTTCATTTAACTGACTAGAGGTCGTTTCGTTCGTTGTGTTAATAACAAGGTGGTTTTCTGTAGACATACGTATACTCCTTGACAGGCCTACTCTTGTAGGCCGTAAAGTTTTTACATGGCGGACGGTAAGCGTCAGAGTAGGAGCATCGGGCTCCAGTACACCAAGATTGGATGAATGAATTAAATGTAGTTTATGGGTTGCGCATTAAGTTGCGTCTCGCTTTGAGGGCGCCCTCATGGTTTATTACCATACCAAGTTTTTGTCGTTGGCAGATAAGTAGCCACCATTCAGCTGCAATAATGCCTCGCTTCAAATCAGGAATAGTAGAATTCTTTTTTGTTCTTCTGCGGACTGCTTTGTAACATTCACTTGCGATTGCACGTACATCAGGATCAGGATCTGATTGTTTGATGAAATACACTGCCTTATGAACTTGACCGTTAAGGTCAACCCCTAATTCAGTTAATGCCTTTAAGTACCCTTGTCGCCAAACTGAAGACTGCTCAACTATTTGTTCAACTGTGTATTGTTTATCTCTCGCTTTTTCACCTTTACGAAGGCGTAAACGACTTAGGCAGAACTCTGCTAACTCATTAGTGCATGTGACATAAGGTTCCATCAAAGCTTTCAAACGGCTTTCAGCTGGTTCGGTCAACTTAATATCTAGGTGTTTCTCAAACAATCGAGTAGCTAGATCACTTACTGGAATATACCATTGAGTTAAATTACTTTGGTTCAATGAGTTCCCCAAAGAAATCGATTCATCAGATAGCGGTAGAGTATAGGAGCGCATTAGTAACAACCTATGACGAAAGGATTTGTTAGGATGTAAACGATCAAGCTCTTCTAGTAGTTGTTTGAGCTGGTTATCATGCCTTTTCTGCTCTTCAGGCTGACATGCTCTGGTTACTTCTTTTCTTAAAATACCTATACTTTTATCGATATATGGAAGCAAGTTATGCTCGCGTAAACAACGAGTGGCGGTGATTGTCCATTCCGGGATTAACGTTTTAAGAAAGTCATCTGTTTCTGGAAGCTGGCTAAACAGCCCGCGCCACCATTCAGAACAGGCACTGATAAACTCGGATGATTCTCCCCTTCTTGCAGGAGAAGTAGCAGATAAAACATGAAGTTGTTCACTAGCTTCTAACGTAGTCAGGTTTGCTAAGAAAAGAGCTTTCCAAACACCAAAGAAAGATTCACACACCCATTTCTCAGAGCTATTAGACAATTCTGGCAACCGTTGTTTATTGTTCAAAATACGGTCAAAATCTTGCTGGATTGACCATTGGATCCATGCTTCTAATTGTTCACGAGTTAACTGAGAACATAAATCCTCGAGCTCTTTTTTCAGACGAATATCAAACTTATCGTGTTCGTATGTTTTCCAGTCAATATCGCTCTGAATATGATGGTAGATATCACTAAAATATCGGTCTATGTGGTTAGCCCACTCTTTCGCTTCTAGACCTTCAACATTGTCTGCGTTAAAATTAAGAATTAGAACCTTCTTAAGATCTCGCTTTATGGTGCTGAACCAGTTAGTTAGAGAGCTTTTGACCTCTTCGTCATCAAAGTCTTTCTGCCAAACTAGTGACTCAAGCTGTTCCCATGGGGTGCCCCAAAAAAAACTAGATAAGTCAAAAGAAATTCGTCCCATTTCAGCATCATATTTGATCCATACTCGTAAGAATTCTAGGCCTAGTTGGATTGATTGAGCGTGTTCGCAAGGGAAGCTAGAATCATCGTTTGATGAAGCTAGTGATAGTAATCCATTAACTAAGGTCGAGTCGTCTGTACGATATTTTAAACAGTCAAACGGTGGTGCGATAAAGTGGAAGCAATCCCAAAGAAAGCGCATTCTCTCGTTTTCATTTAGAGAGCTAAATGTTTCATCACTAAAGAACTCTTTGGTGAAAAAAAGATCATCACCATAGTGATTTCGAACAAACCAAGCATATGAGTGAAGATGTTTTTCTATCCCCGCCTTATAGAAACCGTAAGGAGAGGTTGGAAAATATGCGCTTGCCACATCAGTCAAAAACTTGAAAAGTAATGACTCTCTATAAGATTCGTCAACACGAAATGGCTGTAACTGAAAACGTATGTTTACGTTTTGGCAAAACGCTAGCGCTACGCATTTTTCTGGTTCAGAGTTCTGCTCGTTAGCAGTAGTCAACGCTTCTTCAAGACGTGAAGAGTTGTCAAAAATATCAATCCAGTTTTCTGAAAAGTGTTTAATCAATAACGTTCGAAAATTGCCTTGAACTTCAAATTCGTCAAGTGCTTGCACGAAACGTTCGACGGGATCTTTTTTTTCATCGAGGGAGCGATTGCCAAATGGCGCATCTATCCTGCACATAGTTTTCTCCAATAAGAATGGGAGTTAGGTTTCACATATAGAATTAACCGGAGCAGTGTCCGGGTTTGCAGCTGAAACCTCCCGTGCAATAGAGGGGAGCGGAAAAGTGAGTAACGTACTCGATAGCCGACTGCAATTTAGTCATATTCACCATAAATCGTATTGTGCTGCATTGTCAATAGCTTAGGTCATTTAATATCTATACGTGTTACCTTGGTTTGAAGTGAGGGAAAGGGGTGAGTTTGTACTTCGATTCCAAAAAGCTTGTTGCAAGTTATGAGTTAAACCCTTACTCCTTTCCCATATCGAAAAAAAGCCTCGCAAACACGAGGCCTTAGTTTTATCGAACAATTACAACCACCCTACTTCACTTACTTAACTGCTTTCATTAGACATAATGACCCCCACGAGGTGCTAGCCTCCAATTTCGTGGGTTAGCGTAAAGCCAGAGCCATAATTAGTGTGTTCAAACAACTAAATTTGGAGGCTAGCATGAATAACGATAGCATAATTTTCATTGGCTTAGATACGCATAAGTCATTTATCCAAGTCGCCGTCTTGCAAGAGCAACGCGGGGCTACACCTGAACATTTGGGACGGATAAAGTCTAACAAGTCCGCCCTCATTAAACTCACACAACAACTGCAATCTAAATATCCAAAAGCCACCCTCCATTTTGTCTACGAGGCTGGGCCATGTGGATACTGGACATACCGATTGCTCACCAGCCTTGGCCACTGCTGCTGTGTCATCGCTCCTTCCCTTATTCCAAAGAAATCAGGGGATAGAGTCAAAACAGATAAGAGGGATGCTGCAAAACTTGCCAAGCTTTTTAAGGCTGAAGAGCTTACGCCTATTTATGTGCCTGAATCTGAAGACGAGGCGATAAGAGATTTATCAAGGGCTCGAGAAACCGCGATGAAAGATCTTAAAGATGCAAAATTCCAACTCAAAGGCTTTCTTCTACGTAATAATGTACAAGCGACGGTGAATGATAACTGGTCTAAAAAGCATCTACGGTGGCTAACCGACCTCATTCTTCCCCATCACAGCCAACAGATTGTATTGCAAGAAATGATCATCACCATCAGTGAGCGGATGCAAAGATTACAACGGTTAGATAACGAGTTATTACACCAAGTCAAAAACTGGCGTTACTACCCTGTTGTCAAAGCCATTCAAGCTATGCGGGGGGTGCGACTCCTTGTTGCTCTCGGCACCATTGCCGAGCTCGGCGACCTACGTCGCTTCGACCATCCCAGAAAACTTATGGCTTATGTTGGCCTCGTACCGACTGAAAGCTCCAGTGGCGGTAAAACGAAGCGAGGGAGCCTCACCAAATGCGGAAACAGTCGAGCACGACGGTTGCTTATTGAGGGCGCACATACTTATAAGCACAAAGCTAATATCTCCGTCGAACTGCAACTGCGACAAGAAGGACTGCCCAAAGAAATTGTCGATATTGCTTGGCATGCTCAGCAACGATTATGTCGCCGCTATCAACGATTACTACAAAAAGGCAAACATCGAAACGTTGTCGTCGCCGCTATCGCAAGAGAAATGATCGCGTATATCTGGGCTATCGCAAGAGAGGTGGTCGTTAGCGCAGTCGAACCAAAAACACGGATTGCAAGGCTGCCTGTATGAGAAAAGAATTAGTGTTAACGCATTGGATAGAGCATCGGGTGTGGCACAAACACCGACGGCGTTAGGATGGCAATAAAGCTCGCGCTTTATTGAACCACGAGCATAGACTGAAGACAGGTGCCACGACGAAATAAGTAAGGTAGGCGCTGCTCATCTCGCGATGAGTAATCCACGTATATCAGCATGAGAACCGACGAAATTACTTGCTTCATCTATGCGTTAACACTATCTCAAAATAAACAAAAGGCTCTGAAATGTGGGAGCAGAAACTTCTACGTTTTAATTGACAGTGGGGGTCATATCAACGTTTCGTTGAGCTGCACTAGTTGCTCTAGCATTAGGAAGCCAGAAGCTACTATGACCTAGAAACTGCTAAAAGAGTGAGGAAGGCGTTTTTCTTCGTCCCAGCCGGATAACTCAATATTGGTCAATGACTTGCGCTTCTCATTACACAGTGAAGCGAGATTGATGATAGGCAGTTGGCTGCGAAACTGCGCGGTAAGTATTACCTTTTTACTTTCACTCAGGCTGTTTCGACATTGCGCCAAAATCGCTTCAGTATCTAGCTGCTGTGCGTTCTCGATAATTTGGATATCAGCGTTCTCTTGATAGCAATCTATCAGCCAAGATACAGCAGGCTCTTCTATGCTGGTGAGCACGATGACATCTTTTGTTGCCATAAGCTCGTGGAGTTCAAGCTCTTTTAGTTCAGTTTCCATAAATACTCTCATTCAGCAGCAAATACATTAAAGCCGGTTGCCCAGTTTAGCCTGTGCCAAATGGTAGCCTCTGTCTATCATCTCTTGTGAGCGATCAAACTCTAAGGTGCCACAAGCATTACGTGGGATCTCAAGCGTAATATCGGCGGGATAAGCGGCCAGCTTCTGGCGAGCAATGGTCGATTGCATCGCATCAAACGCTTGGTTGGCAATGTCGTAGGCAGCAAAATTGAAGCTCATTTTACTTTTTACACTACTACCTAGATTATCGATAAAGTGAACAACCTTCTCATGCAGGTTACTCTCTTTTGTTGGTAGGGAAACCGGTATCACTTCCTGTTGAAGCATCTCAGGTTCACCACCTAAGTTCACAGCTAGCGTAAAGTCTGTCTTATCACTAAAGGTAGGCGCAATCGGTACGGGATTGAGTACTCCGCCATCAATCAGCACTTCACCATTGATGACATGAGGTGTGAAGAACAGTGGCAAAGAGATGGAGGCGCGAATGGCATCAAACAGAGAACCTGATTGCAGCCAAACCTCTTTTTCATCGGCGACGTTGGCAGCAACTGCGGTATAAGGGATAGGCAGATCTTCAATTGAAATCTCGCCGATCAATCCACGCAGTGTGTCGATGATCTTGTCCCCTTTGAAGATACCACTCGATTGCCATGAAAAGTCCAACAACATCGCCATATCCGATTGGTCGATACTGGTGACCCACTCTTCAAATTCATCCAACTTGCCCGCCGCATAGACACCACCGATAAGTGCGCCAATTGAACAGCCAGAGATGGATTTTATCTGATAGCCATGCTCGATTAACCAACGGATGATTCCAACGTGAACCAAGCCTCTTGCGCCACCACTGCCCAGTACCAATGAGACCGTTTTTGCCATCGTATTAATCCTTTAGTTTTTAATTCTAGGGGAGCTAACTCGCCGATTTACCAATTCGTCGATCTCAACTCACTGAATCACTCTCAGTTCATTCGGGTAATGAAGGTTTGCTCGTCATCCACAAAAGCCACATAGTCGCCGTGATAGATAAACACCCGGCCACGCCCTTCCACTATACACGCAAGCTGTGGGTTCAAATCTTCTTCAAGATTTTCACTTTGATACGTGCCGGTATCGGTGATCACACCGCGGAGTTTAGGCAAAAATCCATAGCTACGCTTGGCTTGATCAATCAGGCTCAATTCACTGGTGGTAGAGAAGTAAGCTGGGATAGGACCAGCATCTTCGATAAACATCGGTTTCAGTTCTTCAAAAGCTGTAATCACCAGCCAGTCGATGCCGTTTACGTGATGGATAAACATTGTTTATAAATACCTAGTTTCTCGATAGTTCTGATGCGGAGATTCTAACACTATCAGGGGCCAAACGTAGGAGAAATTGAGTTACTAGAGGCAATCCCTCCCCCTGCTTATTACCCAATATATCCAGCATAAAACTGGAAAAGATGTTCACCATCAAATCACACAAAGAATGCAGCCAAACGTAAGTCGTTGGACTTTTTTCTGGGTCTTTAGAGTCGAACTATTTGTTGTTGAAAGTGACTTTGTTGTTCCTGAGATTAAGAGCCTACAAATAAACAGACACATACAATCTACAGCGTCTAATACTCGTCGGCTTGCTCTACGACTAATGTCTAACTACCTGAGACTATTTGTTTTTTTTGGTTTGGTATAAGGTACTAACAACCAAATGTTAATGAATTTTTAATGATAAGTTGACGCATTGTTTGCACCTCTGCGTGAGTCAACAACGTTTGTTGGAATAACACACCTCAGAGTGTGAACGAAAGGAATCAACATGAGCAGTACTTTAGAGTCCGTACATATACAAGCAGATAAGCCTCAAGCCAATGAGGATGAACTCACTTATGAACAACAACACAAACCAAGATCGGAATTTGATTCCCGCGACCAATATTTAGAGCATGAATTACAAATCATGGCGCCTAAACGCTGGCGTCCAAATTTACCGTTTAAAGATTATCGATTCGAGATAGAAGACACCATCCCAGCGATGGCCGCGACCATTGGTAAAGTTGTTATGGTAGGCGCGATTGCTGCTACCTTTGCGGGGGCTCTCGGATTAAATGAAGACTTCATTCTAGAAAACGTTCGTTATGAACTCCTTATCGCCTCTGTTTTCATTATTATTTTCTCTGGCTTCCTATTGCCGACCGCGAACCTCGCAGGTACACACGGCCCACTCATCCCTTTAATTCCCATTGTCGTTGCAGCAGGCGGACACCCTATGGCCTTTGGGTTACTGATTGGTGCTTTTGGCCTCATCTTAGCCATCAGTAAAGGTGGCAGTATGTTGGCCAACCTCACCAGTAAAGGCGTGTGTGGCGGCTTATTACTCTACCTCGGCTTTGTTGGAACCGCCTCTCAAGTGAAAAAGCTGTTCGCTTGGGCTGAAGGAATCGGCATGAGCCACATCGCGTTTGTCGTGATCTTTTGCACCATTATCTTGTACGCACTATTGGAACACTTCCGCAAACGTTGGTTAGCAGTACCTCTTAGCTGCTTATTGGGTGGTACGATTGCATTTGCCATGGGTGCACCATTTGCTTTCCACACCGAGCCAGGCTTACCTAACATGAACCCTATGTATTGGTGGGGCGAAGATACAGGTTGGATGCTAGGCCTACCGACGATTGAACACTTCATGGTGGTATTGCCGTTTGCTATTTTAGCCGTGGCGATGTGGTCGCCAGATTTCTTAGGGCATCAAGTATTCCAAAAGATCAGCTACCCAGAACGTACCGAAAAAGTACACATGAACATTGACGACACCATGACCACGGCTTCAATTCGTCAAACGTTCGGTTCTCTGCTTGGTGGTACTAATTTTACGTCTTCATGGGGTACTTATATCGTACCGGCGGCGATTGCTAAACGCCCTATTCCTGCTGGCGCTTTGCTAACGGCTCTGTTCTGTATCATCGCCGCGGTTTGGGGCTACCCGATGGATTTAGCTATCTGGCAACCTGTACTGTGTGTGGCGCTAATTGTTGGGGTATTTGTGCCATTGCTAGAAGCTGGAATGGAAATGACTCGTGAAGGAAAAACCACACAATCAGCAGCGATTGTTGTATTTTCTTCAGCGCTCGTTAACCCAGCATTTGGTTGGGCTCTCACCATGCTGTTGGATAACTTAGGCTTAGTCGGTTGTAAAGAACGTAGTAGTGAGCTGAGTAAAATGAGCCGCTGGGTGTTGCCTGGCACTATGTTTATTGTGCTAAGTGGCGTAATGGCGTTGGTTGGCCTTCTACCGGGGATTCCAGCGATTATCCCGAGCTTTCGTTAACCTCGATTAATATTGAGTTTTAGTCGGAACACAAAAAGGCCTCGCAATCGCGAGGCCTTAGTTTTATCTAAGTTTCAATGAACGAGCAGCGAAGCAATTTACGATGGTAAAACCAAATCAACTAGAGAGCCATTCATCCAATACTGCAATAAACTTGGGGTTAATGAGATAATCGATGGAAGCATGGGGATTGCTTTTTCCGTTGCGAATATTGAGGTTGTAAATGGGGTGGATGTCTTCCATTCCGCCGGGTATCAGATCCAGTTTGAGCATATCTTTAAAGTCATTTCTAATTTTGCTGTCATGAGAGATAAAATCATCTTCTGCCGATATGTTTATCCATTGCTGAATGTTTAAAGGGTACTTCTTCTCATCTTTCAAGCGGCTCCCTTTTAGCCTATCTTTTACGTTTTCATCGCCTAACGGTGACCCGAGCGTTAGCAATAAGTTGACCTTCTTGTGCGCACCATAGTCGTGTCTATACTCTCCGTAATGAGACAGCTTCCATAACACGTCATAACTGATCATCGACCCGAGACTGTGCGATATAATCATCACATCATCTTGATTATCGAGCGCTTCCTTCAGTTCAACCATTAGCCTATGCCTAACATCGCTGCCAAAATAGGTATCTTCATACCAATAATGCGCCATGTCCGGCGCGACCTTAGTTATGAGTGTCTCAGCCACTCCCAGCTTTCCAAATAGTGACGAAAAAGTATCTGCTAACGCCTCTTTTAGAAAACCAATTTTAGATACCTTGTTATACGTTGTTTTATTGAACTGGCTTGTCTTGTACTTTTTGAGTTCAGACAGCGCTTGCTGTCGACTTTCAGGGTATTCCGTTGGTTTCTCTAACAATGTGTTCGATAGTTCACCGTAATAGACAAACCGTTTATCGACATCTTTAAAAGCTTGTAATGAACTTGAGTCTCCACAATCTCGCTGCAAGCCATGTTCTATAGCCTCGTACCAGAGTGCTTGAAGGGGAGCTTTATCGGGCTTTTGAGCGCGACCATGAATGAATATTATTTTTTTAGCCATAGCAGGACATCCTAAACACATAGTTAAAGTGATTATCAGTAGAAAGCGCCACTAGATTCGGTCAGCCCTTGCTAATAACAGTGCTGCTAATTACGTATCTAGGAGTGGTTGATAGAGCATTTATATAACTATGAGGCCGTCGTTTAAGGACCATAAACGAGTGAACGATGCGATCATTACTCGCAAATTGAAATGAATGTAGCTAGCAAAACCTCCAACGAACAAAAAGGCCTCACACACGCGAGGCCTTAGTTTTATCTATCAACGATTACATTCATCCTTTAACAACTACAGCGCCCTACTTCACTGACTTAACCGCTTTCATCAACGTTGTGTTGCACTGCTGTGATTGCTCTAGCATTGGGAAGTGGCCTGAGTCTTCAATGTAGTAAATGCTGTAATCCTTAATGTGTTTCTTGTTCGCTTCTGAATCCGTTGGCCATAGGCGAGCGTTCACTAAGATTACTGGCACATTCACGTTCTCATACACGCGGTGGGCTTCACCTGTCACGTATTGGCCTAGATAATGGCGGAACTGGTTTATCGCGATAGCTGGCGGTGCTGATGCCATGTCTTGCGTTACCCAGTAAAGTAAATCTGCGTCTACGTCTTTTGGTAGCGAGTCTTTCACGAACATAGCAATGCCCGCTTGGAATTCTGCTTCAAACGGTTTGGTCATTGCATCTAGGTCGCTTTGTGAAACCGCTAGCGCGACGTTTTGCGATGTATCGACACCAATAATGCCCTTCACTCTTTTCGGCATCAGTTTAGCGGCTTCTGCAATAACACCACCCGCCATGGAGTGGCCAACTAAGATGACTGAATCGAGTTGTTCTTTCTCGATTACCGCTTTGATGTCTTCAGCGAATGCAACCATGGTGTACTCTTCGCGATTAAACGATGAGTTGCCGTGCCCTGCTAAGTCCATTGTGATGACTTGGTACTGCTTTGAAAACTCACTCACTTGGTTTTGCCACAGCCTACTGTCTAAGCTCCAACCGTGAATGAAGATCAGTGCCGACTCCCCACTCCCACTCGTGCCATACGCAATTTGCTCACCATCGTGAGATATCGCAATACCGTACTTAACTGTTGAGTCATGGCATTCATGCTACCAAGCGCCATGAATACCAAGAGTGTAATTTTTAGAATTAAACGTTTCATAGTGTCTCTCTACTTACTTTAAAGGGAACACAGAAAGCGCCCCTCTCAATCAATATAGCGACTATAAAGTGTGAAGTTGTCGACGGGTCAAGAGCTATTACCACCAGCGGTGAGTTTAGAAAGTGTACTTATCTATAACTAATTCTAAGCGCCTGACTAATTTAGAGTACTTATTTATATAATTTTCTTCCACACACTTATTTTTAGAGTCATAAATAATTAAAGAAAGTAAATAAGATCGATAACCTCTAGCTTTATTTAAAACTTGATCATTACAATATTTCGTATAGAAATCGACATTAACACCATAGATAATATTGTTCTTGCTTGGTGTTATTTTCAATACTTTATTGGCTATATAATCTGAAGAGTGTCCTTTCTCCATCAAGTAAATTAACTTAGAAATGTTTTTTGTCTTTTTATTTGAAACCCACAAACTTCCCGTAAAGTACCTCTTCTTTTTAGAAAAAAACCAAGGCTGATCTGGAGATTTATTACATATGACGTAACCGTTAAGTGAAATGAGACCTTTTTTTCTCTTTGTTTTTCTTACATTTAGTTTCAGAGATAATATTGAAACAAGTTTTGATATTTCGTTAATAAATTTATCGTCTAATATTTCAGGGTTATTACTTGAAGAAAAAAGTAAGTCATCTGCATACCTAGTGTACTTCACATTCTTGTCCAAACAAAGCTTTTCAATCAATACATCAATTTTTCTAAATATAATATTAGACAGTATTGGAGAAGATGAAAAGCCAACCGGAAGAAAAGGAGTAGATTTAGGTTCAACGCTATGCGTAATTAAATTCATCGCATAATCGAGTGTTGATATTTTATCTTTCTTATTAACTTTATAAGAAAGGTATTGACTTAAAATATTTCTAATATTAACGTGACTAATTGAAGGGAAAAACTTTTTAATATCAAGCCTTAAAAAATAATATCCATCTTTATGCTCATATAAAAAGTCTAAATATGATTTACCTTTAACAAAGCCTTTAGCTGAGCTATTAACGCTAATCTTAGATAAGATATTCTCATTTATTGCTTTGTTAGCATAATAATGTAATGTTTTTTCAACGATACTATAGGTATCTTGATTCTTAATTTTATGATATTTAACTGAGAGCGTAGGCGAATCTAAAGATGTGGATACACTTAAGCCTAATATATCTTTTACAAAATCATCTCTGCTAATTTTTTTCATAATGTTGCTTCAACCCGATACAAAAGAACAAAGTTACACCGAAGGTGACCATATGATAACATTTACAAATTGTAATCATTTGATAATTCTGGGCAGGGCAAGATTACGAAGCCCCTTGTACTGCAAGGACTTGCGAAAGGTAGCTATTGCTACGGTTTGCTTTTTTCTGCTTTCTTTTGATCCCTGCTTTGAAGCTAGTTTCTTCCGTCAGCAGATTTAAAGCTATATGTCTTATAACTGCTAAATTCTCACCAGCTTGCTCTCGACGAATCCGACATTCATCTTCTTTAAAACCTACGTCTAATCGCCAGTGCATCTGATTTTCAATGCTCCAATGTGCTCGCGTGCTCTCTAGTAAAGCTTTAGCCGTCAGTTTTGCTGAGCTTATGTAGTGCTTGATTTGCATTGTTTCTGCTGGCTTATCACCTTCTTGACGAATTGAAACGACCATACCAATGGTGGAGAGTCCCGCCCAATCAAGCGCTATATCGCCTAAGAAATCTGTATTGTGAACAACCATACTCAAACGCGTTTCTGTACGACCATGTCCTTTCTCTTGAGTGACGTATTTATCACCTTCAAAACTATTAAGCATACTAGAATTAAACACTTGGCTAATCGCTTGCTCCAATCGTTTTTGATTACCTTTTACCGCTAAGAGGTAATCTGCATCTTGGCCGACTATCTTTTCAGCTATATCCTTCTGGCATCCCATAGCATCAATCGTCACTAAGCAACCTCGTAAGGAAAGCATTTCAAGCAGTTCGGGGATCGCTTTGATTTCATTGCTTTTGTCTGCTGTTTTAACCTGCCCTAACACAACTTGATTTGCAGCACTAAACGCACTAACCATATGGATTGCACCACAACGCTTGTCTTTGTTGTATGTGCCTCTGAGAGTTTTGCCGTCGATAGCAATCACTTCACCCTCAGTCACCTCATGACAGTCTTTCATCCACGCTGTAAAGCATCGTTGTAGTTGCTTGGCGGAAATAAGATTGATAACTCGGGCAATGGTATCGTGTACTGGTATGCCTTGTTTGAAATCACCATACTGTCTAAGCCATTCCAAGTTATCTTCACCAAAATCTTCAATATCCTCCCAACCTTCAGCACCAGCAATCACTGCTGCAATTGTTAAGAAGATAATGTCGGTTAGCGTGTGCTCTATTTTCCAAGCTTGGCGAGGGTCTCGAATAACTGAAATATGGTCCAAAAGGCTTAATCCGTTCATTAGGCTAAATATCTGCTGTTAAAAAACAGTATATGATCACACCTAAATCTGATCATCAAATCGATCTTGGATGTATTGAGATTATTGTGACTTCAGTGTACAAATTAGTGGAAACATTACTTCACGCTACCCCTTATTCCATATGGGTTTTTCATGATCTTGCCCTGTAATTCTGGGACTCGGAGGAAAAAACAACCTGAATGAAGGTTATTCTAACCTCGTGGAAGGGCTTTACCCTCAAATGGGTGGAGTAAACCACTCGTTTCCCTTTAACTATCGGGTTGAAGCCTCCGCAATATATCATGCAACTCAGGAAAGTAAAGCTTAAATTCATCTTTAAAATCAATGCCTTTTGATCTAGCACTCAGTTCAATCTCTTTTATGGAGAAGTCCATAAATCGACTAACCCACCCATTCGTTTTTTTAAGAGAGGCATTTTTTATAGTCTTTTTTTCGAGTTGCCCCATCAACAATTTCGAAAGATAGCTTGTCTTTCTAAGCTTATCATTTTCATATTTGTTACTCATTCCTAATGAACACTTAGCACAGTTGCAGTTACAGTTACATTGTTGGGTTAACTTATCATTTTCAGCTTTCCACTTATTATAAAGTCCTATATTAAAAAGTTTATAATCAGTTAGTGTTTCACTCTTCCCGTTGAATATCACTCTCATATATTCAAAAAGAAGATCATCTGTAATATATTTTCTATTTTCTAATCTTTTTCTAATGTCACTTAAATCTACGCTGATTAAGCTATCTAAAGCCATCCATTTAGCAAACAAATCCTTTGCATTTTTATTAATTAGAACACCTTCTATCGTAGTACTAATCAAGTAGCAATTTTTCATTAACGCATATTTTTTTACGTTATTTTGAAATTGCTCATAAACCGATCTATCTTTGAAAGATTGCTTTGTTTTACATATTTCTGGGGGGGTTACCCCAAACTCAATGATTTCGTAAACTAATTTAGAATTATCTCTTGCCTCTCTACTATATCCTTTATTTAGTTTATTAAAATCATTTAACAAATTATCATTCTTGAAGTTTAGTAACGTGCCGTTTTTTTTGAAATTAATCTTTGGCTTTGAGTTAGATTCAAACTTAAAATCCCAAGCTTTATCAGAATCGAATAAAAACAAATATGGTATAGAAGTATTCAAATAACTTGGGTTTATTTTTTCAGAAATATTATTATTTGAAGATGCATATATATCTATATCTTTAAGGTTATCAAAATGTTTAGAAAGAAATTTATTCCCGAACAACTCCAACTCGGTTGCTCCCTCTACAAATAAAATAAACTTGCTGAAAAACAACCTAGATTCATTATCACTGAAAATATTTTTAAATGTCGTATCTTCATAATTTGAATTCATCACATGTAAACGGGTATGGGGCTTTGATGAGTTCTTATCTAAATCAAATGATATAACTTTTTGTTTATCATCAAAATTTAAAATTACTTCTTTAACTATATTCGGAGAATGTGTTGTAATGAAAACACTAGGTTGCCTTACCGACAACTTCACGCCTTCTGGATAATTATAGCTATCACAGATGTTTTGAATTAGCTTTTCACACATTTTAGGGTGAAGGCCCACTTCTGGCTCATCAATGAACACAAAAGGCGTAATGTACTCCCTCTTTGAAATTCTAATTAGAATATTTAGGTATGTTTCAATATAATGGTATGAGTTTGTACCATCTGACTGAACCATTAGAGACGAATTATTTATTTCAAACTCTCGACCTTTAATCCCTGCATTGATATAAGACATAATTCTTTCTTTATGGGAACTATTTTTTGTCGACATAAAATTGTCAATGAAGGATAAATATTCACTATAAGACTTCTTGTTTCTTTGATTTAGGTGATCATCAAAAAAACTGTGTATTTCTTTCCTATCAACATGTTTCAGGTTAAAAGACTTAATCCTCGAAACAAGATCCCACAAATTTTCCCAGTTATGTAATGACATATGACGAGGTTCAATATAAAAAAATGGATATAGATAGGATATTAAATTTAAAACTTGATTATCTCTAGTCGACCAGTATGTGGATTGGTCATTTTTTATGTATAAAGAAAGAGTAAACTCTGTAGAAAGCTCTGAACGAAACAAGTCATCGGTAGGAGTCAACTTTCTGACAGCAAAGCTATAAAATGGGTTCGCTATGTTTGCCTTGTGAATCTTAATCATTCTAGATATATCAAAGGTCATTGATATACAACCTTGAATATCGTAATTGGAGAACAGTTCAGGAGGAAGCTCTTTTACTCCCTCTAATTTTTTATAAAAGAAAACAATAGACTTTAATAGATTAGATTTTCCAACATTGTTTTTTCCTACAATGCAATTCATATCACCAACATCATCAATCACAATACTTTTAAATGATAATACATTAGTAATTTCTATTTTCTTTATCGCCATTAGTCGATCTTTAAATAATTATTCTGGTATGCAATATTAACACTATACAAGTCATTTTATATAGAGTCGGACTAGATATTTAGGTTTTGTTCTTATGGTCTGTATCGCAATATCTCTGTTTTGGGGATAAATTAATAACAAAAACAAAAAGGCCTCGCAATGCGAGGCCTTTGATTTTCTATCTATCAGAAGAGATTAGTCGCGAAGTGCTGCGCCGAATTTCTCTGAGATTGAAGCTACGATAGCATCTACTGAACCAGCGATGTCTGCATCTTCAAGTGTGCGCTCTACAGACTGTAGGCTAAGTGCGATAGCTAGGCTCTTCTTACCTTCTTCAACGCCTTGACCAACGTATACGTCGAACAGTTTAGCGCCTGTTAGGAATTCACCACCAGCAGCGATACACGCTTCTACGATGTCGCCAGAAGCAACTGCTTCATCAACAACAACGGCGATATCACGACGGTTTGCAGGGAACTTAGATACTGCTACTGCTTCTGGAAGCACGCGAGTGTTGATAGCTGCCCATTCGATTTCGAATACGATAGTACGGCCGTTAAGACCAAACTTACGCTCTAGTTCTGGGTGAACAGTACCAATGATACCCACTTCTTTGCCGTCTACTACGATAGCCGCAGTTTGACCTGGGTGAAGTGCTGGGTGCTTAGCTGCTTTGAAGCTGTATGCGATTTCGTTTGCAGAAAGCTCAAGAACTGCTTCTAGGTCACCTTTAAGATCGAAGAAATCTACAGTGTTAGTTGCAATGTCCCAGTGCTCTTCGCCACGAGTACCAGAGATAACGCCCGCAAGCATCATTTCTTGGCGCATGCCGTTTTCAGCCGTTGCTTCAGGGATGAAACGTAGGCCTGATTCGAATAGACGAACGCGAGACTGTTGACGCTTCTGGTTGTGAACAACTGTGTTTAGTAGACCTTGGATTAGGCCAAGACGCATTGCTGACATGTCCGCAGAGATTGGGAATGGCAGGATTAGCGGCTCAACACCAGGTACAACAAGTTTTTGCTGTTCTGGTTCTACGAAGCTGTATGTGATTGCTTCGTGGTAGCCACGGTCTACAAGAAGGTCACGAACGCGCTTAAGCGGTTGGTCAGCTTCTTTGTGGTCATTCATTTTAAGTGCCGCTTTAGGCGCTTGGTTTGGAATGTTATCGTAACCGTAGATACGACCTACTTCTTCAATTAGGTCTTGCTCGATTGCGATATCAAAACGCCAAGATGGAGACGTTGCCGTCCAACCTGCGTCTGTCGTTTCAACGTTACAACCTAGGCGAGTAAGAATTTCCACTACGTCTGTAGATGGGATTTCGTGACCTAGTAGGCTGTCTAGCTTAGCGCGACGTAGAGCAACTACGTTTGCTTTAGGAAGATCAGCTTCAGATTCGCTGCC
Organism: Vibrio sp. QJM3NY_35; assembly: GCF_057785915.1. Taxonomy (NCBI): domain Bacteria; kingdom Pseudomonadati; phylum Pseudomonadota; class Gammaproteobacteria; order Vibrionales; family Vibrionaceae; genus Vibrio; species Vibrio sp. QJM3NY_35. Next base: position 1,426,748 of record NZ_CM173507.1, on the reverse strand, counting down.
GTTTACTGGCGCAACTTCACCGCCGCAGATTTCAACTAGAAGCTGCGTTGCACGCTCCATTGCTGCTGCTTGAAGTGTTGAATCAACACCACGTTCGAAACGTAGAGAAGAATCTGTGTGAAGGCCGTAAGCACGCGCGCGACCACGGATGTGATCCGGTGCGAAAAATGCAGCTTCAAGAAGTACGTCTGTTGTTTCAGTAGTCACACCTGAATCTTGACCGCCAAAGATACCAGCGATTGCTAGTGCTTTGTTGTGGTCAGCGATAACAAGTGTGTTGCTGTTTAGTTCAGCTTCGTTGCCATCTAGAAGTGTTAGCTTTTCGCCCTGCTCTGCTAGACGAACCACGATACCGCCTTCGATCTTAGCTAGATCAAATGCGTGCATTGGTTGGCCTTGCTCTAGCATCACGTAGTTTGTGATGTCTACAACTGGGTCGATTGAACGGATACCACAACGGCGCAGTTTTTCTTGCATCCAGATTGGAGTGTCCGCTTTCACGTTTACGTTCTTAACCACACGGCCAAGGTAACGTGGACAAGCATCAGCTGCTTTGATTTCAACAGATACTGTGTCTTCAATGCTTGTTACAACAGTTTCAACTGTTGGCTCTGTAACGTCTGCGCGGTTTAGTACGCCAACTTCACGAGCAAGGCCACGGATGCTGAAGCAGTCTGCGCGGTTTGCTGTTAGGTCTACGTCGATAGTTACGTCGTTAAGCTCTAGAAGCTCACGTACGTCCATACCTAGCGTTATGCCTTCAGGCAGCTCAAGGATGCCGTCTGACTCTACGTCGATACCTAGCTCAGAGAAAGAACAAAGCATGCCGTTCGATGGAACGCCACGTAGTTTTGCTTTCTTGATTTTGAAGTCACCAGGAAGTACTGCGCCAACTGTTGCTACTGCTACCGTTAGGCCAAGACGACAGTTAGATGCACCACAAACGATATCTAGCAGCTCTTCTTCGCCGATATCAATTTTTGTAACTTGTAGTTTGTCTGCGTCTGGGTGCTGACCGCACTCAACCACTTTACCTACTTTAACGCCGGTGAATTCACCAGCAACAGGTTCTACATCGTCAACTTCCAAACCAGCCATAGTGATTTGGTGAGCTAGCTCTTCGCTGTTAATTGCAGGTTTAACCCACTCGCGTAGCCAAGATTCACTGAATTTCATAGTTTTGACTGCCCCGGATTACTTGAATTGTTTAAGGAAACGAAGGTCGTTCTCGAAGAACGCACGAAGGTCATTTACGCCGTAACGAAGCATCGTTAGACGCTCTACACCCATACCGAATGCAAAACCAGAGTATTTCTCAGGGTCGATGCCAACAGAGCGAAGTACGTTAGGGTGAACCATGCCACAGCCTAGAACTTCTAGCCATTTGCCATCTTTGCGTTTCACGTCCACTTCAGCTGAAGGCTCTGTGAACGGGAAGAATGAAGGACGGAAACGCACTTCAACTTCTTCTTCAAAGAAGTTACAAAGGAAATCGTTAAGAATGCCTTTAAGTTGTGCGAAGTTTACGTTCTCATCAACTAACATACCTTCCACTTGGTGGAACATTGGCGTGTGAGTTTGATCGTAGTCGTTACGGTAAACACGACCCGGAGCAATGAAGCGGAATGGCGGTTTGCCGTTTTCCATCGTACGGATTTGAACACCAGAAGTGTGCGTACGTAGCATTAGATCAGGGTTGAAGAAGAAAGTATCGTGATCAGTACGAGCTGGGTGATCGTCTGCGATGTTTAGTGCATCAAAGTTGTGGAATGCATCTTCGATCTCAGGGCCAGACTCAGTGCTAAAGCCAAGCTCACCAAAGAACTGTTCGATACGCTCAACAGTGCGAGTCACTGGGTGAAGACCACCGTTCTCAATGCGACGACCTGGTAGGCTCACATCGATAGTTTCTTCAGCTAGTTTCGCTTCAAGCTCTGCACGTTGAAGTGCGTCTTTGCGAGCTGCGATCGCTTGTTGAACAGCACCTTTCGCTTTGTTGATCTCTTGACCAGCAGTGCGACGCTCTTCAGGTGGAAGTTTACCTAGGCTTTGTAGTTGAAGAGTTAATTCACCCTTCTTACCTAAATACTGAACTCGCACTTCATCAAGTGCGACTAACGAATCTGCTGTATCAATAGCAGTCGTTGCATTAGCAATGATCTCTTCTAGATGTTGCATCATTTCCTCATCTACCAGTTGGTAGTGTCCGTATCGGATGATTAGTTTTTTTAGATAGCTACACATACTAATCAAACACGCAACCAATGCCAAATTGAATCGCTAAAAGAACAAGTTATTGACTAAAAACACGGCAAATTTAACAGGATATTAATGAGGAGGAAGAAGAAGTGGCACAAATACGGGTGCCACTTGTTTATTTTGAAGTGGATAGCGCTTAAAAACTAAAGCGAGCTAGGTTTTAGATTTAAAGCTGCTAGGTTCCAGACTTGAAGTGAGTAGCGATCAAAGACTAAAGCGAAAGGTGCTCTCGTTCTCAAGTAAACCGAGCTCTAAATCTGAATCGAACAAACGCTGTTTTTGCCTGCGTTTTTCGCTAAATAGACGGAGTCATCGGCGGCTTTAATCAAATCGTTCATTGAGCCGAATTCTTCGGTTATTTCAGCGACACCGACACTAATACTGCCAATCCAAACTTGATTACTGGTTTCAACCTCTAATTCAGACACTTTCTGTCGAGCGGTTTCCGCGATGTACATCCCACCTTTAAGGTCGGTGTCAGGGCAAATAACCAAGAACTCATCGCCACCTAACCGGCAAACAATATCATCATTACGGAACGTGTTTTTCAGTTCACGGGAGAGGGTTTTTAGCACCAAGTCGCCTGCATCATGGCCGCTGGTGTCATTAATGCGCTTGAAGTGGTCGGCATCAATCATAATGCACACTAAAGGTATGCCCAGTTCTTTGGAGTCTTGCCAATGCAGCGCTAACTGTTTAAAAGCACTACGACGGTTATGCAAATTAGTAAGAGAGTCGGTTAATGACAGCTCTTCAAGTCTCTTGTTCGCTCGTTTTAATTCTGCCGTCCGTTCTTCGACTTTGTCTTCGAGTAGCTGGTTGAACCGTAACAACTCTTTATTACGTTCGGAGACTTGCTCAAATAGGCCTTTAAGAGCAGCTAATAGAGGAATGGTTGAAGAATCGTTCTGTTTTCCTTCGGCTTCAAACGCTTGTTTAGGGGTCGCTCCTTCCTCTATCGCGGCCACTTGTCGAGCCATGTTTTGGTCAATACCGAGGATATGATACGCAAGCCAATGAATTAAGAAATCGAGTAGCTGCCGTGCAGACGCCTGATCTTCTTCTAAAATGAAAGCTTGCATGCTGTAGATATCTTGCATAAAAACACGATGCACTTTGATGTGTTCTTCGATGTGAGAGCGATATAAATTACGAGCTCTCATCAAAGATTCTTCTTCTTTAAAGTGAAACTCTGCATAGCTCGTAAGATCGAGTAAAGCGATGCTAATATCTTCGATTGAGATAGTGTTTTCAGACAGCAAATTGCCATAGTGGTTGATAAAACCGACGAGGTATTGATGTTGTTCATCTACGACACCAATGCCTGTTTCGAAGTATCTATTCCAAGTAAATGAATTCATAAATCCCTTAACGCCCAAATCACACTTGTTTACCGGCAGTTACCAGTAGTCAAAAGCGTGCATATGTAGAGGTTATATATACATGTAAAATATAACCATACTACCTGTAGGCCTACCTGATTGCTTACTCCTTTTATAAAAAGACGACTTCGATCTCTACAAATATAAATTAACACTGGGTTTGGGGCGTTCAATTCAACAAGAACACCCCAATAAACCAACATTAACTTAACTTATTGAAAATACTAAAAGTAATATTCCAACGCCATCTCAACAAAATCATCTTTGCGAGCGAAGAACAATAAGTCTTCTGGGGTTTCGTTCTCAAACAACCACGCGTTCAGTCGCCACTTTAGGTTGTTGTTGATGCGGCTTGATGCTTCGAGCTTTGCACTGTAAACATCACTGTTATCTAGATCCTGAGTGATGCCCGTTAACACCTCGGTCCCGTCTTCATCATTTAAGGCGAAACGCGCCCCAAGGAACACGTCGTTTTGACCGACACTCTGCGCATTGTTGCCTCGACTGTCGTACAAGTATTCAGCAATAAAACCGATATCCCAATACGACTCTAGCGCCCCAACCCATGTATACTCAAAGCCTGTTGCTACGCCTGTGTGGTTGTCGTAGCTGTCGCGATAAATGCTTTCAAGCTTCCATAACCAATCACCCATAATCCCCTGAACATCAAGGCCGAAATGCTGCATTTGCGCGTAATAGGGCTTGAGCTCATTACTTTCAACACGGTAATAAGGGTCACGGTTCGTACCTCCTAAATAGCTTAAGCCGACATCCCAATCGCCGTACATTTGGCTATAGCGCAGCGCTACATCGACATGCTTTTCTTCTCGCGAGGATTCATAAAGCGCATCGTCCGAAACTGGCACCGTTGGCCTTAGTCGACCGTCTTCCCCTGCAAAGGTGCGTTCACGAAAATACGGCAGTAACATGGCATCGATGGTTCCCCAGTCTTTAATCGAGGTAAAGTGCACCATAGGCTGACCTAACTTGGATTCACCATCGACCGATTCAATGGCATCGGTTTGGTTTACTACATCGACCAAGTGCGCCGATTCGGTTACGCCCCAAAACACCTTACCGACACCGGCTCGCAGTTCATAATCGTCCCAATAATTGAGATACAGAGCTTCACGAACGTCGCCATGGGTACGCTCATCATCTTCGCTGTCTAGGCGATAAAACGGGGTGAAGGTAAAGCTGCCGCTGCCTTCTTGTTGCTCCCAGTAAAACTCCGGTTGTAACACCAGTGAGCTTTGTCCTTTGTTCTGCCCCTGTAAACCCTCGCTAAAGAACTGTCTGTGTTCAAGGTTAACTTGCCCTGCGAGTTCTGGGGTGATCTGTTCTACGAATTCAGAGCTAAAGCCTGCCGCCACACATGGCAACGACACCTGCATAAGCCCGACGGTCGCTGCCAAAGTTAAGGATAACTGGGTTCCTGTTGCCACAATCCTTTTCATATTCCTGCCTTACTTTGCACGTTTTAGTGTGTTCTTTTGGAAATCCTTGTCTTTAAGACCGGTCTGGAACGCTAAATCTGTCGTAGTTAATACCGTACTTTTGCCTGTTTGGTGGTTTTGCATCGACATGGTGTGTGCGCGCCAGTATTGGTTTAGGTATTGTTTGTAGTCTTGGAACGATAGAGTTTTCAGCAATGCGCCTTTACGGTCGTAAAATTCGACTTTCATTGGGCGGTAGTGCTGTTGGTCTAGCCATACTTTTTGCATGGTGTAACCGGAGTTTTTGTCGGTCGGTACTTGCTCCAATACAAAGGTATCCACACCTTCAATTTTGGCGTCTTCAATGTAGTTGAAGGTGTACTTTCCTAACTCGAACGAGCTCAAATCTTCGTAAGCAAATTCACTGCCCATAAACGGGCCCGATTTGTTGCGTGAAGATATGCGTTTTACACGTTTCAATGCAGGAAAATACAGCCATTGGTCATCAGATTTAGTGATGTGTGAATGGTTTAGAAAAGCCGTGCCTTTTACGTCGCGTGGCTCATCAAAAATAGTCAGCCCTTTATCACCATCGTCGTCAACCTCTAGCGACTTCAATCGCATTAGACGAGAGCTGCTTTCACCTTGTTTATTGCGAAGTAGCATTTCCATGGTCGCGACAGAATCGCCCCACCCAACATCGACCGCTTTACGTTGCTCGGCAATTTCTAAGCCTTTCGCTGGGTCTGCTAATGCTGGGAAAGCGGCGAATGTGCTGATGCTTAACGTGCTCACAGCAAATAATGTAGTAACGAATGATTGTTTAACGCTTTTCATAAATATCTCCTTGAGTCAGCCCACCGCAGCAGGCTGACGATTCCTTATTTGGTCGATGTAGTCAGTTCGCCTGTCGAGCTAGGCTGCGACTTGGTGTCAGGCTTTGATTCGTGCTGAGTTTGAACTGAATAGTGGGTCTGCTTGTCGAAGATCATCAGTAAGCTTGGTAACAAGATGAAGTCGACCACCAGCGCAATGAAAATCACAATCGCGCTGATTAAGCCCATGTCGGAGTTGAGTCTGAAGCTCGACATCGCCAGTACAGAGAAACCCGCCACGAGTACCACTGTGGTGATCCACAATGCACGCCCAACCGTGTGGAAAGCGTATCGCACCGCTTCTTCTGCAGATTTCCCTTCAATTCTTGCGCGCTGGTATTTGCTTAAAAAGTGCACCGCATCATCAACTACGATACCTAGAGTGAGCGTCACAACTACGGACAAACCAAGGTTGATCTCACCAGAGATAAGCGCCCATAAACCAAAGCCAATAATCGCAGGCGCAATGTTGGGCACTAGGCTTATCATGCCTAAGCGAACCGATCGCAATGCGAAGATCATCAAACCAGAGATAAGCACTAAGGTGATTGGCAGAGTCGATAGCATGCTCGCCATGTTGGTTTCACCAATGTGAGCAAACATCAATGATGGGCTCGACGCGACCACTTCATACTGAGGTGCATTGGCGGCAAACCATGAGTAGATACGCTCTTCGAGTTCAACCAATTCCACACTGCCGAGGTTGTCTACCGTCAGTACCATTTTGATCGATGATTTATCGACGTTGATCTGGTTATTCAAATCCAAACCGTACGGCAGAGACATCTCGTAAAGCAGTAGATATTGCGCGGCTAACTCTCGGTTAAGTGGCAGTTGGTAATAGCTGTCATCATCGCCATGCATGTTCTTATTCAGACGCATGTAAACATCAGAAAGCGTAGCAACATGGTCGGTTTCTGGTTGAACACGTAGCCAATCGGTAAAATCACCAATCGCTTGTAAGAACACAGGATCAGCAATCGCTTGAGACTCGTTAGTTTTGACCGCAATACTGATGGTCGTCATACCGCTTACAGTCTGTTCCATGAAGTCGGCTGCTTGTCTGAATTCGCTAGAGGTATCGAAATACTTCACCGATTCATCATTCACTTTGTTCAGTGGAATTAATGCCGCGGCGCCGACGATAACTAGAGTAGAAATAGGCAATAACGCTTTGCGATTAGTTACCACAAAGTCACCGAGCTTATCCATGAAGGTCACTTTACTTTGTGCCACTTCATTCGTTGGTAAAGTCTTAACTGGTAGCAGTTTTAATAGCGCAGGCAGCATAGTCACGGATAGGAAACATGCGATGATCACGCCCAATGCCGATAAGTTACCGAAGTCTCGTAATACGGGGGAGTCCGACATGTTCATCATCAAGAAACCAATCGCGGTGGTCACTGAGGTAATCAAAATCGGCATCGCATTAAGCTTGATGCTGTATTGAATAGCTTGTGCTTTTTCCATGCCACGCTGCATGGCTTGTCTCATGGTCACAATCACATGAACACAATCGGCCACCGCCAAAGTTAAAACCAAAGTTGGGACGTTAACCGTTGCGGTGCTGAGGAACATCCCTGCCCAGCCAGACAACCCCATGGTCGCGACAATCGAAGAGATAATCACAACTAAGGTCGCCACCACGCTAAAGAATGAGCGCAGCATAAAGGTCAGGAATACCAACACCACCAATAGCATTAATGGCACCAGTGTTGAGCTGTCTTCTTGAGCCGACATCATGAAAGCATTGTTCATAGCAATGATGCCCGCTTTATGGAATTCGACGTTAGGATAGTCCGCTTGATACTTGGCGATCATAGTGTTGATTGCTGCTATGACTTCTTGCACTTCCGCGGTTTTATCTACTTCAGGTAATTGCACGGTCACGTTAACAATGGTCACATCACCAGAAGCCGACACCAACGCATTCTTAAGCAGAGGTTCGTTTAGCGCGATCTGTTTCACTTTGGCGATTCGCTCGGGCGTATGTTCGTATTCTTCATACAGCAGATCTTCCACCAATAAGTCGTCTTCAACAGCTTCGGTGTGCTGATAATTGGCCAAAGAATCGACACGGCTTGAGTACGGGATCTGCCACGCATCAACGGTGAGATTTTGAATCAGGGTGAGAGTTTCAGGGGTGAAGACGTTGCCATCTTCAGGGGCGACAACAATCGCAAGGTTGTCGGTTTTTGCAAAGGTGGTTTGAATCTCATCGAACGCCATCAACTGCTTGTTGGTGCCTTCGAAGAAGATGTTGTAATCCCCTCTAAAGTAGAGGTTCTTAGCCCCTAATGCAGAGAGAATGATGATTGAAAACACCACCAGCAGAACGATAAACGAACGCTTGGTCGGTATTGAGTGCCAACTGTTATCTAGATCTGCGTTTGCGTTATCGGCATTACGGTTATCTCGATTTTGCTGATCGAAAGCGGGCTTCTGGCTGTCATGTTTCATCACAGTCTCCATTTGTGACGATTCGTCATATATGTGTCATAAAAAGCCAGCCGAAGCTGACAAAAGACACAATGCTTAGTCAAATACTCAAGAAAACAGCAACCACAGTCGGTTAATCTCAAGTTTGTGACGAATCGTCAAAAATGGTTATTAATAAACCCACATGTGTGGGCTTAATGGAAGTTATCGACCTACAGATTCTAAGTAAGCGATCTCTTCACTGAACAGTTCTTGTTCTACACGACGCCACGTTTTGCGGTAATCCCAATCGCTAGAAAGGGGCTGCCAATTGAGGCCGTCTAGAATCATGTTCGCATTGTGTAATACTGAATACGGGTCTTGTAACCGCTTAATACAATGACTGTTTGATGCATTCTGTGACAAGGCATTTGAACCAAATGCAATTGACCAGTTAGCAAACACGATGGCATCAGAACCCACACCAGAAGAGAACTTTAGGTCGCCCGCCTCTACCGCTTGGTTAACCATAGTGTCGGCTTGTTCAATCACCAACTCTTCCAGTTCATTCATCTCGGCTACGCGTGCACTAGACGCTTTCTCTAGTACCCACGGGCTTTTCGCCATGATCGCACAGGTTGATAAAACCGGTTCCATGCGTGCATAGATTCGGTAAGCAACGTGCAGTGCGACGATCTTTTCACGTGTATTGCCTTCAAACTCTCCAGAGCGAGCAAACATCACTGCTTCTGTTTTAAGAGAATGAATACATAACGCCAAAACCACGTCTTCTTTGCTGCAAAAGTGATTGTATATCGTACCTTTAGAATAAGAACTTGCTGCCGTTAGCCTATCCATCGTGAGGTTTCCGAACCCTTGTTCTCGAACCAGATCTTTCGCCAACAACATCAACTCTACTTCTCGGTCTGCAATAGACTGCTGCTTTTTAGACAACACGCCTTTGCACCCAAAGATACCTTGTTTATCGCCTTTACAACCAAAGCCAAACATAATTTCTCAGTCCGTATTTGAGCTTAGCTATCATCTAAGCTTCGCCAGTATTTGAAACACTCCTATTCAATATATTAACACGAATAGTAAATTCATGTAGTTAACCATTTTGTGACGCTTCGTCATTTTTGACTCATCGTCATAATAGCGCAAATATTGATCATATCAAGATGTTTTATAAATTAAATTCAACTTGTGAATGGGTAGGTAAATGAATGGGGAGTCGATAAGAAAAGAATCAATAGTCGATCTTAGGGGAAAACCTACACTTTGTTGTAGAGATAACGAAGGTTTCAGCGCTGTTTTTAAGTTGCAAATGAGCCTTACTATCTAAAGCTGATATGCCTATTCAAGTCCAATAACTCCAAGCGTAACCCACGAGAATGAATGAGTGTAGGCTTACTTTTTGGGGCAGACCTCTCCTTATGGTCAATATTTGGCTTACTAATGTCGTTTTCTGTTAAGTTGCTATAAATTCGGTAAGGGGTGACTTACAATAGTGACAACGACTTACCTTTTTGAGAACACGATATTGAGCGCCAAATATTCTTATTTAGCTTGGCAAGTGAATACTTCTAGCCCAGCAGAAAAACTGGTTTTATTGATGCTTGCAGATGGTGCTGATGAGTTCGGTTTCACCAATGTGTGCCTGCAATCAGCAAGTCAACTTTGTGCTCTCTCGACGTTCGGTTTAGCCGATTGCCTTAAGTGTCTAGTCGACCAAGGTTTCCTCGATAAAGTAAAAGTAGATTATCGAGACAAGAAAGAGATACACGTTTTCAAAATGCTCATTGAGCAAGAGCAAGCTGCGGTTCAAGTTGAAACTCAACCGGTCAATAGTATTCCGGTTTACTCTACTGCACCTGCACCTGCACCCAAGTTTCAGCCTGCTCCGGCACCAATGCAAAACACGCAATATGCTCCTCGCCCACAAGGCCGAGGCTCAATGAACAGCAACACCGTTTCTACTCATGATCTCAACGAAGAAGAGATCCCATCATGGGCAGAACGTGCGTTTAAATTCTCCGGCTTGGCCGGTGACCATAGTTTAGTATGGAAGAAATTTGTCCTTTGGTATAAAGCCAAAGCTAATGAATTAATGCCACTATCTCGGATTGAATCCAAGCTGCAGTACTGGCTAGTTAACGAGAAGCAAAATGAAAGACAACAACAGCAGAAGACCTCTCAATATTCAGGAAATGCAGGACAAGCTAAAGGAAATGGGTATAGACAAAAGCTTAGCCCATCTGAACGCTTCAGGCAGCAGCTCATTCAAAAAGGCAAAAAGCCAACCTTCTGAGCCAGCTCAACCTGTTGTACCTGACGCTACAGGTCCATTAGTACCTGAAGTGATTGAAGCGCAAAGTACCGAAGTGAAAGTAGCGGCTGCACAAGCTGCGGATTCTGGTGCGTCTCAACAAGTGCCTGTTGTTGATCAAGATCCTGCAGAGCTGGAACTAACCGATTGGTGTATTCACGTATTTGGCTCTTTCTTGAGCGTTTACGAAACACAATGGGAATACCAATACGGGAGCGAGCCGAGCGGCAAGTTTATTGAATTTGCTAACTCAGTCGATTCAGACGGCCTTAACCGCGTGCTAATGCACTGTCATGAACGTATTCAACTTGGCAACAGTTGGCCGCCGCAAATGGGTGAGCTTTGGATCCTGAAAGATTCTTTGACTGAAGAAGAGTTGTTGGATAGCCGTATTCGAGTGTTGTCACGCTCTGCAGATAATAAGATTGAGCAATGGTTAATCCAGAATAAACTGTACGATTTAAAGCGTACGGCTGAAAACAAACTCGATGGCCTGTTCAAGAAGTATTACTTGGAAGCGAAACGTTTAGATGAGAAAGGCATGCTTGAAACTGAGTTACCAGAATTCCTTCTTGCCGCTAACTCTGTAAAGAACCTGAACGATTTAAAACGCGAAGAGTACGAAAGTAAACACGGTAAAGCGATTAACCCAAGAATTCAGCGTATTCTCAACAGTAAAAAATAACCATCCGCTTACTATCTGTTATAAGAAAACAGAGTAGCGATTACACGGTTAACAGATACAAAAATGCCAGCTATCAAGCTGGCATTTTTTACGAATTCTTACGAACTCTACAAATATCCGTGACCAACGGTACGTCTGTCACTGACTGCAAGTAATTACAGTAGGTGGATAGTTGCGTTTAGCGTGAATACGCCAGAGTCGTCATCTTTCATTTTGAAGTTTTGGTAGCTAGCGCCTACAGATAGTGGACCAAAGATGAAGTATTCAGCGCCTACACCGTACATGATATCAACATCGTCTTGCTTGAAGCCATCAGCTTTAAGCTCGTAAGAGTGAAGACCACCCTTCGCGTATACGTGAAGAGGACCAAAATCGATGCTTGGTTTAATCGCTAGGTAAGCAGTGCTTGCGTCTAAATTCTTAAGATCGCGGTTGCCGTAATTAACGCTGCCGAAAGAACCAAGATCCCAATAACCCGCTTCAACGCCGATTAATGGAAGAATACCAGTACCTACGTGGATACCCATCGCTGTCTCTTCTTTATTGCCTAATGAGTTTTGACCACCCATTACACCACCGTACAACCAAGAATCAGCCATTGCTGTTGAAGATGCACCTAGTAGTGCTAATGCCAATAACGTTTTTTTCATATTCGACCTTTTTCGTCCTAGTGGCAGGCCTTGAGTGGTAATAAATTGCCACCAAGTCGCCCTGTATGTAATAACTATTCAATTAGTAATGCAATAAGCAAGATTTATACCCAAACCTTGCTATTGCGTCTAGCTTTATTCCTTTAGCAAGCATCAATCGCGTTTTTAACACGCTTATCTGATACTGGGTAAGGCGTACCGAGCTGCTGTGCGAAGAAGCTTACACGAAGCTCTTCAATCATCCAACGCACCTCTTTTACATTTTCTGGAACCGCGATCCCTTTTGGAATTTTATTCAGCAATTCTTTGTAATCATTCATTACCGACTCAACTTTGATCATATGTAGGCGATCTTTGTTAGGGTCAATCGGCAGTTTTTCCATTCGACGCTCAATAGCTTTCATATAGCGTAGAATATCCGGCAAGCGTTTCCACCCGCATTCTGTGGCAAACCCCTTAAAAATCAAACCTTCTACCTGAGCTTTGATGTCTGAAAGTGCAAATGCCATCGAAAGATCTACGCGGCCCTTCAGCTTCTTACTGATACTGAACGCCGTAGTTAGAATAGTTTCTACCTGTTGAGCAATCTCAACAACCGTATCGCCTAACTCTGCACGTACGTGTTCTTTCAGTGCTTCAAACTGCTCTGGTTCCCAAACCAAACCGCCCTTCTCTTCAATTAGCTTATCAATACCACAAGCGATACAGTCATCGATTAAATCAAGCACCTGTCCGTATGGATTGAAGTACAAGCCAAGTTTCGATTTGTTCGGTAGGTTCGAGTGCAAATATTTGATCGGCGATGGCACGTTCAACAAGATTAAACGACGCTGACCCGATTTCATTGCCGAGATCTGCTCTTGCTCGGTTTCGAACAGTTTGATCTCTACGCTGTCTTTGGTATCCACCAGCGCAGGGAAGGCTTTAACATCGTAGCCGCCGCGCTTCTGTTGATAGACTTTTGGTAGCTCACCAAAGCTCCACGTGTGCAGGTTCTGCTGCTCAATGTCATCATCTGCGACTTTAGAAAGCGTTTCTTGAACTTTGTCTTTCAGGCTCTCTTTAAGTTCATGCAGGTCTTTCTGTTCTTTCAGCTTACGCTTTCGATGATCTACAGCGCGGAATGTTACCTTTAAGTGCTCTGGAATCTGGTCTAACTTCCAGTCATCACGCACCACTTCCACACCCGTCATGCGGCGAAGCTCTTTCTCAAGAGAATCCAATAACGGTGCTTCAAGTGGTGTCACACGTGCCAAGAATGCATCCGCGTAGTTTGGCGCAGGTACAAAGTTACGGCGTAGCGTTTTAGGTAACGACTTAATCAGGCTAATCACTAGCTCTTGACGTAGACCCGGGATCTGCCAGTCAAAGCCGTTCTGGTCGATCTGGTTCAAGATAGGTAACGGAATGTGTACCGTTACACCATCGTTGTCGTCGCCCGGCTCAAATTGGTAGCTCAGCTTCAGCTTGATACCGTTTTGGTGCCAGAAGTTCGGGTAATCCAAATCGGTAACGTGGCTAGCATCGCCTCTGAACAGCATCGACTTTTCAAAGTTGAGTAGCTCTGGTGTTTTCTGGCTAGTCTTTTTCCACCATGTATCGAAATGACGGCCAGAAACTGCCTCTTCACCAACACGTTGGTCATAGAAATCGAACAACTCATCATCGTCGATTAAGATGTCACGACGACGCGATTTATGCTCAAGCTCTTCCACTTCTTGCAGTAGCTTGCGGTTCTGCTTGAAGAAAGCGTGCTTGGTTTCCCACTCACCTTCTACAAGTGCACTGCGTACAAACAACTCACGGCTGATGGTTGCATCAATCGCGCCGTAGTTAACTAAGCGTTTTGGAATGATTGGGATTCCGTAAAGCATCACTTTTTCGTGTGCCATTACCGCCGCTTGCTTCTTCGACCAATGTGGTTCGCTGTAGCTACGTTTAATGAGGTGTTTCGCTAGCGGTTCAATCCATTCAGGTTGAATTTTAGCGATAACACGACCCCATAGTTTTGAGGTTTCCACCAGCTCAGCAGACATGATCCACTTAGGCTGCTTCTTGAATAAGCCAGACGCAGGGAATATATGGAAGCGTGCGTTACGAGCACCTTGATATTCATTCTTCTCTTGGTCTTTCATACCGATGTGCGAAAGCAGACCTGATAGCAAAGACATGTGAATGCCATCGTAGCTACCCGGTTCAGTGTTCAGCTTGGTATCCAATTCACGCATCGCTTGGTGAATTTGGAAGTACACATCTTGCCATTCACGAATACGTAAATAGTTCAGGTAATCCTGCTTACACTGTTTGCGGAACTGGTTACTCGACAGCGCTTTTTGCTGCTGCTTGATGTAATCCCATAGGTTCACAAACGTGATGAAATCAGATTCTTTATCGAAGAAGCGTTTGTGCTTGTCGTCAGACGATTGTTGCTTGTCTGACGGACGCTCACGTGGATCTTGAATCGACAACGCAGACGCAATAACCATCACTTCATGCAAACAGCGGTTGCGTGGCGCTTCAATCACCATACGCGCTAAACGTGGATCGATAGGTAACTTCGCTAGCTTACGACCAATTGCTGTTAGCTTCTTCTTATCGTCGCCATGATTCTTGTTTTTATTCGCTGATGGTTCAACAGTCGCGATCGCACCAAGCTCTTCAAGCAGCCTTACACCATCTTGAATGTTGCGCTTATCTGGCGCTTCAACAAATGGGAATGCTTGAATGTCGCCTAAGCCAAGCGCTGTCATCTGAAGGATTACAGACGCTAGGTTGGTACGAAGAATCTCTGGATCAGTAAACTCTGGGCGTGACTCGAAATCTTCCTCTGAGTACAGACGAATACAGATACCTTCTACCACACGACCACAACGACCTTTACGCTGGTTAGCACTCGCTTGAGATACTGGCTCAATCGGTAGGCGTTGTACTTTGGTGCGGTAGCTGTATCGGCTAATACGTGCTGTACCCGGATCGATTACGTACTTGATGCCCGGCACTGTTAACGAGGTTTCTGCCACGTTGGTTGCCAGAACGATGCGTCGACCAGTGTGAGACTGGAAGATCCGGTTCTGCTCGCCCGCCGATAGACGTGCGTAGAGCGGAACAATTTCAGTATCACGCAGGTTACGTTTACTTAATGCATCTGCGGTATCACGAATCTCTCGCTCACCGTTCATGAAGATCAAGATATCGCCTTGCCCTTCATCACACAGCTCATCTACGGCTTCAAAAATGCCTTCGATTTGGTCACGGTCTGAATCACTTTCATCACCACCTAATGGGCGGTAACGCGTATCTACAGGGTACGTTCGACCTGATACTTCAATGATCGGTGCATTGTTAAAGTGCTTCGAGAAACGCTCTGGATCGATGGTCGCCGATGTAATGATAACTTTAAGATCAGGACGCTTTGGCAGCAACTCTTTCAGGTAACCCATGATGAAATCGATGTTCAGGCTACGTTCGTGTGCTTCATCGATGATGATGGTGTCGTACTGATTTAAGAATCTGTCGTGTTGAATTTCCGCCAGTAGAATACCGTCGGTCATCAATTTGATTTGGGTGTTGTCAGAAATCTGGTCGTTGAATCGAACCTTATAACCAACGAACTCACCAAGCTGTGTTTCCATCTCTTCAGCAATACGGTTCGCAACCGAACGCGCCGCAAGACGACGAGGCTGAGTGTGACCAATTAAGCCAAAGCGGCCGCGGCCAAGCTCAGAACAGATTTTTGGTAACTGAGTGGTTTTACCCGAACCCGTTTCACCCGCCACAATAACCACTTGGTTTTCGGCGATGGCTTTCGCGATGTCGTCGCGTTTTTGGCTAACAGGGAGAATTTCTGGGTATTCAATCGTTGGTTTTTGCGCAGCACGCTGAGTTGCCGTCATCATCGACTTAGCAATGTCTAACGCAATCTCATCAAAGACAGCATGCTTAGATTGTTCGTTCTTAATTTTGCTCGCACCAGCAATTCGCTTACTCAAACGGAAGCGATCGCGCATCATACATTCGTTGAGCGCTTTACGAAGAGAGGCTGGGCTATTCTGAGATGCTTTTGTATTGGCTGCTGCTGAATGATCGGCAGGTTTAGCTTTTGGTTGATTAGTTTTTGGTTGTTTAGCTTTTAAATGCTTAGCAGGTCGGTTCGATGCAGGTTTGTTCGATTGCGCTTCGTTCTTTGGAGAACTCGGCTGTGCTGCATTCTTGTTGTTGTCTGCTTTTTCCGGAGACGAAGTCAAAGCGTGTCCTATTCTTGTACTTATTAAACTCGCGCGATTGTACCACAAGTCTCAAACAAAAAAGCCTGACAACAAAGGGAAAACCTTTTGCTATCAGGCTGATTCTTTAAGCTAACACTAGCGAAGGCTATGAAAGCAAGGTCAAATGTAAGTCGTTCTTTGTAAACTACGGCTAAAAGCCACCGTTACAAACTGCGCTTAGAACTCATATTGGAAGTAAACGGTGTTGTAGTTACTGCCGCCTTTGATACGCCCGAACTGGGATGCGTTTTCAAAGATTGCAGAACGGTGATGCAATGAGTAACCGAACCATAAATTGTTCAAGTCATTCTTACCAATCAAGTCGCCGACGTTTACATCGAATGAGAAGTCTAAGTAATTCAACAGATGGCTTGCTGTGTAACCTTTACGGTCCATCTCAGAGCCTTCGATATAGGTAATCGAATCGATGTAAGACATACCTTCTGCCACACCAACACGCCACTGGGTTGGCCAATCAAAGGTGTAATACGCTTTGATCGCAATAATGTACTCGGTGCTACTCGATTGAACCTCTGAACTCCAGTGGTGCGCGATACCTGGCGTTAAGTAGATGTCCAATGGGAAGCCGAAGATCTCATCGGTTAACGGGTGGCCATAGAAGAACGAGGTCAACTGGTTGTTGTATTCGTCTTTCTCTCTATTGAACTTCATGATGTCGCCAATATTGGATGGCGTAGCCCAACCGTGTGCGACACGTAAATACGGCGCATTGCTCAGCTTAGGTTTCGGTGCTTTCTCTTTGTCGTTAAAGAAACCAAAGCCAAGGTAAAGTTCGCCTTGATAACGGTCTTCTACTATCGACGAGTCGTAGGCGTTGTCGTCTAATCGAGTGACACTGGTTGAACCCAATAAATACAAGTTTGAAACCACGTGGTAACGCGCTTCAACGCCAACATTAAGGTCTACACCCGCACCAATCGACTCGCCTGCCGAAGAATAGTACTCACTATTGAAGTCCGCGCTTTTGTAACGAAGTGTCGCACTCGGAGTGAACTCCCAATCGCCCGTTTCATATTTTGCTTTTGCACGCAGGTTACCGTGGAAGTTGTATTCACTGTCACTCATGATCTCCGTTTCAACAGCCCATTGCTCATCAAGTTGATAAGTAAATTGAGCACCGAAATCGGCGGTATCACCTTCAATGGCGTTCTGCTCTGAAGCTGGAATATCAATAAAACGCATACGAGAAATAGCGTTCAGTGACCACTTTTCATCATCGGCTTGATACAGGTATGCGCCCATTTCAGTGCCGTCGATAAACACGTAATCGTTCTTGAAGAATAACATCGGTACAAACGAGTTAACCGATTGGTCACCGCCAGACGTGTCGTAAGGAATACTCGCAGTACGGAACATTGCGGCAATGCCCCACTCTTGCTCTTCCGCAGCCCACGCCACGCTATTACCTAAAAAAGCGTTACTTAATAAAACCGCTCCATACGAAATGAGCTTCGGTGAAAATTTGTGCTTCATTCTTGTGTAATTACTCTTTGTAATAAATATTGTGTTACTGAATAGACATTTATTGGCCATGCCAGCCAACTAATTTTAGGTTTGATCGACATTGACCGTTACAATGTAGAATATTCTCGGTTAAATGAAAGTATTGTGAAAGTCTCCGAATTACAAAACATTATAGATCAGTTACCCAAAGATTCCGATCCAGATATTGTTGTGGGTGAGGCATGGCTGCCTGAGCGTTTGGTGGATACCAACCTAGACGGCGACATGCTATTTCTTGAATTCGATAATGCCCCTGAAGACAATCAAGGGGATGAAGAAGGCCGTGGCTTTGTTGAGCACGAGATTGCTATGATTCGAGAAAAGCTCGAACTGTTGTTAGACGAGCCTTCCGATACCAAGACCAAAGCCGATGCCCTATTGGCAATATTTCTAATGGGTCATGAACTTTCTAGCTCGGAAGTTATCGAAGTACTTGAATCAACAGAGCTTGAATCAACAGAATCTGAAATGACAGAATTTGAACCGTTCGAGTTTGAGATTGCAGAGCATAAAACAACAGAATCTGACTCAGTAGAACTTGAAGCATCAAAGCTTGAAACCACAAAGCCAGACACGAACAAGCTCGAAACAAAAGAACTCCACGACGACTAACCACCAATGATTTTAGGTACCGTATTGAAACCCTCTACGACATCATCTCTTCCCCTGTTACTCGCCGGACCCATTTTAAGAAAAACCACCGCGACTGAAGTGGTACTTTGGTTAGCCACCAGCTCGTCTCTTGTTGGCCGGGCTGATCTTTATATTCGAGAAACTGAGCATAGTCGTGAAACAGGCTTTTCTAACGAAAAAGAGTATTCTGACGTAGAGCAAGACCAACCGTTTTACACCTCATCGCTTGAAGAGCATGATTCGATTCAAATCGGTACACATGCGTGGATAACGCTAATTCGCTTACAAGGTGAGTTTCCGACTAATACGCTTCTTGAATATGACATTCACACAGAGTCAGGTTCACTAAAAGAGCTCGCCCCTCACCTTGTTTACAACGGTAAATCTCGCGTTGAGTTTAAAATATCTACATCGGCTGATTACATTCTGCATGGCTCTTGCCGTAATCCGCATCATCCAAGCAAAGACAGCCTAGTCGCAGCCGATAACAAGATCGCCGATCAAACCGTCGCTGAAAGACCTGACATACTGATGATGAGCGGCGATCAGATCTACGCTGACCATGTGGCAGGCCCAACACTTGATGCTATTCAGCAAGTGATTCAACTGCTTGGCCTTGTTGGTGAGAGCTTACCGACCGACTCACAAATTAAGCAAATCAACAATAGTGACGCGCTGTATAACAGTGAGTATCACTTATATCAGCGTCATCATTATTTGCCGCACCACACCGTTTCAGAATCCATGATCGATAAGTTATTCCCGAATCGTGGCGTGCCGATTTTTAGTTCTACCGATTGTGAAAACCACTTGGTCACGCTGTCTGAGTTTATCGCGATGTACTTGTTGGTTTGGTCTCCAACACTGTGGCAATGCGTCAATCGAGAACGTTTGATTGAGAATAACTTCACTCAAGGTGGACGCCAATTAACACCGACTGAGCAGCAACAGTGGCGTGATGAAAGCGTCATCATGGATGATTTCATTGCTGGCTTGCCGCAAGTGCAACGTCTGTTCGCGCATATTCCAACGTACATGATCTTCGACGATCACGATGTGACTGATGATTGGAACCTTACCGTAGGCTGGGAACATGCCGTCGACCAAAACCAGTTCGCAACTCAAGTCATTGGTAACGGGCTCGCGGCCTACTGGATGTGTCAGGGTTGGGGTAACAAACCGGAGAGTTTCGACGAAACGTTTATCGAGCAAGGAAAACAGCTTTTTGTCGATCAACCGCGCATTACTAAACAAGCGCATAATGAAGCCGATGATAGCAATACTATTCACTCTGTTAGCAATATCGAGCCAGATAAGCATCAAGCCTTTATTGAGATGCTGAGTCGCTTTGAAGAGTGGCATTACACGATAGACACCTCACCCAAAGTCATTGTGTTGGATACTCGAACGCGTCGTTGGCGTTCAGAGTCTCGCATGAATAAGCCTTCGGGTTTGATGGACTGGGAGGCCTTAATTGAGTTTCAACATCAATTGTTGCATCAAGAGAAAGTGGTCATCGTTTCTGCTGCGCCTATGTTTGGCGTGAAGTTTATTGAAACACTGCAAAAAATGGCGACCACAATCGGCAAGCCATTAGTGATTGACGCTGAAAACTGGATGGCACATCCGGGCAGTGCCAATACGCTGATCAGTATCTTTACCCACACCAAAACACCGACCAACTTCGTAGTGCTTTCTGGTGATGTTCACTACTCCTTTGCTTACGATATCAAGCTTAGGTATCGTCGCAACAGTCCGAACATCTATCAGATTACCTGTAGTGGCATTAAAAATCAGTTCCCTGCTTCGCTGCTTAAATTCTGTGATGTGTGGGACCGCCTATTATACAGCCCTCGCTCAGTTTTGAACTATTTCACCAAGCGTAAGCGCTTGAAGATAGAAAAGCGAAGCCCTGATAATCAGACCTTCTATCGCCTTTCAAACCGCAGTGCGATTGGGGAATTAAGGCTAGATGGGGATGGTAAACCACAGTCGATCACGACACTCAGTGGTGATGGTAAAATTACCCGTTTCCCAGAGCCAGATTGATAAAGTGCTCCTTATCGCTCGCCTATCCGTAATGTCAGTTTTTAGTAAAGACGCTTGCGATCACAGTCTGTAGACCCAATAGTTGTAGTTATAGTTGATAGCTATCAGCGTTACGGAACCCGATACAAATTTTAACTGGAGCTCGTTATGTTCAATTCTCTCACATCAATGTTTAAACAATTGATTGAAGGCCAGGACCTAAGCAAAAACCAAGGCGCATCACCTAATGTCGCCATTGCGAGTTTATTGTGTGAAGTCGCGGGAGCCGACCATCAGATCAATGAATCAGAAAGAGTCGCTAAGCTACAGCTTCTGCAACGTTTGCTGGATTTAGATGAAGAACAAGCAAAGGTTCTGCTAGCGCAAGCAGAACCGAAAGTAGAGCAATCAGTATCGCTGTATGACTTTACATCACAACTCAGAGACCTATCTCAGCCAGTCAGAATCGACTTAATCAAAGCAATGTGGGAAGTGGCGCATGCCGATGGAGAAATTGACCCTATCGAAGATTCTGTGATCCGTAAAACAGCGGAACTGCTCTACGTTGACCACAGTGACTTTATCAAGACTAAGCTGAACGTCCTCGGTAAAAGCTAACCAAAGGCTCTTTAATCGTGTTAATGGTCGCTAATCGTGTTAATGGCACCAATAGCGTTAATGGCCGTCAATAGAGCAAAAAAGCTCTACTAGGCAGTTAACTATCGATTAAACCGACGGTATCTATCAGCGTAATCGATCGCCATGCATGATGCCTTTGAGCTCTAACGGCGTGCCCTTCTTAGTGACATAAAGACCGCGCTGATTTGATACCAACACACTGCGCTTGCCTTCCGTTTGTTGAATGTATAAGTGCTTGATATTGAATGTCTGCTTATCTTGGGCCTGATCCTGGTCCAATTGATAAAGGTAGTAATGATTCCCCCAGCGCAAGAACACACCAAACATCTGCTTAGTTTGAGCGACATTCCCATCCATGTCATAGCCAATGTACTGCATTTTGACTCGACCATTTTCCAATCGGAGCGAGATTCTCTCCCACCCGACCATCGGGTATTCCGCAGAAAATCGATAGGTACTTTTGGTTGCGAGCCCAGAGATCAGACCTACATTTAGAATCACAAACAGCGTCAATAAGATAGGCATCCAAAACTTACGATTCATACTTATTGCCCTCGCTCATTGTTATTGTCGCCTTCGCAAGAGACAGTTTTAAACTGATGGCTTATCTCTCTCCAATGTCCATTTATCAAGGCGACGGCTTGGATATTTTGACACCCAACGCCAATGCGATGCAGATAGAGCGAATCAACACCGAGCTCTGACACGGTATCCAACTCTTTTATGACGGCTTCATCAAAATTCAAACTGTCGTGATAAACATCCATACCTCGGTAGGCACTCTTATCTATAAAAAATGCAAACTGATAAAACAGCATGAGAAGAAGCGCGCTGACTACAATTCCGGCAATACGAGATTGGTGACGAGCGATAAAGTGCTTCGCCTTAAACTGACGTGATAGTGAACCCTGTTGCTTTGATTGCCCAGCTTGTTGGTTCATGCCAGAAGGCTTAAACGGTGTCGCTGATGTTAACTCATCGACGATGGCACCTTTCTCTGAAAACGCAGCTTCAACATGCGCTTCAGCGGTAGATGTTGGCATCGATAAATAACTACCTACCTGTTTCAAACCATTGAAGCTGTACCCTTCCTTTTGAACCGTTAAGATTTTGCAATCACACTCAAACGAATTTAATGCAGTGCGAATGTTCTTAACCGCGACATTAAGTGAACTGCCCGTCACAACCCTGCCCGGCCAGCAATGCTCAAGTAAAAAGTCTCGACCAACGGCTTTTGGGCTGTTCTTCACTAGATGCTCAAGGATCAGACCTTCTGAGGGGGATAAGGTGACCCGCTTACCAGATTCCGAATCAATGAGTGTGTTATTAATCAACTCGATGCCCGAAGCGTCTAAGGTGATTTTTTCATGGCTATTGGCGTTCATTTCGCGAGGTGTTCATAAATAAAAAGGTCATCAAAAAAGTGTTTGTTTGGTCGAACTAATAGCAAACCATACATAGAAAAGAGTAGTGACAAGTTTAGCCAATAATTAAGCCAAATATAAGCTCAGCGAGTAACAATATAAAATAACAACAAAGTGAGTCAGTCACGTAAACTAACTCACCTTTGAACATAGCCAAGGTTTAACTCTAAACTGGTCATGCCCTATATTAAAACCTCGTCGTTACGCAATCTAAAAACGAGGTCACAATTCTGTTCTAGCGAAATTAGAGTTCCAGTTTGAATCCAAGTTCACTTACCATAACTTCAGCGAAGCCTAACTTTACTGCATTCAACTGATTGGCAACTTCGCGCGCTTGCTCTTCGTTTTTAGCCAATATTGCCATTGAATAGACTGGCCTGATCATCGCTTTTTGGTTTGGCTTCTCTTCTGCTATTTCTTGATGTTTTAAATAAGCAGACGTAATCACACCTTGAGCACTCCAATCGACAACCATTTGTAAATCTTTGCTAATAACCTCATCGACAATGAATTGATTCTCAGGCTCTTTCCAAGCGAGTTCTACTGCGTAGTTTGTGAAAGCTACGTCCGTGTTCAACCACTTATTACCGATGTCTCGGATTTCAGTCACCTCTACAAGCTCTTTAAATTGGAATGGTAAGTTACCAATCAAGTCTCTAACGTGCTGCTCACTGTCCGCTTCAATCACAAACTTAATCATCGGAAACTTTTTATCCCCAATAAAGCTTTGTGATACGAACATATCGTGGACCAAGCCCGCATCAATCAGGTTGGCAAATGCTTTTTTCTGATGAGGCATTGCTTCAAATACGGCTTGGGCGTCATCGGTTTTCCAAGCCACTGACACGCCGTATGCCGCTGCGTGGGCATGGGTTGAAAAAAGAATGGCTGAAAATAGAAAGCTAAAAATAGCTAAAAAGGTTCCTAGAGTTGTTTTCATTGTGGTGGCTTCCTAATTAGTCGCGAATAATTTCATACAAGTTAGGGTCAGCAGAAACCCCTTCAATTTTTAAAGGTGGTAATTCTTTTCTCATCGCCTGTATCGCATCATGGAAATGCTTTTTACTTTCCCACTCTGCAACATTAATAAAACGGTATGTCGCATCCGAGCTTAACGAGCGGTGCAATTTGGTAGAGATATATCCTGGTTGCTTCACCAATACGTCTCGCGCATCTTCCCAATACGTTAACGTAGCGGCTTCATGGGCTGGCTCGACTGAAAAAGTGTTTATCAATACAACGGGTTGTGCCGAAACCAACGCACTTACGCTTAGCGCCCCCAGTGCCAATCCATACTTAATAATGTTCTTCATCCTATTCTCCTTGTTTTGGGTGAGCTAACGCTACCACCTAGCCCTACCCAATCAAGGTCGAAACCTGAGATTTAATATTAATTAAAAAGCTAAATTTCAAACGAATATTATTCACTCGTAAAATAAGCGATGTAGCCATTCACTATTGATAAACCACTTGTTGAAATTAGGTTTTTGAGGATCGTCATTACCCTCAAATAACAGGCACAAAAAAACCACCTAATAAGTAGGTGGCTCTTCATTTTAATAACTCACAAGATTCAGGCTAACTTTAAGTGTTTAACCTTTCAGTATTTAACCAAGCGCCTCTCTGAAATACAAACGATCACAACATCGTCAGCGCAAGCTTTGCCAAGTTATAAGCGTCAACATAACCAGAGTGCTGACGACCTTCCCACTCAATGTTTTTCGCTTCTTGAGCAGCACGGTGACCAATACGTTTCTCTTTCAATCGATTCTGAACTCGATAAAGTGTGGCGATGTTCAAGAACTCGCTAAATGGCGGTTCGATGCCTTTCTCAATACACTCTTTGTGTAAGATAAGGTCGTCACGTCCCCACGCTGCATAGATTTTCTTTGGGCCACCGAAGTTCTTAATCATCGACTTGATAACAGACTCTAATGGGCGACCCTGTTTTTCGATTTTACGAGGTGTAATACCCGTTAACTCGGCGCAGAATAGAGAGACTTCGTCTTTTTCGGGCTTAACGTAATATTGCGCGCGCTTCACGATGGTTCCAGATACAAGATCGATCTCAGCAAGACCAATTTCAATGATCTCCCCTGTTGTTCCTACACCGTCTTCGCTCCAACAGCACATTTCCAAATCGAAACACACCACTCGATTGTGATTCATACGTCGCCTAATTCTCTCGTCAAAAATTTCGTGAAATTGTACATGAGCCTAATAAAGAACTCGACCCCAGTTGCATCAAGTGCTCATTTAGCCTGCAATTGTGACTCGATTTCGGCCATTTGACTTACTTAGGTATAACATGCTGTCAGTTTTTTGAAGGAGCGCTTCAATGTCTTCATTAGTGCGGATGGTAGCCCCGATGCTTAGAGTACAACTCAATAGCTGGCCAGAATGCTCGCAATGAGACTCACTCACCGTCTCCAAAATACATTCTAAATAGCGAGACAATGAGTCATGTTCAGTGATGCTCGAAATGATACCGAACTCATCCCCTCCCATCCGAAATAGGTTATCTCCAGACTTCAAGCTCACTGAGATAACCTTAATCACATGGATAAGTAACGCATCACCGGCTGGGTGCCCAAACTTATCATTGATCTCTTTAAACTTATCAACATCAAACACTATTAAGCTAAACGGCTTATCGCTTTGTATCGATTGACCAAGCATCTTATTAAAAGCTCGGCGATTATAAATTTCCGTTAAACTGTCATGATTGGCAAGAAAGCGAAGTTCTTCTGTTCTTTCATCAATCATTCGATACAAGCGCTCTTTCTCTCGAATTTGCAGGTTCACAATATAAGCAAGCAGTAACGAGATAGTAGTACCAACTATGCCGATTCCCGCCAACACTAAGTAACCATTAAATGAAATACATGCATCTATCTTGAAGTCGATGATCCATTCACGATTAGTTAATGTAATCGTCTTTGTAATGTGCTGCCCAGTTACCGCTTCATAACCATTGGTTTCGAACATTATCGGGGCATCTTCAGCTTCAAAACCGCTATCGGTAACACGCACATAAACGTCCATATCGCCGACAGTAGATGCCAGAAGTTTCTCAAAATAGTATGTGGTACGAACAACACCAATCACAACCCCTAACAAATTGTCAGTTTGACCATCAAACACAGGGTGGTAAACCAACATTCCGCTCTTAGGTGTATTGCTGTCTAAACCATCTTGCAATAGACGAACTTTGTCTGAAATATTCGCTTCACGTGTTTTTTTAATGTTATCAATGATCAGATTAAACCGCTCACGAGAAGAGTAAAAACCCAAAACACCGTTGTTCACTGGATCATTCGGATATATATCTGTCGCGATAAATACGGGCTCGCCATCCAAGATATAACCATAAGTTTTTGGCCCATGTTTAGGGATAGTAAACATTCTATAGGATGGGTATTGAGCTTTCATTTTGGCGGTGTGCTCGGCAAGATCTTCTACCGCTACTTTTTGCATCCACTGCAATCCGATCAGGCTTTTCGAACCGTTAATCGTTTGCTGAGCAAAACGATCAAATCGATCCCGACTATCGACATCATTAGAATAGAAAAAATTTGCACCGGAACCGATATAAGCAACATCGTTATCAATAAACGCTTTTAAACTGAGCGTTTGATGCTGTGCAAAGCTATCTAGATTCTCATTCAAAGACCTATTTTGATTCAACGCAACCAAAACAAAACACAACACCGTCATCAAAAATGTGGCAAAAAAGACAACTAACGGCAAAGTTCGTTTCTTCAACCCTGTTATAGGGTCGGTAGTGTGGGGCATACAGCTTCCCATATGATGTTATTTTGAGTCGAAAGTATACACTGCCGGAATGCTAGGCTCTATTTATCTTTGACTCTCACAATGGGATAAAACTAACACTATTTACAACCCATGGACATTTGCGGCTAATAAACCAACAAATCTCGATTAACTTTCAAGCTAACTCACCAAAAAGCCAGTTTATTGAAAACATTAAATAAAGCCCTTAAGCCTTGAATATGCTAGTATCCACCCATATTTATAGCTTGAAAGTGACCATTTCGGCCTTATGCGACTGAGTTTCTTTCCAACCTGTATATTCCTTTAAACCGACGAATATACCGTTAAATCAATTTTAAAGAGAAATCACTATGATCGTTGATTTGAACCTAATCCCACAAACGTTTGATATGCTTCACGCAGGCCTAACGGCATCAAGCGTTTTACTACTGCTAATTGCCGTTTCTCGTAAAACCAAAGTGGTTGAGAAAGTCGTAGAAAAACCAGTAGAAAAGATCGTTGAAGTTGAAAAGCCAGTTGAGAAAATTGTCGAAGTAGAGAAAGTTGTTGAAGTTGAACGTGTGATCGAAAAAGTAGTAGAAGTTGAATCTAAGCTGGCAACAGCACCAACAGATTCTGCAATGCAGCTACTGTCTATCATGCAGCAAGAAGCTCGTTTAATTGACTTCCTAAAAGAAGACCTAGCGTCATTCTCTGATGAAGAAGTTGGCGCAGCTGCTCGTGTTATTCACACTGGCGGTCAAAAAGTATTAGCTGATTACGTAACGCTTTCTCACATCCGCACTGAAGATGAAGAAACACGTATCACTATTGCTGAAGGTTTCAACCCTCAAGAAATTCGCCTAACAGGCAACGTAACGGGTAACGCACCGTTCAATGGCACATTGGTTCACAAAGGTTGGAAAGCAACTGACATGAACCTGCCTAAGCTTGCTGAGAACTACGATGCGTCTGTGATTGCACCGGCAGAGGTGGAGCTATAATGGAACACCAAAGTCATTCAGCTCAAGAGCTATCTTCTCAAGAGCAACATCAAGCGCCTAAGTTCAGTATTGGTATCGATTTAGGTACCACACACTGCGTTTTGTCTTACATCGACACAACCAATGAAGATGCTCGTGTAGAGGTGATGCAAATCCCTCAGCTAACGGCACCAGGTACAGTAGAAACTCGCAGCCAACTTGGCTCGTTCCTATACCAGCCGCACGAACATGAAATGAATGCGGGCTCTCGCGTTCTTCCTTGGTCTTCTGAGCCAAAAGCGCTAGTCGGTGCGATTGCTCGTAACCTTGGTTCTAAAACCCCAATCCGTTTGGTAGCAAGTGCAAAATCTTGGTTATGCCACGGTGGTGTGAATCGTCGCGATGCGTTCCTTCCTGCAGGCAGCCCTGAAGAAGTTGAAAAGGTATCTCCGCTTAAGACAACTGAGTTGTACCTTGAGCACCTTAAAGATGCTTGGAACCACGCTAACCCAGAACACAAACTGGCAGACCAAGATGTAACGATCACGGTTCCTGCTTCGTTTGATCCTGCGGCTCGTGACCTAACGGCTGAAGCTGCGCGTAATGTTGGTTTTACTCACCTAACGCTTCTAGAAGAGCCACAAGCGGCTCTTTACAGCTGGATTGATAACAGCAACGACACGTGGCGTGATGAAGTGAACGTTGGTGACATCGTTCTTGTTGTCGATATCGGCGGTGGTACGACTGACCTTTCGTTAGTTGAAGTCACACAAGATGAAGGCAACTTAAGCCTGAACCGTATCGCTGTAGGTGAACATATCCTACTGGGCGGCGACAACATGGACTTAGCTCTGGCTTACCGTCTGAAGATGAAACTGGCTCAAGAAGGCAAAGAACTGGCTCCTTGGCAGGTTCAAGCGATGACTCACGCGTGTCGTGATGCGAAAGAAGCATTGCTTAATGATGCTGAGTTGCAATCAGTGCCAATCGTTGTACCTAGCCGCGGTTCTAAACTACTGGGCGCAACACTGAAAACAGATCTGACTCAGCAAGAAGTACAACAAACATTGGTTGATGGCTTCTTCCCGAAAGTAGCGGTGACTGATCACCCAGTACAAAAGACGCGTGGCGCACTGACTCAAATGGGTCTGCCTTACGCTCAAGACGCAGGTATTACTCGTCACATTGCTGCATTCCTTTCTAAGCAAGCGAACGCGCTTTCTGGAAATAGTGAAACCGCTCAACAAGATTTCAACCCGTTTGCAAATATGCCCGGTATGCCCGGTACAGAAGCGCAAGGGTCAGAAGCGCCGGCGGCAGACTTCATCAAACCAACAGCGGTATTGTTCAATGGTGGTGTTCTAAAATCTAATCTACTTGCTGACCGTCTATCAGACACGATCAATGAATGGTTGATTAACGCAGACGCAGAATTCGCTAAACAGCTTTCAGGCCTAGATCTAGATCTAGCAGTTGCAAGTGGCGCTTCTTACTACGGCGCAGTACGTCGTGGTCAAGGCGTTCGTATCCGCGGTGGTATCGCTTCTTCTTACTACGTAGGAATTGAAAGTGCGATGCCAGCTATCCCAGGTATGGCTCCTCCGATGGAAGCTTTGTGTGTTGCACCATTTGGCATGGAAGAAGGTTCAAGCGTTCAAGTTCCTAGCCAAGAGTTTGGCCTCGTGATTGGTCAGCCAGTACACTTCCAATTCTTCGGTTCAACAACACGTCGTGAAGACCAAGCGGGTACGCACCTTGATCACTGGGCTCCAGAAGATCTTGATGAGCTTCCTGAAATCCAAGTGACACTGCCAGTTTCTGAAGGTCGTCGCGAAGGT
This sequence comes from Vibrio sp. QJM3NY_35, assembly GCF_057785915.1. Lineage (NCBI taxonomy): Bacteria > Pseudomonadati > Pseudomonadota > Gammaproteobacteria > Vibrionales > Vibrionaceae > Vibrio > Vibrio sp. QJM3NY_35. Next base: position 1,397,606 of record NZ_CM173507.1, on the reverse strand, counting down.
GAAGTGGTTCCCGTGACTTTGGCTTCTCGCGTTACTGAACTAGGCACGTTATATCTAGAAGCCATTGCGACTGACAATGGTCAGAAGTGGCACGTTGAGTTCGATGTTCGTGAAGACTCGAATAACGACTCAAACGAACAAGCATAATGAATCAACGGCACCTTAACGGGTGCCGTTATTTTATCAATGCGATTCCCTAGCCCTGTATTAAAAGCATTCCAAAGACAATAATAAGACCAAGACTATCCATTAACTGGTCATCACTTTGGCAGAATAAGGTTTTGTATGGCATCTCCTCGTTTTTTAGTCGGCATTGACTTAGGCACAACCAATACCGTTGTTGCTTACTGTGAAATCAACGACGACCTACAACATGCTCCCGTTTCTCTTTTCGATATTGACCAACTCATCGGCCCCGGTGAAGTGGTTCGCAAACCGCTACTTCCATCCTTTCGTTACCATCCTGCACAAGGTCAGATCTCCCCTTCCGATCTCACTATGCCTTGGGAACCGAGCTTGGTTGAAGGCGATATTCAAAACGTCATCGTAGGTGAATGGGCACGCGAACTGGGCGCAAAAGTTGAAGGCCGCCAAGTATCGAGTGCTAAGAGCTGGTTATCTCACCAAGCGGTTGATCGTAACTCCGACATTCTGCCTTGGGCAGGCGCAACTGACGTCGATAAGGTGTCTCCTGTTGTCGCAAGCGCAAGCTACTTAAACCACATCCGCCAAGCATGGAACTACCGTAACCCAAGCAACAAGCTTGAAGACCAAGATGTTGTAGTCACCGTTCCCGCTTCATTCGATGAGACAGCACGCAAGCTGACACTCGAAGCGGCAGAACTGGCGGGCTTAGGTAAGATTCTGTTACTCGAAGAGCCGCAAGCCGTTTGTTATGACTGGTATGCACGTCATCAACAAACCGCTGCCGATGAACTTCAGCAAATCCCGCTGATTCTAGTGTGTGATGTCGGCGGTGGTACCACCGATTTAAGTTTGATCGAAGCAAGCTTCAACTCAAACAATGGCGATGACCAAAAACTCGCACTCGACCGTATCGGCGTTGGTGAACACTTAATGCTCGGTGGTGATAACCTAGATTTAGCCCTTGCCCACCTTGCAGAGCAACGCTTCAATCAAAACAAAAAGCTGAATGCCTCAAGCTTAACCAAACTGATTCAACAGACTCGCGCCGCAAAAGAGAGCCTGCTTTCTGCTAACGCGCCAGACGATGTGAAGATCACCATGCTGGGCAGCGGTTCAAAACTACTTGGCGGTACCAAAAGTATTGGTTTAACGAAACAAGAAGTTCATCAGATTGCACTGGAAGGTTTCTTCCCACTTTCTGAGTTTACGGAAGTACCCGACAAACGACGTAGCGCGGTGGTTGAGTTCGGCCTACCCTACGCTGCAGATCCTGCGGTAAGTAAGCACGTTGCCGAATTCCTAGCGACACATCAGCAAGTATCAAAAGCGGCACTAGAAAAATCTGGCGCAATCGAATTTGATGAGACAAAACCAGCGATACCTGTCGGTGTACTACTCAACGGCGGTGTATTCAACAGTGAGCTTGTTACTGAACGTATTACTCAGTTACTTGGCAATTGGAACGGTGCGCCAATCACCGTCTTAGATAACCCTCATCCTGATTGGTCTGTAGCATTGGGCGCAGTGGCCTTTGGTAAGGCTCGCCGCGGTGCGCAACTTAAAATTGGTGGCGGTGCGGCTCGTTCTTACTTCTTACATCTGCAAGAGAAGAACAAGATGGGTAAAGCACTTTGTCTGCTTGCCAAAGGGACTGAAGAAGGCCAAGAAATACGTTTGAACAGTCGTCGTTTCTCACTAACTTTGGGTGAGCCGGTACGTTTCAATCTACTGACTTCAACGCACGATCAAATTGCTCATGACACTGCCATTCAAAATGGCGTGATGGTCAATGTCGACGCTGACTTGTTCTCCCCTCTTCCACCGTATATTTCTACGCTAGAAGGTTCAGGTACTGCAGAGCTCCAAGCCAACCAAAAAGAACGCGTCGAAGTATTGCTCGCGTGTCAATTAACAGAAGTCGGCACACTGAAAATGGAGTGTGTGAGCACGGAAGATGACACTAAGCGTTGGTTGCTTGAATTTGAAGTAAGAAACAAGCAAGGCGATGAGTCTGATACCGCTAAACTTCATCCAAGACTGGATGAATGTAAGGAATTGATTTCTCGTCTGTACAGCGGCAACAAGAAGAGTGCTGAATCGAAAGAGATCAAAACACTATCGAAAGATCTTGAGAAGCGACTTGGTAAGCGTGATGAATGGGATTTCACGACCCTTCGCCATCTGTTTGATACCTTTTCATTAGGTCGTAAACGCCGCCGTCGCTCTGAAGCACACGAGAAGAACTGGCTGCGTTTGGCGGGTTACTCGCTGCGTCCCGGCTTTGGCGATCCGACTGACTCATGGCGTATCGAACAAATTTGGGGGCTTTACCAACAAAACATTCAGTTCCAGAACCACCAAGGTTGGACAGATTGGTGGGTATTCTGGCGTCGTGTTGCGGGTGGCCTGAATCAAGAGCAGCAAGAGACCATCTTGGCTGATATCGCGAAGTACCTTCACCCAGGTGCAATGAAGAACCCTAAAACGGCTAAAGATGCGCAAGACAATGGCTATGAAGCCATGGTTCGTTTAGCGGCGTCACTTGAGCAACTTGAAGTGGAAGACAAAGTGCTGCTGGCAAGCTGGTTCTTGAGCAAAGCGATTAACCATAACCAATTTGAACAAGCTCACTGGTGGGCGCTAGGTCGATTAGCATCAAGAACGCCTTTGTATGGCAGCCAACACAGCGTAATTCCTAGAGAGCAAGCTGAACAGTGGTTACCAAAACTGCTTGAACAGAACTGGCAGAAAGAGCAGATGATCGCCTTCGCTGCTGTGATGATTTGCCGTAAAACCGGTGACCGTCAATTTGATATCTCTGACGACTATCGTAATCAAGTGATTGAGAAGCTGAAGCAAAGCAAGGTACCTGATTCATGGCTAACGCTAGTGAGTGAAGTCACTGAACTTTCTGAGAGCGAGTCTAAGCGCGTATTTGGTGATGCATTACCAAGCGGGTTAAGCCTGATTAATAACTAGTTTCAGGGGTCATTAGATTGGATCTCTAACTAGTAAAGAAAAAGCCACTTTCGATTCGTTGAAAGTGGCTTTTTTATTGGTGGCTTAAGGCTGGTATGTTTAGTCGACTTATCGCATCTTGGTTAAGAGCCTTAGCCGTATTGCAGTTCATCATTGTTAATGTTTCGTTCCTGTTGGGTTAATAGGAAAATCCGTATTTTCATAAATATCAGATAACTTTTTCGGTTTCTTCTCTTTAGCTCCTTTGTTCGATTGATTATGAGTTTCGCTTAAAAGCCATTGCTCATGCATTTTTGCTGAATCCAAAAACTCTGGATCTTTCATTGCTTCCTTGCGAAGTTTATTTACACGTTCGAGAGTATCCCAAATCATAATACTTCACCTCCACTAAGGCAGTACTATAAAGATAACCCAAACCCACAAAACTTCAACCAAGCCAATGAGATAGCGATCTCAATTTCGAAAATTACTAGCTCTAAGCTAATGAAAACCCTCGTCAGAAATCGGCTTCAAATGGCGTGTATTTATCGATGATCCTCGACGATCTTTAGCCACAAAAAAAGCGAGCTCAGAGCTCGCTTTTTATCAATCTTTTGTTCAACATTCGCTTGATTAAGTAGTGTCTTACTTAAGCTCTGTTGCCAATTTTAACGGTACCATTTGTTGCAAACCAAAGTGCTTCTGAACGGCGGCGGCCTAGTAGAATCGGGCCATCATCGTAGAACAAAAAGTTCTTCCAGTGTTTCTTGAAAACTGACCACTTGGTTTCTAAAACATTGTATTTTTCGTAACAAAAATAAACAGTTACGTCATCTTGCCAATCAATAAAGTTCAGAATCTCTTCTGGCATTTCAGGCTCATCCGCTTCCCAATTCGCCATCCAGCTAATCTCTTCATTCCAGTTCGATGCTTTGCTTGGCCAATCTTGCGAACTTAGTCTTTCCGCATCAGGGCTTTGAGGGCTCACGTTCTCTTTCCAAAACTGAGATGCTCTCGCCTGTGTCATTGGTTTAATCTTTTCCAAATCTTCTGCCGGCAGCGGCATTGACTGGTGAGTGAAAATCCATTTTCTTTGGTATTCGTCCAAAGTTGTGTATGACATCAAAATTCCTCAAATATCTTCTCAGGCTGATGGATCTACCATGCCTATATGTTCTTTTTGATACAGCGGCGACTAGAGGTCGCTTGATATTCGCTGCCTTTAAATTCATTACCTGTTCTTACGCCTAGATACTATTTAGTCTAGACATTGCGTTTGTCTTCCCAGTTAGGGTTAACTAACGCGGTCAGTATATGGTCTTCCCATTTACCGTTAATCTGTAAGTAATCTTTGGCGAAGCCTTCTCGAACAAAGCCAAGATGTTCCAAGACATCCGCACTGCGTTCATTGTGAGGCATGTAGCCCGCCATTAAGCGGTGCATGTTCTGCACATCAAACATGTAGTCTTTTGCCATGCTCAAGCCTCTGCGCATGTAACCGTGGCCTTGTGCACTTTCAGCAAGCGAATAGCCCACGTTACACGCATAGAAAGGGAATCGAGACAGATTGCTGAATGAAATGGTGCCCAACATTTCGTTAGTGTCATCATTAACAAGCAAACAGTAATAACCTAGCCCCATTTTATGAAGCTCATTTAGCTTAATCAGGCGCTGCGCCCAACCCGTTCTATCAAAAAACACATCTTCACGAATTGGTTCCCAAGGCTTAAGGTACTCTCGGTTAGTTTGAAAGTAATCACTGATCATATTCGCATCGTCTATCTCTGCGGTGCGTAGAATCAGGTTTCCATCGCGCTTATAAATGCGTTCTGGTGTGCTCAAATCTTCCATAATCTTGTTCTTATTCGATCAGTTCTTTCTAATACCGTAATCACGAAGCTTATTCGCAATTGAGGTGTGAGATACATTCAAACGTTTTGCAAGCTTACGGCTTGATGGGAAAGACTGGTAGAGCTTCTCTAGAATCTGAGATTCATAGTCTTTCATGATCTCGTCAAGCGAGCCGTCTAAGCTCAAGTTCGCCATTCCAGCCGTCATGGTTTCAAGCTGTGGCAGGTGGAATTGCTCAACCGTTAACGTATCTGAATCCAACTCTGTTAGAGCACGTAGAACCATGTTGTCTAACTGACGAATGTTGCCCGGCCATTGGTAGTTACCTAATTGGTCGATTAGTTCTTGAGTCAGCTTTGGTTTCAACATGCCTAATTGCTGTGCGTACTTTGCAACGAATAGCTCCAGTAATGGGGCAACATCGTTTGAACGTTCACGCAAAGCAGGAATCGATAAAGTCAGCACGTTCAAGCGGTAGAACAGATCTTCACGGAACGAGCCCGAGTCGGCTAATTCAGAAAGACGGTGGCGCGTTGATGCGATAATACGAACATCCGCGTGCATCTCTTCTTCTTCACCAACACGACGGAATGAACCATCTTGTAGGAAACGCAGCAGTTTGATTTGTAGATGCGGGCTCATCTCGCCAATTTCATCTAAAAATACGGTACCGCCATTCGCTTGTTCGAAAATGCCTTTATGACCTTGTTCATGGTTAAATGAACCCGGTGCATGACCAAACAATTCCGTCTCCGCTACGTCATCAGGCATCGATGCACAGCTTAGAATCAAGAATGGGAATGACGCTCGGTTCGAACGGTTATGACACGCTTTAGCCAGCATCTCTTTACCCGTGCCTGTATCCCCTTCAATAAGCAGAGGTTGATCCAGCATAGCCAGTTTCTTAGCTTGGCTGATCAAGGCTTTATGGCGATTAGAGACACCAACAAAGTGTTCAAAACCTAGGTTATTCTGTTCAGGGATTGCGTCTGGCGTGTTCATCTCTTGGTTGCAAGAACGAATTGTCATTACCGCGCTAGCCAGTACCGCTTCGTTCACATCACCACCAAGGTAAATCGGCAGGATCTCAATAGAGAAATCTAAACCATCTAACACCACAACTTCACGATGGCGCGTTACATCGCCTTCAATCCAACGAGCGAAGTTAAAGCTAGGAACGAACGTCGCTAGCGGCTCACCGATCACTTCGTCTTCTTGCTTGTTAAAGAGGTTCAATGCAGCGTGGTTTGCCATATCGATTGAGCCTTTAAGGTCAATCGCTATCACAGGGTCAGGTAGGTTTGCCAGCAGAGCAATCAACTCTGTGTTATGCCTTTCGCTTGGCATAAATTGGATTTTACGTACATCCTTCACACCTGAAATTCGGCGAATTTCAGCCATAAGTTCACTAAAAGCATCAAAATTAATATCAGGGCAGTTTAAGTAAATAATGCCTTTAACATCAATTTCGATTCCTCTTAAATCAATGCTTTTTGAGGCCAAGATATCGAGCAACTCACGCGTTAAGCCGAGTCTGTCTTCACACAATACTTCAAGACGCACAAATAGTCCTATTATAAGTGTCAGGATAAGTTGACAGTAGTGTGGATTAAGCTCTGAGTTCAGTCAAGAAGAAGAGTAAACATATGTTTACTCTTCACTCGCAAACGACTCAATGTCATACACTTTGTTGGTCAGTAGATCGCTTTGTTGATAAGCAACTCACTCTATTTAAGCGTAATGCGCTTTATTTCAGAAAGGACGGCTTTGCGAAGATCTGATATTTTTACTTTTCGCTCATTATGCCAAGGCATAGGACGCAGCAATGTCATGGCTTTTAAACCCAGTCTCGCAGTGAGAATACCGACACCGAGCCCCTGCCCTGCTCGAGCTGAAACCTTGCCTGCAAGATCCATCGAAACGAGGTCCATACTCGCGTCTATCGCGAGTTCACTAGCACCTGCCGCTGCCATGTTGATCAACACCAACTTGAACAACTTAATACGCGACCAGTAACCAAGCTCAATGCCATACACATCAGCAAGCTTGTCTATCATGGTGAAATTGCGCCACGCCACCAGCAACATATCGGCAGCCGCCAATGGGCTCACAGCAACCAAAGCGGCCGATTCGGTCGAGAATTTAGTGACAATTTGAGTCGCCACTTTATCTTGTTGGGCAACAACGAGTGCATCATACATATCCAAGACTTCAGCATCGCTGTGCGCAGGGTTAATGCTGTTTCGCCATTTATCATAAGCGGGTGATTCAGCGACAATACCGCCCTGCTTCGCAATGTGTTCACAGAACGCTTTGCCTTTACCGACACTCTGGCTTTGCAGTAGCTCTTCACTCTGCTCTTGGACACTGAAATGGTCTTTCAGCGAACGCAGCTTCCACAACTCTTTGCCTATTGCGCCTAAACCTAATGAAGCAATGGCAGCGATAAAGCCAGCCCAGCCTAAAGCTAGCCAGTCAGCGGTTTGAATAGCAGTAATGACAGAGTCAATCGCCTGCCAGCCCACCAGACCGGAGAAAGCGACAAGTAAGCCCGTTCCAAACCACTTCTTCTTTTTGCTCGGTCGAATCACTTGCTCCAATTGCTGCTCAGCTTCACCATCAAGATCGGCTTCCACTTGCGGTGCGACAGGAACAAATTTCTCTTGCTCTGTGAACAGTTGTTGAGCGCCTAAATCCGGGCTAACTTCGCTCTTGTCTTGCTCATCAAAAGAGGTCTTCAACGGTTCATTAAAGACCTGCTTTGTTTTTAATTCACTCATTTTGATTGCCTCAATTACTTCAACTTGTCGCCAATGAGATACTCTAAAACCTTGTCGACTCTTAGATGTTGGCAAGGCTCATCGGAATGTTGCTCCATCGGCCTAAAGCTCGTGAAATCAAACTGGTTGGTTTCCCAATACTGTTTATTGGGCAACTTACGCGGCACCTCTCCCGGATACATGGTTTGAGGTACGTTATCTAAAGTCACACCTTGCAACGCCGGAACATTGTCTGAGCCCGACGAGATATAACCCGCGCTGGTCGCTTGAATAGACGCGATGCTCATGCAACTCATGTCGATGTGTTCAAACGCCGCCTGTTGCCAAGCCGGATGTACCATCTGTTGTAACAGCGATACCAAGTTCGGATGTTGATCCGGTGTCACGTGGTCAGCCTTGGTGGCTGCAAATAAGATCTTGTCGATCTTCGGCGCGAATAAGCGTCTTAGCACATTGCTTCGACCATACTTAAAGCTTTTTAGTAGCTGCTCTAATGCGCCACGCATATCCATGAAAGAGTCATAGCCCGCATTGAGCGGCTGTAAGCAATCCACCAGCACGATTTGTCTGTCGAACGTCGCGAAGTGATTCTTGTAGAACGCCTTTACGACCTTTTGTTGATACTCTTCATAACGCGCTTTTAAAACCGCATAGTTACTTGTTTTAGAGAACTTGCCCTCAGGTGCGGTGCACGGGAAAAATTGCAGCACAGGCGCACCTTCAAGCTCACCCGGCAATACGAATCGACCCGGCTGCACCCAGTGCAACCCGTTATCCTTACAAGTGTGAAGGTACTGAGTATAGCTATCGGCAATGGCGACCAGTTTCTTTTCGTCTGCTTCGGCTAACAAGTCAACGTCACCACGCATGGCGTTCCACTGTTGCGAGTAGGTTTCCCTGTCGCCTTTCAACGCTGCAAATTGAGACTGACTCCAAGTATCAAAATCCATATCCAGTAAAGGTAAATCAAGTAGCCACTCTCCCGGATAATCAACAATATCGAGATAAAGGGTGCTGTTTTTGCTCAGTAGCTTCTTTGCGCCTTTGGCTGGCTTATATTTGATTGCTAGACGAATCTCACTGACATCACGCGTCGGCACTGGCCATTCTGGTGGCTGAGCATTCAACGATTCCATAGCTTCATCATAAGAGAAACGTGGGATCATCATGTTGTGTTGAGGAATGCGCTTAGCGCCAATAATTCTTCCGTCTCTCGCTGATGCAAGTAGAGGCAGATTTTTGTGGGTAGACGTATGAAGAAGCTGATTAACCAGCGAAGTAATGAATGCTGTCTTACCCGCACGAGAAAGCCCCGTGACCGCGACTCGAATGTGAGAATCCGTTCCTCTGCTTATAAAGTCACTCATTTCTTGAGTTAGGTGTTTCATTTGAACGACTCCGTGATAGTTAGGCTAGCTGATTATGATAATAGAGAGGCAGCCTATGTTCTTTCCCTGTTGGGATAGTATGTATGCTTTTTCTTTTTCTAATAGTAGTGAGTATGCAATACACATTCTTAATGCTAGATGAATAAAAGCCCCTGACTACATTCATAATCAGGGGCTTTAGAATTTTTCTGCGGTATCCGACGTTTAATCGTCTTCAATCAACTTGTAGATAACAAACAGTGCAATCTCTGCAATTAGCCAAAGCGCACAAGTAATTGTCACGTATTTATTATCAAAGATACTGATCCCTTTCAAGATCAGGTCATATCCAACAAAAGCACCAATCACCACTGCCAAGATAATCTGTAGGATCTGAATAAAACGAGGCATTCCTCTCTCCTATATTCTTATATCAAACGATGTGTTTATCACTATATCATTGATAATAAGACAAAAGTGCAAATAATGCTGCACTTTTGTCTTCAACTTTCTGTCAAGAATTGCAATTCAAACGCTGAAGCTAGCGCCTGTTACGACTTTTGACTTCGGTAAATTATGCTTTTTCAGCTTCAGCAATTTTCACTTTCCACGTATCAGGGCCGATCTGGTGCGCGTTCACGCCGTTAGAGTCAACCGCGACCGTTACCGGCATGTCTTCAACTTCAAACTCGTAAATCGCTTCCATACCGAGATCTTCAAACGCAACCACGCGTGCTTTTTTAATTGCTTTCGCGACTAAATAAGCTGCACCGCCAACCGCCATCAGGTAAACCGATTTATGTTGTTTGATTGACTCTACCGTTGCAGGGCCACGTTCTGCTTTACCAATCATGCCCATAATGCCTGTTTCTTCTAGCATCATGTCAGTGAACTTATCCATACGAGTAGAGGTTGTTGGGCCAGCAGGACCAACCGCTTCATCGCGTACCGCATCAACAGGGCCTACGTAATAAATGAACTTACCTTTCAGGTCGACGCCTTCTGGTAAACCTTCACCACTTTCAAGCATGCCTTGAATACGCTTATGAGCAGCATCACGACCGGTTAATATCTTGCCTGATAGAAGAACCGTTTCGCCAGTCTTCCACTCTTGAACGTCTTCTTTGGTAATTTCATCAAGGTTAACACGGCGTGTATTCGCGCCAGCTTCCCAAGTAATGTCTGGCCACTCTTCTAACTTAGGTGGTGTTAGCTCTGCAGGGCCGCTGCCGTCTAGCGTGAAGTGAACGTGACGCGTTGCTGCACAGTTCGGGATCAAGCAAACAGGCTTTGAAGCTGCATGCGTTGGTGCTGTTTTGATTTTTACGTCCACGACAGTGGTTAGACCGCCAAGACCTTGTGCACCAATACCAAGCTTGTTTACACGGTTGAAGATGTCTAAACGAAGCTCTTCTTCTGCGTTCTCTGGACCTTTCTCGATAAGCTCTTGGATATCGATATGTTCCATCAAAGATTCTTTCGCTAGAACTGCTGCTTTCTCAGCCGTACCGCCGATGCCTATACCTAGCATACCCGGTGGACACCAGCCCGCCCCCATTGTTGGCAGCGTCTTCTCTACCCACTCTGCAATATCATCAGAAGGATTCAGCATAACCATCTTGGTTTTGTTCTCAGAACCGCCGCCTTTTGCCGCGATTTGAATTTCAACTTTGTTGCCTGGAACCATATTAATGTGAACAACCGCTGGTGTGTTGTCTTTGGTATTAATACGCTTACCTGCAGGGTCCATTAGGACAGATGCACGCAATGGGTTATCTGGATTGTTGTAAGCTTGACGAACGCCTTCATCAACCATCTGTTGTACTGTTTGATCCGTTTCCCACCTAACATCCATACCGATGTTCACGAAACAAGTAACAATACCCGTATCCTGACAAATTGGACGATGGCCTTCCGCAGACATGCGTGAGTTGATAAGAATCTGAGCAATAGCATCTTTAGCTGCTTGGCTCTCTTCTTTCTCGTGCGCTTTTTCTAGGGCTTGGACAAAGTCTAAAGGGTGATAATAAGAAATGTACTGAAGTGCGTCAGCGACACTGCTGATCACATCTTGCTTACGAATAACCGTCATTGCATGCCTCTTTATTGTTCTGGTTCCATGTGGGGTCTTGGTTTGACTGTTTTTGTCTAACCGGATTAGTTGGCTTAGCTTTTTATTATGTTGAGCTGTATTTAGTTGCTTTAGCAATCGCTTGCATAGCTGTAAACTAAACCATGTAGTTTGCACCGTTCTAATCAAGAACCCATTTTATTTTCAATTTATGATACTCTTGCTTCCTCTCACACGCCATGCAGTGATCGAACTCTTTGTCACAAATTAAACAAATGAATAACAACGAATTTCGCTCTATCCAAATCAAGCCGCTTGAATATCAATCAACTTTAGCTAAACAGCTGTTTTCCCATATTGAAAACCTGCCGTGGGCAATGCTATTACGCTCCGCTTCAGAAAGCCACGTTGATAGTCGATACGATATTTTAGTTGCTCAACCCATCGCCACCTTCGAGACAATCGGTGCAAAAACGACCGTTAATGTTAATGAGACGTGCGAGGTTTCAGACTCCGATCCTTTCGAACTACTCGACCAATATCAGCAACAGTTATTACCTGCGACTAAAGAGCACACTGAGTTACCATTCGTTGGCGGCGCTTTAGGCTATTTTAGTTATGATTTAGGGCGCAGAGTCGAGACACTTCCTTCACTCGCAACGCGTGATATTGAAGCACCTGACATGGCGGTTGGCTTATATGAATGGGCTGTTATCGTTGATCACCAACTGAAAACGGCGTGTATTGTCGGCAGCAATATCGATGAACATCATGATTGGCTGATGCAGAAAATGGGTCAATCACACCTAACACATGCGCCCTTTGGATTAACCACACCGTGGAAATCCAATATGAGCGAAGAAAGCTACGCCACTAAGTTCGATAGTGTTCAAGAGTACCTGTTATCCGGGGACTGCTATCAGATCAACTTAGCTCAGCGCTTCAATGCTCAATACCAAGGCAGTGAATGGTTGGCTTATGACAAGTTAGAGCAGTACAACTCAGCGCCCTTTTCGGGTTTTATCCGTTTGGCCGACTGCGCAATCATCAGTGTTTCGCCAGAGCGTTTCTTAGAACTCAAAGACAACGTCATTGAAACCAAGCCAATCAAAGGCACACGACCTCGTTCTGATGACCCGATGATTGATGATGCCAACGCGCAAGACCTAGCAAGCGCCGATAAAGATCAGGCCGAGAACCTGATGATCGTCGACCTGCTTCGTAATGACATTGGCCGAGTGGCAAAACCGGGCACAGTGCATGTACCAAAGTTGTTCGATATTGAGAGCTTCCCTGCCGTGCACCACTTAGTAAGCACGATACGAGCAGACCTTGATGATCAATATTCTGCGACTGACCTTCTGAGGGCTTGTTTCCCTGGAGGGTCGATTACTGGCGCACCAAAAGTTCGCGCGATGCAGATCATTGAAGAGTTAGAACCGCATCGACGTTCAGCGTACTGCGGCAGTATTGGCTACATCAGCCGAAATGGCAGAATGGATACCAGTATTACCATTCGTACATTAGTCGCCGAGAACAATACGCTTTATGCATGGGCTGGCGGTGGTGTGGTGTTTGATAGTGATTGTGCTTCTGAATACCAAGAAACACTGGATAAGCTGAGTCGAATTCTACCGGTACTTGAAGATTGCTAAACCTAATGTCATTAACTGCTAGTTCCGCTACTTAATGACGAGTTCCGCTGCTTAACGGCCAGAAAAAGCTTTATATAAGAAGAAACCGAAGGATCGCAAGATCACTTCGGTTTTTTAGTCTTTAAGTTAGAGTACATGACTCACAACGCTTTATTCGCGTGTTTAAGCGACCTTCGCCGCAGAGAGCCCCCACCTCTTAAGCATCTCTTTAAGATCGTTGGCGGTGTAAGGTTTACTCAAAATGTCATCCATTCCACACTGAATACAACGTTCGCGTTCTTCAAGTGTCGTTCCGGCGGTCAGAGCCACAATAGATTTAACGTAACCCTTCTCTCTTAGCTTCTCTGTCGCTTCAAAGCCGTCCATAACGGGCATTCTGCAATCCATGAATACAATGTCGTATTCATTGTCTGACGCGAGCTCAAACCCTTCGACACCATTACTTGCAATAGCAGGTTCAATTTCATGTTTACGGAGCATCTGTTGGATGATGATCTGGTTCATCTTAATATCATCAACCACCAGCACTTTAAGTAGTGACAATTCCGCCTCAGACTCAAAGCCCTTGGTAACACTATCACTCTCAGCCGGAACATCGACAACTTGAAGAGGAATCGAGATGGTAAACGTCGTGCCTGAACCAACGACACTGGTCACCCCAATATCACCATTCATCAGAGCCACCAGCTTGCGACAAATCGCCAACCCAAGCCCGGTGCCTTCATAGTTCCGGCTACTTGAGTTATCTGCCTGCGTAAAAGGTTCAAATAGCGTCTTATGCGCCGATTCAGCAATTCCGACTCCGGTATCTTCTACAGAGAAAACAAATTGGTTTTTGTCCCACTTAATATCAACATTCACATGCCCTTCTTCTGTAAATTTAATCGCATTACCGATTAAGTTCACAAACAGCTGAGTGATGCGCTCTAAATCGCCTTGAAAATGGGAAGGAACGTTCGACGCAACACTGATATTGAATTCAAGCTGCTTCTCTTTGGCTCGATTAATAAAGATGCTTTCAATGGTATTTCTTAAATCAAGCAGTGCAAACTTCTTTGGAATCAACTCCAACATTCCCGCATTGATTTTACTGTAATCCAGTAGGTCATTAATGATGGTTCTGAGAAACTCTCCAGACTGGCGCAGGTTGTTCACTATTTCACGTTGAGAGCTGTTCAGTTCCGTATCACTGATCAATTCTGCACTACCTAACAAGCCATTAAGCGGAGTTCTTAACTCATGGTTAATCATGGCCACAAAGTCACGCGTTGCCCTTTCGGACTCTTCCGCTCGTTTACGTGATTCAATATTTCGGTTGATTGCTAGTTGATGGGTTAAGGCACTGCAGATAAGGTCCGTTACTAACAACAGTTGGCTTTGTATAAACTCGTAGTCTTGGTCTAACAACCTGACTCTGACGATTAACGCGCCAACTATGACTTTTTCAACCTCTAAAGGCACGGTCAGCAGGTCGTCTTGCCAATGAGGTTCTTGAATGTCTTGATCTAACACCTCGACAGTCTCATCGCCATAATCATAGGTCTGTAACTGAGGGATGAGCTTGGGAGGTAGAATCAAACGACTGGCTTCGATTAAGTAACTGCTGGTCACGTTGGTCGTTAATTCAGATAGCATGACATCATCGAGATCATTTCTTAGAAACGCGCGCCCAAAATCAATCAACAGGTTATCAATCTGTTCTTGGAATTCAATCCGACGTAAATTTGCGTTGGAGCGCTTTTCTAACTGACGCAGCGCAAGCTCAAGTTGTTGGTTTGCCTCAAACAGTTCGAGACTTTTTTGTTCCAACAATGCTTCGGCCACTTTCCGTGCAGCAATTTGACGTTTAAGCTTTTTCTCTAGGGCTGATACCAGATCCATATCACTTTTCTACTTTGAGATTAAACCTAACCACGCTTTGGTCATCATTTTGTGGCGTCATTTCTACCACAATAGATTCACCATGGTATTCAGCACACCCTTCGATAAGCCCTAAACAAACGTGAGACATACACCTTGCGCTTTTGTAGTCAAAAACAAGTTGTGCTTCGGTCGTAGTAATAAAACTGAATTCAGGTGGCTCAGCATCCGGATAGAGCTTCTTCACTTCAACGTGAATGTAGCGCTCTACGTGCTGAATAAATTGAAAGGTGGTATTGCTATGAGCAAGGCTCGCTTTATTAGGTAAAGAGGCGAGTAAGTTCTTAAATACAGACTGCCCGAAAACGCGTTGCAAGCTTGCAGCATCGATATCCGTTTTTTTGCTCAAGTTAATGATGAGCTTAACCAGATCTCTGTGATCATAACTACCAACGGACGTGTAGATCCCTTCATCTTCTGACATTTCTAGAACTTCTTCCAAAAGCTCTAAACCAAACTTGTCTTCAACAAGCTCTAAAAATTCGGTGAATATGATTCCTTTCATCTCATACCTTTTCTTCTATTTCTTTTTAGAATGGGCCACTAAGTTATTGTTATCAAATTATTAAACGAAAAATCTACGTTTCGTCACCCAATTTTATGACATGGATAACGCTTGCTCGCCTGTATACACATATTGAATATAGCAAAAATCGTCATTTCGAGGAGATTCATCGGTAAACAACCCCTCATGACGCCCAATTCATAATTAAAGAGGGAAAGTAAATGAAGAAAAACTCAGTATTGGTAATCAACCCACTGTTATGTCTATACTTAAAATCATAACAATCAATATATTGGCTTGATATGAATAAAGAAAACTTCCTTCAACAATTCCAACTTAACCCTACCGTTGGCTATCACCCAGAGTCAGTAGAGCGTGTTTCGCATATCAATGGCGATCAATTACGTAAAGCGGCGGTGGTGGTAGGTTTAGTTGAAAGAGAAGATGGTTTACATGTCATTTTTACTAAAAGAGCGGCTCATTTAAAGCATCACCCCGGCCAAGTCAGCTTTCCTGGTGGTAAACACGAACTTTCTGACCCTTCTATGCAATTCACTGCACTCAGAGAGCTCCATGAGGAGGTGGGAATTCGATCGGATCAAGTTAAAATTGTTGGGCAATTACCTGCATTGAGTACTATTAGTAAATTTTCTGTGACGCCGATTGTTGCCATGGTCGATCCTGACTATAAAGCCATCATCGATGAGAACGAAGTTGCCTCAATTTTTGAGGTGCCCGCTACCTATGTTTTAGACCAAGCCAAGTTACACAGCCACACTGTTAACTTTAAACAAATCAAGCATCGAGTTTTTGCTATGCCCTTCCAAGAGCACCTAATTTGGGGCGTTACGGCGCAAATCATCCAATCAATGCAGCAACATGTAGTGCAACAGATTACATAGCAACTACGTTTTGTTTAATCTCTGTTAACAAAAACCAGTCTTTCCATGGAACAGATTTATTAATGCAATTTTACGCAAACGTTTCCCTGGTATAAATCTATACAACACCCCCCTTTCGCATTAATAAAACTAATACCAAGCATAAGCATAAATCACCTGTGGCACGCTATTTTCGTGATCAAAAATCCGTTTTTCGCATATCATGTGACACGCCGTTTCATTACATGATTTAGATCTATTTTTTGTAGAAGAAAATTCTGCAGAATTAGCCCCGACTTATTTCCTGTTCCCAAAAAATGAGTAATTTAACATGAACACAACAACTTCTTCGGCAAATGCCGTTAAAGATTCAAGCAAGTTTAACTACAAAGATTTTACCTGGTGTTTATCACTATTCGGTACAGCAGTTGGTGCTGGCGTACTATTCCTTCCAATCAAAGCTGGTGCGGGTGGTTTTTGGCCATTAGTTATCCTAGCTTTAATCGCGGCACCAATGACTTGGTTCGCACACAAATCTCTAGCTCGTTTCGTACTGTCTGCTAAAAACCCTGAAGCTGATATTACAGACACAGTTGAAGAGCACTTCGGTAAGACTGGCGCAAACATTATTACTTTTGCTTACTTCTTCGCTATCTACCCGATCGTTCTTATCTACGGTGTTGGTATTACAAACACGGTTGACTCTTTTCTAGTAAACCAAATGGGTATGGAATCTATTCCACGTCCTCTCCTTTCTGGTGCACTTATCCTTGCTATGACAGCAGGTGTTGTATTCGGTAAAGAGCTGATGCTTAAAGCAACGTCAGCAATGGTTTACCCACTAGTATTCATCCTACTAGCGCTATCTTTCTACCTAGTTCCTGATTGGAACACTTCAATGATGGACGTAAGCCCAGAATGGTCAACAATGCCTTCTATTATCTGGCTTGCTATTCCAATCATCGTGTTCTCTTTCAACCACAGCCCAATCATTTCACAGTTCTCTAAAGAGCAACGTCGTGTATACGGTGAAGACGCAGTTAAGAAAACTGACCAAATCACTGGCGGCGCAGCAATGATGCTGATGGGCTTTGTAATGTTCTTCGTATTCTCTGTAGTGCTTTCTCTATCTCCAGAGCAACTAGCAACAGCACAAGCACAGAACATCTCTGTTCTTTCTTACCTAGCTAACGTACATGAGTCTCCACTTATCTCTTACATGGGCCCTCTTGTAGCGTTCGCAGCGATTACTTCTAGCTACTTCGGTCACTTCCTAGGTGCTCACGAAGGTCTTGTTGGTCTAATCAAGTCTCGCTCTGGTTCTTCAATCTCTAAGATTGAAAAAGCATCTCTAGCGTTCATCGTTGTTACAACTTGGATTGTTGCGGTAGTTAACCCAAGCATCCTAGGTATGATTGAAACAATGGGTGCTCCAATGATTGCAGCTATCCTGTTCCTAATGCCTGTATTCGCAATGAACAAAGTACCAGCAATGGCTAAGTACAAAACTTCAGCACCTGTACAAATCTTTACAGCTTTATGTGGTCTAGCGGCTATTAGTTCTGTAATCTACGGCGCTCTTTAATCTTAAGCACTTTTTATAAGATGGCTTGCATCTTATATCGCGAGATTAGACACAAAATATAATGATAATAAATGAGCCTCCCTACTCCCCTTGGGAGGCTCTCTTTTTGAGGTAATCGCTATGATTAGTGTATTTGATATCTATAAAATCGGTGTTGGTCCATCGAGCTCACACACAGTTGGACCAATGAAAGCGGGTAAAGAGTTTATTGATGACCTACGTTCAATGGGAAAATTGCGCGACATCACTAAAATCACCGTGGACGTATATGGATCACTATCACTGACAGGGAAAGGTCACCACACAGATATCGCAATCATCATGGGTCTTGCTGGCAATACTCCTGAACGTGTTGATATCGATTCTATTGCTGGCTTCATTGCTCGCGTAGAAGAAACTGAGCGCCTTCCTGTTGGCATGCACTGTCATACAGTATCGTTCCCACGCGATGGCGGTATGAACTTCCACACTAGCAACCTTTCTCTACACGAGAACGGCATGAGCATTCACGCTTGGATTGGTGATGAAGTTGCATACTCAAAAACGTACTACTCAATTGGTGGCGGTTTCATCGTTGACGAAGAGAACTTCGGCAAAGAAGAAGAAAACCCAATTAAAGCACCTTACGAATTCACAACAGCTGAAGAGCTGGTTAATCAGTGTAAAGAAAGCGGTCTTTCTATCAGTACACTGGTTATGAAAAACCAAGCAGCATTCCACTCAGACGAAGAGTCTCGCACTTACTTCGCTAACATCTGGAAAACGATGCGTGAGTGTATGGATCGCGGTATGAATACTGAAGGTATCCTGCCTGGTCCACTACGTGTTCCTCGCCGTGCAGCAGCACTTCGCCAACAGCTAATGACTTCAGAAAAAACAACCAATGATCCAATGTCGGTTGTTGACTGGGTAAACATGTTTGCTTTCGCAGTAAACGAAGAAAATGCAGCTGGCGGCCGTGTAGTAACGGCACCAACAAACGGTGCTTGTGGCATCATCCCTGCTGTATTGGCTTACTACGATAAGTTCATCCAAACAGTGACAGAGAAAGATTACATCCGTTACTTCGCAGCTTCTGGCGCGATCGGGGGTCTTTACAAGCGTAATGCTTCTATCTCTGGTGCTGAAGTTGGCTGTCAGGGTGAAGTTGGTGTGGCATGTTCTATGGCTGCTGCTGGTCTTGCTGAGCTTATGGGTGGTAGCCCTGAGCAAGTATGTATGGCTGCGGAAATTGGCATGGAACACAACCTAGGTCTAACGTGTGACCCAGTTGCTGGCCAAGTACAAGTACCATGTATCGAGCGTAACGGTATTGCTGCAGTTAAAGCAATCAACTCAACTCGTATGGCACTTCGTCGTTCTTCTGCTCCTACTGTTTCTCTAGATAAAGTTATCGAAACAATGCTAGAAACCGGTAAAGACATGAACGCTAAATACCGTGAGACATCTCAAGGTGGTTTGGCTGTTAAGGTTGTTTGCTAATAGCCTCTAACACAGCTTGCTTGGTAACGAGCAAATAATAAAAAAGGAACGCCGATGCGTTCCTTTTTTCTATCTAAATTCCGGCCACTTATATCTAAGATGCTCGATTTGCATCTTAGATAATGGGCCAAAGAACTAGATCACTTGTGAGATAAGCAGGAAGCAACCAAACAGCAGTGAGAACAACATCATTGCGCTGCCACCTTCTGCTCGGTATCTATCATCAGCAACTTTCATGAAGCGCTGCTTGTGGACCATCACCAGAGGAACAAACACCGCGAGGAACACCAAGATGATGCCTGCGTAGTTCAGCACTTGTAGAAACTTATCCGCAGCAAGCAATGATCCCGCCAACGGCAAGATGAAGCTGATGCAGTAGGTTACTGCTGTGTTTTGGTTGAACATGTCTTTGTTTTGGTTGAACAACGCCATTGCTACACCAAAGAAAGAGGTCAACAAAGCCAAACCAGTGAAGGTAGACAGAACATTACCTACCCAAGGAGATTGAGCCTCAAACGCCGCCATCAAATCTGATACGTTCTCAAAGCTTCTGAATTGCTCTTCACTCAAGTTACCCACTACCGTAAACAACCAACACAAGTAACACACCAATGGGATCAGAGAACCAACAATCACCATATTGCGTAGCTGTTTGTCTGTCGCTTCGTGGTTGTAAGACACCAAAGTAGGAATCACCACCATAAAGCCAAAGCTGGTGAACAGAATTGCGCTGGTTTTGATCAGATCAACGTGATTGTGGCTGGTTACCTGCATCAAGTTTTCTTGCGTCATGCTTGGCGCCAAAAAGGCCATGGTTGCAAACAAGCTTACTAGCATCACGAAGAACAGTGCACGGTTGAGCTTATCAATTACGCCTGTTCCACTCGCCACAACAGCACCGGCAATCAAGGTAAAAGTAATTTGACTCGTTGTTGCAGTAATATCGACACCGAGGTTAGACAGCAGCTTACTCAGCAAGTCACCTGCACCTAAGATGTAAGCCATTAGCAAGCAAATCAGTAAGGCGTAAAGCAGACCATTGGTGATCAGCTGCCCTTGTTTGCCTAGTGTCTTTCTAGCGATAGAGTTTAATCCTAAACCGCCACCCGCTTTGATGGTCGCTTCTAGAAGTAGTAATGCTGCGTAAGTCGTACCGAAGCAGATCAGTACCATCAGCAGTGTGCCGTAAAGCAATCCGAATTGAGCTAATACCATTGGGATTGCAAGCATACCAGCACCAAGAGCGGTACCAGCGATAATTAGGGAGCTACCCATCATTTTAATATTCATTGTCTTTAACTTATTTATTTAGTTTTTAATAGGTGTAGTTCTCTGTCATCAACCAAGATGCAAAGAAAATTCGAAAGAAGTTAAGCTTTAAAACGAATATCGATAGGAGCGATAAGCGGAGTTAAATCGCGAAAAGGCAGTAGAAAACGAGTAGTACAAGCGAGAGTATAGAGAGGTGTGATCAGATGAAGAAGCCATCTTCTGATGTGGTGACCCTTCTGTGGGTTCGATGATCGGTGATGTAATCTTGAATTTCATGTATGTGTCCAATATCAATAAGTCACATTCCATATTATTTAAAGCAGCGTATCCGTTGCTGCCCTTCCTCTGTCATTAGAGGTCACTTCATATTATCGAATGAACTCTGAAACACAACGCCATAACCACATTTTTTGCTATTAAATTGAACAAAAAAGCCGTTTGGATATAAATTAACCGCTAAGCCATCTAAAACAATAGTCTTTATTGATAAAAGACAAGCTGACAAATACATCGAGCTAATCAACAACCAAGGCTCTTCTAACTATCAGCAGACTCACAGCCCGTTGCTGCACTTCAATAACAGCGCTCTATTCCCAAAACAGCAGTCTGTTTCAATAAAAGCTGTATTTTTCACAACACGATGTTTTAAGAACCACACTATGTTTTGAGAACAGTGACGAGCTTGAAGCGCGTTCCATTTCAACATCAGACACGACACAAACTCGCTACATCACAGAAACATAACCACAACCGGAGTATGGTCACACAATTCGTTATACCCCATAGGTGGTAGGAACTCTTACTAGTACAGTATTTGCGTCATTATAATTAATAAAAACAAACACCTTATGCGCTCAACAATCACCTTTAAAATCCTAGTGGCCCTCGCCATCGTGTTCACCTTTTTGCTGGCAATATCGACCTATTTCCAATATTCGCAACAAAAGCAACTTGTAAACTCAGTGTTAAGTGAGCAGCTTCACGACAAAGCAAGTAACTACTTCGATAGCCTCAACATGATGATGCTCACCGGCACCATGGCACAAAAAGAGACCCTTCGTCAGAAAGCACTGGCTCAAGAAGGCATTGAAGACGTTCGTGTTTTACGCGCCGACGCTGTCAGCAAGTTATACGGCCCAGGTGATGACAACCAAACACCGGTTGACGATATTGATAAACGAGCGCTAGCGGGCGAAACCGTTATCGAACCTTTTTCTGCTGATTGGGGCAAAGGCTTGGTTATTGCTCTGCCAATGAAGTCGAGTGAAGATTACCGAGGAACCAATTGTGTCGCCTGTCATATGGCACCAGAGGGTAAAGTCTTGGGTGCGATTCGCCTCGAATATAACCTCAACCATGTTAACTCGTTGATCAACACTCAAACCATGGCTGCTATTGGCATTATGGCAGTGATCTCGTTTGCCGGATTTGTCCTTACGATGGGATTAATTCGTAAGATTATCGTGCGCCCGCTGCAACAGACTTCTCGCTTTATGACCCAAGTCAGCGACGATAAAAACCTATCCACTCGCCTGCCGGAACAAAGCAAGGATGAGATTGGCACGCTGGCTAATTCCATCAACTCGTTCATGGGAACCGTATCTGACAGCTTAGAAAAGGTACAAAGCACCTCGCACAAGTTAAATGCCTCGGCAAACCAACTGACTAGCGTCGCGCAAATTACCGAGCAAGCCGCCAGCGACCAGCAAAGCGAAACCGCAGAAGTGCAACACAATATCGAAGGGATACAGGCGCAACAAGTCAATGTAGAACAAGCCACTTTAACCGCTTCAGAACTCATCAATCACACCGCCGATGTAGCGTGTAAGAGTGCTAACCAAGCTCATGATGCAAGCAGTGAAATAAAGAACCTAGTCAGCAGCATAGAAGAAGTGAAACACAAAATCCTGACACTCAATGAGCAAACCGGAGAGGTCTCTTCAATATTGAGTGTGATTCGTGGTATTGCTGACCAAACCAATCTTCTAGCCTTGAATGCAGCGATTGAAGCGGCGCGAGCGGGAGAACAAGGCCGAGGCTTTGCGGTAGTCGCAGATGAAGTTCGCCACCTTGCATCGCGAACCGCTGAAGCAACAGGCAGCATTGAGTCAATCATTCATCAATTCCAACAAGGCAGCGAAGAGTCGCTGACATCTGCCGATCGCGTTTGCGAACAAGCCCATCAAAGCTCAACCGATATCGACGCACTGTCCGTTGAAATGAATGGTGTCGTTGAAGAGATGAAACAAGTACTGGCTCATGCGAAAAATATTCAACAACAGACGCAATCCACTACACACGCGACCGAAGATGTTCAACAAAAGGTTGAGACCATCACTTCTCACGCCGACAACACATCGCAGTCTGCGGCTGAGACTCGTGGAATCAGTAATGATTTAGAAGAGCTGTCTGATCACCTTGAGTCACTGATTAATCAGTTCACTTTGTCGAGTACAAAGAAGAAGTCATAGATCGCCAACAAAAAAGCGCTCAACAATGAGCGCTTTATCTTCCTAGCAATGCCTAGTGAGGCGTTCAAAGAACCTTAAACAATGATTAGTGTGTAATGGAAACCGCGGTTAAGTCTTTATGCTTGTGATACATCGCGTGTTTGACTATCAGGTTCGCACTCACGCTATCCATTCCAGAGACTTCAACGTAAGCGCCCTTTTTACGGAACTTGAACACAACCTTATCAAGCGCCTCTACCGATGTATTATCGAGAAACGATGCATCAGATATGTCGATGGTCACTAAAGAGGTCGCGTTGTCGTAATCGAATAGGTCAACAAACGCATCTGAAGACGCAAAAAATACATGCCCTTTTACTCGGTGAATGGTGTGCATTTCGTTGGTCACCACTTCATCTGATATAAAGACCATAGACTTGCTAACATGCGCATAAAACAGAGCCGATAAAACCACGCCAACCGCAACCCCAATCGCTAAGTTATGAGTAAACACCACAACCGCCACGGTCGCTAACATGGTTACGTTAGTTGGAAGTGTATGGTCTTTAAGTTCAACAATAGAGCGCCACGAGAACGTACCGATTGAAACCATAATCATCACAGACACTAAAGCCGCCATCGGTATCAACTTCAACCAATCCGAAACAAACACCACCATTAACAACAAAACAACCCCGGCGATCATGCTAGATAATCGGGTTAAGCCGCCTGATTTGATGTTTATGATCGACTGACCGATCATCGCACACCCCGCCATTCCACCAAACAGTGAAGCCACAATATTGGCTACTCCCTGCCCTTTACACTCATTGTTTTTGTTACTTTCAGTATCTGTCAGATCATCGACTATGGTCGCTGTCATCAAAGATTCCAGCAAGCCAACCAGAGATAGAGCAATCGAATATGGCAGGATGGTCGCAAGCGTATCAAACGTGAATGGAATATTAGGGATCAAAAACACAGGCAGTGAATCAGGAAGCTTACCCATATCGCCAATCGTTCTCACATCTAACCCAAACAACAAACTAATGATTGTCAGAGTAACAATCGCGACCAATGGAGAAGGTATTGCACGACCAAACTTGGGAAAATAAGGAAGCAGATAAATGATCACCAAACCCAAAGCGACTAATACGTAAACACTTGAAGGGACATTGATCAATTCAGGGAGCTGGGCCATGAAGATTAGGATGGCGAGCGCGTTAACAAATCCAGTAATCACCGATTTGGAAACGAAATTCATCAGGTTACCAAGCTTGAGATACCCAGCCGCGATTTGAATGACGCCAGCTAGGAATGAAGCTGCGAGTAGGTACTCTAGTCCGTGCTCTCTCACTAATGTGACCATTAACAGCGCCATAGCGCCTGTTGCACCGGAAATCATCCCCGGACGACTGCCAACCAAAGCGGTGACAACACAGATACAAAAAGATGCATAGAGCCCTACCTTAGGGTCGACGCCTGCGATAATTGAAAATGCGATGGCTTCAGGGATCAATGCGAGTGCAACCACAATCCCAGATAATGAATCTCCTTTAACGTTTGATAACCACTGTTTTTTTAAATAATTAAGCATGTAATTCTCTTTTACTTGTACAGCCAGTCCTGCCTTGTTGAGACATAATTTGATCGACTGTTTTTCTTGAATGAGCGAGCGCTCGAAAAGTGCGGGTGTAGAGAGAATGCAGGGGCTAAGGCGGCGTAATTAACACGTAAATATTAAACTCCTCTTGTTGCTTTAGTGGGAAATTAAGAAAGTGATCAAGTCCAATATGACTGAATCCGCGCCAATATAGAGTGAGTCTCAATACAATCACACTCCCATTATTGAAAACAAAGGTTTCGATTACGCCTTGCTCGTTCAACAGCTCACATAGGGTCAAAGGTAAGGCTGACGCTAATATCGAACAAAAAACACACCCTCAAACCTATTTATCGTCAGTAGACACAATATTTCTTTCACCAAGCAAGAATAAAGGTTGAAGCTGTCGGTATGACAGGTAATATGTTCAATCGATTTAAAAAGTTTATACAACTCGATGTTTCGGCTAATTATTGTGCGAATATCTATATATTTGCAGTAACGCTAGTAACTTTGAGTTGAATTTGTCCCTCAATGGAGAATGAAATCAACATGACTTACGCGCCTGTAACAGACGTACTTGGCGGCAAGCTAGCGGTAGACAGTGAAGTAACTGTTCGCGGCTGGATCCGTTCACGTCGTGATTCCAAAGCTGGAATCTCTTTCCTTGCCATTTATGACGGCTCTTGTTTCGACCCGATTCAGGCCGTGGTTCCTAATAATCTTAATAATTACGAAGACGAAGTATTAAAGCTAACAACTGGCTGCTCTGTTGAAGTAACAGGTAAGATTGTTGAGTCTCCTGCGAAAGGTCAAGACTTCGAACTAGCAGCAACTGACGTTAAAGTTGTAGGCTGGGTTGAAGACGCTGACACTTACCCAATGGCTAAGACACGTCACTCTATCGAATACCTTCGTGAAGTTGCTCACCTACGTCCACGTACAAACGTGATTGGCGCAGTAGCACGTGTACGTAACTGTCTATCTCAAGCGATTCACCGTTTCTACCACGAGCAAGGCTTCTTCTGGACTTCTGCTCCGCTTATCACTGCATCTGATGCAGAAGGCGCTGGTGAAATGTTCCGTGTTTCTACGCTAGACATGGAAAACCTACCACACACTGAAAAAGGCGACGTAGACTTCAACGAAGATTTCTTCGGTAAAGAGACGTTCCTAACAGTATCTGGCCAACTTAATGCTGAAGCTTATGCTTGTGCACTAAGCAAGGTTTACACGTTCGGTCCTACGTTCCGTGCTGAAAACTCAAACACAAGCCGCCACCTAGCCGAGTTCTGGATGGTTGAGCCTGAAGTTGCGTTTGCAGACCTTAACGATGTAGCGAAACTGGCTGAAGACATGCTTAAGTACGTTTTCGCTGCTGTTCTTGAAGAGCGCCGCGACGACCTTGAATTCTTCGCTTCTCGCATCGACAAGCAAGCAATTACTCGTCTAGAGCAATTCGTTGACGCTGACTTCGCACAAGTTGACTACACTGACGCAATCCAAATCCTACTAGACTCTGGTAAGAAATTTGAGTTTGACGTTGAGTGGGGCATCGACATGTCTTCTGAGCATGAGCGTTACCTAGCTGAAGAGCACTTCAAAGCACCTGTTATCGTTAAGAACTACCCGAAAGACATCAAAGCTTTCTACATGCGCTTAAACGACGACGGCAAAACAGTAGCAGCAATGGACGTACTTGCGCCAGGCATCGGTGAAATCATCGGTGGTGCACAACGTGAAGAGCGTCTAGACATTCTAGACGAGCGTATGATTGCTATGGGTATCGACCCTGAGCACATGAGCTGGTACCGCGACCTACGTAAATACGGCACAGTGCCACACGCTGGTTTCGGTCTTGGTTTCGAGCGTCTAGTATCTTACGTAACAGGTATGGGCAACGTTCGTGACGTGATTCCATTCCCACGTACACCACGCTCTGCAAACTTCTAATTCGAAACCTATTCGATATTAAAAGTTAAGAACAAATAAAAACCTCCGCACTTGCGGAGGTTTTTTTATGTTCGGAATAAAACGAGACGACGGCTGTTTCTGCGTGCCACCATCTAAGACTCGTTACTCAAAAGCTAATCAACATCTTGGTCGATAGCGTATTTTATTGCGAGACCGCAGATTGCCATCATAACGAATGGGATCGCGGCAGTGGTGTATTCTGCCCACGCCATATCAGCGAATGCTTTTGCCAGCAGTACGTGGCCGAGAATAAGCAGAAGCGCACACACAATCGCGACAATAATCAGCTTAACTTCATTTCCCATAGTCATTTTCAACATAACGGTATCTCCAATATTTGGTCTACCGTTATTGAATCACAACTCTTTGGTCAATTAGGCGTACAGTTACCCCACAAACAACCCGTACAGTTGGAATGATTGTTTTTTTATGAGGGACTTAAGGTTTTACGAGTGCGTAAGTTGATGTGCCAGTTTGCCAAGCCAGATGAGCGCCTGTTCTTTCTCTTCTGTCAGTTCGTAAGAGAAGTTCAATCGTATCGCGTTATCTACTCTGCCCTGCTCACTGAACAGATCGCCAGATGCGACGCTAATGCCTTGTTCGATAGCTAGTTGATGAAACTGATGGCTGTCGAATTTTTCAGAAAAGCGAATCCATATCAAGTAGCCACCAGCCGGTTCTTCAATCTCGATTGAATGCGGAAAGTACTGCTTAATGACATCTATAAATCGCTCTTTCCTGACGACAAGGTTTTTACGCAGTTTACGAAGGTGATTGTCGTAGCTTTCATGTGTTAAGAAATGGGCGACACCAAGTTGAACGGGAGCGCTGCTCGATAACGTAGAAAGAAGCTGTAACTTTTGAATCGCATCGTTAAAACGCGTGTTCACAACCCACCCTACTCGATAACCGGGACACAAGCTTTTTGAATACGACCCACAAAGTAAGACGGAATCGGTCTTATCGAAAGCCTTTAATGGCTTCGGCTTGTGCCCTTCATAATAAAGATCGCCATATACGTCATCTTCAATAATGTAGGTTTCGTGTTGTTCTGCAATCTCAACCACACGGCGCTTCGCTTCTTCAGACAAACTTGTCCCTGTCGGGTTTTGAAACGTCGTCATCAACCAACACGCTTTTACATCTTGGTTTTGTAGTGCGCTTTCAAACTGCTCAATATTCAATCCATTGATTGGACAAACGTCCACTTCGATAGGGTTAAGCCCTAGCCTCTCGACAGCCTGCAGAGCACCATAAAATGCGGGAGACTCTATCACGACGTTATCACCCGACTTAGTGACCGTTTGCAGGCTCAAGTTGAGCGCTTCCATAGCACCCGACGTAATCACGATGTCTTGATGATTAACCGTAATCCCTTGCTGCAGGTAACGCTGCGCGATTTGTCTTCTCAAGGACTCACTGCCCGGTGGCAAATTATTGATCACACTGGCACCAGTCATCTTCCTGCCAGCACTGGCTAGATTTCGAGTCAAGGTAGGTAATGGGAAAAGATCAGGATCTGGGAATGCAGAACCGAAAGGAATCACACCCTCGGCTGAACTCGACTTCAAGAAATCAAATAAGCGGTCATTAATGGCTTTCTTTTCACTAACGAGTGGCTGTGCGTAATCAACACCGTCCAGTCTTAGCGCGACAAAGTAGCCCGACTGAGGTTTAGCGATGATCCACCCTTCGCTTTCTAGCAGCTGGTAGGCTTGTAAGACAGTACTATTGCTGACGTTGTAATTACGACAACTCATGCGTACCGAAGGGATCTTCTCTCCGGATCGCCACGTATTGTTGGCTATCTGAGTTCGAATATCCTTTGCAAGCTCTTCATAACGCGCCATCTAATTGTACTACCTAGAGAAATTCTGTGAGCCGGTGATTTTATCACTTACGCCAACAACTATTGCTGCTATCCATATGATCGCACCTAATTTCCACAATAGTGTGAATTAGTTCACAGATAACTTTGTAAGCTTTGCTAAGTTTGTACCCAAGGTAGGAACTAAGTTGGCTTTCTACCTCAATAATTTGATGTAACCCAAAAACATGCGAGATAACAATGAAAAAAATAGAAGCAGACCAATTAAGTTATAAAGGAGAGTCAAACGGTGTTCACAGTTGGACAACACCGAGCGGCCAGCCATATTACTGGCACCCGGATTGGCTCCATATTGCTGAAGATGCGACAGGCTCACATCCAAAGCAAAAGATCGATGTCGAACAAGACCAAGCACCAACGGAAAAACACGCGGTGTCTGCTATTCTGAAACACATCAACCAATGGGCTGCAGACAAACTAGCGTCCCACCCTGAGATTGAAACCGGATCAATCGAAGCTGAAATCAATCTGAAAAAGTAACGGGTTAAAGTAGATAGCGAACTCAATCATTTGCGATTCTAACCCAGTACACAGACTGAATAGCCTCGAACCTCGACCGAGGCTATTCAAGTATCTTCATAAAAATGCTGCAATAACCCCCACCTAGCTAACAAATCTCTAACACAAACCAGTTTCTTGTATCAATCCACGAAAGCTATCGATAGAATTTCCGGTCTTATTCACGTCAGTTATGCTAATCATTCGCAGTTCTAAAGTCGTGAATCAATGAATGCGTAAATCTAATAAGAATGAGAACAAAGGCTTATCGATGGATACTTTAAATTACAATCAATCGCTAACGACTAAGTTATACGTCATTGCTGGCGTGCTGTTTGGCACCTATGGCAGTCGGGTGTGTCCTATGCTCGAGAGCTTAACGACGTTAGAGATTTTCACACAAGTCAGTATTGTGTTTGTCTTATTATGGCTCGCGCGTCGTTACCTATTCGCTCAACATACCTTGGTCAAGCAAGGCCGATTCGCGCAACTCGATACCCTGCTATTTTTTGCTACAAGTGTGCCTTTCGCGCTCTACTACAACTTAAGCTATGAATTCACCATAGATAGTAATTTGAAGGTGCTGTTTGGAATGAGCCTATTCGGCTTCTTTACCGGAACCATTCTTCAATTGAACGCTAAGCTCAGCCAAATGGATAAAATGGAGACGACTGGACAATTCGACTTCCAACTGGTTGGTGAAAGAAGTTCACTAGTCAAGCAGATGATAGGCTTGGTTATCGTGCTTCTGGTAACACTGACGACTATGTTGACGATGATTGCTGTCAAAGACATCTTCTGGTTAGAACATAACCCTGACCGCTTATTGGATGGCACCGGCAAGATCAGCGTGATCAAAGAGTTTATTTATTTGGCTGTGGTACTGGGTGGCTACGCGATAACTACCATGACGCTTTGGAGCAAGCTAATTAAGCGTATTCTCCTAAGCCAAGAGCACGCATTAAACAAAGTCACCAATGGCGAGCAAGGCGTTCGCTTACCTATTTTCGGCTACAACGAGCTTGGCTCAATGGCATCTATGACCAATACCATGCTTGATAGCCTCGAAACCGCGCAAAACGAAGTCAAAACCACACGTGACGTGGCCATTGTGAGCTTATCGGCATTGGCTGAATCTCGAGACAATGAAACGGGTGCTCACATTTTAAGAACTCAAGAGTACGTCAAAGTTCTCGCACAAGAGCTCAGCAAATCAGAAACCCACTCGAGCTTGTTAACACCAAACTACATCGAGTTGCTCTACAAATCTGCACCTTTGCACGACGTGGGCAAAGTCGGTGTGCCTGATAGCGTATTATTGAAACCGGGTAAATTGACGGACGAAGAGTTTGAGATAATGAAAGGTCACCCCGCGATTGGGGCTGAAGCGTTATCTATTGCAGAAAAGCAGTTGGGAAGTAGCTCTTTCTTAAGAGTCGCAAAGGAGATATCTCTGACTCACCACGAGAAATGGAATGGCAGTGGTTATCCTAATCAGTTGTCTGGTGAAGATATCCCGTTATCTGGCCGTTTAATGGCATTAGCTGATGTTTATGATGCGCTCATCTCGAAGCGAGTCTACAAGCCAGCCTTTACTCATGAACAAGCTAAACAGATCATCTTAGAGGGCAATGGGACGCATTTTGATCCGCAAGTTGTCCAAGCTTTTCTAGCCGTCGAACAAGCGTTTGTTTCAATTGCCGCGACCTACAAAGATGGTAAAAATGTAGCGAGTGAACTCGAGCGCGAAAGCTTTATTGCTCAACCAGCGTAATCTATTCAAAATCCACTAACTTCTTGCACCCTATAGGTTAATCCGTAGGGTGTTTTGTTATCAAATACCCTCTTTAGTCAATAAATCTGATTGAAATGGATTTTTTTTGGTCTTTCTGTTCACTTCGTATTGTCTTAAAAATTCCATACAGGTATAACTACCCATAGATACTATCCCCTCTCAATTGACATGGATGAAGATTATGTTTGAAAAAGTGTTAGCTGCTCCCGCCGATCCTATCCTCGGCCTTACTGAAGAGTTTAAAAAAGACTCTCGTGCAGAGAAAATCAACCTTGGCGTTGGCATCTACAAAAATGAAGATGGTCAAACACCAGTACTTAAAACAGTAAAGAAAGCAGAAGCTGCACTTCTTGAAAACGAAAAAACCAAATCTTACCTAACGATTGAAGGTACAGCTGAATACGGTCTAGCGGTTCAGAAACTTCTTTTCGGTTCAGACGCAGAGATCGTTGCATCTCAACGCGCTAAAACAGCACAAGCTCCAGGTGGTACAGGTGCACTTCGCGTAGCGGGTGAATTCATCAAGCGCCAACTGGGCGACGTAAAAATCTGGATCAGTAACCCGACTTGGGCGAACCACAACGGCGTTTTCGCTGCTGCGGGTATCGAAACTGCTCAATACAGCTACTACAACGCTGAAACTAAAGACAAAGACTTCGCAGGCATGGTTGCTGACCTAGAGAAAGCTTCTGAAGGCGATATCGTTCTTCTTCACGGCTGCTGTCACAACCCAACAGGTATCGACCCAACAACTGAAGAGTGGGAAGTTCTGGCTAAATTGGTTGCTGAGAAGAAACTGCTTCCTCTATTCGATTTTGCTTACCAAGGTTTTGCAAAAGGCGTTGAAGAAGATGCTGCTGGCCTACGTATTTTTGCTCAATACAACAAAGAGATCCTTGTTGCTAGCTCGTTCTCTAAGAACTTCGGCTTGTACAACGAGCGTGTTGGCGCATTCACTTTGGTTGCTGAATCAGCAGACGTAGCAACGACAGCGTTCTCTCAAGTTAAGAGTATTATCCGCTCTATCTACTCTAACCCACCAGCGCACGGCAGTGCTGTGGTAACTCACATCCTTGGTGATGCTGATCTACGTGCTGAATGGGAAGCAGAAGTAGCAGAAATGCGCGACCGTATCCAAGAGATGCGCGAACTATTCGTAACGACACTGAAATCTGAAGGTGTTGATGCAGACTTCACATTCATCGAACGTCAAAACGGCATGTTCTCTTTCTCTGGCCTAAGCAAAGAGCAAGTAACTCGCCTAAAAGACGAATTCGCAATCTACATTGTTGGCTCTGGCCGTATCAGTGTTGCTGGTATGACTAAGTCAAACATGGGTCCTCTATGTAAAGGTATCGCTGCGGTTCTTTAATCGAAAAGCGAAACCTGTATTTGCAGACCAATAGACATGCAAAAGCCAGCAATCAAGCTGGCTTTTTTGTGTCAGTCTCTTTGTATATAAGAGCTATTAGGGCACGTAGCCTTTTCGTTACTGGCTAATACTCTAGGAAAAATTCCACTCCCAGCTCATTGGTTCGTTCACTGCGAATCTTACCTTCACCATCTCGATGTTGGTATGACCCACCAATCGCAAACTTGTTGGTCACTAGATAACGTAAACCTAAGTGATAAATCTCTTCATCAAACAGGTCACTCCGATTCACCTGCACACTCCCGTTAGCTATCCAACGTTTCGCAAAGCCATAGTTAAGCTCAGCTTTTACCCCTTGGATGAACTCAGTGTCTGAAGATTCAGTTCGGTTGGTGTCATTATCTTCAACCTTACCTTTAGTGATACCAAGCAGGTAGTAAGCCACTATATCTAAATCTTTCTTAATGCTGTAACGGTAACCAACACCTGGCATCAGCGTATCAATTCGAGTTGTGGTGTCATCAGGGTGAATAAAGCGTGCGCTGTAGTCTCCCAGCAACAACCAATCATCCGTCATCGCGTAACTGACGCCTAATCCATACGACGAGGCATTGTTATTACTGCCTGCATCTTCATTTAAACTGCCCGAATGCGCCGTGGCATAAATATGGTCGTAATCCAAAATATCCACCGCGTTAGTGTCCGCCCACAAACTTGGAGAAAACATAAAAACCGCAGATACAAAACTAAGCTTCCACTTCGACATTCCTATCATCCTTAAACTGTCACTCCATTAATTGAAAGGTTAGTCTATCCATAAGACTTTAAAAAGGTTTTAGCTCACAGATTGATTTGTGACGGCAAAATATTATCAAATGTTGTACCATGAAATCATACAAACCAATGGATGATCATTATGGATGCTGAGTTATTAGAGATTCAAAACTTTCTGGCACAATACCCCCCTTTCACAGAACTCCCTGAGGAGATGTTGGCGAAAGTGACCAGTAGCGTGGAAATTTCTTATTACCGCCAAGATACCCCTATCATTCACTTTGGTGATCAAATTCATGACTTATACATCGTTCGAAGTGGCGAAGTCGAAGTCTACCGTCGTAAAGGCGAACTCTATAACCGCCTTGATGAAGGCCACTTGTTCGGTCAAATGGGCCTACTGACCAACAACAAGGTGCGTTTCCCAGTTAAAGCGACTGAAGACACCCTACTCTACTGTATTCCTGAGCCTATCTTTCAAGAGCTCTACGACAACTACGACTCCTTTGCCGATTTCGTAGAAGTAGAAGATAACGCGCGACTGCGCCAAGCCAACTCAGACAGCAACGACGCTAACGACCTAACCACATCAAAGGTAAAAACGCTGCTGACCAGCGAAGCGCCAATGATCGAAAAAACGCGCACCATTCAGCAAGCCGCGACCATGATGGCACAAGATAATGTTTCCTCTTTGCTGATCATCGACCCAGATATCGTTGAAGATGATGAAGATGACTCAACACCCGT
Organism: Vibrio sp. QJM3NY_35; assembly: GCF_057785915.1. Lineage (NCBI taxonomy): Bacteria > Pseudomonadati > Pseudomonadota > Gammaproteobacteria > Vibrionales > Vibrionaceae > Vibrio > Vibrio sp. QJM3NY_35. The sequence continues at coordinate 1,364,031 of NZ_CM173507.1, read as the reverse complement.
GATTGGCATCATCACCGACCGAGATTTATGTACGCGTGTTCTCGCCGAAGGTCTTGACCCATCGGATGAAGTATCCAGCGTAATGACACCAGAGGTTATCTCACTCGACCATAATGCTTACGTATACGAAGCTATGATGACCATGCTTCGCTATAACGTGCATCATTTACCAGTGCTTAAAGATAAGAAGCCGATTGGTATTATCGAAGCGACCGATATTGTTCGTTATGAGTCTCAAAACTCGCTGTTATTGGTAAGTAGTATCTTCCAGCAACAAAGTATCGAAGACCTGAAGGTGCTTTCCGAGCAAGTGAAAGACAGCTTTGTGCGCTTAGTTAACGAAGATGCCAATGCCCACATGGTGGGTACTGCAATGTCGGTAATTGGCCGTAGTTTTAAACAGCGTATTATCGAGTTGGGTGAAGAGAAGTTAGGTAAATCACCAATCCCATACTGTTTCCTTGCGTTAGGTTCGATGGGACGTGATGAGCAACTACTGGTTACCGACCAAGATAACGCCATCATCCTCGATGACACATACGACGAAGCAAAACACGGTAAGTACTTTGAAGAACTTTCAAAATTCATTTGTGACGGCTTAGACCAATGTGGTTATGTTTACTGTACTGGCGACATCATGGCGACCAACCCGACTTGGCGTATGACACGTCGACAGTGGGAAGAGTGCTTTGCCGATTGGATTGATGATCCAAACCCGAAAGCCTTGTTGAACGCATCTATCTTCTTTGACTTAGATGGCGTTTATGGTCGCCTGAAATGGGCCGAGCAATTGAACAGCTTTATTGTTCGACGCGCACGTAAGAACAACCGCTTCTTGGCGTGTCTTGCTCGTAACGCGCTCAACCGTACTCCACCACTGGGCTTTTTCAAAGATTTCGTGATGGAGAAAGATGGCCGCCACAACAACTCAATCAATCTTAAGCGTCGTGGTACTGCACCACTGGCCGATTTGATTCGTGTTCACTCTTTGGCTGTCGCGTCTCGCTCGAAAAACTCTTTTGAACGATTGGATGACATTATCGACGCTGGTATTCTGCCGAAAGGCCGAGCTCAAGATTTGAAAGATGCGATGGAGTTTATCTCTTTGGTTCGTATTCGCCACCAAGCACACGATGTCGACAACAACATCGAGCCTGATAACAACATCGAGCCAGAGAACCTGTCTGACTTCGAGCGACGTAACCTAAAGGATGCATTCCAAATATTAAGTAATGCGCAAAACTTCCTTAAGTTCCGTTATCAAGCCAGCAACAAGTTTAAGTAGGGCCTATGAACAAACTATTCAGATCACCTGCGGTCGATTGGCCATTTAAGTTTGCTCAGAAGCTGGAACGAGCGAGAGACGCGCGCTTAAAGCACTTTTATAGCCAGCCTCTTCCTGCGCCTGATACGCCACTTTCAGAAGTGATGTTCTTGGCTGTCGACTTTGAGACAACGGGGTTAAACCCAAACAAAGACGGCATCATAACCATTGGTTTAGTGCCATTTACGCTCAATCGCATCTACTTGCGACAAGCCAAACACTGGACTCTAAGACCAAAACAGAAACTTGAAGAAGAGTCTGTCGTGATTCATGGCATCACTCACAATGACATCATTGATGCGCCAGACCTTAGCGAAGTGTTGGGCGAGATCTTAGAATCAATGGCGGGACATATCCCTGTGGTTCACTATCGTCGTATCGAACGTGACTTTTTGGACAATGCATTGAAAGTGCGACTCGGTGAAGGCATTGAGTTCCCAGTCCTCGACACGCTGGAGATTGAATCTCAGATCCAAAATAAACTGGCTGGCGGCTTGTGGAATAAGCTGAAAGGTAAGAAGCCAGCTTCAGTGAGACTGGGTCAGAGTCGTCGTCGATACCATCTGCCCGACTACACGCCGCATCATGCATTAACTGACGCTATTGCGACCGCTGAGCTACTCCAAGCGCAAATTGCTCATCACTTTGACTCTGAGATGCCTCTGAAGAGTTTCTGGCTCTAGCTGAGTTACGTAAGCTAAATACAAACACAAAGCCCATCAACTTCCATTGGTGGGCTTTTTCATTTTTATCGTCTGTGTTTAAGCAACGGTTGGCCCGACTAAGCGCATTTCCCATAAGCGTTTAAACATATTATAACGTCACACCGCAGCAGTTCCGCTCTAATGTGCGTCGAAAATCGTGATCGCTATTTGTCAGCGTGATTGGCATTATTACTTCCCAACCACAGACAACGTTTGGTAATAAAGACGCTTTTGCTGATACATATTCTCATCAGCGACTGAGAACAATTGCTCAACGTCTGTTGAATCACTAGAGGCTGCACCAATCGAGAATCTGACAGGAATAGAGATACCCGCTTTAGTCTCGATTGCCTGTTGCTCCTGAGCAATGTACAACTGCTCAGTCATCTTTGCGACATTGAGCGAACTCGACTCACCAGACGTTAAGGTAAGCACCGCAAATTCATCTCCACCCAAACGATATAGATTACTGGCAGGTGTCAATTCGTGGCTGATTACGTCTACGCAGCGCTGTATCAGCTCATCCCCGATCTCATGCCCATGAACATCATTGGTCGTTTTCAAGCCATTGATATCAAAAATGATCAAAGAAACCTGATATTGATTGTCGTTAATGCTGCGTTTACTGAATTCAAGATCTTCATTAAAAGCTTTACGGTTCAAACAGCCAGTCGGCATGTTAATCCGTGTAATATTTTCGAGCTCTAGCCAACCAGCTAACTGTTTTTGGTACATGTCAAAAATCAGAAGATCTTCTTCACTGAGGACATCAAATGAACTTGAACAAAAATACCCGATCGCCGTCCCCTGTGAGTCACAGAGTATCAGGTCAGCCTCGCCAGTCCGGTTAAAATGAAACTGAATCGAATGTTGAACAAGTAATGTCTTTAACTCTTGATCGACCATTTGAGGAATCAACCGATATTCAGCCGCGTGTCTTGATGATGCAAACTGAACGATCTTCAAAATACGATGCTTCTGGGATTCTTCACGCGCGAGCGAATACGTTAACTTGCTGGTTTTCTCTTCAACTAAGTCCTCTAGCTGAACATTAAATCTTTCGAGTTTATCGTTGCTTTCGGTCAGTTCACGGACTTGGTATTGTATACGGCCCCACATGGTTTCCAATAAACGACTCAGCGTGACGAACTCTGTAAAACGATGTTCATCCACACTATGAGTCGGTGACTGGTTATGCGAATACGACGTAACAGATTCAGCCAACAGGTTTAATTGCCCTGAGAACCAGCGGCTTAGGAACAGAGCAAACACAATCGAGATGGCAAGCGTCGCCACCAATATTCTGACAAAGACCACCTGAGCTTGTTGCATCTCTAATAAACGCGCACTGTCGGAAATATGATGTTTGACGTTCAGTACCAATTTGTCGGTAAAGAATGTGCTGTCGATAGAGATAATGTTCGCACTTTGTTTAGAAGACTGAGCATCCGTTGAATCAACATAGTTAAACTCAACCGACTCATTTTGATAAAGGAAAGGCGTCACTTTAGTGTTAAGTCTGTCATACCCCATAAGAACCACAAGATAACCCTGCGGCGTGTATGTAGAACCTTCAATCAAACGATAAGGTAAAATCGGCGCGACAAAAGCAATACCGGCAGTGGCATTATCCGCCACTTCCGTTTCGGTAAACTCGGTGTGAAACAATTTCCCTTGCCCATAAACCGATTGAGGACGTTTCAAGCTTTCTAATAACTGGCTCTGCTCAAAATGGTACAAGCTGCCTTTGCTGTCATAAATGGGCTTCCAGTTTTGGTCCAGAATATAAGTCGCGGACACACTCTCCGCTAGCGCATTGAAGCTATCCATCTTGTCCCAAACCACACTCGAGAAAAAGATGTTACCGCCCGCTTTAATCAGTGATCGGTCTTGCGAATACCATTGGGTTAGGCTCGCCGTCAGCTTAATTTGCTCCTGTACAGTTTGACGAATACCGGTCGTAGAGTTGTCCAGCTTGGTTTCTTTTTGCTCTAAAGAACTTTGGTTTTGTTTATTGAGAATCAACTGCCCCGCTAGGTAAACAGGGAGCATTGAGCAAGCCAACAACACCAAGCCCATGGTATATTTTAATGATAGCTTCAATCTCTTACCCTCATATTCGCCGAGTAATATTGAACAAAATCATTGTAAAACTTATGCAGTTCACTCTTTGGCATCCCAGACTTGTAACGCTGATACGCCCGAGCCGATGCCTCCCAAACGATCGCCATCTTGTAGTCACTCGACATCATTTGCGACGCTTGAAACTCATCGTACATATTTGAAAATGTCTGGTTACCTTCCTTAACACGACGTTGATTAACCTCATAAAACGGCGAAACCATGGCACTCGAGTGAGCTAAATAGGTGAAACTGTTTGATTGCAGGTATTGAATGACTTCTTTCAAAGCTAATTTCTTATCTGGGTTCTTCATGCCTTTTTCCGTGACAGCAAAAATCTTCGCGCCACTAAATGAAGACATACTCTCACCACGATAGGTCGGCAACGAATTGATGTACAAATCTCGACCAAAAGCAGCATCGAGTTCACTGAAAGCCCAATCGCCGTCAATCAAAAACTCGACTTCCCCATTGATGAATCTCTGCCTCGCGCAAATATCACTGCACGATGATTCGATGACTTTTTTCTGCTGCAACATATCGATGAAATCAAAGATAGCAACTAACCCTTCACCGTTAACATTCTTAGACGATAATAAGTCTTCAGAAAAAAGCTGATAGAAAGCTAGATAGAAGTACATGTTTGGGTTGGGAAAAAGCACACTCACTTGATCGGACTGAGCAGAGCGTTCAATTAGGCTCTCCCATGTAACGACTTGCGCTTGAGGTTTGCTCGAATACAGAACGACCTGGTTTCCAATGCCAACCGGTAACGCCTTAAGCTCACCGTTAATGACCACCGCATCGAGCGCCTTTTTCTCATAGCGTTGGGTATCAACCCAAGCCTCGGGAAGTGTCGCTAATTCGATATATTCAGTTAGACCTAAGAAGTCCGAAGGAACCCAAATGGCGTCGGGAAAAGTATTGTCTCTAGGGTCAGCAACAAGAAGTTCAGAACGAATACTGTTGACGTCAAACGAACGAATTTCTACGCGATGATCCGTCATCGCTTCGATATGTTCTTTTACATAATCGGCCGTTTCATAATTAATACCAGCCCATATTTCAAGTGTGGACGAACAAGCAACGGCTGGAAATAGCATCGCAAATAGACTCAATAACCTCACTCTTGCTTCCTTGTGGTAAAAATTAGACGTTGGATTTTAATCGCCAATCAATAAACCGGGCGATGCGACTTATCGCTCGCTGCTCATGATTAGAGACCTAACTTTGGGCGACACGTTATATAGTAAAAAGTGCCTGAATAACAGTTGCAACTCTCGCTTTAAGAGAAAGGTCTGCTCATTCCGATACATCCGTCATATCTCTGGATGACTGTTCTTACAATAAATCAACATACCATACCCTTTATTATTAACGACAAAAAAAATGCCGCAAAAGCGGCATTTATCTCGTTTGGTGCATTCGACACAATAAAAATCAAATAAGCAATTTATCGGTCAAAGCCCTGTCATCGATTAAGCGTACTTCTCTTCGAAATCTTTCATGAAGCTAACCAGTGCTTGAACGCCTTCCAGAGACATTGCGTTGTAAAGTGAAGCTCTCATTCCACCTACAGCTCTATGACCTTTTAACGATTTCAGACCTGCAGTATCAGCCAGATCTAAGAACTTGCTGTCTAGCTCGGGTTTCGCCAACTGGAAAGGTACGTTCATTCTTGAACGGTTTGCGGTGTGAACATCGTTTTTGTAGAAAGCAGAGCTATCAATCGCATTATAAAGCAACGCCGCTTTCTCTTTGTTCACCAACTCCATCGCTTCAACGCCACCTTGAGCTTTCAGCCACTTGAATACAAGGCCTGATAGGTACCAAGCGTACGTTGGCGGTGTGTTGAACATTGAGTCTTTTTCAGCAAGTACTTTGTAGTTCAGAATGCTCGGCAATACTTCGTTTGCTAGTTCTAGTAGATCATCACGTACGATAGCAATGCAGATACCAGCTGGGCCGATATTCTTTTGAGCACCCGCGTAGATAACACCATACTGAGAAACATCGATCTTACGAGACAGAATGTTAGATGACATATCCGCGACGATTGGCTTATCCGTTTGAGGAAGCTCACTGATTTCAATGCCATCGATGGTTTCGTTTGGACAGAAATGTACGTACGCAGCTTCTGGGTCGATTTTCCAATCTTTAGCCGGAACAACCGCCGCTTTGCCATCAAGAGATGTCTTCGCGTTAAATACATCGATTTCGCAATATTTGCTCGCTTCAGTCACTGCGCTTTCTGCCCAGTAACCCGCATCAATGTAAGTTGCTTTCGTCGCGTCACCTAGAAGGTTTAGAGGAACAGCAGCGAATTGAGCACGAGCTCCCCCCTGACAGAAAAGAACTTTATAGTTGTCTGGGATGTTCAGAAGATCACGTAGGTCTTGCTCAGACTCATCGGCAACTTGAATAAACTCTTTGCTGCGATGGCTGATTTCCATAACGGAAGTGCCTAAACCATTCCAATCAATGAAGTCTGCTTGCGCTTGTTTCATTACCGGTTTAGGCAGTGCCGCTGGGCCAGCACTAAAGTTGAATACGTTATCTAATGTAAGTTCCATGGGGATAATTGCTCCTGCTAAATAATAACTATGAAAGTAATACCATGTTTTACCCAACATAAAAACAACAAAAGAGGTCTTAAGACCTCTTTTGTTTTGTACTGTATAAAATGTTTAAGCTTAACCTGCTAAATCACCCTATCAGTATTCAAGCCTGTTCTGTTTATTGAACAAAAACCGGCATAAGTAGAGCGATTAATGGAATTTCTTGTCCATTTTCGAACACTAGGTTTCCATTTTCTAAGTCAGCGCTGATTTCATAACCACTTTCTGTTTCCTTGATCATTTCCATCACAAGCAATTCATCGATACCTTCACGGATGAATGGGTACTCTTCAACAAGCTCATTTGAGAAGCTAGAGTGAACGTTACCCGTTAATGCCGGCATGATCATCGAAGGGTTGCTGCTGATGTTTTTGGTCCCTTCCGGTACGCTCACCAACCACTTAGATTCGAACTGCCCTTTACCTAGCTCTAGTGACATGTTGTTCATTGAAAGGTCGAAACCTTTAGCAAACAGGATATCGATAAATGGAATGATCTCTGCAACGTCTTCTTGCGTCATCACAGGATTAGATTGGTAAATCTCAAAGATTTTCTCAAACGACTCGCTATCCAGCTTCGACATTTCAAAATCGACGTTTAGGTTGTTCAACTGGCCTTCACTGGTCTCTATGTTGGCGATATCCAGCTTGAGATTGCTGCGCAGACGCTTAGTTGCTTCATCTAAATGTGATTCAAAATCGTACTTAGAATTTTCAATGGTCATGAAAGGCTGCATTGCAGAGTCTGAAACCAAGAAGCTATCGATAGTAAAATTCTGAGTACCTAACCAGTAGCCTTTCGCTTGTTGGCCTGAACCCACACCTTTCAGATTAGACAACGTTACCTCTTCACCGGTTTCAAAATCAATTTGAACTGAAGGGATTGAAAGCTCGTAATCAACTTGGCCTAAAACAGTCGCATGGCCAGAAAGGTTCGATTTAGTGATCGATACCGACGTACCATTCTCATCAGAACCTTGATGATTGAACTGGCTTAACTCGAAATTGAAATCTGTGTTGCCGTTTAGTTCCGTGCTGGTAGTCAGAGTAAGGGGAAGAATGTCAGCGTTCTCAAACGTTGATAGCGCGTTTAAGCTTACTAAACCGTGGCTAACCGCACTATTAATGACAAACTCACTGGGTAAGCCATCAATCGCGAGTTGCTCTTTCAGGTTTTCATCCGTCACAGTTAAACGAGTGGTTACGTTGGAAGACAAGTAACCTCTATCGTATTCCACGATCTCAGCTTGAATGCTTGAATTGTTAAGCGTTGCAACGCCATCAGTAATCGCATTTTGTCCAATTTGGCCAACCGCTAAAGGCCAGCAAAGAGCCAATGAGATTGCGCCGCCAATTGCACCAATTTTTCTTAACTGTTCCATGAGTTCTCTTTCTACACGTGTCTGTTTTTTTAGTCTAACCCATCAGTAGCAAACAAGAAACATTGAGTTAAATCAGTCTATTGCTCGATACTTCGATTGCCTCAATAAATTAACGGCTAGCTCTCATCCTTATTAGGCGGTTCTTGCTAGGCTAGAGACGTCGCTACTATTAAGGTTGAGCTGTGAATCAATACGCTGTTATCTGTTTGGACAATAATCCGGTTAGCATTGAAAGAATACGTTCGGAGCTGGCTCCGTTGGCTTCTGTATTCGATATTTATACTGCCGAGAACATAGAAGACGCACATCACGCATTAGAAGATATTCATGATCACAACCAAACCGTAGCCTTGGTGATCACTCATCATCATTCTGAATTTAATGGCGTGCAATTTCTGATTGAACTCGAACAACTGCCCCATAGTAATACCGCAAGAACGATATTAGTCAGCGCTTCGTCAGACATTCAATCCATTCTAACCGCTGTAAATGAAGGCAGGCTTAACCACTGTCTAACCAAGCCGGTTCAAGATCAGGTTCTATTCAAATCAGCGCAAAAAGAGCTGACTTCTTTTGTTATCCAATACGACTCAGAAAACCTGTTGTCTTACAGCGACGCACTCGACCAGCAGCGCTTACTCAGAGCGCACATTGAACAAAAGATTCACTCTTTCCAATCGGGTTTCATTCACGATTACCACCAGCTTTCGGATAACGCCCTTGCAGAGCGTGTCGTCAGTGCCTTACAAGATGTGTTTTCAAAAGATGATAAAACCAAGGCCATTCGTGACTATTCCCCCGAGCATCTGCTCACTGTGGAAGGCGAAGACAATCGCTTTTTATGGCTGATCATTGAGGGTGAAGCGGCTCTTTATAAGAAAGATGAACTTGGGCAACAACGGGAAGTGGTACGTCACTCCAAGGGGAACATTGTCGGCGGGATGTCATTTGTGACAGGTGAGCCTTCGTTTTCTACCGCGATCACCCTAACGCAAACACGCGTTATCAAGCTGGATAAAGATAGCTTTGCTCAGGTGATGCATTCAAACAATACCCTGCTGCCTTTGTTTACCAATCTATTGCTTCGTCATTTCAATCGACGTTTGCAACGCAGCATCACCAATAAGATCAAACTCCAGCAAACACTGGAATCGTTAGAATCAGCCCATCAACAACTGATCGAAAAAGAGAAAATGGCGATGCTCGGGCAGCTAGTCGCGGGAGTCGCACATGAGCTAAATAACCCGATTGCAGCCATATTAAGAAGCATCGAAACTCTGTCAGAACATCTCGACCAGATATTGGCCAACCTATCCGTTCCTGAGTCCAATAAAGGGACTGACGTACTGGCACATTCAAAGTTAGCTAAGCCACTATCGACGGCTCAAGAAAGACAGCTCGTAAAGCATCTTACGTCGACGATTGATGACCGTGCTTTAGCAAAAAAAGCCGTGAGACTAAACCTAAGCCAAGACTCTACGGTTCTAAACACATTAAAAGAGTCCCCTGTCGCAGGCAAAGAGCTGCTCAATGACTTAGAGCATTACCATTATGTTGGAAACTCTATCCGCTCAATTCAAGTGTGCAGCAAGCGTATTGCCGATATGGTCAAAAGCCTAAAAAGCTATGCTAGAGAAGATGAAGAAGTTCGCCACTACACAGATATCCACGAAGGGCTTGAAGATACCTTAGTGATCTTTGAAAACAGGCTCAAACATCACCAATTAGAGAAGCATTACGACACCGACTTGCCACCTTTATTGTGCCAGTCGCTCTCGCTACAACAAGTGTGGACCAACCTTATCTCCAATGCGCTCGATGCCCTATCTGAACGAGGAAAAGTGTCCATCACCACTTCTCAACAGACAAAAGGCGACGACACGTTTCTTGTGGTGCAAATCTCCGATACTGGCCACGGCATTGCCAAAGAAGACATCAACACCATTTTCAACCCAAACTTCACCACCAAAAAAGAAGGCAACTTTGGTTTAGGGATTGGGTTATCCATTTCTCAACAAATCGTTTCGGCTCATCAAGGACTTATTTTGGTGGAGTCAGAGGTAGGCAGTCATACAAACATGCAAGTGTGGCTTCCATTCAAACAAGAAGGAGCACCTCATGAATAAGTACCTAATTTTATGTGTCGATGATGAACCTGAAGTTCTCAATAGTGTCCTTCAGGACTTGGCGATATTTGAAGAGAACTTTCTGGTTGAAGGTGCTGAGTCGGTCGATGAAGCCAAGCAAGTCATCAAAGAAATGGGACAAGATGGTATTAAGCTCGCGTTAATCTTGTGCGACCACATCATGCCAGAAGAAACCGGCATTGATTTTCTGATCGAACTCAACCAACACGACGCGACTAAACCAACGCGTAAGCTGTTGCTCACCGGGCAAGCTGGGCTAGAAGATACCGTCACAGCCATTAACAACGCAGCACTTGATTTCTATATTTCAAAACCTTGGCAAGGCGACCAACTGAGAGACACGATTACTCAACAATTGACTGACTATGTCATTGCCAACGACAAGCAATTGCTTAACTGGACTTCGATCTTGGATACCGAGCGCATACTGACTTCAATGGCGGATAAACGCACCAGTTTTGGTGAATAGCACTGATTGGTTAATGGATACTGAGAAAAGCGGCATCCGATATAAGAACCGTCCGAATGCATACAAATTTTGGATAATTCGCTCGTCTATTTTTCTCATTCGCCCTAAAACATGAGATCTCCGTTACATACTGATCCTTAATTTGCTTGTTTTTTAACTAAATGAGTAAGGTTTTACATTTTAAAGGATTACTTTTCCGTGAGTTAGATTAAACTGTCTCAATGTTTATGGTTTGCCGATTTGTCTCAAACCAAAGGAATTAACACTAATATAGGTTTACGGTCGTTATGCGCAAAATTCTACTTACTACCGCTATGCTATTGGCTTCTGGTCAAGCACTAGCTGTTGATGAACAACCACAGGTAATGAGCAACTTTAACTATGATTACTTTGAAGCACGTATCGGTGCTAGCCCAGTAACATTTGGTGGTGCGTTCAGTAAGTCCATTCACCCGAACGCTCACGCTATAGCACGTATCGATTCAGAATTTGAAAGCGATTACGACTCAGCTGTAGGTCTTGGTTTCCACGCTCCATTAAACAACTGGGCAGACCTAACAGGTGAAATGCTAGCTCGTATCGTTCAACCTGAGAACTCAAGCTCTACTGATATCGGTATGGAAATCAACATTGGTGTTCGCCAATGGCTTGGTCCACAACTAGAAGTTGGTGGTAAAGGTGGTTACGTTTCTATCGATGACAACGATGATTGGACAGGTTCTGTTTACGCGCGTTTCCACTCTACAGAGCTTTTCTCTCTAGGCGCTGAAGCTCGTATTAACGACTTCTACGGTGACCAACTTATGTTCACTGCTCGCTTCAAGTACTAATACTTAAAGCCAAGCTAGCTCTTAACGAGCACTTAGCCTTTTGATACTTAGTCTTTTAAGAAATCCGGCTAAGACAGAAACAAAAAAAACCGAGGACATTCCTCGGTTTTTTTTATTGACAGTAATCTTAAGCATATAAGGCAAACTTCTTTAGTGGCAGCTCTTCAGTAATTGCTGCTTGCGTGGCTCTTGTAATAGTTTCCAGTGAATACCATCAATTGCACCCGCAAATTTCCAAAGTAGTTTTAGGTCAACATCGTTTCCGTACGCTTCGCGAACCTTATTAAACACTTCAGGTGCGCCCAACTGCATAAACATTGAAACATCATCCACACCCGCCTTTTTAACCATGCGCTCTAACGTAAGCTGCATGTTTGGTAGATCTCTTAATCTACGGCTAGCTGATGACTTCTTGAAGCTACGCTGCTGAATTGAATTATCGATTGAAGTACGAATAATACTATCCAATTCAGGATGTTCACAGGTAAACAGATCCGTAATGTCGTAATAGTTTACGGTTGCTGTTGTCTGCTTCTTTACATGACGATACTTTTCACAATCAAGATCGGTCAGTTTTTTATCTAATGATTTTCCACCTCTAATGAATAAACAACCTTCACTCAATAAAGCGAACATAGCGTCATTTTGAAAGAGGCCAATACCTCCGAACATAGAACGTTTTTGATGCTCACCAAATTGATTCACGTAATTAATAAATGCTGTCTCGGTCATATCCGTTGATCCTTAATCAAATTACCCCGATTAGGTTGATCACCAGACAAGCAGCTTGTTATGCGAAAATTTTAAATCTATTTTGTTATTCTATAGGTGAATATTATGGTTTCGTTTTTCACCTTTAAATAAATCATACTTCGAAAAGAAAAATAAGTCTGGACTTAGTTCACATCAATCAATTGAGTATTCTGGTTTTTCATGATTGACGTCACAGTAAACTATCAAACCATGCTTGAATTTGGACACCTAGTGATACACCGGTTCAAATTATTAAAGGTTATGTGGACGGATGAGTATTGCCTCGCAGCATCGCGGCTTGTAAAATGGCAGGACATACATGTTTTTACTTTTTATATGAATCATTTATCGTTTTTCTGGCTACCTCAAAATAAGGCTCTTCTCTTAAAGGGTCTAGAATCAGAGTTTGCCCAACTTGTTGGACATTCTATCTCAGCGGGAAAAATAACACTTCCTCCTATCCCTAACGTTGTACTGAAGATTCAATCGCTTTGTACCCTTGAATCAACTGGGATTGCTGAAGTTGCCGAGTGCTTACTCGAAGACCCAGGCCTCGCTGCTATTGTCATTCGTGTGGCCAATTCTGTCGTCTTTAACCGACGCAATATTACTTGTGTTGATATTATGACGGCTGTGTCGCGCCTTGGCATATTAAGAGTACGTGACATCGTGACGGCTCAGGCTATTGAACAACTCAAACACTCAGTCAACCTCAGTAAAGAGTGTAATAAATTATTGGTTCAGAGCGCGTCTGTATCAAAAGAGCTAGGCGCCACTATGGTACTGGTGACCAACGGCTTCAAAGAGCTCTCCCCTATTGAATACCGTTACCTTGAACATGAAAAATCACTGCTTGTTGGATTACTGGCTGACATTGGTTTGTTCTGTTTGGTTAGCGAATACCACCTCTACCTCGAAAATGGCAATTACCTAGATCACGACATCGCTTTACAAATCTTCCAAGGTCAATGTTCCGCTACCAGTAAATTGGTGCTTAATCGTTGGGGCTTCGACAGTGACTTTATTGATGTGTGCAGCAATACCATCAATAACCAAGAACAACGTGAAGTGTCTTACTTGGATATCGCTCGAATCGCTAACCACCTGCTGATGTTCAGAAACAAGGATGAGAACATCGATGATCACGAAGTTGAACTAAACGTGACAGGTGCAGAGGTGCTTTATAAATTAAGCAACTTGAGCAAGCATGATTTTAATGCAAAGCTAAGCGACGTGATCAATACTAGCGGCTTCTAAGTCACTGTTAAATTACAAGTAAGTGTAATATGAAGTAAATGCAATGGGGAAAGCATGTTTACAGGGATGATCTTTATATTTGCGCCACTCGTCGTGGGGTATCTTTTTGCAATTTCGAACGCTCAGACATTAGAATTTATCAACCGCTCAACATCGCGGTTGATCTACGTGATTCTGGCGTTGATGGGACTAAGCTTAGCCGCCCTCGATAACCTAGGCAGTAATCTGCAGACAATCCTTCTATATACCGTCACTTTCTTTGTCTGCTTAAGCGTTTGTAACCTAATGGCACTGCCCGCTATTGATAAGTTATTGCCACTCAAAACCGACAGTAGCAAGAAGAAGCTTCCCCTCTCTTCTATGGCGATGGAATCTGCCAAACTCATCTTAGTGGTGGGTTCAGGGCTAATCGCTGGCTTGGTGCTGCCTATTGGCCTTGATTGGGTTGATACCGCAAGCGAATGGATTTTGTTTGTTCTCCTGTTCTTTATCGGCATTCAACTGCGTAATAGCGGACTCACACTTCGTCAGATCTTACTCAACAAGCACGGCATGGTTATCGCAATCACCATTATCATCACCTCAATGTTAGGTGGTATTATCGCGGCTTACATCCTAGATATCCCTCTGTTCAAAGCCTTGGCAATGTCTTCCGGATTTGGTTGGTACTCTCTGGCTGGCATCTTAATGGGTGACGCCTTTGGCCCTGTCTATGGTGGCACTTCTTTCATGCTTGAACTGTTAAGAGAGTTAGTTGCCTTGGTACTGATTCCAGTGCTGATTCGCAGTTATCCATGCACTTCCATTGGTTATGCTGGTGCGACTGCGATGGACTTCACCCTACCGGTCATTCAAACAACAGGCGGCGTTCGATGTGTGCCTATCGCTATCGTCAGTGGCTTTATCCTCAGTTTGCTTGTTCCGATATTGATGTTGTTCTTTGTATCTCTTGCTAACTAGATCGCAGGAATAGCGTTTGTTTTAGATTAGAATGCAACTCGAATACCAATGCCCAGACACCGATACAGTTACCGAAATAAAAAGACACTAAGTGTCATTGCTCAACAAATAACGATCACGGTAACCTGTAACGACAAAGTTATAAAAAGAATAAACTTACAAAAGGAACTACTATGAAACGCCTTTGCGTCGCATTACTGCTAGCTTCAACTTCTACTTTCTCTTTTGCAGCAGATTCAATGTCTGAGACAAACCAGTGCCAAGCAAAAAAATATGATGCGTACATCGACGCTTCTTTGAATTGGTATGCCGACCTTGCTGCATTAACCTCTGAGCAATATCCAGAGCTAACAGAAGTGAGTGAGTGGTTCCTAGAAGGTCGTAAGCACCACTTTGAGCTGAATCGTGCTGCGGTTAACTACTACATTGTTAACGATTCAAGCAAAGTGGCAACAGAGCAGCCTGTAGAAGGCTGGTTGCAACTTGAGCAACACGACATTAAAACGCTATCAACACGTGATGATGAGCTTGGTAAAATCGCGAAAACAACGTTCGACGACCGCCAATCAACGCCTCACGCTCAAAACTACGAGCTACGTTCTGCCTTTGCAGAATTGCTTAGCCACCCTAAGCAAATCGACTCGGCGCTACAGCGTTACAACCAGTCGATCAGTAAACTTGAAGCGATTAAGTGTAAATAACCCCGCATTTAATATGCTTTTTTGAGAAGTTGGATTTCATAATTAAGACGGGACATTGTTCCCGTTTTCGTTTAGATTGTCCCGCTCGCGTCAATATTAGAAAAATAACTCGCTTGCTATGGTTACGGAACAAAAAACAGCAGATGTTAGCTTCGACAGTCTTCTACGTATCTTCACGGTACCTGAAGGCCCAGATTCAACACTCACTCAAATTGAAGACAAACTTTCACGAAACCTGAATCAATTCTTACGTGAACATATTGTGGCTGAAGAAAAGCCGCTGCGTGAAATTGAGAAAGATTTTTCAAATGCTCATATCCCAGAGCAGCCTGAGTTTGTTTCTGAACATACTGAGCATCTCCTCGATTCTCTTGTGTCTCATTCGGTTCACACGTCTTCGCCAAGTTTTATTGGCCACATGACCTCTGCGTTGCCGTACTTCCTGATGCCGCTTTCAAAAATCATGATTGCGTTGAATCAGAATCTAGTAAAAATCGAGACCTCAAAAGCTTTCACTCCCCTAGAACGTCAAGTTCTGGGCATGTTACATCGCCTGATTTATCAAGATAGTGACCAGTTTTATTCTCGTTGGATGCACAGCGCAAACCACTCTTTAGGTGCGTTTTGTTCTGGCGGTACCATCGCGAACATTACGGCGCTTTGGGTTGCACGTAACAACGCACTAAAAGCACAAGGTTCGTTCAAAGGTGTGGAAAAAGAGGGCTTGTTTAAAGCCATGAAGCACTACGACTACGAAGGGCTTGCCATCTTAGTCTCTGAACGTGGTCACTACTCTCTGAAAAAAGCCGCGGATGTCCTTGGTATTGGTCAAGAAGGTCTAGTGTCTGTTAAAACAGATAATGACAATCGTATTTGTACTGATGATCTAAGACTCAAGATTGAGCAACTCAAGCAGAACAAGATCAAACCTTTCGCTGTCATTGGTGTGGCTGGTACAACCGAAACCGGTAATATCGACCCGCTAAGAGACATTGCTGAGGTGTGTGCCGAATCCGATTGTCATTTCCACGTTGATGCTGCTTGGGGCGGTGCGACTCTAATGTCCAACAATCATCGTCACCTGCTTGATGGTATTGAACTGGCGGATTCAGTCACGATTGATGCGCATAAACAGCTTTATATCCCAATGGGTGCGGGCATGGTTCTGTTTAAGAAGCCAGATGCGATGACAGCGATTGAACATCATGCTCAATACATTCTTCGTAAAGGCTCAAAAGATTTAGGTAGCCATACGTTAGAAGGTTCTCGTTCAGGTATGGCAATGCTGGTTTACGCCGCAATGCACATCATTAGCCGCCCAGGTTATGAACTGCTAATCGACCAAAGCATCAACAAAGCGCGCTACCTTGCCGACCTAATTAAAGATCAAAGCGACTTCGAACTGGTTTCAGAACCTGAGCTTTGCCTACTGACTTATCGCTACGTACCTGAATCAGTCAAAGCTGCACTCCTTAAAGCTGAGCCTGAACATCGTGTCGAACTGAATGAGTTGCTCAATGAACTGACTAAGTTTATCCAGAAGAAGCAGCGTGAAACAGGTAAGTCTTTCGTGTCACGTACACGCTTAAACCCTGAAGCATGGGTACATCAGCCAATCATCGTTTTCCGCGTGGTGTTAGCAAACCCACTAACAGGCAATGACATTCTTTCGTCAGTGCTTGAGGAACAACGTGAGATCTCTAAACTAGCACCAAACTTGATGGGCAAAATCAACAAACTGGTTACGCAAATCAACGCATAGTCATTCAATTTTAGTTGCATCAAATTGAAAATTTCTTTCTTTTTGATGTAACTAACCTGTCAGTTCATACTCATTTTGCATTCTTTTTGCTCAAACTCTCTTCCAATTCTGTAGTTTTCTAAAATTTTGTTGAGGTTTGTCATATTCTTAAGCATTCATGCCCTGTTTTTGTATTAGTAAATAGTATGTTGGGTTTATACTGACTCTATGGTGCTAGTTAGCTTGATATCTATTTGACGCAGCAGTATTTACGATACTGAATATACATTTGGCTTTGTGTTTACTGATATTTGCTTCAGCCATACCCCCTGGTAAAAGATATTAACTAGCAAGTTGTTCTCTATACCCTTGTGAACACTATGAATACATTAGAAAAAATACAAAAAAACCTGGAAAATTTCAGCAAGTCTGAGCGTAAGGTAGCCGAAGTAATCATGGCTTCCCCTCAAACTGCAATTCATTCTAGCATTGCTACCTTAGCTAAAATGGCTGACGTGAGTGAGCCTACAGTTAACCGCTTCTGTCGTCGTTTAGACACAAAGGGCTTTCCTGACTTCAAACTTCACCTAGCTCAAAGCTTGGCGAACGGTACACCTTACGTGAACCGTAATGTTGAAGAAGATGATGGTCCAGATGCTTACACGCATAAGATTTTCGAATCAACTATGGCTTGTCTAGACGTAGCTAAAAACAGTCTAGATGCGATGCAAGTTAACCGTGCGGTTGACCTGCTGACTCAAGCAAAACGCATTTCATTCTTCGGACTGGGTGCCTCTTCTGCTGTAGCCAAAGATGCTCAAAACAAGTTCATTCGTTTCAATATCCCAATCACTTGTTTCGAAGACATCGTGATGCAACGCATGAGCTGCATTAACTGCAGTGACAACGACGTTATTGTTCTGATCTCTCACACTGGCCGCACAAAAAGCCAAGTTGAGATTGCGAACTTAGCTCGCGAGAACGGCGCAACAGTTATCGCTATCACAGCCAAAGACTCTCCATTAGATAAAGCGAGCTCGCTGTCTATCTCATTGGATGTACCGGAAGACACTGACGTTTACATGCCAATGGCAAGTCGCGTTGTTCAGATGACGGTTATTGATGTGCTAGCAACAGGCTTTACGC
The DNA here is from genome assembly GCF_057785915.1 of Vibrio sp. QJM3NY_35. Classification (NCBI taxonomy): domain Bacteria; kingdom Pseudomonadati; phylum Pseudomonadota; class Gammaproteobacteria; order Vibrionales; family Vibrionaceae; genus Vibrio; species Vibrio sp. QJM3NY_35. The sequence goes on along the minus strand of NZ_CM173507.1, from coordinate 1,345,879 downwards.
TTCGTCGTGGTTCTGGTTTCAGAGAGAACCTAAAGCGAGTGAAAGAGTCACTTCGTGATTCACGTTACGAGAAGTATTCTCAGTTCTAATCTGTTAAGGCATGACCTGAAAACACATAAACTGAGAACAAGTTGAATTAAAAAACGGAGCCTAGTGCTCCGTTTTTATTTATCTGTTTATAATAGTTTATGCCGTGAACTGTTCGAAGACCGTTAGATCGTCCAGCTATTGCCTTTCTCTACAACATTATTCTCAGACGCATAAGAGTTAATAATGGTAAAACTCGACTCGGCAGCCTGTTCTTGCACAACTTGCTTCATTTGAGCTCCCTCATGATACCCCTCTCCACAACTGCACTCCTCGCAAACCTGCTTCAGAATATGTACAAGCCTCTCTTGATTCAACGGTAAAGGGTTTCCTTTAATCGCCACTGATTTGAGCGCATCGGCAGACACCTCATCAAACTGAGCTTCGCAGACACCAAATTCAAGTAAGCTTGGTAGCTTGAGTGTATCCAGCACTTCAGATAACCAAGCAATCGCCTCTTCTTCTTTTGCTTCTACGTTACCCGTCACTATCTGAGCGATTCGCTGATAACGCGCTAATATGTCGTTTCTTTGCTGCTCTTTCGCTACTGCTATGTTTTCTAACATCACAAATGGTGCCAAGCGCGCTGTAATCACACTGTGCGGCGCAGAAATTTTACCTCCTAACGCAGAAGCTAACCCGTGCGCAGCGCCGAGCTTAGCATTGGTTATCGCCATTCCTCCGAGCATAGAAGCGAAGGCAAGATCAGAACGCGCTTGAGGTTCATCATAGATACACGCCTGAATGACAGAGCGACTCAGCTTACGCAACCCTTCCTCGCAGATCATATCGGTGAGCGAATTAGGCTCACCACACACATATGCTTCCATGAGATGCGTAAAGGCATCCATCGCTCCACGTCCTGACAAATACAAATTGGTGCCGTACGTTAAGGTCGGGTCGACAATCGCCACGTCGGCTAACATATCGGGGCTTCGAAGGCTGATTTTGACTTGATCTTGTCCAGACTTAAGCACCGCATTTTTAGTGACTTCGGCACCTGTACTGGCCGTTGTAGGAATCGCAATGAACGGTAGTGGTTTAGTTTTAAGAGGAACATTACGCCCAACCACTTCAACATAGTCGTATAAATTACCTTGGTTAGGTAAAACCGCAGCTAACGCTTTCCCCATATCAATGGCACTGCCGCCCCCCATGGCGACAACCATATCTGGCTTAAATCGACGAGCAGAAATAGCCGCCTCTTCAACCATTTTGATATTAGGTTCACCGGAAACGGCAATGTGCTGATAACGCATACTCTGCGCATCCAGATAGTCAGTAACAATTGAAGTGCGCTCTAATGTATTGCCTGTAACCAATAGCACGCTGTAGCCATATTGATTAAAGAGAGACAATGAAGCGGAAAGTGCTCCATCACCAAAGATGATCTTTGTAGATGTCATAAATTGAAACATGGTGCCTCCTGCGCCTATGACCGAACAAAACTGCGAACTCTTGGTTATTGGAATTTAGCCTTTATATAGTGCATCAGTATTAAGATGCCTCGTTCTGTATGCGCTTTTTTTGACGAGGTGCAACTTGTCGCATTAAAGATGGATTAAAGTCCTATTCTTAGGGGTAATTCACACTCTTAAATTATGGGTACTCAACCTAGATACCCATCAAAAATCATCACGGATCCTTTTTGTGACCATTATTTGCTCTGATAGGCAAAACCTATTGTATTAAAAGGCAATTCCATCTTTATTTCCCCATAGCATTGAGGCATAGTTGGTTTTAAGAAATTTTGAGTGGCATTCATAAAAGAATAGTTAACATAAATGAGTTAACGAGCCTCATCCCGTATTTAGGAGAAATTAAATGTTTGTAGTTATTTTTGGTCGCCCTGCTTGCCCATTCTGTGTTCGTGCAAAAGAGCATGCTGAAACTCTTAAAGCTAAACGCGATGACTTCAACTACCGTTACGTTGACATCCACGCTGAAGGCATCAGCAAAGCTGATCTAGAGAAGACTGTTGGTAAACCTGTAGACACAGTGCCACAAATCTTCATCGACCAAGACCACATCGGCGGCTGCACAGAATTTGAAGCATACGCAAAAGAAAACCTAGGTCTTTTCGACTAAGCTAGGATTTCTCAAACGAGAATCAAGGCTAAAGCCTTAAACAGCTGCCCCATTTAGTCGTTAGACTGTACGATTTATAGAAAGCCCGCTCACTGTAGCGGGCTTTTTTATAACCAGTTTTCATACGGAATAAGAATAAGGTCAAAATCAAGTAAAATAGCAAAATATCGCTTATAATTTATTTATATTTAGATACAATTCACCCCTCAAACTTACCCTGTGTTTCACGCCAATTATTGAGCGACCACTGTGAATATCGACGTTGTTTTTCTGTTAGAACAAAACCCCATTCTCCTCATCTTTGTTGTTTTATCGATTGGATTAGCCATTGGTAAAATTCGTTTCGGTAGTCTCCAACTCGGCAACTCAATCGGTGTTCTGATTACTTCCCTCGTTATGGGACATCTTGGCTTTTCTTTTAATGCAGATGCACTCACCATTGGCTTCATGCTGTTCATCTACTGTGTTGGCATTGAAGCGGGTCCAAACTTCTTCGGTATCTTTTTCAGAGACGGTAAGCACTACCTCATTCTAAGCCTTGTGGTACTTTCTACTGCGATTGCCTTAACCTATTTCAGCAGTCATTACCTTGGCCTAGGCTTTGGTTTATCTGCAGGCATGATGGCAGGTGCCTTAACAGCAACGCCGATATTGGTAGGTGCTCAAGATGCTCTGAATTCTGGGCTTGCAGAATTACCAAGAAATATGGATTTGAGCCTGATTATCGAAAACCTATCAGTGGGTTACGCGATGGCTTACTTGGTTGGCTTAATCAGTATGATCATGTTCGCTCGCCTGATTCCAAAGCTGCAGAAAGTGAACCTGCACGACTCAGCTGAACAAATCGCTCAGGAACGCGGTCTAGGTGCTTCAGGTCAACGTAAGGTTTATCTTCCTATCATTCGTGCTTATCGTGTGGGACCAGAGCTTATCTCTTGGACTGACGGTAAGAACCTGCGTGAATTGGGTATCTATCGCCAAACAGGCTGTTACATCGAACGTATTCGTCGTAATGGTATTCTTGCCCACCCAGATGGTGATGCAATTCTGCAAGAAGGTGACGAAATCGCATTGGTTGGTTTCCCAGATAGCCACGCTCGTCTAGACCCAAGCTTCCGTAACGGTAAAGAGGTTTTCGACCGTAATCTTCTCGATCTACGTATCGTAGAAGAAGAGATCGTCGTTAAAAGTGATAGCATCGCAGGTAAACGTCTATCTGACTTAAACCTGTCTGAATACGGCTGTTTCCTTAACCGCGTAGTGCGTGCTCAGATTGAAATGCCGATGGACTTAAACATCGTGCTTTCTAAAGGTGACGTCCTACAGGTGAGTGGTGAAAAGAGTCGAGTGCACGGCCTAGCTGAAAAAATTGGTTTCATCTCAATCCACAGCCAAATGGCGGATTTGATGGCCTTCTGTAGCTTCTTCATTTTGGGTATTTTGTTTGGTTTGATCACCATGACATTCGGTCAGGTGTCTTTTGGACTAGGCAACGCGGTTGGCCTTCTTCTATCAGGCATCATGCTGGGCTTCTTACGAGCGAACCACCCTACTTTCGGTTATGTTCCTCAGGGTGCGTTAAACATGGTCAAAGACCTCGGCTTGATGTTCTTTATGGTCGGTATCGGCTTAAGCGCCGGTGGTAAGATATTTGAGCACTTAACCCAAGTTGGCCCACAGGTAATAGGTATCGCCCTAGTAGTGAGTGTGCTGCCAGTATTCTTTGCTTATTTGGTTGGCGCTTACGTGTTGAAGATGAACCGAGCGTTGCTGTTTGGCGCGATCATTGGTGCGCGAACTTGCGCTCCAGCGATGGACATCGTAAATGACCACGCTCGCTCAACCATTCCAGCTCTGGGTTACGCAGGTACATACGCAATAGCCAATATTTTGATGACCTTAGCAGGTACTTTCATCATCATAATTAGCTAGCTTACTCAGCGTTATAGATTAGATATTTTTAAATGCACTAGTTCTTGTTTGGATTAGTGCATTTTTTATGGCTTCTTTTCTTTCACTTGTTCTTAGAGATCGTCGAACCTCGAACTCCGTATCTGCTCTTAAATCTCTTCGAGTCTCGACATCCGAATCTCTCATCCGCTCTTAAAGCTCTTCGCATCCCGCGACTCGAACCTCTCACCTGCTCTTAAATCTTTTCGCATCTCCCCACTCGAATCCCACACCCGCTCTTAAAGCTCTTCGCATCCCGCCACTCGAATTTCTCATCCGCTCTTAGATCTTTTCGAATCTCGACACTCGAATCCCGTATCTGCTTTTAAGACAAAAAAATAGGCGCTCAGTGAGCGCCTATTTCGTTTAGATTCGATTGTTTGAATTAGATGTCAGCTACATCAAACTCAACAGCTGGGTTAACCTCAGCTTCGTAATCAACACCTTCAACACCGAAGCCGAATAGCTTCAAGAACTCTTCTTTGTACTCTACGTAGTCAGTCAGTTCTTTTAGGTTCTCAGTTGTGATTTGAGGCCATAGGTTACGACAGTGATCTTGAATGTCTTCGCGAAGTTCTAGGTCATCTAGACGTAGACGGTTCACTTCATCCACTTCTGCTGCGCTGCCGTCTTCTTTGTATAGACGTTGGCTAAACATACGGAAGATCTGTTCCATACAACCTTCGTGAATACCCTCTTCACGCATCTTCTTGAACACCATAGCGATGTAAAGAGGCATTACAGGGATTGCAGAACTTGCTTGAGTCACTACAGACTTAAGAACAGCAACGTTTGCAGTACCGCCAGTTTGGCCTAGCTTCTCGTTAAGCGCTGACGCTGCACGGTCTAGATCCATCTTAGCTTTACCTAGCGCGCCATCCCAGTAGATTGGCCACGTTAGTTCAGTACCGATGTAGCTGTAAGCAACAGTTTTACAACCGTCAGCTAGAACACCAGCTTCAGATAGAGCGTTAATCCAAAGTTCCCAATCTTCACCGCCCATTACAGTAACAGTGTCTTTGATCTCTTCTTCAGATGCAGGCTCAACACTTGCTTCGATGATCATGTCTTTGTTGGTATCAACAGCCGTTGATGTGTACGTTTCACCGATAGGTTTTAGAGCTGAGCGAATCACTTCGCCAGTCTCTGGCATTTTACGCACTGGAGACGCCAGTGAGTACACAACCATATCGATTTGGCCTAGATCTTCTTTGATCAGGTCAATCGTTTTCTGTTTCGCTTCGTTAGAGAAAGCGTCGCCGTTCAGGCTTTTTGAATACAGACCTTCTTCTTTAGCTAGCTTGTCGAACGCTGCTGAGTTGTAGAAACCAGCTGTGCCCGGCTTTTTCTCAGTACCGGCTTTCTCGAAGAAAACACCGATAGTTGAAGCGCCGCCACCAAATGCAGCCGCAATACGTGAAGACAAGCCGTAGCCACTTGAAGAGCCAACAACTAGTACACGTTTAGGTGCGTTTGCGATTGGGCCTTGAGCTTTTGTGTAAGCAATTTGTTCTTTTACATTAGCTTCACAACCGACTGGATGTGTTGTAGTACAGATGAATCCGCGAATTCGAGGTTTGATGATCATATTCAACTTCCTTAAAAAATCAGGTTAAGGATAAAAGTTTCGTACGCAAATGGCATCTAATTTCTGTAAAAATGTGGTGAAAATGCAAGTGGTTGGAGCACTCAGCTGATATTTGCTGACTAAGTCACCATTTGTTAACGCATCTATTGCGACTTCTACGACAAAAACAAAAAAGGCACCTAATTAGGTGCCTTTTATCGTTTCTTTATCTAAGCAACGCTATTTAGCTTAGGCTTTAACTCTTTTCGCGTCAAAGTTTCACTAAAGTCATGACTGAAGTGGTCAACTTGAATCGCAGCGTAACGCAGTTTATCGGCAGCCACAATTTGGTCGACTTCTTCTTGCGTTAGCACATCAGCAGCAAGTGCTTGAGCAAGTTTGTCTTGCAGTAAGCCTTTACGAGCCACTTTGCCCTCTTTCACTGCTTTGAAGATCTTACGTTCGAGAGGCTTGATGCTGTACATCGCATTGAACGCGTTCTCCATCAGGCCAACACTGTCCTCTTCTTCCTTGCCAATGTAGCAAAGGTGAGTCAGACGTTCACGGTGTGCACCCGGAGTCATCAAGCTTTCTGCCAGTTGTACCGTTAGATTGTCACTTGGTTTTTCAAAGTGGTTACCGACAGGGAAAACTAGACCTTTAAGTACTTTACCTACCATCTTGTTCGGGAAGTTTCTGTACGCTTCTTGTAGCGATTTAGCCGCGTTATGGAAACAGTGTTGAACCGCGTAGTGTACGTAGTCTAGGTCAGCTTGTTGACGACCTTCATCTTCATACTTCTTAAGCGCTGCAGACGCCATGTATAGGTAACTTAGACCATCACCTAGACGTGCAGAGATAAGCTCTTTACGTTTCAGTTCGCCACCTAGTGTAAGCATTGCGAAATCCGCACTCACTGCAAGCGCACGGCTCAAACGAGTTAAGTCTTGGTAGTAAGGCTTAGTTGGACCGCTCATGTCGGCCTTAATGAACTTAGAGCCAGTTAATGCTGCGCCAAACGCGCCGAACGTGTTCTTAGTTGCGTGAGAGATGTGCTTGAACAGCAAGCTATCAAAGTCTTTAGCACCTTGCTTCTCATCTGGATTTGCTGCCGCTTCCATTTCGCTCAACACGTATGGGTGACAACGTGTCGCACCTTGACCAAAGATCATCAGGTTACGAGTCAGTATGTTCGCACCTTCTACTGTGATAGCAACTGGAATACCTAGATAAGGCGCAGCCAAGTAGTTCATTGGACCATCTTGAATTGCACGACCAGAGTGAATATCCATTGAATCATTCAGGATAGTACGTGCCATCTCTGTCATATGATATTTCGCGATAGCCGTGACGATACCCGGCTTCTCTTTCATATCAAGTGAAGTAGTTGTCAGTGTACGAGTCGCTTCTAGTAGATACGTTAAGCCACCAATACGGCCTAAACTCTCTGCAACACCTTCAAACTTACCAATCGACATACCAAACTGCTTACGAACATACGCGTATGCGCCAGTTGTTCTTGCAGTTAGGTGGCCCATTGCTGTACCCAGTGCGGGTAGTGAAATACCACGACCTGCAGACAGACATTCCACCAGCATACGCCAGCCTTTACCTGCGTAATCTGCGCCACCGATTAGCCATTCCATAGGGATAAACACATCGTGACCGCGTGTTGGACCATTCATGAATGCAAGACCAAGTGGGTCATGACGTTCACCAATTACAACACCTTCGTGATCTGCTGGGATAAGCGCACAAGTGATGCCAATGTCTTCTTTATCACCCAGTAGCTTTTCTGGATCGTGCAGTTTGAAAGCCAGACCAAGTACCGTCGCTACTGGTGCTAGCGTAATATAGCGTTTGTTCCAGTTAAGCTTGATGCCTAGTGTCTCTTTACCTTCGTGCATGCCCATACAAACTGTACCGACATCAGGGATACCACCCGCATCAGAACCTGCTTCAGGGCCTGTTAGTGCGAAACATGGGATATCTGTACCGTCAGCAAGACGAGGCAGCCAGTAGTCTTTTTGATCTTGCGTTCCGTAGTGAGAAAGCAGCTCACCAGGACCAAGAGAGTTTGGAACCATTACCGAAACCGCAGTACTGATACTGCGAGTCGCAATCTTAGTTACGATAGTTGAGTTGGCGTGTGCTGAGAATTCACGACCGCCGTACTCTTTCGCAATAATAAGAGAAAAAAAACGCTCTTTACGTAAGAAGTTCCACACTTCTTCAGGAAGGTCTCGATCTTCTTTTACAATTTGGTGGTCATCAAGCATAGCCAGCAAAGTTTCAAGCTCATTATCCATGAACGATTGCTCTTCTGCTGTCAGCTGAGGTTTAGGGTATTGGTGCAGCTTAGTGAAATCTGGTTTGCCAGAAAACAGCTCTCCGTCCCACCACACGCTACCCGCTTCCATCGCTTCTTTCTCGGTGCTAGATAGTGGTGGTAGTACTTTTTTAAAGAGTTTAAAAGCTGGGTCACTTACCCATTTTTGTCTTAGAGAGCTCATAGTTCAGATCCTTTTGTTCACTATATTGGTTGTGAATGTTTCGCTTTTTATTGTTTTATTCTTCTGCTGACATGCCAGCGGCTAAATATGGAATAAGAATATCGACCACTGCCTTAGCATCTATCTTTCTGTCATAGTCATTCTCTGCAATTTCTACCAGAGCCTGACTTGATGCCATGGTGAATACACAAGTCCCTAGGGTGAAGTGTAATCGCCAAAATAACTGTTCTTGAGTGAGGTTCGGATTCGCCTTCATTACTGACGTTGTAAACAAAGAAAGTACTTCGCTATAACGGGTAGTAATGAACCAACGCAAGTGTCCTTGCACATCTGTATAGCCTCTGCCGATAAGTAACATGAACCGGCTTGTACCATTTGGCCTAACATCATTAAGTGCTCTTAGTGGCTGTCTCAACGACTCAAACACGTCACTCATAGAATACGTTTCGTTCAAGTTTAAGTTCACTAATACATCTTGCAGTGCTGGCATAAATGCTTCTAAGTAACGATTGAGTACCGCACGAACCAGAGTCTTCTTATCGCCAAAGTGATAGTTCACTGAAGCTAAGTTGACATTCGCTTTACTCGTAATCGTGCGTAAAGAGGTGTCATTAAAACCGTGCTCAGCAAATAAGCCTTCAGCCACATCTAAGATTTTGTCTTTGGTTGTACTTCTTGGTGCCATTTCAATCACTCGTATTAAACAACTGTTTGAAATATACGCTTAGTACATTTATTTAACAAGCAAGCAACATCACATTTTCACGAATTGGTCGTACCAGTTAATAAAACTCAGCACTAACCGATTGAATCGCTGTGTGTTTACAAAAAAAGAAAAAAATAATGAATTTTCTTGGAACTGAAATAGAAATGGAGAGTCATAAATTAGGTAGAAAACAGCGTATTTAGAAGTTTAACAGGCCGTCAAACTTGTTCTTCTCACTGCTTTCTTAATTACTGCATTTTCCTTATTAACTCCTATACTTGTATCCGCCCAAACCACGTTGGTTTGGGCTTTTTTTTGTGTGTTGTTCCGATACCTTTTCTTTAGCGGGTACTCGACACAAAAAAGCCCCCGAAATCGAGGGCTTTTCTTACGTTAAACGTTAGAACCTTTCACATTATCTAATTAAGCAGCATCATTTTTTATCAGCTCTCCCAGCACGGCTAGGTCATTACCTAGGTCAACCGAACCACCTAGTTCAGTCGCAATCCCCTCAACAACGATAGTTTGGACATCATCCCCTCCATTGATTGGAATGGACAACGCGATATCTTCTCCGTCGACAGAGACCTCAATCGCATCAAGTAGCTCGGCCATTTGAGTCTCATCTTGAGGGTCTTCGACCAAATCATTGAGGTCAATCAGATCCCCAGAACCACCTGTATAAAGCTCGAAATCTTTAATAATATCAGTACCGTTGTCGAGCGCAGAGTCTAGCCAAGTGAAAATGTTGTTTCCGCTATCTCCAATCAGCAGATCGTTGCCTGACTCCGCATACAAAGGTTCATTACTCGCAGCACTAATAACGTTATATTGCTGCGGTTCTTCGATATCTATGGTGACCGTCTCTACCGTGCTTTCTGCACCATTAGAGTCGACCGCGACATAATCAAACTGCGGGTCTTCGGTTACTGCCTCGTTACCTTGGACATAGCGTAACTCCCAACTGCCCCCTGTCGATGACAGCTCCATCCCAACAATCGGATTGTCTGGTGAAGAATAACTAAAATCATACAGAATTTGGCTATTCCCCGTATCTCCTGGATCTTTTTGATATTGCTCCGTCTGAGTCGTGCCATCAGCAAAGGTATAGAGCACTTCAACATAAACATTGCTATCAGTGTTAAATGAACCACCCAACCCATCTAAACCAAAGTCAACAACCTCTAATGGATTATTAGTAAAGTCGAGGACCAAGGTCTCCTGTTTGTTCATGCCTCTACCGTCTGTATCACCGATACCAAATCCGACATGAGGTTGCTCACCTTGATACTGTTTCAACGGTTTATTATTGTTATCTTCGATCGTTAATGTAATCGTATTACCGTTATCTAGCGTAATAAGTCTCTCTGTTGGTGAAACTTCCACACCCCAATTATAGAAACCATCAACAAGCTCTGGCATATCCTCAGGATCGCCACTAAAGCCCATTTCAAACATTTCTCCAGGCCCGGCAACGAAGCTGATATTGTTCGGAACAAACAACTCACCGTTATCAACATCAGACTGTACAATTTCTCTCGTGACGCCATTTTCGTCGGTATACAAGAGGCTGCCGTTAGTTGGCAAACTTTCGATTCGAATATTAAGTGGAATGTCGTCATGGTCATCTTCTATATCTGAGATGTAATCAGGCATGCCGCCATCTTCAGAATCGAAGAGAATAGGTATAATCGCGTCCTCATCATTAACGACCGTAAAGCTGGTCGCTTCAGGTGCGTCATTGACACCATTGATTGTTATCTCGATAACATGCTCTACACCATCGATCGCGGTTACCACATATCTTTCAATAACCGTGTCATCATCATTCAAGTATTGAACCGCATCGTTATCAACGACATAACTCCATGCGCCCTCTGGAGTAATCGTTAACATACCCAAAGCAAGTGCATAAGTAGACCCAATAGGGGTAAACACACCATTAGGTTTAAAGGCGGGCATGTCACTCGTGTCGACATCAGTAATCGTTAAAGTGCCTGACACTGAAAGTTCGTTAGTATCAGGATCGACATTAACATCTTCCGTCACCTCACCCAGGTCAGAATCACCTTCACCAACGGTAATCTCAGATGGATCATCGGCACCATTGATGGTGATGGTCACTTCGCTTGTGGTTCCGTCAATCGCAGTAACCGTGTAAACCTCAGTAACGAACTCATCGTCATCAAGATATTGCACATCATCGTTATCTACAACGTACGTCCATTCGCCATCATCGGTTATGGTCAACATACCTAACGCGGTATCATTGGTCGAACCTTCTGGATTAAACGTTCCGTTAGGTTCAAAGGCCGCAACATCATTGGCATCTACATCAGTAATCGTCAGTGTTCCCGTCGCCATCAAGTCATTGCTTTCAGGATCGACATCGACATCTTCCGTCACCTCCCCCATATCAGAGTCACCTTCTCCAACGGTGATCTCCGATGGATCATCGGCACCGTTGATGGTGATGATCACTTCGCTTGTGGTTCCGTCAATCGCAGTAACCGTGTAAACCTCAGTAACGAACTCATCGTCATCAAGATATTGCACATCATCGTTATCTACAACGTACGTCCATTCGCCATCATCGGTTATGGTCAACATACCTAACGCGGTATCATTGGTCGAACCTTCTGGATTAAACATTCCGTTAGGTTCAAAGGCCGCAACATCATTGGCATCTACATCAGTAATCGTCAGTGTTCCCGTCGCCATCAAGTCATTGCTTTCTGGATCGACATCAACATCTTCTGTCACCTCACCCATGTCTGAGTTACCTTCCCCGACAGTAATTTCGGATGGATCATCAGCACCGTTGATGGTGATGGTTACTTCACTGGTGGTTCCATCAATCGCAGTAACCGTATAAATCTCGGTGATAAACTCATCGTCATCAAGATATTGCACATTGTCGTTATCTACCACATAAGTCCATTCGCCATCGTCGGTAATGGTCAACATACCCAACGCTGTATCATTGGTCGAACCTTCTGGATTAAACGTACCATTTGGTTCAAAAGCAGCAACGTCGTTGTCGTCTACATCGGTGATGGTTAGCGTTCCGGAGGTTGTTAAGTTGTTGCTCTCTTGGTCAACATTAACATCCTCAGTCACTTCACCAGTGTCTGAATCACCTTCACCTACGGTTATATCAGATGGGTCATCGGCACCGTTAATAGTGATGATCACCTCACTCGTAGTACCGTCACTTGCTGTCACAGTATAAACTTCAGTAACGAACTCATCGTCATCCAAGTACTGAACGTCATCGTTGTTAACTAGGTAAGTCCAAGCACCATCAGGGTCGATGCTCAATACACCTAGCTGTGATTCGTTTGTTGAACCTACGAGGTTAAACTCACCGTCAGCTGAAAAAGTAGGAGTGTCGCTGTCTACATCTGTAATCACAATCTGACCGGATGTCACTAATTGATTGGTGGTTTCATCTACATCTATGTCCTCAGTCACACTGCCCGAGTCATCAGTAGCCAAAGCTGAATCATCAGTACCAATTATCGTTACTGTAATGACTTGTTCGCCTCCATCGGAGGTTTGTACTGTCGTCGAGTCTTGAATTTGCTCACCATCCGCAAGCTCATCATAAGGACTGTTGGCCACGAAGGTCCAAGTACCATCTTCGTTTACAACAAAAGTACCGAGATCATTATCCCCAGCGACCTCTTTAACAATAAAGGTAACGTCTGGGTCTTCACTCGTTAAAGCGCCCCCAGTTTCAATAGGTTCATCCTGCTCAAACTCAATAACATTAGTTTCACCTGAAATAAGCGCAAAGGCGATAATATCAAAAAGAGCAAGACTTTGAGTTTCCGACAGACCTTGAGACTCAAACCCGTCAGTTTCAAAATTTGTGGCAGCTTGAGTTTCAGCCCCAGTACGTTCAATCCTACCGCTGTTGGTCAAACTAGAGCCTTCCTCACCAGCGGCAGTATCAAACTCATCTCCTAGTTCCGTTGGATCAAATCCTTCTTCAATAGCACGCTGAACTTGAGCGATCGCGTCATCAGTATCTAGCACATTTTGTTGGCCCTGGTTATCTACAAAACGTGCAGAAACACTTGGCACATTTTCTTCACTAGTATCAAAACTGATAATTATGTCGCTGGCCGCTGGTTGTTCGCCCGGAGACAAACGTCTAACTTGGCCTTGAGCGTCGAGCACTACACTCCCACTAGCAAGACCTAGTATATTTAGGTTGATATTTCCCATATCCATATTCCCACTTCTGCCCAGAACACGCCAAACGCGGAATCAATCCCTCCCTGCGCTGTGGCTATTTCCTACAATAAATCTAGTAGTGGCACTACTGATAATCAACTCACTAAAAGTTGATAAATCTGGTACTTTTTAAATTAGTCAATGGCAATAGCGACTTACATTCAAAAAAAAACCAACAAACTTCGCATTTTTTTGCAAATGTCCTAAGCTTCGTTTAATACCCTTCTCTCAATTCAGCGGTAAACGTAGGTTGGGAAACGGATGAGACATTGAAAGTAGAAGGAGAGCTACTTTGAAATTGTTTAAGTTATCCATTATGTGTTGCTTAGTTGCTTCAACACCACTCACCGCTCAAACTCTGGAACAGTCTGTTGCTATTACTTTGGCGACGAATCCAGAGATAAAAAGCATCTTCAACGAATATGTGAGCGTGAAAAAACGTAATGATGCCTCTGGAGGAGCGTACAAGCCCAGCATCGACCTTGATGCTGGTATTGGTTACGAAGGCATAAACCCTGCACCAAATAACGGCCCCGATACGGATCTAACACGAAAGGAAGCGACGATTTCCCTCACTCAATTGCTGTGGGATGGTTCTGCGACGCTGAACGACATTGATCGTACCGCCGCAGAAGCCGAGTCGGTACGTTTGCAATTGATCGCGGATGCCGAAGACAAAGCGCTGGAGGTAACACAAATCTATCTAGATGCAGTGAAAGCCACTGAAGTGCTGGCACTGTCAGAAAGTAATCTTTCAATACACAAGAAAATCTATAAAGACATAAAGAAACGAGCGAATTCAGGCATAGGTTCGACAGCTGATGTATCGCAGGTAGAAGCTAGGATTGCGAAGGCTCATGGTAATTTGTTGGCCGCACAGAATAATTTGATCGATACCCACACCCAGTTTAGACGAGTGGTGGGTCAAGAACCCCTAGGCTTAATTTACCCAAGAGCCGATATTTCTAAAATTCCTTTGTCGTTAACTGACGCCATTGTTGATGCATTAGACCAACACCCAGTGATCAAAGTTGCAAACGCAGATGTCGATTCAGCCCACTTCCAATACAAACAATCAAAGGGCGTGAACTACCCTACCTTCTCCATCGAGGCTTCTCAGTCGTGGCGTGATGATGCAGGTGGCGATGAAGGCTCAAGTCAAGAGACCCTCGCGATGCTACGCATGCGATATAACTTGTACAACGGCGGAACAGACAGTGCTAATTCAGAAGCTGCGGCATACCAACTGAACAAAGCAAAAGATCTGAGAGATCGCGCTTATCGACAAGTGGAAGAAGGTCTTCGCCTCTCATGGAGTGCATTGGATCTAACGTTACAACAAAAGAACTTCTTATCAGATCATGTTGATTCAGCTTCGGAAACCGTTATCGCATATGAAAAACAATACCGAATAGGTAAGCGTACTCTACTTGACTTGCTCAACACTGAGAACGAACTGTTTGAAGCCCGTAAAGATTACCTCGATGCGCATTACTCCGAGCAGTACGCTAAGTACCGTGTGATGAACGCTACAGGTTCTTTATTGAACGCTCTACTGGTCGACATTCCAGAAGAGTGGACTACGCCCGTGGAGTATTAATGATGAAAATACCTTACTTATTACTTCCCGTGTTAACGATGACTTTACTTGCCTGTTCGAACCAGCAGGAAGAGACCTATATCGAGACACCTGAAGCAGAACAGATTGCAGACCTTCAAGACGATGATAGAGATGGTGTGGTGAACGCTCGTGATATCTGTCCAGGTACGCCTGAGACATCACAAGTCGACAATGATGGTTGTGGAGAAACGATTCGTGCGGAAGAAGTCAGACAGCTAAAAATACTCTTTGCTCATGACTCATTTGAAGTGAACCCAATCTTCTCAGACCAGATCAGCACGATGGCAGAGTTTCTTGAAACCTACAAAAGTGCATCGATTGAAATACAAGGCTATGCGAGTAAAGTGGGCTCCAACGAGTACAACTTAGACCTTTCAAAAAAACGAGCAAACAATGTTCAAGACGAGTTACTGTCGAATGGTATCGAACCAGAACGTGTGAGAATTGTCGGCTATGGTGAAGAACGATTAGAAAACGATGGTGATGACCCTACTTCACACGCACTAAACCGTAAGGTAACAGCGACAGTAGTTGGGTTAAGTGAGCAAATCGTAGAAGAATGGACCATTTTTACCACGCTAGAAAAATAGCGTGACATTGTCACTGAAAGTGTAACGTGGGTTATCTTACAAAGATTGCTTAGCTACAAGATCAATAAAGCCGTGATAGGGTTGCCTATCACGGCTTTTTGTTCTTTGTAACCACTGAATCTCGGGAATGACTCAGTGGCTCTTCTTGCTACACAGGAATCGGCTCGATCGTTAACCGAACCAATTACCGATTATAGTTTTACTTCTTGGTGCTTAGTTTTCGGTAGAGAAATACTTAGCAGGAAGTAACCTAAGATAGCTGCTGTCGTAGATCCCATTAGGATGCCTAATCGAGCTAGCGTATCAAAATCTGCGTTCGTTGGACCAAATGCCAATGAAGAGATGAAGATAGACATCGTAAAGCCAATACCACACAACACAGAGACCGCGAAGATGTTCATGAAGTTCACACCTTCAGGAAGCTTAGCTACGCCCGTTTTCACAGCACCCCAGCTGAATAGGAATATACCCAGTGGCTTACCAACCAATAGACCCATAGCAATACCAAGCGGTAGCATGCCTGTAAGGTTTGAAATTGAGATGCCTTCCAGTGAGATACCTGCGTTTGCAAATGCGAAGATTGGCAAGATTGCAAAAGCGACGTATGGGTGCAGAGCATGTTCTAGATGTTTCAGCGGAGAATGTTCTCCTTTATTACCTTTCAGTGGGATAGCAAAACCAATGACTACACCAGCCAATGTTGCGTGAACACCAGACTTCAATACAGCGAACCACAGGATCGCGCCAACAATCAGGTAAACGCTTAGTTTAGTAACATGCTTGTTGTTTAGCATGAACAACACACCAGTCGCGATGAAGCCAACTGTAAGTGCAAGCGTTGATAGGTCGCCTGAGTAGAACAGTGCAATGATAACAACAACACCTAAGTCATCGATAATTGCTAGTGCTAGTAGGAATACCTTCAAGCTTACCGGTACACGGTTACCAAGAAGAGCCATGATACCCAATGCGAATGCGATATCCGTTGCAGCCGGGATAGCCCAACCTTGAAGCGCTTCAGGGTTACTTGAGTTAAATAGCACGTAAATAAGTGCAGGAGCTAGCATACCACCTACAGCTGCGATAGCTGGGAAGATTGCCGTCTCTTTAGACTTTAATGCGCCTTCTAAAAGTTCGCGCTTAACTTCTAAGCCGATTAGAAGGAAGAAGACAGCCATTAAGCCATCGTTAATCCAGTGAGACACAGACATACCAAGAACGTAACTGTGAAGTACACCTTGGTACATTTCGTTCAGTGGTGAGTTTGCTACAAACATTGCGATCGCCGCAGCGATGACTAGGATGATGCCGCCAGCAGATTCCAATTTAAAGAAGTCACGGATGACGTCGGTCATGATTTCGCCCTTATATTTATTATTTAAATAAACGAATAACAAAGAATAACCCAGAGTTTATATCCAAGCTTTATTGATAGATAATCACTTCTTCGGATGTTTAACTTCGGTTTTTCCTACAAATACTAAACAATACGTCGTATATTCCATAATGTTGTTATGCATCATAAAATAAGTATAGATGAGATCACCAAGGCTGTATGCACAAATAATTCGAGTCTGGTATGAATAGAAAACATAAAAAAAGGCTATCAAATGATAGCCTTAGGTGTTTTTTAGTAACCTGTTAACTGCATAAAGCCTGTTGCTTCATGGCTTCCACTCGCCATAATCGGCCCTTCCCAATATGGTATGACAAAAGGTAGCCACATATCCCTACGTTTGATACGTGTCGTGAGGTTGATATTGTGTTGAGGCACATTAATAATCCATTGCAGTGGCATTCTTCTACCATTCAGTAGCGTCGTATTCAACAAAGGCTTGATAGAAATATCGGAGTCCGTGAGCTGATACACTTTGCCAGAACGAGTGGCTAATGTTCCGAATACATAAGGCAGCTGTTGATTATGGCGGTAGCGGTTAATGCTCAGCGCTGTACCATCATCAAGATTAAACACGAACCAATCCCAGCCTTGCTGACCCACTCCGAGTAAGCCACTACCCCACTCTTTATGCACCCAAGCAGTGCCTTCGACTTCCTTGGCAACGCCATCCAGATTCAACACGCCACTTAGAGACAAGAACGGAGCGCTGAAGTTATAAGACGCGACAGGTAATAAGTCGTGTTTTTTCTGATAGCCATTATCGCCGTTGAGCACATATGGACCTTTCGCTATAGTGTCGAGTTCAAGGCCAAACGTATCAGTTTGCACTTGAAGGCGACCAGGAAATGGTGTGCTACCAAGTGCACGCCAGTTCCAATTATCAATCCAAATTCTAAACGGACGACTGGTCATTCCCGCCTGACCAATACCACCACGCGCTAAACGCTGTTCTTTCCAGACTTTGGAATCAGAAGAAATCACAACATTTGAAATATAGACCTGAGGACTTTGCCATCCCGGAGTCTCACGTTCGTCAGTAGCTATACGGAAGAAGCTCCACTGTACTGAGTACTTTTTACCGTCATTCCCTTTAAGAGAAGCAAAGTAATGCCACCACTCATGCTGGAATTCTGGGTGGAACTGGAAGTCGCGAGGCAATGAAACACTGCGATCTGGAAGCACAGGCTCAAACACATTGAAATGTTCGCTAACCAGTACTGAGTTAACCTCGTTAACCCCCTTCTCACCAACGTCAACAAAATAAGAGTAGTACGCCCAGACACCTAAAATAGTACCAAAGAAACCAATCAGTAATAGAGATGAAACAAATCGGTGTCTGAGTTTCGTTGAGCCATTTCGTTGAAGCATCTTAAAGCGCATCCCTCAATGATTTCATCGGGGTGTTCCGAATCATTCTCATCACTGGTAAAGCACCAGCTAACATCAATGCTGCCATAGCCCACGCAAATGTCTGTAAATAGTCCCAAGGAATCACTTGTAACTCGAGTGACCACCCAAAAGACTGCTTAATAACGATATCAACAATCAAGCTTGCTAACGCTAAACCGAGCGGAATCGCAATCAAGGAAGAAATAAGTCCAAACACAAACAGCTGTAAACTACCTGTCAGAATCAGCTCTTTTGCCGAGACACCTAAACAGCGCTGCAGCGAAATATGCCTTTGTCGAGACACTTCACCCGCCACGGTTGCGAAAAAGATACCGAAGACTGCAATTACCAATGTGATGTTGCCCAATGTATCAGCAATCGCGAACGTTCTATCAAACACACGCATTGCTTGGCTGTGAATATTGTTGTTATCAAAAACCCGCTCAGAACCAAGCCTAAATACACTTTCTAATCGGCTGCGAATTCCAACTGAATTGACATCATCTTTGAGTATCACGCCAAGGCCTACATTACCGCGCCCTGCAAATCCATACAGCCAGTTTCGATGTGACATCATGACTTGATGATAAGGGTTACCATAATCGTAATATACACCGACAACTTGCCAACCAGAGCCGAGGCTATCATAGAGGTCAATGTCATCGCCTGGGCGAATCCCCAACTTGAGAGACATCGATTCACTGATCAACACACCTTTAGAGTGATGTAAGTGGTACCAGTAATTCGGAATGCCTAATTTTATCGTCAGCGCTTCTAGTTCGCCTTCAGAAGGGCCAGTACTGACCACCTGAATACTGCCGACTGGAGACGCAACATCTTTCTCCCAACGCCACCAAACCGAATCCACTTCAGGTTGGTCTGACAGCCAGTTACTCATACGAGCAGCGGCATTGTTGGTTGGGTAGATATAAAGATCTGCGGCCAGGCGCTGTGTTAACCATTTATCAGTAGTATCTCTAAAGCTACCAACCATGGTTTCTACCCCAATATTGGCTGTTAAGGCCAACATAAAGGCCATCGTCGCCACGCCACGATAGCTCATGCTTGAAGCGGCATCAGCAAAGAACCAGCGAGCTCGAACCCAGCGCAATGAATAAGATAAGCTATTAAATAACTTCCACATCAAGAATGGCGTAAACAAAGCCACACTAACGAGCATCAATGCAATAATCGCAAAGCCAGACTCTTGAGTCTGAGGAGCTTGATACACAGCGACAGCTGCAACCAAGAAGCCACAACCGATCAATGCTTGCCAAGTAAATTCCGTACCGGCAAAACGCATCAAAGACAATCGAGAGGTCAAACGAATAGGTTGCGACCTTAGTAAACGAACCAATGGCCAAGCACACGCTAGGAATGCACCAAGTAGTGCCATTAGCAAGCTGTAGCCGCTCCATCGCCAATTCCAGTCGATAGTTAGGCCAACGTTGGCGTCATATAAGTCACCTAAGCTTGAAGATACCGCCGGTAACAATTGGTTAGCCAACATGACACCAAATACATTACCGCAGATCCAACTCAGTACCACCAGTAGCAGCAATTCTAAGCAAAGCGCTTTAGCCAGTTGCCAGCCAGACACCCCCGTCTGTCTTAAGATTCCAACTAACGGCTGACGTTGAATAAACGACAGTGACATCGCTTGATAGAAAATAAACAAGCCAACCACAAACGACAGCATACCCATCGCTTTAAGATTTAAGTGAAAAGCACTGGTCAGCGACTCTAGCTCCGCTTTAGAGCTGCGGGTGATCGTCAACCCATTCGGCAACATATTTTTTAGGCGCTCAAATTTCTCAGTAGACATGTCAGAGCAAGCAATCACTGAGAGTCCTGCACTGCGTTTAAGCATGCGGAGCAAGGAAATATCTGCTATTAACCTGGTGCCATTAATCAGGTTATTTTGATCGACAACCACAGGACCAAGCTCAGAGCCGTCCATTAGAGGAATGTAATCACCGTTGTTCCATTCCATATGTTCAGCAAGATCATCACTTACAAGGATTGGATATGGCGGTTTCATGAGGTTTAAAGTGGTGAGATCTTTTAACGCAATACCCGGCTGCAACTGAAGCATAGAAACAGGGTCTATGCCGATAAGCATGAAGTTCGCGCCGTTTTCATCAGTGATACGATGGTGGTCAAAAGGAGAGCACTGTTGAAAGCCTTCACGGCGAAGCTGGATATAAAAACCTTGTGGGATCTTATTAGCGTTGTGTTTTGGTCGAATACGGTAAGGAAGAGGATTCGAAAAGAGTTTTTCGCCATGTGCATAGCTTTGCTTGGCGTGTTGATTGATAGCAGTAACACCAACCAAAAGTGATACGCCGAGGGTTAAACCAAGCCATACCAAAATAATCTGCAGTGGGTAACGTCGATAGTGACCGAGTAGTGCCTTAACTACGGGCCATAACATGCAGTTGCCCTCCTTGTAGACGGATCCTACCATCCATGTGCAGTGCTACTTTTTCACTGTGTGTCACCAGCAACAAGGTACATTCTAATTGGCGAGCCAAAGAGGTCAGCAAACGCATTACGGCTTCTGCATTACGCTCATCTAAACTACCGGTCGGCTCATCGGCCAACAATATTTTTGGTTCCATATACAGTGCACGCGCAATTGCCGCACGTTGTTGTTGACCACCAGACGCTTCTTCAGGGTAGCGACCAAGCAAAGGCATAAGGTCTAAAGCAGAGAGAATTTGTCGCCACAATCCTTTGTCTTCAGGCAAGCCTTTTAACTGACGGCAAAAGCGGATGTTATCGGCAATATTAAGCGTCGGCAGTAAGTTGAATTGCTGAAAGATATGGCCAATGTTGTTTCTGCGATAAGCGGTGCGGTCACGCTCAGTAGAGTCGTGCATATTGAAGTGAGGGAAAGCGATTTCGCCTGAATCCGCTAGGTCTAACCCCGCGATAAGGTTCAGTAAAGTACTTTTACCTGAACCGCTTTCTCCCATTAATGCTAGCTGGTCACCTTGGTTTAATGTTAATTCAGCACCTTGCAAAACAGGGTGAAACTCCCCCCCATCGACATAGCCTTTACATAGGTCTGACAGCTTTAACATTAAACAGCTCACATTAGTTAGAATTTGGAAGGAGAATCTACACTAATTCCCTGTTAGGAGGAAGTATTTTGAAAGATAGATCACACACCAACGATAAAGTGATGTGATTGGTGCGCCCTACTTCAACTTCCTATCAAGTTTTTAATCCATTTTCTTGTTTTCATGCGATAGAGCGACCCGCCCCACTTAATCACTTCTTCGGTAAGGAAAAGCAGATACACCCATTCAGGCGGAAACTTAAGATAGATTGCGGCAATAGCCGCTAGTGGAATACCAATCACCCACTGAGCAATCACATCTTGATAGAGGCAGAACTTTACATCGCCGCCCGCTCTCAACACACCAACAATCACAGTCAACGGTACAGAACGAATAATAATACCCACACTCAGAATCAGAATGAACTTTTCTGAGAGAGCTCTAGTTTCTTCGGTCAGTGCGCTAAAGGCATTAAGTATTGGCGTTTGAACGAAGTAGAGAAAAACGGCCACAACGATACTGGTTAAGAAACACAGAATCGTTAAGCCCAACGCTTGATAGTAAACCGCTTCATTGTTTTTCGCGCCAAGTTGGTTCCCCACAAGAACCGCTGCCGCATTCGATAAACCAATCAATAAACTCAAGGAGATAGATTCAACTGGCGTCATCACCGAAAGCGCCGCTAAGCCTTGTACACCTGACTGTCCCATAATAGCGTGATAAGCGAACAACCCACCAGCCCAAGCTAAGAAGTTGAAGGTCGTAGGCAGGGACAACTTCAAGAAGCGAATCACCTTATCAATCGAAGCTGCTGCTTTAATATCGCAGAACTTAAAAGCTAATAAATGCTTAGAGAAATAGAGGTAGCCATATAAGGTCGCCACTTCAATGGCACCGCTCAATACCGTGGCAATCGCTGCGCCTTTAATTCCAAGCGATGGAAAGCCTAAGTTACCGAAGATCAGCACCCAGTTTAAGAACACATTAGACAGAATGCCGATACCGCTGAAGAAGGTGCTTAGCCCGGGTTTGTGCATCGCTCTCAAACCTACAGCCATACTGCTGACACACGATACCGCTAGCATGCTAAATGAGGTAATTACGATGTATTCAACGCCTAAGTTGATGACCTCTTGAGAGTCAGTCGTCACGCCCATGATTTGTGCAGGAAATGAAACGAAAAACGCAATGGTCAGTAATGCAAACAGTGTCGAAACCAGCCACGTCAGCGCAGTACTTTCTCTCACACCTTGTCTGTTACCCGCGCCCCAATATTGAGCAGTAAGAAGAGCACCGCCCGTGGTAACACCCACCAGCATAATGGTCGTCACAAACATTGCACGGCTCGCAACCCCCACTGCCGCAATGTCTGCTTCCCCAAGCTGACCTAACATCAACACATCGACTAAGCCTCGGCTTGAAAACATAATGCTCTGCAAAGCAATAGGCAAAGCAATCGCAATAAGCCTACGAACAAAATCACCTCGAGTGTGATGAATAATTGAAGAGAGCAACATAGAGATACCTAAACGGAACGTATTGATGAATAAAGATAAATATCGCGCTATTATATCAATGTTCGGTTTTTAACCACAGATATAAATGGAGTAACAATGAAGAAAGTACTGGTTTTAGGCGCTTCTGGATATGTTGGTTCGCAACTCCTCCCTCTCCTGCTTGAGCAAGGCTATCAAGTCACGGCAGCAGCAAGGCATATCGACTATTTAAAGGCACGGACCGAGCCTCACGAAAACTTATCGCTTGAGTATCTTGATCTGGCCGATCAAGCTGCGACACAAGCCTTAGTCCCCGACTTTGATCTTATCTTCTTTCTCGTCCATGGCATGGCAGAAGGCCACGACTTTATCGATTATGAGCTGAACTTAGCCCGTAACTTTGTTTCGGCTCTTGGCCCAAAGAATCAACACGTCATTTACCTGAGCTCTTTACAGCCTCAGACAGGTGACTCAGAGCATCTTCAAGCGAGAAAGAAAACCGGTGAGCTGCTTCGTAAAGGACCCGTTCCAGTTACCGAGCTTCAAGCAGGCGTCATCATAGGACCCGGCTCTGCAGCATTCGAGATCATGCGAGATTTCGTATACAACTTGCCGATCATGATTGCGCCAAAGTGGGTCGACTCTAAAGCGAACCCGATTGCCTTGCAGAACCTGAACCATTATTTACTAAAACTCGCACAAGACACGCCAAACGAAAGCCAAACCTTTGAGGTTGGCGGGCCGGATATTGTCTCTTACCGAAACCAGTTCGCTCATATTGCCAGAACTGCCGATCGTCCACTCAGGCTATGGGCTACATCGCTGCTCACACCCAAGATTGCTTCATATTGGCTAGGCGTAGTGACCTCTGTACCATCCAACATAGGCAGAGCCCTGCTTGCAGGCTTAAAGCACGACTTCATCGCCAGTTCGACCATCATTAGAGAAAAGTACCCTCAGAAGCTTATCTCGTTCGAAAATATGGTTGAACAAGCCATTCACGCTGAAGGAAACTTTGTCAAAAGCAATGTATGGGGTTTCGATAAAACTGCCTTCAAACGCTGGCAAGCGGGATACGGTTATTACCCGAAGAAAACAGGCGCTAGCATCACGTCTACAACCTCACTAGAGTCTCTTTGGCAAGTAGCTCAACAGATAGGAAGCCCGAAACAGGGTTACTTCTTCGCTAATGCTTTATGGCGCACACGCGAATGGCTCGACCTTTTATTTGGCGGTGGTATTCCGATTCGACAAATGCCAGAAGGGCCGAATCTAAAAGTCGGTGACAAAATTGACTCTTGGAAGGTTATTCGTTGTGAAGAGAATCAGTTTTTATCCCTGCTTTTCGGTATGAAAGGCCCTGGGTTGGGGCGACTCGAGATTACCGTCTCTGACCTCGGAGACTCTCGCGAGCTGAACATTTCAGCGTGGTGGCACCCTAAAGGCTTTCTAGGGTTACTGTATTGGTTTGCGATGATGCCTGCTCACCTATTTATCTTTAAAGGCATGGTAAAGGCGATTGAGAAGCAAGCTAAAGAGCAGGATTAAAAGCAAATTCGAGGTTCGGGTAACGGGATGCGAAAAGACTAAAAGCAAATTAGCGACACGCGCCATGAGAGGCAAAAATAAAGAGCGGATAATTCCGCTCTTCGTATATCTCATCTCGCATCCCGAATCCACGACTAGCCGATAACGCTAATTGGGATTTCAGCCAACTGGTTGCCTTGGTTAGCTGGGTATACGATGTATTCACCGTGGTACTTCACTGCAGACTTATAGTCCGTCACTTTGTGAAGCATAAAACCCGCTTCCATCGCAGCTTGGATAAACTCAGCGTGGTTACCACGAACAAACCAGTTCATTGGTTTAACCATCAACTCACCGTCAAAAGAGTCGTCGCACTGTTTACCACACAAGGCAAAAGAGTGCTCACCATCGGTGAAGAATTGAATCTTACCGCCAGTTGTTAGCTCATCTTCACTCGATACGCTCCAACCCATCTCGTACATTTTGTCCATGAACGCTTCAACATCACTGTCTTTTAGCGCTTTAGGCTCTTCGCCTTCAGGGAAAAAACGTCCGTAAAACGCAGAAATACGTTTAAAGGTAAAAGTTAAATCAGAGTTGTTGCCTTTTGAGCGACCCTGTTTCTGCCAGCGAACCAAGTCCGGCACAATCACACGATCATAAGCTTGAGATTTAATCGCTTTTGTTACCCAACGAACAAGGTAAAGGTTGTTCGCGATAGGCGCGTCAATGGCTTTGCCTGACTTATGTAGAGCGTACAGCTCGCCTAACGCATCATTCACTAACTTCTGAATTTCAATATAGTATTTTGACATTATGCCTTCTTTCCTAATGTCCAATATAGTAATGCTGACAGTATTGCACATGCTGCCATCACCATAGCCATTGGTCCTGCAGTGTCACTTGGTAGCATGGCAACAATTGCCCCCACCACAGAACCAGTACCAAATCTTAATGTGCCCGCAAGCGAAGACGCTGTGCCGGCCATATTCGGGTATCCGCTTAAAAGCAGCGCCATCGAGTTACTACCAATAGTAGACAGTGTGCCGATAAACAGCATCACGAATGGCACAATACCCCACAAACCGATATCTAACATCCAACCGACTAACAGACCTAAGCCCGCAAACAGTTGAATGGTTAAACCTACTCTGAGCATAGCGTGAGAGCCCACTTTCTTAACGATTCGACCGTTGATGCTTGTCATCAAGATCATAGCAACAATGTTCAGACCAAACAGGTAGCCAAACAGATCAGGGCGAACACCATAGATATCAATGTAAACGAATGATCCAGCCGTTAAGAACGCAAACATCCCTGAAAAAGAGAATGCACCAGAGAAAATCAAGCCCATCGCCGTTGGGTTCTTACACAAACGCGCGTAATTACGAATCGTTGTTTTAAAGCGCAGTGGCTGTCGCTTTTCTACAGGGAGCGTTTCAGGGATCTTCATCGAAACCGCTAGAATTACGATCACAGCGAAGATAGCCAGTACCCAAAAAATAGAGCGCCAACCAAACCATAATGCCAAGTAGCCACCAATCATCGGAGCCACCAATGGCGCTACCGTCATCACCAAGGTAACGAAAGACATAGTTCTCGCGAAATCTTCACGATCGAACATATCTCTTACCACCGCTTGGATGATAACGGCCGCAGCAGCACCAGCAAAGCCTTGAGCTGTACGGATGTAAGTCAGCGCTTCAATGCCGTGCGTTATCGCACTCACCATAGAAGCGATAGCAAACAAGAGCACACCAATAAGCAGTACAGGTTTACGACCGTAGCTATCCGCCAACGGACCATGCAGTAACTGTCCCAGAGCGAAACCTGCGGTATAAGCTGTTAGCGTGATTTGCACCTCACCCGCCGTCACACCAAGATCTTTGGCAATGGTCGGCATCGCTGGCAGATACATATCAATGGCTAGCGGAGTAAGTGCACCAATCGCACCAAGAATCAAAAACAGCATTAAGCCTAATTGAGGGGTTTCTGGTTGGGAGCTTGGGCTCTGTGAGGTCGATGTTTGCATGGTTCTCCGAATGTTCAACTGATAGAGCTAGGGACTAGCGTGAGTACGCGAGTCAAAGATTGGCTGAGACTTTCCTAGTACCAGTCAACATCATCAGCCGACGCTATCCATGGTCGGCTTTACAACGAAAGGGCTATTTCCAGCAAAAGTTGTTTCTTGCTAAGAACAATTTCTTATTAAGAGCAACTTCTAGCTAAGGACTACTTCCAGATTGAATCGACTTCTTCTTGCGTTAGGTAACGGTATTCACCTAACTCTAAAGATTCGTCCATCTCAATTTCGCCAATACGTTCACGGTGTAGTGCTTCTACCTTGTTACCAATAGCAGCAAACATACGTTTAACTTGGTGGTATTTGCCTTCGTGAATCGTTAGCAGCACTTCACGCTCTGCACGAACTTCTAGGTGTGCAGGAAGTGTTAGGCCATCTTCGCTCTTAAGCTGGATGCCCTCTTTGAATTTTTCAACGTAATCGTCTTCAACAGGTTCAACCAACCACACACGGTACGTCTTCTCGCACTTGTGCTTTGGCGAAGTGATACGGTGAGACCACTTACCATCGTCGGTAATCAACACAAGACCTGTTGTATCAATATCTAGACGGCCAGCAAAGTGCAGCTTGTCCATTTTGATTTCATCAAGTAATTCAAACGCGATACGATTTGCGCCATCTTCATGCGAACAAACAAAGCCTTCTGGCTTATAAAGCATGATGTAACGTGGGCCGTGAACATTCAGTTCATTGCCTTGCCATTCCACAACGCACTCTTCAGTTACCTTGAGTGAACCGCTTTTTTGAATGACATCATTTACTGTCACTGCCTTGGATTTTAATAAGTGTGTTGCTTCTCTTCGAGTGACGCCTAATGCATCGCACAGAAATTTATCTAAACGCATGAATACCTCAACTAATCTAAGTCGGGTATTATAGTCACCTTTGCTCAATTAGTTGAGCTATTTCACACTATTTGTTTTCTACCCTACAAGACGCGATATGTATACACTCCGCCCATACCAAGCTGATTCTGTAAAATCAGTGATTCATTACTTCAGAAAACACCAAACTCCGGCTGTTCTCGTGCTTCCGACAGGTGCAGGAAAAAGCCTTGTGATTGCTGAGTTGGCAAGGCTTGCGAAAGGTCGAGTGTTGGTACTTGCTCACGTAAAAGAGTTGGTTGAACAGAACCATGAAAAGTATGAAGGTTATGGGCTGAAAGGCTCAATTTTCTCTGCGGGTTTAGGACGCAAAGAGACCGACCAACAAGTCGTGTTTGCTTCGGTGCAATCTGTGGTGCGAAATCTCGATTCATTCTCTAACCAATTTTCACTGTTGGTTATCGACGAATGCCACCGTGTTCCCGATGAAAAGACCAGTAGCTACCAGAAAGTCATCACTCACTTGCGCGAGAATAATTCTGGCATCAAAGTGCTTGGATTAACGGCTACCCCGTATCGTCTTGGGATGGGTTGGATTTATCAATACCACACTCGCGGTCAAGTACGTTCAGATGAGCCACGCTTCTTCCGCGACTGTATTTTTGAGCTGCCGATTCGTTATCTGCTCGACGAAGGTTTCTTAACTCCTGCACGTATGATCGATGCACCCGTGTTGAGCTACGACTTTTCCCAGTTAAAGGCAGCGAGCACTGGTCGCTATAAAGAAGCAGAACTCGACATGGTTATTGAGCAATCGAAACGCGCGACCCCGCAGATTGTCGACCAAATCATTCACCTAGCCCAAGACAAACTCGGCATCATGGTATTCGCTGCGACCGTTCGACACGCGCAAGAGATCCTCGGCTTATTGCCAGAAGGTGAAGCTTCAATTGTGATTGGTGATACACCAACTCTCGAACGTGACCAAATTATCAGCGACTTCAAAGAACGTAAAATCAAGTTCTTGGTTAACGTATCGGTATTAACCACAGGTTTTGATGCGCCACACGTCGATTTAATCGCGATTTTGCGCCCGACAGAATCCATCAGTTTGTATCAACAAATCGTTGGCCGTGGCTTACGCCTATCTCCGGGTAAAAAAGAGTGTTTGGTGCTCGACTATGCGGGCAACAGTTACGACCTTTACCAACCTGAGGTCGGCGATCCAAAACCGGATTCAGACAGTGAAATTATCACCATCCCTTGCCCGGCGTGTGGCTTCAATAATAACTTTTGGGGCAAACTAGACAGCAATGGCTTCTTGCTGGAGCACTTTGGTCGTAAATGCCAAGGCTACTTTACCGATGAAGACACGGGCGAACGCGAACACTGTAATTATCGCTTCCGAGCGAAATATTGCGGTGAATGTGGTGCTGATAACGACATTGCTGCGCGCATTTGTCATGAGTGCGATGCAACCTTAGTCGACCCAGACAAAAAGCTAAAAGAAGCACTGAACCTAAAAGATGCCTTGGTATTTGAATGCTTGGAAATGGATCTCAACGTGCTCAAAGACGAGAAAGGTAAATCACAACTTAAGGTCACCTATCGCGGGGAAAACCAAGCGCAAGTGCATGAGTTTTGGTCATTAACCACCAAAAAGCAGAAGCAAAACTTCAAAGACCAGTTTGTTCGCCCTCACCTTGCAGACAGACATCGCCCTTTTGAAGAAGCCTCACCGACGAAAGTGGTTGCTCACCAACATAGATTCCGCCCGCCTCAATTCGTGATTGCACGTAAAGTCGGACGCTTTTGGAAAATGAGAGACAAGATATTCGAAGACGAACTACAGCAGCGTTAAGGTTAAGAATAAAGGTAAGTCTTACGTTCTTAACACTTGGCAATTAATCTTATGTATTAAAGCCTGCGCCATTTAAGCGTTAAGTTTTTCGGTATCAAATTCTCATTATTAATCAGGTTCACTTTCTGTTCAGAATTACTTTTTTATACTGAACGCTATCAACCTTCTCTAGGATTCGCTATGTTTAGTAAAGCTATGATTTCTTTGTTTTCTATAAGCTTAGGCTTATTTGTTTCTGCTGGCGCATGGGCTGACTCACATCATAATGGTCATGAATTAGTGCAGGACGTTCATAAAGCAGGAACCAGCATCGAATTTGAAGAAGATCAAGACGAAGTCTACGAAGCCGTACGAGAAGGCTACATTCGCCCTTTCTCAGAAATGTATGCCGCGGTTGAAAACGATCTTCATGGCAGAATCATTAAAGTAGAACTAGAAGAAGATGACGACATTTGGGTGTATGAACTAAAAATCAATTACCAAAACAACATCATCAAAGTCGAATACAACGCTGAAACGTTAGAAATGCTTATGATCAAAGGCCGCAACTTTAAAGACGCAATTAAACACGGCGACTAGTTACGTACGACGAAGAGCTAAGCACGACGAACAGTCATTACAAGAATTAAGAAGAACAATTATGAAAATTTTAGTCGTTGAAGATGAGCCTCGTTTGGGCCAACAAATTATTGAAACACTTGAGGGAGCCGACTGGGTTCCAGAGCTTTCTCAAGATGGTATCGACGCACTCTACCGTGCAACGTCAGAAGAATGGGACGCGATTGTCCTCGATTTAGGTTTACCTAAGCTTGACGGCCTAACGGTATTAAAAGGCATTCGAGACGAAAATATCAACACACCTGTGATTATCTTAAGTGCTCGTGACACACTAACTCAACGTGTTGAGGGCTTGAACGCGGGTGCTGATGACTACCTAACTAAGCCATTTGAGATGGTCGAACTGATTGCCCGTATCCGTGCTCAACTGCGCCGCGCATCAGGCAGTGCTGCTCCAATACTTCAAATCGGCGATCTAAGCCTAGACACACGCAGTTCCAAAGTGTTGTGGCAAGGCCAAGCGGTTAGCCTTACCGCGCTAGAATATAAAGTCGTTGCGTACTTCATGCATAACCAAAACAAGGTTATCTCGCGCACAGAGCTAGTTGAACACATCTATAAACAAGACTTCGACCGAGACTCAAACACTGTTGAGGTGTTCATTGGTCGTATTCGCAAAAAAATCGCACCAAAGATCATCAAAACCGTTCGTGGCCTTGGCTACCAACTGAATGCCGAATAACTCAGTCGTCAATCACGCCAAGAGTAACCATCAATTAAGTGGACAGCCTGTTCTGATCATCGCAATACGATAAGTCACGATGAGCAAAGGCAGGTTGGAAATACATGAATCTAAAGAAACGAACACTTAAAAACATCAGTCTAAAAAGCCGCTTGCTCCTTGCTGCGGCTTTTTGGCTAGGTGCGATGATATTAGCGGCAGGTGTCGGGATTCCGAAACTGGTTAACGACTACCTCGTCGATGACATGAAGCAGCAGCTTGGCTTAACCATGGATGAGTTAACCGCCAATATCGAAACCAATGACAGTGGTAACCTGATCATGGCAGAGCGTCTGTCTGATCCTAGGTTCAACCAACCCTACAGTGGTATTTATTGGCGCGCCGCTACCCAAGAGCAGATCATCCGATCTCGCTCGCTATGGGATAAAGACCTCACCATCAAGCGTTCGCCAATTCACACATCAGTCAAAGGGCCTGAGAAAGAAAAGCTGATTTACATCGAGCAAGATATCTACCTGCCTGAATTGAGCGACCCTGTCACGATCACCATTGGTATCGATGAAGATCCGCTAGAATCGACTCTGACCGAACTGACTGGCCAAGTCTGGTTGATTCTCATGTTGCTGTTTGTTGGCGTGCTGATGTTGATCGGTATTCAAGTCAGTTGGTCGCTATTACCGCTCAGCAAGATGCAACGCGAACTGGTGATGCTAAGAAACGGCGAGCAACAAGGGTTAAGCGATAACTACCCAAAAGAAGTTTCTCCATTAGTCTCGGACCTCAATGCCCTACTCTTCCACTATCAAGAGTTATTAGAACGAGCTCGTAACCACGCGGGTAACTTATCTCATGCGTTGAAAACTCCGCTGTCGGTTCTGAAAAATGAGATAGAGCGACTTCCAGAGAATGACAAGGCACTGCTGCAACAACCCATTCATCAGATTCAAAGCCAAATCGATTATCACCTTGGCCGCGCTCGCATGGCAGGTGCAATGAACATTCTTTCGGTGAAGTCTTCACCTTGTGAGCGTGTCGAAGCTATCTCAATGGCGTTTGATAAAGTCTACGCTGCCAATGAAGTCACCATGATTAACGAGCTAGACTCTGAGATTGAAGTGGCAGTAGAAAAAACCGACCTTGATGAAATGGTCGGCAACCTACTCGAGAACAGTTACAAGTGGGCGGGCAGTATTATTCGTGTCCATGCAAACGAACTCGACGATGGCAACATAGAGTTGGTGATCGAAGATGATGGTCAAGGCATTCCTGAAGAGAAGCTTGAGCAAGTGACCAAACGTGGCGTTCGACTTGATGAAACCACGCCAGGAACAGGCTTAGGGCTTAATATCGTAAATGAAATGGCACACAGTTACCGAGGCAGCCTAACGCTCAGCAAGAGCTCAATGGGCGGCTTAAAAGCTTCTCTGGTGCTTAAACTAAGTAAAGGCTAACCACATCCAGTAAATATTAAACGCAATAAGCCCTAGCGCAATGCTAGGGCTTAGTTTTATCGACCTTATATACAACTCTATATATCGTTCACAGCAACATCTAAAGCTTGCGAATCATTACTCAGGCTCGTTGCTCCAATCATTAAAATTCTACCATCAGTATAATAATCATGATCTTCATTGAGCACTTCCACAGTTGCCAGTGAATACTTGTCTAGTTCAATATCTGGTAGTGAAGTTCGTATCTGATTAGCGAGCCTATCTCGCTCTTCATCAACGTTAGGGTCAATATTATGAAGTACGGTCACAATGCCTGAATAAGGCGTGATTTTAAGGCCATCATCATAGCTAATTGCGCCTAACCACTGAGGCTGGTTAGTTTTAATATCAACACCTGCGCGCCACCAGCGAATATGGCTGCGCTTCATCAAATTACCAGGTAATTGAAACGCCATATCTTGCGGCTTGTCTCGCCAATATAAATCGGACACAGGTGGCGTTTTTTCTCTAAGCAATGCGAGATAACCAGCCCATTCAATCTCATTTCGAGAGAAGGTTTGATTCTCTATCCAGCCTGGTTGCTTCATTAAGTCTCTTGGGGTTGCTCCAACATAAATGACGTTGATCGCTTGTGCTGAATAGAATGACGATTTCCCTGGGAATGCTTTATAGGTAACCGAGTTCCAGTCTACTTTGTTTATTTGAGCCGTCTCTTGTTGATTCTGAAAGTCATCCGCTTTCCAAAAAAAGTGGGCGTAGTTCGCAAACAATATCCACGCTAACAACAGCGCACTCGACTTAAGAACCAAGCGTCGCCACTTCATTCGATAACCAATAATAGTGAAAACCAATACCGCGAACACACCGACGATCAAACTATTATGCTCAGAGATAGATATCTTAAGGCTATTAAGCCACGGAAAGTTTTCAACGCCGTGCGCCAATAACATACCCCAAGCAATGAACTGCCCTCCACCAAGGGCCAAGCCGATAAACGCCAACACACTGAAATTGCGCCACGGTACACGATGCGAACCCGCTATAAATGGCACTACCCAAGCGATAGGCCCTAATAAGCGAGCAAAAAGAATGATGTATGTACCTTTACGAGCAACCAAATAGCGGCAGCGCGCAATTAGTCTCTTGGTTTTAGGGCGAAACTTAATAAGCCTTCGTTGCGCCTTAGCACCGTATCTATAACCAATGAAATAACTGAGTTGATCACCAAGCAAACCACCTAGCATTACCAAAACCAACGCCATCCATGCACCTGAATACAGTTGAAAGCCCGCAGCGATAAAGAAGGGCTCTCCCGGTACAAATAGGTTTGGGCCAATGAGAGCATCACCCAATGCTCCCAGAAACAGCCCTATTCCATCAAACATAACAACCTCAATGCTTACTGTTCTTTGTAGTGACCAAACTTGTAGTTCATCTCGTTGTTACGCATTTCGCCTTTAAAGAAGCGTCTTACATTGGCTTTAAGATAAGTAGAGCCTGTCTTCACA
Organism: Vibrio sp. QJM3NY_35; assembly: GCF_057785915.1. Lineage (NCBI taxonomy): Bacteria > Pseudomonadati > Pseudomonadota > Gammaproteobacteria > Vibrionales > Vibrionaceae > Vibrio > Vibrio sp. QJM3NY_35. The sequence goes on along the minus strand of NZ_CM173507.1, from coordinate 1,312,612 downwards.
ACGCCATCTTGGTCTAAACGACGTGGGTCAAAGCCAAATGTCATATTCAAGAATCTAAATCGCCATGTTTTGCTCGAACGTTTTACGTAGTCACAGTCTTCACACAGTACGATCTCTTCATCGAAACCACCGATCTCATCATGCGCTCGTTTCGTCGAGAAAATACACGCGCCAATCGCCGTTGGGAAAAAGAACTGGGTAGTAAACAAGCCTGCGTTAAATAGCCCGTAACCAAACTTGTGCACAAGCGGCAGACCTTTCGAACTCATGTACACTCCGGCCACCTCAAGCTTGTTCTCTTCTAGTTCATAAAGCGCTTTCGCAAGGAAGTTTCGAGGCAAGCTCACATCGGCATCTAAGAAAAGAATTCTGTTATATTTCGCCAATGAAGCACCTGTGTTTCGACCAAGGCTCACACCACGATTTTCCATATGATGGACAGTTAACTTTGGCAAGGCGTTTTCATAAGCTTGTGCCACTTCTCTTGTGTTGTCTTCACTGTTCGAGTCGACAACAATCACTTCAAACTCTTGGTGGGTTTGCGCGCTCAACTCTTCCATTAAGCGGCTAATACGTTTCTCTTCGTTTAGCGTAATTACGACAATGCTTACCGGTTCCATATTTTCACCTATTCACTCTGCTGTTTAATTAACACTAAGATTAACGAACCAAGCCTTAACCAAGTCTTAGGCGAACATTCATTTTCCGTTCATTAACTTGATGATTTAGCAGTGATATAAATAGAGAAGAGTGACGATGAAAAAGGGGGTAAAATAGGCTAAACAAGCGTTAGCGGACGTTTTATCTCCAAACGAACCAATTATCGAAGGAAATTCACTTTGAGGTGGGCTTCTGACTTGCTCATTTTGGAATGTGATGTTAGTATCCGCGCTCGCTTAAGCATGAACTCGTTTATGCCTAAGCATTACCACATACTCAAGGTCGCATTGAGGTGTGAAGTTAATTTTTACTAATTTGAGAGTAAAACTATGAAATTTGAAGCAGTAGTACGTACTGAACTAGGTAAAGGTGCGAGCCGCCGCCTACGTCACGCTGGTAAATTCCCAGCTGTAATCTACGGTGGCGAAGCAGCAGCTGTAGCTATCGAACTTGTTCACGCTGACGTGATCAACCAAATGGATAAGCCTGAATTCTACGAAGCAATCACTCTACTGATTGACGGCGCAGAAGTTAAGGTTAAGCCACAAGACGTTCAACGTCACGCGTTCAAGCCAAAAGTTGAGCACATGGACTTCATCCGTATCTAATTCCCTACCAAGGAATAAGATTGGATTAATCCAAGCCTTCTGCATAGAAAAGATAATCGATCTTACCAGTCGAGAAATCTAGAAATTCGAAACCCCGATGCTACCAACATCGGGGTTTCACCGTTTTTGAGCCCTCAAAAACGTCATAAATCTCGCGCAATGCACTGAAAATAATCAACTTTCCTCTTCCCCACTTTATCCCAGTCTTGCTTGGGTGGATTAAGGGTGGACGAAAGGTGGACTTATACAGTAGTTTTTCTAACAGTAAGACTAGACCGCTTTTTCGCTAGGTTCAACACACTACTCAAACAAAAAGACAAAACCGACTAGCATCTAGAATGTTACTTGTATGGTCTTGTACGCACTTCTAAATGAATAGAGCAATCAAGAATAAGAACTACTCCTTTGGCATAACTCGCTAGCGCTGAGAGCCGCCTACTTACATTCATGTATATTGGATTGGGCTTTACCACCACGTAATACACTCCAGGCCAATCAAACAACACTGAAAGGCGATCAAGAAAACACTTCTAGCCTTTCGTTCATTCTTAACACCATCTTCCAACCTAATCACTGCAACTCTCCATAAGAAACCCGAACTCCTATCCTGCAAATAACCGACTAATCCAGTATTGAGAGATTAAAAAATTCAAAGGCATTCACATAGCCCAACACTCACTTTTCAAAACACGACACTCTACTTCCCTGGCTCAAATCACGAATTCGGAATCCGAATAACAACTCGAACACACATACAAAACCATAAATATTAAAGCATTTGGGGCCAAGAATTTGTGATGGTGGGGCTCTGGTCGCATCACAAGCATAAACTCCCGCAACCCCCACCCTCATGCACTCTAGGTGACACTTTCAGTTCACCTAGAGCGCACGAATTTAAAGGGCTAGCGAGAGATTTTATTGACCAAGTAATGTTGACACTTTTTTGGAAGAAATCTCAATCCAGATTCTAGTGCTAATTCTTAAAAATCAACGGCATTTTGAAGGAGAAAAAAACGAGTAACTCTACGATTTTCAATACAACTCGTATAATAAACTCGTAAAAGTGAGGTTGCCGAAGCAAAATTGTAGCGGATATCCGAATTCGCGAATAAAAAGGAGTAATATTGAGATGGTTGCAGCTATGAAAAAGAAGCGGCCTGATTAGCTAACTTTCCTTAGGCTCTTCTTTCTAGAATACTCGTAATGTCTTTTTTGAGTTCCTCTGAAAGGCGTTCGAATTGTTCTGGTGCAACCAAACCTTCCTCGCACATTTGCATGAGCTGGATAAATGCACGGTTTCGAGAATGGCCATCAAAAATAAGCTTCATTTGCTTTTGAGATTCTTTGGAGTGCTGGCACATAAAGTTATACCTTTCCCCTACAGGTTCTGCTTCATCAGTAATCGTTTTGATGACTTCATCTAGCTGTCGAGTACAAAACACTTGCGCTGCTTCACTCTTTATCTCGCAAAAGATTTTCCAATCAGACTCTTCGATATTCATACCAACCTCCATAAAGTGTTACTTCTTAGGGTAGAACATGGCGCCATAGTCTCTTGTTATGTGCGATTTTTCGAGGTGAGAAATATAGCAGGAATGTAAAACACAGCCCAAAAATACACAATAAACAAGGTATAAAGAAATGTTGTTAGATAGACCGAATTTTTGTCACTCTGGCTCAGTAAAAACGAGACGGCAAGTACCCCAGCACCAGAGATCAATACTCCAAGCGCAACCCAGAAGTGCTTAGTATCAAACATAGACCATGGTTTACTGTATATGCTATGAACATAAGTAAAGCCTACATTGCCCGCGACAACAGATACCGCAATAGAGACAAACTTGTCCCAATGACTATCAGATGCGTATAAGTATGAAAACGCCCACACATATATCGATGTAAACATACACCAGAGGAAGATACTAATTCCTTTGAGATAGAACCTTCTATCACATAGATGTTTATATGCCATATTTACCCTCTGAATTTTCCTTCAATGACAAGCACTTAACGAATGATATGGACTCCCTCTACCTGACACTCTGCGTGCCATACTTACTTAGTACACGCTGAAGAACTAGAGGTTACTATGTCCACCATTCAAACTATTGGCGTTGACCTCGCCAAGAATGTATTCAGTATTCACGGCGTTGATGCATATGGCAAGTGCGTCCTACGCAAAACTGTCAAAAGAAACAAACTCTTAGACACATTCGCGAAGTTACCGCCCTGCCTCATCGGTATGGAGGCGTGCTCTGGTGCACACCACTGGGCGAGAGAGCTACTGAAACTAGGTCATAACCCGAAAATTATGGCGTCCAAATTCGTTATTCCATATCGACAAAATGAGAAGAACGATGCCAATGACGCAGAGGCCATCTGTGAAGCGGTATCTAGACCCAAAACACGATTTGTCTCTATAAAAAGTGAAGAGCAACAAGCTGTGCTTTGCCTACACCGTATTCGACAGGGGCTAATTAAAACAAGAACGGCGACTATTAACCAGCTCAGAGGTTTGCTTTCCGAATTTGGCATTGTGATGCCGCAGGGTCGCTACTCGGCTCAAAACACCATTGGTAGCGTCCTTGAAGATGCAGAAAATGGTTTGCCTATACTCGCTCGAGAGCTACTTCAAGATCTATCGAACAAGATTCAACACCTTAACCTAGAAGTATTGCATTATGATCGTAGAGTCTCTGCTTTAGTTCGTGAGATGGCTTCAGCCAAAGCCCTCATGGATATTCCAGGTGTCGGTGAACACAGTGCAAGTGCCATTGTCGCGACCGTCAATGACGCCAAACAATTTGGATCTAGCCGCCAATTTGCCGCTTGGATTGGGTTGGTTCCAAGACAATACTCAACAGGTGGTCATGTTCATCTTGGTCGCATCAGCAAAAGAGGCGAAAAACATATTCGCACTCTACTTATTCATGGCGCAAGAGCCGTTATTGCACGATGTAAAGAGAAAACCGATCGCAACAGTATTTGGTTAAATCAACTCGTTGAACGACGAGGTTATAAACGAGCAGCTGTCGCCCTAGCAGCAAAAAACGCTCGCATAATATGGGCGTTATTAACAACAGGAAAAGAGTATAAGATTAACTATGTAAACGGTTAACACTCACCGAGTCAAAGCAATAGCAAATGATGACAATACGACCAGACCGAGATGCCTAAACCTGTTTAATTGGGAAGTAATAAATACTGTTTAACGAATGAGGCTGGCATCAAGCGAATATCATCAAGGTGACGGAACGATTCCGATTAAACACCGAATGTAGAGCTGCTGTCCGATCCACTGTTGTCAGCGGGAGCTATTGTTGACAAAAGAGGGAGTCCATGTAGCCCAATTAAGGGGTGAACAACGCCTCCACCCAACCTAAAACATTGTGACATAAACACTAAATTTGAAGTAGAAACAAAAATGCCAAGCGTTGTGAATCCCTCTTAAATTGCTTGTTAGGCATTTGCCAACGGGCGCAGCCGATCTGCTGGAATGTTCCAACGCTCACCATTTACAGTTGACACTGATATTGTCTTTTTATTGAACTTAACAACAACACAGACATGAACTATGCCTTTACCATCAACAAATTCCGCTGGAGAACCAATTATGAACTGTTGCCTTTTAGCCTCAATTTCAAGTTCATCTAGGCGTTCCAAGCGAGCTACGATTCGGTTATTTAACTCAATCAATTCTTTTCGAGTTAACTTGTCAATATCCATACTTACAAACTCTGCTACATTGAAAATAAAGGGTATTGTATCAGCTAAATTTGAGAATCTAACGATTAATGCCTAGACATAATGACCCCCACGAGGTGCTAGCCTCCAATTTCGTGGGTTAGCGTAAAGCCAGAGCCATAATTAGTGTGTTCAAACAACTAAATTTGGAGGCTAGCATGAATAACGATAGCATAATTTTCATTGGCTTAGATACGCATAAGTCATTTATCCAAGTCGCCGTCTTGCAAGAGCAACGCGGGGCTACACCTGAACATTTGGGACGGATAAAGTCTAACAAGTCCGCCCTCATTAAACTCACACAACAACTGCAATCTAAATATCCAAAAGCCACCCTCCATTTTGTCTACGAGGCTGGGCCATGTGGATACTGGACATACCGATTGCTCACCAGCCTTGGCCACTGCTGCTGTGTCATCGCTCCTTCCCTTATTCCAAAGAAATCAGGGGATAGAGTCAAAACAGATAAGAGGGATGCTGCAAAACTTGCCAAGCTTTTTAAGGCTGAAGAGCTTACGCCTATTTATGTGCCTGAATCTGAAGACGAGGCGATAAGAGATTTATCAAGGGCTCGAGAAACCGCGATGAAAGATCTTAAAGATGCAAAATTCCAACTCAAAGGCTTTCTTCTACGTAATAATGTACAAGCGACGGTGAATGATAACTGGTCTAAAAAGCATCTACGGTGGCTAACCGACCTCATTCTTCCCCATCACAGCCAACAGATTGTATTGCAAGAAATGATCATCACCATCAGTGAGCGGATGCAAAGATTACAACGGTTAGATAACGAGTTATTACACCAAGTCAAAAACTGGCGTTACTACCCTGTTGTCAAAGCCATTCAAGCTATGCGGGGGGTGCGACTCCTTGTTGCTCTCGGCACCATTGCCGAGCTCGGCGACCTACGTCGCTTCGACCATCCCAGAAAACTTATGGCTTATGTTGGCCTCGTACCGACTGAAAGCTCCAGTGGCGGTAAAACGAAGCGAGGGAGCCTCACCAAATGCGGAAACAGTCGAGCACGACGGTTGCTTATTGAGGGCGCACATACTTATAAGCACAAAGCTAATATCTCCGTCGAACTGCAACTGCGACAAGAAGGACTGCCCAAAGAAATTGTCGATATTGCTTGGCATGCTCAGCAACGATTATGTCGCCGCTATCAACGATTACTACAAAAAGGCAAACATCGAAACGTTGTCGTCGCCGCTATCGCAAGAGAAATGATCGCGTATATCTGGGCTATCGCAAGAGAGGTGGTCGTTAGCGCAGTCGAACCAAAAACACGGATTGCAAGGCTGCCTGTATGAGAAAAGAATTAGTGTTAACGCATTGGATAGAGCATCGGGTGTGGCACAAACACCGACGGCGTTAGGATGGCAATAAAGCTCGCGCTTTATTGAACCACGAGCATAGACTGAAGACAGGTGCCACGACGAAATAAGTAAGGTAGGCGCTGCTCATCTCGCGATGAGTAATCCACGTATATCAGCATGAGAACCGACGAAATTACTTGCTTCATCTATGCGTTAACACTATCTCAAAATAAACAAAAGGCTCTGAAATGTGGGAGCAGAAACTTCTACGTTTTAATTGACAGTGGGGGTCATATCAACGCCCTGCTAAGCGGCAAATAAACTAGCCACTTAACTTAAAATTTGCACCGTAAACACTTTAGCTAACCAGACCAAAAATGCCACGCGTTTATTTGTCCGTTTAAGCAGTTTGTTAAGACTTGCTTTGAAAACCGACTTCGGATTGACGCTGTAGTGAACGGCCAATGATAAAGCTGAAATCACCGCTAAACGACCAGACCGATTTCAAACGAAACACTCATAAGCGGTGACCCACGAAACCCGATATGCACAGAGCTAAAAGCCGCCTACAAAACTGACGCGTTCAATAATGAACTGCGGAAAAATCCAACTCAACAAGTACGTGAGAGTTTGAGAGCAGATAAAAACCATCGGTTCGAGAAACGCCCTTCATAACGGTTGCCATCAAACTTTGGATTACGCCCAAACTGGCTTTTGCAGCGCACATTGTGAAAGCCACAAAACCACACGAATTTCAAAGTGCGACAAACTTAAAGTGGCCGATTGCAGAGCTATCTAGCCAAAAAATCACAGCGAGTCTTAACGCCGCATTAAGCGGAATAAAATAGTTGGCTAAACTTGTTGAGGCACGAAACATGGCCAACTGTTTTAGTTCCGTTTAAATGCCTTGTTATGTGTATTTTTGCTGTAACTCTTTTCGAATTTCTTCTCTAAGAGCCGGTGGCATTGGGTCATACCACCTTAAGTCCATTAACTCAGGGTCATAGACAACGCCAATGGAACGTCTAGGTAACACTCTTTCGAGCTCCACGCCTATAGCTTCTAGATTTGTAAGACCAAGTTCTAAGTCTCTTAAAAAGTCGAAAAAACAAGCTACTGCATCTACATGTTTGGATTCAGTAAACCCAACAGGAAACATTAATTTTAACGTACGATTGTCAAATATTTTGGCTGAAAATGACAACTCATGAGAAAATTTACGTTCGATTTTATTTAAACCTAAAGTAGGCTCAATACGCTCTTTCTTTTTTGTTTCGCCACTAAACGATGCAAATTGAGCCTTAATTTCAGCGTAAGCATCTTTTCCTAATTCCGATACAATAGACTTAAAAAACGGAGACACTATGTGCACAGTAACCAGTGTTGGTATGATCCAATCCGCGCATGCAAATGGTCCATATTGCCCCAATGATTTATGCTCGGTAACCTTTGATAGGTTCCCGCTTAGCATTAACTCTGAAATTTCAGAATCTAGCTTTCCTTCATAATTTGCAATTTTGATCATATTACACCTTACACATAACGCCGCATTAAGTGGTGAGCAACGCACGACCACAGAGCCTAAACCATTGTGCCGTAAACACTAAATTCAAAGCAAACCAAAAATGACGAGCGTTGCGAATCCGTCTTAAATGCTTTGTTATACGAATTTTTCCACCAATTCCCGTGTCATAAAGTGACTATGTGGATCGAGTTCATAGTTGGCAAATGGTTCACAATAAGTAAACCCAAATTTCTCATACAGGTTTCGAGCTGGTTGGAAGAATTGCTGAGTACCAGTTTCAAGGCTAACTTTGCAATACCCCTTGTCGATAGCAGTATTCAAAGCATGAATTAGCAGCTTAGTTGCAACACCGGACTTTCGGGATGAATTAGAAGTTCTCATTGACTTCAATTCAACATGACGAGGAGTGAGTTGCTTGATAGCAAGGCAACCTTGTAATTCACCATTAACCCAACCGCTGAAAAATGTAATATCTGGTGATTTAAGTGCATCAACGTCTAAAGCATGTACACTTTCTGGAGGTGACGTTGCATACATATCAGCCAAATGCTCTTCAAGCAATTCAATGACTTCACCACCCGATAGATCGTCTATTTTAATTTCCATATTCCGAACTGTCCTTATTCGTATAACGCCTTACTAAGTGGCGCTGCCACTGAATTTACCAAGCATAACAAACTCCAAGCCGAGAGTGCCAAGCGTTTGAGCGTCCACTTGAGTAATTTGTTAAGACTTGCTTTGAAAACCGGCTTCGCATTAACACTGTAGTGTACGGCCAATGACAAAACTCAACAACACCGCAAAACGAGCAGACCGATTTCAAACGTAATACTCAAAAGCGGTGAACCACGAAACCCGATATGCACTGAGACAACAAGCCGCCCACTGAATTCACGCGTTCAATAGTTAACTGCGGGGAAATCTAACTCAATGAGTACGATGAGAGTTTGAAAGCAGATAGAAACCATCGGTTCGAGAAACGCGCTTCAAAACGGTAGCCGCTAAACTTTGGATTACGCCCAAACTGGCTTTTACAGCGCACATTGTGAAAGCCACATAACCGCCTAAATATCACAGTACAACGTACTTAAAGTGGCCGATTGCATAGCTATCTAGCCAAAAAATCACAGCGAGTCTTAACGCCCAATTAAGGGGTGAACAACGCCTCCACCCAACTTAACGCATTGTGCCATAAACACTAAATTTGAAGTAAAAGCAAAAATGCCAAGCGTTGTGAATCCCTCTTAAATTGCTTGTTAGGCATTTGCCAACGGGCGCAGCCGATCTGCTGGAATGTTCCAACGCTCACCATTTACAGTTGACACTGATATTGTCTTTTTATTGAACTTAACAACAACACAGACATGAACTATGCCTTTACCATCAACAAATTCCGCTGGAGAACCAATTATGAACTGTTGCCTTTTAGCCTCAATTTCAAGTTCATCTAGGCGTTCCAAGCGAGCTACGATTCGGTTATTTAACTCAATCAATTCTTTTCGAGTTAACTTGTCAATATCCATACTTACAAACTCTGCTACATTGAAAATAAAGGGTATTGTATCAGCTAAATTTGAGAATCTAACGATTAATGCCTAGACATAATGACCCCCACGAGGTGCTAGCCTCCAATTTCGTGGGTTAGCGTAAAGCCAGAGCCATAATTAGTGTGTTCAAACAACTAAATTTGGAGGCTAGCATGAATAACGATAGCATAATTTTCATTGGCTTAGATACGCATAAGTCATTTATCCAAGTCGCCGTCTTGCAAGAGCAACGCGGGGCTACACCTGAACATTTGGGACGGATAAAGTCTAACAAGTCCGCCCTCATTAAACTCACACAACAACTGCAATCTAAATATCCAAAAGCCACCCTCCATTTTGTCTACGAGGCTGGGCCATGTGGATACTGGACATACCGATTGCTCACCAGCCTTGGCCACTGCTGCTGTGTCATCGCTCCTTCCCTTATTCCAAAGAAATCAGGGGATAGAGTCAAAACAGATAAGAGGGATGCTGCAAAACTTGCCAAGCTTTTTAAGGCTGAAGAGCTTACGCCTATTTATGTGCCTGAATCTGAAGACGAGGCGATAAGAGATTTATCAAGGGCTCGAGAAACCGCGATGAAAGATCTTAAAGATGCAAAATTCCAACTCAAAGGCTTTCTTCTACGTAATAATGTACAAGCGACGGTGAATGATAACTGGTCTAAAAAGCATCTACGGTGGCTAACCGACCTCATTCTTCCCCATCACAGCCAACAGATTGTATTGCAAGAAATGATCATCACCATCAGTGAGCGGATGCAAAGATTACAACGGTTAGATAACGAGTTATTACACCAAGTCAAAAACTGGCGTTACTACCCTGTTGTCAAAGCCATTCAAGCTATGCGGGGGGTGCGACTCCTTGTTGCTCTCGGCACCATTGCCGAGCTCGGCGACCTACGTCGCTTCGACCATCCCAGAAAACTTATGGCTTATGTTGGCCTCGTACCGACTGAAAGCTCCAGTGGCGGTAAAACGAAGCGAGGGAGCCTCACCAAATGCGGAAACAGTCGAGCACGACGGTTGCTTATTGAGGGCGCACATACTTATAAGCACAAAGCTAATATCTCCGTCGAACTGCAACTGCGACAAGAAGGACTGCCCAAAGAAATTGTCGATATTGCTTGGCATGCTCAGCAACGATTATGTCGCCGCTATCAACGATTACTACAAAAAGGCAAACATCGAAACGTTGTCGTCGCCGCTATCGCAAGAGAAATGATCGCGTATATCTGGGCTATCGCAAGAGAGGTGGTCGTTAGCGCAGTCGAACCAAAAACACGGATTGCAAGGCTGCCTGTATGAGAAAAGAATTAGTGTTAACGCATTGGATAGAGCATCGGGTGTGGCACAAACACCGACGGCGTTAGGATGGCAATAAAGCTCGCGCTTTATTGAACCACGAGCATAGACTGAAGACAGGTGCCACGACGAAATAAGTAAGGTAGGCGCTGCTCATCTCGCGATGAGTAATCCACGTATATCAGCATGAGAACCGACGAAATTACTTGCTTCATCTATGCGTTAACACTATCTCAAAATAAACAAAAGGCTCTGAAATGTGGGAGCAGAAACTTCTACGTTTTAATTGACAGTGGGGGTCATATCAACGCCCTGTTAAGGGGTGAGCAACGCAATACCGAAGTCGCCGCATACCGCCTTAAACACTAAAACCAACGCATAGTGAAAATGCCGCGCGTTGCGAATCCCTCTTGAACAGTTTGTTAGGCAAATTTTACAGATATGCACCGACTACTGACATACAGTGCTGAACCGTGCTTTCTTTTTCACCGACTGGCGCGACATAATGAATTGCTGATTCAGCATCCCCCCTACTCGACAACTTACTAATAACCCAAGCAGCTAAGTACTTTGATGACAAACAACCACCTGCTGTTGCAAGATTGCCATCAGCGTAAAATGGCTGCTCTAAAACAGTCACTCCTGATTCTACAACCCAAGGTCTCGTTGTTAAATCGGTACAAGCTGGTATTTGATGCAGTAAACCAAGCAAAGACATGAGCAAAGTACCTGAACATTGTCCACCAATTAACTGAGTTTCAGGGTTTAGCTTTAACCTAGAAAGTATATCTCTGTCTTGAGCAATATCACGCGTTAGTACACCGCTACCAAACAATACAGCGTTGGCTTGATTCGCAAATTCTAGAGGCTGTTGAGATTGAATTGTAACTCCGTTCATTGAAGTGACGTACTGAGATGGACTCGTTATTTGTACATTCCAGCCAGCGTCTTTCATTCGGTTCAAAATTCCCGCGGCTATAAATGAATCAAGTTCATTAAATCCGTCAAATGTTAGTACCGCGATGTCCATATCTACTCCTATTTGCCTAACGCCCACTTAAGCGGACAAAAATTGTTGGCTATAATGTGGAGCGAAGCGGAACGTAGCCAACTGTTTTTGTTCCGTTTAAAGTGCTTGTTATATGCTCGCGATCAGTTTAAAAGCTCTGATAATACAAGTACATAACGAAATGGAATAATAACGCAAACCAACAACATTTAAAGTAACTTAAGTATTAACTTTGAACTCCGCAGAAAACACTCTCCGATAGTTACTTAAAGCTAATAATTAAACAGTTTACGAACGTATGAAACCACCCTTTGATATTACAAATCATCAATTCAAAAACTAGCTGACGAAATGGAAAAACCAATAATTCAGCAAACCAAAACACCGCAACTTTCAAATTGATGAAATACAAGTAAACCAAACGAAGTTACGGCACAATCGAGGTTACTTTTAAACATTTCTAGTTTAGAGAAAGCTTCGAAAACAGCATGGTTAAACAGTGATCAAAGCGTATATGAAAAACTAAAACATAACCTAAAAGGTAGCGACATATAACGCCGCATTAAGGTGTGAGCGACGCTTGGCTATACTTGAGCGAAGCGAAAACGCCAAGCGTTGCGAATCACTCTTAAATGCTTTGTTATGTGCGTACTAAAGACATGGGTACGAACCTAATTCCGTTGAACTCGGCTTCTTCACCTGTTGCTACGAAACCATTACGATTGTAAAAACCAACAGCATTCACCGATGAACGTAGGCTAACTTCACGAGCGTCTGTCTGATCAAGCAAATGATTCAATAAAGTACGACCTAAGCCTGAACCCTGCTGTGAATTTGCAACAAACAAATGGGTTAGATAATTTCCACCACGCAAAGCGGCAAAACCTAGAACTTCCCCACCCGATACCGCCTTAATTGATGAAAATTTCTCATCATCAAGAGTAGACGCTAGGTCAGGTAATACTCTGTCCTTATACTCTTGTTTTCCTTGTTCATTAAGCAATGGAAGTACATCCTTGGCGGAGACCTCTGAAACAAGCCTTGTTACTGCGTCTAAATCCGTTTTTAGAACCTTCTGAATTTCCATATTTCCTCCGAGCACATAACGCCCTGCTAAGCGGCAAATAAACCAGCCGCTTAACTTAAAAATTAATACCGTAAACACTTTAGCCAACCAGACCAAAAATGCCACGCGTTTATTTGTCCGTTTGAGCAGTTTGTTAAGACTTGCTTTGAAAACCGACTTCGGATTGACACTGTAGTGAACGGCCAATGACAAAATTCAACAACACCGCCAAACGACCAGACCGATTTCAAACGAAACACTCATAAGCGGTGACCCACGAAACCCGATATGCACTGAGCTAAAAAACCGCCCACTGAACTCACGCATTCGATAATGAACTGCGGGGAAATCTAACTCAACGAGTACGATGAGAGTATGTGAGCAGATAGAAACAACGGTTTCGAGTGCCACACTTTAAACGGTAACCGCTGAACTTGGGATTACGCCCAAACTGGCTTTTACAACGCACATCGTTTAAGCCACATAACCGCCTAAATTTCGCTGTACGACAAACGTGAAGTGGCCGATTACAGAACAATCTGGCCAAAAAATCACAGCGAGTCTTAACGCCGCATTAAGGTGTGAGCAACGCTATCACCAAATCTAAACCATTGCGCCGTAAACACAAAACCCAACGAGGGAATGAAAAATGCCAAGCGTTGGGAATCACTCTTAAATGCTTTGTTAGGCTTGTACTAACCACCCTTAAAGACCAAAAAAACTCTCATTACTGCGATCACTCCAGCAAGTTTTTCGAGATGGCTTTGTTGGACGACTTCTCCGACTTGATTTAGAAGGTCGACTTCTTTTTGCTGACCTAGATGGACGAGATTTACGACTAGGTCTAGAAGGTCCGCCACTACTGTATTGGGTAAAAAATGCATACTCACCCGTTTTGTAATCAATAATGCTACCGTTATACAGCCACCCCAAATATTCGCCAGAATACGACACTACATAAACATCGTTATATAAGTATGCGAGTGGAGTACCGTTATAGTGATAAAAGTGCTCACCGTTACTATATAAGTAAAAAAGTGGTGCACCTGCTGAATTATAAAATGGAACAATTTCATTTTGTGGATACATATTGTACTACCTCTACTTATTTCGTCCGAAAAGCCTAACGCCGCATTAAGGTGTGAACAACGCGACCACTGAACTTAACCTTACCACCTTAAACACAAGACTCAACGATGGAATGAAAAATGCCAAGCGTTGAGAATCACTCTTAAATGCTTTGTTATGCGGTTGGTTCACGGTAAACGTTTGGATGCCAAATTTGCATTAACATCTCAGGATTTTCAATGGCTTTAAAACCATATTGTGAATACAACCCATGAGCATCTCTAGTCGCCAAAACCATACGTCTTAGCCCTTGCAGTTCCGGATGTTCAACTATTGTCTCGACTAGCCATTTGCTCAACCCTTGACCTCGATGATCTTCCAAGATGAAAACATCAGCTAAGTACGCAAACGTTGCTTTATCAGTGATTAAGCGAGCAAAGCCGATCTGAGCCCCTGCATTATCAAATACACCAAAACAAAATGAGTTCGATAGAGCCTTAGCTAGAGTGTTCCGGGGGATATCTTGAGCCCAATAACTTGTTGAAATGAACTGATAGATGACCTCGATATCTAGATCATTATTGTTTGTACTTATCTTATATCCGTTCACTTAATATCCTCCTTGATACATAAGCTCAGATTTTGTGAAACCGCATAACGCCTTGTTAACTAGTGACAAAACTATACCACTAACCCCAATATGACCACCTTAACCACAAAAGCGGACCATTACAAAAGTGCCAAGCGTTTTGGAATCTAGTTGAACAATTTGTTATGAGCCGAGTTTTAAGTAAATGCCTTCTTGTCTAAGTTGTGCACGTAAATCTAGCAACTGTATGTGTGTAGATATGATGAAAAATAGATTTCCGATAGCTACACCGAACATTAAGCCTGCGAAATATCCTGACCACAACTCTGAGTCTGGCTGATGAAGCGTATTAAACGCCATGCAAAAAAACACTATGCTAGATAGAAACAGACTCAATTCACTGCAGTTTACTTTGTAATTGTTGGTAGCATAATCGTAGCTAATTTTGACTTTTGAGCAGAACCCACCGAGCTTAATGTACATCTTTGTTTCACCGCTGTCGTATACGATGTTGTTGAGGTCTAGTATTTTTTCTATACGTTCAAGCATGAATATCAATTTTGTAAGTTTGAAGTTTTCCTAGCCTATTCTTTAGCTCAATCAGATTCATATAGTGATAGTAATTACTCGGCTAGCTTCACATTTCAGTTTAGGCTCATAACGCCCTGCTAAGCGGCAAATAAACCCGCCACTTAACTTAAAATTAATACCGTAAACACAATAGCCAACCAAACCAAAAATGCCACGCGTTTATTTGTCCGTTTGAGCAGTTTGTTAAGACTTGCTTTGAAAACCGACTTTGCATTGACGCTGTAGTGAACGGCCGATGACAAAGCTGAAATCACCGCTAAACGACCATACCGATTTCAAACGAAACATTCAAAAGCGGTGACCCACGAAACCCGATATGCACTGAGCAAAAAAGCCGCCCACAAAACTGATGCGTTCAATAATGAACTGCGGAAAAAACCAGATTCAACGAGTGCGATGAGAATTTGAGAGCAGACAGAAACAACCGGTTCTAGAAACGCGCTTCAAAACGGTAGCCGCTAAACTTTGGATTACGCCCAAACTGGCTTTTACAGCGCACAGATTAAAAAGCCACAGACCCACATGAATTTCAAAGCACGACAAACTTGAAGTGGCCGATTACAGAACTACATAGCCAAAAAATCACAGCGAGTCTTAACGCCTCGTTAAGCGGCGAAAAATTGTTGGCTACAATTTGTGAGGCACGAACAAAAGCCAACTGTTTTTTGTCCGTTTAAACGACTTGTTATGTTGCTTACTCAGGAATACGAGTCTCGATATTTAACTGCCCTTCTAATCCGGCTTCACGATGAACACTTAATTCCTGAAATTCGTTAGATGAAGTCATTTTTAACAGAGCCTTACGAGAAGGGTATTTAACAATTACCATTTCATCCCAAAGCTCATCAACTTCACCAATTATTAAACCAGTAACCTCAGAAAAAAACACGACCTCTGCCCCGTGTTTCTCTAATACTTTGAGCATTGGCTGTCCATATAAACGGTAAGCTTCCAGTCCAGTTAGATCAGTTAGTCTGCCATCTTCATAAACAGCCTTTTCTTTAAACTTGAAAAGGTTAACCAATTGGATAGGTCTATCATCACAATCACTTTTTAACATCTCTGTTTGGTCAGGTGTCGGGTAAAGTCCATTTACAACTTGCATAAAACTCCTTGCAACATAACAGCTATATTAGACAGAAAAATTCTGCACTTAAATACAGAATTATTCTGTCTAGTATCTCAATGACGTAAACGATACCCCGTTTTTATGAAAACTAACAGTAACTTAAGCACTATAGCTCCCTTCCTACATCCCAAAATACAGAATTTTTCTATATAGCATGAATTGATGTGCCAAACTGAAACTCATGTATGCATAACCAGTTAAAGTTTAATGAAAAAATCACCATTTCTATCGTATATACAAGAATATATGCTTGGACGGCACTATGCCCTTCGTACAACGGAGGCGTACATTTATTGGATTCACCAATACATTCTTTATCATGATAAAAAGCACCCAAAGAGCTTAACTTCTAGACATGTAGAGGATTTCCTAACGCATCTGGTTGTTAACAAAAAGTCGGCGAGGAAAACGCAAAGTCTGGCTCTCAATGCGTTAGTCTTTTTATACAAAGAAATTATTCAAGAACCCATAGAGCTTGATATGCAGTTTCGACGCTCAGATAAATCACGAAAATTGCCAACAGTCATGACTCCAGAAGAGATTGGAAGGCTATTCAATCACTGTTCACCTAACTACAAATTACCTTATCAATTAATGTATGGGTCAGGGTTGCGTTTAATGGAGTGTCTACGCCTACGTATACAAGATATCGATTATGCATATAAATCTGTACGTGTATGGCAAGGGAAAGGAGGGAAAAACCGCATAGTGACAATAGCACCAGAGCTTTTCCCCGCTATCAAACAACAGCAACAGAGATCGGCGAGTTACTATCATCAAGACATGAATGACACAGTTTTTTCTGGTGTATACATACCTGAAGCTCTCGCTAGAAAATACCCGAGCGCAGAAAGGTGCCTAAATTGGCAATTCCTCTTTCCCTCTAGTCGTTTGTCGCCAGATTTACAAACAGGAGAGCTACGTAGACACCATATTCATCCAACTGCGCTTCAAAAACACATTAAGGTAGCAGGCAAAAAAGCCAACATTGAGAAAAACATCTCGTGTCATACTTTAAGGCACTCATTCGCTACGCACCTTCTTCAAAGCGGAGCGGATATCAGAACAGTTCAAGAACAACTTGGGCACACCGATTTGAAGACAACGCAAATCTATACTCACATCATTGATAGAGGCGCCAATGGTGTTGTTAGCCCATTATCAAGAATATTCGTAAAATAACGATAAATGAAATTCGGATTCCGAATTCTGAAATGACTTCATAATCACGAAACAGGGCACTATCACCTGCTCTTAGGGCTGAGGCCTCTAGTCACTCCAAAAGCTCAATAACAATTTATGTGTGTGTTTTTCTCTGCAGCAATGGCTGCGTATCACCTCTTATTGTTAAGCCACCATTGCCTATTTACAACTTTCATGGCGCTCACAACGCCCTAACACGTACAATAACAGGATGCCTAACAAACACATTATTAAACAGCGGCTTGCATGTTTCCCATTCTCTACTTCGAGCTTTCGAAAAGAGATATTTCACAATTTTCATCAATAACAGTGTTCGAAAAAGAACATATGTCTCAAAAACATACACACCATCAATATGAATAAGACTGCATGGTAAACTGCTTTTATAAAAAAGCAGGAATAAAGAATGATTACTAAGGATAGAGATTCAAAAATCGACAACAGTCTTCAACAGAAAGCTGGCGCAAAAGTAGAGCAAGATGTCGCGTTTTACTTACGCAGAGAGTTTGGAGATGCAAATGACGTTTTCATTATTAATGACCTACGCATACAGTTTAAAAATGAAACTGCTCAGATCGATCACTTAGTCCTTTATAACAAAGGATTTATCATTATTGAGTCGAAATCGATTCGTGGTGAGGTTAAGGTCAACAATCAACTCGAATGGAGTCGAACCGTAAGAGGGAATTGGACAGGAATGCCCTCGCCTATCGAGCAAGCTAAGTTGCAAACCAAACTATTGAAAGCACTGTTAAATGACAACGCTAAGTCGTTGCTAGACCGAATTGCGTTTGTACAAGCGTACTTTGGTGGTCGCTGTTGGGATCAACTCTGTGCCGCATCCAATGACGCTCTAATCGATCGAACTTCTATCCCTAAAGATATATCGAAGAAGCTCATTAAAGCCGAATCTATTGGTAGCTGCGTTAAGAGTCTCATCAAAAAACACCGCGTAGGTTCAATACTAAATCCGAATCCTACGTTTAATCGTGATGAACTGTACCGCCTAGTTCACTTTCTAAACGAACAACATGTGCCTACGTCTTCTCCGGCTCCCAAAGAACATCTCGCAGAATTGAGCGAAACTGAAAAGGTAGACTTGGTTCCAGCTCAAGAAGCAATTGAAAAGGCCAAAGTTCCACAAATAAGGCATGGTTTTAATTGTAAGAAGTGTCAAAGCCCGCAGACCGAGCCGAGGTATGGAAAGTATGGGTATTACGTCTACTGCCCACAATGTAAGGTGAATACTGCAATGCGTATTAGTTGCCATTCTTGCCAATCTAATTCAGCTAAAGTCAGTAAGAAAAGTATCCGCCCCATGAACCCACGGGGCGATATTACTAATGTTTGAAGTTCCAAGGTAGGAGTGCGTCGATATCAGGCTCTGCTTTCGCCAACTCTTTCATGCACTTGACCAGATAGTCGTAGAGGATAAGTCCGTTGGCTTTCGCGGTCTCGACGATGCTGTAAAGCATCGCGCTCGCACCAGCACCGTTTGGTGTGTCAGAGAACAACCAATTTTTTCTGCCAATGACCAGCGGTTTAATTGCGCGTTCAGCGCGATTATTATCGATAGATAAGTGACCATCGTCGATATAACGAATGAGCTTTGGCCATTGTCCGAGCGTATATTTTATCGCTTTACCTAGTGCACTAGAGCCTATCACTTTCTGGGTCGTCATCCATTCGTAAAGTTCATCCAGTATCGGTTTGGCATACGCTTGACGCTCTGCTTTTCTTTCTTCGACAGACGCACCTTTTAAACGTGATTCTATCCCGTAGAGTTTTTGGATTTTAGCCAGCGCCTTATCGGCCTTGCCCGACTTACCTTTGCCTTGAAGCTTCTTAGCGTCCATGAACTTTCGCCGAGCATGAGCTAAGCACCCCACATTTGTCACTTGATGAAGTCCATCATAAGCCGCGTAGCCATCGGTTTGTAGATAACCGTTGTAGCTGCCTAAAAAGGCAATAGGGCACACCCTCGCTCGACTGTTTTGGTAGTCGTACAAGGCGATATTTTTCATATTCGGTAGTGCGGCTTCGGGTGAGTCGGCGCCCGAGCAGTAGAGCCACATGTAACACTGTTTCTCTTCTTTGAGCACATTAAGCGGCGTTTCATCCGCTTGAACCACTACTTGTTGAAGAAGATGGTCTTTCAGCGCTTCATATAAAGGTTCGAACTTCTCACTGACTTGGATAATCCACCTTGCCATGGTGGTGCGTGATAGCTCGATACCCGACTGATTAAACAGCGACTCTTGCCGATAAAGTGGCATCGCGTATTGGTATTTACCCAGAATGATATTGGCAAGCAAGCTTTCTGTCGCGAAGCTCTTAGGGATAAGACTCTGCGGGGCTGGCTTTTGAACGATGCGGCTATTGTCTTTTGTTTTCTCGCACTCGCGGCACGCATATTTAGGGCGGACATATTCCAGCACTTTAAGCACTGCTGGTGTGAACTCTAATTTCTCACTGCGGTCTTCGCCGATTTTATGTAGGTTATGATTGCAGCATGAACACTGCTTTTCATGGTCGTCTAAATCGAGTTCGATAACCTCTCGAGGCAAGGTCGTTGGAAGTGGTTTACGTTTACCACGCTTCTTCGTTATGGTCGTGGTCGTGGTCGTGACCTCAACCTCTTCTTCCTTAGCGGCTTCACATTCCACTTCGTTGAAGAGATCTCCTTGAGATTCATCGTAAGGCTTTAACGCCTCCGAGCGTTTCGCGAATTGACGGTCGAAGGCAAGCTTGAGTTGTTCAAGCAGCGATTGACGCTCTTGTTGCCATTGTGATTCCTTCTGCTCATTCGAGAGCATCAGTGCTTTCACCATCGCTTGTAGCTCGGCAATATCTTGACTTTCTGGGTCGATATTTAGTGTCTTTTTCATGACATTGATTATACTAAAATCGTGCCGTTAACGCTTGGTGGATAAGGCTTTATTATCGTTTAAGTCATTGTAAAATCGTTTATTGTGACAGGTTTATGGCCGATAATTGTGAAGCCAGAAAGCAGCCTATCAAGCTCAAATTGAGTCAAGGTAAATACCTGATTTTTCTCTTTTGATGGCCACTTGTACTTGGCTTTTTCGAGGCGCTTATACCACAGGGCGAAGCCTGTTTTATCCCAGTACAACACTTTGATTTTGTCGCGCTGTTTGTTGGTGAACAGGAACAGTGCGCCACTCCCCAAGGGTAAATCGGTGTCACTTTCGATAATTGCAGCGAGGCCATTGATGGACTTTCTAAAATCGACGCTCTCACGATACAGATAAATGTCTGGTGCGCTCAGCATGCGTTTCATGACAGCGCCCCGATGAGCTCTGCTAGGTAGGTTGCAGGCGTGCCTTGAGGAATACTCAGCTCAACATCATTGACGAGAAGGGTCATGTTAGCGGTTGCTATTTGAGCTTGGTATTTCGTTGTCTTTTCGACGACCTCTGCTCGGACAAAGCCTTGAGATACATCCGCTTTTTTGAGTTGTTGGCGCTTAGCATAAAACGTTGAGGGATTGAGTTCATTGAGCTTACAGAATGCGATCGTTGACAATGAACTCGATTCAGATTGTTCGATAAGCGTTTGCCATTCTTGTTTAGTGTGTCGTTTTCCCATTTCAAATCTCCTCATGGTTGGAGACTTGATCTTATTATTCGTGTTAGGCGATTAGAATGCGGGGTTTATGGAGCGCTTACTAAGAAAAAGAACACGTACTCAATTGCATGCTCTTGTGGTGAAGGAACTCAAGTCGTATTTCCTTAATCTAATAATTCGGAATCCGAATTACAACGCAATTTAAAGCGATGCGGATTCAAATTCGGATTCCGAATTCCTCCAAAACTAAAGAACTAACACAAATCACTTCTGGCCACTTTTCGGCATAACCTCAACAGGTGGTACTTGGTGCCAAATAATGTCACTTGTGCCTGTATAGATTTTTGTTGTTTTAGCGTTCGCGTGTGCCATTCGCTCGGTAGCACTCTGCCCTTGCTGTTCAATCATTCGAGCAGCTAGTCCTCGAATTTCATGATAGGTCGGCCTTAACGATTTCTTTAGGTGGCTATAAAGCCCTAATGAATCTCGAACCTTACTGAACTCTTTACTTATATTGTGGTGATGTACTTGGTAAAGATGGTCGGTCTCTTTTGAAATGCCACGTTGCTGCTGTTTCGGTTTACGATGAACGATATAAGGACAAATCAATCTCGATGTTTTAGAAAGATCGACAATGTCTTTAATCGTCTGAGTGACAGGAATGGCGACAGTGGAAGCATCGGACTTTTTCACCTTTTCTCGGTGAACATAAAGCATTCCATACACAGCATGCCCGTCAACATACTCCACCTCTTTGTCAGGGTTCCAAAGAATCCCACAAACGCCTTCACGTGGTTTGTATATCCGATAACGAAGCCTATAGATCTCTCTCACAGCATGAGTCGTCTCAAGAGTTAAGCTCATTGCGACCTTAAGAAACAGTGGCGCTGCATCGTAGACCTTTTGGTAGTTTTCGATATCTAGGTCGTGGCGAGCTTTGGTGTAATCTTCTCTGGTCATCGACGCTGTTTTTTATTGAGTACAAAATTACTCTCAATAGCGCTCTCATCGGCAAGGTAGGAAAATACCTTTTTAAGATTACTGATCTTATTGTTGAGCTGGCGATTACTTAACTCTGAATAGTATTTCGAAAGGAACTCATTGATGTGCTGTAACTTGATCGATTTGGTTGGCAACCGCCTCATAAACTCATCAAAGCGGTAACAGTCCCTCTCCAAATTTCGATAAACGTCTTTGGAAAGACGTTCTTCTTTCTTCACACGAGACAACACTAATGGAAGCCACTCTTTTAAAGGCCGATTGAATTTATCCTTGCGACCTTTAGAGACAGCTTTGCGAAATGGGGTCATTTCTGAAAGCGAAAATGCGCTTCCTAGCTCAGGACGATATTGCAAGTTGTAAACATGCGCAGCTTGTATCGCTTCTTGCTCTACAGTCCCGATAGGAAATAGCTTCTTCACACCATCTACGGTCGTAAACCGAAATCGAGATTGCCCCCTATGGCTCATTTTCACCAAGAATGGAGGATAATGAGCCGTTTCTTTGCTTCTAGCTCTACCAACCATTTATGACTCCAAGAATCTTAGAAGTTCACTCACCCTGTCTGCAGGGTTCCCTATCTCGTCGTCAACACAGACTAAATATCGGCCCGTTGGCGTTCTAGTGCCCTTGAGCTTGCCGTGTTTAATCCAGTTTATGATGGTGGTATTGCATATCCCTGAGTCAGGGTAAAACTCATCAATAAATTGTCTAGGTCTGATTTTACGCGTCGCCATGTCGTTCTCCTTACCTTTCTCACTACATGAAAATTAAGATTTTTCATCTACTGGTAGAAAAACTATGCACGATTTTTTCAGTGACATTCTATTTGCGCAGCAATTAACGAAAAGGATTCCCGAAGCGTAAAACGATTCAACGAATCGATTTCAAGCCCACTTTAGGGTGGACTAATACAGTAGTACCAAGTTGCTAATCTATTGATTTTATTTGACTATTTCATTGACCTTTTTAACCGTTTTTTAGGCCAATTAGAGCTTAACCACCAGCTCTAAATACATGAAATTCATATAAATCAATATCATACAGCTAAGATTACTACCAACATCGGGGTTTCACCGTGTTCAATATGGCCGTCAGGTATAGTGATTAAGCAGGGATCGGTCTCCTTAGACTCACTACGCTTTTCTAGCAATACTTGTGATTCGTTCAGCAAGATAAAAGAGACACACTCATATACATCCATCGGATTTTCCTTAAACCGTTATAACGGCAGCTAAGTTTGTTTTCTAGCTTGTATTAATGCTTAACTTACAACAAGCTCTTTGCTCAGCCTTTCATACAATTCAAAAGCTTCTGTTTTTGATATCAAATTTCCGAGAGCGTATTGATAAGCTAGCTCAATATCGTCGCTTTGATTTGGGTAGTAGCGCTTGGCGACTGCAGCGCATAGGGTCAAGTTGGTGTACCAACTGCCGTCTTTCTCAGCCACAAAGTAATACGCCGCTCGAACTAGCTTCTTGCCAATCACCTTAACAACATCCGCATCTGTCATTGTTTTGAAACTCAGGGTCATTTGCTTAAGAAAAGTCGATAAATCGCCATTAAGAGCTTGGGCTATTTCATTACTGGGCTTATATCGTGGAAACTTTATAGATAAATCATTCCCCCAAATACAACAGCAACAATGCTTGAGCCAAAACTGCCAATGGAATTCTTCGCTGGGCTGCAGAACCTCTGAGAGAGATCCTGGATCAATATCAAGCTTAGTCACTTGAGTGATAGATTTGGGGTATGGTGTCGGAAATTCGGTTAAATACTTCCTTTTCTCTCTGACCAACAGGCGTAGCGAGTACGATAGAAACATCCAAATCAGAGCGACCAACAATGGCAGTTCCTCTAGGCACGCTTCCATACAGGTAGATACCATCAACTTGACCTGGGAGCTCTCTTAGCAACGAATCAACGACTGCTGACACCACGTCTTGAAATTCTGGCGCTATGTTCTTTGGCGAATAAAGATTTTGGATAATCCCTTCTCTATCGAGCCCTCTAGATTTCTCCTGCATACCGCTTTCCTATTTGAATAGGTCTAATAAATCTCACCGGATTCTGATGACGATATGAGACGGGCCATCTGATCATTCGATAGATAAAGTTGATTGAGAGCGTTCATATTCTCTCCTGTAGTGTGGTTAAGGCAGCTTTCGAGTACCAGTGGTTAAAGTGACATTAACTCTCGCTTAGCTTTATCATCCAATTTTTCAATCGCGTAACGAAAAGCGACTCTTGGCATTACGATATGCTTGGCCTTTAAATAACGAATAACCAATTCAGGCTCTTTTTGACTGAGCACTTTTAGCATCCAACCATAGCCTTTTTGCACAAGATCATGTTCATCTTTAATCAACAAATCAGCCACTTTAAAGGGGTTCAAACTTGAGTACCTATTCTTATTGATTGGATAAATTAAGACAACAGCTGCTGCTCGTCGCACAGCGAAATTAAAATGGTCGACCCATTTAGTTGTCATCTCGAACAACTCATTGTATTGAGACAATAACTCACCAAACGCATGAGTGCAGAAGTCATCACAATCATTCCAGTCGGTAACGTAGTGGAATAACCATTGTTCAAATATGAAGAACGTTTCTTTTGAATATTGTTTTCTTACTCTAAAAGCCCAGTCGTAAGCAATAACGCCTAACGCCCAATCCCTCTCTTCTAGCAATTGAGTACACAAAGACAAAACATTGGAGATATCTTTGTTTCTAATAGTTTTAAAAACGAGCGCCGATATAGATCGAACCTGCCCTGTTTTAACACTAGCCTTTGGATAACCAACGTCTGAAAGATGAAGCTTTACCGTTTCAACGATATTCATTAATTGCAAAACCTTCATAGAACTAAAATTAATATCAAAGTGTGATACACAGCACTTAAGCCATGCGTATTGGATTTATAAAATACAAGTTACCTCAATCACAACATTCATTATTGAGCATTTAAATTACCACTAAAACGAAGATATTCCCTTTGGTAAGGGCTTTGTCGCGTAATTCAATGGAACTAAATCAAGAGCCTACGATCTGATCAGCTACGTTCACTCCTTCTCGTAGCTCTATGCCTAAACCTCGTTACAAAACAACCAACTGGAAGAAATACAACCAATCACTTATTAACCGTGGCTCTCTGACCTTTTGGATTGATGAAGAGGCAATAAACGGGTGGGCGCAAAGCAAACAGAGTAAGCGCGGGAGGCCACGTCGGTTCAGCGATTTAGCTATCACGACAGCGCTCATGGTGAAACGAGTTTTTTCTATGCCACTGAGAGCTCTGCAAGGGTTTATCGACTCAATATTTAGGCTTGCCCATGTTCCATTAAGTTGTCCGCATTACACCTGCATCAGTCGTAGAGCAAAGCAAGTTGAGGTCTCATTTAAGACTAAAGCGAGAGGAGCAATACAGCACCTGGCCATTGATGCAACTGGCCTAAAGGTTTATGGCGAAGGTGAATGGAAAGTCAAAAAACACGGGACAGATGGCAAGCGTAGAGTTTGGCGAAAGCTGCATATTGCCGTTGATACAAGCACTCATGAAATTATCGCAGCCGAGCTAAGTTTATCGACGGTTACAGATGGAGAAGTCCTCCCGAACTTACTGAAACAAACACGCCGAAGTATCCTTGAGGTGTCTGGTGATGGAGCTTACGACACGAGATTGTGTCATGCTGCTATTAAGATTAAGGGAGCCATTGCGCTTATTCCCCCAAGAGAAGGGGCAGCCTTCTGGGAGCGTGGTCATCCTCGAAACCTCGCCGTGGTTTGCCAGAAGTTATACGGCTCAAATAAGTATTGGAAAGAGCGGTATGGGTACCACAGACGTTCACTATCAGAAACAGCGATGTATCGAGTAAAACAGTTACTAGGAGGACGATTGAGCTTAAGACATTACAATGCGCAGGTGGGTGAGACTTACGCGATGATAAAAGCGTTGAACAAGCTTACTGGGTTAGGTATGCCTGAAACTTGTCGTATTGACTAAGAAACACACGAAATGGGGTAGCTCTATCTATAAATTTAATTACGCAACAAAGCGCTTGGTAAGAGTAACTTATAATGCATACTAGCGGCCTTTAAAAGAGGTGCTAAATGAAAAAGAACGGTTTTACACTTATTGAGCTTGTTGTCGTTATTGTGATCCTTGGAATACTCGCCGTAACTGCTGCTCCAAGGTTCCTCAACGTAAGTACTGATTCTCATATTGCAGTTGTGAAAGGCACTGGCGCTTCTTTTAAAACAGGTGTCGATCTTGCCTATTCAAAAAATTTAACCTCAAACGGTGGTGGTGCTTCCACGAACGTCCCTATCTATGATGACTCCGCGACCGGCCAGCTTGACTTCAATGAATGGGGATATCCAGCCCAACAATGGCACTTACCCGAAGAATCTCCAAGATTAGATAACGCTGAAGACTGCATTTCGGTATGGGGCGCACTGCTCCTCGATCCACCTAGTGTTTCGAGCTTCAATTCACCAGAAGCAACCGACTACATAGCTGAGTATATACAGACGGATCAGTGTATCTATCATTATCGAGTCGTACCGGGAGTATCCATTAACTACAACTCAATGAATGGTGACGTCACTGTAGACGATGAGCCAGGTAACTAAGCGCTAAATGTTGGTCTTTCAGAGTACTTGGGAATTTACGGTTTCTCTCAATAAAAGTGCCACACATTAAGAATCAACAGCACACATTTAAGACTGACTTATTTTGGCGTAAACGAGCGTGCTGTCCATATCTCCTGATGGCAAACGTCGATCATTGGCTAAGCGATCTTCAAGTTGATAGCCACATCGTTTGGCCACGGCCTGACTTTTAAGATTCGAGCCTGCCATCCTAATTTCGACTCTTTTCGCACCTTTTTGAGTGAATGCATATTCTTCGATAATTCGGACAGCTTCACTCACGTAACCCAAGCCCGTTTTTGATGTTCGCAACCAATAGCCGATTTCAAAGTAAGGGACAGTATCGTCTCTGATCATAAAACCAATAGCCCCGATAAATACCCCTGTTTGCTTTTCAATAATATTGAACCAGAACTCGTCAGTAAAGTTGGCGAAATTATTGGTAGCATCTTGAATGTTAAGTTCTAGCTGCTCTTTAGTTAGAGAATCAGAAACCCAAGGTAAGAATGGGGAAAACTCGGCCTTGCACTCATTTATCACCTCAAACATCTCTTCGCTGTATTTTAATGATGGAGGGGTTAATTTGAGCCTTTCACTTTCCATTGCTATGCCTTTTCCCATTCAGAACGCAGAACCGCCAACACAACGGTATCCCACCACTTTCCTTTAAAAAATCGGTGTTGCTTGAAATACGCTTCTTGCCTCATTCCGAGCACCTGACACAATTTAATCGCAGCCAAGTTTCTGCTGATGGTTTCCGCGTAAATACGGTGTATGCCTAACTCTGAGAAACCAAAATCAGCGAGGGCTTCAGAAGCTTCTATAGAAAGCCCTTTTCCCTGAATTTCCCTCGAGAAAGCACAGCCCATTGAAGCTTGTTTATCGCGTTCAAGGCGTAAACAAACTGTTCCAATAAACTTCCCCGAGTCTTTGCTTTCAACCGCTAGTTGAAAAGACTGGCGTGGTACTTCCAAAGCCTGTGCAACAAACAACTGAGTTAGCTCTCGATATTTGTTAGGTTCACAATCACTTTCGTCATAGAAACGCTGATACTTTACGTCTTGAGACATAGCAACAAACGTAGACTCATCTTGAGGCGTCATATCTCGAAGAATCAACTTGTCAGTTTCTAGCTTAAACATCAAAATTCCTTTTTATTTTATAGCCATGAAGGGGAAAGTCTCGGAGGTGTTTACTCGTATACTTTCCCGTTATGCTTCAACCAACCATGAGTGTGATGATTACGAGGGTCTTTGTGCGTCCAGTGCATTACGCCACCTTTCTAATTCCAAAATGAAATGTCATTGGACTGACTAAATAAGTCCCTATCTAGCGGTGCTTGTACTGAGTCGGACAATAACCTCTCGAAACGTCCGAACTGCGCAGTTTTACGTGCTTGGTCGAGCGCCCAGAAACACGTGAACGCCACAGCTTAAAACTGCCAAGCTTGAGATGGCTACGCATAAAACGAATCACTTGTGATTCATTTAAACCAAATTGGTGCTCTATTGCTTCAAACGGTGTTCGGTCTTCCCACGCCATTTCAATAATTCTTGATTCGTTCTCTTTAGATAACATCGTGCATACTCTTCCTTAATAAACTGGGAGAAATACGCTCGTTCTAAATTTAAAGATCACAGGACAAACACTTTGAATTGAACGCGTTATAACGTTCGATAAAACAGCAGGCTAGCAGCGAGGCAATCATGGGGTTAAATAAGCTTGTGCGAACTCTCTAAGCACTCTCGCATTATTGTGATGCGCGTTATCTCCACATTGCTGTCCGTTCACTCTAATTTCAGGACTAGAGTAGGCAGGAATAATATCACGCTCATAAGACATTACAGTGCCTCTCTCTGCACATGTAGCACCGAATGAATATGCAGGCGCTTTCGGGTACCTGTCAGCGATAAAATGTTCAATAGTCGCGTAATCTTTTAACACCGTTTTATAGTCATGGTTAGCACCACTCAAATGACCAACTTCATGTTCCATTGTCGAGTCTGGGCAGTTTATCGCTAAAGAGAAAAAATAGGATACTGGAGATGAGGTACCACAATATCGAGACTCGAACGCAGAATGATAATTAGAAAACACAACCCCTGAAAAAACAGGATGACCGTCTTCTGTGATTTCTTTAATTGGCTCTTCCATCGATAATTTGAGTAGCCTCTCTGCTGCGCTCAAATCTTGAAACCAGAGGCTATCGATTACCGAGCTATAAGTCACCTTGGTTACTTTTCTCGTCATAGGAATGCATGAGTTTTTCAACACCAAATTCGAATAGCTTTCCCATGTCGCTATTTTAGAGGCTATAAATTCTTTGGAATATTCGGCTAACACAGATTCATCAACATAAAGGTGGATCTCTGTATTCAAAGCCTCGCTCTGTGCACAAGTAGGAAACTCTATGGTTTGAGCATTGGAAAATCGGCTAAAGCTCAACACCATAATCAAAGCGTAACCAACTAGCCGGATAAGTCTCGTTAAAAAACTCTTATTTACTCGCGTATTCACCGCCACCCTCTCCCTAAATTCAAAGCCCTAAAGACCACTATAAGTACCGTGACTTAAAATTCATAAAGATCACCATTACCAACATCGTCGTTGGCGTACAAAAGTAACCTGCTCTATCTATGTTTTTCAGAAAATAAAAAGCTCGCCAACGAGTGACGAGCCTTGTTTATTATTGAACCTAACTTATTACGACACCTTGCTTACTAAGAAACTTGGTCTCGTAACGTCAATTCGACGTTTTTCAAAATTTTGAACTCTTCGCGAGTACAACCGCGCGCCACGGAAACCCAATGGTCGCCAGTTTCATCGGCTCCTTTAAACTCTGCACGCAACTCATATCTTCGCCATGTAACAAACGCCAAAATAAAGGTCAGTGCGAGCATCGGTAAACCGAACTGAGGCACGAATGCCCAAGTCGCAGCCGAGAGGACTAAAGCCAACGAAACAATATTGATTACGTTTTCTTTAAGACCCAATTGACGAATTTCTAACTGTTTGATTTTACGTAAGCTATACACATCTTTTTTAACTCGGAGTTCATCAGAACTCACCAGAAAGTCTGATGCTTTGTATGACCTACGAAGTCGCACTAAATTCGCTAACCTGTTGCGTGTTTGGTTCTTATTCATCGCCTTTCTCCATGTTATTTAAAGGTTAGTAAAAACTAATATAATCATGAAGTTATTGATGAGTAGGGAATTTATAAATCAAACAAATATTAAAATCAAGCTTATGCAATTAATAACACTTATAACAACACAGCTTTAGCATGCAATATTTCAATATAAAGAAGGTCCATTAGCGTATTTTTGCATCACAAATCAATGTACTTTAGCCAAGCTGGTTATCAGCCAATAATTGACTCAATCCCACCCTCTGACAAGCCAAACGGCAGGCATGATTCCTTCTGCTTTGTAACCACTTATTTCAACGAGATTTTTACAATGAATATCGCGCTCTAGGAACGTTGAACCACCGTCACATAACGCTCTATTTTACATAATCAGCACAACCATAAACCCTCTTACTTATTGAATTTTTGAATACCAAAATCATTCGATTGAACATATCAACACAGCTTATCGATTAAGCAATTGATCTCATAATAAAGAGGTTGTACGCTTACATTATGCACACGGTTACCTAATGGAGATCACGATGAATGAACTACTGACATGCGCTATGGAACAGAAACAACGAACAACAGTGACGAGTTTATTCGCAAGGAATGGATTCAAGATCGCAGCCACTGATTTTGATGACGTGACTTTCGAACGAGAGAGTGTATTGGTCAATGTTCGTTTTGATGCGTCTTCAAACGTTGAATCGATTTCAATTCTAAACAACTAACGAGATCACTAGCAGGACGCTGAAATGATTGAATGGTCAACATTTGAGTCATTTTAGCGTATCTAGCGACCCGTTCTTTTCTACATCCCCCCACCCTCTTCTCTTCCCAAAAGCCTCCGAGTGACAATTAGATCAATAACTCGCAATTCCATCAGCTTGGCTTATATTTATTAATACCCTTTGAACAAAAATTCGAAATAATGCCTATGTTCCTAACTCGGTTAATTTATGTCAGTACCCTTTCCGAATGTTGTGATTCCAAAGCATTGGAGGAGATACTCGCTATCTCGCGAGATCATAATCGGCAGAGCCATTTAACGGGGCTTCTCAGCCATAACCAAAAGTACTTTCTTCAATGTATTGAAGGTTCTAGAGAGGCAGTTAACCATACATACAATCACATCCTTAATGATGAGCGGCACGAGAAAGTGGCCATACTCTATTTTAAGGAGATTGATTGTAGAGAATTTGGGGATTGGTCGATGGGTGACATTCCACAGTCCAATTTAACCGAACTGTTGAATTTACAGTTTTCAACGTCTGATCAATTTAACCCGTACGAAATGTCTGGCGAAAGTGCTTATCGAATGCTTCTGGAGTTGAAGCAGAATTTGCCGTCAGAGTAGATGCTTGCCCCTAGTTTGTCCATAGAGCAAAAATAAAAAGCCCCAATGTATGAACTGACCCCCAATAGTTGGACACCAATTATTGGGGGTCTTTTTATGTCCAAATATAGCCGAGAACTAAAATGTATCATTGCTAAGCAATACTTAGATGGCACGTCATCTCTCTACTTAGCAAAACAATATTCAATTTCTTCAAGGCAGATACGGTATTGGGCTCAAGTCTTTGCCATCCATGGTACTGATTCATTTTTACCAACTAAGCATGCGGCTACTGCTCAGACAAAACGAAAAGCATTGAATTTAATGTGGACGAATGAATGGTCTCTCACGCACACTAGCGCAGTATTAAACCTCTCATCCCCTGGGACACTGTCTGCCTGGCTCAAACGATTTAATGAGCTCGGTATCAAGGGGCTCAAAATGCGCCAGAAAGGAAGACCCTCAATGAAACAACAACCTCAACGTACCACTAAGCCTGATAATGAAATGACACTTGAGGAGTTAAAAGAGGAGTTGGTCTACTTACGAACCGAGAATGCCGTTCTAAAAAAGTTGGAAGAGTTGGAGCAGGAAAAAAACCGTCGAACAAAGAAAAAGCGGTCATAGCTCTAACTCTTAAAGGCAAGTACCCGTTGAAGCACTTACTGCAGACTCTACAGCTGGCAAAAAGTGTCTTTTATTATCAGGCTCAAACGAGCAAGCGCCCAAATAGCTACGAACGTGAGCTGCGGTTGATAAAGTCAATTTATCATGAACATAAGGGCCGATACGGTTATCGTCGTATTCATTTAGAACTAAAAAATCAGGGGGTCGCGCTTAATCACAAAACGGTTCAAAGGCTTATGGCTCAGCTAAACCTTAAATCGACGGTCAGGATTAAAAAGTATCGTTCATACCGAGGAGAGTCAGGGAAAGCTGCTCCCAACGTGCTTGAAAGAGATTTTAGTGCGACTCAACCCGATGAAAAGTGGGTAACTGATGTCACGGAGTTCAAAGTCAAAGAGCAGAAAGTATACTTGTCTCCCGTTGTCGACTTGTTTACTCAGGAAGTGGTAGCTTATAGAGTGGCCAAAAATGCCTGCTGCCGCTTGTCACGGATATGCTGACGGAGGCTATATCAAAGCTGAAACCCAACTCAAAGCCAATTATACACAGCGATCAAGGTTGGCAATATCGCCATCGACAGTATCAGAAAAAGGTAGCGGAGAGTGGGTTAACGCAAAGCATGTCGAGAAAAGGTAACTGCTTGGATAATGCTGTTGCTGAAAACTTTTTTGCTTTACTCAAAACCGAGATGTATCACAACCAAAGCTTTGAAGATGCAGATGCTCTGATAGAGCAAATTAAAGAATACATCGAGTACTACAATACCAAACGTATAATAATGTTTGACTCTGTCGCCTAATCACTTGATTTGAAGGTGATTCAGTGACTCTACACAATCACTCAACACGCTCATCATTTCAAATCAAAATGTCTAGTCAGACAGAGCAAATACAAGTCAAAGTTACAGTGCTGCTTTCTTCGCTTCTGCAATCCAAGCATCAAACGTATTTTGGTTCGCTTTAATCCAACCGTTTACGTGCGCTTCGATATCAGCCGAGCTGTTCTTACCTTTACTCATCATCATGTTCTGAGCACTTACATCGTTGATGTTCAGTTTGATGATTTCGAAAAGCTTAGCCGCTGATGGGTTGTTCTTCGCAAACTCTTTATTCGCGATGATACGCATTGAGTTCATTTGGAAGCCATAGTTTTTGCCATTAGACAAAGTAGTATCGACATCCGAACGCTCGCCAGGAAGTGAAGAGAATGGTACTTCTAGCCATACTACGTCTTCGTTAGGAACCAATACACCACTTACCCAGTACGGTGTCCACGTGTAGTAAAGGATTGATTCACCCTTTTGGTAACGTGAAATCGTGTCTGCGATGATAGCCGCATAGTTACCTTGATTATGAGTTACCGTATCGTCCAGTTTGAATGCCGACAGTTGGTGTTCGATAACCATTTCACAGCCCCAACCTGGGTTACAGCCTGTTAGATCTGCTTTGCCATCACCGTCTGCATCAAACAGTTTCGCGATTTTTGGATCAGTTAATTGACCAATGTTAGTGATGTTGTACTTTTCTGCCGTTTTCTTATCAATCAGGTAACCTTGCGCTGCACCACTTACATATTGGCCTTCGCGGTAGAATTTTTCATCGCCGCCCGCCATTGTGTATTTGTCTGCATGAAGTGGGAACCAACCTACCGTTAGGAACGTTGCGTCACCTTTTGCAATTGAGGTGTAGCCTACGTTGTAGTCCACTTCTTGCGTCGATTTCACATCGTAGCCAAGTTCTTCTAGAGCACGGTTAACAATCAACGTTTGGAATGTTTCTTCTGCTACAGACGATTGAACAGGCTGAACCGATACACCTTCACCCGGCAGGCTTGCTGCCCACACGTTCGCTGATACAGCCAGTGTAGAAACGATGCTCACTGCAAGTTTGCTCTTCCATGAATTATTCATTGGTGTTTTTCCTTAATTGAAGTTCTGATTTGTTACCGCGATTAAGTACATTCAGTACAAGGGAAACGGGTCCCATGCGATACCAGCGTAATTTTGTATTACCTGCGTTGACACCCAGCACTTGGGTGATTCGGTCTAATAAGATGGCTAAGATAACGATGCCTAAGCCACCGACTGCGGCCAGCCCCATATCTAAGCGGCCGATACCTCTCAGTACCATTTGACCTAAACCACCAACCGCAATCATTGATGCGATAACCACCATAGATAGCGACAGCATCAGTGTTTGGTTTACGCCCGCCATGATGGTTGGCAATGCTAATGGCAGTTGAATTCGATAAAGCATCTGCTTTTTGCTCGCGCCGAATGAGTGACCTGCTTCGATCAACTCTTCCGGAACTTGTTGAATACCCAAAATGGTTAAACGTACCACTGGTGGCAGTGCGAATATGATGGTCACAACAACACCCGGTACGTTACCGATACCAAACAACATTACGATTGGCACGAGATAAACAAAGGCTGGCGTGGTTTGCATTGCATCCAGAATTGGACGAACGAACTTAGCCGCCGTGTTACTGCGGGCGAGCCATATCCCCATAGGTAAACCAATCAACAAGCAGAAGAAGACCGATGTCATCACCAACGAAAGCGTGGTCATGGCTTCGGACCAAGCGCCAATCAAGCCAATGAACGTCAAGGATACTGCGGTAGCAACACCAAGCTTCAGGTTTGAAAACTGCCATGCGACTAAAAACAAGATGATCAGCATGAATGGTGCTGGCGTAGAAACCAGAGCTGTTTCAAATGAACTTAAGATGAAATCGATAGGCACACGTATCGCCTGAAACAGTGGGCGTCCGTGTTCAACCAACCAATTCAGACCAGACTCAACCCAAGTATCGACTGGTAGTACAGCTTCAGCAAAAGGGTTCAGTGGGTCAAAAGGCGTCACCTCAACGGTTTCGCTGCTTAGCCAATCCGCAGATGGTGCAGTTTCCGTTGTTTGGCCCCAAGGATCACTTGCTGGCTGAGTAGAGGGAGCGGCTTGCGACCATGGGTCATTATTTGTTTGTTCCGACGACATGATCTATCCCTTATCTAATGTTTGTAGCAATCGTGACTTAGTCACAACGCCAAAGTAATTACCTTGCTCGTCCACAACAGGAACGGAATAAGGCACACCGCCAACAAGGCCAAGCACATCATTGATTGGTAAATCTGGATTCAGAGTTAGGCCATCACTTAGCTGAGCGCTCACCAACGATTTGTTCTCTTTGTGGGCTTTGCGAAGGGAATCGATAGAAACAATACCTGAGTAGTGACTGCTCTTCTCAACAACGATGCCGTATTCACGGTCGTTATCCATTAAGATTTGCAGAGCCGAAGCTGGACCATCGTGCTCAGATTTCTTAAATACCGCTGCAGGTTTCTTGCGCGCGATGTCTTTAACCGTAAGAACGCTTGCGACATTCACACCACGGAAGAAGGCTTCAACATAGTCGTTCGCAGGGCTATTCAAGATTTCATCAGGAGTACCCACTTGAACCACTTTACCATTTTGCATAATCGCGATTCGGTCACCGATACGCATCGCTTCATCCAAATCATGCGAGATGAAAACAATCGTTCGTTTATCGTCATTTTGAAGTCGGATTAACTCGTCTTGCATTTCGGTACGAATCAGTGGATCGAGTGCAGAGAACGCTTCGTCCATTAACAGAATGTCTGGGTCACATGCTAAGGCGCGAGCCAAACCAACACGCTGCTTCATACCACCAGACAGTTCATCTGGGTAAGACTCCGAATACGCGCCAAGGCCAACTCGTTCTAACGCGGCCAGTGCTGACTCTTTTCGTTTATCTACATCAACACCAGCAAGCTCAAGGCCAAACGCGGCATTCTCGATGACAGTCATGTGAGGCATCAATGCGAAATTTTGGAAAACCATGGAGATGTTATTGCGGCGAACTTCGCGGAGTTCATCTTCTGAGATGTGGGCAATGTCTTTGCCTCGTAGAAGCACATTACCTTTGGTAGGTTCAATCAAGCGGTTAAGAAGGCGTACTAGGGTTGATTTGCCAGATCCTGACAGTCCCATTATTACGAAAATCTCGCCTTCTTGAATACTAAGAGAAACATCGTTAACGCCGATCGTTAGACCTGTTTCTTCGAAAACTTTGTCTTTGTCCGCACCTTGATTAATCATCGTAAAAGCACGGTCGGTGTCTTCACCAAACACCTTGTACAGTCCCTTAACTTCCAGTATGGGATCCATGTAATCTAATCCTTTCTTAGTTATCTAAACTTATAGTTATTTAAGCTCAAATACTGTTATTTAAACTTAAAAACGGTCCTTTAAACTTAAAAATGACTTATTTAAACTCAAAAAACGATTAGCACTCTAAGTAATTAACCAGTGTAAATCAAGGGGCTTCGTACTGTAAGCTACCTGCAAAACCAGCAATCCCCTAGAAAAAATAATGATTAAAAACAAAACAACAAACACCCAAGACACTGAAAATAAAAGACATTAAAACAACAAGACAGCTCGCAATATTATGTATTACTTACTGATAGATTATTGAATATTTATTTTACATTTGAGCAATTAATACGCTAAACAGACCAAGAATAGCATCAAATAGTTCGTGCACAAATAATTCGAATACAAACTATTTATTAAGATTTCGTGACGCTTTAGATGCAAGCACTCAGCCTATTGTAAGGATCACATCCCCCACTCTTCATAGTCTAAAAACCAAAGGGAAATAAGCTAAAACCAGCGAGACAAAAGCGAGTTTTTCAACCCAGAATTTCAAAACATCACACCAACTGTGATACTTGCTGCAAACTGTTCAATATCGATTATCTAAGCCACAAGACAACTTGTAGAGTGCTCACTGCTGAGCCATTCTTTATAAAAGAAATAGACATTTCCCCGCGATGAATGAGAGAAAAAGACAAGGAATTCGAATGATAAAAATGCTGGTGTGTGACTTTGACGGGACGCTAGATGGAGGATCTTCTCATGGCGTTAATCAGTTATTTGACTACCTAACCGAACAACCTGATATCCGTTTTATCATTGCGACAGGAAGAACTCTGCCGTCAATTCGAGTTGGGTTGGCGTCTGATAACTACCCTAAACCACACAGCATTATCAGCGATGTTGGCACTAGAATTCATCACGTTCATTCCCAAAAACCCGATCATGTTTGGCACAATCAATTAGAAGCTTCGTGGAACAAATCCAAGGTCGAGACAGCACTCGCACCACTCGACTTTATGGGCGAACGCTTTGAAAATCATCAAGGTGATTACAAGATTACTTTTGAAGGGAAGCTGTCTGAACCTCAACATGAGTTAATCGAATCAAGTTTGGAGTCGCACGGATTGGATGTGCATCTCACCTACTCCCACGACTGGTATTTAGACATCACACCAAAGGGCGTCAATAAGGCTACTGCGATTCATCATCTACTCAAGCAACATGATTTGAGCGTAGAAGAAGTGTGTGTCGCGGGCGACTCTGCAAACGACACATCCATGCTAACGATAGAGGGTGTAAATTCGATCTTAGTGGCTAACCATTATCCAGAGGTGGCTCATCTGTCCGATAGAGACAATGTATACACCAGCACCGCAACACACGCTGCGGGTGTGTTAGAGGGGCTCAAGTACTGGCAAATGAGAGCGTCGAATATCCGATAAACGCCAGTTCGCCATTAACACCAGATTCTAATCAAACAGGCTTCTGGCCCTACTTCCAGCCTGGGAGCCAATTTTGATTATCGGTGAGGTCTCGCCAATTGATGTCTTCTTCTCGTTTGGTCATGACCGCCTCTATCATGCAGCGCACTACCTCCCCTTCATCAAATTCGACTTCTGTCACCATGAAGTGCTTTTCTTTCTTCACAGGGCTAACAGCTGTCCATTTGCTACGAAATAACTTCTTTGGGTTGATTCGATTCATGGGATTCTCTCTTGCTTTGATGTCGTTGATTATTATCAGGTGTCTACTCGACACACAGTAATAGTCTTTCCATCGCAAAAAAGATCATAAAAAAAGCCAGCGGTTAGGCTGGCTTCGTTCAATTAGCTATTTCTCGTTAAAGATTAGCCATTTTTAGGTGGATCAAATGCTGTCAGTTCTAATACTGGGCCTGTGTATTTTTCAATTTTCACAAGCGCAGAGTTCGCTGCACAACCATTTGCCAAACGAGAGGTCGGAATATCCAACGTAAGTACGTTACAGCCGCCGTTTTTACATAGGCCTGTATCTTTATCTAAATCTGGCCAACCGCCTTCATGGATACATACAGAGCCTTGTTTGATGCCATCTGTCACTAGTGCTCCAACCAATACTTGACCACGACCATTGTGTGCGCGAACCAAGTCACCCGTTTTAATGCCACGCGCTTTTGCGTCTTCAGGGTGAATTGAAATCGGCTCGCGGTCTGCAATCGCGTACTCTTCACGAATCTTCGCGTAGTTGAACTGGCTATGTAGACGGTGCGCTGCGTGCGCTGTCATCAATTGCAGTTCGCCATCTTTAGCATTACCTGTGTACTCTGTCGGCTCTAACCAAGTAGGGTGCGGTGGACAATCGTCTAATTGGTAACCTTCAATCGTTCTTGAGAAAATCTCGAACTTACCACTTGGTGTACCTAGTGGGTTCATGATTGGGTTCTCACGAAAATCAGCGTAACGAACAAACTGTGCGTTCTTCTCGTTCCACTTCATCTCGATCAACTGATTATCTTCCCAGAACTTGCTGAAGTTAGGCATTACGATACGCTGACCACGACCACCTTGCTGTGCGGTTTTGTAGAAACCATACAGCCATTCCATCTCGGTCTTGCCTTCGGTGTACACATCACGACCACCCGGAGCAAGTAACTCAGACATGTCTGCAAACACATCGAAGTCATTACGCGCTTCACCTTGAGGCTCAACGACTTTCTTCATTGGCACTAGGTGTTGATTACTGTAGTCACCGGTCATCGTCATATCATTACGTTCAAACGATGTCGTAATTGGCAACACAATATCCGCATGTTTAGCTGCAGCTGTCCAGTAAGGTTCTGAGATAACAATCAGCTCTGGCTTTTGCCAAGCTTTGATCAAGCGGTTGGTATCTTGGTGGTGAGTAAAGTTCGCACCGCCTGCCCACCAAATCATTTTGATCTCTGGGAACGTTAGGTTGTGGCCATTGTGATGGTAGCTTGAACCCGGATTTTCTAGCGCTTCAACAATACGCGCGACAGGGAATGCGTTCACAGATCCTGAAACTGCCCAGTCGTTACCCGCCGAAGAACCACCGCCAAGCGACGCTGAAATCGCAGGAAGTACGCCTGCATCACGAGCAGGGTTACCACCGTTTGAGTAGTGGTAAGAAAGACCGAAACCACCACCAGGTAAGCCAACTTGACCTAGCATTGTCGCTAGCGTAACCAACATCCAGTGACGTTGTTCACCGTATTGTTGACGCTGCATACCCCAGCCA
This sequence comes from Vibrio sp. QJM3NY_35, assembly GCF_057785915.1. NCBI lineage: Bacteria > Pseudomonadati > Pseudomonadota > Gammaproteobacteria > Vibrionales > Vibrionaceae > Vibrio > Vibrio sp. QJM3NY_35. The sequence goes on along the minus strand of NZ_CM173507.1, from coordinate 1,273,497 downwards.
GACATCAGCATAGTACGGTTCTTACTAAAGATATCAGCCAGCAGTTCCAGTTGCTTCACAGGCACACCACAGATCTCAGACGCCCACTCAGCAGATTTTTCAATGCCGTCTTCTTTACCCATTAGGTAAGCTTCGAATACGTCATAACCTGTTGTGTATTTGCCCAAGAATTCTTTGTCGTGTTTACCCTGCTTCACTAATGTGTGCGCAATACCCATCATCATGGCTACGTCAGTCATTGGGTGCGGAGCAATCCACTCAGCGTTGTCGCCAAAGAACTCAATAGTTTCAGAACGCATTGGATCAATCGCGATCACTGTCTTGCCCGATTTCTTCAACTGGTGGAAGAATTCAAGACCTGCACAGTCCGTTGAGCTCCAGGCGATCTTCAAGGTATTGATTGGGTTTAGACCCCAAAGTACCACCACATCACTGTGTTCAAGGATGACTGGGTAAGTCGTTTGTTGTTCATACACTTCAATCGAGCCCACCACGTGCGGCATGATGACCTGCGCAGCACCTGTTGAGTAATCACCTAAGTGACCAGAGTAACCACCAGCCATGCTCATGTAACGTTGTAGAAGTGTTTGCGCTTTATGCAAAACACCACTTGAACGCCAACCGTAAGAACCTGCGAATACCGATTCTGCACCGTGCTCTTTACGAATACGTGAATGTTGTTGATGAATCAGTTTGTACACTTCATCCCAAGAGATGCGAACAAACTCATCGCTGCCACGTACACCTTCAGGTGCTGATGGGTTAGCCAAGTAGCCTTTACGAACCATAGGGTATTTAACACGCGCTTTGGTGTGTACTTGGTCAGGGCCTGTAGTTTGTAGGCTGTTTGGAACGGTTTGTGCCAGTGCATTCGTGGTCGATACTAACTTGCCATCTTTCACTTCACACAGCATTGGTCCCATACGGCCTGATGTTAGAACACCAGAACCGCGCTTGTCAGAAGCCATTGCGCTCATCGGCGTCAAGGATGTGAATGCCAACGCACCAGCAGTAATACCTGTGCCTTTCATAAATCCACGACGGGTCATATTAGTCATAATTTTATCCTTCTAATTCTCTTTAGTGACCAACAACGTCTTTCGCGTGGTTTTGGAAGTACTTAGTCAACAGCTCAAGGTTTTGCTCAGAAATGTCGGTACGGTCTCCCATACTTTTCGCAACAGGTCCCCAAGCATTCACAGTGAAGTGATTTGAAGGAATCTTCGCGTGACACGTTGCACAATAAACATTGTCCAACTCTTCTGCGTAAGACCAGATTGGGTCTAGGCTATCGACAACTGGATCAGTAATGTCACCCGTTAACGCAACAGAACGCCACTCGTTACCGTAAGCATCGGCTTCGTATTCACCAGTAGTCAGTGCTTCTTGACCTTTGTCTGTCAGTGTCGCAACGATTGCACGTTGACCTTCACCGAAGTAAAGCACTTGCTCTGCGCCTTTCATTTGGAAGGCATTCAGAGTCACCGTACGGTTGTCGCCTTCAGCTTTAACTACTTCAAGTTCAGCCGTTGGGTTTACGCTACCGAATTCGCCCATTGCGATATCGGTTACTGGGTAAACCACTTTCGCATCTGCTGGCGTGTTTTTGGTAAAGGCAATCAGGGTATCGAATGCTTTGCTGTCTAGCTGAGCTTCAGGGGCAAAGTGCGCAACGCCTTTGTGGCAGTCGATACACGTTTGGTTGTTCTCTTTACCGTAAGCGTGCATTTTCGCTGCATCACGAGATTGCTCAAACTCTTCCATTGCATCGAATTCGTGACAAGAGCGACACGTCGCTGAGTCATTCTCACGGAATTGAGCCCATACTGTTTCAGCCATCTCTTCACGATGTGCTTCATATTTCTCAGGCGTATCGATCTTGCCTGAGATGAATTCGTGGTAGATGTCTTTAGACGCTCTTACTTTAGTGATCACATAGTCAATCGGATCCGTTGGGATGTGGCAATCGGCACATTCAGCTCGTATGCCTTTTGCGTTACTGAAGTGAACTGAACCTTGATACTCTTTGTGGGGTGCTTCCATCGTGTGGCAAGAAACACAAAACTCAGTGCTCGATGTATAGTGCATAACGGCTGCAGTTCCCCCTAAGGTTAACCAGCCAATACCTATACCAACCGCCGCTATTAGTGCGATATAACGTTTTTTTATTGTCATAATTCTTAATCATCTTCAACAATTGGTTACAATTGAGATCAGAATAGTACTTTAGGGGTAGATCCGTTTGATTTGGATCATCAATCGCAACCTGAGGAACAAAAAATGGCCCTTTCTGAGAGCTTGATTTCACTTTGAAAAATTAGCGCACCAAAAACCAATTCACCCAGAAAATGCAGTGTGCACATTGAATTTCAATAACTGATTAATTCAACAATAAAGAAGTTAAACTCGCTCCCAAATCAAAGAAGTAAATTGTAAATCTAATACAATGTCGGCTAACTCTTTTCATAAACTCTTCACTCCATGAACCAGACAGAATTCCAGCAAAAAATAGCGAGTTTCACCTCCATCGAACAAGCGCTTGATTACTTTGAAATTGGCTTTGATAGCAAGTTTATCGACCAAAATAGAATAGAGCTCGTGAAGCGCTTTAATGGTTATCTGATCCTCTCGAAACCCGATGATTGGTTTTCTGGAAGAAGAGCACTGAAAAACGCGTACTGTAAGGTTCAACGCAGTAAACTGGATCGCTACACACGATCAGCCTGTCGTGGCTGTACGACTTGCCAACGCCGCTAGTTCAAAATCAGAAAGCTTAAACGTAGATAACAAAAAATAGAGAATTGAAATAACATCTCATTACGATTTAGTTAGTGGTTTGCTCGAAAAAAAGTGTGCTAGTCTTACGGCAACTCAACTACGAGATAAAAACTACAATGAAAATTTTCAGCAATTTCGAAAGCGGCAACATTCACGTCGTTTCAGCAGATTCACCACAAAATATTCAACTGACTATCCCAGCAGACAACCAGACTGAAATCTCTCAGTGGTTTCACTTCCGTTTAGAAAGCGAAGCTCAACAAGCTCACCACTTTGAAATCGGCCAATTGGCAACATCTGCTTACCCTGATGGGTGGAAAGATTATGATGTTGTAGCATCTTATGACCGTGAAGAGTGGTTCCGAATTCCATCTCAGTTCGATGGCGATACATTAAGCTTTGATATCATCCCTGAACACGATTCAATGTACTTCGCGTACTTCGCGCCGTACTCATACGATCGTCACCAGGATCTTCTGCACAGTGCTCAAACGCACCCGGCTTGTAAGCTTGAAACTCTAGGTCACACGCTAGACAACAACGACATCACCTTGCTAACCATTGGTGAGCCAAGTGAAGATAAGAAAAACATCTGGGTTATTGGTCGCCAACACCCAGGCGAGACTATGGCTGAATGGCTAATCGAAGGTCTGCTGCAACGCCTGCTTGATGAGACAGACACAGTCGGTCGCTCTCTTCTAGACAGCGTTGTTTTCCGTGTTGTGCCTAACATGAACCCAGATGGCAGCATCCGTGGTCACCTGCGCACTAATGCGATTGGTGTAAACCTTAACCGCGAATGGCAATCACCTTCTCTAGAGCGCAGTCCTGAAGTTTTCCTTGTGCGCGAGCGCATGCTAGAAACTGGCGTTGATCTGTGCCTAGACATTCACGGTGATGAAGCGATCCCGTATAACTTTGTTGCAGGTAGCGAAGGCAAACCTTCATACAACGAGCGCATTGCAAAACTGGAGAACCACTTCAAGCAAGCGCTTCTGACTATCACGCCAGAATTCCAAGATGAATTTGGTTACGATAAAGACGAACCGGGCAAAGCAAATATGACCGTCGGCACAAACTGGATCGGCGAGCAGTTCAAATGTCTGGCTTACACTGTCGAGATGCCGTTTAAAGATCACATCAGCCACGCTGACGAACTTTACGGCTGGTCTCCAGAGCGCAGTGTTGCATTTGGTCACGACATGCTAGCAGCGGTTTGGGCAACAGTAGACGAGCTATAAAACGAACCATAGACAGGCTAAGCGCCTTAGTTTGTCCGTATAGTTAGTTTGCTTACATATATAGCAAAGCCCAGCACTTGTGAAAGTGCTGGGCTTTTTAATATCGGATCTAAATGAGTGACTTGGGCTTTAAGGCATCTAACTTTAAAAGCTTTCTAAGCCACTCTGAGGCTAGCAAAAAATACTGGGTATCTTTGTCTAATGTGTCTTTGTTCTGACACCATATCTTTGAAGCTTGGTCCTTCTAACAACTGAACGATCACTTCATCGCCTTCTTGTCGCAGCACTGCACCACTAATATCAATGGTGTTGTTATCGTGCAGTCTTAAACTGCCCGCCATTGAGAAGCCTCGATAAACAGGAATGATGTTACGCATCATCAAGCGCACACCCTTTTCAGACACTTCACTCACATGAAAAAGCTCATCCTTAATTCGCATCACTGGACGTGCCTTTTTTGGGTACTTCAAGCGGTAATATTTGCGTTTCTGGGTGAATGACTCTTCACTCATCTGTGACTCCCTGTCTCTGTTTATTCGGTCAAGCAATAGCCTTTAGCTTCAATTGGATTTCGAACGAACACATTCACTGAATTGATATCTGACCATTATATCGACTTTACGAGCTAATGCTTTAGAGATTTATGCACAGAAACAAGGATTGTTGAGTATTCAGTAAAAAGTGAGATATGAGTCGTAGATGCTAGGGGGTCGATTATTAACTATGAACCCTAAAGCTGAAACAGCGCCAACTGAATACTGAAGCCAACAAACAACAACCCGCACACAATGTTCATCCATTGAGACGTGCGCTTTTTCGTCAATAATGTCTTAAACGTATCAGCCATCAAAATGACAACCAAAAACCATGTAGCAACCACTGTCGCCTGTATCGCGCCCAGCATTAAACTGTCGGACACAATGTGATCCTTAGAAACAAACTGAGGGAATATCGAAAGGTAGAATAGAACGATTTTAGGGTTAAGTAGGTTAGTGAAGAGTCCTTTGAAAAACTGGTTATAAAGCTTACTGCCCGATGCGCTCACTATAGCAAGCACGCCCTCTTGAGCTCGCAATGCCGCCCGAAAATGGTTGTACCCAAGCCATGCTAAGTACAATACACCCACCCACTTCAGTCCCTCAAAGGCCATTGGAGTCTGAGATAACAGTAAGCTCATGCCATTCGCAGAAACAAACGCATGAAACAAGAACCCGCATGACACACCCAACACGTTAATAAACGCAAACAACTTTCTTTGAGTTAAAGCCGTGCTCAATACCAACAGAGCATTTGGGCCTGGAATGATCGCAATAAAAAACACGATGACAATAAACAGCCAGATACTTTCCCAACTCATTTCGCTCTCATTTCATGAACATTTTTAGGGCAGACATTGTACGTCCATTCAGTACCATTACAATATGACAAACGCTTAATTATCTCGTATGGCTAACATACATAATTCAAGCATATAATGAGAGCGTTTATCGTGTTACGAACAAAACTAATTCTCTAACATTTGCTGCCCTGTTAGACTCCACCTCCCTTTTGATACTTGGTTCATTTATGTCATTTGATAGCCTAACCCTTAACGCAAAAACCGTCTCCGCCCTCCCAGCTCAATTCAATAAGCCGACAGAGATACAGCAAGCGGTAATTCCTACCATTATTGCGGGGAAAGACGTACTTGCATTGGCTCAAACGGGCAGCGGTAAAACATTGGCGTTCGGCTTACCTTTACTGAATAACATCAACCAAGATGTAAATGAACTGCAAGCACTGATCATTGTTCCAACCCGTGAACTTGCGTCTCAAGTCGCTGAGTCTTTAGAACCGATCGCAACGGCTCTTAATATCAGTACGATTACGTTGACGGGCGGTGTAAATACGGATGACCAACAACAGCAATTATTAACGAAGCCACAGATTGCTATCGCAACACCGGGGCGCTTGCTGGCTGTGATCAAGAGTGGCGAATTGGAGTTAACTCAATGTGTGTCATTGGTTCTTGATGAAGCAGACCGATTGATGGACATGGGCTTTTGGCCAGATATTCAAGCGATCACCGTAGCTCTGCCAGCGAAGCGCCAGTCACTGCTATTCTCGGCAACACTTCCTCCAGAGTTGGTTAATCAAGCTGAAACGCTGTTATCAAGCCCAGAGAAGATCACGACTCACCAAGAAAACAGCGTTGTCGAAACCATTGAAGAAACACTGTATCTCGTGAACAAAGGCAGTAAGGCTCAAGCATTGATTGCCCTTCTTAATCAAAAGCAATGGTCACAGGTGTTGGTTTTTATTGGCGCGAAGGACAATGCTGACGCATTAACCAAGCGATTGAACAAAGCCAAGATCAGCGTGAGTGCGTTGCATGGAAATAAGAGCCAAGAAGAAAGAGAGCAAGCATTAGAAAGTTTCAAAAATGGCGAGACTCGCGTGCTTATCGCGACAGACGTCATGGCTCGAGGCATTCATATTGATCAATTACCTGTCGTAATTAACTTCGAATTACCGTCTCACGCAGCAACTTACGTACACCGCGTTGGTCGGACAGCAAGAGCAGGAAGTACTGGTTACGCGATCTCTCTGGTTAGCCACAGTGAAAATGAGCATCTCAATGCAATTCGCACCCTGACCAATAAGCCGTTAATGCTGCAACCGTTAGAAGGTTTCCCTGTTACAGACAAACCTGCATCTGAAGTGACCGCTCGCAAGCGTCCACCTAAAGATAAAATGGCGAATCGAAGAACAGCCAAAAAGAAGAGCATTAAGCAATTTAAAAGCAAACCAAATAGCTCAAAGTAACCAGAAATAACGCTAAGCAAGCAGAAATAGAATAATCAGCTCAGTTTGAACTGGGCTTTTTATATGCAACAAAATACAAATTTACACACAAAAACTTCCCTAAAAATGCAAACTTAGATGACACTTTTGTGAATTATGACGCCAACGTATTGATTCTTGGTTGCTCAAAAAAAATACTCTTAAATCACATTGACGCCCCTATGTCTGGCAACTAGATTTTTCTATTAGTGTCTACAACAGGAGGTCATTGAAATGAAACGTGCTAGCTCTACATATCGATTACAACTGATTAAGGAAGTGGCAACCCGCCGAGATCGTCAACATTCCAATGACCCGATGGCAAACTACATACAAACCCTAATAGATAATAAAGATGATTGTGATACTTCGGTTGAACGTAACCAGAGGTTCAGTGGCAGTCATTTTGATGAGCACATAGGTGGTTGGGTAAGCGACCACTGGGGTAACAAGTAGGACAACGAGAGTAATCCAACCAGCATAACCGCTGTAGAATTCGTCTCCGCATTAACCTATCATCTGCAACAATTCCCTATCCTAGAGTAAGCAGAAAGTGTCTGAGTTAAAAAGAGAAAAAGAAGTGATGGTTGCCTTCCAAGTGATACCTCGCGTTAAAGAAGGCAACAACTTCGAAGTGGTTGATAGAGCCATTGAAGTTGTGAAAGCTGCCGATGTACCTTTCCAAGTCGGTGCGATGGAAACCACGATGAAAGGTGAACTCAACCAATTACTCGATATCGTTAAAAAGGCAGAGCAAGCTTGTTACGATGCTGGGGCTGTAGAAGTGATAACCAACATTAAGATTCATAGTAAAACCACCGAGGCCGATGATACATTTTGTACATACCATCGTGGTGTAACGAAAGCGAATCATATGTTTGTTTAATAATATGTTTATTTCAGAAAGCTGTTTATTTAAGAAAACAGGGGGTTAAGAAAGACTCTGAAGAATCAGTGATGTTATTGAAAAGGCATGTCTGAAAGGTGAGAAAGGATTTCCATTCGTTCTTCTTCTGACATCGAATGCCAATCACGCGGGCTCTCTTCAGGGTCATTTTTCGCCCCAATGTTTTTTCGATCCAGTGCTTTAACCGGTTCTTTTTTGAGTTTTACGCTCTTTTTATTCATACCGACATCACTCCTTTTGGTACAAAGGTACCTACCTTAATATTACACCCCAACCATTATGTAAAGTAATAGTTACTTCGGAGTTAAATAAAATCTTGATACTTCCTCTTTAACCGAAAAGATCTCTTTGGGGACTTGTATTTCCCTCTTCGTCGACCGACTTACCAACCAAGTTTTTTTGCTTCATTATCTTCCTTCGATAGCGCTGACGACAAAGCTTAATCACGTACAATTGTTCTGACGGAGTCATCGACATCCAATTAAAGCGTTCTTCTCTTTTGCGCATACAACCATTGCAATAGCCTTTATCATCGCTTGAGCAAACCCCAACGCAAGGGCTTGGAACCTGGAAAAACTCTAACTGCTCCACCATGCCTCCTTACACATCAAAATCGAGCTTACTAATTAAAAAATAAGCGATTAATTTGTCGCCCAGCTCGTGAAATTCATACTAAACTATGACCTTATACTGACACATATAGTGTTTTGTAAACTATACTTTGAACCCATCAAGTTACACTTATTCGGTAACTTCGTTCTTTCCTTTGGAGCCTTATAATATGAAGTTTAGTTCAAAAAAATTACTAGCAGTAGCCGCTTTACCTATGATGCTAGCAGCATGCACAACAACAGGTGACAACGCGATGCAAGTAACACCAACCGATCTACAGCACCATAATTGGGAACTTGCACAAATTGATGGCAAGGACATTGTGAAAAGCGAAGACCAAGCAGCTCCTCGTCTAGAGATCGGCGAAAAAATGACTGCGAACGGCATGGCTGGTTGTAACAACTTCTTCGGTCAAGGCGAATTGAAAGACGGTCAATTCCGTATCAAGCAAATGGGCATGACAATGAAAATGTGTCACGGCTCTGCGATGGAAATCGAACAATCGGTTTCTGCTACTCTAAGCGAGTGGAGCGACGTAACCCTAACAAACGATACGCTAGTACTGAAAAACGATGTACACACGCTAACGTACACAATTCGTGACTGGGTAAACTAATCCGTCATCGAAACCAAATACTGATTAAAGGAGCCTGATGGCTCCTTTTTTATTGCCAGCTTGCCGTCACTACTTCTTCAAAATTGACGCTCATCGCCGACTTTTCGTACCAACCTCCAATAAACCTCAAAAATCTCTCATTTAGATGCAATAAATTCAACGGTTCAGCGGTCTGTTGCTAGGATGGCAAAAGCCTAGAGTCTGTCGAGTTTTCAAGATGATTACAGATCGAACAAAACTCAACCGTGAACTCCCTGCTTGTTCTCAAGTAATTGATTGAATTTACTGTTGAATTAGAATTTATTTCAGAAACAGATAGAATAACTGTAGGGAGTTTGAAAATACAATGCTCTTGCCCGTTCACTACCAAATGGAAAAGTTTATGAACAAGATAGTAAGTACGTTAGGAATCATGGCAACCGTTGCATACAGCGCAACCATTTATGCTGATGAAGCAACATCCACCGACAGTTGGAACCAAATAGAACAGCAGGCAGAGGGAGAAACTGTCTACTTTCACGCTTGGGGCGGAAGCCAAGAGATCAATCGTTACTTACAGTGGGCAGGCAATAAATTACAAAGTGACTACGGTGTCACGTTGAAGCATGTGAAAGTAACCGATATTGCGGAAACCACCACTCGACTGCTCGCTGAAAAAGCGGCAGGAAAGAACAGTGAAGGCAGCGTCGATATCGTCTGGATCAATGGCGAGAACTTCCGTTCGATGAAAGACAACGCGCTATTGTTTGGGCCATTTACGGAATCACTTCCAAATTGGCAGTATGTCGATAAGTCTTTGCCAATCGATGTTGATTTCTCGGAGCCGACAGAAGGCTTAGAAGCACCGTGGGGTGTTGGGCAACTTGTGTTCATTCACGACCAAGAGACGCTGCACAATCCACCACAATCATTCTCTGAGATGTTGAGCTACGCTCAGGCTTTTCCGAACCGATTAAGCTACCCTCGTCCACCAGAATTTCATGGCACGAGCTTCATTAAGTCTCTACTGATTGAACTAACAAACAATAACCCTGCGCTGGCTCAGCCGGTTTCAGAAGATAACTTCCAAGCGGTAACAGCGCCACTTTGGGCTTACTTAGATAAATTCCATAAAGTGGCATGGCGCGGTGGCAAACAATTCCCAGCAGGTACATCAGAAAGCATCCAACTTCTAGATGATGGACAACTCGACCTCGCGATTACCTTCAATCCAAACTCTGTATATTCAGCGCAGGCAAGTGGCCGTTTAGCGGAAACCACCAAGGCTTATGCTCTAGAAAGCGGCGCTCTATCTAATATTCACTTCCTTGCAATCCCTTGGAATGCCAATGCAACTTCAGGCGCTCAAGTGACCATCAACTTCTTATTGAGCCCAGAAGCGCAATCTCGCAAGGGTGACCTTAATGTTTGGGGCGATCCTTCAGTATTGAACAGCAAGTACCTCACTGGCAGTGCTAAAAATACTCAGCAATTTAAGTCGGTTGATGAACCACACCCAAGCTGGCAAAACGCGCTCGAGAAAGAGTGGCTTAAGCGATACGGTAACTAGTCTTCATGCTACGCGCTCTATATTTTGTTGTTATAGCTGTGTGCATTATTCCAACCATTCCTGGGGTAGCGGGAGTGGTGGCTTCGTCACTGAGTTTCATCCCGCCCCTAGGTTTAGATGAGCCAACACTCAACGGTTTTGACCAAGTATTTCAATGGGAAGGGGCTTGGCACTCTATTGGCTTAAGCCTAGGCTCAGCGATTGCAAGCAGCTATATAGCCTGCTTCCTGACCTTTTGTATTCTTCAAGCCTCTTGGGGAAACAAGTTTTGGAGAAAGATTGAGTTAGCACTATCGCCAATGCTTGCCATTCCACATGTGGCTTTCGCTATCGGCTTTGCATTTCTGTTTAGCCCAACGGGGCTTGGCGCAAGAGCCGTACATCACTTGCTCGGCGAATCGGCTACCAGCTCTGAGTTGGCGTTATTGGTGAAAGACCCATACGCGTTTGGCTTAATCATTATGCTCGCACTCAAAGAAGTCCCTTTCTTGTTGCTGATGAGCATTTCGATACTTCAGCAAATTGATGTAGAGCGTATCACTAAGGTGAGTGCATCACTCGGTTACAGCCGTGCTCAGATCTGGTGGAAATGTATTTTCCCACAATGGTTTACTAAGCTTCGCTTCCCAATACTGGCAGTACTCGCTTACAGTGTCTCGGTTGTCGATATTGCTCTGATCATTGGCCCAACCAACCCGCCGACCTTTGCCGTTTTGGTATGGCAATGGTTCAACGATCCTGACCTTAACCTACTCCCGCGAGCTGCTGCTGGTGCCATCGTTTTATTTGGTTTAGCTTCGTTGATCATCGCCTTGGCGCGTTTAGTTGAATGGGCAATTCTTAAGTACTTTCGAACTTGGCAGTATTCAGGACGAACAGGGGCAAACCTTCCGGGGAAAACGGTATTCACAATCCTTGCTAGCCTTTCACTGCTGATCATTCCTTTAATGGTAATTTGGAGCGTTGCTCAGCGTTGGCGTTTTCCTGATTTACTGCCGAGCCGCTACAGCAAGCGTTTCTGGGAGTTCGAATGGGATGGCATCATGAGTACTGTGGGTCAAAGCTTATGGATTGGTCTTATTGCCGCTTCAATCGCTTTGTTGCTTGCGCTGGTGGCTCACGAATACAGAATCAAATACAAGTGGCAAGTGCCCGGTTTTATCATCGCGATTCCAATGCTAATACCTCAACTCTCGGTATTGTTTGGTATGCAAGTCACGACCCTCTACATCGGCAGTAGTGCCTATGAGTTCTGGGTGATTTGGGCGCATGTTTTCTTTGCTTTCCCGTTTGTGTATCTGTCTTTGGACGGCCCGTGGAAAAGCTTCAATGATGGGTTGATTAAAGCATCGCTGAGCCTAGGTAAATCGCCATTTCAGAGTTGGTACTCAATCAAACTGCCAATTTTGCTTCCTGCGATTGCCTTTGCTTGGTCGGTCGGGATCAGTGTGAGTTTGGCCCAGTACCTTCCAACATTGATGCTCGGCGCGGGCCGCATTAGCACGATCACCACAGAAGCAGTTGCCCTAACCAGTGGTTTCGACCGCAGGGTGACAGCAATCTATGCCATTTGGCAGGCCCTATTGCCTCTGTTCTTTTTCTCTTTAGCGATATTAGTCAGCCGACTTCAACTTAGATATCGCCGTCTTACTTTTAAAGGTCTCCTAAGTAATGAGTCTGTACCTCAACGACCTCGCCATCCGTAAAACCGATGGGGATTCGCTGTTCTCAGCGCTAAACGTAACATTAGAATCTGGCCAAATACTGGCTTTGATGGGGCCGAGTGGCTGCGGAAAGTCGACCTTACTGGATGCGATTGCTGGTCACTTAAGTGAAGAGTTTTCGTATTCTGGCACCGTTATGTTGAACGATATTCAGCTCGACGAGCTTCCATCACATCAGCGTGAAGTCGGTATTTTGTTTCAAGATGACTTACTATTCCCTCATCTAAAAGTATGGGAAAACTTGGCGTTCTCTCTGCCTAATTCGGTTAAGGGTTCCGCTCGTCAACAGCAAGCAATGGCTGCACTAAAAGACATAGAGCTAACTCACTTAGCTGAATCTTTCCCGGATCAAATATCTGGCGGTCAACGCGCAAGAATAAGCTTAACTCGTATGTTGTTAGCCAAGCCTAAACTCGCCCTGCTTGACGAACCGTTCAGCAAACTGGACCAAGAGTTAAGAGCACAATTTCGCGATTGGGTGTTTGAACAATTGACCAAAGCGAATATCCCAACATTAATGGTCACGCACGACGAAGCCGATGTACCTCAAGGGGCAGAAGTACTGTCTTGGCCATGGAGAAGTAACAATGCTGGATAAGTACTCCATCAAAGTCATTAAGTGGCCATTGAATCAATCGGCTAAGTTACTGAACCAATTGGGTATCACGGCCAATCAAACCACGTTATTCGGATTTCTGGTTGGGTGTTTTGCATTTCCAGCGTTAGCATTTCAGCAATACGAATGGGCGTTGGGGTTTATTGTATTTAACAGGGTTTGCGACGGGCTTGATGGAGCCTTGGCTCGAATCCAAGGCATTAGTGATGCCGGCGGTTTCCTCGACATCAGCCTAGATTTCCTATTCTACTCGTTGATCCCTTTTGGATTTGTCATTGCCAACCCAGAACATAACGCCATTGCCGGTGCATTTTTGATCTTCTCTTTTATCGGCACAGGCAGCAGCTTTTTAGCGTTTGCGGTTATGGCAGGCAAGCGAGGCATCGAAAACCCAGCCTATAAGCATAAGTCTCTGTACTACATGTCGGGGTTAACCGAGGGAACAGAAACCATCGCTTGTTTCATTGCTTTCTGTATTTGGCCTCAACACTTTGCGGTTATCGCTTACACCTTTGGTGCAGCATGTTGGCTAACCACGTTCATGCGTATTTATTTTGGGTTCCAGACACTCAAGAATCAAACCATCTAGTATTAGTTTCAGGTTCCTTTCAAACAAAAACGCCGCTCAGATGAGCGGCGTTTTTATATTCTAGCTAATACTTGAAGCTAATTAGGCATCTGCAGAAGCGTTAATTTTAAACCTCAACACCTTCAAGCTTGAATCAAGGTCGACATCGACAAACTCAGGCGGGTTGTCTAGACGTTCGATAAACTCAACACTAGGAGCTTCTTCTGACATCGTCTCAATCAGGAAGTTTGGCGATACTGCTGGCGAATTCACACAAGCAATCACTTCACCGCCTTCAGTTAGAAGTTCAGGCAAACGACGTAAGATCTTTTTGTAATCTTTGGTTAGAGCAAAGCTGCCTTTTTGGAACGAAGGTGGATCTATGATCACTAGCTCGTAAGGGCCGCCCTTCTTGATTTTTCCCCACGACTTAAAGATATCGTAGCCAAGGAAGTTAACCGAGCGCATATCGTGACCATTCAGACGGTGGTTATCGCGACCTTTGTTTAGTGAGCCACGTGACATGTCCACGTTCATGCATTGACGAGCGCCACCAGCAATAGCCGCGACAGAGAAACCACAAGTGTATGCGAACAGGTTAAGAACGTTCTTATCCTTGGCATTATCTTGTACCCACTGACGACCATTACGCATGTCTAGGAACAAACCGAAGTTCTGATTACGGCCAATGTCTAATTGGTACTTAAGACCGTGCTCAACCACAACCGGAGAGTCATTCAACTCGCCCCATAGAACCTCTGAAGGCGCGCCATCGGCATAACGGTGTTGTAGAACAATGCTTGTGCCCTGCTTTGATTGCCAGATATCTTTGTTGGTGAGTTCAACCAATCCAGCTTTTAGAGATGACAAGAATTCATCGTCTACTTCTTTAAACACGTTAACCAGTAGTTGTCCATCAACCCAGTCACATGTCAGTTGCTCTAGACCAGGCCAAAACTTACCGCGCCCGTGGAAAATACGGCGTAGTTCGTTTGGTACTTCATTAAGTTGCTGTTCAATATGACTAAAAAACAGAGGTAAAGCTGATGCTTCCATTATTTCACTCACTTAGTGTTTAGCTTTGGCCAAGTTAATGACCAAGGTTCAAGCCAACTGTCCAAACCGTTCGACACGGTTTCCTGATGCCACTTCTCACCCAAGGAGTTTAGACTTCTTGGATCGCAGACATATTCGTAGGCTTGTGATTGATAGGTAAATCGAATCGCGAAGGCATGCAGATAACCTCTGTCAGCCTCACTCGATGGATTATAAATAGGGTCACCAACAATGGCTGAGCCGATCGACTTCATCGCGACACGGATCTGGTGAGTTCGCCCTGTATAGGGTTTACATAAGAGTAGACGCTCACCGGGTTCAGCCGTTGCTGATAAAAATTGGGTAATCGCTGGGTTTTCTTTGGATGTCAGAAGTTTCCAACTAGAGCGTCGTGAACGCTCCATGTCTCCTGAGATCAAACCTTGCTTTTTCTTTGGCTTCTTAGAACCAATCGCAAGGTAGTATTTCTCTACTTCACGCTTTGCAAATAGCTGTGAAAGCTCGCTCGCCGCCGGCGCATTTTTTGCCAGCAGCAGAATGCCCGAGGTCATTTTATCTAGTCGATGAACGAGATACAGCTTAGGCTCATTAATTGCCTTAGCAACTTCTTGAAGCAACATGGTATCGCCATCGTCTTTGTGGACGCTGACTCCAGGATGCTTATTGATAAGTAAAAAATCAGAGTGGTTCAGAAGAATATCGAACATGTAAAGGCTAGCTCCATTGTAGAACGTGGAGTATACCGCGTCTGAACCAAGATTCCAGCTACGAAAAAGCCCAACTCACTCAATAAACATTGAATCGTTGGGCTTCTTTTCAGCAAGTAGCAATCAGTGCTTGGTCTTTACTCGATTACCAATAGGCAAATAGAACCAAACCACAGCTTTACGCCAGTTTAAACTTACCCACTAATGCTTCTAGCTCAGCAACCTTAGCGTTCAAGCCTGATGTATTTTCAGAGCTACGAGTTGCTAGCTGCAGAGATTGCTCAGAGATATCGCTAATCGCGGTAATGTCCGCTGCAATTTCTTTGGTCACCGCTGTCTGTTCTTCTGCCGCAGTCGCAATAGAGTTAACCATGCTTTGTACATTGCCCGCACCGCTCACAATCGCCTCTAGCGCAGAAACAGCACCTGAGCTTTGCTCGACACCAATCTCAACTAAACGACAGTTGTCTTGAGTGTAAGTCACTGCTTCTTGAGTGCCCGATTGAATCGATTGAATGATGCCCGAGACTTCTTGTGTCGCTTTGGTTGTTCTTTCTGCTAGCGCTCGCACTTCATCGGCTACCACAGCAAAACCACGACCAAATTCGCCAGCACGTGCCGCTTCAATTGCAGCGTTAAGAGCTAACAGGTTGGTTTGTTCAGCAATGTCTTCGATTACCTTAATAACGCTACCAATCTGCTCACCATGCGAACCCAACGTGTTCATCTGTAGCGACATGTCACTCATTTGAGTCGACACTTGTTGAATACTCGCCACCATCTCAACAATCACGTTGCGGCCATCTTCTGCAGAGGTTTCAGAGCGACGTGCTTCCTCATAAGTAGAAGTACCTTGTTGAGCCACTTCAGAAATGGTCAAACTTAGCTCTTCAGCAGCCGTTGCAATCAAGTTAGCTTTGTCTGCTTGAGCTGATGCACCAGTAACGATGTCTTGGCTAATAGAAGATAGCTCCCCTGTCACAGATTGGACTTGGTGAGTCACAGACGAGATAGAACCTAGTAGGTCTACTAGCGATTTCTGCATCTGGTTAATCGACTTAGCCAGCTCAGCCAATTCATCACCAGAATCGTCAATAATATCGCCTGCCGTTAGGTCACCATTTGCTACACGTCGTGCTACTTGTTCAACACGAGTCAAGCGGTTGGTAATAGAGCTAGACAATAGATACGCAATCACACAACCAAAGACAATCGCAATAACAGACAACACCATTATGGTACGTTCGATGGTGGTAAACGTATCGGTTAGTGTCAGTAGTGACTGTTCTGTATCTGCACGCTCACTTGCTGATGCTTGATCCAGTAAGTTCTCAATAGGGATAAGATTGCTCTCATACAAAGATCGTAGCTGTTGAATGTTGGCTAGTAGCGCAGCTTCATCATTGATCTTCGGCACAAGCTTTGATTCAAACTCTTGAGTGAAACGCCCCATCAGGTCTTCAATTCGCTGAATACGGCGGTGATCTTCCGAACCTCTACTCTCCAAACGCTTCGCCTGCTCGATTGCTTGGGCAAATTCGTTCTTATTGGTTCGATAATCGTTCAGCGCGTTATCAACCTGAATGATCGCACCCAACGCATCTCGGTAGACATCTCCAGCTTGATAGGTAACAGTGCCCGGTACATCGTCCATTCTGATCTCATCAGCACTTTTATGAGCGCCAATAACCTCTATCCATACAATACTGACTAACGTGACAAGCACTGCCAATATAGAGCCAAAACCGGCATACAGTTTCTTTCTCACTGACAATTTCACACAACACCTACCTAAATTAAATACGGACTGAACAGCCCTAACCAGTAAATATATCGGCTAGCAAACGGATAACTTTAGTGAATGCATAACTTTTATTTTTCGATAAGAATTAAGTATTTAAAACAAAAAAACGGGAGCCAATGGCTCCCGTTTCTTAACTTACTTTAACTCGCGATTGTATCGTCTAAGAGATTTAGTTTCTTAGAACTATAGCTTCTTAGAGATGACCGCAGAGCCAGCAATGATACCAATACCTAGTAGCATGATTGCACCTTTACCGCTGTCGAAGCCAGAAGAGATACCCATGAACGCTACGATAGCGATAGCTACTGGGATGATGTACTTAACTAGTGTGTACCATAGACCGAATAGTGGGAAAGATACTTCACCGTCGTTAGTGATTTCTTTCTCTAGGTCAGCACGGTTTAGTCTCCAACCAGCGAAGATACATACCAACATACCGCCAACTGCTAGGAAGATCTTATCAGTTAGTAGGTCGAAGATATCAAACGCACCAGTACCGAACAGTGTTGGACCGAAGCCACCAAGTGATAGAGAAGCGAAGATACATAGAATCGCCATTACTACACTTGCAGACAGTACAGCTGTTACACGCTTCATGCCCTTCTCATCGATTAGGTAAGAAACCACAACTTCAAGTAGAGATACTGAAGAAGTCAGTGCCGCAACACTTAGACCAACGAAGAACATAAGAGCAAATAGAAGACCAACTACGCCGCCCATTTCAGCGAATAGCTGAGGAACAACAACGAATACTAGACCAGGACCCGCTGCAGGCTCCATACCGAATGCGAACATTGCAGGGAACATTGCAACACCAGCTAGGATAGCAACACCGGTATCCATTGCAGTAACCATAGCTGTCGTTTGAACTAGGTTCTCTTTCTTCTTAAGGTAAGAACCGTAAGTCAACATACAACCCATACCAAGAGATAGTGAGAAGAATGCTTGACCTAGTGCAGCTAGGATTACACCGCTGTCTACTTTAGAGAAGTCAGGGCTGAATAGGAATTCAAGACCAGCCATCGCGCCCGGAAGCATGATGCCTTTGATGGATACCACGATAAGGATAATGAAAAGAAGTGGCATCAGGATCTTACCAGCTTTCTCAATACCACCAGAGATACCCTTCATAACAATAACAATGTTAAGTAGTAGGTATAGGCCCATCCACATAAGTGGTTGAACTGGGTTTGAGATAAAGCCACCGAAGCTGTCACCGATTGCTTCAGGTGCGTCTAGCAGACCACCAGCAATCTTACCGATGTATGCGATAGACCAGCCACCTACTACAGGGTAGAAACCCATGATAAGTAGACCACTGACTACGCCGATAACACCAGCGAACGTCCAACGACGGTCAGTTGTTTTGAATGCACCTACTGCTGATTTTTGCGTATGACGGCCAATCGCAAATTCAGTCAGCATTACACTGAAACCGATGAAGATTACAAAAAACAGGTAAATTGCAACGAATGCACCGCCGCCACTTTCGCCTGCTGTGTAAGGGAATTTCCAAATGTTACCTAGACCAACAGCAGAACCTGCTGCAGCCATTACGAATCCTAACTTCGAACCCCAGGTATCGCGGGGTGTTGTGGTTGTATTACTAGTAGCCACGTGTACTCCAAACTTTTGTGTTATGTGATGTTGTGTTTTGCTTTGGGTGGCGTCTTTAAAAGATAAGGCGTATAAAAAAATTTACACACCTAAAAGATTTGATTGACGCTCGTTATCTGGCAAGTAAACCAGTTTAAGAATAAAATTGGAAGCCCGAACCGTACATATTTCGTTACCAATGTAAATTTTTATGGTTAAATGCCGCCTTTTCATACAAAACAATCGTTTTCGTCTTAAGTTAACCAAAGCTTAACAACTATAACCTGTTTACAGCTTTAGCTCTAATTTGTAAATAGTTGATTCCTTAAATTCCCATATCCGCAAAATAGCATTACTATCTAAGTGTCTCTTTTTTCGAGTATTCAATGTGGAAAAGCTCTACCATTTTTTAACTTTAGCCTCTGTCGCTTTGTACTGGGTGCTTGTAGCCGGTGTGACTTTCCGTGTCGTACTAAAACGACGCTCTGTCAGCGTTTCTCTCGCGTGGTTGATGGTTATCTACATTATCCCAATTGTAGGTGTCGCTTGTTACTTCCTTTTTGGAGAGCTAAACCTAGGCAGAAAAAGGGCTGAGCGCGCTCACCGCATGTTTACTCCGTTTGGTGATTGGTTCCGAAAACTAGATGATTGCCAGCTCCACCTGCCAGGAAAGGTCGGCTCCCCTATCCACAAGATCGATGAACTTTGTAATAATCGAATGGGCATTCCTGCACTCAGCGGAAACACACTTTCACTGCAAGCGTCTCCCAATGAGATCTTACACGCAATTATTGAAGATATAGAAAATGCCCAAACCAGTATCAAGATGGTTTTCTATATTTGGCATCCTGGAGGCTTAACGGATTCGGTTGGTTCCGCACTCATTCGAGCTGCGAAACGTGGAGTGGATGTTAAAGTCTTGCTTGATTCAGCAGGTAGCCCACGCTTTTTCAAAAGCCACTGGCTTTCAATGATGAAAGACGCCGGTGTGCAAGTTGTACAAGCATTAGAGGTTAGCCCTTGGCGTATTTTAATACGCCGCCTAGATCTAAGGCAGCACCGCAAGATCATCGTGATTGATGAAACCATTGCCTATACCGGTTCAATGAACATGGTCGACCCTGCTCACTTCAAACAGAGCTCAGGTGTGGGTCAGTGGATTGACGTAATGGTTCGTGTAACTGGCCCTACCGTTAATGTGCTGTCGGCCATCCATGGTTGGGATTGGGAAGTCGAAACAGGTGAACGAATCCTTCCTGATTTACCAGAGTGTCCGGTTGAAGAGGTAATGACGCATCATCCAGTTCAGGTAGTACCATCAGGCCCGGGCATGCCAGAATATTTGATCCTACAAGTTCTGACCATTGCGATTAATCAGGCAAACCATTCAGTTCGTATCACAACCCCCTACTTTGTACCGAGTGCCGATTTATTAGAAACACTCAAAATGACAGCGCAACGCGGTGTAAACGTAGAACTGATCATCCCACACAACAACGATTCATTGATGGTTAAGTGGGCCTCACGCGCGTTTTATACTGAACTGCTTGAAGCTGGCGTGAAGATTTACGAGTTTTACGGTGGACTTCTTCACACTAAGTCAGTAGTGATTGATGAAGAGTTTTGTTTAATCGGAACGGTCAATATCGACATGCGCAGTTTATGGCTTAACTTCGAAGTGACGCTCGCTGTTGACGATGTGCACTTCACTCAGCAGCTATCTGAACTGCAGCAATCTTACATCGAGTCATCGCATCCAGTAGAACTGGAGCAGTGGGAGCAGAGAAATCTGCGTAACCGCTTCTTCGAAAGGTTGTTCTATCTGTTCAATCCACTGCTGTAATCCAATCAATGGGTCCATGCCGACTCATCTCTCACTGCCTATCTGATTTTTAGCCTTTCACGATAAACGACGTGAAAGGTTAAAAAGAGAAAGAAAAGCATAAAAACTCCCGCTTCACTCTTGCTTTGAAGGCTATTGGCATGTTTTAAATAGGACATAACCGATTGATAAGGAATTCACAGCATGTCCGAGAACAAAACCACTAAGCTGATCACTGCAGGTCGTGATAAGAGGTGGACCAATGGTGTCGTTAACCCACCAGTACAGCGCGCTTCAACCGTCGTGTTCAACTCAGTAGAAGAAAAGCGTAAAGCTACGATTAATCGCGCCAACAAAACGCTTTTTTACGGACGTCGTGGAACCAATACTCATTTCGCCTTCCAAGATGCCATGGTTGAAGTCGAGGGCGGCGCAGGCTGTGCACTTTACCCTTGTGGTACTGCAGCCATTTCAAATGCCATTCTTTCTTTTGTAGAAACAGGCGATCATATTCTGATGGTCGACACCTGCTACGAACCGACGCGTGATTTCTGTGACACCATCATGAAGAAGATGGGTGTAGAGACGACCTACTACGAACCAACGATCGGTGAAGGCATCCAAGACCTTATTAAGCCAAACACTAAGGTGCTGTTTACCGAATCTCCGGGCTCAGTCACCATGGAAGTGCAAGACATTCCAACGCTAGCGCGTATTGCTCATGAACACGACATCATCGTGATGCTCGATAACACATGGGCTGCTGGTGTGAACTTCTCACCGTTTGATTTTGGCGTTGATATCTCGATTCAAGCTGCGACCAAATACATTGTTGGTCACTCTGATGTGATGTTAGGTACTGCTGTTGCCAACGAGAAGTGTTGGGATCAACTAAGAGAACAGAGCTATTTGATGGGGCAATGTGTATCACCAGATGACGCTTACCTTGCCCTTCGTGGTATTCGTACTCTTGACGTTCGACTACGCCAACATGCAGAGAGCAGCTTGAAAGTCGCAAAATGGCTGGAGACTCGACCTGAGGTTGATCATGTTCGTCACCCTGCCCTTGAGTCTTGCCCAGGCCATGAGTTCTTTAAACGAGATTTTACGGGCGGCAATGGCTTGTTCTCTTTCGTGCTGAAAAACTCAAATACAAAAGCGACCACAGCGCTGCTTGATGGCATGACGCACTTTAGTATGGGTTACTCATGGGGAGGCTTCGAGAGTTTGATTCTAGCGAACGAACCGAACAGCTTTGATAGCCTAAGAACGGTAGCAAATCCGAACTTCGAAGGTACCTTGATTCGCGTTCATATCGGTTTAGAAGACGTTGATGACCTGATTGCAGACTTAGAAGCAGGGTTAGAGCGTTACAACGCGCTCGTTTAATTTAAAGCGTTAGCAGACTCAGACCAAAAAGGCAGGATATTCCTGCCTTTTTTAGATTAGCGCATTAGACACATCGCTTTAAAAAGCTACTGAACGTCAAAGCACGCCCAATTGAAAATTTCAGAGCGGTGTTCATTGAACAAGTACAAAGACTGATCCTTAACTGCAATAGCGTAATCAATCGTCACCCCTTTATACTCACTATATTCATTGTTAATAATTGGATCATGGAAAGGGGTCGCCGTTCTCACATCTATAATGCTCATCGACAAATTATTCCCATCAAGCTCATAGTGCCCGAAATACAGATTTTCCATAGTACTCTCCTTACCGTCTTGCTCTGTAATCGTCACAAACTCTCTCATGCTAAAGGTATGGTCAGATTGAAAAGTAAGGCTTATACGCTCATAAAGCGATTGATATGGTTGGAATGCCTGAGATAAAAAATCAGTTTTAATCGTTTTGCAATGCCATCGAGTGCCCGCTAATACGTTCTGTTCTGGCAAAAAACTTGCAGCAGCAATTACCACCAAAATGAGTAAACCAATTAGTCGCAAAAGTAACTCCTCTTTTTCATATACTGAGCAAAAGAATCAAAAGACGACTCTATATTGAAAACCGAAGCACTATAATTCAGAGCCTCACCATCTTTCCTTTGAATCAACATGTATAACGCGTCATCTTCGGGTTGGTCGACTGATGGGTAAATACGGACAAAAACATCAACGTTACAGTGGCTCGGTATCACCGCTGTAAGCTTTTGAGTGACCGCAGGCAACGAATAGGATTCATTATGCGCGATATGGAAAAAGTAGTGATTGGTATTATCTGTGTAGCTGTCGCGATATTCGGCTTTATCAACAAAATAAGGCAGTGGCGTATAATAGGTTTGGAAAAGGTTGAACGCCGTTACAACGACACAAGTCAATGCGACTAAATAGCCCGCTTTAACGAGGTACGCATTGCTTTTTGAATTTGAAGGTTCTAATTCAGCTGAGTTCGGTTGTTGGTAGGAGGACGTCTTGAGATCTGAATCAGTGACTGTTGCCGCGTTAACATATGTAGAGGTTTCAGTCGCAGCCAACACTTCTTGCTCGGCAGGCGAAGAGTTTGATTTAGAGACCTTCTCGGTCACTTGAGAAGGCACAGTTTCAGTTTTGCTAGGCTTTATCGACTCATCGATTTCAAGTGAATAGCCCGTTTTACTGACCGTGCGAATCGTCGCACAACCACAAGTCACTCGTGACAGCGTTTTTCTAATCTTAGATATCACGTTAGTGAGCGCTTGCTCTGAGACAATCACATTGCCCCAGCACCTATCAAATATCAGGCCTCGTTCAACACACTCACCAACATTTTCAAGTAAGAACAGAAACACCTTACCTTCTATCGGCGCGATAGTTTCTACGTGGCCATCTTCACGCACAAACTGCCTAAGCAAGGGATCATAACGAGCATCACAAATTTGGTAGCTTTGTTGTTTCACTATCGTCTTCTAGGTTTGAATTTGGTCGCATATGATATTGAATAGTTTATAAATGACCAGTAAATTCTTCTATATTAACGCAATTATTTTTCGACGATAAATAACACTTTTATTTGTGCGGACAACCTACGATATGGTCATTAACCATGCCTGTCGCTTGCATGAACGCGTAACAGATTGTTTCCCCTACAAACTTAAAGCCTCTCTTCTTCAAAAACTTACTCATCGCTTTAGATTGCTCGGTAGAAGCGGGAACTTGAGACATCTCAGTCCATTGATTCACGATCACCTCATTATCGACAAATTGCCATAAGGCATTAGAAAGAGATCCGAACTCTTTCTGTAATTCAAGCGTTGCTCGTGCATTGTTGTATACAGAGGCAATCTTGCCCTTGTGTTTAACCACATCGAAGTTTTCAATGATGTGCGGCACGTTGTCTTCATTCAACTCAGCTAACTTGTTGAGATCATAATTATCGAACGCGGCACGATACCCTTCACGCTTTTTCAGGATCGTAATCCAACTTAGGCCCGCCTGAGCGCCTTCTAAAGTAATGAACTCAAACAGAACTTGGTCATCATAAACAGGCACACCCCACTCTGCATCGTGATACTCCCTTTCAAGCTCATGTTTCAGTGCCCACGCACATGTTCTATCCACTGTATTTGCTTCCATCTCGATGGTCTCTTTTTAGTAATCGTACATAAAAATAATGCCCCAGAAAGGGGCATTATTTCAAAGGTTAGTTGACGTTAAGCCACTTCAATTTTATGGAATAAACGATACAGCACAGGTACTACGATTAGCGTGAGTACAGTCGCAAAGCCTAAACCAAACATAATGGTTACTGCCATTGGCTTGAAGAAGATATCAGGCAGTAACGGGATCATACCTAGAATCGTTGTAATCGCTGCCATACATACTGGACGAACACGACTCAGTGCCGCATCAACAACCGCTACATATGGATCTTTACCTGACTTCATCTCAATCTCAATTTGATCAAGCAGTACGATACCGTTCTTCAGAAGCATCCCAGATAGACTCAAGAAGCCCAACAGCGCCATAAAGCCAAATGGTGTATTCAAGGCTAACAAGCCTGTCGTAACCCCTATCAAGGCGAGTGGCACCGTTAACCAAACAATCAGAGGCTCTTTCACCGAGTTAAACAAGAACACCGTGATTAAGAACATGAACAAGTAACCCATCGGCATAGTGGTAAACAGTGACGCTTGTGCATCAGCAGATGACTCATATTCCCCCCCCCACTCCAACGAATAACCCGGTGGCATCTCAATCGCTTCGATTTGTGGCTGTAAGCGTTTCTGTAACGTCGAAGCCGTTTCTTCACCCAATAGGTCGTTGTCGGCCATTACCGTCAGCATGCGCTTACGGTTCTTACGGATGATCAGTGGATCTTCCCATTCTAGCTCGTAACCTAACGTTACTTGTTGAAGTGGAATGTACTCACTTAATGCCGGGCTCCAGATCTTCATGCCTTCGATGTTACGAATATCGACACGCTCATCTTCAGGTAAACGAGCCACAATCGGCATCAACGTTGTACCATCACGATATACACCAATCGACTTACCAGAGAAAGACATTGCTAGGAAATCATCAACGTCAGATTTGGTAATACCATAACGACGCGCTTGGCTTTCATTGAACTGAGGCTCTAATACCTTCGTTCTTTCACGCCAATCGTGACGAACGTTAAACGCGCCTTCATCAGCACGCATGATGTCCATCACTTGAGATGCGATTGAACGCAGTACCGTTGGATCAGAACCTACAATTCGCGCTTCAATTTTCGCACCACCACCAGGACCTAATTCGATTTGTTTCAGCTTGTAATCGATCTCAGGGAACTGACCATTTACATGTTCACGGAAACGCAGCATCAGCCCTTCAAGCACTTCATAGCCCTTCACACGAACCGTTATCTCGCCGTATGCGCTATAACTTTTCTCTGGTGAGTAAGTCAGCATGAAACGTTGTAGGCCTTTACCTGCCGTTGTCGTGATGTGCTCAACTTCGTCCTGCTCTGCTAACCAACCTTCAAGTACTTTAAGCTTAGTGTTGGTCGCACGAATATCGGTACCTTCCGGCATCCAAACATCCACTTGGAACATTGGCGTAGTCGAAGATGGGAAGAAGGCTTGTTTTACAAAACCAAAGCCGTAAACACTCGCACCCAAACCAATAATCAGAACGAACATGGTGAGCCACGCACGCTTCATACAGAACTCAAGGAAGTTTTTATAGATAACAAAAACCATCCCGTTGTATGGGTCTTTGCCTTCGTTATTAGGATCAACCTTCTGACCTTTGAAGAACATATCAGCAAAGAATGGCGTGATTGAGATTGCAGTAAACCAACTCAACATAAGCGAGATAAGCAGAACCGTAAACAAGGTGCCACAGTATTCGCCGGTTGAATCTTCAGACAAGCCGATCGGCGCAAAAGCGGTTACCGCAATAACGGTTGCACCTAACAGCGGCCATTTGGTTTGGGTTACGATATCGGTGGCGGCCTGCATCCGGGTTCGCCCCTTCTGCGTGCCGATCAATATCCCTTCCACCACCACAATGGCATTATCCACCAGCATCCCCAAGGCGATAACCAATGCGCCTAATGAAATACGTTGGAGATCTATCTTGAAGTACTGCATGAAAATGAAGGTACCGAAAACGGTCAACAGTAGTATCAAACCGATCAACAGACCGGAGCGTAGCCCCATGAAGAACAGCAGAACCACGATTACGATCGCAACCGCCTGACCTAAACTCACCACAAATCCGCTAACAGACTTATCTACCTCTTTCGGTTGGTTATAAACCTCGGAGATATCGATGCCGACAGGTTGTTGGTACTTAAGCTCAGCAAGTCTTCGATCAAAGGCTTCACCAACCGCTACTACGTTGACACCTTGTGCAAAAGAGACACCGAGGTTGAGTGCGAGCTTACCGTTATAGCCAATAATATTACTTGGTACTTCAACATAGCCACGAGTAACGTCAGCTACGTCTTTCAAATAGATGAGACCTTGAGCACCACCTTCTGTCAGAATTAAATCGCCAAGCTGCTCAACATTCTGGAACTCACCCGTTGGATGGATTCGAATGTATTCGTCGCCAATTCTTACCGCACCCGCACTTGATACAATATTTTGAGTCGATAAAAGATTAAATACCGTGCTTGGAGACAGACCTAAAGAGCTTATCCGCTTCATCGATATCTCAATGAATACTTGCTCTTGTTGTTGACCAGAAACAGAGACCTTACTGACCCCATCAACCAACTCCAGCTCTCGCCTTAGATAATCAATGTAATCCAGCAGCTCTTTGTAGCTATAACCATCACCCGTCACCGCAAGCAAGATCCCGTAAACGTCACCGAAGTCATCAATGACTTGAGGATCATTGACCCCAGGTGGCAGTTCAACCTTAAGATCATTCACTTTTCGGCGAAGTTCATCCCAAATTTGCGGAAGATCGTCCGGACCATAGTTATTCTTCATCGTTACCGTTACCTGAGACAGGCCACGGCTTGAAATAGAGTTCACTTCGTCGACATAGGTAAGCTGTTGAATCGCTTTCTCTAGTGGGTAGGTAACTTCTTCTTCCACTTGTTGAGGAGTTGCCCCAGGATAAGAGGTTACGACCATTGCATCTTTGATGGTAAAGGCAGGATCTTCTAAACGCCCCAAACCGAAGAATGCTGAAACACCACCAATAAGAAAGATCAGAGATAGCATCCAGCTAATGACTTTGTTACGTATAAAGTAAGAAGCAACACCTGTGATCTGATCATCACCCTGTTGATCGTCATTTTGGGGCTTGTTATTTACTTCACTCATTGTTCGTCTCCTGAGACAATACTTCCACTGTCATCCCATCTCGCAATCGCGATACGCCTGCAACAACGACATGCTGCCCCATTTCCAATCCTTTCATTACCTGCAATGTTTCCTGGTTTGCTTTGCCTAACACGACTTGTTGTTTCGAGACTGTCTTGTCGTCGTTAAGAACCCACACATAAGAGTTTTTACGATCCAGTTCATCACCGTCTGCATTGAATACCGCTTCGATCGGAATAAGTACACCAGCTTTTAGCTCCAAACCGATATCCCGCCCGTTTGAAGTCACATCTACGGCCATACCATCAAGAATCAAATCGTCTTCTGGCATCGGCAAAGCTAATGTAACCGTGAAGGTACCCGTACTTGGATCGGGTTCAGTGGTGAACTCTTTAATACCTGCGGTGTATTCATTACCGCTTGGCACTCTCACTACAGCTTCCACGTTCGAGAGGAGCGTTTCATTGGGTTGATTCACATAAATCTGGTCAGGGAGCTGAATCACAACTTCGACATCCTCAACACTGTGAATGTTCACAATCTGTTGGCCTACCTGAATATTTTCATATTGGTCGACACTGACTCGAGAAATAATCCCATCAACAGGCGCACGAAGCATAGTGAACGATAAGCGCAGTTTCGCCAGTTCCAACTCGGCATAAGCAATCTGGCGTTGAGCGGCAATTTCATCGAATTGCGACTTAGCCAATAAGCCTTTCTTCACTAGCGGACTCGAACGTCGGTATTGACTGTTAATTACCGTGTAACGCGCTTGAGCATTGTCCACATCCAATTGATAATCGGTTGGGTCAAGCTCTGCAATGATGTCACCAGCAGAAACACGTTCGCCTTCTTTAACATCAAGCTTGTAGATTTCACCCGCCACTCGGAAACTAAGATGAGCTTTCTCAGCCGCATTCGCGACCGCTGGGAAATAGAGCTTGTCGCTAAAATCGATGACTGAAATCTCGACGGCTTTAACTAAGGGTGTGTTATCCACTTCTACCACTTGTTTATCTTCACAAGCTGTCAGTAGGGCTAAACACGACAGCCCTGTGGCCACTTTAAGTGTTTTCATGTTATAGCCCCCTTTCCTTGATCCACTCTCGGACTTTTACGCCCGGCTCAAGACCATTAACGCCAGAAATGACAATACGATCTCCGTCGTTTAGCCCAGAGACTATATGACGTTTTTCATCGATGACGATGGCAACATTTTCAACAATACCGTCGTTATTCACACGCCATACGGAGACATCATCTCCATCGGTCATCATGGCCGACGTAGGAATTTTAGTCGCAGCGGCTTGCGCAGAAACAAGCCTTACCGTGCCAGACATGCCCGGTAAAATACCGATATCCGTCGGTCTTTCCATTACCATGGTTACCTTGTATGAACCCGTTTTTGGATCCGCTTCGGTATCAACTTCTTGGAAAGTCAAAACGTAAGGGTTCTCAGGAAACGCATCAAATACCATGGTTGCATCGGTTTCAAACCCTGAAGAAAAGCGCGTGATAAGTTGGTCGGGTAATAAGAAAACGACTTTAAGAATCTGATTGGTTTGAATATTCATCACACCTTGTTTCGCCGCGATGTATTCATGGTTTTCGGCAGGAATGATGGAAATCGTTCCATCGTAAGGCGCAACCAGAGTGGTGTAACGTAGATTAGCCTTAGCTTGGTTCAGGACAGCTTTAGCCGAGTTGTGGTTGGCTTTCGCTTGATCGAAATCTTGCTCTGAAACCACTCGATCTTTACGCAGCTTAATCGAGCGTTGGTATTGAACATCGGCAAGCTTAAAGTTAGCTCTCGCTTGCTTTTCTAACAGCTGATATTCATCAGGGTTAAGCGTTGCAAGTTTGTCACCTTTGGTAACCTGTTGACCCGATGTGACATCGATAGTCTGAAGTAACCCAGGAACACGGAACGCAAGAACGGCTTTATCGCCAGCTTCTGTGGTGGCTGGAAAACTACGTTCAAAGGCATTATTACCGACGGAAACGGTGAAGAGTTTGGCGGGTCTAGAATCAGGTTCAGGTACGGGAGGAAGCTCCTTACCACACCCAGACAACCCAGCTAAGGCTGTCAATAGGACAACGGAGGCTCTATACATTGGTGATCATCCATATCTATAAATATTTTTATAACATAGATTAATCACATGTAACTTACCAGTTATCGTAAGATTTATTTAGACAAAATTATTAAAAAAAATAACGGCTTGGAATAAATTTTCCTAAACCGTTATCGAATCTTTTTTAGACTTACCGTTACATGTTCTTAAATGCGCGGTCGACTTTAAAGGTGTCGGAGGTCACATAAGCTTCCATGTTGCGGACACTGGTCTCTAACTCCTGGAAATCACCCTCTAAAGTGCCCAGTAACGACTCTGCCGTTTGCCCTTTTTCCCAAGGCTTTTGTTTGAGTGTGTGCTCTTGTTTGGCTTTCATCTCATCAACATAGTGAGGTGGTTGTTTTTCAAGCATAAATGTCAAAGCTAAATACGCTAATAACACCAGAAAACTACCACCAAGCAGCGCTGCTGAGATAACTAAGATGCGAACCAACCACACTTCAAGGCCAAAGTAGTTCGCTAACCCTGCACACACACCAGACAATTTGCCGTTAATCGTGTCGCGATACAGTTCTCTACTCATAGTTTCGTCTCCAGTTAGGCGACTCCGCATCCAGTATTTTTTCTAGCGTTTTCACTCGGTCTTGCATGGATTCAGCTTGCGCAGAAAGCTTATGCAGACGTTGAAGATCCGTTTCAGAAAGACCATTGCTGGATTTCTTCTTGCTGCGGTAATGTAAGAATAACCATAGCGGTGCCACGAAGATTAAAAAGACAATCAGTGGACCTGCAATTAGAAATGTTGACATAGACAACTCCTAGATTATTTATCGCGGTTTTCAACTTGTTGCTTCAGTTTCGCTAGCTCTTTTTCGATTTCATCTTGAGCTTGTAGTTCGGCAAACTCTTGGTCTAAAGATTTTGCGTTACCCGTCTTAGCGTAAACGTCCGCTTCAGCTTCTAATTCATCCACTTTACGCGAGAATTGCTCAAACTTCGCCATTGCTTCGTTGGTTTTGCTTGAATGCAGGTGTTTTTGAACATCACGACGATTGCTCGCCGCATTATTACGAATCATTAATGCTTGTTGCTTTGCGCGAGTTTCTGCAATTTTGGTTTCAAGCTTGCCGATCTCACTGGTTAGCTTTTCTATGGTTTCATGAACCAAAGTTTGCTCGGTGTGAAGGCTCTTGATGATGTCTTCCAGTTTTTGCTTTTCGATTAGCGCCGCTCTTGCCAGATCTTCACGTTGCTTAGTCAGTGCGAGTGTCGCTTTGTTTTGCCAATCTAGAATCTGAGTTTCGATAGCTTCAACTTTACGTGCTAGCTCTTTCTTGTCTGCGATTGCTTTTGCTGAGTTAGTACGAACCTCAACCAGCGTGTCTTCCATTTCTTGGATAATCAGGCGAATCATCTTTTCAGGATCTTCGGCCTTATCTAATAGTGCACTGATGTTTGAATTTACAATGTCTGCAAAGCGAGAAAAAATACCCATGAGGAACTCCTTAATTACAATGATGGCAAATGCGTTTCAAATCGCTGTACGACTTTAACAATCCACTTGCTCAAAAATTTACGTTTGTTGTTAAACCTACCATAAGTAATCCAAGTAGCATGCCAACTTTTAAGCCATTTATTATCAGTTACTTACAATAAAATGGTGATTAATCCGAACCATGCTATGATGAATTTAGCCAAGTATTGGTATTTTTCACCACTACGGCTCTTTCATGACCTCTCCAGCGATCAATTCATACAAGGACGCGCTATGCAGCAGAACCTCATTGGTGAATCACCTAGCTTTCTCTCTGTTTTAGATAAAGTATCCCAACTCGCACCAATAGAAAGACCCATTCTGATCATTGGCGAGCGCGGCACAGGTAAAGAGCTGATCGCACAAAGACTGCATTACCTTTCAAGACGTTGGGATCAACCTTTGATCTCATTGAACTGCTCAACCCTCAGTGAAGGTTTGATTGATTCTGAACTGTTTGGTCACGAGTCGGGGTCGTTTACGGGTTCGAAAGGTCGTCATCAAGGCCGTTTTGAAAGAGCAGAAGGCGGCACACTGTTTCTGGATGAGCTGGCGACTACTCCCCTTGCGGTTCAAGAGAAGCTATTGCGCGTGATTGAATACGGGCAATATGAACGTGTCGGTGGGCAAAAGGCGCTAAGTGCCAATGTAAGACTGGTGTGTGCAACCAATGCCGACTTACCAGACATGGCATTAAAGGGCGAATTCAGGGCTGACCTATTAGATAGACTGGCGTTTGACGTCATTACTATCCCCCCTTTGCGTGAGCGAAAAGAAGACATCATGCTACTCGCAGAATACTACGCCATTAAGATGTGTCGTGAATTGGAATTGGAGTTGTTTGTTGGCTTTGCCCCTTCTGCCGTTGAATCGCTTTTAGATTATTCTTGGCCAGGGAATGTACGAGAGCTCAAAAACGTCATTGAGCGAGCGATCTATCAGCACGGAAAAGACCCATATCCTATTGAATATTTGGTGTTTAACCCATTTAAGCCCGCATGGAAAACAGAGCAAGATTCCTCTCCGGAAACTGGCAATGAGCCGTCTAACAGCCATACTTCATCAGAGAGCTTGTTTTCTTTGCCGCTTGATTACAAAGCATGGCAAGAACAACAAGACATCAAGCTACTCAATCAAGCCCTAAAACAGAGCAAATATAACCAGAAACAAGCCGCAGAATTACTTGGGTTAACCTACAACCAATTACGTGGAATGGTGAGGAAGTACGCGATTGTCGGACAAGCTAACGATAAATAGCTGTCCACACTTGATTATTATTTGGAGCCGAATAAATAAAATGTTAAATTGTCCGGATCTTGAGGCTCCTCTAACGCCTCGTTTCGAAAAGTATTTCTTTTTATGAAAGCACTAATAAGACTATCACTGAGCATCTGCACGCTGAGCTTTCTCGCTGGATGTGGTGAGAGTGTGAATCACGAGCAAATCCGTGAAAAAGGCTTCATTTATTGCGGCCAAGGTAATCCTAGTACCTTCAACCCACAGCTGGTTGATAGTGGCATTACCGCAGAATCGCTGAGTCCTCAAATCTTCGATACACTGCTCACTCTTGATCCGATGACGTACCGACCAAAACAGAACTTGGCGACAAGTTGGTCTGTTGATAAATCAGGTACAGAGTACACGTTCAAACTGCGCCCAAATGTTGCGTTCCAAACGACAGACTGGTTCACCCCTACTCGTAGCATGAATGCACAAGATGTGGTGTTTAGCTTTGAACGTGTCATTGATAGTTCAAACCCATTTCATTATGTGGGTGGCGGCCTATACCCATGGTTTGCCGGAATCGATTTCAAAAACCTGATTGTCGATATCACCGCAGTCGACGACCTAACAGTGAAATTCCAATTAAGTCGTCCAGACAATTCATTTCTCAATAATATCGCCACCAGCTATGCGGTCATTCACTCTAAAGAGTATGCCAATCAGCTCATTGCAGCGGATGAGAAAAATCGAATCGATTCCAATCCAGTCGGCACTGGCCCTTTCTACTTGGATGAATACCAAATCAACGACCTAGTGCGCTTGAAAAAGAACAAGCACTACTGGAAGGGTGAAGTACAAATGGACCAAGTTGTGTTCGATACTTCACAACGTGGAACAGGCACACTTGCTAAGCTTCTACGCAGTGAATGTGATGTGCTCAACTCTCCGATTTCTAGCCAGATCCCTATTATTCAGGCTCATGAAGAGTTGAAGATTTCTGCCACACCGGCGGTTAATGTCTCTTTCATCGCGCTGAATACTGAGCACCCTGCACTGCGTGACTCTCGAGTTCGTAAAGCGCTCAACTTAGCCATCAATCGTCAGAACATTCTCGATTCTGTGTATTACGGTACAGGAACCAAGGCCTACACCTTGCTTCCTCCTACTTCTTGGGCTCACCAAAAAGACAGCGTTCAAGCTCGCTACGACCGAAACTATGCGGTTGCGCTTCTCAAAGAAGCTGGCGTTGAGCCTGGGTTAGAGCTTTCAATGTGGGTACCACTAGAGCCACGCGCATACAATCCAAGTCCAAGAAAAACGGCAGAACTTATCCAAGCAAACTTAGCCGATATTGGTATTGAATTGAAACTCTATACCGACGACCGATTTGACCGGACACAGTTGTCCTCTATTTCCTCAACAGACTTGTTGCTTACAGGCTGGATAGGCAATACCGGTGACCCAGATAACTTCTTGCGCCCGCTGCTCTCATGCAGCTCTGAACGTGCAGGGTTAAACGTCTCAATGTGGTGTAATTCAGACTTTGATTTCCTCCTCGACTTAGCATTAGAGATCAATCAACAAAGGCACCGTGTGAACTTGTACCGACAAGCCCAAAACATTCTCAATGAAGAAGTTCCTGTGATTCCTCTTGCTCATGGCGTGCAATTTCGCGTGCACGATCGTTCGCTAACAGGCTTTAAAGCAAGTCCTTTCAATGCCCAACCTTTTGATCAAGTCAGAAGAGAGGTGCAGTAATGTTTTGGTATACATTAAGACGTGTAAACTTATTCGTTATTACGTTAGGGATTCTGACCTTGGTAGGTTTTTCCCTGCTTCGATTAGACCAAACCTCACCTTGGGCAATTCAAGATTTTTGGCCCGGTTGGATTAGCTATATCACTGAATTATCGACGCTCAACTTTGGTCTAAGCAAACACGGTGTGCCTATCATCGATGAGTTGGTCGTGGTGTTCCCTGCAACGCTAGAGCTGTGCTTCTTTGCCTTTGTGTTGGCACTCATCATCGGTATCCCTTTCGGCACCATTGCTGGTATGAGACAAGGTAAATTTGTTGATACCACCATATCGTTCACCTCAATGGCCGGTTACTCTGCGCCTATATTTTGGGTCGCGTTGCTGATGATCATGGTGTTTTCACTGCACTTTGAAATGTTCCCAGTTGGTGGCCGATACGACCTACTTTACGAGATTGAACACGTGACTGGCTTCGCGATGATTGACGCCTTTTTTGCCGAGGGTCGCTACCGTGCGCACGCACTACAAAGTGTTATCGAGCACATGGCGTTGCCTTGTCTTGTTTTAGCACTGGCGCCAACGACTCAGGTCATCCGATTGATGAGAGCGTCAGTGGCTGAAGTAATGACGCAAAACTACATCCGCGCTGCGCGAATTAAAGGTCTTTCCACTAAAGAGATCATCACGCAGCACGTGTTAAGAAACGCGATACCTCCGATTATTCCTAAGGTCGGTGTTCAGCTATCAAGTATGTTAACGCTTGCTATTGTTACCGAGTCTATCTTTAACTGGCCGGGCATTGGTCGTTGGTTACTGGATGCCTTATCGAATCAAGATTACGTTTCAATTCAAGCAGGCGTAATTGTGGTAGCAACCTTGGTTTTAACCGCCAACATTCTGTCCGATCTATTGGGCGCAATGATCAATCCACTGGTAAGGAAGGAATGGTATGCTAACAAATAACGTCTACCAAGAAGAACAGATTCCAACCCAGTTCGAACGTTTCTGGCGCAGCTTCCGTAGTAATAATCTGGCGATGTTTGGCTTATGGTGTTTGGTGCTTATCATTCTGGTTACCGTCACTTCACCGTGGTTAGCCCCGCATGATGCACAAGGACAAACGGGACACCTGTTAACCCCACCCTCTTGGGATCCCTCAGGAACAGTTGAGTATTTCTTAGGTACCGATGACTTAGGCCGAGATATTCTTTCTCGTCTGATTATCGGCTCTCAGCTGACGTTTGGTGCCGCGGTTGTGATTACCTTTATCGCAGCAGTCATTGGTTGCCTGATTGGCGTACTTGCGGGGATGACTCGTGGATTACTATCAAGCACGCTAAACCACCTGCTTGATACCGTTATGTCGATTCCATCTCTTCTGCTGGCGATTATCTTCGTGGCATTCCTTGGCTTTGGCGAGTTTAATATCTTGCTCGCCTTGTGCTTGGCACTGATCCCGCGCTTTATACGCTCGGTGTACATTGCCGTGCATGCTGAAGTAGAAAAAGACTATATTCTGGCTTCTCGCCTTGATGGTGCGAACGATTTTTACCTGCTATGGAACTCAATCCTTCCGAACATCCTTACCGTGATCGCGCTTGAAGTTACGCTGGCACTGTCAGTCGCAATTCTTGATATCACGGCTTTAGGTTTCCTAGGGCTTGGCGCTCAAGCACCGAGTACCGAATGGGGCTCAATCTTGGGTGATTCGGTCGAGTTGATTTACCTTGCGCCATGGACAGTTACCCTACCCGGCTTAGCTATTATGTTTACAGTTATCGTGATTAACCTCGTCGGTGAAGGTGTTCGCCAAGCGCTAAATGCAGGAATAGAATAATGCCGTTACTTGATATTCGACATCTAACCATCGAGATTGAGACCCCTCAAGGGATGGTTAAAGCCGTAGATCGAATGAGTATTACCCTCAATGAAGGGGAAATTCGTGGCTTAGTAGGTGAATCAGGCTCAGGTAAGAGCTTGGTTGCAAAAGCGATCGTCGGAGTATGTAAAGAAAACTGGAAGGTTTCTGCAGACCGAATGCGCTTAGGTAATATCGACCTACTGCAACTGACGCCGAAAGAAAGACGCCGAGTGATCGCCCGCGATATCGCAATGATCTTCCAAGAGCCATCAACGTGTCTTGACCCTTCTGAAAAAGTAGGTAACCAGCTCGTTGAAGCGATCCCTTCCCATTCGTTTGAAGGTCGTTGGTGGCAACGATTTAAGTGGCGTAAGAAGCAAGCGATCGCATTACTACACAAAGTCGGCATCAAAGACCACTCTCGCCTAATGGACAGTTACTCTTATGAGCTGACCGATGGTGAGTGTCAAAAGGTGATGATCGCAATGGCGATCGCTGCCAAGCCAAAAGTCTTGATTGCTGACGAGCCAACCAACGATTTAGACCCAATTACACAGTCTCAAATATTGCGTCTTTTGAGTCGTATGAACCAGATCAATAACACCACCATCGTGTTGATCGGCCATGACTTAACCACCATTACCCAATGGGCGACTCGCATTACCGTGATGTACTGTGGTCAATCGGTAGAATCCGCTGATACACCGAAGCTGTTGGATGCACCAAAGCACCCGTACACCGTTGCTTTGTTAAAAGCGATGCCAGACTTTAACGACTGGATTCCCCACAAGGAGAAGCTACAGTCTTTGCCGGGGTCAATTCCACCGCTGCAACATCTTCCTATTGGTTGTCGATTAGGGCCTCGCTGCCCATACGCACAAAGGCAGTGTGTCGAGATCCCACATACGAAACGTATCAAGAACCATAAGTTCAACTGTCACTTCCCTCTGAATATGGAGAAGAAAAAGAAATCATGAGTGCATTATTAGAAGTCAGTGATTTGTCTAAAGACTTTACGACTCGCTCTGGTCTTTTCCGTAAAAAGATTCATCAGGCGGTGAAGCCAGTTAGCTTTTCGCTCGAGGCAGGCCAGACGATTGGTTTTATTGGTCAGAATGGTTCTGGCAAATCAACATTAGCCAGAATGCTCGCAGGCATGGTCGAACCAACCGCAGGCGAGATCCGCGTGAATGGCGAAAAGCTAGAGCACAAAGACTACTCGACTCGTTGTAAGCTGATTCGAATGATCTTCCAAGATCCGAATACGTCACTTAACCCGCGCATTCAGATCGGTCGAATTCTTGAAGGTCCATTAAAGCGAAACACCAACATGCCTCCAGAAGCCCGTATGCGTCGTGTGAAAGACACACTACTGCGCGTGGGCCTTCTACCGGAACATGCTTACTTCTACCCTCAGATGCTTGCTGCGGGCCAGAAACAGAGGGTTTGTTTGGCTCGAGCCTTGATACTTCAGCCATCGATCATTGTCGCTGATGAAGCGTTAAATGGTTTGGACATGGCAATGCGCTCGCAAATCATCAATCTGTTCTTAGAGTTACAAGAAGAGATGGGCGTATCGTTCGTTTATGTATCTCAACACCTCGGTATTGTTAAGCACATTACCGACAAGATTATTGTCATGCATGAAGGCAATGTGGTTGAGAGTGGGGAAACAGATCAAGTGCTAACCAATCCAACTCACCAAATCACCCAAAGATTGGTTGAGAGCCATTTCTCCAAAGCGCCGAACCACTAACCTCGAATCACGCTACATTTAGCAGAGGGGAAAAGTATGTATCGAACAGCTTCAATGCTTCCCCTCTTGTTGGTTCTGTTTTCCTTTAACGCTTCAAGCACACCGCTCACTTGGCTAGATAGAAACTTCGTCGAAACCGCCTTTTACAACGTCGCGCTTCAACACGAATACTCCCAAGGCAGCAAACCACTCGCCAAATGGAAACAACCAATCAAGATTTGGATCGACCATCGAGTAGGTGACGAGGAACTGCATCAAGAGCTCACAGAACTTCATATCCAACACTTATCTGAAGTCACTCAACACCCAATCACAATCGTCAGTAAATAGTCCGAAGCGAACGTTAAATGGATATACACAAGGCAGAGCCAGTGGGTATCTGAGGCGAAATCGGTGCTCAAGCTCAAATCAACTCAGCATTTAAATAGCGCCATCTGCACGGCGGGCTATAGAACCAATTCTAAAGGCGAGATTGTATAAGCTGGGATTGTAATCCCGGTTGATCAGGCAAGATCGCGAGGTAAGCTGGTCGCCTGTATCGTGGAAGAGATCACACAAGTTCTAGGCCTGCCGAATGATTCAGATAAAGCCTACCCTTCTATTTTCAACGACCACACGCCAGAAGACTTATTATCGCCGTTAGACGTAGTGCTACTGCAATTGCTGTATGAACCAGAATTGAAAGCTGGAATGACAAAATCTGAAGTAAAACCTATCGTTCGAAATATACTCAAGAGATACAGCAAAACAGGTGTGCTTCAGCAAGCTTCTAAAGCCGCACAGCAAGCGCCTTTGTATCAGTTGATTGGGTATTGACGAATATACGTTGGAAGCAGCTTAGATGGGATAATTGAATAATAGCGCTGCCTAAGAAAGGCAGCGCTGACTTACGATGTTACTGTATTACGAAAGAATTAGCGCTTAGCTGCCTGCTTTTTCAATTCGAAATCGAACTCATCAGGGAACAAGATAACGCCTTCTTCTTGCTCGTTCGGGAATACTACAACAGCAAGTTCGTCGTCTTCTAGACCGTTCGTCCAGCGACTGTGCCATTTATTCAACGAAATAGACTCAGCTTTACACTCAGACCAATCACCCGTTGCCCATGATTCTGCGAACTCTTGGTTTGGCCATACTGGAACACAATCTTCATCTTCTGTGTTCAGCATTACACAGCCGTGTTCATCGGTTAAGATCCATACTTCACGGTTTGCTACGATTTCTTTCACACAGTATTTCAGGCGTTGCTCGCCCGTATACTTATTGATTTCAGCGATTTTTTTATCGTCTAGCTGTGTAGTCATCTTAATTTCCTACTTTAGTCAGTAACTTTGCTCTTAAAGCTATTTTATGCCGAGTGTTTTTAACTTCAAACATTATCGATGAAGAAAAAAGTCTACTTCAAAGAAAAACGCCTGCTAAATAAGCAGGCGTTTAATATTAAGCGACTTGATTAAACAAGCTCACCTTGTAGCCAAGGCCAGCCTTGCTTCTTACGGCTTAGTGTATTTTCCATCATCAATACGCCGTCTTTCTCGTGCTTAACCAATTTCTCAGCCCACTCACCTTTGTATAGAAGACGAGTTTGAGCAGTAGTGATATCTGTTAGCATTACCGAAGCGAACGCTAGACCGTCTTTCTCACAACGCGCTTCAAGATCAGCTTCTAGCGCTTCAATCATGCCGTCTACTTGCTCAAGAGTCGCAAGTTCAACTTGACCAACAACAACATCACGACCGTTGAATGGGTAGCCTTTAAGGTCTTTTTCTACTAGCTGTGCAGCAGATAGGCCTTCGATGTTTGTTTTAGCGATTAGAAGCGCTTTGATGAATGCATCAACGTCAGTTACGCCAGCAATTTCAGCAAGCTCAGCAACCGCGTCTTTGTCTTTTTGAGTACATGTTGGAGAAGCGAAACCCACTGTGTCTGAAAGAATTGCAGACATCATTAGTTTAGCGATTTGTTGAGAGATTGCGTGACCTTCAATCTTGAACATGTTGAAAAGTACAGTGTTTGTACAACCAACAGGCCAGATCCAAGCTTCCATTGGGTTTACTGTCATCACGTCACCTAGACGGTGGTGATCGACAATACCTACGATCTCTGCATCAGCAACATCATCTGGTGCTTGTGCTAGATCTGAGTAGTCTACTAGCCAGATTTTCTCACCAGCAACAGAAGTACGAAGCTCTGGCTTTTCAGCACCAGCGACTTCTAGAATGTGTTGAGTTTCGCGGTTGATCTCGCCTTGGCGAATTGGTGTCGCTTCCTCGCCACGAGCTTTAAGAAGCTCTGTTGCAACTAACGCACTACAAATACTGTCACTATCAGGGTTTTTGTGACCAACAACTAAAATCATGTTTCTTCCTATTACACTAACAATTATGACTCTACCTTTAGAGCCTCTCTTTATTAGCCATACTTTACCTCATTTTTTTAGATTGGTCATGTTTCCTAGGTTTAGCCAATGGTAACAATAGATAAAAAAACAACAAATGCAATTGATAATTATTATCATTCGTATATATTTATCTTAAGCCACTAATTTTGAGTAACACCTATGGATCGACTAATCTCTTTTTTGCCAAGCAGTAGCGCTGCGAAAGCAACTCAGTTTTCACTGTCATTTAAGCGCCTGCTTTTGCCTATCTCACTTGCAGCATTGGTTGCAGCCCCAGCTACACGAGAGCTGACGGTAACTACTTTATCAGACGCGTTTTGGGCAGTGTCTTGTTATGTTGCTTTAACCTTGGCTATTTACCACTGGTTAAGTCTGTACATAAACAAAGATAACGTCTTCAATAAGCTCGTCCATCAATCTCGTTCAAACCAAGTGGTATTCGCGGCTCTCATGGGCGCGTTGCCCGGCTGTGGCGGAGCGATAGTGGTAACCACACAATTTATCTCTGGAAAACTCGGATTTGGTGCCGTAGTTGCGGTGCTCGTCTCAACCATGGGTGACGCGGCGTTCCTACTCATAGCGAGCGAGCCTAAGACAGGTTTAGCCATGATGGCGATGGGCGTCATTGTGGGTACTGCGTCAGGCCGAATTATTAACTTGTTTCACGCAGACGACTTCTTACGCCCAAAAAAAGCAGAAAAAAATCAAGCGGTGAGCAGCTGCGCTTCTCAATCTCAAGACAAAGAATCGGTCTCTAAAAAAGCGATAAACCTGCAAGGTTACCTGTGGTCTGTACTGATTATTCCGGGTTCTGTCGTTGCCCTACTTGGCTCTTTTCAAGTCGATGTGAATGAGTTGCTCGCTTTGCCTGAAATATCGATGGAATGGGCGGGGACAGTTTTGCTGATCAGCTCGATGTTTCTGTGGGGGCTAACCCGTGAAATTGAAGATTACAAATCAGCCGTAAGTGAAGACGAGAAATGTGTAGGCTCTCATCCACTACAAAAAACGGCTCAAGATACTAACTTCGTTACTGCATGGGTGGTGGTTGCTTTTCTTTTCTTCGAATTTGGCTCTGTGATAGCAAATGTCGATTTTGCGACGCTATTCTCAAGCTGGGGCATGATGCTCCCCCTGGCTGGCGTGTTGATGGGTTTGCTACCGGGCTGTGGACCGCAATTATTGGTCACTAGCTTATACCTTTCAGGCGCACTGCCACTTTCGGCTCAGGTAGGTAACGCAATTTCAAATGATGGTGACGCGCTATTCCCTGCGATTGCGATGGCTCCCAAAGCGGCACTAGTCGCGACCTTATACTCGAGTGTGCCCGCACTAATCTGTGCTTATGGATACTGGTTTCTAACTTGATCAGAGTTAACTCCATAGGCTTCTGTAAGGTTGGTACTTTGTATCGGCCTTTTTGTTTCCGTCAGCCTAGTCTTTCCACAGTTTTTTTTGACCTTCCCTTCCTGATCCACTGTTTCTACTACTGCTCTCAAACAGCACGTTACAGCCTGTCTCAAAAACGCCCTCTATTAGCCCTGTACAATGCTTATTTAGAAACACCAACACTGATATCAAAAATACAAAAAGCCCCTGTAAGAGTGCTTACAGGGGCTTTAATTCAAGCTTTAATCTTAGCTTTTAAGCGAGATGCTTAAGAAACTTCGATTGGACCACCGAATGAAGTTACTGGAGGCAGTTTGCCTTGGAACTTCTCGAAATCAACCAAACATGTGTTTGCTGACGTTGCTTGAGCAAGTTCAGACGTACCGATATCTTGAGTCAGTGTGTTTGGATCGCCGTATGTATCTAGCGCGCCCACTTTCTCGTTGATCGGACCGTACCAAGCACCTTCTTCGATACGAACAACACCAGGAGCATAGCTATCCATTAGAACAGCACCCGCTAGTAGTTGACCACGGTCGTTGAACACACGTACTACGTCACCATCTTTGATGCCTTTCTTCTTAGCATCTACTGGGTTGATGTAGATTGGCTCACGGCCTTGTACCGCGTAAGTCGCACGCCACTCTTCAGATTCACACATCTGAGAGTGAAGACGCTTGTCTGGGTGACAAGATTGTAGCCAGTACGGGTGCTTGTCAGAGCCTGGACCACCGTGTGAACGTTCAGATTTCTCGAACCACATTGGGTGTTCTTGACAGTGCTCGTAACCCATGTTGCCAACAGTACGGCTTGTGATTTCGATGAAACCAGAAGGCGTGCCTAGTGCGTTGATCTCTGGATCTTCACGGAATGAAGCGTGACGAGTCCATGGCTTACCTTTGCCGAAGTCTAGGAAACCTTTCTCCCAGAACTCAGCAAACTCAGGCATTTCGAAGCTACCTTCGTTTGATGCGCGACATTCATCGTACAGAGATTTAACCCACTGCATTTCGTCCATACCACGCGTGTAATCGTCGTAACGACCCCAACGCTTAGTTAGGCTAGACATGATCTCGAAGTCAGTCTTAGACTGGAACAGAGGATCCACTAGCTTGTGCATTGCGATCAAACCACGGCCAGAGTACGCGCCGTAACCATCGATATCGTTACGTTCCCACTGAGTACAAGCTGGAAGAACAATATCAGAGTGACGACAAGTTGCAGTCCAAGCGAAATCAACAGCCACTACAGTTTGTAGGCTCTTGAATGCTTTACGCATCTTGTTGCGATCTTGGTGGTGGTGCCACGGGTTGTTACCACTGAATACCATCATCTTGATGTCAGGCAGTGTCACTGTTGCGCCGTTTGCTTTGATCTTCTTACCTGGCTCTAACAGGCTATCTACCCAACGAGCAACAGGGATTACGCGGCTGTAACCGTTGTAATCAGTGTTAGTGTGCTTAGGCGATTGACCTTGGTCGATGTTCAGCGGGAATGAACCCGGAGCAGCGAAACCAGTTGAAGATACACCGATACCAGAGTAGTGGTGACCGTAAGAGATACCACCGCCCGGAAGACCAATTTGGCCAACCATTGCTGCGATAACTGCACACATCCAGTAAGGCTGTTCACCGTGCTCTTGACGTTGGATACTCCAACCAACAAGAATCTGTGTACGACCGTTAACCAGCATCTTAGCGAAGTCACGAATAGAGTCCGCGCTTGCGCCACAGATAGCAGAAGCCCATTCTGGCGTCTTCTCAACTCTGTCTTTCGTTTCACCTTGAACGTACTTGATGAAATCTTCAAAACCTAGACAGTAAGTTTCGATGAACTTCTTGTCGTATAGGCCTTCGTTGTAAAGAACGTGAGCAACACCAAGCATGAACGCCA
The DNA here is from genome assembly GCF_057785915.1 of Vibrio sp. QJM3NY_35. NCBI lineage: Bacteria > Pseudomonadati > Pseudomonadota > Gammaproteobacteria > Vibrionales > Vibrionaceae > Vibrio > Vibrio sp. QJM3NY_35. The sequence continues at coordinate 1,230,449 of NZ_CM173507.1, read as the reverse complement.
CATCAGTTTGTGGGTTGATGTACATTTGCTCGTTTTCTAGGTAACGATCTGTTTTGTTTTTAACAGGGTCAACAGAAACAACGTTGATCTCTTTCTTAGCAACTTTTTCTTTCAGCTGTTCTAGGTATGCGAACGACTCGTGAGTCTCACATGTCCAACCTACTTGAAGGTTTTTAACTGGATCGTTACCCCAAAGAACAATGTTGTCACTGTTTTCTAGGATAAGTTCCCAAGATGTACCTTGTGCGTAAACTTCAGTAGAACCTAGCACGTAAGGCATGATCGTTTGACCAGCACCTGTTGAGTAGTCACCGATTTTCTTCACAGAGTAACCGTGAAGTGCCATTGCACGTTGCATGTGGTTAGTACAGCTGTGGAACTGACCTGTTTGTCTCCAACCAGTTTGACCTGTGTGAAGCGCCCATGGACCGTAATCTTTCTGTACGCGCTCTAGCTCGCGGTAAACAAGGTCTAGTGCCTCATCCCAAGTCACACGAATAAAGCGGTTGTTACCACGCGTGTCTGCGCTGTACTTATGCTTCTTCAACCAATCTAGGCGAACCATTGGGTAACGCACACGTGATGGGCTGTAGATAATACCTTTAATACCTTTCAGCATCTCTGTTGGGTGCTGATCGATTTCTAGAGGTTTAATTTCCTGTACTTTACCCGCGTAAACGCGAGCTCGGAATGCACCCCAGTGAGAACCAGAGACTTTCCACGCGCCGTCTGTTTCTGCAGCAGATGCTGAAGCCGACGCCAATAAGCTTGGACCGATAACCGATGCCGCACTTGTCGTCGCGACACCTTTCAGAAAACTTCTTCTTGTAATTGCCATTGTGTTACTCCAATTGACGTCTTATTAGTGATGGCCTTCAGAAAAATCTGATGAGTGCTTCTGTAGATACTTAAGAACAAGTGCTTCTGTATCTGTATCGAAGTTAACGAATGCAATCATACCATCTAGCATGCCTACCCAACCGTTAGCGCTGAAGTGAGCTTCATCTGGCTGTGAGTGACACGTTGAACAGTTAGATTGGTACGCTTGACCAGCTGCGTTCCAGATTGGATCAAAGTTATCAACCATAGACTCTTTCTTCATCCAAAGTGCTAGGTTAACTTCTTCCCAAGGAAGGCCAGTTAGCTCATCTTCTTTCTTCTCACCAACAGTGATTACGTCACTTTGAGATACTTCTTTCGTCAAGATTGCAGTCGAGATATTCATACCGAAGTCTTCTTGGATTACACGTCCGAAGCCTTTCGCTTTACGCCAACCGTCGATTTGAATCTTGATCATGTCGCCTTTTTCGTCGATCACAGCAACTTTACTTGCAGGGCTTAATAGACCCGCTTCAACTTCAGCTGTTTCATCTGTGTACATTGGTAGGTGACGAATAGAGATCACGTCTGAACCATTTGCGTAAGATGTGCTGCTTGCTACGTTTTCTAGCTCGCCAACAATACCGCTCGCTGATGCCATATCTAATGGAAGGTTGTGAGCAATACCTTTGTGACAATCAACACAGCTTTGATCACGCTCTGCCGCGTTCTTCATCTGGATACGCGCTGTTGGGCGCATGTTTTCGAAATCCATTGAATCGTAGTTGTGGCAGTTTTTACACTCTAGAGATTTGTTCGAAGAGAAGCGATCCCATTCGTGTTTAGCCAGTTCGATACGACGAGCTTCGAATTTCTCAGGCGTATCTAGGTCACCAAATACTTGAGCGAATACTTCTTTAGAAGCTTGCATCTTACGAGCGATTTTTGCTGTCCATTCATGTGGAACGTGACAGTCAGGACAAGTAGCACGTACACCAGAAGTGTTTTTCCAGTGAACCGTTTCTTGTAGTTCTACGTATACGTTGTCACGCATGGTGTGACAGCTTACACAGAACTCTTCTGTATTTGTGTGCTCTAGAGCTGTGTTAAAACCGCCCCAGAAAATAACACCGGCGATAAAGCCACCCATAGTTAGTACACCAAGACTGATGTGTACTGCTGGGCGAGTCATTGTGCGCCATAATTTAACTAAAAATGATTTCATGTTTAGCTCTCTTAAATATTGATTTTAAAAAATGTTGTTACTAGAGGGCATTACATGCCGCCGTGAGCACCAGGAGGTCCGAATACAAACACTTGCAGTGCCCAAACTAGGAAGCCGTAACCGCCTACAAAAGCCACACTTAATATTGGGAAGAGAACCACCGCGATGAAGAGGAAAGACTTCCACTCCAGCGAATGTTTTTCGCTAGTTTCAATTTTATTAACATCACTCATACATTTTGCCTATTTTGTATTTAGTAATTTCGAGTAACCCATTCTATGGGGCTAAAGTTCTTAAGTATCTAACGACAAATTTTAGACCATACTCAAAGTAGGGTTCAATCAAATCTCCCGTTATAACCCTTGCTAATCAATACTTTTTTGAGCTCATCCAAAGTTGTTTTTAGTTAAACAAAGTTATTAAAAAGTATTAGCAAATGTGAAGAATTAAGTATATTTCACAAATGTTAAATTCCAACACCTGCATAACTGTATTGTAACCAATTTTAACGTTTTACCTACTAAGTAGTAGCCAAAAATGCCTCAAACAACCAATATTTTGTGATTTAATTGTTAAATTATTGAGTATCTTTTGAAGCAACGGCTGAGAAGCTGAAATGCATCATTTGGCACTTTCATATATGATGGGGACCTACTCAAAAGGAAACATTATGCAAGACGTTATTGATATATCTTGGTGGCAGTTATTGTTCTTCAGCTCACTTCTCTTGCTACCCATGACCATCAACCACAAGTTAAAACTCGGCCTTGGCAAAGAAGCTTCTATCAGCATAATTCGTATGGTTATTCAGCTATTTCTGGTGGGACTTTACCTAGAATACTTGTTCACTTTGAATAGTTTGTGGGTCAATTTGCTGTGGTTATTTGCGATGATTATCGTCGGTGCAAGCTCGATTGTTGAAAAATCTAGACTGCCAAGAAACCTACTTTTGGCTCCTGTCGCCGTTAGCCTTGCGGTAACTTGTGTACCTATTGTCTTGTTCATCTGCTTTTTCATCATTAAACCGACACCGGTTTTTAACGCGCAGTACCTTATCCCGATCGCAGGGATGTTATTGGGTAATAGCTTAAGCAGTAATATAGTGGCATTGCAGAACCTGTTTGGTGCCTTTGAAACACAGAAATCAGAATATGAAGCCGCAATCGCGTTAGGTGCGTCTCCTACTTATGCTGCTGCGCCTTTTGTACGTAATGCAATACAGAAAGCGATGTCCCCTATCATGGCCTCTATGGCAACCACAGGCCTAGTAACGCTGCCGGGAATGATGACGGGACAAATCTTAGGTGGTGCTTCGCCGATGATCGCGATTAAGTATCAACTGATGATCATGCTGGCAATTTTCGTGATGATGAGCTGCTCTTTAGCACTTGCACTTCACCTCTCATTGAAGACATCTTTAACCAAAGAAGGGCGAGTTCTCGCTCAAATACAGCCTTCGAAATAACCTCCCTGCTCCACTTAGATCTGGTTACTCACTGAATTTGAGACAGGTTATCCACAGAAACTGTGGATAACCAAATCAATATAGATCCTTTTTTGTCCATTTCGACCCAAGGAAAGATCATCGCCTTTGATCTTTGGGTGATTTCAAAGACATATACACACATGGTAATCAGCGCTGTTGCGTACTCAGATGATCATTAGAGAGATGAAGAAGTAGGTTTTCCACAAATAAAAAACGGCCTGCAATGCAGACCGTCTTGTAAATGTCATAAGTCAGTTCAGTGTTTTCACTGCGCTTTAACTCATCTCGTCAACTGAGTTAGTCACGTAGGTAGATCAACCAGTACCACATGCCAACAAAGATACCGCCGCCAATGATGTTACCGATGGTAACGGGCAGCAAGTTGTTCATTAAAAAGTCCATCATGTTCAGATCAACATAGTCCGCTGGGTTAGCGCCTGTCATTGTCCAAAATTCAGCTGGAGCAAATGTTTTGATGCCGATAGCTAAAGGTACTTGGAACATGTTCGCAATACAGTGCTCAAAACCAGCCGATACGAACATCGCTACAGGCAAAATCATTACCGCAATTTTGTCAGTCAGTGTACGTCCACTAAACGTCATCCATACCGCGATACAAACCAATACATTACACATGATGCCGAGCGCGATAGCTTGGATAAAATCATGGTGCATCTTATGTTGGGAGATCGCCATTGCATTCAAACCCACTTGGCCGTGGTCGAACATGTACTGTTTGGTCAGCAACATACAAGCCACCAGCAGCAATGCGCCAATCAAGTTGCCTACATAAACTGTAGCCCAGTTCTTAACGAGCGTGCGCCAAGTAATCTTGCCACTTGCACGAGCAACCAGAGTCAGCACCGAACTGGTAAATAGCTCACCACCGGTAACAACAACAAGAATTAAGCCTAAGCTAAATGCAAGGCCACCTAATAGGCGAGTAATACCCCAAGGCAAATCACCAGCACCAGTCGTTACGATGGTGTAGAACACAAACGCAATACCGATGTGTATGCCAGCGGAAATCGCTAGGAGAAAAGATTTGATTGGATCTTTGGTTGCTTTACCTACGCCAATATCTGCAGCGCGCTCAGCCATTTGTGGCGGTAATAATGAGTCAAATTGGTTTAGATTCATGATGATTTACATTTTGAAACATGTCGTCGGGAGCGCGATAATCCTCTCTTTCATTTCTGAATTCAAGAGCTATTTTTAGGCTCAAAATGGCTCTCACAGCCTTGTTGAAAGCAAATAGTCCGAGTTATTCCAAATTCATACGACTTTAGTAGTAAAAAGAAAACTCTGCTGAATGATTAGTTATCAGCATAGAAATTGACACACCTATAAATATCAACAAGTTACGTTAAAACCAAAAGAATAACGTACACTAAAATAGCTCACTGAGTGCTTTTATTTCTAGATTTTGACATAGATCAACAGAACGTAAAAAAGCGCCCTAAGGCGCTTTTAACTCAATCACAAATAAAGAAATTAGTGATGCTAAACCGAAGGTTCAATCACTTCTTCTGATGATTGTTCTAGAGTTGCCCCCTCTAGAGTAGATTCGACAGGCGGGGACATCACATCAGAATCACTTTCGTTGGCCACTTTGCCACCTAAGCTTTTCAAACTATCCACTAACTCTTCTAAGCTTTTTATGTGAGCATCACTCTTGGTAATCTGCTCACCGAGCAACTCACTGTGCTTGGTTGCTTCAGACAGTTGCTGCGCTTGCTTCTGATTTTCAGACTCCAGCTTAGCCAATTGCTCCGTCAAAGTTTCAATATCTGACTTTAAAAGCCCTGTCATATCAGAGCTTTTTAACGCCTTAACACTCGCTACTATCTTCTGTGATTGCTGACGTAAGCCTACATCACGGTAATCTTCATCATTAACGATTTGTGAAATGCTCAATAACTGGTTCTCTGCATTCAAAACCGACTGCTCGAACTGGTCGCCTTTTACGCTCGCCAGCACTTTGACTTCATGAGCAACACTGCGCACGTGGTTCAATTCAAACTCTGCAGCGTGAACCGCGTCTTCAATGATCGACTTTTCACGAGGGCTAGCTTTCACTTGGCTTTCGGCCAACGCAATTTGAGATGCTGCCTTAGCAAAGGTAAGCGGAGCAACGTCATCAAAATCTTCATCTTCCAAGAACTCTAATTCGTTCTTCAAAGGTTCGATGTATTTCTTATGCGCCACTTTAACTTCTAATAAGCGAGCATTGTTAAGAAATTCCACCTGAGCTTCTTGAGCGTCTTCAAGCTCATCGACCAGCACATACTCGAACAACTCGCTGTATTCTGAATACAAGCGTTTGTAGCTCGAGGTAAACATGGTATCTGCGCCCAAGAACTTCAGGTAATCCATTTGGACAATCGAATCAGCGAGTACTCGGTCAGCCTTCTTCTTTAACACTAAGATTGAGTCATAGTTTGATTTGATCAAAGCGATTTTTTCATCGAAAGCTTCAGCGTAAGTTAGGCTCGAAAAAATGGAGTAACTCTTGGTTATCCGAGTTTCGTCTTTCAGTAAGTCCGCATAAATGCTTTCAGCATCATCCCATGCGTCTAATAGTTCATTGTAATTCTCTGGTGCATAGAGAGACAATTGAGCATGGTCTTCAAGCTTAACTTCCCATTCGGAGTAAACGCTTTGGACAGACTGAAATGAACGGACCTCTATTGTCGATTCATTATTGTTGTTTGTGGTTTGGTTCGCGTCTGTCTGCTCTGAGGGTGTGCTTTGACAACCTGAGATAGCAAATAGCATACTGATCGTTAATGCTACTTTGTTCGCTCTCACTTATGCATATCCTTTTTATACAATATTCGCTCAATGCAAATTATTTCTAGTCACAATATATTACAACCACTTAGCAATAAACATCACTGATGATTTAAGTGGGTGCAAATCACCCAATATAACCAAAATAAACTCATCACTCGATGATTAATCAATCAATTTGGTATCACTTATCAATTCTCTTTATTTGCTATTGCCTGAGCCGAGAATGCGCACTAAGGTGAAGGTAGAGAACGTTATGAATATATAGGTTAATTATGAAGTACAACGCTGAACATATTGCTGATTTAAACCTCCTTCTTCAATTTGATGTAAGTAGTGCTGCTACTGGAATTAAAGTTCATCAAGAGGCTGCTCAAGAAACTCAAGACGCTGTTAAGCGCCTATTCGAAAAAAACCTTTGTACTCAGCCAGACGGCGGTTACCTAACAGATGAAGGTATCGAGATGGCAGAGCGCGCAGACAAGCTTCTTCGCGTACTAAACTAAAGCTCCATTGTTCTAGTAAAAACTCCACTTGCTTCGGCCGTGGAGTTTTTTCATTTTTGGGCAAAGCTTTGTTAAGCTTATTGTAAATTCGTCATTTGCAGTTGTGAGGAACACATGGCTTCTATATTTATTGTCGGTGCAGGATGGGTAGGTGCACCTTTATCTGAACATTTAGAAAAACATGGTAACCGAGTGGTGGTCACGAAAACGACCCAAGCGGGAGCAGACGCCATTGGTAGCGAACAAATTCCATGTGAAGTGTTTAGCTTTGATTCATCCGATCCACAACAGACTATCGGGCGACTCTATTCGCTGTTACTCGAAAACAACACTGAAATTGTGATTGGTAGCTTCCCTCCTGGCTTTAGAAAAGGAGCCGGACAAGAGTATGCCGACTACTGGCAGCAGCTCACCAACGCATGCCAAAAGGCCAACATTAAAAAGCTCATTATGGTCAGTTCAACCACGGTATACCCAACCAAGCCGGGTGTGTTGAACGAACTGGATGCATCGCTAGCCCTTTCAACCTCAGATAACGAGCACGCGTCTTTATTTTCTGATAACGCGCGAATCATGCTGCAAGCTGAACAGTCAGTGTTTGATTCAGGTATCGACTACACCATTCTTCGTTTTAGTGGGTTAATAGGCCCAAGCCGTCACCCATCACGCTTTGCAAGCAAGTTAAAACAAGTCAGCACCCAATCTCCAGCCAATATGCTGCACCTTGACGACGCGATTGGCGCTGTCGATTTCGCTATCAGTCAACTGCACAACGAAGTGGTTAACGTGACAACACCAAACACAGTAAGTAAGGCGGAATTTTATGCCGCAGCACTGAAAAGCGCCAACAGCAGTGAGCCTCTACCCGCCGTTGTTGATACGCCAGACAAACTGATCTCTTCAAAGAAGATTCTCGACTTAGGTTATTCATTTAAATTCGAATTCACACTGGACGCACTTCATGACTGAACAATCTATAGCTAACAAAGATCCCAACATAAAACTGCATCGCTCAGTCGACACCCTTTGGAACTTCATGTCGATGGGGCATGACATCACGCCTTCAGATTGTATATTTGTGTTGTGCAGTAACGACACTCGCGTTGCTGAATACGCAGCTGAGCTCTATCACCAAGGTGTGGCGCCTTATATCGTATTTTCTGGCGGTGTGGGACGCTTTACAGAAGGGAGTTTTGAACGCTCAGAAGCTGAAACATTCGCGGCTATCGCACGAGACGCTGGCGTGCCTGACTCTGACATTATCATTGAGAAGCACGCAACCAATACTGGGGAGAACGTACGATTCACCCACAAATTGCTGACTGAGCGTGGACTATCACCGAAACGACTGACCTTAGTACAGAAACCCTTTATGGAGAAACGTACTTACGCCACGTTTGCTAAGCAATGGCCTAACGAAGTTACCGAGGTTCAAGTCACTTCACAATGGCAAGACTGGGTTGATTACTTTAATGAAGAGTTACCATTAGACATGGTGTTGGGTGCTCTCATTGCTGATTTCGAACGAATCAAATCTTACCCTGCGCAAGGATTTCAGATCGAGATGCCGATTCCTGATGACGTTGACCATGCCTACCAAGCATTGAAGAAGCTGGGTTTCGAATAAAGCGTCAAGTAACGCAATACACTTTTTCAGAAAACAAAAACGGTGGCACTTGGCCACCGTTTCTTATTCTTAGCTATTACTTGAGCTTGTTGATTTCAGCTTTATTCACTCAAGAAAAATCAACCAAAGAGCCGTTTATTTACCTAACGCTTCTTTGTAGTGCAAACGGCAAGCTGAAACATATTGGTCATTACCACCAATAGCCACTTGGTCACCTTCAGCAATTGCAACACCGTGCTCATCAGTACGAATCACCATATTCGCTTTACGACCACAGTGACAAATCGTTTTCAACTCAATAAGTTTGTCTGCCCAAGATAATAAGTAGCGACTACCTTCAAACAGTTCACCCAAGAAGTCAGTGCGCAAACCGTAACAAAGTACAGGGATGTGCAGCTTATCAACCACTTCTGTTAACTGGTAAACCTGCTCTTTCGATAAGAACTGACACTCATCGATCAAAACACAATGACGCTTTTCTTCTTCATTGAGTTTTTGTATCGCGTCAAACATATTGGTGTCGTTTTTAAACAGTTGAGCTTCAGATTGAAGACCAATTCGCGAGCTCACTTTACCGATACCATAGCGATCATCTAGCGCTGCAGTAAAGATCACTGGCGTCATGCCACGCTCTTGGTAGTTAAATGAAGATTGAAGAAGCGTTGTCGATTTACCCGCATTCATTGCCGAGTAATAAAAATACATCTGAGCCACAGAAATATTCCTGTTATTAAAAGTTGAAGATAAAAGCAAAGGTGAAATTAAAGAATTTTTGCTAGAAAAAAGGGCTGAAAATCAGCCCTTTTTATAAGATTTACTTACGACGCCAAGTCGTGCCTTCTGGGCCATCTTCCAGAACAATGCCCAACTCGTTTAGCTTATCACGTGCAAGATCGGCGTTTGCCCAATCCTTTGAAGCACGAGAGTCGTTACGCAGTTTGATCAACGCTTCGATTTCAGCCACTTCATCGTCATTACCTGCCGCATCACCTTGTAGGAAGGCTTCTGGCTCTTGGTGAAGAATACCGATGATGTCTGCTAGTTCACGCATCAATGCACCAAGTCCACTCGCTTTTTCGATGCTTTCAGGCTTGATACGGTTGATTTCACGAGCCATTTCAAACAGTACTGAATAAGCTTCAGGCGTGTTGAAATCGTCGTTCATCGCTGTAGAGAATCGAGTCACGTACTCTTCGCCACCAGCAGGAGCTGCTATAAGGTCTAGGCCACGAAGTGACGTGTATAGACGCTCTAGTGATGCGCGAGCTTGGTTTAGGTTATCTTCGCTGTAATTTAGCTGGCTACGGTAGTGACCAGACATAAGGAAGTAACGTACCGTTTCAGCATCGTAATGTGCTAGCACATCACGAATAGTGAAGAAGTTACCAAGTGACTTAGACATCTTCTCTTTGTCTACCATCACCATACCGCTGTGCATCCAAGTATTTACATACTGAGTGCCGTGAGCGCAGCAAGACTGTGCGATTTCGTTCTCGTGGTGAGGGAACTGTAGATCTGAACCACCACCGTGGATATCAAAGTGGTTACCAAGAATAGATGAATTCATTGCTGAACATTCGATGTGCCAACCTGGACGACCCGGACCCCATGGCGATTCCCATGTAGGTTCACCAGGCTTAGACATCTTCCAAAGAACGAAGTCTAATGGGCTACGTTTTGCAGATTCAATATCAACTCGAGCACCCGCTTGAAGCTGATCAAGGTCTTGCTTAGAAAGCTTGCCGTATTCGTCGAATTTCTTTACTTCGAACATCACGTCGCCGTTGCTTGCAACGTAAGCGAAACCACGTTCAATCAGCTTTTCAACAAGCTCGATGATTTCAGTGATGTATTCTGTAGCACGAGGCTCAACGTCAGGACGTTTCATGTTCAATGCATCAAAGTCTGCGTGCATTTCACCGATTAAACGCTCAGTCAGAGAGTCACAAGACTCACCGTTTTCGTTAGCGCGTTTGATGATTTTATCATCGATATCTGTGATATTACGAACGAAGTTCAAATCGTAGCCAAGGTAACGAAGGTAGCGAGTTACTACGTCGAAAGAAACGAACGTACGACCATGACCAATATGACAGAGATCGTATATGGTTACCCCACAGACATACATACCGACTTTGCCAGCTGTAATTGGTTTGAATTCCTCTTTCTGTCTTGTGAGCGTGTTATATATCTTCAGCATGATCTCTATCTATTTTATGGATTAATCAAAAATAAGCTCGCAGTATAACAAGTCATACCTTAATAGGTAATACCTTTCACCACCAAATCGGCTAAACTCCTTGTTATCTATTGACGATTTCGTATTTTGAAACTCAATCAAACTAGGCTAGAATCGCTTTTCATATTAAAAAGACAGTAAGGTAACAATCATGATCATCCTTCACACAAATTTTGGTGACATCAAAGTTCAACTTAATGAAGAAAAAGCACCAGAAACAAGCGCAAACTTTCTACAGTATTGCCGTGACGGTTTCTACGACAACACACTATTCCACCGTGTTATCGATGGTTTCATGATTCAAGGCGGCGGCATGACTTCTGGCCTTAAAGAAAAAGCGACTCGTGCAACGATCAAGAACGAAGCAAACAACGGTCTTGCGAACAAAGTTGGTACGCTAGCAATGGCTCGTACTATGGAACCGCATTCAGCGAGCTCTCAGTTCTTCATCAACGTTAACGACAACTCTTTCCTAAACTTCCGTAGCGAAAGCCTAGACGGTTGGGGTTACTGTGTATTCGCAGAAGTTGTTGAAGGCATGGACATCGTAAACAAGATTAAAGGTGTTAGCACTGGTTCTATGGGTATGCACCAAGACGTACCTCTAGAAGAAGTGATCATCACTGGTACTACAATCGAAGCTTAATTCATCGCTTTCGGTTAGTATTGATGAGCCGATAAAATCAGGATACAGGGAGCGAATCGCTCCCTTTTTTTAGACCTATGAAAACATATTTTATATCAGACTTGCACCTTGCTCCGTCACGACAAGACATCACAGACTGCTTCTTAACCTTTATGAGGAAGGAAGCCATCGAAGCAGATGCACTATACGTGCTAGGCGACCTTTTCGAATTCTGGATTGGTGACGACGACAAGAGTGAGTTCGCGACTTCTATTCGCCAAGCGTTTATCGATTTGGTGAAAACAGGCGTACCTTGTTACTTCACTCAAGGGAACCGTGATTTCCTTGTCGGTAAAAAATTTGCCAAGCAAACGGGCGTTCAACTTCTCGACGAAGTATCGACAATCGATATCTACGGGCAAAAAGCGGTAGTATTGCATGGAGATACCCTATGTACTGAAGATGTAAAGTATCTCGCCTTTCGAGAAAAAGTACATCAACCATGGCTTCAATGGGTCTTCAACAGAATTCCATTTTTTATCAAGAAGAAGATCGTCTCGAAGGTTCAATCCGATATCAAAGATGACAAGCAGACTAAGTCTCTCGACATCATGGATGTGACACAACAAGAAGTCGAAGATGTGATGGAACGAAACAACGTTGATCTGATGATCCACGGCCATACTCATCGTCCAGACATCCATACATTTAGTGCCAACAATTGCACTAAAACCCGTATCGTACTTGGCGATTGGTATACGCAAGGTTCCGTGCTGGTGTTCACGCCGCAAAGTTTTGAACTACAGAATCGAGCGTTTAGCAATAGCTTTTAACGTCACTCTTAAACTTTCAGTTTGATTATTATTGTCGGTCAGACTTTCTTAGAAAGTGTATGGTAATTTCTACTGAATTAGCTATTATCTCTCTACCAGAAATAAACCGAACACAGTACCAAGTTGAAATATTCATACGTAGCGCGTCAACCAATACTCGATACAGACAAGAAGACCATAGGTTACGAGTTGCTATTCAGGGATGGTCCTAAGAACACTTTCCCTGAAGTAGAGCCGGAGCTCGCTACTAGCCGTTTGCTTTCCGATCACTTCTTATCGACCCACTATAATACGTTGGGTGATAAGCTTGGGTTCGTGAACTTCCCATATGCAAGCCTAATCAACTTAGTCCCTACTCTGTTCCCCAAAGAAAGCCTCGTTGTTGAGGTTCTTGAAGACTGCGAACCAACAGACGAATTACTTGAAGCAATCAAAACCATCTTTGACGCGGGTTATACTATTGCGCTAGACGATTTTGTGCCAAGTAAAGCTTGGAAGCGCTTCTTACTCTACGTTTCAATTATCAAGTTCGATATCCGTTTGACGCCAATTGCCAAAGCAGCGATGTTTATGAACTCTCTCAAAGGGCTAGATATCAAGTTCCTTGCTGAGAAGGTAGAAACGTACGAAGAATACCAAGAAGCGAAGAAAGCAGGCTTCACTTACTTTCAAGGTTACTTCTTTAGCAAGCCAGAAATGATCCAAACGCGTGCGCTCAACCCTGCATTCCTGACGACCGTTCAGCTGTTAAAAGAGATTGCACACGACCCTATCGACTTTGGTGAAGTAGAGCGTTTAATTACGCTTGATGTGACCATGTCGTATAAGCTACTTACCTACGTAAACTCTGCAGGTGGTTCAGCAACGACGATTCGCTCATTCCGCCAAGCGCTTATTTACCTTGGCGAACAAAAGCTGCGTAAGTTCGTTTCTCTTGTGGCTATCGCCTCCGCGAAAGAAGATAAGCCGGACTCTCTCTATGGTTTAGCGGTAATACGCGCACGTCAATGTGAACTCTTAGTCGAGAAGATGAATGTTAAGGTTGAGCCTGGACAAGCCTTTTTGACCGGTATGTTCTCTCTGTTGGACTCACTCTTTGACCAACCATTGAAACAAGTACTCGATTCGGTGCCGATCGACATCGAGATCAAACAGGCCTTGATTCAACGTAAAGGCGTGTTAGGCGCTGTGTTGGCGATGGTGGTTGCTTATGAACAAGCTCGTTGGGATGAAGCGACTCGTATTCGCCAGCTTCTCAAACTGAGTGAAGCTCAACTTGGTCAAGCTTATGACGAAGCGACGACTTGGGCTCAAGAGCTATTGTCTCCAGCCTTGAAATAGTAAACTTCGCGCTAACACTTTGATAATTTCAATAACTTCAACAGAAACTAAACTTTGGTGAGCGATCGTTTCTTGGTAAACTCCCACGCATTCATTTATGGCCTCTTAATAGAGGCCATTTTTACAGGATCTGACTATGTCTTTATGCCCATGCGGTAGCAACAATACTTACCAACAGTGCTGTGAATCAGCGCACCTTAACCACAGTGCCGTTGAAACACCTGAGCAGTTGATGCGCTCTCGTTATTCGGCGCACGTGTTGGGTTTGGTTGACTATGTTGTTGCGACTTACCACCCTAGCTGCAATGCCGAAGCTCAAAGAGAAGGCATCGCCGAATCTATCGACAGTGATTGGGCAGGATTAGAGGTCATCGATACTGCAGCAGGTTCGCACCAAGACGAAGGCTTTGTTGAATTTAAAGCTTACTTCAATGAAGACGGCGCACAATACTGTATGCAAGAACGCTCTCGCTTTATACGTGAAGACGGTCTTTGGTACTACATTGATGGTACCTTCCCAGAGCAGGAGCAAACTACACAACCAGAAATTGACCCACGCTTAAATCAAACCGTTGAGAGCTTTAAAATCGGCCGTAATGATCCGTGTATTTGTGGCAGTGGTAAGAAATACAAGAAGTGCTGCGGGTAACTCGTTCGACTAAGAAGTCAGATTAAGAGAAGAGATTCCTGATGTCGCTTAGGCTCCTCGGAATGACGCAAAGTCAGAGGTTAGAAAAGTGACGTAGGGCTTAGAAATCTTGAAATCTTGAAATCTTGAAATCTTGAAATCTTGAAAATTAAAAAACTAAAAAGCCCCGTAAACATGTTTGTTTGCGGGGCTTTTGTCTGTCTTTTACGCGGTTCTATTAATCTAAAGAGAGCTTACTTATGACGCTCTTTCAGCTTGTTTACCACATCATCCATCGATAAGCCTTGGTCTTGAAGAAGAACCATTAGGTGGTAAATCAAATCTGCTGATTCACACACTAACTCCGCCTTATCGCCCGACGTCGCCGCAAGCGCGACTTCAACGCCTTCTTCGCCCACTTTTTGCGAAATACGTTTGGTGCCACGGGCATATAGACTGGCAGTATAAGAAGATTCAGGGTCTGCGTCCTTGCGGGCAGCCAGTAGCTGCTCAAGCTGATGAAGCCACACCATCTGAGACTCTTCTTGCTTGTCTCCATCCCAACATGTGGTTGTACCTGTGTGGCACGTTGGGCCAATGGGATTAACTTTAACCAGTAAGGTGTCGCTGTCACAGTCCAAGGCGATGTTTTGCAGTTGCAATACGTTGCCCGACGTTTCACCTTTCGTCCAAAGACGCTCTTTGGTGCGAGAGAAAAACGTCACATTGCCTGTTTCACCGGTTTTCTCAAGTGCTGCTGGGTTCATGTATCCCATCATTAACACTTGGCTCGATTGGTAATCTTGAACAATAGCTGGCACTAAGCCATCGACTTTTTCCCAGTTAATACGCTCTGACAATGCGCCTACTTCTGTTTTTGATAAGCTTACGGGTTCAAAACTCATAGTCGCACCTCTACATCTTGTTGTTTTAAATACTGTTTAAGTTCACCAATATTGATGACTTGTTTGTGGAATACCGAAGCCGCAAGTGCTCCATCCACGTTGGTCTTTTTATAAGCTTCAGCAAAGTGCTCCATTGCACCAGCGCCACCAGAGGCAATCAATGGCACATTACACACTTCACGCACCATGTTTAACTGATCGATGTCGTAACCGTTACGAACGCCATCTTGGTTCATCATGTTTAACACGATCTCACCAGCACCACGCTTCTGTACTTCTTGCACCCAATCTTTGGTTTCCCATTTGGTTGCTTTGGTACGCGCTTCGTCGCCTGTGAATTGGTAAACCTGATATTTACTGGTTTCTTTATCGAAGTATGAATCGATACCAACAACGATACACTGCACGCCGAACTTATCAGCTAGGTCAGTGATCAGTTGCGGATTAGCCAATGCCGGTGAGTTGATTGACACTTTGTCCGCACCAAACTCAAGAATACGCGCTGCATCTTCCGCTGATTTAATACCACCAGCCACACAGAAAGGAATATCAATCACTTCTGCTACACGTTTTACCCAGCTCTTGTCGACTACACGACCATCGCTTGATGCAGTGATATCGTAAAATACTAATTCATCAGCGCCCTCTTCCGCATAACGTTGCGCTAACGGAACGATGTCACCAATAATTTCGTGGTTACGGAACTGAACGCCCTTAACCACCTGTCCATCACGGACATCCAAACAAGGGATTATTCGCTTTGCCAACATGCAAATGCCTCCTCTGCGGTAAACTTGCCGTCAAGTAACGCACGACCAACAATCACACCAGCAACACCGCTGTCTTTAAGCGCTTCGATATCAGCTAAGCTGCCAATGCCGCCCGATGATTGGAATTGTACTTTTGAGTACTGCTTACAAAGATCAACGTAAAGCTCTACGTTTGATCCTTCTAGCGTGCCATCACGTGAAATATCGGTACACAGAACGTGTTTAAGGCCAACCGTGAGGTAGTCTTCAATCAGCGCTTCAATAGTCACACCTGAATCTTCTTGCCAACCTGAAATCGCCACTTTACGTGTGCCGCTTTCGTCAATGTTGATGTCTAGAGCCAGCACGATTTTTTCCGCGCCATACTTCTCCATCCAACCTTTCACCAACTCAGGTTGCTTAACGGCTGTAGAACCAACCACAACGCGCTGTGCGCCAGCTTCTAGTAGATCAACGACATCTTGTTCGTTACGCACGCCACCACCAATCTGGATGTTCGCAGGCGTGCTAGCAAGGAGCTTAGCAATCAAGTCTAACTGACGAGCCGTTGTGTCTTTTGCGCCTGTTAAGTCAACAAGGTGCAGCCAGCCAGCGCCAGCTTGGTGATACAGATTAAACTGCTCTGCTGGGTCTACTTTGTATTCTGTTACTTGCCCGTAGTCTCCTTGGAATAAGCGAACTACTTGGCCTTCAATTAAATCTAACGCGGGAATAATCATTTACATTCCTTATATGGCAACGTTAGCCGCTGCCTAATCCTTATTACAATTCCAAGAAGTTCTGAATCAGCTTAGAGCCAGCTTTCGAAGATCGCTCTGGGTGGAACTGAACACCATAATAATTGCCACTTTGAACCGCCGCAGTGAACGGATTACCGTAATCACATTGTGCGATTGTGTAGTCGCCCACCGGCATTGCGAAGCTATGAACAAAGTAGAAGTATTCGCCTTCTTCAATGTCTTTAAATAGAGAGTGATTAGGTGTTGCCGTTACGGTGTTCCAACCCATGTGTGGTAATGGCAAGTCGCCCGTTTCAAGTAAACGAACTTCACCATCACACAAACCTAGACATTCAACTAACTCATCAGCCTTTTGGCCTTTCTCTTGAGACAGTTTGCCTAACAGCTGCATACCTAAACAAATACCTAGCAGAGGCTTCTCTACTTGCTTCACAAGGGTAACAAGGTCACGCTCTTGCAGGTTTTTCATAGCCTCACTTGCTGTACCTACACCGGGTAGGAATAGCTTGTCGGCAGCAAGAACCACTTCTGGTTCTTTTGAAATTTCAACTGCGTAGCCCAGACGTTCAATCGCAAACTTCACTGAGGAAACGTTGGCACAACCAGTATCAATAATAACGACTTTTTGATCTTTCATTGTTTTTCCTTGCTAACGTTAGCCTTACAGAACGCCTTTGCTGCTTGGTAACTCGTTACCTTCAACTTTGATTGCTTGGCGAAGAGTACGGCCAAACGCTTTGAACAGGCTCTCAATGATGTGGTGATCATTATTACCATCAGAAGAAAGGTGTAGCGTACAAGCCAATGTATCAGTTAGAGAACGGAAGAAGTGAACCACCATCTCTGTTGAAAGATCACCCACTTGCTCACGGCTGAATTTAGCATCGAACTTCAGGTATGGACGACCAGAAAGATCTAGCGCACACTGAGCCAAACACTCATCCATTGGCAGGCTGAAACCAAAACGGCCGATACCACGTTTGTCGCCAAGTGCATCTTTCAATGCTTGGCCTAAAGCCAGAGCGGTATCTTCTACTGTGTGGTGATCATCGATGTGCAGGTCGCCCTTCACAGTCAGGTTCATTTGGAAACCACCGTGTGTCGCGATTTGATCAAGCATGTGGTCGAAGAAACCCATGCCTGTATCGATCTTGTTGCCACCAGTTTCATCAAGGTTTACTGCCACCTTGATATCGGTTTCTTTAGTGGTACGAACTACTTCAGCAATACGCGCATTAACCGTCAGATCTTTAACGATTTGTGGCCAGTTAAGCGTGCCTTCAGTTTCAGCATCCGGGCCATATTGAATACCGCGGATAGCCATGTTCTCTGCCAGTTGAAGATCCGTCATTCGGTCGCCAATCACAACAGAGTGTTGGAAATCGACTTTACCGCCTTGTAGGTACTCTTTAACCATACCCAGTTTAGGCTTACGGCAAGAGCAGTTGTCTTCGTCAAAGTGAGGGCAAATAAGCACGTCGTCAAACTTAACGCCTTGAGATTCGAAGAACTCCATCATCATATTGTGTGGTGCATCGAAATCTTCTTGTGGGTAGCTATCGGTACCTAAACCATCTTGGTTAGTGACCATTACTAAGCGGTAACCAGCATCTTGCAAAGCAAGCAGGCTTGGAATTACTAGCGGTTCGAATTTTAGCTTGTCTAAACGGTCTACTTGAAAGTCAACTGGCGGCTCAACAATTAAGGTGCCGTCACGGTCTATAAAAAGTATTTTCTGTTGTTTACTCACTTGAACTTCCTTTTAATTTTAAATCTGGTGGCCTAGCTAAAATCAAACGCTAACCCAAAATATTGGTTTCACTTGCCAGCCCAATTAATCAACTCAAACTGGCAAATGTTATTACTGGTAAGCCTTTCATTACTGATAAAAGTTACGAATGAATCCAAGTGTCTTTTCGCACTCTTCGCGGTTACCAATACTAATACGAACACAGTCTTCAATAGGTGAATTACGCAAAATAATGCCCGTATCCCAAGCCGCTTTAAATAACTCATCGCCGTTCGGGAATTTCACCAGTAAGTAGTTACCCCAGCCATCAAAAACCGTCACTTGAAGCATGCCTAACAGACCCGCTTGCAAATACGCTCGGTTAGCACTTAAATCCAGAACTTGGAACTTAGCTCGCGCGAGTCCTTGCTCTGAAAGTGCTTGAACGGCAATGTCAGCAACAGGGATTGGCACTGGATAAGGCGCAATCACTTTCAACAGTACATCGATAAGCTCTTTATTCGCTAGCGTAAAACCACAACGTAAACCCGCTAAAGCAAAGGCCTTCGACAAGGTGCGCAGAATCGCTAGGTTTGGATATTGCTCAAGCAAATCAACGGTTGACGCTTCTGGACAGAAATCGATATACGCTTCATCCATCACCACAATCGCTTTGTCTTGTGTCATTTCAAGCAACTTGATGATGTCTTTGCGATCAACCAAATTACCGGTTGGGTTATTTGGGCTACAAACAAACACCACTTTTACGTTGTCGAGCTGAGCTTCGATAGCTGGAAGATCCAATTGCCATTCAGACGTCAGAGGCACAACTTTACGCTCAACACCAATCGTCTCTGCACTGATTGCGTACATACCGTAAGTGGGTGGGCAGTAAAGAATAGCGTCTTCGTTCGGCTCACAGAAAGCACGAATCAATAACTCAATGCCTTCATCAGCACCACGTGTTGTCAATGTTTGCTCTGGTGTTACACCTGCATATTGTGCGTAAGCATCGATTAATTCTTTTGGCTGACATTCACTGTAGCGGTTAAGGCGAGTCAGATTTAAGCTGTACTCGTTATCAAACGGAGATTCATTGGCGTTCAACCATACATCTCCGCTACCGCCAATGCGTCTTGCAGACAAGTAAGGTGTTAGAGCCTGAACTTGTTTTCTTGCTAACTTTTCCATGCTCCGCCCCTACTTCGCTCTATTTAACTTTTCAACTCGGATAGTCACAGCACGCTTGTGAGCATCCAAACCTTCGGCTTCAGCCATCGTCACCACTGTTGGTGCTAGACCTTTCAAGCCATCGGCTGTTAGTTCTTGTACTGTCATACGTTTAGAGAAATCTGCTAAACCTAGGCTCGAATACGTTTTGGTGTAACCGTAGGTTGGCAATACGTGGTTTGTACCTGATGCATAATCACCTGCAGACTCTGGAGACCAGTCACCCAAGAATATTGAACCTGCATTATCTAGCAACGGCAACAACTCACGTGGATTCTTGGTTTGAACAATTAAGTGCTCAGGACCGTAGAAGTTCGAAATTGCGATAGCTTGAGTGATTGATTCTGAGATGATAATCAAGCTAGATGCTAATGCTTGCTGAGCGATGTTAGCGCGAGACAACTCTTTCAGTTGTTTCTGAACCGCTTCCGTGACTTGGTCAGCAACCACTGGAGATGGCGTTACCAATACCACTTGAGAGTCAGGGCCGTGTTCCGCTTGGCTCAACAAGTCCGCTGCAATGAAGTCGGCATCAGCTGTTTCATCAGCAATTACCAACACTTCTGATGGACCAGCAGGCATGTCAATTGCAGCACCACGGAAGTCATTGCTGACTTGGCGTTTCGCTTCCGTTACATAGGCATTACCCGGGCCGAAGATCTTATCGACTTTAGCCACACTCTCGGTACCGTAAGCCATTGCCGCAACCGCTTGACCACCACCAACGTTGTAAACCTCGTCGATCTTACAAAGCTTAGCGACATACAAGATTTCATCAGCAATTGGTGGAGGCGAACACAAGACAACTTTACGACAACCCGCAATCTGAGCGGGTACACCTAACATAAGAACCGTTGACGGAAGTGGCGCACTCCCACCAGGAATATAAAGACCAACCGTATTAATCGCGCGCGTTACCTGCTCACACAAAACGCCAGGTTGAGTTTCAACCTTAATTGACTGAGGCTTCTGAGCTTCATGAAACTTAGCAATATTGCTATAAGCTTGCTCTAGCGCTTGCTTCATTTCTGGTGTTAGACGAGCACACGCCTCTTCAATCTCATTCGAAGTAACTCGAATTGATTCAGGAGTCACACGATCGAACTTTTCAGTCAGTTCTTTGAGTGCGGCGTCGCCTTCATTTCGTACTTTTGCAATAACATCAGAAACAGTCGCTGTGATGTTTGCACCTTCAGTAATAGCTGGACGCTCTAATACCGAGTCTTGCTGTGATTCACTTAAAGATTGCCAAACAACGGTTCTCATCGTCACTACCCCATCATTTTTTCGATTGGTAATACTAGAATCGAGCTTGCACCCAACTCTTTCAGCTGTTCCATAGTTTCCCAGAACAAGTTCTCAGTACTTACTAGGTGAACGGCAACTTTGTCTTTATCTGTAGATAGAGGAAGAACAGTAGGATCTTCAGCTCCAGGCAATAGCGCTTTAATTTGCTCTAATTGAGACGTTGGTGCGTGAAGCATGATGTACTTCGACTCTTTCGCTTGCTGAACACCTTGCATACGAGTCAGTAGTTTTTCAATTAATGCTTCTTTGTCTGCATCAAATTCGCCGGTGCGTTGAATTAACGTTGCTTTAGATTGAAAAATAGCTTCTGCTTCTTTTAGGCCATTCGCTTCTAGCGTAGCGCCTGTAGAAACCAAATCTGCGATAGCGTCCGCTAGTCCAGCTCGAGGTGCTACTTCAACTGAGCCTGTTAGCATACAAGTGCTGAATTCAACACCCTGCTCATCCATGTAGGCTTTTAGTAGTTGTGGGTAGGTTGTTGCAATACGTTTACCCGCTAGGTCTTGTGGGCCGTTGTATTCTTCATCTTTGTTGATAGCGATAGAAAGGCGGCAACCACCGAAATCTAAACGACGTAGTGTGTGAAATTGCGATGGCTCTTTTAGAGCAACGCGGTCTAGGCGAACTTCTTCTAGCTCATTTTCACCAATGAAACCTAGGTCAACCACACCGTCCATGATAAGACCTGGGATGTCATCATCACGAACCAGTAACAAGTCGATTGGCATATTAAGTGAATGAACCACTAGGCGCTCACCCATGATGTTAAATTTAACACCACATTTTTTAAGTAAGTCTTGGCACTCTTTACTTAAGCGACCTTTCTTTTGAATTGCGATTCTTAGGCGTTGTGTCTGCATTGCTGTATCCCTGTGCAAATATTTGAATTTATTGATTATTTAAAAGTGCTAAAACTAAAAAACCCTCGGAAGACTTTGTCGTCCCGAGGGTTTAAATCTAAATTCTTTGACTTAACCTCCGGGAGAATTCTTGCTCCCGGGTATACGTAAATCTCCCCGAAAGACTAGATAGGGTGATGATGGTGATGAATGTTCATTACTAATTTACGCATACTTATAAGCTCTTAGGTTGTTTGCTGTCTTGTCTCCACACTAACTAAGCTGACATCCTTTTTCAACCATTTATTCGAACTTTTTTCACTAAAACTCAAATTAATTTAACAGGTACAAAAAAGGGAAGCCGCAGCCTCCCTTTTCATTATTCAATCAGATGATGATTAGCTGTTGCACGTCGCCATTTTGCAGCGAGAGAAATAAGCCAATGCAAAGCATACAGCAACAAACGTTAGAGACGCCGCACCAAATGCGATGCCAGTTGATGATGTCATACCTAAGGTAATGAAACCAACACACGATACGAAGGCCACAGACAGCGCATAAGGAAGCTGAGTCGATACGTGGTCAATGTGGTTACAACGAGCACCGGTAGAAGAGAGAATCGTCGTATCAGAGATTGGAGAACAGTGATCACCAAACACAGAACCCGCAAGAACCGCACTTAACATAGGCAGAATTAGAGCGATGTCAGAGGCTGCAGCCATGTCACCCGCGATAGGAAGCATGATACCAAATGTACCCCATGATGTGCCTGTCGAGAATGCCATCAGGCCAGCAAGAAGGAACAAAATAACAGGTAGCCAGTGGTAATCAATGTTACCTGTTGCTAGAGAAGAAAGGTAAGAACCGGTTTTCATGTCACCGATAACAGAACCGATAGTCCATGCAAACACAAGAATCAGGATAGCGCCAAACATAGAGCTAGCACCGATCCACATTGTTCTTGCGATATCAGACATTGGCAGCTTTTGCTTAAACACTGTCGCTAGCGCAACAAGCAGGCCAACAACACCACCGTAAACAAGAGACTTGCCTACATCTGTATTTTCAAACGCACCAAGCAAGTTGAATGCTTGACCGTCAGCGGTAAGCGCTTGACCACCGGTATAAAGCATTGCAGCTACCGTCGCTACGATTAACGATACGATTGGCATAACGAGATCAGAGACAGAGCCGTTTTCACTCTCTTGAATGTCTAGCTCTTCATTTAGGTCGTGAGCTTGCTTTTGATCGTTGTCACCTTCAAAGCCACGGCCTTGAGATGCTTCAATTTCATGCTCACGCATCTTACCAACATCTAGACCGAACCAAGCCACTGCGAACACCATTAGTAGTGCAAACACAGCGTAGAAGTTCATTGGGATAAGACGAACGTAAGCGCCCAATGCAGAATACTCTGTCACACCGTGTGTTACTAAGATGCCACCAATGATAGTGATGATGTAAGCACCCCAGCTAGAAGCAGGCATGATCACACACATAGGAGCAGCCGTTGAATCTAGAATATAAGCAAGCTTAGCGCGAGATACATAGAAACGGTCTGTTACAGGACGAGAGATAGCACCAACTGCTAGGCTGTTAAAGTAGTCATCTACAAAGATGAATACACCTAAGAAAGCAGCAAGTAGTTTTGAGCCACGTTTGCTCTTAACGCGAGACTGTGCCCATTCCGCGAATGCGCGAGTACCGCCAGACAGTGTTAATAATGCCGTTGTCATTCCAAGAATTATTAGGAATGCAATGATGCTCATGTTCCAAGTGTTGATGCCACCATCTTCGATGAAAACACCAGATGCTTTAGTAAACACGTAACTAGCTGCGTTACCTACTGAGTAATCAGCAAGTAGAATCGCACCCATGATGATACCGACACCCAAAGAAACCAATACACGGCGGGTAACAATAGCAAGACTCAAAGCCACAAGGGGCGGAAGCAAAGATAAAGGTGATGTTGCAAAATCTATTAAATTCATGATCTTCAAAAACCAGTTTTTTATTTGGCTAGAGATCTACTGCAGACAAACTTGATACGGCTGACCAAGCTCATGTTGAACTAAGCGAAAGGGAAGTGAACACTTCACCCAACCCTACAGTAGCGCTCCATAGTTTAAAATTAAGACTATGGCAGTGTTGTACCTATTGAGCACAACCCCAGCAAATTGCTTAGATATACAATTTACTTCGGCAATTACACCTTTCATTCCCGTTCATTGGCATCACCCCAACGGAAGTTACTTTTTATAATTGCACCTCTACGTGCGATAACATTATTAACCGTGTAAACCAGAGTTTAACAACAAATTAACCAACGTCTCGCATCAGGTAGCCGCAATTGTACTCATCAAGAGCAACAATGCAACATATCATTCCGAGAAAAATAGCTTTTTGTTAATGAACTAATCAATAGAAGAATAGTCTACATAAGTTCACTACTCCACCAGTCACATATCACTTTTTAAGATAATCTTAATATTTATTATAAATTCGATAGAAATACAGCTCTGAATTTTCAACTATTCATCTCACTTTTATATTTAAATATATAATAGAAGAAATACTATTTGTTTTATTCCTAGGCTCTGTTTATTATTAGGAAGATTATTTAGTTTACCTTGATGGAAAATATCATGTCTGAATTAACAAAAACTCTATTAAATATCCGCAGCCTTCGTGCGTTCTCACGTGAATTAACTCTTGAGCAACTTGAAGAAGCGCTAGACAAGCTGACTATTGTTGTACAAGAGCGTCAAGAGTCTGAAGCTGAAGAACGTGCTGCTAAAGCAGAGCAAGAAGCTAAGCTTTCTGCTATTGCTGAACAAATTGCAAAAGACGGAATTGATGTTGCCGATCTTATTGCTGCACTTTCTGGTGAAGCAAAATCTAAAACAACAAAAGCTAAACGCGCTCCTCGCCCAGCGAAATACAAATACGTAGACGCAAACGGCGACGAGAAGACTTGGACAGGTCAAGGCCGTACGCCTTCAGCTATCCAAGAACAGCTAGATGCTGGTAAATCTCTAGAAGAGTTTGCTATCTAAACATTTAGTTTACTTGGTGGGTAATCAATTACACGCTAAGCAATAGAATTAATATTAAAGTCGACTAAAGTATTATTTACGGCTTCAATATGTTCAGAAACAAAAAAGGCTCCTTTCGGAGCCTTTTTTATATTTCGCTATTAGAAATATAAATGAGAACGATAAAAATATCTTATCTTTCCCAGTATGCTTCTTCTAGGCTATCTTCTCTTTCAGGAAGGCCGCGAGACAAGCGTGGTGAGTGCTGAACCAACACTTCATAACTTGCACGGTTTGAATATTTACAAACTTGTGAAAAAGATGAATACGTTAAAAATGCATGTTGATGCTTGCTAGAGTTCGGCACATTTTCTTTATGATATTTATTTGCTGCCATATCATGTAATAAAGCCGACAACGCAGCATCACCTGCACCATTGGTATTTTTGATCTTTTCTGGTCCACCCATGTATGGCGCAATGTGCGAATACACTTTAGTTGGGTTTTCACATAAATCTTTATGCGCAGGACGGCTAAATTCAAAACGGTTGAATTCCGCAATTGAACCTGGAAGTAAAGGCAATGACGTTTCACGCTTCGCTGCATCTTCTGTATAACCAGCCATAAATAGGCCAACAGGTCCCGCAGTACATAGAACAAGGTCTACCCAGTCTAGCGCTTTATCTGATGCAGCCAATGGATCGCTTTCACCCGTTAACGCTTCAGCTTCGTCTTCATTCATTGCAACAACCGTTACGTGTTGCTCAAGGAAATCTTTCCAGAATTCTGGATCATCTTGAATAACGAACTTAGTACCTAGTGTAAGAACGACTGGCACATCGTATTTCTTCGCGTATTCGATCGCTTTCATTGTTGCTTCAGGCATCGGGTCGCCTGGCTTACAACGAACTAAATAAGCCGTTAAAACTAAAGCAGAAGCACTTTTGAAGATTTTTTCAGGAATGCTTTCTGGTTTTAATTGGTTCATTTGTCCTTCGCTAATTGCGAAAGTACGTTCACCGTCTTCTGTAATTAATGCAAAGCAGCGACCAATTGCGCCATCTACCCCTTGTAAATGGTTCAGATCCATTCTGCTTGATGTATTACATAAATAGCGATAACCGTAACTACCAATCTTAATATCTTGGCTCATTACACCTAGCAGTGTTGAACGGTCATCCGCTAGCACTGAATAGTTGTGTAATGTGTTACCAATTGTGCCACCAGCGTATTCATTGGTAATCAGGCACTGCTCTTTTAATTCTTGATATAAAGATTCAGCGGCTGCGTCACCAATAACCAGTGAATGTCCCTTGCTCAAACCATACTTCTCAATAAGTTCAGAACTCACCTTTGCTTCAATATCCACCAATGTTTGGTCAATACCGATAATATGAGTGCGTGACATTCTTTTACTGCTTTGAGCTTGGCTCACTAGAGGATCACGAGCGTGAACCGGAAAGTAGTGCTTTGATTTACGTTGTCCAGGGAATTTCATAGGGCTAGTCTAAGTCAAGGGGAAATAGGTGGCGAATTCTACCGCGCTATATTTAACGCGGCAATCTTTCAAACTATAGCAAACGTTTGCTGAAGGTTTTTTTTATTCGCCTTCCATAAAGCTTAAATCAGGCAGCATGCCCAAATGCTCTGCATAACGTTTTTGATTGAACTCCGCGCCGTTTTTCATAACGTCAAATACTTCAATTGCCAGTGCACATGCCATAGCCGCAATTGCTTCTTCACGTGGAGTACCAGTCATCATTAAACGCATCAACGTCTCTTTCACTTTCACTGGTTCGCCATCTTCAAGCTGGTTCTCAATAATCTCAATCAGCTCTTCTTCTTGCATAAATTCGTTTTGTTCAGACATTTTTTTATCTCAGGTCTTGGATTTCGAGCGACTATGCCACATATACTTCTGACATCCTAGCGACTCACCTCGCTCTCATGCGATTCTCTAACAAAGTCAGCGCACTATTTGTGCAAATGAAACTGTGATTCCGGTCTCGGATCTGTCACGGCGTTTCTCTTTCTGTTAGAATCTGCGACCAAGTAATAGTAACGGTGTTTAGACATGTCAGATATCAGCTCTGGAAACAGCGAAAAGAAAGTAATTGTCGGTATGTCCGGCGGTGTAGATTCGTCAGTATCGGCGTATCTTCTTCAGCAACAAGGCTATCAGGTAGAAGGCCTTTTCATGAAAAACTGGGAAGAAGACGATAACGAAGAATACTGCACGGCAGCTGAAGATCTTGCTGATGCTCAAGCGGTATGTGACAAACTAGGTATCCACCTTCACACTATCAACTTTGCTGCAGAATACTGGGACAACGTATTCGAATACTTCCTTGAAGAGTACAAAGCAGGTCGTACACCTAACCCAGATATTCTTTGTAACAAAGAAATCAAATTCAAAGCATTCTTAGAGTTTGCGGATGAAGTGCTAGACGCAGACTACATTGCGATGGGTCACTACGTTCGTCGTACTTTCCCAACTCAAGAAGAGCTTGATGCTGGCGTAAAACCAGAAATGCTACGCGGTCTAGACAGCAACAAAGACCAAAGCTATTTCCTATACACGCTAAGCTCAGATCAAGTGGCACGCAGCCTATTCCCTGTCGGTGAATTAGAGAAGCCAGAAGTGCGACGTATTGCTGAAGAGCAAGACTTGATCACAGCAAAGAAGAAAGATTCAACAGGCATCTGCTTTATCGGTGAGCGCAAATTCACTGAGTTCCTAGGCAAGTACCTACCAGCACAACCGGGTAACATCGAAACACCAGAAGGCCAAGTGATTGGTCAACACCAAGGTTTGATGTACCACACGCTAGGTCAGCGTAAAGGTCTTCATATTGGCGGCACTAAAGGTGGTGGCGGTAACGAAGAACCATGGTTTGTTGGTGAAAAAGATCTGAAGCGTAATGTTCTGATCGCAGTACAAGGTAAAGATCACCCTCTTCTAAAATCAGAAGGTTTGATCGCTTCTCAGCTTCACTGGGTAAATCGCACACCAATTACTGAAGTTATGACATGCACGGTAAAAACACGTTACCGTCAAACCGATATTCCTTGTACAATCATCCCAATTGATGATGAGAACATTAAGGTTATTTTTGATGAACCACAGATTGCTGTGACCCCAGGTCAATCGGCAGTGTTCTACCTAGACGAAGTTTGTCTTGGTGGCGGTATCATCGAAAAGCGCATCTAATCAATCAAACGACAAACGATAGAAGACAACTAGGAGTTACTACGTGGCTAATACACTTTATGACCGTACTATTGCTTTCGCCGGAATTTGCCAAGCTGTGGCTTTGGTTCAACAAGTAGCGAAAGACGGCCATTGTGATAAAGATGCCTTCGAAGCTTCACTCAATGCTATTTTAAATACCAACCCGGCGAACACCGTGGGCGTATTTGGACGTGAAGCGAACCTAAAGCTTGGCCTTGAGTGCTTAGTAAAAGGTATCGATAGTACTCCAGCTGGTAGCGATATTACGCGCTACATTATCAGCTTGATGGCTCTTGAGCGTAAGCTATCTTCTCGTAACGACTCTATGTCTCAGCTTGGCGATCGCATTCAAACTGCAGAACGCCAAACTGAACATTTTGATCTGTTTGACGAGCAAATGATCAGCAACCTAGCGAGCATCTACCTTGATGTTGTGAGCCCTATTGGCCCACGTATTCAGGTTTCTGGTACGCCAGCGGTACTTCAACAGACATCGAGCCAGCACAAAGTTCGTGCACTCCTTCTGTCAGGGATTCGAAGTGCTGTTCTTTGGCGCCAGGTTGGTGGTAAACGCCGCCATCTTATCTTCGGTCGCAAGAAGATGATCGAGCAGGCTCAAATCCTACTAGCTCGAATGTAATTTATTAGCTCGCGCCTCGTCGCGAGCTTGTTTTTTGTATCAACACAACTCTCACGCAAACGATTGCGCAATGTGCGTGACAATTGAGATTGTTACTGGTATAAACCTCTCAAAATTTAGAAAACTCAATTCAGGAGAACACCATGGAACTGTCAGCATTGACTGCTGTTTCACCAGTAGACGGCCGTTACGGAAGTAAGACTATTGCATTACGCAGCATCTTTAGTGAGTTTGGACTACTAAAGTACCGCTCTATCGTTGAAATTCGTTGGTTACAAAAGCTTGCAGCAACTGATGCAATCAAAGAAGTACCAGCGTTCAGTGCAGAAGCTAACCAGTTTCTTGATGAACTAGCCGCTAACTTCAGCGAAGAAGATGCTCTGCGTATCAAAGAGATTGAGCGCACGACAAACCACGACGTTAAAGCGGTTGAATACTTCTTGAAAGAGAAAGTTGCTGGCGTTCCTGAGCTTCACGCAGTTAACGAATTCATTCACTTTGCATGTACTTCTGAAGACATCAACAACACATCTCACGCGCTTATGCTTAAAGAAGCTCGTGACACAGTGATTCTTCCAGAAATTCGTAACGTAATCGATGCTATCAAAGCGCTTGCGAACGAGTACCGTGATATTCCTCTTCTTTCTCGTACACACGGTCAGCCAGCTTCTCCTTCTACTATGGGTAAAGAGATGGCTAACGTTGCGTACCGTATGGAACGTCAATTCAAGCAAATCGAAAGCGTTGAGATCCTAGCGAAAATCAACGGTGCTGTAGGTAACTACAACGCTCACCTTTCTGCATACCCTGAAGTTGAATGGCACCAATTCAGCGAAGAGTTCATCACTGAATCTCTTGGCGTAACTTGGAACCCGTACACAACTCAAATCGAACCTCACGATTACATCGCTGAGCTATTCGACGCTGTTGCTCGTTTCAACACGATCCTTCTAGACTTCGACCGTGACGTTTGGGGCTACATCGCTCTTGGTCACTTCAAGCAGAAGACTATTGCTGGCGAAATCGGTTCTTCTACAATGCCGCATAAAGTTAACCCAATTGACTTCGAAAACTCTGAAGGCAACCTTGGTCTAGCTAACGCAGTATTTAGCCACCTTGCACAAAAACTTCCAGTTTCTCGCTGGCAACGTGACCTAACTGACTCTACGGTTCTTCGTAACCTAGGTGTTGGTGTTGGCTACGCAATCATTGCATACACTTCAACTCTGAAAGGTATTAGCAAGCTAGAAGTTAACCGTGAAGCGCTACTTGCTGAACTGGACAAGAACTGGGAAGTACTGGCTGAACCAGTACAAACAGTAATGCGTCGTTACGGTATCGAGAAACCATACGAGAAGCTAAAAGAGCTAACTCGTGGTAAGCGTGTAGATGGCGAAGGCATGCGTGCATTCATCGACGGTCTTGAAATCCCTGCAGACGAGAAAGTTCGCCTGAAAGAGATGACACCAGCGAACTACATCGGTCAAGCAATCGAGCTGACTGACAAGCTGTAAGATTCGAACAAACGAATAAACAAAGGCTTCCCACGTGGAAGCCTTTTTGTTGTGTAGAACAAATGTTTCGAACAGTAGTCCCTAAGTAAAACAACCGTCGTCAATCTAGCCTGACTTCTCCAACTAGCCTCCCCCATTCAAATACTGCAAACCGCATTAGACAGACATCCGTTCCTTTTCTTAAGCAGCAAGTACAAAAAAGGCCTCCCGAAGGAAGCCTTTAGAATACACATTGCCGCTTAACGACAGCAGCTTGTATTGGAAATTACATGTTACGTAGAGACGCAATACGCTTATCTAGCGGCGGGTGGCTCATTAGAAGCTCAGTTAGAGACTTCTTACCGTTGATACCAAGCGCCATCATAGAACCTTCTAGTTGTGGCTCGTGGCTCACCTTTAGACGCTCTAGCGCTGCAATCATCTTCTCTTTACCGACCAAGTGCGCTGCACCTGCATCAGCATGGAACTCACGATGACGGCTGTACCACATAGTAATGAAGCTCGCTAGGAAACCAAATACCAGTTCCAGCACCATAGACACACCGAAGTACACCATCATGTTGCTGCCACCCTCTTCTTCGTTGTCATTCGACGCAACAATGTTGGCGATGAAACGAGATAGGAAGATAACGAACGTGTTCACAACACCTTGCATTAGGGTCATGGTCACCATGTCACCATTCGCGATGTGGCTAACTTCGTGAGCTAATACCGCTTCAGCTTCGTCACGCGTCATACTGTGCAGAAGACCCGTTGATACTGCGACCAATGAATCATCACGCTTAGCACCCGTCGCGAATGCGTTGATGTCTGGCGAGTCGTAGATCGCTACTGTTGGCATACCAATACCAACTTGTTGAGATTGACGGCTTACCGTCTCCATCAACCAATGTTCTGTCTCGTTACGTGGGCTTTCAATGACCATGCCGCCTACCGAGCGTAGCGCCATTTTCTTCGACATCATTAATGAAATGAATGAGCCGCCAAAACCAAATACCGCAGCCATCACCAATAAGCCTGAGAGGCTACCGGGTTGCATACCTGTAACTGCGTATACAATATTAAGAACAACACTTAGTACCAATACAACCGCTAGGTTAGTTGCAAGGAACAACATTACTCGCTTCATTACTTATCTCCGCATGAAAGCTGTTTTTATAAAACTTATTGTTATAGACAAGGCAGACAGCAATAGATTCCAACCTTGAAGACTTATACTTACTTATACATATAGTCTTAGATTAAGAAAACAAGGTTAAGCATTAAATTGCAACATTTGATTACGAGACCATATCCGAATTAAATCCACTCTATTAGACCTAAGTCGTATGGTGTCGATATAACAATCCGTTTACAGTAACTTCAGATGATTTATTGGCTAGTCCATGTACAAAAAGGAAAGGATCATGGTTGAAGGTACTAACACTCAAATGGCTATCGATTTACTGTGCTGTCACCTAGGGATTACTGAAGAAGAAGCGAAAAAGCAGGTTGGAATCCTAACACCGCAAACGGCACAGACAAAAATCACAGAAACTCAGCAAGCTTTAATGGGACTGACTAAAGAACATTAATTCTAAGCTTGTTTATTAAAAGACCGATTGTTTATCAACTCAAGGTCCAAAGGCTTAAAATAGCAAAAGGGCTGCAATCGCAGCCCTTTTCTTATTTAGTACATAACGTGGTAATTAAAGCGCAAGCAAAGGCTGCACATCAATGTACTTACCAATGTTTTTAGACTTCGCTTTTGGTACGTAAGGGATTTCACCTAACTTTGGCGCACCTAGCTTATCTTCAAGCATCGCAATAATATCTGCGTAGTGCTCAGTACCTGGATTGATACGGTTTGCGACCCAACCTACTAGGTTTAGGCCATCAGCACGAATCGCTTCTGCCGTTAATAGAGCGTGGCTCAAACAACCAAGTTTAATACCCACAGTCAGTACCACTGGCAGCTGCTCTTTTTTAACCCAGCTAGAAAGATATTCATCGTCTGAAACCGGGACTCGCCAACCACCAGCACCTTCAACTAATACGATGTCAGAGTTTTGCTTATGTTCTTCCAGCTTTGCAGATAATACGGCTTCATCAATCACCACACCATCATGCTTAGCAGCGATGTGAGGCGATGATGGTAGCAACAACGCGTATGGATTGACGTCTTCGTAAGCAATATCTTGCGTCGCCGCTTCTTGAAGATGCAGTGCATCACTATTACGTAGTCCTTCAGGGGATTTTTCACTCCCTGCAGCAACTGGCTTGTAACCAATTGTTGATAAATCTTGTGCGGCCAAAGCTTGAAGAATCGCTTTTGAAACCACAGTTTTTCCCACTTCGGTATCCGTACCTGCAATGAATAATGCATCAATCATAATTGAATAACCCCTAAACAAACTTGATATGTTGCTGGTAAGAAACCTTGATGGTTCTTAAACTCTCGATATTCCCGTTCAACAAGCTGCAACATGCGACGACTTGTTAAACCTTGTGAGCGACCACTTACGTGATTAGCGCCGATACCTTTAAGGTCGCGCATCAGTTCAAACGCAGTGTCGTACCAAACGGTGATGGTGGGCAAGTCTAGTTGATGAACGGTACAGCTAGATTGCGCTAACGCAATTTTTACCTGATTGATTGTAATAAAATGGTTAACGTGTTGATGTGCGTCAATTTTGGACCACGACTTTTTCAGTTCAAACAGTGACCCATCAAGCAAAGTTGAGAAAAGAACACGCCCACCAGCAGCTGTAACACGCTTCATCTCTCTCAAAGGTGACGATAGGTCGTCACACCATTGTAACGCAAGGCTAGAGAAAACGATGTCAAAACACCCATCTTCAAACGGTAATTGTTCAGCATCGGCTTGTTGATATAAAGAGACAGATGCACCACAACGCTTCTCTGCTGTTGCTAACATTCCAACAGAAAGATCAGCGCAAACCACTTCGGCGCCTCGTTTTACAAGTTGTTCTGAGAAATAGCCAGTACCACAACCTAGATCCAACACCTTAAAGCCTGACAGATCGCTGGGTAATTTATCCAGCAGTCGGTGGCCAACATCTCTTTGAAATTCAGCGTGTTTGTCATAGGTTGTTGCTGCTTTACCAAAGGCCTCTGCAATCGCACTCTTATCTTGGCCAACGTAATTATGCACTACTGCTTCTTGTGACATTTACTGAGCCTCTTTATTTGGTTCAAAGCTTGGATGGATACCCAATTTAATGCCTGAGTCGATGTTTCGCTCCATTGCTTGAAGCAGCGAATTAGTTAACTGAAAAATCTGTTTCTGACTGTGGTTCGCCGTTAAGGTAATACGCAAACGAGCAGTCCCAATTGGCACCGTTGGTGGCCTTATTGCCGTTACCCAAACTTGGTTGCGCTTTAACTCTTCAGCAATAGATAGTGCAGCTTGGGCTTCGCCGATTACAAATGGCTTGATCGGAGTCTGAGTATCAACAAAACCTTGTACGCCATTCATCTGCTCTGCATAGAGAGCCCCTAGCTCAGTTAGCTTCTCGCGACGCCACTCTTGGGTTTGAATCATCTGACACGCATGAGACAAAGCCACCGCTTGTGAAGGTGGTATTGCCGTCGAATACACATGATGACGAGCGAATTGAGTTAAGTAATCACCCACCTCTGACGAACACAAAATCGCCGCACCAGATAGGCCAAATGCTTTACCAAAAGTGACGACTAGAATATCGGGCGTTATTTGCGCCACGTTGCAGCTCCCTGCCCCTTGCTCACCTAGCACTCCGATACCATGAGCATCATCAACCGCCAACCAACTGTCGAATTGATGAGTCAGGTTAGATATCTGACTGAGAGGTGCTTGGTCGCCGTCCATGCTGAACACACCTTCAGTCACAACCAAGGATTGTGGTGATCGGCTTAATAGCGACTCTAGATGCTGCGTGTCGTTATGCTTAAAGCGTTTCATGGTTGCAGGAGAAAGCATCCCCGCTTCCATCAAAGAGGCGTGATTAAGCTTGTCTTGCAGCAGAGTGTCGTCTTTTTCGAGCAGAGAAAATAACAAGGCTTGGTTCGCACTGAAACCAGAACTAAAGAGAATGGCACGTTCAAAGCCCAACCATTCACACAGCTGAGCTTCTAAATTTCGATGAGCAGGACTAAAACCCGTGACCAATGGCGATGCAGCACTGCCAGCACCATAAAGGGAAAGCCCAGCTTGCCACGCCTCCACCAACTCAGGATCGTTTGCAAAGCCTAAATAGTCATTACTCGAAAAGTTAATGAAGTCAGAACCTTCACTATTAAGCAAAGGGCTATTGCTGTTTTCGAGTACCTTGAGTTGACGAGTTAAACCTTGCTCACGGCGATGAGCAAGGGCACTTTTGATACGAGATTTAAACAGTGGCATCGTAGAACATGTCATCTTTCGTTGGACGAGCAGCAACGCGCTCCACCACTTGATCTAACAGTTCGTTTTCTTGAATTTCATCTGGCTTCTGGGCCACTTGTTGGCTGTTGATGCCTAACTTCTTAAACAGCTGCATGTCCGTATCTTCATCTGGGTTTGGCGTAGTCAGTAGCTTACAGCCGTAGAAGATAGAGTTTGCACCAGCCATGAAGCACATCGCCTGCATCTGTTCATTCATATTCTCGCGACCTGCAGACAGACGAACCGCAGACATTGGCATCATGATACGAGCAATCGCAATCAACTTAATGAAGTCAAAAGATTCAACATCATCGACGTTTTCCATCGGTGTGCCTTTCACTTTCACGAGCATGTTGATTGGCACACTCTCAGGGTGTACCGGAAGGTTCGCTAGCTCTACCAGCAGGCCTGCACGGTCATTGGTACTTTCGCCCATACCAATAATGCCACCAGAACAGATCTTCATACCGGCATCACGCACGTGAGATAGCGTATCTAAACGATCTTGGTAAGTACGAGTGGTGATGATGCTGCCGTAGAACTCAGGAGACGTATCAAGGTTGTGGTTGTAGTAATCCAAACCTGCATCCGCTAACTCGCCAGCTTGATCGGGGGTTAACATGCCTAGTGTCATACAAGTTTCTAGGCCCATGCCTTTCACACCTTTGATCATATCAGTCAGGTGAGGCATATCGCGTTCTTTCGGGTTTTTCCATGCCGCGCCCATACAGAAACGAGTCGAGCCTGCGTTCTTGGCTTTTTGCGCCGCATCCAAAACACGCTCTACTTCCATTAGGCGTTCTTTGTCGACATCCGTTCGGTAGTGAGCACTTTGAGGGCAGTACTTACAGTCTTCAGGACAAGCACCGGTCTTAATCGATAGAAGCGTACTCACCTGCACGTGGTTGTGCTCTTGGTACTGTCTATGAACCACTTGAGCTTCAAACATTAAATCCATAAACGGTTTTTCAAGCAGCGCTGTTACTTCAGCGACTGTCCAGTCATGACGAACTTCCACGTGTCGATCCTTTTTTATTATTTGATGTTTCATCTCTATCAATAGAGATTGCATTTATGCTTGGCTAGTCTACCGACAAGCTTTAGACTGTCAACACATTGATAATATCAAAAGTTTACATATGATTATTTTTTAATCATACCAAGAATGGAAGTTACTATGGATCTCGCCTTTGATCGCCAGCATATCTGGCATCCCTACACATCAACGTTAACACCTCTGACCTGCTATCCAGTCACCAACGCAGACGGTGTTTACCTAGAATTAGAAGGCGGAAAACGAATTATTGATGGTATGTCATCTTGGTGGTCAACCATCCACGGTTACAATCACCCTGAGTTAAATGCCGCCGCTCACAGTCAAATCGATAAGGTTTCACACGTTATGTTTGGTGGTATCACCCACCAGCCCGCTATCGATCTATGTAAGAAGCTTTTGAATCTCGCGCCCAGTAATCTTGAGCATGTTTTTTTGGCTGACTCAGGTTCAGTAGCCGTAGAGGTTAGTCTCAAGATGGCGCTGCAATACTGGCACGCGAAAGGACAACCTCGTTCAAAGTTCCTCACACTAAGAGATGGTTACCACGGGGATACCTTTGCGGCGATGTCAGTGACCGACCCTGACAACTCGATGCACAGCCTCTACAAAGGCTTTTTACCGGAACATATTTTCGCTGATTCGCCAAAAACAGGTTTTTGGGAACAATGGGACGCTAACGACATAAACAGCTTCCGTGAAAAGCTAGCAACACATCATCAAGAAGTCGCAGCCGTGATCTTGGAGCCGATAGTTCAAGGCGCTGGCGGTATGCGTATCTACCACCCTGAATTTCTGAAACAGGTGCGCTTGTTGTGTGATGAATTCAACGTATTGCTGATTTTGGATGAGATTGCGACCGGATTTGGCCGCACAGGGAAACTGTTTGCGTGTGAACATGCCGATATTCAACCGGACATTCTATGCTTAGGCAAAGCGCTGACTGGCGGCTACATGACCCTTTCAGCAACACTAGCGAGCAAAGAAGTCGCAGACACGGTATGTGGCGGTGAAGCAGGCTGCTTTATGCACGGGCCAACCTTTATGGGTAACCCATTAGCTTGCGCGGTCGGTGCGGCAAGTTTATCGATCATAGAACAAGGTCATTGGCAGAGTCAGACTCAGCAGATTGAGCAGCTTTTCTCTGAATTGCTGCCCCCTTTGCGAGAGCATGCATTGGTTAAAGACGTTCGCTGGTTGGGCGCGATTGGTGTAGTTGAAACCCATTCACCTGTCGATATGGAAACCATTCAAGCTCACTTTGTTGAACAAGGCGTTTGGATACGCCCATTTGGCAAGTTGATCTATATGATGCCTCCTTTCATTAGCAAACCTGAACACATTGAGCAGCTCATTTCAACCATTGATAAGGCACTTAGTCGCCCTGACTGTTTCAAATAAATCTAATTGTTTTAAATAGATCTTAATGTATTCAATATAAAAATCACTGATTCAGCCTGTAAAAAACAGGCTGAATTATTAAAATTAAGCCTCTGTTTAAGAAGGGATTTATTAAAAAGATAATCACAATTCTTATTTACCCTCTCGACAAAAATAAATTCAAAAATTGTATTATCGGCTGAATAAAATGTCGTCATAGAATGCGGGACTTTTCATCGCTCGCTAACTTTATGAAGACCCTGTTTCTCGTATTAATCGCTCTAACTTCACTCTCTTTTTCCAGCATAGCTGAAGAAACCACATTAAGTGCAGCCCAGCATAGCTATATCCAAAATAAACAGAAGCTAGTCATTGCGAAACCTATGTACCTGTTTAATCAAGTTTGGGAAGACTTTGTCGTCAATAGCAATCAAGACACGTGCGATAGCGTCCAAGATATGCTTAGGGATTACTTAAATGTCGAAGTGGAAGTAAAAGAGTACTTCTCTTCAAGAGCCTTATTATCCGCGATTGCTAGCGGTGAAGCTGACTTAACCATTGGCTTTGCGGAAACACGCAGAAGAGCTGAACAATTTGAGTTTTCAGACAGTTTATATGACATTCAAAATGTGTATTGGTACAGAGATGACGTAGCCAAGAATACGCCACACGACCAACTAAAATGGGTATGCATTAAAAGTTCACTGTTCTGCCAACTGCTCAATCAGCAGGGGGTGTCTGATCCTATGGTTGTAAATAGCACTTCTGAACTGTTGCCTGCGATAGCGAATGGTTTTGCCGATGCGACGATCTTAGATCTGACATCAGTACAAAGTTACTACTCCGTCATGACACCGGGAGAATGGCAAGGTGCACTCTCGTTCAACCAAGATCTGCCAAAGTTTCCCGTTCAAATCATGATGAACCAGAATGACAGCGTGATACACAGCATCATCGAAAAATTCATTCTCGACAAAGAAAACGACATTGCCAACTTGTCTTCAGAGCAGTTCTATCATTTTTACGATGATCTCGTGAACCAGATAATCCAAAGCCAATATGGCAAACGCCCTATTCGCTTTACGGTGACGGAAGGGATCTACCCATATTCATATTTTGATCCTACTACTCAAGAGGCTGTGGGATTTATTCATGATGCAATAAAGCTGATTTCGAGAAAACTCGGATTGAAGTTTGAATATGTTCCACCAGAAGGCAAAAACATCATCGATATGCTCAAGAATGGTGAGGTTGAGTTTTTGCCAGGCTTCGATGTAGAGAACGTAGATTCCTCTCGGTTTATCGCCAGCAAACACTTCATGACATTCGAATGGGCGCTGATTGAAACCAACCGCGAGTCTGTAAATAAAAAGACTGCGATTTTGGATCGAACGGGCTACTTCATTCCAAAGTCGAGTTTAGAAGATCATTTAGCTGACGCAGTGATTTACAAAGACATGGACTCAATCATTACTGCGATGAGCAACGGTCAGATTACGCATGCCTATATTCCAAAGAGTATCGCTAACCTATACATTTTTAATGGTTACGATGCGCTGTTTAACATCGTTCCACAAACAGCCGAAGTTTCACTGCAACGTAAAATGGGGGTCATTTTAAATCCGAGTTCGTCGTTCTTACAAAGCGTGCTCGACTCAGCTATTTCAGTCACAACACAAAATGAAATTGATCTTCTAACACTGAAGCATCACAACATCGTTGCTCAATACGGATTCAGTGAAGAGCGAATTGTGGCGTATACCTTAGCGATATCTGGGGTGATATTCGCTTTGATTACGTTTGGTTTAATGAAGACTCGTCGACTGTCTCTATCGCTGTCCCGTGCTCAACAGTCTGAACAGCGCAGTTATGATCAGATCCAATGGCTAACGACCTTGCTAGATAACT
This sequence comes from Vibrio sp. QJM3NY_35, assembly GCF_057785915.1. Taxonomy (NCBI): domain Bacteria; kingdom Pseudomonadati; phylum Pseudomonadota; class Gammaproteobacteria; order Vibrionales; family Vibrionaceae; genus Vibrio; species Vibrio sp. QJM3NY_35. The sequence continues at coordinate 1,191,638 of NZ_CM173507.1, read as the reverse complement.
TACCTAGCTTGATTGCGATTCACGATGAAAGCCCAGAATTTTGTTGGCTTAGAGATAACGATGAAAAAACAGGGAACAAATTAGGCGTTTGGAGCACCATCAAGTGTGACTGCAGTGGCGGCGAGCAGCATTTCCGTGTGATTCGTCAATGTTTGGCCAACGCATCAGAGAAAGACCCTTACGTAATTACGGTACTTGATGATCTGACAAAGTGGGAAAAACAACAGCGTGAGCTTGAGGTATCTAACAAGAAAGCGCAAGAAGCGATCAAAGCTCGAGATCTATTCTTGGCCATCGTCAGCCACGAATTGCGCACGCCTATCGCGGCCATGATTGGCCTGATGGAGCTGCTCAGTACCAAGATAGAAAACAAAGATGACATGGAGCTCCTTAGCAATGCTCAGTTGTCAGCTGAACGTTTGAAACTGCTGGTCAGTGACATTCTCGACATATCTAAAATGGAGGCGAATCAGCTTCACTTAGACTCGAAGACAAGCAATATCTACAACGAGTTGTGCCCGATATTTAGGACATTTGAGAGCAATGCTCGACTCAATAATCTTAACTTCAAATTAGATTGGAAAGTCGACTCGATATCCAGAGCAAGCTTGGATTGGCTGAGAGTCACTCAGATCCTTAATAACCTATTGAACAATGCGATTAAGTTCACCGAGAACGGCTTTGTATTAGTTACGGTAAAAACATCGAGCAAACAGCTACAGCTTTCGATTACTGATACAGGCTGCGGTATGTCTGACCAACAGATAGCGCGTGCGTTTCAACCTTTCGCACAAGGCGGCCGCAGTATTAGTCGACGCTACGGCGGCACAGGACTGGGAATTACTGTGGTTCAACGACTAGTTAACATGATGGACGGTGACCTCAAGATTGAAAGCAGGTTAGGGCTAGGCACTAAGGTTTCGGTGAGCTTACCAATTAAAGGAACAGCGAGCCCAGTAAAAGTGGTTACACCGATGCACTCTGAAGACAGAGAGATCTTGGCATGGTTTAAAGCTTGGAAAATCGACAATCAGATGAACGATTACAGTCAGGCTATTGAACGCTCCACACAGTGGCAGAACCTGTATCCAGACCTACTGCTGAGCGATATCACGGCTCAAGGCAAAAGCGTGACTCATGCTCCGGCGTCAGAGTACCACTTTACCGGAACCGTGCTTATCGCCGATGACGATCCCATCAACCGCTTGTTGTTTGCAAAGCAGCTTAAGCGCTTTGGTTTAAAGACGGTCATCGTAAAAGACGGCCAAGAAGCGATGGAAGAGTTAGAAAACAGCGAAACACTCGTCGATATCATCATTACCGATTGCCATATGCCAAACATGGATGGCTATCAATTGACTGAGAAAATTCGTTCACTCGACAAGCTGAAACACTTGCCAATTATTGGCTGTACAGCCGAAGACTCGAAGCTGGTTATTGAGAAGGCTGAACGTGTGGGTATGGATCAAGTGATCTACAAGCCTTATTCGTTTGAAGAGCTCGCATGTGCGATTGAGGAATTACTGCCCCAACAAGCGATAGAAACGATCCAAGCAGATCAATCTTGGGCACAGAATTACAATCCAGAAGAGCAGCTTCAAATGGCGACCGTTATTTTGGATTCGTTCAGCTCAGATAAAGCGATGTTGCTAGAGCCTAATCCAAACATCAAAGCGGTAGCACACAGAATCAAAGGATCGGCAAGCCTACTCGGCTTAGATTCTCTCAATCATGCAGCAAAGGATTGTGAGAAAAATGCAGAAGACCCTATGTATTGTCACAAGTTAATTGAAGAGCTGGACTTAGCGATTGCCTCAGCTCAAGCGGTTATAAACAGGTTAGATTCACTATGAAAATTCTCATCGTTGAGGATTCATTGTTACAAGCAACACAAATTCAGATCCTACTTAAACGCCACAGCGTGGATGAGGTTTATACCGCTTACAACGGCGAAGATGCGATAGAGCTATGCAAACAACATCGCTTTGATATTGCTTTCTGTGACCTTCAATTGCCACAGATAGATGGTGTGTCGTTACTGGCTTCTTCGGAAGCTCAAGGATCAATACAAACTGTCGTCATCTTGAGTGCGATGGCTGATGCTGCGTTGGATTCAACCAAAAGCATGTGCAAACTCATTGGCTATAACGAAGTCGAAGCGATACCAAAACCGGTCGATGAAACACATATCCAGCGTTTGTTGTCGTCGTATAAACGTATCCAAACCGCTAAGTCTATTCTGCCGACCGCAGTTAAGTTAGATGAACAACAGACCATTGAAGCCTTTGAAAATGAATGGTTCACCAATGCTTATCAAACGCAACATGACGTTGAACAATCGACATTGGTGGGTGTTGAGGTACTTGCTCGCATCATGCATCCAGAATTAGGGTTGCTCACACCTTTCCATTTCATGGATACATTGCGTCAACTTGGGCTGATGGATCGACTTTTCTTCACTGTGCTTGAACTGGCTCTGAAAAACATCTCGTCGATGCGTAAGCCGATCCATTTTGCGATCAATATTGAACAATCAACGTTGAAGCTTGAGATTGCCGACCAAGTCGCAAGCTTATGTGACAAGTACAAAATTGATCCGTCACTGCTGACACTAGAAATTACGGAGCATGAAACGATCCTGCTGGATGCGCATTGCTATAAGAACATCGCAAAACTCAGCATGTTGGGCGTTGGATTGTCGGTTGATGATTTCGGGACGGGTTATGCGTCTTTGTCTCAGTTGTCGAGTTTGCCGTTTACTGAGCTAAAAGTAGACCGCAGCTTTGTAAACAACATTAGCGAAAACAAAAAGAATCAGATTCTAACGAAAGCTTGCATCAATTTGGCAGAAAACCTTGGCCTTTCTTGTATTGTCGAAGGTGTAGAACAGCAGCAAGACCTTGAATACTTAAAAACAATCGGCATGACCAAATATCAAGGTTTTATTACTTCAAAGCCTGCGAGCTTTTCGGAATTCACGTCAGTAAATAATTTAAAATAAACATGAAATTAACTCAATTAAATACACTTATCGTTGATGACTCAGCGATAGTGCTATCAACTATTCGCAATATGTTGGTTCATATTGGCTTCTCAGAGCGTTTGATTTCAATTGCTAAGTCACCTCGTATCGCAATGGCTCTCACCAGCGACACCACCTTTGATGTGATCATTTGCGATTATAACTTTGGCAACACCATCAACGGCAAACAGCTATTTGAAGAGTTGAAGCAATCCAAAAGATTAAAAGACGACGGGATATTTATCCTAGTAACAGGCGAGAATTCGGCTTTGTCGATCCGCCCTATCTTAGAGCTTCGGCCAGATAACTACCTATTAAAGCCGTTCAACCGCGAAACGTTGAAGCAACGTATTACCAGCTCTCTGAAAAAGAAGCTGGTTTTGCAGAATATCTACAAGGCTGAAAGAGAGAACAACTACCAAGCGGGTTTAGAGTTCTGCGAAGAGTTAGTCGCATTCCATCCAGAATATTTTGCGACGATTCAGCAGTTCCGTGGAAGCTTTCTATCAAAGCTTGAACTCTACGACGAAGCTAAGCGTGTTTATGAAAAAGCGCTTGATGAAGGCAGTTTCGATTGGGCTCAAGCTGGGCTAGCGAACAGCCTTGCGAACTTAGGTCAGCTTAATGAAGCACAACGTATGATCGAAAGCTTGATTGATTCAGCGCCCACCAGCACTTTGTATCGAGACCAAGCCGCGCAGGTCAATCTGATCAGCAACAAGATTCCTGCGGCGATTGCACACTTTAAATTAGCAAGTGAACTCACCCCTGGAAATTCAGAGAGAGAGTTAGCAATCGCGAATCTATGCTTGTCGGTGAATGACTCGAGAACTGCGCTACTTCACTATCAAAACTACGTGCAGATCAACAGAGACACCTTCCGTGACAACTTGTACATGAAGTTGAATCATATTCGATTCTTGCTCTATTGCGCGTCGGATGGCATTGATAAGCAAACGAATTTGGATCAGGTCAATTACCTGATTTCTAAGATCCCTACCGAGGCAAGATCTGGACTTCAAACCGACTTGGCATTGATAGCAGCTCACATCGCGATGGAATCCAAGCAGTATCAAAAGGCAGTGACAATTTTGACCGCACTTCACGACAAGAATGACTTCAACGCATTTCCTGTGATTTACCACCATGCATGGTTGTTGGACAGAATGAGTTGTGAGAACGAATTTAAAATCGCTGAGAATCGCTGCGGCATGTTGATCATCAAGACAGCAAACGAAACCGTTGTGTCGAGCCAGATGACGATGTGTGCAGAGATGAAAAATCGCAACACAGAAAAAATGACATGGCTTAAAGAGAAAAACATCAGTATTAAGCAAGGCCAGTCAGATTATAAATTGGTGCTTGTAGCTTACTTAGATATTCATAAGCGCTGCCCGATGATCAAAAACGTCTGTATGAACATCGTGAAACTGCTTTCTGTGATTTGGCCAGATTCTATGGGTGCTAAGCAAGTGCTCACTATCATCAAGCAATGTGATGAAGTGATTACCCAGCTTTATACCATTGATGAGCTGACAAAAAACAACTATCAAAACTACTACCGAAAGGCGCTTTTAGCGTGTAAACAAGCAGATGCTGCTGCCAACGCCAGCTTCTCGTTTATGTAGCGGTTCTTTGAATTAGCTTCTCTATCTAGCTACCGCGTATAAAAAATAACCACATACAAAAAAGGCTTTGCCATTACAGCAAAGCCTTTTAAATAATCTATTTCGCGCGAGGCGCTAAATAATTAGATTAACCGATGTGCGTTACGCCGCCCATGTATGGCTGAAGTACTGCTGGGATAGCAATACGGCCATCAGCTTCTTGGTTGTTCTCAAGAATAGCAACCATAGTACGACCTACAGCAAGACCAGAACCGTTTAGTGTGTGTACAAGTTCAGGTTTCTTCTCGCCTTTACGACGGAAACGAGCTTGCATACGACGCGCTTGGAAATCCCACATGTTTGAACAAGAAGAGATTTCACGGTAAGTCTCTTGTGCTGGAACCCATACTTCTAAGTCGTAAGTTTTCGCAGAACCGAAGCCCATGTCGCCAGTACATAGAATCACTTTACGGTAAGGAAGCTCTAGAAGTTGAAGTACTTTCTCAGCATGACCTGTTAGCTCTTCAAGAGCTGCCATAGAGTCTTCTGGTTTAGTGATTTGTACTAGTTCAACTTTGTCGAATTGGTGCATACGGATAAGACCACGAGTGTCACGACCGTAAGAACCCGCTTCAGAACGGAAACATGGCGTGTGAGCTGTCATCTTAAGTGGCAGTTCAGCTTCATCAGTAATCGTGTCACGAACCATGTTCGTTACCGGTACTTCCGCAGTAGGGATAAGCGATAGAGTCTTAAGAGGTACGTCACTTACTTGCTCAGTTAGCGGGCTTGTATGGAACAAGTCTTCGCCGAACTTCGGAAGTTGACCAGTACCGTAAAGGCTATCGTGGTTCACTAGGTACGGTACGTACATTTCTGTGTAGCCGTGCTCATCAGTGTGAAGGTCCAGCATGAACTGAGCAATAGCACGGTGTAGGCGTGCGAATTTGCCTTTCATCACGATGAAACGAGAACCAGAGATTTTAACTGCGCTAGCAAAATCAAGACCGCCAGACATTTCGCCAAGATCTACATGATCTTTCACTTCAAAGTCGTAAGCCTTAGGTTGACCCCAACGAGAAACTTCTACGTTGTCGTCTTCATCTTTACCATCTGGCACTTCTGCATCAGGTAGGTTAGGAATAGACATTGTGATCGTTTCTAGCTCAGATTGAAGATCAGCCAATGCTACTTTAGCTTGGTCTAGTTCTGCGCCTAGGTTGCCTACTTCAGCAAGGATACGCTCAGCTTCTTCATGGTCGCCTTTTGCTTTCGCTTGACCAATGGACTTCGATCGAGAGTTACGTAACGCTTGTAGCTCTTCAGTTTTCATCTGAAGGGACTTACGTTTTTCTTCAAGTTCACGAATTGTCTCTACATCAAGGGTGAAGCCTCGACGTGCTAATTTTGCCGCTGTTTCATCCAGCTCAGCTCGAAGTAATTTAGAATCCAGCATTGCTAATCCTATGCTTTAGTTATTTGAATATTCAGTAGTTTGCTACTGAATCACTGCTAAACCCCTAAAACTGGTGCTATTTCGACCAATTTCTAACGATTTAATTGAATTTTTATGACTAGGTAACGATATCCAAAAAAGACTACTTTTCATAGCGTTTTTGTGGGCTTTTTGCGTCCAAATCCGCCAGATAATCTAGCTTCTCGCCAATTTTGGTCTCTAAGCCTCGTTTTGTTGGGAAATAGTATTGCTTCTCTCCCATTTCAGGAGGCAGATACTTTTCCCCAGCCGCGTAGGCTCCAGGTTCATCATGAGCATAACGGTATTCTTGCCCGTAGCCCATGTCCTTCATCAAAGTTGTGGGTGCATTCCGTAAATGATGAGGGACTTCATATTCAGGCAGATTGTGCGCGTCTGTTAACGCTTGCTTCCAAGCTGTATAAACGGCGTTACTCTTTGGTGCACACGCGAGATAAACAACCGCCTGTGCAATCGCACGCTCCCCTTCAGCAGGGCCAATACGTGTAAAACAATCCCAAGCCGACATCGCGACTTGCATTGCGCGAGGGTCAGCATTGCCAATATCTTCAGAAGCAATCGCCAGCAAGCGTCTAACGATATACAGAGGATCGCAACCTGCCGCAATCATGCGTGCCGACCAATATAAAGCCGCATCAGGGTTTGAACCACGAATTGACTTATGAACTGCAGATATTAGGTCATACCAAATATCGCCTTTATTATCAAAACGAGCGACTTTCTCACCGGCCACTTCAGCCAACAGCTGCAAGGTTATCGATTTCTCACCTTTATCGTTGTCTTCTGCCATGTCATACAGCAGTTCAAGATAATTAAGCGACATACGCGCGTCGCCGTTAACCAGTTCTGCAAGGCGATCTAAAACATTATCAGCAAAATCAGCAGGCACATCACCTAACCCACGTTGCTTATCTTCAATCGCTTGGCGGATGACGAGGGAAATATCCTCGGTATTGAGAGAAGTCAGTTTGTAGACACGCGCACGTGACAACAAAGCGTTGTTCAACTCAAAAGAAGGGTTTTCTGTCGTCGCACCAATAAAGGTCACGGTACCATCTTCGATATGAGGCAGAAAAGCATCCTGCTGACTTTTGTTAAAGCGATGGACTTCGTCCACAAACAGGATGGTTCTGCGCCCTGCTCGCTTGTTCTCACGCGCTTTTTCAATCGCAATACGAATGTCTTTTACGCCCGAAGTTACCGCCGATACGCGTTCAACTTCTGCATTCGCATAGTTTGCTGCTACTTCGGCTAACGTCGTTTTACCGGTGCCCGGAGGCCCCCACAAAATCATCGAGTGGATATCACCCGCTTCCAATGCTCTGCGAAGTGGTTTACCTGGGCCTAATATATGCTGCTGACCGATATACTGTTCGACAGTTTCCGGTCTCATACGAGCAGCAAGGGGACGAAAATCTTCGTCCCCCGCAAAATCTAAGCTGTAATTACTCAATTGCAATCTCTTGATTCGTTGATGGCATTAATGCCTATCGACGTACTACCAAACGATCTGCTTCTTTAGATCAGTTTCTTTGGTCGTCGACCTCGACACCTTCCGGCGCCACAAAAGTAAAACGGTCTGCTGCAGGTTTACCCAAGTCAACATTGCTAAAGGTAAACTCACCTTTTTGACCGTCTTGTTCAATCACATTAAAGCCCTGAACAATGCCTTTCTCGGTGATATTAATCTGGAAGTCACCCTGATTAGAGTCCGCTGCCGTTGGTGTTAGTGTAAATTGGTTACCTGTTTGCGCGACGTTGTAGTTATCCCAATCGCTTTCTTGGTTACGTGTAAGCAGGACAAAAGGTGTTTGCGATGTCGCTTGCTCTTGCCAATAAATACTCACTTGCTCAATGAATGGGCTGTAATACCACAAACTCTGGCCGTCAGAGACCAATAAGTTTTCGTCCGGGAAAGTTGTCTCCCAGCGGAACAAGCTTGGGCGTGCAATCTCAACCGTGCCCTCACCTTCCATAACAACATCACCATCAGGGCTGGTCACGACTTGTTTAAAGTCAGCGCTAAAGCCTGCGTTTAATGCCAAACGGCTACTCAACTCTTCCTTCGGAGAAGCAAACACTGAGAAGCTCATAAATAAAAGTGCGAATACTTTTTTCATCAATAATCCTGTTAAAACATAAGTCGGTCATATTTTCGATTTGACCGACTTAATGGGTATAAGTTCATAGAGCGTGTTGACCTAATCTTTTGGTGGCGCTGGTGCCAAGACTTCTCGGTTACCGTTATGGCCTGGAGCACTTACGATACCTTGAGCTTCAAGTTGCTCGACAATACGTGCAGCACGGTTGTAACCAATCTTGAATCGACGCTGTACGCCTGAAACTGAACCACGACGTGAATGAACAACGTGTTCTACCACTTGATCAAACAGAGGATCGACCTCTTCATCACCTTCCATCTTCTCACCCGGAAGCAAGGTTTCTGGGGTTTGTTCGCCGTTAGTGATCTCATCAATATAGTTTGGCTTACCACGCGCTTTCCAGTTATTCACAACTGCGTGTACATCGTCATCAGATGCAAAGGCACCGTGAACACGAGTTGTATGGCTAGAACCAGGAGGCAAGTAAAGCATATCACCCATGCCCAATAGTGATTCCGCACCACCTTGGTCAAGGATAGTTCGTGAATCCGTTTTAGTTGATACCGTAAAGGCCACACGGGTTGGAATGTTCGCTTTAATAAGACCAGTAATAACATCCACTGATGGACGTTGCGTCGCTAGGATCAAGTGAACACCCGCCGCACGTGCTTTTTGTGCCAAACGTGCAATCAGTTCTTCAACCTTCTTACCAACCACCATGATTAGGTCGGCAAATTCATCAACGATAACCACAATGTAAGGCAGTTTCTCAAGCAATGGCGCTTCTGGGTCCATGCTGTCGCCCGGCTTCCACAGTGGATCGTGAATTGGGTGACCCGCTTCCGCTGCCATCTTAAGCTTATCGTTGTAACCTTTAATGTTACGAACGCCTAATGCTGACATCAGCTTATAACGTCGTTCCATCTCGCCAACACACCAACGAAGGGCGTTCGACGCATCTTTCATGTCGGTTACCACTTCAGACAATAGATGAGGAATACCCTCATAAACCGATAGCTCAAGCATTTTCGGGTCGATCATGATAAATCGAACATCTTCCGGTGATGCTTTGTAAAGCATACTCAGAATCATTACGTTCACACCTACCGACTTACCAGAACCGGTTGTACCTGCAACTAGAACGTGAGGCATTTTCGATAGATCAGCAATAACGGCTTCACCAGCGATGTCTTGTCCTAGAACCACTGTCGTTGGCGATTTCGCTTCTTGGAACTGAGGGCTAGCAACCACGTCTGAGAAGAATACAGTTTGGCGACTCATATTCGGCAGTTCTAAGCCAACATAAGGTTTACCCGGAATCACTTCTACGACACGTACAGCCAATGCAGAGAGTGAACGCGCTAAGTCCATAGAAAGGCCAGAAATACGGCTTACTTTCACACCCGGAGCCAGATCAAGTTCGAATCGAGTGATTACTGGGCCAGGGAAAATATCAACCACATCGGCTTTGATCTTGTAGTCCGCTAGCTTAGATTCAACAAGACGAGCAATTGCCTCTAGTGCGTCACGGTCAATAAAGGTTTCACGCTTTTCAGGGTGGAATAACAATTCAAGTGTTGGTAATGGCTCAGCAGGCTTCGGTAAATTAACATCTTGTTGAACCAAGAACGGATTCTGCGCCGCTGCCATATTCGCTTGAGCTTCAGAAACAATGCTTTGGAATGCGGCGACATCTTGATCTTGATGCGAAGGTTCTTCTTCCGTTACTTCTTCCCAAGGAAGATCAACAGCTGGTTCTTGGCTTTGTGCTGTTGGCTGTTCAGGCTCTGAATGTTCTTCTTGATAAGAGAAAGGTTCAAATCGCTCATCCGCTAATTCTGCATCAGCTTGCTCGGTTTCAGTCTGCTGAGCTTCAGGAGCGAAAACCTGTTCGTCAGTCTGCTCTTCCGCTACATCAAATGGTGAAGCTTGTGCAGAGAAATCGTCTTCCACAGTTGCTTCTGGCTCACCCATTGGTGAAGCGTATAGAGATTCTGGCTGAACATCTTCAACATCGAATTCATTCGTTACTTCTGGCGAGCTATTGATCTCTGGTTCTGCACTTTCAAGAGCCATATCAGTAGAGGTAACGTCTTGTTGCTCATTCTGCATGTATTGCTGATACGCGATTTGAGATTCATGCGCATCAACCTGCTCTTGCTCAGCAAGATCATCTTCATACACAGCGGCGTTTTCTAGCTGCTCGATAGTGGCATTAAGCTGCTTCGAGCGCTCAATACCTTCTTCTAACGGTTCTTCTGGCGCTTTGTAAACAGGTGCTACAGGGATCGACTCAGGTGCAACTTGAGGTTGGCGCTGAACCTGAGGTTCTTCTTGTTCTGAAGCTTCTTGCTTCGCTGGCGCCTCAACAGGCATGTGAATATTGTAATGGCGCTTCGGTGTCGCAGCGCTCTCTAGCGCACTTGCAGCCGCATCTGACGAATCATTGGTCGCAGAAAAGCTCATTGCAGGATCTAGTGGATCATTCTCTGTTGATTCTTTGTTATCTTCTAAAGCAGGAACATCACGGTAACTCGGCTCTTGATGACGTTCTTCGATTAAATCGCGGTCTGCTGATTCTCTTAGCTGAGGCTCTAGTAGCTCTTGATCTTGGCCACGAGCCTTATTAACAGCAGACGTGAAGAATTTGATGGCACATTCACCTAACCATTCCACAATGCTTAACCAAGAAATACCAGTTAATAGAGTAAAACCAGCACCCCATAAGAAAAGAAGAACCAGCGTACTACCAAGAACATTCAACGTCGGAAGTGCAAGGCTTGTTAAGACGTCACCCACGACTCCACCTGATGAAAAGTACCAGATGTCGTCAAAGTTAATATCCGCTAGACCACAACTAGTAAGGATTAGGATAGTCAGGCCAAGTAAGCGAGTGCCCCACAGCATGAAGTCGATCTGCTCGTCTTCATTACGTTTGCGGAATAATACCCACGCAGCAACCGTCACCAAGATAGGCAAAGGGTAAGCCAAAGAACCAAATACGAAGAAAAGTGTATCCGCCAACCAAGCACCTAGATAACCACCCGCATTTTGAATGTCACCACCCCACGCCGTTTGCGACCATGATGGGTCAGCTGGACTAAAAGTTAATAACGCAACGGCAAGTAGAATAGAGAAGAGAACACCGAGAATCAGGCTGCACTCTTTGAGACGTTGAGAACCACTCAAACGAGGAGACTGAGGCTCTTCACTCGTTTTAATGATTGTTTCTACTTTATTACTGCTCTGCTTGAACATAAACCAACTTAATAATTAAACGGGATAAAAACATCTCGAGCGGCAAAAGCCGCTCGTTTCAATGAAACTACTGTTGATTTAACCATATCAAACAGAAAAACCCAATTCCAGAAAGCAAGAAAGCGGAACAAATGTCCGCTTTCTTTCATTTCACCAATTGTGACTAACGAGTTTTAATCACAAGTTGATTAGTTTGTTTCACTTCTTCCATTACAACGTAAGTTCGAGTGTCGTTTACGCCCGGTAGACGAAGTAACGTATCACCCAGTAGCTTACGGTAAGCACCCATATCAGATACACGTGTTTTTAGAAGATAGTCAAAATCACCCGACACTAAATGACACTCTTGGATATCATCTAGTTTCTGCACAGCGGTGTTGAATTGTTCGAACACATCTGGCGCACCACGGTTCAACGTAATTTCAACAAACACTAAAAGTGAAGCATCAAGGTACTGTGGGTTCAGCAATGCTGTGTACCCAGTAATGTAACCTTGACGTTCTAAACGACGAACACGTTCAAGACATGGAGTTGGAGAAAGTCCTACTCGTTTTGAGAGTTCAACGTTTGAGATACGACCGTCTTTTTGCAACTCATTAAGAATGTTGCGGTCAATACGATCTAGTTCCTTGGACGGCTTCTTATAATTGTCTGCCATTTTTTATTCCACCTTATTACTTCCTTGCAAAAAAATATACTACAACTTTTTAATATTCAGTATCAAATTTTATCTGAACCTATCTATACTAGATATTAATTCGACAGAATTACCCTACACATAGATAAAACAACCAAAATAAAATGAGGAGTCAGGATGATCATTGGCGTACCTAAGGAAATCAAGAACCACGAATACCGCGTTGGTATGACCCCAGCTAGCGTGAGAGAACTAATCTCACACGGCCACCAAGTTTTTGTAGAAACCAATGCCGGTACTGGTATCGGTTTTTCAGACGATGATTACATCGCTGTAGGCGCATCCATTCTTCCTACTGCTGCTGACGTTTTCGCGAAAGCAGAGATGATTGTAAAGGTTAAAGAACCTCAAGCTGTCGAGCGAGCTATGCTTCGCGAAGGGCAAATATTATTTACCTATTTACACCTTGCACCAGATTTTCCACAAACTGAAGAGCTTATCAAGAGCAAAGCTGTCTGCGTAGCCTATGAGACTGTAACAGATAATATGGGTCGCTTGCCACTATTAGCACCAATGTCTGAAGTAGCTGGTCGCATGTCTATTCAAGCAGGTGCACAAACATTAGAGAAATCTAACGGTGGTTGTGGTCTTCTTCTTGGTGGCGTTCCAGGTGTTGAACCAGCAAAAGTTGTTGTTGTTGGTGGCGGCGTCGTAGGTGCTAACGCAGCACGTATGGCTGTTGGCCTTCGCGCTGATGTTACAATCCTTGACCGTAACGTAGATACACTTCGTCGTCTTGATGAAGAATTCCAAGGTCGCGCAAAAATGGTTTATTCTACTGAAGATGCGATTGAAAAGCATGTTCTAGAAGCAGACCTAGTGATTGGTGCAGTACTAATTCCTGGCGCAGCAGCTCCAAAACTAGTAACAAAAGATCACATCGCTAAGATGAAGCCAGGTTCAGCAGTTGTTGATGTTGCAATCGACCAAGGCGGTTGTTTCGAGACTTCTCACGCGACCACTCACGCAGACCCAACTTACATCGTTGATGACGTAGTTCACTACTGTGTTGCAAACATGCCAGGTGCTGTAGCGCGTACTTCAACTTACGCACTAAACAATGCAACACTTCCTTACATTGTTAAGCTAGCGAACAAAGGCTACCGCGAAGCACTTCTATCTGATAAAGGCTTCCTAGAAGGTCTAAACGTCATTCACGGTAAAGTAACTTGTAAAGAAGTTGCAGAAAGCTTTGACCTTGAATACGTAGATCCAGCAGAAGCTATCGCAATGTTTAACTAATGATGTAGTAACTAACTGAGCGTCAAATTTTCTCGTTGAAGCGTTCAGTTAATCCACACATTAAAAAGCCAGTCCGATTTTGTCGAACTGGCTTTTTTGTCTCTATAACACTATCGTTCGAAAGCGATGATTAGCACGCTTTCTAATAACCGCATCGTTTATCTATCGCTCTTAACACCATGAACCAACAGATTTCGAGGTGTGACACTACGTTCACAAAACTCTTCGATGGTGGCTTCGTAGCCTTGTTCTTTTAAATAAATCGCGCGATCCAACGCTAGCCATATCTCTAATGGTCGTCTAAAGACTTGCTGAACCAGGCTTAGTTTTTCCATCTCCCAGAAAAGTTGCTCCCCTTGAACAAGATAAGACTCAAAATCGGTATCCAAACGAATTGGGAGCTCTTTAATCTCTGAAGCCCATAAACAAAAAGCTTTAAAGCCCGCAGACAATTCTGATTTTTTGATGCTCGGCACGGGAATGTATTCATCAATCCCCATTTCAGCCTTGAGTAACTGACTGAAGCCTAGGCGATAACTCATCTCCAATTGGCGATGTCGCTTTACCCTTTCGCCACCAGTAACGGTTTCTTGGAGTGGAATTCGTAAATCACTCTTGCTCAATGTTAAAGCCGAGGCTTGTGCCACTGATGACATCGCCTTGTAGTTGTCGTCACGAATAAGGTGATAACAACAAGGGGATATAGTCACAGCAGGAAGCCCATGCGACACGGACTTTTTAACTAACTCAACATGGAGATCACCACAAGCATGAAGAGCGACCGCATGTTGATTAGAATTAAACACCTTATCAGCACTCTCAGAAAAGGCATCACCTTGAACGAACGTCATTTCTAAACGTCGTGCATCTGCAATCTTTTGGCCGCTTTCGCACAGCGATTGTTGCCACTCGAAGCTGGTCACTTTTTGCTTCGATTGTTGAGATAAGATTCGACCAAGGAAGCCTTTACCAGAACACCACTCCAGCCACTCTTTACCATGGTGGTGATCAAGTACCGCCTCTCCCATCGACACGATTTGTTGCAACTTTCTACCTGGAATACCATCGGCAGTACCACGAGGGAGGTGGAGCCCTACCAAAGCTGTATTATCAAACTGAATATTTTGATTCGCGAGCTCTAAATCAGGAAGGAAACGAATCAGTTCCTCGGCCAACAGCTCAGGGTTTTCTTTTAAAGTTTGAATGCTTTCAATGCTTAAGTCTTCTAACCAGTCAACAAGTGGACGATTGGCCTCTTGCCATGGTTGCTGTTGAGTTTGGCATAGGTGAAAAGGCTCTGAACGCCAATAAACTTGGTGCTCTAACAAAAATGAGTCGAGAATTGTAAATCGTGAATGCATGATTCCCCCTATGGTGCGTGGATTGTAGGGGTAAGAGCTTCAAATGGAAAGGTTCGAGACAAAGAGAACTAAAAAACGCACGCCCAATAAAGCCGAAAACAAAACGGCCTGTAAATACAGGCCGAATAAGAGTCTAGCTTTAAATGAAGAGATTAACGAACAGGTAGTTCGATATCTTTAAACATCTCTTCGATCTCTTCATTAGACTTCAAAGAAATGGCTTGCTCAACTACTGGGCGAGTTAGGTGCGGCGCAAAACGCTCCATAAAATCAAACATGTAAGAACGCAGGAATGTGCCTTTTCTAAAGCCAATGCTTGTGGTACTAGCACCAAATAGGTGACTCGCATCAATCGCAACCAAATCGGTATCTTGCTCGTGGTCAATCGCCATACTTGCGATGACACCCACACCAATGCCCATGCGAACATACGTTTTGATGACGTCCGCATCGGTCGCGGTAAACACAACACGCGGTGTTAGGCCAACTTTATTGAACGCAGTATCAAGCTCAGAACGACCAGTGAAACCAAATACGTAGGTCACTAGAGAATAAGCCGCAAGATCTTCGATCGTTATATTTCGCTTCTGTGCCAGAGGGTGATCTTTGGTCACAACGATCGAGCGGTTCCAGTGGTAACAAGGCAGCATAATCGCATCTTGATAAAGGTGCAGCGCTTCCGTTGCAATCGCAAAGTTCGCTGTACCCTTAGCTACCGCTTCTGACATCTGGCTTGGTGTACCTTGGTGCATGTGAAGCGATACTTTTGGATAACGCGCAGTAAAACCTTTAATCACATCAGGCAGTGCATAACGAGCTTGAGTATGAGTGGTTGAAATATTCAATGTACCCATCTCTGGATGAGTGTGTTCACCCGCTACGGCTTTAATACTCTCAACACGAGCTAAAATCTCTTGAGAGATGCGAATGATATCCTCACCGGCTTGGGTAACCTGTGTTAAATGCTTACCACTACGCTCAAAAATCTGAATGCCTAGCTCGTCTTCAAGTAATCTAACTTGCTTACTAATGCCTGGCTGAGATGTGTACAAACTCTCTGCTGTAGCTGAAACATTTAGGTTATGGTTTACAACCTCAACAATGTACTTCAGTTGCTGTAACTTCATATCTAACCTCGTAATCCTTTACTCATTTCTGTGCTAACTTATTTGCAAAGAGAGCGTTATAGTCTCGTGTAATATAATTAATAGTTATAACGCTTCAAACACAAAAATGACAGAAAAATTGAGTTTTTCTAGCTTAACAAACAAAAACATCACTAACGCTTTGCAACCCAACCCTCATTCTCATACATTAGTGGGTAAGTTTTGATTGCCGATTTCGCTCAACAAGAGATAATCAGAAATTGCAATTTACGAGTGCCGATACACAATGGAATCGTGTATCCTCTCAGGTTAGCTATAGAAAATAATAAGCAGACTCAAACATATGAATATTGGTTTAATAATCGCCTTAGTAGCCGTTCTTTTGGTGTTAGTTTTAGGCTACAACATCATGCTTCAATATAAAGTTAAGGTAGAAACAGCGAAGAAACAGGAAGCTTCTCGTTATCTAACCATTATTGACGGTACAGAAGAACTGATTGGCAACGCTCATCACATGCCGTTTAGCCAAGATCTTCTTGTGTGCTTAAACAATCGGATTCTTGATGCATTAGAAAACATGTATCAACTCGATCCAAAAAATAAGCAGCTTGCCCAACGCATTGAAAGCGTAAAACAACAGATTACTCAGCTTAAAGAGAACTACAAAGGTGGCGAGAGTACCGCTTTCCGCTCACCAAGCAGTGACAAGCAAGCGATCATGATGCTAAAGCTCGTTAAGCGCCTGCGTGATACGGTACGTAACGAGCACAATAAAGGCCGTTTCGAGACTCAAGCTTATGTGGTTGAAAATGCTCGCCTAGAAACGATTCAAATCCGTATTAACATTGAAAATGTTATTAAACGTGCAAACGATTCGATTTCTCGCGGACAACCGGGAACAGCGATTCAGCTATTACGCAAAGGCATTGATGCTTTAGCGACTAAGAACGACTCCTACTCTAATCAAGCCAAAGAAAAGCTTCAGCAGATGCTCAACGAACTTGACCAGAAACGCCAAGACAAAAACGCTCAAGATTTGCAGCAGATGGAATCTAAAGAGCGTGAAGACGATATGGATGCCCTCTTCGGTCAGAAGAAGAAATGGTAACAGTCTAACTCAACACTTAAAGGCCGCCTTATTTACATTAAATAGGCGGCCTTTTTTGTAGCTGTTGAATTTCCTTTCTCTGTATAGGGAGATCTCTTGAGCTGTGATAAAATCCCCGCATTATCAACAAACTTTCCCTGACCATGTATCAAGAATTACTCGCTCCAATCCACTCTTTTCTTAAAGCCGAAACGCCAGATTCATGGATAGATGAAGCCAAAAAGCCTGAAAATCTTCACATCATTCTACGCGATCACATGCTGTGTGAACTGAAGGCTGCACAGAGTGCTTTGTTCCTTATCCGCAAGTACGCAGTTGATAAAGAAAGCGCGAAACAACTGAATGAATGGATTTTGCCATACGAGCAATTTGCTTACCGTCGTATCGGAGACTTAGAGTCTCTGCGTGGTAAAAGCAACGTATCCAAGCAAATCACAGCGAAAGAAGGCTGTAATTACGGTGCTGACCTAATCGATAAGATGGTTTTACTGATCAAAGAAGAGCTGCATCACTTCTACCAAGTCATGGAGTTGATGGAGAAGAAAGGCGTGACTTACCAGCCAATCGAGGCGGGTCGTTACGCTAAGGGCTTGATCAAACAAGTTAAGACTTACGAGCCTGATGCTCTGGTTGATAAGCTTATCATCGGTGCGTTTATTGAAGCTCGCTCTTGTGAGCGCTTCGCTAAATTGGCTCCTTTCTTGGAAGAAGACATGGAGAAGTTTTACGTGTCTCTACTTCGTTCAGAAGCTCGCCACTACCAAGATTACCTTGAGCTAGCAGAACAGATCGCAGGGAAAGATATTTCAGAGCGTATTTCGCATTTTGCTCAAGTAGAAGCTGATCTTATCACTTCAGAAGACAGCGACTTCAAATTCCATAGTGGTGCTCCGGTTTAGGCTCCACACAGAACATTCAGTCCAGTTTAGACTAATCCAGACTAAAAAATTAAGGCCAGCAATTTGCTGGCCTTCTTTATTTATATCTCAATCCAAATATAGACTTAAGAAAGCGTACCGTTGATCTCTGCAAGTACAGCAGCAGGGTCTATCGCTTGCGTAATCGGACGACCAATAACAAGGTAGTCTGAACCTGATTCAATCGCTTTAGAAGGCGTCATGATGCGCTTCTGGTCACCCACATCTGCGCCGACAGGACGAATACCTGGAGTAACTAGCTTGAACTTTTGACCAAGTGCACCTTTAAGCAAAGAAGCCTCTTGTGCAGAACATACAACACCGTCTAAGCCAGAGTTTTTCGTTAGAGAAGCCAAGCGCATCACTTGTTGTTGTGGTTCAAGATCCAGACCGATACCCGCTAAGTCAGATTGCTCCATACTGGTGAGTACCGTTACACCGATTAACAGTGGACGATCTTTGCCATAAGGTTCTAAGATTTCGCGAGAAGCCGTCATCATACGCTCACCGCCACTTGCGTGTACGTTCACCATCCAAACACCCAGTTCAGCGGCAGCACGGACTGCTTTTGAACATGTGTTCGGGATGTCGTGGAATTTAAGGTCTAAAAATACTGAGAAACCACGCTTATGTAATTCACGAACAAATTCAGGGCCAAACAGGGTAAACATCTCTTTGCCCACTTTTAGGCGGCAAGATGCTGGGTCAATTCGATCGACAAAGGCTAACGCATCCGCTTGATTATCATAATCCAAGGCTACAATGATTTTTTGGTCGTTCATTTCATCTCCTAACGCAGTTAACTTTCTAAAAATTTCTAATCACCTAAGCAGGTGATAAATAACAGTCATAAAAATGCAGCCCGAAAGCTGCAATTAATAATTTGGTCTTAAAGTGACCACAAATCTATTCACCATCAAGCCCACGAATAGGCTTGATCGTCCCCCACCCTTTACATGAAGGGCAGTGCCAATACAAAGAGTGTGTCGAGAAACCACACTGACGACAACGGTAATGAGGCTTAACCTTAAGCTGTTCACCAACCATAGATTGAAGTGTGGTTAAGCTGTCTTTTGCTCGGCCTTCTTCTGCTTCCGCTAGGTGGTAATCGATTAATCGATAAAAACCTTTCATAGTTGGGTTTTTAACAAGCTGCTTTGTCAGTAGCTCTTGAGCTGAGCCTACATCTTCATGGTGAGCAACCAATTGCGCCAGCATCAGTTCGGCAGATACACCGGCTTTCTTCTGAATACACGCTTTGAGGAACTCGACCAATTGAGCTTCTTGTCCAAGCTTGTGGTAACACTCAGCAAGGGTTGGCAACACCTCACTGATAAAATCGATATCTTGTTCAAGTACCGATTCAAGACAATCAATTGTCTTTTGGTAATCTTCGTTCGCTAAGTGGAACTTCCCTAGTGCGATACTTGCGCGAACACATTTAGGGTCTTCAGAAAGCGCCTTCTTAAAATGCTGAAGCGCTTTAGAACGATTACCATCGGCTTGTTCTTGCATTGCAAGCTCACACCAGAAATGCGCAACGGTCGCACGCATCTTCATTTTTTTCTTGCCGAGCTTAACTAAGATATTTCCGTAATGGATAGCCTTGTTCCACTCGCGGGTCTGCTGATAAATAGCAACCAACTGCTGTAAAGCGCCCTCTTTATGGTCAGGTTCTTCTACAAGCTGTTCAAAGATTTTTTCAGCGCGATCAAGGAAACCAGAGACCATATAGTCTTTGGCTAATTGTTGCAGTGCGAGGTTTTTCTGATCGAGGGTAAGCCCCGAACGAGAGATGAGATTTTGGTGAATGCGAATAGCGCGGTCGACTTCGCCTCTTGAGCGGAACAAGTTGCCCAAAGCTAAGTGAGTATCGATGGTTTCATTGTCTACTTGAAGCAGCTCAATGAAGTGATCAACCGCTTTGTCAGATTGATCTGACAGTAATAGGTTCAAACCCGTCACGTATTGACGGGAGATCTGGTGTGATTGCTTTTGTTTTTCTTGCTGAGCATTACGATTACCCATATACCAGCCATATGCGGCTGCGATGGGCAAAAGTAAGAACAGTAACTCTAACATCAAATATAGCCTTTAAGCTTTAGTATCAGCAGCGACCTGCTTTGATTGCTTATTGAGTTGCTTCTTTAAGCGATGAATTTTTAGCTGAGACCGCATGTGCATGTTACCAAAGACTAACCAAGCAAGGGCGAAGCCTGAAACGAATACAACACCTAATAAACTTGAGAGGTGGAAGTCACCTTGCGCTAGCAGATAGTTGAAATTTACAGTTGTTTGGTTTTGAGAGCCTAAAGCCAGTGCAATTAGGAAAAGTGCGATAACGGCGACTATTTTTATAATTTTCATAGTTCATCACTCATTGGTTGGTTAGCTGTACGATTATGCAGGAAAATTACTAATCAGACCACCATATTATGGTCATAAAAAAGCGGCATACATTATAGTATGCCGCTTTTCTTAATTCCGATAAGTAGGCTACATTCCTGAGTTTACTCGTTCACGCAGCTCTTTACCTGGTTTGAAGTGAGGAACGTATTTACCTTCTAACTCTACCTTGTCACCAGTCTTTGGGTTACGTCCAACACGAGGCTCACGATAATGCAGAGAAAAGCTGCCAAAACCGCGAATTTCGATTCGATCACCACTTTCTAGTGTTGAAGCCATATGCTCTAAAATGTCTTTTACAGCGTCTTCAATTTCTTTTGCAGAAAGATGCGTTTGCTCAGCGCACAGTCTTTCAATCAATTCAGACTTAGTCATAGTTACCCTCGTTGGTTTTCTTTTTAGAAATTATAGACCTATCGGAAAAATAAGCAAAAAAAAAGGAGCCTTACGGCTCCTTTCTTGGCTAGATAGCTATAATTCTCTTAATGAGAAGCTATTATTCGCCTTTAGCAGCTTTGAATGCGTCTGCCATTGCGTTACCGAACGCGCCTTCTTCAGACTTGTTCAGTGAAGCCATTGCTTCTTGCTCATCAGCTTCATCTTTAGCTTTGATAGATAGGTTGATTACGCGGTTCTTACGGTCTACACCAGTGAACTTCGCTTCAACGCTGTCGCCAACGCTTAGGATTAGAGATGCATCTTCGATACGGTCGCGAGAAACTTCAGAAGCGCGGATGTAACCTTCAACGCCTTCGATTAGCTCGATAGTAGCGCCTTTCGCGTCAACTGCAGTAACAGTACCGTTTACAAGAACACCTTTCTTGTTGTCAGCAACGTATGCGTTGAACGGGTCGTTTTCCATTTGCTTAACGCCAAGAGAAATACGCTCACGCTCTGCATCTACTGCTAGAACAACAGCAGAGATTTCGTCGCCTTTCTTGTATTCACGTACAGCTTCTTCGCCGGCAGCGTTCCAAGAAATGTCAGATAGGTGTACAAGACCGTCGATACCGCCTTCTAGACCGATGAAGATACCAAAGTCAGTGATAGACTTGATCTTACCAGTAACTTTGTCGCCCTTAGCTTGCATTTCTGCAAATGACTGCCATGGGTTAGCTTTACACTGTTTCAGACCTAGAGAGATACGACGACGTTCTTCGTCGATATCAAGAACCATAACCTCAACTTCGTCGCCAACATTAACAACTTTAGAAGGGTGGATGTTCTTGTTAGTCCAATCCATTTCAGAAACGTGTACTAGACCTTCAACGCCTTCTTCGATTTCAACGAAGCAGCCGTAGTCAGTTAGGTTTGTAACACGACCAGAAAGCTTGTGACCTTCTGGGTAACGCTTAGCGATTGCTACCCATGGATCTTCGCCTAGTTGCTTAAGACCTAGTGAAACACGAGTGCGCTCACGATCGAACTTAAGAACTTTAACTAGGATTTCGTCACCAACGTTAACGATCTCTGATGGGTGCTTAACGCGCTTCCAAGCCATATCTGTGATATGTAGAAGACCGTCAACACCGCCAAGGTCAACGAATGCACCGTAGTCAGTAAGGTTCTTAACGATACCTTTAACTTCAGTACCTTCTTGTAGAGTTTCAAGAAGTTCGTCACGCTCAACACTGTTTTCAGATTCGATAACAGCACGACGAGAAACAACAACGTTGTTACGCTTCTGGTCTAGCTTGATTACTTTGAACTCTAGCTCTTTGTTTTCTAGGTGAGCAGTGTCACGGATAGGACGTACGTCTACTAGAGAACCTGGAAGGAAAGCACGGATACCGTTAAGTTCAACAGTGAAACCGCCTTTAACTTTACCGTTGATGATACCAACAACAGTTTCAGCTTCTTCACAAGCTTTCTCAAGTACGATCCAAGCTTCGTGACGCTTAGCTTTCTCACGAGAAAGTTGAGTTTCACCGAAACCATCTTCAACAGCGTCTAGAGCTACGTCTACTTCAGCACCAACTTCAACTTCAAGTTCGCCAGCAGCGTTCTTGAATTGTTCAGCAGGGATAGCAGATTCAGACTTAAGACCAGCGTCTACAAGAACGAAACCGTTCTCGATAGCTACTACAGTACCTTTAACGATGCTGCCTTGTTGGAATTCAGTTTCAGATAGAAACTCTTCAAAGAGTTGAGCAAAAGATTCAGTCATTATTTAATCTTCAATAATTAAACGTCCATGGGTATCCTACCGCATGGGGTTGATAAATTCGCCGGTCATCATCCTTGCGACCAACGTTCGTACTAGCTCGGCGAAATTACCCAGCCAGTTTCGATTCAATATAGTGTAGTGCTTTTTCTACTACCTGCTCAATATTCATTGAGGTGGAGTCAAGCACTAGAGCATCCTCTGCAGGGCGAAGTGGCGCCACTGGGCGATTACGATCTCGATCGTCTCGCTCTTGGATCTCGCTCAAAAGGTCGTCAAATTTAACATCTAACCCCTTCTGTTGCAACTGTTTAAGGCGGCGACTCGCACGCTCTTCAGCACTTGCATCTAAAAATATTTTCGCTTCAGCTTCAGGAAACACAACCGTTCCCATATCACGGCCATCTGCAACCAAACCAGGCGCAGCGCTGAATGCACGTTGACGACGAAGCAGTGCTTCGCGAACGCGAGGTAAAGCAGCAACTTTTGAAGCCGCCATGCCAGTCTCTTCTTTACGAAGCTCACCCGACACATCTTCACCTTCTAGGATAACCTTAACTAAGTCGCCTTCAGCAATAAACTGCACGTCTAAGTGTGTAGCAAGCGGTACTAAAGCATCCTCTGATTCAGTATCCACACCATGGTGAATTGCCGCTAAAGCCAATACGCGATAGATCGCGCCTGAGTCTAGAAGATGAAAGCCTAGCTTATCTGCTAGCAACATACACAGGGTACCTTTACCTGCACCACTTGGTCCATCAACCGTAATCACTGGGCTTTGAGAAGGCATCTTTTACTCCACGTTTTGTCGTAAGTTTTATTCTGTACTAGCGATTCGCCACTACTTTATAGGCGGAATATTATAGAGAAAAATTGGAACTCGAGCGAGGTAAATCTCAGATAATTCCGTGTTGATGATGCATAAAGCAATGCAACTATCTCGATATCCGTTTGCTTAGGTCAATCAGACACGCGCTTTTCGATAGCGCACTTTTCGGTAGATAGAAAAAAGCCTCGCAATAGGCAAGGCTCATCATTTCTCATTTTGTAGAGCAAAGAAGAACTCGCTCAAAGAAGCTTAGCCAATAATAGCTCGAACCGCTTCTAGGTCTTCAGGCGTATCAACACCAGCAGCCGGCGCTTCCGCCGCAACATCTACGTGGATTTTTTCACCGTACCAAAGCACGCGTAATTGCTCTAGGCACTCAATACGCTCAAGAGTACTTGGTTCCCAATTGATGTAGGTATTGATAAAACCCGCTCGGTAAGCATAGATACCAATATGACGAAGCAAAGGAGATTCCGCTGCAGTACCGTTGTTCGCGTAAGCATCACGATCCCAAGGGATAGTTGCTCGGCTAAAATATAAGGCGTAACCGTCTTTATCGGTTACAACTTTAACAGCGTTAGGGTTAAACACTTCATCAGCATGAGTAATTTCCACACCTAACGTTGCCATCGGAGCTGTACTGTTCGCAAGATTGTTGGCAACCTGATTAATGATCGCAGGTGGGATAAGTGGCTCATCACCTTGAACATTCACGATAATATGATCATCAGGAATTTTCATAACTTCAATCACTTCAGCTAGGCGTTCAGTGCCTGACTCATGATTCGGTGATGTCATACAAACGGTCGCGCCAAATGCTTTAGCCGCTTTTTCAACTCGAGCGTCATCGGTAGCAATAATAACGTTATCGGCACCCGCTTTCATTGACTGTTCGTATACCCATTGAATCATCGGCTTTCCACCAATGTCAGCAAGTGGCTTCCCTGGCAAACGGCTCGATTGGTATCTTGCAGGTATAACAACCGTATAAGACATTACTTACCCTCATCCATAGAAACGGTGCGAGCTTCAGGTTCTAAAAGAACAGGAATACCCTCTTTAATTGGGTAAGCAAGGCGATCAATTTTACAAACAAGCTCTTGCTTATCCTTGTCAAAAGTTAGTTTACCTTTACATACAGGGCAAGCAACGATCTCAAGTAGACGGTGATCCATAGTATTCCATAACCTCTTTTATTCTTTTTAAAATTTGCTGTTGCGAACCTTCATCAAACTGCGCAGAAACTGGAAGATACCACCAGTTGTCTTGAGCATATTCCTCGCATTTTACAGCGTCTTTTTCTGTCATAATCAGATTCATGCCTTTCTTAGCTAAGGCATGAAGTTCATCTTTATCAAAATCTTGGTGGTCGGCGAAGCCCTGTGTGAAAACCACATCACCATCAAGATCGTTTAATGTTTTAAAAAAGCGTGGCGGATGACCTATTCCAGCAAAAGCCACAAGCTTCTGCAGTTCTGCTACCGATATTTTCTGACCAGTTTTTAGATTCACAGCTTGGCTTGGTTGCAAAGACATTGAAAACTCTCGCCCTTGCTCCTTTCCGCCATTATTAATCAAGAAATCTACATCATCCAAACGTGATACTGGCTCTCGTAATGGACCGAGTGGAATCAAACTCTCACTACCAAAGCGTCTTGCGCCGTCGATAACTGCAAATTCAATGTCGCGTTCAAGCGCGTAATGCTGAAGGCCATCATCAGTGATGATGACATTAACACCTTCACTCAACAAAGCCTTTACTGCATTCGCCCGTACAGGGTCAACCGCAACAGGACAACCAGTTCGCTTTCGAATCAAACGAGGTTCATCACCCGAATATTCGGCTGGTGTATTTTCATCTAGTACGAGTGGGTAGCTTGGCGCTTTAGCTCCATAACCTCGCGACACCACACCTGGTTTAAAGCCGTTGGCTTGCAACATCTCAACCAACCAAATCACAACTGGTGTTTTACCATTACCACCAGCGGTAATATTACCAACAACAATTACTGGCAATGGTGGACGGTAGGTTTCTTTCTTCCCCGATAGATAAGCGTCACGACGTTGACCGCTGATCATTTTGAACAGCAGACTCAGTGGCCACAATAGCGGCCAGAGAAGATATTTCAAAGGGTGATTGTTAAACCAAATCTTTTCGATCACAACAAGACCTAATCTTATCCACTGAATTGAATTCGGTGTAACTGCGCATAAGCGCCATCATGTGCGATTAGTTCTGCGTGCGCGCCTCTTTCTACAATTTGGCCATCATCAACCACTAAGATCTCATCGGCTTGCTCGATAGTAGATAAACGGTGAGCAATCACCAATACAGTCTTATCTTTTTGTAGTTCTTCCAATGCAGACTGAATCGCTCTCTCTGATTCAGTATCCAATGCAGACGTCGCCTCATCAAGAATCAGCACAGGTGCATCTCTTAATAGAGCGCGTGCAATCGCAATACGCTGTCTTTGACCACCAGAAAGGCTTGCGCCATTTTCACCAACAACGGTATCGATGCCATTTTCCATGCCTTCGATAAACTCACTCGCATGAGCAAGCTTGGCTGCGTGTTCAATCTGTTCGCGAGTATATTGCTCTTCTGCGGCATACGCGATGTTGTTCGCGACCGTATCGTTAAACAGGTGAACATTTTGAGAAACAAGAGCAAAGTGCTCACGCAGGTTTCTCAATTCGTAATCACGAATGTCGTGGCCATCAAGCTCAATTGTACCTGAGTCTACGTCATAGAAACGAGTAAACAGGTTAGCGATGGTACTCTTGCCCGAACCTGAACGGCCGACAAGTGCGACTGTCTTACCTTTCGGAATATTGAAACTCACCTTATCAAGTGCTGGTTTCTCTGCACCATCATAAGTAAACGTCACATCTTTTACTGCAACTTCACCGGTTACGGTTTCAGGTTTCAACGTGCCTTTGTTTTGTTCTGTATCTAGATCCATCAAACCAAATAGCGTGGTACTTGCTGCCATACCGCGTTGGAATTCAGACGTTACGTTAGTTAGCGCTTTTAGTGGACGCAACAAACCAAACATTGCAGAGAACACAACAGTGAATGTACCCGGCGTTAGTTCTGCTTTGATAGAGTCGACACTCGCCAAGAAAAGAACCACCACAATCGCAACCGAAGCGATCATTTGAATGATCGGGTTAGCAGCGGCTTGAGCGGTGATTAACTTCATGCTTTGTTGGCGCATCTGGTTACTTACTTTGTCAAAGCGGTGTTTTTCTAGATCCTGACCACCGTAAGTAAGAACCACCTTGTGGCCTTTTAACATTTGTTCAGCAGAAGAAGCAACGTGGCCCATGCTAGTTTGCATGTTTTTAGAAATCTTTCTAAATCGCTTCGATACAATGCTGATCGCCCACGCAACAAGAGGAGCAACCGCAAATAGAACCAAAGACAACTGCCAGCTGTTCCAGAACATCAATGTTAGCAAGCCAATAATGCTTGCACCTTCACGCACAATGCTGACTAGCGCTTTACTCGTCGCGGCAGACACTTGCTCAGAATCGTAAGTAATTCGAGATAGCAGCGCACCTGTCTGTTCTTTATCGAAGAAAGAAACAGGCATGTGCATGAAATGACTGAAAATTTTGCGACGAATTTCCATAACCACATTGCCAGAAACCCAGCTCAAGCAATAGGTTGAGACGAAACCACTGACACCACGAATGAACATCATGGCAAAGATAATGATTGGAAGCGTGCGTAAAAAGTCAGATTCAGCATTACCAAAGCCTTCATCAAGTAACGGCTTTAGTAAGGAAATCATATAAGTATCAGAGACGGCATTTATAATAAGCGCAATAACCGCAACACCAAGGCCGGCCTTATATAGTCGAATATAAGTCCAAAGTCTTTTAAATGTGACCCAGGTAGTTTCATCTGTTTGTGTTGACATAGAATCGCTTAATTTTCTCACAATAATCTATCTATTCTACTCCCTTACGAAGCATCTGCCTATACCACTGCCTGCCTTGTTGTTCTCTAATCGTATGATATTGCCAACCTTCTTCACTAAGAGTGATGGTTATTTGTCCACTTTCTCCAGTATCAAGCCAGGTACTCCCTGCTTCCTGATAACGTCCCACAACAGATCTGCTCGGCATTCCCCACTGATTGCCTTTGGCCAAAGAAGCTATCGCTAGCTGAGGTGACACGGCCTCAATAAACGGTTTAATCGACGACGAGTCACTACCATGATGCGGAACAAGCATTACATCACTCCTGAGCTGCTCACCTTCACGAGCTAGTAACCACTCACTTACCAGTTCAATATCACCAGTGAGTAACATCGAAAACTCTAAACTGGGTGCCGAGAGCCTGACCACACACGAATGTGGGTTATACGCCCTCTTCACTTGTTTGGGAGGCCACAACACCTCAAAAAAAAGATCTTGCCAGTTCCAAGCCTCTCCAATAGTACATGCTTGAATATTTGACTGAGTTTGAGTGGTATATTGTGTTTGTTGATTAATATTCTGACTGGTTCTTATCCACTTAGGAGCGTAGCTCTCAAGTAACGCCGGATAGCCACCAGCATGGTCAGAATCAAAATGACTCACAATCACGCCTTCTAATTCATAAATCCCCCTCTGATTCAAAGTAGGAATCAACAAGGATTCGACAACCGAACCTTCTGGCCATGCATTACCAAGATCGTAAACAATGACTTGATTGTTCTTTTCCAATACCAAAGACAACCCATGTCCAACATCTAATATATCTATGGTTAATTTTCCTTGCTGGGGTTTGCCGAATTCCCACCACAGCACAAACACTGCAATGACCAATATCGATACTGTTGTCTTGAGATATCGACTAACAAAACTCAAAAACAAAATAAGGAATACAGATAGCGCAATCACATGATTATCGACTTGGATCCAAAATGGCTCAGAGAAAGGAAGGCTAAATACGAGAGGCTCAAGCGACAAGTCGACCAACTTCCACAGCTGACTAACCAAACCATTGTCTAGCGCTGTTATACCAACCAAGCCAGACACTGACTCCGATATTAAGCTGAGAAACATTGCCAAAAACAACAGCGGGATCGTCACCATCGATATCCAAGGCAAAAGGAGTAAATTGTAGAAAACAGAGACTAAGCTAACTCCGCTAAAGAACAGCATCGAAAACGGTGTGATCAGGAATGTCAGCATTAGCTGAATCTTGAAGAGCTGTAGTGCTCGGTCGATAAATGTTGAGTTTGAATAGGATGGCTGACTATTCAACGCAATATAAAGAACGGCGCCCAACGCGCCAAATGACAACCAAAAGCTGCTCGACAATGCTGAAAATGGCCAAATCAGCAGAACCACGCACAAGCTTAAACCAACATATCGGAGCAAACTGATATTTTGTCCACGCCATAAAAAGTAACTTGCGATGACACACATCACCAAAGCTCTTAATGTAGGTAGCGTGAATCCAGCAAACCAACTATAGAAATAGGCTAAACCGAGCCCGAATATTGTGGGTAACCAAAGAAATGAAGGTGACAGTAACCTGAATATCTTTCCGACCTGATAACCGATACCAAAGGCAATCCCAATATGGAGCCCCGAGATAGCCATCAAGTGGATCAAGCCACTACTTTTAAGCAAATCCCAACGCTGAGGATTAATTAGAGCTCGATAGCCAAAACTTAAAGCCATAATGAGGTCTTTGTTTTCTAGCTGGCTTAACCTTCCAAGGCTGGTTTCAAACCATTGAGATCGCAAGCTCGTGCTAGAGTGAATCCGATATCTTGTACCTGCTCGGTAAGTTGCATTGGCAACCACGCCGGAACTAAACAAGTACTTTTCTAGATCAAAGCCCGCTTCATTGAGTTTGCCCCATACCGGCTTTATGGACGCAGATAAGTAGACGTCATCTCCAAGCGTTAACTTAAAAGGAGTAAATAATCGTAATTTTATCAATTGAGGAAAGATTAATTTTTCGCCGCCAATTGATCTGGCTACTATTACACTTTCAAAACCGTGGCTATTTTCACTAAAAAGGCTAACAACCGAAGCATTTATGGTAGTATTCTGCCCGGATTGAAATAATCGACTTGTCTGTATTTCAATTGTATTCCCAAGGCAAATAACTAGTATCAATGCTGTTACTGGACCTCTTGCACTCCGGAAAACGCTATACTTTGTTGATGCCATAAGTAACAAAAGCATCAATGATGCCCAAACCCAATGTGGCATCACAGGCCAAAAGCTGACAGACACAACTGTCGCAGCAAATGAAATCAAGAACCAAGTGTTAAACAAGAGAGTAGCTTCCTCCTATGCCAAGAAAGTTTATCAAACGATTTATGCCTGACCATGAGCTAATCAAGCGTCAGAAAGCATTGAGAGTTTTTGGCAATGTTTTGTACAACCCCAACTTATGGTGCCTTAATCGTCGCTCTGCGGCCGGCGCGTTCGCTGTTGGGTTATTCATGGCGTTTGTCCCTCTACCAAGCCAAATGATTATGTCTGCAGGCCTTGCTGTCGCATGTGGCGTTAACCTACCTTTGGCTGTCGCTCTTGTTTGGATCAGTAACCCAGTTACCATGCCCGTTCTCTTCTACTTTGCTTATAAAGTTGGGGCGTTTGTTATGCATGTGCCACCTCAAGCTTTTCATTTCGAACTGTCTTGGGACTTCATCTTGGCGCAAATGAGCACCATCGGGCCTCCATTCCTGCTAGGGTGTATGATTTGTGGCGTGGCTTCAGCGATGATTGGCTACTTTGGTATCCGCGGCTTATGGCGCTATTCAGTAGTAAGAAGTTGGAAGAAACGACAAGCAAGGTACTGAACAACTTTTCCTTGTTATCCAATCTATCCTTGTATGTGCCTTACTTAAAACACACACAAGTTAAAGTCAGATGAACAACAGAACTCTGCAATATTGGTATGTAACGAAAGTCGTAAAGAACACGAATTGAATTCAATAAAAAAGGATCCCATCAGGGATCCTTTTTTGTTTACGCCGTTTATATATCGCGAATAATTACAGGGCGTATTACTTAGACCATGGCTTCGAGCATTACTTTGAACTAAGCACCGAGGCTGGGTTTAACTTCGCCGCTCGTGATGCTGGGTACCATGTTGCCAGCAAGCTCAACACAATCGCAGTTCCTGAAACGACAATTACATCCATCATATTCAGTTGTGATGGCAAGAAGTCGACAAAGTAGATATCACCGGATAAGAACTGATGATCGACCAACTTTTCAAGCCCTTTGATAAGTGTCGTGAGATTAAGCGCGACTAACACACCTATTGCACTGCCCACCAAACTACCTAACACGCCTGATAATACGCCCTGCCAAACGAAAATGCGTTTCACAAGGCCGTCCGATGCGCCCATGGTTCTTAATATTGCGATCTCTGATGCTCTGTCTTTTACTGCCATCATTAGCGTCGAGACAATATTGAAACAAGCCACACCAATAACCAATACCATCACTAGATACATGATAGTACGAACCAACTGGATATCTCGGTACAAGAAACCAAACTTCTGTTGCCAACTACGTAAGTACACGTACACATCAAGCTGGTTACCAACTTCACGCACAATCGAGTTTGCGTTCAGCACATCGGTCACTTTTAAAGAAACCCCTGTCACTGCCTCGCCTAGGTTTGCGTAAACTTGAGCATCACCAATAGGGATGAGAGCCAAGCTGTGATCTATCTGTCCGTTAAGCGTCAGTAAGCCAACCACTTTCACTCGAACACGTTTTGGCGCCTGGACCTTCACAGAACCATTCACCGTTGGAATCATCAAAGTCAGATAATCACCGACTTTCGCACCCAACACATTAGCTACACCAGAACCCAAGATAATTTGCTGTTGCCCGGCCTTAAACTCGCTCCAAGCTTGCTTATCAATAAAGCTCGATAAACTCGAGACTTGTTGCTCAAGTTGTGGGTCAACGCCTCGAACTTCGATCGCTTTCAGCTCTTTGCCCTTTTCTGCAAGCGCAGTAATTTTTACATAAGGCGCCGCAGCAATGACTTTATCGTGCTTTACCGACTCCTCAATAACATGTTCCCAACGAGTCACAGGCTTATTCACACCTTCAAACTCACCGTGAGGAATGACAGAAAGTACTCGCGATTCAAGCTCTCGTTCAAAACCATTCATGGCAGATAAACCGATAATGATCACGGCTACGCCAACCGCAATACCAATCGTCGAAGACAAAGAGATAAACGACACCATTTTGTCTCGTTGTTTCGCTCGGCTAAAGCGACCGCCTATCAATAAAGATAAAGAAGAAAACACTTAGCTCTCCTCTTTTTCTACGTTGACCAGTAAACCATCTTGCATGTGAAGTTGGCGATCCATCTTGCCCGCAAGTTCACCATCATGCGTTACAACCAAGAAAGCGGTATCGTATTCGCGGTTCAATTCACGCATTAAATCGTAAATAGACAGTGCCGTGTTGTGGTCAAGGTTACCTGTTGGTTCATCCGCCAGCACCAAAGCCGGCTTATTAACTAAAGCTCGCGCAATAGCCACACGTTGTCTCTCACCACCAGAAAGCTCTGAAGGTCGGTGATCAACACGATGACTCAATCCGACTTTATCCAACAAACGTTGTGCTTCTTGTTTCGCTTTCGCTGGCTTTTCACCACCAATCAGCAACGGCATTGCTACGTTTTCTAACGCTGAAAAGTCAGATAGAAGATGATGAAACTGATAGACAAAGCCAAGATGTTGGTTACGAAGTTTGGCCTGCTTATTCGAGCTCAGAGATGCTAAATCTTGGCCAAGAAAACTTACGCTGCCCGCAGAAGCATCGTCTAATGCGCCTAAGATATGCAGTAAGGTACTTTTACCCGACCCAGAGGTACCGATGATTGCTACTAGCTCACCCTTTTCGATTTCAAAGCTGACTCCCTTGAGCACCTCAGTATCTAACGAGCCTTCACGGTACGTTTTACGGATATCATTACATTGAAGAAAATTACTCATAACGAAGGGCCTCAGCAGGTTTCACAGACGATGCACGATAAGAAGGAAATACAGTAGCAATCAGGCTCAGTGCAATAGCCAAAACCACAACAACAGCGATTTGAATCGGGTTAATCAGAATTGGCAACTGTCCACCAAATGAGAATAGAGCAACGCCCATCGCCTCTAAAATAGTATTAAGGTTCATCGCTAGGGCAACGCCTAACACACCACCAGATAACGCGCCAATCACACCACTACTTGCGCCTTGAACCATGAAGATCCCCATGACTTGACCATCAGTCATACCTTGGGTCTTAAGAATCGCGACTTCAGACTGCTTCTCCATCACCACCATGATAAGTGCCGAGATAATATTGAAAGCAGCAACACCGATAATCAGCCCAAGCATTAAGCCCATCATATTTTTTTCCATTCGAACGGCTTGGAATAACTCACCACGCTGGTCGCGCCAATCACTCCACAACCAACCTTCTGGCAATGGCTGAGTCGATAACTCTGCGACTTCAAACGGGTCTTCAAAAAACAGTCTCCAACCTGAAATCGTATCAGACTTATAACGCATCAATCGTCCTGCGTCTTTGATGTCGGTAACCATCAATTGAGCATCGATATCCGAGCCCGTGTTAAAAATGCCAGCTACGGTAAAATTTCGTTGGCTTGGAATACGACCTAATGGGGTGTATTGGCTAGCGCTGGTCACCATCAGGCGAACTTTGTCACCCATAGATACTTTCAAGTTTCTCGCCAAAGTATGACCGAGGAACAACTGATATTGACCCGCTTTAAGTGAAGACAATCGACCTGCAATTAAGTGGTTCTGAAGAGGGTCGTCTGAATTAGGTTCAATGCCGATTAACAACCCTGCAGATAACTGAGCCGGACTCTGAATCACCGCCTCACTGCGGACAATCGGTTCAACGTGACCATTAAGCGAGATTTGCTCTGCAAAATTAGGCGCTTGGGCAGCAAGAGGGGTGGTGCCACCTTGCTCATAAACCACCGCTTGAGGAAGAACACCAAGAATTCGGTCTTTTAACTGCGCTTCGAATCCATTCATTACCGATAAAACAGTAACCAAAGACAGCACACCAATTGTGATACCTGCCGTCGACATATAAGAAACATAACGGCTAAAGCGATCACCTGAACGGCCTTTCAAATAGC
Source organism: Vibrio sp. QJM3NY_35 (assembly GCF_057785915.1). Taxonomy (NCBI): domain Bacteria; kingdom Pseudomonadati; phylum Pseudomonadota; class Gammaproteobacteria; order Vibrionales; family Vibrionaceae; genus Vibrio; species Vibrio sp. QJM3NY_35. The sequence goes on along the minus strand of NZ_CM173507.1, from coordinate 1,158,170 downwards.
GTAGGCCAACAAACAACGAAATAGGATGAAACATACTTTGAACCATCTAAAGGGGATGCGGGTTAATGTAACGGGTATTGCTGTTACTGTGTAGGGGTTAATTGAAAATATAGAGTGAATTAACTCAATTAGTTAGGCTTGAAAAACAGAACCTTGTCAAATAGCCAAATTTCAAACAACTATTTGAGACTTTCAATTAACTGACCTTGATTACTGCGGCCACATAGCGATAATCAATAGATCACTTCAAGGAACTAACGCATGACAGAACAAGAGTTTTTCACCGTTCACCATAGCCTTACCGCTAATATTGAACCAATGGACAGCGGCTTCACTTTACCTTCTCAAATTCAATTCGAATCTGAGATCCCAGCACCATTTGTGGTGGCAAGTGAATTTAGCCAATTGGATCTGTTAGCTGACAGTGCGCGTGCTGAACTGAAAAACAGCGACTTGAAGAATGTCACCAGTTTATTGGATGCACAAAACTCAAAATTAAACCTCTTGTTGAGCTTTATGTTATCGCAGCAAGATGATGAGAAATTTCGCACTCACACCTATTCATTTGGTGCGAGTCAGTTTTCCTGCTTTTCAAAAGCAGACATCGAACCGGGTCGCTTAGTAAAAGCCAAACTTTTTCTAGAGCACCCAGCTGCAGCCATTTATTGCTACGCAGAAGTATTTGCTAGCGAGGCGAAAGACTCAGGTTTCGAAATCAAATTTAAATACGCTCATCTTCGCGATACCGACCAAGACCTGCTAATTAAAGCGGCACTTTATCAACAACAGAAACTCTTGCGTCAACGCTCTCTAGACCGAGATAACAAGTAAATTAACATGACCAAAAAATCCATATTTACACTACCTAAACTTAAAGGTGCCGGTGACAAAAAGCACATCGGTAACCTAGTCGGTTCATCTCTCGCTCTTGCCATTGCCAAACTCGCAGAGCAACACAACAGCCATACCGTCTTGGCTGTACCCGACCCACAAGTGGCGCTTAAGCTTCAATCTGAAATTGAACAGTTTACGGCACATGAAGTCGCATTATTCCCTGATTGGGAAACGCTGCCATACGATAGCTTCTCGCCGCACCAAGAGATCATTTCAGATCGTATCGCTCGCCTTTATGCACTGCCAACGCTAAAAGATGGTATCACGATCGTTCCGATCAGCACGTTATTGCAACGCCAGTCACCGCGAGACTTTTTGCTACAACACACGTTAATGGTGAAAACGGGCGATCTCTACTCGCTTGAGAAACTGCGCCTACAGCTTGAAAAGTCAGGCTATCGTTACGTTGATCAAGTGTTTGGCCCCGGTGAATACGCAAGTCGAGGTTCTATTCTTGACCTATTCCCAATGGGCAGTAAAGACCCGTATCGCATCGACTTCTTCGATGACGAGATCGATACTATTCGTACTTTCGATCCTGAAAACCAGCGTTCTATCGAAGACATCTCTGAGATCCGCCTGCTGCCTGCTCACGAATTCCCGACCTCGGAAACAGCGATTGAAGATTTCCGTATTCGTTGGCGCCAACAGTTTGATGCGCGCCGCGAACCAGAATCGGTTTATATGCAGGTTTCAAAAGGTACTTGGCCTGCTGGTATCGAGTACTGGCAGCCGCTGTTCTTTGATCACACTGAAACCTTGTTTGATTACGTTGCCGATGAAGCGCAACTGCTGATTCTAGGTGATGTCGAGACTGCAGTAGATTCATTCCTAACGGACGTTGCTCATCGATACGAACAGCGCGGTGTTGATCCATTACGACCACTGCTGACACCTGAGCAACTTTGGTTGAAGAAAGACGAACTATTCTCACACTTCAAACAGAAGCCACAGTTCAGCCTAAGCCTAGAGTCGATTGAAGAGAAAGCAGGCCGCACTAACTTACCTGTCGTGTCATTGCCTGATCTCAGCGTTCAGCATCAAAATAAAGAGCCTTTGGCTAACCTAAGAAAATTCACAGAAGCCTTCGAGGGCAAAGTGGTCTTTTCGGTTGAATCAGAAGGTCGTCGTGAAGCGCTGAGTGAGCTGCTTCGTGGTATTAAAGTACGACCAAGCGAAGTTGAAAACCTCGATGCCGCAATCAAAGCAAAGGACAAATTCAGCCTCATCCTAGGCTCTGCTGAACACGGTTTTATCCATGAAGAGCAAAACATCGCGCTTATCTGTGAAAGCGACTTACTTGGCGATCGTGTTGTTCAGCGTCGTAAGAAAGATAAGAAAAGCGTCAACAGCGACACCGTAATTCGTCACCTTGCGGAACTTAAACCGGGTCAGCCAGTTGTTCACATTGACCACGGTATTGGTCGTTACATCGGCCTGCAGACACTCGAAGCTGGTGGCATGAAAACCGAATACGTAACCCTTGAGTATCAAAACGATGCCAAGTTGTACGTGCCTGTTGCTTCTTTGAATCTCATCGGACGCTACTCTGGTGGTGCTGAAGACTCAGCACCGTTACATAAACTTGGTGGCGAAGCATGGCAGAAAGCGCGTAAACGTGCAGCTGAGAAAGTCCGTGACGTGGCCGCAGAATTACTTGATGTTTACGCCAAGCGTGAACTGAAACCGGGCTACAAGTTTGTATTGGACCGCGGTCAATACGCAACCTTCAAATCTGGCTTCCCATTTGAAGAAACCGATGACCAAGCGATGGCAATCAATGCGGTTATGTCTGACATGTGTCAAGCAAAAGCCATGGACCGCCTAGTGTGTGGTGATGTGGGTTTTGGTAAGACAGAAGTGGCGATGCGCGCAGCGTTTGTATGTACTGATAACAGCAAACAAGTGGCAGTGTTAGTTCCTACTACCCTACTTGCTCAGCAACACTTCGAAAACTTCCGCGACCGTTTCGCCAACTTGCCGATTCGTGTCGAAGTTCTATCTCGATTCAAATCAGCCAAAGAACAGAAATTAATCATGCAAGATGTCGCCGACGGTAAGGTCGATATCTTGGTCGGTACTCACAAGCTACTTTCTAGCGATATTAAGTTCAAAGATCTTGGCTTGTTGGTTGTCGATGAAGAACACCGCTTTGGTGTACGTCAGAAAGAGAAAGTGAAAGCGATGCGTGCAGATGTCGACATCTTAACGTTAACCGCGACGCCTATTCCACGAACGCTAAATATGGCGATGAGTGGCATGCGTGACTTGTCTATCATCGCAACGCCGCCTGCACGACGCTTAGCAATCAAAACCTTTGTTCGTCAAAGTGATGATGCCGTAGTGAGAGAAGCAGTACTTCGTGAAATCATGCGTGGTGGTCAGGTTTACTTCCTGCATAACCAAGTCGATACGATTGAGAAAACGGCTGAATCACTACAGAAACTGATTCCAGAGGCACGTGTGACTGTCGCTCATGGGCAAATGCGTGAGCGCGAACTAGAACGCATCATGAATGACTTCTATCACCAGCGTTTTAACTTGTTAGTGTGTACAACCATCATAGAAACAGGTATCGACGTACCAACGGCAAATACCATATTAATGGACAGAGCCGATAACCTTGGTTTAGCGCAACTGCACCAATTGCGTGGGCGTGTGGGTCGATCTCACCACCAAGCTTATGCCTACTTGCTGACACCTCCCCCGAAAGCAATGACCAAAGATGCCGTCAAGCGATTAGACGCCATTGCTTCCCTTGAAGACTTAGGTGCAGGCTTTACGCTAGCAACCCATGACTTAGAGATTCGTGGTGCAGGTGAACTACTCGGTGATGAACAGAGTGGTCAAATCCAGTCGGTTGGCTTTACGCTTTACATGGAGATGCTTGAACAAGCAGTTGAGGCATTAAAAGAGGGACGAGAGCCATCGCTTGATGACCTACTGCGTGAACAAACTGAAATTGAGATGCGCCTGCCTGCACTGTTGCCTGATGACTACATCCCAGACATCAATACACGTTTGTCTACCTATAAGCGTATTGCGAGCGTGAGTGACACCGACGAATTGGCCGAGTTGAAAGTCGAGCTGATTGATCGCTTCGGCCTTCTACCTGATGCTACCAAGAACTTGTTGTCAGTTTCTGAGCTAAAATTAGCCGCGGCGTCAATCAAAGCGAAGAAAATTGAAGCTCACGATAAAGGTGGATTCTTAGAATTCTACCCAGATGCTGACATAAACCCGGCCTACCTTGTTAAACTGTTGCAATCTCAACCGCAAAAGTTTTCAATGGAAGGACCAACAAAGTTCAAGTTTACGATACCATTGGTCGACAGACGGAAACGAATTCAATTTGTTAGTGATTTATTGGGCGAATTCAGACAGAACTTGCTGCCTTCAGCATAAGACCCAATCCACTTGCACATATAAATTATCCAGCCGATAGTTCGGCTGGAAGACGGAGTAAAAATGAAAAGACTGATCCCACTGCTACTATTGTTCGTCTCACTGCCAAGTTTGGCGCAGAGACAATTTGATATAGAAGTGATCATTTTTAAGCGTGCTGTTGATGCAGAAAAAGTGAATGAATCCTGGCCTAACACACAGCCTAAGATTTCACTTGAGCGCGTTGGTTCATTTCAAGACACCCAATACCGAGCAAAGAAAGGCGTACAAATGCTGCCTTACTCGGAATACAAGTTAACGCCTCAGAAAGATAAACTACGTAAACACGCTGGTTTTGAAGTGCTAATGCATACCGCTTGGCGTCAGGGCGACCAAGGTAAGAGCTCGGCACCTGTATTCCACATTCAAGCAGGTAAAGATTTCTCAAAAGACTTCAACGCTGACGGTTCAGAGAAAGGTGCAGTAACTGCAGCAAATACTGATGGCTTCAAAGAAGAGACCATTGATAAGCCACTGTACGAATTAGACGGCAAGCTACAAATCTACGTTCAGCATTACCTCTACGCTGAAACAACATTGGATTTAAAAGCGCCGAGCGTTCGTGAAGTGACTCTTCAAGAGCAACAAATCGAGCTAGATTCACCAGTAAGTGGCGCCGAAAGCAATGTTCAAGTGGGCAACCTCACTGAGATTTCTCCCACGGTTGAAGTGGAAGAGTTCCTTAAGAGCTACCGCATGGACCAAAAACGTCGTATGCGCAGTACTGAGACTCACTACCTTGATCACCCGCTTCTTGGCATGGTGATTCAAGTTCGACGTGTGGCGCAATAATTAGCATAATAAGAATAGCTCAGTAACTCAGCTATTCTTATATAGAACCGAACTTGATGCATTCAATACGCCCTCCATTGTGAGGGCGTTTTATTAGTACAGGCTATATTCACGCGGTACTTACTTATACGTTACTTGGTACGTCCTATGAGCCCTGACTTTCAGATCAATACACAAAATCTCAGCCTCAAAATTATTGAAGCCTCAAACGCTCAAGAATTTTCGCAGCTAGTTAAGTCCTCCCCGAGTTTATTGCCATGGCTCGACTGGTGCCACGACGAGTTTTCTATCATCGAGGCCGAGAAATTCATTCTGGCGACTCGCTTAAACTGGGTTAAAGCCGAAGCGTTTGGCTTTGGTATCTTCGAGCGAAAAAGCGATAAGTTAGTCGGTATGGTGGCCATTAATGAGCTTTACCACACCTTTAACATGGCAAGTTTAGGTTATTGGGTGGGTGATGAATTTCAAAGAAAAGGGATAGCCAAGGAAGCGATGATTGCCTTATTTGAATTTTGCTTTGCACTGCTCAAGTTAACGCGTTTGGAGATTGTCTGCGATACAGAGAACCTACCCAGCCAAAAGCTGATCGAGAAATGTGGCGCTGAACGTGAAACCATTGCTAAGAATCGCTTTATCTTTAACGGTAAGCCGAGAGATGGCGTGGTTTACTCCGTATTACCTCCAACCTCTTAAGTAGGCTAAAACAACACGTAGTCGACACGATCAAAAAAGAGCTCCGAAGAGCTCTTTTTTATTATCAGCGTAATAACCTTAGAAGGCTTACCTGATTAGTGAAGCTTTAGGTTTGGACGAAGTACACGGTTAATACGACCAACTAACATCATCAGCGATGTTTTAATTAGTCCGTGAAGTGCCATCTGGTGCATACGGTACAAAGAGATGTAAACGATACGAGCAATACGACCCTCAACCATCATCGAGCCTTTCGTCAGGTTACCCATCAAGCTACCTACCGTAGAAAATCGGCTCAGCGAAACAAGTGAGCCTTTATCTTTGTAGATGTAATCTTTCAGGTCGCGGCCGTTTAACTTAGCAATGATGTTGCTAAACGCACAACTTGCCATCTGGTGAGCCGCTTGTGCACGTGGTGGAACGAATGAACCGTCTGCTTGCGTACATTGCGCTAAGTCGCCGATAGCAAAGATGTTGTCATCCAGTGTCGTTTGCAGCGTGTTTTTCACAACAAGCTGGTTGATACGGTTAGTCTCAAGACCACCAATATCTTTCATGAAATCTGGCGCTTTAATACCTGCTGCCCATACCATGATTTGTGCAGGGATCTTGTCACCGTCTTTGGTTGTTAGACCATCAGCGTCAGCTTGCGTCACCATAGTATTTGTACGAACGTTTACACCAAGCTTCGTTAGCTCAGAGTGTGCTGCGCTTGAAATACGAGGAGGAAGAGCAGGAAGAATACGCTCACCCGCTTCAACTAGGTTCACGTTCAGCTTACTTGAATCTAGATCACCAAAGCCGTAAGTACGAAGCTCTTTAACTGCGTTGTGTAGCTCTGCAGAAAGCTCTACACCTGTTGCACCCGCGCCAACAATCGCGATGTCTACCGTACCTTGGCCGTTCTTAGCATGAAGCTTTAAGAACTGGTTGTTCATTTCAGTACGGAAACGGTGCGCCTGTTCTGGGCTATCAAGGAAAATACAGTTGTCGCGAACACCTGGAGTGTTGAAGTCGTTCGACGTTGAACCTAGTGCCATAACAAGAATGTCGTATTCAAGTTCACGGCTTGGCATAAGCAGTTCACCGTGCTCGTCTGTAAGCTCGCTTAGTGCAATCACTTTACGCTCACGATCGATGTCGTTCAGGCTGCCCATTTGGAAATCGAAGTAATGGTTTTTTGCGTGTGCACGGTAGCTTAGTGCATCAACACCTTCATCCAGTGAACCAGTTGCTACTTCATGAAGTAATGGTTTCCATAGGTGGCTTGCTTTACGGTCTACCAGAGTAATCTGGGCACGTTTCTTACGACCTAAAGTGCGGCCTAGCTTAGTTGCTAGCTCTAAACCACCAGCACCGCCGCCTACTACGATAATTTTTGTCACAATGACAATCCTCTACAAAATGAATAAATGGGGTTCGGCTCGATTACTCCAACCGATAAATTCTATGTATCTACTCGGCCTTGAATGCGAAGGCTGTTACAAATTGGATTACCGCGAAAAAGAATAACGACAGCTCACCGAGTAGTTAGAGGGATTACAAACAACAAATGTTGGTTTGTTGCTTTGCTCACATGGATAAAAAAAGGTGACTACCTGAGAGGCAGAACACAAATTATGGGCAAGTTTTTTCACTCGCTCTCAATTTTTTTTGATATTTGTCAAAATATTTTGCTTTGGAACATTATATATAGCAAAAAGATGACCGCAACAAAAAAATCCTTACCCTTAATGAGGATTCGCGACTAATTAGTTAACGTTTGCGCAAACTGATCTATAAATGCGCAAACTCACAGATAAAACAGCGATAACCGCTTTATGAAACACGAACGCAAAAGTTCAGATGTAAAAAAGCAGCACTCATTGAGCACTGCTTTTATAAAGCATCCAGATTGATTAAGCGTTTTTGAACGCTTTCATTGCTTGAAGATGTTGAGAGATCTTTTTGAATTTATGACTCTCTTTCTCATCCCAGATTACGTCGTAGTAATCTTCTAGCGCGGCAGCGGTTTTGGTATTGTCGTGGATTTCATCTTCACGAGACAACACTACCAAACAGCGTCCTTTGTTTTTCATGCGGTACTGAGCAACACATTTAGTTGCGATGTCTTCGTACTCTTCTGGACGGTCAATTCGACCTACCATGTTGTTCTCAGGGTGCAGATTAGGGTTGAACACCACCTGCTTAATCCCACATAAGAAACCAATACGCTCAGACCAAAAACCACCTAAACCTACACCACAAATAATGGGATGCGGATCATCGGATTGCTCTATCACTTTATGCACTTCTTTTAGCAGATGCTGCATATCGTGTTTTGGATGCAAAGTACTGTAGTTGATGAAACGAACGTCATCATCAATGAATTGCAACTGCAGTATTTTTTCGTGATTGCCCGGGCTTGTTGAGTCGAAGCCATGTAGATAGATAATCATTGTACCTCCCCCGTTGAATATTGGTACGTTTTGATCAATCTAACACGAAAAACAAGGTTTTAAAGGTAACAGCTGAGAAATTATATTTTTCACTTCCTAAACGTGATCCTAGCTACATAAAGTGTGACTCAGAGCCTCTGCTTCACGCAGATAACTTTCATCGCCCCAAAGCTGATGAGCAAGTAAATACCATAGCATCGCCATCATCTGGCTTCTTGGTAACCATGCTTCTACACCATCGAGCCAAGGCTGAACATCATGGATACCTCGCAGCTGACAATACTTCTCAACCGCTTCTGAGACTGGCACGCCAGCAACCGCAATGGTTAATGTTAAATCGAGCCTAGGGTCTGCGAGCGCAGCGTATTCCCAATCAATAATCTTAATGCCGTCACTGTTTCTCACTAGGTTATAACCACCTAAGTCAAAATGGCACAAAGACAGGTCAACATTGGTAATACTCGGAGCCACGCGCCACTCTTGATAAATCTTAGTGCAGGCTTCGGTCTTATGAATCGCATCAAGCTGCAGCCAGTAATGGTCGACTCGCGCCGTGAAACTGAATGGTTGCAGTGGTAATCGCGCAGTATTAACCAGATGCACTGAGATCAGCGTCTTCAACAAATCATCAAGCTCTAAGCCTTCGTAAAGCGTCTCACCCGCAATCCATTCAACCAATAAGCCTTGCTCATTGACCACCACTGGGCTTGGCCCGATGCCGAGACGCTCAATTGCCGACAACACTTGGTACTCTTCATGACGAGAGATGAAGAAGGCTTTAGTGATAGGTGTTGTTGGCCGCCAAACATACGCAGTGCCATCGGCATCAACCAATTTCCAACATCGATTGGTCAAACCGCCTGTTAATGTCTGAGCTCTAACTGGAGGCTCAGAAAAGTAACCATCAAGCGAACTCAGACTGGTATCAAGAAGCTTAGCCTCAGACCAAGAAAAAATTGCCATTGCTCATTCCCTATAAACGTCTTCATTTCCCTACAAAAAAGACACTGACCAAAAGCCAGTGTCTCTTCATAAACAGCACATCATGCACTGCATTGGCGTGTGACCAAGCTATATGTGGCCAAACTATGCGCAGCCAAGACTAGACGCTGTCAAAACTGGCTGCGTTTAGTTGGCAAGTAAGCGAAATTAAAGGCCTAGAAGGCTCTTAGATTGTTGCTTACGGATTTCAGTCTCGTCAGCCCACTCAATCAAGCCAGACTCAAGATCCATTAGGCGCATCGTCATTTTGTAGTATACGTCTTCATCGCTACCCGCTTTCTTAACGATGCTTGATAGGTTGCCGTACAACATATACTGAGCGCCCACCATTTTACCAAACTGAATCGCTGAACTTTGGTTTACAAGCTCATCGTTGTTTTGGAAGTTCAGTTGATCACGAACAGACTCAACACGATCCATATCAACGAAACGGAACTTACCAGAGTTCAACATTTTAGTACTGATTGTGTCAGTGATTGACTCAGTATCGATGTGCTCACTTGTTTTGTTCTTGATTCGCTCAACGAACACGATTGGACGCTGTTCACGAGTAATGTAAGACACTGAACCAGACGCCATCATGCTATCGACCATTTCACCCGCAATCGTTTGAAGGTCAGTTGAACCGAAATCGATTGTCGTGGTTTCTACTGCTTGTGCATCACCGTAGCTTACCTTGTTCGAACAACCGCCTAAAATAACCGCTAAACCTAGTAGCGCAATGACACTCTTTTTCATTTTGTTTCCTCAACTTATCACTGAGTGGGGTTACCCACACTCTTAAATTCTTATATTTACGAACCATTCGATCCATTTTGTCTAACTTACTGCTCTCGGAACTGAACTCTAAACTGAGTCGCTTTCGGGTTTACCGACACTTCCGACAACGAAATACTTTCAAAGCCACGCACAATCGCTTGCTTCCAAGGGCCTTGCTTTAGGTTGACCTCAAGGCCGGCATCGTCGTACCAGTAAAAACGATAAAGGATATGTTGATCGCCTTTATAGTTACTGTTTAAACGAACGATTCCTCGCGTATGACCGTCGACTAAATCGGTGCGGATATCTTCAACCTGTAAGCGGCTGCCCAATACATTGTCACCAAAGAAAACGTTCTGAGTCAGACTATCGACCCTTACACCAGCTGTATTATCAGCACAACCAGCCAGAGCCATAACCGCTGCTAAGCTCACTAACCACTTTTTCATTACAGCCTCCCTAGCTGTTTATGCCACATTGTTGCGTTGTTTCCTTGTCGAGAAATCCACACCAAGGTGGTCTGCCCCTCTCGAATATCAAAGTCATACGTTTTAGCGCCAGCCTCCAACGTATATTGACCACTGTTTGCTACAAACGTGCTGCTCTTAATCTCTGCTGGTAAAGATTGCCAACTGCGAGTGTCTGGTTGCTCTGTCAGTGTGTTCCACACGTTGAACAGAATATTACCGACATCATCGCCTTTGGTGGCTTCTTTACGAATGCGATCTTTCGCAAGCACACGTAGCGCTTGGCGAATAACAATGCTCGTCATACGCTCAGATAAATCGTTTTGAGCCATTGCATTTACATCGGTAATCAAGTGCTCTTGTAGCGGCTGCCCGCTGATTCGTAATGCAGAAAAACGCTCTACGTTTTGGCTCGGGTAATATGGCAGCGCAAGAGAGTATATCGCTCCCTGATCGCGACTGTCATAAACAGGTAAATCTAGTCGCCAACTGTCCATAGCTTGTACAGCGCTCTGTTCTTGAAGAACAATTACTCTCCCTTCACCTGCATTAATTTTAGAAGACTGCTTATAACGTTTTTCTAGTGTCGCTAAATCTTGTCGCATCCCTAAACGAGCGGCTGTCGCCATGGTTCTGTCGATGATATCTTGGTTATCTGGCATCACAGCCAAAGCACGACGATAATCAACATAAGCGCTATTTAGATCATTCGAAGCTTCATAAAGCAGACCAGACAAGAACATCAGATATGCATTCTGTACCGACTGCAGTTTTTTACCCGCATCTGGGTAGTTGGCAAGGATGCTACCGACATTGGCAGACAAACCTTGCTTCTTCGCATCGTTAGCTGCCCGGTCTAACTCAGCTTCGCGTTGCTTCTTCGCTTGCTCTTGCACTTGGTTGGCGCGACGCATTTCGATCACCGCACCTTCTAAATCATTTTTCTTGAGGTAATTTAAACCGAGATAGAGATGAAGAAAGCCCAACTCATAATCGGCTGGCACATACTCGGTAATATTGTCATTCACAGCCAACGCACCCACGCTGGTTGCACTGTCTGATATTGAGATTACGGCTTTTCGTTGCTGCTCAGTAACCGCCTGATCAGCCACTTCAAACGAAGACTTACTCTCAGGATATTTTTGATCCAGCAGGTTAATTCTGCCTCTTTCAAAGTTATCAAGGATGTCGCCTGCCGCGTAATCTGGTAGCTCTTGCTGAGCCTCTGAATAATCTCCAGATTTAACGGCTTGGTAGATCGCTTTGTTTTGTGCGCTGTAATGACTAAATAGGCTTCCTGCTGAAATACTCGCACAACCTACGGTCAACGCCGATAACAGGGCAATGGAAGCGAATCTAAACTGTTGCTTCACTTATCGTCTCCGTGCATGTTTAAAATGCCAACTTTATTAGGGTCTGCTGACCTTTCGTGGTCTCATTATCAAAACGAAACGTGTTGTAAAAAGGATCTCAAGCCAGTTGAAACCCTACTGATTTAGCCTCTGCCTAGGCGATGCCGATATTCAGACAACAGATAGAACTTAAAGTTGGCATACAAACTACAAATTTTCCAACTAACTACTAGTGTTAACCTGCTAATGAGCTCGTTTAAACTAGCCCATTAGCTTTCATTAACTCGTTAGCTTTTCATTAGCTCATTAATAGGGGGCCAAGCGGACGGCCACCAACCAAGTGCATGTGAATATGATAAACCTCTTGGCCACCGTGAGAGTTACAGTTCACGATAAGACGATAGCCATCTTCTGCAATGCCCTCTTCTTTTGCTAACTTGCGAGCAACAGTAAACATGCGCCCCATCATCGCTTCATCTTCGACTTCAACATCGTTAGTTGTCGGAATCAGCTTGTTTGGGATGATTAGGATATGGCTTGGCGCGCGAGGGTTAATATCGCGAAATGCGGTTACTAAATCGTCTTGGTATAGTAGATCTGCTGGGATTTCTTTGTTGATGATCTTAGTAAAAATGGTTTCTTCAGCCATGTTTCTCTCCGATAAAACATTTATTTTTTAATGCTTTGAGTATGCGCTATGCCGCATCAAACCACAATAAATCTGCTTTAAAGCATAATAAAAAACACCGTTCAAATCAAAGAAAACGAGCCTTAGCTCTCAAGAATGGCATGTTGGTTATAACTGAGCGCTATTTTTGACGTGTGCGTCATAAAATGCGTAAGCCGAGCTCAATAGAATGCTGATAATTTTGTTAGTTTTACTTTGACCTGACATTAGGTCTGCATTTTTATTTAGGGAGAAAGCCATGAAGGGATCTGTGATCAAGCGTATGTACGCTGGTTTCGCACTGATCATCATCATGTTCGCAGTCACGATAACCATCATGATGAACAGCATGAATCAGATACACAGCAACTTTGAGAGTGTCTCAGAAACCTCATTGCCACTTGTCGCGCTTTCAAATCAAACAAGTGTTCAATTGCTTTCTGCTGATAAGTCATTCAAAGATTTCTTAACCACACAAAACGCTGAACGCATGTCTGCAATGCGCACAGAGTTTGCTGCATCACAAAACTCTTTTTCTGAAGTTCTAAGCAATCTAGAGGCGGCAAGCCAGAACGACTCAACACTCATCGAACGCATCGCACAATTACGAGCGATGGAAGAGCGCTACTTCGCCGAAGCAGACGAAGCGATGAACAACTACGTCGCGATGTTCGAAGCACAAGAACAAGTGCAAAAAGCCTCTCGTGACTTCCAACGCTTACATTCAGAATTAACCGTTGGCATGAAAGAATACGTTGCCGATCAAAAAAGCATCTCTGTAAAAGTGATGGCAAAGAGCTACTTTATTAAACTGCAAGATGCAGAAGTTATTACCTCTGATGCACTTGCTAGCTCTGATGTTGCCTTCGTTCAGAAAGCCGTTAACCAAAACAAAAAGGCCGTTACTCATCTTAACTACGCTTATCGCGGCCTATCAACACAACTACCAGCACTTAAGAATGTCTTCGATGAGTCAGTTCAGAAGTTCACCAAAGACGTTGGTCAGAAAGGTGGCGTACTAGACAAACACAACAACTACCTGCAAGCCAAGCAAGCGCTGTACGTGAACATCGCCAACCTAGCCGTAGAAGTTGACCAAGCGATGGCTGTTTTGGACTCATTCAACGTGACCGCTGAAGAGCAACTCAACTCATCACTCGCTGACGCAAGCAGCATCTACGACAAAGGCCTATTCAACGCGATTGCAATTGGCATTGTTGTAACCGTGTTCGCAGCTGCAATTGGTTACCACATTGCACATAGCGTACGAGAGCCATTAACTCGCATCCTAGGTACGTTAGAAGGTCTAACCGAAGGCGATATGACTCAGCGTATCGACATTCGTTACGACAACGAATTCAGCCGCGTGAGCCGTCACATCAACACCTTGGCTGACAACCTACGCAACATCCTTGTGAAGTTGAATGATGCTTCAGATGACTTAACTAAGACTGCAAGCGTCAACCAGAAGACGTCATCTGAAACGCAGGCTCAATTGAACAGCCAACGTGAGCAAACCGCGACTGTTGCGACCGCAATGACAGAGATGTCTCATTCTGTACAAGAAGTGGCGAACAGCGCGCAAAGCTCACTCACCATGGTTCAACAAGTAGAATCGGCTTCTGAGTCTGGTCGTCAGATCATGAACACCAACATCAGCACCATTAATCAGCTTGAAGTTCGCCTTACTGAATCAGTGGGCGCTGTAGGCGAGCTACAACAGATGAGTAGCCAGATTGGTTCAATCCTTGACGTTATTCGTGGTATTGCTGAACAGACCAACCTACTTGCACTTAATGCGGCAATCGAAGCAGCGCGTGCAGGTGAACAAGGTCGTGGTTTTGCAGTCGTTGCCGATGAAGTACGAGTGCTAGCGCAAAAGACCACTCAATCGACCTCTGAAATCGAGACCATGATCAGCAATCTGCAATCAAGCTCGAAAACTGCAAGTAACGTAATTGAAAGCTGTATGAGCGATATGGACATGTCGGTTCAACAAGCTTCAAGTGCAAACAGCGCGATGGAAGAGATCCAAGCCTTGATTCTAGAGATTAGCCACATGAGTACACACATCTCTCAAGCAGCCGCTGAGCAGAGTGAAACGTCTGGCGATATTGCACGCAACATCGAAGACATCAACCACATCGCAGATAAGAGTTACCAAGCGATGTCTTCAATTGCGGAGGCAAGCCAAAACCTAACAATTCTGGCGAATCAGCAAGGTGATTTGGTACATCAATTCAAGCTATAGATAAATGAAGAATCGATAGATATTTAGTTAGATTGTTGAGACTTCTTACCCAATAGTGGTAACTAATTGAGCTAGGGCAACTTTTATCAAGGGTTGCCCTTGTTTTTTATGAGCTTTGTCATTATATGATTATTAAGGCTTGCTGCTTCCCGTTTTTTCTTTCACCTTTATGAGCGAGCCGCTATTAAGGAATTTATATGGCTGTTCATGTTGGCATTATCGATCAAGACCCCATTCGCTTGCTCACCCCTTTACTTGATAACCGAACGGTCAGCACTCACATCGTGTTTATCGGCGACAAAAATCAAGTCAGTATGTACAAACGTTTAGACAGCGTTTTGCACAAGCGCGACATTACCAGTGAGTTTTTCGAAATTCCAACCATCGTAAACACGTCCGTTATTAAAGAATCTATCCAAACTCTTGCCGAAGACCTCAAAGCACGCGGCCAAGAAGTGAAGCTCAACGCAAGTTGTGGCCTTCGTCACCGCCTACTTTCTGTGTACGAAGTATTCCGTACTTACCACTGGCCAATCTTCGTGGTTGAACCAAATAGCGACAAGCTGTGCTGGTTGTACCCGAACGGTAAAGAAGATGCACAGGTTCAAGACCGCATCACTATCGACGACTACCTAACGGTATTTGGTGCTCGCGGTGAATTCAGCGATGTTCAGCTGTCTCCGCAACTGGATCAGAAACTTTATGAACTGGGTGAACGTTGGGCGAGTAACGCACTCGAATTAGGCCCTGGCCTTGCGACATTGAACTACCTAGCAACGACCTGCCGTAAAGAACAAAAACTTGATGTAGGCCTATCTGAGAAGCAACAAGGCTATCGCGAGCTCAACATGCTGCTGAGCGATTTGGTTGAAGCTAAAATTGCGACTTACGACAATGGTATTTTGACCTTTGCCAATGAAGACGCGCGCCGCTTCTCAAACGGTGAATGGCTTGAAACATTGGTTCACAGCACAGTTAAGCAGATCCAAGATGACATGCCGACCATTCAAGACCGTTCTTTGAATGTTCAGGTATACCGTCAACTGGGTGAACGTGAGGTTCGTAACGAGCTTGATGTTGCCTCAGTGGTGAACAATAAGCTGCACATCATCGAATGTAAGACCAAAGGCATGCGTGATGATGGTGATGACACCTTGTACAAACTGGAATCGCTTAGAGACCTGCTGGGTGGCCTACAAGCACGTGCAATGTTAGTGAGCTTCCGCCCGCTTCGCCATAACGACATCACACGAGCAGAAGATCTTGGCCTTGCATTGATTGGCCCTGACGAATTGAAAGATCTTAAAACACACCTAACGGCATGGTTTACAGCTGCGGGTGGCAGTGAAGATCTAGAGTACTAAAAACCAATAAACTCATGAGAGCTCAATGCTCTTAAGCAGATTGTTAAAAAGGCGAATGACGATTAAGTCACTCGCCTTTTTTGTTGTCTGTTTTCTCTATTGATTACTTTCAGACGGCACAAAAAAATGGCCGCATCATTCGATGCGGCCATTTTCAAAATTTAATGTCACTTGAAGACTTAAAGCATTTTACGAGCAGCTTCTACAACCACTTTGATTGAGCGCGCTTCCGTTACTTTTAGAGTGTCGTGATCAGGCGTCTCTTTTTGAGTACGGTTGATGATTACACCCGCAACACAACCTGCTTTCAGACCAGAACTTGCACACATAGTTAGCAGTGTTGCAGATTCCATCTCGAAGTTTAGAACGCCCATGTCTTGCCATTCTTGCATAGAACCTTGGAAACGCTTAACAACGCGACCAGAGAACGTATCGTAACGCTCTTGACCTGGGTAGAACGTATCGCTTGATGCCGTTACGCCCATGTGAACTGCAGCGCCAGACTCTTCAACTGCTGCTTTCATTGCTGTTGCCACTTCGAAGTCAGCTACTGCTGGGAACTCCATTGGAGCAAAGTGCAGGCTAGCGCCGTCTAGACGAACAGAACCTGTAGAAACAATCATGTCACCCACGTTTACGTGAGGTTGGATAGCACCAGTAGTACCAACACGTAGGAAAGTGCGAACACCAAGTTGAGCAAGCTCTTCAACTGCGATAGAAGTCGATGGACCACCAATACCTGTTGAACATACAACAACTGGCTTGCCGTCTAGCTCTGCGCGGTAAAGCGTGTATTCACGGTGACTAGCAAGGAATACTGGGTTCTCCATCTCTTCTGCAATTTTTTGCACACGAGCAGGATCACCAGGGATGATCGCAAGAGTAGCACCGTTAAGATCTGCTTCAGTAACACCTAAGTGGAAAACAGCTTGAGACATAGTTCGCTCCTTTTGGCTTATTGGGCTTTTTACCCTTATTTAAGCTCATAGTAAATTCGTGGGGTACGAACACACTCTAACCAAGCTCATTACAAAATGAAGTGACACATGTCACATGAATGATCGCAACAATAATTCAAGTTTCACAAAAAACCGATTGGCATCACAAAAATAAGCAATCCGCACGCCTATGTTGCATACTAATGAGACAAAAAGCGCCTTTAACGTATTACCGCTAAAGGCGCTTTTATATTAAGAATGCTCTATGTCGGTGAGCTCGATTTAGTCCGCTTTAGATTTGAATCGAAGCAGACGCAATGCGTTCAATGTCACCAATGCAGTTGCACCACTATCCGCTAAAACTGCCACCCACAAACCGGTAATACCTAACAAGCTTGTCACCAAGAATACGCCCTTCAAACCAAGCGCAAGGGCTACGTTTTGACGGATGTTGTTCATGGTCGTTTGCGACAGTTCAATCATCGCTGGCAGCTCAGTTAATCGGTTATGAGTCAGCGCTGAATCTGCCGTTTCCAAAGCGACATCCGTACCACCACCCATTGCGATGCCGACATTCGCCGTTTTCATTGCTGGTGCATCATTAATGCCATCACCGACCATCGCCACGTGCGAGTGTTGAGATAACTCCTCAACGTAAGATACCTTGTCGCTTGGCAATAGGCTTGCCTTGTACTGCATACCAATCTTGCTACTGATCGCTGCTGCACTGCGCGGGTTATCGCCGGTCAGCATGATAGATTGAATACCCAAGTCATTAAGTCGTTCAATCGCAAGCTTAGCGTCACTGCGTAACGTATCTTGCCAAGCAATCAGACCAATCACAGTCGTAGTTTGCTCTGTTAACTCTTCTTGATCTTTAACCTCAAGAGCAACCACAACCGTCTTGCCCTCGCCTTCTAATGCTTCTACCTGAGAAACCACATCGGCACCAAGTTCGAACGTGACTTTAGACGGTGACAGAACCTGATACTTAACACCATCAACATCACCTTCAACACCACTACCAATCAACGCTTTCTTGTTGTGTGATTCAGGAATCTCAATATTCAGGTCTTTTACTTTAGCGACCAGTGACTGCGCCAACGGGTGAGTAGAGCCAACTTCAATTGCCCCAACTACAAGCAGCATCGCATCTTGTTGCCAACCCGATAGAGGTTGAATGTCCGTAACCTGAGGCTTACCTTCGGTCAGTGTGCCTGTCTTATCGAAGGCGATGGTTTGGATTTTACCAAGCTGCTCTAGCGCTGCGCCGCCTTTAATGAGCGCGCCACGTTTCGCTGCTGCAGCCAAACCAGAAGTAATCGCTGCAGGAGTCGAGATAACCAAGGCACACGGACAAGCAATCAATAACAGCGCTAGGCCACGGTATACCCATGTTTCCCATGGCTGTGCAAACAACAATGGTGGCGTGATGATGACCAACAGAGCCACTACCATCATTAACGGTGTGTACCAACGGCTGAACTTATCGAGGAATCGCTCTAGTGGTGCTTTACGTGACTCTGCTTCTTCAATAAGATGAAGAATACGATCGATCGCGTTCTCACCCTGTTTCGAAGTGATGGTGATACGAACCACTTTATCGACCACCACAGCGCCAGCCATGATGCTATTACCTTCGACATGTTCAACAGGAACAGATTCACCGGTTAACGCACTTTCATCAAAGCTTGCCGCGTCTGTAACCAATCGGCCGTCAGCAGGTAAACGAGAGCCCGCAGCCACTTCAATCACATCACCGGGAACCAGTTCACTGACTGCAACTTCTACACGTTCACCGTTGATGATCTTGGTTGCGTTTTCTGGTACCAATGCCATTAGCGCTTGAACGCCACTTCTTGCTCTAGATGAAGCAAACGCTTCTAAGCGCTCACCAATCAAGAACAACAATAGAACCATCGCCGCTTCCGCAGTTTCACCAAGGTACAAAGCACCCAGCGCGGCAACGCTCATTAAGGTTTCAATAGCAAATGGTGTTCCTGAACGTGCCAACAGAACCGCTTTTTTCGCCACCGGATATAAACCAAGCAAACAAGTTACCGTAAACAAGCCTTCACTTAATTGAGGAGAGGTACTTTTCAGAAGCGCAGCAAACAGCATTGCCGCTGCAATCGCGATAATCTGTAAATTAGGTTGGATATGAGCTTGCCAAAAAGTCTCAGGTTGTTGTTTTTCTTTCTTTGAACCGACTTCCGTAAGAGGGAAACCCGTTTTAATAGAGACCTGTTCAATGGTGTCGGCAAGGCTTTCATTATCGAATTTCACAACCAGCTTTTCGGTAGCAAAGAGAACCTTCGCTTGAATAACACCGTCAATATTGCTGATCGCGTTTTCTATTTTTCTTGCACAAGCTGGGCAGTCCATTCCGGCAACCAACCAACTTTTCGAAAATTGAGCGTCGAAAGATGAGGGTAAGGACTGACTGTCCTCTTCTCCACTGTCCGAACTACAACAATCATCCCCTGACGATGAAGGAGCCGCAGAAGAAGAACTACAACAGCCAGATGAAGTACCTGCTGCCGTGATGCTGGAAATTTTAGGGCTAGAGCAAGTTGCTCCTGCCGCTTGAGGTTGAACGTCCACTTTTGTTGAGCGGCACGCTGCATGTTTTGCGCACATAATGTATCTCCTTAATACTCAAAAGCCTTGAGGTTGTTGCTGACTCACGAGCAACAGAACCTTAAGTTCATCAAAAGTATAAACCTTGGAGGCTACTCCAAGGTCAAGAAGAAGTTATCAAGAAAACAAAAATATTATGCCAGCGCCGATAGCTTACTGAGATTTAAGCTCCGCACACTCTTCACGGTTCGCCGATACATCATCAATAAGAACCGCATCGTGTGAACAGAATGGCTGAGTGTTCAAGCTGACAATCGACACATCATCTTCCACTGGATCAACTTGAGAGCCCTGCATTAACTCAGCAATATGATGTCGAAGTACCAAAATACCTAAAATCCCGAACAGAACATTACCCAAGGCTTGACCATAGAGAACACCCAAAGCGCCATACCATTGTGAACCTAGATAAACGAACGGCAGAGTACCTAACGTCGCTTTGCCCAAATTCAATGCTGTCGAGTAAAGCGGTTTACCTAGGTTATTGAAAGAGGTATTGGCAACAAACAGCGCGCCGTTAAAGGTAAATGTCAACGCCACATAGGTACAGAAAGCCGCCACAATGATTGCTGCATCACCTTGCAGGCTAAAGCCTTGAATGACGTAACCTTGAACGAAGTACAACAGAATACAAACGGCGATGGTATAGAGTGTCGTCACCAGTAACGAGTTGTTGAGTGTTTCTTTAACTCTATCCATTCGTTCTGCACCAAAGTTCTGACCAATGATTGGCCCCACAGCGCCAGACAAGGCAAAGATAACCGCAAAGCAAACTGGCGTCAGACGACCTATCACGGCAAAGCCCGCGACAAAATCCTCACCATATTGTGCGATACCCGTTGTTACAATCGCGTTACCGATAGGCGTTGCGGTATTGGTGATAATCGCAGGCAACGCAATCGCCAATATAGGTCGAATATTAATGCGCCATTGCACAAAAGAAGGTGGAGCCACCAGCTGATGGCTGCGAATCAGGGGATAAAGCGAGAAGAATAGCACTGAGAAGCGAGCAACAACCGAAGCGATAGCTGCCCCTTCGATGTTCCAACCAAAACCAAAAATAAACAGAGGATCGAGAATCGCATTAACAATTCCGCCCGACAAAGTCGCCCACATCGAACGTTTGGCATCACCTGCCGCTCTTAAGCCTGCACCCGCTGCCATCGCTAACGCCAAAAAAGGACCACTTGGTAGCAAAATCTGTAGGTAAGCTTGAGCACGCTCGGCTGCAATGCCTTTGGCGCCTATCGCGGCTAGCAGCTCTGGAATATAAGCGAACATGATTGCCGTTACCGTGGAACTGATAACAAACGCAGTCAACATGATACTGGTGCTTAGGTTTCGAGCGTGTTCTTGATTCTTTGAGCCGATGGCTTTGGAGACTAATGCGCCCATGGCAATGGAAGTACCAATCGAAACAGAGGTAGAGAAAAAAGTCAGCGTACCTGCAAAGCCTACCGCAGCAGCCAATTCGACCTGCCCGAGCATACTGATAAACAACATGTCGAGTAAATCAACCACAAATAACGCCATCAAACCGACAGAGCCAGCCCCCGACATCACCAATATGTGGCGCATCGTTGAACCTTCAACAAACTTTGCCGTTTGATTTGACATGAAACCTCCAAAAGTTGGAATACCCAAGAGCTAAAGCCCTATCAACTAATCAACAGGCTAGGGATCCACAAAGAAAGGATCGACCAAGAAAAGTGCTATACATAAAAAAGGCGCTAGTGCGCCTTTTTTCAATTGAGGATATTGAGAAAAATAATCGTTCTTAACACGCTACTATACCTGATGTTTGAAGCATTCTTCCAAGTTCTTGCCGATTGCTCTCAAAACATCGGTTCTAGTGATCATACCCACCAGTTTTCGATTATCGATTACAGGGTATGCTTTAGGTTTGCCCACCTGCATCATGTCCGCCAATTCAATAATGGATAAGTCAGGTGACACCGACAGTACTTCTTGGTGCATGCAATCACCCACAAGGTGTGTGTCTTGGCAGAAGTAACTGACCTTCACAAGTTTCTCGAGTAAATCCTGCTCAGAAAGGAAGCCTATCACTTGTTCGTTATCATCGATTACGGGTCCACCCATGTGGTGGCTACGCATCACTTTGTCTAACGCTAGACTTAACGGCATATCAGGAGTAAATGTCACAACCTGCTGCGTCATGTAATCTTTCACTTTAATAGAATGCATTGCGTTCTCCCTAAATACTTTGCGTTATATATTTTTCTATCTTGTTAAGTTAATTGTTGTCTAAAATCTTGATTTTACTAAATGGATTTCAACAATTTTATTGATAGGCAAAACCTAACAAGACAAAAAAGTGAGACAAACAAAGGGTTGAGCACGTTTTCGAACGCCAGAAAAAAGAAAAAAAAGAGCCCTTACAAAGCCTTACTTTCCCTTGCTTAACCTTACTTAGCCGAACTAGCCTGCGTAAATAAACCCTGTAATCTTCACCGCACTAATAATTAGAAATCCCGATTTAGGAAGTTTATGCAACACGACAACAACATGTACGCGTATGTTTATGCAGGTAACGACGGTACAGAAAACACACTCATCGCAACTATCGATAATCAAGAAAAACCGCTGATATCAAGCTGCGTTGATGAGATAAAACGCATGTCATGCTTAGCCATTGATTTAGCAGCAAAACACGACCTAAAAGTGAAGCTGGTTAAATATCAAAGAGAACAAGAGATCGACTTCGGCCTATTCGTAAAATAGTGAGTCCGACACTGGTTTGGTTAATCACGAACTGGCAGCCACAGCAGCAATAGCAAAGCATTAGCAAGCGTAATCGCCGTGAATGGCTGCCGAATTCGACCTGACAAGCCTAACAGGTAAAGGCTATAATGATCAGACGGCGTCCTTGCCGATTTTCATTGTCCAAATACGGTTTACTATGTCTTCTCAAACCTCACCTAAAACGTATCTAACTAATTCCTTATCTAAGTTAAAAAGCTACTTTAGTGAGTTATTAGATTTCCAATCACGCATTTGGGTGGTTCATATCTTTGAAGACTCTATTACCGATCAGTCGTTTGTGATTAATGAAGATGGATTTAAAGAACCGCTAGAGTGGATGAAAAAACGTGATTACCAGGTGAGAATGCTTGATCGTGTTGATAAGATGAAAATCTCACAGGTGATTGATATTCAGTTCGAAGACAAAATGCATCGCTTGATGCGAGTGAAGTAGCTCTATTGTTTGGGCACGCACGAAAAGCCATTACTAGAAATTAAGCATAAAAAAGGCCAGCGCTCGCTGACCTTCTCTCATTGGCTACAAACCATCATCTAACGCGCACAATACCCATGCCACAAACGCACCGCTTTCTGGTATGCCTCAGTTTTATCGTGCGTTTCCGCAAACAGAATGGCTGTCATGCTGTCGACAACGGTATTCGACATTAGCGCCATCTCTTCAGCCGAAGTGCCAAGTACACATTGACTAGGAAATGGCAACTCTAGGTTCATCATCTCTTCCCAGTAGAACGATTCGACTTTGTCAGGAGAGCTCATCCACACCGTTTGGCTAACTTTAGGATTATATTCCGACTCACCGTTCATCCCTTTGAATGAAATCACCGAGTGGGATTTATTGCCAATAACATGCTCAACTTCCGCATGAAGTTGTGGGAAGCCAGGATGGAAACTGCCACGCAGACCTAAACGGCCACCACCCGGATTCAATGCTCGAACTACCGTGTTAATTGGTGTTCTCAAACCGTAACGGTGTTTCCAA
The DNA here is from genome assembly GCF_057785915.1 of Vibrio sp. QJM3NY_35. Taxonomy (NCBI): domain Bacteria; kingdom Pseudomonadati; phylum Pseudomonadota; class Gammaproteobacteria; order Vibrionales; family Vibrionaceae; genus Vibrio; species Vibrio sp. QJM3NY_35. The sequence goes on along the minus strand of NZ_CM173507.1, from coordinate 1,134,706 downwards.
CCAATCATGGTTTGTGCTTCGGGCGCAAAGTTAGCTAGCGGTAAATAAGCAATGCCGTCTTGTTCAAGAATCGACTTAGCATGTTCAGGGCTCTCAGCACTTTGCACACCGACATCTTGCAAATGGCTTTCAACGTGCGTCCTACCGCTCGGCTTATCCATATAGCCATGCATTAACACTTTATAGCCATTGTCAGCTAAGATTTTTGCCGCCAACAAGTTCCAAGGCTTGCCACTGGCGTTATCGTTACGCTTACCTGCATAACACGGCCAATCAATATCAGCGCCTAAATCTGGCACTCGAGATTGAAACGCTTTTACAAAGCCAGCGATCTCTTCATTGGTTTCATTCTGCACACGAATCAACATCAGTAGCATAGCCATTTGGTCGTCACCGACTTCTCCGCTTAAATACTCATCCATGATGCGGTAGGCTTGTTCGAACGATAAAGGCTTACGCCCTCTTTCTCCTCGTCCAACTGTACGAATACACTCTAAAATACTACTCATTGATTGTTTATTCTCTTCCGTTGATATCAATAAAATTCGAATACACTTTCGATTCTATGATACCCACCGTGCATTGCAAAGCGATTCAGTTGCTCTCGACCGAATTACCAATACGCGGATTGGTGTTCTAAAAGTAAACTTACTGGTGTAAAATTAGCGTATGTAATGCTAACCGCGACATATTGAGTAGTATCCCGATGACTGTAAAAAAAACGCTGAGCCAAAGAAAACGTGAATCGATCGTTGCCGCTGCTATCGCAGAGTTTACTGAGCATGGCTACAAGGCCACCAGCATGGATAAAATATCGAGCCGCGCAGAAGTATCAAAGCGAACCGTATACAATCACTTTGCCAGCAAAGAGCTGCTTTTAGATGAGATTCTGGACAGCATTTGGAGCAAAACTCTGGCCGCGACGCATTTCCCTTATCAAGCAGAACTGCCACTTGAAGAACAGCTTTCGTCGATAGCCAATCAAGAACTTGAGTTACTTGAGTCTGAAGGCTTCATCGACCTGTCACGCGTGTTGTTCTCAGAGTATTTCCATAACGCCGAACTGGCGCATCAAGCGATGGAAAAATATTCCCAAGCAGAAAGTGGACTTACAACCTGGATTAAAGCCGCGTTGGCAGACGGTCGTTTAGTAGAACTAGACCCACAATTCGCCTCCACGCAGTTCATTGGTCTGCTTAAGTCTTTTGCGTTTTGGCCGCAAATCATTGGTCATGTGCCGTCACCGGATGCTGCGCACAAACAAGTGATCATTACTTCAAGTGTCGAGATGTTCCTTAAACAATATCAGGCGTGATTTTGGTGGTTGATGAGAATTCAACCACAATAAAACCATCACTAGTATCTGCTGTTATTTTCCCTATACTGCAACCCACTTCGTCATTACGACTCAGTAAAACTTCAACTTTAGGTAACCCTATGATTACTTTCACCACCAACTTTGGCGATATCGAGATTGAACTGAACCTTGAAAAAGCGCCAGTAACGTCGAAAAACTTCCTTAAATACTGCCAAGACGGTTTCTACGAAGGCACGACATTTCACCGTGTTATTGAAGGTTTCATGATTCAAGGTGGTGGTCACACTATCGACATGACAGAAAAACCAACTCGTGCCCCAATCGTCAACGAAGCAAACCGTGGATTGAAGAATGTGATTGGTTCTGTGGCAATGGCTCGTACTGATGCACCACATTCTGCAACGGCGCAGTTCTTCATCAACCTAGATGACAACGATTTCCTCGATCACACCTCAACAACCAACGCTGGCTGGGGTTACGCGGTATTCGGTAAGGTTTCAGCGGGTATGGATGTGGTAAACAAAATCGCTGTCGCACCAACAACCATTCGTTGGGGACACGAAGATGTGCCTTGCGAAGATATTGTGATTACTAAAGTCACCATCAACGAGTAATTCCTTCACGTCCTTTCCCGCCCCTAGTGCATTCGAATTGATAGCACAAAGAAAAGAAGGCTGTGCGATAGGACTATGGTGGTAAGGGTTCGACTTTACCACCTGTATTCAAAGCTCGTTGTTAAAATCGTTACCAACGAGAACGATAAGTACGGTGACACCCTTTGCACGTCTTATTCGCAGAATTTAACCCTTGCTCTGCACTCGACAAGTCTTGTTCAACACTCGCCTGATAAAGCTCAGAAAAGCACTTGAAGAACAACTCGTTCCTATCCCCGTTCGTTTAAACAAAGAGTTGATGAACGAGTTAGATGCTGAAGAACAGCAAGAAATGCTCAAGCTACTTCAGAAAGTAGTCGCGGCAATCTGATCTTACCGCGTTCACTGCTTACCAAGCTTAGTGCTTAGAAATTATTACACTCTGAACGTGTATTGAAAAACAACCCACACTCGGCCTTGCGCCGAGTGTTTTATTTTCGTCTCGACCATTTGATATAGCAAAACAGTGAAGCAATGATCACCGCCCCACCGAGCAGCTTCTGCATCTCTACACTTTCGCCAAGCACACTCACACTTAACAGCAGCGTCCACACTGGCTCAAGAATCATGATCAATGCCGCCACTTCCATGTTCACGGAGTGCTGACCGACCGTTTGCAGCAAGTAACGAATAGACGTTGCGATCACCGCAGAGACAATAAACCAGAAGACTAAGGTTTTGGTGATTTCGAACTCCGGCTGAGCAGTCATAGAAGCAAAGGCTAAACCACTCACACCCACCACAAACAGTTGCACACAGATTGATGCGATAGGCTTGATATTGGTAATCACACGCTTGTTCATCACAAAGTGAACGGACAACAACATCGATGCTAGTAAGAAGTAAATCTGACTCTGCTCAACATGCCAGCCGTTGCCCAGAGTCAGCAATAGCATGCCGATAATCGCGATAGGGAAAGACATCCAAAACGCACGATTAGGCTTAACTCGGAACAAAATCCAAGACACAAAGGGGGCAATGATCATAGCTAAGCTCATGATGAATGCCCCTTCCGACAGGCTTTCCGTCACTGAAACCGCAAACACCCATACCTGTAATGAGGCAGACAACAACAAACCCACGCCGCAAAGAGACAGAATCTGCTTAAGCGAAAGCTTACGAATATGGTGAATACAAAATGGCAGAAGAATAAGACTCGCGACGAGGAATCGCACACCAATGAACAGTGGCCCAGGCATTTCTAATACCACCAGCTTAGATGCAATCCACCCCACCCCAGCTAGCAGGGTGGCAAATAGAAGGTAAAGCTCTCCGCGCATCGCTTTCATCATTTTACTTAGTCCAATAACAAAAAAAGCAACCCGACTCTGCAAGGTTGCTTTTTATAAACATTCAACAGGATCGAGATACTATCTCAATACTCTGCTTCAGGCAGCTGTTTTTAGCCTGCGTATTCTGGGTAATCCGTTAAACCTTTTTCAGCACCACCGAACAATGTGTTTGGATCGTGCGCTGCAAGTGGGTAACCATTTTGAATACGAGCTGGTAAATCTGGGTTCGCAACGAATGGACGACCAAAACCAACCATGTCAGTTACGCCTTCAGCAACGGCTTTTTCGCCACGCTCGCTATCGTATTTACCCGCATAAATAAGGACACCCTCGTAGGCTTCACGAACTGCCGCTTTAAATGCTTTTGGCGTTTCAGGTGCATCGTCCCAATCAACTTCTGCAATGTGTAGGTAAACAATTTTGTATAGGTTAAGTAGTGCTGCCGCAGCTGTGTAAGTCTCTACTGGTGTAGCGTCAACCGTACCATTCAACGATGTGAACGGAGCAAGGCGTACACCAACACGGTCAGCACCAATCGCTTCAACCATAGCTTCAACCACTTCGCCTAGGAAACGTAAACGGTTTTCAATTGAACCACCGTATTCGTCAGTACGGTTGTTTGCTTCAGAATCGATGAATTGGTTGATTAAGTAACCATTCGCTGCGTGAAGTTCGATACCATCAAAGCCTGCTTCAACCGCATTCAAAGCCGCTTGGCGATACTGTTCAACCACTTCTTTAATGTCTTGTTTCGTCATCTCACGAGGTTCAACCACGTCAACAAAGCCCGGTTCATCAGTGCCGTTATCGATGAATACTTTTACGTTTTCTGCTTTAAGTGCAGAAGACGAAATTGGTTGTTCACCACCAATGTTGTCTGGGTGTGTTACACGGCCTACATGCCAAAGTTGAGCGAAGATAACGCCCTCTTTTTCATGTACGGCATCAGTCACTTTTTTCCAACCCGCAATCTGCTCATCAGAATAGATACCCGGAGTCCAAGCATAGCCTTGACCCATAGGTGAAATTTGTGTGCCTTCAGCGATAATCAAACCCGCAGAAGCGCGTTGAGCGTAGTAAGCCGCCATCATGTCGTTTGCTGAATTACCAGGTTGCGTTGCACGAGAACGCGTCATCGGTGGCATAACAATACGGTTTTTAAGCTCGATATTACCAAGTTGAATTGGTTGAAATAGTGCGTTTGTCATTGTTATATCCTCGATTAACCTAGTTGAATCAGTTCGATTTGGTAGCCGTCTGGGTCAGTAATAAAAGCGATATGAGTTGAGCCGCCTTTCACTGGACCCGCCTCGCGAGTGACGTTGCCACCTAGCGATTTGATTTTGTCACATGCTGCGTAAATATCTTCTACACCCAATGCCAGATGACCAAACGCGCTGCCCATCTCGTACTCGTTAGTATCCCAGTTGTACGTTAGCTCGATAGTCGTGCCGCCTTGCTCGTAGCCAACAAAAACCAATGTATAGCGATAGTCTTTGTTTTCGTGGCGTTCAAGTTCCTTCATTCCCAATACCTTGGTGTAGAACTCGATAGACTTGTCTAAATCAGTAACTCGGATCATAGTGTGTAGGAATTTCATATTTCGCCCTTTTTAGCCCAGCAACCTGAGCCGATATAATCGTGAGTGGAGGTTACCCACTTCTTTGTTAGGGTTAATATACGAGCTAACAGCAAATAAATGAAATTATCAAAAATTCTCATTATGATAATTTTTTGTTATAAAGCGCTTAATACAGACGATTTGTTATGGAGATATTCGGCAAACAAAAGATAGGGCGACAATCAGAAAGCGGAGCGCCAACTGTTTAGCGATTTAGACATGTCATTAGTCGTATTGATGATCTGCTCTCTGAACCACTTATGTGCCGGATCGGTGTTCTGTTTTTTCAACCAAATGAGGTAATGAGAGATAGGCTGATAATCGAAAGGCGGTTTGAACAACTGTAACCCAAGACGTTCCTGAAACTGGATCGCCATAGAAAGCGGCACAACAGTGATGTAATCAGTCTGGCTACACAGCATTAGGTTACTGGCCATAGAGCTGCCGTGAATTACAATTTTACGCGAGGATAAGTCTAACGAAGTGTAGTGAGTCAAACTTCTTACTTGGCGACGTGTTCTGGCTAAAACCGCATGTTGCTCACTGAGATATTGCGCCTCGGTGATCTCACCTTTGATCCTAGGGTGCCCATTTCGGCAAACAATCACAAACTCACTGTCGTAGAGCTTGTCGCTCATCATGCTTGAATGCTCAGGCAACACAATGTCGATCATCAAATCAAACTTCTGAGTTAATAGATCCTCATGGACTTGATCATCACTATCTGGTTGGTCATACACCTCAAGAGATATGCCTTGATTGGGTAACTGAGAAAATCGATCGAGCAACATCCACTTTAAATGTTCGGGAACCGAAGCCACAAACCTGCGCTCCGTACTCGCTTCATCAAACCCAGCCATACCTTGAAACACGCCGTTGAGCTCGTGTATTGGCGCTTTGATTTGCTCATACAAGCTTTGCGAGTAAGCCGTAGGCACAACCCCTCGCCCACTGCGCACAAACAACTCTTGGCCAATTTCATTTTTCAGTCGGCCGAGCGCAGTGCTGATCGTCGATTGATTGGTATTCAAATGATCGGCAGCCTTACTCAAACTGCCCTGCTCCATCACCGCTGAAAACACAGCCAATAAGTTAAAATTCGGAATGTCATTACTCATGATTCAGTGCTCATTTGGCGATAGATTTAATTATCTTATCGTAAAAGCGATAGAATGAAACAACGGATGCTCATTGAGAAAACAAAACTGAGAAGGAAGCATCATATGGTAAAGAGCAAAAATGTCAGAACAACTCACTCTTTCGAATAGCTGCCACATTCGCCAGATTGGAATCTAAATCTCTTCGCTGTGCCAGTAACGCTTAATCCCCCCTAGACTGGTCGGAGTATTCAATATTTCCGCCCTGCCTTATTGATACTTTTATAGCCACTTCTATGATCCAGGCTAATTAAATAGACATATTTTATAAGCCGAGTTTGAGCCTGTTCAAATAAACCCACCTCAAGTTTACACAACCACTCAATTCATCGTAATTACGATAATTTAATATCGCAATAATGCGTAGATAGCACCAGTTACACTTCCTATTATTTCGCCAACAAATCAATTCTTAACCTAAACAGAAAACCTAAAAATGTGTAGATGATGGTGTTGCACACATCACGGACGACGGCCTTAAAACCCAATGCAGCAAACGAACCTATCAATGGTAGACGTTACTTAAGAATGATTTCGCCAGGTGTTTTTAACACTCTATTCGCGAGAATGCGTTGTCTACGTGGTCAAAGCGATTTTTAATTGTCATCTAGTACTTTTGACTCAGTAGGTCTATACGGTTACGTGAGTTCAACACCTCTTTCAGATGTCTTCTAAAAGTCTTGTACCAAGGCTGCACTTTCTCTCTCCTTATTTAGGTTGAGATATGAACTTTATTAAAATCGTTTTCCAGAAAATCTGGGCCGTTGTGATGGTCTTGATTAAATTCTGCCTGTTTATGGCGGTGATGTTTGCTGGTGCATGGGCTCTTGCACCATTAGGCACAATCCATTCGAAAGACATCGACATGTCTCAATTCAACAATCATCCCAATGAAATGATGATGAACTTCTTCCAGATGGAGTCCTTCTCTGGTTACTTGTTCTCAGTGACCATTGCTGTGGTTTTAGCCGGTGTTTACGGCATGTGGCAGTTGCATGAACTGGGTGTGCATAAAGCAAAAGAGCACAAAAGCGCTCACGTTCAGATCGTGTTTGCACTGTCACTTTGCGGACTATTCATCAGCAAAACATTCTGGGTTATCGCTTTGGTTATCGCATTAGCGAACTGGAAACATATTGGTCAATCACTGAGTGATGTGATTCGCCGTGGTGTACAGCCTAAACAAGACGCGACCAATACAGAGACTGCCGCAGTCCACGTATCACCTGAACAACCGGTAACAGAGCCGTCTTCAGTAGAGCAATCTTCAAAAGAGCAGGCTTCAGAAGAAAAGACTCCAACAACACCATCCGCTACAGAAAAAGAGGTCGCATAATGAAAGAGATGATGATTCCATACATCCTAATTGTATGGTCACTGTTTGCGACAGGCGCACTTAAGAAGAACTTCAAGAACTACACATGGGCAGCCATTGGTGGCGTAATGATTCTTGCGGTATTAGCGGTAATCTCTCGCTTGTGGGCACCCGTTGATTTAACCAACTCAACCACAGTGAAAGCACCACACGCGGTAATGTCACCTATCTTTGGCCAGCAGATCGATCAAGTGCTTGTTGAGCACAACCAAATGGTTAAAGAAGGCGACGTAATTTACACACTCGTCGACATTGACTCAGCCGCAGACAAAGCAAAGATCGAATCTTCAATTGTTCAGAAAGAAGAACAGATCAAGCAAATGAATCGCGACTTAGAGCGCGCTGAAACGTCACCTGAAATCTTCAATATGCGTGACGTAGAAAAGTACGAATCCGATCTTCGAGTGCTGCACGCTGAACTTGTGTCGTTAAAAGCCGATCTACAAAAAGTAAATTGGGCGCAAGAGAAGAAAACCATTAGGGCTGAATTTGATGGTCAGGTTTCGATAGTGAATATTGCTGAAGGTTCTGTAATGGGTAACATGCACCTCTACAACACCAGCAAAAAGTTCCTTGAGATGCGTATTTCAGACCAAACTTATGGCTATGTTCAAGTAGGAGACTTCGCTGAATTCTTCGTTGATGCCTACCCAGGGCATGTATTCCGAGCAAAAGTACACAGCTTTAATGCAGGTACCGGTGAGTCGAGTATTTCTCCGCTTCAGGGACCACAAAGCGTCGGTCAACACGTGGTAAGAAACGGTAATGGTTTAGGTCGTACTATCGTACTTGAGATCATCGAACCTGAAGGTTACAACATCCCTATAGGTTCAACTGGCGCAGCTTGGATCTCGGCTGAGAAGCCACACCCATTCTGGGGCTTCATTGACGTGATTGGCGCAGCCACCGTTCGCCTACAATCTTACAAGTCATACTTAGGTGCTTGGTAAACAAGTTACGCGTAAGAGTTGGATAGAAGATAAACAAAAATACCCCGCTCGTCGGGGTATTTTTATTACAGCGGTGCATGGCTCTCAAAATTAAACAAACTGAGAAACAACATACCTCTCCCTCAAAAATACACAGTTAATCGGCTCTTTCCCCTAAAAATGTACTCTCAATCAAGTGGTTTTCACGCCCAACCTCAACAACTCAAAAAACCAACCACAACCAGATAAAAGTAGCAATCAAACTAGGCGCTTATTTATGGGAGCAATGCATTAATTTTAACTATAAGATTGTAATTTCCGCTCAGAAAACACTCTCGTTACAATCAGTTACAAAATACGTTATAAAAGTGATGTTAAAACCACCTGTTTAATCCAATCCCAAACAAAAAATGTGATTCTCTACCATTATTTGAAATATTTTTATGCTTAAATACGACAAATTTCAATTAAAGGTGAAGGGATAACATGTCTGCAAAAGCATTCGGCGACTTTTACTGTTACTTACATTGCCTCAATTTACTTTCAATCAAAGAACAAGGGATAACACCAAAAGAGTACCTGGATGATGTGCGCAAAGAGCCTTTTTATTATCGTGGAGGCACCTCCAAAGAAGCGCAACAAAAGTGGGCGGAGCGAATCTTGGAGTCGATCTACAAATATCACGGTATTCAAGGCGACGGTCCAAACGGACATAATGATCTCTTGATACGAGAAGGTATCGCATCAAAAGCCCGCTACAAAATAAGAGAAGGCGCTGAATTCGATGTTAACCCGGGATTACATGAATCAATAGCAATACTCAACACCATCGGTAGCCAATTACTTGAACGAGTTCTACCCGCGGCAGGGTCTAAACTCAGCAAAGCATTAACACTGCTTTCTAGGTCCAAGAATGTGTCAAATGCTGCGCCCTTCAAGATACACATTGGCAATTATGACCTCATAGCCCCTAAAGCAGATTACACAGTGCTGAGTAAACTCGAGAACGCACTAGAAAACCGTCTTGTGGTTTCATTTGATTACGAAGGAAGTCGTTGCGAAGTCGATCCATATGCTTCATTTGTTTACCAAAAGGCTTTCTACCTTGTCGGTCTAGAGCGCTATAGAAAAAGCACTGAAAGTAGTTTGATGCTCGGCGACTATCGTGCTTACAAGGTCCATAATATTAACAATCTTGAGATTCACTCTACTCAGAGTTTTTCAATGGGTAATCAAAAAGACTTTTGCCTCCATGATTTCCTCTCATCAAGCAATGGTAAAATGGTTAATGGTGGCGAAACCTGTGAAGTAGTCTTAAAGATGAAAAGAGACACTGATGGCTACAACAAGTTTGTAGATGAATACAAACTAAGTGAATGTCAAAAAATAGAAGAGGTCGCTGACAGCCATTACATTGTAAGAGCTCAAGCTCGTGATAGCGTGGTTTTCAAAAGCTGGCTCATTAACAACGCCGATTGCGTTGAAATTTTAAAACCACTACAACTACGTACTGATGTAATACAAGACATTAAACACGCTATGAGCGTATGTGCACATTAAATTTAAAAATCATCATATATGAAGTTCAACATTGGATCCTCCAATATCAATAACCATTCAACATTGTAATAAGTTAAACAATAAACAAAAGTAATTAATAAAGTAGCATTCAACTAAAATAAAATTAACGGTATTATTTTTAGTTATTTCCTATTTTAGACAGAAAATGTCAGATTTTATTGGCTTTGTTGCGTAATTAAATTTATAGATAGAGCTACCCCATTTCGTGTGTTTCTTAGTCAATACGACAAGTTTCAGGCATACCTAACCCAGTAAGCTTGTTCAACGCTTTTATCATCGCGTAAGTCTCACCCACCTGCGCATTGTAATGTCTTAAGCTCAATCGTCCTCCTAGTAACTGTTTTACTCGATACATCGCTGTTTCTGATAGTGAACGTCTGTGGTACCCATACCGCTCTTTCCAATACTTATTTGAGCCGTATAACTTCTGGCAACCCACGGCGAGGTTTCGAGGATGACCACGCTCCCAGAAGGCTGCCCCTTCTCTTGGGGGAATAAGCGCAATGGCTCCCTTAATCTTAATAGCAGCATGACACAATCTCGTGTCGTAAGCTCCATCACCAGACACCTCAAGGATACTTCGGCGTGTTTGTTTCAGTAAGTTCGGGAGGACTTCTCCATCTGTAACCGTCGATAAACTTAGCTCGGCTGCGATAATTTCATGAGTGCTTGTATCAACGGCAATATGCAGCTTTCGCCAAACTCTACGCTTACCATCTGTCCCGTGTTTTTTGACTTTCCATTCACCTTCGCCATAAACCTTTAGGCCAGTTGCATCAATGGCCAGGTGCTGTATTGCTCCTCTCGCTTTAGTCTTAAATGAGACCTCAACTTGCTTTGCTCTACGACTGATGCAGGTGTAATGCGGACAACTTAATGGAACATGGGCAAGCCTAAATATTGAGTCGATAAACCCTTGCAGAGCTCTCAGTGGCATAGAAAAAACTCGTTTCACCATGAGCGCTGTCGTGATAGCTAAATCGCTGAACCGACGTGGCCTCCCGCGCTTACTCTGTTTGCTTTGCGCCCACCCGTTTATTGCCTCTTCATCAATCCAAAAGGTCAGAGAGCCACGGTTAATAAGTGATTGGTTGTATTGCTTCCAGTTGGTTGTTTTGTAACGAGGTTTAGGCATAGAGCTACGAGAAGGAGTGAACGTAGCTGATCAGATCGTAGGCTCTTGATTTAGTTCCATTGAATTACGCAACAAAGCCGCTCAATGTTGCCAATGGGAATCGTAAATTCAATTGCTCATTAACGATGGCAACGAACTACTCGCCTTTTCATAAAGCTTGTTAGAAACCGCCCAGTAGCGAGCCAATAATGATAATAAAAAACCGAGCTATTTAGATAGCTCGGTTTTTTACATGCTTGCCATTCACCTACAAGAAAGGCAGTGGAATCAACTCCAGTCCCAGCACACCACTGATGCTCATCACCACCAGCAGAGAGACCTTGAAGACTGTCTTTGACCATTGAATGTAGTTAAGACAATCAACCTTACGGAACGTCACTTTGGTCCACATAAAGCAAACGGCTGCCGACACGGCTAGGTATTCATAACCCGCCTCTCCGAGTAAAAATAACCCCAGAGCAACCGCACCAAACGCCACCACATAAGCTTTCATGTGCTGATGTGCTTTATCAACGCCCTCTTTCACCGGTAAAACAGGAATGCCTGCATCGCGGTAATCTTGAATGCGGAACATCGCAATCGCATACGAGTGTGGCATTTGCCATAAGCAGAACATGATGAACAGCAAAACCGCTTCTAAGCTCAAGTAATTCGTCACACCAAGGTAACCAACTAATGGCGGAACTGCGCCAGAGATACTGCCAACTAAGGTGCCGTAAACCGAATTACGCTTGTACCACATGGTGTAGAAAAAGACGTAAAACACATAGCCAAGCAACACCACAACCGCAGACATCGGATTAACAAATTGAAACAGCAACGCTGTGCCTGCCAACAACATAACTAACGCATAGATAAATGCGACGTCTGTGTTGATATTGCCCTGAACCAATTCACGGTTCTGGGTACGTTTCATTTTCTGGTCGATATCTCGATCAAAGATGTTGTTCACCACGCAACCTGATGCAATCACAAGCCCTACACCCGCTAAAGTCGTCAGTAACAACATCGCACTGGCTGGTTCTGTTTTTGCGGCGAGGAAGAACCCCGCCGCAACAGAAATCAGGTTGCCGAAAATGATGCCTGGTTTGGTAATAGACAAATATTTTTTCAGCATACCTTGGCCTACAACTTCATGTTGACGTTCATGTTGTAGATGATCCATACCGAGCCAGCGATAAGAATCAATACAACAATGGCAGTAAACATCAGTGACACCAAGTTCCAACGCCCATCGGAAGATTTCGCTTCCATATGTAAGAAGTACTTAAAGTGCACAAAGATTTGCACCAGCGCACAACCGAACAAGATCACGTAAGTTTCCGTGCTTGGTAACGCATGTGACCACACAATGTAGAACGGAATAATGGTCAGGATTAGTGACGCAATAAAGCCTTTCACATAATCCGTTGCACCGCTGTCTAGATGCTGTTCCATTACATCACCCCTATTAAGTACACGATGGTAAATACGCAAATCCAAACGATATCAAGGAAATGCCAGAACAAGCTTAAGCACTGGAAACGCATCGACATATTGTCGTTCAAGCCTTTGGTTGAAAGCTGGTGATACGCCACCGCCATCCAAATCAGACCGAACGTTACGTGCAAACCGTGTGTGCCAACCAAGGTAAAGAACGCAGAAAGGAATGCGCTTTCTTGAGGACCATAGCCTTCTGCAATCAAGTGATGGAATTCATATACTTCCATACAGATAAAGGCTAAGCCCAATACGAAAGTGACTTTTATCCATCGCTTCAGTCCCGTAACGTCTTTGCGCTTCATTGCAATCATGCCAAAGCCAAAGGTGATACTACTGAACAACAGCATCATGGTTTCGACAAACACGAACGGCAGTTCAAAGATGTCTTTACCTGTCGGCCCTGCGATTGATCCACTCTCAAGCACGGCATAAGTCGCGAAAAGCGTGGCAAACAGGACACAGTCACTCATCAAGTAAACCCAGAAGCCAAACAACTTATTGCCCGCAGCTTCGTGGTGATGATCATGCGAGTGTGCAAGATCATAAGTGTGTGACGGAGTATTAGCTTGCATACGTCGTCTCCAAATCATCTTTATTGTCGTTGTTATCACTGTCAGCGCTGTTACCACGACCAGAGTTGTCGCCTTTCACTGACTGTTTCTTCGCTTCTTCAAGCTGTGCACGTCGAGCCGCTTCAATCGCTTTGATCTCTTCAACTTCCACGTAGTAGTCCACATCGTCGTTGTAGCTGTGTTGAATACACGTCACCACGATGCCCACTAAGCTTGCTGCTGCTAACCACCAGATGTACCAGATCATCGCGAAGCCAAATGCCAACGCCCATGCAGAAACATAGATACCTGTCGGTGTATTCTTCGGCATGTGAATACGTTCGTATTCTTCTTCCTGAGTTGGGTCAAACTCACCACTTTGCTTTTGATACCAGAACGAATCGATCTCATCGCCCTTAGGCAGTTTTGCAAAGTTGTAGAACGGCGGTGGTGAAGACGTTGCCCATTCGAATGTACGTCCACCCCATGGGTCACCAGTTAGCTCTCGGTTTTGGTCGCGGTCACGAACACTCACGTAAATCTGAACGAACTGACACACCACACCCATCGCAATGACGCCGGTACCAGCAGCCGCAACCGCCAGTAGAGGGAAGAACTCAGGGTTGATGTCTTGGCTCAAACGACGCGTCATGCCCATAAAGCCCAGAGCGTAAAGCGGCAAGAACGCCATCAAGAAACCGATGAACCAGCAGTAGAATGCGCGTTTGCCCCAAAGCTCGTTCAGAGTGAAACCAGTCGCTTTCGGGAACCAGTAACCAATCGCAGCAAAACAACCGAAGACAACACCACCGATGATTACGTTGTGGAAGTGAGCAATCAGGAATACTGAGTTATGCAGAATGAAATCTGCGCCCGGTACTGCCATCAATACGCCCGTCATACCGCCAACGGTGAAGGTGATTAGGAAGCCCACTGTCCACATCATTGGCGTGGTGAAGCGGATACGACCTTTGTACATGGTGAATAGCCAGTTGAAGATCTTAACCCCGGTTGGGATAGAGATAATCATGGTCGCGATGCCGAAGAAGGCATTCACATTGTCGCCAGAACCCATAGTGAAGAAGTGATGCAGCCAAACCACAAACGCTAAAATAGTGATAGCCACCGTCGCCCATACCAGCGAGGTATAACCAAACAGTTTTTTGCGAGAGAAGGTTGCAGTCACTTCAGAGAACACACCGAAGATAGGCAAGATTAGGATGTACACCTCAGGGTGTCCCCATGCCCAAATCAGGTTCACATACATCATCACGTTGCCACCAAGGTCATTGGTGAAAAAGTGCGTGCCGATGTATCTATCCAACGTCAGTAACGCAATGGTTACCGTTAGGATTGGGAAAGAGATGATGATCAGGATGTTGGCACACAGAGATGCCCACGTGAATACTGGCATCTTCATCATTGGCATAGACGGAGTACGCATGCGCAAAATAGTCGCGAAGAAGTTCACACCCGTTAACGTGGTACCCACACCGGATATTTGCAGCGCCCATATCCAATAATCGACCCCGACTCCCGGACTTGCCTCAATGCCAGACAACGGCGGATACGCCAACCAACCCGTACGGCCAAATTCACCTAAGCCCAGTGACATGTTGGTTAGGATGATACCCACTACAAACAGCCAGAAGCTCAGGTTATTGAGGTAAGGGAACGCAACATCACGAGCACCAATTTGCAGTGGCACAATGATGTTCATCAAACCGATAACCAAAGGCATCGCGACGAAGAAAATCATGATCACGCCGTGAGCCGTGAAGATCTGGTCATAGTGATGTGGCGGTAAATAGCCTGTCTCACCCGCTGCGGATAGCAATTGCTGACTACGCATCATGACGGCATCGGCAAAGCCACGGACTAACATCACCATCGCGACCGCAATGTACATGAAGCCCAATTTTTTGTGGTCTACAGAAGTAAACCATTCATTCCAAAGGTATTGCCACTTACCGGCTTTTGTTACCGCATACACCACTAAACCACCCACTAAAGCGATCATGGTTAACGTGATCAAAATAATGGGTTCGTGGTAGGGAATTGAGTCTAGAGTTAATCTTCCAAACATGACGATTATCCTTGGGTTTCCGGCAAACAGTTCATTGAACCAGGGTGCTGGGTCACGACATCAGTGAATAAAAATGGTGGGATACTGGAGAACAGAGTCACAGGTTCAGCGACACTTGGCGCAGCCAATGAACGGAATTGCTCCCAATCTTCAATACGGTCTGGGCTAGCTTTCACTTTTTCCACCCAGTTTAGAAACGCCACTTGATCAGGCATGGCTGATGCGGTGAATTTCATTTGAGAGAACCCTTTACCACTGTAGTTCGATGCAAAACCTTTGAAGTCACCTTCATGATTAGCAATCAAGTTCAGCTTGGTCACCATTCCCGGCATCGCGTAGATCTGCGAACCAAGACGCGGGATAAAGAACGCGTTCATGATGTTGTCTGAAGTTAGCTTAAACGTCACCGGTACATCTTTCGGGAACGCAACATAGTTAACCGTCGCAATGTTTTGCTCCGGATAGATGAACAGCCACTTCCAGTCCAGAGAGACCACTTCGATCACCATAGGCTTAACGTCACTCTCCAGAGGCTTGGAAGGCTCTAGTTCGTGTGTTGTTCGCCAAGTGATGGTGGCCAGAATCGCAATAATGATGATTGGAATCGTCCATACCACTATTTCAATCTTGGTTGAGTGCGCCCAGTCAGGTGCATACTCTTCTGTGGTGTTGCTTTCACGGTATCTATAAGCAAAGTAGATGGTCATCAGGATCACGGGGATGACGACAATCAGCATCAGCAACAGAGCAGTAATAATCAGCTCCTTTTCCTGAACGCCAACGCTACCTTTTGGGTCGAGCAATGCGGAGTTACATCCTTCGAGCATCAGGACGGTTCCCACCAAACCAATCCTCGACAGATTTGCTCTCGATAAAATGCGTTTATATCTTGAAGCTTCCATTAACTTTCTCGATGGTTATCCAGCCTCAGAACGAACGCCCGAGTACTGGTTGTCATGGTCATTAGAATATTTATGTGTTGAGCATGTGAAACGACGCATCTCAAAGCGAAACGGAATTAGCCACTATCTTGAACAGTCGACAGTTGAACAGTTGAACTGACAAGTTAAAACGACAGTGCTGCGCAGCCGAAACATTGCCGCACGGTTAAAACCACACAAAAAATATGACTTAATTGTTACACTTTGAAATACATTGTTACATTTGGCGCATTATGAGGAGTTGAAATTGAAAGCTCACCAAACAAACTTGGAAACTAACCTTCCAGTTATGAAAGTAAGATGTGGGAAATTGATGCAATTCAGACGCACAGCATGAACGTGCCACACGAGTCGAGCCATGTGCGGAAAAGGATTAAAGAGAAACGGGAGAGATCAAAGCAAACACGCAGTAGAAACAACAATGATTGATTACATTAGAAAGAGCGAATTAAGCAAAGTGTGATAGCCGTCAAATTTATGAATTCACATACGATCTTAAAGGTATTTAGAAAAGATATTGCTCCAATCAGAAACCCATTAGATATTCGAATGACACGCTTCTTATCATTGATAATAATGCCAGTTAGGTGCCGAAGAATAGTGGCAAAGATCGACCTGAAAAGCCGACTTGATGAGTATTTTGATCTGTTTTAAGTGAGTATTACTCCCCTTAAAAGAGAGGAGTAATACTCATTAGGAGAGGGATTATGCTGTTGCTGTGACGACTTTCTTGCGCTGATTTTTAGTCATTAAGTGATAAACCACAGGCACAAAGTAGAAAGAAATAAGTGTGGTTAATACCGTTCCGCCAACAATCGCGACCGCGAACGGAGGCCAGAAACCACCACCAGCGATGATCAATGGCATAAAACCGCCAACGGTTGTTATCGTGGTTGAGCTGATATGACGCGTACACGACATCACCGCCTCAACTACCGCATCCACATTACCGGATGAAGCTTGTTCATCGAGTTTTAATTCCGTCAGAATCACGATGGCAGCGTTAATCGCTAAGCCCGCAATCCCGAGCATGGCGATGATCACCGTGAAACCGAACGGATAACCGAAGATCCATACCGACAACAGCCCTAGCCCACCAGCCAATCCTGCTACCATGAAGATGATACTACTCATTCGGAACGAGTTGAACGACATCACCACCACCAAAACCATCAATACCACCACAACGGCGACATTCGAGATCAGGCTATTGACTGAATTGTCTCGTTCAGCGGATTCGCCACCAAAACCAATGGTGTAACCCGATGGCATCTCATAGCTTGCTAAGCGTTTTTGGAATTCATTAAGTACGGTTTGAGGTAAGACACCCGCTTCAATATAACCCTCGATGGTATTCACACGTTGCCCATTTCTACGGGTAATCGCACCACGACTGGTCGTCAGTTCAAGCTCAGCCAGAGTCGACACATTGATGCCAGTTGAATACACCTCAGAACTGATTGGCAAGCGAATATTACTCAGGTGCGAAAGATCCTCACGCGCGTCATCCGCGACACGAACACGAATTGGCACCGATTCACTACCCTCAATAACAGAGCCGCTTTCACGACCAGTCAGCGTCGTTTGCAACATGCCCGCAAACTGATTGAGTGAAATCCCGTTAAGTTTTGCGGTGTCTTCATCAACCTTCAACCACACCTTAGGTGTCCCCGGTTGCAGTGTTTCCCTTGTGTGAGTCACATGAGGAACACCTGCCAGAATCAAGCGCACATCCTCACCAATCGCTTTCAACGTATCAAGGTTTTCACCATACACACGCAGTTCAACGGGCGCGGTAAATGGAGGCCCTTGGTTGAGCTTTCTCACCAAGATCTGCGCCTGTGGTACTTCTTTATCTAGCACCTTTTGAAGTTCTGGAATTAGCGCATTGGCTTGATCAAAATTTTCTGTTTTCACCATCGCTTGTGAGAAGTACGGCGCGTTATTTTGCCTTGCTTGCAGGTTGTAATAGAACGATGGGAAGTTCGCTCCTACTAGCCAGTCAATACGCTCGACTTCGGGGTAACGATGAATAATGTCGTCGATTTTCTCAGAGGTATTCTTGGTCGCATAAATGCTCGCTTGAGGTGGCATATAAACCTGAATCTCAAACATGTCTCGGTCTGATGGCGGGAAGAATTGCTCAGTCAGCTGAGACATACTCCAGTAACCAGTAAACGGAACCAACAACACCAAAGCAATCGTGATAATTGGATGCGTGACACCAAAACGGACAGAAGACGAGAACCAGCGCGTCAAAGCAGGAATTCTCAAACCCGTCATATACCAATGGTGCTGCCCTTTCTTGTCGACATCACTGAGTTGTTTCGGCAATAACTTGGTCGCCAAGCCCGCAATCAAGGTGTGCGAAATAATGTAAGAACCGATCAACGAGAAAGAAACGGTAATCGCAATTCCTCCCACAAACTCACCCGATGCGCCCGGCATCAGAATGATCGGGGCAAACGCCAATACCGTGGTTAATGTTGACCCCAGTAGCGGCACCCATAAATGTTTCAACGCATTCATGGTTGCTTCGGCTCGATGTTGTCCTTTCAGGCGGTAAGCTTGAATGGTATCGACCATCACCACCGCGTTATCTACCATGATTCCGAGCGCCACAATTAGGCCCGTCACCGACATTTGGTTAATCGGCACACCGGTCATTTTCATGATCGACAGGGTCAATAATGAGGTTAACGGCAAAGAAATTGCCACTAAGATCGCGGCGCGAACGCCCAAGGTGACAAACAGCACAATTAAGATCAAGCCGAAACCGATCATCAAGCTTTTGCCTAAATCGTCTAAGCGAGTTTCGGTATAACCTTGCTGATTAAAGAGCACTGTCACCTTAACGTTACTTGGTAACTCTTGCTCAAATTTACCAATCAGAGCATTAGCTCGCGACGTCCAGTTGTCGACTCGCAGATCCGGATGCATTCTTGCCGCGACAATCACACCCGGCTCACCATCAATAATGGCAATCTGGTCTTGTGGGGTTTTCTCACCACGTTTCACAGAAGCAATGTCTTCCATACGGATGATGTGACCTTTGCTATCAGTGGCTATTGGCACTTGCTTAATGCGTTCAATAGAATCGAGTTCAGATTTAATTTCTAAGCCAAAGCGAGAATAATCACTCACTAACTCACCGGCGGAGTTCTTGGCGTCCGCCCCTTCTAGCGACTCAGCAATATTGGCACTTGAGCGCCCTAACGCCGCTGCATCTGCGGTACGTAAACTGATTTGAATCTCTTCTTGTGGCATCCCGTATTCATCAACAAATTCGGTGCCCGATAAAGTTCGTAATCGCTTGGCGAGTTCTTTGGCATAGCGACCCAGCGTTAATCGGTCTGGCTCGCCGGCACCAGACCAAGTTAGAGATGCAATGGTCGTGAAAGCATAAGTATGGTCGCTATCGAGATCGGGAGAATGTGAGCCCGCAGGCAAGATGGATTCGATATCAGATAGTTTGTCGCGAGCTTGCGACCAGACCGGTTCTGGCTCGGTGATTGTGTCATTCAATTCAAGCGTGACAATAGACACGCCCGGCCTTGAGGTTGAGCTCACCAATTTAACTTCACTCAGTTCACGCAGCTTATTCTCGATTACCTCAGTAACCAAGGTTTCAACACGTTCGGCACTGGCGCCGGGGAAGCTCGTAGTAATGTTCGCGTAACGGTTGATGATGACTGGATCTTCTGCACGCGGCAGCGTCATGAACGCAGAAATACCACTCACCATGAGCAGTGCCGTCATTAAGATAAGCAGTCGAGTATTGGAAATAATCTCTATGATTTTCATGCTATTTCCTATTCAGCAGTAACGCTGGCTGGCTTCACGGTTTGTCCGGGAACCAAGCGGTGCAACCCACTGGCGATCACTTGCTCGCCTTCGGTAATGGCACCGCTGACATAGGCTTGTTGGTTATTAGCAAACAGAACCTGAACACTTCTACGTTCGACCTTGTTGTCTTCACCAATCACAAAGATGTTCCAAACACCGCGCAATCCATCAATCAAACCCGTTAATGGCACCCAGTAGCCTTGGTCATCAATTTGCTCATCAAACTTAAGATACGCAAGTTGCCCTTCTAAAACAGAAGCTTGCTCCGGAAACAGGTAACGTAGGCCAACACTGCGAGATTGCGTGTCGACCATGGCACCCGGATTCAGCAGCGTCACTGCGTAATCATCTCGCCCAACACGAATACTTGGCGAAGAGAGCGAGGTCACTTTTTGCATTTGGTGAGCTGGAATACCGATAAAAGCTTCTTTGCCTTCCGATGCAAGTAAGGTAAGAGTTGGATTGCCAACATTGACCACATCGCCGAGCGATACAAAACGCGTTGCGATGGTGCCCGAATACGGCGCAAGAATCGTCGACTTCACCAGTTTGAGATCGTTGCCTTTTACCGAGGCATCAATGCGCAGTAGGTTAGCTTGTAACACGCGCTGTTCACTGGTTAACGAATCAATTTCTGCTTCGGCACTGAAGCCTTTTGCTTTTAGTGAACGTTGACGTTTTAAGTTCGCGGCCACAAGGCTCAGTTGAGCTTTCACTTCTTCGGCTTGCGCTTTTAGTTGGCTAGACTCGGTTTCCAAAAGTTGGGTATCCAGTCTGATCAACGGCTGACTCGTTGTGACTGTGTCACCGACATCCACCAGAATCTCGTTTACTTTGCCCGCCAGTTCGAAACCTAAATTGGCCTGCTGACCCGCCTTAACCACACCGACATATTCACGCTGAACTGCATAAGAGGAAGAGAGCGCCAAGGCCATCGTTTCCACGGTTAAAATGGTTTGGACGCTCGATGCCGTTTCAGCGGTTGAATCAACCGACTCTTCGGCTTGTTCCTTTTCGCCACATCCAACAAGAAAAGTCGACAACGCCACTGCCAATGCGCTTCCCTTCATCAATTTATACATACGTACTGTTCCTATGCGGTACTCAATTATGTTCTTTTTTTAGACTAACCAAATCAAACTAGACTGTCTAGTTTGATTGTGTTAAAAATAAGTTTCATCGTTAATGATTGATAAAACCATCACAAAAAGCATAATGCTTAGCGCAGAATGAAATGCATTGAACTGAGTAACGTCAAGTACCAAGCAAGCAACGAGAAACAGCACGTGACTAAAATCATCAAGAGTGAACAGAAGAGATCGCAGATCTTAACCGCAGCAAGCCAACTTTTCTCTGAACATGGTTTCAAGATCAATATGGATCAGATAGCCAAAGCAGCGAACGTTTCTAAGCAAACGGTCTACTCCCACTTTAAAAATAAAGACGAACTTTTCGAAACCTGCATGCAGACCAAGTGTGCGGAGCGCGAACTCAGCCCTTCAGCATTTGATATGAATGCTACTTTGGAAGACGAGTTGGTGAAATTTGGTGTGAAGTTTCAAGATTTGTTACTTGATGAGCAATCCAGACAGACCTTTCAAAATGCGGTGAGCCAATCCAACACGCACCCAGAGATCGCCTCTATCTATTTAGAAACTGGGCCACAAAAAACCACCCTTTTGCTCGCCGATTATCTACAAAGCAAAGTTGACTCGGGTGATTTGATCTTATCAACGTCAAGCTCGCCGATCATTGCAGCAAGACAGCTCCTGCTGATGTTCCATGGTAAGTCGGCGTATTGGGGATTCTTCGGACACGAAAGCGGTGAGTCTGAGCAAGAGAGGCTTCTCTACACCAAAGAGTGTGTCGCGCTGTTCTTAAACGGCAATCAGCCTCGTTAATTTTAAAATATTTATCCGTTAGCCAACCATAGAAACTGACTCAAGCAGCAGTTCATAGAAACGTTTTGCGGCTGGGCCAGTCTTCGCCCCTTTCGGCAGAGTCAGATGCAGCGGAACGTGATAACCACTGCCATTTTCAACATTGAGCACCGTCAGTTTATTTCCGCCTCGGCTTTCCACAATGTGCTTTGGTAATCGGCAATAACCCACGCCCTGCTCTACCGCGCCAAACGCATGGTCGAAATTATCCACCGTAATGCGCTGACTCGACTTCAACCAACCCACATCCTGTTTACTCCCTTGGTTTTTAGTTCCTTGACTGGATCGTGCACCTAAATCCCTCACCACAATTTGTGGCAAAGACGACAATTGATTCAACGACACAGAAGCAGCACTTACTAACAGATGTGAACTCGCAACAACAGGCTCCATCATAGTAAAACCAAAAGCCTCAGCAGAATGATTGGTGACAGGCAGATTGATGATGGCAACATCAGCACGTTCTTGAGTGACCATTTCCGTGGTCTTCGAGAGTGATGTTTCGACTACTTGAATTGAAGTGGTGTTGTTCTCTGTCATAAACGCAGCCATCGGCTTATAAAGGCGCTCAAGGCAGCACAAATGGTCAACGGCGACCACAATTTCAGACTCCACCCCCTTTGCTAACTGCTCACTGATCAGCTCCAATTCCCGAGCTTGTTCCAGCATGCTGCTCGCCCTACGCAATAAGGCTTTGCCATCTTCCGATAGTACCGCCCTGCGACCTTCAATTTGCACCAAAGACACACCCAATTGATCCTCCAATTTTCTCAAAGCATAAATCAGCGTGGTATGGCTCTTATTCAATTGCACTGCCGCCGCTTGAATGCTGCCTGCACGGTCAATTTCGTAAAGCGTTTGCCATTGGTCTAGGGTGATCTTTAATCTCATCGGTCTAAAATCCTGACAGTTAATGGCAATATTATGAACTTTTCTGTCTGTTTTTTACAGGTAATATGAGTTTCAACAACAAACGAGAATGGCTTGTTTGTCTTAAATACCTATTTGCTAAACAGAATTTGTTAAACGGAGAAACACCATGAAACTACTACAAGTTGATTTTGAATTTTCAGGCCCTTTCGGTGAAGAGATGTCAAACGCACTCGTTGACCTAGCAAAATCTATTAACAACGAACCGGGCATGATCTGGAAAATCTGGACAGAGAACGAAGCAGAAAAACTGGGGGGCGGCGTCTACTTATTTGAAGATCAGCTGAGTGCTGAAACCTATCTGGCGATGCATGCTGCTCGCTTAAAAGAGATGGGCGTAGCGGAAGTGCGTGGGGTGATTTTTGACGTCAATCAGCCATTAACTACCATTAATAAAGGCCCAATCAACGCTTAACGCATCGCTCACTCAAGTATTGAGCAAAGAGACAGATTAGCGATATCACCAAGTGGCTTTGTTGCGTAATTAAATTTATAGATAGAGCTACCCCATTTCGTGTGTTTCTTAGTCAATACGACAAGTTTCAGGCATACCTAACCCAGTAAGCTTGTTCAACGCTTTTATCATCGCGTAAGTCTCACCCACCTGCGCATTGTAATGTCTTAAGCTCAACCGTCCTCCTAGTAACTGTTTAACTCGATACATCGCTGTTTCTGATAGTGAACGTCTGTGGTACCCATACCGCTCTTTCCAATACTTATTTGAGCCGTATAACTTCTGGCAACCCACGGCGAGGTTTCGAGGATGACCACGCTCCCAGAAGACTGCCCCTTCTCTTGGGGGAATAAGCGCAATGGCTCCCTTAATCTTAATAGCAGCATGACACAATCTCGTGTCGTAAGCTCCATCACCAGACACCTCAAGGATACTTCGGCGTGTTTGTCTCAGTAAGTTCGGGAGGACTTCTCCATCTGTAACCGTCGATAAACTTAGCTCGGCTGCGATAATTTCATGAGTGCTTGTATCAACGGCAATATGCAGCTTTCGCCAAACTCTACGCTTGCCATCTGTCCCGTGTTTTTTGACTTTCCATTCACCTTCGCCATAAACCTTTAGGCCAGTTGCATCAATGGCCAGGTGCTGTATTGCTCCTCTCGCTTTAGTCTTAAATGAGACCTCAACTTGCTTTGCTCTACGACTGATGCAGGTGTAATGCGGACAACTTAATGGAACATGGGCAAGCCTAAATATTGAGTCGATAAACCCTTGCAGAGCTCTCAGTGGCATAGAAAAAACTCGTTTCACCATGAGCGCTGTCGTGATAGCTAAATCGCTGAACCGACGTGGCCTCCCGCGCTTACTCTGTTTGCTTTGCGCCCACCCGTTTATTGCCTCTTCATCAATCCAAAAGGTCAGAGAGCCACGGTTAATAAGTGATTGGTTGTATTGCTTCCAGTTGGTTGTTTTGTAACGAGGTTTAGGCATAGAGCTACGAGAAGGAGTGAACGTAGCTGATCAGATCGTAGGCTCTTGATTTAGTTCCATTGAATTACGCAACAAAGCCTCACCAAGTTGAAAAAGAGATCGACACAATGAACAACAAAACATTCTTGAGCTTACACGGCATCATTTACGCAGGGTTTGCCTTCGCGCTGTTTTTCCTACCCACCGTTATGTGGCCAATGTACGGCGTAGAGATCAATGATAAATACGCGTACTTTCTCTCTCAACACACCAGTATCTTTTTGGGTGGTATCGCTGCAATAAGCTGGCTGCTTAGAGACATTGAACCTGGCGTATCCGCTAAAAAGCTCATCCAAGGCTTGGTTGTCACCAATATGCTCGGCGCTATCATCACATTGTATGCGGCGTTTACAGGAATATTTGTTGGCTTTGGCTGGAGTGATCCTGCGTTCTTCCTTTCACTATCGGTGCTCAGCGTGTTGCAGGTTCGTCGACAAGGCTAGTTCATACAAAACCAAACCAATAAAAAAGGAACAGATGCACTCATCATCTGTTCCTTTTTCTCAATCAACTGTCGTTAACCTAGCGCGTTCAACTTATTTGCTGTGCTCAACGTAAATCAATTCATCAGTGTTGAAGCCACGCTCTTTAGACATGCTTTTGAACTTCTCCATCACCTCTGGCGCAACTTCGGGTGTTCTTGAAAGCAGCCATAAGTAATCAGTATCTGGACCTGAAACAAACGCGTATTGGTAGCCCTCTTTGTCCAATTCAAACACCACATAAGCTCCGTAGAAAGGGCCAAAGAAAGACACTTTCAGATAGCCTTGTTCAGAGCCTTCAACGAAGTACGCTTTACCTTCCGCTTCGTTCCACTCACCCTCTTCGGCAGAGTATCCACGGTTAATCACCTTTACGCCGCCATCATCACGCAGGCTGTACTCAGCGCTGATGTTATCTAAGCCACGCTCAAACGAGTGATCCAAACGAGCCACTTCATACCATTTCCCTAGGTATCGATCTAACTCAAACTGTTGAACAGGCTTAACCGTTTCGGGCATGCCGACACAACCACCCAATAAGATCACGCTAAGCAGCAATAATATTTTTTTCATCCTAACCTCGACTTGTTTTTATTAGTAATGCGAGTAAGTCTCGTGAAAACAAAAACTTACATCCTTGGTAATACGTTAAATCCATTTTTATAGTTCACTTAACTGTAATTTATTCAGAATCTTATGTGAATCGTTTAGTGGCTTTGTTGCGTAATTAAATTTATAGATAGAGCTACCCCATTTCGTGTGTTTCTTAGTCAATACGACAAGTTTCAGGCATACCTAACCCAGTAAGCTTGTTCAACGCTTTTATCATCGCGTAAGTCTCACCCACCTGCGCATTGTAATGTCTTAAGCTCAATCGTCCTCCTAGTAACTGTTTTACTCGATACATCGCTGTTTCTGATAGTGAACGTCTGTGGTACCCATACCGCTCTTTCCAATACTTATTTGAGCCGTATAACTTCTGGCAACCCACGGCGAGGTTTCGAGGATGACCACGCTCCCAGAAGGCTGCCCCTTCTCTTGGGGGAATAAGCGCAATGGCTCCCTTAATCTTAATAGCAGCATGACACAATCTCGTGTCGTAAGCTCCATCACCAGACACCTCAAGGATACTTCGGCGTGTTTGTTTCAGTAAGTTCGGGAGGACTTCTCCATCTGTAACCGTCGATAAACTTAGCTCGGCTGCGATAATTTCATGAGTGCTTGTATCAACGGCAATATGCAGCTTTCGCCAAACTCTACGCTTGCCATCTGTCCCGTGTTTTTTGACTTTCCATTCACCTTCGCCATAAACCTTTAGGCCAGTTGCATCAATGGCCAGGTGCTGTATTGCTCCTCTCGCTTTAGTCTTAAATGAGACCTCAACTTGCTTTGCTCTACGACTGATGCAGGTGTAATGCGGACAACTTAATGGAACATGGGCAAGCCTAAATATTGAGTCGATAAACCCTTGCAGAGCTCTCAGTGGCATAGAAAAAACTCGTTTCACCATGAGCGCTGTCGTGATAGCTAAATCGCTGAACCGACGTGGCCTCCCGCGCTTACTCTGTTTGCTTTGCGCCCACCCGTTTATTGCCTCTTCATCAATCCAAAAGGTCAGAGAGCCACGGTTAATAAGTGATTGGTTGTATTGCTTCCAGTTGGTTGTTTTGTAACGAGGTTTAGGCATAGAGCTACGAGAAGGAGTGAACGTAGCTGATCAGATCGTAGGCTCTTGATTTAGTTCCATTGAATTACGCAACAAAGCCCATCCATCGCTCAAATTCTCTTCTCATCAGAAACCTTCCCTTTAACCCAATGGCGTTAAGAAAGCTTAGTTCGATATTCACATTTTTGTTAGTTACCATTGACCAGCGACTTTAAAAGCCATTTCCTTAATCTAGATACAAAAAAAGATTGGTATTTCTACCAATCCTTGAGTTTCACAAACCACTGCAGACTTAGCGGCAATTAGTGCTTGTACCTAAAAGTATTACTGTCATCAACAATCTCGATCCTGACAGGAACTGTGCCTTGCTTAACGTTGCCGATTTTTGCAAATGCTTTGTGCGAAAGATCGATAACTCGGCCTTTAACGTAAGGACCTCGATCGTTAATTTTCACATCGACTGACTTGTTATTAGCTGTATTGGTCACCCTCACGATAGTCCCAAATGGCAAGGTTTTATGAGCGGCTGTATAGGCGTTTTTATTATACGTTTCACCACTTGCTGTCAGTTTTCCGTGGAATTTATCGCCATACCAAGAAGCCACTCCCACAAGCGCATGTGAATTGGCATAGCCCTTTGTTTTTGAAGTATCGACGGCCGCATGTGACGAGCATCCGGCAAGCAAAGTAATAAGAAAAGCGGCAAAGATAAGATTTAGTTTTTTCATGCTATTTGAGTAGATCTTCTTCATGTAATGTTTATCTATTTTCATTGTAGTGCGGTTCAGCAGTATTAAGCTGAGTATTGTGAGTTCTCAGCGAGGGCTATCACCGATGTGATTCCGCAATATTTTCATGAAGCACACTCGCTTCAGTCATATTCATGAAAGGTTTTATCTTCAAAACGTCAAATTTAACAATGCCTTAAGCTGTTGATTTATTAACCACCACCACATAATGGAGCACTTAAAAAGCACACAAATAAAAAAGGATTGGTATCTCTACCAATCCTCTTTAGGGGGTGTTTCGGTTCTTCTACCTTATGGAAGGTAGTAAAGCGATTACTCGTAATCAGTCGCGTACGTGTCTTCGTATGTATGCGAGTAGAATTCGAATAGGTTGCCAAACGGGTCTTCTAGGTAAACCATTTGTGCTTGCTTCAGCTCGTCTTCTGGGTGGTAACGCATGATGTCCATACGAACCTTACCGCCAAACTCTTCAACACGCTTAATCGCTGAATGAAACTGTTCTTTTGGAAGCTGCAGACAGAAGTGGAAGATACCTAGACGAGAGAAATCAACTTCGTGACGCTCTTGGCGCTCTTTCATTTCGAACAGCTCAACACCGATGCCATCAGAAGTGACTAGGTGAGCAATGTTGAAGCCTTTAAAGCCTTCACCGAACACAGCGATACACATACGGCCGATTGCTGATTCGCGCTCTTCCATCACTTTGGTGTTGTTCATTACGACTCTTAGACCTAAAGCTTTCGTGTAAAACTCGACTGCTTTGTCCATGTCGCCAACCATGATACCTACGTGATTCATTTTCATAACTTTCTCCAATTCGTTTCTTATTCTGTGCTTTTCGAAGTCTAACTTCGGTATTTCGTTTCGATGGAGAGAGTATAGGGAGATATTTTAATTAACTGAAATTATCATAATTTATATTAATGATAATTTATTGTTATCTGGTGGGTTTGTTTTGGGAGTCGCTTGCTTGCAAATAAACAGAGCCACACATCAAGTAATGTGGCTCTGCTCAAACGTCCCAATTTAAACTCTAGTCAAACCACTACGCTTTACTGGTTTGTACTGAATTCGTCATCGGTTTGGTTTTGTTTTCAGGTACCAGAGACATCAACCCAGTAATCACAAGGGCTGTGATGCCCGACATCGTTACTGGTGAGCCAAATATGCTTTGCGCTAGCTTCGGCGCTTCTTTCAATAAATCCGGCACCAGCATTACCCCAAGCCCTAAGCCTAGTGAGATGGCAATCGTCATAATTCTGCGGCGATCCAATTTTTCATTGGCGATGATTTTGATGCCCGCAGCAGCAACCGTACCGAACATCACCAATGTCGCCCCGCCCAATACTGGCTTTGGAATCGTCATTAATACGGCACCTAAGATGGGAAATAACCCTAACAGAAAAAGAATCGCGGCAATGAAGTAGCCGATATAGCGACTCGCGATCCCCGTAAAATGGATCACACCGTTGTTCTGGCTGAAAGTCGTGTTCGGAAAAGTATTGAATACCGCAGCGATAAGTGAGTTCACGCCGTCACCCAGCACGCCAGCCTTGAGTCGATTGAGGTATTTAGGTCCTTTAACCGGCTGCCCTGAAAACATGCTGTTGGCGGTAAGGTCACCCGTGGTTTCTATAACAGTAATCAAGTAAATAAAAGCGATAGGTAGGAAGGCTTGCCAATCAAAAGCGAAACCATATTTAAACGGAACAGGAATACTCAATAGCGGTTGAGAGGCAAAAGAAACCATTGGCGCTTTGCCCATCAGAATAGCAACGCCCCACCCGACAACCAGACCGACCAAAATCGACGACAGCCTTACCATGGTGTTGTTGCTTAGGTTAAGTGCAACTACGGTTCCGAGAACAATCGCACCCAGCATCAGGTTACTTCCAGAGCCAAAATCTTCTGCGCCAACACCACCAGCGATATCAGTGACGCCAACTTTAATCAAAGAAACACCAATCGTCGTGATAACGATGCCGGTAACAACAGGTGTGATAACGACTTTGAGTTTTTCGATAAAGCGCGATAGGACGATTTCAACAAATGCACCGAAGAAACAGACACCGAAAATGGTGGCGAGCATTTCATCCGGCCCGCCTCCATTCGCTTTCACAAGAAAACCCGCGCCTAGTACGGAACCTAAGAACGCAAAGCTGGTTCCTTGGACACAGATCATTCCTGCGCCAACTGGCCCTATTTTTCTGGCTTGGATGAAGGTACCAACCCCAGACACCATCAGTGCCATGCTGATCAAATAAGGGATGTGTTCACCCAATCCTAAGACACCGCCAATAATGAGCGTGGGTGTGATAATGCCGACAAAGCTGGCTAATACATGCTGCAGCGCCGCGTAACTGGCTGCTTTGACTGATGGTCGATCGTCTAATCCGTAGATCAATTCATTGTTCTGTTCCATGTGACTTCCTTTATGTATTTTTTATTGTATACAATTTACATAAAGGCAATAGAGCAAAACATATGCCAACGGTAAAATATGTAATTTATCAATAGTTTAAGTTTCATATCAAGCCAACACTGCACTATAGAGTGACACTTTCAGTTTGTTTTGGTGCAAACGGTGCACTCATTTGATCAGGTTTATACGTAACCTCTAACCCATATTGCAAACACAAAAAAGGATTGGTATTTCTACCAATCCTCTTTAGGGGGTGTTTCAGTTTTTCTACCTTATGATAGGTAGGTAGCGCCTATTACTCGTAATCAGTCGAGTAAGTATCTTCGTACGAATGAGAGTAGAACTCGAATAGGTTGCCAAACGGGTCTTCTAGGTAAACCATTTGCGCTTGTTTTAGGTCGTCTTCTGGGTGGTAGCGCATGATGTCCATACGAACTTTACCGCCAAATTCTTCAACGCGTTTAATCGCTGAATGAAATTGCTCTTTTGGAAGCTGTAGACAGAAGTGGAAGATGCCTAGACGAGAGAAATCAACCTTATGACGATCTTCACGGTCAACCATTTCGAACATCTCAACACCGATGCCATCAGATGTGACTAGGTGAGCAATGTTGAAGCCTTTGAAGCCTTCGCCAAATACTGCGATACACATACGGCCAATTGCTGATTCGCGTTCTTCCATCACTTTAGTGTTGTTCATTACAACTCTTAGACCTAGAGCCTTGGTGTAAAACTCTACCGCTTGGTCCATATCGCCAACCATGATGCCTACGTGATTCATTTTCATAACTTTCTCCAATTCGTTTTTTATTCTGTGCTTTTCGAAGCCTAGCTTCGGTATCTCGTTTCGATGAAGAGAGTATAGGGAGAGATATTGATTAAATGAAATTATCATAATTTATATTAATGATAATTTTTCGTTATTTAATAATTAACATGGGATCTCAGCTCACTCAAAGAAACGCTATCTACATACATGCTCACACTATAAATAGACGCTCACGTTAGTAAGAAGAAAGCCCAATATAGAGAACAACCTAAAGAGCATAGTCACTCAAATCGAGTATTGCTGACGTTTGATAGCTTCTGTCGATAGCTTTCTTCTTTCAAAGATAGGATTCGCCTATTGAATCTATAGAAATGTCCGATTTCACTAATTTTCGGTGCGGATGCAATATATCTACATCGACGCGGGATAGCGTTAAACACTACAAATTAGAAAGAGAGTCAAATCATGATCAACACAGAAATCAAACCATTCAACGCAACAGCATTCAAAAACGGCGAATTCGTAGAAATCACTGAGCAAGACGTTAAAGGCAAGTGGGCTGTATTCTTCTTCTACCCAGCAGACTTCACATTTGTATGTCCAACTGAGCTAGTTGACCTACAAGACAAATACGCAGAACTTCAATCTCGTGGCGTAGAAGTTTACTCAGTATCAACTGACACTCACTTCTCTCACAAAGCATGGCACGATACTTCTGACAAAATCGGCACTATCGAATACTTCATGGTAGGTGACCAAACGGGCAACATCACAAATAACTTCAACGTTATGCGTGAAGGTCAAGGCCTTGCAGACCGTGCAACTTTCCTAATCGACCCTGAAGGCGTTATCCAAGCAATGGAAATCACAGCTGAAGGCATCGGCCGTGACGCAGAAGACCTACTACGTAAGGTTAAAGCAGCACAATACGTAGCCGCTAACCCAGGTGAAGTTTGCCCAGCTAAATGGAAAGAAGGCGAAGAGACTCTAGCTCCATCTCTAGACCTAGTAGGCAAGATTTAATCTAAGCCTAGCTAACAAGAATAGCTAAACGGTTCTACAGGCGCGCTTCGGCCTCCCTCCTAAAGGGCAGTTGCGCGCCACCCTTTCAAGCCATCAACAACACAATATTTGCCGACTTGCGCCCCCTTTTTATTTTCCTTTTTCAGCAAGAAGGTATTGGTCAATACCAAGACACAGAATTTAAGAGCAGGCACGATTATGTTAGATCAAGCAATGAAGCAGCAACTAAAAGCATACCTAGAAAACCTAAAAACCAATGTTCAGTTAGTGCTGAGCCTTGATAGCAGCGATACCGCGAACAAACTTCAAGATCTGGCGAATGATATCGCCTCTCTCACCGACAAAATTGAAGTAATTCGAGATGATAACGCAAGTACTCGCCGCCCTATCATGCAGGTAGTGAACCAAGAGAAAGGCCCTGCGATCGGTTTCGCCGGTTTGCCAATGGGTCACGAGTTCACATCATTGGTACTGGCACTGCTTCACAGTGGTGGTCACCCAATCAAGCTTGAAGCTGACGTAATCGAACAAATTAAAGAGCTTAATAAAGAGCTTAATGTAGAGATTTTCATCTCACTATCGTGCCAAAACTGTCCAGAAGTGGTTCAGGCATTCAACATGATGTCGGCGATTAACCCTCTAGTTAAGACAACCATGATTGATGGCGCAGCATTCCAAGACGAAGTGAAGTCTCGCGACATCATGGCAGTTCCAAGCGTGTTTATTAACGGTGAGCTATTTGGTCAAGGACGTATGTCTCTGGCTGAGATCCTCAACAAAGTCGATTCAGGCGCAGCAGAAAAGAAAGCGGCCAACCTAAACGAACAAGCACCGTTTGATGTATTGGTTGTCGGTGGTGGCCCTGCGGGATCTTCAGCGGCTATCTACGCAGCACGTAAAGGCATTCGTACCGGTGTGGTCGCTGATCGATTCGGTGGTCAAGTGATGGATACGATGGCGATTGAGAACTTTATCTCAGTGAAAGCGACGACCGGTCCTAAGCTAGTGGCTAGCCTAGAAGAGCACGTAAAAGAGTACGGTGTTGAGATAATGACTGAGCAGCGCGCTGCGAACATCATTGCGGCAGAAGACACAGAAGACGGCTACATCCACGTTGAGCTAGAAAGCGGCGCAACATTACGATCTCGCACAGTTATCACAAGTACGGGTGCTCGCTGGCGTGAAATGAACGTTCCGGGTGAGCAAGAGTACCGCAATAAAGGCGTCGCTTACTGCCCACACTGTGACGGTCCTTTATTCAAAGGTAAGAAAACAGCGGTTATCGGTGGTGGTAACTCAGGTATCGAAGCGGCGATTGATTTAGCGGGTATTGTTGAACACGTAACCGTACTTGAATTTGCAGACACACTACGTGCCGACCAAGTGCTTATCGACAAAGCGAATGCAACACCAAACATCGAAATCATCAAGATGGCTCAGACAACGCAAGTGATTGGTGATGGCAACCGTGTAACCGGTCTGGAATACAAAGACCGTAACACCGACGAACTAAAACAGATCGAACTTGCGGGTATCTTTGTTCAAATCGGCCTGATGCCAAACAGCGAATGGTTGAAGGGTTCAAAAGTTGAGCTGTCACCACGCGGTGAAATTGAAATTAACGCTCATGGCGCAACATCGATGAAAGGTGTGTTTGCGGCGGGTGATGTAACGACCGTACCTTACAAACAGATCATCATTGCGATGGGTGAAGGTGCGAAAGCAAGCTTAGGTGCATTTGACCACCTAATCCGTAACTCAGCTCCAGTTAAAGAGGCTGAAACCGCTTAATCTTTAAACCTAAAACTTAAAAGCTTCTAGGCATAAAAGCTTTTAACTCAAGTTCCTTAAATATTTGTTAACTTAATTCTTTACTGTTAACGACTTAGTCGACATTTAGACACCACTCCTATGGATTTAGGAGTGGTTTTTTTCTTTGCGATTTATGCCGGTTGATAAAGCATAAAGGCAACCACCATCGCTAAGCTTCCACCCAAGCAACGGTTCACAAACATCATCTGTTTTGGCGATTGCAGCAACTTTTTAAGCATGGTGCCACAGTACGCCCACACCAACATGCACGGTACACCCGTGATCACCATGCCCGCGATAATGGTCACCACTTGAATCAAGTAGTCGGCATTCGGGGTGATGAACTGTGAAAACACAGTTAATGAAGCAATCCAACCTTTAGGGTTCAACACCTGCACCAACACGCCTGACATAAAGCCCGAGCGACTATCAGTGGTGCTTTCTTCGATTTGCATATTCGCAATCGACCACGCCATGAACAGTAAATAAGCCGCACCCGCGTATTTCAAAATGTTGTATAGCTCTGGGTAAAGAGTAAATAGGCTCACCAAACCGACACTGGAACCCGCCAGTACGATGATGATACCAACAGCGTTTCCAGAGATAAAAGGTAAAGTCGCAGCAAACCCATAACGACTTGAAATCCCAAGTAATGCGATATTGCCTGCCCCAGGGGTAATTGCAATTGATGTTGAAAATAGCAAGAACGCCAGCATTAATTGAGAGCTCATTTCCTCTCACTCCTAATAAGTAAAGTATTTATAGGGAGAGAGTTTACAGATTCGACTAGGAATTAAATTGCTATATAGGCTAATATTAATCCAAATTTGAGCAATACTTTTCTAAAATAGCCATGAAACAGAAAGAATCCACCAAAGAAGTGTTAGATGACACAGATATCGCCATCTTAGAACATATCCAGCAAGACGGACGCATGAGCAACAGTAAGCTCGCAGAGAAGGTCAACCTCAGCGAAACCCCATGCTGGCGCCGTTGGAAACGTATGGAAGAGACGGGCTATATCGATGGTTATGCCGCGAAGCTAAACCGCAAAAAGCTTGGTTTTCATGTGGCTGGTTTTACTCTTGTTACCTTAGGTAACCATGAAGTAGAAAACACAGAACCGTTTGAAGAGTTTGTCGAAGTAACCGATTGGATTCCTATGTGTCACTGCATTGCAGGCGGTGCCGACTATATGATTCAAGTGCTAGCGAAAGATTTAGAAGAGTACTTTGAGCGTATTAGCTCGATCAGACGAGTAAAAGGCGTGAGTGCGATTCAGTCCAATATCTCGGTTAAAGAGTTGAAAAACAGCTATAAGCTCCCTCTTGGAGAATAATCTTGCTCCCAGTTGATCAGCAGTCATCTTGCAACAAAAAATGATACTTAAAAGCCCAGCCACCTTAGAGTCTTAAAATCTAACGATGCTGGGCTTTGATATTGAGCCTAATTAATCTGTTTGATGGCTACTCACATGGCGCTGCAAGGTGAATTAGAGCAAGGCCACCGAGTGAGGTTTCTCGGTATTTCTTATTCATGTCCTTACCCGTCTGATACATAGTCGCGATAACCTTATCCAATGAGATCAGGCTTTTGCTGTTACGTTTGAGTGCCATTCGTGAAGCATTAATCGCTTTCATCGAGCCCATCGCATTACGTTCAATACAAGGCACTTGTACTAGGCCACCAATCGGGTCACATGTCATACCCAATGAATGCTCCATCGCAATTTCTGCCGCAATGCAAATCTGCTCATTACTGCCACCACGTAAAGCGGTTAAACCCGCCGCCGCCATAGAAGATGACACACCTACTTCACCTTGGCACCCTACTTCAGCACCTGAAATCGAAGCATTGGTTTTATACAAAATACCAATAGCACCCGACACCGCTAGGAAGTCTTTGAGCTGCTTGGTATCCAACTCTTTAATGAAGCGATGGTAGTACATCAAGACCGCAGGAATCACGCCCGCGGCACCATTGGTTGGTGACGTCACCACTTGGCCACCAGCCGCGTTTTCTTCACTGACAGCAAAGGCAAACAAGTTAATCCAATCCATAATTTCCATTGGATCGTTTTCAACGGCTGCATTCGCTTCTAGCTTTTTCAATAGGTTTGGCGCACGGCGAGTGACGTTCAAGCCACCATCAAGAATACCTTCCGTCTCAAAGCCACGTTCCATACAACGTGACATCACGCGCCAAATCTGATCCGCCTTTTCTGCAATCGCATCTGTATCTTGGAAGGCCGACTCATTTTTCAGAATCATCCCACCTAGGCTCATGCCGTTGTCTTCAGCTTGTTTCAGCATCTCATCGGCGTTCTTAAAAGGGTAAGTCACCTCTACCGATTGAGTTTTGGTGCCGTTTTGAAGCTCAGCTGCGGTTGCGATAAAACCGCCGCCAATCGAGTAATAGGTTTCATCGACAATCACATTTCCACTTTGGTCGAACGCGGTAATCATCATGCCATTTTCATGCAGAGGCAGATTGTCTTTGTGGAACAACATATCGGTTTCGTAGTTGAAAGCAATGTGCTTCGTGCCCGCTAAATCCATCTCACCACTATCTACGGCATGGCGCATTGCTTGGTTTGCGCTGGTGATTTTGATGGTATCTGGCTTATTGCCAAGTAGCCCCAATATTGTTGCTCTGTCGGTGTGGTGACCTATGCCAGTCAATGACAAAGAACCGTATAAATCCACCTGAACACGCACAACCTCTGTGATTCTGTCTGCGACTAATTGAGTGAAATGGAAGCCCGCAATCATTGGGCCGTTAGTGTGAGAGCTCGATGGCCCCACACCAATTTTGTAGATATCAAAGATCGATAACATAGATATACCAGTAAAAAATCGGTCAATTAAGAAAGAGCGGCATAGAGCCAACCAGGGATAACAGTACAAGCAGCAATTGTCACAACAGCGAACACCAACAAGCCGTAATGACTCGCGGTAGGCTTTGCAAACAAATGCTTCTGCTTGGCTATAAATTCGTTTTGCTGTTGTGTCACTTCTCCCCAGAAACGGCTCACAACAACACCTAACACTAAGAAAACCAC
Organism: Vibrio sp. QJM3NY_35; assembly: GCF_057785915.1. Taxonomy (NCBI): domain Bacteria; kingdom Pseudomonadati; phylum Pseudomonadota; class Gammaproteobacteria; order Vibrionales; family Vibrionaceae; genus Vibrio; species Vibrio sp. QJM3NY_35. The sequence goes on along the minus strand of NZ_CM173507.1, from coordinate 1,098,402 downwards.
CGTGCCAATTAAGGCAAACCAAGGCCAAGAGATACCACTGTATTTAGCAATAAACACCACAGCCACGCTGCCAACACTGCCTGCAATCACCCCTTTCTCATTTGCCTTTTTAAAGAACAAACCAAGGATGAAAGAGCCAAGGCGAATACCAACAAAAATTGAAGTCAGGCTGGCAATGGTTTTGAGTACAGATTCGTTAGAGACCGCCAGTAATGCAGGCACAACAACCGACGCTGCAGCAACAAGGCTCATTTTTCTAGCAACCGATTCATAGTACGCGTCAGAGGCTTCCTTGCGGAAAAATCGCTTATAGAAATCGAACGTTGCCACAGTCGCCATTGAGTTATAAGTGGAATCCAGTGTCGACATTGCCGCTGCCGAAAGTGCTGAGATAACCAAGCCAACAATGATTGGGTTAGTGTGGTTGAACACGAAATCGAGAATCACCTCGTTGCTGTTTTCAAAACTGCTGTCTTGATAAAAGACACTTAACAACACCCCCATCACAGCAAAGAATAGATAAACAAAGAACGCGCCATAGCCACAAAGCAACATCGACTTTTGCGCTGTTTTAACGCACTTAGTCGCCAGTGTTCTCTGAATAATCAGCTGGTTAGTGCCATATACGCTCAGGTGTAAGAAACTCACGGCCACTACGCCTGCCCACAATGTGGTGTCGACGCCCAAGTCAAAATCGAGATTGATAATATTCAAATGCTCAGGAGACAACACCTCGCCCGCATCGATTTTCATCAGCAATAAAACAAAGATCGCAATGCTGCCGATAATCAGCACCGCCGACTGCAACATGTCTGTCCATATGACCGTCGAGATGCCGCCCGCATAGGTATACAAAGCGGTAAATAAGCTGATGTAGATGATCGCCTCAGAGATACTGACCGGCAGCACTTGCACTAAGATGAGAGCAACCGCATACAAAATAACTCCTGCCGAAATACACTGAACCACAATAAACACGATGGAATTGATCGTGCGAGCAACAACGCCAAAGCGGTGCTCCAAGTATTCATAAATCGAGGTCAGGCCGAGTTTGTAAAAAACTGGAACAAAGAAAACCACAGCGAAAAAGATCACTATTGGGTAATTCAGATGAACGCTCATTGCTTCCATGCCTGAGCTATAAACCCAGCCCGGCATACCCACGAACGTCATCGCACTGATGTAGGTTGCAAGAATCGACACACCTGCCGTAAACCAACCAAATTGCTTTCCGCCAGTCGAAAAGTCGCCACCAACGCTATAGCGCCTATTAACTAAGTAGCTGATAAACAAAGTAGTTAGCACATAAAGAGCAATAACCACAAAACTTGAGTACGTAACCATTTTTAGATTCCGTTTATTGTATGTCCCTATTAATTCGCTGCCAATAGTACTCAAAAATGGCTATTTTCCCTCAAAAACCCACAATAAGTGTGACTATTATCACTAAGATAGACGATTAAACACTCAAACCGCCCCACAAAGCACAAAAACCCAGTTAAATGAGATCAAGATCACCAAAATGCACAAAGTGGGTACGCACTCATTTTAAAATTGACTTTGATCACGGATCTAATAACCACAAAAATTCTATTATCTCTCCCGAAATGAAGACGGTGTGATGAAGCTAAATAATCAACACACAATAATTAAAACCAAAACCACCCTATATAAAATAAAGGTTTATCGGTCATGACCATTAAAAAACACATGAGCGAAGTTCCTATGATTCAAAGGGTAGCCGCATATCTAGCAATTCTAGTGGGTTACTTTTTTTATTGTTATAACTTTGTAATTATTGACTACGTACGCCCATACATCGTGGAAGAATATGCTGGTATTAGCCTTTCTGATACCGCTCAGTTCTACACTTGGCAGTCTGTTGGTGCTCTGATTGGTGCACTGAGCTGTGCATGGTTCGCAACCAAGTTCGGCAAGAAGTCCACACTAGTAGCAATTACGGCACTTAACGGTGGTGCAACCATCATCAACATGATGTTTACCGACTACGCCACTTGGGCCGCAATGCGTTTCATCATTGGACTATCTTTAGGTGGTTACTTCACTGTAGCTGTATCTTTGATGATTGGCCTATTTACACCAACGGTTCGCGGTAAGTTGACTGCTTTTGCTTCTTCAATGTTCTCTGTTGCTTTAGTGGCAATGGGCGCTTACGCAGCCTTCATTACAAGTGTGGATGCACCTTGGCAGAGCCTAATGTGGGTAGGTGGTATTCCACCGCTTGTAGCAGCAGCGTTAATGATCTTTGTATTACCAAGCGACAAAACAGTGATCGCCTACGGTGAAGAAGATCAACAAACCACAACCAATGCAGCTGGGGAAGTAACCGAAGCTAAAAAAGGTTCTTGGGGTGAGATGTTAAGCAAGCCTTACCGTAAAATTACGATTACTTGTTTACTTCTTTCTGGTCTTAACTTCTACGGATTCCAATTCTTCGGTGGCTTTGTAACAACCTACCTGAAAGATGTTCGTATGTTTGATGGTGCAACCATCGGTTTGATCTTCTCTATCTCAGCATTTGGTTCACTCTTCGGCGCTTGGTTCTGGGGATGGGCAGCAGATAAGTACGGTCGTAAGATCAACGCGTTCGGCTTCATCCTCGCAGGTATCATGGTTTCTATCTTCTTTGTCGCACCTGGTGACATGATGATTGGCGGCCTAAACATGCTGGCTCTTCTAGGTCTTATCTACAACTTCGGCCTGTCTGCTTCTGCGGTATGGGGCGGTTACTTCTCTGAATTGTTCCCAGCACGCTTGCGTAGCTACGGTGCAGCTTTATTCCATGGCGGTCGTATTATCGGCATGTGGGCACCAATGGTACTTATCTTCATCCAAGAGCGTACCGACCTACAAACCGCAATGTGGGGCTCACCAATCGTATGGATTATCGCCGGCCTACTATGGCTAACACTGCCTGAAACTCTTAAAGGTGGCGTCTTCGATAAGAGCAAAAAAGCTGAAGCAGCAAAAGCTTAATTCGACACTCATACGCTGAAGTTCAAATACGAAAAATTTAAAGCCGGCTGATAAGTCAGCCGGTAACAAAATCAAATCGAGTCCTGTTCCGAATGTTGACTCGACAACACAAAGAGAAATTATTATGTCTAAATATCAAGAAGCGAAACGCATTGTTCGTGAATACTTCGATGCAATGGAAAACGCAACTCACGAGAACGTTGCTGAAGTTTTAAAAGCACACACTTCTGAAGATTACTTGTGGCGCGGTGTTTACCCATTCCGCGAGCAAGAAGGCGCACAAGCAGCAGCTGACGTATTCTGGGCGCCAATGATGAAGTCAATGACTCGCATGCAGCGTCGTCAAGACATCTTCATCGGTGGTAACAACGAAGTTAACCCAGATGAGATTTGGGTAATGAGCATGGGTCACTTCATGGGTCTATTCGACGCTGAATACCTAGGCATGCGCCCAACTGGCAAGATCATGAACGTTCGCTACGCAGAATTTAACTGTGTTGTTGATGGCAAAATCACTAAGACAGGTCTGTTCCTAGACCTGCTAGGCATGATGGATCAAGCAGGTTGCTACCCACTTCCACCATCAACTGGTAAACACTTCGTATACCCTGGCCCACGTAACCACGATGGTCTGCTATTTGAAGACGCGGCCCCAGAAGAAGGTGTTGCGACACTTGCTCTAGTAAACAAAATGGTTGATGACCTGTCTGCTCTTAACGACAGCGGCGCGATGGGTTGCCCACCAGAAGTACTAGCGAAGAGCTGGTCAAAAGACATGATTTGGTACGGCCCATGTGGTATCGGCGCGTCTTACACAATTCCTCGCTACCAACAACAGCACCAACTTCCTTTCCGTAACAACCTGAAAGACAAGAAGTTCAACGGCCACGTTTGTCGTTTCGCTGAGGGTAACTTCTCTTGTTTCTTCGGTTGGCCAAACCTATCAAACACACCAACAGGTGGCTTCCTAGGTATGACTGGCGGTGAAGTACGTGCAAATATGCAAGTAGTTGATGTTTACTACCGTGACGGTGACAAGCTGTCTGAGAACTGGGTTCTTATCGACCTTCCTTACTGGCTACAACAGCAAGGTCTAGATGTGTTCGAACGCACTTCAAGCATCATGAACCCAACGCTGTAATCAATACGCTTTAATCCAAAAGATTGAAACGAAACAGTAGCAACCTAAATAGACATCTGATTTAGGTTGCTTCGCTTACTAGGAGCCCCTTCTCGCTCATAGTAAGCGAAGCAACCAATTCATTATTGCTCCACTAATAATTGAATCCACTAGTGCCTCATGGACGGGGTACACCCTGCCAAACCATTACTAATATAACGGGCTCGAAAGCACGGTGGCTTTCTGCGGCCTGAATAAAGAGAATAACAATGAAAAAGTCGATTCTTTCAGCAGTGATCCTGACAGCACTTACCTCAGGTTCTGCTTTTTCTGCACACACTTTTACCAATGACGCGGGCGATAGCGTTACTTTAGACGGTCGTTTCGACGTTCGTTACCAAGATAAGGGCGGCGACCACAACGGTGAGTGGAACAGCGGTAGCTCTCGTTTCGGCCTTAAAGGTCAAATGGGACTCGATAACGGCTGGACTGGCTTTGGCCATGCTGAATGGGGTTACAACTCAGGTGCTAACGGCGACAATATTTACGACCGACTTCTATACGCAGGCGCAGAGCACGACAAATACGGCAAGATCGCAGCAGGTACTAAGCAATGGTCTACTTTTTATGACGTAGCATGGTACACCGACTTAGGTCGTGTCTTCGGTACTCGCGGCTCAGGTGTTTACAACCTTTCTGACTGGGGTATTGCATCTGGTACAGGTCGAGCAGAAAACTCCATTACTTACCGTAACTCAATCAACGACCAAGTAAGCTACGGCTTCACTTACCAAACGACACGTGAAGAAGTGGCACTAGCGAGTAATGCGACAGCTTCATTGAAAAACGGTATGGGCGCGTCAATCACTTACAAACCGGTTGATGGTGTAACACTTGGTGCAGCTTACCACCAAAATGAAATTGCAGACCTAGACTCAGGTGTGGTTGGCGTAGAAAATGGCGACAACATGCGCATCATGCTATTGGGTGCGAACTACAGCAACGGTGGCTTCTACGCAGGTGCCACTTTCCATGTTGGCGAAAACTGGGAAGCAGTAAGCCAAGGCGGTACGGATGTAATGTTCGATACCCTAGGTGGTGAAATCTACACTTACTACCACTTCGACAATGGCCTACGCCCTACGTTGAACTACAACTACATGGAAGATCGTGATGACGAGACAGATGGCTATGAGCGTAACTTGCTTATCCCTGGTGTTGAATACCACTTCCAGAAGAACAAATTCCTAGTTTGGACTGAGTACCAATTCGACCTAGGTAAAGATCAGTTCGTTGGCGGTAAATTCGAAAACAGAGACGACCAGTTCGCTGCAGGTATCCGTTACTACTTCTAAGCTCCAGTTGGTCGATTCATAAATTCTTTAAACAAAGCTCTGCTCTTAACGCAGAGCTTTTTGGGTCATACCCAGAATAATATTCAACACTCTCTATTAACCCTTATTTTTCATCCAATCATGGCATATTGTATTTTTGAGTACGTACCTAATTATGTTACTCTATGCACAATCAATTTGGTTCAAAAGTATGGTATATGAGCTCTCCAAAACACTCCACGGCGTCAAAGCCAACCGTCACATCTAAAGATGTCGCTAAACTTGCTGGCGTTTCTCAATCAACTGTATCTCGTGTATTTGTCCCAGGCAGTTCAGTGTCTGAAAAGACCAAGCAAAAAGTGTTCGATGCAGCAAAATCGTTGAACTATCGTCCCAATGCCTTTGCCCGCAGTCTGACGACAAATGAGTCCAAATTGATTGGCTTAGTTTTCCCAGATGCTGATTACCCAATTCACATGAAAACCCTACAACTCATCTCTACTGAGTTACAAAAACAGGGATATTCTGCGGTATTGATCCCTTGGCAAGTGGATGGCAACGATAACCACTCAATTCCCAATATCTTCCAATACCGAGTTGATGGCGTGATTGCTGCTTCTGCGACCTTTAATAAGTCGCTTTATGAAGAGTGTGAAGAGTTTAACATCCCCATTGTTCAGTATGCTCGTGTAGTTGAGGGGACTAAGAGTAGCCATGTAATAAGTGACAACTACGCCGCTGGCCAAGTCGCCGCTCAGCATTTACATAGCGTAGGAACAAAGTCAGCGGTTTACCTGACAGGTAACGTGCCAACCTACACCAACGGCGAGCGTGAATCGGGCTTTTGCTCAGAATTCGAAGATCTAACAGGCAAGCAAGCTCGTGTTATTGAAGCTGACTATGACTACCTTGATGCTCTAGATACCATTCGGACTCTGTTTTCAGAACTCACACATCCTCAAGCGATTTTTTGTGCGACAGATAACCTCGCGATGGCAGTAATGGATGTGGCGCGCTTAGAATTTAACCTGCGTATTCCAGAAGATCTTCAAGTGATTGGTTTTGATGATATCCCACAGACTCAATGGTTGAACTACCAACTCACTACCTTCAAGCAAGATTTCAGACGCCTTGCACGTGAATCCGTGAAAATTGTCGTTAGCCAGATTCAAGAGCAAGACACGAGCTTGGTTAAGCTGATGGTGCCAGTGAAGTTCATTGAACGAAAAACGACGCTAAAATAGAACCAACGTTAAGACGCTTTCAAACAAAAATCCCGCTCAGTGTGAGCGGGATTTTTTATGATATCTAACTAGTTACCTACACCACCGGTCTTCTCTGCCGGAGAATCAGGCGTTACTGGAGGCCACTCTTGGAAGGTTGCTAAGTGTTGTTGGACAGCAGCTTGTGCCGGGCCAAATGCCCACATTTTTTGTCCCATCCATTTTAGGTACATGCCCGACTCTTCCGCCGCTCGCTCGTATGGGTCACGACGTAAGTTAAACAATAATGGTGCATTTAGCTCCTCTTTCGGACCACTCCAGCCATGATTTTGGACCACAAAGTGCGCCTTCCAATCACCAACACGAACCGCTTGCAGCTTGTCTCGTTCGTAGTAGTAGATCTCTTTACGGTTTGACTCGCCTTTCTCAGTCAGCATATCCACTTGGTTGTAACCATCAAGGTGCGCTTTAAAGCCATCGTGACCTTTCAGCAGTTTTTCTTTTAGATCCGTTGGACCACCAGCCGCAGCGACCAGAGTGGGTAACCAGTCCATACCATCAAAGATGCCATTGCCTACAGTACCCGCAGGGATTTTACCCGGCCAGCTAACCAGAGCAGGGGCTCTTACGCCACCTTCCCAAGTTGTGCCTTTCTCACCGTGATAAGGTGTCATGCCGCCATCAGGCCAAGTCATGATCTCAGGGCCGTTATCGGCAGTGAAAATGATGATGGTGTTGTCGGCAATACCGAGTTCTTCCATCTTCGCCATCATCTCACCGACGTGATCATCAAGATCTTTCATGACCACTTCTTGAAGCCCCCAACCGTTTTGGCCGAGCATCGCTTCGTATTCAGGTGAAAGATGCGTCCAAACGTGACCGCGTGATGGACAGTACCAAGTGAAGAAGGGCTTATCCGCCTCAACCGCCCTTTCGATGAAGTTGATCGCGTGTTTATTTACTTCGTCATCGAGTGTACGCATACGCTCGATCGACAATGCACCATCGTCTTCGATCGTTTGACCACCTTTACCGTCTGATCTTGCGTATATGACATTACGAGGTGCAAAGGCATCCAAAGATCCATCTCTTGGCCAATCTGGATCTTCTGTGTATTCCATTGCATTCAAGTGATACAACCAACCCCAATACTCATCAAAACCGTGCATTGTCGGTAGGAATTCATCTCTATCACCAAGGTGGTTTTTACCAAACTGCCCCGTGACATAACCCATGGTTTTAAGAATCTCAGGAAGCGTTGGCGTGTCGGCACTTAAACCAACTGGGCCACCCGGTAACCCAACTGAGTGCATGCCTGTTCGAACAGGAAGTTGCCCAGTTAAGAATGCGGAACGCCCCGCCGTACAAGAGGGTTGTGCGTAATAATCAGTCAATAGCATGCCCTTTTCAGCAATACTATCGATGTTCGGTGTTTCGCTGCTCATCACACCATTGTGATAAGCACTCAGGTTTGAGATCCCAATATCATCAGTGAAGATAACAAAAATATTCGGTTGCTCTTGGGCTGACCATGCCGATAGCGAAAAGCTACTCAACACACTCATCACAACAAGGTGGAAAATCCTTTTCATAGAATGTCCTTATACTGTTTCAGATTGCTCTTTGTGAACCATTTTTATTCCTACCAAACCAAAGCCAAGCTCCAATAGTAGATAGACGACAAGTAGCCAGTGAGGCATGCCATCTATCACCAAGCTAATGACTCGGCCGGCAGCCAAACCCAACATGAAGACCACCAAACTGTAGAGTGCTGGCAGTCGGTATTTCTTTAGTAACGCCCCTGCTATCCAAAACAGAGCCAACGCTAAGTACAACCCCATCACAGCACGAAAGATATGAGTGACATTGATAGGGCTAGCATCAATTCCGAAAAGATAATCAAGGGAGACAACGGGGGCATAACCGTACGACAACGCAATCGGTGTTAAACCCAAAACAGAGACGAACAAAAAAACACTTTGTGGCTTCATATCCTTACTCTTTTAATTTGGCTCTTTTCAAAAAACATAGTCTACAATCAGCAATAATATACAAGTTGCATATGTGGAAAATGGATAGTTAAAACACACATTCACATTCGTGCTATTTCACATCGAAGATAAGGATATCAATATGGCTAAATGGCATTACCTACTCGCATCAGCATTGGCTGCCAGCTCAAACGTAAATGCTCAGGAAGCAAGCACACAAGCGGATACAAAAAAGTGGCAACATAGCTTCGAAATTTACGCGCTCGCACTCAACATCCGCGGAGACAGCAACATTGGTGATTTGTCTGCAGATGTCGATGTTGATCCTGCATTCATCATGGATCACCTTGATATGACCGCAATGGTGCGTTTAGAGGGTATCTATGACAATCAGTGGGGCTATTACATTGACTATAGCTTCATGAAGCTAAGCGGAAAAACAAACTCAGTGTTAGGTAGCAACCTAGAGGTATTGAGGGGCAACCTTGATATCCGACAAGGTGTTTTAGATGTGAAGGGTTTTAAGCGCTACCAGTACGATTTTGGCACGATTGATTATCTGTTTGGGCTTCGTTGGTGGGATAACGACATTGATGCCAAGCTTTACGGTTCAGGTGGCAATCTAAGTACAGACCGATCACTCGATGAAGATTGGGTTGACTACCAAATAGGTGTGAGATGGATAACGCAGATCAATAAGGATTGGAAGTTTCACGCAACCATTGATGCAGGGCTTGGTAGTGACACCAACTTTACCTCATCTCTCTTAACTGGCGTGCGATACCAGATAAACAGTTGGTCTGACTTAAATGTTGCCTACAAATCAACCTGGGTTGATTACGAAAACAAAGGTACCTTTGAATACGATACCGCATCGCAAGGGTTCCTGATTGGTTGGGCTGCTCATTTCTAGTCAAACAATAAGAGGTAAGCCTGATATCGTTAGGCTTACCTGACAATGTCAATCTTTCAAGAGTTAATGCCGGTTTTAACTAACGAACAAGCAAAACTACCCATCAACGACCTAGTTATTCACAGTGTTTGGAACTACGCACTCTTTCTTCATGATAGTTAAGCCGGCCTCGAGAGTTTCTGTCCAAGCTTGTTCAACGCTTTCATCGTAGTGAGGGTCGTATTTTTTAACTGTATTGAGTAACGAATTGAACCACTCGTTGAGTTCAATCTCGGAAATATCCAGCCCTAGGTCTTTATGCCTTTTACCCAGTTTCTTGACCGAGTTCCGCACACTTGGCAGACCAGAGGAATTATAAATAAGAATGATCGAGGCCTTAAGCATCTTAGTTTGCTGCTCTAACCCTATTTTTTCAAAACGTTCTGAAAACCTTGGGTTATGCTCGCAGAAGTCTGCCAGAAAGCTTTCCAAGAATTCTTGATCAATCCGGCAACGCTCAAAGCTTTCATAAAACAGTTCATTCGGTTTCATCTAGCAAGTCCTTTGCAATAGTCAGCCAGTCTTTAAAATAACGTGTTAGTTCAGAGCATCATAAACTCACCCTGAACAATCAATATGACTTAATTATACGCCACTGTGGCATAAAGTTAACTATGATATAAAGTGAACTGTGGAATAACGTAAACTATGGCATAAAGTGAGTTGCACAAATCTTGTTTCCATCAGGGTCTCGCAAGTAAGCCATGTACAAGCGACGCTCGTCAGAACCTCTCGCTCCGGGGCCACCTTCAATGCTAGTACCACCATTTTCGACGCCGATGCGATGCCAATCATCCACCATTTCTGGTGAAGTTGCCAAGAATCCTACTGTCATACCATTGCCATAAGTCGCTGGCTGACCATCAATCGGTTTGGTTAAACCTAGTACACCCGTTTTGCTCACGTAAACACAACGCCCTTTAGGGTCGATTGAGCCTTCGTTGTAACCAAGCATCTTCATAATTGGATCATAGAACGACTTCGCACGTTCAATATCTTCGGTTCCGAGAAAAACATGGCTGAACATAACTCACCTCTTTTTATTGAAAGAAAGAACCACCCAAACTAGACCTTAAATTCGCTTTTGTCTAGGCATGCTATTCTGTCATAACTGCTGCTTAACCCATTGAGTAAACACTTGAAACTTAGTCCGTTGCTCCATCCCTTTCGGACATACAAGATCGTAACCTTTACCCGACTCAATACTCATAAAAGGAGCAACTAACCCACCCTGTTCAATTTGAGTTGTCGCAAACTCGAGTCTTCCTAGTGCTACACCCATCGATAACCTTGCCGCGTCCATCGCTATACGGTTGTCACTGTAGTAATCACACTTTAGAGTACAATCAACCTCACTTTGAGCCGCTTCCAACCAACGCTGCCAAGCCGTCACGTCTCCACTATGAATAAACTGCACACTATCCAATTGTTGCAAGCCCTTCTCAAGATTGAACCTCTTCGCATATTCAGGACTGCATACAGGCATTCTAATTCCTGAAAATAGTCGCTCACTATAATGATTCGGATAGTGACCCTCGCTGTAGAAAATTGCCACGTCATAAGGTTCAAACTGAAAGTCAGATTGGTTCTGTTTGGTTTGTAATTTGATGCTTAGATTCGGATACAAGCGTCTGAATTCTGACAAGCGTGGCATTAACCACGAGGAAGCAAAATAAGGCGATGTCGCGATGTACAACTCCCCACTTAGCTCTCCAGTTTGAATGTCCATCAGTTCAGAGAAAATAGATTCGAATGAGACACTCAGCATCGAGAGAACGCGTTGTCCTTCTGGGGTCAATTCTAGCTTTCTCGTTTTACGCACAAATAGATTAAATTTAAGCTGCTGCTCAAGTTTCTTGATGCGATGACTGACTCCACCTTGAGTCAGAAATAGTTCATCGGCGGCAAGGGTGAAGCTTAAATGTTTAGCCGCCACACAGAAGGTGTGCAGCAACGACAATGTTTGTTGGCGATTTTCAAACAGCCCCATAGATTAACCCCACTAATTCATAAATCATCAATATTGGTTTGTAGACGTACTGACTCATCATATAGATTAAACCATGTAATCTACATAATAATGGTGAGTCAAATGAAGCAAGCACAAAAACTCAAAGTTGCGGTCATTGGCGGTGGATCAAGTTACACCCCTGAGCTGATCGAAGGCTTACTAAAACGCTATCACGAATTACCTATTTCTGACCTTTGGCTTGTCGATATCGAAGAAGGTATGGAAAAAGCTCAAGTGATTGCAGATTTGACGCAGCGAATGATTAGAAAAGCGAACTGTGACATCACAGTGCACCTCACGACAGACCGAAAAGCAGCGCTTGTGGACGCGAATTTTGTCTGTTCTCAATTTAGGGCTGGTCGATTAGAAGCAAGGCTACGTGATGAAAGAATTGCATTAAAGTATCGCATGATAGGGCAAGAAACTAACGGATTGGGTGGTTTCTCTAATGCTTGTCGAACCATACCAATTGCATTAAAGATCGCCAAAGAGATGGAAGCACTTTGCCCCAATGCGTGGCTGCTCAACTTTACCAATCCATCAGGTATGGTGACCGAGGCCTTGATTAAGCACTCAACCATCAAGACGGTCGGCTTGTGCAATATCCCCGTGAACATGGAGCGCGGAGCAGCAAAAATGCTTGGCGCTGTACGCGAAGACATCACCATGCAAATCGCAGGTTTGAATCACCTAGTGTGGGCCCGAAAAGTACTTCATAACGGCGAAGACAAGCTCCAAGAAGTGATAGACCAACTCCTCGGAGGCAATGACCAAATGATGCCTAAAAACATCCCACCCTTTGAATGGGATGCCGAGTTGATTCGCTCATTGAACCTGGTGCCGTGCGCTTACCTACGTTACTACTACCAATCACGAGATATTCTAGACAAAGAATTTGCGGCGTCTGAAAAGAGCGAAAATCGCGCCGACTTGGTTGCAAAAGTTGAACAACAATTGCTCGAAATCTACAGAGACCCGATGCTGGATACCAAACCGAAATTATTAGAAGAACGAGGTGGTGCCCATTATTCTGAAGCAGCTTGTGAACTAATGAGCAGTATTCACAACAACAAGCGTTCTATCATGCACGTTAACACTCGCAATAATGGGGCGATTCAAGGGCTTCCTGATGACTGCGCGGTAGAAGTCAGCTCAGTTATTACTAACAGCGCGATCCTTCCATTGAATGTCGAACCTTTTGATAGCGATACGTTACGCCTAATCCAACAAATGAAAGAGTTTGAAACCTTAACAGTGAAGGCCGCGATGACGGGGGATATTGCATTAGCTAAACGCGCTTTGATCCTTAATCCTATTGTTGATAGCGGCTCACACATTGATGAGGCGTTATTAGAAACAATTAGAGAGAACCTAGACTTCATGCCTGCGTTTGCTCATCGATCAACACAAAGTGAGCAGTAACCTTATGTACATTAACTCAGTCGAAATTAGATTAATTCAAGTTGTTCACAATCCATTTTAGTCACCAGAGGTCACGATGAAACTAATACTGAACGCCGATGATTTCGGCCTCACTGAAACGGTAAATCATGGCATTGTTGAGTGCTTCAAAGCAGGCGTAGTAAAGTCAACCACCATCATGATGAACCAACCTGGAACCCAACACGCCATTGAGCTTTATCACCAAGGTTTGGTTCCGGAAGTAGGCTTGCACTTTACGGTTACAGCGGGAAAACCTCTTAGCGCACCTGAATTAGTACCAAGTTTGGTTGATGATCAAGGTAATTTCTTAGACAAAGCGGCCTTGTTCAACAAAGTCGATGTGGTCGAAGGCGAAGTTGTGCTTGAACTTAACGCGCAATATCAAGCGGCTATCAATGCAGGTTTAAAGATCAACCATATCGATAGCCATCATTTTGGGGGCGTATTTAAACCTCTCAAAGCGGCGTTTACTCGATCAGCTAATACGATTGGCCTGCCTGTAAGACGCATCGACAACATTGTGAACGGGCAAGATTCTCTCTTAGTACCGACACCTAATGCTTTTGACATGCGTTTCTTTGACGAAGGCGTATCGCTGAATGGCCTGCAAGATTTATTACTGAGCTACCAAGCTATGATGCCTGACGGTGTGCTTGAGTTAATGTGCCACCCTTCATCAGTGGCAAGTGAACAGCTTAAGTCCCTATCAAGCTACAGTGATAAACGCGTCAAAGAACATCAGCTTCTCACTAGCCCTGCGCTAAAACGGTGGTTGGCTGACCATCAGATTGAGTGCATTGGATTCGACGATCTCAGATAGTTTTTTAATTCAGGGCTACTCAACGATCCGTTGTGCACCCTGCCCTTGGTCATGCAGAATATCTTCAGGGTTCAACAAGTGGCATTTCTGCATGCTCAAACAACCGCAACCGATACAGCCGGTTAGGTTTTCTTGTAGCGATTTAATCTGCGCCATTTTGCTGTCGAGTTGTCCTTGCCACTTCTTCGCAACTCGCTCCCAATCTCGCTTAGTCGCGGTATGGTTCATAGGTAAGGTAGATAACTCTTCGGTAATCTCTTCCAGCGTGAAACCTATCGACTGCGCCACTTGTATCAACGCTATTCGTCTCAACATCGCCGACTGATAACGGCGTTGATTTCCATTAGTGCGAATCGAAGCAATCAACCCCTTGGTTTCGTAAAAACGTAACGCTGAAGGAGCCACGCCGCTACGCTCTGCCAACTGGCCTATGGTGAGATATACGATGTTTCTCATTGTTACACTATCCTTGAGATCATAAATAATTAAAGCTTACTTTAACTTTAGAATAGCGGCCTATTCCAGCCCTCACCAATGATTGACCTTAAACTTTGACAGAGAGCTCAACGAAAATCAGCCACGATCATAACTGCTTTGTTGAATCAGATGTCATTCGATTTCGAAATCTGACTCATGATCGATTTCAAGTTCTCTGCTATTTCGGCATTGATGATCTCACCCGTTTCTACATTAAAGTTGTCGTAGAAACTTGGTACCGACATCGAGCCCTTCACATCAGCATCAAAGTAAGGTGCAGAATGTACCGCAGACGACAACACAGAGCTTGCGCCACCTGGGCCTGGTGATGTGGAGAGCATCACAACAGGTTTGCCTTGGTACACTTTCATGTCGATTCGTGATGTCCAATCAAACACATTCTTAAAGGCTGCGGTGTATGAACCGTTGTATTCTGCAAAAGAGATGACCACAGCATCTGCTTCGCCAATCTTGCTAAAAAAATGCTGCGCGTGTTGATGAACGCCAGACTCTTTTTCTCTGTCTTCACTGTAAATGGGCATCTCGAAATCATTGAGATCGAGCACCTCTACTTGCGCGCCCTCGACTAAACTTGCGGTGTACGCTGCTAATTGTTGGTTAATCGATGCTTTACTGTTGGTCGCGCCAATCGCTAGTACTTTCATTGTTGGTTCCTAATTCATTTGTATCACCTTTCCACATTCATGGATTCAGAGGCGATTGTCTGTGTATTTAGATTGGGGAGGATGATAAAACCTCAAGTTAACTTGAGGTAAAGCGATATTTTCAAAAAACAGAAAATAATTTTAAAGTGCTTATAAAGCAGCCAATTACGACGAGTGATGTATGACGTTGTATGCCACAGGAAAAATAAGCACACCTACAAATGCAGTAGATGTGCTTTATCGAAAGGTTATTTACTTAAGTTTATTTAATGAGCTGATACCCGAATAAGCAACGCCCGATAGCTCTGCCATCTCGCGATTCCATGTTGCCAAATCATGAGGGTTAAATTGATTCAAATGATCATGACCACATGCTCTCGCCATCACTTGCATTAATTCTGTCGAGGCTTCGAAGAAGTTCTTAAGCTGATTCGATGCTTTCTCTACATTCAAACGCTGGCGTAAGTCGGCCTTTTGAGTCGCAATACCCGCAGGGCAATTATTGGTGTTACACATTCGGGCAGCAACACACCCAATAGACTGCATGGCACTGTTTGAGATAGCGACACCATCTGCACCAAGCGCCATCGCCTTCACAAAGTCCATCGGAACACGCAGCCCACCGGTAATGATTAAGGTGACTCTGTCACTTACACCTTGCTTGTCTAGATAGGCTCTGGCACGAGCGAGTGCTGGAATGGTCGGCACACTAATATGGTCACGGAACATCTCTGGCGCCGCCCCAGTACCACCGCCACGCCCATCCAAGATGATGTAATCTGCACTAGCATCGAGTGCGAACTGAATATCCTCTTCAATATGATTGGCACTGAGCTTGAAGCCAATAGGAATTCCGCCCGTCACTTCTCGAACTCTATCGGCAAATTTTTTGAAATCCTCGGCGGTTTTTAGATCAACAAAGGTCGGTGGAGAAATCGCAGCTGTACCCGCTTCAATGCCACGCACCTCTGCTATCTTGCCAATGTTCTTCGCTCCCGGTAGGTGACCGCCTGTTCCGGTTTTAGCACCCTGCCCACCTTTAAAGTGGAAAGCTTGAACGTTTTTGAGCTTAGATTCATCGTAACCAAATTGTGCGCTGGCTAATTCATAAAAGTAACGAGAATTCGCAGCTTGCTCTTCGGGCAACATTCCGCCCTCTCCCGAGCAGATCCCCGTTCCCGCAAGCTCCGCGCCTGTTGCTAAAGATATTTTCGCTTCTTCAGATAACGACCCAAAACTCATGTCAGATACAAACAAGGAGATGTTCAATTTAAGCGGCTTTTTCGCTTTTGGCCCAATAATAAGCTCAGTACCGACTGGCACATTTTCCAATAACGGTTTCGTCGCCATTTGTGCAACCATCACTTGAATATCATCCCAATGAGGTAATAGATATCTTGGGACGCCCATTGAGGTCATTGGCCCATGATGACCCACTTTGGATAAGCCATCTCGTGCCAGTTGATGAATGAACTCAACTGTGGGCTCTTCTTTGGTTGCAGAAGCCGCTGGCGAGAGGTCGGGCGTTACCGCTTGGATATGAACATCAGGGCCTTCTTGCCCAACTTGTTCAGCAGTAAACTGTTTATGAGTGCCATCGCAGAAAGGAAGGTTGTTGGAATACTTACAGCGGCAAAGGTAGGCGTCTCCGCTTTCTTCGGCGACAAAGCTTTTCGGTTTGAAACCCGTCCCGGCATGGGAACCGTCACAAAAGGGCTGACTTTTAGATCGGCCGCAGGTACAAAAGTAATACTCTTCTCCCTCTGTCAGCTCGACTTTGACGGGTTTGTTATCCGCGATTACTGGACTCTTCATAGTTCGTTCACCTTTGCTTTCTTATGATTTGATGACTAAAGCGATGATTTGCTCACAAGAATAAAGTAAAGGTGAGATACGCGGCTAATTCAATAAATGAACCTGAGAAAACAAGCTTAATAAACAGCCCAAAAACAGAAGTC
Source organism: Vibrio sp. QJM3NY_35 (assembly GCF_057785915.1). Classification (NCBI taxonomy): domain Bacteria; kingdom Pseudomonadati; phylum Pseudomonadota; class Gammaproteobacteria; order Vibrionales; family Vibrionaceae; genus Vibrio; species Vibrio sp. QJM3NY_35. The sequence goes on along the minus strand of NZ_CM173507.1, from coordinate 1,081,411 downwards.
TTGCTTGTTCAACACAAACAAAAATGGCCACCGAATCGGCAGCCATTGTATTTTTATGCTGAATCTAAGCTTATGTGAAAGATTAATCGAATAACTCGATGACCAGCTTATTGTCTTTAATCACCAGATTCGGTTCCGATGACTTGATCAATGACTCTTGCACCTTGTTACTGTCCAATTTGTAAACTGGCGACTGGGACAACGCAAAACCAATCATAGAAACGGCAGGCTTAAGTAACTTCTCTATTTCAGGAGAGAGCTGTTTTCCCTTTTCCTCAAAGCGCTCTAGGCGCAGAGACTTTAAGTAGACCTCACCACTCTCTTTGTCGTATTCGGGAATCGCACTGAACTCGATATCAAGATCCAACCCCATGTTCGGCATGTTAAACACCTGAACTTTTGCATTGGTATTCGCCAGAACAGACACACGCTCGGCATCAGTTCGGCCAATTTGCACCGCTAAGTCATCAACAGCCACTTGCGCATACATAACGTTTTGCACACCGACTTCTTGTTCTAACATCACCGAATCTTGCAGATAGTTCGTCATTTCTTGTTCAGTAACGCTATAGCTCACACAACCACCTAGCACCAGCGCAGAAGCTGCTAAAATGAACTTTTTTGCTACGTTAATTATCATCAATATCAGCTCTTTATCGTTAGTGATTAGCGCGGAGTTTACCTTGTGAACATCAATAAACAAAACAGTAAAAGCAGCAAACACACGATATTCATGGATGCCTTTACTCTCAGTAAGTAAAGCACCTGATTGACTTCCCCGCTTGAGACAATGCTACTTGCTAGATCAACGCTAGCAGATTTGTGTACTCGAATTAATTGAATTTTGCTTCTAAGCTTATGGGATATTTAGGGGGCTTACTGTAGGTTTCATCATGGAGTCGAAACATGAAGAGTGAGCACAATGCCATCAAAAAGAGTATCACCTGAGCCAATAACTCGTTCTGTGATTTTGTTATGCAACACCGCATGCCTGCACCATAGTCAGTGGGTTGGAGAACTGCGTCTCCATAACTGGGAAGCTCAAGTTGCAGAAACAACCGAACAGGCCATTCACTTACTCGATACACGCAGCGAAAGCTACGCACCAATTGTAGTTTCTTGTCTAACATCATCCTCGATCGACAAACAATGTGAGCAAATATCAGCGTTAAAGGTTCACTCTCCAAATTTAAAAGCAATCGCTATCTGCAACCAACCACCAAGCCGCAACTTATCGCTCATTAAACAAACCTTTTGGGATTATTACCACCTCCCTATTGATACAGAATGGCTTTGTCGAAATTTAGGACATGCGTATGGCATGGTCGACACCAAGCAAACTAAACCTAAGCCTGCCTCGTGCCATGAATGTCAATTGGTAGGGCAATCCAGAACCATCCAACAACTTAAAAAGAAGATAGCCAAGATCGCTGACAACGATTTTCCAGTGCTGATTCAAGGGGAAACAGGTACAGGAAAAAGCCTCTGTGCACGTTTAATACATGAGGCCTCAACCCGCTGTCAGAAACCGTTTATCGCTGTAAATTGTGGCGCAATACCACAATCCCTGATTCACTCCGAGTTATTTGGTTTTGAAAAAGGCTCATTCACGGGAGCAAACAAACGCTACGTCGGACATGTAGAAAGAGCGAATGGGGGGACTCTATTTTTAGATGAAATTGGCGACCTTGAACTGTCGCTTCAAACCTATTTACTCCACTTTCTAGAAAATAACTTGATAGAGCGATTAGGCAGTAGCAACCAATTGCCCGTAGATTGCCGTGTGATTTTTGCCACCAACGTCAACATCGAACAAGCCGTTGCTGCGGGTAAATTTCGTAAAGACCTCTTTCATCGGATAAATGTGCTTCCATTGGAGCTAGTGCCACTCAATGATCATAAAGAAGACATAGAAGATTTGGTTCGATTCGAACTGAAGCACAAATACGCATCCAAAACCAAGCTTCCTAGTGACACCCTTGAGCAAATGAAACAATATCACTGGCCGGGCAATGTCAGAGAGTTATTCAACTGTATAAAAAGAGCGATTGTTCTTTCTAACTCAAGCGCCCTTTCTACTCGCCATATGGGGATTCAATTGAAAGACGCGCTGCCCGACACAAAGGGGGACACTCGACTCTCCTCAAAAAATGTTCATCGTGTGATTCAGCAACACCACTACAATATTTCCCAATCTGCTAAAGCCTTGTCTATTTCTCGGACAACCTTATATAAGCTAATTAAAAAACATCAAATAGTAATTTAAGTCGCCTAGTTAATTAACTAATGAAAAAAGCAGCCTAACGAGCTAGGCTGCTTTAGAAGTAAAGTGAGTACAATTAATGAAAGTACTTATGGCTCAGGTACAGTAAATGGGCAAACATCACAGGTTGCAATATTCGATGTTTCCATAAATGCTTCTTGCAAGAACAGCGAGTCAAATGTTGCTGTCACTTGATTCGATAGCATTCCGTCAACTCCAGTTGGTAACACATTTGGCGCATAGGTTTTGCTTACTTGTGTACACACTTGACCTATCGCATCACCAAAGTTCGGTATCCACTCTCCCTCCCCCGTTTTACAAGCAAATAGTTCTGGGTCGGCACTTAATGCACTACACATATTGCCAGCACCACATGTGGTCACATCCTCAAGATCATCACAAGGTAACGCGAAGTCGAGGTAATAACTGCTGTTGACGACTTCGGTAGGTAAATCAGAACGGCTCAAAGAATCATCCTTAGAGTCCATCAGCGATTCAATGGCCAATGGAATATCACCGGTATTACATATTTCAACATCATAGGTTTTCTTAAGCACAACTTGACCGCTATCAACCTCTAAGAAGCTATTACATACCTTAGAAATCTCAACCATTGGACTCAAATCTATTGGCGGACAATTGTAAGCCACGGGCGCTTGAGCATTCACGATAAGCCCGTCAAGATCCACTGAACCATCGATCACGCCGACGGCACCATTATTTACAGACAGGTAATTACCCATGAATGAGAATGACTCACCGACGCTCCACACTTCATCACCATTACCCACCACTGGAAGCGCACCTAAGATTGGAGAATCCGACAAAAAGGCCACTTCGTAGCCACCATTAGTGCCCAACGAACCAGGACCAGTGTTAGTAACCGTCACGGTGTAGTCGATATTGAACATGCCATCAACAGTAAAACTGGTTGTGTTACAAGTCGCCGCTATGCTGATACTACATAAACTGAATGAGCCGACAACGAGGTCAGCCAAAGATGCATCAATCGAACGGGAAGCTCGTGACTCCACTAAGAAGCTACTGAAACAAGGAATGTCACTGATACCAAACTCATCATTCAACAGCGCAGATAAGTTCAGGCGCCCTTCAACAAAGCTCTCCGTCGGAATAGACGTAGTTTCCCCAGTTTTTGCCAAATATTCCCATCCAGAAACATTAGGCAACGGTATCGCACCAATTGAATCATCATTTGAAATCGCACATATCTTGTCTACGCCGATAGCACCACTGCCACATCGAGCCCCAACAAAATCATTGGATTTAGGGTCTCCCGCCGTCTGGAACAGTCTGGTCATGTTGTCAGTCACATCACCATTATTCAAATCCCATTGCAGCACTTCAATATAGGGTTTACCGCCACTCGCTTGCGGAAAAGAAATCAAGACCAATATGTCTCCATTGACGTGCTCGCCTATGAAATCACCTTTTGTCACTCCTGCCGGTAATCCTACTTGGTCTTGTAAGAACCAAAAACCAATGTACATATCACCATTGTTCGCATATCGATCGGCACCAAAATAAATCAGCAAATCACCTTCACTTTCAAAGGCAGTAGCATACGCATTGGTAAAGTCATCTTTTGGTTGCGGTGAAGCACTTCGGAACGCCCAGTCGGTAATATCCGAGTCATCTTTAGAACCACCTTTCCAAAAGATCTGATCCACACCATTGCGATCTTTTTGGAAAAATTCAGCAATCCCAACCATGCTATTGGGATCGTTAACATCATCCCAATCAATTGTGCTACCGGAACTAGTCACATCGCCGTCCAACTCCATCACATCAACGGTAGCACTCGCGACATTAGGAATACTAAACAGCAAAAATGCGACAAATAAATAATTTATAACCTTCATGTTCTCTCTCCATTTATCCATACTTATGCTTTTCAGGATGTTCTGCCTGCCCAAATTGGAGAAATCCTCTAGCAATTCGTAGGTTCGATAGAGCATATTCCAAGCCAACTTCAACTAATTGATTTGGTTGATGTTTGTATATTGAAGGCACAACTTTATTGGACGCTTTGTTATCATTTGTCCATAAAGTCGAGATTTGACCAAATAATCAAGAACTTGAAAGGGTGAACAAAGTGTCTAGGTCAGACATATTTAAGAGCTTTGATACGAGGAGAGTGATCTTTAAAAGGTACAATAGCGTAGCCACTTTAAGCTTATCGAATCACAAGCGTTTGAAGGGTGCCGACTTAGCGGGCAACTGAAGGTTCTTCTAACTAAGCAACAGGCGAAAAAACAATGACACAACTGACGATATTTTACGATGGAACCTGCCCACTTTGTGCAAAAGAGATGGGGGCACTGATTAAATCTGATACCAAAAATCAGATCCAGACTATCGATATCTACAGCGAAGCGTTTGCAAACTATCCTCAGATTGATGCGGATGCGGCCAATACAGTGCTGCATGCTCTTGATGAGAACGGAAAGCTGCTGCTTGGTTTAGACGTGACTTACCAAGCGTGGAAGCTAGTCGGAAAGGGTTGGCTGTATGCCCCATTACGTTGGGCGATCTTTAAGCCAGTGGCAGACTGGTGCTATCTACGGTTTGCCAAGAATCGATATAAAATTTCGTTCTGGCTAACCGGAAAGTCACGTTGCAACGGTAACAGCTGCACTAAATAGTGTTGAGTTAAGACATGCCGCTGGCGACTTTGTAGTACACGATGCCAAACAGAGCTGCGAACACCAATACCGTAACGGCCACTTTCAACCAAATAAATTTCATGCTTTGTCCTTTTAATTCTGTTTACTGTTCCACGCGACAAGTTAGCACAACAAAACATACGGTTGTGTAATGATTGATAGAACTTTGTAGTGAACCTTGATTCCCAGAGAGAACCTTTATGTCGGCAAAAGAGAGAAACCTTCCCACTCATCGACTTTCTAGATTTAGTAAGTTCGCTTCGTTGGCGACAAGAGTCGCGGGTAACGTGCTAACGGAAGGCACCAAGCAGATCGCACAAGGCAACAGGCCCAAAGCAAAAGACTTACTGCTCACACCACAAAACATTGCTCGCTTAACCGATCAACTCGCACATCTGCGCGGCGCTGCGATGAAGTTAGGACAAATGCTGTCAATGGATGCGGGCGATGTCCTAGAACCTGAACTCGCAGACATTCTTTCTCGCCTGCGTTCAGACGCCGACCCGCTGCCAACCAAACAACTCAATCAAGTGTTAGAAAGCTCGCTCGGGAGCAATTGGAAAACCGAATTCCTTTCCTTCAACTTTAAACCGATCGCCAGTGCATCTATCGGCCAAGTTCACCAAGCCTATAGCGATGCGGGGGACAAACTCGCCGTCAAAGTCCAATACCCAGGCATTCGAAAAAGCATCGACAGTGATGTAGATAACGTGGGTACACTGCTCAACATTGTTGGCTTGATACCAAAGTCGGTCGACTACAAAGGCTTGTTAGAAGAGGCAAAGAAACAGCTCCACGATGAAGCGGACTATGCTCGCGAGGCTGACTATGCGACTCGTTATCACAATGCATTAAAAGATCACTCTCACTTCGTCGTGCCTAAGATTCATGCGCAAATCTCATCAGAATCGGTGCTCGCCATGGACTTCATTGAGGGTATCTCGATAGAGCAAATCGAAGGTTATGATCAAAGTACTCGAGATTTTGTGATGCACAGCTTGCTCGAACTCATGTTCAGGGAGTTGTTCGACTTGCAGATGGTGCAAACCGATCCCAACTTCGCCAATTACTTGTATGTGGTACAAACACGACAGATTGGCTTGTTGGATTTCGGAGCCACCCGTGAATACAGCGACCGTTTCAGTGATGGTTATCGCATGGCTTTCACATCTGTGGTCAATCATGATGAGCAGGGGTTAAACAAAGCCCTAGAGCAAATTGGATTTTTTAGCGAGACCATCCTCCCAGACCAGCGCCAAGCGATTCTCAACTTAGTGACAATGGCGTGTGAGCCCATGTTGGTTGACGAAGAGTACGATTTTAAAGCCAGTGGACTCGCTCAAAAGCTACGCGAAGCCGGAACTATACTCAGCATGGAGCAAGAGTATTGGCACACACCACCAGCCGATGCCCTATTCCTCCACCGTAAAATCGGTGGCATGTACCTGCTAGCATCTCGCCTTGGAGCCAAGGTCAATATCAGGCGCTTGGTGGAACCCTATTTGCTAAGCGATAGCTGATACTTAAGCGATTCCGGTCTATAAAGTGATCATTTCAAGTCGCTGAACAGTAATAACAGTTACGCCAACTAAAATGAGTCAGACTTATGAAACATTCACTGCTGTGCTCCACCGCCCTAATCGCGAGCCTAACAAGTTCATTCGCATTTTCAGCTAGCTGCCCTGAGATACTCAACGGCAAACAAAGGCTGTTAAATTCAAACGAAGAAATTGAGCTGTGTGAAGAGTTTCAAGGTAAGACTTTATTGATCGTGAACACGGCAAGTCAGTGCGGTTTCACCCCACAGTTCGAGCAACTTGAGCAGCTTCACCAAACGTATAAAGATCAAGGGTTCACGGTTGTTGGTTTCCCAAGTAATGATTTTCGCCAAGACAGAGGAAGCGAGGAGCAATCCGCTAAAATCTGCTACCTAGATTACGGTGTGACTTTTCCGATGATGGCGCGCGCTTCACTCTCTGGGCCAGACGCAAACCCAGTCTTTGCCGAAATCCAACAACAAGCCGGTATCAAACCAAAATGGAATTTCTACAAATTCCTGATCAGCAAAGAGGGTAAAGTGGTAGCAACCTTCCCTAGCTCGACATCACCGGTGAGTGCGACACTCAAAAATGCGATTGAGCAACAGCTATGAGATCCGATTATATGGCGACAACTCAAACCCGCAATACCATGGCCAAGCTGGGTTACATGGGGCTAATCCCGTTTCTATTTGGCCTATTGTTGTCTCTGACCGACAGCCAATTCCTAGGCTTGAGCGGCGAAACACTCTTCATCACCTACAGCGTGGTCATCTTGAGTTTTTTGTCGGGTATTTTGTGGGGAAATGGCATCGAAAATTTCGAAAGCCAATCTAGCAATAAGGCTCTGCTTCTAAGTAACGTGATTGTGTTAGTCGCGTGGGTAGCGGTGCTACTTGGGGAACAAAAAGAGTTTCTCACTACCCTGATTCTTATCATCGGCTATATTGCGGTTTGGCGGGCGGAAAGGTCGATGAGAGAAGAAAACCAAAGTGAAGGCCCCGATGGCTATTTTGATATGCGAACCCGACTGACCTCTAGCGTGGTGTTAATGCACGGTATCGTGATGTTGACCTAGGTCTGTGAACCTTTAATTAAGGTGTGCGCCTTTGAATAAACAACGTTAGCAAGAAACTAGACGATGAGCTGCTTCACCAACCTTGGCTCATCATCGCCAAAATAGTTCGACTCTTCTTTGATAGTGACAAAACCCATAGAAACATAAAGCGCACAAGCCGACGCATTATTTGGATCAACGGTAAGCAACACCTTGGAATCTTGTGGCAATGTTTCTATCGCCTGCTGCATCAATGAACGGCCAATCCCCATGCCTCGGTAAGCAGTATCAACAGCCAGTGACAACACCCAATACTCTTGTTGTTTGTCGGTTGGCGTCATTAACACGTAGCCCGCAACCTGCGAGTTCTGTTTCGCCACCAACAAGCCCTTCCCCCAGCAATCAAATGCCTGACGAAAGAAAAACAACGGATAGGCGTGATCGCCAAACAAAGCATGTTCAAGCTGGTAGATATCAGCCAGTTCTTGTTTTTCCGCACAAACAACATTCATACATCGACCTTAAATAGATTAACTATAAACTAAAAAGCAAAATGAGAACTACTGACGGCTAACCAGCAAATTCGCACCGGATAAGGCAAGAAACACAGAACATGCTTTATTAAAGCGCTTGGCCATTTGAGGTTTTGAAAACCAATTTCGTAGATATAAACCAAAGGCCGCATAGATAGAAATCGCGAGCATTTCTAATACAAGAAACGTGCTTCCTAAAACAAAGAATTGAGTATTTACGTTCGCTGAAACATCGACAAATTGAGGAAGGAATGCAGTAAAAATGAGTATCGCTTTTGGATTGCCGGCAGCGAGTGCAAACTCTTGTTTAACCAGACCAAACCAGTTCTTATTTCGCTCGATATCCGCGACCGGGCTGGCTTGTGAACGCCATAGGTTGAACGCGATCCACAACAGATACATCGCGCCAAATAACTTGATGAGAAAGAACAAGGTTTCAGAAGTATAAAGCACGACAGCCAAGCCAGATGCAGCCAAAGCAATCATGCCAGAAAAAGCGAGGACTCTTCCTAGGCCAGCGACAAAGGCGGCCTGAAATCCGTAACAACGGGCGTTGTTCATTGATAACAAATTGTTTGGACCCGGAGTCATGTTGAGCGCAAAACAAGCAGGGATAAACAGCAGCAACTTCCATATTTCCATTGGTATTTCCTAGTTTAAATATGCCAAGGTTGTCGTATCATTGAATGAAATATGACCTTTATAGCAGCTATTAAAACCAGTACCAATCCTACTACCGTATCCTTTCAACTAATTCTCAAAAATTTCTCGTACTCTGGTGTCGCTAAGTTTTCTGCAACCCCCATTTCACCCACTATGTAAATGGCACTCGCAAGGGTTTCGATGGTTTGGTTAGGCTCCCTATCGGGCACTTCACCAACAACAGGAACGGGCTGACGTGCAGATGTTGAATTGCAGACTACGCTTTCACAAACGATGTTGTGTTGTTCCTGCTGAGAAATTTCAGGCGGCTTGAAATCCGGTGAATTGAAGTCGGGAACAGTAATACCCTCACTTGAAAAATCAGAGGCGCTGTATGAGGCCGCTGAAAGCATTGAGAGGAGCATCATCCACTTATTCATATATCTTTCCATCGTTAGTATTCACTGAATTTATAAATACTATCTAATTCGAATCATTATGAACAGTGTTTTATTGTCACAGATAATTATAGTTCTAAGTGCCGATTAGCAAGCCCAGTGTTTGGGCCACATGAATTCAACTCACATGTGAATGCTTGCCTAACGTAAACTTATCAAGTAGCACCTGTGGAACTGGAATAACAGAGTATCGAATGAAGGCCACTAACGTCACTATCGCTACAAAACTACCTAAAACAAAATCATGAATATCAACCAGCACCAAGCCAATAACTCGATCACAAATGATGGCAAGTATGGCGATACTCAGCGCTGCCATCCATTTACGATGATCGTAAGGTAAGTACTCCATCTTTTGGCTCACGGTATAGAGCAGTAACAGTCTCACGGCGTAAGTTCCGCACAGCACCACCACAACTCCCCACACGCCATAAATCGGTGTCACAACAAAATAACCAATCGCAGCTAAGATCGCACACCCGCCTTGTATCCACATTTGCGATTGGCTTGAGTGACCGCTGAAACAGCCAAGGTTAAGGTAATCACCTGCATTCTTAATCACACCAATCGCCAAGAGTGCAACTACAATAGTACCTGCATACTGATAACTGCTTGGTAAAATCAAAGTAATAAAACCAGGTACAGTGAGGATCATCAAACACCCCAACACAATGGCCAGATTAACGCCGACTAGCGCTCTGTCCGCACACTCTTTCTTACCATTAGATTGTTGCAGCATAGCCACTCGGTTTGGAAACCACCACAGAGCATAAGGCTGTAGTAGCAAACCAAGAAGCAACGCAAACTTGCCACTGACTGCATAAATCGCAAGTTCTTCAACACCGACGAAACTTGCCATCACCCAGCGGTCTAACCCTGTAATCATGTAAATCGAAGCGCCACCAACTAACGTGGGCAATCCAAACTTTAGGATCTTAGTAGAGTATTTGAGGCTACCAAATGAGCCCATTTCTCGCCATTGATAACGCAGCAAACACAGCATCAACAACACACTCGAAACAGCGGCAGATATGAGTACACCATCGATGCCATAACCCGCTTCTAACAGTACAAACGTCATTGCAGCTTGCACACTCGCCTTCATTACATTGAGCATGCAAAAGCGCTTAGCCATCGCATTCATTCGCATCAGTGTTAGCGGGATAGAGATCGCTCCGTCGAGCATGACAGGGATAAGGAGAAGGAGAATTTGGTACGGCTGAAACTCTACGGGCAGCATGAATATTAATAACGGCATACTGAGCGCAATTAAAGCGCCCCCTAGCACACACACCAAAACACTTAACGTGAAACAGTTCGAGACCAGCTTTCGCTTTTCATCACCCTCGACGACACCCACATACCGGTACATTGCCTCAACAATCCCAAAGCTAAATAGGATCGTCCCGATGTCAGCCAACAAGACAATGGCTTCTAAAGAACCGTATTCAACCAACGTCATCTTATGGGTGATATAGGGGATCATCACGAGTGAGATCCCTTTCATCATCACAATGCCAATGGCGTAATAGGCAGACTGTTTTAGTGACCCCATAGCAGACACCTATTCCTTACAATGCAGGCATTAGGAAACTCTTACAGTCTCCAAGAAGATGTCGTAAGGTTCGTTTTTGCGGAGCCAAAACTAACGAGCGGATACTGTATGAGATAGCCAATCGGTTTTTTTGTAAGCCTCGATAATAGTCAGCGTAGCCTTCCAATATTCTCGCCTTTGCGATTTTGAAGCTGGAAGTGGGTAGATTCCATCGTTGACTGTCATTTTGGTAATGTTGAAGAATAGTCTCTATAGATTGCAAATTTCTCAATTTAAGACTTTCAGTTTGGGTTACTGAACTCGCTCTCATCAAGTAACCAACCTGCACCGAGTTCAACACACCGATCTGATGGTTTTCACTCATTCGAAGCCACAGTTCCCAATCTTCCCCATACTTGATGTCAGCATTGAAACTGTCTGTTTGAGAAAACACATCCGCTTTCACCATGACCGTTGATGTTCCAATCACGTTATTTTCGATGATGAACTCAAGCGGATTCTCGATATTAATGAACAACTCATCTTGGTCTTGAAACTGCGACCAGTAACTAAAGCAGTCGATAATCACTTGGTAATCTTCAGTAAGATGCTCGTAGTTAGTAAAGCTCATCGCAAGATCTGGGTATCGTTGATGAAATTCGAGTTGGCGCTCAATTTTTTCTGGAAACCAAAAGTCGTCAGCGTCTAAAAAAGCAATGTATTCGCCCGTCGCTTTCTCAATGCCTAGGTTCCTCGCTTGAGGGGCACCAACACCCAACGTAGATATGATTATAATGCGCTCGTCGTCTATCGAAGCGAGATACGTCGACGTTCCATCGTTGCTGTTATCGTCAATGACAATGAGTTCAACATCTTGATGTGTCTGCTTCAGTACGCTGCCAATTGCCTTCGGCAGGTAATCCAAACAATTATAGGTAGGAATAACAACACTTACTTTAGCCATAATGACGCCCTCAGATTTATACGTTATATGGCTGACGTTGCATGTTCTATGCCGAGAGTGCCTTGCTATGAAATCACCTCTAGATCAGCCACCTACGCGTCCATTCTCAAAATGACGACAAAACACAGATGTCCAAAAAAACTGCAACTCCAATTTGATTATCAATTTGAGAAAACGAGCTACTTCTTAAGGGGTAACCTTCGGAAAGCAATCGAAAAGCCCTCCAAAGCTACGATTTTATCTTGGTTCGTATCTTGCTTTACTGGTTATTACTTTGGCTTGATAGCTTTAGTCATATGGATTTGAGGAGTAAGGAATGAAGAAAGTAGCATTTGTTGCGCCAACTTACCCTGTACTCAGTGAGACCTTCATTCAAACAGAAGTCGACTCAGTGAAAGCGTGTGGGCACGATGTTTGTGTAATGACGTTCAAAATTGAAAACAGCGAAAAACAGTTCGACTACGACATTGTCGAAATAGGTAAAAATGTTCGAAAGGGTAAAGTCGCCAGCATTAACTGGATAGGTTTCATCAAGGCTGTCTCATTTATTTCTAAGCAAACCAGCATGCCCAAAAAGTCACTGTTCGCTTATGGGTTTAAATTAGCGCTGCAACTCGCGGAAAACGACGTCGAACACGTTCATGCGCATTTCTGTCAGCACACTACAGCGCACGCCATCGTCGCGGCAAAACTGCTGAATATCACCTGTTCGTTCGTTGCTCACGGTCATGATGTTTACGAGTTTGCTTATGATATTGAACATAAGATTTCATCGAGTGATTTTGTGGTTGCCGTGTGCAAAGACATGCTCACTGACTTCAATACCATGGCGAAAGGAAACATCAAGCTTCTGCACTGCGGAGTGAATACCCAACAGTTCCAACTCAACCCAAAAACCGAATCGAAGCAACTTCGCTTTGTTTTTCTAGGTCGATTAGTCGAGCAAAAAGGCATCCATCATCTTATAGATGCGTTGGCACCGATTGCCCAACCTCTCGACATTCATCTTGATATCGTCGGCACTGGCGATTTAGAACAACAATTAAAAACACAAGTTGAGCAACAAGGTTTAACTCGACACGTCAATTTTCTAGGAGCTAAGCCCCACGAATGGGTGAAAGTGAACCTAACGAATTACGATAGCTTGATCGCACCGTTCTGCTTCTCGGCAACGGGTTGTGTGGACACAGGCCCATTGGTACTTAAAGAAGCGATGGCCGTGGGAACTCCAGTGATTACCACCAATATCATGGGTTGTAAGGAGATCGCCACTCCAGAGACAGGCTTTGTGGTTAGCGAGAAAAACGTCGAGGAATTAAGAGAAGCGATTGAGCGTTTTGCGCAGTTGAGCTGCAATGACAAAACAGAGATGGGGATGAGAGCAAGAACAAGAGTGGAAGAGAGTTTTAATTCGTTGAAGCAAGCTCAACAACTGTCTCATTGGATAGAAAATCCAGCTTAGTCTTCGACTAAACAAGTCGAGTGAAATGAGGTGGGAGCATACAACAAAGCGTTACCTTAATATAAACAGTAACGCTTTGGTTAACTCACTTTCTAACTTTTAACTCTTCCTAGCCCGCTCGCAAAGCTAAGATTTCAGTGAGATCGTCAGTTTCAGTATATCTACTCAAATCTTGCTCTTTAGAAGCAATCGCCACAATAGACATTCGGTCGGCAAGCTCGTTACCTTCAATACCGACGTGGCCATTAACGTGGTAAATGGTGATTTTAGAAGCCAACTCTTGGTAAAGGGCATACGCTGGCTTAATGATATCGAGGTTTTTAATTTCGCCGCCCGACTTCGTCCAGCCTTTTTTCTCCCAACCTGTAGCCCACTTGGTAATGCAATCAATCGAGTACTTAGAATCGCAATAAATCGCGACAGATAAACCAGCTTTCAGCTTTTCCTTAGCCAGAATAAACGCTTGCTTCAAGCCGTGCAGCTCTGCTGTATTATTAGTTCCAACTTGCTGATACAAGCCATACCACAACTCGGTTAATTCGTTGTTCAAGTAAACAGCTAAGCCTGTTCCCGCTTCACCAGGGTTCGGCTCACAAGCGCCATCTGTGTATATCTTGATATCGAAAGGCATTTCAGAGATTTGCTGCTCAGAAATAGGTGGGACTTTCGCTTTCTTAGGCTTACCCGCAACACTTGGCTTGGTCGATGAAGATCCAGATGTTGAAGCAGAACTAGACGCAGAAGATGCTTTACCGCCGAAAGCAGACTCAGCTTCGACTAATGTTGGAAACGATTTATATCTCGCACCAGCGAAACCATCGACTTGCGATTTACACTCGTTCCAAGTGGTAAAAATACCCGGTGTACGACCTTTCCAAACCACATAATACTTCTTAGCCAAATTAACTCCTTACCAAACCTAAATACACGATACCCACACCTAAAATGATTCAGCTGTGAGGTAGTAATTATGCATGATTAAGTTTGAAACACATAAATCATTGCATGAAATACAGCGTGTGTTTCAAGAATATCTACGTTATCGACCAAGTATAGAGCGTTATTTCAAATCACAAACCTGACTGCTTCTGATCAGGAACCTCTATGGGCTTCAAGGTCTTGTTTTAGTTTGGTCGTTAACTTTTGAACTTTAGGTATCACTTGCTGCATTAACGACTGAGTCATGATCATTGACTCTGTCGTCACTGTTGGCATTTTTTTCAGAATGCTTTTTCCATGTTCTGTTTTGTAGAAATCAATCATCGCACCGAGCTCATCTTCAGTGAATTGATTACTGTAGATCGTTACAATTGTTGGTTCTAGCTTTTGCCAACTGACCTCTTCTTTCATCAACTCGTTCATGCTCTGATAGTAATCATCAAAGATAGCTCGTTCTGACTCCGAAACCTCTAGTTCTTTAGACATATTGGTCATCATGCTATCCATTTGAACATATACCGCGTCCAACGTGGAATCGACATCCATGATCTAAAGAAGCTCTTGTACTAATGCTTGCTTAGTATCTTGTGCAGCCGATAATTTCAGAGGTACGAGTAGAAATAAGATTACGAGAAATCTGTACATTGTTAGGTCCTTTTAGCTTTATAAATCAGGGGGAGATATCTGTTCGATCATCAACACAAACAACTCAAAATGTTGAATTTTCTGCAAATTTACCTCCTTTTTAATCCATAAGTAAAACGAATTAAACAACACGGAATCATATAAAATCAATTGCATTTAAATAGGAAGCATCATTCGGAAATATTTAGGGAGGTAAGGACAGATCGTCTCTGAATAAAGAAGCACAGATATTTATACTAAATAGAACCTAGGGGCACTCGTTTCAAGTAATGACTCATACACTTGAAACGAGGATAACTAATGCCGTGACACACCGTATCAATTGAGCTGCGTATTAATGAAAAAGGAAATCAACCGCGACAAGGTTGTAGAACAAGAACACCGCCATGCTGACACCGATCGTTAGCAGCACATTACCCGTTTTCCAAATCAAAAGCCCAGTCACTACCGCGCCGATCAAATAAGGGTTTTCTAGGCTTGGCCAAAAAGCTTGCTCTGGTGCGAACACAATCGGCCCCCAGATTGCCGTTAATACCGCAGGGCTCGAATAACGTAACAACCGTCTCGCAGTGCTGTTTAATCGAAGCGGGATGGCCGGTTCTAGAAACAAATATCGACTAAGGAAAACAATCGCGGTCATGAGGAATATCGATAGCCAGATCATGCCGAATCCCCCTCTTTGATGAGCTTATTGCCGTTTCTACGTTCCACAAATGACTCACTGATAAAGCCGGCTAACATACCCGAAATAGCAGCAATCATAAGGCCACCTTCAACATTGTTGACTGACAAGGCAACTGAGGCGATCAAAGACACCACAACACAGACCACTACTGGCCAGGTTCTGATTAATGGGAAAACTAAAGCAATAAAGGTCGCTGCCACAGCAAAATCGAGACCGATTTCGTTGAGTGACGGGATTTGACTTCCTGCGACAATGCCGACGAAACTCGCAATATTCCAAACAAGATAAAAACCACCGCCGACCCCTGCTGCATACCAGCGGTTAAACTCTTGCTGAGATTGGCCACTGCAAATCGCGAACAGTTCATCCGTTAGCCAAAAGCCAAGCAGTAAACGCCAACGAGCGGGAAGATGACTAATTTTGTCGCGCATCGACACGCTATAAAGAAAATGCCTTGAAGTAATAAAGAACGTGGTTAACAACATAGTCCCTAACCCAATGCCCGATTTGAGCATCCCCGCCGCCACTAATTGCGCTGAACCCGCAAACAAAATAGCAGACATAGCCTGAGCTTGAAGCTGATTCAGACCAGCATCTATTGCATACGAGCCAGCTAATATGCCCCACGGTATTACAGCAATACTCAAGGGCATCGCAGCCAAAACGCCTTTCCATAACTGCGTGCGTCTATTCATTGTGTTGTTATCCATATTTTCCTAGTTCTCTTTGCATTGGCTATTCAATGTAAGAGAGGGTTAACTTATTCGATTGTACAAACTTGCTCTATATCTAAGGTATAAAGCACAAATCTCAACGCATCTTTACGTACTGACCCGGCGTATAACCGTTGGCTTTCTTAAAGTGACGATGGAAGTGGCTTTGGTCGTGGAAACCACATTCTTGCGCCGTATCGGAAATCAAATGCCCCTGTTTGAGAAGCGTACGAGCCAACCTTAATCGAGACTGGATCTGATAAGCATGCGGAGGAAGACCAAATTCTTTTTGAAAGGAGCGCACCAAATGAAATGGACTCAAAGCAGCTAGCTTAGACAGCTCATCGAGTGACACATCCGCTTGTGGAAAGTCATCAAGAAACTCTTTTACCAGTATAAGTTGACGTTGGACTTTGCTATCCAGTTGAGGCGTTAGACTCGACTTCCCGTGTCTGCTGATTAACTTAACCAACATCCCATACATCAAGGTTTCTCTGAGCAGGCGATTATCTGATTCTTCAATCGTATTGAAAACCAACCTCAGTTGGTTGGCGAGCTCTGGATCTTCAACAACGGCTCTTGGGAAATAAGGGGCACCATAGTTAGGTAAGTTCAACTCTTGAGTGATCTTGGCGAGTTGCTCAGGAAGTGGGTACATTGCACGATATGCCCAACCACCTTCAGTGGCAGAATGTCCGCTGTGTACCTCATCTGCATTGACCAGAATGATGGCATCTTGGGGGGCTATATGATGGCCGCCGGTTCGATAAAAACGCTGAGCACCCTGCTCTATCACACCGAACGTATAACCTTCGTGACTATGACGTGAGAAATTCTGCTTTTCGTATTCAGCATTGAGGATCTCAAGACCACCGAGTTCTTCCGTGACCTTATAATCGGCTTTCTCTTTAGAGCCCTTCTTGTTCTCCATAACCATCCTCAAACCTGCTAATCACCGAGCGATTCATCAGTCTAATCTATCGGCTCTTTCAGCTTTTGTACAAAATTGCGCATTCACCAATTAAATTAAAGAGCATTTTAACATTTGGTGCATTTTTAATTCACCGCCTCCGGCATAACAACATGAGTATCAGAGATAACATATAGCGTTAGCCGTGCCAGAAGAACTGGTACCAAGATCCCGCTAATCCGTCGTTTGGCAAAATACTGACAAATAGCATTATCGTACATGCTCATAATTACGTATCAGTCATCGTTCGTGAACCTAAGATCCATGAAAATAGTTCTAGCTACCTTGTTTCTGTTAAGCCTAACCGGATGCACTCACAATCAATCGAAAGCACTAAGCATGAACTCGTCATCGGTTAATTCATACCCACAATCGATGTCGAACCTGCAACTGTGCGACACCTTGTATTACGGTAGACCAAGTAACCAAACACTGGCTGCAATTGGCAGTGAATTTAATCGAAGAGGATTATCAAAGAGTTGGTGTGATACCGAAACCAACAAGCTTTATCTAACAAAGACGATTGATTGGGTAGCTGAACAAGTCGAAGACAAAGAAGATTCAGAGGAAGAAGCGTCGGCAGTGGTGTTGCCAGCGAATTAAGAAAGATGAAACGTTCTTGAACAAGAAAAAGGCAAACTGCAGATAGCAAAAAGCCGCTCTAGGAGCCAACACCTATCATTTAAGGTGTTTAGATAGCACAGTGTAGCGAGTCTTACTAAAACGAACGGTCCTATCTTTGGGCCGTTTTTGTTTTTCGGGCAAAATATAACGTTTCACTCGCTCTCTCATTGCTCGCAGCTTTTTGGGAACCGAACCTGGGGAGGCGATAGCACACCACATTAGCTCATCTTGAATATCTCGAAGTGCCATCGTAAAGCTTATCCTAAGTGGCGAGACTTCAGCCTCTTTTGCTATTCGGCTAATCTCCAGACGGATTAAGTTATACGCGATAAGGATACCCCATATCTCTTGCTCTACACCCTCTACAGATTGACTGCGGAGCAGGATTTCATCTCCAAGCATGTCATGCTTAATCTCGCCATAGCTATTCTCGATTTCCCACCTTTCGAAGTACACATCTAATAATGATTTTAAACTGTATTTTCTATCTGTTAGAGAAGTTAGCAGCCCTTGTATATGATTGGGTTGCTGTTCAACGTCATCGGGATATAGAGTTAGCCTAGCTTTCCACGTTTCAGGGAGACTCGGGGCTTGTTTTCTAGCCTGGGGAGAGACTTTCATCTCCACAATCAGATCTCGCCCATCATCATCGAGCTGCTCGATGATTTCATATTTCACATTTGACTTTATTGGCGTCATCCAGTGGCTTGTTCCATGCTCTTGTTGCCAGTTAAGCATTAGTTCTGCGCTCAAGTAGCAACGGTCAAAAATGGTCAATGAATTCGGAACTGCTGATGAAATTAAATCTTTTGCATAGCTGATTTCACCTTTAGAACTATCCCCAAAAGCCACATCATGAATAAGGCGACTCCGTAGTGATGTGAGTGCGCACATTCGAACGATTGGGTACTCAGTGTGCCTGTCTTTTCGGTAGTAAACATATTGATAATGCTCAGCTAAGCTTGGGTTATCGTGAGTTCTAAACTGTGTGCCATCGATTGAAAATAGGCTCAAACCATTCCATTTATCACCCGCATCTTCCGACTGTGTCCAGTGCTTTGCTGTGATTGAGAATAATGACTTTAAAGGCTTAGCGGTGAGGCGTTTTCTTGCCTGAGGAATTGCACTAGGTGCAATCGTTTCACCCAATGAATTAGACAATTTGAGGTCGAGCTTATCGAGTACATCGGTAATCGGTCTATCTCGATATAGACCAATACCAACGACTAACCATACAACGAGTTCTGCGGGTAGCTTTCTACGGCGCATACTCGCTTTATTCGTTTCAGATAAAGCTTGGTTTATCCAATCTAGCGGAAGGTCTTTTTGGAACAAAGAAAGAGATTCTGGATTAGCAAAATCGTCAACATCGATTAACCAGTGTGACAGCATAAAAAAATACCCTTAAACAAAAGTGCTTAAGGGTATTGTTAACCATCTGTAGGATCGTTCAACTGATCAGGAAAATGCTTAAATGATCAGTGTTAGCTCTAGGAGCGGCTTTTTTAAGTGATGCTTGCAACAACATATATTGCAGGCTTCATTAAGGGGTGGGAACCCAGCCACATCCCGGCACACAAGTCACTCGCTGCGGCTGCTCCCTTCCAGGCCTGACCGAGTTCACGAGCTATTGTTGCGGGAGGACCAGGCCCCCATAGATTCGTTTTCTAAGAGGCTTGCCTCAAAGAGTGATTGGATTATTAAGCATCACAGCAACCATTGCAAGCCCTTCCACCCTATTTTTGAACAATTGCGGTCTAAGTGCTTATCCTTTATTCAAACCACTAGAAAATCGCAGGTAAATTCACCATTTACCTGCATTTGGAAGGTTTGAATTCTTGTAGTACTAGATATCGATGTCTTCGTTATCTTCTGTGCGAATGATGTAATCTGTCATCCATGCAGTACCTAATAGGCATAACCACACAACAAAGACTGGGCTTGGTACTTCAATGCTTGGGGTTATCACCAAAGCCGCAAAACCAACCGTTGGCAGTGTCCAACATAATAGTTTATTCCAGCGGAACGTTTTCAAGCGCGTCAGCGTTTCCATTGATGCCATGATGCCCGTTATACACAAGGCCACCAAAGCAGCATAAGGTAAGTCAGCTATCCATAATGGGAGTATTAAGCCTAATGACCACCAGCTGTGTCGGCTGGCTGGCTTAAGATGATTGGCCGCCCACCAAATCATAATGATTGATAAGGTTTGAAGTGTAGTAACCCACGGGACGCCTTCAAGCTTGCCTGCTGATTGCGTGACCATGATTCCGACCTGCAATGTAGTCACGATCAAGCCAGAAATAATCACGACCGACAAACTACTGCGTCTTGAGAAGACCACCATCAATAGCGGAAATAGTACCCACGCACTAACAGACAGCGTGATGGGTTGTAGGGGCAGCGTTAAGCCGTAAGTCGTCATGGAAACAAGCAAAGCTAATCCTGCTATCCCCCCCTGCGGCAGAATCCATAATGCAGGAATGACCATAGCAAGCACTGGGATGTCCCCTTCACTTAAACTGATTGCTCTAGCGCAAACAACGGCTAATAATGTTGTAATTAGAAATTGAAATGTCGAAAAAACCATAGCTCTCTCCTTCTACCGATCCGTGGTATTTATGAACTAGGAACATTTAGTATGGACCAATTTTTGAGCCAAATCTTTGCTGTGATTCACCAAATTCCATATGGGAAAGTAACAACTTATGGAGACATAGCACGTTTTTCAGGATTTCCGGGCTATGCGCGCCATGTTGGTAAAGCGCTGGGTAACCTGCCAGAAGGCAGCAAATTGCCTTGGTATCGAGTGATAAACAGCAAAGGAGAGATCTCTTTAAAGGGCGATTCATTCGACCGACAAAAGCGGCATTTGGTTAAAGAAGGGGTTGAAGTGAGTGATGCCGGAAAGATCAAACTAAGAATATACAAATGGCAGCCCTAGAGCTGCCATTAATCACCTAGTTAGCTAGTAGACGAATTAGCTAATCAACTAACCAACTAGCCAAAATGCCTTAATATTGGCATCCATTTCTAATTAACGAACACCAACCAAGCGCAGATCTGCCTGTTGCGTGTTTTCTACGTCTGTAATCACTGACTTAATCGTGTCAGTTGTGAAACGCAGTTTGCCATCGACATGAATCGATGCACGCATGTTGTAACGGTGGTTAGCTTTAATCTTGTTGTTGTCGTAGCTCAGTTCGAATGCGAACGGTACTTGCTTACCATCAGTGGTGAACTCTTGAGTTGCGATAACCGTCGATGGTGCGTCAGCCAGTGAGATATCTTCTAGCGTAACGGTAACTACTGCATTCTCTGGCAATGCAATTCTTTCACGGTAGCTAACTGTTCCTGAAATCACTTGAGTGTTCTCTGCAACCACTTCTTGAGAAGCATTCGTTTCTGATGTTGCTTGGCAGCCAACAAGTAGGCCAAACGATACTAAAGACGTAATAAGAATTAGAGCCTTTTTCATATTCAATTTCTCTCAACATGTTTGCCGGACTCGGCAAATCTACCCACCAATTATAAGAGAGCTTTCATATTCTGTCTTGAAACCCTATGATTTATTGACAGATATCTGACTAATCTTAATGATTAACACCATAATCTGACATCCATTTTACGAAGGGGAATGCTGGCGATGAGTCAACCTTTACAAGAATTACTAAGTTTACTTCAGCTAGAGAAACTGGAAGAAGGTTTATTCCGTGGGCAAAGTGAGAACCTGGGCCTGCCACAAGTTTACGGCGGTCAGGTATTGGGACAAGCGCTTTCTGCTGCTCGTTATACTGTTCAAGATGACCGCAGTGTTCACTCGTTCCACAGTTATTTTCTGTTTCCCGGCGATCCTGAAAAGCCAATTATTTACGATGTTGAGAACCTAAGAGATGGGCGCAGCTTCAGCACACGCCGTGTTAAAGCGATTCAAAATGGCCGCCCTATTTTCTATCTCACAGCTTCTTACCATGGTGACGCTCCAGGTTTTGAACACCAAAATGAAATGCCAAACATCCCTGGGCCAGAGAACTTTGCCTCTGAAACTGAGCTAGCGAGCCACATTGCGGAATTTCTACCAGAGAAGCTACGTAAGACTTTCTGTGGCGAAAAGCCGATTGAGATGCGCCCAGTAACGGTTGTTAACCCGCTAAAGCCTAAAAAGACAGAAGCAAAGCAGTACCTTTGGGTGAGAGCGAATGGTGCGCTGCCAGATAACCAGCTTATTCACCAATATCTGCTTGCTTACGCATCGGATTGGGGGTTCTTGGTGACAGCGCTTCATCCTCATGAAGTGTCTATCATGACGCCAAACTTCCAAGTCGCGACGATTGACCATTCAATCTGGTTCCACCGCCCGTTCAAAATGGATGAGTGGTTACTTTATGCGATTGAAAGCCCGACGGCGGCAAACACTCGCGGTCTAGTTCGCGGCGAAATCTTTAATCAGAAAGGTGAATTAGTAGCAACTGCCGTTCAAGAAGGTGTGATGCGTTTTACTAAATAACGAATAAACGCTTTTTACAAACCAAAACAGGCACAAGCAAACAAAAAAGAGAGGCTAGATTCAATACCTAGCCTCTCTTTTTAAATCTAACGTTAAATCATTACTTCGAATCCATAAGCTCTACTCAGCTTCTAGCGTAGGCTCGAATTCACCTTGCACTCGTGTTTTGATGCCATCGCCAGCGTCTCTAAGTAAATTAAATGGCGATAATACTACGCCTTTCACCGCCCCTTCTGCGGCTCCCTGAGCGAGCTCTTTACTCTTATCAGCTAACAAATTAGCTTGTGCCAAAATACCTGGAACTTCCGCTCGTAGCATTTCAGATTCAGTGACGATGACAGGAATAGTCTGTTCACGGTAAGACTTACTTTCCGCAAGCATAGGTGGCATTACGTCGACGCGATATCGTTTTAACTCAGTTAATGTCGGTGGAATAACATCAGTTCTTACCTGCTCAACTTCCGTTCGAACATTTTTGACTTCATCTAAGATCGCAGGAATTTTATTATCGACCGACACTACGGTTTGATTCACGTCATCGATCGTCTTTCTCACTTCTTCGACAGTATCTAAAACTCGAGGGGCTAGCTCGTCAACATGAGCTGCAAATTCTAGCCACTCTTCAACTTTAAGACCTTTAGTCAATACTGATAGATCTTCGATAACTTGCGGGTAAGTATCAACGATTTCACCGACTTTATTGGTAAACGAGTAGATGGTGTAACCCAAGTAAAAAATGGCGACCGCCAATACCAGCTGGATCGCGGTAGATACTTTTGCAAACATGAATAATCCTTTTCTTTTATCGTAGAGGCGAGAACTAAACTGAGAAGATATCTAAACTGAGACGATAGTTAATGTATTACTAGGCGTAGCTTAAAGCGGCAGTGCTGTCGTGTACTTCAATGGTTCCATCGCAAACGTAGAGGTCACATTAGAAATACCATCAATACTATTCACCAAGCGCTTATAGAAATCATCAAAGCACTTCATATCTTTAACCTGAACCTTCATCATATAATCATATTCGCCAGCCATGCGATAGAACTCCATCACTTCTGGAAATTCCGACACAGTATTCACAAAACGACCATACCACTCATGAGAATGATCACTGGTTTTCACTAATACGAACGCGGTAAAGGAAAGATCCAGTTTTTCCGGGTTCAGCAGTGCGACTCTTTTCTCAATAATACCGTTCTCTTCGAGGCGCTTAAGCCTTTTCCAACAAGGCGTTGTAGTGAGATTGACCGCTTCAGAAATATCGTTCAATGACAGGGTGCTGTCTTCTTGCAGTAACCCTAATATTTTTTTATCTACGGCATCTATCACACTTTCACCAAATCGCATTTAAAGAGAATAATTTTCTACAATTTAAGCAAAACAAAGCAAATATGGCAAAGTTTTTCTCTCCGATTATGGATAAATTAGAACCATACCAATTACAAAGAATTCCTACACTCGATCAGGAGAACGCTTATGTGCACTGACCATCAATGGATTAACAACGCGATTCGTAAAATTGAAGCGGACTACCAACGCTCAGCGGATACGCACCTTATCAAGCTCGATCTACCAAGTATCGAAGGCATTGATGTTTACCTTAAAGATGAAAGCACACACCCTACAGGCTCTTTAAAGCACCGTTTAGCGCGTTCTCTGTTCTTATACGCTATCTGTAACGGTTGGGTTGGCCCAGAAACAACAATTATTGAATCTTCATCGGGCAGTACTGCGGTATCTGAAGCGTACTTTGCTCGCCTACTTGGCCTGCCGTTTATTGCGGTAATGCCAAAATGCACAGCTAAGAAGAAGATTGAGCAGATAGAATTCTACGGCGGCCAAGCGCATCTTGTTGACCGCTCAGATGAAATTTACGATGAGTCTCGCCGTTTAGCAGAAGAATTGAATGGTCACTACATGGATCAATTTACTTACGCTGAGCGCGCAACCGACTGGCGTGGTAACAACAACATCGCGAACTCGATTTTCAATCAAATGCAGATGGAAGATCACCCAGTTCCAGCTTGGGTAGTAATGAGCCCAGGTACTGGCGGTACTTCAGCGACGATTGGCCGTTTCATTCGCTACCAACAGCATGAAACCAAGCTTTGTGTTGTCGACCCTGAAAACTCTGTATTCCACGAATACTTCCAAACCGGCAATGCGAACGTGAAAGGCAGTACATTCAGCAAGATTGAAGGCATTGGTCGCCCACGAGCAGAACCAAGCTTCATTCCTGGTGTGGTTGACGAAATGCGTAAAATTCCAGATGCAGCAAGTATCGCAACGACACATTGGTTATCTGACATTCTTGGTCGCAAGGTCGGCGCATCAACCGGTACTAACATGTACGGTGTGCTTCAGCTAGCCAGTGAAATGAAAGCGCGTGGCGAAACAGGCTCTATCGTGACTTTGCTATGTGACAGCGGTGAGCGTTACCTAGACACTTACTTCAATGACGAGTGGGTAAACCTGAATATCGGTGACCTACAACCTTATGCGGCGAAGCTAGAAGCTTTCTCGCAAACGGGTGAACTGGCTTAACCACAGAACAAACAGCGACGCAAAAATAAAAAGAGCCCTGATGGGCTCTTTTTTGGTTTGTTCTATTCATCAATTTCTAGCGAGAACAAATTATTCTGGCTTCTGCTTCGCTTCAAACGCCGCTAGTTGCTCAGGTGTCGCTTTTGGTTGGTGGTTTTGTTTCCACTCATCGTAAGTCATGCCATATACGCGCTCACGAGCGTCATCGATATCCAAGCCTAGGCCTTGTTGCTCAGCTTCCGCTTTATACCACTTGCTGAAACAGTTACGGCAGAAGCCCGCCAAGATCATAAGGTCGATGTTCTGCACATCCTTATTATTGTCTAAGTGTGCTAGCAGACGACGAAAGGTTGCTGCATCTAGCTTATCTTGTTCTTCTTGAGAAAGATCTTTGTATTTAAATTCAGCCACTTTACTTTCCTTTATTCGATTTATTGTATTAATTCGTTGAGCTCTGTTTGTTATACAAAAAAAGCCTGCAATTCGCTAGGAGCAAACGCAGGCTTTTCAATATTGTTACACTATTCCATGTTCATTAACCGTGCGTATTCATTAACCGTGACTGCTTCTACCCACGTTGTCATGGCTCAGCTCTTTATTTAGAACGGCTTCCACATGGCCTGGTGAACGCGTCGTACCCGAAACCAGTCGATACATCGCAGGGATAACGAACAGAGTAACTAAGGTCGCAAAGCCCATACCGAAGAAGATAACCGTACCCACAGCCACTCGGCTTTCATAGCCTGCGCCCGTTGAAGTAATCAATGGGATTGCACCAGCTAGCGTCGTGAATGCTGTCATCATAATTGGACGTAAGCGTCGAGCCGACGCATCAATGATCGCCTTTTCAAACTCGATACCACGGTCACGAAGTTGGTTAGCAAACTCAACGATCAAGATACCGTTTTTGGTTACCATACCGATCAACATGATCATACCAATCTGGCTGTATACGTTGAGGCCTTGACTCATCAGCACCAAGCCTAAGAAGCCACCAAAGATACCCATAGGTACGGTGAACATCACCACCAGTGGGTTAATGAAGCTTTCAAACTGCGCGGCCAGTACCAAGTACGCGACCAGCATCGCTAGCGCAAATACCACTAAGATACTTGATTGGTTCTCTTTGAAGTCTTTTGACTCGCCAGAGTAGCTCACTGAAATATCACCCGGTAGCTGTTCAATCGCTTGTTCATCAAGGAAATCGAGCGCGTCACCCAGCGTGTAACCTTCCATTAGGTTCGCCTTGATGGTCACCGATTTCTGCTTGTTATAGTGCGATAAACGAATCGATGAAGCCACTTCTTCAATGTGCGTCAACGTATCGAGTGTAACCAACTCACCAGACTGAGTTCGCATGTAGATTTGGCTTAGATCGTTGGCGTTGTTAAAGCTGTTTTCATCACCACGCAGATACACGTCGTACTCTTCACCACGATCAACGAAGGTCGTTTCACTGCGGCCGCCAAGCATGATTTCTAGCGTATCTGAAATATCTGAAACGCTAACACCTAGCTCTGCTGCACGCTGCTTATCTACGGTTACCAATAGCTCTGGTGTTTTCTCAGAGTAATCGATGTCCGCGCCTTCCATCATTGGAGAATCTTCAGCCGCTTGCTTTAAGATCTCTGCCCACTTCTGAAGTTCAGAGTAATCAGAACCGCCAAGTACGAATTGAACAGGCTCACTTGAACCACCTTTGAAGCCCGGCATGAACGGGAATACACGCACATCTGGAATGCCATTCAACGATTTACGAACTTCGTTCAACGCTTCTTGTGCTGTAACGTCACGCTCATCCCAATCTTCTAGGATCATGATGACGAAGCCCGTTTGGTCGCCCGCATTACCACCGAACGCTGGTGATTGAATACTGAATGACTTCAAGAAGCCTTGACCAAGCAATGGCATTAGACGCTCTTCAACGATGTCCATGTTGGCAGACATACGGTTGTAACTGGTTGCATCGGCACCACGAACAAACGCAAAGATAACACCACGGTCTTCTTGTGGCGTCAGTTGCGACGGCACTTGTTGCATCAAGCCATAGCTACCGCCCATACACGCGATAATGATGATTGGAGCAGCCCAACGCCAGTTTAGAGCACGGCGCAATACCGCGCGGTATCCAGACTCAAGTTTGCCAAATACGCGCTCGACAAACAGGTTGAAACGGTTTGGTTTAACGTTCGCTTTTAGGATTTTACTGCCTAACACTGGCGTTAACGTTAATGCGACTAGCGACGAGAAGATCACCGACATCGCGAGCAATACAGAAAACTCGGTAAACAACAAGCCAACCATACCGTCCATGAACGAGATTGGTAGGAATACCATTACCAATACAAGCGTTGTCGCGATTACCGCAAAGCCAACTTCACGAGTACCTTTATAGGCAGCAAG
Organism: Vibrio sp. QJM3NY_35; assembly: GCF_057785915.1. NCBI lineage: Bacteria > Pseudomonadati > Pseudomonadota > Gammaproteobacteria > Vibrionales > Vibrionaceae > Vibrio > Vibrio sp. QJM3NY_35. Next base: position 1,054,243 of record NZ_CM173507.1, on the reverse strand, counting down.
CAGTGGTGACTCACCACGTTCAATGTGGTGGAAAATGTTCTCTACCACCACGATCGCATCATCGACCACCAAACCAATCGACAAGATAAGTGCCATCAGGGTAATCAGGTTGATAGAGAAACCGAAGTAGTACGCGGCAATAAACGACGAGATCAGAGATACAGGTACGGTTACCGCAGGAATAAGTGTTGCACGTGCTTGACCAATAAAGATATAAAGCACAAGGATAACCAAGCCACCCGTGATAAAGAGCGTGCTGTAAACCTCTGAGATCGAACGGTCGATAAACACAGTTGAGTCATAGTCGACCGCCAAACGGGTCCCATCTGGCAAGAACTTTTGAATTGCTTCGACTTCTTTATGGACTAAGTCAGCCACCTCAAGTGGGTTTGCATCTGACTGAGGCACAATACCCATACTTACGTTAACAACGCCGTCACTCTTAAAGGTCGAGTTCTCGTTTTCTGCGCCAATGTAAACATCCGCTACGTCTTTTAAGTAGATAGGTGTGTTATCAGAGGCACGTTTAACGACTAGGTATTCGAAATCTTCCGCTTCAGTGTAAGAACGAGCGGTACGAACCGACATCACAATCGCATCGTTACGTACTTCACCACCTGGGCTTTCAATGTTCTCATTGTTCAGTGCAGAAGTGATGTCCGAGGTCGTCACGCCACGACCCGCCATCTGCGCAGGTTTCAGCTTCACGTACATTACTTTGTACAAGCCACCTGAGATATCCACCGAGCTCACGCCCGAGATCAAACTAAAGCGGTCAATCAACACACGTTCGGTGTAGTCGGTTAACTGCGTTCGGTCCATCTCTGTCGAGCTTAAGTTGATGTAGACCGAAGCTTCACCACTACCATTGTTCTTGTAAACAATTGGGTCGTCGGCTTCATCGGGCAATGAACGCTGCGCACGAGCTACAGCATCACGAACATCACTCACACCGGTGTTGAGGTCGTAACCAAGCTCAAAAGTAATCGTGATACGCGACATACCGTTACGTGTTGTGGATTCGATCTCATCGATACCACTGATGCCGGATAACTGGTCTTCAAGATTGGAGGTTATTTGGCTTTCAATGATGGTGGCAGACGCACCCTCATAACGAGTACTGATCGATACCACCGGGCTTTCAATATCTGGCATCTCACGAACTGCGAGCTTATTGAAAGAAACAATACCAAACACAACCAATAGTAGGCTCAATACGACGGCCGCTACTGGTCTCTTTACAGAAACATCAGATAACAACATTAATTAGCGCCTTCTTGTGCTTTTTTATCGCTTGCTGCATCAGCCGGGCGATTAACGGTAAGCTCTTGAACCAAGACGCCGTCACGCATGTTCACGATACCTTGCACCACGATCTTCTGACCAATTTCGATGCCTTTGTCGATCACGACTTCGTTATCAATACGAGCCCCAAGGAAAACTTCTGTGCGAGTTGCTTTATTATCTTCGTCGATAACATAAACGAAACGCTTCGTACCTGAATACTCAAGCGCTTGAACTGGAATGATTGGCGCTTCAACTGGTGGGAAGTCCATATCCGCTGCCACTAACATGCCTGGCTTTAGATAATCATTATTGTTGTCGAAGTGGATTCGAACTCGAAGGTTCAAGGTTTCAGCGTTAATACGAGAATCAATGCCTACTACAGTACCAGAGAACTGAGTGTCGCCCCATGCGCTAGTGCGAGCCGTTACTTTCATACCTTTAGACAGTTTAGAAAGGTAGCGCTCCGGGATCTGCAGATCTAATTGCATTACCGATAGGTCATCTAAGGTCACGAGTTCAGTACCTGCTGTTACCATTTTACCGCGGCTAAAGTCGATAAAACCAACAGTGCCCGAGAATGGCGCGCTGATGTGAAGATCTTTAAGATTGGCATTTGCAGCAGCTAAACGAGCGTTGGCGATCTCTACGTTCGTTTTCTGAGCGTCAATTTCTGTTTGCGTGATCGCGTTACGTTTCACTAGGCGTTGAAATTCCGCCAGCTTACGTTTCTCGTCTTTTAAATACGCTTGCGCTTCTGCAACTGCTGCTTTTGCTTTGTCGTCATCTAATTGAACCAACATCTGCCCTTTGGTGACATCTTGATTGGCTTTAATGTTGATAGAATCAACTCTGCCAGCCACTTCAGAAGTGATCATTACCGATTGCTCGGCTTCTAACTTACCGACCAACGAAAGAGATTGGCTAACTTGGTGAATATCAACCTGCTCAGTAACAACAGTGACAGAGCTAGGGCCCATACGCTTTGCAAGTACGGCTGGAGACGCCATAAGAATAGACAAGCTAAGCAGGGTTAAAACAGATTTATGCTTCATAATAATGGTCTGCAAGTAAGATTTATTATCTATAAATGAAATTAACCGTATTCTATCAACTAATGAATACTGTAACGTCAAGAAGTGTAAATCTAGATTAAATTCCATTTACGTTTCTCGGTGAATGACACAAACCCAACACAATACAGAAAGCGAGTTACCTCAAGGTGTTACCTATTAATACGTAAACCTTAGTACAGATGTTCACTTCCCGAGCAATATGCGTACTTTTCGCCATCTTTGCCCAAAAAGGCAGCATTTAACACAAAACCATAAGAAAAACCCTTTACAGGTTTAGCGTGTTTGCTATGATGCGCTCCGCACTTGAGAGATGCGTTGGGAAAAACATCTCTTTAGCCTATCCATTATGAGTTAGGAAAAAACACCCTGGAGGGGTTCCCGAGTGGCCAAAGGGAGCAGACTGTAAATCTGCCGGCTCCGCCTTCGATGGTTCGAATCCGTCTCCCTCCACCATATTTCTTCTTACCTCTTTTAAGAGTTAAGAGAACAACCTGATTGATGGGCTTATGGGAAAACATCAATTTAGGCTTACTTTGTGAAAAGTAAGACACACCCTGGAGGGGTTCCCGAGTGGCCAAAGGGAGCAGACTGTAAATCTGCCGGCACTGCCTTCGATGGTTCGAATCCGTCTCCCTCCACCATATTTCTTCTTACTTCTTTCGAGAGTTAAGAGAACAACCTGATTGATGGGCTTATGGGAAAACATCAATTTAGGCTTACTTTGTGAAAAGTAAGACACACCCTGGAGGGGTTCCCGAGTGGCCAAAGGGAGCAGACTGTAAATCTGCCGGCACTGCCTTCGATGGTTCGAATCCGTCTCCCTCCACCATATTCTTCTTACCTCTTTTAAGAGTTAAGAGAACAACCTAGTTGATGGGCTTATGGGAAAACATCAATTTAGGCTTACTTTGTGAAAAGTAAGACACACCCTGGAGGGGTTCCCGAGTGGCCAAAGGGAGCAGACTGTAAATCTGCCGGCACTGCCTTCGATGGTTCGAATCCGTCTCCCTCCACCATATTCTTCTTACCTCTTTTAAGAGTTAAGAGAACAACCTGATTGATGGGCTTATGGGAAAACATCAATTTAGGCTTACTTTGTGAAAAGTAAGACACACCCTGGAGGGGTTCCCGAGTGGCCAAAGGGAGCAGACTGTAAATCTGCCGGCACTGCCTTCGATGGTTCGAATCCGTCTCCCTCCACCATATTCTTCTTACCTCTTTTAAGAGTTAAGAGAACAACCTGATTGATGGGCTTATGGGAAAACATCAATTTAGGCTTACTTTGTGAAGAGTAAGACACACCCTGGAGGGGTTCCCGAGTGGCCAAAGGGAGCAGACTGTAAATCTGCCGGCACTGCCTTCGATGGTTCGAATCCGTCTCCCTCCACCATATTCTTCTTACCTCTTTTGAGAGTTAAGAGAACAACCTGATTGATGGGCTTATGGGAAAACATCAATTTAGGCTTACTTTGTGAAAAGTAAGACACACCCTGGAGGGGTTCCCGAGTGGCCAAAGGGAGCAGACTGTAAATCTGCCGGCACTGCCTTCGATGGTTCGAATCCGTCTCCCTCCACCATATTCTTCTTACCTCTTTTGAGAGTTAAGAGAACAACCTGATTGATGGGCTTATGGGAAAACATCAATTTAGGCTTACTTTGTGAAAAGTAAGACACACCCTGGAGGGGTTCCCGAGTGGCCAAAGGGAGCAGACTGTAAATCTGCCGGCACTGCCTTCGATGGTTCGAATCCGTCTCCCTCCACCATATTCTCCTTAATTGGAAAATCGAAAAGCCAACTCATTGAGTTGGCTTTTTTCGTTTCTGAGCTTTATCTCTTGCTAAACGTATCTTCTAAAACAACCCTCAACTTCCTAAACACTAACCCGCTACTACAAATAACTAATCGAGCTAAATCATTCAAACATCAGTGGTCCCATACTTCAGCATGACGCTCACAAACCAGATAAGCAGCGCAGCCTAAACAATTGGTCGATACATGTTCTTCGCATTCATTCGCCATTCTCTGTTTCTGCTGCAAAGTAATCTCAGGCTCCAATACGGGTTCAAAAAACTTTGTCATTACTCCTCACATCCAAATAGAATCAATTGGTTAGCTCTAGGCTAATCCAACCTTTGAGCAACATACATCTCTTAATATTTGTCGTGATGACACACTTCCGCTACTCATGTTCTTTATTGATTCCGCACGTTTCGTCATGTTGACATTGTTCCTTGAATCTAAACCCCTTCCCCCCCACCCAAAAAAGCTCAAAACCAATTTCCATGCAGCGACTTATCGATACATATCATTAAAGGCAAAAAAGCCCCTGCTGATTTCTCAGCAGGGGCTTTCTATTATTTGGTGTTATTCCGAATAACTACATCCTATTGATGTTGAGTTAAATCCTGGAGTTAACCTTGAATACCAACAATTAACCAAGGTGCATTGTTAGTTGTTAGGTCACGCTCTAAGTGCCAGATATCAGTGATATCTTCTTCAACGCCATCCGCTGTGTCACGGTAACGACCGCTAAACTGAAGGCTTAGCTGTGCTTTGCTACCATCGTGGTCTGCGCGAACGATTTCAGCATCAACGTACATTACGTCAGTGTGCTGATCACCGTCTAGCTTATTACGCTCAGCTTTTAGGTCTTCAAATAGGCTTGGAGATACGTATTCTTCAATTGTGTTTAGTTCGTTGTGATTCCATGCACCTTGCAGTGTACGGTAGTGCTCACGAGAACCATTGATGAATGCCGCTTGATCAAAGCCCGGTGGGTAGTTATGTGGGACATCGCTTTGTGCACCAAAACCGAAACCACCAGCACCATTTTGTGAGTGAGGTTGTGATTGAGGCTGTGCTTGCTCGAAGTTATGAACATTTGGCTGTTGCTTAGACTGTTCAAACTTATTCTGACCCATGCCGCCGAATGCCGGCTGTTGGCCACGTGCATTCTGCTGATTCATAGAGCCCTGCTTCGCGCCTAACATTCCACGTAGGAACTTAAACGCTAGGAACGCAATCAGACCCATGATCAGAATATCCATAAACTGGATACCTTCAAATGCGCCACCAAAGAATGCAGCTAAAAGACCACCAGCAAGTAAACCACCTAGCAAACCGCCCATAAGGCCTTTTTTGCTTGAGTTAGCTGCTGTGTTCTTACCCGTTTGATCTTGTCGGATCGAATTCGTGTTTTGTTGTTTTGGTGCTGGAGCCGTTTTAAAGCTTTTGCCAAATGACTTACCACCACCAAACTTTTTCGCTTCCGCGATTGGCGTCACCGCGACTGTTACCAACAGGATCGCGACTAGTGAGAAAAATCGTTTCATTATTATCCTTTATAATAGGGTTCTTTATCTTTCGACACCTTAATCATACTCGTTAACAAAGAACAATGAAATATTCACCGTGCTTACACATGTATCATAATATTGCAGCTATTAATTGATTACTAAACTAGCGAAGGGATTGACGGCACTCAGGGGCAGCATTAAAATATTGAACGATGTTCATTTAATAGAAAGTACCCATGGCAAGACGAAACGATCATACTCGCGAGCAATTAGTGCAATTAACCTTAAAAACGGTGACCGACTTCTTAGAAGAGCACTCTTATCACGAGCTAAGTCTACGTAAAATCGCCAATATGATTGGTTACGTTCCAAGTACCTTAGTAAATGTATTTGGTAACTACAACCTACTGCTTTTGCATGTGGTCGCTCAAACATTAGATGAACTGGCGTCAGAATCGGCTGCAGCTGTTGAACAATCGAGCAACCCTCAACAAGCTCTATTCAACCTTGCCTACTGCTACCACGATTTTGCACAGAGACACCCACACCGCTGGCAGCTTATCTTCGAGCACAACATGAACGGTGAAAACCTTCCTGAATGGCAATCAAACCGCATCGATAGAATGACAGGCATGCTAGAGCAGTTGCTCGTAGCGATTGCTCCTGAACATACGAAAAGCGAAGTCGTTAAAGCCAGCCGTGTATTATGGTCTGGAGTACACGGAATTACTCTACTTAGCGTTGATGATAAATTTTTCGCCTCTGAGCCTATTGATGGTAAAGAGCTGATCAATAACCTAGTCTCAAACTACTTAACCAACTGGTAATCATCCAAGGAAAGATAATGAACAACAGCAGCCAATCTTCGCTGTTAACGCAAAAAAGGTTCCTACCCTACTTTATTACCCAATTTCTAGGAGCCTTTAACGACAACATATTCAAAAATGTCCTGTTACTGTTTGTTGCTTTCGCAAGCGTAGACACGCTGCCTATTTCCAGCAATCTATTCATTAATTTGGCCGCTGGCCTTTTTATTCTGCCCTTCTTCTTATTTTCAGCTTTGGCCGGTGTACTGGCCGACAAATACGAAAAATCGTGGTTTATCCGTAAAGTTAAGCTCCTTGAAGTAGTGATCATGTCACTGGGTGCGATCGGATTCATCTACGAGAGCTACGGAATATTACTTCTGCTTCTGTTCCTTATGGGAACGCAGAGTGCTTTCTTTGGTCCGGTGAAATACGCCCTGCTTCCACAGCAGTTAGAAACAAAAGAACTGGTATCTGGTAACGCTCTCGTCGAGACAGGTACATTCTTAGCGATCCTGATTGGTACTCTAGGCGCAGGCATCATTGCATCTGAAGAAGGCGCGAAGCTCATTGCTGCGGTGTGTATTGTTTCGTTCGCCGTACTTGGCTATGTATCAAGTTGCTTTATCCCACAAGCACCAAGCAATGCACCAGATCTTAAAGTAAAGTGGCAACCTGTAAAACTGACCCGCGCGACACTAGCGATTGCAAAAAAAGATCGCCCGACCTTTCAAGCTCTGATGTCTATCAGCTGGTTCTGGTTCCTTGGTGCGGCTTACCTAACTCAGTTTCCCAACTTCACTAAACTGCATCTAAACGGCACTGAAAGCTCGGTCGCCTTTTTACTGGCACTATTCTCGGTAGGCATTGCAATCGGCTCTTTGGCTTGCGATAAGTTATCGAATCACCGAATTGAAATCGGCATAGTGCCAATGGGCAGCTTAGGTATCTCGATATTCGGCCTTTTGATGGCGATATCCATCCCGGAGTCTTTGCCTGACTTTAGCTCTTTCCACCAATTCGTCACCTATTCAGAACTGTGGCCGCTATTTGCTTACCTTCTTCTATTGGGTATCTCTGGCGGTATCTTTATCGTTCCTCTGTATTCACTGATGCAGTTACGCGCCAAGCCAGATGAACGTGCCCAAGTGATTGCCGGGCTCAATATTTATAACTCACTGTTCATGGTGGGAAGTGCGGTTTTAGGTATTGTTTGCCTTAGTGTTCTAGAGCTTTCAATTCCACAGCTGTTTATCTTGCTCGCGCTGGGCAACACTTTGGTGATGCTGTACCTGTTTTATCAGGTGCCTATCTACGCTTTCCGCTTCTTTACGTGGGTGGTCACTCACACCATGTACCGAGTTAAACATAAGAACTTACATCACCTGCCAGAAAAAGGCGGTGCGTTGATTGTCTGCAACCATGTGAGTTATATGGATGCATTATTGCTGAGCGCCGTTTGCCCTCGCTTGATCCGCTTTGTGATGGAAGAAGATTACACCAAGTTGCCGCCTATTCGACGTTTCTTGAAAAGAGCTGGGGTGATTCCAATCTCCGCAACCAACCGTAGCTCTATTCGAAATGCTTTTAAAGAAGTAGAACGCGCCCTGCATGAAGGCCACATCGTGTGTATTTTTCCAGAAGGAAAGCTAACCTCTGATGGCGAAGTGGCTGAGTTCATGCGTGGTATGGAGCTGATCATCAAACGTTCTCCTGTCCCTGTGATTCCAATGGCTCTCAAAGGATTATGGGGCAGTTACTTTAGCCGTTACAAAGGCCGTGCCTGCAAAGGATTACCCACTCGCTTCTGGACTAAACTAGAGATAGAAGCTGGCGAGCCTATTTCACCTAAAGAAGCCTCTTGTGAAACTCTTCGACAGTCGGTGTCCAATCTTCGCGGCACCTTACGCTAAATAACCTTTACCGTATTCATATCAACTGAACAAGCGTTAAGTTTTCCTTAACGTTTGTTCAATTCATTTAGACTTACTTATCATTTTATTGAACGTATAGTGGTCTCATTACAATAACGTCACTACAAAACAAGACTCTAAATACAATGAACCTAAAAAAGTCCGTTCCGTTTTATCTTGCTGCACTATTTTGCTTAACGCCCTGGGTCAGTTCCCCGACAGCCCTCGTTATCGGTTTCCTACTGGCTAGTTTAGGTTTAGTTCCTGAACACTTGGAAGTCGGTAAACTCACCAAGAAGTTACTGGCCTACTCGATTGTTGGCTTGGGGTTTGGCATTCAGTTTGAAAAAGCATTAGCGGTAACAGGCGATGGTATTGGACTCATTGTAACGACGATTATTGGTACATTAGTCATTGGTTGGTTCTTGGCTAAACAAATGGGGCTAGACCGCACAACAGGCTACCTTATCTCTTCTGGTACCGCGATTTGTGGTGGTAGTGCGATAGCAGCTGTGGCACCCGCGATCAAAGCAGACGATGAACAGATTGGCTTGGCGTTAGCCACTGTATTTGTGTTGAACTCGGTAGCTCTATTCTTGTTCCCGATGATTGGCCATGCGCTTGAATTAAGCCAACAGACTTTCGGTACCTGGGCAGCAATCGCGATTCATGATACTTCTTCAGTTGTTGGTGCAGCATCAGCTTATGGTGAGGAAGCACTGACTACCGCGACAACATTGAAGCTCGCTCGTGCACTTTGGATCATTCCAATTGCTTTGGTTAGCGCAATGATCTTCAAGAGCGATCAAAAGAAGATTACCGTTCCCTACTTCATTTTCTTCTATTGCGCAGCTATCGCGGTTAGTGACCTATTGCCACAGTTTGAGATGGTGTATCAGGGGATCTTTGATGTGTCTAAGCGTGCGTTGGTTGTTTGTCTATTCTTAATTGGTTGTGGCATCTCTGTCGAGAAACTGAAAGCGGCTGGGCCAAAGCCATTGATGTTTGGTATTTCGATGTGGGTGATGATTTCTACAGGTTCGTTAGCTTGGTTAACCCTCGCTTAATCTCGCGAAAACTGAATCGCTCGCAAAAATAGCGAACAACAAAACAAAAAGGCAAAGCTCGTATGGGCTTTGCCTTTATCGTTTGTTATCGATATTGATCAAACTACTATTCAAACAGGGGCTTATCACTCTTATTGCTCTCTCTTTTCATTAAAACAAGTACCACAACCAACACAAATGCGGTGAGTTCAGCCAACGAGCGAGTCAACCCTGACGAAGTGACCGCTTGGCCTATCTGCAGTAAAACCGCAATGATGAGGGCAATTTTCATAATAAGACCTTATTCTATAATCCGTTATTTGTATGGCTTATTATGATGGATGGTTATAAAGATAATAAATTCTGTTTTGAACTATCTAATTGCTAAATTAACTAACCTAGCGTAACTGCCCCTCTAACCACTTAATAAAGGTTCTTACCTTAGGACGTTTTTCCGTGCCTAACGGGCAGATTAAGTCATACCCTTTGTCAGTATCCATACTCGGATAAGGCGTTATGAGCTCACCAGTCTCAATGTACTGCTTAACAAAATGATAGCGCCCCATCGCGACACCGATATTGCTGAGGGCACTTCTTACGCCCATATCCCGGTGGCTCACGCAGTAAAATTGCTCAAACAAGTTCACATCCAAGCCATGGTGTTTAATCCAACGCTGCCATACATCTGATCCTAGTGCATGAATGAAATTAATCCGGTGCAGCGATTCTAAGCCATCATCAAAGATGTCGTGCTCAGCCGCGTAACTCGGTGTACACACCGGAATATACTTTTCACCAAACAGGCGCTGTCGATGCATGTCTTTGAGATCTTCAGCACCATAGTAAATGGCGACATCGAGATGATTTTGATGAAAATCCTGCTCTTCTTGCGAGAAGATGTTGAGATTAAACTTTGGGTATCGCTGTTTAAAATCAGCCAATCTTGGCAGTAACCAACTGTTGGCAAATGCAGGACTAGTACCGATATTGATCTGTCCATACAAGTCTGTGTTGGTAATGTCTTCGATCTCACCAAAAATAGAGCTTAACGACTTGGATAACGTTCGTTGAAAACGCTGGCCTTCTTCAGTCAGTTCCAGTTTACGAGTCCCTCGCACAAACAAGTTAAATCCGAGTTCACCTTCTAACACTTTGATTCGATGGCTAACGGCTCCCTGAGTCAGATGCAACTTTTTCGCCGCTAGCGTAAAGCTCATTTTCTCTGCAGCAACATTAAAAGTATGAAGATTTCTAAGTAAAGATTGATGGTTAGCCATACGAACTCATGCATTAAAAATTTTAATTCATACTACTACCCGTTTCGTTTGTTTGCATTAAGAAATAAGTTTTTAATAGCCGAAGTTACTTAAAACCCTGCCTCGTTCAATCTTTGACTCCATACGTTGACGAGCAGAAACATTAAAAAAATTAATTACAAACTTAGGGGCACATATGAATATACTCGGGTATATGCAAAAAGTAGGTAAGGCATTAATGGTTCCCGTAGCCACACTGCCAGCTGCAGCAATCCTTATGGGGATCGGCTATTGGCTGGATCCTGTTGGTTGGGGTTCAGAAAGCATCTTAGCCGCATTCTTGATCAAATCTGGTGGTGCGATCATCGACAACATGGCAGTTCTGTTCGCGGTGGGTGTCGCATTTGGTTTGAGCCGAGATAAAAACGGCTCAGCCGCATTGTCTGGTTTTGTGATGTTCCTCGTCGTCACCACGCTACTTGCTCCAGGCTCTGTCGCTCAATTAATGGATGTTGAACTAAGTGAAGTGCCAGCAGCATTTGGCAAAATCAGCAACCAATTTGTGGGTATCATAGTAGGTATCATCTCAGCAGAGATCTACAACCGCTACTCAACCGTTGAACTTCCTCAGGCTTTGGCGTTTTTCAGTGGTAAGCGTTTGGTTCCTATCCTGACTTCAATCGCAGGTATGGCTCTCTCTTTTGCTCTACTATACATCTGGCCAGCTGTTTATGACGCTCTGATCGTTCTAGGTATAAAGCTAGAAAGCATGGGCGCAGTTGGCGCCGGTCTGTTTGGTTTCTTCAACCGTTTGTTCCTATCAGTTGGTATGCACCACGCACTTTACCCTGTGTTCTGGTTCGACGTTGTAGGCATTAACGACATTCCAAACTTCCTAGGCGGTGCACAATCTATCGCTAACGGTACGGGTATTCCGGGTAAAACAGGCATGTACCAAGCGGGCTTCTTCCCTATCATGATGTTTGGCCTACCAGCAGCAGCATTGGCGATGTACCACTGTTCTGATGCGAAAAATAAGAACCAAGTATTCGCTATCATGCTTGCGGCGGCTATGGCTTCATTCTTCACAGGTATCACAGAGCCGCTTGAGTTCAGCTTCATGTTCCTTGCTCCGGTACTGTTCCTACTACACGCTGTGTTAACAGGTTTGTCGCTTTACATTGCGGCAAGCATGGAGTGGATGGCAGGCTTCGGATTCTCCGCTGGCTTCGTTGACCTAGTACTATCAAGCCAAAACCCACTAGCGGTTAACTGGTACATGCTACTGGTTCAAGGTGTAGTGTTCTTCGCACTTTATTACTGCATTTTCCGCTTCGCTATCATCAAGTTCAACCTACGCACTCCGGGTCGTGGTGAGGAAATGGAAGCAGAAAGCGAGACTGCATCTCCTGAAGCATTAGTTAACCTAACCAACAACTACATTGAAGCGATTGGTGGTGCTGACAATATCCTTGAAGTCGATAACTGTATTACTCGCCTACGCCTAACAGTAAAAGACTCATCAATCGCCGACAGTGACAAACTGAAGAAACTGGGAGCGGCAGGTGTGGTTCCGGTGGGTAAAGGCGGACTGCAAGTTATCATTGGCTTAGGAAAAGTGGATAAGGTCGCAGAACAAATGAAGAAGGCACTCGCTTAACACGGCACCTTTGATGACAAGATAAAACAATAAGAATTTGTGATGGCTTCACCACCATCACAACCCCCTGAAGCGCAATTACGACTAGTCACCGTGTATTGCGCTTCGTTTTATTTAGGGCGAACCTCTTGTAACCACTGTGCTAATCCCGCTCTCGATACCTTGATGCCTAGTTGTTCTTGCTCTGGCATGCGGTAGTACTCGATCGGGCATTTAAACCGCTCTAGGCTTCCTTGTAGTTGCTCTGCAAACCACTCTTTGGTTGGCATTTCATCACAGTCAACAATCGCAACGGGTCTAAAGCCAAATTCACTGTCTTCAACGGGTATGATAAAGGCTTGCTTAACCTCAGGCAGTTGACTGAGTGATCGCTCAATTTCTTCACAGTGAATATTCTCACCGCCAGAAATAAACTGATTGTCGGCTCTGCCAATAATCGACACTTGCTCTCCATTCCATTGACCAAGATCTTTACTATCAAACCAGCCATCATCATCCACCAATGGAGTTAAAGTGCCTTGATAGTAGTAACCAGAAGCGAGGGTATTGCCTCCAATATAGATACGTTGGTTTTCAATTTTCAATTGACGATGATTCAGCACAAAACCGGCGGTGTTTTTGGCATCAACGGGCTTAGCTGTCACGGTTGAAGCCGCTTCTGTCATGCCGTAGCCAAGCCATGTTTCGATACCCATTTGTTGAGCCTCAAGCCCTAGCGCTTCTGGAATATGACTACCACCTAAAAGCACATGAGTTAAAGTAAGTGCTTGCTTACCCTTTAATAACCTATGCAGTTGCGTAGCAACTAACGAAGCATGGCTACAACCTTCAATGTCTGATTCAAGCTTACCAGAACCTATTTTTATACAGCCACCAGCAACGAGCCAACGATGAACAACCGCCAGACCAGATACATGGTACATAGGTAAACTCAGCAGCCACGTATCACTGCCTTTAAATTGGAAAACATCCAATAACCCGGCAGCAGAACATAGGTGCTGCTCAAGTGTGTGAGCCACCGCTTTCGGGTTTCCGGTAGAGCCCGAAGTAAATACGATACTCGCGAGGTTTTGAGGATTGAAATAAGAAAGTTCTGACGTTGCTGCTGGTTTGTCATCAACATTCAAGTCACTCAAGCAAGGCAATGTAAGTAACTGAGTGTTTGGTTCAGCAATGTCTGATTGATTTAAACCACTACTTTCTAACAACCATAGATAACGCCTAGCCGACGGCCTATAAAGCGATTCAAGCTTTTGTACTAAGCGAAGTGATGGCTGAGGCATAGTGAACGCGCAAAGCACGCCTAGGTTCAGTGCCGCTAGATAAACGGGGAGTACTTCTGCTTGGTTCCTACCAACAATGGTCAACACGTCGCCTTCCAAGAGGCCTTGTTCTGATAGCTGTTGTTGGTAATCACTCACTAACGCCACAACTTGCAGCCAAGTATAAGCGCAGTTGGGAGTAACGAATGCTGTTTGATGTGGGTTCTGCTGCGCCCACTGTACCCAAAGCGGGTGATGATTAGATTGTGGGCGCATCATAAGATAACCAAGTTATAGGTTGAAAACGGTCTAAGCCAATCGAACGATCAGCCTAAGAAGACCAAATCAGTTGCTGCTGTTCAAGAGTAGCAACAGGAAGCTGGCAACCCGGCCATGAAACTTCTAACTGTTGCTGATACAAACCAATCGTATCAAGTCCCGGTACTTCATTAGGCAAGTACTGCTGTGCTAATCGCGCAATCTGAGTTAAGCCAAGGCTAGACTCAATACTTGAGCTTAGAACCGGCTTAATACCAAGCTGCTCCGCACGCTCAATGATTGCAACACAACGCTCTACTGAACCAATCAAGGTTGGCTTGATCACCACAGCCTTAACACCCGTTAAGTCGCTTAAATCAAATTCAGGGTTACGCACCGCTTCTTGCAGAGTTTCGTCCCAAGCAATCGCCACACCGTGGTCAATAGCAAAAGCTAAGCTGTCTTCTGGCTTTTGGCAAGGTTCTTCAATAAAGCTAATACGCTGACGCAGTGACGGCGAAATGTACTTAATGAACTGCTTCGCTTTTTCTGGCTTCCACGCACGGTTGGCATCAAGCCTTAGAGTCAAATCCGGAATCGATTCAAGAAATAAACTAACAAGCATGCCATCACGAATCGCTTCATACAGGCCGACTTTCACTTTCGCGACTTTCTCACCTTCCATCTCATTCAGCACCGGAATCAGTTCATCTGGATCTCCGGTACACAAAGGTGCCGCTTGGTAGTTACCTTCAGTGTTGAGTTCGCCTCGTAATTCCATCATCGCCATCGAAAAACCGAAGGCAACAGAAGGATATAGCTCATTAAAAGGCGTTTGAGGGTTGTTGTGACTCCAAAGCTCTAATTCATGTTGGAGCTGAATACCGGCTTGTTCGGCATCTTCTTGACTGAAGCCCGGCAGAGGTGCAACTTCGCCAAAACCAGTTTTACCGTCACACTCAAGTTGGATGATATAGCCAACACGTTCGTTCAACTTATTATCACGAAGAACCACTCCACTATCCATAGGTAATTGATAACGGTAGAGTTTAGCGTGACGCTGAGAATTCACTGAGTTCATAAAGTTTCCTAAAAAACGGGGAACATCAAAACAAAACGAGCCGCTATTAGCGACTCATTTTTAAGAGGAGAAAGACTATGGATTACGCGGGAACTTGTCGAAGTCCGGTCGACGTTTTTCGTTAAATGCGTTGCGGCCTTCTTGGCCTTCCTCTGTCATGTAGAACATCATGGTTGCGTTACCAGCCAACTCTTGTAGACCAGCTTGACCGTCACAGTCTGCGTTCAGTGCAGCTTTCAGGCAACGCAGTGCCATTGGGCTATGTTGAAGAACTTCACGACACCAACGAACGGTTTCTTTTTCTAGGTCAGCGACAGGAACAACGGTGTTCACTAGGCCCATATCCAATGCTTCTTGAGCATCGTAGAAACGACATAGGAACCAGATTTCGCGCGCTTTCTTCTGGCCAACAATGCGAGCCATGTAAGAAGCACCCCAACCGCCATCGAATGAACCCACTTTAGGACCCGTCTGACCGAACTGGGCGTTTTCAGCTGCAATAGTAAGATCTGCCATCATGTGAAGTACATGACCGCCGCCTACTGCCCAACCCGAGACCGCTGCGATAACTGGTTTTGGACAAGTACGAATTTGACGTTGGAAATCAAGTACGTTCAGGTGGTGTGTACCTGAGTCATCTTGATAGCCGCCGTAGTCACCACGAATACTTTGGTCACCACCAGAACAGAATGCCTTCTCACCAAGACCCGTCAAAATGATCACGCCTACTTTCTCGTCGTAACGAGCGTCAGCCAGTGCATTAATCATCTCTTTTACGGTTTGTGGACGAAACGCATTGTGGACTTGAGGACGCGCAATCGTGATTTTCGCAATACCATCGTCAGACTTGTGGTACTGAATATCTTCATATTGACTGCTTTCATCGCTCCAGTTAACTGCCGCGTAAAGTTCTTCTTCTGTGATGCCTACTGTTTTAGCCATGGTGATTCCCATTGTTCTATTAGAGACCACGACTAACGAGTAGTCGTGACGGTGTTGCTCTGCTTTTGATAGTGCTTGATACGAGAGAACCGCTCAGTCAGATTAACGACGACTGGCGATACATTGGATTATCAGGTTAGAAAACAGCTCGGGTTGCTCAAAATGAACATTATGACCCGCGTAATCCACCTGACTATATTCAAAGCCACTATTCTCAGCTAGCTCCATGAATTTACGATCTTTTTTTCCACATACATAATGCAATAAATGCTCATGAGATTTCAATGTGGCACGTAAATCCGGTTGCTTAGCTAACGAAGTAGATAACAACATATTTGCTACGGATACACCAAGGTTACCACTACGCTTTATGACCAAAGTTTGTCTTTGCTCATGATTTAGTGAAGAAAAGACGCTTTGTTGATACCAATCGTCTAAAACATCTTCAATCGACTGCTGTGCAAAGCGAACAGCCCACTGCGTATCATGTACTAACCTTTGTGCTCTTTCTTCATCACATTCCAAGCCAAAGTTGCCACCTTCAATGATGACTTTCTCTAGATTGAGCGTCTCAAAGCAAGGGCTTGTCACCCCATACATTGCAAGCCTTCCGCCCATAGAGTACCCAATCACTACGATAGGGTAATCGGCAGGAAGATCGTTGAGCGCCAGTTGAGATGTGATGCACTGGACAATTTTCTTGCAGCAATGATCAAACCCTACTGGATCGATAAAGCGACTTTGTCCATGTCCGGGTAAATCTATGCAAAGGAGAGGAAAGTCCTCGAGGAATGGATGACATGCACTCCAATCATCCCCGCTTCCGAGTAAACCATGTAAAAAAACAAGCAAAGGTTTGTCAGAAGAATCTTGTACAGCTGGGTAATAATTGGAGTAAAGCATGTAAAGTCCTTAGGCTAATGCCTCGGTGAGCATTGAGCTGAATTGTTTCAGCAAAGTAGACGCTTGTTCGGGAGGTGTCTTAACTTCCACGAGCAAGGTACCCTGACCCTGTTCGAAATGTTGTTCGATAATGGTTTGGTAGCCGTTCAAGGTTTCTGGCGCAGCGTATCCAAGCTGGAATTGCGCAGCAGCATATTCAAAACTGAAACCATGAGGCATTTGATAAAGTGACTGTTTCTGTTGCTCAGGTACCGGCAACAAATCAAAGATCGCACCACCATCATTGTTAGTCACAACAATAACCATCGGCGTTAAATTATGAGTCAGCAAAGCCAGTGAGTTGAGGTCGTAAAGCAGAGAAGTATCACCAATCAACATCAACAGAGGGTTCTGGTTAACTTTCACTACACCCGCAGCCGTTGCCACCAAGCCATCAATGCCCGATGCACCACGATTACTGTAAACTTGATTCGCAGATATTGACGACAGCATATCCACCAGCCTTACCATCAAGCTGTTTCCCACAAACAACTCTCTGTCTTTAAGTCTAGACGACAAGTCAACTGCAACACTCAACTCTGTCAGTTGGTCATTATTGGATATTTGTGCGAGTGCGAGTTGCTGAACGGTATTTGCAACCTTGATTAATGGCGTCGCCCAACCCGAATATTTACCTAACAAAGTTGGCAGGTGTTGATCGGTGATCCATAACTCGATATTAGCAACAATATGAGTTTGCGGCAGATGGTCTTGGTTTATACGGTGCGCATCAGGTGAAACGACAACATATTGAGTGCTATCGAACAAAGCCGCTTGTGACTTAACCCATTGGTTTAATCGCTTAGAAACAATACGCTCACCAAACTGAAGAATGAAATCACACTGGTTGAGTTGCTGTTTAACGGAGTCACTCTGTAACCACAGATCATAATGCTTCCAATCACTGTTCACGCCCGATTGAGGATCACAGAAAATCGGCCAACCCAAAGCAGAAGCAAACTGCTGCGCTTTTGTCGCCGCTTTTTTATCAATCGAACCAATAATCACCGCACCTTTACGCGCTAGATAATCGCCCGGCGCTAATGGCTGTACAGTCAAATGATTGGGTAAACAAGTATTAGAATACGGGCTTGTTGACGAGATCCACCTTGCGACACTGTTAGTGTAGTCAGCATACATATCAGCGCTGTTGGCTGAATAGAGTGGCTCAGGGAACGGACAATTGATGTGAATGGCTCCGCCGACACTACGTTGCTTAGCGAGTGCGCTATCAACTGATGTCAGTAGCCAGTTCAAAGGCACTTGCGTGGTTGGACTTGGAAGGTTTAGCGCCGTTTCAACATGGGACGAAAAGATGCCCTGTTGCTGAATCGCTTGGTTAGCGCCGCAATCCACTAAATCGATTGGTCGATCAGAAGTCAGTAGGATCAGTTTCTCTCGTGTCAAACCAGATTCAGCCGTCGCAGGAAGCAAATTCGCAACAGCGGTTCCTGATGTCACAATCACCGCAACTGGTTTATCACTTGCTTTTGCTAAGCCTAAAGCTAAAAATCCAAGACCACGCTCATCAAAGTGCGTGTGTAAGGTTAACTTGGGGTTGGCTTCAGCTTCGAGAGTTAACGGTGTTGAGCGAGAGCCTGGCGCGATGCAAACATGTTCAACACCACTGCGGGCTAACTCTTCTAGTAACGTGTGACACCAAACTCTATTTAATACGGCTTGGTCGTGAATCATGACGCCACACCCAGCGGTGGGTGATCAGAAATTAGGCTGAGTAAAGTAGACATCTTCTTGTTCAATTCTTGCCACTCATGTTCGGCAACCGATCCCGGCACGATCCCCGCGCCAGCAAACAGCTGTACTTGATCATTTACAATCAAGGCGCTTCGAATCGCTACGCAGAATTCCGCTCGCTGATGGCTGATATAGCCCACAGAACCTGCATACCAACCTCGGGCAAACGGTTCGTGTTCAAGAATAAAATCCATCGCTTCTTTACGCGGCAAACCCGCTACAGCAGCAGTTGGCTGTAATGCAGCAAGTAACTGCACACCATTAACACCATTATTAAGCTGAGCATGGATATTGCGCTTCAAATGCTGCACCTTACGCAAGCGCACTAGACGGGCATCCTTTTCAACATGGACCGTTTGAGAATGAGGAGTGAGACGCTCAATGATGTCGTCGACCACATACTGGTTCTCGTTGAGGTTTTTGCTGTCTTGTGAAAGCCAGTTTGCTAGCTCCATATCTTCGGTCGCGTTCTCGCCACGACCAATGGTCCCAGCCAGTGCTTCTGTATCGAGCTCAGTGCCATGTCGGCTATATAAGCGCTCAGGCGTCGAACCAATAAAGCTGTGTTTTGAATCCAGTACCAACATAAAGTGGAAGCTGTGGTGATTTTGCAGATAACTCGCTTTAAGTAGTTGAGCCGCACATATAGGCGCATCAAGTTGCAGCGTGGTTTTACGCGCTAAAACCACTTTCTTATATTCTTCGTCACTGATGCCTTTGAGTACCTTCTCGACCAAACCGCCCCACTGTTCTCTTTCTGGAACGTGGTTAATCTGTTCAATATGAGCAGACAAGGGAGCCAGTATCGCCGCTTCCACAGAAAGCTTATTCAGAGCATTAATAGAAGAGACGCGATCAGGGGACAAGTTAACTGCCAGCGACCAAATATTGTCAAAGCGGATCAATTCAACCTGAGGAAGGAAGAAAAACGACTC
Source organism: Vibrio sp. QJM3NY_35 (assembly GCF_057785915.1). Classification (NCBI taxonomy): domain Bacteria; kingdom Pseudomonadati; phylum Pseudomonadota; class Gammaproteobacteria; order Vibrionales; family Vibrionaceae; genus Vibrio; species Vibrio sp. QJM3NY_35. Next base: position 1,034,730 of record NZ_CM173507.1, on the reverse strand, counting down.
CATGCAACGACGGTTCTTTGCGGTGTGCCCGTCAAACGAGCGTCCACCCCAGATTCGTTGGTCTTCACCAAGAATCGCGTAAGCGGGTGCAGGATCTGAAAACGTATGTAACTGTCCGAGCGCAACCACCTCTTCACGAGTGTCGCGTGACTGCCAGTAGAACTTAGGAAAGAGCGGTTGAGCATGAAGCCATTCAATAAATGCAAACGATGGTTTTTGCGTTAGAACTTCAACACAACGAACTTCACTTGCTTGGGCATTTTGTACTCGCTCAATCAAAGCGGAGATAGTTTGTTGGAAATGTGACAAATCGACCTCGTTCACATCTAAATTATTATTATATTAGTTTGATACTTTATGGGCAGTACCCACTTAGATCAAGAATGTACTATATCTTTTCAACATTCCTGTGATTTTAAGCGATCCCGCCCCTTTATTCATCTTAGCCAATAACCAACAAAGCTATTAATTAAAATTTAGAAAAGAGTGACAACAAAAAGGCTAAACGTGACACTGAAATGCGACATTCATCAGATTTTTATTCTATCAAACGCCATTTTGCGGTACTTTAATAAAGTATTTAAATTAATTTCAGGAAATCGGCAATGCAAAATATCGGGATGTCGTCAAAACTCAACAGCGTATGCTACGAAATCAGGGGGCCTGTACTCAAACATGCTAAGCGCATGGAAGAAGAAGGGCATAAAATACTGAAGCTTAATATTGGTAACCCCGCCCCATTTGGTTTTGACGCCCCTGATGAAATCCTTGTTGACGTAATCCGTAACCTACCGACATCTCAAGGTTACTGCGACTCAAAAGGCATCTATTCAGCCCGTAAAGCGGTTGTTCAGCACTACCAGAAAAAAGGCCTACGTAATCTTGATGTAGAAGACGTTTACATTGGTAACGGCGCATCAGAGCTTATCGTTATGTCTATGCAGGCGCTACTGGATAATGGTGATGAAATCTTAGTTCCCGCTCCGGACTACCCACTATGGACAGCGTCTGTTGCGCTTTCTGGTGGTACACCGGTTCACTACATGTGTGATGAAGATGCTGATTGGTATCCAGATCTAGATGACATGCGTGCGAAGATCTCACCAAAGACGCGCGGCATCGTTCTTATCAACCCGAACAACCCAACGGGCGCGGTATACAGCCGTGATTTCCTGCTGCAAGTGGTTGAGATTGCTCGTGAGCACGGTTTGATCATCTTCGCCGATGAAATCTACGACAAAGTACTGTACGACGGTGCGGTACACACTTCAGTGGCAACGCTTGCTGAAGACGTACTAATGGTCACGTTCAACGGCCTATCTAAAGCTTATCGCGTATGTGGTTTCCGTGGTGGTTGGATGTTCTTAACAGGCCCTAAACACCTAGCAAAAGGCTACGTTGAAGGGCTAGAAATGCTGGCCTCAATGCGTTTGTGCGCCAACGTACCAATGCAGCACGCTATCCAAACGGCACTAGGTGGCTATCAAAGTATCAATGAACTGATCCTGCCTGGCGGCCGCCTGCTTGAACAGCGCGACCGTGCATGGGAACTGATCAACAAGATCCCTGGCGTTTCTTGTGTGAAACCGAAAGGCGCAATGTACCTGTTCCCTAAAATCGACACCAAGATGTACAACATCAAAGACGATCAGAAGTTTGTACTCGACTTCCTTAAGCAAGAGAAGGTGTTATTGGTTCAAGGTACTGGCTTCAACTGGCCGAAACCGGATCACTTCCGCATCGTGACTCTGCCGCACATCGAAGATCTAGAAATCGCGATTGGTCGTCTAGAGCGCTTCTTACAGACCTACAGTCAAGACAACCTCATCGAAGGTTAATGAGCACAAAGAAAGATGGCTACAATTTGCTGTTTTAAAAGACTTTAATTTGTATTCATTCGCTTCTATGCTTAAGAGGCTCCTGTTTAGGAGCCTTTTTGTACCCGCTGTCTCGCACTATTTGTGAGAAAACTATTGCGAGTGGAGCACAGTTTAGAAAGGACGATTATGAAACAAAGCCATTTCTTTGCCCATCTAGCACGCATGAAGCTTATCCAGCGTTGGCCTCTCATGCGTTCAATCTCAAGCGAAAACATTTCAGAGCATAGCCTACAGGTTGCTTTCGTCGCCCATGCCTTGGCACTTATCAAAAACAAGAAATTTGATGGCAAACTCAATCCAGAGCACATAGCCCTGCTTGGTATGTACCATGACACCAGTGAGGTACTGACTGGAGATCTACCAACGCCGGTTAAATACTACAATCCAGACATTGCACAAGAGTATAAGAAGATAGAAGCCGCAGCAGAACAAAGACTGCTTTCGATGTTGCCAGAAGAGTTCCGAGACGACTTCGCCCCCTTCTTAATATCTGGTACTGCGAGTAAAGAAGAGCAAAGCATCGTCAAGCAAGCAGATACTATCTGTGCTTATTTGAAATGCTTGGAAGAGCTCAGTGCGGGCAACCATGAATACGAGCAAGCCAAGCGCCGATTAGAAGAAACACTCGAACAACGCAAAAGCCCTGAAATGGACTATTTTCTCACCACATTTGCGCCGAGCTTCGAATTATCACTAGACGAGATAAGCTAGCTGGGTATAAGTTGTTTTTAATTAGCTAAATAAAATCAATTTGATAGGTGCTATTTTGAATTCTCAACTCGAACCAACCTTTGTACTCGAACAAGAATGGCAGCATCGAAATGACGATGAACACAAAATAAGACGTGATGATCATCGCAGCCCGTATCAGCGTGACCGTGCACGCGTGCTTCACTCTGCTGCCTTCCGCCGCTTACAAGCGAAAACCCAGATCCATGGCACCACGGTCAACGACTTTCACCGAACGCGCCTTACTCACTCTCTTGAGGCCGCTCAGCTTAGCACCGGTATCGTCGCTCAACTGAAGAAAAAGCAGCCCGAATTTCGAGAGCTATTACCCTCAGACAGCTTGATTGATTCACTGTGTTTAGCTCACGACATCGGTCATCCTCCCTATGGACATGGCGGTGAAGTCGCACTCAACTACATGATGCGCGACCACGGCGGCTTTGAGGGCAACGCTCAAACGTTTCGCATTGTCACACAGCTAGAACCCTACACTGAGCATCACGGGATGAACCTATCTCGACGCACTTTGTTAGGTCTGATTAAGTACCCTTCTCTGCTGAGTGAGGTTCAAGCCAAATTGCAGTCTGAGCCCGTTAAGCATCAACGACAGCTCCGAGCTAAAGATTGGATGCCAGCAAAAGGCATCTACGATCATGATGAAGAGTTGTTTAACTGGGTACTGGAGCCGCTTTCAAGCAGCGACCAACAGCTTCTAAAACAGAAAAGAAAAACACACACCGAGCCACTTGAGCACAACAAGACCAAATATAAGTCGCTAGATTGTTCGATTATGGAGTTGGCTGATGACATCGCGTATGGCGTGCATGATTTAGAAGATGCGATTGTACTTGGCTCTGTGACCAAAGCTCAGTGGGTCGAATCGGCTTACCCTCAACTGAAAGAGATAGCCGACCCATGGATTTGTGAACACCTAGATTCTATTACAGAAATGCTGTTCTCTGGTGAACAGTATCGTCGAAAGGATGCGATTGGTGGGATAGTCAACGCACTGTTAACCAGTATCTCGATTAAGCGCATGGATGCTAACTTTGAGAATGTGCTTTTGGCTTATAATGCCGTACTTGAACCGAACATGGATGGCACGCTCGATAAGCTGAAACACTTTGTCAGCGAGTTCGTTATTCAAGTGCCACAAGTTCAGGTCATCGAATACAAAGGCCAACAGATCATCATGGATATGTTTGAAGCATTCAGCGCTGATCCTGAACGTTTGTTGCCACTGCCCATCAAGAAGCAATGGCTACAGCATGACGATGAATCGAGAAAGATGCGCGTGATAGCCGACTACATCTCATCAATGACCGATGATCTTGCGCAGAAAATGCATCAGCAATTGTTCTCGGCTCATACTGAGTTTTAATTTCTGACTCGTGCTAGTGAAACGGCTTAATCTTAATCTAAGTAGTTTTTCTCAAACACGCCCGGCGGCATTTGATTGATTTGAAACTGAATCATTTGGTCAAATGCCGTTAGCAAAGGGCTAAAATCGACGTCATCCTCTAACAAGCTAAGCAAATGATAGCCAGCTTCAACGGTTGAAAGGCTGTTTTCACTGGGTGCTTTGCGAATTCGGTAATTACCCTTGAGATCTTTCGGCAAGTGAACCGTGTTCAATGCATGCAAGTTACTCGATACTTGCCACATCTTGAAGGCCTTTTTCCACGTGCCATCCAATAAAATCACACGCAGCTTCTTATTAGGACATGTCGCCGACTCAACTGAAACAGAATTTTCGCTTGGGTATAAAATCACATGTTGGTACTGTTCATCGCACAACAATGCGTTGAGTTGTTCATTCTCTGAAAAGTCTTCACCAACAAGCGTCACGCTGTTATTTAGAGATAACGAGAGAATACGCGCTGTTCCCATCGGGCGATGCTCTTCTGATGGGTGCTGAAGAATGATAAGCTCAACATTCGATTCGAGTGGTGTAACCCACTGACAAATACAAGCTTTCAAAGCCTTGCTGCATTGGGGGCAATAACGAGACATGGATTTAATGTGTACCCTGTTTTAATTTTCACTTCACTTTTATGCGTCTTATTCCAATTTGAGCCAATACAAGCTTGGGTCGTTTGGGATAGCAATGCGATTGCCGAGGGGCAATGGTGGCGAATCCTAACAGGAAACTTTTCACATACCAACTACTCGCATCTTCTGATGAATCTAGCAGGCTTGTGGATCATCAACTACCTGTTTCAACCGAGTAAAAAACAGCTTGTTGTTGCTTTGCTTTTCATTAGCCTAATCACTGGACTGGCGTTGTTGCTGACGAACATTCATATCTATGTGGGGTTATCTGGGACATTACATGGGTTGTTTGGCTTATTCGCTCTCAATGAAGCGCTGAGCGGCAGGAAGTCAAGCTGGCTTCTAGTGTTGGGGTTAACAGCTAAAATAGCTTGCGAGCAGCTTGTTGGCCCTTCTAGCACGACTGGCGAACTGATTAATGCTCGTGTCGCGATTGAAGCCCACCTAGCAGGTACATTGGCTGGAGGCTTCATATCTATCGCTTCATTTCTAACAAGTAGAAAAACGGATCAAAGTTGAATTCTTTCGCGGTTCTTTTCAACCGTCGCTTCACCTATCCCTTTCACACTCACCAAATCATCAGCAGTCGTAAACGCACCGTTTTGATCTCTGTAATCGACGATCTCTTGGGCTTTCTTCTCCCCAACACCAACTAATAGCGCTGAGAGTTCTTCTGCCGTCGCAGTATTGATGTTTACCGTAATCTCAATGCCATCGTAAAGCTCAGCTTTAGTTGGGCTATCAGAAAACGCTGGGGAGCTCAGGGCCATCAGAAATGAAAGAAGTAGTGTTGAATATATCGTGCGCATAAACCGTTCCTTTGAACAAAAAACGTAACTTATGCATTTACCGCACTAGATAACACAATCACCAGACAAAAATAAAGCGGGTCACCTAAGTGACCCGCTTCGTTATACATCTTATTTTCATCAGCTTGTTTGTTGGCTCACAAATCTGAATTAGAGCCTAACAATCATGTGTTGATTCCCAGTAGTAAGCTCTAACTTGAGCTTGCTACTGAGGAAATCAAACGCTTACTGACCTTGACCCACTACGTAGTATTCAACGTCTGCGTTTTTACGCAGTACGTTTAATACGTTAGTCAAGTCTTGCTGGTTACCAACTCGCTCCAACTGTGCACCAATTTGAGTGCTGTAAGCTGGGTTGATCTCAGCCGTTACTTTAGAAAGCTCAACAACAACGATGTTACCGTCTTGGTCTTTAGATTGACCGAACACAGCTTGACCTGCTTCTGGTTTCGCTAGAGCGAATACAGATGCCGCTAATGGCGAGTTACGGTCAATCGTTTCAAGTTCAGTGAACTCAAGGTTGTTGTCCGCTAGTACTGCTTCATTGCCTTGCTCAAGTTCATTCACTAGAGAAACACCTAGCTCAACCGCTTGTTGCTCTGCTTGTACAGCAGACAGCGCAGCGACAACTTGAGCTTTCACTTCAGCTAGAGGAAGAACTGTCTCATCACGAGTCTCTTCTACACGAACAACAATTACGTGCTCAGGTGCAACTTCGATAACTTCCGAGTTCAGACCATCTTCTTTCACTTCAGGGCTCAAGATTGCCTGCATAACTGCAGGCGTCATCAGAACTTCTGGAGCGTCAACTTGAGAGGTGAAATCTGTCGTTGTGATCTTAGCGTTGATAGCTTCTGCAGAATCATCTAGAGAATCTGGGAATTCAAACGCTACTTTTTCTAACTCAGTTTGCTGCTCGTAGAACTGGTCTACAGCGTGCTGGTCTAGTAGTTCTTGCTTGATCTCTGCCGCTACTTCTGAGTAAGGCTGAGCTTGAGACGCTTTTAGTTCGTCTAGCTTGATGATGTGGTAGCCGAAATCAGATTTAACTAGGCCAGTCGTATCGCCAATATTCTCAAGAGCGAAAGCCGCGTCTTCGAATGCTGGGTCCATAACATCACGTTCAATCCAACCCAAGTCACCGCCAACGTCTGCACTACCGAAGTCGTCAGATTTCTCTTCCGCTAGCGTAGCAAAATCAGCGCCTGCATTTAGCTCGTCTAGGATTGACTGAGCTTTCGCTTCGTCATCGCCTTGAACTAGGATGTGGCTAACTTTACGTTGCTCTTCAGTTGAGTACTTGTCTAGGTGCTCTTGATAGTATTTCTGAGCTTCTTCATCACTAACTTCAAGCTGAGACTTAAGTGCTTCAGCAGAAAGCTCGATGTAAGACACCTTAGCTTGCTCTGGACGAGTGTAAGCTGCTGGGTTCTCAGTGTAGTACTGTTCGATCTGTTCGTCAGTTAGCTCGATGTCTTTCGCTAAGTCAGCAACAGAAAGAGTCACTGTGCGAATGTCACGAGTTTGAGCAATAAGCTTGCTTTGCGTATCGATCTCACCTTGAAGAACGAATTCGCTGCCTTGTAGAGCAGTAACAAGCTGGTTGCGCATTAGATCACGACGCATGTATTCAGCGAAACTTTCTGCGCTGAAACCTGCACGACGTAGTGCTGCTTGGTAAACTTCTTGGTCGAATTGACCAGCCGTTTGGAACTGAGGCATTTCTAGAATCATGGTACGGATTTGAGAATCACTGATTCGTAGGCCTAGAGACTCAGCTTGCTGCTCAAGCAGTACATCGTTGATCATGCGATCAAGAACTGATTTACGGAAAGACTCTACGTATGCAGGGTCTGCAAGCATTTGAGCAAAGTAATCGCCTAGTTGAGACTGCATGCGATTACGTTCGTTTTGGTAAGCCTGTTCGAACTCACCACGAGCAATTTCTGTGTTGCCAACTTTAGCTGCTGCGTTGTTACCGCCACCGGTGATGTAGCTGCCTACACCTGCGAATACGAATGACAGGATAATCAACCCAAGGATAATTTTTACCGCGATGCTATTCACGCCTTCGCGTAATCGATCCATCATAATTTAAGTGCTCTCCGGATATGAAGCATTGGCTTCAAAATAAAAATCTATTCACGCGATATTATCAGAAAAAGAAATGCGCATCAGTAGGATGCGCATAATTTAAATAAGTTCAATGTGCTTTGTCCACATACTGTCTGAGAATGAAACATCATTTTTCAAACAGTAAACGCATTTTACTGCCTTCCCCTCTTAAATGGAGGTTTCAGCAGTGAAAATTAGTTACATGCGTCTTTAAGTGCTTTACCCGCTTTGAAGCCAGGTACTTTAGCTTCTGCGATTTGGATCTCTTCACCAGTTTTTGGGTTACGACCTGTACGAGCAGCACGAGTACGAACACTGAAAGTACCAAAGCCAACAAGTGCAACTTGGTCGCCTGATTGTAGCGTTGTGCCAACTGCTTCGATGAATGCGTCTAGAGCGCGGCCAGCTGAAGCTTTAGAGATGTCTGCGTTTTCTGCGATTGATTCTACTAGTTGTGTTTTATTCACTGTTTTTCCCCTATGTGTCATCTGTGACTACTTCTCGATGACTGTACGTTCCATTTTGGTTTTAATTTAGCCGCAAGCCTTATTGCAAAAGGGCTGCCGCTTTGATCAATAACTTAGCGTCCAAAAAAAACGCTGACAAGCCTTTTCGAGCCTATCAGCGTAATTCTTTACTTATTTTTGCTATGCATCACTATTTCTTCACGTCAAACTCGACCCCTGACGGATCTCGTTCTAGCGCGACTTTGAGTACTTCATCAATCCACTGAACCGGGATCACCTTCAAGTCAGCGATTACGTTGTCTGGAATCTCTTCCAAATCACGCTCATTGTCTTTCGGAATCAGTACAGTTTTAATGCCGCCACGGTGTGCTGCAAGCAGTTTTTCTTTCAAGCCACCGATAGGTAAAACTTCACCACGAAGGGTAATTTCACCTGTCATACCGACCTCAGCTTTAACAGGGTTACCCGTCAAGCTAGACACTAGTGCAGTACACATTGCGATACCCGCACTCGGGCCATCTTTCGGTGTTGCACCTTCTGGTACGTGAACGTGAATATCGCGCTTTTCGTAGAAATCTGAGTTAATACCCAGTTTTTCTGCACGAGAACGAACCACAGTCATTGCCGCTTGGATCGATTCTTTCATCACATCGCCAAGTGAACCGGTTTGCGTTAGCTTACCTTTACCCGGCATAGCTTCAGTTTCGATAGTCAGTAGATCACCACCGACTTGAGTCCAAGCTAAACCAGTTACTTGACCAATACGGTTGCTTTCATCTGCTTTACCGAAGTCATGACGTTGAACGCCTAAGTACTCTTTCAGGTTATCAATGTTAACCGTTACAGACTTAAGGTCGCTGTCTAGCAAGATGTTCTTCACTGCTTTACGACAGATCTTAGAGATTTCACGCTCTAGGCTACGTACACCCGCTTCACGCGTGTAGTAACGAATGATGCCGATGATTGCAGAGTCTTCGATCTCAATCTCATGAGGCTTAAGACCGTTGCGTTGAACTTGCTTGTCCAATAGGTGGCTCTTAGCAATGTTCAGCTTTTCATCTTCTGTGTAACCAGACAGGCGAATCACTTCCATACGGTCCAGCAGTGGGCCAGGAATGTCCATTGAGTTAGACGTTGCCACGAACATCACATCAGACAGATCGTAATCGACTTCTAGATAGTGATCGTTGAATGCATTGTTTTGCTCAGGGTCTAGAACTTCTAGAAGCGCTGAAGATGGGTCGCCACGCATATCAGAAGACATCTTATCGATTTCATCTAATAGAAACAGTGGGTTCTTAACGCCAACTTTAGACATCTTCTGGATTAATTTACCCGGAAGTGAACCGATGTACGTACGACGGTGACCACGAATCTCAGCTTCATCACGAACGCCACCTAGTGCCATACGTGTGTACTTACGACCCGTTGCCGCAGCAATCGAACGACCTAGTGAGGTTTTACCTACACCAGGAGGACCTACAAGACAAAGGATTGGGCCTTTTAGCTTGTTGATACGGTTTTGTACTGCCAAGTACTCAAGAATACGTTCTTTAACACGCTCTAAGCCGTAGTGATCTTCGTTTAAGATCTCTTCCGCTTTCGCTAAATTCTTTTTAACTTTTGAACGCTTAGCCCAAGGAACGCCAACCATCCAATCAATGTAGCTACGTACTACTGTTGCTTCAGCAGACATTGGCGACATCATTTTCAGTTTTTGCAGTTCTTGCTCAGTTTTCTCACGAGCTTCTTGAGGCATCTTAGAATCTTCGATCTTCTTCTTCAGAGTCTCGAATTCATCAGGTGCGTCGTCCATCTCGCCAAGTTCTTTCTGAATCGCTTTCATTTGCTCATTCAGGTAGTACTCACGCTGAGATTTTTCCATCTGCTTCTTAACGCGGCCACGGATGCGTTTTTCAACTTGCAGGATGTCAATTTCTGACTCCATTTGGCCCATCAAGAATTCCAGACGTTCAGTTACATCTAAGATTTCTAGAACGTGCTGCTTGTCTACCAACTTAAGTGGCATGTGCGCAGCAATGGTATCAGCAAGGCGAGCTGCCTCATCAATACCGTTCAGAGACGTTAGAACCTCTGGTGGAATCTTTTTGTTCAGCTTAATAAAGCCTTCGAATTGATTGATCGCACTACGAACAACCACTTCTTGTTCTTTTTCGTCAAGTTCTGAGGTAACAACGTATTCGGCATCCGCTAGGAAGAATTCACTTTCTTTGAATTGGTGAATTTTTGCACGCTGCTGACCTTCAACAAGTACTTTAACCGTACCATCAGGGAGCTTTAGTAACTGAAGAATAGTAGCGACTGTACCTACGTTAAATAGGTCGTCGATTGAAGGCTCATCAGTGTCCGCTTCTTTCTGCGCTACAAGTAGTACTTGTTTGTTAGCTTCCATTGCCGATTCAAGGCATGTAATCGATTTTTCACGACCGACAAACAATGGAATAACCATGTGTGGGTAAACCACTACATCACGTAGAGGTAGCACGGGGATTTCGATACGCTCGGAACGTTCCAAGTTCATATATTTCTCTCTTCCGCTTTAACTTATAAAGCAGTATATGGGGCTTAAACGACTGGATTCAATGGAAGAATAAAAAAAAGGAGGTAATTGCTTACCTCCTTTTTCAATTTGAGTGACTTGTCTAAAAAAGACCTACTCTGCAACAGCTGCTTGGTTGTCTGAGTTGCTGTAAATCAACAGTGGTTCTGACTCACCATTAATTACCGACTCATCAATCACAACCTTGCTTACATCAGTTGAAGATGGCAGTTCATACATAGTTTCTAGTAGAACACCCTCCAAAATAGAGCGTAGACCACGAGCACCTGTTTTACGGTTCATTGCTTTCTTAGCAATTGCGCGTAAGGCGTCTTCACGGAATTCTAGCTCTGTATCCTCAAGCTCAAATAATGCTGCGTACTGTTTTGTCAGTGCATTCTTTGGCTCACATAGGATTTGGATTAGCGCTTCTTCATCAAGCTCTGTCAGTGTAGTTGTCACAGGTAGACGACCAATGAATTCTGGAATCAGACCATATTTCACTAGATCTTCAGGTTCTACTTGAGTGAACAATTCACCGATAGTTTTGGTTTCGTCTTTTGAACGCACTTCTGCGCCAAAGCCGATACCTGAACCTGTTTCTACACGCTGTTCAATCACTTTATCTAGGCCTGCAAACGCACCACCACAGATAAATAGGATCTTAGACGTGTCCACTTGCAAGAACTCTTGCTGTGGATGCTTACGACCACCTTGAGGTGGAACTGAAGCAACTGTACCTTCAACAAGTTTTAGTAGAGCTTGCTGTACACCTTCACCAGACACGTCACGCGTGATGGATGGGTTTTCAGCTTTACGAGAAATCTTGTCGATTTCATCGATGTAAACAATGCCGCGTTCCGCTTTCGCTACGTCGTAATCACACTTCTGAAGCAACTTCTGGATGATGTTTTCAACATCTTCGCCCACGTAACCTGCTTCGGTTAGTGTTGTTGCGTCTGCCATTGTGAAAGGAACGTCTAGGAAACGAGCCAATGTTTCAGCCAGTAGTGTTTTACCACTACCAGTAGGACCGATAAGAAGAATGTTACTCTTACCTAGCTCTACGCCTTCAGCCGTCGTATCACCATTACGTAAACGCTTGTAGTGGTTATAAACTGCAACTGCTAGCACTTTCTTCGCGTATTCTTGACCGATTACATAGTCGTCAAGATGCTCACGAATCTCACGCGGCGTTGGCAGCGATTCCGATTCTTTCTTAGGAAGAACATCTTTAATTTCTTCACGAATAATGTCGTTACAAAGATCGACACATTCATCACAAATGTAAACAGAAGGACCTGCGATTAACTTGCGAACTTCGTGTTGGCTTTTGCCACAGAAAGAGCAGTAAAGCAGTTTACCGCTACCACCCTCTTTGCTTTTATCTGTCATTCGCTAACCTCTTAGCCTTAACTCTCTATGCTTGAGTGTATATCAATTTGAATCACTTTGCGTTAAACAATTGCCCTGCAATTATTGACCGCGGTGATTAAGAACTGAATCCACTAAGCCGTATTCTACTGCTTGATCAGCAGACATGAAGTTATCACGATCTGTATCGCGCTCAACAACTTCTAAAGGCTGACCAGTGTGCTCAGCCAATAGTTTGTTTAGCTTTTGTTTGATCGTTAGGATCTCTTGCGCGTGAATTTGAATATCAGACGCTTGGCCTTGGAAGCCGCCAAGTGGCTGGTGAATCATTACACGTGAGTTTGGAAGCACGTGACGCTTACCAGGAGTACCACCCGCTAGTAAGAATGCACCCATAGAGCAAGCTTGACCCATACATACTGTGCTCACGTTTGGCTTGATGAACTGCATTGTGTCGTAGATAGACATACCTGCTGTTACGCTACCGCCAGGTGAGTTGATGTAAAGATAGATATCTTTGTCTGGGTTTTCTGATTCCAAGAAAAGCAGTTGAGCCACGACAAGATTTGCCATGTGGTCTTCCACTTGACCTGTTAAGAAAATGATACGTTCTTTTAATAGACGAGAATAAATATCGTAAGAACGTTCACCACGGGAAGTCTGTTCAACCACCATAGGAACTAGTGCGTCCATAATCGATGGCATTGTATTTTTTTCTTGGTAGCTCATATTCTTATGTCCCTAAAATAAATGGCCCGAATGATTAAATCATACGGACCATTGTTAGCAGAATTGTTGACCGTACGTCAACCTTCTACGTCAGATATTACTATATTAAGCAGGTTGCTGATTCATTAGCTCGTTGAAGCTAACTTCTTTATCAGAAACTTGAGCTTTAGCGATGATTGCATCAATAGCTTGCTCTTCTAGAGCAACATTGCGCATGTTGTTCATCATTTGCTCGTTTTGCTCGTAGTAAGCAATAACTTCTGTTGGATCTTCGTATGCTGTAGCCATCTCTTCGATGATAGCTTTAACTTTCTCGTCGTCAGCTTTTAGCTCTTCAGTCTTGATTACTTCACCAAGAAGAAGACCTACAACTACGCGACGTTTAGCTTGCTCTTCGAACAGCTCACGTGGAAGTTGGTCAGCAGCTTCAGTGTTGCCACCGAAACGTTGAGCAGCTTGTTGACGTAGAACACCGATCTCTTGATCGATAAGAGCAGAAGGTACGTCGATGTTGTTTTCGTTAACTAGACCGTCGATAGCTTGCTCTTTGATGCGGTTCTTAACAGCTTGCTTAAGCTCACGCTCCATGTTCTTACGAACTTCAGCTTTAAGACCTTCAACGCCGTCAGCTGCGCCGAACTTAGAAACGAATTCTTCGTTTAGCTCTGGAAGTTCACGAGCTTCAACTTTGTTCAGCTTGATAGAGAACTTAGCTGCTTTACCTTTTAGGTTTTCAGCGTGGTAATCTTCTGGGAAGTTTACGTCGATTTCGAATTCCATACCTGCTGTTTTACCAACGATACCGTCTTCGAAGCCAGGGATCATGCGACCAGCGCCCATCTCTAGTGGGAAGTTCTCAGCTTTGCCGCCTTCAAACTCTTCACCGTCGATAGAACCAACGAAGTCGATAGTTGCACGAGAACCAGCGTCAGCAGCAGCTTCAACTTCAGTCCAAGTTGCTTGTTGCTTACGTAGAGTTTCGATCATCTCTTCAACGTCAGCTTCTTTAACTTCTACTGCTGGTTTCTCAACAGTGATGTTTTCTAGACCTTTCAGCTCAACTTCTGGGTAAACTTCAAAAGTTGCGTTGAATACTAGGTCAGCGCCTTCGTTGTTTTCAACTGGTGCGAAAGTTGGTGCGCCAGCTGGGTTGATTTTCTCTTTAACGATCGCTTCGATGAAGTGACGTTGCATTACTTCGCCCATCACGTCTTGACGTACTGCTTTGCCGTACATTTTAGCAACCATCTTCATTGGCACTTTGCCTTTACGGAAACCATCGAAACGACGGTTTTTCGCGATGTTGCGTAGTTCAGCTGTAACTGCATCTTCGATGTTAGCAGCAGGAACAGTAATATTAAGACGGCGCTCTAGGCCTTCTAGCGTTTCAACAGTAACTTGCATTATATAAACCTCAAAACTGGCTCAGTAATCTGAGCATATGAGCCGTAACTTAGCTTTAATTCAAAAGCAGACGTTGTTGGCTGCATCCTTGTGTAGTGCTCTATCCGAACACCTAATTTAAAATCGAGCATTGATGTCTGAATTGATTATTCAACCAAACACCAGACTAATCAGCGATATCTTCGTTCTTCACGCGTCGATTAAAACGCAATAAAGCTTGTTTTCAGAAACAAGAAAGGTATCTCCGATTAGCCTCAGGACAGAAATTTTAGACGCGACATTCTAGCGATCTGTTTAATCTCTGTCGAGCCGTTCATCTCTGGTTGATGATGAATGCTCTAAATTCGTCCAACTAAATGATACAAAAACGATCAAATCATCATTTAGCACAACAGAAATGGGGACAATAGCGACTTTTTCAAGGGAATCGAGGGCTTTTTTTGCTAAAAACCTTAAAAAGAGATCTTGCTCTTGTTTTACCCCTCAGAGTCGATAACTTTTTCAACAATCCTCGTTACAAACCCTTAACCTACACCCATCTGTTCACTCTCCGCTTTCAGCAAAAACTACCGCTATTTGCTACCATAAACGAGAGAAGACAGGCTTGATTGTTTACCAAAGAAATTAGCGGAGAGCCTTCATGTTTCAAGCTTTTAGAATCCCAATACTATTAATGGCCACATACAGTTTACTGATGGTGTTTGGCGGTCATTGGGTGTGGAGCACAAGCCATGAAAGTTTGTTAAATGATCATCAATCTAAGCTGGACCGCTTTTCGGTTCATATTTCAAGCCAATTGGATAAGTTCGCGCACATTCCCGAGCTGCTTTCAAAAGACAAAGAGCTGGTCGATGCCCTGCACTCTCCAAGTAACTCTGCGCAAATCGAACTCACCAATCGTTATCTAGAGCACGTAAACTCGGTGATTCAAGCATCCGACACCTACCTACTAGACAGTATCGGCACCACCATTGCAGCCAGTAACTGGAATCAACCGCGTTCTTTTATTCGTCGTAATTTTGCTTTCCGCCCCTACTTTCAAGAGGCAATTATTGGTAATGAAAATCAATATTTTGCGCTAGGTTCAACCTCTGGAAAGCGAGGGTATTATTATTCTTACCCCGTCTCCTATGCCGCCGAGATTATTGGCGTCATTGTCGTAAAGATGGATTTATCGCTGATTGAAGCAAGTTGGAAAGGCAAACAGAGTTTTTTTGTTGCTGACGATAAAGACCAGATCGTATTCATGTCGAGTAACCCTGAATGGCTTTTCAAAAGCCTTCAGCCGCTAAGCGAAGCGCAACACACTCGAATTCAGGAAAGCAGGCAGTATCTCGATACCAAAATAGAAAGCCTGCACTTCTCTGGTGATTTAGACAGTGCCACCAGTCGTATTGAGTCGCCACACAAACTTGTCCAAGAGCAGTTCTTTAGCTCTTCGCGCTTTTTAGCCGAACCAAAACTCACCATACGGGTATTTTCTCCAACCCACTTAGTTTGGTGGGACTTGATTGCTTACCTAGTGGTTCTGAGCCTTATCTTTGCGATCATTTATCTAACGATGCAGCTCAATCACCATCGACAGCAAAGACGCGCTCAGATCGATAGGCTGCAATCCGAGGCCAAGCAAAAGCTCGAATTTCAAGTGCTTGAGCGAACATCCGAGTTACATGTCGAGATTAAGCACCGCATCGAAACCGAACATATGTTGAGACAAACACAAGATGAGCTTATCCAAGCTGCCAAGCTGGCAGTGCTAGGTCAAATGTCCGCGAGCATCAGTCATGAGCTGAATAACCCACTCGCTGCAATTCGCAGTTATGCTGACAACGGCCGACTGTTTCTTGCAAAAGAGAAGACAGATCGTGTCGATGACAACCTATCGCGAATCTCGGCACTCACTGATCGCATGGCGAAGATCAGCCACCAGCTTCGCTCTTTTGCAAAGAAATCCACCGCGGAAGAGCTACACACTTTGCAAATACTCCCAGTTTTACATTCATCCAAAGAGCTGATGAAACCACAACTCAAGAGCGAGCGAGTTAAGGTCAACGAACTCCCTGAAACCTTTGATGCTTACGTGCTTGCAAACGCCATTCAACTGGAACAAGTGATCATTAATTTGCTCACCAACGCGATTCAGGCGATGGAACAACAGGACGACAAACAATTAGCTATTCTGTTAGAGATTAGGGAATCCGACCATCAACAAGCCAAGACTTTGCTGATTCATGTCGATGACAATGGCCCCGGCTTCACCTCCCCTTCGAGCGGAAACTTTTTTGAACCCTTCCATACCACCAAGAAGAACGGACTTGGACTCGGGCTATCGATTTCTCAACAAATAATCAGCGGAATTAACGGCAAGCTAATTACCGGTAGCAGCCCTCAAGGTGGTGCTCGATTCAGCATTGAGTTGCCCCTTGTTGAACAAGAACATCAAGCAAAACTCAGCGATAACCAGAAGACAAAGAAGTAAAGGAATCACTATGTGTCACGTCTATTTCATTGATGATGAATCCGATTTAAGAATGGCCATCGAGCAGAGCTTCGAGCTCGCAAACATTGATGCCGAATTCTTTCCCGATGCGGAGTCTGCACTGCTCGCAATTCAAGAGAACGGCTTACCCCATGTAATCATCACTGACATATGCTTACCGGGTATCTCAGGGCATGACTTACTCAACACCGTGATGCACAAAGACAAAGAGATCCCCGTGATTATGATTACGGGTCACGGCGATATTTCGATGGCCGTTCAAGCAATCCAAGATGGTGCCTATGACTTCATAGAAAAGCCGTTCGCCAATGAACGCCTCATCGAAACCACCAAACGAGCGATAGAAAAACGTCAACTCACCCTAGAGAACCTTGAATTAAAGCGTTCACTCAAAGCCAGCCAAGCGCTCGGTCCTAGAATCATTGGTGATACACAATCTATGACTGAACTGCGCTCTATCATTACCCATGTTGCCGACACCAATGCCGACATATTGCTATTTGGCGAAACAGGCACCGGCAAAGAATTAGTTGCACGCTCTCTGCATGAACAAAGCAGCAGGCGGGAACAAAACTTCGTCGCGGTCAACTGTGGAGCGGTCCCTGAAAACCTAATTGAGAGTGAGCTGTATGGCCATGAAAAAGGTGCGTTCACTGGCGCAGAAAGCAAACGTGTCGGTAAATTTGAATTTGCTCAAGGCGGAACCCTATTCTTAGATGAGATAGAATCAATGCCAATGCAGGCACAAATTCGCCTGTTGCGCGTCTTGCAAGAACGCGTCATCGAAAGGGTTGGGTCTAATGGCTTAGTCCCTCTCGATATTCGAGTGATTGCGGCAACTAAAGTCGACCTAAAGAAAGCCGCTGAAGAAGGCACTTTCCGCCAAGATCTCTATTATCGACTCAATGTTGTGACCTTAGATTTACCGCCGTTAAGAAGCCGACAAGAAGATATCCCAGCACTCTTCCATCACTTCTTACTAGTCGCAGCGGCGCGTTATGGCAAGACAGCCCCAGCCCTTCCACAAAAGGAGCTGCACGCACTTTTGGCTCATGATTGGCCGGGAAATGTTCGAGAATTACGTAATACTGCAGAGCGTTTTGTACTTTTAGGTAAGCTTTCTCACTTATCAGACAGCGCCACTGAAACTACTCAAGAGCTGTCTTTGGCAGAATTGGTATCTGACTTTGAAAAAAACACGTTGAAGCAGGCACTTATTGAATGCAATGGCAGCATAAAAGAGACCATGGAGAGGCTGCAATTACCGAGGAAAACCCTCTACGATAAGATGCAAAAACACCAGCTCACGAAAGAATCTTATAAGGTAGAACCAAACTAAATTAGATTTGGGAGCAAGATCACCTATACTTATTTCACTAACAGTGATGTTATGCAATAAATATAATAAGGAAGTCGTTATGGGTGAGAAAACAAAAGTGCCATCGATTACCGATACTTTCGAGATAGATGGTATTTTTTATACTGATAATCATGTCGATCTACACACGCCAGAAATAGAGGCAAAACGCGCTCTGTATGAGCAAATAAACCCTCATTCAAATCGTGGCAGAAATATAGATGAGGAGGTCTAGTGACCTCCTCATTTCTTATGGGTTAAATTCCATGTCACCAAATAACTACTTGGTTATGATTTCCGGTCCCATCAATGTCGTCGGTAACCATGTTGATACCCAAGGCACGTAAGTGACGATAATCAGGAATAAGAACATCACGCCTACCCACGGCAGTGCAGCTTTCACGACGTTCATCATCGACATCTTGGCAACACCTGCGGTCACAAACAAATTGAGCCCGACAGGCGGCGTTATCATCCCTATCTCCATGTTCACTACCATCATGATACCTAGGTGAATTGGATCGATACCGAGTGCAATAGCGATTGGGAATACCAATGGCGCAACGATGATCAGCAAGCCTGATGGCTCCATGAACTGACCACCAATCAAGAGTAAAACGTTCACTACAATCAAGAAGGTGATCGGCCCTAAGCCCGCAGAAAGCATAGACTCAGTGATCATCTGAGGAATGCGTTCTTCGGTCAGTACATGCTTAAGAATCAGAGCGTTGGCAATGATAAACAGCAGCATAATCGTCAGCTTACCTGCATCGTAAAGCGTGTCTTTAGTATCTTTATGGAAGAAAGTTTGGAACACTTTCACCAAAGCAGGCTTTGTATTGTTCTTGTCCGCAAACGGCCCCATATCTTTATAAATAAAGTTGGCGATAAAGAAGGCATACACCGCAGCCACTGCCGCAGCTTCTGTCGGAGTAAAGATACCGCCGTAGATACCACCTAAAATGATGACAATCAGCAGCAAACCCCAGCTCGCATCTTTTGCGGCTGCGAACATCTCGCCCCAACCCACGAATGGCTGTGCCGGAATCTTCTTAATACGTGCTGCAATGTAGATAGCAATCATCAACATCACACCCGCCAACAGGCCAGGAATCACGCCACCTAAGAACATACGACCTACCGATACATCGGTCGCCGCTGCGTATACCACCATCACGATTGACGGTGGAATCAAGATCCCCAAGGTACCTGCGTTACAGATAACCCCTGCCGCGAACTCTTTTGAATAACCGTTTTTGATCATACCTGCGATAACGATACTACCGATCGCCACTACCGTTGCAGGCGATGAACCAGAAAGGGCTGCGAACATCATACATGCCACAACAGACGCCATCGCCAAGCCACCGCGGAACCAACCCACCATCGCGATAGCAAAACGGATAATACGTTTCGCTACGCCACCTGTAGACATGAAACTAGAGGCCAAGATAAAGAAAGGAATCGCTAAGAGTGTGTAGTGGCCTGCAAATGCATTAAACAGCGTTTGTGCAACCGAGGCTAGTGACGCATCAGAGTGCATCAACAAGAATATGACGCTCGATAAACCAAGGGAAATCGCAATTGGTACACCGACCAACATGAAAGCAATTACCATTAAAAATAGAAATAACATTGCCATGATTAGTCTCCCTTACCGTTAGATTTTGTACCCGACTCATTCGCCTTGTTTTGCTTAGTCGAATCCAATACCGCTGTCGCGTCTTCATCAGAACCCGCCAACACATCAGCTTTCAATGCATCCAGCTCTTCTTCGGCTTCATGGCCTGCAATCATGCGGTCAAGCTTGCCCGTCGCCACTTGATAAGCGATTTGGATGAATCGGAACGTCAGCATTGCCATACCAATAGGTAGTGCCATGTAAGGAATAAAACGTGGCAGTTTCTCGTATCGCTCACCTTCATTCATCCAGTCAGAAAGAAACTGAAGCATCTCGGGCATTGGAATATCATCGGTCTCATACCATGCACGATCGGTCGCGAACGGGTACCAATAATTCCAAGAACCGATAAGAAGTAGGATTGAAAAGGCCAGGCAGCTTGTAACGGCAATTAACGCATACATTTTACGTAGCTTTTCTGGGGCAAGGTTAATGATGACATCAACGCCAATGTGGAAGTGTTTTTTAACGCCATAAGATGCGCCCACTAACACCATCCAAGCGAACATGAACACTGTCAGTTCTAGTGCCCACAAGATATTGCCATTGAATGCGTATCTGAATACCACGTTGGCAAAAGTAAGTAGCGTCATTGCGCCAAGGAAAAATGCGATTAATGACTCTTCAATCACAT
Organism: Vibrio sp. QJM3NY_35; assembly: GCF_057785915.1. Lineage (NCBI taxonomy): Bacteria > Pseudomonadati > Pseudomonadota > Gammaproteobacteria > Vibrionales > Vibrionaceae > Vibrio > Vibrio sp. QJM3NY_35. The sequence continues at coordinate 1,014,439 of NZ_CM173507.1, read as the reverse complement.
CCGTAACTCTTCCGACTTTGGAAAAAAGAGAGGTTTCCAGTGCTGATTCGCTAGAATTTGGTTGTTCCATTTGAGGCTTTTCCATAATTGACTCCGCTTATAATTGTTTTAATAAGGAGTGACGAATACTCGCCACTCCCTTAGCGGTGTTATTGGTTTGAAGCTAACGCTGCATCGATAAGGTCTGAACCGATGTCTTTTTCAAACTTCTTCCATACTGGTTGAAGTGCAGCTACCCATGCTTCACGCTGTTCAGGCGTAAGTGTACGAACCTCACCACCCGCTTCAATGATGTTGTTTTTGTTCGCTAGGTTAACTTTTGAAGATTCTGCATTACGCGTCTCAGACACTTCTTGAACGATAGTGCCAAGCTGTGTGCGTACATCTTCAGGTAGGTCTTTCCAGAAGGCGTTTGACGTTACAACTAGGTAATCCAAGATACCGTGATTGGTTTCAGTCACGCCGTCTTGTACTTCAAAGAACTTCTTACCGTAGATGTTTGACCATGTGTTCTCTTGGCCATCGATAACCTTGGTTTGCAGGCCACCGTACACTTCTTTGAAAGACATCTTCTGTGGGTTAGCGCCTAGTTGTTCAAACTGAGCCACCAATACGTCTGATGCTTGTACACGGAATTTCAAACCTTTTGCATCTTCAGGGCTGATAAGAGGTTTGTTCGCCGACATCTGTTTCATGCCATTGTGCCAAAACGCGAGACCTTGCAGGCCACGACGCTTCATCGCGTTCTTCAGCTTTTCACCAGATTCTGAGTTTTGGAAACGGTCAACGGCTTCTACGTCTTCAAATAGGAAAGGAAGGTCAAAAATGCGGTATTTCTTAGTGAATTTCTCAAATTTAGACAGCGATGGCGCCGCCATTTGAACATCACCATTTAACAGGGCTTCCAGTACCTTATTATCATCGTAAAGTGTTGAGTTAGGGAAAACTTGCATACAAGCTTTGCCATTCATCTCCGTGTTTACTCGCTCTTCCAGTAAAGAAGCGGCGATGCCTTTCGGGTGCTTATCGGTATTGGTTACGTGACTGAATTTAATCACTATTTCACCAGGGTCACAGTTTGCAGCAGCATTAAAACTTGTGAGCGCCAGAGCAGATACAGACAGCAGGGTAAGAGGCTTAAACATTATTATTCTCCTTAGTAAACAAAGCAGCCCTTCAATGGGAACTGCGTGCTTTCACTAAGGCAATTAGCGCGCCACATTAACACAATTCATTAACAAGCCTTTAACCACAAGGCTTCATCAGATCTGCTTGCAGTTGTCGCTAACTCGCTACAAAAATTAATGGGTGGAAAATGACACATAGAATATTTGTAAATGGGTGGAAGCTGACCAATGTAATAGTAATGAATGAGGTCTGACCAAAAGCCACATTACCGATGATGTCTTGAAGTAATTTCGACCTATCCTGTAGAGTGCTGCACAACTTAGCCAGATTTACTGTCCCACTACTTACCAAGAGTTGCTACCCATGAGTCAGATCTACCATCACCCAGTACAAATTTACTATGAAGATACCGATCACTCTGGTGTGGTTTATCACCCTAACTTTCTTAAATACTTCGAGCGTGCACGCGAACACGTCTTGGGTAGCGATAAACTGGCGGAATTGTGGAATGAGCATGGACTAGGTTTTGCGGTCTATAAAGCCAACATGACTTTTCAAGATGGGGTTGAGTTCGCTGAGATCTGCGACATCCGAACCTCTTTTGAAATCGATGGCAAATACAAAACCTTATGGCGACAAGAGGTATGGCGTAAAGATGCGACCAAACCCGCCGTGATTGGTGATATCGAGATGGTTTGCCTAGATAAAGACAAACAACTTCAGCCTGTACCCGCTGAAGTATTAAAAGCGATGCTTGGCGAAACGAGCTAACTTCCCCTCACCAAGCTAGCTTAAAAGAGGTGAGACGACGAAAAGGTTCTCATCTCTATCTGCATGGGTAGCAAATTCCCGCCAAGCGTCACCGCAAACCGATACTGTTCATCCAACCGACCTAAGCAACACTGCCAATCTGTAGAGCTATCGTCTTGTTGAGCAGAATCCAAATTCAACCCAATCCCGCTATGTAGCCTGATTTCGCTATCCAAGCCTGATTTAGCATCCGATGAGCCGAGTTCCACTACTTGCTTGGTCAAAAATGTTCGCTTGGTCAAATTAGAGAAATCGAACGAAAAACTTTTCAATGATGTGGCCAATCCCTTTCCTGTCGCTTTGATGTAAGACTCTTTCAATGCCCACAAATCAAAAAAACGTTCTCTTTGAGATAGCTCATCCAGCTCGAGTAAATCGTTAATCTCAAACTCTGAAAAGTAATGCTTCATAATCGCCGCTATGTTGGTCGAGCTTCTTGCATGTTCAATATCCACGCCAAGCTGTAGTGATTGCCCTTTCGTTTGGCAGACAGCAATCAGTAAATGCTCTTGGCTGTGGCTAATATTGAAATTCAGTCCGGTTTTGTATTGCTGCTCTGCGATCAAGCTTGGCTTGCCTTTCTCACCGTACTCAAACCGCCACTCTTCAGCCGCTAAATCAGAGTAGAACGACAACACCTCTCGCAAATAATTACGAACATAGAGCGCTTGGATCTGAGATGAAGGCATTCGATAACGTTCAACCTTGGCGACTTCATCGTCGGTAAGTTTCTGTTTGAGGCGCGACACATGCTCAGTACCTTCATCCAAATCGCTTAGAGAACAAAGCCACAAATCAACGACTGGTGTTTCCATCTTTCTAGCACTCACTTCTTAAAAACCACTCTTCATAAAGCCATCAATAAAACATCAAAACGAACAAATTTAACTCACCTATATTTTGAGAGAAACATAGAGAATTTGGGCAGGAAACACCCTTCATATGCGGACTTAAAACTAATTTTTCAAATAATAACAAATTAAAACACAGATCACACTTAGCCTTACGGAACAGGCATCTATTAAATGTTACTTACAAAAATCTGACATAGATCTCACCAAGTCAAAATATAGAGTATAAACACTAAAAAACAAGTCATACCCATTAATTATCAACAAGTTAATTACATTAAAAATACAAAATTCAAAAACACACAAATTTCATCTGGTCTGAACAGATCATAGTGGCCTCTGGGAGCATTGTATCGGCAACTCACCTCGGGTAGCCTGCTCAACCATTAAACAAATTCACACGTTTTCATTGCGGATAACTGCTTTCCGTTAAGCAGTACTTTGGACAGGATTTAAATGGACATTACCCTCACATTCGAATACCCCCTTCACGCATGAAACACGTTCTCAACGTCTGCAAGTCAATGAACTTCGCACTCCCTATTTCAGTCAGGTGGCCAACTTTCGGCAGCCTTACTCTTCAGCTGCGTTTGCCCAAATCTGTTTCAGATTTATTTTCGATTCAATTAAAAGCGCAGCCTCAAAACACGACATCGCCCTCAGTGATTTCAAGTGGAGACTCATAATGAGCCAACCCGAAAAAAATACACCGGAATCAGTCGACGACACTCGACTCAATAAACGCCTTAAAGATATGCCAGTTGCTATCGTTGGTATGGCAAGCATGTTTGCGAACTCTCGTTACTTAAACAAGTTCTGGGATTTGATCAGCGAAAAGATCGATGCAATTACCGAAGTACCAGATACGCACTGGCGTCCAGAAGATTACTACGATGCAGATCGTACTACGCCAGACAAGTCTTACTGTAAGCGCGGTGGTTTCATCCCTGAAGTGGACTTCAACCCAATGGAGTTCGGCCTTCCGCCAAATATCCTCGAACTGACTGATACGTCACAGCTGCTTTCTCTGATCGTGGCAAAGGAAGTACTTGAAGATGCAAAACTTCCTGAAGGCTATGATCGCGATAAGATCGGTATTACGCTCGGTGTTGGTGGTGGTCAGAAGATCGCTCAAAGCTTGAATGCTCGTCTTCAATACCCTGTTTTGAAAAAAGTCTTCAAGAGCAGTGGCATCAACGACGAAGACAGCGAAATGCTAATCAAAAAATTCCAAGACCAATACATCCACTGGGAAGAGAACTCATTCCCGGGTTCATTGGGTAACGTAATTTCAGGTCGTATTGCTAACCGCTTTGACCTTGGTGGCATCAACTGTGTAGTAGACGCTGCATGTGCTGGTTCTCTGGCTGCAATGCGTATGGCTCTAAGTGAACTGGTTGAAGGCCGCAGTGAAATGATGATCACAGGTGGTGTGTGTACTGATAACTCGCCAACCATGTACATGAGCTTCTCTAAAACACCTGCGTTTACCACCAATGAAACCATTCAACCTTTCGACATCGACTCAAAAGGCATGATGATTGGTGAAGGTATTGGCATGGTTGCTCTTAAGCGCCTTGAAGATGCAGAGCGCGATGGCGACAGAATCTATTCCGTAATCAAAGGTGTCGGTTCTTCTTCAGACGGCAAGTTCAAAAGTATTTACGCGCCTCGCCCTGAAGGACAAGCAAAAGCTCTGAAACGTGCTTACGATGATGCTGGTTTCGCACCACACACACTTGGTCTTTTAGAAGCGCACGGCACAGGTACAGCAGCAGGCGATGTGGCTGAATTTGGTGGCTTAAACTCGGTATTCAGTGAGAACAATGAAGAGAAGCAACACATTGCGTTAGGCTCTGTGAAATCTCAAATTGGTCACACTAAATCAACCGCGGGTACTGCAGGTTTAATCAAAGCTGCATTAGCACTGCATCACAAAGTACTGCCGCCAACGATCAACGTATCGGCTCCAAACCCTAAGTTGGATATCGAGAACTCACCGTTCTACCTAAACACACAAACGCGTCCTTGGATGCAACGTGTTGATGGCACACCACGCCGTGCAGGTATCAGCTCATTTGGTTTTGGTGGTACTAACTTCCACGTTGTATTGGAAGAGTACACGCCAGAACACGCTCGCGGTGATAAATACCGTCAGCGCCAAGTGCCGCAAACTCTGTTCTTCAGCGCTGAATCTCGTCAAGCACTGATCAATGAGCTCAAGCAGGTTTCAACTCAAGCTGCCGATGCTGCGTTCAAACTAGAAACGCTTGCTGAGCAACACGCTCTACGCGAAGTTGACGCTAAGCATGCTCGTATTGGTTTAGTCGTGACTGACCAAGCAGACCTTCAAGCGCAACTGACTCAAGCGGTTTCTATGCTTGAGAGCCAAACCAAAGCACATTGGCAGATGCCAAACGGCACTAGCTACCGTGAATCGGCACTGATTGCAGAAAATGGTGCAGGCAAAGTGGCAGCGCTATTTGCAGGTCAAGGGTCGCAATACCTAAATATGGGTCGCGAGCTTGCTTGTCATTACCCTGAAATGCGTCAACAGCTTGCTCAAGCGGATCAAGTATTTGGTCAGCACAAGAAAACGGCTCTGTCGCAAATTATGTTCCCAATTCCAACCTTCACACCAGAAGCAACCAAAGCTCAAGAAGCGGTGTTGACCAACACAGCCAATGCTCAAAGTGCGATTGGTACTGTGTCTATGGGTCAGTTCGACATCATGACTCAAGCTGGCTTCAAAGCCGACATGGTCGCAGGACACAGCTTTGGTGAGCTAAGTGCACTATGTGCATCGGGTGTTATCTCGCAAGACGATTACTACCAGCTAGCTTTCGCTCGTGGCGATGCGATGGCAGCGACACCAGAACAAGGCGACAGCGGTACTATGTTTGCGGTCATCCTAGACGCAGGCAAACTTCCAGCCGTTGAAAGCTGCATCAGCCAATTCGAAGGCGTGAGCATTGCCAACTACAACGCTCCGACTCAACTGGTTATTGCAGGTCCAACAGCAACCGTTCAACAAGCAGCACAAGCGCTAACAGAACTAGGCTTCAAAGCGATAGCTCTGCCAGTGTCTGGTGCTTTCCACACACCGCTTGTTGCTCACGCTCAAAAACCATTTGCTTCTGCAATTGATAAAGCTTCATTCAGCGCTCCAACGCTACCGCTTTACTCGAACGCAACGGGCAAACTGCACAGCAAAGACGCTAAAGCGATCAAGAAAGCGTTCAAGCAACACATGCTGCAATCGGTTCGTTTCAGCGAGCAAATTGAAGCGATGTATGAAGCCGGTGCGCGTATATTCGTTGAGTTCGGTCCGAAGAACATTCTTCAAAAGCTGGTTGAGAAAACATTGGCTGATAAGAACGAAGAGCTTTACGCAATCAGCATCAACCCAAACCCTAAAGGCGACAGTGACCAACAGCTTCGCTTAGCTGCGGTTCAACTGTGCGTGGCAGGTATTTCATTAGACAACATTGACCCTTACCAAGCTGACATTGCTGAACCTGCGAAGGCATCACCAATGAACATCAAGCTGAATGCAACCAACTACATCAGCCCTGCTACTCGTAAGAAAATGGATCAATCATTGGCTTCGGGCAACGTCACCGAAAAGACTGAGATTGTTGAAGTGAAAGTTGAAGTCGAGAAAATCGTGGAAAAAGAAGTGATTAAAACAGAAATCGTTGAAGTACCTGTGGCTGCTCCTCAAGCTTCAAATGTACAACAGTCAGCTGCTCCAGCACCAAGCGCACAAGTAGCAACAACAGCTCAGCAGCCTCAAGTGGTTCAAACAGCCCCGTCTAACGTAACGGTTGATGAATCTTCACTGCAGTCGTTCTTCAATGCTCAACAACAAGCAGCAGAAGTACATCAGCAATTCTTGGCGATTCCTCAGCAATACGGTGACACATTCAACACCTTAATGTCTGAGCAAGCGAAAATGGCAACAGCAGGCGTAGCAATTCCTGATAACCTACAGCGTTCTATGGAAATGTTCCACCAGCACCAAGCTGAAACGCTAAAAGCGCACGCTCATTACCTAGAAATGCAAGCGCACAGCAACAACTCAGCACTTAATATGCTGACGCAAGGTTCAGTACAAACGGCACAACCAACCTTCGTTGCGTCTGTAAATGCTCAGCCAGCGATTCAAGCGACTCCAACAGCTATCGTCCAACAGCCTGTAGCTCAAGTACAAGCTGCTCCTGTACAAGCCGCGTCAGTTCAAGCTGCACCGGTTCAAAATGCAACAGCTCAACAAGCTCCGGTACAGAAAGCCGTTCCTGCTCCACAAGTAGCCGCTCAAGCGGCAGCGCCTGTTGCAACTCAACCTGTGCCAGTTAAAGCACAACCAGCTCCTGTGGCTGCACCAATAGCAGTACAATCAGCAGGTGCTGAAAAAGTGATGCTAGAAGTGGTCGCTGAGAAAACGGGTTACCCAACGGAAATGCTTGATCTAGAAATGGACATGGAAGCTGACCTTGGTATCGACTCAATCAAGCGCGTAGAGATCCTTGGTACCGTTCAAGACGAGATGCCAAACCTACCTGAACTGAACCCGGAAGATTTGGCTGAGTGTCGTACTCTTGGTGAAATCGTGACCTACATGAACAGCAAGATGCCTTCTGGAGTTTCAACTAGTGAAGCAGCACCAGTTCAAGCAGCTGCTGTAGCTAATGGCCTTGATGCGAAAGTCGTTCAACAAACCATGCTAGAAGTGGTTGCTGAGAAGACAGGTTACCCAACGGAAATGCTTGATCTAGAAATGGATATGGAAGCTGACCTTGGCATCGACTCAATCAAACGTGTTGAGATTCTTGGTACGGTTCAAGATGAACTGCCTACTCTTCCAGAGCTAAATCCTGAAGACTTAGCTGAGTGTCGTACTCTTGGCGAAATCGTTGACTACATGAACAGCAAGCTTCCAGCTTCTGCTCCCGTGTCTTCACAAGCACCAGCAGTAGTTGCTCCGGTAACATCTAACAACGGACTAGATGCGGCTGTCGTTCAGAAAACGATGTTAGAAGTGGTCGCAGAGAAGACGGGCTACCCGACTGAAATGCTAGACCTATCAATGGACATGGAAGCTGACCTTGGTATCGACTCAATCAAGCGTGTTGAAATCCTAGGTACGGTTCAAGACGAGCTACCGACTCTTCCAGAGCTAAACCCTGAAGACTTAGCTGAATGTCGCACTCTAGGCGAAATTGTTGACTACATGAACAGTAAGCTTCCGGCTTCTTCTCCAGTAGCGGCTCAAGTATCTGCACCAGTACAAGCAGTATCAAACGGTTTAAACGCAGAACAAGTTCAAAGCACAATGCTGAGCGTAGTAGCGGATAAAACGGGCTACCCAACAGAAATGCTCGACCTAGCAATGGACATGGAAGCTGACCTTGGCATCGACTCAATCAAACGTGTTGAGATCCTTGGTACAGTTCAAGACCAGCTACCAACATTGCCAGAGCTAAACCCTGAAGATCTCGCCGAGTGTCGTACTCTGGGTGAAATCGTTGACTACATGAATAGTAAGCTAGGCGCTACTGCTACTACGAGTACAGAAATCGCTGCAGCAACTGTAGAAAGCGCGAGTAACGACCTAAACCCTGCTCATGTTCAATCCACAATGATGGAAGTGGTTGCCGACAAAACAGGCTACCCAGCAGAAATGCTCGACCTAGCGATGGACATGGAAGCAGACCTTGGTATCGACTCAATCAAACGCGTTGAGATCTTGGGTACGGTTCAAGACCAGCTACCAACGCTGCCAGAGCTAAACCCTGAAGACTTAGCTGAGTGTCGGACTCTTGGTGAAATCGTTACCTACATGCAAAGCAAGCTATCCGCTGCTGCACCTGTAGCGACTGCTAAAGCTGAATCAGTAACGCCTATCGCAGAAACAGCGACAGCGGAACTTCCTCCACACAATGAGGTAGCGCTAAAAAAGCTACCAGCGGCAGATAAACTCGTCGATTGTTTCTCAAAAGACGCTTGTGTCGTGATCACAGATGATGGTCACAACGCTGGTGTTCTAGCAGAAAAGTTGACCGCTAACGGCATTCAAGTTGCTGTAGTGCGTAGTGCTCTTTCTGCCGCGTCACCTTTAAACAGTGAAATCGCAAGCTACACACTCAACAGCGTCGATGATGCTGGTGTGACAGCTGTGATTAACGACATCGAAGCAGACCTTAAAACGTCGAACAAAGTGATTGCTGGCTTCATTCATTTACAAGCTATCGTTGATGCGAAACAAAGCAACGAGCAAGCGGTTAACTTGAATGCAGACTCAAGAGCTTCACTAACCACAGCGTTCTTATTCGCGAAGCACCTAAATGGTCAGCTGAATACCGTTTCTGGTCGTAGTGTGTTCTTCACGCTAAGCCGTATCGATGGTGGCTTTGGTTACCTAGATACTAAGCAATTAGCGAATGCAGAACTCAACCAAGCCGCGTTGTCTGGTCTAACTAAGACACTGAGCCATGAATGGTCAAACGTGTTCTGCCGCGCATTGGATGCTGACGCTTCTATTGATGCTCGTCACTTAGCTGAAGCTATCACAGGTGAACTGTTCGATATCGATACCAACACGGTTGAAATCGGCCTTAGCCATGCAGAAAACGGTGAATCTGGTCGTGCAACATTGATTGCGGCAACACCAGGTGCTGCTCAAACCAAAAACACAGGTGCTCAACTCACCAAGAGCGACAAAGTTCTCGTGACAGGTGGCGCTAAAGGCGTAACGTTTGAATGTGCACTGACGCTTGCTAAGCAATGCAAATCTCACTTCATTCTTGCAGGTCGTAGTAAGCATATTACTTCAGCTGAGCTACCTCAGTGGGCACAAGGCAAACAAGAGAAAGAGCTAAAACCAGCGGCTATTGCTCACCTACAAGCAACAGGTGACAAACCAACGCCAAAGAAAGTTGATGCCTTACTAAAACCAGTATTGAGCAGCCTTGAAATCAACGCAGCACTTGCCGCTTTCAACGAGATTGGCGCGAGCGCTGAATACCTAAGCTTAGATGTATCGAACCATGAGTCTGTAGCGAAAACACTGGCGAATTTCGACGGCATCACGGGTCTTATCCACGGTGCAGGCGTACTGGCTGACAAGCACATTCAAGATAAAACACTTGATGAACTGAACATGGTTTACGGCACGAAAGTAGGCGGACTAGAAGCGGTTCTTGGTGGTCTTGATAGCAGCAAGCTAAAACTGATTGCGATGTTCTCTTCGGCGGCGGGTTTCTACGGAAACACTGGCCAAAGTGATTACTCGATGTCTAACGAGATCCTAAACAAAGCGGCTCTACAATTGTCTGCTCGCAACCCTCAAGCGAAAGTGATGAGCTTCAACTGGGGACCGTGGGACGGTGGCATGGTCAACGCAGCACTGAAACGTATGTTCACAGAGCGCGGCGTGTACGTAATTCCTCTTCAGGCAGGTGCAGAGCTGTTTAGTTCTCAACTACTGAACGAAACTGGCATTCAACTGCTGGTTGGTACGAGCATGCAAGGTTCTGACAACAAGGAAGCTGCTGTAAAAAAGCTTAATGCGGAGTCTGTGCATCTTGCAAAGAGTCCGCTGAATACAAGCATCACTGTGACACGTCATCTTGATCCTAAGGCTTTGCCTTTCATTCAAGATCACTGCATTGCCGGTAACCCAGTGTTACCGACAGTGTGTGCCATCCAATGGATGCGTGAAGTGGCAGAGCAACTGTTAGGGGTGAACGTTAGCGTTCACAACTACAAACTGCTTAAGGGTGTGATTTTTGAGACTGATGAAGTGCAAGAGCTGAAACTGGTTCTTTCTTCTGATGCTAAATCAAAAGATCAGCTAAAAGCAGTGATCAGTTGCCAAGGGCGACCACAGTATCAAGCTCAGTTGCAAGTTGCCTCTGTGCAAGTGTCTGAAGATGTTCAACAAGCATCAGAAAAACGCTTTGAAACCAACACTTCAGCACCTGTAACAACGGCACAAGTTCTATACAGTGACGGCACTCTGTTTCACGGACCAAGACTGCAAGGTATTACCTCAGTTGAACGCTTTGACGACTTAGGCTTATTGGTTCAATGCCAGTTGCCTCAGATTGAAAACAGCGACTGCGGATCATTTATTCCTAAGCAAGGTTTTGGCGATAGCCAGCCATTTGCTGAAGATTATCTGTTGCAAGCCATGTTGGTGTGGGCTCGATTGAAATACGGCGCGGCAAGCCTACCGTCTGCAATCGGTGAGTTTATTTGTTACGCACCGATGCACGATGGTGACCAAGGTTGGCTAGAGCTGAGCGTGATAAAAAGCACGGCTCGTTCGCTGCAAGCTGATATCTCGCTTTACCACCAAGATGGTCGTTTAAGCGCAGTAATGAAAGGTGCAAAAGTCACCATCAGCAAGAGCTTAAACGACGCATTTTTGCCGAAGTCTAGCTCAGCAGTATCGAAGAAAGAAGCGACTAAGAACCCAGAAAAGGAGCAATTGTCATAGTGACTGTTCCTTCTAATAAAGCGATGCCATTACGCATCGCTCTTTTAGCTCAGCCAGCAAATGCGGCTGAGCTTTCTGCCGACTTATTCCCCTCGTTCCCAGACATAATGACTGTTGTGGTTGATGGCAATTTTAATCAAGCACTTACTCAAGCGATTGAGGCAGTCAATCAAGGCAGTATGGTTAAGCTTTGTTTGGATTCTCACTCACCATCATTGTTGATGTTGAGTGCGCTGATCGCTGCTCAGAATAAGATTCACCCACACGCGAATTTAGCGGGCTTTGTCGAAGCTCTCGATCTAAATAATGGAGATAGCGTTCAGCTTGCTCTAGAGATGTCACGCCGCCCCGCTTCAGACTTAAGCCATCAACAACAATATTCTGCACTTTCTGCTTCGCAGCAGTTTGATGAGTTGTTGAATATAGTTGAGGCGATATCGAGCCGTTCATTACCTAACCATTACTGGTTCACTGAGCCGAACAAAGCACGTGTTGCTGCGTTAACCTTCAGCGAAAAAAACAAGAAATCCACCAGCCTGATATTGACTCAAGCAACCGGTTTGCAAGAACCAAAGCCACTGCTATCCAGCGAACGTTTGATGTTTGTGGTTTCTGGCAATGACCAAGTTGAATTGGTTTCTAAGTTAACCTCGTTAAGAGAAGAGCTTAAATGCATTAGCGATTCTGCGGACAGCGAACTTGCTATCGCCAACTTGATGCATTCAAACCTAAGCCACTTCCAAAGCGTTCAGCACAATGCTGGCGTTGGTGCGAACATCGTGATTCAAGCGGCTTCAATTGAGGCTGCAATACAAGAGATCACTGCGCTAGAAAATGCGTTGCCAAAAGTAATGGCTGACAATAGCCAATACAAAACGCCAGCGGGCAGTTGTTTCTCACCGAAGCCTCAAAGTAAAGGTGGCGTTACATTTGTTTACCCTGGTGTTGGCACGGTTTATCCCGGTATGTTGCGCGAATTTCACCACCATTTCCCACAGTTATTTGCTCGCTTAGAACGCGAAGGTAACTTGAAAGAGATGCTACAGGCTGAAAAAACCTACGCTGACGACGCGCAAGAAATGTCGCTCAGTGAACTGGCAATTGCCGGTGTCGGCAGTAGTTATCTGTTAACACAACTGCTATGTGATGAATTCAAAGTACAGCCAGATTTCGCTTTGGGTTACTCCAAGGGTGAAGCCTCCATGTGGGCGAGCTTAAATGTTTGGAAAAACCCACATGCGCTGATTGAGATGACTCAAACTAGCCCTATTTTCACGACGGCTATTTCTGGTGAACTCACCGCAGTGCGTCAAGATTGGCAGCTGAACGACGACGAAAGCATCCAATGGAACAGCTTTGTGGTTCGCAGTGATGCGCAAGCGATTGAGGCTCTGTTACCAGAGTTTCCGCGTGCTTATCTCGCTATCATCCAAGGTGACACTTGCGTACTGGCCGGTTGTGAAAGCACATGTCGTGCATTGCTCAAAAAGCTTGGTAAACGAGGCATTGCCGCGAATCGTGTTACCGCAATGCACACCACACCAGCACTAAGTCAGCATAACCAAGTGCGTGAGTTTTACACTCAACCACTGTTCGACGAGTTGCCAAAGCATATCCGCTTTATCAGCGCAGCAGGTCTACCGACTGGCAAACCAATCAATATAGACAGCGACAGCATCGCCCTTTCGATTGCCGATACTTTCTGTTCGACGCTGGATTTCACCGCGTTGATTCAGAGTGCGCGTCAGCAAGGTGCTCGTCTGTTTGTAGAAGTCGGTGCCGATCGTCAAACCAGCACATTGATCGACAAGATCAATCGTAGCGACAACGTAGCAGACCAATATTGCACAATCGCTTCCAATGCCAAAGGCGGTGACGATGTTGTCACGCTCATCAAATGCATTGGTCAGCTCATTACTCATCAAATTCCACTGTCTGTCGAGCCACTTATTCAAGGGCTAGAACAACAGATCACCACCGCTAAGCAATTAAGTGGTGTGTCTCAAGGCAGCGCAGTGAATCATCAAGGAGAGCTAGTATGAGTTCTCAATATCAGGCTCAAAATAAGCAGCAAGTGAAATGCAATAAGATCGCGATTGTCGGTATTGCTAACCAATACCCAGAAGCTGACACGCCAAAAGACTTCTGGCAAAACTTGCTGAATAAAAAAGATTCTCGAACCACATTAAGCGCTGAAAAGTTAGGCGCTAAACCTGAAAGCTATCAGGGTGTGCAAGGTGAGTCAGACCGCTTTTACTGTGATAAAGGCGGCTACATCGAAAACTTCAATTTCGATAGCAATGGCTACCGCTTAACAGAAGAATCGTTCAACGGTGTTGACCAGAGTTTCCTTTGGGCTTTGGATACCAGTCGTAAGGCGTTAGTCGACGCTGGCATTGATCTGAATGCCGATGTTTTAGAACGCACAGGCGTGATCATGGGTGCCCTTTCGTTCCCAACCACACGCTCAAACGATCTGTTTCTGCCGATGTATCACTCGGTGGTCGAGAAAGCACTTAAAGGTAAATTGGCTAATGACCAATTTTCATTGCTACCAACCAATGAAAACGCTCAAGACCTCAACCCGATCAACGGTGCTGCAGCACACAACGCCTCTAAGTTAGTGGCTGATGCGCTAGGTTTAGGCAACGTGCAACTTAGCCTAGATGCGGCATGTGCAAGCTCAGTGTATTCATTGAAGTTAGCCTGTGATTACTTGAACACGGGCAAGGCCGACATGATGTTGGCAGGCGCGGTATCCGGTGCTGACCCATTCTTTATCAACATGGGTTTTTCGATCTTCCACGCTTACCCTGACCACGGTGTTTCGGTTCCTTTTGATAGCAATAGTAAAGGTCTGTTTGCTGGCGAAGGTGCCGGTGTTTTAGTGCTAAAACGTTTGGCTGATGCAAAGCGTGATGGCGACAATATCTACGCAGTCGTCAGCGGTATTGGCTTGTCGAACGATGGCCGTGGCCAGTTCGTATTAAGCCCAAACAGCAAAGGACAAGTACAAGCCTTTGAACGCGCTTACGAGGCTTCAAACCTAACACCAGACAGCATTGAAGTGATTGAGTGTCACGCAACTGGCACACCATTAGGTGACAAGGTTGAGTTAACCTCAATGGAGCGATTCTTTGCTGACAAATTGAATGGTTCTAACCCGCCATTGATTGGCTCTGCGAAGTCAAACCTCGGCCACTTACTGACTGCTGCGGGTATGCCGGGGATCATGAAAATGATCTTTGCGATGAAAGAAGGCGTGCTTCCGCCAAGTATTAACTTGGACAAGCCACTATCGTCGCCAGAAGGTTTGTTTGGCTCACAGACGCTACCAACACAAGTGCAACCTTGGCCAAGTAAAGCGGGCAACTCAGAGCGCTGCGCGGGTGTTTCTGTATTTGGTTTCGGTGGTTGTAACGCTCACTTACTTCTTGAAGCGTATTCAGGCACGGGTCATGCAAACCAGGCTCTAGAGTCAGCATCTCCAAGCCTACAATCGCCTAATTTAAGCATTACTGGCCTCGCGTCTCACTTCGGTTCTCTGCAAAGTATCAATGCACTGAGCACTGCGATTGAAACCAACAACGATGCTTTCATTGCCTTGCCTAAGAAACGCTGGAAAGGCTTAGACCAACATCCAGAACTACTGAATCAGTTTGGTTTACGCGGCATTCCAAACGGCGCGTACATCGACCAATTCGATCTCGATTTCCTACGTTTTAAAGTGCCGCCAAACGAAGATGACCGTTTGATCTCTCAGCAGTTGCTACTGATGAAAGTTGCAGACGAAGCCATCAAAGATGCCAAGCTTGTTGCAGGCCAAAAGGTTGCGGTTTTAGTTGCGATGGAAACAGAGCTTGAGATGCACCAATTCCGTGGGCGCGTAAACCTGCATAGCCAATTGGCTGACAGCTTTGCCAACATGGGTATCGAACTAACTCAAGACGAATACCAAGCGCTAGAAACCATCGCGATGGACAGTGTGATGGACGCAGCCAAGCTGAACCAATACACCAGTTTCATCGGCAACATCATGGCTTCGCGTATCTCTTCATTGTGGGACTTTAACGGCCCTGCCTTTACGATTTCAGCCGCTGAACAGTCAGTTGCTCGTTGTATCGATGTCGCGCAAAACCTAATGTCGCAAGAATCGATGGATGCCGTCGTGATTGCAGCCGTCGACCTAAGCGGCAGTGCGGAACATGTGATTCTCAAGAACAGCGTGAGCCCAGTGTCACTTTCTCCAAAGTTCGGCCAACCGCAAGACGGCAATTGGAATGTGGGCGAAGGCGCAGGTGCAATTGTTCTTGTGGAAGAAGGTCAAGTAGCGAGCAACCAAGATGCGGCTTACGGCAGCATCAAAGCCTTGGCTTTTGGTTCAAGTGAGCGTAACAACGCCGTTGCTGATGAGTTAATGACTCAAGTCGGCATCAGCTCAAGCGATGTATCTCTGCTTGAGCTTAACCATGCACCAGAATCTTCATCACACGAGCTTGTATCTCTCAACTTTGGGGTTACCAAGACCACTCAAGCGAGTCAACGTGTTGGTCATTGCTCTGCAGCTTCTGGTATGGCAAGCCTGCTACACGGTCTGCTCAACCTGAACCTTGCACCTCTGAATCCAAATATCAGTTCTAAGAGTGCGATTGTTGCCAACATCAGCGAAGGACAATGTTCACAGCTGCTACTAAGCCAATCGAGTGTTGAATCTCAGTCACTATCGGTTCGTTTGAACAGTGAACTGGCGAGCGATGCTAAACGTCAATTGGTTAAGCAAGTGACTCTTGGTGGTCGCGATATTTATCAACATATTGCCCAAACCCCAGTGACCAACTTGGCAACGATTCAACAGAAAGCTTCTGGTAAAAAAGCAGCAAGAGTGGCGTCGATTCCAACGACAGCAAGCATTCAAGCAGCCCTTGCGCAAAAAGAGTTAGAGAAGAATGCATTAGCGCAGAACGCGGTAGAGCCAGTCATCGAAACTCCTACATCAGTATCCCCTACTCTGGCGCCAACTCGCCACAGTCAGCTAACAGGTAACCACAGCAATATGACTCATGTCCTATCCGCTAAAAATGGCGCGTCTCAAATCGACGCTAATACGGATGCAGCATTAAAGCCGTCTGTAACACCACACAACCAAGCTTTTGCTCAAAATCAGCAAGCAGCTCAACAGGTACACAAAGCATTCCTGCACACTCGTGCCCAAGGCATGCAAATGGCTGATGCGCTATTAAAAGCACAGTTAAACGCAATTACGTCTGGTATAGATAGCTCAACCGAAACACCAGCTCAGCCTGTTCAAGCTCAACCAGCTCAGGTTCAGTCAACGCCAGTCAACGTACTTGCGACGCCAGCACCAATAAAACCTATCCGTAAGCCATGTATCTGGGATTACGATGATCTGGTTGAATACGCTGAAGGCGATATTGCGAACGTATTTGGCCCTGATTACGCGATCATCGATAGCTACTCGCGCCGCGTTCGCTTGCCAACCACCGACTACCTACTGGTATCTCGTGTAACCAAGCTCAACGCGACCGTTAACGAGTACAAGCCAAGCACCATGACCACCGAATACGACATCCCAGTTGATGCGCCATATCTTGTTGATGGTCAGATCCCTTGGGCTGTTGCAGTTGAATCTGGTCAGTGTGACCTAATGCTGATCAGCTACTTAGGTATTGATTTCGAAAACAAAGGTGAGCGTGTTTATCGTCTGCTTGATTGCACATTAACTTTCCTTGGTGACTTGCCTCGTGGTGGCGATACGCTGCGTTACGATATCTCAATCAACAGCTTTGCTCGCAATGGCGACACGCTGCTGTTCTTCTTCTCGTACGAATGTTTCGTTGGCGACAAGATGATCCTGAAAATGGATAACGGCTGTGCGGGCTTCTTCACTGATGAAGAGCTAGCAGATGGCAAAGGTGTGATTCATACTGAAGATGAAATCAAGGCTCGTAAGCTGGCAACTAGGCAACGCTTCGATCCTATGTTGCACTGTCCTAAAACCCAGTTTAACCACCAAGAACTGCGCCACCTGCTGACTGCAAACATTACAGAGTGTTTTGGCCCAACTCACCAATCTGATCGCCACCAGCCTTCTTTGTGCTTCAGCTCAGAGAAGTTCATGATGATCGAAAAGGTTAGCCGTGTTGAACCGCAAGGCGGTACATGGGGACTTGGTCTGATTGAAGGTCACAAACAGCTAGAGCCTGAGCATTGGTACTTCCCTTGTCACTTCAAAGATGACTCAGTAATGGCTGGTTCTTTGATGGCAGAAGGTTGTGGTCAACTGCTTCAATTCTTCATGATGCACCTTGGCATGCATACGCTTGTTCAAAATGGTCGTTTCCAACCGCTTGAAAATGCCCCTCAACAAGTACGCTGTCGTGGTCAAGTTCTACCACAATCGGCAGAGCTGACGTACCGCATGGAAGTGACTGAGATTGGTCTAAGCCCTCGCCCATACGCAAAAGCTAACATCGATATTTTGCTCAACGGCAAAGTGATCGTTGATTTCCAAAACTTGGGTGTGATGATCAAAGAAGACGACGAATGTACTCGTTACCTGCCTTCTTTAGAAACAGCTGTAGCGACCCCTGCTATCGAAAACTTGGGCCATACGCCAGCAGTGAACCAACAAGCTTCAGTAAATGCGCCACTTATGGCTCAAATTGAAGACCTAGAAACTGCACCAAACAAAGGTGTCGTTCCTCTTCAACACGTTGAAGCTCCGGTGACTCCTGATTACCCGAACCGCACACCCGATACGGTTCCGTTCACTCCATACCACATGTTCGAATTCGCGACTGGCGATATCGAGAAATGTTTCGGCCCTGATTTCTCAATCTACCGTGGAATGATTCCACCACGTACTCCATGTGGCGACCTACAGCTAACCACTCGTGTTGTTGAGATCGACGGTAAACGTGGCGACTTCAAGAAACCTTCATCGTGTATCGCTGAATACGAAGTGCCAGAAAATGCATGGTACTTTGATGAAAACAGCCACCATACCTTGATGCCTTATTCGGTATTGATGGAGATTTCACTGCAGCCAAACGGCTTCATCTCTGGCTACATGGGCACCACTCTGGGCTTCCCAGGTGAAGAACTGTTTTTCCGTAACCTAGATGGTAGCGGCAAAATGCTGCGTAACGTCGACTTACGTGGCAAAACGATTACCAATGATTCTCGCTTGCTTTCAACCGTAATGATGGGCACCAACATCGTACAGAGCTTCAGCTTCGAACTGAGCACTGACGGCGTGCCTTTCTACCAAGGTACGGCGGTATTTGGTTACTTCAAAGGCGCTGCGCTGAAAGATCAACTTGGTTTGGACAACGGTAAAGTGACTCACCCTTGGCACGTTGATAACAACCGCACGCCGGATGTAAACATCAACCTGCTAGATAAAACAACGCGTTACTTCAATGCACCTGTTTCTGCTACGGGTGAAGTGCAAGAGCACTACCAATTGGCTGGCGGTCGCTTGAACTTTATCGATACGGTGCAGATCACCAGCGATGGTGGTAAAAACGGTCTGGGTTACCTATACGCTGAGCGTACGATTGATCCAAGCGATTGGTTCTTCCAGTTCCACTTCCATCAAGATCCGGTAATGCCAGGTTCTCTAGGTGTCGAAGCGATCATCGAACTAATGCAAACCTACGCGCTAAACAAAGATCTTGGCGCTGGCTTCCGTAATCCGAAGTTCGGTCAAATCCAATCTGAAGTGAAATGGAAATACCGTGGTCAGATTAACCCTCTGAACAAACAGATGTCTCTGGATGTACACATCACTGCGATTAAAGACGAAGACGGCAAACGCATCATCGTTGGTGACGCAAACCTGAGTAAAGATGGTCTACGTATTTACGAAGTGAAAGACATCGCGATTTGTATCGAAGAAGCCCCTGCTATCGATAAAGCTCCTGGTATCAAGAAAGCATAAGTCGCCATTAGAGACAGAGAATTAGGAAAGAATTTAGTATGACAACTCAAACTACAATCAATAACGAAAAGCTATCTCCGTGGCCTTGGCAGATCGAAGAGAACACAACGCGTTTCGATAACACAGCAATGTCGACAATCTTGAAAGATTTAAGCCTTGCTTGTTACGTAGTGAACCACCCAGAAAAAGGCCTAGGCGTAAGCCAACAAGCTGAGATTGCATCAGGCGATTCAGCAAGCTCTGCGAACAGCCAACCTGTTAGCGCATTTGCTCCCGCTCTTGGTACACAAAGCCTAGGCGACGAAGACTTTCGTCGCTGCCACGGCGTAAAATACGCTTACTACGCAGGAGCAATGGCAAACGGCATTTCATCTGAAGAGTTAGTGATTGCGCTTGGTCAGGCTGGCATTCTTTGTTCATTTGGCGCGGCGGGTTTAATCCCGTCTCGTGTTGAGCAAGCGATTAACCGCATTCAAGCTGCACTGCCAAACGGTCCTTACGCGTTTAACCTGATTCACAGCCCAAGCGAACCCGCACTAGAGCGCGGCAGTGTTGAGCTGTTTTTGAAACATAAAGTAAAAACGGTTGAGGCTTCTGCCTTCTTAGGTCTAACACCGCAAATCGTTCACTATCGTGCCGCTGGCCTTAGCCGCGATGCACAAGGTGAGATTCAGATTGGCAACAAGGTTATTGCTAAGGTAAGCCGTACTGAAGTCGCAAGTAAGTTCATGCAGCCTGCTCCTGTGAAAATGCTGCAAGCTTTGGTTGATGAAGGCCGAATCACAACAGAACAGATGGAACTGGCACAGCTTGTTCCTATGGCTGATGACATTACAGCAGAGGCCGATTCAGGTGGTCACACCGATAATCGTCCACTGGTTACCTTACTACCAACGATTCTGGCACTAAAAGAACAGATCCAAGCTCAGTACCAATTCAAAACTCCGCTACGTGTCGGTTGTGGTGGTGGCGTAGGTACGCCTGACGCTGCTCTAGCGACGTTTAACATGGGCGCAGCTTACATTGTTACCGGTTCAATCAACCAAGCATGTGTCGAGGCTGGCGCGAGCGAACACACACGTAAGCTGCTTTCGACAACTGAAATGGCTGACGTGACTATGGCTCCAGCGGCAGACATGTTCGAAATGGGCGTAAAACTGCAAGTGGTTAAGCGTGGCACCTTGTTCCCAATGCGTGCCAACAAACTGTATGAGCTATATACACGTTATGACTCGATTGAAGCGATTCCAGTAGAAGAGCGCCTGAAGCTTGAGAAGCAAGTCTTCCGTTCAACACTGGATGATATTTGGGCAGGGACTGTGGCGCACTTTAACGAGCGTGACCCTAAACAGATCGAACGTGCTGAAGGCAATCCTAAACGTAAAATGGCTTTGATTTTCCGTTGGTACTTAGGGCTTTCTAGCCGCTGGTCAAACACAGGTGAACAAGGTCGTGAAATGGATTACCAAGTATGGGCTGGCCCTGCACTTGGCGCATTCAACGCATGGGCGAAAGACAGCTACCTAGATGATTACCAGCAGCGTAATGCAGTCGACCTAGCAAAACACCTAATGCACGGTGCGGCTTACTTAGCACGTGTTAACCTGCTGACTTCGCAAGGTATCAAGCTTGATCCAGAGCTAGCACGTTGGAAGCCGATACAAAGAATGGCGTAAGTAACTCATGAGTTAGCTAAACTTAGATTAGCTAGGCTCAAGCAATAAAAAAAGCGACCACTTAGGTCGCTTTTTCTTTGGACGTTCTTATCTAAACTAGATAGACGATCAAGATTTCTGCATACGCTTTTTCAGTCGAGCTAAGTCAATTTCACTAGAGCGAACGGTCAACTTAATACACTCATAGTCATACTCTTCTTTCACCACACTCATGTTTGAGCGAATCTCACCAATGATGCCTTGGCCAGAATAAGGAATCGTGATCTCTTCTTCGATCATGCCTTCTTCAGCAACACCCACAATGTACTTGTGCAGTTTCGTGATATCCAGAGGATCACGAGTTGACGTTAGCATCGCATCTGGGAATTCTTCGATCAGCTCTAATTGCTGCTCTTCAGTCAATCTATCGCACTTATTCAGCACTAATAGTTTTTCGCTGCCTTCAACGCCCACTTGTGCCAATACGTCATGTACCACATCAAGTTGTGCGCGGAATGAAACGTCAGACGCATCAACGACATAAAGCAGCAATGAAGCATCATGCGCTTCTGCTAGTGTTGAGTGGAACGAAGCAACAAGATCGTGTGGCAGTTTCTTGATGAAACCCACTGTATCTGAAACAAGGATACGCGGTTGAGTGATTGGCTGAAGCGCACGAACCGTGGTGTCTAACGTTGCGAACAGTTTATCTTCACCCACCACTTCGGTTGCGGTCATTGCACGCATCATCGAAGATTTACCGGCATTGGTGTAGCCAACTAAAGCAACAGTGAAAAGCTCCGCGCGCCTTGTGCGTCGGGTCTTCATTTCATCTTGTACGCTTACTAGCTCACGCTTAAGCGCAGCAATTTGGTCACGTACGTTACGACGGTCTAACTCTAGCGAAG
The DNA here is from genome assembly GCF_057785915.1 of Vibrio sp. QJM3NY_35. Lineage (NCBI taxonomy): Bacteria > Pseudomonadati > Pseudomonadota > Gammaproteobacteria > Vibrionales > Vibrionaceae > Vibrio > Vibrio sp. QJM3NY_35. The sequence goes on along the minus strand of NZ_CM173507.1, from coordinate 992,621 downwards.
TTTCACCAGCGCCCTGACCCATTTGACGCTCTTTATCACCCTCAGCCGTTTCACGAAGTCGCGGCACTAAGTAGTTTAGACGAGCGATATCAACTTGCAGACGAGCAGTACGAGTACGAGCGTGACGGCTGAAGATTTCGATGATGATGCCAGTACGGTCAAATACTTCCACACCCAAACTCGCCTCAACAGTGCGCAGTTGAGATGGGCTTAAATCACAGTCAAAGACCACAACATCAGCGGCACCGTATTGGAAATTGCCCGTTGGAAGATCATCAAAATCTAGCTCGTCGATTTCTGAATCAAATAGACCTGATTCATCAAGGAAGTCTTCATCTTCTGCTTCTTCAATCGAACCTTGGTAACCGGTTAGATGAGCAATTTCCGCAAGCTTACCAGCACCCAACACGTTTTGTCGTTGAGCTGAACTGTGGTGCTGCGATTGAGTACCAACCACTTTAAACCCTAGGGTTGTTACTAAGCGAGCAAGTTCGGCAAGAGACTCTTTTGCTTCGTCACCTTTGAAGTCCGGTGTCGTAATAGAAATAAGTAAAGCGTTACTAGCTGAGGGTTTTGCTGTTAGTTTCATGTATTCTTCTGTTTATGCACCAAAGTGCAACCTAGTATTTGGTCTAAAGTTAAGTCGATCCTACGCTGTTCTACGTCAGCTTTATAGGGCTAAGAGATACTAAATCGCGATATTATTGCTGTTAAAGCATTTAACTTGGTTATCCCTCTGTTTTTGTGAGGAATAAAAAGCGGCTAAAACAACGAAAAAGGCAGCATCACCTTACTTATTACTCGTTGGTGATACTGCCTTTGGTTTTGACATGAACTTTGATTGTTAAACTAACTCAGCAACTAGAAATTAGAAATCGATTCTCGCTTCGGTTTGAGCATCGAAGAATACGGCTTTGGATAGGTCAAAATGCAGCGATGCCATTTGCCCAACTGATACCTCAAATTCCGGTGACAATCGACACGCAACTTCTTGGTCATTCACTTTGACCATAGTGATAGTATCTGGCCCTGTCGGTTCCAATACCTCCAGCTGTAAGTCTAGCTTTGTGGAGGCAGAAACATCATCACCTTCCTGTTCGGTAATGTGTTCTGGACGCAGCCCAATCACTAACTCCTTGCCATCTTGGTCACGCATACTTTGTGGCAAACGAATATGGTGTTCTTGATCTGCGGTACCGACCACTTTAATAATCGGATTCTGTTCCTCATCCAAGTCCACCATGGTTTTAATGAAGTTCATTGACGGTGAACCCATAAAGCCAGCCACGAACATATTGTTAGGTTTGGTGTAGATCTCTTGCGGTGTGCCGAGCTGCTGTAGCTCACCATCTTTCATTACTGCAATGCGATCAGCCAGTGTCATTGCCTCGATCTGATCATGGGTTACATAAACGATCGTGGTATTGAGCTTCTGGTGCAGGCGTTTTATCTGATGACGCATCTCAACACGCAGCTTGGCATCCAAGTTAGAAAGCGGTTCATCAAATAGGTAAAGCTTAGGACGACGAGCAAGAGCGCGTCCCATCGCGACACGTTGACGCTGACCACCAGAAAGCTGCGATGGCTTACGATCCAGCAACTGTTCGATTTGCAGCATTTCAGCCACTCGATTTACTTCTGCATCGATCTCATCCTGAGGCATCTTACGAATCTTCAAACCGAAAGCGATATTGCCGCGTACCGTCATGTTTGGATAAAGCGCGTAAGACTGAAATACCATCGCGATATCGCGATCTTTAGGTTCAACCTGCGCAACGTCTATACCATCAATCACTATCTCACCCGAGCTAATATTTTCGAGCCCAGCAATGGTGTTCATTAGGGTGGACTTCCCACACCCCGAAGGGCCGACAAGTATCAAAAATTCCCCCGAATCGATACTGATGTCGATGCCCTTTAACGTTTCGTTGTCCGCGTTGCGATAGGTTTTACGGATCTGTTTTAAATCTAATGTTGCCATGAGTAATTATCCTTTCACTGATCCTGCCGTTAGGCCACGAACAAAATATTTTCCTGCGAAGACATACACCAACAGCGTTGGCAGTGCGGCGATGATCGCGGCAGCCATGTCGACGTTGTATTCTTTAACGCCCGTACTGGTGTTGACTAAGTTGTTTAATGCCACTGTGATCGGCTGAGTTTCTGAGCCGGAGTAGACCACTCCGAACAAGAAATCATTCCAGATTGCGGTGAACTGCCAGATCACCGTCACCATGATGATCGGCGTTGAGATCGGTAATAAGATCTTGAAGAAGATGGTAAAGAAGCCAGCACCATCGAGCTTTGCCGCCTTGATCAATTCATCAGGAATCGAGATATAGAAGTTACGGAAAAACAGTGTGGTAAATGCCATGCCGTAGATAACGTGCACAATCACCAAGCCAATCGTAGTGTTCGCTAAACCCATCTTGCCAAGCATGGTTGCCATTGGCAGTAGTACCACTTGGAACGGAATGAAGCAGCCAAAAAGCAACAAACTAAAGAACAGGTTTGAACCTCTAAATTGCCATTTCGTCACCACATAACCATTGAATGCCCCAAGCAATGTTGAAATCGCAACCGCAGGAATCACCATTTGGAATGAGTTCCAGAAGTAGCCTTTGATGCCTTCACATTTCACGCCCGTACAAGCGGTGTCCCACGCTTTATACCAAGCATCGAACACCCACTCTTTCGGCAAGCTCATCAAGTTACCCGCCTTGATATCAGGCAGAGTTTTGAATGAGGTCAGCACCATCACGAACAATGGCATTAGATACACTAAACAGAAGAAAAGCAGTGCTGAATAGATAAAGATTCGTGCAAAATTGATGTTATTCATCATGACTTTTTCTCCCTAAGTTCAGAGTAAAGATAAGGCACGAGAATCGCTAAGATACCGGCAAGCATCATCATGGCACTGGCGGCACCAAGGCCGATTTGTCCACGAGTAAAGGAGTGTGCATACATGAATAGCGCAGGAAGATCCGATGAATAGCCCGGGCCACCCGCTGTCATTGCGGTCACAAGGTCGAAGCTCTTAATCGCAATGTGTGACGTGATGATCACCGCGCTGAAAACCACTGAGCGTAAGCAAGGCAGAATGATTTTGAGATAGATAGTAGGTAAGCTTGCCCCATCAATTTGCGCCGCTTTTATGATTGATGAATCAATACCGCGTAGCCCTGCTAAGAACATTGCCATCACAAACCCTGAAGACTGCCAAAGTGCCGCGATAACCAAGGTATACACCGACATTTCAGAGTCGACTAGCCAATCAAATTTGAAGTCAGTAAATCCCCAATCTTGCATCAGCTTTTCAATGCCAAGACCCGGATTAAGAATCCATTTCCACGCCGTACCCGTCACAATGAATGACAGCGCCATTGGGTAGAGATAGATGGTACGAATCGCCCCTTCTTGACGGATATTCTGGTCAAGCAATACCGCTAAACCAACACCAAGTAAGATGGCAATCGCCATAAATAGAAAACCAAACACACCGAGGTTGGTGATTGAGGTGATCCAGCGATCGTTATCCATCAGCTTTTCATATTGGGTTAAACCAACGAAGTTAAAGCTCGGCAGAAATCGAGAGTTGGTGAAAGACAACGCTGCCGTCCAAAAAATGTAGCCGTAGATACACACTACGGTCACTAACGCGGTGGGCGCCAGTACTATTTTAGGTAACCAATGTTGCAACCTGTCAGCAAAACTCGGTTTCGGTGCAGGCTGGCTCCTTGTGGGTTTTGGAGTCGACTCAGTCAAAACATGCTCCATAACTTATCCTTGTTGCACAATCGAGCCAATGGCTTACCTTTCGGCACCACATCAGCATCACGCATATCAGAATTGGGAGTAAAGAGTAGATAGGCTCCCTACGAGCCTACCCACCCTGGGGGTTTGTAAAGCAACACAACCCGTCACTCACGTGCGTTGTATGTTGCTTATCAAGTTAGATTAGATAGCGGCTTTCACTGCTTTAGCTAACTTGGCAGCGGCTTGTTTAGGATCGGCATCTTTCTCGTTGAAGAAGTTGGTCACCACGTCATAGATAGCGCCTTGAGCGTAGCTTGTTGTCGCTAGGCCGTGAGCCATACTCGGAACAAGATCGCCCGATTCAGCACTCGCTTTGAAGGTAGCCATTGAATCCAATGCACATTGGTCAAACTTAGACATGTCCATATCTAGACGTACAGGGATAGAACCTTTATTCAGATTGAAGACTTCTTGGAAATCTATGGTAAGAATGGTTTTCGCTAGGTCTTGCTGCGCTTTTTGGTTCTCTTTGTCACTTAACTCAAAGAACGCAAAGCTATCGATATTGAAAGTGAATTGACCGTCAGTACCTGGAGCTGGTGCACAGATGTAATCTTTACCCGGCACTTTGCCTGCTGCAGTAAATTCGCCTTTAGCCCAGTCACCCATGATTTGCATCGCGGCTTCACCATTGATAACCATTGACGTTGCTACGTTCCAATCACGACCTGGAGAGTTGCTGTCGATGTAGTCACGCATCTTTTTGAACGTGGTGAACACTTTCACCATTTTGTCGCCAGATAACACGTCCATATCCAGATCAACAAACGCTTTGTTGTAGTCTTCACTGCCTAGCACATCAAGTGCCACTGCTTCGAAGACTGTCGCGTCTTGCCAAGGTTGACCACCGTGAGCCAGTGGAATGAAGCCAGCCGCTTTAATCTTGTCTGCGGCAACAAAGAACTCATCTAATGTCGTTGGAACCGTCACACCTGATTTTTCTAAAACAACAGGGTTCGCCCAAAGCCAGTTAACACGGTGAACGTTGACAGGAACTGCGACATATTCGCCATCCCACTTCATCACTTTAGTGACAACTTCTGGCAGTAGCTCATCCCATTTTTCTTGTTTCGCCGTTGCATCGAGAGACGTTAGAAAACCTAAACCACCCCACTCTTGAATATCATGACCTTTGATCTGCGCGGCAGATGGAGGATTGCCCGACACTGCTCGAGTTTTCAAAACAGTCATCGCACTTTCACCGCCGCCACCAGCAACAGCGAAATCTTTCCAAGTATGACCTTGTTCTTCAATCATCTCTTTCAGTACCGCTGCGGATTTCGCCTCGCCACCGGCAGTCCACCAGTGAAGTACTTCCACTTCACCAGCTTGAGAAAATGTTGAGGCAGCAAGAAGAGATAGAGTAAGTAGGGTTTTATTGATTTTCATTATTATCTTCCATGTTTTAGCGGACTCGACGTCCGGTTCAATAAAGAGTCTACTTATTTTGATTTTTAGGATTGAAACAAAAGGTAAGTCCTATGTAACATAATTGTTACGTTACACTTCTAGGCCTGTTGGGATATAGACTTTGGCTTCTAAGCCACCTTGAGATGAGTTGTGAATAATGAGATCTCCGCCGTGTCCATGCAGGATATTTCGGCAGATCCCGAGGCCAAGACCATGTCCTTGATCATCCGTTGCTAACCTAAAGTAAGGTTCAAAAACCAGCTCGAGCTTATCTTCTGGAATGCCATTTCCGCTGTCTTGAATGGTCACGACCACCCAAAGATCATCACCGCTGATTTCAACAACTGCTGAGGAACCATACTTAACCGCGTTGTCGATTAGGTTGGTCAGTACACGCTTTATCGCCAGTGGCTTCGCGACCAATGGCTCAATGACGACCGGCTCGAATTCAACCTTCGTTTGGTACTGGTTATGAGATTCAATCACAGCAAGCACCATTTCATTGAGGTCAATAATGGTATTGTTCTCGTGTAAGTCAGTATCTCTTACGGCCTGAAGAGCACCTTTAACCATCATCTCAAGCTCATCGAGATCTTTGTTGAATTTGTCTTTCTTTACTTCACTCTCCAACAACTCTGCACGCAATCTAAGCCGTGTTATTGGTGTCTTTAAGTCATGGGAGATTGCCGAGAAAAGGTGCTCACGGTCGGCAACATAGCGACGAATTCGTTGCTGCATGCGATTGAAGGCTCGGGTCGCCGTCACCAGCTCCGTTGCCCCTTCTTCATTAAGTGGTGGCTGCTGAATATCCATACTCATCTCATTGGCCGCTCTTGCTAATTTTTTAAGAGGGCGTACTTGGCGACGAATCATCAAGTAAGTTAAAACCAGCAAAATAAGCGTTGAGGAAACCAAGAAAATCACCTGTTCTCTACCAAGAATCGTATCGTCGAGTTTGACGTAGGGCGCTGGTAACAACGCGGCGATATACACCCATTCATGACTGGCTAGTTCTATCTGAACAACCAGAATAGGAGGATTAAGAGGCTCTAAGGTTAATGTGTGATGTGCCCACGATCGCGGGAGATCGCTCAAGTAGATGTCATTTTTAAGCAAACGAAGATGTTCAGGGCGAGAGAAATCAACACGAACTGATTCCACTTTATTGAGCTTGCTACTCAAAACACTTTCTATCGCTTCAATCGAGGCGGTTTTTAAACGGGTATCAGGGATCGGTTCGACAATCAAAGCCTCTTTATTGAAAGAAACAAAGAAGCGCGTACCGCCCATATTGCGGATCTGATCTAATACGATATGACGATATTTGACGGGTAGAGACTGAAAGAAAGTCACCGTCGAGGCAAACATGTTCGCCATGCTTTCGGAGGCAGAACGAATCCCTTCCAACTCTTTGTGTTTGGATTCGCTATACCAAATAGACGTTGCGATCCCCTGAGCTATCACCACGGCTAACAAGGTCAGCAACAAGGTTCTTGCTACCAAGGAGTTTGGCTTTAACCGGCTCAGCCAGTTCATAGGAAATACTTCATTGGCAAGGTGTTCATTAACAGCACTTAATTATCAGTGTTCATACTGAACAGGCACAGCGAGAATATAGCCATTGCCGCGCATAGTTTTGATGTAATGAGGATATTTACCGCTGTCGCCCAATCGGCTTCTCAGGCGACTAAGCTGCACGTCAATGCCACGTTCAAAAGGCAGCGCTTCTCGGCCTCTGGTTGCGAAAGAGATAGTATCTCGGTCGAGAACTTCGTTAGGACGAGTTAATAACAGCATTAATAAAGAAAAGTCACTGCCCGACAAGTCCATCTCTTCTGCGTTTTCATTATGGGAGATCCGATGCGCTAGGGTATCAAGCGTCCAATCACCAAAAATAATCTGCTTTGGTAGTGCATCACTCGGCTTGTCATCCACCACTTGAACACGTCTTAATAACGCTTTGATTCGAGCCATTAACTGACGAGGGCTAAAAGGCTTGGCGATGTAGTCATCGGCACCAATTTCTAAGCCGATGATCTGGTCGGTTTCATCCGAGACTGCAGTCAGCATGATGATAGGCACATTCGATTGCTTACGTACTCGTTGGCACAAGGTAAAACCATCATCACCGGGTAGCATCACATCAAGCAGAATCAGATCGGGATAACCTTGGTTTTGCAGGTGGGTCTCTAGTTCAACACCGTCTCCCACAGAAGACACATCGAAACCAGATTTTGTTAGGTACTCTTCCAGCAGCTCGCGGATTTCTTGATCATCATCCACCACGAGAATTCGAGTATTTGTTGGCATCGCCCAAACCTATTAAATTTACAACTTATTCACATAGTGTATAGGCTGGCCGATTATTTGATTATTGACATGTTTGTAAAGTTAGAAGAACGAACAGATAAAGATCACATCTTAGTGACCTCTACCTGTACTTAGCGACTCAAAGAATCATCGAAGGTTAAGAGGAACAGCTGATTTCCATCGCTTTACCCCACTCAGGAGGCAACGCAGCAAGGTGTTCGTAGTCAGGGTGTTCTGCGTATGGGTCAGCCAGTACCACCATTAATGCTTCAATATCACTGCTATCACCGCGTTCCGCTTTATCTATCGCAAGCTGAGCTAGGTAGTTTCTAAGGATGTATTTAGGGTTTACTTGTCTCATCTTTTCGCAGCGCTCTGCCACTGAGCTCTCTTCCAGTTCACAGCGTTGTAAGTAGTTATCTAGCCACAGTTTTGCTGCATCTCGGTCGAGAACCAAATCAATCACTTTTTGCGCAGGCAAAGTGTCTAGGTTCGACAACGTTCGAAAAAACCTTGGGTAGTCGACTTTGCTTTGTGACATCAGCTCGAACATAGATTCGAACAAACGACTGTCGCCTTCTTGTTTCGAAAGCAGCCCCAATTTACGACGCATCATCTGACTGAAATAACCGTTCATTTGCGGTTCGTACTGCTCTAAAGCGGCCTCTAAGTCGGCCTTATCCACCAGCGGAGAAAGTGAGTGAGCCAGTGCAGATAGATTCCATAATCCAATTCTAGGCTGTTGATTAAAGGCATAACGACCTTGGTAATCCGAATGGTTACAGATCAAACGAGGGTCATATTCATCAAGAAACGCGAACGGACCATAATCGAAAGTTTGCCCAATGATCGACATGTTATCGGTGTTCATCACACCATGAGCAAAACCATTGGCTTGCCACAACGCGACCATTTCCGCAGTGCGATCGACAATCTCATTAAACATGGCAGCGTAGGGCTTCTCTTCATCGAGGCATTCTGGGAAGTGCCATTCAATCACTTTATCAGCCAGTAATTTATGTTCTGCCAACTGATTGGTATAAAACAGATGTTCAAAGTGACCAAATCGAATGTGAGATTCTGCAGCACGCACCAATAATGCGCCCCACTCTTGTTTCTCACGATAAACTGGCGTGTCACTGGTCATCATGGCTAATGCACGTGTGGTTGGGATATTGAGCCCAGCCATCGCTTCGCTACATAAGTACTCACGAACCGTTGATCGAATAACAGCGCGTCCATCACCCATACGAGAATAAGGCGTTTTACCTGCACCTTTGAGGTGTAAATCGAACGTTTCACCACTTTTTGCGACAACTTGAGCTAATAACAGCCCTCTTCCATCACCTAAATCCGGGTTATAAGAACCAAACTGGTGGCCTGCGTATTTCATTGCTACAGGCGAAAACTGCTCAGGTTCAACATTGCCAGATAACGTTTCAAGCAATTCCTCGGAAGCATCATCAAATGACGGAAAGCCGAGTTCATCCGCAAGCTTATGGTTCCATGCGAGCCATTGAACATTATTTAGCGGTGTAGGTTGAATTGGGGTATAGAACAGTCGAGGTAATGCAGTAAATCGATTGTTAAATGAAATAGAATCCCAGACAGACATGAGAGATACACTGTAGATAAAAGATAACTTAAGATTATCACAGTTTCGTAACAACTTCAGAAGTGCAATGATGCTTGTTTATAGAGATAAGGTGACAAACCAGTCCACTGAAAGCAGGTGGTGACTTAAGGCAAGAAGTGACAACGAGAAAGTGGCAACTAGGAGAAGCTTGCTAGAAGAAGATGACTAAGAAAAAATTAAGTGGCTAGCCTGATGAGAAAAGCCACATTTATAAGAGAAAGAGTTCTGACTTTGAAGACTTTTTAACAAGTGATTTCATAATAAAAACTAAAAATATAGAGCCATGAAGCTGACTACATTAGAGCAAGAATACCCACTAGAGAAAGGGTAGAGAAAATCCAAGTACGACTGATTACGCCAAAGTTACTGTGTTGAATCATTTCTTGATGCTGCATATGTCTCTCCTTGAGAACGTGATGGTGTAACTACAATATATCGGCTTTTCGCCAAAAGCAGCAAGCACATTAATATTAACATTTTATGACAGCATCAAGAATATTCTGTAATCATTCACCTCTCTGATAAAACAGAAAGTTATGCTCGACTGGTCGTCGAAAGCAGTGCACCAGCCCCAATAAAGACACCTCCAGTGACACGATTAAAGACCTTAGCTCGACCTTTCGCAAACAACCAATTTGACGACTTCGCGCCCAAGTAGGCGTACACCAGTAACCAAGAAAATTCCATGACTGCGAAGGTCAAAGCAAACACGGTAAACTGTGGTAAGAGCGCAATTGAGGGATCAATAAACTGTGGGAAAAGTGCGGTAAAAAACAGGATAGCTTTGGGGTTACTCGCGCCAACAATAAAGCCACTTAGGTAATGCTGCGCAGCACTTTCTTTGACAGATCGAGAGCCGCCTTGTTGATCCGGTAACTTGTCATAATCTTGTTGGCTAGACCGCAGAGATTTCCAGCCGAGGAAGATAAGGTAAGCCGCACCTGTCCATTTTATGACATTAAATACCACTTCAGACGAAGCAATAATTACCCCTAGCCCGGTAAACGATAAGGTTAAAATGCCAGTAATCGCAGTTAAGCTCCCCAACGCGGTAAACATCGATAATTTAAAGCCAGATTGCACACCTTTGGTCATGCACAATAGAGAACTTGGGCCAGGTGATGCCGTTAAGATCAGCACCGCTAATAAATAATAAATCCATGTATCAAAGCTCATCGTGAATCCTCCTTAACTCACTAAAACGACTAAATATTAAACACCAATATGTAATAAGCCCTCATATTAATCAACTAAATATTGCGCTGAACTTCTTCGATATAAATGCAAAAATCTTTAATCTAGGCAATAAAAAACGCCATGCATTGCTGCATGACGTTTAAATAAAAACGTTTCAAATCGAACGTCTTACTCAGTTTCAGGTTCTAAGCTTACAGCCCGATGACCGGATCATTCGCTTAATAGCTACAAACTAGTCTTTGTAGATAGAGAACTCATCAGCGCAAGCAACAAGCTGCTCACGAGTGATCATGAATACGCCATGACCACCGTTAGAGAATTCAATCCAAGTGAATGGAATCTCTGGGTACTGATCCATCATATGAACCATTGAGTTACCTACTTCACAGATAAGAATACCGTCGTCAGTTAGGTAGTCTGGTGCATTAGCTAAGATGCGACGAACCAATTTCAGACCGTCTGTACCCGCTGCTAGGCCAAGTTCTGGCTCGTGAGTAAACTCATCTGGCAGGCTGTTCATATCTTCTTCGTCCACGTAAGGTGGGTTAGATACGATCAGGTTGTATTTCTCTTTTGGCAAATCACGGAAAAGATCTGAACGGATTGGGAACACTTGCTGCTCCATGCCGTGATCTTGAACGTTCTGCTCTGCAACTTGCAATGCGTCTGTAGAGATATCAATCGCATCTACTTCAGCGTCAGGGAATGCGTGAGCACAAGCAATAGCGATACAACCACTACCCGTACACATATCCATGATGCGAGTTGGCTCTTCAGTTAACCAAGGTTGGAATTGAGCTTCGATCAGCTCACCAATTGGCGAACGAGGCACAAGAACACGTTCATCAACGAAGAACTCAAGACCACAGAACCAAGCTTTGTTGGTTAGGTAAGCCGTTGGTGTACGATCATTAATACGCTTGATTACGCGCTCAACAATACGTAGACGTTCGCTGCTCGTTAGACGAGAGTTCATCACATGCGAAGGAACATCAATCGGCAGATAAAGAGTAGGTAAGATAAGTTGTACTGCCTCATCCCACGCGTTATCAGTGCCGTGACCATAAAATAGGCCCGCTGCGTTAAAGCGGCTAACAGTCCAACGAATCACATCTTGAAGCGTGTGTAGTTCTGATACCGCTTCTTCTACAAAAATCTTATCCAAAATTGTCTCCGAAAAGCGCTACAATACTGCTAATTACGTTTCTAATTAGAATTCATAACCTGATGAGCAAAAAAGACACCGACTTCGATGACGATTTCGCCCTGTTCAACGATGCAGTAAAGGGCGTTAAAAAGTTGCAACAGGATACCATAGTCCAGCAGCCAAAAAGAAATGCCAAGCAAAAAGAAATTACTCGAACGGCAAGACAAGCCAGTGATAGCGAGTTTTATTTCTCGGATGAGTTCATTCCGCATCTTAGCGAAGACGGTCCAACACGCTATGCGCGTGATGATGTCTCTAAATATGAGGTCAAGCGCCTACGTCGTGGTGTCTACGTGCCTGACGTGTATCTCGATATGCATGGTATGACTCAACAAGAAGCCAAACGTGAGCTTGGCGCAATGATTGCGCACTGCGTGAAAGAGAGCGTGGCGTGTGCCTGTGTTCAGCACGGTATCGGTAAACACATCCTTAAACAGAAGGTGCCTTTGTGGTTAGCACAGCACCCAGATGTAATGGCTTTTCACCAAGCACCATTAGAGTTTGGCGGCAACGGCGCGCTGCTGGTTTTACTTTCCATTCCCGATAAATAACCTCTAGTTTGCTGTTTATTCAACAAAAGTTAACTAGCCAGTTATTGATTCGTACAAACAGCGTTTCAGAAATGACAAAGGGCATCTCAATTGCATTGAGGTGCCCTTTTTATTTGTCTTCAACTTTGTCTTTTTTTTTGTAAAAAAAGAGCCCAACGAGCTTTGTCTAGTCTATGGATTAATATTCCAAAGTAACTCGCCCTTTTGTGTCTCAAGGTCGAATTCGATACAAGCTAATCCAGAAGTCGGAAACATTGGTGGTGCCATGCCTGTCGCGAACTCAGCGGTTAAGTAGCCAACTAGAGGTAAATGAGAAACAAATAAAATGGTCTCTAGTTTTTCTACTTCAGCCATTGCCAAGGTCAAATCAAACACATCGTCGGACATTCCATAAGGCGTAATGTCATCACAGGTTTCTACTTTCGTTCCAGAAAACGCCTGAGAGATCTCTAACCACGTTTCTTGTGCCCTTAAATATGGGCTCACCAGCACTTTATCGAATTGACTAATCCCCTGCTCATTTGCAGCTTGTGCCACTGCAAGAGAAGCCATTTTCCCGCGCTTGGTCAACGCTCGTTCTGCATCCGAATCCGCAAAATGTTCTGCTTCACCGTGGCGCATAATGAATATTTTCATGTTCAATCCTGTCTTCGTAACATGTCGAAAGTCGATATATCCCATATATCAGCGAAACGCTACTTAGGTTTGGCTCTCAATCCAGAGAAACCGCAGTCAATATAAATAATTATATCAAGTCACTTGCCAAAGAGTTCGACTTTCTTAACAATCTTGTTAAAAGAAAATAAATTACTGATAAAAATCGATAAAAGTGATTTAGAAATCGCCAAAAAGCACTTCATATCCCAAAATATGATTACAAGGTTTGCACGCCGAATCATCGGGTACATAATTTAAAAACCACCTTCTCTGGAGATGCTCCTGTGCACTTAAGCCCAAATGATGAACATCAATACCGTTACATAACCTTAAATAACGGGTTACGCGTACTGTTAGTTCAGGACCAAAATGCTCAAAAAGCAGCAGCCGCATTAGCCGTTAATGTGGGGCACTTTGATGACCCTACAGACCGAGAGGGTTTAGCTCACTACTTAGAGCATATGCTATTTTTGGGAACTGAAAAGTATCCAAAGGTCGGAGAGTTCCAAGGTTTTATCAGCCAACATGGCGGCAGCAACAATGCTTGGACGGGAACAGAGCACACCTGCTTCTTTTTTGACGTTGAGTTGAATGCGTTTGAAACCGCACTCGATCGCTTCAGCCAATTTTTCACTGCTCCCCTGTTCAACGAAGAAGCATTAGATAAAGAACGCCAAGCCGTTGATTCAGAATATAAGATGAAACTCAACGACGATTCTCGACGCTTGTACCAAGTTACCAAAGAACTAGTGAACCACAATCACCCATTCTCGAAGTTTTCTGTCGGTAATATCGATACGTTGGGCGACAGAAACGGCGAGACGATTAGACAAGAGATCTTATCGTTCCACCAGCAACAATATTCTGCAGACCTAATGACACTGACGCTGTCTGGCAATCAATCCTTAGATGAAATGCAAGGCTGGGTTGAGGATCGTTTTAGCTCGATTACCAATCACAACCTGCAAGGAAAAAAGGTTGAAGTACCGATTGTTGGCGAATTAAGCACCGGCGTTCAAGTGCACGTTGAGCCGATAAAAGAAGTACGTAAACTCATCTTAACCTTCCCTATGCCAAGCATGGACGAGCACTACGGCGTTAAGCCACTGTCGTTCTTTGCACACCTTTTAGGATATGAAGGGGAAGGCAGTTTGATGATGCAGTTGAAAGAGAAAGGTTGGATTACTTCTCTCTCAGCAGGTGGTGGCGCAAGTGGCAGTAACTATCGTGATTTCACAGTCAGTTGTTCATTGACCATCGAAGGTTTAACCAAAACCGATAACATCATCCAAGCGGTATTCCAATACATCAAGTTGATTGAGCAACAAGGTATTGAAGAGTGGCGTTACCTAGAAAAGCGTGCCGTTTTAGAGTCAGCTTTCCGCTTTCAAGAACCAGCAAGACCACTTGATGTAGTGAGTCACCTGGTGATCAACATGCAGCACTACCAAGAACAAGACGTGGTGTATGGCGATTACAAAATGTCGCATTTCGATGACGAATTACAGCGATCTTTGCTTCCCTACTTAACCGTCGACAACATGCGCGCAACCATTGTTGCCCAAGGTTTCGAGTATGACAGAGAAGCAAAATGGTACTTTACGCCCTACTCTGTGACACCTTTTAGCTCAGAGCAAACCCAATGCTTTATGTGCATCAACCCCGGTTGGCAGTTCGAGCTGCCAAGCAAAAATCCGTTTATTTGCTACGACTTAGATCCGGCAGAGCTCGAAGGCGACGCTAAATACCCGCAACTGTTAGAAGATCTCGATGGCTTTAAGTTATGGCATCTGCAAGACCATCAATTTCGAGTACCTAAAGGTGTGGTATATGTTGCTATCGACAGCCCACACTCGGTTGCTAGCCCGAGAAACATCGTAAAAACTCGCCTATGTGTAGAAATGTTCTTGGATTCACTTGAAAAAGATACCTATCAGGCTGAAATTGCCGGTATGGGTTACAACATGTATACCCATCAAGGCGGTGTAACACTCACTCTGTCGGGGTTTAGCGAAAAGCAGCCACAGCTACTCAATATGATCCTTGAACATTTCCAAGCTCGTAACTTTAGTCCAACACGCTTCGAAACCATCAAGCATCAACTGCTCAGAAACTGGAATAACGCATCGCAAGATCGTCCTATATCGCAGCTGTTTAATGCAATGACTGGGATACTTCAGCCAAATAACCCGCCCTATTCCGTGTTGATTGAAGCATTGGAAACGATAGAGGTCGATGAACTCTCTTCTTTTGTTCAAGCTATTTTGGCGGAACTTCATGTTGAAATGTTTGTGTATGGCGACTGGAAAAAAGCCGATGCACACAAAATGGCTGAAACGCTAAAAGATGCACTGCGTGTTCAAGATCAGGCTTACGAAGAGTCACTGCGTCCGCTAATCATGTTGGGTGAAAACGGCAGCTTCCAGCGTGAAGTGGCGTGTAACCAAGATGATTCAGCAATCGTGGTTTATTATCAATGCCCAGATATTTCGCCTAAAAATATTGCGCTGTATTCACTGGCAAACCATTTGATGTCGGCTACTTTTTTCCATGAGATACGAACCAAGCAACAGCTAGGTTACATGGTAGGCACAGGCAATATGCCGCTCAACCGACACCCAGGTATTGTGTTGTACGTGCAATCGCCTAATGCAGCCCCTGCTGACTTGTTAGCCTCAATAGATGAGTTCCTCAATGCTTTTTATATGGTGTTGTTAGAGCTAAATGACTACCAATGGCACAGCAGTAAACGCGGCCTATGGAATCAGATCTCAACGCCAGATACCACCTTGCGCGGTCGTGCTCAACGCCTATGGGTTGCAATAGGCAATAAGGATCTTGAGTTCAACCAAAGAGAGCGTGTATTGGAAGACCTTAAGGGGTTAACTCGTTCGGACATGATGCGTTTTGTGGTGAGTCAGCTAAAACCTCGTACAGCGAATCGTCTGATTATGCACGCACATGGTAATGCTCATCAGGGCGAAAAAAAGCTATCCGCAGGTGTGGAAATAGGCTCGATTGATGAGTTTCAGTTACGGCCCAAAGATACTGAACTTGGTTAGTCATTCCTAACAGAAAATCAGAAGGTTGATGTGCGAGCATCAACCTTTTTTATTGGATGCAGTTTAAAAGCAGATCTCCTATTACGCTCCTTCGTCGCTTTAGGAGATGACGGTACAGCAGAGTCGATATTCTCCCCAAGGAACTTATGTGCTACCAATGACTACCCATTCCCGACAAGAAGGAACAACTGAGTCGGGAATCTCTTTCTTTTTGCACGTCCCCATAAAAAATAAAGCCCGCATCAATCGTTTGATACGGGCTTCATAATCAATGTACTAGAAAGTTACTTCTAGAGAGAGTTACTTGTAAAAAGACTCATCCAAACCAGCACGTGTCAGTAGGCCATCACATGGCGCGAAACGATCACCGTACTTCACAGCAAAATCGTTCATCATCTCAACCAGTGACTTAATACCAATTTGGTCCATATAACGGAACGGACCACCTAAGAATGGCGGGAAACCGATACCAAAAATAGCACCAATATCGCCATCACGAGGGCTACGGATAATGCCATCATCTAGACAACGAACCGCTTCATTCAACATAGGTAACACACAACGCATTGCGATGTCGTTATCACTTAACTTAGGTTCAGGTTGCAGCTTAAGCAGCTTGTAAACTGACTTATCGACTTCCTTCTTCTTCCCTTTGTAGGTATAGAAACCCTTACCACTCTTGCGGCCTTTGCGGTTGTCGTTCAGAAGAATGTCGAACACATCAGGACCTTGGAAACGATCGCCTAACTCATTCACTAAAATAGGAATGATCTTAGCTCCGATATCAACACCCACCTCATCTAGTAATGTGATAGGGCCAACCGGGAAACCGAAGTCTAATAACGTGCTGTCGAGCTTTTCAATCGGCTCGTTTGCTAGCAGTAAATGCGCAGCTTCATTCATGTACGGAGCAAGAATACGGTTCACGTAGAAGCCAGCCGTATCTTTCACAACAATCGGCGTTTTACCTTGCTTCTTCGCTAATGCAACCACCGTCGAGATCGTCTCTTCTGACGTTGTTTCATGAGGAATAACTTCAACCAGCGGCATTTTCTCTGCTGGGCTGAAGTAGTGAAGACCGACAACGTTTTCTGGTCGCTGCGCCTTCTCTGCAATCTTATGAATTGGCAGTGAAGACGTATTCGTCGCGAAGATAGTGTCTGGCTTCGCATTTTCTTCAATGTCTGCAACCATCGACTGCTTAAGGTCAAGGTCTTCAAACACAGCTTCAATCACAACATCAGTGTGGTTAAAACTCGTAAAGT
This sequence comes from Vibrio sp. QJM3NY_35, assembly GCF_057785915.1. Taxonomy (NCBI): domain Bacteria; kingdom Pseudomonadati; phylum Pseudomonadota; class Gammaproteobacteria; order Vibrionales; family Vibrionaceae; genus Vibrio; species Vibrio sp. QJM3NY_35. The sequence continues at coordinate 975,507 of NZ_CM173507.1, read as the reverse complement.
CGATACCACCAGACAGCTGAAGCATCTTACTTTCAAGGCCCGCCCTGCTCAGAATGCGACGCTTACGCTGCTTATCGAACAACTTGAAGTTGTAGTTAAGCGCGTTCAGCACACCTTCATTTGATACGTCTTTGATACGAACTGGCACTTTCGCCTTAGCAACACTGACATGGCTGATGCCTGCGCCCATAAGACCACCGCCCAGCACACCAACACGCTTAACCGCTTTGGGTTCTGCGTCTGCGCCGTGCTCTTTTTTCATTTCCGTAGTCGCAAAGAAAATCGAACGAAGGGCTTTAGATTCAGAAGTCATAACCAGTTCTGAGAAACGCTTCGCTTCATACTGAAGGCCTTTGTCAAAGCCGTTCTCAAGGCCATAACGAATGACATCTAGAATCGCATCTGCTGCTGGGTAATTTCCGCGTGTTTTCTGATTTGTCTTCTTAGAAGCTTGTTCAAAAATCACTTTACGACCAAGGCCGTTACGTGAAATCAGCTTTTCTTTGGTCGACGCTTGGCTTTTCGATGCTAGACGCTTACCTTTTTTACTGCCCGTATTCTTTTCAACAAAGCTTTTAGCGACTTTAAGCAGTATTGTTTCAGGTACACAAGCATCCACAACACCAAGCGATTTCGCTTTCTTAACGCGCAGTTGCTTGCCCGTTAGGATTAGGTCGAGAGATGGTAGTAAACCGATAAGGCGAGGCAGACGCTGTGTACCGCCAGAGCCTGGTAACAAACCTAACTGTACTTCTGGCAGACCAAGACGAGTCTTATCTGAATCGGTACATACACGGTAATCACACGCCAGTGCGAGCTCTAAACCACCACCTAAACATGGGCCATGAATCGCTGCGACCACTGGGTACGGCAGTTCAGACAGAGTTTGGAACATCTCCTGCCCTTGGCGAGCCAGAGACTGTGCTTCGTCAGCCGTTTTACACGCATCAAGCATTCGAACATCAGCGCCAGCAATAAAGTTATCAGGCTTAAGAGAATGAACAATTAGCCCTTTAACGCGGCTTTGCTTCTCTTTTAACTGCTCAAAGATCGCTTTCATCTCTTCAGCAAAAGCCGCTTGTAGCGTGTTCATTTTCTCGCCTGGTACATCAATCGCTAGCCAAGCAATGTCTTGGTCATCGATGTTAAGAGAGAATGCAGTCGCTTTCTTTTTCGGTGCTTCAGTCACTGGAGTTGAATCCACGTTAGTGACTGCTTCTTTTTCTGTTGTTGCATCAAGAGTCGTAGACATTATTCTACCTCCAAGATCATTGCTGCACCTAAACCACCAGCAGCACATGCTGTATTCAGTGCTAAGCCGCCACCGCGACGTTTTAATTCACGTAATGTTTGAGTCATCATACGCGCACCAGTTGCTGCGAACGGGTGGCCGTAAGCAATTGAACTGCCAAGCACGTTGAACTTATCCATATCAATCTCACCGATCGCTTTATCGCGGCCAAGGTTCTTCTGTGCGAACTCATCACTCGCAAACATTTTCACATTCGCTAGAACTTGGGCAGCAAATGCTTCGTGCATTTCGATCAGTGTAAGGTCTGACAACTCTAAACCGGTGTTCTTTAATACTTGAGAGGTCGCGTACGTCGGGCCCATCAACATATCCGTTTCAACACCAATCGCTGAGAATGCATAGCCACGAATATAGCCAAGCACTTCTAAGCCTAGCTCTTTCGCTTTACCTTCGCGCATCAACATCACCGCAGCGCCGCCATCGGTAAGAGGTGTTGCATTGGCTGCCGTTACACTGCCGTACTTTCTATCGAATGCCGGGCGCAGTTTAGCGTAGCCTTCAACCGTTGAGTCGTGGCGAACGTTGTTGTCTTCCGCTAGGTATTTTTTATAAGGCGCGGGGAATGCCGTCATCACTTCATCTTTAATCTTGCCTTCTTTCCATGCTTGAGAAGCCAGAGAGTGAGATCGATGAGCGAGCGCATCTTGTTCCAGACGAGTGATACCATGAGTTTTTGCCATCTGCTCTGCGGTTTGTCCCATGGATAAACCTGTCGAGTATTCTGCGACTGCCGGTGGTACTGGCATAAGATCTTTAACGGAAAGCGTTTTAAGAATCTTAAGCTTTTGACCCATTGTTTTGGTTTTGCTGAGCGCTAATAAGTTTGCCGCTAACTTTTTCGAAACACCGATTGGCAATACAGAAGAAGAATCCGCACCGCCTGCAATACCGACATCAATCGTGCCAGCCATAATGCTCTCGGTCACGTTAACTGCCGCTTGGAAGCTGGTCGCACATGCTCGTGTCACACTGTACGCATCGGTATTAATATCCATACCAGTACCCAACACGATTTCACGTGCAATGTTCGGTGCTTCTGGCATTTGCACTACTTGGCCGAACACCACTTGTTCAATAAGCGCAGGATCGACATCTGTTCTTGCAAGCATTTCGCTCACAACCATTTTGCCTAGGTCGACTGCAGGCACCTGACTAAATTCTGTGCTCTGACGAGCGAATGGGGTTCGTAATCCAGCGACAACGGCAACACGTTCTCCAGAACGGGTTTTGACTTCCTGTTTGCCCATGGTTTCTCCTTAATGTTAAGAGGTCTGACCTGAAGCATTGTAAAGAAGTTGTTAATTAAATCAAACGAGCGTTTAAATAAACGTGATACGAGTATCTCACTGTTTGAAAATATAACTGCGCATTCAGGCGAACCTTTTGGGGGGAAAGGTTGTCGTAAGAGACTAAACTATTGTAAGCAAAGACTGTTATCGCTGTGTAGGGAATGGTTTTCTTGAGGCAAAAAAAAACCACACAAAGCTGTGTGGTCGGAATGTATATAAAGCAATTAACTTAACGCCAATTGAAATAATCAGTTTCCTGATTAGGAGAAAGTAAAGTCAGCCTTCAAAAGGAAGTGTCGTCTTGCTCAACATGCTAGCCACGAATGACTAACTAGACGACAAGGTGTACTATAACGGGTTCGAGGCCTTAGATTTTGAAGTAGATCAATTTTAATGTGATTTTACGATTTCCTGCCGATGATCGTTAGCTCTAAAAATATAAAAACGAAGCACAACGTATAGAGGACAGCTATACGCAGAGCAATTATGGAGGCTCGTGTGTCAATAATAAAAATGTTTGGAAAGAAAACAGCCAAGCGTCCGGTCAACTCTGATATGGACAAACAAAGAAAATACGAAGCACTCGTGCGTGCCTATCATCGTGACCTCTTTCGCTACGCCTATTGGTTATGTAAAGACAAAAGCATTGCCGAGGATTTAGTACAAGAGACTTGCCTTCGAGCATGGAAGTCACTCGATAGCCTACAAGATGAAAAAGCCGCTAAGTCTTGGCTGATTACCATCTTGAGACGCGAGAACGCTCGACGTTTTGAACGCAAGCAGTTTGATCTGGTTGATATCGACGATCATGGTAATGATGCTAGTGTCAGTGATGACCCACACCATCAACATCTATGGTTGCAAGCTCAGATCATGAAACTTGAAATTGATTATCGTGAACCTCTTTTCTTGCAAGTGATTGGTGGGTTTAGTGGTGATGAGATCGCAGACATTCTCGACCTCAACAAAAACACGGTGATGACACGTTTATTCAGAGCTCGAAATCAGTTGAAAGAGATGCTGGATACAGAAGAGGCAGAGAGGGGGCAACATAATGGATGATTTGGAATTTCGTCGTCGTGTATTGTCGGAACCTAAACAACGCACACAAGATATTATTGATGCGGCAGCACATAGCGAAGCCAATAGTAACTTTTTAGACGATGTACTATCGCTTGATAAGAAGATCCATTCAGCAATGAACGTGGATGTGCCAGACGATCTTGCTGATCGCATTCTGTTCAATCAGACCTCAAGCGAAGAAAGCAAAGTAGTAAGGCCTACTTTTGCTCGACGAGCGATGGCAATGGCAGCCTCAGTTGCATTCGTTGCAGGTTTACTCGTTGGCCAAGTTAACTGGGGAAATGCGTTAGTCTCTCCAGCTCAAGCAAGTTTGGCTGATACGGCAATGAAACATGTGGTTAATGAAAAGAGCTTCGTCAGTGGAATTGATGAACAAGTCACATCACAACAGATCAATGCCAAGATGAATCCATTTGCTTTTCAGTTTGATAAAGCGTTTCCTTATCACGTTTACTACCTAAATCATTGTGGCTTTGGTAAGTCCAACGCAATGCACATGGTTTTCCAAGGTGAAAAAGGCAAAGTCACGCTGTTTTTAACAGGGATTCCGACTGACAAATCGATCGACTTTGATGAGAAAGGCATGTCAGGTTCGGTAACACCTATCGATAACAGCAGTCTGATCCTCGTAGGTGAAGATGGCGAGGACGTTTCTAAGATCGCCGAAAAGCTAACCAAAATGATCAAACCGATGAGCTAATTCGCTCTCAAAGCCCCGTCACAAAAGGCCCAGCAACTATACTCTTGATATTGCTGGGCTTTATTTATAGATAAACCGCAAAACCATTCACACCACCAATACCTCTAGAGTTAAAACTCTAAAAATAAGCATTTCCCACCATTTTCGTGTCAGATAGGCGTCATTTCCATAATTTTATCCTCAAAATTTCCAATGGTCGGATTTGTATATCGTATACTTCCGAATAGGATCAGCCACCATTGAGCAATTGCTCAAATTAATCGCCCTGTAGAGGCGGATATATAAAGGAATAAATGAATGACTACCAACAACACGCGTCTGTTTAAAAAGTCTCTTTTAGCAGTAACAATCACACTGGCGTCTTCGCAAGCGATGGCAGCAGGTTTCCAACTTAACGCACAATCAGCAACCGGCCTTGGTCGTGCTTTCGCTGGTGACGCAGTAATCGCAGATAACGCGTCAGTAATGGCTCGTAACCCAGCTGCAATGTCAATGTTTGATAAAACTGAGTTATCTCTAGGTTTTGAAACAATCACGACAGACATTAAAGTATCTGATGCGACTTATTCATCACCGTTCAATGCTCCACAATCATCAAACTACGATGACGCGGGCGGTACATCTGTTGCACCCAACATCCACCTTATTGTTCCAGTAAATGAAAAGTTTGCTTGGGGTGTAAACGCATACTCAAACTTCGGTACTTCTACAGACTTTGGTAGCGATTTCACCGGTTCAGAATTTGGTGGTGAGACTGACATCATGAGTCTTAACTTCGGTCTTGCTGGTTCATACCGCTTAAATGACCAATGGAGCTTTGGTGCTGGTCTTGATCTAATTTATGGTAAAGGTACGTTAAAACGAACAACAAGTACTTCAGTTACTCCCGGCGGTAATTCACCTTTTGATGGTCGAAGCCTTGTTGATATCGATGGTGCAGACGGTTGGGGCGTTGGCTTCAATATCGGTACAGTTTATGAGCTAGATGAAAATAACCGCTTCGGCCTTTCTTACCGTTACAGCCCTGAGATCACAGCTAAAGATGAAAAAGGACAAGAGATCACTCTTCCTCTACCAGATATGGCTGAGTTCTCTGGTTACCACAAACTTAAAGATACTAAGTTTGCAGTACACTACTCTTTACAGTGGGTTGGTTGGAAAGCATTTGACAAGATTGATTTTGGCGGTTCAGCAAATGCACTACCTGACGCTCCATACGAGTGGAAAAACGCTGGTCATATCTCAGTTGGTACGACTTACTACTTGAATAACGACTGGGATCTACGTGCTGGTTACATGTATGACATCGCAGCTCAAGATGACCTGAAATCAGTTTCTGTACCAGATTCTGACCGTCAATGGTTCTCTGCTGGTTTTACATACCATATCGACACTGCGTCTAACGTTGATTTCGGCTTCACTTACTTACTGGGTGAAGACGTTAAAAACGTAAACGAGAGCTCTCCTCTTGGTACGTCGATTTCTGCGACAACACGTGCTGATGCAATCCTACTGGGTCTACAGTACAGCCGCAGCTTCTAATAAAAGCTAGGTTATAAATACCCAAAGGGTCGCATTACGCGACCCTTTTTTATTTTCTAAACCACTGACCCGCATCAATTTAAGCTTACAACTGTAGCCTGCGCTAGCTACAAATGACTACAAGTGTACGCTCAAACCTCGCAACACAGCCGAAACATTCAGACTATTTACCTAATAATTAGTTACAATTGATTATTAAATCCCTAAAACACTGTTTTATTCGAATTTCATTTTTAAAGTAATGACTCTAAAAGTAGAATCACGCCACTAAATACTTATGATTCAGCGAACATAATAATGAAAATAAATAAGACTCTTCTATCTGCTGCAGTGGCAGTTGGACTACTTTCGACTTCTACCGTGACTCAAGCGGCAGGTTTTCAGCTAGCAGAATACTCAGCAACAGGCCTAGGCCGTGCATACGCGGGTGAAGCTGCAATGGCTGACGGTGCAGACGCACAATGGCGTAACCCTGCCATGCTGACTTATCTAGAAGGCACTCAGGTTTCTGTTGGTGCTATCTATGTTGACCCGAACATCGATATCGACGGTACTTCTACGTCTATGATGGGCAAAACAACTTCATCAAATTCTAGTGATTTTGCACACAGTGCAGTTATCCCAAACTTTTACGTTTCTCATAAGTACAACGAAAAATTTGCTCTAGGTTTTGCTGCTGGTACTAACTACGGTATGGAAACAGACCTAGGGAAAGACTTTGGTGGCGCTAACCATGGTAACGAAGCAAGTGTTACTACAATGGAGCTAAACCTTAATGCTGCATACCAAGTACTGGAGAGTGTTTCTCTTGGTGGTGGCATTCGTTACATTATGGCTGAAGGTAGCTTTGGTGCAGTATCTACAGCAAACTCGCTTGTTCCATTACCAGCAGGTACTCCTTTAAAATATATGGAAGGTGATGACACTGCATGGGGCTGGCAAATTGGTACAGCGTGGCAGATTAATGAAAACAACCGCCTTGGCTTTACTTACAAGTCAGAAGTTGATCTAACTCTAGAAGGTTATGCACAAGGCTTTGGTTTCAACCAAGCAAACCCGGCGGCGCACAAAAATGGTTCAATGGACCTTGCACTTCCAGCAACAGCAGAACTTGCGAGCTTCCACCAGCTAACAGAAAAAGTTGCAGTTCACGCGAGTGTTAACTGGACAAACTGGAGCAGCTTTAAAGAACTTGTAGCGGATTTCCCTGGTGAAAACAGCGTTGAGATCAAGCAAGAGAACTGGGAAGACAACTACCGCTTTGCAATTGGTACGACTTACCAAATGACACCAAAACTGGCTCTGCGTTCTGGTATTGCTTACGACACTTCGGCAGTAAGCGAAGAGCACCGCACTGCGACTATCCCAGAAACAGATCGTACTTGGCTGAGCATTGGTGCAGGCTACCAATGGTCTAAGCAGCTAACTCTAGATGCTGGTTTCACTTACATCCTAGCGAAAGACGCTAAAATGCATGAAACCGATGCTGCAGCAGATTTATTTGGTGGCAGCTTCGAAGGTGAAGTAACAGGTAGCATCTGGCTAGTAGGTATACAAGCTAACTACCGCTTCTAATCTACCTCCCTAAAAGTAGAAAGCATTAAAAAGGCTCGATGTTGCATCAACATCGAGCCTTTCTTTTATCGATTTTCTAAATCATGTTTCTAGTAATCTTCTAGATAACCATCGATCAAATCTTCTTCTTCAAGGTCGACCTCTTCAGGCTCGATCTCGGCTTTAAAGTCACGGCGTTGAATATATACATCACGCGTTAATGCGTATGGATCTGGAGAATCATCCAACAGCGCTTCTTGTGATACTAATTGAGCACGTGTTTCCATGCCTTCAAATGCCCATTTACCTAAGCTCGTCCAGAAGTTCAAGAAAGATAAAGGAACATACAAGCCATCGACGGTTTCAGTCACTTCTCGCGTTGTTAACGGCCCATAACCCGGCACCATGAAGTACGGACCATTCCCTACCCCATAATGACCAATCGCATCAGAGAACGACTTATCATCGTATTTGGTGATCCCCGCTTCGCTGGCAATATCGATTAAGCCTAACAAACCAATCGTTGAGTTGATCCAAAAACGGTTGAAATGGTCGAGTGCTTTTTCACCGTTGCCCATAATAAGGTTGTTCACCATGCTTGATGGCTCGTCTAAGTTGGCTAAAAAATTGGAGATACCAGAACGCACTGGCACAGGGGTGTAGTCAACATAAGCGAGGGAAACAGGGCGAACCAGATAAGGATCTAGATATTCGTAGTTGATATCCCACATCGCGCGGTTGAAGCCTTCAAAAGGATCATTCGGGTGGGACTCTTCGACGTATTCAGAGGTTTCGAGGTTATCATCGTTAACACTTTCGTCCGGCGCACTTGAACAACCCACCGTTAAGCTTGCGATAAAAAGTAAACTCGAGAGTCTTAAAACACTGACAGACATATCACCTTTTCCATAAGGAATAATAAAAAAGGCCAGCAATCGCTGACCTCAATTGTTTGCGTAAGTCTATACCGTTTATCAACAAATCGGAATAGCTAACGCTTATGCAAAGTGATGATTAATATTGCTTATTGATATCAATGGTCACTGGAGCACCCAGTTCTACCACTTCACTTTCACCGTACCAATCACCGTCGCGAGTTGAAACGTTACCATCTGTATCAAGCCTAGCTCTAACCATGAGAGTTTCTAGACTAGACAGTTCCTGCCCTTCCAACATGCTGTTGCCATCATCAAGCACAACAGTACGAGGGAAAGTCCCTAGTGGGTAACGAGCCGCAGCGATAGGCATTGGAGAACCATCAGCTCTGTGTACTGACACGATTAACACAGAGTTAGGATCTGCGTTCACATCAGCAGAAAGGTCTAGTGTTACAGCAACAGTCTTACCTTGGTCGACACCCATAGCGTCGCCCATTTTTTGCTGAGCACTTTCAATACTGCGCGAAAGCATTTCGTAGCGACTGTCTTGTGGACCAATCATTTGCTGCATGATACTCCAGTACTTCACTGCACCGGGATAGTCTTGACGCTCAAACGCATCAAACGCTAGCAGTGAGAACACGCGAAGGTCGACGTAGTCGTTTTGAATCAATCGGCTCAAAATCAAGCGAGCTTGGTTTTGATCAGTTTCATCAGGAGAAAGCATCAGTGCTTGCGCGAAACCTAACTGAACATCTTCATTCTTAGGTTCAAGCTTGTAAGCTCGTTCCATAGAATCTTTTGCTGTTTCAGCGTCGCGGTTAGCCAGTGCAATACGACCCAATAGCAACCAACCTGTTGAATCTTTTGGTTGGTAATGTAGACGGGTACGAAGCGCTAGAGTCAAATCTTCCAGTTCGTCATCCGTTAATGCACCGCCTTCCGATGACATTAGCTTTTTAGACAATTCAGGAAGGTTTGAGCTCACTTCTTGCCAGTGTTGAACTTTGTCCAATGCACCAAACTTAAAGTACATACCATAAGTCACAACCACGACAAGGATGATCGACGGTACAACCACACCAAGCGTTGAAATCTGAGTCTTCTTCATCTCTTGCTGAGCAGGTACATCATCCAGTAGAGACTGTTTCAAATCAGCGATCAGTTCTTGTTGATTATCAACAAGGCCTTCTTCAGCTTCTACTTCTAGCTCATCGAGACGGTCTTTATAGAATGCTTTATTCAGCTCATCACGAAGCACATCGTCATTGTTTGCCTTTTTATTAATGAAAGGCAGAACAATCAACAAGATTGCTGCTAGCGAAAGGATAATGGTAGAAATCCAAAATAGAGTCATTACTGTTTATCTCCGTCGTTCTCTTCATCGAGTAACGCTTTTAAACGTGCTTCTTTATCTGCATCCCAGTCTTGATCTGACTCTGTTGCTGCTTTCGATTTTGACTTTCTGCTTCGTAAAATGATCAAACCAAATCCAAACACAACCACTGCAAATGGGCCGACCCAAAGGATCGACGTCGCAAGTGTTAATGGCGGATTGTAAGTAACGAAGTTACCGTAGCGAGCAATCATGTAATCAATGATGTCTTGCTTCGACTTACCATCTTTGGTCATCTCATACACTTTTTGGCGCAGGTCGACCGCAAGTTCTGCATTCGAGTCACCAATCGTGTTGTTCTGACATTTAGGGCAACGCAGCGTATTGCTCAGCTCTTTAAACTGTTGCTCTTGATCTACAGTATCAAACTCATGAAATTCGATTGGCGCGGCAGAAACCGTCGCTGATATTGCAAACGTAGCGAATAGAGTAATCAGTGCCTTCTTAATCATTTCGCTTCCTCCAACAGGTCGTTGTACATCGGCTCAAGCGTCGATGCCCAGTTCGTTGGATTTACATCACCCACATGGCGATAGCGAACCACACCATTAGCGTCGATTAGGAAAGTTTCTGGAGCGCCATACACACCAAGGTCTAGACCTAACATGCCGTTGCCATCAAAAAGACTGATTAGATACGGGTTACCCAGTTCTTTTAACCAACCAACCGCTTTGTTGCGGTCATCTTTGTAGTTAAGACCAATGATCTTAACGCCTTGAGCTGCGAGCTTGTTCAGGTAAGAGTGCTCTGCGTAACAAGTAGGACACCAAGTTGCCCATACGTTAAGAAGCAGTGGCTCACCTTTAAAGATCGCTTGATCATGAAACTTACCTGGTTGTTCTAAGTCTTCTAGACCGAACTCAGGAACAGGCTTACCAATCAATACCGATTCAAGCTTAGTCGGGTCATCGCCCGACTGATTGCGCATCAATTGCGTTGCAAAGATTCCAGCGAGAACCATGAACGCAATCAAAGGAATGAATAAAATCTTCTTGTTCATTCGAATTAAGCCTCCTGCTCTTGAGCCGACTTTTTGGTTGGCTTACGGAAACGGTAACGACGGTCACTGATAGCAATAGCACCACCAATCGACATAATCAAAGAACCTGCCCAGATCCAACGTACAAATGGTTTGTAGTAGATACGTACAGCCCAAGATTTGTTGTCGTCTAAACGTTCACCCATTGCGATGTAAAGGTCGCGCGTTACGCCACGGTCAATCGCTGCTTCTGTCATCATAGACTTAGCTGTGGTGTAGAAACGTTTTTCAGCGTGAAGCGTGTTGATGTATTTGCCTTCTTTGGTAATTTCAAAGTCAGCAATATAACCATCGTAGTTAGGACCATCTTTGTCACGAACCCCTGTAAACAGGAAGCTGTATTCTTCAAGCTGGTAGCTTTCACCTGGCGCCAGACGTACATCGCGTTCGATGCTGTAGTTTTGCACCATCGCGATACCAATCACTGTCACGGCTAAACCAATGTGACCGCACATCATTGCCCAGTGGCTACGAGGTAGCTTAGTTAGACCTTTCAGGAATGTATGACGGTGAGTCGCACGCTCATGTAGCTCAAAGCCGTGCATGAAGATGATCCAGAACGCCATTACCCAACCAGCAAAAGCAGTACCACTGAAGCGGTCAGCCAGTAGAGCAACCATTAGCGCACTCAAGCCAAGTGAGAATGCACCTGAAATCAGCATTGGTTTAACAAGCTTAGATAGGTTGTCACGTTTCCAGCGGATCAGAGGACCGATACCAAGCAGGAACGAGAACGGGATCATTAACCAGAAGAACAACATGTCAAAGAATGGTGCACCGATAGATACCGAGCCCAAGCCTAACTGTTTGTGAACTAATGGCAGTAGCGTACCGACTAATACAACGACAAGCGCTGCAATCAATAAGATGTTGTTACCAAGCAATGCGTTTTCACGAGAAACCAAATCGAAGTTACCGCGAACACGAACCGATGCGCCTTTAACAGCGAACAACAGCAGTGAACCACCGATAACGAAGACTAGGAAACCTAGGATAAACATACCGCGGGCAGGATCCGACGCAAACGCGTGAACCGATACCAAGATGCCCGAACGAACTAAGAATGTACCTAGTAAGCTTAGCGAGAATGCAGAGATAGCCAGCAATACTGTCCAAGCTTTAAATGTGCCACGCTTTTCGGTTACCGCAAGTGAGTGCATTAATGCAGTACCTGCCAACCAAGGCATGAATGAAGCGTTTTCTACTGGATCCCAGAACCACCAGCCACCCCAGCCAAGTTCGTAGTAAGCCCACCATGAACCTAGTGCGATACCTACCGTTAGGAATAACCAAGCAGCGATTGTCCAAGGGCGAGACCAACGAGCCCATGCAGTATCAAGACGACCACTCATTAGAGAAGCGATTGCGAAAGAGAACGCAACAGAGAAACCTACATAACCCATGTAAAGCATTGGCGGGTGAATAATCAAACCCGGGTCTTGCAGTAGTGGGTTCAAGTCACGACCATCAACGGGGAAGAAAGGCAATGTACGTAGGAACGGGTTAGACGTTACGATAATGAACAGCAAGAAGCCGACAGTGATCAACCCCATGATAGCCAGCACGCGAGCCACAGACTCTTGAGGCATACCACGGCTAAACGTCGCTACAGCAACCGTCCAACCCGCTTGGATAAGCACCCAAAGCAGTAATGAACCTTCGTGAGCGCCCCAAACCGCAGTAATTCGGTAGTACCAAGGCAGCTGGCTATTCGAGTTACTCGCTACATATTGAATCGTAAAATCATTTGTGTAGAACGCGTAACACAAGATAAAGAACGAAATCGCTAAGAATCCGAACATACCCCACGACAACGGTCGTGCGCTGTTCATCAATAATGTGTTATTTCGAGCGGCTCCATACAGTGGGAGCACGCTGAGCAGCAATGCAAGTCCCAAGGACAGGATCATCGCAAAATGGCCGATCTCGGCTATCATTGAGCATTTCCTTCTTTTTGTTCAGTCGTGTATTGCAAAGGCTCATGGGTTTTCTTCATTGCTTCCGCAACTTCAGAAGGCATGTACTCTTCATCGTGCTTTGCCAACACCTCAAACGCTTCGATTGTCGTTGCATTTTTAAGAACACCCTGAGCAACAATACCTTGGCCTTCACGGAAAAGATCAGGAAGGATACCATCGTATAGAATTGTTACTTTAGGGCCTACATCTTGCAAATCAAAGCTTACACGTAGTGATTCATTGTCACGGCTTACAGAGCCGACTACGACCATGCCACCAATACGTAGGCGTTGACCAACTTCAGGTTTCTTACCATCTTTGCCGTTGACCAGCTCAGTTGGTGTGTAGAACAGATCCATGTTCTGGTTAAGTGCGTAAACCATCAATCCAACAGTCGCACTGATACCAAAAAAGATCGCTAAGACAATGCCCAGCCTCTTTTTACGTCTTGGGTTCATAGAGTGTTCTCCATATTTTTTGCTGCATCGATACGAGCTTGACGATCAATCTTAGCTTGTACTTCATTTAGTAATTGCTTACCACGACGAACGCTTACGACCAGTAAAATGATCATCGCGAGAAATGTGATTCCAAATGCACTCCAGACATACGAGGCATAACCTCCCATGGCAAAGAAATCACTCAAAGATTCAAAATACATAATTACCTACCCTACTACGCTTTTTCAGCCGCAAGCTTGCGAACCCATGGACGGTGACTTTCTTTACTGATGATTTCGTTACGGAAACGAACCATAGTCACCGCACCAAAGAAAAAGGCGAAGCCGAAGATGTTAAGAAGAAGCGGCCATAACATGTCACTTGAAATAGAAGGCTTGTCGAACTTAGTGATCGTCGCGCCTTGGTGAAGTGTGTTCCACCACTCTACTGAAAAGTGAATGATAGGTAGGTTGATGACACCAACGATAGCTAAAATGCCGGCCGCTTTCGCTGCTGTTTTTTGGTCGTCAAAAGCGTGGTGTAGTGCAATCACACCCAAGTATAGGAATAGAAGAATCAGCTCTGAGGTTAAACGCGCATCCCAAACCCACCAAGCACCCCACATTGGTTTACCCCAAACAGCGCCGGTTAGTAACGCAATGAAGGTAAATACAGCACCAATAGGTGCCATCGCCAGTGCAGCCATATCTGATAGCCTTACCTGCCATACCAAACCGATAAAGGCAGCAATTGCCATCGACATGTAAACGCCCATAGACCAAATTGCAGACGGAACATGGATGTAGATGATACGGAAGCTATCGCCTTGTTGGTAATCAGAAGGCGCAAATGCAAGCCCCCACACGGTACCGACGGATAGACACAATAGCGCTAGGATCGAAAACCATGGCAAAAGTTTACCAGCAAGCTGATAAGAGGTTTCTGCTTTGGCATAGGGATGGAGCCATTTCCACATGTTGTAATCTCACTCTTACTTCATATTGCTTATAGCGATTAAAGCTATAATTATAATAATTTTATTTGTCTTGCTTTCAGTTTTACTGACTCTATGAGTCCAATCGACACGTTTGGTTCATATTAGGTATACGATAACGGAACCCTAATCAGTTCACACTCACTCTAAGTGCGGCACTGATCGCAAAAGGCGTCATAGTCATCGCACCCATTAACATTGCCCCAAGCACAGCCAATTGGCCGTTGTACGCAACGCCTAAAGCCGCAGCGTCAATCGCTGACGTCGCGAAAATCAAAATGGGGATGTAAAGCGGCAGAATTAACAGGCTTAACAGGACTCCGCCCTTCTGTAACCCAACGGTTAACGCAACACCAATCGCACCAATAAAACTCAATGCGGGTGTACCAACCAGCAAGGTCAACACAACTGAGAGCCATGTATCAAAATCTAAAGACAACAAAACAGCCAACAATGGGCTGATTAAAATCAATGGTAACCCGGTCAACAACCAGTGTGCTATGACCTTGGACAATACTACCAACTGCAACGGGATGGGCATCAGCATCATCTGCTCAAGGGCGCCATCTTGAAAATCATCGCGGAAAAGACGCTCTAAAGAAAGCAATGCAGAGAGCAAAGCTGCCACCCAAACAATACCTGCAGCAATGCGTGCAAGTAGATTTGGCTCAGGGCCAATACTCAAAGGGAATAGAGTTATAACAATGATAAAGAACCACAAAGGGTTAAAGATATCTGCTTGACGTCGAAACGCGATCAGCAGTTCGCGTCGGATAATCGTGGTCATTGAAGAGATCATATTACTCACCCAACTTTATTTTTCTTAGTTTCGGGCTATCAGCAAACATGTCTTGGTGTGTGGTTAATAACACAATGCCACCGTTGTCTGCATGCTGAGAAAAAAGAGATTCGAGAACTTTCACGCCCTGCTTATCAATCGCAGTCAGCGGCTCATCGAGAATCCACAACATTTGCTTGCTCAACCAAAGGCGAGCCAACGCAACTCGGCGCTGTTGACCTGCTGAAAGTTGCCCTGCAGGTACATCTTCTCTACCCGCAAGCCCAACTTGAGCCAGCGCGTGGTAAAGCTCTTCTTTGCTTGTACCTCCACTGTGAATCGACTGATAAAAGCTCAGATTCTCATAAGCACTAAGCTCGCGCTTTACACCTGTTTGGTGACCAAGAAAAAGTAAATTTTGATGATAAACATCTCGACTCGATTCAATAGACTCACCGTCCCAGCAGATAGTACCGTCATCGCGATCGCCCAAGCCAGTAATAATCCTAAGGAGTGTCGTTTTCCCGGTACCGTTACGACCTTCAACCTGAACCAGTTCACCTGGTTTCAATTGAAAAGACAACGATTCAAACAGAACCCTGTCGTCACGAATAGCAGTTAAATTTGAGACTTCTAGCATAGGTAAATTTAGTCGAGTAATGAGAGCGCTATAGTAGCACACCAACATGGTGACAAAACAGGACTAGGCGTTTTCGATAGAACAAACTACGTAAGAAACTGTTACCACCGCATCACAATTTACACATTTTAATCAACAAACAAGATATTGTCGTAGATACAAGCACTTATAAACATCGTTCTATATAGAGCTGTCAGGTATAAAAAAAGAAGCCGAAGCTTCTTTTAAGAGGAATGCGTGATAAACATCAAGTGCTCGATACACAATTAGCGCTCAATTTATCGACGTCGAGGTGGTTCTCTACGATCACGAGAAGACGCAGGTTGTTCATCAAATGATGAAGGATTACTTCTTAGCGAAGGAATTTTCTCTTTACCAGCAAGCTTATTCTGCAGAGACATCATTAGCTCAGCTTCCGCTTTTGGCAATTCGCATTCTTCGATCAGTTCGTTAATCCCAGCTC
Source organism: Vibrio sp. QJM3NY_35 (assembly GCF_057785915.1). NCBI lineage: Bacteria > Pseudomonadati > Pseudomonadota > Gammaproteobacteria > Vibrionales > Vibrionaceae > Vibrio > Vibrio sp. QJM3NY_35. The sequence goes on along the minus strand of NZ_CM173507.1, from coordinate 959,441 downwards.
CAAGCTGAACCATTTTCGTTGCACGCGTGTACAAACGTCCATCGGTATCCGCATGTTCCAACTCAACAATACGTTCGTTCAAGTGCTTGATCAGATCTTGTTGCTCAGTCACTTTCTGACCAAGACCAACCACAACAGAGCGAACTTCAAGTAATTGCTTACTCGATTTCTGAAGCTCTTTGTCCAAGTTACGAACTTGAAGGCGTGACTGATCAAGCTGCTTTTGAATCGCACGTTTTACTTTGCTGACCAAAATCAGGATGAATAACGTAAAAACCCCTACTCCAGCAATCAGAGCAACAGGGGTTAAAGGAAGCGCTTCAAACATTACAGGTGAGCCATCTCATCCCATTCGTCTTCGCTTAGTAGTTTGTTTAGATCTACTAAGATAAGCAGCTTGCCATCTCGGTTACTTACACCTTGGATGAACTTAGCACTTTCATCAGTACCAACACTTGGCGTTGTGTCGATTTCAGAAGAACGTAGGTAAACCACTTCAGCAACGCTATCCACTAGAATGCCAATTACTTGACGCTCAGATTCAATAACGATGATACGAGTGTTATCTGTGATTTCACCTTGCATCAAACCAAAGCGAGAACGAGTGTCGATAACAGTAACAACGTTACCACGTAGGTTGATAATACCTAGAACGTAATCTGGAGCACCCGGTACTGGAGCAATTTCGCTGTAACGCAGTACTTCACGTACTTGCATTACGTTGATGCCGTAAGTTTCTTCTTCTAGCTGGAAAGTCACCCATTGAAGTACTTCATCATTCGTTTGCTCTTTTCTTACTTCAACTTCACTCATATGAGACATAGATAATCCTCTTGCCGTCGTTACCGACCACTATTATTAACTTGATGCTTTTGTTGTACCAATCGTAGTACTAGCTCAATGCTTTTACATCTAGCCCTGCGTTTAGCATGGCGATTAATGCTTCGACATGGATCAAAGCACACATTTTTTCTTTTACCATCCCAGCGAGCCAAGGGCGTTTTCCCGCCGTTTCTCGCCAGCGTACTTTATCTGTATTCAGCAACTCGGTGCCTTTGAGCTCAGTGCCCGCAAGGCCCCACAAGCTTTCTCCAAGCATCACTATATATTGATAGTTTTCTTTGTATTCGTCACCCGATAGTTTCTCAGACATCACCCATTTTGCGGTATCGACCACATCTAGCTGACTATCACGGTTGGTTTGTAACCCCAAATACCAAGTCGGTTTACCAATAATGTGATTGACCTCTTCTAGGCGATGGATACCACCGAGTTCATCAAGCGGCACCGCAAAGGTCACACCGTTCACATCGAAATACAGTACTTGAAAATCTTCTGTTCGAGTTTGGCTTTCCCAAGAAGTAAATTGGTCTGCACCTCCAGTTTGAGTTTCAAGTTCAACAACTGGCTCGATTGAAGGAGCTTCAAGCTCAGGTTCTATCACCTCGGCTTGTTCAGTTTTTACTAACTCAGCTTGAGCGGGAAACTCAACTTCAACTTGTTGCTCTTCAATTGACGGTGATTCAACCAAAGGCTCGACAGCAGTTGATAAATCGGGTTCTGGAAGATTCCAATCCTGAACCTCTGGCTCTTCGAACACTTGAACAGACTCAACCGCGGCGTCAAACATTTGCATGTCTGCTTGCTGGGCGATTTTCTGGGTATTCTGATCCATCAACTCATCAAGATTCAGTTCATCAACCACATTGGTTGCTTCTAAGCGACTGAGTAGCTTTTGAACATCCTCAAGATTAGGCACTTCGAACTCAGCTGCGCGTATTTCCGCATAGCTTGAATGATGACTCGCCAATTGGCGCTCTGGCTCTGGCTCTGGCTCTGGCTCTGGCTCTGGCTCTGGCTCTGGCTCTGGCTCTGGCTCTGGCTCTGGCTCTGGCTCTGGCTCTGGCTCTGGCTCTTCAGATTGTGATTCGTCGCTCGACTCGTCAACAAAAAAGTCGTCAGATTCATAGCTTTCATCGCCTAACAGCGCAGTAAAGTAGTCATCCAGAGCTTGTTCACTGGAAAGACTTGCCTGCGCCAATGTTGATTCTTTATTCGCGCTCATTTATCGCCAACCTTTCGAGATAAATAAGCAACTGTTTATAAGCAAATACACCACGGCTACCCGATGCAAAATGAGAGGCTGGCAAGCGCTTTAGGCTCGCATCTCGAAACTTAGTATCAATCGGCACCGCAGATGTCCAAACTTGGTTTGGATAATCATCTTTGAGCTGCGTTAATGTTTGCAGTGAGGCTTTGGTTCGCTTGTCATACATCGTTGGGACAATCGTCACCTTAAACGGTGTTTTGCGAGACTTCTGCATGATGGTCAAAGTGCGAATCATACGCTCTAAGCCCTTCATCGCCAAAAATTCCGTCTGTACCGGAATCAAAATACGATCACTCGCAGCCAATGCATTGACCATCATCACACCCAGAATTGGCGGGCAATCGATCAACACATAGTCGTAATCGTCTTTCAAAGCGGCCAAAGCGCGTTTCAAGATCAACCCCATGCCGCTTCGATTTCCCATTACACGGTCTAATGTCGCCAAAGACATGTGCGCAGGAATAATATCGATACCTTCGACTTCCGTTTGTAACAGTAAAGGTCTTACCGTCTGCGCGTTAAACTCACGCAACTGGAACAGATCAAACAGGCTCGATTCCACCGTATCTGAGTCGTAACCCAGATAGGTGGTCAGTGATGCATGTGGGTCAGTATCAACCAACAGAACACGGTGCCCCTTCAACGCAAGTAAACCTGCTAGAGTCACGGTCGTGGTCGTTTTACCAACACCACCTTTTTGATTTGCAACACTCCAAACAATCATTTCGATTTACCTAAGCTAACCCAACTTCAACCAAGATCCTTTCCGCGATGCGGTCTAGAGGTAGGTCTTCAGTAGAAATGCCAGCTTTTGCTACAGCTTGAGGCATACCATATACAACACAACTATCTTCGTCTTGTGCCCAAATCGTCGAGCCCGCAGTTTTCAACATACGCGAACCTTCTCGACCATCTGCGCCCATACCGGTCAGTATCATAGACAATACTTTGTCGCCGTAGATCTTCGCTGCAGAGCCGAATGTGACATCCACACAAGGCTTGTAGTTCATGCGGTCGCCGCCATCGATAATTCTTAGACGTGCAGACCCTGCGCGGCCATCCACCATCATCTGTTTACCACCCGGAGCAAGATACGCCACTCCAGGTTTTAACACATCACCGTCTTGCGCTTCACGAACTTCAATCTTGCACAAGGTGTTCAATCGACTAGCAAAAGCAGCAGTGAATGTTGCTGGCATATGCTGAACTAACACAATGGGATGTGGATAGTTGGCAGGGATGCGAGTCAAAATCTTCTGTAGAGCAACTGGGCCGCCAGTCGACGTACCAATTGCTGTTAATTGATACTTCTTACCTGACGCTCTGAATTTCGCCGTTGATGCAACTGCAGGCTTCGCTGTGGAAGTCGCAGCTGCTGTTGAAATCGGCTGGCGCAATGGCGTAGATGTTGAAGTCGTTGTTGTCGCTCTCGGCGCAATAGGAGCACGACGCATAAATGCACGCTTTGCAGCAATCTGAATCACACGCTGTTGAAGCAATGCAACTGCATCGTCGCGGTTACGTGCAATGTCTTCAAACTTCTTAGGTAGGAAGTCGAGAGCACCTGCATCTAACGCATCTAACGTTGCTCTCGCTCCATCATGCGTTAACGATGAGAACATCAAAATAGGCGTTGGAGACGCGGCCATGATCTCACGAACGGCAGTGATGCCGTCCATGACAGGCATTTCAATGTCCATCGTGATTACGTCAGGTCTTAGCTGTTTCGCTTTTTCAACGGCTTCTTTACCGTTTACTGCAACATCAATGACTTCTAGGCGAGCCTCTGAGTTGATGATCTCGCTAACGCGACGACGAAAAAAACTCGAATCATCAACGACTAATACTTTAATCGCCATATTTATCCTTAAATTAAATTCTTGACGCAGCTGCGTACTGCTTCAACAAGTCCGGCACATCTAGAATCAATGCAATGTGTCCGTCACTTGTAATTGTCGCGCCTGCCATTCCTGGTGTGCCTTGCAGAAGCTTATCAAGCGGCTTGATCACGACTTCTTCTTGACCGATAAGCGTATCGACAACAAAACCAACACGTTGGCTACCAAGTTGTACGATAACAACATGGCCGTGTCCTTTGCGCAGTTCAACAATACCCGCTTTAGGTGCAAGCCAGTTTTGCAAGTAGAACAACGGAATAGACTTATCGCGAACGATGATCGTCAGCTGACCATCAACCACGTTTGTGCGGCTTAAATCTAGGTGGAAGATCTCGTTAACCGATGCCAATGGCAACGCAAATGGGTGACCCGCAACACCGACCATTAAGGTTGGTAGAATCGCTAGGGTTAGTGGAACCTTGATAGTGATCTTGGTGCCCTGTCCCATTTCTGAATCAATATCAATAGAGCCGTTCAGTGTGTTGATCGCTGTTTTCACAACGTCCATACCCACACCACGACCAGATATATCCGAGATCTGCTCTTTGCTTGAGAAGCCAGGAGCAAAAATCAAGTTGAAACACTCTTTATTCGATAAACGAGACGCTGCATCTTCATCCATCAGGCCACGTTTAACCGCGATAGCACGAAGCTTATCAGGGTCCATACCGCCACCGTCATCAACGATAGCCAGTTCAATGTGGTCACCTTCTTGAGAGGCAGACAGAATCACTTTACCCGTTCTAGATTTACCTGCTGCAACACGGTCGTCTGGCATTTCGATACCATGATCGACAGAGTTTCTCACCAAGTGAATCAGGGGATCAGCAAGTGCTTCTACTAAGTTTTTATCAAGATCCGTTTCTTCGCCACGCATTTCAAGAACGATGTCTTTCTTCAAGCTACGAGCAAGGTCACGGACAACTCGTGGGAAGCGACCAAATACTTTCTTGATCGGCTGCATACGAGTCTTCATTACCGCACCTTGTAGGTCTGCAGTAACAACATCTAAGTTAGAGACAGCTTTCGACATTTCTTCGTCGTTGCTGTTAAGGCCAAGGCTGACGAGTCGGTTACGCACCAATACCAGTTCACCTACCATGTTCATGATGGTGTCCAGTGTTGATGTATCAACGCGAACTGTTGCTTCAGCTTGCTGCTTCTTAGCCGGTGCTTTAACTTCAGCTTTTGCTGGAGCGCTCGGTTTCGGCTCAGCTTTAACGGCAACTGGCGCAGCAGGTTTAGGCATAGCTTGAGGTGCTACTGCCTTAACTTCTGCTGGCTTAGTCGCGGCATCCAATTCTTCAATCGAAGGTCCATTACCTGAGCCATGTAGTTGGTCAAGTAACTTCTCGAACTCTTCGTCAGTCATCAGATCATCGCCTTCAGACATCGCCGAAACAGGTGCTGCTGGCGGTGGAGGAGGCGTTGAACTTGCCGCTGTCGGGCTCTTACCCGCACCGTGCAATTCATCTAATAACTTTTCAAATTCGTCATCAGTAATATCACCACTGTCAGCAACAGACTGAGGTGCAGCGGGTGCTGGCGGCGGTGTTGGTGCAGAAGGCGCTGTTGGTGAACCACCTTTACCGTGAAGCTCATCAAGCAAGCGTTCAAACTCATCTTCAGAGATATCATCGACTGAAGATGCATTGATGTTTGAGCTTTCAGCAGTAGGTTCCGGAGCAATAACAGGCTCAGGCGCTGCAACAACAGGTTCAGGGATAATAGGTGCAGGCGCTTCTACTGGTGCCACTTCATCCGCAGACTCTGGTTTACAGAGACGGTGAAGTTCATCCAATAAAGATTGGTCGGCTGGCACTAAAGGTTCCTGATCTTGCACGGCGCGAAACTGTACATTGACTGTATCTAGCGCCTGCAGCATGGTATCCATCAAACCTGATGTTACGCTGCGTTGGCCGTTTCGCAGAATGTCGAACACATTCTCAGCACCATGACAAGTATCCACCAGCTCAGTTAATGCTAGGAAACCAGCACCACCTTTTACTGTATGGAAACCACGGAAAATAGCATTTAATAGGTCTTTGTCGTCAGGGTTATTCTCAAGCTCTACCAGTTGTTCTGATAGGAGTTCAAGGATCTCTCCTGCTTCGACTAAAAAGTCCTGAAGAATATCTTCGTCTAAATCGTAGCTCATACGTTACCTTTAAAATCCAAGACTGGATAACAAATCGTCGACTTCATCTTGAGATGCGACAGCGTCTTCGCGCTCTTCTGGGTTCATAATTGGACCTTCAGGCGCAATCGATGCTTTCTTCTCTGACTCTGGAGTTGGCTCTTTTTGATTCGCACCGAATACCGTGAGAATCTCGACCAAACGTCCTTCCACCTCATTCACCAAGGTAATAACTTTGCTGATTATCTGCCCAGTTAAGTCTTGGAAATCCTGAGCCATCAAGATTTCAGTCAATTGTCCGCGTAGTTCAGTACTATCGCCTTCTACTTGGACAAGCAATCCATCAATGCGGTGACATAAAGCTTTAAATTGTGCCAGCTCAATGCGGCCATGCATCAGTTCATTCCATTGAGGCCTTACTTGAAGTAAACACTCGTGTAGGTTGTCTGCGATTGGCATACAGCGATCGACAGCGTCCATCGTCTTATTTGCCGCAACTTCCGTTTTATCAATGACATACTGAAGGCGATCCCTTGCATCAGGGATTTCGTCATTTGCGATAACGCTGATGCGTTCATCGAAATTGAATTGAGTCAAAGAGTCGTGGAGGTCGCGTGTCAGACTTCCTATTTCTTGAAGCATTGGATTGTCTTGAAGACTAAAGTTATCTTCATAAATGCTTCTCACAAGAGAATCAGCATTTTGCTGCTCATCGTTCTCAAGCAGCTCTACTAATTTTTTTGCTTGTTCTAATGAAATCATCCTGAATTCGGCCTTACTCCGCATACTTTGTGCGCTTAGGCTATCGAGATAAACAGATAACTTATCAGTCAGTGTTTACCTAGAAGTGCCTAAATTTATTGATGCTTATAAGCGATCAAAAATCTTATCAAGTTTCTCTTTCAGCGTTGCAGCAGTGAAAGGCTTCACAATGTAACCATTAACACCCGCTTGCGCAGCTTCGATGATCTGCTCACGCTTCGCTTCAGCTGTGATCATAAGCACTGGAAGGTGCTTAAGTTCTGCGTCTGCGCGAATGTGTTTAAGCAGGTCAATCCCTTGCATGCCTGGCATGTTCCAGTCAGTTACCACGAAATCAAATTCGCCTTTTTTCAGCATAGGTAACGCGGTCAAGCCATCATCTGCTTCTTGAGTGTTGTTGAAACCTAAATCGCGAAGTAGGTTTTTAACAATTCGGCGCATCGTTGAAAAATCATCAACAATGAGAATTTTCATGTTTTTGTTCAAATTAGCCTCCACTGAATAGGATCAGTGTTGTTAGTCGTTCTGTGTCCAAGCACTTAACTTAGTGCGTAAACGCTGCATAGATTGGCTCAGTATTTGGCTGACACGAGATTCGCTGACACCTAACACTTCCCCAATCTCTTTTAAATTGAGTTCTTCGTCGTAATAAAGCGAAAGCACAAGGCCTTCCCTTTCCGGAAGTTGTTTTATCGAACCGATCAAAGCTTGGCGGAATGACTCATCAGCAACCCCTTGAAAAGGCGTATTATCTTGAGAGTCTTCATTCGGAGATATTACATCATCTGAGACGCCTAAATCTTCGATTCCAACCAGTCTTGAGCAATTAATGTCAGTTAAAGCACTGTGATATTGCTCTAAGCTGAGCCCCATGTGTTTTGCCACTTCGGCATCACTCGGGTCGCGGTTGAGGATACCCTCTAATTCCGCGATTGCACTGCTGATTTCTCGATTGTTTTTATGAACCGATCTCGGTACCCAATCCCCACGGCGAATGTCATCCAACATTGCCCCGCGAATTCGAATACCAGCATACGTCTCAAAGCTTGCACCTTTGGTACCATCATAGTTTTGTTGCGCTTCAATCAAGCCGATCATGCCAGCTTGAATTAAGTCATCAACCAATACATTAGGCGGTAATCGCCCCAACAAGTGATGAGCGATACGTTTAACCAACACAGAGTACTTCTCAAAAAAAGCCTGTTGGCTATTGTGATTAGCGTGTTGATCGTAAGTAAGCGCTTTATTCACCAAATGGTTCCTCTATAAATTCAGTACGATTCAGCAGCCTTTCAACAAAGAACTCCAAGTGTCCGCTCGGTGTTTTTGGTATTGGCCAGGTCAATGCTTTGTTAGCCAAAGAACTGATTGCCAATGCAGCTGGAGAGCGAGGAAACGCATCGACTACGATTTTCTGTCTCTTGACTGATTGACGTACTTTATCATCTAAAGGAATACATGCTACGAGTTCGAGGCTCACATTCAAGAAGCGCTCTGTGACCAAAGTCAACTTTGCAAATAATTCTCGGCCTTCGCGGTAGCTTCTGACCATATTTGCAACAACTTTGAATCGCTGAACTTGGTGCTCTCTGCTCAAAAGCTTAATCAAAGCATATGCATCTGTGATTGAGGTAGGTTCATCACATACCACAACAACCACGTCTTGCGCCGCTCTTGAGAAGCTGATCACCATGTCCGAAATACCGGCTGCGGTATCAACCAACAAGATGTCCATCTCGTCTTCAAGCGAACCGAATGCGCGAATCAAACCAGCATGCTGAGCGTGTGAAAGTTCTGTCATGCTTTGTGTGCCCGATGTCGCTGGAATAATTTTAATTCCGTGCGGACCTTCGACAATCGCATCCTTAAGTTCACATTCTCCAGCCAACACATGCCCAAGGTTTCGTTTAGAACGAATACCTAGCATGATATCGACGTTCGCTAGCCCTAAATCGGCATCTAGCACCATGACTTTTTTGCCTTGGCGCGCCATGCAAATAGCCATACCTAACGTCACATTAGATTTACCAACGCCTCCCTTACCACCGGTTACCGCGATAACTTTTGTGAGTGAAGGCTTGGTTAAGCGACGGAGGCCGCTAGCTTGATCATGTATCATATTTTCATTCATATTTATCCGCCGCCTAGAGCCCTTCAGAATCGCTATTCCAGTAATGAGGTTCATTCTCTGTAGATTTTTCTAATAACTCATTGGCCTTAGCAATCATGTACTTTGGCTGAGCTATAACGATATCTTCAGGAACTCGTTGACCATTTGCTATGTAAGCAACTGGTAATGCATTTTGTATTACGACACTGATGAATTCACCTAGACTTAGGGATTCATCCAGCTTAGTCATGATGCATCCCGACAACGGGATTCTTCTAAAGTGTTCAATTGTTTCTTGCAGCACTTTGCGTTGCGCGGTTGCAGGCAACACAAGGTAGCTATTGATAACGGAACCACTCTCTTGCATCAGTGTGTCTAACTGCTCAGATAGGCGAACATCTCGTTGTCCCATGCCTGCAGTATCGACCAGAATCAGGCGACGATTACGTAACTGATATATTACATCGGCCAGTTCGCTAGAATCTTTAGCAACTCTTACAGGACAACCCATAATTCGACCGTAGATCGATAACTGCTCATGTGCACCTATACGATATGTGTCAGTTGTCACTAGTGCGACGTTATCAGCGCCATATTCCATGGCGGCACGTGCAGCTAGCTTTGCAACAGTCGTTGTTTTACCCACGCCGGTTGGGCCAAGTAGAGCCACAATACCGCCGCGTTTTAAAATATCTTTTTGTGTAACAGAGATTTGGTCTGCAACCAGAGCTAACAGAGCCTTCCACGCACGTGCAGGTTTAGTATCTTCAGGAATGTAACACGCCATTTGATCGGCAAGCTCTGCAGATACACCCATACGCTCAAGGCGCTTAATAAGCATCGCTCTGAGCGGTTCACGACGCTCAACTTCTTGCCACATTAACCCGGAAACTTGATGCTCTAACAGACGACGAATTGAGGTCATCTCTTCACGCATCGTTTCCATTTCAGTATCAGAACCTTTGGATTGAGTATTCTCTCGACCACGATCATAACGGGTCGGATCCAAGCGAGGTGCCGGGCGCTCTACTCTGCGGTCTTCAGCAATTAACTTAGACAACCCCGTTTCACGAGCAAATGCAGAATCAAGATTTCCGTGAGACTGTTGGTTACCGTGAGATTGCTGATGGCCATGAGACTGCAAATTGCTTTGACTCTGATGACTATGAGGCTTATGACCCGTGCTTGATTGGCGATTGAGCAATGCTGACAATGAATCTTCATTTTCAGCACGATGCTGTGGCTCATCATCGGCGCCATGACTGTATTGCTTTAGCATGTTCGCAAAGCGTTTGGTCATTGAGCGTCCACCTTCAGCATTCGACTGTAGGCTAACCTTGTCATCGTCTAATTGACGTCGCCCTGCAGGAGCTGCGGGCGCGGCCATTTGCGTATATTGGCTTTGGGCAGGCTGCTGAGGTTTATTTAGTCTCTGGCTTGCTGTTGAAGGGCTAGATTCGCCATCAATAGCGGCAACAATTTCCACGCCACCTGCGACCTTTTTGTTAGACATGATCACCGCCTCTGAGCCAAGTTCTTCTTTAACTTGGAGCAGAGCCGTTCGCATATCTTTTGCAAAAAATCGTTTAATTTTCAATTCGATCGTCCGTTCTAATTAGGCGGCTTAATTACCAACAGCTTGTACGATACGTATCTGCTTTTCGTCCGGTATTTCTTGGTAAGACAAGACTCGTAAGCTTGGGATCGTGTTCTTCACGAACTTAGCCAGAGTCGAACGCAACACGCCAGAGGTCAATAGTACCGCGGGCTCACCTTTCAGCTCTTGCTCTTGTGTAGCGTGGCTGAGGGAGGTCTGTAAACGTTCGGCTAAACCAGGTTCAATACCAGCAGATTCTCCGCCGGATGCCTGCATGGTTTGATGCAAGATTTGTTCCAGTTCAGGAATCAAGGTTATCACTGGTAATTCTGGCTCTATACCATTGATTTCTTGAACAATTAATCGTTTCAATGAGATACGAACCGCCGCAGTAAGTATGTCAGGTTCTTGACTCTTACCTGAATACTCCGACAAAGTTTGGACTATGGTTCGAATGTCACGAATTGGAATCGCTTCATTCAGCAGGTTCTGTAGCACTTTCACAACCACACCCAACTGCAATTGATCCGGTACAAAGCCTTCCACCAGCTTAGGTGTTGAGCGACTGAGCATCTCAAGCAAGTTCTGAACTTCTTCATGGCCAATGAGCTGTGATGCATTGTTGGTTAGCAGCTGGCTAAGGTGTGTCGCCAGTACGGTAGAAGAATCGACAACGGTATAACCTAGAGCTTGTGCGTGTTCACGCTGCTCTTCACGAATCCAAACCGCTTCAAGGCCAAAGGCAGGGTCAATCGTCGGCTCGCCATCGATCATCCCATAGACTTGACCTGGGTTAATCGCGAGCTCCATGTCTGGCTTAATCTCAGCTTCACCCACAGCAACACCCATAAGGGTAATTCGGTAACTGTTTGGTGTCAGTTCTAGGTTATCGCGAATGTGTACTGCTGGGATCAAGAAACCAAAGTCTTGAGACAGCTTTTTACGCACACCTTTAACGCGTTCAAGCAATTCCCCGCCTTGGTCTCTGTCAACCAAAGGAATTAAACGGTAACCCACTTCTAAACCAATAATATCGACAGGTTGAACATCATCCCAAGAGAGCTCCTTCTGAGAGCCCGCTTCTCCATTCGCTTCAACCGTCGCCGGAAGGTTGGGTTGTTCAGCCTTCTTCTTGTTCTTTTTATCGATGTAATACGCCCCCGCTCCTGCAACGATGGCAAGGCTCAAGAATGAGAAGTGCGGCATGCCAGGAACAATACCCATAATGCCAAGGATGGCGGCAGTGATCATAAGGGCTTTAGGGTTGTCGAACATTTGGAAGACAAGTTGCTCACCCATATCTTCATCAGTATTTTGGCGCGTTACCATCATTGCAGCTGCGATCGACAATAATAGAGACGGAATTTGTGCTACCAGACCATCACCGATAGTCAGTAGTGTATAGATTTCGATTGCTTCGCCAAAACCAAGGTCAAACTGAGCCATACCAATGCTCAAGCCACCAATGATGTTGATGAATAAGATTAAGATACCAGCGATCGCATCGCCTTTAACAAACTTAGAAGCACCGTCCATCGAACCGTAGAAGTCAGCTTCTTTGGTTACTTCAAAACGTCTCAGACGCGCCTGGTCTTGGTCGATCAAACCTGCGTTCAAGTCGGCATCGATTGCCATCTGTTTACCCGGTAAGGCGTCTAACGTGAAACGCGCGCTTACTTCCGAGATACGACCCGCACCTTTTGTTACAACCATGAAGTTGATGATCATAAGAATCAAGAACACCACTAGACCTACCGCATAGTTACCACCGATAACCACGTTACCGAAGGCTTCAATCACATTACCGGCTGCGTCGCCACCTTCATGACCATGGAGCAATACCACACGTGTCGAAGCAACGTTCAAGGCCAACCGAAGTAGAGTCGCAATCAGCAGGACGGTTGGGAATGCAGCGAAGTCTAAAGGCCTGCGGGTATATACCGAGACCAGTAGCACAACCATAGACAGTGCAATGTTGAAGGTGAAGAACATATCCAACAAGAAAGCTGGAATGGGCAACACCACCATAGCAAGCGTTGCAAGTACCATAACAGGTGCACCAATCGCAGGCATGGCACGGTTAGGGATTTTAGGTAGCTTGTCCGCAAAAGGCAGGGAGAATTTCATAAATCTAGACAGTTTCGCTATGTTGTAGCTCTCTGAACAAGTGGATTAGGTCTTAGTCAGGGCTGTTTGCTATGGGCTTATAATGTTCAGGCTACTACAGCAAACACTGTACCAACATCTCACGTCAAATTATCGCCATCACCTCTATAAAAGGAAGATTAGCTAGCTCGCTATTATCAGGGTTCATCACGCAGAGCTCAAGCAATTGATCTAATGACGTAAATCAGGTGGGATCGGCATATTAGAATCTTGCAGTTTTGGTCGCTCACCACCTCGTTTTCGGTACTGTTTAAGCTGGAAAACATATGCAAGCACTTGTGCAACTGCCGTAAACAGACCGTCAGGAATTTGTTGTTCTAGCTCAGTGGTGTGATAAAGCGCCCTCGCCAATGGCGGCGCTGGAACGATATAGATGTCGTTTGCACGCGCAATCTCACGGATCTTCATCGCCATGTGGTCGACACCTTTAGCAACCACAATTGGTGCTTTGTCTTGATTCTGCTTGTAGCGCAGCGCCACTGAAAAGTGTTCCGGGTTGGTCACAATCACATCCGCTTGAGGGACATCAGCCATCATGCGACGCTGAGCCGCTTCCCTTTGAAGCATACGAATTCGGCCTTTCACTTCCGGCTTACCTTCAGTGTCTTTGAATTCGTCTTTGACTTCTTGTTTGGTCATCTTCAATTGATCGGCGTGTTGCCAGATCTGGAACGGAATATCAATCGCCACCACAATCAGCAGTGAGCAGCTGATCAACAGGATGAAGTTGAGCAAGATATCCAAGGCATGAAAGATGTTCTGTGGGTACACATCCATACTCAGCTGCATTAAATCATGCTGAGAGGCTTGAATCAGATAAATCGCCATCCCCGATACGAGCGCTACTTTAAGAATAGACTTGAGCAGTTCAACCCAACTTTGCAGGCCAAACATACGCTTGATCCCACTCAGTGGGTTGAGCTTAGACGCCTTTGGCATCGCCGCTTGCATTGAGAAGTTAATCCCACCGACACCCGCAGCGCCGATGACGGCAGCAACAAACAAGGTTATCAGTATCAAAAACAGCGGAAAAAGCAGGTTCACCAGTGCGCCACCAGCGATTTCAAGCAGCTTATTGGTGTCAAAGATTTCGTCGCGACTCAAAGAGAACAGACGTTGCATCGCCTCGAACAAAGCCTTCGCCATCGATTCGCCAAACCACATTAATGCAATCGCACCGACAATTAGTACCGATGCTGACGCTAGCTCTTTTGACCTTGCAATCTGCCCTTTCTCTTTGGCCTGTTGCAAGCGTTTGGGCGTTGCGTCTTCTGTGCGTTCTTGACCATCTGACTCTGCCATTTCAGTCTCCTAGCAATCTAACCGGATTAGACGACATATCTGTTGTTCGCCCTGCATCCAGAATAGCTCATAGTGACTATACAAGCCGCCAAGGATGTACCAACAAAGTAACAGGCCCACGAGTAGCGCAAATGCAAAACCCAAAGAAAAGATGTTTAATTGAGGTGCCGCACGCGTCATTACACCAAACGACAAGTTAATTGTTAACAGCGCGATAATGCCCGACAAGGACATCGCCAATGCCGTTTTGAACATGATACCGAGCCACAACGCGAGCTCTCGAAAATCAACAGAGGTCAACGATCCACTGCCAATCGGCAAGGTCTTAAAGCTAAACACCACCAGCTGCAGCATTTTCAAGTGACCATCGGTCGCCAAGAAAAACATGGTCGCAAGCAGCATGAACAGTTGACCAAGTACCGGCGTGTTTTGCCCGTTAGCCGGGTCGACCATTGATGCAAAACCCAAACTCGATTGCATACCGAGGATCTGACCCAGCATAACAAAGGTTTGAATCATGAACTGGGTAACAAAACCCATGGCCACGCCAATCACAATTTGCTCGAAGACGGTTAGGAAACCTTGGAAAGAGAGCAGTTCAATCTCTTTGGGAACAGCAGGAATCGCAGGCATCACCGCAAAAGTAATCGCCAAGCCTAAATACAGACGAATACGCGGCGACACGAAGCGTGCCCCTGTTACTGTCATCACCATCAGCATCGCTGAGATGCGAGTGTATGGCCAAAAATAATTGGCTAACCACTCTAGTACAAGGCTCGTTGGGTATTCCATATCTGTTTAATACAGAACTTGCGGCAAGCGTTCGATGAGCTCAAAAAAGAACTCCATCATCATCTGAGTCATCCAGTGAGCAAACATCATCAACGCCAATAACGTCACGATCAAACGCGGCAGGAAACTCAGTGTTTGTTCGTTGATTGAGGTCGCAGCTTGGAAAACAGCCACAACCAAACCAATCAGCAGGCTAGGAATAATGATGGCGCAAACCATGATTAATACCATCCAAAGGGCATCTCGGAACAACTCTACGAATATTTCAGGATTCATTATTCCCCCAGCTACAAGGCAAAACTGCCGGCGAGTGTGGAGAGTATCAAGTTCCAGCCATCAACAAGAACAAACAGCATCAACTTAAACGGCAGCGATACAATCATCGGTGACAACATCATCATACCCATGGCCATCAATACCGATGCCACCACCAAGTCGATGATTAGGAACGGCAAGAACAGCATAAAGCCGATTTGGAAAGCCGTTTTCAATTCCGACGTGATAAATGCTGGAATCAGAACCGCCATCGAAACATCTTCAGGGTTGGTCACTTCCGCACCAGAAATCTCAACAAAGGTTTCAAGATCTTTGATTCGAGTCTGTTTAAGCATGAAAGATTTAATCGGTTCTTGGGCAACATCAAATGCCTGTCGCGCCGATATCTGTTCATTTAGATAAGGCTGAACTGCTTGTTCGTTAACTTGATTAATGACTGGCGACATGATGAAGAAGGTCAAGAATATCGCGATACCAATAATGACTTGGTTAGACGGTGTTTGTTGTAGACCCATCGCCTGACGCAAGATAGACATCACGACCACAATACGAGTGAACGACGTCATCAAAATCACCATCGCCGGCAAGAAGCCAAGCATGGTCATTAACGCAAGAATTTGCAGGTTTATCGAGTAGTCTTCACCACCATTAGCATTGGTTGTCATGGTAAAGGCAGGTATGCCGCCACCATTGCCATTTAAGCTGCCCGTGGTCATGGTTGTCGATTTGGCTTGGTCTTGTTCCATCGTGCTGATGGTGACCGACTCTGAACTAGCCGTATTCGCCGGAATTACAGTGCCGTCTTCAGCCTGTGCGAATACCGACACACTGAATACTAGGGTACAGAGAAGAGTAAGCTGAACCAGCAGCACTTTCACCGCGCGGAAAGATCCGGCTTGGTGAAAGTAAGAGGAGTTCAAAAGTCCGTTATTTGTTTGCATCTTTTTTCATGAGCTGGGAAAGCTGACTTGAGAATGTACTTTTTTCCAGCATCTCCTGAGTAAGAGGTTTATCAAGCTTAGAGATCAACTGAATAGATTGTGTGGTAATGCCCACCAAGAACTGCTCATCACCCGCTTGCACGATAGCGATACGCTCTTTTGTGCCCACTGGGATTTGCCTAACAATAGCCAAACCTTGTTGATTGGACATCGCTGGTACTTGCATTCGTTTCAGTAGCCAAGCAATAAATAGGATGAAGGCTATAACGAAAATTAGCGACCCAAAAGTGGTCGCTAAATCAAGAGAAGGCGGCGTTGCTGCAAAGGCAATGGAAGGAGCCGTTAATAGCCCTACTCCCAAGATTCCTCGTAACAAACCTGTCATTCCGAGAAAAGAGCCCGCCAGTATTTGAGACAAGAAGCTCATTAACGCAGCTTCTTAATTCGTTCTGTCTGGCTAATAACGTCAGTCAAACGAATACCAAACTTGTCGTTCACCACAACCACTTCACCGTGAGCAATCAGAGTTCCGTTGACCATCACGTCTAGTGACTCACCAGCGATTCGATCAAGCTCAACAACCGAGCCTTGGTTCAATTGAAGTAAGTTACGGATACTGATCTGAGAGCGGCCAACTTCCATCGAAATAGTCACTGGAATATCCATAATGGTATCCAGCTTACGACGCTCATCTTCAGAAATCGGAGATGATGAATCGGTTAGCTCATCAAGTGGTGCCGCAAGCACATCATCAACATCAATTGACGGCGCTGAAGGGTCTTCACCAAGTGCTGCAGCCCATTCGTCTGCTAGCTTTTGATCTTCACTAGGTTCCATTACCAATTCCTATACTTTTATCTATTTTTCTATTCGTCATCATCGCTGTTTTCGAGTTCAGACATTAAGTCTTTACCTAGAAAAGCGAGATCAGTTTTAACCACATGTGGTCTTTGAATTTTTTCCGAAATCTGTACTGCAAGCTTCTCACCAGAACGTCCCATTTTCACACGATAAGTCGGCAGTTCTTCGACAAACATCGTTGCGTGCTCAGGCATGTTCATTGGGATAACGTCACCAGGGCGCAGCTCCATTAAGTCGCGCAGGGAGATGTCTTGCTCTAGAAGGTTGACGCGGAAGTTAACAGGCACGTCCATGATTTCATCACGCAGTGCGGTACTCCAACGAACATCGGTTTCCATCTTGTCTGATTGAACACCCGCATCAAGCAGTTCACGGATCGGCTCAACCATGGAATAAGGCATGACAACGTGGAAGTCACCACCACCACCATCCACTTCAATGTGGAACGAACTCACAACAATCACTTCGGTTGGGCTCACAATGTTCGCCATACTTGGGTTCACTTCAGAATCCAAGTATTCAAACTCAACCCCCATCACCGGAGACCATGCTTCTTTGTAATCTTCAAAAACAATTTTCAACAGTAACTGAATGATTCGTCTTTCAGTAGGCGTGAATTCACGACCTTCAATCTTGGCGTGGAAACGACCATCACCGCCAAAAAAGTTCTCTACGAGAATGAAAACCAGACGAGCTTCCATGGTGATGAGTGCCGTACCTTTCAGTGGACGGAAACGAACCATGTTTAAACTGGTGGGTACATACAATGTGTTTTGGTACTCACCAAACTTCATCATTTGTACGCCGTTGATCGACACTTCAGCCGTTTTACGTAACATATTAAACAAGCTGATACGCATATGACGTGCGAAACGCTCGTTAATAAGTTCAAGGGTCGGCATTCGACCACGGACGATTCGATCTTGAGATGAGAAGTCGAAATTGACCGCATTGTCATTTTCGGTTTCTAAGACATCTTCAACTTCTTCAACATCATCAACGCCATGTAACAGCGCATCAATTTCGTCTTGGCTTAATAAATCGGTCACAAATTACCTATTGAATTACGAAGTCAGTGAATAACACTTTTTCAATCACAGGCTGGCCAACAGCTTGAGCCAGGCTTGCTTTAATATCTTCTGTTGCCTTATTACGCAGTTCCACGCGGCCTGTTGGTGAGCGCAATTGATCAACCGTTGCCGAAGCGAACGTGGCCAGTAGCGTACTTTCTACAAGTGGAGAGTGGTAACGAGCCAGGTCTTCATTCTTACTGCCACGTACCATGAGCTGTGCTTTTATCTGAACTAGGCGATCTTTTTTGTCACCTGTCACATTAAACAAGAAGGGCTGAGGAATATTAACATACATAACCGGCTCTGCAGCGACCACAGCCGTTGCTGGCTGAGACTGAGATTCAGAGGCGCTATCGTCAGAACCTAAGAAAAAGTACAGCGCACCACCTATACCAAGCAGTAACACAACTACGGCAATAATAATTATAAGGAGCTTGCTCTTCCCTTTAGGTGCATCTTGTTCTTCGGCCATATCTTACTCTAACTTCCTGTTCTTGCGATTAACTGATGGTTCTTTTTATTAACTGGTTTTTTCTATTAACCAAGCGTTCTTAGCCTGATATTAGGCATAATAACTAATTCCATCACGCTTTGACGCGACATTCAATTCAAGATTGCTGCCACTATCAAGGTTTTCATCACCTTGCGTATCATTTGTGCGGTTAGCGCCGGATTGTTGCTCACCATTGTTGTATCTATCTTGTCCCTGACCGGAGTTCTGTTGTTGAACAGACGAATCGGCAAGCTGCAGACCTTGCTGAGCAAGCATCTCTCTCAAGCGAGGTAAGGTTTGTTCAATCACATCTCTCGCTTGCTGATTACTCACCGTAAAGTGCACGTTTGCCACGTCATTATTCATGGTCATGCGAATTTTCATTTGGCCCAGTTCTGGTGGGTCGAGACGAATGTCCAAGTTCTTAAGGTTCTTAGACATCATCATTTGTACTTTTTCAGCCACTTGCTCATTAGCTAGCTCTTTGGTGAGTTGTAAAGGCGCTTGTTGAGCAGCTTGAATTTCAGCTCGCGTAGGTGCTGAACCCACCGCGGCTGCACCTTGTGCACCAGCCGCAGAAGCGATCTGCTGAGCAAAGGTCGAATCTTTAGAATCTTCTTTAGCTCCCGCTTTACCCAAACCAGACAGTGCTGCGGCACCGGCGCCCGCTTTAAGAAGCGTATCAGTCGAACCTGCTTTTGTGGCAGCTGGCGTTGCGTTCATCGCCATTCCTTGCGCGGTTAAAGCTGGATCCAACGTTGCTTGCTGCAGAGGTGAAGCCACATTAGCTTGTTGAGCAGCTGCCTGTTGGGCTGTATGTGCATTATTGGCGTGCAGCATTGCCGCCTTATCCGTAAGAGCATTGTTTGCTGATTGAGAAGCGGCCTGCGCTGTCACTTGTTGTGCCGCCGTCGCTACAGCTGCTGTTGATGCTACCGCAGCTAAAGCTTTAGTTTCGCTTGAATCCGTATTATCCCAATCAATAGCAGCGGGGTCACCGGACGCGCTGTTCACAGCCGGAACTTGACTTAACAAAGCCGTTGCTTGTTGTTGAACGTTAGTGAGTTGTTGATTCAACAGGTCTAGGTTAGAGGTCGCTTTAGCCAAAGCGGCTTGCTCATCAACCGTCAACTTAGCGCCACTTTGTTGCTTCTCAAGCAAGCTATCGACAACAGACTGCTCTGATTCGATTTGTCCATTCAATTGGTTTAGCGCTTTGGTATGGGCATCTACTTGCTTTGCCAGTTCAATATCCACGGCTGACAATGCTTGGCTCTGCTCGGCAGCAACCGCACTAGCTGCATTCTTTTGGCTCAGCTCTCGGCTCATACTGGCTTCAATTTGTTCTGGAGTGACGCCTTTATCCATCAACTGTCGAATTTCAGCATCAGTTAGCTGAGAAACACCCTTACCTCCGGTAAGTACAGCGATTTCAGAATCGACTTCAAGGCTCTTCTCCTGATTTGCAGCCTTAGCTTGTTGTGTCGCCTTATCCGTAACGGAAACTCCTACAACAGAAGCACCAGTTACATTACCTTGGTCTACCTGACCTTGCTGAGGCAAGCTCTTGCCGTTTGGCGCTTGATTTAGAGTTTTGTTTGCCTCATCCAATTGACCAAGCAATTTATTGCCTTCACTCATCGCTGCATTGGCTTGCGATGCCTGCGTAGCACCATCTACAGCTGATGGACCCTGAGTTTGGGATTGAGCAATATGTACTTTAGATTCGTTAGTTGTAGCCTGCGCATCTTTACCATCTGCCTTATCTGCGACAGTCTTATCTGCAACAGTGCTATCAGTGCCCGAATTGGCTTTGAGCTTAGCCTCAGATCCAGACGCAGCCTCTGCTGATGTTTTATCAGAAGCTTTCTCGCTTTCTACTTCTGAAGCTGCTTGCTTGCTTTGCGCTTCGCTCACTTCGTCAGTAGCCTTTGATTCAGCTGAATCACCTTTGTTCGTTTCGGCTGACGCTTCACCTTCGGTAGATGCCTGTTTAGTATCAGATTTCGCGGTGCTTTCTGTATCTTTTGCTGCTTTACTGCCACTTTCTTCAAAGCCAAGCGCTTCTTTAAAGGACTCAAAGAAACCTTTAGAGTCGCCGGTTTCTTCTACCTTGGAAGAGGCAGAACCGGTGTCCAACAACGATGACGTTTTGTTGGTCGCTGAATTTGAGGAAAGACTAACATTCATATATACAAGCTCTATCTACTAGCTTTGCTGCCATGAATCAGGCAACAAAAAGAAAGTCGGATGCTTTTCATGCCTTTGGTGGGCATAACGCGCAATTTTATATAAAGCGGAGCAAGAAACATGCCTATAAGTTCAGTTCTCACAATATCGAGAACAACGCTTACGTCATTCGTGGCTTAGGATCACATCTTCTTTCGGCTGTATAACAGAGTCGAGAACTCATCCATCTGCTTTTGTTCTCTTTGATCTTGCCGCTTTGCTTTCTCTTTCTGCTTTTTCTCCATCAACCACTCGTAGGATTTACGTTTTTTGCGTAACTCCATCCAGTAGCTTTGGCAGTTGTCGACTTGATTTTTAAAGTGGTGCTCGGCTTCTCTCTGTTTGGATAATGTCTCATCCAACTGAGTTAAGAAGCGGTTCAAGTGACCATATTGGCTCGCCGTTAAACCAGCCTTGCCGCGGTCAACGAGCTGCTGACAGTAATCCAGTCGATACTTTTCAATCTGCGCAACTTGCTCATAGTAACCTTGCAGCTCAGAGTTCGCTTTGTTGAGCGCAAGTACCGCTTGGTTCTCTTGATCTTTGGCTTGATCGAGCAAAAATTCTAATGCGTTATCCATGACTAACCTTATTCACCCGTTAGCCACCCAATACATGTTTCAACATGTTGACACACATGTCATATGGGACAGTTTCTTTCATCTTCTGCTGCAAGTACTCATCCAGTTTTGGTTTCAACGTGAAGGCACTATCGATTGCTGGATCCGTTCCTGGCTTGTAAGCACCAATCGACACCAAATCTTGGTTTTTACGGCAGATAGACAGCACTTGCCTTACCGCTTTCGACATCAAGACATGTTCTTCAGTGGTGATTTGCGGCATAACACGACTGACGGATTTCTCAACGTCAATCGCTGGGTAGTGACCGGCATCGGCCATCTCACGAGATAGCACAACGTGACCATCGAGAATTGCTCGCGACGCATCCGCAATCGGATCTTGTAAGTCATCGCCTTCGGTTAACACGGTAAAGAAAGCCGTGATAGAACCTTGTTCATCATTGCCGTTACCTGCTCGTTCCACCAGCGCAGGAAGCTTAGCGAAGACTGATGGCGGATAGCCCTTGGTTGCTGGCGGCTCACCCACAGACAGAGCAATTTCACGCTGAGCTTGAGCAAAACGGGTCAATGAATCCATGAGTAGCAGAACATCTAAGCCTTGGTCGCGGAAGTACTCGGCGACAGCCAACGCGGTTTGACAGCCTTTTAAGCGCATCAATGGTGATGAGTCGGCAGGAGCGGCAACAACAACCGAGCGCTTACGGCCATCTTCACCAAGAATCTCTTCAATAAACTCTTTTACTTCTCGTCCACGCTCACCAATTAGACCGACTACCACCACTTGCGCGGTTGTGCCTCGAGTCATCATCCCCAGCGTGACCGACTTACCCACACCAGAACCAGCGAACAGGCCTATACGTTGCCCTTTGCCCACGGTTAGCAAACCATTAATGGCCTTCAAGCCGACATCGAGTGGCTCAGAAATCGGTTTACGTGCTAACGGGTTGATTGGTTCCGCATTAAAGGAAGCGCGTTGCTCGGTATAGATTGGACCTAATCCGTCGAGTGGATTACCGACGCCGTCGATCACTCGACCGAGCAGTTCCATTCCAACAGGGATACCACTTTCGGTGGTCATTGGTGTGACGCGAGCGCCCGGTAAGATCCCAGTGATTTGCTCACTCGGCATCAAAAATAGGTTATCGCCAGAGAAACCGACGACTTCGGCTTCCATCTGACCAGACATGGTTTCGACTAAACACAAACTGCCGATTGGCGCTTTACAGCCGGTCGCTTCAAGCGTTAAGCCAACAACGCGTACTAATTTACCAGAGGCAATTGGTCGCGATTTTAGCCCCTCGACTTTGTACTGACTGAGACGATTCGCTAACTCAAGCATTACTCATGACCTTGGTGACGATTTGCGCCGCAGAAGTTTTGAATGACGTTCTTTACACGATCTTCCATGCGGTAGTTAACGCTCGACTCACCCGCTTCAATTTGTACATCACCACGGTTGAGTGCAGGCTCTGCGACCAGCGTCCAATTACGGCAGTCCAATTCAGTCTCGCCATACGCAGAGCGAATGATCGCCACATCTTCCGGATTGAGTTTCAATGTGATTGCGTGACCAGAGATCGGCAACGACTCTACCGATTCTTTAACGGTATCTAATATGATTTGTGGGTTGGTTTGTACTTCAACATGAACCACTTCTTTGACCATGGTAAGCACCATGTCGACCAATTGCTTCTCCACCTGAGCGTTCATCAACTCTAATGGTTGAGCGAACTGGTTTGCCAGCCCCATGAAAACGGCCACTTGTTGTTGAATGTATTCTTGACCCGCGGTTACACCTTCAAGCTTGCCGGCTTCGTTGCCTTCTTCGTGACCTGCGGCAAAACCTTCTTCTTTGCCTTTTTCATAGCCTTGCTTAAAGCCCGCCTCTTGACCTTGATGCAGCCCTTCCTGATAAGCGCCTTGTTTAATCAGCTCGATTTGCTCTTCAGTCAGAACCAGCTCTTCATCTTCAATGGCTTCTTCAACCGTTGGCATCCAACTAGGGTCGTAGTTAAAAGCAGTTTCTTTGGCTTGCTTGCTCACGTCAGAGGTGTAGTCAGGCAGCCCCCATTTCTGAGGTTGGGCAACCGTATTATCTTCTTCAGGGCGAAGGAAGCCGCGTTTTCTATCACCTGACATATCAAGTACCTATCTATGAGTGGCTTAACTGTATAGTGAATTCAAGCAGTTAAACTGAGTTAATCTGTGGTTCGAGATTGGATAAAGAAAAGCCCCAACAGTGTGGGGCTTTTGAGATTTCTGTATTAAAGGAACTCGTCGGCGCCACCAGACAGCATAATTTCGCCAGTGTCTGCCATCTTCCTCGCGATACCCAAAATCTCTTTCTGAGCCGCTTCAACATCAGAGACTTTGACTGGCGGCATCGCCTCAATATCGTCTCTCATCATATCGGCAGCACGTTTAGACATGTTCTTGAAGATCTTCTCACGTAGACCTTCATCTGCACCTTTAAGTGCTTTCTGTAGAATATCTTGTGGAACATCACGTAGTAGTCGTTGAACACCTTGGTCATCAACTTCAATAAGGTTTTCAAAGACAAACATCAGATCTTGAATCTGCGTTGCCATGTCTTCGTCTTGGTCACGGATTTGATCCATCAAGACGCCTTCTACATTGTTGTCCATGTAGTTCATGATCTCAGCCGCGGCTTTCAGGCCACCAATTTTGGCTGCTTGAGCACCCGCTTGACCCGCGAACTGTTTCTCCATGATTTCGTTCAATTCAGCAAGCGCCGAAGGTTGAACTTCTTCAAGGTTGGCAATACGCATCATCAGATCCAGACGAACTCGCTCTGGGAACTGAGACAGGATCTCAGCCGATTGATCGGCATCGAGGTAAGACAACACAATGGTTTGAATTTGAGGGTGCTCGTTGATGATAATGCTCGCCACCTGACGAGGATCCATCCACTTAAGCGAATCCAAACCTTTCGAACCTGTGCCGAGAAGGATTTGGTCAACAAGGTTATTCGCCTTGTCTTCACCCAGAGCAGCAACTAACGCATTACGCATGAAGTCTTCGCTGCCCATACCAATGTTGGTGTACTTCTGAATATCATCTAAGAAAGCACGGTGCACAGCGCCTACTTTTTCTTGGGATAGGTCTGTAGCTCGCGCCATCGCACTACCCACACGCTGAACCTGCTTTGGCTCTAGGTGACGAATAATACCAGCAGCATCTTCTTCATTTAAACTGAGCAACAAGATCGCAGCGCGCTCATCGCCTGAGATAGAGCCGATATCCACGCTAGAGACATCAAGCACTTCACCGCCTTCAGTTTGTTGTGGAACTATTTCGTTAGCCATCTACCATCCAATTCTTAACTACTTGAGCTGCTAGCTCTGGTTCATTCGCTACAAGTGCACGTACTGCTTTCAGCACGTCCTCGTCTTTATGAAGGTTTGGTAAGTCGATACTTGAACCAAATTCAAACAGCTCACCACCTTCAATATCACCACCAATTAAGCTGGTTTCGCCGTCGGCACCAATTGGCATGCCATCAGGTCCGTACATCTGTTCATCGTTGTCTGCTGCTGGGTTAAGCAGTTTCTTCATTGCAGGGCGAACAAGTACTAACACCACCACAATGATAACCAAGGCACTTGCAAACCAACGAACCCAATCATTGAAGTTTGGATGCTCCCAGATTGGCACATCAGCAACAACATCTGTTACTTGAGGTGCAAACTGCATGCTTAATACGTTGAGCAAATCACCACGAGTTTCATCAAAGCCCACCGTACCAATCAGTACTTGGCGAATCGCATTGATTTCGCTCGCCGGGATTGGCGTATGAACCACTTCACCCGTATCTGGGTTCAAGGATTGGCGGTCTTTGATCGCAACAGAAACCGTCTGACGATTAACCGTGCCGCTCTGTTTACGTTCATGACTGATGGTGGTGTCTAGCTCAAAGTTTCGAGTCGCTTCTTTGTGAACAGAGCCTTGACCTGTCATCGCGCCGTCTTTCATCTGAGCCACATCTTGCGGGATTGAGGCATCAACGGGAGGCTGGTTACTCAACGCACCCGGAATACCCGCCACCGTATTTCCATTGTTGTAATCTTCTAAGGTGTATTCACTTCGAGTCGCCGGTGTATTCGGATCAAAACGTTTTCTGGTTTGCTCCACAGCACTGAAATCGAGCTGGATATCAACCTGAGCGGTGTAGTTACCAAACCCAAGAATAGGAATCAGGATGGAGTCAATTTTTTCACGCAGCGCTTGTTCTTGATTGCGCTCTAACTCGTGTTCTTTACGACGCGCCGCTGACATAGGGTCTTGAGAGCCTGAGCTCAACAATCGGCCATGCTGATCGGTCACCGTAATACGTGAGGTTTTCATTCCCGGAACGGCACTTGCCACCATATCCACAACAGAATCAACTTCTTGCTGTTTGAGGTTAGTACCTGTTTTTAGAGTTAGGAATACAGAAGCAGAGGCTTCTTGATTATGACGTACAAAAACACTCTGCTTCGGCAAGGCCAATAAAACCTGAGCTTTACGCACCTGTTTCATCTGCTCAATGGCTTTGGCAAGTTGTCTTTCGCGGCTTAATTTAAGGCGTTCTTGTTCTAAACGTTGTGATACACCAAAACCCATGTCTTGCATGAGGATGTCATCACCCGCGTTTCGCTCTTGATTCAAACCCGCTCGTACCATATTAAGCTTTAATGAGTTGTACTCACTCGCCGGTACTGAGATGGTATTGCCTTCAAGCGTGTAATCGATCTTTTGCAGATCTAAGTAATCAAGAACGGGGATCAATTCTTCTGTTTCGTAAGCCCCTAATGGACGCATTTCTGGCTCTTTTACCCAGAAAAACAGCATCACAATCAGCGCTACACAGATAGAGATAGAAAGGACTAACACGACCTGACGAAGTAAATCAAGATCACCGACAGCCATATCGAACTTCGATGAACTGCGTTCACCTAAATCGGGATTTTGCCCTTCTCCGTCTAGCTCAGAGCCTGCAATAAGTGCATGGTCGTTGCTATCGCTTACGGTTAAATCTGTTGTTTGACTATTATCTGCCACTATTTAACTACCTAACTTATACCGGCATATTCATCAGCTCTTTGTACGATTCGACCAATTTATTTCTAATTTGGATCGTCGCCTCAAAAGCCACACTAGATTTATTACGAGCAATCATCACGTCCGATAGGGATACGCTTTGGTCGCCACTATCAAAACGAGCTTGAAGATCACCTGAGGTCTTTTGTAATGAGTTCACATTATTGATGGCATTAGTCAGCATGTTACCAAAATCTGCACCGACCGCTTGCCCCGTTGCTGCGGGACGCGCGCTGGCAGCTTCGACCATCATCGCCTGCATTTCGCCTTGTAAACCATCTATTCTCATCTACTACCTCAGGAGTCAAAATTATGACCATCTATTTAGCTATATTATTGACATAGCAATTAGCGTGCCACACATTTAATTGACTAGATATCGTATTACACTAGTCAGAAAGCTGACACTACTAATCTATCCTCAGTTTGGGATATCTATTCCAGCATCGCGCATTTTAGCCAACTTGTAACGCAGTGTACGAGGGCTAATGCCCAGTTTTTCAGCCATATCTTTGCGTCGGCCATTACATGCAATCAGGGTTTCAAGAATGATCGCATGCTCTTGATCTCTAAGCTCATTACCTAACCCTTCGCTGCTAGCCGCGATTTTATTGATTGGATTTGCTTCGGCAATCGGCTTGATTTCTGGCGCAGCTACGTCAGTGCCTTCGACGATTTGTTGTAGGCTGCTTGCGTCTTGCCAATCGACACCTTCAAGAAGAATGTGCTCACCAGAGATGTTCTCTTGTTCGCTCAATATTAACGCACGCTGTACCACATTGTCTAATTCGCGAACATTGCCCGGCCACGGATAATTGACGAGTTTGCTGATCGCTTGCGCTGACATAACCGGTACAGGCATACCAAGTTTGGTGCAATGACGCTCAACTAAGTGCTTGGCTAAAGGCTCAATATCACCTTTTCGCTCACACAGTGGTGGCCAAGAAATTGGGAATACATTCAAACGGTAGTATAAATCCTCACGGAAATTCCCTTCAGAAACATACTGTTTAAGGTCACGGTTACTGGTCGCTAATACACGAACATCCAATTTGATGCTCTTACGACTACCTAATCGCTCAACTTCGCGCTCTTGCAAAACACGCAGTAGTTTGGCTTGTAGGCTAAGATCCATCTCACTGATCTCATCCAACAGAATCGTACCGCCCTGCGCTTGCTCGAATTTCCCCGGGCAAGCTTGAATAGCGCCAGTAAATGCGCCTTTTTCATAACCAAACAGGGTCGCTTCTAACATGTTGTCTGGGATCGCCGCGCAGTTAATTGCGACAAACGGGCCATCTTTTCGGCTAGAAGCATTGTGAATGTAGCGAGACATCACCTCTTTACCAGAACCACTTGGGCCTAACACCATGACGTTGGCATCAGTTTTCGCAACTTTATCAGCCAGCATCATTAGCTTAATACTTTTCTCATCGGCAACGATGGCATCACCATTGTCGTCAGATTTTACGGGAGCGTAGCGGCTCACCATGTTTAACAATACTTCAGGCGCAAATGGCTTCGCCATGTAATCGATCGCGCCCTCTTTCATTGCTGCAACGGCGTCTTCAATGTTGGCGTAAGCTGTCATCAACAGCACAGGTAAGTTTGGCCAATGCTGCTTGATGTTTCTCAGTAGCGCCAAACCGCCCATGCCCGCCATCTGCACGTCAGATACGACAATATCAACGGAGTTCGATTTTAATTTGACCAGAGCATCTTCCGCACAATCCGCTTCCAGCCATTCATAGCCAGCAAGCGCGAGCGTGTCGACAAGGGCTTCACGTAGGCCTTCATCATCTTCGACAATTAACACTTTGCTTTGAGCCATAGGATTCTCCAGTGTAAATTCAGTTAAAACTTATTAGTCTTCAGAAGAAGCACTTCTTTCAAGCGGTAGACACATGGTAAAGCATGCGCCGTCGCCTTCTTCTGATATCAATTCCAGTCGGCCTTCATGTGCTCGACAGACCATTTGTACAACCGCTAAGCCCAGACCTGTACCTTGCGAACGAGTGGTAAAGAAGGGTTCCATAATTTTACCTTGAAGCTCTTTCGGTACGCCGGGGCCACTGTCTTGCACTGATATCTTAAGCTCGCCGTTTACGGGCCTAAAAAACACATCAATCTGCGATTCCTTGCCCGCAATTTGAACCGCATTCAACACTAGGTTGCTTAACGCTGAGGCGATAGCATTGGCGTTGCCGAACATTTGAGTCTGTTCGCCCTCAACTTCTTGGCAATAATCAATCTGGTTAGTTTTCAATGCCGCTTCCACCATAGGGTGAAATTCGGTGATCAATTCAGCCACAGTAAATGGCTTAACGACTTTGTTGTCACCACCTTTGGCAAACAACAGCATGTCGTTCACTTGCTTCTCTAAGTCATGCAATCTATCCATAAGCTTAGATTGAAAACGTGTTTTTGTTGCCGGCGGCAGATTTGGCGCGGCAAGGTTTGATGCATACAGCATCGCACTTGAAAGTGGCGTACGAACCTGATGGGCAAGCGAGGCCACCATTCTGCCCAATGAAGACAGACGCTGAAGATCACTTACGCGAGACTGCAATAGTCGGGTCTCGGTCAAATCGGTAATCAAAATCAGCTGACCCGTGGTAGAGGCTGAAATCGCCAAACGTACTTTGCGCCCGTTCTTCAATGAGATCTCATGACCGTCATCGTCTTTTGGGTCGAAGGCACTTTGAATCACTGAAAACCACTTCTCGCCAACCAACTCAACACCAAGAATACGGTGCGCTTCAGGGTTCGCCTCTCTCACTTCGCCATGTGTATCTAACAAGATGACCCCTGCTGGCATCACGTCGAGTACTTGCTTATAGCGCTCAACCTGCTGTTCAACAGAATCTAGGTGTGATTGATTTTCTGGTTCGTTAGATACGTGCATGTCAAAAATTTGCCTCAAATACTAAAACAGCCTGAGACGTACAACACGAGTCAGGCTATTTGCTATATTTATCACATAGTTAAGCAAGCAACAACTCGACTATGGTTTATCTGTTCACTTAGCTAAAGTTACCAAATAGCTAAAAAGTGTGTGCTAGTTTTTCGTTTTGATCGAAAACTGGACACTAGCGCTGCAAGTTATATTTACGCATTTTTTCAACCAGAGTGGTTCTACGCATTCCAAGCATGTCAGCAGCACGAGCAACAATGCCACCCTGCGCTTCCAACGCTTGATTGATCATATTCACTTCCATATCCGCGAGGAGCTCTTTCAAGTTAACCCCTTCTGGCGGTAACTCTTGAGGCGCATTGGCATTGTCGGCAATATCATCCTGCTGATCAAAGCTGAAATCTTCTGAGAATAAGTCAGCAAGTGCATCACGCTCTTGTTCCTCTTCAGACCCAAAGCTATTAAACTCTGGCTGGAACTCAGGGATATCACTGTATCGATATTTAGTTGGCAGATGATTCACATCAACCAAGCTATTTGGATACAAGATAACCATTCGCTCAACCAAATTCGCTAGTTCACGAACGTTACCTGGCCAGTAATGCTCCATCAAAGAGTTGATAGCACGAGCCGTGAAACAGATAGGCATGCTGCCTTCCGCTTCCATTCGAGTCATCAGCTCTTGAAGCAATAGTGGGATATCTTCTTTGCGATCTTGAAGCGCCGGCATTTCAATCGGGAATACATTCAAGCGGTAGTAAAGGTCTTCACGGAACGAATCATCGTCGATCATATCTTCAAGGTTGCGGTGGGTTGCCGCAATCACTCGAACGTCAGCTTTGATGGTGCTGTTGCCACCTACGCGTTCGAAACAGCGCTCTTGCAGTACACGCAACAACTTTACTTGCATTGCCATCGGCATATCGCCAATTTCATCAAGAAACAGTGTGCCACCTTCTGCCAATTCAAAGCGGCCTTTTCGTGCGGTAATCGCACCAGTAAACGCACCCTTCTCATGGCCAAACAACTCACTTTCGAGTAAGTCTGGTGGAATAGCACCACAATTCACAGGAACGAAAGGCCCTGAACGACGTTTAGAGTGATAGTGAATGTTACGCGCTACGACTTCTTTGCCGGTACCAGATTCACCAAGAATCAGCACGTTCGCTTCCGTAGAGGAGACTTGTTCAATTAAGTGACGTACTTCTTGAATGCCCGCACTTTGTCCTACGAGGCTGCGAAACAGTGTGTTCTTGCGTGCCGAAGACACAACTTGAACACCTTTGCGGCCTAAGAAATCTTTACAGTGTCTTAATGCATCACTTAATTGCGGGTAGTTAAGAGGAAGTTCAAGCTCACCAACATAGTTAGTTAACTCGTCAACCGGGTGATTGTTTTTGCCAATCACCAGTAAAGGGATGTGATTGGCGTGAACAAGCTGCTCATTCAGTAATGCGTTGAAGCCTTTACCTTTAATGGTACCAATAATGCAGCCAGCCCACTGCAGTGACCAGTCAACTTTACGTGCTTGTTCAGAGCTGATTACTTCGCAGCTCTCTCCTACAAACTCTAATATTGTGCTTAAATTGTGACGATCTTGAGCGTTATCGTCGACGACAAGCAGTTTTGCCAAACCTTGCATAAGTAGGAATTATTGCCTTTATTTTGGTGCGATGCGGAAAAACGGTGAGCAACGCAGTCGATAAAACAGTGAGAAGTATCAATGATTATGGTCTACGAGGACAAATTTAGGAAATCAGCAACGAAAAAAGCCATTAGGCTATCTAATGGCTTCTATTTTATTTGATTAAAAAAATAAGGCAACCAACCAATTAAGGGATATGAGATTGGTTAAAACTGCAATTTTTCTTTAAATACCTACGTCAGCGGACGTCAAGTTGTGATACTCGTTCGGAATTTGGTCCCAAGCGCTCTTAATTTCACGAATAATATCGATAACATCATCAATAGGCTGTGGGTCATTTTTGTGATTTGCCGCAGAAATTTGCGTGATCATGAACTCATAAAGTTGATCTAGGTTTCTCGCAATATCGCCACCATCGTCCATAGATAGGCAACTACGTAGGCTAATAATGATATCTAGAGCTTTACCAAGTCGCTCACCTTTCACTGGGATGTTGCCTGCTTGCATTGCCGCTTTGCCTTGAATCAAACGCTCGATAGCACCGGCCATTAGCATTTGTACAATCTTATGCGGTGAGGCAGCCGTTAGCTGACTATCCACTGATACCTTTTTATATGCCTGTAAAGAACCGCGCATAGTAAACCTCTTCTATAAAAACTTTTTGTATTGTTGAACTGATTTAGCGCCGTGACGGTATTTATGTAGGGTCTTACCTACTCGACTCGTCTCAGACTGCATCAATTCGACTAATTTTCTGGTTCTGGTAATGGCTTCAAACCATTCAGAACTTTGCTTAACGTCGGGATGTGAGTCGATTATTTGAAGCACGTTTTGCAATAACTGTTCTCTGTTATCGACAAGCTGCGTTATTTCTTCAGCATTAATTTCACTAAATTCCAGTTTAGAGATAATTAGTTGATCGAGTTCACAAAGCTCTTGTAGCTGGCTATTCATCTATTAGCCCAACGCATTCATCATACTGCCCAGCTGAGATTGCATCTTACTGGTCGCATCTTGCATGGCCGTGAACTTAGAGTGGGTTCGGCTCTCTAGGCTGTCCATGCGGCGGTCGAGCGCGCTTTGGTCATCAACCAAACGGTAGTTTTGCTCGACCAAGCTCTTTTCTCTAGTACGGATTGAACCCGTGATACCTGTGATACCTTGAATCGCATCTTCCACTTTTTTGGCGAAACCGTTGTTGCCACCAAAGAACTCACCCAACTTATCGAAATTGTTGTTGAGTTGACGATCAAGCATGTCGTAGTTGATTTCTAGCGAGCCTTGCCTTGTGGTGGTGATACCGAATTCAGTCAAAGACTTTAGATTGTCTGGCGCACCTTCGATACTTGATGAGAACACCCCTTTCAATCGGGAGTCGGCGTTACGCACTGTACTGTCACCAGAAAGCGGGCCTTTTTGACCAGTCGTTGGATCAACACCCGCGAGGTCTTTCGACACTTGATAGAACTGGTTATAAGAGCTCACAAAGGATTCGATATCTTGGCGAACACTGTTACGGTCGTACTCCACACCAATTTCTGCCGGCGGCTTATCTTTTGGCGTTTTTCCTTTCACCGTAATATCAATACCTTCAATGGCATCTTCAATCACATTGTTATTACTAGAGAGTTGAGCAACACCATCTAGGACAACCATAGAATCTTGGCCAGCCTGAACTTCAGTCATTCCACTATAGGTATCAAAAGATTGCTGTGCTTGTTCAAGGTCTGCTTGCGCTTTATCAACCTTCTCTAAGAGCTCGCGCTCTTCGGGTTCTAATTTGGCACGCTCAATTTTCTTGGCTTGCTCTGCGGTGAGTTCGCCTTTTTGAACTTTCTCAGCCAACTCCGCTTTTTCTTGTGAAATCTTCTCTTCGATACGCGCTTGCTCAGCCTCAAGCTTTTGTTGGGCTTCTTTCGGTGTCACGTATGAATCGGTCAGAGTACCTGAGGCAGCATTTGACCACCCCGGCACATCGGGTGCCTTCTCTATCGCTTTTTCATCAAGCTCAAGTTCTGGTGTGTAGTAAGAATCTAAAAGCGTACCTGACGCGGTTTCAGTCCAGCCAGGGATATTATCTTCAGGCATCACAGACTTTGCCGCTTGAGCTGCGTCTAGGGCAGCTTGGCCGTCGGCGGCTGCTTGCTCACCGTAGCTGAGACTTTTAGAGTCTCCGTCAACATCTGAAGTAGAATCGGTTTGGGCTGCTGGGATGATATTGCCATCTTTATCGAGTGTTTCATTCGCATTTGGGTCATCGCTAGCGATCACTTCATCGATGAGTTCAACGGCTTTTCCTGCAGGGGTTAGAGCTAGAATATCTTGAGCAGCAACGCGCGCTTTCTCTAGCGCTTTAACACGTTCTTCAAGCGTTTTGTATTCGAGTTTTTTTAAGGGATTGGCAGCATCTGACTCAACATTAATGCTGATCTGCTGATCTGAACCAGACTGGTTCGAGGCAATAATAAGTCTTGGACCTTGGACATCGTTGATAATAGATGCACGAACGCCTGGGTTGCTATCTGCACCGTTGATACCACGAACAACTTCGATAAGTCTCGATCTGTCGCCAACTTGCACGTCAAAGCTGTCATCACCAAGCGAAACCTGCAGCTTACCTGGGCCAAATTTCATGTCCTCTGACAGTACATCAGAAGCCACTTTATGGCTTTGGGCAAGCTGCAACACATCGATGGCATATTTGCCAGCGATCGCTTCGGTAGTCGCGGTTGCAGAGACAAGACCTTCATCGGTACTTTCGACTGTTCGCACAGCAAAAGCTTTTTCCTGACGAAAGTTTGTCATCAGGTTTTTCATCGAATCAAGGGATTCTCTGAGTCTTCCATAGGCACTAATGCTGGTATCGATTCGCGTTCGTTCATTGTCGATTCGTAGCTGTTTAGGTACACGCTCCGAATCAACAATTTTGCTGACCATGGAATTGATATCCATGCCAGACGAAATCCCCATTGGGCCAAAACTCATTAAATCACCTCAATAATACGACTTAAACCTTCACCTCAAATATTCGACTATTCGAGTTTTGGGCTGCTAGGCGTCTTAGAATTTCAAGCATTTCTTCATCAGGGATCTGGCGAATAATATCACCGGTTGTGGTCTCATAAATGGTAACCACATCTCTCCCAGATTCTTCATCGACCTTAAAAGCCACACCTTTATTGAGAGAGGAGATAAACTCGTTTACCTTCTCCACCATTTTGACTCGCTCTTCATCATTTAACTCTTGTCGATGTTGAGCTAATTGAATCGCAGCTTCGGTAGCCTCCTCTTTCGATTTCTCTACCTTGTCATAAGATGTTGCTTCTTTTAGTCGTGAAATGCTCGACGCACTACTACCTTCATCGCTTGCAAATTTAATGCCATTAGGTGAGCCATAAGGCTGGATGTTCGATGCGTTGGATGGAATTTCCATAACACTCTCCCTCCCTCCTTTATGAGCCAAACAGTAAAACTCTACTTGGGTAGAGTTTACCGCTACTTACCTAAGTAAGTTTAGCCCAATAAGCTTAGAGCTGCTGATGGTGATTGCTTCGCTTGAGCTAGGATGGAAGTACTCGCCTGTTGTAGGATTTGAGACTTCGTCATAGCCGTTGTTTCTTTCGCGTAATCGGTATCTTTGATACGGCTCTTCGATGCATTAACATTTTCGTTGATGTTATCTAAGTTGCTGATCGCGTGATCAAAACGGTTTTGGAAAGCACCAAGAGAAGCTCGGTTACTATCAACAGATTTTAGTGCGCCATCAATGATAGATACTGCTTCGTTTGCACCAGCAACCGAGGTTACATCGATGTCGTTAACGGTAACGTCTTTACCAGCACCGATACCAAGTTCACCCGCAAGGCTGCCGCCGAACTCAACATCACCATCAACTTTTTGGCTAGAAGCGAAAAGTTGCAGTTTGCCGCCTTCACCAACAGACGCTTTAACGTCTTGGCTTTGACCGTTGATGTAAGTTGCTAGCTCTTCCATATCGTTGCCTTCTTTCGCAGAAATAGACAACTCTTGTGCTTCGCCAAACTTATCGTTGTATTTGATCGTTAAGTCAGCGCCAGCACCTACACGCCAAGAAGCATCTTTGCCTTCTTCTACGCCGTAGCTCTTGCCACCCATGTCTTGAGTGTCGGTACGCATGTTATTCATAGTTAGCATTACTGCTTCACCTGAGTCTGCGCCGATTTGGAAAGATTGGCTACCGTAAGTACCGTTCAGTAACTTGTTACCACCAAAAGAGGTCGTTTCAGCAATACGGTTAAGTTCTGTGTTTAGAGCAGAGACTTCTTCTTGGATCGCAACACGTTCAGATTTGCTGTTTGAACCATTTGAAGATTGAAGAGAAAGGTCACGCATACGTTGCAGAATGTTGGTTGACTCATTCATTGCACCTTCAGCTGTCTGTGCAATAGAGATACCGTCATTCGCGTTTTTCACAGCCATATCTAGGCCACGGCTTTGCGACGTTAAGCGGTTAGAGATTTGTAGGCCTGCAGCATCATCTTTTGCGCTATTGATTTTATAGCCAGAAGACAAACGCTCCATTGATTTTTGAGTACCTTCAGCCGCGCTATTCAGGTAGCGCTGAGCCGTCATTGCAGACACATTAGTGCTTACATTAATCGCCATAGTTGATCTCCTTTAGGCATTTTTTAATGCACTTATGTGACTCTCACCTCACACAAATACATGTCAATTTGTTTATGTACCAGTGTCTCTCTCACCTTACATTGGTACATATCATTTCTCTCAATCCCTTTAACGGCCCCTTAATTAGAAGCTTTAATAAAAAATGCGATTTTTTTCGTATTCTTTTCAACAACAAAGAAAAGTGTGATCGGCCTTCAATTAATAGAGCAGCATTCGTTAAAGTTTCTTATCCTCGCTCATTTATAAGTGTCGCCTTGCATACAAAAACCAAAGTAGATCCCTGATATCTCGTTCTACTCAATTCTGGGATGACGAAAGACTGCTTCGATGTAGTAATCGATGAAACCATCGTTTCCCAGTTCCGTCATTCCCTACAGTGAGAAACGAACGTGATAGGGAATCTCGCTTTTACTCTCGTTTACCAACATTGCACTTTCCCAAATACGCCTTTGCCAAATTGCAGGCAATAAAAAACCCAGCCGAAGCTGGGTCTGTTTAGCGCTCATCTCTCACCACGAGCTAATTTGTGGAAGCCTAACGTTAACGCTTATGATCAACCATGATTATAGTCAACGTGGCCTTTCAATCGATTAACCTAGTAGGCTAAGTGCCGAGTTCGGCGCTTGCTTCGCTTGAGCAAGAATCGAGCTTGAAGCTTGAGAAAGGATCTGAGACTTAGTCATCTGAGTCGTTTCTTTCGCGAAATCGGTATCTTTAATACGGCTTTTAGATGCGTTAACGTTCTCGTTAATGTTGTCTAAGTTGCTGATAGCGTGATCGAAACGGTTTTGGAAAGCACCTAGCTCAGCACGGTGGCTGTCTACGTATTTAAGTGCCGCATCGATGACTGCTACAGACTCTTGTGCGCCGCCAACTGATGTTACGTCAATAGTATCAACGGTTACGTCTTTACCAGGTTGCATGCCTAGTTCGCCAGCCAAGCTGCCAGAGAATGCTACTTCGCCTTCAACCTTGTTGTTACCAGTAAACATTTGTAGCTTGCCATCTTCAGTTACAGACGCTTTCACAGAATCTTGTTGACCGTTGATGTACGTTGCTAGCTCTTCGATGTCGTCACCCGCTTTTGCGTTGATGTCGATTTCTTGGGCTTGACCGAAGTTATCAGTGAATGAAAGTTTTAGGTCGTTAGAGCCAGCTTGCACATTCCAGTCTTTGTCTTTCGCGTTCTCAGTTTGGTAGCTCTTACCACCCATTTGAGCGTTATCAGAGCGCATGTCTTTCAGTTGAAGCATTACCGCTTCACCGTTATCCGCACCGATTTGGAATGATTTAGTACCATGAGTACCGTTAAGCAGCTTGTTACCACCAAAAGACGTCGTTTCCGCGATACGGTTTAGTTCGTCGTTCAGTGCTGTTACTTCTTCTTGAATCGCTACACGCTCAGATTTTGAGTTTGAGCCGTTTGAAGATTGTAGAGACAAATCACGCATACGTTGCAGGATGTTAGTCGTCTCGTTCATTGCACCTTCAGCAGTTTGTGCAATAGAGATACCGTCGTTCGCGTTACGTACAGCAACATCAAGACCACGACTCTGAACGTTCAAACGGTTCGAGATTTGTAGGCCTGCAGCGTCATCTTTTGCGCTGTTGATTTTAGAACCTGAAGCTAGGCGCTCCATTGATGTTTGTTGTGCGCTGTTTGCGTTGTTTAGGTAACGTTGCGCTGTCATCGCTGAAACGTTTGTATTTACATTCACTGCCATGGTGATTTCTCCAATTGATTTTCCGGTATAGCGGTTTCCGACGTCTCGGAAAACCAAAGTAGTTCTCTCAAAGTTACTTTTAATAACGGCGCGAAATTCAGAAGCTTTAGAAAAACTTTTAAAAAACCACAAAAAAATTATTAAGTTAATATTTTTCAGACACTTAAAAATTACATTTTTCAATAACAACTGCAGACTTCAATTGATAAAAGATCCCAACCTGTTCAAAAAACAGACTAATAACCGTAGAAATGGATCAACGTATAGAAATGATCGATCATCAAAGATCCTCTATGCGGACAGATTTAGTACATTGAGGTGGGCTATTTTCCGCGGTAGCAGGTGAAGTTAATTCAAGGTTGAGAACTAGAGTAGAGGGCTGGAGTTGAGAAGCGGCTAAGTAAAACTAAGTAGATAGCGAAGAAACAGAAAGGTAAAGGTCAGAAAGGAAAAAGCCCCTTTTCCTTTGAGAGAACCGGGGCTAGTTGGCGCGTCAGAGCCTGTGTGGAGATCATCGAGAAATGAACACATTTCCGACTTGCCGTTGCATTCTTACTGTAAAAATGGATAGCAGGTGAGAGATGAGAGAGCTAAACATTCAATAGTAAGTATGCTTGCCAGTTTCCCTTGCTGCATGGCTCACGTCTGAACACGAGCAGCAAGTTCAACCAATAACTATTGCAATAATGACATTGCAGAGTTAGGCAACTGTTTTGCTTGAGCAAGTATTGAAGTACCTGCTTGTTGCAGAATTTGTGATTTGGTCATTTGCGTCGTCTCTTTCGCAAAGTCCGTATCTTTGATTCGGCTGTTTGAAGCGTCTACGTTCTCTTGTACATTTGCCAAGTTATTAATACTGTGGCTTAGACGGTTCTGTTTTGCACCCAAATCAGCACGCTGTGAATCCACGTACTTCATTGCAGAATCAATCACGCTGATTGCGTTCTGTGAACCCGCAACGCTGGTTAAGCTAACATCTTGAACAGAGGTTGCGCGGCCTTCACTCTTAATACCTAGCTCAGACGCTAGACCACCAGAGATAGACATTGGGCCGTCAAGGTCAGGTTCAGCAACGAACAGTTGAATGCGACCATCATCAGTAACCGATGCGTTCACAAGATCAGACTGACCATTAATGTAAGTCGCCAGTTCTTCAATATCGTCACCCGCTTTGGTGTTGATATCTAGAATGATGTCTTCGCCCGCTTTAGTCTTAAATTCAAACTTAAGATCGCTTGCGGTTGGCGGCACTTGCCAATCTTTATCTTTCGCGTTTTCTGAATCAAACGTAGTACCACCCATACGGAAATCATCTGCACGAATGCTAGTCAACGCCATGATCATCGCTTCACCAGAGTTAGAACCAATCTGGAATGAAGCTTCACCGAATGAACCGTTCAGTAGACGACGACCACCAAACGATGTGGTTTCCGCGATACGGTTAAGCTCATCTTGAAGTGCCATTGACTCTTCGTTCAGTGCCGTACGCTCCGCCGGAGAGTTAGTGCCGTTTGATGATTGAATCGCTAGGTCACGCATACGTTGTAATACGTTGGTTGATTCGTTCATCGCGCCTTCAGCGGTTTGAGCAATTGAAATACCGTCATTGGCATTACGCATTGCTACATCAAGACCACGAGATTGAGCCGTTAAACGGTTCGAGATTTGCAGACCCGCTGCATCATCTTTTGCGCTGTTGATCTTGTGACCCGATGACAAACGCTCCATAGAAGTCGCTAAGTCATTAGATGCTTTATTCAGGTAACGCTGTGCTGTCATAGCAGATACGTTAGTGCTTACATTGATAGCCATTTTGCTCTCCTTATGAGTTCGCAAAGTTTCTGCGAAGCGGCCAGCTTTACTCTCATATGGATAAGCACTGACCGTGTATTACTCGATAAACCCTATACAAGGTTTAAGATCTGTATTAATCATTTATAACCAACACAGATACAAGTTGTATGCCAAGTTTAATATCATATAAATAATTTTTTAATTATCTAAAAATCAAAAGCTTACAAACAACGCTGCGCAATTATGATTTTCTACTATTAAAAGATGAAAAACATTCACCTTCCTTATTGCCGTTTTTTGCCGCTATTCTAGAAACATCATGCTTCGAACAAAAAAGCGGCAAATTGTGGCGTCATTCGCACGTATGGCATAGCACATACGGCAAGGAATCAACGCCATGGTGATCGACAAGCCACCATTAAATACCGATTTATCACTAAATATAGTTAAACAAGGTCAGGTCTTTGGTTTTGCCAAACGCTTGTTGAGAAGCTTGTAGTGCTCGAGAGTTTTCATTGAACTCAATGATCGCTTTCGAGTAATCCAAGTCTTCAAAGTTGCTTTTTGCTTTTGCTAAAGACAACTTAAAATCTTCATGTTGTTGCTCTTGAATATCCAAAGTACTCAAGCGTGCACCAACATCGGTTCTTGCCTTGGTCAAATGGATAAACGCAGCGTGGAACTCTTCAGTTACTTGGTGCAGTTTCGCTGTTGCTGATGCATCCGATACCGGGTTTTCAGCCTGCTCAGCAGCCTCTTTGAACGTATCAAAGATAGAGAAAGTCTCTCGTGGTTCTAAGGTGATCGAATCACCTTTAGTGATTTGGCCTTTGATTTGAATATTCAGCCCTTCATAAACAATACCTGTCGAAGGATCAAAATCTTCTGCGGCAACCACTGCGCCGTCTTTTTCAAGCTGATAAGCGAAATTACCCGTCTGCATGTCGACAAAAGTCACTTTATAAGTAGACCCATCTTCATCGCTGTTGGTCGCACGTCCAAGCAGCAACTCAGAGGCAGGTTCAAGCTCGTATTGAGGTTCGTAATCACCGAACGGATTGTCTATTTCCATAAACATCTTGCTACCCGGATCATTCATTGCCATTTCAAAGCTGCTTGCCACACGCATCTTGCGTTGGTAGTCATCACCTTGATATGTCACATTCCCTTCGTTATCTCGAAAGAAAGGCTGATTTTTCGGCTTAGTGCCTGCAAACGTGTAGTTACCCGACTCATCTTGAGAGTTGGCCAAGTGCAAGAAGTTATTCGCTAGCTCTTGGATCTCACGCTTTTTCGCTAAACGGTCTTCAGGGGAAAGCGCACCGTTGATCATTTCCATCACGGTTCGTTTTGCTTCATCAGCAAAGCCTTCTGTGTTAGAAACCAATACTTCATGATGCTCAAGACGGTTTCTGACTAGAGTAATCGCATCGACATACTGTTTAAGCTGTTCTGACTGCTGACCAATGTTCTGTAAATAGTGCGTCGCTAATGGGTCATCACTTGGCGACTGTAACTTCTTACCCGAAGCAAGTTGTGCTTGGTTGTGATGCACCTTGTTCTCTTGACGGCGCAAGTCGTTTTGTACTGACTGATAATTATGGAAGCTAGAGATACGATTCAACATTTATACCTTCCTATCTCAGAGCCAAAATAGTGTTAAACGTATCGTTGGCTGCTTGCATGATGCGTGAAGAAGCCATATACGCTTGCTGAAATTTCATCATGTTTGCCGCTTCTTCATCGAGGTTTACTCCCGAGATAGAAGCAATACGTTCTTGAGCCGACTGTTTCTCTAATGTCGCAATATCACTCAGGCGATTTGCCGTTGAAGACTTCAAGCCCGTATTAGTATTCAAGTTGTGGTAAAGGTCTAAAATCGTAGACTCACCATCATTCAACAGCTTTCCTGTTTGAAGATCTTGTAGCTTACGCAGGTTACCGTTGTCACCTTCTGATGGGACAAGGTTTGCCGTAAACTTATCATTTGCCACCGCACCGGGTGTAAGCTCAAACGTTGTACCGTTGATGGTCACTGGCCCTTGTGGCGGATACGGTTGAGGCTGCATTAAAATGTTGCCCTTCGGATCCGTCACAGCAAACTGCTCACCTTTTGGTGAGACAATCACTTCAAACTCACGCAGTTGACCTGCTTCTAGGATTTTAAATCCCGCTGTACCCTTGGCAAACGTGGTCGATGCCTCATAACTTTGCGCAGCAATGTCTTTCGGGTCTTTGGTTTCCATATGAATCTGCGCAGCAAAATTACGCGTTGGACGCAGTAACAGTTTCTCTCCTAGTTCAGGAGGGTTACGTACTTCCACTCGCATGCCATCAAGATAAAAAGCACTACCGCTAGAGTCGGTCGCCATCTTAACGGTCTCACCGTTCGGCTTAGTCACGACATAATCACTGCCATCGTATTTCAGTCCATACTCACCGCCTTTTAAGGCAGAAGTATCATCAATGTATACCGCAACATCTGCTTTCGATTGTCCGCTAGCCGTGACACGAGATTTTGCCACCAGCTCTGAGTTCACGTCGGTAAACAAGTCCCTACCTACGTTGCCGTTAAGATCCAAACCTTGTTCTTGAAGACTATTGACCTCATATGAAAACGCGGTCGCCAAACGACCAAGCTCATCCATGATTGCTGGGATATGTTCGTCACGCATGTCTAGCATGGCGCCGATTTTTCCGTCGATATCACTGCTGGTGATCGGTTTTAAAGACTTACCTTCAACAATCGCTAGGCGGCGCTGATGTGCATCGGGTAAGCCATCAACCATCTTCAGCTGACTCGCTTCACTACCAGAGACCAAGGTATGGCCATTACCAATATGGACATTAAACCCTTCGGCATTTGAGCGTGGTGTCACCGTAACTTTGGTGTAACCAGAAAGCTCATTAATCAACTTTTCATGCTGATCTCGTAGGTCATTATGAGGCCCAGGAGTTCGCATCATTAAGCGCTGAACATCACGGATCTCGTACGCAAGTTGGTTAACTCGCTCGATACCCATATCTAATTTTTTATTCGTAGAATCAGACTGTTGACGCACCGTTTCATGGAATTCATTTAACGTCTTGCTGAGTAGTCCAGCCTTCTCTAGTACAACTTTTCGAGCACCGACATCATTCGGTGTATCGGCTAATGTTTTAACCGAATCAAACCATTCATTGAGGTTTTCTGGAATCTTCTTCGAAGCAACCGATGACAACATACTCGACAGCATATCGAGGTTAGCTTCGGTGTCGCCTTTATTGGCGGCATTGGTTGTCGATAAGTTAAGTTCGTTGACGGCAAATTGGTCCCAAGAGCGGCGAACATTTTCCACATGCACACCCATACCGTAGCTTTGGCCACCGTACTGACGAGGGTCATTCACACCTTGAATCACAGATTGGCGGCTATAGCCCTCTGTGTTGGCGTTAGAAATGTTATGACCTGTGGTGTTTAACTGTCTCTGAGCGGTAAGAACACTTTGTGCCCCTACATTCAGAAGATCCGACGCCATAATGCCCCCAAAAAACTTAACAAAATCAGGATAAACTGATTAACTACCAGTTTAAAAAGCAATATATGTGCCAATAGAGATAGCCGAGAGATAAAAGACAATAATTTATTGAAGTGTAAGGAGATAACGACAGACTTTGTAGCAAACATTGAGGTGATAGATAAGAAAAGAGCCTGCCAATGGCAAGCTCCCGAGTACATTCAATAACGCTAGTTCATCTCGTCAATCTTGGCTTTCACTCGCAAAACCTTGTCTGCATAGTTAGGGTCAGTTGCATAACCTGCTTGGTGAATACCTTTGATGAAACTCTCTGAGTTACCTTGATGCTGCAATGCCGTTTCGTATCTTGGGTTTTCGTTCAAGAACTTCACATAGTCGTTAAAGCTATCTTCAAAGTTTGAGTAAGAAC
This sequence comes from Vibrio sp. QJM3NY_35, assembly GCF_057785915.1. NCBI lineage: Bacteria > Pseudomonadati > Pseudomonadota > Gammaproteobacteria > Vibrionales > Vibrionaceae > Vibrio > Vibrio sp. QJM3NY_35. Next base: position 916,344 of record NZ_CM173507.1, on the reverse strand, counting down.
GGAAAGAAGCCGACTCTTTAACGGCAGTTTTGCCATGGAACTCTAGAGTCTGCGTAGCAACCTTATCGCCCTTCCAACTTCTGTCTGCTTTGATGTTGAATAGGTTGTTACTGTTGCCCAGAGAGTTCTTAACCATTTTAGAACCCCAACCCGTTTCCAGGGCTGCTTGTGCCAACAGTAGAGACGAGTCCACACCAAGCGCACTTGCCGCTTTTTCAGCGTAAGGCTTCATTGAAGTCACAAACGATTCTGGAGAATCAAAGGATATTGGTTGTTTTACCGCTGACGCAGGTTGCACTTCAGATGCTCTATCTTCTGAGCGGCCTGAGTATTGCGGTCGTTGCAATGAAGTATCAAAACCTTCACTGCGAACCTTATCTTCTGTCGCGTCGCTTGCTTGACCAGCGCTTAACTGAGCTACAATCATGTCCGCAAGGCCTAATGAACCTGAAGCACTCAACTCACTCGCCATTTGGTCATCTTGCATCTGACGATAAAACTGCTCGTTCTGGCTGTTCAGCATATCCGACTTAAAGCTTGAGTTAGCATCGCGCATTGACTTAAACAACATCGATGTGAAAATCGATTCAAACTGTTTTGCCGCCGCGGTTAGTGCTTCTTTCTCGCTGCCTTCTTCACCGTTTACGGCTTGTTGACGAAGACGGTCTAAACTACCGATGTCGTGAATAAAGCCGATGTCATTGTTATTCTTAATCATGCTTTATTCCTTAGATAATGATCAATTGGCCTTCAATCGCACCCGCTTGTTTCAGTGCTTGAAGAATTGCCATTAAATCAGAAGGTGCAGCGCCCACTTCATTGACTGCGCGTACCAAATCGTCCAGCGTTAGGCCAGGTTCAAATTTGAACATCTTACCATCGCCTTCCGTGATTTCGATATCAGAATCAGGGACCACTACCGTTTGGCCACCAGAGAATGCATTCGGTTGGCTTACGTTTAGATTTTCTTTAATTGCAACCGTCATACCACCGTGGGTGACCGCCGCCGCTTTTAGGCGAACGTGCTTACCAACCACAATCGTACCTGTACGAGAGTTGACGATGATTTTTGCAGAGCCTTCAGCAGGGTCGAACTCGATGTTTTCGATAGCCGACAAGAATGCTACACGCTGGCTGATTTCACGCGGTGCACGAACTTTTACTGAAGTTGCGTCTACCGCTGAAGCCATTTGTGGGCCTAGGAAATTGTTAACCGCATCAGCCATACGCTGAGCCGTTGTGAAATCTGATTGGATTAGGTTGAAGGTGATGTAGTCACCACGACCGAATGGCGTTGGGATCTCTTGTTCAACCGTCGCACCGCTAGAGATGATACCAACGTTAGGGTTGTTACCGACAATCTTAGAACCGTCGTTACCTTGTGCACTAAAGCCACTTACCACCAAGTTACCCTGCGCTACGGCATACACTTGACCATCAAGACCTTTTAGGAAGGTTTGTAGCAGCGTGCCACCACGTAGGCTTTTTGCCGAACCGATAGAAGATACGGTTACGTCAACTTCCTGACCTTGCTTAGAGAAGGCTGGCAGTTCAGCAGTCACAATAACAGCCGCGACGTTTTTGGTTTTTGGCTTAGTGCCGGGCGGCAATTGGATGCCAAAATTTTGCAGCATTGCGTTAAATGTTTGATCGGTAAAGGGAGTTGTCTCACCAGTACCCGGCAAGCCCGTGACCAAACCATAACCGACAAGTTGGTTACTACGAACACCCGCCACTTTTGCCACGTCTTTGATTCGCGCAGCATGGGCACTGGTGGCAAGAAATAGCATGCCGAATAGTACGAGTGTCAGTTTTTTCATTGAGTAACCTGTCTGTATTGCTTTAATTTATAATAGCTTAGCTAAATGTGGCTGAGTGATAGAGGCTGTCAGTATGTCGTCGTCCTATCAAGCTCTACAGAGATACATTAAAGAATCGTGCCAAGAATCCAGGCTCTTGCATATCTTTCTGCACGCCCGTGCCCGAGTACTGAATTCGTGCGTTAGAAACACGGTTTGAAGCGATGGTATTTTCAAAATCAATATCATCAGGACGGATGGTGCCGCTTAGGCGGATATACTCATCGCCTGTGTTCAGTGTCATCCACTTCTCACCACGAACCACTAGGTTGCCATTGGCTAATACTTCGATCACTTCTACGGTGATATAGCCGCTGATGCTGTTACTTTGGTTGGCTGATGCATCACCAGCGAAGGTATTGGTGTTGCTCAGATCGTAAGAGAAGTTGTACTTGTCGATCGTCAGCTCTTGACCACCAACAGCCAGCGGCTCCATCGATGCATCATTCGACTTAGACATGTCTGCGTTGGCTTTTTTGGTCGCTCGAGTATTCTCATCTAGCGCTACAGTGATGATGTCACCAATACCACGAGGCTTTGAGTCGTCATACATGCTGCCAATGTGGTTCACATTAAACAGTGAGCCCGTTGCCGCTGCGTAATGCTCTGGCTTCTGCTTGGGGTTGATTGGCGCCCATGCAGGGTCACCAGCAATTGGATCGGTTCGCCCACGAAGCGTGTCAATAATGCCAGAGCTCTCTTGGGCCGACTTATCACCTTCCACAGCATCAACCACTGTGGTTGCATTTTCTTCTGCCGGAGTCTCGATCGGGTCAAGAACAGCACACCCCGACATAGACATAAACAAAGCTAAACAAAAAATACGTTTCATGGCGATATAATCTCAGCAGGCAGTGGTAAATGGGTCAATTAGTAAAAACAGATCGATTAATTAAAAAAGTAAACGGCGAATAAACCAATTACAGCTGTTGGTTAACAAAGCTCATCATCTTGTCTACCGACGAGATAACTTTCGAATTCATTTCGTATACACGCTGAGCTTCAATCATGTTTACCAGCTCTTCGGTTACGTTTACGTTCGATGTTTCTAGCATCGATTGGCGGATGTTACCTAGGCCATCAAAACCCGGAACCCCCTCTTGTGGGTCGCCACTCGCGCCAGTTGGCAAGTAAAGGTTTTGACCTACTGGCTCTAGACCACCTGGGTTTACAAAGTCAGTAATGGTAATTTGACCAACCACGACGTTGTTTTGCTCGCCACGTAGACGAACCGATACTTCACCGTCGTTACCAACCGTTACCGAGATCGCGTCTTCAGGAATCACAATTTCTGGTTGTAGAGGATAACCTTGGCCCGACGTTACGATCGCGCCTTCACCGTTCAGTGTGAACTGACCATTGCGGCTGTAACCTGTTTCACCGTCTGGCATTTCAACTTGGAAGAAACCGTCGCCTTCAATCATCATGTCTAGGCTGTTAGATGTCGTTTGTGCGTTACCGTGAGTGTGCACTTTTTGAGTCGCGACGACCTTAGAACCGGCACCCAGCATCAAACCACTTGGCAGCTCAGTATTCTGAGACGATTGACCACCCGGTTGATTAATATTCTGGTAGAACAGATCTTCAAATACCGCGCGGCTCTTTTTAAAACCAATGGTCGAGGCGTTGGCAAGGTTGTTCGAAATCGTTGAGATATTGGTTTGTTGGGCGTCTAAACCCGTTTTACTTACCCATAATGCTGGATGCATAGCAATGTCCTTTAAATTCTATTAGCTCATACGAAGCAGTGAATCAGACGACTTGTCCATTTCCTCTGCTGTGCTCATCATTTTGACCTGCATTTCAAACTGACGTTGTAAGTCAATTAGGCTGGTCATTTCACCTACGGCATTTACGTTACTGCCTTCGATAGCACCTTTTAGCAACGTTACCGCTGCATCTGCTTCGTATGCCTGATCTGGGTTTTTCGAACGGAATAGACCATTCGTGTCTTTAAACAAGCTTTGGTTGTCTGGACGCACAAGCTTAATACGATCAACGACGGCTAATTCTTCAGCTGGAGCGCCTTGAGGAATCACCGAAATCGTACCGTCAGTACCAATTTCTACTTTACTGATTGGGATAGGAAGTGTGATTGGCGCATCGTTCTCACCTAGCACCAAATGGCCACTTGCATTAGTTAGCAGACCGTTTTGATCAACCTTAAGGTTACCGTTACGCGTTAAACCTTCGCGGCCGGTGTTATCCATCACTGAAATCCAGCCATCACCTTGAACGGTAACATCGAGATCTCGGCCAGTGGTAACCACACTACCTTGCGCAAAATTATGACCAGGACGCTCTGTCATGCTGAAAACACGAGTAGGCATGCCTTCACCATACGCTTGCATTGAACGTGCTTGTGCTAAATCAGCACGGAAACCCGTTGTACTCACGTTGGCAAGGTTGTTTGCACGTAGCTGCAAAGCCTGCATATTTTGCTTTGCGCCACTCATGGCAAGAAACAGTGCGCGATCCATAATTTTGCTCCAAAAAATCATCTTCTAGAGTTTATAAAGCAAACACTGTGCCAATATTTTTAACTTTTATTTATCAACAATTTAAATAGAAAACAAACAAAGAGGGGTGATCATTAAAGGATCATTGAGGAAGAATTGTTGCCAGTGGCATTACCGTGCGGCAATAAGGGCGGCAAATAAGAAGACAAACAACAATACCCAATTCAATAACATTGAATTGGGTATTCGCAGATGATTCAAACGCTCGAAACGATTAACGAATCTGAAGAATATTCTGTTGCAGTTGGTTGTGTACTTCTAGAGAACGCGAGTTCGCTTGGAAGTTACGTTGAGCAGAAATCAAATCAACCAGTTCTTGAGTCATATCGATGTTCGACTGCTCTAGCGAGCCGTTGTTGATGCTACCAAATGAACCTTTGTTCGATTCACCCCAGATCTTGTCACCAGAGTCGTTGGTAGAATCCCATTGAGTACCGCCTTTCTTATCCAGACCTTGCTCATTTGGTACACGAACCAAGCCTACACGGCCAAGCATCACGTTTTCACCATTTGAGTAAGTACCTAGAACACTGCCGTACTCATCGAAATCGATTTTTGTTAAGAAACCTGTTGTCGCGCCATCTTCATCAAACTTAGTCAATTCAAACGGAGCGGCAAACTGAGTTGAAGAATCTAAACCAAACTTAAGCACTTGAGTTGGATCAGCACCGTTCAAGTCAATAGGGTTCGCACCAGCACCCAGTGGTTCCGAGTTAATCGGCTGGCCATTGTTCAGGCTTGCTAACGTACCGTCATTGTTGAACTTCATTGTGTGACCAACATGACCTTGTGCATTCGTCGCATCACCACCAGTAATGTTGACCGGCTTTTCACCGTTCTCATCTGACATGGTGTAGTACGTTTGCCAAGTGTTTGGTTGAGTCTGATCTTTGAGGTAGTAAGTCGTTAACTTGTAAGACTGACCCATAGAATCGTATACCGTCGAAGACGTTGCACGGTTATAAGTATCAGCATCTTTGAAGTTAAATGCAGCCGGGTCTTTAAGATCACCGTTTGCAGGAAGGTTAACCCCTACTTCAATGTTTTCTGTCTGTTTTGGCTTACCAAACTCAGCTGGTATGTCTAGAGGCTTTGGCGCGTAAGAAAGAACTTCACCCGAGTTTGGATCAACATCGTAACCTAAAAGAAACTCATCGTTAGCGGTAACCATGTAGTTGTCTTTGTTTAGGTGAAATGCACCATTACGCGTTAATTCGTTAATCTCTGGCACCATGCGGTCTTTCGATACTGCAAAGAAACCTGTACCACTTACACGTAAGTCCATTGGGTTGTTCGTATAAATACTTGAACCTTCGTGGAACTGTTGCGCCACTTGGCTAGCTTGCGCACCGCCACCTGCCGTCGTTTTTGCGTTAGTGAACAACGAGCTTGAGTAAACATCACCGAACTCGGCACGAGACTCTTTAAAGCCAAATGTGTTCGCGTTCGCAATGTTGTTACTGGTTGTATTCAGGTCTAATTGTGCAGCGGATAGGCCGCTTAAAGCTACATATGACATTCCATTATTCTCCTAATCTATCTAGCTAGCATAGTCACTCAATAAAGAGCTACGCTTTACCAACTTCTAGTACTTCAGCAAGTCGTACTGGCGATGTGAAACCAGCCAGATTGAGTAGTACGTTGCCATCGCCCTTACCAAGAAGCACACTGTTCACGTTCGCATAACTGGAAACTTGGAACTCTGTGTTCTCGCCATCCAGCAAACCTGACGCTTTCACGTTGTATTTACCGGCCGGCAATGGGTTACCGTCTTCGTCTTTTCCGTCCCATTCAACACGTGTATCACCAGATGGTTTAGAGCCGATATCAAATGTGCGAACCAATTGGCCAACTTCGTTCTCAACACGGACCATTACATTGTCCATTGCCTGAGGAAGCTTAACCATTGCCGCCATACCGCCATCACCGGGTTTTACACCTGCCGCACCAGGAACCAATACATCACGGCCAACCAAAGAGGATGCCTGAAGTGCTTGGTTAGAGGTCATTGATGAATTCAAGCTTTCAAACTGTGTATTCATTTTGCCAATGCCATCTACGGTCGCAAATGAAGCCATTTGCGCAATCATCTGGTCATTGCTAACCGGCTTGAAAGGGTCTTGTTGTGCTAGTTGCTTAGTCAACAAAGATAAGAAGTCTTCTTGTTTAAGATCCTGCTTACCTGTTGTTTCGTCGGGCTTCTTAGCGCCATCTTGAAGACTCTTCAGCTGGTCAACATAGGACAAGCCGCTTTGACCAACATTGTTGTTGATTCCAGCCATGTGCTACCTCCTTATCCTTATTGACCCATCTGCAGCGTACGCAGCAGCATTTGTTTACTCGAGTCAGCAACCTGTACGTTCGTTTGGTACGCACGTGATGCCGAAATCATGTTTGCCATCTCTTCCATAACGTTCACGTTAGGCTTGTAGATATAGCCTTCGTTGTTCGCTAATGGATGATCCGGGTTGTACTCCGCGCTCAGCGGTTTATCGCTTTCTACAATACCTAGTACTTTCACAGGCACAGTGTGGTCACTGTTGCGTGCTTTATTTAACTCAGCGCCGAACACTGCGTGGCGAGCCTTGTAAGTTTCTTCAGCAGAACTACTTACACTGTCCGCGTTTGCAAGGTTGCTCGAGGTCGTATTTAGACGAACAGATTCAGCACTCATCGCAGAACCAGTCACATTGAATACATTAAATAAGCTCATCTAATTATTCCCCTTTAATCGCTTTAGTTAAATTCTTGAACTTACTTCCTAGGAAGTCGAGAGAGGCTTGATGCCTAATTTGGTTTTGCATGAAAAGGTTTCTTTCCAAATCCAAATCAACCGTGTTGCCATCTCCTGTATCAGGTTGGGTAGGAATGCGATACTTCGTTTCCCCGTTCACCGTTGTTGAGGCAGAAATGTGCCGACCATCTGTACGGCTAAGACCAATGCTTGCCCCAGAACTTGCCGCTTGCAGTGATTTCTTAAAGTCTAATCCCTTTGCTTTATACCCAGGCGTGTTTGCTTGCGCGATATTGGTGGAAAGCACCTCAGCGTTACGCTCACGTACACCAACTGTGTGCTGGTGAATGCCCAAAGCATTGTCAAAAGAAATAGCCATGTAAACCTCAACTCAAGAACTGACTGTTATGAAATAACCAAAGCAATATATATACCAACTTTTAAAATAAGGCGGTCTATCAATACTTTTACAGGTTACTCGTGGGTAAACTTGCAATATACAAGCCAAAAAATAGAGTAAATTGGAATGTCACTCCGACTTAAAGATATAGCTTAAGCAGGAAAAAGAAAACCCAGCACTTGGCTGGGTTTTAAATTTAGACGGTAACCTTACACCTAATATCGGTGCCGCTCGTTACTTTAATTTGTAGATGATGCCTGGATTACAGCGAACCATTTCAAAACGATCGGTTAAGCCTGTTAACGATTCAGACGCACCCAACAGTAAGTAACCACCAGGGTTCAGGCTATTTGCCATCTGGTTAAGTACCTTTGATTTCATATCAGGTGAGAAGTAAATCAGCACGTTACGACAGAAAATAATGTCGAACTTGCCTAACAATGCATAGCTGTCCATCAGGTTCTGAGGGCGGAAGTTCACCATGCGCTTGACGTTATCTTTCACTTTCATACGGCCATCGCCCACATCTTCAAAGAAAGTACGACGGCGCTCTGGAGAAAGTCCACGTCCCAATGCAAGGTTGTCATAAGCGCCAGTACGGCACATATCCAACATACTTGCTGAGATGTCAGTTGCGGTAATCGATACATTTGGCAGCATACCTGGCTTACGAGCTTGAGTTTCAAGAATCGTCATTGCCATTGAGTATGCTTCTTGGCCTGAAGAGCTTGCCGCAGACCAAATCTTAATAGGACGTTTATTTGCCGCTATTTCCGGTAGAAGCTTATCCGCAAGCACAGCAAACGGGTAAGTATCACGGAACCAAAGTGTCTCGTTCGTCGTCATGGCATCGACAGCAGCCACACGCAGCTCACGGTTTCGACCTGTTACTACGTCTCTCAACAAATCAGACAACGAAGCTAACTTAAACTTCGTTACTAATGGGCTTAGACGACTGCGCACTAAATACTGCTTGCTGTCACCTAATACAATGCCACATTGAGATTCTAAGAAACGGCTGAAATCGCGATACTCTTGATCACTTATTGTTATAGCAGTCATTAATGTCTCTTTTAGTTAGTTAACGCAGCTTTTACCGCTGCACCAAGCTCATCCGGGTTGAATTTAGCGATGAAGGAGTTAGCTCCAACACGCTCAACCATGGCTTGGTTAAATACACCACTCAACGATGAGTGTAAAATTACGTATAAATCTTTAAGTTCGGCGTGACGACGAATCTCAGCAGTCAGCGTGTATCCATCCATTTCTGGCATTTCGATATCAGAAATCACCAATGAAATCTGATCGTAAATACTGCCTTCTGATGACATCTGCATCAGCTTCTCGTAGGCTTCTTTACCATCCTTCACCGAGATAACTTCAAAACCAATCGACTCAATAGCACGTTGAACCTGCTTACGAGCAACGGTCGAGTCATCAGCAATCAAGATGCGGCGAACCAGTTCTTTCTCTTGTTCTACTTTCGCAATATCTTCAGCAATCTTGCTGTCCATTGTTTCATCAACAGGAGAAATTTCTGCAAGGATCTTCTCAACATCAAGAATTTCGACCAATTCATTATCAATGTTGGTTACCGCTGTCAGGTAGTTAGCTCTACCTGCGCCATCTGGCGGCGGAAGAATCGATTCCCAGTGCATGTTAATAATGCGCTCTACTGAACTTACCAAGAAACCTTGAATGGTTCGGTTAAACTCAGAGATAACCACAAAACACTTTTCAACATCCGTTGTAGGACGGCCACCAATCGCTAAGCTCAAGTCGATCACAGAGATCGTTTGGCCACGAATGTGTGCTACACCTTTAACCAGTGGGTTCAAGTTTGGCATCTTTGTCAGCTTAGGGCATTGAAGCACTTCTTTTACTTTAAAGACATTAATGCCGTAACGCTGACGCCCCATTAGGCGAAAGGTTAGTAATTCTAATCGGTTTTGACCGACGAGTTGCGTACGCTGATTCACCGAATCAAGAATACCCGTCATGAGCTCATCTCCATATCAAACTTTTTTGTATAAAAAGTGTTAGTCTACTGCAGGCTACGAACCACCAGAGAAACGGAATGACGTATTATAAATCAAATTTGCCACCTCTTTCTATAGCAATGTGTAGAGCTACTTTTAAAACTGTCGCTAAGTTTATCGGCATTTTATCAATATTGTTTAGTTTTTTTGTGCAAGCTGCGACCCCAGAACAAATTGAGATGATTCAGTCTGCAGCGGAGCAACATATCCTTGATACGGTTGAGCAGCCACAAGGTGGCGAACTCTTTGTTAATTCAGCAAATGTTGACTCAAGAATCAAAGCGACAGACTGCCCAGTGCCTTTAGAGACCAGCGCTTCAACGACCACCAATACACGCAGCAGTATTACGGTTTTAGTGCAATGTGTTCCTGATGAGTGGCGAGTTTATGTACCGGTGCGCCTTTCGATGTCGGTGCCCCTTGTCACCACCACTCGCTCACTCGCGAGAGGCGAAATCGTCGGCCAATACGATGTCACCACCGCTATGATTTCTCTTAACAAGTTTCGTCGCCAAGGTTTCACAGCTCCACATCAAGTCATCGGCGCTAAGGTAAAAAAGAACCTAAGACCGGGTGATGTTGTAGAAAGAGGTGATATCTGTGTCGTGTGCCGAAACGAGAAGGTTATCATACAGGCAGTAAAAGGTGGCATGACCATTACCACCAAAGGAACTGCGCTTACCGATGGCTCTATGGGTGATCAAGTAAGAGTGAAAAATGATAAATCACAGCGTATAATTGAAGGGATTGTTACCAGCATGTCTGAAGTCACGGTTTACTTTTAACTCTTTACTTCTAAATTGACGGTATCGTTAGCGATTTCAGCCTCAACTCTAACGCCAAATATAACGGCTGCGGTGTTTGGTCCCTTTTCGACTATTGAGCTAAAAATTGCTAAAGTATTCGAACCCTTGGTCGATATTGACTGTACAGGTTCCCATTTTTGAAGAAAAAGGCTTAACTATGGCAGGCATTGATAATATTCGTTCAGGGCAAACCCTAACGACCACTAACCGATCAGCAGTACGCTCTGATTCTAGTTCTGAGGCATCACGCTCTGATGTATCAACTAAATCACCAGCAAGCAAAGATGCGGTTTCACTGAGCCAACAAGGCAAAGCGATTGGTCAGCTCCACCAAGATATGGCAGCACAGCCAAGCTTTGATTCTGTGAAAGTAGCAGCGATCAAAGAAGCAATTGCGAACGGTTCATACACTGTCGATCCAGAAAAACTGGCAGACAACATGATCAAGTTCGAAGATGAATTAAAAGGCCTTTAAGCCAACACTCACTTTTGATTGAAGTGATTGTCTTAAAGCACACGAGGTTATAAATAGGTTTACGTTATGGCGGCACTAGCAGATTTAGTTAATTTCCAACTTCAAAATGCCAAAGCCTTATCTGAATTATTAAGTTCAGAGAAAACCGCTATTACGAGCCGACAATCAAACGATATTGAGCGAATCGCCAAAGAAAAAGTGGTCCTAGTTGAACAACTAAGATCAACCGATCAGCGAATCGCAGCCCATACCAATATCTCAGAACTGACCGAGAACCCTGAACTTGCTCAGTTAGTCACAAAAATCCAGTCTATAGTGCACGATTGCCAGCAAGCGAACCTTGTGAATGGCGAAGCCTTGAATCGAGCGCACCTTAGCTTCAAAAAACTCAGCAATATGATGCAGCAAAGCCACGGAAAAATTGGCATGACCTACAATGCCGGTGGTCAAACGCATACGATCTCTACGCTGGGAACCAACGTAAAAGCATAGTTAAACCCCCTCTATTCAATAACACCCTTAGTCACCTTCCTACTCGTATCTGTATCTGTATCTGTATCTCAGCCTATCCTTAACATGACATCCGTCAAAGCTCCCACTAGATCGGTAAATGCGCCGAACAAATCGACAGACACAAAAAAGCGGCAAGTATTTTCATACTTGCCGCTTATGATTCATATCAGTTATTGGTTGCCGATACGCTATCTGGAAAACGAGAGCAGCCAATATAACTGGATAATCCTATCGCTAGACGCCCGTTAGGCTAGAACAACGTTTGTTGTCTCTTTTCAGGTACAGGTTGAACTTCACCGTAATTACGTAGCTGTTCCATCTTACGGATATCAAGCTGAAGCTCAGTAACATAGCTATCGCCCACAGGGTAGCTGCGTACCACTTCTGCACCGCGGATTACGCCATCAACCGCACCAGAAGTTCGCTCTGTACCAAGGCGTTGATCTTCCAACTCTGCTCTACCACTCACTCGCATACCATAGACTTGCTCAGCAAGTTCACGATAGGCGTCGATCTTAGAAGCTCTCATCGCACGGATACGTTTTTCTTCATCGTTACGTCCTTTCTGCTCACTGATACTCGCGTAGCCAACGGCAACTAAGTAGTCATCTGGCCTCATGTTTTGCAGTGGCTGACAGCCAACAAGCAGTAAAGCGGCAACAACAAATATTAACTTCTTCATCTCGAACTCCTAAGGGCGAAGAATAACAGTATAAGGCTGGCTGATCGTTGGGTCAGAACGAATGATAACGCCATCTTGAGTTCGAATACTGTTTAGAGTATCTAGGTCACGACCAATACGGTCTGCAGGCAAGAAGCCTTGTGCCGTCGCCACGACAATGCGAGTTTGCATGCCAACAACACGAGCATTGACTAACACACCACCTTCTTGGCGAAGCATAGTGCCTGTCAGTACGTACTGTACGTCTTGTTCTTGAGCTAAGTCTTTCCAATCGCGGCTTAACGCGAAGTCACCTTGGTGAGTCACTTGAATAGAACCTGTTGTTTTGAAATCAACAACCTTGAAGCCACGACGCTGAAACTGATGAATGAAACCTTCTGATACCGAGTTTCCTAGCCAGTTCGTTGTGTCCATGTGTTGCAGGTCAACAAACGACGTAATCGCTATCGGAGTTCTTGCTGAGATACTCGTATTCGAAATGATCAGATCTTCGGTCATACTTTCCACGAAGAAATCCATGGTATGACGAGGGCTATCCATCAACATAAACTGACTGCCTGAATATTCAGACTTGCCGTTATAGATTGGCGAATAAGCGCATGAGGTCAACAACATGACACTCATTACTACGAGCCATTTTTTCATTCTCTTATCTCCAGATAGGTTTAGTGCTCCCTGTTCCAATATGTTCTCACCATTATTCTTTTCAATGGATTACAATGTTGGAACAGTCTTTGCTTTTCATTAATGGTTCAGATTAAGAAAAACGCACTTAAGTCAGCTTCAAGCTTATAGTTATTTGTTAAGCAATATTTATACCCAACTGGTAACGAATAGATGAAAAAAATAATTTCTTACTTATTTTCAATAAGTTCACTGATAACCATAAGCTTCAGTGCTCATGCCTCTTGGTATGAAGTTACCGGTACCGCAGCCATCGTATCCTCAGAGGAAACGGCAAGGGTTCATGCTCTGGAAGACGCGGTATATAAAGCGATCCAGTTCTCAGGTGCTGATATTGGTAGTATCTCCAACCTCACGCCGTACCTCGACGCAAACAAGAAAGAGTTTCAATTTACCAATCATGAAGTGCGCTACATCTTGGTAGAGAAAGAGAAAAAACGCAGTGGCAATATAATGATCACCGCAAGGATCGATATCTATCCTTCGGCAAATGCTTGCCATGAGAGCCAATACAAGAAGACATTTTTAGTCGGCAACATTGATGTGACCTCCCCTCAGCAAGCTGTAATGGGCAGAATCTATAACATTGGTGATGATTTTGGCCATGTCGTGGACCGACAGCTGGCGCAAGAGTCTCGCAGCTTTGTTTCCGTTGGCACGACCAATTACGATATCGACAAGCGTCGACCAGAGGTAATCAAGATGATCGCCCAAGACACTGGCGCGCAGTACATCATTGGTGGCGACATTACCGATTTAACCGCGACCATCGAATCCAAGCTTTTGAAAGACGACATCATCAATCGTCAGTTTGCGTTAGAGATGCAAGTCTTCGATGGCAAAACAGGACATCAGGTTTACAACCGTAGCTATCGTGAAGTGGCAAAGTGGCCATTTGCTAAGACCAGTGAAGTGGACACCCGCAGTGCTCGTTTCTGGGCATCAACCTACGGCAGTATGATGCTGCGTGTTAGCCGCAATATTATGTTGGACTTGGAATCTGAAGTGTCATGTAAGATCACACTTCCAGAGGTGGCTGCAGTATTTGGTAACACGGTGACCATTGATTTAGGTCGAATGCATGGTGTTCAACAAGGTGACAAGCTGCAGCTATGGCACACCGGTTCGTTTATCGACCAACGCGGTTTACCACGTAATAAGGTATCTCAAAGCGATATCACGCTGACGGTTTCTCGCGTTTATGAAAACGAAGCAGAACTAACTATCGACCAACCAAGCCTTGCAGGAAGCATTCAAATTGGTGATGTGATGCAGAAAATCATGTAGTTAGCGACACGCCCGTCTCATAGTTTCTAATAAAGCCTTAGCACTTTTGTTAAGGCTTTATTTTTTTCATGGGTATTAGTTTCGGTTTTGCAGTATTTGGCGTAATCTTATTAATAACATAATCATCACTTAGCAAACTATGAGTCAGAATAATCTAATTGGTGCTACCGGTTACCGCTTTATCTCGAAAGGTAAAACCGCTTTTAAGATCCACATCCATACTCCCGAAGATACGGTGTTGCATCGGTCGGTAGGTTTTGTTCGTATGGGTGAAGACAAAGCACTGAAGAAAACCATTAAATTAAGAGATGAACTAGGCAGACAGCTTTGGGGTAAGTTTTGGCCCAAAGTCCTCAAAGAGCCCTACCTGATGACGCGTCTACCTCATAGTCTAGAACCCAAAATTGTATTTAAGCCAAATCCAACTCAGAGTGATCCTGAACACCGCGACGAGTGTTACATCGCTAAGTGGCGTGTATTCTCAGAAAACGGCGACTACAAATACAAAACCAAGGTGTGCTCCATTAGAAAGCACGGCAGACTTGCCGCTTATAGCCAAACCAAACGCGCTCTGCTTGATGCCCACAAAGACGTGATTGATCTGCTTGTCTTTATGGGACGATTGAACAGCATCGATCTGAAGTAGCCTAGAATGCAATTAGGTTGATTACCTGTATTGTTCACATACAAAAACAGCCGCACATTGCGGCTGTTTTTCTTTTTAGGTTAGGCATCTTGGCGCTTTAGCGTGTTGTCCACACACTAAATAGACAATCTAGCTTCGGCATATCTCTGCCAATGTCGTGAGGCGGCGCTTAGATTCCTTAACATAAGGGTTGGCTTGATCCCATGCGTAACCCGCCAGAATTGAGCACACCATCTGCTTAATCTTTGGGTTTGGATCTTGATAAAAAATCACATCCTGCAAAGTACCTGAGTACCACCCCTCAACATACGTTCTAAAGGTGTTTACGCCAACCATCAACGGATCGGCATAATCGCGCTCCCAATCGACGTGTTGACCGTTAAGCTGCTTTTCAACACATTCAACCGCAAACTGAGCCGACTTCATGGCAATTGTCACACCTGATGAAAACACAGGGTCAAGGAACTCACCGGCATTGCCCAAGAGCGCATACTTGTCTGTTGCAAGGTGTTTTACGTTGGCAGAATAACCACCGATTTCGCCCGCAGGGTTCGGATACTCTGCATTTGCCAGTATCTCAGCCAAACCCGGCTCTTCTGCCGCTAGCTGTTTAATGGCAGCTATCTTGTCTTGTGGATAGGATTCAAAAAACTTAGGCTCACCTATCACACCAAACGAAGAGACACCGTTGCTAAACGGGATCAACCAATACCAAACATCAGGGTTGGTTGGGTGCACAGAGATCAAGATTTTATTGCGGTCATATTCAAGGTCGTTATCAACCTCTGCAATATGATCGTTAATGTGCGTAAAAATAGCTTTGCGTGGAGGAAGCGATGATGGCTCTTCTAAATCAAGCATCTTCGGTAACACGCGACCAAAGCCACTGCCATCCAGCACGAATTGCGCTTCGAGCTGATAGCGTTCTCCATCAAGCACTTGTACGTCTAAAATGGTGCTGTCTTCAGTGAAGTTAATGCCCATCAACTCATGTTGATAATCAATGCAGACCCCCTGCTCCTCAGCCGTATCTGCCAAAACCTTATCAAAGGCGCCTCGTTGAACCTGAAACGTCGTTCCCGGCCCAGCAGAGAACTTGTCTTCAAAATTGAACGCCGTATAAACGCCATTTTTGCGAAAGGCTGCGCCATCTTTGTATTGGAAGTTGGCGTTGATCACTGCGTCAGTCATCCCAGCCTGTTCAATCATTTCCATGCAAGCTGGTAATAGGCTTTCACCAATAGAAAAGCGAGGGAATACGCTCTTTTCAATCACTCGAACATCGATGCCTTTTTTATGAAGCAAAGACGCAGCAATAGACCCTGACGGTCCAGCTCCGATGATCACCACTTGAGTTGATAGTTTTTTCATTATTTAAGCCATGTTTGTTATTTTTATTGCGCGCCAGCTTTCAATTCTAGAAGCGTGTGACCAAGACCGATATCGTCGGTACGAGTTACCACTTCAAAGCCCGCTTCTTCAACAATCTCTAAGAAATCTTCACTGCGGTAAAAACGGCTGTTGCCATTTGCCAAGCAGGTAAAGTAGAGAGACGTCGCGTTTAAGCTATAAGAAGCCGCATCGTATTTCTGTGCATCCCAGAACAGTTCAAGGATATAGACCGTCGCTTCTTCTGACATATGAGAGCGAACACGCTTTAATATACTCAGAATCTCCATTGGCGAGAAGCAATCAAGGAACTGGCTCATCCACCACACATCGGCGCCCGTTGGCAGAGCTTGCTGTTTATCCAACATATTCGCTGGGAATGGCGTTACTCGGTCTTGATGACCATGCTGTGTTGCGTTTGCCATTGCCATCTCTAACTGCTGTGGCAAATCAACAATCGTAACTTCAACGTCCGAGTCGTGATTGCAACACTGCATCGCCCACTTACCGGTGTTACCACCAATATCCACCAGCGACTTAGGTTTCTTGCTGAAGACTTTCTCAAGTAACGCAGGGAACGAACGATCTGAATAGAAGTGATCAAACTTGAACCAGCTCTCTTTTGCTTTCTCTGGCAGTTGAGACAAGCCTTGGTAAATGGTTTCCCAATCTCCAAGCTCTTTCAAGCCAGCAGGTGTGCCCTCTTCAATCGCTTCGGTTAGATGCATCATCGCGGCGTAACAAACATCGGCCGTAAAATCCATGTTTGCGTTGGTCATGCCATCGTGCAGAAGGTAGAAGCCAAGATTGGCCATTTTATAGTGAGGTTTGTCCCAAGTAACAATATGCGCACTTAACGCCATATCGAGCAGGACTTTCACGCCGTACTCAGAGACACCAGTTGATTCATAGATCGACTCTGCTGCCAAACCCTCATTACCCGCGTCATCTAACGCTTTCAAGATACCTAAATCACGAAGTGTACGAGCAGTATGAAAAACAATAGGAGCGAACGACAATTTCTGCGCTTCTGTTTTTGCTTCTAATGCGTTGAATGGATCTAATTTATATTCCGACACGAAAAACCTAACTTTAAATAATAGAGAGTTACTCAGCTGCCATTTGTGCAAGCTTACGTTTAATATCAACGTTTAAGTTATTAACCCAACGGTTGTAATTACGGTGTATTTCACCATCGTCGTACTTCAAATTCTCTGACTCAACGTAAAGAATAGAGTAAAACTTATCACTATAAGGAATTTCAACCACAGCGTGGTGCGAACGAACATACAACTCAGCACGTATCAAGCCAGGCTTTATTTCTGAAACCAACCAGCCTCGATTTTCAGCCGATTCATAAATAGCTGATTTAACCTGTTTACTTTGAAGATTCAGTGCAACTGGAGTATCCTCAACATTCATTACAGGTTGGACGCGTCCACATCCTGCAAGAACGAATATGAATAACATTGAAACCGCTATTTTTAGTAATTTCATTTAAATTCCTTATCTGTGTTTATTTATAAGCGCGCTTAGTATTTAGTTAGACCCAAAGCAAATCAATACTCTATGTCAAATCAATCCCAATTAATGTCGTTTAATATTGAGAAATGGTCTGCAAATTCGGCTGGTCTCAATTCTGTTACCCAATGGCAAGCGTGGAGCACTAATTTAGATTGGCCACAAGATGGCTCAACTGAATTTAAAGCTATCCCTCCAATGATGCGCCGTCGAATGAGTGTGCAAAGCAAACTTGCCGTCCAAACCGCGTTAACCTTATTAAAAGACACCTCGATTGATTATCTTGTCTTTGCTAGCCGACATGGTGAGCTGCACCGAACTGCCACTTTGATTCAGTCGATATTAGAAGGTGACGATGCCTCGCCGATGGCGTTCTCACAATCGGTACATAATACCGCTGCCGGTCTAACCACTATTGCCGCCAAAGCGCCGATTCCACTGACTTCAATCGCCGCAGGGCAAGATACCTTCCATAACGCTCTGATTGAAGCTTATCTTTACCTTCATCAGTATCCGTCACATCGTGTACTCGTCATTGACTTCGACCAGCCTTTGCCTGAGCTTTACCAAGAATACGAAACACAACACTATGCGGATTACGCTCTGGGCTTCGTGCTCACCGCTGGCAGTGAGTACTCTATTGCTAGAGCAGTAGAAGCCAACCAAGCACCTTCCCAGTTACCACAAGGGCTACAAACGCTCCAACATATCTTATTGGGTACAAATAAGTGGGCTATTGCTGGCAAGCACCAAACTTGGTCTTGGGTAAATAACACCGAGCCAGGCCCACAGTCATGAGCAAAGTCGACCAATATTGGCGAGTATTCGCGACAGGGCTGTGCTTTACCATCTTTGGTCTAGGCGGCTTAGTATTAAGCTTCTTAATCTTACCCACTATCGCGCTAACGACTCCCAATACCATTAAAAGAGAGCTTAAAGCGCAGCGATTGATTCGTTTCTCATTCAACGCCTTTTGCCAAATCATGAAGTTAACCGGCGCGATTGATTACCGAATTGATGGCGCGGATCTATTACGTGAAGATCGTAACTGCATCATCGTCGCCAATCACCCTAGCTTAATCGACTATGTGCTGATCGCTTCTCAACTTCCTCAATGTGATTGCCTCGTTAAGGCCGCTATTTGGGAAAACCCTTTTATGAAAAGGATTGTCAAAGCCGCAGGTTATATCCCAAACCAAGCTCCTGACGATCTTTTAGAGCGCTGTGAAGAACGTTTCTCACGTGGCAATGTGCTGCTGGTTTTTCCCGAAGGCACTCGCACAACGCCCGGAATTGAACCATCATTACAACGTGGGGCGGCACAAATCGCGACTCGAACACAAACCGATTTACGCGTGATTCATATTACGGTTTCTCCGACATTCTTAACGAAAGAGAAAAAATGGTATCAAGTTCCTGCGACGAAACCCTTTTTTCATATCGCGGTGAAAGGTAAAATAGAAGTCGCACCATTTATTGAGAATTCAAATAACTTAACTTCGGCAGCAAGGCGCCTTAATCATCACCTTGCACACTCGATTTTCCCTTCCGAAGAAAGCATTTAGCTCATCAATAAAGCAACTGGCGATATCAGCATTTCGAAAATACATCGCATAATGTAGAATCGCCCCCTTAAAGCAGCATTCAGATAAAGCATTAAGTAGGCCAAAGTGGAAACATTACACAACGAACTGAAACAACTGATCATCGACGCATTGAACCTTGAAGACATGAGTATTGATGAGATTGAAACGGAAGCTCCACTATTTGGTGATGGACTTGGATTAGACTCTATTGATGCGCTAGAGCTTGGTCTTGCTATCAAGAAGAAGTACAACATCGTTATCGATGCCGACGATTCAAACACTCGCCAGCACTTTGCATCCGTTGAAAACCTAGCAAATTACATCTCATCTCAAACGAACAACTAGACAGATCTTTATGACACAAGCTAACCAACAAGAAGTATACAACCAGGTTAAAGATGCGCTGATTGAGCTGTTCGAGCTTGATGCTGAAGATATCACGCCTGAAGCACACCTTTATCTTGATCTAGACCTAGACAGCATTGATGCGGTTGATTTGGTCGTTCACCTACAGAACGTAACAGGTAAGAAGATCAAACCTGAAGAGTTCAAAGCAGTACGCACCGTTAATGACGTTGTAGAGTCTGTGGTTGAACTATTGAAGGACGCATAATGCGTCCTCTGCTGACTTTACTGTCGGCAATCATACTTTTCACTTATCCAATAGCGGTTTACTTTGGACTCAACAAGTTTGGCCTACAAACCGTTGGTATCGTCTTGGCCGTTATCTTTGCTGTCCGTATTTTCACTGGCGGTCAGGCTAAAATCAAAGAGCTAAAACACCTAGCTTGGATCAGTGGTAGTGCTGGGATTTTTCTGCTGGCATTAGGATTAACCTTCAAGCAGCATGGCTGGTTAACCTATTACCCGGTCATCGTTAACGTTTGTATGTTGGTTGTGTTCGCTTCAAGCCTTTGGCAACCGCAAACGATTATCGAGCGTCTTGCTCGACTCCAAGAGCCTAAACTTCCGCAAAGTGGCATTGATTACACACGAAAAGTCACCAAAGTTTGGTGTTTGTTCTTTGTTATCAATGGCTCTCTTGCTCTTTACACCTGCTTCCAACCTCTTGAAATATGGACCCTATACAATGGCTTACTCAGCTATTTGTTCGCAGGGTTACTCTTTGCAGGAGAGTGGGTAGTAAGACAGCGCATTCGTCAGAGTTAAATTGTTATGACCCAAACCGTATCTTACATCTC
The DNA here is from genome assembly GCF_057785915.1 of Vibrio sp. QJM3NY_35. Taxonomy (NCBI): domain Bacteria; kingdom Pseudomonadati; phylum Pseudomonadota; class Gammaproteobacteria; order Vibrionales; family Vibrionaceae; genus Vibrio; species Vibrio sp. QJM3NY_35. The sequence goes on along the minus strand of NZ_CM173507.1, from coordinate 896,002 downwards.
ATTGTCTGAACTCCTCAGTCAAAACCGAGCCCCTGAATCTATTGTCTGCTTTGACGACAATAGTGAGATTACTTGGCAAACATTTAACGACGACTTATCTCAACTCGTACACCTTTTATCTTCATCCCCTTTTCAACGAGTTGCGATTTGTACCCAAGACAGCTACCTATTTTCGGTGGCCTTTTTGGCATGTGCTGTCAGCAAAAAACACATCATCTTACCGGGTAACTATCAACCTTGTGCGCTTGCCGAGCTGAGTGAGCATTTTGATTGCCTGTTAGTTGATGACTCGATTGGTGAAGTTGAGGTTAGTGAAGTTAGCAATATCCAAAACTTATTGGACTCAAACCCTAAAGCACAACAACCTCTAATCGATAATCTTTCGCCCATTGATTTGGCAGCTATCCACTTGACCCTGTTTACTTCAGGTTCAAGTGGTACGCCCAAAGCTATAGACAAAACCTTAGAGCACCTAGATATTGAAATCGCTCAGCTAGATAAAAACTGGAGCGATTTACTTAAGGGCAACCGAGTCCACAGCACGGTCTCACACCAACATATCTATGGTCTGTTGTTCCGAATTTTATGGCCACTTTGTTCTGGTGTTCCATTTGCTCGACACAATCTTGAGTACCCTGAACAAATCCTATCTCACGCTAACAAACAGAGCGTGCTGATCAGTAGTCCTGCGCTACTCAAACGATTAAAACACGAGACAGAGTTTGCACAGCTAGCTGGTGTGTTTTCTTCTGGTGGCCCTTTACCAACCGAATCGGCTCACCAAGCACTTAATTTGTTAGGACATTTTCCCATCGAGGTATTTGGCAGCACAGAAACCGGTGGCATCGCATTTCGTCAGCAAGAGAGCGCTCAAACGCCTTGGCAGCTTTTTGACTGTATTGAGGCTAGTCTCAACAGTGAGAATTGCATTAAGTTATTGTCGCCGTACATCGACAAAAACAACTGGTATCAAACCGCCGATGAGTGCGAAATGGTTTCGGATAATCAATTTATATTGAAAGGCCGAACCGACCGAGTGATCAAGATAGAAGAGAAACGAGTATCACTGGTAGAAGTGGAAAAACGATTAGAACAACTACCCTGGATAACCGAATGCGTGGTAATTCCGTTTGAAGAACCTGAGCGCTTAATCTTAGCTTCAGTTTTAGTATTATCAGAGGAAGGCCAAGCAACTCTCGCCACCATGAGTAAAGGTAAATTCTGGTTGATGCTGCGTTCAGAACTTAGAAAGTGGTTAGAACCGATCGCTATCCCAAGAAAGTATCGTATTGTTGATGAGATTCCACTCAACAGCCAAGGTAAGCGATTAACGTCTCACATCGAACAGCTAATAAAATCATAGAAACCGCTGATCGTATTTTACACTGAGACTGTCTTTTTATATTTTTGTCAGAACACCCATTTTCAGCCCAAGGATTCTAAGCACGCGCTATGGATAAGAGAAAACCAAACGTAATTGCTGTTGACACTGCAGAGAAAGAATCGACCCTGACACTCCAAATTACTGGAGACATCACCGATTTTAAGGGGCACTTCAAGAGCTTTCCTATTCTTCCTGGCGTTACACAGATTGATTGGGCACTTCACTATGCAGTCCAAGAGCTGAGTGTCCCTGGTTACTTTAAAGGCATGGAGGTCATCAAATTCCAAGAGCCTATCTTGCCTGACTCAACTATCCAGCTTTCACTGAAATGGGAAGCCGATAAAGATAAATTAATCTTCAGTTACACATCGAATAACGGCGAACAAACCCACTCTTCAGGAAAAATGAAGCTGGGAGAGAAAAGTGAATAGCGCTCCTGCCGAGGCGGCTTTTCAACAAACGCTAAAAGAAAGTAGCTACAACGCTTGCTTCCTAATCCCGTGCTTTAACCACGGTGCCACCATGCCAACTGTGGTCTCATCACTTCTTAAGTTCGAACTGCCGATTATTATTGTTGATGATGGAAGTGAACTCGCAACGAAACAGTTTTTGACTCCCCTTGCTGATAATCCAAACGTAACTCTGGTGACACTTGAGCAGAACCAAGGTAAAGGTGGTGCAGTAAAGGCTGGCATCAAGCGAGCGCAAGAGATCGGCTTTAGCCACACCATCCAAATTGATGCAGACGGCCAACACGACTTAGATGCCCTGCCCGCATTAATCCAAGCTTCACAAACTAAGCCCCAGCGCCTTATCTCTGGTCAACCGGTCTATGACGATAGCGTGCCTAAAGCCAGGCTGTACGGACGCTACGCGACACACATCTGGGTATGGATAGAGACCCTGTCTCTATCGATTAAAGACAGCATGTGCGGCTTTAGAGCGTATCCAATAAACCAAACTCAAGCAGTGCTCAACAAGTATGATGTCGGCTCAAGAATGGACTTCGATATCGAGATACTGGTTCGCCTGTATTGGGAAGGCTGCGACATCGACTTTATTGAGACGCGAGTTATTTATCCTGAAAATGGTGTTTCTCATTTCGACGCGCTGTGGGATAACGTAAAAATCAGTTGGATGCACACAAGACTGTTCTTCGGCATGCTGCCGAGAGCACCAAAATTGATTGCTCGTCATTTCAAATCAGATTCCGCCGAGAGTTTATCTGCTGCCGAGAATTTATCTGCAGCTAAGAGTTTGCCAGCTGAAAATAGCCAAGGTTCCTCGGCAGATTCAAAACAGGTACATTCAAAACAAGTACATTCAGAACAGATAGTTTCAGAGCAACCACACTGGTCACGCACTCAAGAACGCGGAACAGTACTTGGCATCAAACTGTTATTGGCCGTTTATACCTTGTTAGGCCGAGGCGTATTTAATCTGATTTTGCGCGGTGTGATGCGTTACTACCATCTAACGGGCAAACGTGCACGAAACGCCTCAGAACAGTACCTATTTCAGCTTAAGGCATACGCTGAGCAACAAAACATTGAGTTACCCACTGAATTAACCAGCTATAACCACCTGCTCTCATTTGGCCATACAATGCTAGACAAGTTAGCCGCGTGGAAAGGCGATTTCTCAGCCGATAACCTCACCATACATGGTCAAGAGCAATTCGAGAGCATGGTCGCCAACCAACAAGGTGTGCTAATTCTGGGATCTCACCTTGGCAATATCGAACTGTGCCGAGCTTTGGGTCGCAGACACTCGAACATCAAAATCAATGCGCTAGTTTTCACCGAACACGCTGAGCGTTTTAATTCGGTAATGAAAGCGGTCAACCCGCAGTCTGATTTAAACCTAATCCAAGTAACCTCAATGGGGCCTGATACTGCTATCTTGTTGCAACAGAAACTGGAACAAGGCGAGTGGATTGTGATTGTTGGTGATAGAACCTCCACCAGCAAAGAAAGTCGCTCGGTGTGGGCTGAGTTCTTAGGTAAAGAAGCCCCCTTTCCTCAAGGGCCATTTATGTTAGCCTCTATACTTAAAGCGCCCGTGTTTCTATTGTTTGGTCTACGTGATGACACTCAATCAAAACCGCACTTTAATGTTTATTTCGAGCATTTTAGCGACAAGATCGAGCTACCAAGAAAGACTCGCGAACAATCTTTACAGCAATTCGTGCAAAAATACGCAAACCGACTTGAGCACTACACACTGAAAGCACCGCTTCAGTGGTACAACTTTTTTAACTTTTGGACATTGAGCAACCAGCACCATGACGAAAAAGAATCCAAATAGCATCACTTTTGGTGCCGAACGCCTCACTATCGAGGACGTTGTCGCTATCTCACAAGGCGCAAAAGCCTCGATGAACTCAAGTGACGAGTTCACATCAAAAATCGACCGCGGTGTTGCTTTCTTAGAACGCCTTCTAAAAGAAGAAGGCGTAATCTATGGCGTGACAACGGGCTACGGTGACTCATGTACCGTTGCGATCCCGCCGAACCTTGTCGATGAATTACCACTGCATTTAACGCGTTTTCACGGCTGTGGTTTAGGCGAAATTTTGTCTCACGAGCAAGCGCGCGCAGTGTTAGCAACGCGTCTTTGTTCGTTGTCACAAGGTGTGTCTGGTGTGACTCACGATTTGCTCAACCAGATCGTTACTCTGATCAACCAAGATATCTCACCGCGTATTCCTCAAGAAGGATCGGTTGGTGCTAGTGGCGATTTAACGCCGCTGTCTTACTTAGCGGCAGCACTGATTGGTGAGCGCGATGTTATCTACAAAGGCGAAGTTCGCCCTACGAGTGACGTCTACAAAGAGCTAGGGCTTAACCCTATTAAGCTTAAGCCAAAAGAAGGCTTAGCATTGATGAATGGCACGTCAGTAATGACGGCTCTGGCTTGTATCGCCTACAAGCGCGCAGAATACCTAGCTCAACTATCGACTAAGATCACGGCAATGGTGTCTGTGGGCATGCAAGGCAACGATTTCCACTTCGATGAAGCCTTGTTCGCAGTGAAACCTCACCCTGGTCAACAACAAGTTGCAGCATGGCTGCGCGATGACCTGCAAGCAGATCGCCCGCCACGCAACAGTGATCGCCTACAAGATCGTTATTCACTACGTTGTGCTCCACATGTTATTGGTGTGGTTCAAGACTCTCTACCTTGGCTACGCCAAATGATTGAGAACGAACTAAACAGCGCTAACGATAACCCAATTATCGATGGCGACAATGAACGCGTTTTGCACGGTGGACACTTCTACGGTGGTCATATCGCAATGGCAATGGATACCCTAAAAACAGCGGTAGCCAATCTTGCAGACCTACTTGACCGTCAAATGGCGCAGTTGATGGACTACAAGTTCAATAACGGTCTGCCATTTAACCTAACAGGCGCAGAAGGCGAACGTAAGCCAATCAACCACGGCTTCAAGGCGGTGCAGATTGGCGTTTCAGCTTGGACAGCAGAGGCATTGAAACACACCATGCCAGCAAGCGTGTTCTCTCGTTCAACCGAGTGTCACAACCAAGACAAAGTCAGCATGGGCACCATTGCGGCTCGTGATTGTCTACGTGTTCTTGAACTGACTGAACAAGTTGCGGCAGCATCTCTTCTGGCGGGTACACAAGCGCTTGAGCTTCGTAAGCGACACAATGAGCTTGATGAGCACCACATGAGTGAAAACCTAAAGTACATTCGCGACGAAGTGCTTAAAGAGTTTGAATTTATCGTAGAAGATCGACCACTTGAAGGAGATCTACGCCATTTCATTGCTCGTATTCAAAGTCAGCACTGGTCACTTTACTCATAGAGTAGCTAACCTCATAAAGTAGCCAACCCTTTACGCAATATTGTTGAGAGCGATTTATGTCTGAAATCCTTCATCCATTACAATCTGAGGTGACTCTGATTACCTCATTCCAAGATGCCGACCCAATGGGCGTGATCTATCACGGCAACTACTTCCGGTTTTTTGAAGAAGTTAGGCGCATCATGATGGATAAGATTGAGTACAACTACCATGAGATGAAGGACTCAGGCTACATGTGGCCGATCATCGACACGCGTGTAAAGTACATTAAGGCGATACCGTTCAATCATCAGATCAAGGTCACGGCTAAGTTGACTGAGTGGGAAAACCGCCTGCGCGTCGATTATGAAATTCATGATGCCCTAACCGGTGCTCGCATGACTCGAGCACACACAATGCAGGTCGCGGTGACTATTGAAGAGCAAGAGATGTGCTTCGCTTCGCCGAACGTGTTTACCGACAAGGTAGAACACTGGCATCAATTTGGCTGCTTATCCCAATCAACTGAGCAGCAGCCAAGCGACCAACAATCAGACCCATCTCAAGTATCTAATACACAGCAGCAGGTGAAACATGAGTCTGTTTAAGCGTGGCCGTAAGCAAATCAGCATCGCACTGCTAGGGCTTGCCTCAATGATGGCTAGTCACTTTGCTGGCGCTAGCGAGAACACGATTGCTGTCGGTTCTATTTCAGAGCTACAAACCGTGTTAAGCGAAAATAGTATCGTTCGTGGTGAGTTCACTCAAACACGTAACATGGAAATGTTCGCTCAGCCTCTAATATCACAAGGTACTTTCCTGTTAGACAAGTCGAGTGGTTTGCTTTGGACACAAGCTACCCCCTTTCCTGTGAGCTTGGTGCTCACGGATAACAAACTGAGCCAAAGGTTTGCCGATCAACCCGCTAAAATCATCACCGATAAAGAAAACCCAATGGCGTTTTATTTCAGCCATATATTCTTGTCAGTGTTTAATGGGGATACGCAAAAACTTCAGGAACAGTTCGCACTCGATTTTGAGCCTGAAACTGCCACAAGCTCTGATGAAAATACAGAGAATAAGTCATGGACGCTCACTCTCAAGCCTAAAAGTCCGCCGATGAACGCGGTATTTGAAGCCATTACTCTGCAAGGTCAAAATGATATTGAACGCATTGAGCTGAAAGAGATTCGTGGAGACAGCACAGTGATCGAATTTAGCCAGCTAAGCCATCAACCGGAAGTATTGTCAGATGCCGAAGCGCAACAATTTCAACTCTAAGCTCGCCCTTGTCTGGCTAGTGATTGTGGCACTTTTCAGCGGACTGTTGATTAAACAGTTCGCTTTTTCTTCTTCAGTGCCTATCGAAAGCAACATCATGAAATTGCTGCCTGAAAATCAGCAAGATCCTATGGTTGAACAAGCTTTCCAGCAGATTTCCAACTCGATGAGTGAACAAGTGGTGTTTATCATCAGCGCCCCCGACGTCGACCAAGCCATGATTGCGACCGACGCTTTTGAAAAAGCTCTCAACCAAAGAGCCTTTTCAAATCAGCCAACTCTGTTTCAGCAAGTTCAAGGCAAGATCAACGCCAGCACCCAAAGCCAGTGGAGTGATTTCTACTTTCGTCACCGTGCTCAACTACTGACTCAACAACAAAAAGAGACGCTGACCCACTCGCCTGATTCACGAGCTCAATACGTCATTCAGTCTCTGTACAATCCGTTCTCAGGCGTCACTGCAGCCGAACTATCGATGGATCCATTTCTACTATTTCGCGACTACATCAGTGCTATTGGCGTTCAATCAAGTAATTTTGTTTTGAAAGAGGGCTACCTAACCGCTCAATCTAATGACCAAACTCATATTTTGGTGACGGCGACTCTGGCGGGTTCACCTTATAGCTTGGCGATTCAAGAACAACTTCCTGATCTTGATTCAATTGAGCGCGAAGTCGAAAAACAGTTTGGCGTCAAAGTGCAGCATACTGGTGTGGTGTTCTACGCCAATTACGGTACCGAAAGTGCGAAATCAGAAATCAGTACCATTGGCTTGGGCTCATTGGCCGGTGTTATTTTATTGGTGTGGCTGACGTTTCGTAGTGCCCTACCTCTTGCCTTGTCTTTGCTTTCAATCAGTACCGGATTATTGGTTGCGCTGGCAAGCACCGTCGCTATCTTCGGCAAGGTTCACCTGTTTAGTTTGGTGTTCGGTGCCAGCTTGATTGGCGTGTCCATCGATTACTCCTTTCACTACCTGACTGACCGCTTGGCAGCTGGAAGTAAATGGCAAAGTGACAAAGGCTTGAAGCACATTCTCATTGCGATCACCTTGGGTCTGATTACTAGCTTGATTGGCTACTTAGGTTTGTTGGTCGCGCCTTTCCCGGGATTGCAGCAACTTGCTCTTTTTTCGTCGATTGGGCTGATCGCAGCTTACGCCTGTGTGGTGTGTTGGTATCCGGTTTTAGCGGCAAAACCTAGTCAAGAACGCCCTCTCCCCCTGTCGAAACTTTGGCATACTTGGTTAAGCCTCTGGAGCAACCAAAAATTTAAAATTGGCTTACCGTTAACTGTGACAGTCTTGAGCCTGATGTCACTCAGTCAAATTCGTTACGACGACGATATTCGCCAACTTCAGGCAATGCCAGAGCAACTCAAACAGCAAGAGCAAGCCATTACTGAAATCTCAGGATTAGGCAGTGGCCAAAATATGCTTTTGGTGACTGCCGACAGCGATCAAAAGCTACTCAAAAAACTGGCAGAAATCACCACAAGCTTAGATTCTCTAGTCGATAGCCAAGGTATCTCAGGGTATCGCAGCATCAATCAACAGTTGCTAAGCGAACAAGAGCAACATGATAACTATCAGTTAGTTGAACAACTCTATAGCCAACAAAGCCATATATTACAAAGCACGCTAGGTTGGTCTAGTTTTCCACAACTACCAAAATTCGAACCCATCACGGTATCTGGATTTTTAGATTCACCGGTGTCAGAACCCGTTCGACCACTTTGGTTAAAACCGATCGACGGACAAGCGGCGTCAGTCATTTTGATCAAAGACGTCACAAATTCAGAACTGTTCTCTCAATGGCTCGATTCAAGCTTTGCTCAGCAACAAGGTGTTAAATACCTCAATAAAGCCGATGAAATCTCTGCTCTCTTTGCGGAATACAGAGTCAAAATTACCGAGCTATTATTGATAGCGTTAGCCGCTATTGGAATGGTGTTAGGCTGGCGTTACGGTGTGAAGCAAAGCCTGTTAATGCTGTTGCCGTCATTGATTGCAGGCGTGGCAGGCTTAGCGGTTACGGGTATTTTAGGTTCCACGTTGAACCTGTTTAATCTGTTGGGCTTGATTCTGATTTTAGGGATTGGCATCGACTACACCCTGTTCTTTGCTGAGCAGAAGAAGTCGCTGAGCACCTTATTAGCGATCACCTTGTCTGGTCTCACGACATTGCTGTCATTCGGCTTATTATCGTTGAGTCAGACTCATGCCATTCATAGCTTTGGGATAACGGTTCTGACAGGGATCTTTGTCGCGTGGTTACTTTCTCCGCTCGCGATCAACAGTAGTAAAAACGTAGAACGACCAACCTCTCGAGAGGCTTTTAGATGAATAAGACGTTAAAGGTAACCTTCGCCACACTAGTGGGTATTTTACTCACTGCCTGCTCGATGGTTTCTCAGCAACCGAGTGGTGCCAGTGTGTCTATCAACAATGACACCGAGCTAGCACTGCCATTGCCAGCCGAACTGGGGTACTCCCTCACGGCTAGTCAGCTGATTAGCGCTACGTGGGAAACCGACACACAGCAGCTTCCTGTTCAAGTCGAAGTCACACCAGATAAAGTCGTGCTAGCGGGTTTTTCCTCTTGGGGAACGCGCATCTTATCGCTGCAATACCAGGATCAAGAGATCGATACACAAGTTCTATCTGGCCTTGGCGCGACTTTACCGCAACCCGAACAGGTGCTTTTTAATTTAATGCTGACCTTATGGCCGGCAGACGCATGGGCGCAGCCTTTACAGAGCATAGGTTGGCATCTGGTCGATACCGACAAAACAAGAACCGTTTTTGACGACAACCAACAAGCCATCATTCGTATTGAATACCAAGCAAACGTCGGCGAACCAAATACATCTGGAGAGATTGTTTTCAAGCATCTAATCCAAGGCTACACCATCACCATACAAACGTTGAACTCAACGATTGTCGATAACCCAAGTAAGAGCTGAATACTATGCCTATTTATATCCAAGACTGTGGTTTCCACTCAGCGTTAGGCTCAAGTCTTTCAGACATTCATGGTTGTCTGAAAGACGAGCGTGAACCAAACATGGTTGAAGTGAGCGATATGCTGAACGACGGCAAACACACTGTCGTTGGAAAAATCGCAGGTGAGCTACCAGAGGTTCCATCCACCCTCGTGAAGTATGCCACTCGCAACAATCAGCTGGCGTTATCAGCTCTCAACCAAATCAAAGATTCTATTGAACTTGCCAAGGCACAGTTTGGCGCAGACCGTATTGCTGTTGTTATAGGCACCAGCACCTCTGGTATCTCCGATGGTGAAGCGGCTTTCAAACATCAATTGGCACACGGTGAATTTCCTGAGCATTACCACTACTCGAAACAAGAGTTAGGCAATACCTCTGAATTCGTTAGCCAGTATTTATCATTAACCGGACCAAGCTACGCGATCTCAACCGCCTGCTCATCGAGTGGTCGTGTGTTTCTCACTGCGCAACGTTTGCTAGATTCAGGCATGGCTGATGCTGTGTTAGTCGGTGGTGTAGACACCTTATGTAAACTGACACTCAACGGTTTTCATGGCCTAGAAGCACTATCAACGACACATTGTAAGCCGTTTAGCGCCTCTCGTGATGGTATCAATATCGGCGAAGCGGCGGCATTTATGTTGCTCAGCAGAACAAAACTAGTCGGTGTTAATGCAGCACAAGACACGTCAAACATTGCCTTATTAGGCTGTGGTGATAGCTCTGATGCACACCATATTTCAGCGCCCCACCCTGAAGGAAATGGCGCCGAGCAAGCGATGAGAAAAGCTTTATATTCTGCACAGTTACAAGCAGAAGACATCGGATACATCAATGCCCATGGCACCGCAACGCCCCTCAACGATTCAATGGAAAGCAAAGCCATCCATCGTATTTTTGCAAACAAGGTTCCCGTTAGCTCAACCAAGCCGCTTACCGGGCATACTCTAGGAGCTGCAAGTGCGATTGAGGCGGCAATTGCATGGCATATTTTAAAATATGACTTACCGCTTCCCTTACAAAAATGTCAGGATAAAGCTGAAGATATTGAGATTGATTTGGTAAACTGTACCCAGAAACTTAAAGTAAAGAACATCTTAAGCAACTCGTTTGCTTTTGGTGGTAACAACATTAGCCTGATTTTTGGTGTAGTAAATGACTGATATCCCTTCTGTAGACCAACTCCTCCCTCACGATGATCCGATGATATTAATCGATCGTGCTATCAACGTAGAGGCGTTGTCGATCCACTGCCAGGTCGATATTGGTGACCATAATCTGTTCCTTGACGCCGAATCTCAAACGGTACCCGCTTATGTAGGTATCGAGTTTATGGCGCAGTCTGTTGCTGCTTGGTCTGGATACCACGCACTGAAAAACGGCACCACTCCCCCGATCGGTTTCTTACTCGGTTCTCGCCGTTACAAGTCACTGTGTGATGAATTTACTCAAGGTCAGACCCTTGATATCTACGCCGAACAGCTTATGGAAGACAGCGGTATGGCCGTGTTTAGCGCAAGAGTCGAAGACCAAGGCGAGTTGGTGGCTCAATGCCAACTCAACGTTTACGTGCCGACCGAACAAAAATTACAAGAAATGAAAACTAGGAGCCCATCATGACCCGTCAGGTTTTAGTCACTGGTGCCAGCAAAGGCATTGGTAAAGCGATCGCTATTCAACTCGCGAAAGACGGATTTGAAATCGCCGTTCATTACATGGGTGACAAACAGGGTGCTGAAGAGACTCTACAATCGATCACCGAGCAAGGTGGCGCTGGACGTCTTATCCAATTTGATATCAGCAACCGCAGCGAATGTCGTGAAAAGCTAGAGTCAGATATTGCTGAACATGGCGCTTACTACGGTGTGGTAAACAACGCAGGCATTACTCGCGACACTGCATTCCCTGCCATGACGGAAGAAGAGTGGGATGGCGTGATCCACACCAACCTAGACAGCTTCTACAACGTACTTCACCCTTGTGTTATGCCTATGGTTCAAAAGCGTAAAGGTGGCCGTATCGTCACTCTAGCGTCTGTATCAGGCATTATGGGTAACCGTGGGCAAACTAACTATGCAGCGGCAAAAGCGGGGGTGATTGGCGCAACTAAGTCTCTTGCTCTAGAGCTCGCAAAACGCAAGATCACGGTAAACTGTGTCGCTCCGGGCTTAATTGACACAGGTATGGTTGACGAGCACGTGAAAGATCATGCACTTCCTCAAGTACCACTGCGCCGTATGGGTGAGCCGGAAGAAGTGGCTGGTCTAGTCAGCTACCTAATGTCTGATATTGCAGGCTACGTAACTCGCCAAGTGATTTCAGTAAATGGAGGTTTAGTATGACCCGCCGCGTTGTTGTAACTGGCATGTCTGGTGTTACTGCTTTTGGTAACGACTGGCAACAGATAGAGCCTAAGCTAAAGGCCTGTGAAAATGCGACTCAATATATGCCAAGCTTCGAGCAATATGACGGTCTCAACACTAAGCTTGCAGCGCCTATTGATGACTTCCAACTGCCTAAACACTACAAGCGTAAGCAAGTGCGTGGCATGGGCCGTGTATCACGCCTAGCAACGGTTGCTACTGAGAATGCATTGGAGCAAGCCGGCTTAATTGGTCACGATGTGTTGACCAATGGTGAAACGGGTATCGCTTACGGCTCTTCAACCGGCAGTACTGATGCGGTTGGTGCGTTTGGTGTGATGCTGAATGAGAAGTCGACACGAGCAATCACAGCAACCACTTACGTTCAAATGATGCCGCACACAGCAGCGGTAAACGTAGGTCTATTCTTTGGTCTACGTGGTCGCGTGATTCCCACCAGCAGCGCATGTACTTCAGGAAGCCAAGCCATTGGCTACGCCTATGAAGCAATTAAGCACGGCTACCAAACCGTGATGGTTGCCGGTGGTGGTGAAGAACTATGCCCAACTGAGTCTGCCGTTTTCGATACCCTTTTTGCTACCAGTTTAAAAAACGACACACCCAAGAAATCCCCTAGTCCTTACGACAACGAGCGTGATGGCTTAGTTATCGGTGAAGGCGCAGGTACACTTGTTCTTGAAGAGTATGAACATGCTGTTGCTCGTGGCGCAAAAATCTACGCTGAGATCATCGGTTTTGCCAGCAACTGCGATGCCGCTCATGTGACCCAACCTCAGATGGAAACCATGCAAATCTGTATGGAAAAAGCTCTGAAAGATGCGCAACTTCCGGCAGAAAAAATCGGCTATGTTTCTGCACACGGAACCGCGACGGAAAAAGGCGACATTGCAGAGAGTAACGCGACAGCGAATATCTTTGGTGAAGTGCCAATCAGCTCTCTTAAGAGTTACTTTGGGCATACGCTTGGCGCGTGTGGTGCAATTGAAGCGTGGCTCAGCCTTGAGATGATGCACAGCGGCTGGTTCAGCCCAACCCTAAACCTTGAGAATATCGACGAACAGTGCGGCAAGCTCGATTACATCACAGGTTCAGGTCGCGAATTGGATGTTGAATATCTGATGAGCAACAACTTTGCCTTTGGCGGTATTAACACTTCAATCATCTTCAAAAAGATTTAAGCTTATTCCCTAGACAAAGCTCAAAACAAATAAAAAGGGTCAGTAACCAAGTTACTGACCCTTTTTTGAATCTAACAACTGCTCAGTTAAGCGTTAGCTTCACGCTCTGCAATGAACTCAAGAGCCATCTTGATGCGAGCGATTACGCGCTCTTTACCAACAAGCTCCATCACTGCATCAACAGAAGGAGACTGACCGCCACCTGTTACTGCTACGCGAAGTGGCATACCGATTTTACCCATGCCGATCTCTAACTCTTCACATACTGCTGCAATCACACCATCTTTGATGTTTGCTGTCGTGAACTCTTCAAGAGCTTCAACCTTAGCAAGCGCAAGCTCTAGTGGACCTTTAGCTACACCACGTAGGTGCTTCTTCGCTGCGCCCGCTTCAAACTCAGAGAAATCTTCGTAGAAGTAACGAGACTGCTCAGCAAGTTCGATAAGCGTGTTACAACGCTCGCCAACTAGCTTGATCACTTCAGTGATTGCAGGGCCGTTTGTTGTATCGATCTTCTGTGCGTCTAGGTGCCATTGCAGGTATTTTGCCACGTACTCAGGCTCAGAAGTTTTGATGTAGTGGTTGTTCAACCAAAGTAGCTTGTCAGTGTTGAATGCAGAAGCAGACTTGCTGATTGCTTTAAGGCTAAAGAACTCAATCATCTCTTCTTGAGAGAAGATCTCTTGGTCACCGTGAGACCAACCTAAACGAACTAGGTAGTTGTTTAGTGCATTTGGTAGGTAACCTTCGTCGCGGTATTGCATTACAGATACAGCACCGTGACGCTTAGAAAGTTTCGCACCGTCATCACCTAGGATCATTGCACAGTGAGCGAACGTTGGAACTGGCGCGCCTAGTGCTTCATAGATGTTGATTTGACGAGGTGTGTTGTTGATGTGGTCTTCACCACGAACAACGTGTGTAATACCCATGTCCCAGTCATCTACTACTACTACGAAGTTGTAAGTAGGAGCGCCGTCTGTACGACGAATGATTAGGTCATCAAATTGGCTGTTAGCGATTTCGATGCGACCACGGATTTGGTCATCAAATACTACACTGCCTTCTTTAGGGTTACGGAAACGGATAACGCACGCATCGCCTTCTTTTGCTGCTTCGTTTGCTGCAACAATTTTAGGGTGGTTAGCATCGTAGCGAGCCATTTCTTTGTTTTCTTCTTGCTCTGCACGAATTTCATCAAGCAGTTCTTTAGACGCATAGCATTTGAATGCTTTGTCTTCAGCAAGTAGCTTATCAACCATTTCGTTGTAACGGTCAAAACGCTTAGATTGGTAATAAGGACCTTCATCCCATTCCATACCCATCCATTGCATGCCTTCTAGAATTGCATCAACCGCTTCTTGAGAGTTACGCTCAAGGTCCGTGTCTTCGATACGTAGAACGAATTCACCGCCTTGGTTTTTAGCGAATAGCCAAGAGTAAAGTGCAGTACGTGCACCACCAACGTGAAGATAGCCAGTTGGGCTAGGAGCAAAACGAGTTTTAACCGTCATTTAAATACCTTGATTATGTAGGTGATTCTTTTAGTGCTCGCCATTACAAAGCCTGTAACGGACAAATATCACTAAATTTTGGGCGCTATTTTATCACCACCGCTTAAATCTACAATCAGTAGTGAATGATTAATGTGCTGTTGTTGCGCGAAAGCGATTATAGAAAGCCGAATTCCGCCTTCGAAATAGCAAATCTATTGCCTTAGCCAGTAGATTATAGCTGCGGATCCTTTATTCCCTTCTCCCATTCCCAAATTGGATCCACCAGCTAACGCACCACTAAGATCAAATTCTTGAATTTATGTTTGACCTTACCCTTACGGGAAGGTTTATGTTAGGCGTAGATGAGAATTGGAGTATCGATATGAACCACTACACAACCGCACTCAACGGCCTAAATTGCATGGGTTGTGCGAAGAAAGTCCGCACACTGTTTTCTGATCTCGACAATACGACGATTAATGATATATCGCCGACCTATATCGATATTTCGACACCATCGAATTACGTTCAACTCAACGAACAGTTAGCGACACTTGGCTATAGCATGGGTAACAAGCTGCACCTTTCGCTATCCGGCCTCAACTGCGGCAAGTGTGTGAACAAACTGACTCAAGCGCTTGAACAAACCGAGCAAGTCTCAAATCTAAACGTCACCAAACATGAATTGTCGTTGGTTACTCTGCTTGCAGAATCCGAGGTTATTGAGCTAGTCGAGAGTGTGGGTTATCACGCAGCTCCCTACTCTGAAGCCAATAACCTTTTATCTAGTTCAGATTCAGAAAACGAACAAACAGATAAAAAGATTGAAGATACTGAAGATAAAACCACGGCTAGCCAATATACCTATCACCTTGTTCTTGAAGGTATGACGTGTGCGAGTTGTGTTTCTTCGGTAGAGAAAGCGCTGAAAAAGAATGAATTCGTCGACCAAGCGCAGATCAACCTAGCTGAACAGACAGCCTTGGTTTTCACCTCTCAAACAAGAGACATCATTGAAAACGCTCTAATAGAATCGGTGAAAGCCGCTGGTTATGGCGCCGAGTTTGTTGATGATGCGGCAACACAACAACAAAAGCAGCAAGAACACCAACTTCGCACTCAACAGGCCTTCCTGAAAAACTCAGTAAGTGCGCTGGTGATCGGTGCTCCGCTGATGGCATGGGGCGTGTTCGGTGGCAGCATGACCATTGCCACATTTAACGATCAACTGGCTTGGGGCTTGGTTGGTGTCGTTTGTTTGGTACTGCTAGCCACTTCAGGACGCAGCTTCTTCACTAATGCTTGGCAGTCGCTTATGCATAAGCGTGCGACCATGGATACCTTAGTCGCTCTAGGTACAGGTGCGGCATGGTTCTATTCTATGCTGGTTGTCTTGATTCCATCATGGTTCCCAGAACCATCGCGCCATGTCTACTTTGAAGCAAGCGCAATGATCGTTGGCTTAATTTCTTTGGGTCACTACATCGAAGCCAAAGCCAAAGCACGTACTACAAAATCGCTGCAAGCACTGATTAATTTACAGCCTCAAAAAGCGGTCGTTATCGTCGATGGCAAAGAACAAACCATCGCAGTAGAAGCCATTCAGGTAGGCATGCAAGTACGAGTAAAACCCGGAGAAAAAGTGCCGGTTGATGGTGTCGTAGTCTCAGGTGAATCTTATATCGATGAGTCGATGTTGACCGGTGAACCACTTCCCAACGTTAAATCAACTAATGATGGCGTTTCTGCGGGCACTATTAATGGTGATGGTAGTTTAATTATTGAAGCGACTGGGATTGGAGCAAGCACCATGCTGGCTAGAATCATTCAAATGGTTCGCCAAGCTCAAAGCAGTAAACCAGCAATCGCCAAGCTTGCCGACTCTATCTCAGCCGTTTTTGTTCCGGTTGTGGTCGCAATCGCAGCGGTTGCCGCCCTAATTTGGTTTTTTGTAGGTCCACAACCAAGCGCCAGTTACATGTTAGTGGTATCAACCACAGTGCTGATCATCGCTTGTCCATGTGCATTAGGCCTAGCAACACCGCTTTCGATTACTGTTGGCGTCGGTAAAGCGGCTGAGTTTGGCGTTCTTATTAAAGATGCGGATGTATTGCAGTCTGCCAGCAAGATCGATGCTGTTGTGTTTGACAAAACAGGGACATTGACCCAAGGCAAACCAACCGTTCAACAGGCCTTTTACGCTAATCTAACGGAGCAAGAGTTACTGGCTTATGCTTATTCAGTAGAAGTAGGATCTGAGCACCCACTTGCCAAAGCCGTTTGCCAATATGCAGAGAGCTTGGAAGTTTCAGTACTCCCACACAGCGAATTTGAAAACCAACGCGGGCTTGGGGTTCAAGCAACAATTAACGGCAAGAACGTGCAAGTTGGCTCGCTTAAGTACCTCACCCAATTAGGTATCAATACAGAGATTGGCGCGGATTTCATCGAGCTTTGCCGCTCGCAAGCGTGGACGCCTATTTTCATTGTGATTGACCAAAAACTGGAAGGCATATTGGGCATTTCAGACGCGTTAAAAATAGATAGCAAACAGGCGATAGCTCAACTAAAATCCGCCGGAATTCACACTGTGCTATTAACGGGCGACAACGACTCTGTGGCTCAAGCAATAGGTAAAAGCGTCGGTATCGACGAGGTTATCTCGGAAGTGCTTCCAGAGCAGAAAGCTCAACATATTGTTCAGCTTCAACAGCAATATAAGAGTGTTGCCATGGTCGGAGACGGTATTAACGACGCACCCGCTCTTGCTCAAGCGGATATAGGAATCGCAATGGGTAGTGGCAGTGATGTCGCGATTGAAAGTGCGCAAATGACGCTACTCAACTCATCGCCATTATCAGTAAGCAACGCGATCGAGCTATCTCAAGCGACCGTGAGAAATATGAAGCAAAACCTATTTGGTGCCTTCATCTACAACTCGCTTGGTATTCCTATCGCGGCCGGTGTGCTTTACCCATTTTTCGGATTTCTGCTTAGCCCTGTCGTTGCAGGGGCAGCGATGGCGATGTCGTCAATTACGGTAGTAAGCAATGCCAACAGGCTGAGATTGTTCAAACCAACTCATTCTAATATTAATAAAAACCATATTCATGAGGTTAACCATGATTCGTAAAATTATGACTCTTACTGCACTCGCTGCAATCTCAGGACAAGCTTTAGCTACTGATGTTCTAAACCACAAATCTCCATACTGCGGCTGCTGCACAGAATGGACTGAACATATGCGAGATGCTGGGTTCGATGTTACTGAGAAGCTCCACGATGATATGAACCCAATCAAGCAGAAACTAGGGGTAACACAAGAGCTAGCCTCTTGCCACACTGCAGAGATCGACGGTTACGTATTTGAAGGACACATTCCAGCAGATGACATTAAAGCCTTTCTAGAAAACCCACCACGTAATGCGATTGGTTTAGCGGTTCCGGGTATGCCAATGGGTTCGCCAGGCATGGAGTATGGCGATAAGAAAGACGAGTATTCTGTGTATGCGTTTAACGAGAAAGGTCAGGTGTTTGAATACCGTCATTACAACGGAAAATAGAGCGTAAATAGACCTGCGAACAGCAATAAAAATAGAGCCTAGCATTAAGTAAACCCAAGACTGTGGTTTACTTAATGCTAGGCTCTTTGCTTTTGGACAGTAAAGCAAATCTTGTCGCGACACTAACCGGGCTGTTAGTGCCGCTTAATCCCCTCGCTCATTAGCTAGCAAGCTATTGAACAAAGAAGTTCACTCAGCTAATAATCTAATCGACTAAGTAGCCAAGCAAATCAGTTTAGAAGCCGTAAGAAGCACCGAATACGAATGCGTTGTTAGCATTGTCAGCTTGGTTACGGTACTCAAAGTAAGGTTGAACACCTTGACGAGTCCATGTAGCACGAAGCTCGTGGTCCATTGTGTTATCAGCATCGCTGATTACGTATACGTTGTTGTAGCTAAGCGCTAGTTCAGCATTTACTGCGTAACCGATACGGTTGTCAAAACGAGTTTGGTCATCAGCTTTGCTGTCTTCCATTGCGTGGTAACGAGTACGGTTACTAATAGAGATACCGTTATCGAAGTTGTAGCCGATCTTAACCAATGGACGGTACTGAACCGTTTCACCGTTGTTTAGTAAGTGGTGGTAACCCGCAGCAACCCATAGGTTGTCATTGATGTTGTACATCTGCTCAACACCTAGAGTGATGTATGGAGAGTTACCTAGACCGCTGTCTTGGATTGCATCATTGTCGTACTTACCAATAGAGATACCATCGAACTCTGTTAGTAGCGTTGTACCAGAGTCAAACGTGTGGCCCGCTTCTAGAGTTGACGTCGCGTTTGGTTGGAAATCAGAGTGAAATTGAACGTTACCTGTAACGTAAGAAGAACCAGCAAAAGCACTAGAAGCGAAAGCAAGAGAAAGAGCACTTAGAGCGATAATTTTTTTCATAGTAAACTGCCTTAGTTTGATTTTTTCAGCGGCATATCTTCGGTATATCATTCACCTTCACCGCTTGAGTAATTGGTCGCCTCCCTGGCATGAAATCTATGTTGCTCGAATTAATTTGCGTTTCAAAATAAAAGGAACAACAGAGTGATCCCTCTCACTATCAAAAAAAGACAAGTTATTTAACACATTAAAATCAATAACTTAAAAACATAAAAATTGATAAAAAACTCAAGATGAAAAAACGTACAGATCCAGATCACATTATTTCACGCTACGAAATTAGAATGAGTTAGTTCAATCACACTTGATTTAGAGTTTTTTATGGAGGACTTATTTTTTGAAGAGAATAATGAGAAGCGCGTCACTTTGCGATGGAACTCACCTTATGTGCATTGTTGACGATATAAACAAAGACGGTTTCTATATGTTTCAGCTTAAGAGAAGTGTCTAACTTAGTTTGGACGAAAAAAAAGCTCCCACTTTTATCTGAATAAGACAATAGCTAGGGAGCTTTTCTATTAATGTTGCTTATCGATTATTTTACCGAAGTCACTCGACTTACTTTCTCGCCACTTTCAGAGATAGAGCGGATGTAAGTTTCACCAGAAACCGATGGACGTTGTTGCTCATCATACGTTAGCCAGTTTTCACCATCAGCTGAGTATTGAAGCTCTACGCCTGGGAATTGAACGTTCATTGCAAGCTTACCATCAACAACCTGAGCGCCCGGAACTGGCAGTCGGTAATCAATACCCGCTTTTTCAAGCTTAGCCAGCTCACGTTGGCCAACAATATTCGCGAAACGATTAAAGTCACTGTTTAGAGCCTGCTTATTCACTAGGTTAGTTTCTTGAGAATATTCAACGCCCACTTTGTAGTCGTTTTCCCAATCAGCTCTGTGCCATGCGCGCTCTGCTGCTGCCAATACGCGAGGGAACACCATGTATTCATATTGTTCGTCAGTACGTACTGTTTCAGACCAAAGCTGCGCAGATAAACCGTAGAAAGGTTTCGCTTCAATCTCACCTTTACCACTGAAACCATTGCCGTCACGGTCTAATGACGTTTCTGCGTTTTGTGGCATGTTCTCTGGAGCAAAGCCAAACATCTTACGAGTATCCGTTGCACGCGTTGCCCAGTAGTAACCACGTTCTGCTGCGTCTACTTCGTATGGCATATCCATGTATACGTAATCTGGGTTAGAAACAATTACGTCATAACCTTTCGCTGACCAGTCGTAAACTGATGAAGTACCGCCCCAGTAAAGAACATCCCAGAAGTTAACGCGCGTACTTTCTGTTGCAAATGCTTCTTCACCTTCGCTGTATTTCAGGCCATCTTGCCACGCTTGGAAGTGTGGAATGCCCTTCTCAGCAACAATCTTAGACACTTCTTCTGCAAAATGGCTTGGCAGGTGACCGAAATCGCTTACTGTACCGTCAGCAATTAATTTCTGACATTGTGGAGACTGTTGGAACGGCTTATCTTGCTTAGATAAATCAATGTTACCTTTCCATGTCACTTTGTCTTCTGCATTAATATCTTGTAAGCCAGCGCCTAACTTAATGTTTTTCGCTTCATCGCCACCAAAGTGCCAAGTCGTTAGCGGAACACCCGCTTCTTGGTGCATTGCTGCCACTTCAGAGATCACTTTATCAACAAAGTGAGTCGACGATTCCATACATGGGTTAATGAAACTTTGCTTATCGTAGAACTGAACAGTCGTCACGTTCGATGTATCTTGTGGATCCATCAAACGGTATTCGTTCGCTTCCGCTTCTTTACCTTCCGCCATTAGGCGAGTGTAACGTGCTTCCATTGATACCACAGCAGAACGAGCGTGTGCTGGCATATCAATCTCTGGGATAACTTCGATGCTGCGCGCTTTTGCGTAGCTTAAGATCTCGACGTAATCCGCTTTACTAAAGAAACCAGAGCCGAAGTTGTCTGTTGTTGGACCTGAACCTAACTGAGGCAGTAAACAGCTTTGCTCTTCCAAATCGAAGCAACGATTAGACCCTACATCCGTTAGCTCTGGTAAACCCGGGATTTCTAAACGCCAACCTTCATCATCTGTTAAGTGAAGGTGCAGTTTGTTCATCTTGTAGGCTGCCATTTGATCTAGCGTTGCTAGGATGGCATCTTTTGAGTGGAAGTTTCGAGCAACGTCCACCATCACACCACGATAATCAAAGCGCGGCGCATCTTTAATTGACAGTTGTGGTAATGATTCAGCGTTCTGACTATCTATTAGGCCAAAAATAGACTGAACTGCGTAGAAAGCACCCGTTTTATCAAACGCTTTAATCGCAATCCCCTCTTCCGAGATGCTTAGTTCATAAGCGCCAGATTTTGCTAAATCACCCGTAAACTGAGTAGGAACAACGGCAACACTTACAGGAAGGTCACCACTCACATCTACGTTTACCACATCTGCACGTTCTTCAATTGCAGCGAACTGATCAGCGTCGAATGCGTCTTTTGGTAAAGCAATACCACCAGTAATACTTACTGAACCTTCACCCGCTTCTACCGACATTGGCGTTGGTAGTAAAGTAGTTGATACGTCTTGCGTTGCTAGATCCGCATTCTTTTCGAAACGCGTAACAGCAGTCGCCATTACGTTGTTGTCATCAGGCGTACGCTTTAGGTTGTTTCCTTCTAAACCGGTTACGAACGACGCGACATCTTCCGTATTCAATGAAGCAATCATCTTAGGTTCTGCATTTGGTGCCGTTACAAATGCACCCGGCATAAAGTCGGTTTCAAACAGTTGCCAGTATTCACTGGTTAATGGAAGAATCACTTCTTCACCCGCTGCAAAACCATCAAATTTTTCTGTTGGTTCTAGCTTGTGTAAGTCGCCGGTTACGCGAGTGATTTTAAACTGCTCATTATCAACATCTAAGATAAGGCGAATACTGTGGAAGTAGATGGTCCAATCTTTTGAATCAATCGCTTCACCATCGTTAGTTAGCGTCATGTTTACTTTATTACATGATGCCCACTCTGCGCCTAAGTCCTGACAAGCCATGCCTTCGTTTGCACCGTGGTTCGTCAAGATTTCATATTGCACATCAAGGTTATCAGCCAGTGCATTAACCACCTTTTGTTCTGGTGCTTGTGTCACAGCACAACCCGCCAAACCAGCCAGTACCGCTACAGATAGTAAGTTTCTCTTCAACATCGTATTCACCCATTAATTTAAAAATTGAGTCAGAAGCAAAGTGGAGCGCTTCGAAAGTTAGATAAACTATATGGGCTTATTTTTTGCCGTGAATTAAATCAGGCCAATTCAGTGACCAGCTTCAAATCTAAAAAATATTGATAAATTTAATTTTAATAAAATCATCAAGTTACGATTAACGACACTTCCGTCACTTTTATTTTGACGTAATAACTGAGAATTAAATCACAATCTTTTCAAAGGATTTCATAAAATCATGTCGTTGATAGAGAGAAAGGTTTAACAGTTTGTTGGTGTTGTTATACTTTTCGTACAAACAACGTGACATCGTTCTCAAAAAAAACCGTTAAAAAACTCCGTCAAAACCCTTTTTAACGAGTTTATTTCTTTCTAAAGGAGCTCTCTTTGCGCACATTCTTGTACTTTACGTTACTCACTCTCGCCTTTTCCGCAAAGCAAGCGGTCGCCGAACCTCTTTATTGGCAAGCAAAAAAGGATGATTTGACGCTCACTATCCTAGGATCGATACATGTAGGTAACGAGAGCATGTACCCGCTTCCCACACAGATCACTGACACGTTGAAAAAGAGTGACGGGCTAATTGTCGAAACGGATGTCAGAAAGTCAGAGGGCGTTGTATATCCCACGCCTAAAGTGACTACGAGTGATGTATTAAACGAAGAGCAAGAACAAATGCTGGTCGACATAACAAAGTCATTAGACATGCCAACTCAGCAACTACTTAATGCCCCACCTTGGGCGACAGCGATATCGATACAAATGCAACAGTTGAAGAATCTTGGCTACGCATCGGCCGGCGGTGTTGATGCTACTTTGGCTTACAAGGCGACGATTCAAGATGTGCCTGTTATCAGCTTAGAGCCTCTACAATTTCAAATAGATCTAATTTCAGGACAAAAAGATTCTGGTAAAGAATGGTTAACGACTAGCCTCGAACAATTCGATCATATTGATGACGACACTCACTGCTTAATCGAGAGTTGGAAAGCGGGAGATATAGCGAAACTAGAGCAGTTTGCGAAACTGTCGGAAATGCCACATGACCTAGAAAAAGCATTCCTAACCGATCGAAATATCGACTGGGCAAACAAGCTCTTCGCTAATGATTGGAAACTGGATTCAAAGGGACACTACTTGCTCGTCGTTGGTACTTTACACCTCATCGGAGAAGGCAACCTTTTACAGTTATTAGAAGAGAAAGGTTTCATTGTCACTCAACAATCACAAAGCCAACAAGCCGAGTGTCAATTTGAGGTAGATGCAAAAAACTAGCGAGGTTCAAACCCCATTTTCAATGCTCTGAAACGACGAAAGCCTGCTCAATGAGCAGGCTTTCTAAATGTGGTCGGTGAAGAGGGATTCGAACCCCCGACCCTCTGGTCCCAAACCAGATGCGCTACCAAGCTGCGCTATTCACCGAGATATCTAACTGGCTGATTGCCTGTCGATGGAGCGTATAATACGGATTCTGAATTTATCCGCAAGCGCTTTTTCTCATATTTATTGTGAATTCGAATCGTTCGAACAAAAGACATACAACAACACGCTTGATGTGACGAAAAACACACAGTTACCAACAAGTATTTAACTTATGAAACAGGATTGATCCAGATCAGTGAATTGATAACACCAGTTAATACACTAACCCGTGTCATATAACTTTGAGGTATACACATGGACTTTTGGTTAGATCTCCTATTTGGTAATGCGGTGGGACTATCTTCAATGATAGTAATCTTCGGGGCTCTGGGTCTCATGATGTTTTATGGAGGCTTCTTCATCTACAAAGTTATGACTGAAAAATCTCCTCACTAGAATCGCTCAGCCTACATCATTTACTTTTAAGTATTCTTTTATTGTATAAGTAAGTGTCAAAACGCTTTGCACCGGAGCAGACTTATTGTCTTCTCCGGTTTTTTCATTTTTAAACCCAGCCTCAACTTAGGTATACTTATCCTATCCTTCTCCAACTTGAGATACACACTATGTCTCATGATGACGACTTAGATCTATTCCAAGAAATGATGGGCGATGTTAAACGTATCGACCATGACACCGCTGAACACCAGAAAGTACACCGAGTAACAGGATCTCACCTTGCTAAGCGTGAAGCCGCTATGTGGCTGTCTGACGACGAGAAAGACTACTTATCATTAGACTATTCGCCAATGATCAAGCCAGATGATGTCGTTGCTTATAAAAAAGACGGTGTACAAGAAGGTGTATACAAAAAGCTGCGCCTAGGCAAATACCCTATTCAAGCCAAGCTCGACCTTCATAGGAAAACACTGAAAGACGCACGTAACGAAGTACTTTCATTTTTGCGTCAGTGTTTAAGAATGGATGTTCGTACCGTCATCATTGTTCACGGTAAGGGTGAGCGTTCGAATCCACCAGCAATGATGAAAAGCTACGTGGCGAATTGGCTCACGCAAATTAACGACGTTCAATGTGTTCATTCTGCTCAGCAATTTCATGGTGGTACTGGCGCAGTCTACATTATGCTCAGAAAGAGTAATGAGAAAAAGCTAGAGAACAGAGAGCGCCATCAAAAGCGCACCAGTTAATAGGTTGAGGTAGATAAACGGGCGAATAACGATTTTGCATCAAGACCGATATTTCGTGCCTAGACTCACACCAAGTGCTAAAATCGCCTCAGTTAACGAATTCCAACTCAAAGCAACTATCCAAAAGTTGCTTTTTGTTTATCTATATTTCCGTTGTGAAACGCTAAGAGAATATCATGTCACAAGAATCCCAAGCTAAACGCCTTAATAAATACATCAGTGAAACTGGTTTTTGCTCACGCCGCGAAGCCGATAAGCTCATTGATGCAGGCCGAGTTACTATTAACGGTAAGATCCCTGAAATGGGTACTAAAGTCTTGCCAGGTGATGATGTTGAGATCGACAATAAGCCTGTTCGCTCAAAAGAGAAGCCGATTTACATTGCTCTTAATAAACCAACAGGTATCACCTGTACGACTGAGCGTGATATTCCTGGCAACATCGTCGACTTTATCGGCCACCACAAACGTATTTTCCCGATTGGTCGTCTAGATAAGCCTTCTGATGGCCTTATCTTCCTAACCAATGACGGCGACATCGTAAACAAGATCCTACGTGCAGGTAACAACCACGAGAAAGAATACGTGGTGCGTGTAGATAAGCCGATTACGACGGAATTCTTGAAGCAAATGGGCGCTGGCGTTCACATTCTCGATACAGTCACCTTGCCATGTAAGGTTGAGAAAGAGACTAAGTTCTCATTCCGAATTACGCTAACACAAGGCCTTAACCGCCAAATTCGCCGTATGTGTGAAGCGCTCGGTTATGAAGTATTTAAGCTACGCCGTGTTCGTATTATGAACATCTCATTAGACGGTATTCCTAACGGAAAATGGCGCTACCTGAGCGAAGAAGAGATAACTGAGATCTTAGCGATGTGTGAAGGCTCAGTAAGTACGGAAGATGCGTCAAAAATGAATGCGAAAGGTCAACGCATTCGTAAAGCGACTGACGCGAAACTTTTTGACAGCCGTGAAGAGAACCAAGCTTCAACAGCGCGCCGTAATCAAAACGAGAACCGTACTCGCACTTACCGCGGTAACAATGCGGATGAATTCCGTCATGCGCCTAACTCAAAGCGTGGCCGCAATTCATCGAACGTTGAAAGCGGTGGTAATACCGAAAACTGGAAGTCGAACTCTCGTTCAGAGCGTTCAAATTCAGATAGAAACCGTTCGGATCGCAATCGCACAGATCGCGACAATAACGATCGTCGAAGCGGTAAGCCGGCAAACCGCAGCCAAGATTCAAACAGACCGAATAAACCTGCACCGAAGCGTGTTGGTGGTACTTTAGGTCTGAAGAAGTAGTCATAATTCGTTCTCAATGTACAAGCACATTTCAGGATAGACACTCAATATAAAAGCGCCCGCTAGGTTAATCTAGCGGGCGTTTTTGTTTGTCATTCGGTAGTTGTATCATCATGACGACGACAATCTATAAACATAGATCAGCAAACTGACCGCGAGTCAGTAGCGCTAAGTCTTTCGGGTCGAGCTCAATTTCTAGCCCGCGCTTCCCTGCACTCACGCATATCGTTTCAAAATCGGTAGCGCTGGAATGAACAAAGGTAGGCAAGGCTTTTTTCTGACCAAGAGGGCTGATCCCACCCACCACATAACCCGTGGTTTTCTGAGCAATATCAGGATTCGCCATCTCTGCTTTTTTGCCTTTTGCCGCTTTTGCCGCAAGCTTCAGGTTTAGCTTCTGATCAACGGGAATAACGGCAACCGCTAAATCTTTAGCGACGCCATTCAAACAGAACAAAAGCGTTTTAAATACACGTTTGGGATCTTGACCAAGCGCTTCGACAGCCTCTAATCCATAATTCGTGTTATTCGCATCGTGGTGATATTGATGCACGCTATGAGCGATTTTCTTTTTCTTGGCGAGATTGATTGCAGGGGTCATAACAAATCCAAACGATAGATAAACAAAAAGCGACGCCGAGGCGTCGCTTTAGTTAAATTTATCATGGTGCTAGAGTCAATCTAATTTAGCACCTATTGATTCAATTAACTGGGTTCAGTTACTTGTAAACCATTTGGCCTGAAGGCGCGTACTTGTTCACATCAACCGGGCTGTTTGCTTCTAGGTACTCTTTCAGTACTTCAGCATCAACAAAACCAGTATTTACGTAACCTGGGTGGTCAGACAGTTTAGGGTAACCGTCACCACCAGCAGCGTTAAAGCTTGGAACCGTGAAACGGTATGTTTCGTCTAAACGAAGCTGCTTGCCACCGATGAAGACATTCGATACTTCACCGTTCGCTACTGTCATTGAAATGCCAGCGAATTGAGCGTAAGCACCAGAATCGATTGGTTTAGTCGCCACTACATTTAGGTAATCTAGAACTTCTTTACCCGTCATGTCTGTGTAAGTCAGGATGTTCGCAAAAGGTTGTACTGTTAGCACGTCTTTGTAAGTAACATTACCGGCCTCAATTGAGTCACGTACACCACCAGAGTTCATCACTGCGAAGTCTGCTTTTGCACGCTCCATGTGAGAAGTCGCAATTAAACGACCTAGGTTGGTCTGTTGGAAGCGAACGACGTTACGATCGCCTTCAAGCTTGCCATTTGTCTCTGCGATTTGAACTTCTAGCTGTGCCTGACCTTGCTCTTGGAAAGGACGTAAGAATTCAAGTAGCTCTGGGTCTTGTGCGATTTCATCTTGAATAAGAACACGTTGCTTCTTACCGTCAATCTTAACTTTCTTCTTAAGGTTAACTGGAACCAGATCGTAGCTCACCATCTCTAGTTCGCCGTTACGGAATTCGTAATCAGCACGACCTACGTACTTGCCCCACTCGTGAGCTTGAACGATGTAAGTACCGTTCTGTACGTCTGGTTTACACTCATCACCCGGCTTGAAGTTTTTCTTCGCAACGTTAGGGCCTTCCATACATACAGGCTCTTGAGAGTGACCACCAACGATCATGTCTAGGTCGCCTTCGTTTAGGTAACGAGCAAGTGCGACATCACCCGGAGCGTTAACACCACGCTGGCCATTTTCGTAGTGACCCATGTGAGTCACAGCGAAGATTAAGTCTGGCTTCTCTGTTTCTTTAAGTTCAGCGATCAGCTTCTTCGCTTCTTCTTTAGGGTCACGGAAGTCAATGCTCGCGATGAACTCAGGGTTACCGATTTTTGCCGTATCTTCAGTTGTTAGACCGATAACCGCAATCTTGATACCTTGCTTTTCAAACATCTCGTAAGCTTGGAACTTGCGCTCGCCTGTTGCTTTGTCGTAGATGTTTGCAGATAGCATTGGGAAGTTAGCCCAGTCGATCTGCTTTTGTAGTACGTCTAATGAGTTGTCAAACTCGTGGTTACCCAATGCCATTGCATCGTAACCAATTTTATTCATACCTTTGAAATCAGGTTCTGCATCTTGAAGATCTGACTCTGGCACACCCGTGTTGATGTCACCACCAGATAGAAGCAACACGCTACCGCCTTCTGCTTCAACTTCAGCACGAAGTTGATCAACAAGCGTTTTACGCGCAGACATGCCGTATTCACCGTATTTGTTCTGCCAAAAACGACCATGGTTGTCGTTAGTGTGTAGAACCGTTAGCTTATAAGTTTCGTCTTGGTTCCAATCTTGAGTTGATTGAGACGCACACCCAGCTAGAGTAGCTAGGATTGCAGCACTTAGTGCTGTCTTTAGAATAAGGCGTTGCTTCATTGTCATACCTTTGAACTTTTAGGGGAATCCACTGCTTTTTATAATCTATTGCGACCCCTTTCCTGGAGTTCGAACAATAAGACTTCAACATGACTAATCTTAAATTAACATTCTAGATGTAACACGACGATTTCATATTTATGTCGAATTGGTCACGCATAGGTCAACAGTTAAGTGTAACAAAATTATGAGATTACACTCAAACTTCCCCTGCATCACAAGCAATCGTTTACTTACAAAGTGTGATGAACATCAGTAATTTACTGCAAACAGGACTGACCTCACACTCATATACGAGTTTCTTAGGTAATAACCCGACACGTTAACAACTCTTTAAATGAACGGTTTATATTCGGCTGCTTTTACGAGATTAAAAAAAAGCCCAATTCAGAGAACTGGGCTTTCTTAGATCAACTTTGTTAAATAACGTTTCCGTTACTTCACATCCATCTCAATTATTTAATATCAATATGCTCAAAGCCTTTGATAAGGTCATCAAGTGCTTTCATCTGCTTCAAGAACGGCTCTAGTTTGTCTAGAGGTAGCGCAGATGGGCCATCACAACGAGCTTGGTCTGGATTCGGGTGAGCTTCAATGAACAGACCCGCAATACCTGTAGCCAGGCCAGCTTTAGCAAGTTCAACCGTTTGCTCACGGCGACCGCCAGATGCAGCACCCGATGGGTCACGCATTTGTAGAGAGTGCGTCACGTCGAAGATGATTGGGCTACCGTTTGAAGACTTCTTCATTACGCCAAAGCCAAGCATATCAACGACTAGGTTATCGTAACCCATGCAAGCGCCACGCTCACAAAGGATGATGTTGTCGTTACCGCACTCAGCGAACTTATCAACGATGTTGCCAACTTGGTTCGGGCTCATGAACTGAGGCTTCTTCACGTTGATTACTGCGCCAGTCTTAGCCATTGCTTCAACAAGATCAGTTTGACGAGCTAGGAATGCAGGTAGTTGGATTACATCAACCACATCCGCAACAGGCTGAGCTTGAGCTTCTGTGTGGATATCAGTAATGATCTTCACGCCGAAAGTATCTTTCAGCTCTTGGAAGATTTTAAGACCTTCTTCCATTCCTGGACCACGGTATGAATGAACTGAGCTGCGGTTCGCTTTATCAAAAGACGCCTTAAATACGTAAGGGATGCCCAGCTTCTCGGTTACTTTTACATAGTGCTCACAGATCTGCATAGCAAGATCACGAGATTCAAGAACGTTCATGCCTGCAAATAGCGTAAATGGCTTGTCGTTTGCAATTGGCATATCGCCAATGTGAACTGTTTTTTGTTCCATCATATTCTCTCTAAATAATTATTAATTAGTGAACTACCACTGTCTTTTCGTTCATGACGTTCACTTGAGATTTCAGTAACTCAGATGCAGGGTCATCTGGGCATTGGTCGATAAAGTATTGATAATCGGTTGCGGCTACTTGGTGACAGTCTAGCTGCTGATAGATAAAACCGCGGTCACGGATTTCATATGGGTCATCAGGTACAAACGTCAAAGCAAGGTCAGTACACTTCAATGCAAGTGTATAACGCTCTTCTCGCAGCAGTGCACTCTTGAGCAAGGCTAACCACTTACCAATAATTGTTGGGTGGTCGGCAACTTCCAAGTGCTCAGGTTTCACCTTAGCTAATGGGCCATCATGGCCAATTAACCATGCTCGCAGCGTTTGTTCTCCAACGTACTCACCGTTATAAGGATTAATATAGGCTGCAGCTTGCCCATACCAGCTTACTTTAAGTAAGAATTGAGTAGGGAAAGAGACGCCCTCTACAGGAAAGCCTAGCTTGCGACCTAGAAAAAGAAAGATCGCCCCCAGACTCACTGGAATGCCTTTCTTTCTCTCAAGCACTTTATCGATGAACGCGTTTTCCGAAGAGAAATACGCATCTTTATCGCCAGCAAAGCCCCATTCATAAAAGAATAGTCGAATAAAAGATTCAAACTTCTGCTGTTCATCGGTTTCATTAACCAAAGCAAACTCGGCGTCTTTTAACAATCTCGCCAGCTCTTGCTCTGCCCAACTGTCTTGAGTTTCTGGGTTAATCGCTTTATTTAAGATCAATGCACCTTCAGCTAACTCTAGCTGGTCAAAGTCTTCATCAAAAAATTCGTACATAGATAGTTAACCGAAATAAGGAGAGAATTAACCGAAAAATGTTGGTGTCTTGGTCATTGCGATTTTGCCAGCCATCGCTAACCAGCCAAGCGCACCAAAGAAAGAGAATACTCTCAGTAGCTTGTTTTTACCTAGCTTAAGCGCAAAGAAACCTAATGCGATGTAAGCCATAACACAAGTTAGTTTTTCGGTTAACCATGGTGCTGCTGGTGTGAATGGAATAAAGCCAGTGATGAAAATCAAACCAATACCCGATAGCAATAGCAACGAGTCATTGATATGAGGGAAACGCTGCAAGAAAGGGTGCTTAAGCTTAGGTGAGTTAGCCATCATAAGAGCGAAACGAATCGAAAGAAGTAGCGCACTTATAGCAATCGTTAATAGGTGAAAATGTTTTAGACCTTCGTACATGGTATTCCTTTATATTTTTATATGTGCTTTCGTTAACACGAGCCTCACAATACCCGTTAATGCTCTGTAGTTCCGCATAAAATCTCTGTATTTCTGCGTTAAATGCATTACCGAGTTAAATGTATTGTCGAGTTAAAGGTATCAATTTAGCAAGTTCATCATCCATTGCTCACAAGACGATTAACAATCACTAACTATGAACAGTAACGACCCAATGTCACTCGGTCATTACCACCGTAATCTTTCTCTGTGACAACATCGAGATAACCGAGCGCCTGCATAATCTCACGAACTGCCAAACCTTGGTCATAGCCGTGTTCAAATGCTAACCAACCTTCATTTTCCAAAAAGCCGCGAGCGTTTTCAGAAATGTATCGGATATCTGCAAGCCCTTTCTCCTCAGCAACCAGTGCTGTGATTGGCTCAAAACGCACATCGCCTTGAGACAAATGAGGATCATTCTTCTCAATGTATGGCGGGTTAGAAACAATCAGAGAGAACTTCACAGTTTCTTCAGAGCTCAAAGGCTCAAACCAACTGCCGTGCAAAAAAGTCGCATTGGTGATATTGAGACGTTGTGCATTCTCTGTAGCAAGCTGCTGCGCTTCAGGGCGAAGATCAATACCCGTTACCTGTCGATTCGGCATCTCAGACGCCAATGCTAACGCGATAGCACCTGTACCTGTCCCTAAATCGAGAATCGCGCCTTGCTTGCCATAGGTTTTATCCAACGCTACTTCAACCAAACGCTCGGTATCTGGGCGTGGGATTAATGTAGAAGGGGAAACTTTTAACGGCAGTGACCAAAACTCACGCTCACCGATAATGTAAGCCACAGGCTCACCTGTTAAGCGACGTTTTAGAAGGGCGTTGAATTCAGACTCTTGCTCTGAGGTGAGGTGCTTCTCAGGCCAAGTCAGTAGGTAAGATCTTGGTTTATCTAAGGCGTGACAAAGCAGTACCGCTGCATCAATGGAGGGTGATGTGTTATCACCCTCTTGAAGCTTTACGATTGCTGCTTTTAAAGCACTTTCAACCGTATATGCTGACTGCATACGGGTTAGTTGTTCTCTGCAAGTGCAGCAAGCTGATCGGCTTGGTGCTCTTGAAGTACAGGATCAAGCAAGCTTTGCATGTCACCTTCAAGTACTTCGTTAAGACGGTAAATTGTAAGGTTGATACGATGATCAGAAACACGACCTTGTGGGTAGTTGTACGTGCGAATACGGTCACTACGGTCACCCGAACCTAGTAGGTTACGACGTGTATCAGAAACCGCTGCTGCACGGCGCTCTTCTTCTGCTTGAACAATACGAGCAGCAAGAACAGCCATCGCTTTCGCTTTATTTTTATGCTGAGAACGCTCGTCCTGACACTCTACTACTGTACCCGTTGGTAAGTGAGTAATACGGATTGCTGAATCCGTGGTGTTAACGTGCTGACCACCTGCGCCTGATGCACGGAAAGTATCAATTTTAAGGTCGCCCGCTTTGATTTCAGGAAGATCCGCTTCTGGGATTTCAGGCATAACAGCAACCGTACATGCTGACGTGTGAACACGGCCTTGAGATTCAGTTTCAGGTACACGTTGTACACGGTGACCGCCTGACTCAAACTTCATTGTGCCGTAAACAGCATCACCACTAACTTTAGCGATCATCTCTTTGTAGCCGCCTTGTTCAGAAGCATTGCTGCTCATGATTTCAACGCGCCAACCTTTCTTCTCGGCAAACTTAGAGTACATACGGAACAAGTTGCCCGCGAAAATACCCGCTTCATCACCGCCCGCGCCTGCACGGATTTCAAGGAAACAGTTACGCTCATCGTTTGGATCTTTTGGAATCAGAAGAATCTGTAGCTCATCAGTCAAACGTTCAATTGCCGCTTTTGCGTCTTTGATTTCGTCTTGAGCCATTTCACGCATTTCAGCGTCATCTTCGTTTGCCATCTCTTCAGCAGCTTCTAGATCTTCTTGAGCTTGCTGGTATGACTGGAAGCAAGCCGTCACTTCTTCTAATTGAGAGTACTCTTTAGAAAGTGCACGGAATTTGTCTTGATTCCCGATTACATCTGGATCACCAAGTAGATGTTGAACTTCTTCATAGCGTTCAACAAGTGTTTCAAGCTTTACTAGAATCGAGGCTTTCATAATGTCTTATTCTGTTGGAGGTCTAATATTATTGAGGGTTTTCTAAGCCCAAACTCTGTCTAATGACCATTAATTTTGCAGGTTCTCCTTGCTCAGCTGCACTTTGAAGTGCGCGCGTTGGAGCATGGATCAATTTGTTTGTGAGCTTATTACTTAGCTCAAGTAAGACTTTTTCAGGGTCACCGCCAGCGGCAAGTGATTGTAAACTCTTACTTAATAATTCTTCTCGGATTTCGTTGGCCGATTTACGATAGTCACGAATACTGTCTACAGCTTGCAGTGAACGCATCCAACTCATGAATGCCGCACTTTCTTCGCTAACGATTGCTTCCGCTTGAATCGCTTCCACTTTGCGTTGTTCAATGTTGCCATCAACAATCGACTGCAGATCATCCACTGAATAAAGGTAGGCGTCATTCAATTCACCAACCTGAGATTCCACATCACGCGGAACCGCAATATCAACCAGCAACATAGGTTGATGTTTTCTTGTTTTCAGTGCAGTTTCCACCATGCCTTTACCAATGATAGGTAACGGACTTGCGGTTGAGCTGATCACGATATCCGCTCGATGCAGGTGATCAGGGATCTCATTGAGGCTGATCACTTCAGCACCAAACTCTTCAGCCAGCCCTAAAGCACGCTCACGTGTTCGGTTAGCCACAATCATCTTGGTACAGCCATTCGCTGAAAGATGCTTAGCCACCAACTCAATGGTTTCACCCGCACCCACCAATAACACAGTTGAATCGGCAATCGACTCAAAGATGTGCTTGGCTAACGTGCAAGCTGCGTAAGCAACCGAAACCGCGCTTCCGCCGATCTCCGTTTCAGTTCGAACACGCTTCGCGACAGAGAATGATTTCTGGAACAGCTTTTCCATTGAAGCATCAACAGATTTGTTCTCTCGCGAGTCTGTATAAGCTTGCTTCACCTGACCTAAGATCTGTGGTTCACCCAATACCAAAGAGTCCAAGCCACAAGCTACGCGCATTAAATGTTTAATCGCCGCCTGCTCTTCATGGACATAAATGCTCGGTTTTAGCTCTTCAGGGCTCACTTGATGGAAAACGGACAACCAATCGATGAGCTTGTTTTTTGCCACGCCTTTGACGTCACAATACAATTCAGTTCGATTACAGGTAGAAAGTATGACACTTCCATTTACGTTTGCATTCGCGTTAAGTTGCTTGAGTGCCTCAGATAATTTATCTGGACCAAAAGCGACTTTTTCTCGCAATTCAACCGACGCTGTATTGTGATTGATACCTACGGCAAGCAAAGACATGTATCAGAAGTTCTCGATCAGGGAATGGAAACAAGGGGCGAATTTTACTTGATGCATGGCTCTATTTAAAGAGCAAGCGGGATTTGTTTTCCTGACTTCGTGAATTCAATGCTATAGTTGAAGCGTTTTTTAGATAAATTTGAACAAGTTGTGAGCAAATATGAGCAAGCTTCTCAAAATCACGTCTCTTATTTTTATGGCCATAATTATGGTGGGTTGCTCGTCTACCCCAGAACAACCGACCAGCGTTGAATGGCAAAGTCATCAAGATCGGCTTTTACAGATAGAAAACTATCAAGCCTCAGGCAAGCTCGCTTACATTTCCCCGGAGCAACGCCAAAGCCTAAATTTCATTTGGAAGCATTCACCAAATCAAAGTCAATTAAGGCTTACGACTTTTCTCGGTCAAACTGCATTGAACCTAACCATAGATCCATCGGGTGCAAAAGTCGTGACGTATGATGATCAAGTATTTACTCATGCGAGTGCTTCAGTCTTGGTTGAGCAGCTGACAGGCTTACAGATCCCTATTGATCATTTACCACAATGGTTCCTTGGCATTCCAGACCAAGCCGATAACTACCAATTGAACACCACCAACACGCTTGAATCTCTCACCAAACAAGTCAGCAACCAACTATGGACACTGAGTTTTGCTAACTATCGCAATACAGAGATTCCGAATAAGCAACTATCGGATGAAGACAACACTAAGGTAGAGACAATCCCACTCCCTACTCGATTGTCATTCAAGCAAGACAATAACAAAATCAACATTGTAGTTTCGAAGTGGACACTGAAAAAATGATAACAACGCCAACCCATTGGCCTTCTCCGGCTAAACTGAATTTATTTCTCTATATCACTGGTCGACGTGACAATGGCTATCACGAACTTCAAACTTTATTTCAGTTTGTCGATTTTGGTGATGAACTGACGGTGACCGCAAACTCAGAAACTAACTCAATAACAATCACACCAGAAATTCCTGGGGTAGCACTTGAAGACAACCTGATCTGGAAAGCCGCTACTGCGCTACAGCAATATACCTCAACCTGTTTCGGTGCCGATATTGAACTCAAGAAAGTACTGCCTATGGGTGGCGGTATTGGCGGAGGCTCTTCAAATGCAGCAACCGTATTGGTCGCTCTGAATTATTTATGGCAACTCAACCTGTCAGACGATCAACTCGCCGAGATCGGTTTGAAGCTTGGTGCTGACGTTCCTGTCTTCGTTCGAGGCCACGCCGCCTTTGCTGAAGGGGTTGGAGAACAGCTACAGCCCGCTAATCCGGATGAAAAATGGTATCTTGTGGTTAAGCCTCAAGTGAGCATAGCAACTGTAGACATATTCACACATTCAGAATTAACTCGAAACACGCCAAAGCGAGCGCTATCAACGCTTCTAGAGCAAGAATACGTAAACGATTGCGAAAAAATTGTGCGAATGCTGTACCCAGAGGTTGATAAGCAACTTTCATGGCTGCTACAATACGCGCCGTCGAGATTGACTGGCACAGGTTCGTGCGTTTTTGCTGAATTTAACAGCAAAAAAGAAGCCGAATTGGTGCGAGAACAACTGCCTGACACAGTTTCCGCTTTCGTAGCGAAAGGAAGAAACATTTCTCCTTTAAAAGAAACTCTGGCTGAATACCAATCAGCCCACCCACAATCTATTTAAAACTGGACGCAACCCGAGGTTTCCACCGTGCCTGATATGAAGCTATTTGCTGGTAACGCAACACCTGAACTAGCCCAACGTATTGCTGATCGTCTATACATCTCTCTTGGCGATGCTACTGTAGACCGTTTTTCTGATGGCGAAGTCGCTGTTCAAATCAATGAAAACGTTCGTGGTAGCGATGTATTCCTGATTCAATCAACTTGTGCACCAACCAATGACAACCTTATGGAATTGGTGGTAATGATTGACGCAATGCGCCGTGCTTCTGCTGGCCGTATTACTGCTGTAATCCCTTACTTCGGTTATGCCCGTCAAGATCGTCGTGTACGTTCTGCTCGTGTGCCAATTACTGCAAAAGTTGTTGCAGACTTCCTTTCTAACGTTGGCGTTGACCGCGTTCTTACTATCGACCTACACGCAGAGCAAATCCAAGGCTTCTTCGATGTACCTGTTGATAACATCTTCGGCACTCCAGTTCTTCTAGAAGACATGGCTAACCGTGGCCTAGAAAACCCAGTTGTGGTTTCTCCAGACCTTGGTGGTGTTGTACGTGCTCGTGCAACGGCTAAAGCGCTAGGTGATGTTGACATCGCTATCGTTGATAAGCGTCGTCCACGTGCTAACGTTTCTGAAGTAATGAACCTAATCGGTGATGTTGAAGGCCGTGACTGTGTTATCGTTGATGACATGATCGATACGGGTGGCACACTATGTAAAGCAGCTGAAGCGCTTAAAGAGCGCGGTGCTAAGCGTGTATTCGCTTACGCAACTCACGCTGTTTTCTCTGGTACTGCTGCGAACAACATCAAGAACTCTGTTCTAGACCAAGTTATCGTAACGGATTCTATTTCTCTATCTCCAGAGATGGCTGCGACTGGTAAAGTGACAACACTTAGCCTTTCTCGCATGCTTGCTGAAGCGATTCGTCGTATCAGCAACGAAGAATCAATCTCAGCGATGTTCAACTAATCAAAGCCCAATAGCTTTTTTTACAAAAGCTTGGTTTTAGAAACACGCGAGAGAAAGATATTAAGCACTTCAGTCAATGAAGTGCTTTTTTTATGTCTGAGTAATATTGCACTTCTAGTTATCACAAACAGGAATAATCGCGCAGCTATCAGCTAGCTCGCACCTTTTTCATAAACTGTGATATCATACGGCGCTTTTTGAAATCCCAAGAGAGATCCATACCTTGAGCCAACAAATAAAACTTCTCGTTGGACTGGCTAATCCAGGTCCAGAATACGCCAAAACTCGCCACAACGCGGGCGCTTGGGTAGTTGAAGAATTAGCGCGTGTACATAACGTGACACTAAAGAGCGAACCAAAGTTCTTTGGCCTAACGGGTCGTATCATGGTTCACGGTGAAGATCTTCGTTTGCTGATCCCAACGACTTTTATGAACTTGTCAGGCAAAGCAGTTGCAGCCTTAGCAAAGTTCTACCAAATTAAACCAGAAGAGATCATGGTCGCTCACGATGAGTTAGATCTGCCTCCTGGTATTGGAAAGTTTAAAAAAGGTGGTGGTCATGGTGGACACAATGGTCTGAAAGACATCATCAGCAAGCAGGGTAACAATAAAGAATTCTATCGTCTTAGATTAGGCATTGGCCATCCAGGACACAAAGATAAAGTTGCAGGTTATGTATTAGGCAAAGCTCCTCAAAAAGAGCAAGAGTGTATCGAGGCCGTCGTTGACGAATCGGTTCGCAGCCTAGACATCTTATTAAAAGATGGCCTACCAAAAGCACAAAATCGCTTACATACGTTCAAAGCAGAATAAGGTTTATATCATGGGTTTTAAATGTGGCATCGTTGGTCTACCAAACGTTGGTAAGTCAACTCTGTTTAACGCACTGACTAAAGCAGGCATCGAAGCAGCAAACTTTCCATTTTGTACGATCGAACCAAACACAGGTATCGTTCCGGTTCCAGATCTACGCTTAGATGCATTAGCAAAAATTGTTAATCCACAGAAGATCCTTCCAACGACAATGGAATTCGTAGATATCGCGGGCCTAGTTGCTGGCGCATCTAAAGGTGAAGGTCTTGGTAACAAATTCCTAGCTAACATCCGTGAAACTGACGCTATCGGTCACGTTGTACGCTGCTTTGAAAATGAAAACATTGTTCACGTTGCTGGCAAAGTATCTCCAATCGAAGATATCGAAGTGATCAACCTTGAACTTGCACTGGCTGACTTAGACAGCTGTGAGCGTGCAATTCAACGTAACGCGAAGAAAGCGAAAGGCGGCGACAAAGACGCTAAATTCGAAATCACTGTACTAGAAAAGCTACTTCCAGTTCTAACTGAAGGTGGTATGGCGCGTACTGTTGAACTTGGCAAAGAAGAAGCGGCAGCAATCGGCTACCTAAACTTCCTAACACTTAAGCCAACAATGTACATCGCAAACGTCGCGGAAGATGGTTTTGAAAATAACCCATACCTAGACGCTGTTCGTGAATACGCAGAAAACGAAAACAACGTTGTTGTTGCTGTTTGTGCAGCAATCGAATCTGAGCTTTCTGAGCTTGATGACGAAGATCGCGAAGAGTTCCTTGCGGATATGGGTATCGAAGAACCAGGTCTTAACCGAGTGATCCGCTCTGGTTACGAACTACTGACTCTTCAAACTTACTTCACAGCTGGCGTTAAAGAAGTTCGCGCTTGGACAATCCCTGTAGGTGCAACTGCACCACAAGCAGCGGGTAAGATCCACACAGACTTCGAGAAAGGTTTCATCCGAGCTGAAGTTGTTGGATTCGATCACTTCATCGAATTTAACGGTGAGAGCGGTGCGAAAGACGCAGGTAAATGGCGCCTTGAAGGTAAAGAATACATCGTTAAAGATGGTGACGTAGTTCACTTCCGCTTCAACGTATAATTCTGATTAAACATCTAAAAAAAGGCCAGTGAATTCACTGGCCTTTTTGTTTTTCCCCTTTCTAAATTGCCCCTCATCAGAAACTTAACTTCCTATATATATCGCGTTTTAGACCTGTTTTTTGTCGACAAATACGCCTCTTTGCCTAAAAAGAAACCGAACAGATGTTTATTCGCGATTTATTCAAAAAAAAAGTTGACGGGTTTCGCTCAACTACGCATAATGCGCCCCGTTCACAACGAAGCGGCAACGTCTCGAAATGAACGACAATTTGGAAATGGCTACTTAGCTCAGTTGGTTAGAGCACATCACTCATAATGATGGGGTCGCAGGTTCAAATCCCGCAGTAGCCACCATTTCCTAAGCACTCTGTTTGTTATTAAACACATGTTTATTAACGACAAGAGTTTTTAGGAAAGTAAAGCGGTCGTGGCGGAATTGGTAGACGCACCAGATTTAGGTTCTGGCGCCGAGAGGTGTGAGAGTTCAAGTCTCTCCGACCGCACCATATTGAGATATCTTAATTGATATCATTGTTGGGCTATCGCCAAGCGGTAAGGCACTGGCTTTTGATGCCAGCATTCCCTGGTTCGAATCCAGGTAGCCCAGCCACAATTTAAAGTGTAATTATCTTTAAAAAGATAATGGCATTGGAAGCGAGATTATATTATATTACTTCGCTCTCAGATGGCTACTTAGCTCAGTTGGTTAGAGCACATCACTCATAATGATGGGGTCGCAGGTTCAAATCCCGCAGTAGCCACCATTCTTTCTTTATGAAAGAAGAACAAACAACGTTATATTGAATTACCAATGTCGATATAACTATAAAGATTTGCTGCGGTCGTGGCGGAATTGGTAGACGCACCAGATTTAGGTTCTGGCGCCGAGAGGTGTGAGAGTTCAAGTCTCTCCGACCGCACCATTATTTAGATATCTTAAGTGATATCATTGTTGGGCTATCGCCAAGCGGTAAGGCACTGGCTTTTGATGCCAGCATTCCCTGGTTCGAATCCAGGTAGCCCAGCCACTATTTAAAACTCTTTGTTTTTACTTAGCTTGTTTTTAAGTTAAATAGAAAACTAAGAGCACAACGTTACATCGAATCACCAATGTCGATATAACTATAAAGATTTGCTGCGGTCGTGGCGGAATTGGTAGACGCACCAGATTTAGGTTCTGGCGCCGAGAGGTGTGAGAGTTCAAGTCTCTCCGACCGCACCATTATTTAGATATCTTAAGTGATATCATTGTTGGGCTATCGCCAAGCGGTAAGGCACTGGCTTTTGATGCCAGCATTCCCTGGTTCGAATCCAGGTAGCCCAGCCACTATTTAAAACTCTTTGTTTTTACTTAGCTTGTTTTTAAGTTAAATAGAAAACTAAGAGCACAACGTTACATCGAATCACCAATGTCGATATAACTATAAAGATTTGCTGCGGTCGTGGCGGAATTGGTAGACGCACCAGATTTAGGTTCTGGCGCCGAGAGGTGTGAGAGTTCAAGTCTCTCCGACCGCACCATTATTTAGATATCTTAAGTGATATCATTGTTGGGCTATCGCCAAGCGGTAAGGCACTGGCTTTTGATGCCAGCATTCCCTGGTTCGAATCCAGGTAGCCCAGCCACTATTTAAAACTCTTTGTTTTTACTTAGCTTGTTTTTAAGTTAAATAGAAAACTAAGAGCACAACGTTACATCGAATCACCAATGTCGATATAACTATAAAGATTTGCTGCGGTCGTGGCGGAATTGGTAGACGCACCAGATTTAGGTTCTGGCGCCGAGAGGTGTGAGAGTTCAAGTCTCTCCGACCGCACCATTATTTAGATATCTTAAGTGATATCATTGTTGGGCTATCGCCAAGCGGTAAGGCACTGGCTTTTGATGCCAGCATTCCCTGGTTCGAATCCAGGTAGCCCAGCCACTATTTAAACTCTTTGTTTTATTACTTAAGTAGTTAACTAAGAGCACAACGTTACATCGAATCACCAATGTCGATATAACTATAAAGCTTTGCTGCGGTCGTGGCGGAATTGGTAGACGCACCAGATTTAGGTTCTGGCGCCGAGAGGTGTGAGAGTTCAAGTCTCTCCGACCGCACCATTATTTCTCTTTAATTAGAGAACAAATAATGAATCTATTAGATTTATTATGGCTACTTAGCTCAGTTGGTTAGAGCACATCACTCATAATGATGGGGTCGCAGGTTCAAATCCCGCAGTAGCCACCACTTATACAATGTCTTATTGAAGCACCAATATTCGATATGACTACAAAGATTTGCTGCGGTCGTGGCGGAATTGGTAGACGCACCAGATTTAGGTTCTGGCGCCGAGAGGTGTGAGAGTTCAAGTCTCTCCGACCGCACCATTATTTAGATATCTTAAGTGATATCATTGTTGGGCTATCGCCAAGCGGTAAGGCACTGGCTTTTGATGCCAGCATTCCCTGGTTCGAATCCAGGTAGCCCAGCCACTATTTAAACTCTTTGTTTTATTACTTAAGTAGTTAACTAAGAGCACAACGTTACATCGAATCACCAATGTCGATATAACTATAAAGCTTTGCTGCGGTCGTGGCGGAATTGGTAGACGCACCAGATTTAGGTTCTGGCGCCGAGAGGTGTGAGAGTTCAAGTCTCTCCGACCGCACCATTATTTCTCTTTAATTAGAGAACAAATAATGAATCTATTAGATTTATTATGGCTACTTAGCTCAGTTGGTTAGAGCACATCACTCATAATGATGGGGTCGCAGGTTCAAATCCCGCAGTAGCCACCACTTATACAATGTCTTATTGAAGCACCAATATTCGATATGACTACAAAGATTTGCTGCGGTCGTGGCGGAATTGGTAGACGCACCAGATTTAGGTTCTGGCGCCGAGAGGTGTGAGAGTTCAAGTCTCTCCGACCGCACCATCATTGAATGAAACCCAGCTTTTTAGCTGGGTTTTGTTTTATCTGGAATATGTAAATCTGATAACTCCGTCACCAAGTATTTCTCCCTATCTAATCACTTCATGACTTTTTTATAAGACAATGTATGCTCCATTTTCTAATTGAGTATGACTGCCCTATGAAAAACCTCACTCTAACGATCGGTTGCTACACAGACACTCCCAGTAAAAGCCAAGGCGTATATCAGGCTCAATTAGACTTGGAAAACGGAAAGCTATTACCTTTAGATCTCGTTGCAGAGTGCACTAACCCGTCTTTTGTCGTAGCGACAAAACTTGGCATCTATACCGCGTCTGAAATTGATCAGCCAAAACAGCCGCAGCTGATTCATATTCCTAGCCCTAACTCAAAGACGGTTAAGAACTCCGGTACTATCGCTGGCGGTCACCCCTGTCACATCGCGATAGATCCACACAATAAGTTTGCTATCACGTCGCAATACTCATCAGGCACATTCGATATCTTTAGCTTAAGTATCAATGGCAACATCGATAAGCGCCTCAAAACAATCAAGATGGTTGGTTCCGGACCAAACAAAGAGAGACAAACTAGCCCGCACGCCCACCAATGCCTGTTCTTACAAAACTCGCCACAGTTTGTGACTGTCGATCTCGGCACCGATCGAATCAACTTCTATTGCTTCGATGAAGAACAGGAAGAGTTTCTAGACGAGCCTATGCAGTCTATTAAAGTGCCAGCCGGCAATGGACCTCGCCATTTAATCTTTAACAAAGCAGAAGACAGAGCCTATGTGATCTGCGAGCTCTCTGAATCGATACTTATGTTGGAAAAGGTTTTGGGTGTATGGAATATCGTAGAAGAAATTGATGCGCTTCCCAATATGGAGAAAGGAGAAGCTACGGCTGCGATAAAACTATCGCCGGATGAGCAATTCCTCTATGTATCTTGTCGACACCAATCAAGGATCAGTTGCTTCAGAATCGAGCCTACAACGAAAATGCCTATTTTTATTGATAACTATAATACTGAAGGCAACTTCCCTCGCGATTTTCATATTACTGACTGCGGACGATGGCTTATCGCAGCAAACCAACACTCCAATAGCATCACCTCATTCAAACGAAATAGTGAGGATGGGTCTTTGGTTTATACAGGATACTCTTTAGAGATCGACGCACCGGTTTGCGTTACAAAGCAGTTATAGCACTCAGCACCAAACAAAAAAGGAGAGCATCTGCTCTCCTTCTCTATATAGATAATCTGAACTAATAAATTAAAGGCCTAAGGCGTATTTCAATACTTGGGTTTTAATCGGCCCAGAGTTCTCTGCTAATTTTAGCGCAGCATTACGTGCAAACTTGAGCGGACCAATGTCGTTGCTGAATGTCTTGTAGAAAAAATCCATGCCACTCTGCATCATTAGGTTGTCGCCTCTTCTCATCACTTCATAACGTCTTGCTACAAACTGATTCAATTCACCCTTTTCTTTGGTGACATCCAACAGGACTGATACATCTTTGAAGCCTAAGTTAACACCCTGCCCTGCCAATGGGTTGATCGTATGTGCAGAGTCCCCGACTAAAATACAGTTATTCTTCGAATATGATTGAGCATGACGTCGTGTCAGAGGAAAAGAACCCGAATTCAAGACTTTGATATCACCTAACTCTTTAGGAAAGTGAGTAAGTACTTCGTTACGTAGTTTTTCAGGGGTCATTGCTGACAGTTGCTTAATACGCAGCGGAGAATCATACCAAACTAACGAGCCCTGCCCGACTTGTTGATCGTCAGAGGTTAGAGAACACAAAGGCAGAAACGAACGAGGACCACTTGGTAGAAATTGCTGCCAAGTAATATCTTGCTGAGGTTGTTCTGTTTCTACATTGATAAGCATACAGTGTTGTCGATAATCCCAAGCCGTGATGCCAATTCCAGCTTGTTGTCGAACGGCTGAATTCGCACCATCAGCACCAACCACCCACTTCGCAGATAACTCAGCCCCTGATTGAAGCTTTACGATATTGGTTTCACCAAACTCAATCTTATCGAGCTTTTCTGGACATAACAGTTCGAGATTGTCGTAGGCATCAAATTGAGACCATAAACCTAATTGAATGAGTCTGTTCTCAACGATATAGCCCAAACGAGGAAGGTCCAGTGATCCAGCATCAAACCGAGTACGACACTCTGGGTGCTCCCACGTCTCTAAACGCTTATAAGAACACACTCGCATTGCTGCAATACCTTGCCATGCGCCAAGATCTTCAAGCAAATCGACCGATGCTTGAGAAATCGCTGACACACGAATGTCCATCGCTTGCGACTCATCAAAAGCTTGTGGGGCAAAACCTTCGATCACCGCAACACTCAGACCTTGCTTTGCAAAACCGATTGCTGTTGCTGCGCCAACCATGCCACCACCGACTACTACAATATCGTAACTGTTCATATTTTGTACTTATCAGTTTGATTCTTTGACTGTTTTTGATTGTACTTTTTCATAACTAACTTGTAACCAAAAACCTTATTCGAAAAAAGGGTTATCCCTTATGGCATATGGCGTTAAGGATAATAAAAACCACTACATAAGAGATTTGTTCAGACTACTAGTCAGTCGGTTTTGAAACCAGTACAATACGCCGCTTGCCGCTAGAGCCTGTCATAAAATTGAATACCGAATTATGATAAACGGGGCTAGCGGATGAATAATGGGCGATTTGCTCCCTTAAATTAAACTAACGATCGAGCGAACATATAATGAGTAAGAAACTGCTAATTAAAACTTGGGGCTGTCAGATGAATGAATATGATTCATCAAAAATGGCCGACCTGCTTAACG
Source organism: Vibrio sp. QJM3NY_35 (assembly GCF_057785915.1). Taxonomy (NCBI): domain Bacteria; kingdom Pseudomonadati; phylum Pseudomonadota; class Gammaproteobacteria; order Vibrionales; family Vibrionaceae; genus Vibrio; species Vibrio sp. QJM3NY_35. The sequence goes on along the minus strand of NZ_CM173507.1, from coordinate 851,220 downwards.
CTGCAAATGGCTATGAGCTAACTGAAGTACCTGAGGAAGCAGACGTACTACTATTGAATACTTGTTCTATCCGCGAAAAAGCGCAAGAAAAAGTATTCCACCAGCTTGGTCGTTGGAAAACGCTTAAAGATAAAAAAGAAGGTGTGGTGATCGGTGTGGGTGGCTGTGTAGCGACTCAAGAAGGTGATCACATTCGTCAACGTGCACCATACGTAGACGTTATCTTTGGCCCACAAACATTGCACCGTTTGCCAGAGATGATTAAGTCATCACTGTCTAACGAAAAGCCAGTAATGGACATCTCTTTCCCAGAGATCGAAAAGTTCGATAACCTGCCCGAGCCAAAAGCTGAAGGCGCGACGGCGTTCGTTTCTATCATGGAAGGTTGTTCTAAATACTGTACTTACTGCGTTGTACCATACACACGTGGTGAAGAAGTTAGCCGTCCAATGGATGATGTACTTTTCGAAGTTGCTCAACTTGCAGAGCAAGGCGTACGTGAAGTTAACCTGCTAGGTCAAAACGTAAACGCATACCGCGGTCCAACTCACGAAGGTGATATCTGTTCATTCGCAGAACTGCTTCGTCTTGTTGCTTCTATCGACGGTATCGACCGTATTCGTTTCACAACAAGCCACCCGCTTGAGTTTGGTGACGACATCATTGAAGTTTACAAAGATACACCAGAACTAGTGAGCTTCCTTCACCTACCAGTACAAAGTGGTAGTGACCGTATTCTTACGATGATGAAGCGTCCGCATACGGCTATCGAGTACAAATCTATTATCCGTAAACTGCGTAAAGCTCGTCCTGACATTCAAATCAGCTCTGACTTTATTGTTGGTTTCCCTGGTGAGTCTAAGCAAGACTTCCAAGATACAATGAAGCTAATTAAAGAAGTTGATTTCGATATGAGCTTCAGCTTTGTTTTCTCTCCTCGTCCGGGTACGCCAGCGGCAGATTACCCATGTGACGTACCAGCACAAGAGAAGAAAGATCGTTTGTACGAACTGCAACAAACGGTAAACACACAAGCTATGCGCTTCTCTCGTCTAATGCTAGGCACAGAGCAACGTATCCTTGTTGAAGGTCCATCAAGAAAGAACCTAATGGAACTTCGCGGCCGTACAGAAAACAGCCGTGTTGTGAACTTCGAAGGTTCTGCAGACCTAATCGGCCAGTTCGTAGATGTGAAGATCACTGAGGTTTACACCAACTCACTACGTGGTGAGCTAGTTCGCACAGAAAAAGACATGGGTCTACGCGTTGTTATGACTCCAGCAGAAATGATGGAAAAAACAAAACGTGAAGACGAGCTAGGTGTAGCGACATTTACGCCGTAGGCAATACAACTGTTTTAGCACAAAGCGCAAACACAAAGCTTGAAATTACCTAACTAAGTGACCATCTTAGAAATAGGGATATCACAATCAAAAGCCCGGTCTAAATCGGGCTTTTTGCTCTTTGTTTTATTTAAGAGCGATTGGCACAAAATGAGAGGCTAATTTGAGCAATAAAATCGTTACCTTAGAGATAAATCTAGAGCCAGCCGACAACAAGCGCTTGGCTAGCTTATGCGGACCATTCGATGACAACATCAAGCACCTTGAGCGTCGTCTTGGCGTTGAGATTAATTACCGAAGCAACTTCTTCACCATCGTTGGTAAGCCTCACACAGCAGCCGCTGCTTTAAACATCATCAAACACCTCTATGTTGAAACGGCTCCAGTTAAAGGCAACATAATCGATATCGAACCAGAGCAAGTGCATCTGGCGGTCACCGAATCTGGCATTTTGGAACAACACGTCGAGTCTGAAATCGACTACGGCAAAGAAGTGACCATTAAGACTAAAAAAGGCGTCATCAAACCTCGTACGCCAAACCAAGCACAGTACCTAATGAACATGGTCACCCATGACATCACCTTTGGTATTGGGCCAGCAGGTACAGGTAAAACCTATTTAGCCGTTGCAGCAGCAGTTGATGCACTTGAACGCCAAGAGGTTCGCCGGATCCTACTGACTCGCCCTGCTGTAGAAGCCGGTGAGAAGCTTGGTTTCCTACCGGGTGATTTAAGCCAGAAAGTCGACCCATATTTGCGCCCACTTTACGATGCACTGTTTGAGATGCTCGGTTTTGAGCGTGTTGAAAAGCTGATTGAACGTAACGTGATTGAAGTCGCTCCACTGGCTTACATGCGTGGCCGTACACTAAATGATGCATTTATCATTCTTGATGAGAGCCAAAACACCACGGTAGAACAGATGAAAATGTTCTTAACCCGTATCGGTTTTAATTCGCGTGCAGTTATCACAGGTGACATTACGCAAATCGATTTACCTCGTGGAGCGAAGTCTGGTCTACGTCATGCAACTGAAGTGCTGAGTGAAGTGGATGACATCAGCTTTAATTTCTTCATGTCTGAAGATGTGGTTCGTCACCCTGTTGTTGCTCGTATCGTCAACGCCTACGAGAAATGGGAAGCGAAAGACCAGAAAGAGCGCAAAGAGTTTGAAAAGCGTAAACGTGAAGAGCGCGAAGCCAAACTTCTTGAGGCTCAGCAGGCAGTTACGACACAATTAGCAACACAAAATAGTTCTGTGATTACAGAACAAGGTGATAAATAGATGTCTATTGAACTAGACCTGCAAATAGCAGTCGAAAATGAGCAAGGTCTTCCAACTGAGCAAGATATTCAGCTTTGGTTGGACAAGACAATTCCTCAGTTTCAAGAGAACGCTGAGTTGACGGTTCGTATCGTTGATACGCAAGAAAGCCACCAGCTCAATCATGAATACCGTGGCAAAGACAAGCCAACTAACGTGCTGTCTTTTCCATTCGAGGCTCCTCCAGGGATCGAGCTAGATCTGCTAGGCGACCTCATTATCTGCCGTCAAGTTGTCGAAAAAGAAGCAGAAGAGCAAAGTAAGCCTCTGCTAGCACACTGGGCTCATATGGTTGTACATGGCAGTCTGCATCTGCTAGGTTATGATCATATCGAAGATGATGAAGCTGAAGAGATGGAATCACTCGAGACAGAAATCATGCAAACTATGGGGTTTGAAGACCCGTATATTCTAGAAAAGTAAATTGATTCTAGTAAAGTAGGTTGCAGAGAAACAATAACTCATCGAACCTGTGATTTCCGCAGGAATCTGAGTTGTAACGTGTGCTATCACACTTCTGATAGCGTTATTTTTTGAGAAATCATGAACGAAGGTAACCCCCCCACTTCTGAGGGAAGTAAAAAATCTGAAGGTCCGAGTAGAAAGTCCTTCTTTGAACGCCTAGGCCAACTATTTCAAGGTGAAGTAAAAGATCGCCAAGAGCTCGTGGATGTAATCCGCGACTCAGAAATTAATGACCTAATTGACCACGACACGCGCGACATGCTCGAGGGTGTAATGGAAATTTCAGAGATGCGAGTACGCGATATCATGCTGCCTCGCTCTCAAATGGTTACAGTTGAACGCACCGATGATTTAGATACATTGATTGCGCTTATTACTGATGCTCAACACTCTCGCTACCCAGTGATCAGTGAAGATAAAGACCATGTTGAAGGCATTCTATTAGCGAAGGACCTACTTAAGTATTTGGGTTCAGAAAGTGCCCCATTTGATATCGAACAAGTGATTCGCCCTGTCGTAGTTGTTCCTGAAAGTAAGCGAGTTGATCGCCTGCTTAAGGAGTTCCAAGAAGAGCGTTACCACATGTCTATCGTTGTCGATGAGTTTGGCGGAGTTTCTGGCCTGGTAACCATTGAAGATATCCTCGAAGAAATCGTTGGTGAAATTGAAGACGAGTTCGACGATGAAGAAGAGCTAGATATTCGTAAGCTGAGTAAGCATACCTTCTCTGTAAAAGCTTTAACCACTATTGAAGAGTTCAACGATACGTTTAACACTGCCTTTAGTGACGATGAAGTGGATACGGTAGGCGGCATGGTTATGACAGCACTCGGTCACCTGCCGGTTCGTGGCGAAATTGTAGAAATCGAAAACTACCATTTCAAAATAACATCAGCAGATAACCGTCGTGTGATTCAGCTACAGGTAACCATTCCTGACGAACAGCCTCTTCCGACTATCGAAGAATAACAACTTCTCTCTAAAGAGATGACAGAAATTAGATGACTAAGACATTTATTCATCGCCTATTACGGCCGCTTGCGGCCGTTTTTGTTGGCGCTATAACCACCCTTTCATTCGCTCCATACTCTATATGGCCTCTTGCTATTCTCAGCCCAGCTTTGTTGCTGTTACTGATCCACAACCGCTCTCCTAAAAGTGCGCTTTGGATTGGCTACGCATGGGGTTTAGGTCAATTCACCACAGGTATCAGCTGGGTATACGTCAGCATTGATGGTTTTGGCGGCATGCCACTGGCAGCCAACCTATTTTTGATGGCATTGCTTGTTGGCTACCTAGCCGTTTATTCAGGGCTATTTACCTGGGGTTTGAATAAATTCTTCCCTGCCAATAACCTAAGCCGCTTTTTCCTTGCAGCTCCTGCATTCTGGCTAGTCTGTGATTGGCTGCGTGGCTGGGTAATGACGGGCTTCCCTTGGCTTTGGTTAGGCTACAGCCAAATCGATTCGCCATTAGGTTCATTTGCACCGATTGGCGGCGTAGAGCTAGTAACTTTAGCGATCATTGTTTCAGCCTCTGCATTCACTTATGCGATTGTTAACCGGGCTTGGAGCATCGCTATCATTCCCGCTGTCGTATTTAGCGCAGGCTTTGGTATTCGCAACATCGACTGGGTCACGCCGACCCCTGAAAAAACCACGTCAGTCGTCTTGATACAAGGCAACGTCGATCAAGACAGTAAATGGCTACCGAGTCATCGCTGGCCAACTATGATGAAGTACACCGACCTAAGCAGAGAAAACTGGGGAGCGGATATCATCATCTGGCCTGAAGCGGCTATTCCAGCATTCGAAGTTGAGATCCCATCTTTCCTACGTAACTTGGATAGCGCAGCGAAGATGAACAACAGTTCGATCATTACCGGTGTGCTGAATCAGTCTGAAGATAAGAAATACTACAACAGTGTTCTTTCTCTCGGTGTGAATCCATACGGTGAGTACAGCTACGATCCAGACGAACGCTACCATAAACACCACCTGTTACCATTTGGTGAGTTTGTGCCGTTTGAAGATATCTTGCGTCCATTAGCACCTTTATTTAACTTGCCAATGTCATCATTTAGCCGTGGCGACTTTGTTCAACCAAACATAGTGGCAAATGGTCGTCACTTAGCGCCGGCACTGTGTTATGAGATCATCTTTAATGATCAAGTTAGACAGAACGTAACCGACGAGACTGACTTTATTTTAACGCTCTCTAACGATGCGTGGTTTGGTCGTTCGATTGGCCCTCTGCAACATATGGAAATTGCACAGATGCGTGCTCTGGAGCTTGGTAAGCCGGTTATTCGCTCGACCAACAACGGTGTGACGGCAGTTACTGATTACAAAGGCAATATAATCAAGCAAGTGCCTCAGTTTGAAACGGCAGTGTTAAAAGCTGAACTCATTTCAACGGATGGTCAAACGCCTTATCACACAGTAGGTACTTGGCCACTGTATATCTGGGCGATGCTCAGCTTGGTGATTGGTTGGGTAATTAGAAAGCCAAAAAGCTAGATTCGACGAAAAGTGATTTGAGGGTTGACTGATTGGGTCAACCCTTTTTCATTGCTGTGGTTTTGCGTTGATACGCTATGGTTCAGAAGCTTACGGTTTAAGGGCTTTACGACTAAACCCTTTAGAACCACATTTAATGCATGGAATGATATTGGTTGGGTGGTTATATTCGGTTTGGTGACCACACTCGTCACATACTAAGGTTCCCAAGCCAATGACTTCACCCGCTTGATACAACCCCTGATGTTCTAAGTCTTGGAACAGTTCAACCCATTCCACCTTAGTACGATCAGTAATATCCAACAGCCCTTGCCAAATAGAGTCCGCAATCATCAAATAGAATGGACCGCTTTTACTCTCTTCATAGCTTTCGGAAAACTCTTTTAAGTCCGACTTCACGTAGGCAGAGATCAATGAAAGCTCATCTTTAGTCATATCATTAGCTGCTTTCGCAAACTTGCCCGACGTTTCGATTTTGTTGTTGAGCTCTTCAGGGCTATGCTTCAGCGTTTCAATCACCTCTTCGACGACTTCTTCATAGAGCGCTTTTTTCTTCGGCATAACAACCTCCTTAAGATAACCAACCTTTTAGTGAGCAAACGGATGCGCTGCAATGCACTCCCGCTTACAAACAAATGCAATTCATACTCTTAAGTATAGTTGCCCTGCGAAATTCAGTGAAAATTACACAATCTACTAGGCAGCAACTGCAAGTATGAAGGGTATAACTATTGTTGTACTCAGCTCCTTTAGGTATTCTATGACGATCTGTAAGATTCTGTTCTAACCGAACTCACAAATTCCAAGATAACCGGATACCATCGATGCAAGAACAATATAACCCGCAAGAGATTGAACAAAAGGTTCAACAACACTGGGATAACAGCGAGACTTTCGTTGTAAGTGAAGACCCAAACAAAGAAAAATTCTACTGTCTTTCTATGTTCCCTTACCCAAGTGGCCGACTGCACATGGGTCACGTGCGTAACTACACCATCGGTGATGTGGTATCTCGTTTCCAACGTCTACAAGGCAAAAACGTAATGCAGCCCATTGGTTGGGATGCATTCGGCCTACCAGCAGAAAACGCCGCTGTTAAAAACAACACAGCGCCTGCACCATGGACTTACGAAAACATTGAGTACATGAAGAACCAACTGAAGCTTCTAGGCTTTGGTTACGACTGGAACCGTGAATTCGCAACCTGTACTCCAGAGTACTACCGTTGGGAACAAGAGTTCTTCACTAAGCTTTACGAAAAAGGCCTGGTTTACAAGAAGACTTCTTCAGTGAACTGGTGTCCAAACGACCAAACAGTACTGGCAAACGAGCAAGTAGAAGACGGTTGTTGCTGGCGTTGTGACACTCCAGTAGAGCAAAAGAAAATTCCACAGTGGTTTATTAAAATCACTGAGTACGCTCAAGAGCTACTCGACGATCTAGACAACCTTGAAGGTTGGCCTGAAATGGTTAAGACCATGCAGCGCAACTGGATCGGCCGCTCTGAAGGTGTTGAGCTATCTTTCGCTGTTAACGGCGAACAAGCACCATTAGAAGTGTACACAACACGTCCAGATACACTAATGGGTGTTTCTTACGTTGGTATCGCTGCAGGTCACCCTCTTGCAGAGAAAGCATCGAAAAACAACCCAGAGCTTGCTGCATTCGTTGAAGAGTGTCGTAACACTAAAGTTGCTGAGGCTGAACTGGCAACGATGGAAAAGAAAGGTATGGATACTGGCCTAACGGCTATCCACCCTCTTAACGGTCGTGTTGTTCCTGTATACGTAGCAAACTTCGTACTTATGGATTACGGCACAGGTGCGGTAATGGCGGTTCCTGCTCACGATCAACGTGACTACGAATTCGCAACTAAGTACGGCATCGACATCATCCCAGTAATCAAGCCTGAAGACGGTTCTGAGCTAGACGTGTCTGAAGCAGCTTACACTGAGAAAGGTGTACTGTTCGATTCTGGTGAGTTCGATGGTCTTGCTTTCCAAGAAGCATTCGACGCAATCGCTGCGAAGCTTGAAGTTGAAGGCAAAGGTAAGAAGACAGTAAACTTCCGTCTACGTGACTGGGGTGTATCTCGTCAACGTTACTGGGGTGCGCCAATCCCAATGGTAACCACTGAAGACGGTGAAGTTCACCCAGTACCTGCAGACCAGCTACCCGTTATTCTTCCAGAAGATGTGGTAATGGATGGTGTGACTAGCCCAATCAAGGCTGACAAGTCTTGGGCTGAGACAACATTCAACGGCGAACCTGCTCTACGTGAGACAGATACATTCGATACGTTCATGGAATCTTCTTGGTACTACGCTCGTTACTGTTCACCACAAGCTGACGACATCCTAGATCCAGAAAAAGCGAACTACTGGCTACCAGTAGACCAGTATATCGGTGGTATCGAGCACGCTTGTATGCACCTGCTTTACTCTCGTTTCTTCCATAAATTGCTACGCGATGCAGGTTACGTAACGTCTGATGAACCGTTCAAGCAACTACTATGTCAAGGCATGGTTCTAGCTGACGCGTTCTATCACGAAAACGAAAAAGGCACCAAAGAGTGGATTGCACCGACTGATGTAACGGTTGAACGTGACGGTAAAGGTCGCATCGAAAAAGCAGTCGACGATCAAGGCCGTGAAGTTGAACACTCAGGCATGATCAAAATGTCTAAGTCTAAGAACAACGGTATCGACCCACAAGAGATGGTAGACAAGTACGGCGCAGATACAGTACGTCTATTCATGATGTTTGCATCACCTGCAGACATGACGCTTGAGTGGCAAGAGTCTGGCGTTGAAGGTGCTAACCGCTTCCTTAAACGTGTTTGGAAACTGGTTCATGCTCACTCTTCTAAGGGTGCTGCTGAATCTGTTGATGCTTCTGCGCTATCTGGCGACCAAAAAGCACTTCGTCGTGATATCCACAAGACTATCGCGAAAGTAACGGACGATATTGGCCGCCGCCAAACGTTCAACACGGCAATCGCTGCAATCATGGAACTGATGAACAAGCTAGCGAAAGCACCTCAAGAATCTGTACAAGATCGTGCAATCCTTGATGAAGCGCTAAAAGCTGTCGTTCGCATGCTTTACCCAATGACGCCACACATCTCTTACGAAATGTGGATTGCACTGGGTGAATCAAACGTAGACTCAGCAACATGGCCAACTTTCGATGAGAAAGCGCTAGTTGAAGACGAGAAGACTATCGTTGTCATGATCAACGGTAAGCTACGTGCGAAACTGACTGTTGCTGCTGACGCAACCGAAGAGCAAGTTCGTGAACTTGGTCTAAACGATGAGAACGCTAAGAAGTTCCTAGATGGCCTAACGATCCGTAAGGTTATCTTCGTACCTGGTAAGCTTCTAAACATCGTTGCTAACTAATTTCGTTAGCACAATGCAATTGCTAAAGAATTAACGAACTTAATTCATCAAAAGCAGTCTGTAGACAGGGTAGCTAATTACCCTGTCTACTTATTTAAGCGCTTTACTTTCAGTGACTAACTTCACACCAACAAACTAAAGCCTTTAAATAAGTATTCTACCTTCATGAGAGCCATCAAATAATGCGCCTGATTTCACTATCTTCATTGAAAGTTACTATTGTTGTTCTAACCGTTAGCCTATTAAGTGCCTGTGGTTTTCACCTGCGTGGTGATTACTCAGTGCCAGAAGAACTTAACAAGATCTCTGTGACCAGTTACGACCAATACAACACGTTTACACGTATGATGAAAGGTCAACTGCGCATGAACGATGTAGAAATTGTGCCGCCTGCGCAGAATACGCCTAACCTGCACATCATTAGCGAAAGCGTAGGTGAGCGTACTCTGTCTCTTTATCAAAATACTCGTGCAGCAGAAAAAGAACTAACATTCCGCTCTTCTTATCGCGTGACTATTCCTGAGATTGGTTCAAAAACGTTCTCGACTAGCGTTACCCGTAGCTACCTAGATAACCCGTTGACTGCTCTTGCGAAATCGGTTGAGCGCGACATGATCGAAGATGAAATGCGTAAACTGGCAACCAGTCAGATCCTTCGTCAGATGGCTCGCCTTAAAGCGACTATTGCCGCTGGTAACATGAACCTAGAAGAACTAGAGCACGTTCAAGTAAAAGAACTTGAAAAGCAATACAACATCAAGAATGTTGAAATTGACGACGTTGAGACCGTACCAGCTTCAGAAGAACAACCAACACTTAGTGATTCGGCTGAGTAATAGGTTTATTTGATGCGTATTTTTGCTGACCGCTTATCAGAGCAACTGGCTAAACAGTTGAGTAATGTTTACCTAATTTTTGGTAACGAACCGCTACTGTTGCAAGAGAGCCGAGAAGCGATTCAAAAGGCTGCAAAACAGCAAGGCTTTGAAGAGCGTCATCGCTTTGCGATTGATAGCAGTCTCGACTGGAATCAAGTCTACGACTGCACTCAAGCACTGAGCCTATTCTCTAGCCGTCAGATCATCGAGCTTGAGCTGCCAGAGTCAGGCGTCAATGCCGCAATCGCAAAAGAGCTACTCGCAATCTCAGAGCATATCCACAGTGATATCTTGTTGATTTTGGTAGGCACTAAGCTCACTAAAGCTCAAGAAAGCGCTAAGTGGTTTAAGGCACTTTCGAATCAGGGTCACTGGGTCAGCTGCCTAACGCCAGATGTCAGCCGATTACCTCAGTTTGTCCAAGCACGCTGCCGTCAAATCGGTTTAACACCAGATCCTGAAGCTATACAAATGCTGGCGCAATGGCATGAGGGGAATCTATTTGCTCTCACCCAAAGCCTAGAAAAGCTGGCTCTCCAATACCCAGATGGAAAGCTCACATTAGTACGCTTAGAAGAATCGCTGAGTCGACACAACCATTTTACTCCATTCCATTGGAGTGATGCGTTATTGGCAGGCAAAGGAAACCGTGCACAACGAATCCTACGTCAACTAGAAGCCGAAGGTATCGAACCCGTCATTTTATTGCGTAGCATACAACGTGAGCTTGCTCTGCTGTTACAGATGCAGCAACAAATGAAACAAATGCCGATTGGCCAGGTCTTCGAGAAACACCGTATCTGGCAATCTAAAAAGCCTCTTTATAACGCCGCGCTAACAAGAGTTTCGATTTCTCAATTACACTCTTTGTTCGCGTTGCTCACTCAAGCTGAATTGATGACAAAAACTCAATATGAGCAGTCGCCTTGGCCACTAATTCATCAGTTAAGCGTAGAGTTTTGTATCCCTTCAGCTTCAATACCATTTCACGCATAAAAGCGTGGTATATTCTAGGGTCGACAGCCCCTAAAAAGCTAAATTCAGATTAAAGGAACACCCCGTGTTACGTGAAGAACTAAAAGATTTTCTTGCAGACAAAGCCGACGACATGAAAGCAGAATCGATTGTGACTATCGATGTAGAAGGCAAATCAAGCGTTACTGATTACATGATTGTTTGTACTGGTACCTCTAAGCGCCATGTTGCTTCTATTGCACAGCATGTTGCTGATGAAGTACGTAAAGCAGGTATGCAGCCACTAGGCATGGACGGCCAGCAAGAAGGTGAATGGGTTGTTCTAGATATGGGCACAAGCATGCTTCACGTTATGCAAGAAGAACACCGTGAACTGTACCAACTAGAAAAACTTTGGGGCTAAGCTTTGAAGATCCAATTAATCGCAGTTGGCACAAAAATGCCGAAGTGGGTTGAAGAAGGCTTTAAAGAATATAAACGCCGCTTCCCTCATGATATGCCATTAGAGCTCATTGAAATTACTGCGGGAAAGCGCGGTAAAAATGCGGATATTGCACGCATTCTTCAAAAAGAAGGCGAAGCGATGTTGGCCGCGGTTCCAAAAGGCAACCGCATTGTCACGCTTGATATCCCAGGTAAAAAGTGGGACACCCCACAACTGGCAGAGCAATTGGAAAGTTGGAAGTTGGATGGACGCGACGTTTCTATCCTTATCGGCGGGCCTGAAGGATTAGCACCTGCATGTAAAGCGGCTGCAGACCAAAGCTGGTCTCTGTCTGCGCTTACTCTCCCTCACCCATTAGTACGCGTTATCATGGCTGAAAGCTTGTATCGAGCTTGGAGCATCACTGCTAACCACCCTTATCATCGAGAATAAGCGTTAATGTTACGTAAACGTAGCCAAATCCGTGATTACAAAGCAGAAGCACGACTATTTACTAATCGTGCTTTTGTTGCGTTTGCGGGGATCATAGTCATGATATCAATGTTGGTTGTTAACCTGTACAACATTCAGGTCAATCAATATCAAGACTATAAAACCCGTTCTAACGATAACCGCATCAAGGTCGTTCCAATCGCCCCTAACCGTGGTTTGATTTACGATCGCAACGGTGTACTTCTTGCCGAAAATCGCCCGGTTTTCAACCTAGAAATCACACCGGAAAAAATCAAAGATATGGATGACACGCTCGTCCGTCTACAAGAATTAATCGAAATTCCGCCAGAGCGTATTGAACGATTTGATCGTGATCGTCGCAATTCACGACGCTTCAAGTCAGTACCTATCCTGAATCAGCTTACCGAAGAACAAGTTGCGATCTTCTCTGTAAATCAGCATAAGTTCCCAGGTGTTGAAGTTACAGGTACGCTAAAACGTTTCTACCCTTATGGTGATGTGTTAACTCACGTGATTGGCTACGTATCGCGCATCAATGACCGTGATATGCAGCGCCTAGCACGAGAAGAGAAAGACGCCAATTACCAAGCCACTCGCGACATCGGTAAACTTGGTATTGAGCGCTACTACGAAGACATGCTTCACGGTACCGCGGGCTATCAAGAAGTCGAAGTTAACAGCCGTGGACGAGTGATCCGTACTCTAAAATTTGTACCGTCGGTTCCGGGTAAAGATATCGTGCTCAACTTGGATATCAAGCTACAACTATACGTACATAAGTTACTTGATGGCCGCCGTGGTTCAGCTATCGTTCTCGACCCGAAAGACAATGGCGTGTTAGCAATGGTATCTAGCCCAAGCTACGACCCAAATGCATTCGTACATGGTATTTCGTCTAAAGGTTATAACGCCCTACTTCAAGACAAAGACCGCCCTTTGGTTAACCGTGCAACGCTAGGTATTTATCCTCCAGCATCGACGATCAAGCCATTCATTGCTGTTGCAGCTCTGCAAGAAGGTGTGATTACACCCAACACAACGCGTAATGACCCAGGTTATTGGAAGATCCCTAATTCAAAAACAAGACCATTCCGTGACTGGTTGCGTTGGGGACACGGGGTCGTTGATATCGAGAAAGCGATTGAAGAGTCAGTGGATACTTTCTTTTACCAAATTGCTTATGATCTCGGCATTGATCGCATATCCAAATGGATGATGATGTTCGGCTTTGGTGATTATACTGGCATCGATATTTATGAAGAAAGCAAAGCCAATATGCCAACTCGTGATTGGAAGATGGCCAGACACCGTGTGCCTTGGTACCAAGGTGACACCATCCCAGTTGGTATTGGCCAAGGCTACTGGACTGCAACACCAATGCAGATTGCAAAAGCCACATCAGTTTTGGTCAATGAAGGTGAAGTAACCGCACCTCACCTACTTCGTTCAACCATTGATAACGGTCGTCCATTCGATGAGCAAATCATGTCGGACATTGAAACTTACCCACCGCTAACCGGGGTTAAGAAGAAGTATTGGGATATCGCTCAGGAAGGTATGAGGTTGGCTAATCACGGTAAGAAAGGTACGGCAAGACGTTCATTCCAGAAGATGTCTTACCAAACCGCGGGTAAATCGGGTACCGCGCAGGTATTCGGCTTAAAAGAAGATGAAGAGTACAATGCGGATGAAATCGCAGAGCACTTACGCGATCACGCCCTCTTTACGGGTTACGCGCCTTTTGAAGATCCTGAAGCCGTAGTAACTATCGTTCTAGAGAACGCAGGTGGCGGTTCGTCTAACGGCGGCCCAGTAGTAAGAAGGATTTTAGACCATATTATCCTTGCAGAAGATTATCAAAGTGAGCCAATTAAATAATGAAACTTGATCCTTCAACTGGACGAAATAGAGCCCTATTCGAAAGGCTGCATATCGACCTACCGCTATTGCTTGGCATTCTGGTTTTAATGGGCTTTGCCCTACTGATCATGTACAGCGCAAGCGGACAAAGCCTTGCGATGATGGATCGCCAAGCGATGCGTATGGCTCTGTCTTTAGGTGTGATGATCTTCCTAGCGCAAATCTCACCTCGTACTTATGAAACCTTGGCACCACTACTGTTTGTAGGTGGTGTCATCTTGCTATTAGGCGTGTTGTTCTTTGGTGAAGCCTCTAAAGGTGCACAACGTTGGTTAAACTTCGGCTTTGTTCGCTTCCAACCCTCAGAGCTGTTAAAGCTGGCGGTGCCTTTGATGCTGGCACGATTTATCGGTAAGCGCTCACTTCCGCCCACCTTCCAAACATTAGCGATCTCGCTAGTGATGGTGTTTGTACCGACAATTCTAATCGCAAAGCAACCCGACTTAGGTACATCTATCCTTATCGCCGCATCCGGTATCTTCGTGATATTCCTGGCAGGTATCAGTTGGAAAATCATTGCTAGCGCGGCAATCGCGTTAGGGGCATTTATTCCAATCTTATGGTTCTTCCTGATGCGTGAATATCAAAAAGTACGCGTAAGAACCCTTTTTGATCCTGAATCAGATCCATTAGGTGCGGGTTACCACATAATCCAAAGTAAGATTGCGATAGGCTCGGGTGGTATATCAGGAAAAGGCTGGCTGCAAGGCACTCAATCTCAACTGGAGTTTATTCCAGAGCGTCATACCGATTTCATTTTTGCGGTCATTGCCGAAGAGTGGGGCATGATTGGTATTTTGTTCTTGCTTGCGATCTACCTGTTTATTATTGGACGTGGCTTAGTGCTTGCGAGCCAAGCTCAAACCGCATTCGGTCGAATGATGGGCGGCAGTATTGTCCTGAGCTTCTTCGTTTATATTTTTGTAAACATTGGCATGGTAAGTGGCATTCTACCTGTGGTTGGTGTTCCTCTTCCTCTAGTCAGTTATGGCGGTACTTCAATGGTTACCCTTATGGCTGGTTTTGGTATTTTAATGTCGATCCATACACACAGAAAAGCATTCTCAAAGGCGACCTAATCGATGTCTATTACAACGTTTCCAAAAAAAGCATCCTTGGTTGAAGAGCTGCCAATCAAAAAAATAGTCTCTATCTTAGGGCTAGCGATTTTAATCAATGGTTGTTCTTCAAAGCAGCCAACAGGCCGCTACGATATTGATTCAGATATAGCACCAGACGCACCGATCTCAGTAGAGCATCTCGAGGATGCTCACCCTCAGTATGAACCTTATAGTTTAGGTGGTAACACGGATTACACTTTACGTGGCGAAGACTACAAGATCGTAAAGAAGACCGAAGGGTTTACTGAGAAAGGCAAAGCCTCTTGGTACGGTAAGAAATTTCATGGTCACTTAACGTCTAATGGCGAGATCTACGACATGTATTCGATGTCAGCGGCGCACAAAACATTGCCAATTCCAAGCTACGTAAAAGTGACGAATACCGACAATAACAAAACGACGATTGTGCGTATCAATGACCGCGGTCCATTCCATGAAGGCCGAATCATTGACCTTAGTTATGCAGCAGCTTACAAGCTCGATGTGTTGAGAACCGGCACAGCAAATGTTGAGATTGAAGTCATTACTGTGGCTATGCCAACCGACGCAAATAAAAAGGCAGCTTTACCGCAATTTATTATTCAAGTCGCGACATCTCCACATGAAGATAGAACAGAGAAGTTAGCGAAAGATCTAGCCGAAAAGCTAGAAGTAGCAACGTTCTTGCAGCCAAATGATGACAACTACCGTCTGATGATTGGGCCATTTCATGACTATGCTCTGACTCAAGAGAAATTAGAACAAGTTAAGCTAATGGGTTACCCGTCAGCTTATATAAAAAAACACACCCTAACTCGCTAATTAATCTAACAGTTACTTCTGGTAATCAGCGCTCTGGTGTGACAGAGTGATTCTGTTAATATATGAATAGTTCACCAAATAATTGCATTCAAAATGATTAAATCTAATAAACTTGTTAAATCGATTTTTGCTACTTCTGTTGCTCTTTCTGCAACGATAGCTACATCGTCATTCGCCGCTCCTATTGTTGTTCCTGATGCACCTCAAATCGCCGCTAAAGGTTTTGTTCTGATGGATTACCATTCAGGCAAAGTACTAGCAGAGAAAGAGATGAATACTCAGCTTTCTCCAGCAAGTTTAACCAAGATGATGACGAGCTACGTGATCGGCCAAGAGCTCGATCGTGGCAACATCAACCTAAACGACGATGTTGTAATCAGTGAAAATGCTTGGGCTAAAAACTTCCCAGATTCATCTAAGATGTTTGTTGAAGTTGGCACTACGGTTAAAGTTGAAGAACTGAACCGCGGTATCATCATTCAATCAGGTAACGATGCATGTGTTGCTATGGCTGAACACATCGCTGGCTCTGAAGATGCATTCGTTGACCTAATGAACGCTTGGGCAAGCTCTATCGGCATGAAAGACACGCACTTTGCTAACGTGCACGGTCTAGACAACCCGAACCTATACTCAACGCCTTACGATATGGCGCTACTTGGTCAGGCACTGATTCGCGACGTACCAGACGAGTACCGTATCTACTCACAGAAGAAATTCACATACAACGGCATCACCCAATACAACCGCAACGGTCTGTTATGGGATAAGAGCATGAACGTTGATGGCATCAAAACGGGCCACACAAGCAATGCAGGTTACAGCCTAGTAAGCTCAGCGACAGAAGGCAAAATGCGCCTAGTTGCTGTAGTTATGGGCACCAAGAATGCGAATGCTCGTAAAACAGAAAGCAAAAAACTGCTTAGCTACGGCTTCCGCTTCTTTGAAACAGTGGCACCACACACAGCCGGTGAAACCTTCGTAGAAGAGAAGATCTGGATGGGTAGCAAGGACACAGTTGCACTAGGTGTCGACGAAGATACGTTCGTGACGCTACCTCGTGGTCAAGCTAAGAACCTGAAGGCAAGCTTCGTTCTTGAGAAAGAGCTAGAAGCGCCAATCAGCAAAGGCGATGTGGTTGGTAAACTATTCTACCAAGTAGACGGTGAAGACGTTGCTGAATACCCACTACTAGCACTTGAAGATGTAGACCAAGGCAGCCTATTCAGCCGTCTATGGGACTACCTAGTTCTTCTGTTCAAGGGTTTATTCTAAACAAGCCAAAGGTTTGTTCTAGGTAAAACCTAAGCTTGTTGTATAGCTAACCTAATGAGTAAGTTCATGATTTACTCATTAGCGAACCAAAAGCCGCCATGTGCGGCTTTTGTTGATCTTGAGTTCGGTGATATTTACACGTAATATTCCGCCTTATTACTCGTGTCTGTTGACCGAACACGCTTTTTATCGACATTTCGCCAATTTGCGAGAGTCTAGCCTTTTGGAGCTAATCATGAACATCAATTCTGATGCAAAACTAAAAGACCTCTTAGAGTTCCCTTGTTCATTCACTTACAAAGTAATGGGCCACGCTAAGCCAGAACTGACTGAGCTAGTACTAGAAGTGATCCAGCGTCATGCTCCTGGTGACTACAGCCCAACGATAAAACCGAGTGCAAAAGGTAACTACCACTCTGTTTCTATCAACATTACAGCGACATCAATTGAGCAAGTAGAAACGCTATATAAAGAACTGGGCGAGATCGAAATCGTTCGTATGGTTCTGTAATCTCCGATTACACATGAAAAACAGCGGCTTATTGCCGCTGTTTTTGTTTAAAGCGACCTATCAGCACCCAAAACATTCAACTTAATTTTCAATAAATACAAAGAAAGTTGAAAAACCTTGCAGTCCGTCTGTAGTTAGAATCATGTTTCGCGTTTATAATGCGTTCACTTTATTAATCCTTGAGGGAGTGCTGCTTTGCAAAATAAGCTAATCGTAAAAAAATTAGGCCGTCAGGATTACGAACCTGTGTGGAAAGCCATGCATAAGTTCACAGACGAACGCACGGAAGAAGACGTAGACCAAATTTGGTTAGTTGAACACAACCCTGTCTTCACTCAAGGACAAGCAGGTAAAGCTGAGCATGTATTAAATGCTGGTGATATCCCTGTGATACAAAGCGATCGCGGTGGCCAAGTGACTTATCATGGTCCAGGTCAGTTAGTCGCTTACTTTCTGATTAACATCCGCCGCAAGAAATTTGGAGTTCGCGATTTGGTGACTCATATCGAGAACCTCGTAATCAATACTCTGAAAGCTTACAATATAGATTCATCTGCCCGACCTGACGCTCCTGGTGTTTATGTCGATGGCAAGAAAATCTGTTCACTTGGATTGCGTATTCGACGTGGCTGTTCGTTCCATGGGCTAGCACTCAACGTCGATATGGACCTGTCTCCATTTCTTCGTATTAACCCGTGTGGTTACCAAGGGATGGAAATGGCGCAGGTAAGCCAACTCGGCGGGCCAAGTGAACTAGAAAACGTTGAGCAACAGTTAATACAAGAGCTCGTAGAGCTACTCGGCTATGACCAAGTAGACATTCAGGCCACCAGTAACATTACAGCAGAAGCATAAAATCATGAGCAAACCAATCCAAATGGAAAAAGGCGTTAAATATCGTGACGCTGACAAAATGGCATTAATTCCCGTAAAGAATATGCCTGCTGAACAGAAAGAAGTTTTACGTAAGCCAGAATGGATGAAGATTAAACTTCCTTCAGACAGCCATCGTATCCAAGAAATCAAATCAGCAATGCGTAAAAACAACCTGCACTCAGTTTGTGAAGAAGCGTCTTGCCCTAACCTAGCCGAGTGTTTTAACCACGGTACGGCAACGTTTATGATTCTTGGCGCTATCTGTACTCGTCGCTGCCCTTTCTGTGATGTTGCCCATGGTCGTCCTGTTGCTCCTGAAACAGAAGAGCCGAAGAAACTGGCTAAGACGATTAAAGATATGAAACTGAAGTATGTAGTAATCACCTCGGTTGACCGTGATGACCTGCGTGATGGTGGTGCTCAGCACTTTGCTGACTGTAACCGTGAAATTCGCGAACAGAATCCAAACATTCGCATTGAAACACTGGTTCCAGATTTCCGTGGTCGTATGGACGTTGCACTTGATCTAATGAAAGACAACCCGCCAGATGTTTTTAACCACAATCTAGAGACAGCGCCGCGCTTATACCGTAAAGCTCGTCCAGGCGCGAACTACAAGTGGTCTCTCGATCTGTTGAGAAAATTCAAAGAGCAGCACCCAGACATTCCAACGAAGTCAGGTGTGATGATGGGGCTTGGTGAGACGAAAGAAGAGATCGTTCAAGTGCTGAAAGACCTTCGTGAACATGGTGTAACGATGCTAACACTTGGCCAATATCTTGCGCCAAGCCGTCACCACTTACCCGTTGAACGTTACGTGCCACCTTCAGAGTTTGATGAGCTGAAAGAAATTGCTCTAGAACTAGGCTTCACTCACGCAGCTTGTGGCCCGTTTGTACGTTCTTCTTACCATGCAGACTTACAAGCACAAGGTATGGAAATTAAGTAGTCACGATTACTTAACTAAAAATACAAAGGCGCTGACTATTATGTTCAGCGCCTTTTTTCTATCTTGCAAATTCAGCTATACCTTCATATCGAAACAACAAAGCCACTCCCTATGAGTGGCTTTGTGCTTAACATTTCAAGTTCTGAGTGTTTAGGTTCAGATGAGCTCTGCGTTAACCAAATGAAGCCCAGATAACCGTCGCCACTAAGATTGGGCACACGAACTTCACATACATTGGCCAAACCTTACCAAACCAACCCAATTGGAAGTCAGGGCAACCTTGCTCAAGCTCTTTCACTTTTGAAGCTCGGCTCCATACCCAACCACCAAATAGGCAAAACATCAGTGCAGCAACCGGTTGAAGGTACTGAGTCGCTATCATCGCAACCATTCCAAACATCGCGGCAAAGTTGTAAACAATCACCACACTGAACAGTGCAATAACACCACCAATCACCCAACTCGTTGGTGTTCGTCTGGTATTGAAACGCTCACTCACTAGCGCTACAGGCCCTTCCAGCATCGAAATCGATGAAGTCAGCGCGGCAATCGTTAGCAACAAAAAGAAGACAATCGCGAAGATCTGACCAAGTACGCCTAAACTGTCAAACATCAAAGGCAGAACCGTGAATACTAGCGTATCAGAGCTTAATAATGAGCCATCTTCAGCGTAGATTTGAACACCTTTTTGCATCGCAACAAACATTGCTGGCATCACAACTAAACCCGCAATAAAAGCAACAGCTGTATCAACTAAAGTAACGTTCATTGCCATTTTTGGTAAATTCTCTTTCTTGCTTAAGTAAGAGCCATAAACCAACATTGAACAACCACCAATGGTGAGCGAGAAGAACCCCTGTCCCATTGCCGCCAGAATCAGTTTTCTATCCCACACTTTCTCAAAGTCTGGAACTAGATAATGTTTTAGACCTTCCATCGCGCCAGATTGCGTCATGATGTAAATAAACAATAAACCAAACAAAACAAACAGCGCAGGCATCAAACGAGTCGACCATTTCTCGATACCTTGCTTAACACCGCCCTGAACAATCAAAATAGTCAGCACATAGAATGCGACCGTACCAAATACATTTCGCTCAACACTGAAGCCTTTAAACCAATCCGCAGCAGCCTCCAGACCAATCAGATCAGCGACAGCACCAATTAGGAAGCAGATCAACCAGCCACCAACAATACTATAAAATGCCAACACGGCGCTTGGCACACTCAATCCGACCCAACCGACAAACTCACCGACTTTCTTACCCAAAGGGCTAGTGGTCAACGAGCGCATACTATCGACAGGATTTGCTTGACCATGACGGCCAATCGCCATCTCAACCACCAGCATAGGGAAGGCAACTACGAAGATCATGATCAAATAGACAAGAAGAAAGGCACCACCACCGTTACTGGCAACTTGAGTTGGGAACCCCCAAATATTACCCAAACCAACAGCTGCCCCCGCCGCTGCCAAAATAAAACCTAAACGAGAGCTGAAATGCTCTCTTGAAGAGGAAGATTGTTGATCCATATTGCCCGCACAAAAATCAGTGAACTAGTTGAGGAGTACAGTAATAAAAAGCAATGATAGGCACAACTAATAAATGAACAATTCTCTAATTTTTACAATCAATACGCTATTTATAACCACATAGTTAACAAATAACTGGTCTTATCGTTTACTGGATAACGACAAAACGAGATGCGGGCTAAGAAAAATAGAGTATCTCGAGTTAGTTGCTCGTGCGGCTGAACCCATAGCTCCATAAACACCTACATCCATAAAGACACACATACAAAAAGAGCACCAACCGGTGCTCTTATTCTTCATCGTTAAATTCAGATTAAATAGTGAATACTTGATAGTCTTTTAGGTTAGGGATGATTTCATGCAATTCTTTCTCTTGTTCTGCCATCTCATCAAGAGAATCACAGAACTCAGTGCCTTCCTCTTCCATTTGTTGAGCATGCTCTTTCATCCGCTCTTCAACTTTAAGCTTTAATTCAGCCATACTATCAGCCAATTCGGTAAGGTTTAAACCACCGTCTTGCTTCATCTTTTCAGACATCGCATTAAAGGCACTTGAGATAAACTCTTGGTTAAAGATCTCCTTAGCCTTTTCGAAATCTTCAGACCAGCCATTGGCCATAGAATCGAAACTGTCAGCCGGCAGGACTAACTCGCCATCTTTATAGTAACGAGACTCTAATTCAGCAAAGTACGTTTTCATTGATTCTTTTACATTATCAAACGACTCTGGAGAATCTAGGCTGGCAGCGATGTCATCAATAACATCATTCGCCAAGGCTAAGCTGTCATTCGCCATTTGTTTTGCACGAGGCAAATACTCATTCATGCTGTCGCGGTATTTTTCAATCGCCGCTTGTTGAACGGCATCAAGTGCCACCTTTTCACCATGAATATAAAGATCGTTGTTGCCATCGAGAATCGCTGTATCACCGTTTACTTGATGGATTTCGACTTTTTGATCATCAATTCGTAATTCATTCTTCAAATCAACTCGACACTGGGAAGCAAAAGTTGGCAGGCTCACAAAAGAGATTACCGCTGTTAACGATGCGATTAATACATTGTTTTTCGTAAATACACGGTTTTTCGTAAATACATTGCTTTTCATAACATCCTCTCATTAATCTGACTAATGACTATACCCTTGGTTTATGCTTCTTTGTCAGAGAAACGTTTATATTTATTGGTCTAATATTCAGTCAATCGATACCACTTCATAGAAAAATAGCTTATCAGCAACCATGAACTCAACCTCATCACCGATTTCTTTACCCATTAGAGCCTGACCAAAAGGTGCGTTCACCGTTACGATAGCAACCTCATTATCATTCCACGCGACAGAAAGTCCTCCGACTCTTGGCCCAATGAAAAAGTGTTTACATTCATCATTTTCGTCAATAACCACAACATAGCTGCTTACTGCAATCTTTTCACTGTGTCGTAAGACGAGATTTCGGTAGCACTGGATATCATCTTCACACTCCTGCACTCGCATCGCTTGACCATGGGCAAGATATGAAGCTTCTAGTGCCAATGTATCGTACTTATGCTCAGGTACTGTCTCTTCATCTGTCGCAGCGTCAATGGCGCGTTGAGTCGCAGATTGTGCGATACGTAATCGGGATTCAAGTTGCTCTATGATTATTTGTAGAAGCTCAGACTTATTCATACTTTTGAAGTGCTTTTCTATAGGAGCTACAGAATAGAATTAGGTACAATCAGGTGCAAGACATTTGATTCATAAAGCAGCGCTATCATCGAGAGGTGACCGCTTTAGCATCAATACGACACTTAATAACTCAGGTAGAACATAAATGATTGAGCAGAAGTTAAAACAAGTATTCGGATTCGACTCACTGCGTAATGGGCAAAAGCAAGTCATTGATAATGTTCTATCTGGACACTCTACTGCCGCGATATTCCCTACAGGCTCAGGCAAGTCGCTTTGCTATCAATTACCAGCACTAGAGCTACCACACTTAACCTTAGTGATATCTCCACTGTTAGCCTTAATGAAAGACCAGCTCAACTTCTTGCACAGCAAAGGCATAAGCGCGGCCGCCATCGAATCAAGCCAAGACAGGCAAACCGCCCAACAAGTGATGCAGTCGGTACGTAACGGAGACACTAAGATCCTGATGATCTCGGTCGAACGCCTGAAGAATGAACGCTTTCGTCAGTTTATTTCCCAAGTACCGATCTCGTTACTCGTGGTCGACGAAGCGCACTGTATTTCAGAATGGGGGCACAACTTCAGACCAGACTACTTGAAGCTGCCTCAATACCAAAAACAGCTCAATATTCCTCAAGTATTGCTGCTCACAGCAACCGCAACAACATCTGTTATCCAAGATATGAAATCTAAGTTTGAGATCGCTGAAGAGCGTGTTGTGGTCACGGGTTTCTATCGTCAAAACCTCGACCTATCGATTCAACCTTGTGAGCAAACTAATAAGCTAGAAACCTTGTGTAATGTCGTTAACCAGGTATCTCAAGCGCCAACCATTGTTTATGTCACTCTTCAGCAAACGGCAGAAATGGTAGCTCAACAGCTTCGTAATGCTGGCATTAACGCCGTAGCTTATCATGCGGGTCTTAAGCCAGAAAATAGAGATACGATTCAACAACAATTCATGAATAACGAAGTGAACTGTATTGTGGCGACGATTGCTTTTGGAATGGGTGTCGACAAATCAAATATTCGACGAGTCATTCACTTCGACCTACCAAAATCGATAGAAAATTACTCGCAAGAGATTGGACGGGCAGGACGAGATGGTCAGCCATCTGAATGTATTTTACTCGCCAACAAGTATGGCCTAAGTACTCTAGAGAACTTTGTCTTTGGCGACACGCCAGACAACATATCCATTCAAGCGGTCTTAAAAGAGATATACGAAAACCAGAACATTGGTGCTTCTGGCACGAACCAATGGGAAATCATGCTCAACCAACTATCGCGAGAGTCCAACATTCGTCAGTTACCGCTAAAAACACTACTGGTGTATCTCGAAATTGAAGGTGTGATTGAGCCTAAATACAGCTACTTTGCTGATTATAAATTTAAGTTCATTCGCCCTAAGCAGCAGATCACGGAGCAGTTTCAAGGAGAACGTCGACACTTCGTAGAAGCAATTTTCCAATGTTCTCCTCAAGCGAGAGTTTGGTGCCAAGTTGATTTCGATGCGTTGTGGACACACTTCCAGGCCGATCGTCAGCGTGTTGTTGCGGCTATCGATTACTTTAATGAACAAGGCTGGATTGAGCTAGAAAGTAAGCAGATCACGGATGTGTATACAATCCACAATACCTCTGAAGATATGATGCAACTGTCGGAACGTCTAACTGAGCTATTTAAGGCGAAAGAAAACAGTGAAATCAACCGTCTTAACCAAATGCTGAGTTTCTTTGAAGGCGATACTTGCCTAAGCTCTCGTCTTGCGAGCTATTTTGCCGATGACAAAGCGCCAACAAACTGTGGTCACTGCTCTGTATGTCGAGGAGAAATTGCAATACTACCAACTGTCGATGTTGAATCGGTTGACGATGAGACTGTGATGACATGGATTCATGAGTTCGTATCTAAGAGTCAACAATTGATTACCGACGAAGCCATTACTCGTTTTCTATGCGGAATCGCCACCCCGCTTTCAACCAAGCTTAAAGCCAATAAAATGGTGGGTTACGGAAAATTAGAACAACAGCCATTCAGTGATACCTTAGCGCGAGTTAAACAGCTTCCTAGGTAAGCCAACTTCCATATTTAGATAAACCGATTAGGCTGTGAAGTCTAGTCGGTATTCAAACACCAGCACTTCTAAACTCAAGCTCTCAACGCCTTCCCCTAAAAGAAACTCAACTGACGCATTTGGTCTTTGGGTTGCAGCATTACGCTTAAACCAAGCAGGCGTATTTCTCGCCCCTGTTGTCTTTTCAGTATTTCACTTAGCAGTTCTTTGAAGTGTTCACGATCGAGAGAGGCTTGGATGTGCTCAATCGTGGTTTGTTGAAAGTCGGCGAACTTGAGCTTAATGCCCTGCTTGATGATCGCTTTACTTGGGCTAGCCTTTTCTAAGCGAGTCTCGAGTTCAGGAAATAGCTTGTCTTCGATTACCTGCCAACATTCTGCGTAGGTTGAAATATTTTGGGTAAAGGTGCGCTCTACGCCTACCGATTTTCGCTCGCGCTCGATGATAACTTCTCGATCATCAATGCCATGACTGCGCTTCCAGAGTGATGCACCTTGGCGGCCAAACTTGAGTAGCAGGTCTCGATAATCAGACTCTTTGATATCCTTGCAAGTAAAGAAACCCGCTTGATGCAACTTTTCAATACTCACCTTGCCGACACCGGGAATCTTTTCAAGTGGTAGCTCATCAATCACTGATTGCACGTCCTGTGGAGGGATAACAAACTGACCATTTGGCTTATTCAGATCCGAGGCCACTTTCGCCAAGAATTTAATCGGCGCAATTCCTGCAGAAGCGGTCAGGTTAAGCTCATTCCAGATATCACGGCGAATCGACTCGGCAATCAGAGTGGCCGAACCATGGCACTGCTTAGAATCGGTGACATCAAGGAAAGCTTCATCCAAGGAAAGAGGTTCAATGATTGATGTGTATCGAGAGAAGATTTCACGGATCTTTTTAGATATCTCGACATAGACCGACATTCTTCCCGGCACAACCAATAGATTAGGACAAAGTTGTAGGGCCTTTCCGGTAGGCATTGCAGAGCGAACACCAAACTTGCGGGCTTCATAATTACAGGTGCTCAAAACGCCGCGTTGCTTTTCATGCCCACCAACAGCTAACGGGCGATTTCGGTAAGCAGGGTTATCACGCATTTCTACAGCCGCGTAAAAACAATCCATATCAACATGAATTATTTTTCTTACTTTTTCTTCACCCGCGCTACACATCTAGGAATTACTCAACCTTACAACTGTATCTATAAACAGTATAATCCAATTATTATCAGATTTAAAACGATCTCGAGTCCAGCTAAAGAGGTTTCGCTTCAATAGCCATGAGCTCTTCTGATACTATTGTTAACGAGTATTTAGTCTATAAGTAGGGACCGCTTGTGAGTGAAAAAATACTAGTAGTGGAAGATAGCCGAGCATTCCGCAACTACCTGTACCAACAGCTTAAAAATAGCGGTTATGAGGTAACAGTTGCTGAATCGATTGCAGAAGCAAAAAACATCTTGGAACAAGAGACGGATTTCTTGTGTGCCGTATTGGATTACTGCTTACCTGACGGGCAAGACGGTGAGATCATAGATCTCGTCTTAGGCTATCAACAGAAAATAATTGTTCTGACCGGGATGTTCGACAATCAACTGCGAGAGCAAGTCCTAGCCAAAGGCGTTATCGATTACATACTTAAAGACAGTATGTCATCAGTAAGCTACCTACTCCCTCTGGTTCAAAGAATTTCGAATAATCGCCACCACAAAGCATTGGTAGTCGATGATTCAGCGGTCGTTCGCCGTTACATAGCTCAACTTCTAGAACACCAATATATCCAAACAATCCAAGCCGAAGATGGCGAACAAGCATTAAAGCTTCTTCATAACGACCCCGATATTACATTCGTTGTTACAGACCATGATATGCCGAAGAAAGACGGTATAGCGATGATCCGTGAGATTCGACGCGATCACGACAGAAACCAGTTGGCCATTCTAGGATTATCGGGCAGTGATGATCGTACTATGACAGCGCGATTCCTTAAAGCCGGTGCCAACGATTTCCTTTACAAGCCTTTTAACCAAGAAGAGTTTTTCTGTCGAATCCATCAACTGCTTGATATGAAAGAAGCGGCCAATGAGCTGTTTCGACATGCCAACGAGGATGCTCTTACTGGCTTATGGAATCGTCGCTACCTGTTCAATCATCCTTGTAAAGGCTGCGATCAACGAAACATCGCGATGATGGATATCGACTTCTTTAAGAAAGTGAATGATACCTTTGGCCACGATGGTGGTGATGCCGTGCTGATCGATGTAGGGAAAATTATCAAAGATCATTTCAAAGACGATGTCGCTGTGCGCTTTGGTGGCGAAGAGTTTTGTATTCAGTCATGCGGTGCATTTGAGAGCTTTGTTGACAACTTAGAGTCCATGAGAGAAGCAATTGAAAGCCACGTTGTTGAGCATGACTCTCAAAAAATCAAGGTAAGTATCAGTATCGGCGTAACCGATTTAGACGCGAAGTTAGATGAACAGATCAAAGCCGCTGATGAGCTTCTTTATACGGCAAAAGAGCAAGGTAGAAACCAACTAGTGTTTGCGCGCAACAGCATGCAAATCGAACAATAGTCATTCGGTTTTGTTTCCATCGTTAATCAGCCAAGGTAAATGACTAAGCCTTAAAACCAAAAAAGCTCAAGACGATAATCTTGAGCTTTTCAATTTAAGGGCATAGATAACTCTACCCCTTATGACTGTCACCAATTAAGCGATACGGTCTTTACTCCAAGCCGCTTCTTTTTGTTGACGCTCAGCCAGCTTCTCTTCACGGTAAGCTTCACGTGCTTCACGCTTCTTACGCGCGTCACAAGGTTCAGGGCAGTTACATACTTTATCAATACCAACAGCACCCAAACCGCCACAGCTACCTTTCACAACTTTCTTTTGGATAATGTAGCCAATTGACATCGCTGCGATTACTGCAAGAAAAACACCAAATGTAATCAGAAATGTATTCATAATTATCTCGCTTACCTTATTTACCTAAGTATGGCTTAAATGCTTCAGAAGCAATTTCTTTAAAGCCATCTGCTGTTTTTACCACCATGAACACTGGAATGTTATGTTGGTTTGCGACTTCCATTCCTTTTTCCTCACCTAAGACCATAAGGCCAGTAGATAAGCCGTCTGCAGTCATTGAAGACGGGTTTAAAACAGTCACAGAAACCACTTTATGATGAAGGGGCTTTCCTGTTTCTGGGTTGATGATGTGTGAGTAACGAACACCATCACGCTCAAAATAGTTGCGGTAGTCACCAGACGTTGCGATCGCCATATCACCAGGTTCGATGATCTCTTGGATGTTGCGCTCGTCAATACTTGGCTTTTCGATGGCAATACGCCAGCCTACACTTTCGCGGTTAAGGCCTTTTAAACGGATTTCACCGCCGACTTCTACCATGTAGTTGTGAATACCAATTGAATCAAGGTAATCAGCAACAACATCAACGCCCCAACCTTTTGCAATGGTTGACAGGTCAACATACAAATTAGGCAAATCTTTAGTTAGCTTGTTGCCTTCAACGCTCAAGTGGTGAATACCGACTTTAGCTTTACGAGCAGCAAGCTCTTCATCTGATGGAACTACTTCCGGACGCGCTTCAGGACCAAAACCCCAAAGATTAACTAATGGACCAACCGTAACGTCCAACGCTCCTTCAGTAAGACCGTTCAAACGAATGGCTTCTTTCACAACAATAGCGGTTTGTTCAGAGACTTCGAATGCGTCCGCGCCTTTGTGTTGGTTGAAACGGCTCAGCTCTGAATCTTCACGGTAAGTCGACATTTGATCATTCACTTCTTCAAGTAGACGATCGATCTCAGTATGAACTTCATTAGACTCAGGAAATTCATCACCATTGATGTATTTAATATTGTAACTGGTACCCATAGTCGGGCCACTTAAATGCACTTGCTCTCTTGCCTGCTCGCAGCCCGCAAGAAAAATCAAAGAAGTTAATGCAACAAGCCAAATTCTCACTTGCTTACTCCTGTCTAATGTTGAGGATTTATATAAGGAAAAATAAGAGTAAAAAATAGGTATTTTGAATGCCTTACTCTTTCTTATATAAGCCAGTATGTTGTCAAAAATAGTCTTAGAAAAACAAATGGCTGACTCGTGAGAGTCAGCCATAATATCAATCACTTAAATGGATTAACCACCGAAGTCATCTAGTAGGATGTTTTCATCTTCTACACCAAGATCTTTCAGCATGCCGATAACAGCCGCGTTCATCATTGGTGGACCACACATGTAGTACTCACAGTCTTCAGGAGCTTCGTGATCCTTCAGGTAGTTTTCGTACAATACGTTGTGGATGAAGCCTGTGTAACCGTCCCAGTTGTCCTCTGGTTGAGGATCAGACAGAGCACAGTGCCACACGAAGTTCTCGTTTGCAGCCGCTAGGCCATCGAAATCTTCAATGTAGAACATCTCACGCTTAGAACGTGCACCGTACCAGTAAGACATTTTACGAGTAGAGTTAAGACGCTTAAGTTGGTCGAAGATATGTGAACGCATTGGCGCCATACCTGCACCACCACCGATGAATACCATTTCATTGTCTGTGTCTTTAGCAAAGAACTCACCAAATGGACCAGAAATAGTACATTTGTCGCCTTCTTTAAGAGACCAGATGTATGAAGACATCACACCAGGAGCTACATCAGGGTTATTTGGCGGCGGAGTTGCGATACGCACGTTAAGCTTGATGATGCCTTTCTCTTCTGGGTATGAAGCCATAGAGTAAGCACGGATCGAATGCTCTTTAACGATAGACTCGTAACGGAACAAGTTGAACTTATCCCAGTCACCACGGTATTCCTCAGGAATATCGTAATCTGCGTATTTCACGTGATGTGGTTCAGCTTCAATCTGAATGTAACCACCCGCGCGGAACGGAACTTCTTCACCTTCAGGGATAGCTAGAGCCAGTTCTTTGATGAAAGTAGCTTCGTTGTTATTCGAGATAACAGTACATTCCCACTTTTTAACACCAAAGATATCTTCGTCTAGTTCAATCTCCATGTCAGTTTTCATAGCAACTTGACATGCAAGACGTTCGCCTTCGCGAGCTTCGCCTTTTGTGATGTGATCAAGTTCAGTTGGAAGGATGTCGCCACCACCAGACTTAACTTTTACACGACACTGACCACAAGAGCCACCGCCACCACAAGCAGAAGATACGAAGATACCAGCGCCAGCTAGGGCACCAAGTAGCTTGCTACCAGGTTGAGTAACGATCGCCTTTTCAGGGTCGCCGTTTACTGAAATAGTGATGTCACCTGATGGTACCAGCTTAGACTTAGCGAAAAGAATCACTAGTACTAGAGCCAATACAATAATGGTAAACATCGCTACGCCAAGAATAATGCTTTGCATTTGTTATTCCTTATTACCGGGTGCTTACCCTACAGTTGAACACCAGAGAAAGACATAAAGCCTAACGCCATCAGACCAACAGTAATGAACGTGATACCAAGGCCACGTAGACCTGGAGGAACGTCAGAGTACTTCATCTTCTCACGGATACCCGCAAGAGCAACGATAGCTAACATCCAACCCACACCAGAACCGAAGCCGTAAACAACAGATTCAGCAAAGTTATAGTCACGAGTTACCATGAAAGATACACCACCAAAGATTGCACAGTTAACTGTGATCAGTGGAAGGAAGATACCTAGTGCGTTGTACAAAGGTGGGAAGAAACGGTCTAGAACCATCTCTAGGATTTGCACAAGTGCCGCGATAACACCGATGAATGCGATGAAGTTAAGGAAACTTAAATCGACACCTTCAACAAGCGCGTTTTCTTTTAGGATGTGTGTGTAAACAAGGTTGTTTACAGGAACAGCGATTGTAAGTACTACAACTACCGCAACACCAAGACCAAAAGAAGTTTTAACTTTCTTAGATACCGCTAGGAATGTACACATACCTAGGAAGAAAGAAAGCGCCATGTTTTCGATGAAAATCGATTTAACTAGCAGACTAATATAATGTTCCATGACTACCTTACCCCTTCGCTTCTACTTGTTCTGGTTTGAACACACGAATTGCCCAAATCAAGAAACCAATTAGGAAGAATGCAGAAGGTGCTAGAAGCATCAAGCCGTTTGGCTGATACCAACCACCGTTGCTCACTAGAGGTAGTACTTCCATACCAAATAGTT
The DNA here is from genome assembly GCF_057785915.1 of Vibrio sp. QJM3NY_35. Taxonomy (NCBI): domain Bacteria; kingdom Pseudomonadati; phylum Pseudomonadota; class Gammaproteobacteria; order Vibrionales; family Vibrionaceae; genus Vibrio; species Vibrio sp. QJM3NY_35. The sequence goes on along the minus strand of NZ_CM173507.1, from coordinate 820,503 downwards.
TGCCAGAGCCTAGAAGCTCACGGAAGAAACCAACAGTGATAAGAACGAAACCGTAACCAAGACCGTTACCAAGACCATCGATTAGAGATGGGATTGGTGCAGACTTCATTGCGAATGCTTCAGCACGACCCATTACAATACAGTTAGTAATGATTAGGCCAACGAATACAGATAGCTGCTTAGAGATATCGTATAGGTATGCTTTAAGCACTTGGTCTACCACGATTACTAGTGATGCGATAATTGCCATCTGAACGATGATACGCACACTGTTAGGAATGTGGTTACGGATCAAAGAAACGAAGAAGTTAGACAGAGCAGTAACAAACATTACCGCGATAGTCATAACAAATGCTGTTTCTAGCTTAGTGGTTACCGCAAGAGCAGAACACACACCAAGAACCTGTAGCGCAATTGGGTTGTTGTCCAACACCGGCGCTAAGATGCTCTTTTTAATTTCTTTTGCACTAGACATTAGTTCAGACCTCCGTCACGAACTTTTGCTAGGAACGGACCAAAGCCCATATCACCTAACCAGAAGTCAAATGTATGTTGAACACCAACGCTAGTCAGTGTTGCACCAGAAAGGCCATCTACACCGTGCTCAGAACCTTGAGGAGCGCCACCTTTAACAACCTGAATAGCAGGCTTGTGGTTTTCGTCGAATAATTTCTTACCAACGAATTGAGCACGCCAAGTTGGGTTCTCAACTTCACCACCAAGTCCAGGAGTTTCACCTTGCTCGTAGTAAGTGATACCAGAAACTGTGTTGCCATCAGTTTCTACCGCAACGAATGCGTACATCATTGACCATAGACCGTTACCGTGAACAGGGATGATAACTTTAGAAGTTTCAGCGCCATCTTTCACTAGGTATACAGTACCCGTGTTAGCACGACGAATGATCTTAGCGATGTCATCTTCAGCTGAAAGCTTGATTGACTGAGCTGGATCTTTTGCCGCTTTACGTTGGTCGTATGCAGCAGCGTCGCCGTCAACGAAATCGCCAGTAGCGAAATCAACTAGACGAGGTTCAATGTTCTCTGCGTACAGTGCTGGAATATTACCCGCAAGTTCAATGCCCGCAACTTCAAGGATCTTAGTTTGCTGATCCAGAACTGCGTTAGCTTGTTGCTTAGGTTTAAGAACAACTGCAGCTGTTGAAACGATGATTGAGCACACTAAGCTCAATGCGATAACAACAAACAGCGTCTTTTTAATGCTATCGTTATTACTTGCCATAGCGCGCTAGTCTCCGCTTAATGTTCTTCTCGATTACAACGTGGTCAAACAGAGGAGCAAATAGGTTTGCGAATAGGATCGCAAGCATCATGCCTTCTGGGTATGCAGGGTTAACTACACGAATCATTACACACATTGCGCCGATTAGGATGCCGTACCACCACTTACCACCATTGGTAAATGACGCTGATACAGGGTCTGTTGCCATGAAGAACATACCAAATGCGAAGCCACCTAGAACTAGGTGCCAGTGCCAAGGCATGCTGAACATTGCGTTAGTGTCAGAACCGATCACATTAAACAATGTTGATACAGCAATCATACCGATCATAACACCAGCAATGATGCGCCATGAAGCAATGCCCATGTATACGATCATTGCAGCACCGATCATAAGTGCAAGCGTTGATACTTCACCGATAGAACCTGGAATGTTACCAATGAATGCGTCCATCCAAGTGATCGTCTCACCAGATACCGTGTTCATTAGCGCGCTACCACCGCCTTGAGCCCATTGGCTAAGCGCTGTTGCACCAGAGAAACCGTCAGCTGCAGTCCAAACTACGTCACCAGAAATCTGAGCAGGGTATGCAAAGAATAGGAACGCACGGCCAGCAAGTGCAGGGTTTAGGAAGTTACGACCCGTACCACCAAAGATCTCTTTAGCAACAACAACACCGAAGGTAATACCTAGTGCAGCTTGCCATAGAGGAAGTGTTGGCGGAACAATAAGCGCGAACAAGATAGAAGTAACAAAGAAACCTTCGTTAACTTCGTGCTTACGCACCATACAGAACAGTACTTCCCAGAAACCACCAACGATAAAGACCGTCGCGTAGATAGGTAAGAAGTAAGTCGCACCCAAGAGCATCTTACTGCCCCAACCTGCATCGGCTCCTAAGGAGGCTCCAAGCATTTCGGTTAGCCAGTAGTGCCAGTTACCATCAATGATAGAAACTAGTTCTGCACCTGAATACATGTGGTTTAGTGCTGCAATAGCTTGACCACCTGCGTTGTACATACCCCAGAACATTGCTGGGAATACCGCAAGCCAAACCATGATCATGATACGTTTTAAGTCAACGCTATCACGGACATGCGAGCTTTTCTTTGTAACTGTACCTGGTGTGTAGAAAAGTGTTGCTGCAGCTTCGTAAAGCGCAAACCACGTTTCGTGTTTACCACCTGGTTCAAAATGATGCTCGATGTCTTCAATAAACTTTTTAAGGCCCATGAAAATTACCCTTCCTTCACAATTGTATCTAGGCATTCACGAAGTAACTGACCGTACTCGTACTTACCAGGACATACAAAGGTACACAGTGCTAAATCTTCTTCATCTAGCTCTAGCGCACCAAGTGCTTGTGCACTATCAACGTCGCCAGCACATAGATCGCGAAGCAGCAAAGTAGGCTCCATATCTAATGGCATTACTTTCTCGTAGTTACCAATTGGAACCATAGAGCGATCACTACCGTTTGTTGTCGTTGTCATGTTGAACAACTGACCTTTAAACACATGACCAAGGAATGAACGAGTAACAGAGAACTTGTTCTTACCAGGCATAGCCCAGCCAAATAGCTCTTTATCACGACCTTCACGAAGAACCGAAACCTGTTGATGGTAACGGCCAAGGTAAGCATGTGGACCTGAAGCGTGAACACCAGATAATACTGAACCTGAGATCAGGCGAACTTCACCTGGCATCAACTCGCTGTCCGTCAACTCTTCAAGGTTAGCACCAATTTGAGTACGAACTAGGCGTGGGTTATTAACTACTGGACCAGCCAGAGAAACAACACGCTCAGAGTAAATCTCACCAGTAAGGAACAACTTACCGAATGCGATAACGTCTTGGTAGTTAATGCTCCACGCTACATTTTGTGCATTTACCGGGTATAGGTAATGCATATGCGTGCCTGCAAGACCTGCAGGGTGTGGGCCATCAAAAACATGTTCTTCAACGTTAGACTGAGCTGAACGAGGCAAGCTAGTACCTTTTTTACAAACGTACACTTTACCGTTAGTCAGAGTTGAAAGAAGATCTAAACCAGCAACGAAAGCATCAGACTGCTCGTTAATGATTAATTCTGGCTCAGCTGCTAGCGGATTAGTATCCATAGCAGTAACGAAAATAGCCGGAGTTTCAGAATCAACTGCTGGAACCTTGCTGAACGGACGAGTTCGCAAAGCGGTCCATGCGCCAGACTCAACTAACTGAGCTTTAACCGTTTCACGGTCAAGACTTGCTAGTTGGTTAGCTTCATAGCTATTGAACGTGATTTGCTCATTGCCTGCTACTTCAATCACTACTGATTGAAGTACACGCTTAGCACCACGGTTCACTTCAATAACTTTACCGCTTGCTGGAGAAGTAAATACAACACCTGGGTTCTTTTTATCTGCAAAAAGAACTTGGCCTTTCTTCACTTCATCACCAACGCGAGCATGCATCGTAGGACGCATACCAACGTACTCTTCGCCAAGCAAGGCGACTTTAGTGATGGACTTACCATCATTAATCACCTGGGATGGAGTTCCTGCGATAGGAAGATCCAAACCCTTCTTTATTGTAATCATACGCACTTGCACTACTTTATCGGGAAAAAGATTCTTTTAATTGCGTAAATTCAGGACGTTTTAAAATCGCCCTTAGACACGACATTACAGTGTCCGGTTTTGGTAAATTTGAGATACCAAAATCGCAACATTACATTAATAAATTCACCATAAAGATTATGTGAGATTTATCAGGTGCCGTATTCTAGCATTTTTTGACAACTTGATGCCATGACCAATAACTTGAATACGGCCTATATTTGGTGAGATTTGAAGCATATGGACTCTAAAATATGTATAAATTTGACGAGCCGCACAGATAAAATGGCTTTTGAATCGTGTTTTAAACAAGAGATTAATACTCTGTCACAAACTCATATTTTTCGAGTTATGTTGAAACACTGTTAATAAAAACACTACTCGTTGTGGGTATTTTCAACCGCTCGATTTACCATCAGTTTGAGTGATATAACAACGAAAAACAGATGTATTTGGCAACAAAAAAGGTGGCATCGCCACCTCTTCTATATTCGATTACTCTACTATTTCCCACCGCCCATACACATCGGGCTATCTGGCACGTTATCTAGCTGCTTCAACCATTCATCTTTTGTATAAGTGTGAATGGACAGTGCGTGAATATTGTTCGCAAGCTCTTCTGAAAGAGCTTTATTTACCGCTCGATGACGAGCAATAAGGCGTAAACCTTCAAACGCATCGCTGACAACAATCACTTTAAAATGACTCTCAGAACCGGCCGGAACATTGTGCATATAGCTCTCATTGATCACGTTTAAATGACTTGGTGAAAACTCATTGTGCAATTTTGTTTCGATAACTTCTTGGATCATTGTGATTCCTTTATAACGTATTGGCATTATCCGTGGGGTGAGTATAAACCCTAATAGGTCGAGTGTCCGAGTATTTAATAGCGAATGGCATAGGTTTGGTTGAGTTTTATCTATCTTGTTCAGGCCGCATTTGAGACAATATCTTTGTTATTTCTTACATAAGTATCTCAAGCAATGAAAACCGAACTTACCTTTCACGACAGAACTTTGACCTTACATCGTTTCCCAAAACGTTCAAATGAAACCCTTCAAGCTTGGGATGCGGGCGACGAATACCTGATCAGTCATGTTGAAGAGATGAATCTTGAACCTGGCAAACACATCCTGATCATGAACGACAGCTTTGGTGCCCTATCCGCTTGGTTCTCGAAAGATCATGATGTCACCATGATGAGCGACTCATTTATTTCTCATCGCGGTGCGCTAAAAAACTTACAGCGTAATCAATGTAATCGAGTCAACTTTTTAAACACCATGGATGATATCCCGCACGGTATCGACCTTGTGATCATGCAACTACCAAAGACCAACCGCCACCTTGTATGGCAGTTAAGTCAGTTACGCCAAGCATTGCCTGAAGGCTGCCAAGTGATCGGTGTCAACAAAGTCAAAGAGATCCACACCTCTACACTTAACCTTTTCGAGAAGTACCTAGGCGAGACCAAAACCTCGTTAGCGAAGAAAAAGCACCGCTTGGTTTTCTCTTCTCCAAATTGCCAACCTGTTCAAACGGTAGAGCCTTTTGTGGAGTGGGATGTAGACGGTGAAGATATCCGCCTGAAAAATTTACCAAATGTTTACTCAGGGGAAGCACTCGATCAAGGCGCTCGCTATATGCTAGAGCATATCCCTCAAGATCCAGAGCTGCGTCATATCATCGACCTAGGCTGTGGCAACGGTGTATTGAGCGTAAAAGCAGGGCAATTGAACCCACAAGCTCGTATTACCTGTGTGGATGAAAGCTTTATGGCTGTGGAGTCAGCACGCCAAAACGTCAAGGATAACCTTGGTGAAGACGGCAACTTCCAGTTCATCGCCAACAACTGTTTAGATGGCTTTAAGAAAAACAGCACCTACTTAGTGATGTGTAATCCTCCGTTCCATCAGCAACAAGCGATTACTGATCACATTGCATGGCAAATGTTCTGTGATGCAAAGCATGTTCTTAGCAATGGAGGCAAATTAATTGTTATTGGCAACCGACACCTCGGATACGATGTCAAACTAGCGAGACTATTTGGTGAAGCTAACGTTGAAACGCTTGAACTAAACCAAAAATTTGAGATATTACAAGCAACAAGAGAGCCTGCGAATTTTAATAAATAAGCAGAAACGACTTCACAAGAATTTAAGATACCGAGCTTCTGGTGTGAATTTAGAAAGGATAAAGGAATGAAAAAACTGATTTTGGCTGCTTCTATTATGGCTTTGACAGCATGTTCAGCCCCTCAGCAAGAACAAATCAATGTAATGCCAGAAGCTTCACTAAGCTCAAGCAACCTTGTACAAGGCAAAACATACACACTAACCAGTAAAGATGTTCGTGCCGCTCAATATGTTGCATTGGTTGATAGTGGCCGTTCAAACATTCAACCAATTCATGCTAAGCAAAACATGCGTATTTCTCTAGAAAACGCTATTGCTCAGCAGTTAGAGTCTCAAGGTTTTCGTGCAAGCGTAAACAGTGAAAACTCAATTGTTTTGGAGATTCAAGAAGCGCTTGTTACCGTAGAACACACCATTATGGAAAACAAAATGGACGGTAAAGTGACGCTTGAAGTTACGGCTGAAACGCCTGAAGGCAAGTTAGTGAAAACATTCAACGGTACTGCAACGCGCACTGGTGCTTTGAGTGCCTCAAATGACGACATCTCTATGCTTCTTAATGACGTAATTAACTTGGTTCTTACGGAAATCGCTAACGACCAAGAGCTACAAACTTACATGAAGGAACGTTTCTAATGGTTCGTATTTTATCTTCTATCGCATTAATGCTGGTGAGCGTGAGCGTTTGGGCTGGTCCTAAAGTGAACGTAGAAACAACATTAGGCGACTTCACAATTGAGCTAAACCAAGAACAAGCACCGGTTAGCGCGGAGAACTTCCTAAAATACGTTGCAGACGGCAGCTACGAAGGCACTATCTTCCACCGTGTTATCCCTGGTTTTATGGCGCAAGGTGGCGGCTTCGATCAAGATATGAATCAACAAGCGACTTATGCTCCTATCAAAAATGAAGGCAGTAACGGCCTAAAGAATGATACAGCAACGATCGCAATGGCTCGTACCAATGCGCCTGATTCTGCAACTCGCCAGTTCTTCATTAACTTTTCAGATAACGACTTCTTAAACGCTAAAGGTGGCAACCCAGGTTACGCTGTATTCGGCAAAGTAACCGAAGGCTTTGACGTTGTTCAAAAAATGGCAACGATCCCAACTAAGCGAATGGGCCGCATGTCAGACATTCCAGTCGACCCAATCGTCATCACTAAAGTGACCCTTCTTAAGTAATCCAATGTAGCGCCCTTATTTCTTAAGGGCGTTTTTCTATACAAGGACGCCCTATGTCATCAGGCACTCCCTCTCTTTCTTGGATGCAGACTTTCCGCAGCTACCTAGATAAACGCCTACTTTGGGTGTTTATGCTCGGCTGTTCGAGTGGCTTCCCATGGGTTCTTATTGGATCCAATATGTCTGGTTGGCTAAAAGATGCAGGTTTAACGCGTGCTGCCATCGGCTACTTTGGTAGTGTGTTTGCCGTGTATGCGATTAACTTTCTATGGGCACCATTGGTAGACCGAGTAAAACTGCCGGTGCTTCACGCAATACTCGGCCAGCGCCGCAGTTGGATCTTTTTCTGCCAAACCATTGTTTTAATTGGCACCTTATTCATCGCAGGCGTCAATCCCGCAGAGAATTTAGCGTTTACCTCAATGTTGGCGCTCGCTATTGCCATTGCCTCAGCCACGCAAGACATCGCGATTGATGCATTTCGTATTGATACCTTCCCAAAATCCGAAGCATCAAAACTGCCGCAAGCTTCCGCAATGGCCGTAATTGGGTGGTGGACGGGTTATTCACTACCAGGCTACCTTGCCTTTATTAATGCAGACTCAATCGGTTGGAATGGCGTGTATTACGGAATGGCAGGTGTCGTTGTTGTATTAATGCTGTTTACTCTTTTTGTCGGAGAGCCAAATACACAACGTGAAGCCCTACAAGAACGAGCACAACAGCGACACAATAAAGTGGTCGGCTCAAAGCTTGTCGCTTGGTTCAGTGTGACGGTAATTGAACCATTTTATGATTTCTTCAAAAGAAACGGCGTTCAAGTTGCCATTACTCTATTGCTGTTTGTGTTCCTATTTAAGATAGGTGAAGCCTTCCTAGGTCGCATGTCGATCACCTTCTATAAAGAGATAGGTTTCAGTAATGAACAGATCGGTCATTACTCCAAGTTAATTGGCTGGGGCGCGACGATATTCTTCACTTTGGTAGGCAGTGTCTTCAATGTGAAATTCGGTATTGTACGCGGACTGATGATCGGCGGTGTGGCAATGGCGGCCAGTAATCTAATGTTTGCGTGGATCGCTCACACTGGCCCGAGTGAAACCTTGTTTTTGGCAACCATCATTGTCGATAACTTCACAACTGCGTTTTCAACCGTAGCGTTTGTCTCTTTCTTAACACTATTAACCGGGCAAGCTTTCTCAGCGACACAGTATGCCTTGTTAGCATCGTTGGGGAATTTCGGTCGAACAACGCTGGCTTCATTCAGTGGTGAGTTGGTTGATTACCTCAATGATTGGTCAACCTTCTTTATACTAACCGCACTTATGGTGATTCCAAGTTTGATCATGCTCTATTCGTTGCGCCACTTTTTCACAGATTTACTGGAAAAAGCAAAAACCAACCAAGAGTAGTTGAACAAAAAAGCAAAAGAAAAGAAGGTAGCATCACGCTACCCTCTTTTTCTTTGTCACTAGTAACCTGTAAGAACTAGTCTGTTGTATCACTCACAATAAGGTTGAAGCCTGTGCCAGCCGAGTCATCGAACGCCACCACTTGATACACTACACCATCAGCTAAGGTTGCGGGCGCAGAGTCGATAGCCACAACCGACGGCTGACCCGCTACAGTAATCGTCACAAAGTAAGACCCCGCCGCAACATAAATGCCATTCGCATAATCTTTGAACTTCACATCACTTAGCGCTGGAGTGCTACCAGAGATCCCCGCGTTTTCTGTTAAGTAAATATCCACCGATGCCGCTATTGGGTTAGCAGCGGCGTGGGTAATGTTTAGCACCGCGCTGGTCGCAACCGGACGACGGTTTTCAGGAATAACCAATGGTTCCAAACTCAGTGGAGTTACCGTCCCTACTGCATATATGCTGTAATCCATACCAGCAAATACCGCGACTCCATCTGCATCAATCAGTGCATTGGTTGTAGTGCCATCAGCAAAGATGTCAATGTCATAACTTCCTGCAGCTAAATCTAAGAAGCCACGAACTTCTTTAAACATCAAAGCATTAAGAGGAGTAAACTGAGCTGAATTGACATATACATCCACATTTGGCGCACCATCGACAAGATGCCCCACCCTTACCTCAGCAGTTTCTGCCATATCGTAAATTAAAGACGATCCTTTCCCATCCATCACCATCAATTTCACCGGAGATGCACTGTTTGAATCAGCTCTTGGCACCGCCGCAATAGTTAGCTCGCTACCGCCAGACAAAGTGATTTCTCCAGAGTCAAAAGCAATAGCACTTCCGCCCACTGTTTCTAATCTTACTCGGTACTGACCAGCTGGAATATTCAGCACATCAGTAAAATCTTTATAAGCTAAAGTCCCTAACGGTGCGCCCAATGGATCACTAGGACCAGTGACATACAGGTTCACATCACCAACTCCTGTTGCTGCATGTACAACTTGTACATCTAGACTTGAACTTGTTGCGGTTCCCTCAGCGGGGCGTGTCACGACTAAAGCCTCTACAGGGTTATTGGAACCATCAGCATCGCCGACCACCATAACGGTGTAATCTAAATCACCGCTCAAATCGAATTGGCTTTGAGGGATAACAGTGGCCACTTCGTCACCTGGGAGTTGGACATCGACTTGAAGAGTTGTCTGTCCTTGTCCTACGGAAGCGTATCCGGATGCTTGAGCATAATCGACATCGCTCCAACGAGCCTGACTATTGACTAGAACGTTAGCTAAAGGAGCATCTGGCGATGCATGTACAGCTTGTAGTTGAGTTGTTGATTCATCGTCGTCATCACACCCAACAATAAATAGGGCTGAAATTGCTACAGCGAGTATAGGTGAATATTTCATCAGTCTTCTCTCCAAAAAAGTTAGACCAGTTCGTCACACAAATGATTAGTCCAATAACTAACCTTTAAAAATTGTTTCAAAATCTAGTGCAGTGAACTGTCATTGGTTCTCCGTGATTCAAAAAGTAGCTAGGTTCAAATCCCTAGGCAGTCATCACATGAGTTGTCCATCAATTGATTCCAACTCCATTACGCTGTTGGTCAAAAATAGATCAAAGACAAGATTGAGAGGTGATTTGAATGAGTCATTTTTTAAGAGAAAATGCTTAGAAAAGAATACTGTTGATTTTGATATGCATATCACTCTAATTAGTAGAATCGTTTGCTTAGAGCAGTATTTCACCTATTTATCCATAAAATAATCGAATTTCACAAAATCAATAGAATTAGAGGTGCATCGAGATGCATTACTATCTTAAAGTTCCATCATTTAGCTCAGTAGTGTGATCGATCTCACCTTAATAATTGTAGTTTTCACTCTGTCTCACTTTTATTTGAGAACAAAATCGCTATTATGCTCGGCATTCGGACATCATAAACACGCACGGATTAGCGGGTTACTTATTTCAAACATAGAGAGTTCCATTATGCGTAAATCACTTTTAACTCTTGGCCTACTTGCAGCAGTATCTGCTCCAGTAATGGCAGCTGATTATTCTGACGGCGACATCCATAAGAACGATTACAAATGGATGCAGTTCAACCTTATGGGTGCATTCAATGAGAAAGGCGTTACTGAGTCTACTCATGATTACCTAGAGATGGAATTTGGTGGTCGCTCTGGAATCTTTGATCTTTACGGTTACGTTGACGTGTTCAACCTAACTTCTGATCCAGGTAGTGATAAAAATGGCCAAGAAAAAATCTTCATGAAATTTGCTCCTCGTATGTCTCTTGACGGGCTAACAGGTAAAGATCTTTCTTTCGGTCCAGTTCAAGAGCTTTACGTATCTACGCTTATGGAATGGGGTGGTAACTCTGGCGTTAACACTCAAAAAGTTGGTCTTGGTTCTGATGTAATGGTTCCATGGTTTGGCAAAATGGGTCTAAACCTTTACGGTACATACGATTCAAACAACAAAGACTGGAACGGTTTCCAAATCTCGACTAACTGGTTCAAGCCATTCTACTTCTTCGAGAACGGTTCATTCATCTCTTACCAAGGTTACATCGATTACCAATTCGGTATGCAAGATGAGTACTCTCAAGTAAGCAACGGCGGCGCGATGTTTAACGGTCTTTACTGGCACTCAGATCGCTTTGCAGTTGGTTACGGCTTGAAACTATACAGCGATGTATACGGCTTTAAAGATGGCGCAAACCTTCCATGGGATGCATCTACACAAGCTGAATCTTCTGGCGTAGGTCACTACGTTGCAGTAACTTACAAGTTCTAATCAAACTTCCAAGAAAGTTTCCTAAATGGCACCCTCGGGTGCCATTTTTTATTGCTTTCATTTAATGCCTCGCTATCCTTGCAGCATCACTTTCTTATCTCGGTATTGCTGTGAACATTACTATTGTTGGACCTGGAGCAATTGGCTCTTTATGGGCAATAAAACTACTTCAAGCTGGTCATAATGTCTCTTTGTGGAGCCGCTCCCCAGAAACCTCAATGGACCTATCACTTGATGAGCAAGCTTCACTTTCCTTCAGTAATAACAATATCGAAAAGCTATCTGCGAGTGACTTAGTGATCTCCACAGTCAAAGCTTGGCAAGTAGAAGAAGCTACCACTCCGTTACTTCAATATCTCGACTCTGATACCATTCTCATGTTCATGCATAACGGAATGGGCGCAGTTGATCAGATAGCGGCTCAAATTAATGACCACCCGGTAGTACTAGCAACCACCACCCAAGCCGCATTCAAGCCCGACAAGAATAATGTTTGTCACACAGGGTTAGGACAAACTCAACTGGGTGCTTTTAATCAAACGGGTCAGCAGTGCACGTTTTTAGTTGATGTATTGGAACATGCTCTCCCCGCTGTGAGTTGGAACCCACAAATAAAAACCGCGCTTTGGACCAAACTCGCCATCAATTGTGCTATCAATCCACTGACTGGGTTGGAACAAATCAAGAATGGCGAACTTGCAGACCAAAAGTTTGGGGATACTTTAAGCTCTATCGTTGAAGAGCTCACAAAAGTTATGCAAGCCGAAGAGATCGCTTGTTCATTCGACGAATTAGAAGCCAGCGTCAAACAGGTAATCCAAGCCACAGCGCAGAACAACTCATCCATGAAGCAGGATATGTTTTACCAACGCAAGACAGAGATCGACTTCATCACTGGGCACCTAATAAAAACAGCGCTTAAGCATCAGATAAAAGTTCCCGTTAACCAAAAGCTGTTCGATCAGGTCGAAGAGCAAGAAAATAGCTGGAATCATCAAGATTAGTCAGCAACGGTTAACAAGTCGCGATAAAATAACAATACCGCTAAGCACAACGCTAGCACCAATTTCCAAGATTTTAGGTAAGAATAGATGTTTGATATCAATCACATCCGAGAGCAGTTTCCTGCGCTATCACAAACCATCAATCAACAACCATTGATTTACTTAGACAGCGCGGCAACAACACAAAAACCTCAGGTAGTTATTGATGCCATTAGCCAATATTACTCCAAACAAAATGCCAATGTTCACCGTGGTAGTCATAGCTTAACAGCGAACGCGACCAGTCAGTTTGAAGCTGCTAGAGATAAGGTCGCTCAGTTCATTGGCGCAGCCTCATCAAAAGAGATCATCTGGACTCGTGGTGCCACCGAAGCACTCAATTTAATTGCTCAAACTTACGCAAGAAGTACCCTTCAACCTGGCGATGAGATCTTAGTGAGTGAAATGGAACATCACGCCAACATAGTGACTTGGCAAATTGTTGCAGAACAAACCGGCGCTAAAGTCGTTAAAGTACCAATGACATCGGATTGCGAATTTGACCTCACTGCGTTTGATGCACTTTTAAATGAACAAACCAAAATTGTTGCATTAGCTCAGATAACCAACGTAACAGGTTCTCGTCAGCCGATTGAAGTCGTCATCGAGAAAGCACACAAAATGAATGCGATTGTTGTGGTCGATGGCGCACAAGGCATCGTTCATGAGCCTGTTGATGTTTCATCTTTAGGTGCGGATTTCTACGTATTCTCTGGGCACAAACTCTATGCCCCTGCGGGTATCGGCGCGCTTTATGGCAAGCTTGAATTACTCGAAGCGATGCCCCCTTGGCATGGCGGTGGCAAAATGGTCGAGCGAGTTGCGTTCTCTGGCACTACTTTTTCTGAACTGCCAGGGAAGTTCGAAGCGGGCACACCAAATGTTGCCGGTGCTATAGCATTAAGCACCGCAATTGAGTGGTTAAGTGGTTTTGCACAACAAGATGTCGAAAATCATATCCACCAGCTACAGCACGAGACTTATCTTGCACTCAGCAAACTGGATGACATTCAGATTTTGGGTTATCAACCTAACGCGAGTGTGATTACTTTTGTGATGGATGGTGTTCACCATCAGGATATAGCGACGCTTTTGGATCAGCAAGGTATTGCGGTACGAGCAGGACATCATTGTGCTCACCCATTAATGGATGCACTTGGAGTGAAAGGAACGGTTCGAATTTCATTTGGTATTTACAACAACATGGATGATGTTGAAAAACTCATAGCGGCGATAGAAAAAGCCGTTGAGATGCTTTAGCGAGTAGCTAAATTATTTAGGGTTGGCGTTTAGCGTCAACCCTTTTTGTTTCTGTATATCTAAGAGATGTTAAGCACTGAACTCTTGGATTTGAGCAACTATCGCTTTTAATCCATTACCGCGAGATGGGCTTAGATGGGTAATTAAACCGATTTGTTCAAAATATCCATCGATATCGAACGCTTGAACCTGCTCTGATGTTTTACCATCATACGCAGCCATCACTAATGCAATCAGACCGCGAACGATGCGAGCATCAGAATCAGCACAAAAGTGCCAAACACCATCGATATTCTGAGAAACCAACCACACTTGGCTTTCACAGCCAGAGACAATCACCTGTTCACTTTTCAGTTCATCAGGCATAGTTGGCAGTTTCTTACCCCATTGAATCACTTGGCGATAACGGTCTTCCCAGCCGCTGAATGTCTGCATCTTCGCGACGATATCATCACTGGTAATTTCAGTGCCGAATGGAGAGCTTGGGAATGTGGTCATTTTAATATCCAGTCGATTATTAATTGAATAGAGACGTTACTTAGCGTGCTTTTGAATCAGCTTTTCTACAATACGTGAAACAGCCACAAAACCAAAAGTCGCCGTTACTACGGTTGCCGCACCAAAGCCCGTCGCACAATCCATGCGCTTTGGACCTTCAGCTGTTGCTTTCGCAGCACATACACTACCGTCAGCTTGAGGGTATTTCAGCTGTTCAGTCGAGAACACACAATCGATACCAAACTTACGTGCTGGATTCTTAGGGAAATTATGATGACGACGAAGGGTATCTTTAAGCTTCTTCGCTAGCGGATCTTGAATCGTCTTGGTCAAATCAGCCACTTTGATTTGCGTTGGGTCGATTTGCCCCCCCGCACCACCAGTGGTGATTACTTTGATTTTGTTACTGCGGCAATACGCCAATAGCGAAGCCTTAGCCTTCATGCTATCGATCGCATCCAACACAAAATCGAACTCTTTCGATAAGTATTCCGCCTGATTATCAGGATCGATGAAATCGTCAATCAGGTTAACTTTACACTCAGGGTTAATCAGCTTAACACGCTCGGCCATCACTTCGATTTTGCTCTTACCAACCGTGCCCGACATTGCATGAATTTGACGGTTGATGTTAGTCACACACACATCATCCATATCGATCAAAGTAAGCTCACCTAAACCAGTACGAGCAAGTGCTTCAACAGCCCATGAACCTACACCGCCAATACCGATAACACACACGTGTGCAGCTCTAAGTATGTCGACTTCACTATTGCCATACAGACGACGAGTGCCACCAAATCGTTGGTCATAGTTTTCTGAAGCTGGAGTGGTCAATTCACGCATTGTTGCCGCCAATTTATTTCTGAGAAAAAGAAAAGAGTGCGTTTTATACGCACTCTTGAATAAAAAGTCTAGGGGATTAGCGATTCGCTTTCAATGCCCTATTTTATTGTCGCTTACTCAACCTTTTCAGGAGGCAAAGCCCAAGGCGCTTCGGTTGCGCTGCCATCTAAGCCGAGCTTCCACACGCGACCAAAATGCTTGTAGTGACCCGCTTCAGTGCCTGCTCGCGGCCCCATACCATGGTAGAGATCCAAATGGTTCTGCTTAACCGCGCCGCCCGTATCCAAAACCAATAACAATCTTAATTGGTGCGCACCGCTCCAAGTACCATCCGCATTCAATAAAGGAACCTCAGCCAAAATTGGAGTTCCCATAGGCAAGATAGAGCGATCGCCTGCTACTGCAGCCATTGGCAATAGAGGAATCCCAGCACTGCCCATTACTGACAAGTCGTCTCTCGCTTCAAAAAACACGAAAGATGGATTTTGCTCAAGCAACTCTTTGACCACTTCAGGATCGTTTGCCAACACCCACTCTTTGATTGCTTTTAGTGACATTTTTTCGCGTGGAACTAAGCCTCGCTCAATCAAAACACGGCCAATGCTTACATAAGCTTTATTGTTCTTACCTGCGTATGCGAAATACTGCAGCGTATCATCATCACCGAAGTGCACGAACCCACTGCCCTGCACTTCCATCATAAATGGGTCGATACGGTTTGCTGAGTAACCTAACTCAAGGCCTTGACCTTCTAATGCGCCGTTGTAAATCTCTTCGCGTGTTGGACACTCTTTACCACACTCAGGAAGCCCGTAAACTGGGTAACGGTATTCTTCATTCGCTTCGTGGCGCAGTTCCATAACAGGAGAAAAGTAGCCTGTAAACAAAACATTGCCTTGTTTATCACCACCACCTAGTTGAGCAGTTTGAACGCCAAAATTAGCGAGCTCGCTTGGATCTCCACTCAGCATCGCCCACTCATTGAGTTGTTGATAAAGCGGCTCATAGATTTTAGCCATTGAAGGGGATTTAGAAACCACCATCTCAGCTTGTTCTGCAAATGCGGTATAGTCTCTTGGTTTATTGGATTCAACCTGATCGACCTTATTCAAGGTACGAGGAAATTCGTCATCAAGGTGTTGTTGAGCAAGATCAGTGGGTTGAGCACAGCCAAATAACAAAGAGGCCGCGACTAGGGGAAGCCATTTTTTAATCACAAGAGTCATCCTAAAAATTCTATGCATCGAGGATGACAAAAACAGTCAGATAACACAATCGTAGATTGTAAGAGTTTACAATAAGATAACCTATCGGACGGAGTTATCGATGTGACCTTTAAGACGGAAGATGGGATTGTAGTGACTGTCAGAATCGAGCACCATTTCTGTATTGTCAGAGTTGGTCATGCGGAAGCGATAGGTTTTATCACCCGCCTTGTATTCAAAGTAATTACCGTCAAAATCAAAGGTCGTCGAAACAACAGATCCACGAACTGACACACCATTAGCATTCAGTACAAACTCATCTGTCGCATAATGTGCAACATCCTGCTCTATCCAAGTGCCATATATTAGATGATCAGGCGTCGCCGCATCTTGCACTCGGGAAAGCACATCACCAAATAAAGAAACCACAGCAAATGAACCCACCAAGGCTAAAACCATTAAGCAGCGCTCAATGATCTTACGCTTCAACTTAGATTGATTGCGCTGATCTGCTTCACTATAGAGGCCTTTAGTGATCTCATCGATCTTGTTCTTTGTAGCTGGAGCTTGCTGCATTCGTTTACGACTCATAAGGATGCTATGCGCATTCTACACTGAGACAGTTTATATATTGAAGCCTACATAAGAATAGTTTGCGCTTTATTCCAAAAAGGTGTTGTTTAGATTTGAATTTAAATGCTAAATTAACGAATAAATAAACACAAATGGACTTGTTCTGTGAAATTAAGAAGTACAGCGCTAGTAAAAGGTTTCAGACAATCAACCCCTTACGTGAATGCTCACCGTGGCAAAACCATGGTCATTATGCTGGGAGGCGAAGCTGTTGCCGATAGAAACTTTGGTAACATTATTAGCGACATTGCCCTACTCCACAGCCTTGGCGTGAAGATTGTTCTCGTTCACGGGGCAAGGCCACAGATCAACCAACTGCTAGCAAAACAAGATTGCCATACGCCTTATCATAAGAACATTAGGGTCACTGATGAATATTCTCTGGGTGTAGCAATGCAAGCTGCTGGACAGCTGCAACTTGCTATCACCGCGCGCCTTTCGATGAGCTTGAACAACACTCCGATGGCAGGTACTCAACTCAATGTGATGAGTGGTAACTTCATTACGGCTCAGCCGCTAGGTGTGGATGACGGTACGGATTATTGCCACAGCGGGCGTATTCGTCGAATCGATATCGAAGGAATAAATCGCACACTCGACCAAGGATCCATCGTACTGCTGGGCCCTATCGCTAGTTCCGTGACAGGCGAAAGCTTTAATCTGCTTTCTGAAGAAGTCGCCACCCAAGTTGCGATTCGTTTAAAAGCCGACAAACTGATTGGTTTCTGCTCCGAACAAGGGGTAACAGATGAAAGCGGCACTGTACTCGCCGAACTCTTCCCTAAAGACGCCAAGCAAATTCTAGAACGCTTAACGGAATCTCAAAAGCCTGCCGAAGACATGAGCACAGGAACACTGCGCTTCTTGAAAGGAGCGATCTCTGCTTGTCGTGCCGGAGTCCCTCGTTGTCACCTCATCAGCTACAAAGTCGATGGCGCATTAATCCAAGAGCTGTTCTCTTTTGATGGTATTGGCACGCAAGTGGTCATGGCGAGTGCCGAGCAAGTAAGACAAGCTCAGATTGATGATATCGGTGGTATCTTTGATCTCATTCGCCCTTTAGAAGAACAAGGCATCTTGGTTCGCCGATCAAGAGAACAATTAGAGCAAGAGATCCATCGATTTACCATTATCGAAAAAGACGGGCTAATTATTGGTTGCGCAGCGCTATACGCCTACCCGGAAGATCACATGGCAGAGATGGCGTGTGTTGCAATTCATCCTGATTATCGTGATGGAAATCGTGGGCAATTACTGCTGGATTACATGCGCCACCAATCAAAATCTCGCGATATCGACCAAATATTTGTCCTAACGACACACAGCCTTCATTGGTTCCGTGAACAAGGTTTTTACGAGATAGCAGTTGATGAATTACCGATGGAAAAACAAGGGCTATACAACTATCAACGTAACTCAAAGATCCTAGCACTTAACGTATAAATAAAGTTTTGGAGCAAAATCTCACTTCAACATAAAAATAATTGTAAACGTAATCGTTTTCTATATGAGATTTATTAACTATGCACTTTAACTCACACGTAAAATTGTATAGAATTTGGTCGCTTTAACAAAATAACAAATGTTTTTATTGGAATTACCATCTCGGTTGTCATATCACATGCATTGAGGTGGTCACTGCACGGATTGCTATACCCGTTGACGGTCAGCACGCTAACATTAGCTCTGCTCGTTAATATAAACAGCAAAAAGAGCAACATTGATATGAGAACCATTGTTTGTAACTCGCTGCAAAGTTTTTGGGATATGGCTGATAACCAATTCTTAGAAGGGCTAGACGTACACTGCGTGTTCCCTGTGAGCGAGAATCTAAAAGAGTTTATTTTGAATTGCCAAGCAAAATACAAGATAAACCACATATCGTTTACTCGAGCGTTTTTAAGCAAAGAGTCTTAATAACGTTCAAAGCAACCAGGGATGGTTGCTTTGTGTTTATCTAGCTTAAGTTCAAGTCCTTTCTAGCAGTAATTAACAACTAATTCGTTAAGCGACTGCCTAAACCACTCACTCGCTCTGTTTTCACCTTAATCCCACGCTTCAACACATTTGTGTCGCTGAACATCATCAGTCGTTTCTTGGCACGTGTAATACCGGTATAGATAAGCTCTCGCGTTAAAATAGGGCTGAAATCCGGCGGCAAGATCATTAAGGTCAGATCAAATTCACTACCCTGAGATTTATGTATCGTCATCGCATAAGCTGTTTCATGATCGGGCACTCGGCTTGGTAGCACAGCTTTCACGCTGCCATCAGGCAACTCAAAATAGACCTTCAAGCGAGGAGTTGAATCAGGTTGGCTAGAATCCGCCTCAAGCATACAAATACCAATATCACCATTGTATAATCCCAAGCCATGATCATTTCGCGTCACCATGACAGGTCGCCCGTGATACCACAGCTCGTCGTTGTGTGGGTTCACTAAACGTCTTGCGGCAAGCGCCCTTTCGATTCTGTGGTTGAGGCCTTTAACACCAAAGTCACCTTCACGAATAGAACACAGTAATCGACACTGGCTGAACAAGTCGAGCACCGATTTGGCTCTCGCTTCTTGAGTTTCTAACTCTTCCAACGGCACATTCATTCTATTGAGATACGCACCATATTCATTGACTAACGTACGCAGCATCAAGTTATAGCTATCGCTCGATAGAGGATGATTTTCAATATCGCCAAATCCTTTGGCAAACACTTGATCTACTTGATTCGCAGAGCCGTTGTTAATTGCTTTTGCTAACTGCCCGATACCTGAACGTGCATCGAAACGATAGCTCTTCTGCAGCATACACAGACTATCTGCAATCGCCGGAGAATTAACGGCTCCCGCTTTTGCCTGCTGTGTATTGGCTATCGCATCAAAACCAGTCATCTCCGCAATCAAGTTGCCTTGTGCACTGCTGTAACCCGCAGAGTTGAATGAACAGATATCACCTAACACCGCACCGGCTTCAACGGAAGCGAGTTGGTCTTTATCCCCCAGCAAGATAAGCCTTGCATTCTCAGGAAGCGCATCCACCAGCTTATACATCATCGACAGATCGACCATCGATGCTTCATCCACCACCAAGATATCAAGGTGAAGTGGATTGCGTCGGTTGTGTCTAAACTCAGCCCGGTTAGGAATCGCACCAAGCAATCGGTGCAAAGTGCTCGATTCCGTTGGTATGTTGGCTTTTACTTCAGGCGCTAAAGGCAGTTGCTCAATCGCTTTACCAATCGACTCAGTTAAACGCGCCGCCGCTTTACCCGTTGGTGCCACTAGCTTAATCGTTGGGGTTTTACCTTGGCTGAGTGATTGCTCGACCATCGCCGACAATAACTTGGTTACCGTGGTTGTTTTACCAGTACCCGGTCCACCAGAAATCACCGCAAAGCGACGACTCAGAGCTACTGCTGCTGCCACTTTTTGCCAGTTCAAACATGCCGATATCGGTACCAAACTGTCTAGAACACCTAAGTCCGCTACCTGCTTAGCTTGGACGATCGCTTGATCGATTGCGCCCCAATTCAGAGATTGCTCATCGACGATATCAAGATGATCACATACCAGCTGTTGACGCAGTACCTGAGACGTTTGTTGGTTTGCTTCAGCCTTGGCTAAAGCGTTAAACAGAAAGTGATAACTACGTGCAAAGAGCTGATTGAGTGTTTCCGTCAGCGCCTTTTTCTGTTCAGTATTAAACTCTACCGGCTTACTTAAACGGTTTAACGTGTTTGCCAGTACCACCTCGTAGTTCCAATAACGCTGTAAGTAGACACGCTGTCCATCAAACATCAGCGGCTTAACACAGTCATTGGTTGCTCCAACTAAATTGGACGATTGAAGTACCGCCAACCAATCAATACCTAACAACTTTTGGTTCAATTGCAGAGCCGTTTCACCGTACAACCCAAGTAACTGGGCTAGATCTGCCGTTTGTTCATGGCCTGTCGTATGCTGCTGTATCAGCTGAGTACAAATGTGTCCTTTGCCTAATTCATGGCTCACTACCCCAGCAAGAAAGCCGATCTCTTGAGAGTAACTCGTGGCTTGCTGAGCAATAAAACGAGCAAATTGATAATCCAACTGACGAATAGAACCCTTATCCGCAAGAAACTGGTGTACATCCACAAGTTGCTCAGGGATAAGTGAAACTGGCTTTGCTGTGTTCGCAGTCTCTATGCTGGTATTAGTGGTCGTTGTTGTCATTATAAAAGCCCCATCTGTCCAGTTTCATCGTCATTCAATTGCGCCGAACGTCTGTCTATCACTTTACCGTCAATCAATTGATCCATTTCATCAAGTAAAGCCAGTGTTGGTTTGGCCGAGAAAATACCTTGCTGAGATTGGCCGTCCATTCCTCGTAAGAACAAGTAGTACACGCCACCAAAATGTTGTTCGTAGCTGTAATTGGCAACGCGGCTGCGTAAGAAACGGTGCAACGCCAATGCATAAATTTGATATTGCAAATCATAGCGATGGTCGGCCATCGCCGATTTCAATGCCTCGCCATGGTAGACAGCAACATCATCTCCTAAGTGATTCGATTTCCAGTCGAGTACATAGTATTTACCTTGGTGCTCAAACACCAAATCGATGAAGCCTTTCAACATACCTTGCACGGTTTGAAAACCTAGGTCGCCCGCTTTAGCCGATAACGGATCGTGATATTGAATGGTTTGATTCAGTTCAGATGCAGCGAGCACTTCGATCGGTAGTAAGAATTCCATCTCAACTAAGCGTTGCGTTGAGTCTTTCTCGCTTAGCTTTAAGTTCTTACCATCCAGCGCGGTGTTCAGCACCGTATCGACCAGTTGTTGAAGCACAGGTAACCACTCTAGTTCGTATTGCTCCGACTCTAATAAGTGAGTGATTACTTGCGTGTTATGTTCGCTGGTTGCTGGCTCGGTAAATTCAACGTCCTCAAACAAGGTGTGTAAGAAAGTACCCGGACGAGCACCACGAGGGAACGTAAAGATAGAGCGTTCAGGTTCAATTAACTCAGACTCACCCTGCTCATCAGCCGAATCAATATCGAAGCCAGACACCTCAATGGTCGCGTCATGGCTCGCGCTGTGACTGCCTTGTTTTACAAGCCCCGAATAACTGGTGATTCGCCAGGCTCGGTCAATTGAAGCCTTGAGTTCATTAGCATGTAAGTCTTCACTCACTTGCTCTGTTTGTACAAACACTTGCTCATGAGCGGTTGGCGTTTCGGCTAACAGCACACTTGAATTTTTTCCTTCAATGGCCGCTAGAGCTTGGTGCAATTCGGCAATACCTTGCTCTTGTCCGTTTTGAACCAAATAGCCCATCGCACTCAAATGCACGCCGGTCGGTTCTTTGGTTGAACGCCCTTTACGCAGTGGCGCCATGCCAATGAAACAGCCATAAACCGCACGAGTCAGTGCTACATAAATCAAACGTAAATCTTCCGCCAATCGCTCTTTATCGGCTTGCGCTAAAGCACTATCACTACCAGTAATATCCAGTACTGTGGTATCAGAATCATGGTCGTAGAATTTGCCTTCACTCGCTTCTCGATAACTCGTAACAAATGGCAGGAATACTAAGTCATATTCCAAACCTTTCGACTTATGAATGGTAACGATTTGAACCAAGTTTCTCTCTGATTCAAGACGTTGAATGTCGTCCTCACTGCCGCCTAAACCATTTTGAGTATCGGAGATCGCTTCTGCTAGCCAACGTAGCAAGCCATAATCGCTATCGAGCTCCTGCCTTGCTTGTTGTAGCAATTCGCCAATGTGCATCAAATCGGTAAGTGAGCGCTCACCATTTTCTTCTTCCAGTAAGCGTTCCGCGAGATGTCGCTTGCTGATAACGCTACGCAGCATTGGTAGCACTCCGCGCTGTAGCCACAACTTACGATATTCTCGAAATTCGTTAACGACGTTCTCCCACACCACTTCATCGTTGTTGAGTTCATCCAATGATGCGGCATCCAGAGCAAACAACTCAGAGGCCAAGCTCGCGCGTAATGCACGATCATTTTCTGGCGTCAGCACCGCTTGCAGTAAGCGTTGAATATCTTGCGCGACTAGGCTGGTGAACACACTGTCTCGGTTCGACAAATACACGCTCGCAATGCCTTGTTCCGACAACGCGTTCTTAATCAAGCGACCTTCACTACCGGTTCGAACCAAAACAGCAATATCACCCGCATTCACGGCATGTTGTTTTTTGCCGTTATCAAAATAGGCTTGCTGGTTTTGAGAAGCGGTCAGAATGGTTTGAATTTGACTCGCCGTCGCCTCAGCCATCGCCTTGTGATATTCGCCTTTTGGTAGTGGCTTGTCTTCAGCCTCTTGCAGCCAAAAGGTGAGTGCGTGCTGAATTTCTCCGTTCATCACCCATTGGCGTTTGTCGGCTGATGGACTGGCGGCAACGGGTAAGAATGGGATGTCTTGGTCATAGATAAACGGACTGTCTGAATTCATAAACACTTGGTTTACTGCGCTGACCATATCCGCACTTGAGCGCCAGTTAGTGCCTAAGGTGTAGTGAGCACTAACTTGGTTTCTCGCCTTGATATAGGTAAAGATATCTGCGCCACGAAAGCCATAAATCGCCTGCTTCGGGTCACCGATCATAAACAAGCCGCACTGCGGATTATCGAGATAGATTCGGCTAAAAATACTGTATTGCAGCGGATCGGTATCTTGGAATTCATCGATCATCGCAACCGGGTATAAGGTGCGGATTCTCTCCACCAGCAGTGATTGCTCATCCACATCAATCGATGCAGATAACTGAGTAAGCAAATCATCAAACGATAACCACTGTTTCTGCTGTTTAGCCTTAGCTAACATGGTTCGACAATGAGTAATCGCATGTGCCAACAATGGAGCTTTTAGATCTGCTGGAGAATTTAAGAAGTCCTCAATCGCCTCAAACACCGCGTGTTGAGGGGCTGTACCTTTTGGTGTTTTTTCAATTAACGTTGCTTGTGAGAACTTCTCTAACTTGTCTGGAAACTGGTAATCATGAGTGTCGATCTGTGCCCATGCTGTGACGGCTTCTAACCAAGTAGGCAAAGACTTCTTGGTGTAGCTGCGCTTGTTCACATCTGAACCTGAGATCAAAGCCAAAAAGTCCGCTTCGGATTCGCACCACAACGCCTTAAGTTGCTTAACTTTATCTAGGTTTTGGTCGTGTAGAGTTTGCAAGTCACTCGACATTGCTTCGACGGTTAGCTTTAGTGGAGAGCCCGTCAGGTAGCGATTTACGTCAGCTAATAGCGAAGCGGGAGAACCCCAGATATTACGAACCTCACCAGCCAATTGAATCGGCAACGGGTAAAACTGCTTACGCCAATAGTCGGCTACTACTTGCGCTTTAAGATGGCTTTCATCTGTCACAAACTCATTATCAAATCGGCTGCCAGACTCGAAGGCATTTTGAGTCAACATTCGCTGACAAAAGCCGTGAATGGTGTAGACAGCCGCTTCATCCATTTGCCTTTCCGCATTAAGCAGTGTTTTCGCAGCGCCAGCGTGGTCTTCGATCTCTTGCAACAAAGGAGCAATCACTGGGTCATCACTTTGCCCGCGAGCAAACGCTATGCGTGCATCATGGATTCGGGCACGAATACGATCCCGCAGCTCTGCGGTTGCCGCTTCGGTAAAGGTCACTACCAGGATTTGATCTACGGTCAGTGGCTCATGGTGTCGGGTAGCTTCTGTAAGCTCACCTTGTGGTGCTGCCGTGCCGTGCCCGAGCAGTAGGCGTAAGTACAGGCCGGCGATGGTAAATGTTTTACCCGTACCCGCCGATGCTTCAATTAAACGCGCGCCATGAAGTGGAAACGTCATGGTATTGAGTGTCTGTGGAGCAATTACCTGAACACTGCTTGTGGTCGTCATGCCTTACTGCCTTCTGATAAATATGTTGTTACAAATGTGACCTAGCGTGGAAAACGTCATTCAATTTACGTCCTACGCTGATTTGTTAATAGTTAGTGCGATCTCTCTCACGGATCAATTCAGATCGCCTCGCTACTATGCGCCCACGAGTTCAGGAGCGCGTACGAGTTTTGTACTTTACGGCGTTACTTTGAACCACAGAATAATGGTCCCTCTGACCTGTGGCCGTACAGCGAACGCCCTACACTAATAATGATTTACTGGCGGCCACTTTATTTCCTGTACCTTGCTTCCCTTCACCTGGAAAGTAAGCACCCCAAATGCTTACCAGCGACTCTCTTTCGTTTTTCATTAATTCAGCGCACACGCTACTGAGCTTGTCGATCACAGCCACTTACTCCTGATCTTCCAGATCGGCAGCAGCCAACCTTGCCGCCTGTAACACAAGCGTTGAATACATACGCGACTCAGCCGCCAGCTCCTCGTCCCACTTAGGCCAAATACGCGAGATGTAGGTATCTCGACCCTCGCCCGTGAAAGCGAAGCTATCATTAAAAGTATCGGCCATTTTCTTGAGCGACTTCTCTTCATCATCGACCCATTTACCACGGCTAAAGCCCGCTTCAACGCCGGCCAAGGCGGTTTTCGGGAAATACGGCAGTGGTGCAGTCATACCTTGATAGAACAGTCGCACTAACTCAGCTAATAAACTCTTCGCCTGCTGCGCATCGCCGATAGGTTGTAGCGTTTGGTGAACCACGCCTTCTTTTCTGTCATAGCCAATAATATGAGTCGTTTTGCCGTGCCCCATCACCGCACAACACAAGTGATCGACCCACGCAGCCAAGTAATCTTGCGAGCGAATTTTGCCACTACGGAAACGCACTAAACCCGATTGATAGTTTTGAGTCAGCCAACCCATCAAACGAACCGGTTTGCCCTCATCTAGTACGTCAAATTCAATATTTACCTCCAGATCTTGTTGTGGCTGCCCACTTACAAATCTAATCTCTTTGGCTAAGTCTTCCGCTTGAACACGGTTGGTTTCAAATTCGATATCACCAAAGGCGCCAACCGGTAATCTGCCCTGTGCTTTTTGCTCAGAGACAAACAATCGAACGGCTTCGTCTGCGCCTTCAGGGTGGTCCAGTAACACTTGCAGCAAAGCATCCTTAAGTTGGAAACTCTCTAAACCATTAAGTACAAATGGCTCATCGTCTTCCATCACAGGAAGTGGCGGCTCAAACACCACTTTTAGACGGCGATTAAAGAAGTACTGCACTGGCAAACGCCAGAAACGCTGTAACTCAACCAAATCGAGTTCTAACGGGTACGTCGCACCCAACAAATAGTCATCCAATGCGCGATTAAATTCACCACTGCGTTCACCGGAACGGTTAGCAGCTGGAAGCCACTCTTTGGCGTAACTCAGCACATGGCTTACATCACCTTGAGTAAACGCAGCGGGGCTGAACGGTGTCATAGTGTGTTCAAAGCTGATCGCTTGAGTCAGGTTGATGCCTGAATCATCACTTGGTAACGCTTGGTCTTCACTTAGGCAGTAATTCTGTTGGCAGTACTCTATCAACTCAGAAACCAATACCGACGGCACTCGCTCAGTATTATCTTGAATCGAGCGGCCGACATAACTGATGTATAAACACTCTTGCGCCGACAACATTGCTTCTAAGAATAGGTAGCGGTCATCATCACGACGAGAACGATCACCCGGTCGTGTGCGCCCGTTCATTAGGTCAAAACCTTCTGGCGGCATTGATCGAGGGTAAACACCATCATTCATGCCTAATAGACAAACGGTTTTGAACGGGATGGAACGCATCGGCATCAGGGTACAGAAGTTAACTTGCCCCGCTAAGAAACGCTGGCTTATACGCGCGCCCGACAGTTTATTATTCAAATATTGGTAGATGATGCTTGGCGATAACTCTTGTTCGTACAGGGCATCATCAAGCTGTTCATTCAGTTGAGAAAGTGCATCGCGAATCGACTTAAGCACCACCTCGCCCTCTAGCTCAACGGCGAAGAAATCATCAATCATTTGCAGCAAGGTTTCACGCCACATGTCGATAGATTGGGTTTCAGTTAAGCGTTGACGGTAATGAGCAATACGGTCAATAAAGTGCGCTAATTTACCCGCTAGTTCGGCGTTAATACCTTGAACTTCGTTATAAGCAGCAATTGGAGAGTGTTCAGTTTCAAACAAACCTGCGGAATCCGACATCGCATAACCCAGTAACATACGCTGGATACCAAATAGCCAAGTATTTTGCTCGGTGGCAGGCAAATCAAACTCTGTTGCCGTAGAAGAATCGACGCCCCAGCGGATACCCGCTTCTTCAACCCACTGCTTAGCTTGCTCAAATTGAAATTCATCAATACCAAAGCGTGCCATCATCGCAGGAATTTCTAATAGCTCTAACAACTCAGAAGCTAAACAACGCGTATTCGGCAACGCGACCAGCTGCATGAACGCGGTCAAAATTGGGCTCTCTTGGTCTGCCGTTCTATCAGAGATCGAGTAAGGGATATAACGCTCACCCGGAGCATTACCAAATACCGCCTGAATCGCTGGGCTATAGGCATTGATGTCAGACACCATCACGATGATATCGCGTGGCTTTAATGTTGGGTCAGCGTCAAACATTGCTAACAACTGATCATGAAAAACTTCAACCTCGCGCATTGGACTGTGACAAGCGTGTACCGTCAACGAACGATCGCCCAGCTCAACCACTTGTTTATGGTTGCTGGAGTCTAAGATGTGATCGTCTTGGTGCTCTTCTAACTCAAGAATATCGGCTTGCAGTTGATGCAGCAGACTGTCTCTCTCGACATCAATAAAGAACTCATGCTCTTCGCAGTCTGATTGAGATAGCAAGAACAGGTTATCTCTGCCCAGTTTACCCATAGACGCAAGTAAGCTATTACCGATCGCTTGGCTGGTATGCAGTTCATCTTCAATATTGGCTTCAATGCCATCTTTTAATGGTGAGACTTCGCCTTCTAGCTGAGGTAAACCATCAACCAGAGCAAACTGCTTACGACGCTGCGCTTCCACTCTCGCCAAGTATTTACGGTCACGAATATCGCCCCAGTAATGTTGGCAAGGATTGGTAAACATCAGGTGGACATCAATCTGCTCGCCAAGCGCTTTCAAGGCATCCATGTAGCGAGGAGGCAGTGACGAAATACCAAACACAAACAGACGTTTCGGCAGGTGTTGTAATTGGCCTTGTTGATTAGCTAACGCTTCAATGAAATCGTGATACAAGTTACCACGGTGATATTTCGATTGGCCTTGAGAGAGCGTTTGCTCGTAGAGTGCCTTCCACAAAATCGGCTGCCAAGGGTGCTCTTGTTGCCCTTCACTATCAATCAATTCTGCAACGGGTTCTCCCGCTTCCCACATCGCCATCCACTCAGGGCGATATACCAAGTAACCATCGAAGATATCGGCAATTTTCTCGGCTAATTGATACAACTTAGAGCCGTCTTCGTCGTTTTCAAGATAGCGCTGTAGGGGTAAGAAATCAGGGTGGTCAAGTTTCGCGGGTAGCAAACTCATCAGCTTCCACGTCATCGCTTCTTTGTTAAAAGCACTGCGTTTCGGTACGTCAGGAAGCACTTGGGTAAACATATCCCAAATGAAGGTTGCTGGAAGAGGAAAATCGATATTTGCTGCTACACCAAACTCTTTGGCGAGTTCTATCTTAAGCCATTGAGACATACCCGGGCTCTGAACCAAGATCTGCTCTTTTTCGAAAGGATTGGCTAAAGGGTCACTTTTGATTAAGTGAACGAGAAGAATTTTTAAAGTATCAACTTTATTGGAATGATAAACAGTAAACAAAGTGCACTCACGCTAATCTTGCAACAATATACTGCCAGATTAGCATAAGTGCTGAGTTTGGATGAGGAATATAAGCTTATGAAATACCGAAAGCTTAAGGTCCGTTTATCTTTTGAACTATTGCCCTTTACAATCTGCCCGCTACCGCACTTAAAACACGGTGAGGTTTGTAGTTCATGTAGTAACGAACAGCGACATAACCTACCACCAACGTCGCAACAATCAGCTCTAAATAAGCTAGGCCAAACACTTGGTTGATATAATGTGCTTCAATACCTTGTGCTTGCATCCACGCAGCCAATTTAAACAAGGCTGTTGCACCAATCACAATTGGGAAGGTAAACGCTGCATAGCCAGGGCTGAATGGCAGACGAAGTAGTTTGAAAAACGCCATGTAGATAATGAACGTCATCAACACTGCAATACCAAATAACAAACCAATGATCACTGGTGAAGGGCTTGCTGTCACTGTTAGGTATCCCGCCAAAGATAGGCTTGCTGGTGCAGCCATAATCGCAATGGTTGGTTTTGCAGCATCTGGCACTTCGTGAGAGAAGATCAAACGGTAAACCATCAGTGGTAGCATCACAGCGTAAACCAATAAGCCGAATACCAAAGTCGCGTTCGCTACAGGCTCTAAAACTGGATTACCCGAGAAAGATACATCTGCCACAATGATACCGATTGGCGGTACGAACCAGCTTGGCACCATATGGTGAATCTCAAAGTTTTTAGCTCTGTGGTACAAAAAGCTCACTAAGAACACAACGTGTAGAGCAACCGCTGCAAGCCACATCGCTTCTTGTAAAAATTGAGAAATCGGCGCTAAAGATGCTGACACCACCATGCTGCCCATCGCAAATGTTGGTACTACACTGCCGACAACAGGGTGAGCAAGATCTTCACGCAATAAATGGCCATGAATCAAAAATTTCACAGCTAAAACAAGAAGTAATACCGCCGCGATACCCGCACTGGTCCACTGCACTAAACCAGGAGTGTGTAAAATACCTTGTGCGACTAAAACGCCATCCCAGCACCAGCCTAAACTTGCGATTGCTAGTGCTAACCCTGCCATGGGTGTTGGAGCTCCTGTTAATCTATATTTAATACGTTGAATCATGTGAGCCTCTCTTGAACTTAATTCACAAAACTTGTGAACTCATCAGCTTGTTGAAGCCATAATACGCTTGCACTTCGTTAAGTTATATCCAATTATATATAACAAGCGTTCACCAATACTGAACAACCAATTCCACCAGCAGCGTAAAAGTAGGAACCTGATGGCTAATATCTCAATCAAACAGCTCAAAGTGTTTGTCACCATTACCCAGCATTCGACACTTACCGCCGCATCGGAAGCTCTGTTTCTCTCTAAAGCCGCGGTTAGCATGGCACTCGGTGAAATGGAAAAACAGCTAGGGCACTCTCTATTTGACCGGGTCAACAACCGATTAATTCTCAATCAAGAAGGACATAAACTGCTTCCTTTAGCTGATGAGATTCTTCACCGGGCAGCAGGCATCGATGTTCTGTTCCGTGACGACCAGCCCTTAAGTGGCAATCTCAAGGTTGGCGCGAGTGACACGATCGGTAATCAGGTTGCACCTTTTATTTTGTCTGGCTTTCGAGCAAAAACTCAGCACCAAGACCAAAGCTTGTTCATCTCAAACAGTGCCCTGATCTGTCAAAAGTTGGTGGATTATGAACTGGATATCGCGTTAATTGAAGGAAAAACACTCCATCCGGAGTTGATCTCTAGCCAGTTTAGTAGCGATGAAATGTGTATTATCGTTAGTAATCAACATCCTTTAGTGGCAAAAGACAAAATCGCGTTGCGAGATTTAGAAGACAGCCATTGGATATTGCGCGAATCCGGTTCAGGAACGCGTGAGTTTTTCCTACGAGCCGTCGCACCGCGCATCGAACACTGGTATGAATCTTTCGAGCTCAACACGACCGAGGCGATCATCAACTCTGTTTCTGCCAATCTTGGATTCGCGTGTTTATCACGACTGGCCGCACAGCGAGCGATCGATTCAGGCCGAGTAAAAGCGCTTAATGTGCCACTAGATATGAAACGTCGGTTCTGGATGCTGGTCCACAAAGACAAGTACCAAAGCCCGTTGCTGAAATCTTTCATGAGTTATTGTGAAGACTGGGCGACATATCAAGATTGAGGCCGCATAGTTCGGGCTCCAACTGGACTTTTAACATCAGAAACTGTATAAAAAGCCAGTAAAATTTATCAAACTTAGAGGATTAACCATGGCTGTTATCGTCAAGTACGTGGTGGAACGCAACGGAGAAGAGAAAATGACTTTTACCTCTAAAGCCGAAGCTGACGCATACGACAAAATGCTGGATATGGCTGATGAGCTTTTTGAACTGTTAGGCAAAAGCGATTTAGTTGAAGATGAAGGCAAGCAAGAAGAACTTGCAATGTACCTAGCGAAGAACAAAGAAGAAGTTCTTTACGCATTAGGTGCGAAGCGTAAGCCAGCTCCGAAAAAAGCGAAGAAGCTTGAAGCTGTTGAAGACGCTGAAGAAGATGCAGCTTAATTAGCTGAAGCTTTCTAAAAAACGCCAATGACACCTCTAATCAGAGTCAGTTATTGGCGTTTTTTTATACTTATCGAAATATAATGATGCTTGTTTATAGTCGAAATCGCTCTAAACATTCGCTTGCACAAAAGTGTGATAAAGATCTAATCTATAGCCGTCAGGTGATGGGGTTCCACCTAAGCTTTTGCTTCAACCGCCCGTTCTTTTGAACCGTGCTAATGACTCCTACAGAATCGAAAACAGGTAATACTGTTGGATGTATCGCTACTCCTCCATTTTGAAATGGGCTGTGTCTATTAAGACCAAATCCCATGACTCCTTTGGATTATCGATACTCAAGATCTGTAGTGAATTAGCCGCACCTCTTCCAACACGTCCTGTTTTTTCAACGCCCTAGGTCATTACGACTTTATTAGTGAGAAAACATTATGCATTACTCTTCAGAAATTCAATCCATGTGCCCTATTCAAAGAGGTGATCTTCACAACTCGGCTCCAATTCCAGTTGAAGGCGCAATGGTTAGCCCAAAAGATGTCATCGCTATTTCTGGCTTAAGCCATGGCGTAGGCACTTGTGCACCACAACAAGGTGCAGCCAAACTGACTCTTAACGTAAAAAACGGCATCATCGAAGAAGCACTCATCGAAACGATTGGTTGTTCAGGCATGACGCAATCAGCTGCGATGGCCGCTGAAATTCTGACAGGAAAAACCATTCTAGAAGCACTCAATACTGACTTGGTATGTGACGCGATTAACGTCGCGATGCGCGAGATCTTCCTGCAGTTTGTTTACGGTCGAACCCAGTCTGCTTTCTCTGAAGGTGGCCTAGAGATCGGCGCAGCATTAGAAGACTTAGGTCAAACACAGCGCAGCCAAGTCGGCACCAGTTATTCAACCTCAGCGAAAGGCGTTCGTTACCTAGAGCTTGCAGAAGGTTACGTAACCAAGCTAGCACTTGATGATCACAGCGAAGTGATTGGCTACGAATATCTCAACCTCGGCAAAATGATGAAGGCGATTAATCAAGGCGTGCCAGCCAATGAAGCGGCCGACCTTGCGACAGGGACTTATGGTCGCTTCGACGAAGCCGTGACCACCATTAACCCACGCCAACAATAATTTTTGCCAATTAAGAGGAAAGATATGATGAACACTCAATTTAATGAATCAGTAACTCGCGCATTGGCAGAAATGAACTTCGACTCTTTGGCGCAAGCAGAGCAATACTGTAAAGCACACAATATAGACCCAAAAACGTTGGTGATGGACACTCAACCAATTGCTTTTGAAAGCGCTGCCGATGCTTATATCCTTGGCTCAGCACTGGCGCTATTTCGCAAAGCCACCAGCGTAGAACAAGCAGCAAATATCATTGGTGAAGGCCTTCAAGCATTCACCAAACCTGGCAGTGTTGCTGAGCAACGCCAAGTTGGTATTGGGCATGGCGCGCTAGCTGCGCGTCTTCTAAATAAAGAAAGTCACTGTTTTGCTTTCCTTGCGGGCCATGAATCTTTTGCTGCTGCAGAAGGGGCGATTAAAATTGCACTCAACGTCAACAAATCACGTCAAAACCCATTGAAAGTGATCTTAAATGGTCTAGGTAAAGATGCGGCTTACTTAATCTCTCGCATCAATGGTTTTACCTATGTTCGCACTCAATACGATTACCAAACAGGCGAGCTTGTTGAAACAGAACGTCGCCGCTTCTCACAAGGCCCTCGCGGAGAGATCTTGTGTTACGGCGCTGATGATGTACGAGAAGGCGTGGCAATTATGCACAGAGAAGAAGTGGATGTAAGTATTACGGGTAACTCAACTAACCCAACTCGCTTCCAACACCCTGTTGCAGGTATCTACAAAGCAGAACGTACTCGCCAAGGTTTACCTTACTTCTCAGTTGCTTCAGGCGGCGGTACCGGCCGTACATTGCACTCAGATAACGTAGCAGCAGGCCCAGCGTCTTACGGCATGACAGATACCATGGGCAGAATGCACGCTGATGCTCAGTTCGCCGGTAGCTCTTCTGTTCCGGCTCACGTGGCAATGATGGGCTTCATCGGTATGGGTAACAACCCAATGGTCGGTGCGACAGTTGCATTAGCTGTGGCAGTAAGCGAATCTCAAAACGCATAACGGCAACATCAAGCACCACGATCTATTCATAGAATAGAATCCGTTAACTGAGAAACAAGCAGTAACAGACGACCAAAACTCTACACCTATCACTAAAACCAAACAGCCAGCCTTATGCTGGCTGTTTTTTATTCACACTTCATCTACTATCTATTTCTAATAATTATTTGTATCTAAGATTAAAGACATTCAGCTGTCGCATTTAACTGCATATTTTCAAAGGATTAATATGAAAGAGCTCATCATTCATACCATTACCGTGTTCATGGGCTTTTTTGCCATAATGAACCCTATCGCCAACACTCCGATCTTTCTTGGATTAACCGGTGACAATGACAGAGAAACGGTCAAATCCATCGCCTTCCGTTCAGTGTTTATCGCATTCATCATCGTCAGTACTTTTGCGCTCTCTGGCAAACTGATCTTTGATCTCTTTGGTATCACACTGTATGCACTGCGCATCACAGGCGGTATTCTGGTCTTTTTGATTGGCTTTCACATGCTGCAAGGTGACTCAACGCACTCTAAAGCAAAAGAGAAGGTCAACTCAGAAGCCCAACAAAATGCAGCGCTCAGTATCGCAGTTTCGCCATTGGCAATGCCAATATTGGCTGGCCCGGGTACCATTGCCACCGCGATGAACTTTGCCAGCACCGAAGGCATCTACGAAACCATCATCACCATCGTCGCCTTTGGCCTACTATGCGCCTTAACCTACGTATTGTTTGTATTCGGCGAGCGCTTCGTTAAAGCCGTTGGACCAAGTGCATTGAATGTAATTACCCGAATGATGGGTTTGATACTCGCCGTTATCGGTATGCAGATGCTGATTGAAGGGATTGAGCAGGCTTATAAAGCACTGTTTATCTAGTTAACACCTCGAAATTCCAATACAAAAATAGCCAGCAACTTGCTGGCTATTTTCTTTATCGTTTTTGTTTACGGATTATAAATTAGTTCGCAGGGCAGCCTTTTACGTCTACTCCATTACTCCTATAGATTAGCTTGCCAGCAGCAGGAGCGTAATCAGCAGCAGTGACATCCGGGTTCTTAACAAAGAAATCACGAAGAACTGAGGCATCCGTTAACTGCGTAGATTCAACATCAATCACTGGGTAGTCATCACCACCAGCCGCACTGAAACTGATCACGGAGAACGTGTAAGTATCTGCTAAATCAAAACCTTTGCCATTGATGTCTCGAATAGTCACATCACTCAAATCACAGTCGACAGTTAAGCTAATATTATCCAGTTGTGCGTAAGCGCCAGACCCTGCAGTCTTAGTCGCAACAACGTCTAAATACGCTTTTACTTCAGCACCCGTCATTGTTGCTTTGGTTACAAAGTTGCCAAAAGGTTGGACTGTAAGTACATCACGATAAGCGATGTCACCTACCGCAATTGAGTCACGAACACCACCGGAATTCATCACACCGAAGTCAGCGTCCACTAAATCGTAAGTACGGTAAGCGTGACCTAATAAATGACCAAGGTTGGTTTGCTCTGCGCGTACAACATCACGGTCACCTTCAAGCTTCGCATCGGTTTTCGATATGATGACATCCAACAACTCTTGACCTTGTTGCTGATAGGCGGAAAGAGTAGCAATTACTGTTGAATTAGGTTCAATTTCAGATTGGATAAATTGGTAATCACCATTTTCATCTTTTTCTTTTAAGTTCACAGGTATCAGGTCGTACTTCGCTAAATGCAGCTTTCCGTCATAAAACTCAAAATCAGCTCTACCGACATACTTGCCCCACTCATGAGCTTGCATGATATAAGTACCATTTTGTTGATCCGGCTTGCAATCATCTCCTGGGTTGAAATCAGCATATTCGTTGCCTTCCATACAAACCGGGTTTTGGGAGTGCCCGCCAATAATGGCATCCAATTGCCCTTCCTCCAGTGAACGAGCAAGTAACACATCACCAGGAGCTTCACTACCATGTTGACCATCGGCGTAGTGCCCCATATGCGTGGTAGCAAAAATCAGGTCAACCGTTTCATTGGCCTCGATTTCTTTTATGGCTTTTTTAATTTCAACTTGTGGGTCGGCAAAGTGAATTGTCGCGACGTTGTCAGGATTAACTAATTTCGCCGTATCTTTGGTTGTCAGGCCAATAACCGCAACCTTTAACCCATTAATAGTGAATACTTTGTATGGAGAGAAAAGGCGTTCATCAGTAACTGTGTCTCCATCTTTGATATAAATATTCGCCGCTAGCATTGGGAAATCAGCCAGTTCAGCCTGCATCTCTAGCACATCTAAGCTATTGTCGAACTCATGATTACCTAATGCCATTGCGTCGTAACCAAGAAGGTTCATACCAACAAAATCTGGTACCGCGTCCTGCATATCAGACTCAGGCACACCGGTATTAATATCACCACCAGACAATAGAATGGTTTCACCACCGTTTTGAGTGACTTCTGCACGAATGCTATCGATCAAAGTCTTACGAGCCGCCATTCCGTACTCACCCTTACTATTCTCCCAAAAACGACCGTGGTTATCATTGGTATGCAAAATGGTAAACTTGGTACAAGATTCCGCGGTATCACATGTCACTGTGATATCGTCACTATCCGAGCCACAGCCAGCCATCGCTACGCCGATAGAGAGCACCAGTAAAGACTTAGTAAAATTCATAGAAGATCCTTTATTAATCGTTTTAATGTCGTTATGGCAGGCAATATACTGACATCTTGCAGGGTTTTAGTGATCGTTCTCTTAATTACATGTCTGGAAAGTTGAGTATTTATCCTAACTGTAGGCACAAGCGATTAATCAACAGAAGTCGAATAATTCTGATAATAAACATGGATTTATAAAGAAAGTGTGACTCACTCTATTGATACGGCTAACAAGAGGATGGACTAAAGATAAGTGTCAGGCATGGAAATGAAATGGCACCGCGCTACTTAAGTAAGAACGCCCATATTTAAGAGCGAGGTATAATATCCGGATAATGAAAACTATCTCTCAAAAGACAAGCAATATCATTTTACAGACTTTATCCCGATACGCCCTTTCATAACGAGGGCGCTCTCTTTATGATGAACGCAATTAAATTAACTTTGCTAACGGCAGCGCTAGTTATTCGAG
The DNA here is from genome assembly GCF_057785915.1 of Vibrio sp. QJM3NY_35. Lineage (NCBI taxonomy): Bacteria > Pseudomonadati > Pseudomonadota > Gammaproteobacteria > Vibrionales > Vibrionaceae > Vibrio > Vibrio sp. QJM3NY_35. Next base: position 784,063 of record NZ_CM173507.1, on the reverse strand, counting down.
CCGCTGTTATGGAATAGCAAAATCAAGACTCAACACATGGAGATTCAACATGGCTTACTTTTCACTAGCCTTCGGTACGGCAACCAAAAATCGCGACAATAAAATCATTGAAGCGTTCTTCCCTAACCCACTTCTAAACCCAAGCGACGCTCTTGTAGCGGCTGTGGCAGAAGTATCAGGTTACTCTGAAGGCAACCAAGCTATCGAAATCTCTGCTGCACAAAGCGCAGAACTGGCGAAGGCATTCGCAGCAAACGATGATGCAGCTAACGCATCTTTCGCAGAAAAAGCGGCAGCATCTGAGCAACCACTTGTTCTTGTTGTTCTTGCGACTGACGAGAAGCCAGCATCGGTTGCTGAAGGCTTCCTTAAGCTACAACTTATCTCTAACCGCCTAGTTCAACCGCACGGTACAGTACTAGACGGTATCTTCGGTCTACTACACAACATCGCATGGACTAACGAAGGTCCAATCGATCTTCCTGAGCTGGCTGAGCGTCAAATCGAAGCTCGCCTAGCTGGTCGCGCTCTATCTGTAGATTGCGTAGACAAGTTCCCTAAAATGGTGGATTACGTAGTACCAACAGGTATTCGTATTGCTGATACTTCTCGTGTTCGTCTTGGCGCACATGTGGGTGAAGGCACAACAGTAATGCACGAAGGTTTCATCAACTTCAATGCTGGTACAACTGGCGTGAGCATGGTTGAAGGTCGTATCTCTGCGGGTGTTGTTGTAGGTAACGGTTCAGACATCGGCGGCGGCGCTTCTATCATGGGTACTCTGTCTGGTGGCGGTACTATGGTTATCTCTATCGGCGAAAACTGCCTACTAGGTGCAAACGCGGGTCTTGGCTTCCCAATGGGCGATCGCTGTACTGTTGAGTCTGGTCTATATGTAACGGCTGGTACGAAAGTTCTCATGCTAGATAAAGAAGGCAACGAAGTAGAAATCATTAAAGCTCGCGATCTAGCTGGCGTTTCTGATCTTCTGTTCCGTCGCAACTCGATCACTGGTCAAATTGAATGTCTAGCGAACAAGTCTGCTGTTGAACTAAACAGCGAGCTACACAGCAACAACTAATCTAAGCGCTAGATGCTAGATGCTAGATGCTAGATGCTAGAAAATACGAAGCCGCTGGAGTTGAATCCAGCGGCTTTTATTTTATTGGTATATTACTAGAAGGATTACGCTTTCTCTGCGGCTAGCTGTTCAAGCGCTTGAATAGAGGTTTCTGATACTAACGTACCATCCATGTAGTAGCTGACCTTGTCGCCATCACGAACACCAGTCAGAACGGCTTTCTGACCATCGTTGTAAGTGATGTCCATACGAATCGTGTTCTCATCAATTTGCTGCATCTCACCCCATTCGATCTGACGATTATTGAAACTAAGTGGGGCTTCTTTTAGTGAATCATCAAGGCTGTCATTCACATCAATCATGGTATCGACTTTGCTATCAAAGATGTGAGGTGCGCCTGTGAGTGGGTTTTTACCCGCCCAGAATTCGATTGAGTTAAAGACAATGTAATCGGCTGCGGTGGTGAGTGCGTAAACCGGAGCAAGCAAGAAGTTGACACCCGCACGAGCGTAGCGGTTGTCTACAACCTCAACGTTGAACTTCATTAATTTACCAGTAACGGCGTTGCTACCGACACATCCAGCTAACGACATGACAATCGCTGCCACTGCTACTGCTTTTGTGATTGTTGTTTTCATAGTTCCCTCTTATGCCACGATGATTGATTCAATTTTTTGCATAGCCAAACGATACTCTCTGCATAAATGCAGAATTTGATGGCCTAACAAATTGATTCCATAACATTTAGCGTAGTGGAGATTTTTAGAACAGCAAACTGCAACCATTAATTTCTTCGCTCTGGTTCCTAAATTTTGAGAAATAAAAAAGCGCAGACCTTTCGATCTGCGCTTTTCATTTTTGCTTAACCTAGCCTAGATTAATGCGGCCTGTAAGAGAGTGGTTAACCCACATTCTTACGTGCGTTTTGGAACATACGCATCCAAGCGCCATTCTCGCCCCAACCTTCCGGAGACCAAGAGTTTGCAACCGTACGGAATACACGCTCTGGGTGCGGCATCATGATAGTCACACGGCCGTCTGTAGTCGTTAAACCAGTGATAGCGTTTGGCGAACCATTCGGGTTGTTCGGGTATTGCTGCGTTTGGTTACCGTTGTTATCAACGTAACGTAGTGCAACCGTACCTGAGTTCTCAATCGCGTTTAGGTGGTCGTTGTCACGCACTTCTACGCGGCCCTCACCGTGAGAAACTGCGATTGGCATACGAGAACCTTCCATGCCGTTGAAGAATACAGAATCTGACTTCTGAACTTCAACGAGGCTGAAACGTGCTTCAAAACGCTCAGACTCATTGCGAACGAAACGTGGCCAGTATTCAGCTCCAGGGATAAGTTCACGCAGGTTAGACAACATCTGACAACCGTTACATACACCTAAAGAGAAAGTATCTTCACGTTTGAAGAAGTTTTCAAATTGGTCACGAGTAGAATCGTTAAACAGAACTGATTTAGCCCAACCTTCACCAGCGCCCAGTACATCACCGTAAGAGAAACCACCACAAGCCACAAGGCCGTTGTACTCTTCGAGTACCGCTTGACCCGTTAGGATGTCGCTCATGTGAATATCAGTCGCTTCGAAGCCTGCACGGTCGAATGCTGCTGCCATTTCAACGTGAGAGTTAACACCCTGCTCACGTAGAATTGCCATCTTAGGCTTAGCGCCCGTGTTGATGTAAGGAGCAGCAATATCTTCGTTTACGTCAAAGCTTAGTTTCACGTTCAGACCTGGGTCTGAGTTGTCTTTCTTCGCTTCATGTTCTTGGTCAGCACAAACTGGGTTATCACGTAGACCTTGCATCTTATGCGTCGTCTCAGCCCAGATAGTACGCAGTTCAGTACGGTTACGTTGAATCACAACGTCTGCACCAGACTTAATCACCAACTCATCAGAATCTTGAACCGAACCAATAACATGTGAGCATGCTTCTAGGCCATTGGCTGCAAGCGTAGAAAGTACTGCGTCTAGGTCGTCGTTACGAACCTGGATTACCGCACCTAGCTCTTCGTTAAATAGTGCTGCTAGTGTGTCTTCACCTAACGCTTCGATATTAGCTTGAACACCACAGTGACCTGCGAACGCCATTTCAGCTAGAGTAACGAATAGACCGCCGTCGCCTTTATCGTGGTAAGCCACAACTTGGTCTTTAGCAACCAGAGCCTGAACGCCTTCGTAGAAACCTTTTAGCTGTGCTGCATTGTCTACGTCTGCTGGCTTATCACCAAGCTGCTTGTAAACTTGCGCTAGTGCTGTTGCGCCCATGCGGTTTTGGCCGTTACCAAGGTCGATAAGTACCAGTGACGTGTTGCCTTTGTCTGTACGAAGTTGTGGCGTAATCGTCTTACGAACATCTTCAACACGTGCAAACGCAGTGATAACAAGAGATAGCGGAGATGTGACTTCTTTCTGCTCGCCGTTCTCTTCCCACTTAGTCTTCATCGACATAGAATCTTTACCCACAGGGATAGTTAGACCCAGTGCCGGACATAGTTCTTCACCCACGGCTTTAACCGCTTCGTAAAGGCCTGCATCTTCACCAGGGTGACCTGCTGGAGACATCCAGTTAGCTGACAATTTAATGTGTTTGATATCACCGATGTTCGTCGCTGCGATGTTAGTGATTGCTTCACCAACCGCTAGACGAGCCGATGCGCCGAAGTCTAGTAGTGCCACTGGCGTACGCTCACCAAGAGACATTGCCTCACCGTGGTAAGAGTCGTAACTTGCTGCAGTTACCGCACAGTTAGCAACAGGAACCTGCCATGGGCCAACCATTTGATCACGAGCCACAAGGCCAGTTACCGAGCGGTCACCGATAGTGATTAGGAATGTTTTCTCTGCCACTGTTGGTAAGCGAAGAATACGGTCAACCGCTTCGTTTAGTTCGATACAAGAACGGTCAATCGCAGGATTGTTTGCTTTTAGCGTCTTCGCGTCACGGTGCATCTTAGGTGTTTTACCTAATAGGATGTCCATAGGCATGTCGATTGGCGTGTTGTCGAAGTGTGAATCTTCTAGTTTCAGATCACGCTCTTCTGTTGCTTTACCCACCACTGCATATGGTGCGCGTTCACGTTTACAAATCGCGTCGAACGTTGCCATGTCTTTATCAGCAACCGCCATAACGTAACGCTCTTGAGATTCGTTACACCAGATCTCAAGTGGGCTCATGCCCGGCTCATCGTTTGGTACGTCACGTAGATTAAAGATACCGCCACGCTCGCCGTCGTCGACTAGCTCAGGAAGAGCATTCGAGATACCGCCCGCGCCCACATCGTGGATGAATGCGATTGGGTTCGCATCACCAAGCTGCCAACAACGGTCGATAACTTCCTGACAACGACGTTCCATCTCTGGGTTTTCACGTTGTACAGAAGCGAAATCTAGGTCTTCAGAAGATGAACCCGAATCCATTGAAGATGCAGCACCTCCACCAAGGCCGATGTTCATTGCTGGACCACCAAGAACGATTAGGCTTGCGCCTACTGGGATCTCTTTCTTCTGAACATGATCATCACGGATGTTACCTAGGCCGCCAGCAAGCATGATTGGTTTATGGTACCCACGCACTTCTTCGCCTGCGTGAGAGTTTACTTTCTCTTCGTATGTACGGAAGTAACCTAATAGGTTTGGACGACCAAATTCGTTGTTGAATGCTGCGCCACCAAGAGGACCTTCAAGCATGATATCCAAAGCAGTAACGATACGGCTCGGCTTACCAAAGTCAGTTTCCCAAGGTTGAACGAAGTTCGGGATCTTAAGGTTAGATACAGAGAAAGCAACAAGGCCAGCTTTTGGCTTACCACCAATACCGGTTGCGCCTTCATCACGGATTTCGCCGCCTGAACCTGTTGATGCGCCCGGCCATGGAGAGATTGCCGTTGGATGGTTATGCGTTTCAACTTTCATCAAGATGTGTGTTTTTTCTTGGTGGTAGTTGTATTGGCGAGTTTCTGGATCTGGGAAGAAACGACCCACTTCAGAACCGGTCATTACCGCTGCGTTATCTTTATAAGCAGACAGAACGTGTTCTGGTGTCGTTTCAAAGGTGTTCTTAATCATCTTGAACAATGATTTTTCTTGCTTAACGCCATCGATAGTCCAATCAGCGTTAAAGATCTTGTGACGACAGTGCTCTGAGTTCGCTTGTGCAAACATCATTAGCTCGATGTCAGCCGGGTTACGACCTAGCTTCTCAGTAAAGCTTTCAAGAAGGTAATCAATCTCATCTTCTGCAAGTGCTAGACCTAGGGTAACGTTTGCTTCTTCAAGCGCTTTACGTCCACCAGTTAATAGGTCAACTTCCGCATAAGGAGCAGGCTCAGCAACTCTAAATAGTGCCACCGCTGATTCGAAGTCAGTGAAAACCACTTCCATCATACGGTCGTGTAGGATTGCTTTCAGCTCAACAAGTTGAAGCTCAGAAAGTTCAGTAGAGGTTTCAATGTAGAAAGCAGTACCGCGCTCTAGACGTGACACTTTAGCCAGTCCGCAGTTGTGTGCGATATCTGTTGATTTTGAAGACCAAGGCGAGATAGTGCCCGGGCGTGGCGTTGCAAGCAGCAGTAAACCTTCAGGTTCATGCTCTTCAATCGTTGGACCGTAAGTCAGTAGCTTCTCTAGCTTCTCAACTTCAGACTCATCTAGGTCTGCCGTTAGATCAGCAAAGTGGGCAAACTCAGCGTAAATACCTGTTACAGGTAAGCTTAATTCACGACAAAGCTCTAAAAGCTTGTTAACACGAAACTCAGATAGAGCTGGGGAGCCACGCAAAATTCTCATGTGCTTACGTCTCTTATGCAGTTGATTAAGGTAGTATTGGAATAAATTCAGTGGGTTATAGGGACAACCTAACTGTTTTCTTCGAAGCTATTCCCGAAGGTTGCCAAACCTATGCCGATTCCACCTCTTCAATGCGAGCGCATTATAAAGCATTTCTTTTTGTGACGTAACACCAAAAGCAACCGTTTGCGTGATTTTTTTTATCTTTCTGCGTAAATGGTACTTTTGCTGCATTTATCACCACTTTTACAACTGTTTAATTAAACCTGCTTTGCCAGCCTTGCGGGGTTTGGTATAAAGGGGCTTCCACTTTTCGAGATTTCATTTTGATTCCTAAATTTACGCTCATCTTTTCGTCTAAGTTCCTTCTGCTGGCCATCGCCCTATTTGGGTTGGCTGGATGTCAGATTGAATCTGAACCTAAAAGTGTCCTTGAGCAGATACGAGATCGTGGCGTTCTTCGTGTCGGCACCCTAAATAACCAACTCTCTTATTACATCGGTCCTGATGGCCCTGCTGGCTTAGATTACGAGTTAGCTCGTGAATTTGCGCAGGAGCTTGGTGTAAAGCTTGAGGTTAAACCTGCTTACCGTTTGTCTGGCTTGTTCCCTGCACTGCAGAAAGGTGAGATCGATCTTATCGCGACCGGCTTAACGCAGAACAACAAACTGACACGCGCTTATCGCGCTGCGCCTGCTTATTACTATGTAAGCCAACAGGTCGTATACAAAAAAGGCCAGTGGCGACCAAGAAACCTTGAACAACTGATCAATTTTGAGAATGAGCGTCAGGCTGACTTTGTTAAAGCGCAAACTGAATCAGAAGAGGCGGCGTCTACTGACACATTAACGCCATCTTTGGTTGTAGTAAAAGACTCACACTTTGAGCCAACACTAAAACAGCTGCAGAAAACACACGATGACTTCATCTATGATGCGGTCGGCAATGCTGATATCAACGACCTGCTTAAAGAAGTCTCGACTGGCGAGCGCTTATTTACGGTTGCAGACTCAATTGAGCTATCACTGGCACAACGTTTATACCCAGACGTAGCTTTGGCTTTTGAACTGACAGAAGACCAACCTATCTCTTGGTATTTACAGAAGTCTGAAGATGAACGCCTTTATGCTCTGTTGATTGAGTTCTTCGGTAACCTAAAACAGTCTGGTGAACTGGCTTCACTAGAAGAGAAATACATCGGCCATATCGGCACTTTTGACTACGTTGATACTCGCGCCTTTATCCGCGCACTGGACAGCAAGTTGCCAAAATGGTCACCGCTATTTCAAAAGTACTCTCAAGAATTTGATTGGCGCTTGATTGCCGCTTTGGCCTACCAAGAATCACACTGGAACCCTGTTGCGCGCTCACCAACGGGGGTTCGTGGCATGATGATGTTGACACTGCCCACCGCGAAGAGTGTTGGGGTAACCAACCGTCTCGACCCGAAACAGTCGGTACAAGGCGGTGTTGAGTACCTGCGTCGTATCGTGAACCGAGTACCAGATTCAATCACTCAACACGAAAAGATCTGGTTTGCACTTGCTTCATACAATGTCGGTTACGGGCACATGATGGACGCGCGTCGCCTCACGAAGGCACAAGGAGGAGATCCTGATGCTTGGGGCGATGTGAAAGACAGATTACCTCTATTGAGACAGAAGAAATACTACAGCCAAACTCGATATGGGTATGCGCGTGGTGATGAAGCGAGAAACTACGTTGAAAACATTCGCCGTTATTACCAAAGCATTATTGGCCATGTAAATAAGCGCAATAAAGAACAAGAAGCGACCCTTGAAGGTTTAGTGGTGATCCCACCTTTAGAAACCTCAGGTGCTGAATCGAGTATCAGCGCAGCTCAGTCGACAGTAAGCAGTTCTGAGCCTTCACAGTAAAACCCAAAAGAGCAATGCCATCTAGCATTGCTCTTTTTTATTGTCTTTTTTCGACTCTTCTTTCGTCACTAAGGGGGATAAGGGAAGCAGGCAAGAAGATGATGATGAGATCTCGAGTGTCATATTGCAGTAACAATCGAACCTTATAACGGCACACCACAATCAAGATTATGCTCTGTTGCACAACGAGCTTGGCTTTAGACTAGAACAGCTCTTCTAAGTAAGCCAAGTGTGCGACAGGCCAAACAAACGAATAACACTATAATTAAATCGTTAGTCCAAACTAAAAAGTCAGACGACACATAGGAAATCATTGAAATGATGAAGAAACTGAAATCGAAACGCCTTGATAAGACCGTTGCTGCAAACCGTCGTAAGCGTATGCTTTCAAATAATAAGAAGAAGATCATTTGGCGCAATCGCGCTTTCATGCAGATGATTGCTGAGTAAATGTAATTACCAAGTCAGTTTGCTTGGCACTCGTGCGATTGAGAGTGCCGATAGCTCGCTGCTACTTCTTGTTACCAGCCTTCATATCTGCTTCTACACGCTGCTCTTCCAGCAGACGTTCTTGCTTGCGCTTCTCTTTTATCTCTTTTCTACGACGCTTGAAAAACGATTGTAATTGCTCACGGCACTCTTCCTCTAACAAGCCATGTTCAACGTCGGCATAGTGGTATGAGGCCTGACTTTCAAACAAATTCAACACTGTACCTGCAGCGCCCGCTTTTAAGTCTGGAGCGCCAAACACAATGCGCTTTACTCGGCTGTGTAGCAAAGCACCTGCACACATTGGGCAAGGCTCGAGCGTGACGTATAAAGTGGTATCGAGCAGGCGATAGTTTTCTAAGGTTTGACCCGCTTTACGCAGAGTTTCAATTTCTGCGTGTGCCGTTGCATCGTGGCTGCCAATCGAACGGTTCCACCCTTCAGAGATAATCTCCCCATCTTTCACTAATATGGCACCCACAGGAACCTCTCCCTCACTCTCTGCTTGCTTCGCTACCTCGATGGCGCGTCGCATGAAGATTTCATCTTGAGGGGTGAATTGATGGTCTGACAAAGGGAACTCCAGAAAACAAAGGATTAAAACGAAATTAGGTATGCGGTGAAGCATACCTAATCTTCGTGATAATGAACAATAAAGAGATAATAGACAACAAGAGACAATGAACGATTGCCGCTTGCTAGTTGGTCGAACTGCTAGCTATTAGCGTCTTCTATGCTATCGGCTATTGGCGTCGTTTTGATGCTCACAATGCGATTGTTCTCAACAGAGATAATTTCAAACTGCCACTGTTGGTATTGAACAACCTCGCCTGCATCAGGTAATCGTCCTATTAGCCAAGTCACAAGGCCATTCAACGTTTGGAAGCTCTCGCTTTCACCCTCAGAATCCGACAGCTCTAAACGGTTTTTCAGTTCACTGATCGGAATCAATCCATCCACCAGCAAACCGTCTTCCACTTGCTCAGTCCAAAGATCGTTCGGGTTATTCGATAGTTCGCCAGCAATCGCCTCAAGAATATCGTAATGAGTCACAAGACCTTGAACATCGCCATACTCGTCGACAATGAATGCCATCTCAGTACCCGACTCTTTAAAGTAGCCAAGTAAACGCAGAGCTTTCATCGATTTTGGAACATAGATCGGTGAGCGAGACAGCCCCATGATCACTTGAATGCTTAGATTGCCGGCCTGATTCAGCAAGGCTTTGGCTGACACCGTACCCACCACTTTATTGAGGTGATCTTGGCACAATGGAAACACACTGTGCTTTGATGAACGTAGTTTCTTTAAGATTTGCTCTACTGGTTGGTCGACATCCAGAAAATCGATGTCTCGACGCGGAGTCATTAAAGAGCTCACAAGGCGATCATCAAGCTGCAAGATATTACGAATCATTTCTTGTTCGCCGCGTTCAATCACACCCGATTCAGAGCCCTCTTTCACAAGTGCATGGATATCATCTTCAGTAACGCTATCTTCTTCACCGACTCGGCCCATCAACTTAAGAATACCTTCGGTTGAAGCCGACAATGCAAACACAAACGGCGTTGCAATTTTAGATAACCAGAAGATTGGTAGCGCGACTAACACAGCAATGTTTTCAGCTTGGGACTGAGCAAAACGCTTTGGTACCAACTCACCGACAACGATAGCGAAATAAGTAATACCCACCACCACAACCGCAGTAGACAAGATATTCGCTTGTGTTGGGTCTAATCCCCACAGTTCAAGTTGAACGGCCAGTGGAGCCGATAGCGTCGCCTCACCCACAATACCGCTGAGTAGGCCGATTACCGTGATACCGATTTGGATTGTCGAGAGGAAGCGGGTTGGGTTTTCTTTGAGCTCAAGAGCAATCTGAGCGGAACGGTGTTTTTCGGCTAAGCGTTTCAGCCGACTATTTTTTGCTGCTACCAATGCAATCTCTGACATGGCAAACAGACCATTTAAAACAATTAACCCTACTAAAAGCAGAATCTTCATGTGGCTTGGATTTCCTAAATTTACCGGCCAACAATTAGCCGTAATCCGGAGTATAAGCTGAGTGCCTTTATTTTGAATATAAAAAGTTTTGGATATAGAAAGTTTTGGATATAAAAAATAGCGAAAAAAAGCCCGCACATTTCGGTGCGGGCTTCGATGATTTTTATGTTACTTACTTTTGCTTTTCTTACTTCGCTTACATTGTGTAAGTGTAAGGAGCTTGGATACCTAGTGGGATACCAAGAGCCCAGTAAGCTAGCAAGAAGATAGACCAACCGATTAGCATAGCAATCGAGAATGGCATCATTAGAGAAGCTAGAGTACCGATACCTGTCGACTTAACGTAGCGCTGACAGTAAACAACAACCAGTGGGAAGAACACCATTAGTGGAGAGATGATGTTAGACACTGAGTCACCTACACGGTAAGCCGCTTGAGATAGCTCAGGAGAGATACCCACAACCATTAGCATTGGAACTAGGATAGGACCAATCAGTGCCCACTTAGCTGAAGCAGAACCAACAAGAAGGTTAACTGCAGCCGTTAGTAGAATCATACCAACAACCGTTGCTTCACCTGGAAGGTCCATCGCTTTCAAGCCTTCAGCACCGTAAAGTGCCAGCATAGTACCGATGTTTGATTGAGCGAATGCAGATAGGAACTGAGCACAGAAGAACGACATTACAATGTATGCGCCCATCGTTGCCATCGTCTCAGACATTGCTTTGATAACATCATTACTATTCTTGAATGTACCCGCTACACGGCCGTAGACGATACCCGGAATAATAAACAGGATGAAGATCAGAGGAACAATAGACTTCATCACTGGTGCTGAGAACGCCGTTAGTTCGCCTTCAGGTGAACGAAGTGCTGAGTTTTCAGGCATTAGAGCCGCGATAAGCAGACCAATACCGGCAACCATTGCCCAACCAGCGAATTTGAATGCTTTAGATTCAATGGCTGTGAACGTACCTAGATCAGGTGCTTGTTCTGCATCTTCATCTACAGGCGTATTAGCAAGACGAGGCTCGATGATTTTCTCTGTAACGTACCAACCAATTGCCACAATTAGAATTGAAGACAAACCAGTAAAGAAGATGTTCGCTAGAGGGTTGATCACATATGCAGGGTCAAGAACGTTTGCCGCTGTTTGAGTAAAACCAGCTAGTAGCGGGTCAATACCTGAAGGGATGAAGTTTGCAGAGAAACCACCTGATACACCAGCAAACGCTGCTGCAATCCCCGCAAGAGGGTGACGACCCGCAGCGTGGAAGATGATACCGCCAAGAGGGATTACTAGAACGTAACCTGCATCTGCTGCTGTGTGAGACACGATAGCAACGAGGATTAGCATTGGCGTTAGTAGCTTAGCTGGCGTGAAGTTAAGCATCTTCTTAAGGCCAGTCGTAATGAAGCCTGAAGAGTCAGCAACGCCTACACCTAGCATAGCAACAAGTACGATGCCTAGAGGTGCGAAGCCTGTGAACGTGGTAACCATATTCGCTAGGAAGCTAGCAAGCGCTTCACCAGTTAGTAGGTTGTTTACTTCAAGAGCAGCACCCGTTTGAGGGTTGATTAAGTCGAATGAAAGATTCGATAAAAGTGCAGATGCTACCCATACAATAACTAGAGCCCAGAAGAACAGGATTGCTGGATCTGGAATTTTGTTGCCAGCGCGTTCAATGAAGTTTAGAAAACGGTCCATACCACTGATCTTGTCAGTCGATGGTGCTTTTTTTACGGCTTGGTTACTCATTGTAACTCCATATGTGATGTTGTTTTGTTTAGGCCTAATATAAGTTTTGACCACGGCCTATTGGTACAGCGCATATTCTATTAAAGTCGTTGTTAAAAAGCACAAGATTCCACCTAATTTTCCATAAATGGAGACATATTTTGCAAAAATACCATACAACCACAACAATATAAAAACACAAAAAACACCATTCCATATACAGAGTTTTAACTAGCACATAAACAATGTCCGAGGAGTGAAAATTATCAGTAAAAGGAGTGGCATGAGCCTTGGCATGCAGTAAACGTTTGCTTGAGGGTCAATCAAACTCACTGTATTTGGAGAGCATAGTTTCGAGGTAAATACGTTGTGCGTGGTTCATACGATCTTGCCATGCAATTGTGACAGTAATGCTTTTTAACGCACTAGACAAAGCACCGTTTGCATCAGTCACTTCACAAGTCATGGCATAGGCAGAACCCGACAAACCAGATAAAGGGTCTGAACTTGCTGTGTTGAGACAATGACTCGCCTGATTTAGTTCCGAAAAAGGAATTAAACCTACCGCCCCACTCGCATTAGACGCCCGAGTTCGATAATACTCCATCTGCCTTTCTGCAAAATGCAGCGCTTCGATACTCTGAATCGCATAGTCGGCTTTCTGCTCAGTGTAGGTCTGCAGCTTGACCATGCCTAACGCGGCCACGCCCACCAGTAGAAAAGAAATAAGTACTTCAAGTAAACTAAAACCACGCTGGTTAGAAATCACTCCATGAGCCCTTTTTCCACTGTATTTCGACAGGTTCATCATGCGGATTGTATTCTCCTCGATAATCTAGATTCATCGAGCCTTTAATCGTAGAAAGCCCCCCGATTGAATCCAAAAATATGCCTCCTTTAGGGAAGAAGGAAGCGTTAGCTATATAGGTACTATTTTCTTTAACCAATGAAGAGTAATCCATCGTTGCTGGTAACTTATCCCAACTATCAGCAAGAAAGTCCGTGTTGTTTTCAGCACCTGAAGCATCCTTGAAGACACTCATGTCATTCAAGTGATAAAAAGCACCATCAAGTACACTGGCGTTTCCATTTGCGAAAATCCCATTTTCGACCACTAAAGATCGTGGTGTGATCGTTCCTGCACTATCCACAATATTAATGGCTGGGTGCCAAACTACACAGTCCCCAATGACCCACACCTTAGTTTTACCAGCTGAAAAGGCATCATTGATTCGAGTACTGCACTCCTTGCCCACGTATTTATTTGTGTTTGAATCGAAATCTACATGCACGGTATTCCCGTGAGAATCCGTCTCTAATAGGTTTATTACCTCATATTCATTACTTTTAAGGGCGTTGATATTGTCCGTTGTTTTCTTTACCCCGAAGTAGTTTTCGAAACCATTTAGATTGGTGTCATGAACGTAATCACTCATAAAAGCACCGCTAGGATCACTACCCGATGCGGTAATCGTTGCGCTCTCACTCAAGTCAGTTACCGCATCTTTACAAGCGCTAAAATCTGCAGGTGCATTCTCAGGATGAGAAACGGTGGTTAAGCTCCCCCCTGTACCTTTGGTGTGTATAACAGAGTCGAAAAACCGAACTGCCACACACTCATATACACCGTTGTTACTGGTTTCACTGAGTTCAGGGTCGATATCCATGATGTCCTCGGAAATAATTTCGAGAGCCGATATTGCTTGTATGGCCCCCAAACCCGAATCATTAGAAAATCGAACTTCTTTATTAATCGATGTTCTGTTGGCGGTTGAGACAAGGATATTGGCGTTATCGGATGATTTATCTAATGAAGAAAGCTTGTTGCTACAGGAATCCAGGAGATCACCTGGGATCGCGGTACTGCTGTTTTCAATAATAACGCTTAGACCACACTCCAATCCCCCCTCGGCGGCCCAATGTTCTTTGCGAGCTTGAACCTCGTTTTGAGCACGCTTTATTTGGTAAAAAGTGGTTTTAAAGCTACCAAGAGAAACGATCAGCACACCAATCAATAGAATACTGACTAGAAGTAGTGTTACCGCTCCATTTTGCTTTAATCGCATCATTGCCAATTCCTTTGTACCACTGAAGTCACTACTCTCTGACTTTCATCTGCATTCACAAGAGAAGCTTCTAGAGCGATATCGACTCTTTGCGAGGTTGCCAGACTGTTAGATAACTCAGTTACAGAAACCAAAAAAAGTTCTACTTCTATTTGCTTTTCGAAAAACAAACTTTCACATGTCATTGCTCCCAAACCAGATGACGTAATCTGAGTGATATCTAATAAATAAGAAGATTCTTCTTGGCAATAGTTCAGCTTATTACCCTTAAATTGATAGACAATGTTTCGATAGGCCGAAGATGCGCTGTTTTGTCGATAAACAAAACCAACGTAAGATTCACTGGCACTGGATTGAAAGGTATAAATCGTATTGGCAGCGCCCGATAGCTTCACTGATTGTCCAGAGTCTGCATCATAACCGGCTCGCCAGAGCTCCTCTTTCATCATTTGAGTAGTAGCGAATAGGTTCTGAGATAAGAGCAGCTCCAAGCTCTTTTCTGAACTCAAACGTTGGTTGGTAACAAATACCGAGCCGATAGTACCGATAACAATCACACCGATCACAGAGGCCACTAACATTTCGACCAAGGTACTACCTTGAACACTCCTAGCCACAGATCTCATAACCATAATGACCTATGCTATTGCGCCCATCGCTGTTTGGGTCACTGCTGCAAATTCGGATCCGCCCTGTCGTTTTCGATGCGATGATTGAAAGTACATCCGACAGCGCATTCGTGGAGGCGAGTGAAACATTACCGTCTCGAAAACGTCCCCTGACGTTATCGATCGCAATTGAAGTACTATTGGAGAAATTAAAGTCTACTTTTATACCTCTATATGCCGAACCATCAAGATGCATAAGTACATTATCAGAAACGTAAGATGTTGAACTGCTCAACACCATATCCCAATCACCATCAGAACTTTCGGTTCCACCTAAGGCACCTGAAACCAAGAACAAAACATAAAGCTCTTGGTTACGAGTGACCGCTTCTGATCGGGCAGTAATAAGAAAACTATGAACCTCAGGGGCTAAGCGCTGCAGTTTAGAAGAAGCCAACAAAGAACTAAAACTAGGGGCAGCCGCAGCCAGTAGCACTGAAAGCACCACTATAGTAATCAGCAGCTCTAATAGCGTAAACCCGCGAGTCATTTCCCAAATTCCTATGTAATAACTTGAGCAATCGTACTCAATCTTGCGCATATGCTAACACTAAGGAAAAATAGCCAGATAAGTGAAAAGGAAGTCCTCGTGATGATTCGAAAAAATATATGCAACAGCAACAACACGCGCGTAAAAGGGATGACATTGATCGAGTTATTGATTGTGGTTGCCATCATTGGGATTTTGGGGGCTGTCGCCTATCCGAGCTATACCAACCACGTAATGACTGGACATCGAACTAGCGCACTCGCTGACATAGCTCGAATTCAATTAGAACTAGAAGCAGCCTATGACAGCGGTTATGACTGGAGTGGTATTGTTTCGGGAAGCGATTGTTTGATCTGCGATACCGAAGCGAGTCGTTTTGTTTTCAGTGTCACCAGTTCTGCTTCTGCTGCCTATACGATTACAGCAACACCTCAGTCGGGAGTAGGTCAAGATAAAGACAACTGCTTCGATGGACAAAACCAGAAAGTGCTCACTCTCGACAGTGCTAATGTCGAATACCCAGAAGCCTGCTGGATGTAGTGTGATGAGGGTTTCAGGTGAAGAGAAAGAACCAGATTTGAGATACAAAAAAACCTGCTACATGAGCAGGTTTTTTTTAATCTTATCAATAACCGAAGACATCAATAAATTGATTACTTAGTTAGGTCATCGAAGAAGTTTTTAACACCGCTGAAGAAACCTTCAGACTTTGGCTTGTGCTTGCTTGCCGCTTCGCCACAACATGTTTCTTCAAATTCACGCAGTAGTTCTTTCTGACGAGAGCTTAGCTTAACCGGTGTCTCAACCACTAGCTTAACGATTAGGTCACCCACGCCGCCGCCACGAACGCCTTTCACGCCTTTGCCACGCATACGGAACATACGGCCCGTTTGTGTCTCTTCTGGCACCTTAAGGTTTACACGGCCATCCAATGTCGGAACTTCAACTTCACCACCTAATGCTGCCATGGTGAAACTAACTGGTACTTCGCAGTAAAGGTTGTTGCCGTCACGCTCAAAGATGTTGTGCTCTTTTACGTGAACTTGTACGTACAGGTCGCCAGCTGGAGCGCCCTGCTCTCCCGCTTCACCTTCGCCAGATAGACGAATACGGTCGCCAGTATCAACACCAGCAGGGATCTTAACGTTAAGCGTTTTAGTCTTCTGTTTGCGACCTTGGCCATGACATGAGTTACATGGATCCTTGATGATCTTGCCTTTACCATTACAAGTAGGACAAGTCTGTTGAACCGCAAAGAAGCCTTGACGCATTTGTACTTGGCCATGGCCATGACAAGTGCCACATGTTTGTGCTGAAGAGCCCGCTTTAGCGCCGCTACCATCACAAATATCACACTCAACAAGTGTTGGTACTTCGATTTCTTTAGAAACACCACGAACCGCTTCTTCTAGAGAAAGCTCCATGTTGTAACGTAAATCTGAACCACGTTGTGCACGCGCTTGACCACCACCACGACGACCACCGCCGAAGATATCGCCAAATACGTCACCGAAAATATCGCCGAAATCACCTTGACCACCGCCGCCGAAACCGCCGCCGCCGCCCATACCGCCTTGTTCAAAAGCGGCATGACCGTATTGGTCATAAGCTGCTTTCTTTTGTGGATCGGTCAGGATCTCGTACGCTACTTTTACTTCTTTAAACTTCTCTGGCGCAGTATCGTCACCTTGGTTACGATCCGGGTGAAACTTCATCGCTAAGCGTTTGTACGCTTTTTTAATATCGCGCTCTGATGCATCGCGGCTTACGCCTAATACTTCGTAAAAATCACGTTTTGACATGTTCTAGGTCACCAAAATAATTGCTACTACCGAATGATCACTTCAGTAGTCTGTGTATCAATCTAGATAAAAGTTCTGCCGGCTGAAACGCCGAATAAAGCTATTATCTAGATCGACAAGTCTAAATACAAATTTACGGGCGTGAGAGTTACCTCTGACGCCCGTATTAATAAGTCTTCGAGACAAATTTCTAAGCAGATAGCTTGAGTTCTAGGAGGAAGCGCGGAGCCTACGCTAGTAGGTGAGCACTTCCGACAACGAAATCAGGCTACTCTGTGACGAAATTATTTTTTGTCGTCTTTAACTTCTTCAAACTCTGCGTCTACCACATCGTCGTCTTGCTTAGGTTGTTCACCAGCGTCAGCACCAGCTTGTTCAGCTTGAGCTTTCTGTTGAGCAATTTCCATTAGCTTCTGAGCTGCTTGCATAAGTTCTTGAACTTTAGCGTCGATAGCTTCTTTGTCGTTACCAGACTTAACTTCTTCTAGTGCCGTGATAGCCGCTTCGATCTTCTCTTTCTCGTCAGCAGGTAGAGCTTCACCAGCTTCTTCTACTTGCTTCTTAGTGCCGTGGATCATTTGGTCAGCTTGGTTACGTGTAGTAACTAACTCTTCGAACTTTTTGTCCGCTTCTTTGTTAGCTTCTGCTTCTTGTACCATCGCTTCGATCTCTTCCTCAGACAAACCGCCTGATGCTTGGATAGTGATCTTTTGCTCTTTACCTGTTGCTTTATCTTTAGCAGATACGTTCAGGATACCATCAGCATCTAGGTCGAATGTTACTTCGATTTGTGGCATGCCACGTGGTGCTGGTTGGATACCTTCTAGGTTGAACTGACCAAGAGACTTGTTGTAAGTCGCTTGTTTACGCTCACCTTGAAGAACGTGAATAGTTACTGCGTTTTGGTTGTCTTCAGCTGTAGAGAACACTTGATCCGCTTTAGTAGGGATAGTTGTGTTTTTCTCGATAAGCTTAGTCATTACACCACCCATCGTTTCGATACCGAAAGATAGAGGAGTAACGTCTAGTAGTAGAACGTCTTTAACGTCACCAGCTAGTACACCACCTTGAACAGCAGCACCCATTGCAACAGCTTCGTCAGGGTTCACGTCTTTACGTGGCTCTTTACCGAAGAATTCAGTTACTTTAGCTTGAACCATAGGCATACGAGTCTGACCACCAACTAGGATAACGTCAGTGATTTCGCCTACAGATAGGTCAGCATCTGCTAGAGCTACTTTTAGTGGCTCTAGAGAACGTTGAACTAGGTCTTCAACTAGAGACTCAAGCTTCGCACGAGTCACTTTGATGTTCATGTGCTTAGGACCAGTCGCATCAGCAGTAACGTAAGGTAGGTTTACGTCAGTTTGAGTAGTAGAAGAAAGCTCGATTTTCGCTTTTTCTGCTGCTTCTTTAACACGCTGCATTGCTAGTGGATCAGCTTTAAGGTCGATACCTTGCTCTTTCTTGAACTCATCTACTAGGTAGTTGATCATGCGGTTATCGAAATCTTCACCACCAAGGTGAGTATCACCGTTAGTTGAAAGAACTTCGAAAGTCTTCTCGCCTTCTACTTCATCGATTTCGATGATAGAGATATCGAATGTACCACCACCAAGGTCGTATACAGCGATAGTGCGATCACCACCTTGCTTGTCTAGGCCGTAAGCCAGAGCAGCAGCAGTAGGTTCGTTGATAATACGTTTAACATCTAGACCAGCGATACGACCAGCATCTTTCGTTGCTTGACGTTGAGCATCGTTGAAGTAAGCAGGAACAGTTACAACTGCACCAGTTACTTCTTCACCTAGGAAGTCTTCAGCTGTTTTCTTCATTTTCTTAAGAACTTCAGCAGATACTTGAGGAGCAGCCATTTTTTGGCCTTGCGCTTCAACCCATGCATCACCGTTGTCAGCCTTAACAATGTTGAAAGGCATGATTTCGATATCGCGTTGAACTTCTTCATCTTCAAAACGACGACCGATTAGACGCTTAATAGCGAACAGTGTGTTTTGAGGGTTAGTAACAGCTTGACGTTTTGCAGGTTGACCAACTAGCGTCTCGCCTTCAGTGTATGCGATTACCGATGCTGTTGTGCGTTCGCCTTCAGCATTCTCTAGTACGCGTGGTTTGTCGCCGTCAAGAACAGCAACACAAGAGTTAGTAGTACCTAAATCAATACCAATGATTTTACCCATCAGGCCATCTCCGAATATATATTATTTAGTTTTTTGCTATACCCACATATGTGGGGGTGGTAATCAGGGAATCAACCCTAATACACAAAATTAAAGTGCAAATGTAATTTGCTTTCGTATGCACCATAGATAAGGGCTGCAAACTGGTTTTCAAGGGAAAAAGTAAAAAAAATCTGATTTTTTCCCGTATCTTTTTACATAAAGGTAAAAAGTGACCGATCCCTTGCCAATTAAGGCTCCAATGTTGAGAAACTCTCGCATTTGTCGCCACATTGAAACCTCAACCCTATTCCAGATGCCATAAAAAAAGACCTTCATGTAGAAGG
Organism: Vibrio sp. QJM3NY_35; assembly: GCF_057785915.1. Classification (NCBI taxonomy): domain Bacteria; kingdom Pseudomonadati; phylum Pseudomonadota; class Gammaproteobacteria; order Vibrionales; family Vibrionaceae; genus Vibrio; species Vibrio sp. QJM3NY_35. Next base: position 764,505 of record NZ_CM173507.1, on the reverse strand, counting down.
TCTTTTTCAAATATATATTAATCAGTTAAATATTGTTCAAATGGTGACTGATTCAGCCATATTATTGGTTGAGCACTAACTGGTAGAAGCTCGCTTGAGTGTAATCACCCGCTTCCATACCACGCCATTCACAGGCTGAGCTCGACTTCTTAGTGTTGCATTGATTGTATGCGCCCGCCTTGAAGTACATCCAGTCCTGTCCATAACCAAGGTCGATATCATGCCCCTGATACTTACCCTTAGCCAAATCAACATCATACGTCTTCACAATAGGATCGGCTGAGTTTGGATTCTTAGTAAAGGTTAAGTACATGATGTTATCTTTGATGTTCACATCGTATGAGAACACTTCACCTAGCTTGATGCCAGCAGCAGGATCCGAGCTGCCTTTTTTCAGATTGTATTGACCAAATACATCATGGCGAATGTCTTTACGAAGTTTCTTTCCGTTTTCATCCTTCGCGTTTTTCATCTCTGTCGGCGGGTTTAACTCATAGTTCCACGTTAACGAACCATGCTCATGTTCTGGCAACTTGCGGTAAACAATTTTCAGTGGCTCATTGTCTGAACCATGAATTTGGCCGATCACTACCGAGAATGCGCCTGTTTTTTTGTAGCTACCGCTGGTACTCACCTGATCAACAGAAAGTGTTGCCGTCATTTGACCACCGATAGAACCAAACTCTTCTGCATTCTCATGGCTTGAAATCGCGAAATTGTTGCTCGGCGCCGAGTAGCTATCTGCCAGCATCGCTCTCAGCTCACTGCGCGTATTCTTACTGTTTGGTGTCGTTGGTGCTGTATTCGGAGCCACAAATACCATCGCGCCAGATTCGGCATCGGTGTAAAACCACTTAGGATGAACGTAAGGCGTGTCTACATTCGACAATTCTTGCTTACCGATCTCCAATGTTTTGCCTTTTCTAGAGCCTTCTGTCGTTAGCTCCGGTAGGTTAATTTTCCATTTAGATAAATCGAAGTTTTGTGCAGGTGCTTTTGCTGGATCAAGATTGAACTGTTGACCAATATCGTGATTAGAAGCAAGAACGGGAGCCGCTAAGAGGCTAGCAGTCAGTAAGCTAAGGTAAGACAACTTCATTATTTGGTTTCCTTTATGTCGTCATAATGTAGGTTGCCAGAACAATAAAATAATATTGTATTATTATATGTGAGCTATATTAAAGATTGAAAACTGATGGCCAATTCGGCACGAGTAAAAAGAAAAAATGAGACTTAACACCAATCAGAGATCTTTTTAGCCAAGTTATCAGATAGCCCAAAGCACTTATCATCAGAAACAAAAAAGCCCCGCTCTCATTGAGCGGGGCTTCTAACTATCGAATCTTAATTAAGAATTATGCTTCTGCTTTCTGTAGTTCAGCTTCTTCGTTTATTTCAACGCCGATTTCGCCTTCAGACTTAGCAACGATAGTGTTAACCGCTGTATCACCTACTACGTTTGAAGAAGTACAGAACATGTCACAGATACGGTCAACAGCAGCAACAATCGCTAGACCTTCTGGTGGCAAACCTAGTTGGTGCAATAGAACACCTACCATTACTACACCGCCACCTGGAACACCACCAGCACCGATAGAAAGAAGCAGGATTGTTAGACCTAGAGTGAAGATATCAGCAGTGTTGATTGGCTGACCAAATGCGTTTGCTACGAACATAGTTGCCAGTGCGATGTAGATAGATACACCAGACATGTTCATCGTTGCACCTAGCGGTACACCGAAGCCCGCAACTGACTTAGATACGTTTAGTTTGTCAGTTAGAGTACGCATTGTTACTGGGATTGTTGCATTCGAACTTGCTGTAGATAGTGAGAATAGAACTTGTTCACGAGTTGCACGTAGGAACTGCTTTGGAGAAATGCCAGTGAATGAACCAACCATCATCGGGTAGAAGAAGAAAATCCAGAACACAAGCATTGCAACCACAAGTGCCACATAGCCAGCAACTGACATTAGCGTGTCTGCATCCAGTGTTGCGCCCAGCTGAATCATCAGAGCAAATACACCGTAAGGCGCCAAGCTCATTACTAGACCGATAAGCTTCATCATGATTTCGTTAGCCATCTTGAATGTCTTGATAGCTGGGCCACCACGAGAATCAAGAGCTTGAATAGCAAGACCTGTCAAAATTGCCATGAAGATGATTTGTAGCATATCGCCGCTTGCGAACGCTTCTACAGGGTTGCTAGGAACAATGTTAACAACAAGAGAGAAGATGTCTGGTGTTTCAGTTGTTGTAAGCGCGATTGTCTCAGAAACCGTACCTGCTAGGTTTGCACCAGCACCAGGTTGGAAAATAAGACCAATAGTTAGAGCAGCAGAGATCGCGATGATGGTGTTAATAATGTAAAGACCAAAGGTTTTACCACCAAGACGACCAAATGAACGGATATCTTTTAGTTCAACGATACCGCAAACAATAGATACATATACAAGAGGCACTACCAGCAACTTGATAAGTGATACGAACATACCACCAGCACCTTCGGCAGCACCAAGTAGGTAAGTGTCAAAAATAGCAATACCGCTGAATAGGTACTGAATAGCAGTACCAATAAGTAGGCCGGCAAACAAGCCTACAAAAATCTTACTTGAGAGCGATTTATCCATCGTTCTTCTCCAGTCTGTTGTGTTTAAAATTTTTACTTTTATAGTTATATATGCGACTAAAATCGCTATATGGCAGTGGATTTTACATACAAAGATAACAATTAAAAGTGTTTATTTACAAAAACATTACAAATGTGACATCAAAACATTTCTTAATTAACAACCAGTTTCATAATATAAAACTCTAAACCGTTGATATGGATAAAATAAAAAGAACGGCATTCTTAATGCGGTTTTGATGACTATTTACGTGGATTCTCAAGTTATAGGCACAAAAAAAGAGAGGCCTATGCCTCTCTTTTCATTTTACGGTAGCCAGTGAATTATGTTGCAGCCCCTACTTATTCAGTAAGTACGCCAGTCAATCACTTAGCGACTTAATTACTTAGCAACCATAACCATTGCCGGACGAACTACACGACCGTTTAGTTCGTAGCCTTTTTGCATCACGAACATAACCGTGTTTGATTCATGATCTGGGCTTTCTTGGATAGACATTGCTTGGTGGAATTCAGGGTTGAACACTTCACCTTCAGGGTTGATCTCTTTAAGACCAAACTTAGCCACTGTATCTACAAACGTTTTGTGCGTTAGCTCAACACCTTCGAACAAAGGCTTAACCACTTCGTTTTCAGCATCTGCCGCTTGCATTGCACGCTCTAGGTTGTCGATTACAGGAAGTAGACCTTCAGCAAACTTGTTCAAAGCGAATTTACGCGCTTTATCAATTTCTTGTTCGCTACGGCGACGCATGTTTTCAACTTCAGCTTTCGCGCGAAGAACAGAATCTTGTTGCTCTTTCACTTTAGATTCGCTAGAAAGCAGTGCAGCTTCCAGTTGAGCGATTTTTGCTTCCTGCTCATCAGCAGCGTCTTCATTCAGCTCAGCTTCTTCAACTTTCTCAGCTTCAGCGATGATCTGATCTAGCTCTTCTTCGGTTACTTTGTTTTCTTCGTTGCTCATGATATCTCCAGAATTCGTTTTCAATGCAAGTGACAGGCGTGTTTGCGCCCCAAATTGATATAAAACACTCGCATAGACGTTCAACTTGCCTTTATTATGGGGATGAAGAATTTTGATTCAAGCCTAATTCGTTTGGAAACGTTATGAAAAAGCCATTTGAAGTCATCGCCATTATTGGTAAACCTCGAGATCAGCAAGCAATTCAGACTCATAGAGAGCTCTATCAGTGGTTAAGTGCTGAGGGTTATCAAGTGTTTGTTGATGACAGACTCGCCACTATTTTAGACGACATCCCAAAAGAACATTTTTCTAGCCTGATTGAATTAGGTAAACGCGCCGATCTCGCCATTGTGGTCGGCGGCGACGGAAATATGCTCGGTGCCGCTCGAATCTTGTCACGTTTCGACATTTCAGTGATTGGTGTTAACCGAGGCAACCTTGGTTTCCTAACCGATCTCAACCCTGAAAACTTCCAGAGTGCGCTTACTGATGTTCTCAAAGGCGAGTTCATGGAAGAGGAACGCTTCCTGCTTGAAACGGAAATTCACCGTCACGGCCAAATAAAAAGCCATAATGCAGCACTAAACGAAGCGGTACTTCACCCAGGTCAAGTTGCACACATGATCGAGTTTGAAGTGTATATCGACGACAGCTTTGCCTTCTCGCAGCGTTCTGATGGCTTGATCGTTTCTACGCCAACAGGTTCTACCGCTTACTCGCTTTCTGGCGGCGGCCCTATCCTGTCATCAAGCCTAAATGCGATCTCACTAGTACCAATGTTCCCACACACCCTTTCAAGTCGCCCACTTGTGGTGGATGGCAAGCGTCGTATCAAGCTGATCGTATCGCCTGATAACCGCGGAACTCAGGAAGTGAGCTGTGATGGTCAAATCTCGCTGCCTGTTTCCCCTGGCGATGAGATCCACATTTACCAAAGCCCAAATGTACTCAAACTGATCCATCCTAAGGACTACAATTACTACCACGTTCTACGTAACAAACTAGGTTGGTCGAGTAAGCTGTTCTGACTAAACAGCTCTAGCAATAACCGAAAATTTCAAAGGCTGACGACATTCGTCAGCCTTTTTTATTACCGATTAAAAGCCCACCATCTCTGTCTTTACGCCAATCCACCACATCGTCATTCCCAAGAGGAAGGAACGACCGAGTTGGGAATCTATAGCGGTTTCAGTGATCTACAGACAAGCTTAATTCTGAGAGCTGTCGCAAAAAATTTTAACCTGCCGACTTTACTGTATAAAGAAACAGTATATACTGAGCTTATATACAGTATTGTTCAGTTATACAGGTAAATAAAAATGCTGGCTCATTTAAGTGTTAATAATTTCGCTATTGTTAAGTCTTTACAGCTAGAACTCTCTAAAGGCATGACAACAATCACCGGTGAAACTGGTGCGGGTAAATCTATCGCTATCGATGCTTTAGGCTTGTGCCTTGGAGGAAGATCCGATGCAGGAATGGTTCGACAAGGTGAAGAAAAAACCGAAGTCAGTGCCGCTTTTTTACTTGAGAACAATCTGCATGCTACCCGCTGGTTAGAAGACAACGAATTGCTTGATGGCAGTGAGTGTATCCTGCGCAGAACCATCTCAAAAGAAGGTCGTTCTCGTGCATTCATCAATGGTAGCCCTGTCCCTCTTTCACAATTGAAATCACTTGGACAACTGTTGATCAACATCCATGGCCAACACGCGCATCACCAGTTGATGAAAAACGATTACCAAATGGCCATGCTTGATCAATATGCAGGTCACTTGAACCTATTGAAATCGACACGTAATGCTTACCAAGCGTGGCGACAAGCGGATAACCACTTAAAAGAGTTACGTGAAAATAGCCAGCAAAACCAAGCTCAAAAACAACTACTTGAGTACCAAATCAAAGAGTTAAATGAGCTGTCTATTGGGGAGGAAGAATATGAAGACCTCGAACAAGAGCATAAGCGCCTCTCCAATAGCGGAGAACTGGCCACAACCTGTCAGCAAGCTATCGAGCTTATTTATGAAGGCGAAGAAGTTAATGCGCTTGGTATTCTGCAATCGGCCAATAACTCCTTAATTCAGCTAGCTGAGCTAGATGAAAGATTGGCCGAGTTACCGAACTTGCTTTCTGAAGCCATTATTCAGATCGAAGAGACCAACAACGAGCTAAGAACATACCTAGACTGCATTGATGTTGATCCCGGTCGTATGGCTTACGTTGAGGAACGTTTCTCTAAAGTGATGTCGATGTCTCGTAAACACCACGTGCTGCCTGAAGAGCTTTATAAGCATCATCAAGACTTATTACAACAAGTAGAAGCGCTGGATTGCTCTGATGAAAAGTTAGAAGAATTAGCCAACGAGGTAGAAAACCAATACCAATCGTTCGTTGCAAAATCCGAGAAGCTTCATAAATCTCGAACTCGTTACGCAAAAGAGCTCAACAAGCTGATCACGCAAAGCATGCACGAACTGAGCATGGAAAAAGCGCAGTTTGCCATTGAAGTGAACAATACCAACACACACCCTTCCCCACTAGGGATGGATAACGTGACCTTCATTGTGTCGACCAACCCAGGTCAGCCAATGCAGCCGATTGCGAAAGTGGCCTCTGGTGGTGAGTTATCACGAATCTCACTAGCGATTCAAGTAATCACAGCGCAAAAAGTGGACACACCAAGCCTGATTTTCGATGAAGTCGATGTGGGTATCAGTGGACCAACCGCTGCGGTTGTCGGAAAAATGCTTCGCAAGCTGGGCGAATCTACACAGGTGATGTGTGTGACTCACTTACCTCAAGTGGCAGGTTGCGGTCACCAACAGCTGTTTGTAGCGAAGAACACGAAATCGGGCAAAACAGAGACTCAAATGCACACTCTTGATGAGCAACAACGTGTTTCAGAGCTTGCTCGACTGCTTGGTGGCAGCCAAATTACCGAATCGACGCTTGCCAACGCAAAAGAGCTATTAATCGCAGCTTAGGTTACATATTCAGCAATTTTCTGATAATTTACCGAAAATTCTTGGCAATTTTGCAACTTAATTCAAAATTGCCAGTCATAACAAGCTCAAAGCGCAAGGAGCTTTTTACTTCTTGCTGGAGCTTGTTTATTATCAGGCAGTATTTTAGCGAAGAAAGATCTCAAACTATGCGAATTAAAAAGTGGTTAGTTGCAGTTCCACTTGCACTAACAATGTTGACCGGTTGCTCTCTATTAGAGAAGTTGGTTTATCGAATTGACATCAATCAGGGTAACTATGTTGAACAAGAAGCTGTCGACCAGCTCAAGTTTGGCATGACAAAAACACAAGTTCGTTACGTTATGGGCTCACCTATGCTTATCGAAAATGGCTACCCAGATACGTGGTACTACATTTACCACCATCAGAAAGGTCACAACGACCCTATTCAGAAAAACCTTGTCGTAAACTTTGATGCTACGGGCACTCTAGTAACGATCAATGGTGATTTTGAAGCCAGTGATGAGTTCTTCGAAAGCCTTCGCTAGCTTTCCAGTCAACAAAACTCTCAGCCGATAAAGCTATCAGTCGACAAAGCAAGAATCGCAAAAGCCTGCTCATATGAGCTAACACTGATCATTTAAGCATTTTCCTGATCAGTTGAACGATCCTACAGATGGTTAACAATACCCTTAAGCACTTTTGTTTAAGGGTATTTTTTTATGCTGTCACACTGGTTAATCGATGTTGACGATTTTGCTAATCCAGAATCTCTTTCTTTGTTCCAAAAAGACCTTCCGCTAGATTGGATAAACCAAGCTTTATCTGAAACGAATAAAGCGAGTATGCGCCGTAGAAAGCTACCCGCAGAACTCGTTGTATGGTTAGTCGTTGGTATTGGTCTATATCGAGATAGACCGATTACCGATGTACTCGATAAGCTCGACCTCAAATTGTCTAATTCATTGGGTGAAACGATTGCACCTAGTGCAATTCCTCAGGCAAGAAAACGCCTCACCGCTAAGCCTTTAAAGTCATTATTCTCAATCACAGCAAAGCACTGGACACAGTCGGAAGATGCGGGTGATAAATGGAATGGTTTGAGCCTATTTTCAATCGATGGCACACAGTTTAGAACTCACGATAACCCAAGCTTAGCTGAGCATTATCAATATGTTTACTACCGAAAAGACAGGCACACTGAGTACCCAATCGTTCGAATGTGCGCACTCACATCACTACGGAGTCGCCTTATTCATGATGTGGCTTTTGGGGATAGTTCTAAAGGTGAAATCAGCTATGCAAAAGATTTAATTTCATCAGCAGTTCCGAATTCATTGACCATTTTTGACCGTTGCTACTTGAGCGCAGAACTAATGCTTAACTGGCAACAAGAGCATGGAACAAGCCACTGGATGACGCCAATAAAGTCAAATGTGAAATATGAAATCATCGAGCAGCTCGATGATGATGGGCGAGATCTGATTGTGGAGATGAAAGTCTCTCCCCAGGCTAGAAAACAAGCCCCGAGTCTCCCTGAAACGTGGAAAGCTAGGCTAACTCTATATCCCGATGACGTTGAACAGCAACCCAATCATATACAAGGGCTGCTAACTTCTCTAACAGATAGAAAATACAGTTTAAAATCATTATTAGATGTGTACTTCGAAAGGTGGGAAATCGAGAATAGCTATGGCGAGATTAAGCATGACATGCTTGGAGATGAAATCCTGCTCCGCAGTCAATCTGTAGAGGGTGTAGAGCAAGAGATATGGGGTATCCTTATCGCGTATAACTTAATCCGTCTGGAGATTAGCCGAATAGCAAAAGAGGCTGAAGTCTCGCCACTTAGGATAAGCTTTACGATGGCACTTCGAGATATTCAAGATGAGCTAATGTGGTGTGCTATCGCCTCCCCAGGTTCGGTTCCCAAAAAGCTGCGAGCAATGAGAGAGCGAGTGAAACGTTATATTTTGCCCGAAAAACAAAAACGGCCCAAAGATAGGACCGTTCGTTTTAGTAAGACTCGCTACACTGTGCTATCTAAACACCTTAAATGATAGGTGTTGGCTCATATGAGCAGGCTTTTTAACATCTGCTAACAAATTAGCTGCTGTGTCTAACTAACAGGCACAAAAAAGCTCGCAGATGCGAGCTCTCTTCTAACTTAAATTTGTTTAGCATTACGATTTAGCTGCGGCCGCTTTTGCTTGTTCAGCACGCTTGCGACGAATCTCTTTTGGATCTGCCAATAGCGCACGGTAGATTTCGATACGGTCTTTATCACGAACCGTCGCATCAAGCTTCACGTTACGGCTGAATACACCAACCTTATTTTTCGCTAAGTCGATCTCTGGATACAATTCCAAAACACCAGACTGCGCAATGATCTCTTCAACGGTCGCGTGCTTGTTCACTACCAAAGTAAACACACGCTGTTCATGCGGAAGTGCAAACACAACCTCTACGTGGATCATATCCGATTCAATAGTCATGGCTTAGTAAACCTGTTTCGCGCGTTGAGTAAAAGCACTGACCATATTGCTCGTCAGCTCATTGAAAATCTTACCAAATGCCATTTCAATCATTCGGCTAGAGAACTCAAACTCTAGCTTAAGTTCAACCTTACAAGCTTGCTCATCAAGCGGAGTAAAGTACCAACCACCCTGCAGCTTCTTGAACGGGCCGTCCACCAGCTCCATCAAGATCTCAGCACCATCAGCTAAACGGTTCGATGTGGTAAATGTTTTGCTGATACCCGCTTTAGAGACATCAACCGAAGCCACCATAGTTGAATCTGAAGATTCGATCACACGTGAACCAGAACACCCTGGCAAAAACTCGTGATAACGAGCAACATCATTGACCAAGCTGAACATCTGGTCGGCACTAAACGACACTAATGCTGAACGAGTAACCTTTGGCATATAGACTCCTGTTAAAGACAGCGTTACATTAACACAAACTGCAATTTTAATTGTATTGGGCCAGAGCGCAAATAAAAAGGATTCCCCAACTAGGGTGCAATCCGTATAATGAGGCCATTATGGCAAAGAATAAATCAAAATCAAAAGCCGGTAGCAATACCATTGCGCTTAATAAGAAAGCTCGCCACGAATATTTCATCGATGATGAGATAGAAGCGGGGCTTGAGCTACAAGGCTGGGAAGTAAAATCCCTACGTGAAGGCAAAACCAATATCGCAGAAAGCTACGTGTACATCCGAGATGGCGAAGCATTCATCAGTGGTATGACGATCACTCCGCTGACTCAGGCGAGTACTCATATCGTGGCGAACCCAACACGTATCCGTAAACTCCTTATGTCGAGAAAAGAACTCGACAACCTTATCGGTCGTATTAACCGTGAAGGCATGACACTTGTTGCAACCGCACTTTACTGGTCTCGCTCTTGGGCGAAGATTAAAGTTGGCGTAGCGAAAGGTAAAAAGCTGCACGATAAACGTACTGATATGAAAGAAAAAGATTGGGCGAGAGATAAAGCACGAATTATGAAGAGTAATTTGCGTTAATTTTAAGCACTTAAACGCACAGTGCTAGACAGGTTAAGCTTTTCTGGTACTATGCAAATAACACTTGGGGCTGATTTAGGATTCGACAGGAATTTTGAAGTCTGAGGTGCATGCCGTGGGGCGGTTGGCCACGTTAAAAGCCGCAAAAAAATAGTCGCAAACGACGAAAACTACGCACTAGCAGCTTAATAACCTGCTCAGAGCTCTCTTACCCTAGCTTCCGCTCGTAAGACGGGGACCAATAAGAGATCAAACCCAAACTAGCTAGCGTGGCTTCTCCCACCTGAGAGGAAAAGCGCGAATTATAATTCAGGTTAGCCTTTAACTAGCGTGTCGGTTCGCAGGTTGCTGGTGAAATTAAAGATCGACTAAGCATGTAGTACCAATGATGAATGATTTTTGGACGCGGGTTCAACTCCCGCCAGCTCCACCAAACGTTTGGAAAGGGCGGTAAGTCACTGATTTACCGCCCTTTTTGTATTTATAACTTCGATATTAGGCTGTTTGTACTACATTTTGGTACTAAGACATGCACTATTTATCTATCTCGAAATCCGGTATTTGGCAGTTCCGATATCAGAGCCCCTCTGAGCATCGACATCGGTTTAATGGATTCCATGAGATCAAGCGCTCGCTGAAAACATCCAACAAAGACAAAGCTATTCTTTTGGCGTTAGAGCTAGAGATACAGGTTCGTCGTACCATTTTAGCGCCAACTACTAACGCAACATCACCTCAAGTAAAACCTCTAAACCAAGATAAAACACATACCGCAACCAAAGCCAAACAAACTAAAACGCTATCGCCTGAAAAGATACTGGAACGCTTTTGTCTCTACAAAGCCCAACATATATCGCCAAAGGCCGTCGGAATGCTGAAAGCTAAGTGCCAAAGCGTTCTAGGGTTAATAGGAAAGACAAGCCTTACCGATATACGGAGAGGTAACGCCGAGGATGCCGTGCGCCTCTTACGAATGTATCCCGTCAATATGAGAAAGCACTCCCAATTTAAGGGTCTAACGGCAAAGGGAGCGATTGAACTCAATAAGAATCTTGATATGCCGACACTGAGCGAAGAGTCCGTAAAAGATTACTGCCAGAAAATGTCAGGCTTCTTCGAGTGGTGTCTCTTAAACGAACTCACCGATATCAACCCATTCAAAGCAATCCGCTTTCGCAAACAGCGCAAAGACAGTGACGCCAAAAACGCATATACGAAAACAGACTTACAAAAAATCTTTAGTTCCGAGATTCATACTAAGCGACAGTTCAAACATCCGCAATGGACAGCATCAATCCTTATGTAATTTCAGTCTCACTCAACTACTCGGATGCAGTATCTACAGGCAAGTCTAATGAAGGCTGATGCCCACGTCCTTGGAATTCCTCTTCAAAACCAAGGGCTTTATAACCTTTCTCTCGCTTCTTAAACATTCGTTGTAACATTGGCAATTTAGTATCTACGTAGTCAATCACCTTCACTTCCATTTTACCTTGATATTGCCTTTGAATTCGCCCTACATACTGTATTAGCGAGCCTTTCCACGATACAGGTAACGCTAAGATCAATGTATCCAGTCTCGGTAAATCAAACCCTTCACCGATAAACTTTCCTGTGGCAACAAGTACCTGAGCTGAGTCGAGCTGATCCATCACTTGTTTCAGAGACTTCTTTTTCATAGCTCCAACAAGTAGCTGAACTTGAACCCCCTCTTCAACCAAAGCATTATAAATAGTGGCTGCATGCTCTCTTCTCTCAGTCAAAATGATAGGAACTCGACCTTTCAATATTTCAGATTGAGTATCAGATAAGATTTGCTTGTTTCTCTCAGGATGTTCCATAAGCCAACGATAGACTTCTGATATATGTGGCTTTGATTCATCATTAGTCAGAACAAGCGGTGGTACATACGCGAGTTTTCTGCAATGCAGTATCTGTTGGAATTGAGATGTTTTATCAATCTTGATCGTGTGTCTCACCCTACCTAATTGCATAAAAATAATGGGTTGATGCCCATCTCTACGTTCTAAAGTCGCACTTACCCCATAGACATATTTCGCATGAGCCTCTGACAACACACGTTCATATTGCGGTGCAGATAAATGATGACATTCATCAACAATGATCTGACCATACTCCTGAATCATTGGGTTTACAGTATTATCACCTCGGTTTATCAGGCTTTGATAGGTAGCAATATCGACTTGAGCTGTTGGGTTTTTCCTTGCCCCAGTATAAATACCGATATCAATGCCGTCAGAGAAGGCTGTTAGACGTTCCTTCCATTGGTCTGCGAGTTGCTTGCTATGCACTAAAATCAGCGTATTAACTTTGCGTTGAGCTATCAGACCGATAGCCGTCACCGTCTTACCGAAAGCAGTTGGAGCATGTAGCACACCACAATCAAACTTAAGCAAGGAATCCACTGCTTTTTGCTGTGATTGTCGTAACTCACCCTGAAAGTTAACTAACTCCAATTTCTGCCCAAGCGTTCTTTTATCAACGAGATCTACCTTGATATGCAGATCCGCCAAGATTTCCTGTACATCATCAAGGCAGCCTCTAGGTAAGCTTAAATAGCCATTATCTAACTCCGCTAAGCATATAAAGCGAGCTATACCATTAGTTGAAAGACGCATGCCCTGCGCTTTAAAAAACTTGGGGTTAGAAAATGATGCTAACTTTTTGAGCCTAGCGACTAATGGATTTGGAAGCTCAGAGAGAGTTAAATAAATTCGGTTTGCCAATACTACGGTTACGTTTGACGGACACCCATCAATGCCCGATGTTGGCAATACGTTACGTTCCCAAGGTTTCAAATCGCTAACGTCTGGTTGTTTAGCTTTTTTCTCTATAGCCGATATCAGATTTTCAAGTTTAGATACAGCTACTTTCTGAACTGATTTTAATGCCAACCATTGGTCGCTATAGGGCTGACCAAAACGATCCAAAAACACTGAATTTTGATTAGCCCTTGCTTGTTTTTGTAAGGGTAAGGCTATTAGATTGCCGATACCGCCAGTGGGTAAAACATCTTGATTAGGGAAGAGTCGGTCATAAGAATCAAAAGCTAATGCACTATGGATTTGCATCGCTTTGTCTAAGAGAAGAAAGCCTAATTCTCTTGCGTCCTTTGCTGTTGTTGCGGATTCAAAGAAAATCCAGACATGCGCTCCTTTACCTGAACGAGAGCGCTCCCACAAACAATCCAGATCATAAAACTCACACGCTTCAACATAAGCTTGAGATGCCTGAAGCCAGTCGCTTTTATCAAAATCTATGGCTAATAAGAAACACGAATTGTCAGGCTGTATAGGATATAAGCCAATGACTTCAGCGCCAGTTAAGTGACGATAGATCGCATCTCTATCCAGAGGTCTAAAAGCTTGATTCAAGCACTCTAAACACTTTACCTTCGGCTTTTCACATACCCCTTTCTGCCACTCATTGGAGCAAGCTATTGAGTAACCATTTCGACCTGCCGAGTTTTGCCAACGATTAGCGTAACAGTGATGATTTCCTCGGAAGTAACTTTGAAATAGTTCAATTTTCTGTCCTGGAGTTAACAGAGTTTGCTCTGGATTCACAGTACTAGACAGTAACTCATTTCGTCTTTTCTCAAGCTGAGATAGCTCGGATTTCAACTGTTCAATTCTTTGATTTACTGACTCAAGCTCATCCATGCTAAATATCATCCTGTATATAGATAAGTCAAAGCCAAGGGCTTTGATTGTTCTACTTTATTCCCTACTTGGTTTTATCCCAACAAAGGTATAATGTTAATAATATACCCTAGTAGGGATAGTGCTGCTTGAATCCCTTGTGAAAAGTAAGCATCAATAACCGTAAGGAATGACGAATTGTGATTTATAGTCCACAGCAACTCGCTAATAGTTTACTGCTAATACGACAAAAAAATAAATGGACTCAGTCCGAAGTGGCAAAGAGAGTCGGCATAAAGCAAGCTACCATTTCTAACTTTGAAAATAGACCAGATAAAGCCACGCTCTCTACCATGTTTAAAATCATTCAAGCCTTAGATCTGACAGTAAAGATTGAAACAAGAAATGAGAGCAACGGCATTCTTGATGAGGAAGATTGGTAATATCGCAAATTCCCTGTATCAAATCATAAATCAACATTTTAATGCGCATATAAAAGAGAATTTACCACACTTTTATGCGCATAAAAGTGTAAAATCAATACACAAACAAGCGCATTAATATGATAATGTGAGATTAAGCGTAACCAAAATACGAGCAACATGGTATGAAACGATCAATCTTAGACAAACTGCTGAGCTGGAAAAATAAACTATCAAGAAAACCACTCTTGATCGATGGTGCCAGACAGACGGGTAAAACTTATCTGTTACAGGAACTACTAGGTCAAAATTTTAACAAAGTTATAAGAATTGATTTCTTAGAAGAGCCGCAGTTCAGAGAAGCATTTTCTAACTCTCTAAATCCTGACGATATCATTACCAATATTGAACTATTAACGGGAGAGGTATTTGACCTCGCCACTGATCTACTGATCCTCGATGAGATAGGTGAGTGTCCAAAAGCAGTCACTGCCTTGAAGTATTTTGCCGAAAAAGCACCACAAGCTTATATTGCAGCAAGTGGCTCTAACATTGGTTTACTTACATCCTTTCCTGTCGGTAAGGTTGAACAACACAACTTAAGACCATTAACATTTAAAGAGTTTCTTTGGGCAAGTGAAGAAAAGCCACTCATTAAAGCATTTGAGCAGCAAGTGAACTCTGAAGTTGCACATACAAAACTATTCGGCATGCTTACTGATTATTACTTTGTGGGCGGAATGCCTGAAGCTGTTGATGCCTGGTTTACTCATTCAGACAGAAGTATCATTGAACGAACGGAGCTTGTTTCAGACGTTCAAAGCAACTTAATTCAAGGTTACTTACGAGACTTTGGCAAGTACTCGGATAAAGTCGATGCCACACTTATAGAGTCCGTATTCAGAAACATTCCTTCACAGTTATCGTCAGTATTTTATGATTCAGTAAAACGTTTCAAGTTTAAAGGCGTCCATCAGCGTAAATCTCGATATGCTGAATACGAAAGTGCCATTACATGGCTACATAAATGCAGACTAACCTTGAAGAATTACCCTATCGATGGGCAACCTAGATCGCCCTTATCAGCCTATCAAAAAGAAAATGCTATAAAGCTGTTTCTATTTGATGTAGGACTACTTAATCACATGCTCGCAACAAGTTACCGTGAAATAAAGCAACAGGGGTACGAATACAAAGGCTACGTTGCTGAAAACTTTGTTCAACAAGAACTTGCAGCACTAGGCTACGAACCGACTTTTTCATGGGGGGATGCTAGAGCTGAGATTGAGTTTGTCATTGCCGATGAGGTTGGTCGTATAATTCCTATAGAAGTAAAGAGTGGCAAAAGGACTCGTGCTAGGTCACTGCAATCCTATATATCGAAGTGTAAGCCACACAAGACAATCAAGCTAACAGGAACACAAGGCTCCAATGCACTAGAGCAAGACAATGTTGTAATGCCTTTGTATTACACACAATACTTGAACGACCACCTTAAGGTTCCGATAGAGAGTTAGCCATACTTTAGGTATCTCAAAGCCCCATGGCTTTGAGTTCTCTATTATTCTTTCGTTATATAAAGTAAACCACACTAGACTTTAAATAAGATCGCCAAGTTTATAAGCATAAAAGTTCGCTACTGTAGACTTTTATGCAGTGGCTCAATACACTTACCATAAAAGTTAACTTTAATAGACTTTTACTTAAAATCTACGTATAAATAATTTAAAAGTCTATCAAGGCATACTTTATTGCATCATGCTATATGGAGGTTCCATGGTTAAGAAAGTAAAAGCAACTGAGTCACCAGATCTAAGCCAGGTGTTCACACCATCACTACTTGGTGAGGCGATCAAAGCAAAAAGAACTCAAAGTAAAATCACCCAGCAAGATGCAGCATTGCTTTCTGGTGTTTCAAAACAAACCTACATAAAAATTGAACAAGGCAGCTCCGATATTAAACTAACCTCTTTAATGAAAGTTGTGTCTGCTCTAGGGATAAAGATATCGATACAACCATGGCAAGACTTAGATGCTTCAGTCCCATCACAGGAGAAAGGTAATGACGTCTGGGTCTAATCATCAATACATCCTCGATATAGTTTATAGCCAGCAAGTCATAGGCAAGCTATCACTGAGTAAAGAAAGTGATGCTCTATCTGTAATCTACAAGCAAGATTGGATTGATAATGGGTTTCCCATATCGCCACACCTTCCATTTAACTCTGATATACCATCAGTCAATATCAGGAGGTTCTTACAGAATTTGCTCCCTGAAAATAAAGGGTTAGATTATTTGATCGACTTTCTTGGCGTATCACGTTCAAACGTATTTTCACAAGTTGGTGGTATTGGAACAGATACATCAGGTGCAATGATGTTCTTATCCGAAGGTGTTTCTCCAGTTCAAACTGAAACCTCTTTCAACCCAATCAATGATAGTGAATTAATTAAGAAACTATCTGACCCTGAACTTTGGTATTTAGAAGTATGGGAAGGAAAACCAAGACTATCAGTAGCGGGGGTTCAATCTAAGCTAAACGTTTTATCTATCGATGGAAACTTAGGGTTTGGAGAGGGTGAACTATGCTCAACTCATATTGTGAAGTTCGAAAAAAATGACCAACAACACCTTGTCATAAATGAATTTGTGACGATGAAATTAGCGAAGCTAGTTGGACTAGATGTTGCTGACGTTGAGTTGCGGTACTTTGACCAATTTCCAGCCTTAATTGTAGAGAGGTTTGATCGAAAGCTATTTAGTTCAACAAGTGTGAAACGAAGGCATATGATCGATGCCTGTCAAGCTTGTAACCTAGGTGTCGATAGAAAGTATGAACGAAACTTAGGCAAACAAAGAGATGTCAGTCATATTCGTGATGGTATCAGCTTCGCCCGACTTTTTTCGGTAACAGAGCAATGTGAAAACCCATTAGCGGCAAAACTAGCGATCCTAAAGTGGGCAATGTTCAATCTCTGTATTTATAACGCAGATGCACATGGCAAAAACTTCAGTTTCTTTGTCCAAAAATCGGGCTTAACACCAACGCCACTTTACGATCTAGTCAATGTAAGAATGTACCCTGAATTTGAGCAGGATCTTGCGATGGCAATTGGGGATGAATTTGACTCAGATTCTATTAATGCCTACCAACTTGTAGAGTTTGCTGACGATTGTGGTATTTCACCAAAATTGCTTCAACAGAGCCTAGTAAAGATCGCAAATGACGTTATAAACAACATTGATGATGCTATATCTCTCGTCACTCCTACTTCTGATTCACAATTACCTTATTTAAACCGATACCGTGAAATCGTTGTGGCTAGATGTGAACACTTTCTTGAAGAATCTGATGTTATCCCTGAAATAGAGTTATAAGTACACAACTACTTGTTTGTTAAACCTTGAGACCGCGAACTTGAAAGTGGGGACTGATATGAGTACGAACACAGATAATTTAAGTAAACAATACCTAAATAATTCATCAGAATCAGTCTATGACGCCATATCTCGACTTCGTTTAAACAAGGAACGCTTAAGTAAATCCATTTCAATACAAAAAGCTCATGTACAAACATCGGTTGAACAGATTGAAAAAGTGGCAAAGCGTACGCCTAAAAATGCACAACCAATATCAGTATCCGAAAGAAAACATAAGATAAATAGAGTTATTAGATCGTTGCTTATGAATGAACTAACACAAGGATTAGCTCTCAAGGAACTTAGGATAAACGTGTTAGGTGTCAAACAAGATACCTTTGCCAAAATGGTTGGGGTTTCCAGAAAAACTATATCTGAGATTGAGAATGATCGAGGTACTTTCAAAACTGATATTCTCGATAAAGTATTCAAGCCATTTGGACTAAAAGTAGGGCTAGTACCAATATCGACTAACCTACTAAATTCCGCACTTAACTGTCATGACGAGTAAGCGTTAAAGTAGAAGTAAAACTCAACGTTTTGATATCACTATTCAAGAAAGAAAGTTATGAGTAACTTCTGTTACATTAACAACTAGAAATAGATAATGTGAGTAGTTTTGGTTACATTAGATTAGTTTTTGATAATGCCATGTGCTGCTTTTATCAATCACGTCTAAAAGCTCCTCTGACATGAATCACTTAGAATATTTTGAAATATAAAGCCTTTAAAATCGAACCAGAATACATAAAGGACGGCTGTTCAGTTCCTTTTTAAGCAGGATTTTTATGTAACATGCTAATTAACATAAAATTAGAGTTAATACTCCAAGAGCTTTGCTGGTATGGGATGAGACATATGCCCAACTCCCGCCAGCCCACCAAACGTTTGGAAAGGGCCAACTCGAAAGGGTTGGCCCTTTTTGTTTGTCTAAATGTCACCCATTAACAGATAAACACATAAATAACAAACACTTACCCCCCCTTGCCATCAACGTCCAAAAACAGACACTCAATAAAAAACCACACATCCCAATACTGAAATGTGTGGCTGTCTAAAACTGTTCTAGAACGAACTTAAATAAGTTTAGGTGTTACTCCATATCGCCCAGCAAGTAATCTTCATCACTGCTCACTACTGCGCCGTGTTTCAGGAAGTTCTTACCTAGGATCATGCTGTATTCAAAGCGAGAGCGATCTTGAAGGTTTACCCTCACCTCTTTCTCTAAGTCACCTAACTTCACCTTCATTTCGACGACAGGACGAATGTTCACCTTCTCGCCTTTCTTGGCTTTGATGCGCATGACATCAATCACTGGCTTAGTGAAGTCTTGCTTATCGCCTTGGTTGTTTTGATAGGTAAAGCTCACCATGTCTTGGCCGTCTTTCTTAAATCGTTTGATGTTGACTGCGTTCATTGAGCTTACATCTGCGCCAGTATCCAACTTGGCCGGGAACTTCATGCCGTTGACTTCAACAACTTCAATGTGCCCTACTTTAAACAAAGGCTCCGATTTCAAAAGATAATCAGATCGAGTATTCACATATACTCCATCTTTCGCCATCTTCTTACCTAGAATGAAGTACGCTTCTTTTTCATTGCTGTTAAGCACGTCGATAGCAAACTCTTGTTGGCGAACTTTACCAGCTCCCAAAAACTTACCACTTACAACCGGACGAGTATCATCACCGACCTTAAGCTTCTTAATAATTGGCTTTGTTATCTTCTGCTTCTCACCTTTTACATCTGTAAGATAAAATTCAACAGAAGCCTCTTTGCCTTTACCTGTCATTTCAAAACTATCGACCTTCAGCAAAGGCGTGTTGACAGTAAATGAAGCAACAGCCTTCATAGGGAAACCATCTAATGTGATATCTTCTTCCGGTGAGATAATTAATGGCTCAGTCTTTTTCGCGACCTCGCTGAAGTTCTCAGAGCCTTCAGAAAGAATATTCTCAGCGTTGGTATCGATCATGAAAAGTTCGCTAGCGGTGCTTGTACCAAACCTCAACTGCGACTCGCTACTCGAGCGGTCACGTAGGTACACCAGAACATCTTTGGTTGTGTTTTCATCGAGTTGGACTGGTACATATACCAAAGGTCTTTTCTTACCACTCACGCTTAACATACGAACCAATGGCAGTGTCATCTCTTTCTGTTTGCCATCGTTGTCGAACATATCAAACGTCACTTCACTGTTCTTCTTATCTACATCGATGTCTTTTGCATGAAGAATGCTGTATCGATTCTTTAATGAGAAGGTCGCGTTCATCGCCATTCCGGAGATAGACACCACCTCTTTGCGGCCAACAACTGTCGCGTTTTCCTGCTCTTGCAAGTAGTCATAGCCCGCAAATACTAAAGCGTTGTCAGCAAGAAAGGTTTTGCCTATCAGCACTGGCGCAGAGAAGTGACTTCTGTCCGTCAGGTTAACGTCTGTTTTTAATTCTTGATCCGCAATGGTCAGCGACATTTTTACGGTAGGACGAAGCAAAGGCGTGCTGCTGGTGCGACTGCGTATCATGCTGACACGCTCTAAAGGCGCTTCGATTAATACCATGTCTCCCGTGCGTGGGTTTTGAACCTTAAAAGACACCATAGCCTCATATTTTGCAAAGGTACTGCCATCCCAATCATCGTAATCAACATCGGAATTATTCAACAGATCTTCGGTTAACGCCGCCATCAACTCCTTATCTTTAAGGTTTTGGTAGTCGGCATTAGAGCTCTTCACATGAATGTCTTCAGCATGCATAGACGTGGTTTCTGCACCGGTATCAATCTTACCAATGAAAGGAACGTCTTTTAGCCCTTGAACGCTAGATAGGTACACATTCTCAGTGCGGCCTAATACCGCCTTACCATCGAGTTCGTAAGTAGGGTTTTGTGTGGTGTGGGAAGTATCAGTAGCCAAAGTATATTGTGAAAAAAGCAAAGTGCTTAAAAGAGTTAGAGCCAAAGGTATCTTTTTCATTAGTTGGTCCGTTGTGATCAGTGCACTAATAATACTGGTGTTTCAGCGAAGAGTTCCCCCACCAGCAATGGTTCTCACATAACGTTAACGCTATGAGTTTTTCAATGACAAACCGATGACTTTACGTTGTATTCGCTTATCGATTATTGAATAACAGATACCCAATAGTCTTTTCAATGCTCGGTGTTCTATTGGAGAAATGAATACAAAAAAGGTCAACGACAAGCGCTGACCTTAGCTATTCAAAACACACCTGAAGCGAGTTTAACTTTCTAAAATACAAACGGTTCTAGATAAACATAGCACTAAAAAGTCCCAACTGTTTTCTTTGCACAGATAGCACGAGCTTTTTCTGCGCCCTCACCTTTATTTTTGAGATAACACTGTCGATAAGATTGGACATAACGCTCAAATAATACTTTCGCTTCCGGTTGTGATTTAGAAAGCAGTTGATTAACGAACTTTCTTGAGCCGACCTCAAAATGCTGAGTATCGATTGGGCTATTCCAATCCCCTCCCCAGATCATGAATCCGTGATGGGCGAAAAGCTCAACCACATCTTCTGCCATGCCACTACGTTCAATTTCATCACGCGCGCGAAAACGAGTACGGTTCACATAACTTGTCGCAGATTGTGAAGGCTTGACCGTGATTTTTCCGTTGCTATCGAACTCTAAGAAAGGGTTTTGAACTGGGTTGATGTCTATTGCCACACCATACGCATGTTTCGACCAACCACCTCCGCCTGTAATAGGACGAGCGTTAAACGCACTGCTGTTGTTCGCATCCATTGAGGCGTTATCGTCACCTCTGAATTCACGCATTAGACGAGCGGAGTGAAGAGGAAAATTGCGCTGTTTGAGTTCTGAAAAGATTTGTTCAACAGCAGGTGCAACCACATCAAACACGATCATATTGCCCTGTTGCGTTTCCCCTTTGAAATTAATGAAATCGAAATCCACTTTAGATAGTCGCTCACAACCAACAGGCGCACCACTACTCAAGACATTGTTCTTTTTCATCATGTCGCATTGCCATTGAGATATAGGGGCAACTTGGGCATAACTCACGGCACTGAGTACAATGGCCAGCCAGACGACAAAAAAACGTTTCATATTAAAGACTCAAAAAATAGTAAGAGTGAAAAGTAGCAGAGTTGGAAAATAGCATATTAAGCCAAGTTGAGCGCACGCTTTGTTAGCGCGTTTTGTTCCAATAGACAATCTCTCGAACTCGTCCGTTCTGGTCCCTGTCGGCTTCTCCACCAACAGAAGAAAGTTCAGGTAAGGTCGATAATTGCGGAGCGTAATAGGCAATCAGCATAAGTACGAACGCATCGTAAATATCGTCTATCGCGACGTCTTTACGCTTGGTGGTTGAAATGGCCAACGACAAGCCGTCACACCATTGAGGGGCAAGGTGCTGAATAATAGAAAGCCGTTCCTCTTTGCCTTCTTGTGTTCGTTTGGAAAACGTCAGCGGTTCGCCTTTCAAAGCTGCAAACACAACCTCAGGATGTGATTCCCTGATGGAAAGATTGGGATGAGATTCAATGAATTCATCAAGCTCACGGATCTTGGGCACAATTCCCCAAGTCTGTTTAGAAAACTTCTTATCAACCTGCTCAACATTGGCACTGCACGCTTCAATGTAATCGGTTTGGTAAACCGCCTCTCGGCACGGAACAGGAAACACTGAAGAACCACGCTTGCTAGTTAGAAAACGTCTTGCTGCTTTATCGCACAAGCGATCTGGTGTCAGTGAATCACTAAAACCAATAGGCATATCGATTAACGTTGTTGATCCCGTAAGATCACCAACCAACTCATCGAGCGTATTTACCACCTTAAACGTAGGTATCTCATTGCCAGAGACAATCCAAGCAATCCATCCCGCTTTACAGCCATCAATTCCGATGTATTTCATTATGTTCTCGATGATTAGTTCCACTCACTGATCAGAAGTCGACTTTTTACTCCACGTACTTGCAAACCCATTGCATCAAACACCTCTTCGAAGTCTCGACACTGCGCAGGGATATTAGGTAACGAAAGCGCGGCTTCTGAAAAGAACTGCTGTTCAAAATGAGCCGAGTCACTCCATGCCAATTGCCACCATTCGAGAATACGAGACTTAGACGCTCGAAGTTTTTCAGCCGTAGGAACTTTGTCACTTTTGCTTAGATTCTCTTTGCTTGTGGTGGGAAAAAGGTTCCACTTATCGTTATTCGGCCAGTAAGCAAAAGGCAAACAGTGATCAACGTGATACTCGTGTTTCAATGACTTCCCACTCCACACGCTGACAATGTCTGCGTGATCAGATCTAAGTTGCTCGACACGTTTACGCACATCGCGAGTATCATGGTTTTGATCGATCCATACCAAGCAGTCGTGATACGTCTGCAACGAGATACTTCGCTGTCGGTTCAACTCGAAACGCTGCATCTCCATGACCCATTGATTCACCACCAGTGGTTCAATCCAAGAGTGGTAGATTCTAAAGCACTCCCACAGGCTTTCATCGAGAGTGAAATAGCCAAAGCTTTCTAAAAACTCACTATCAATGACCAGTGATTCTCGGCTCTTCCGTCGTTTCTGAGGTGGGTATATATCGAATAGTCGGTTGTCTTTCGAGCCTTGATAAATAAAAGTCACAGGTCCTGATTTAATGGTACTAATCGTTTGTGAAAATAGCTTTTGTAGAGCCTTGGCTTCATCGCCGAGAAACATAGCGCCAATCGCTAGGTCATCAGCACTTAGGTGTTTGAGTTTATTCCACCCATCCTCTTTTACAAACCCAAGTCCCTTCGTTGTGTTGCTATTTTGCTGAATCCCAGCGCCTTCTATGTCGATATCAATCAGTCGCTTAAACTGCCTAACCCAATACAGAGCAACCAAGCCCACTGGTAGAGAAATTTTCCCATCAGTTCGATCAATCACAGCGCCTGAATGCGCATCCGCAATTCTCAGTAGAGTTCTCAACAAAGCCAACTTGTATGTGGCCGACTTATTGTCATTCACAATAATGTGGCGCACCTTGTTCAAATCACCGGAGCCATCGTCTGGCAATGTCATCACCACGGTTTGCCACCACACTTCACTGCGGTTCAATGTATCTTGGCTATCATCAACATGACGAACCAACAAGGCGCTGTTTTTTGATAAACGCTCGAGCTCTTCAACCGAGACTTCATAGCCTTGTCGACTGTCTTGAAACTCCCCATGACGCAGAGTGATCACCAGCTTGCCATTTGGAGCTAGCAAGTTAGACAACTTTCTAAATGCTCGTTCTCGATGAGACGGGGCTAAGTGCATCCAAACCGCACTGACCAATATCAGGTCAAAACGCATTCCGAGGTTGTCAGTGCGGCTAAGCGAAGGCAGTGAATCATCAATCCAGGTAACACTTGGGCCTGTATATTTCGAGCCTTGTTCGCGTAATGAAGCACTTGGTTCTATCGCAATAACATCAGCTCCGGCTTTGTGCATCCATAGAGCATCACGACCGCATCCAGCACCAACATCTAGTACTTTATCGCCCACTAAAGGCCAATAAGCTTGCCAGCTTTTATGCACCGTCTCGAACGTCACTGAGTTGTACTGCTGGCAAAGTATGTGAGCATTTTTATCGTAAAAAGGAATCGATGAGGACATATGCGTTATTAGGGTAAGGAGCCTATCTCAATAGTAATGGGGAGCTTAGGCGATTGCTAGCAGCTCATGCAAGTTCAGCCACACCGAGCGGTATTTATCGTTAGTGACTGTTTTATATCAATATCCACCTAATGAGTTCATCAGGCGAGTCACATCACGAATCAGTTTCGTCAGCAAAATAAAAACAAACAAGGTGCAAGCTGACGTGCGAACAGAGATAATTGTTTGAAGATCATTAACCAACCTCAAGCACCTAGCCGATAAAAACTAATGAACACATACTCACACATAGATACCCCGTTCAACCTGCGCCACACCTGTTGGTTTTGTGGTGAACCTTCCAGTAACCTTGTTGAATTCCCTAAGACAGCTCAGGCTGTTGCCAAGATTGGCCATTCACCGATAGCACTGCCGGCTTGTAATGAGTGTGCGAGAATTAACTATTCAAAGAATCTGACCTCAATTTGGTCTGTGCGCGATCAGATAAAACACACTCTGATAGACAAGTACGCTAAGCACCTTGGTATCGGTGAGAACTGGACGGAACAAGAGCTTATTGATTCTGATTTCTCAGGCTCGACGCTCGGTGGGTTTGGACGCAGCGCTTGGAAGATGTATCAAATCGCCAAGCAACGCGTCGATTATAAAGGCTGGCCTTTGTCGGTTGATGACATCCCACTTGAGGTATACGACGAAACCAGTGGCTTTGAGTTTGACGGTACTCGTTATGCCTCAATCAATTCATGTATCGACTATTTCACTAAGGCTGCAGGCGTAGACAAAGTGCTGCTATCGCAACTTGTCGACATTGTTTCCTCAGACCGATTTAGCTACGCACTGCGAATCGCCAAGCTAAACAAGAATGTCTCTAATACCAAACGCTCAGAGATCGTCGAAGAGGTGTTACAGCAAGAGTCTGAACAAGAAGAGATACTGCTTGAACAAGCAAATTCACTGTTCAACCCAAATGTCGAAGAGGTCAGCATTTCAGGTTCGACGGCTCCGGTGTTCGCTATTCAATGGGCAATGATGAATAACGTTAAAGATTTAGCTCACCTTTGCGCGCTCGAGGATGATTATTTTGACTATTTCGAGCATCTTGGTGGCCCTGCGGCTTTCATGTCTTATAACGGCCTACAACTCTATTTAGAGTCGCGTCAAGATCCTGAATGGATAGAAAAGTCGGATCCAAATAAACAGTATTGGTGAACATGCCTACCTACTGGTGAACACGTGTAAGCTCGATGATCGTGTCAAACACCCATTGTTAGTCCTTGTTTTATATAAAGATCTAAAAAAAGAACCCTATAACAGTTAATTGTTGCAATTCGGTTAAATAGAGTGAAAACTTCAAGCATCTAAAACTATTTAATCACTGCAATCTTGCGGTGAGTAAGGAGTGAATTGTGCTTGCTGTTCTTCGTATTATTTTGGCTACGGTGTTTATTATTTTCACCACTCTATGTGCTTTTGTTTACTGCTTGTTTAGCCCTAAGAACCCCAAGCACGTATACGTTTTCTGTCGTTGGTTCAACCAACTCCAAAAGATCATCGGTGTAAAACTGGTGCAGCGCGGCCTAGACAATGCGCCAACGTCAGAAAAAAGCGTCTACATCTCTAACCACCAAAGCATATTAGACTTTGTGACCGATCCAGGAATGCTAAGACCGCGCACTGTTTCATTGGGCAAACGCGATTTGTTGTACGTGCCTTTCTTTGGCCTGCTGTATTGGATCACCGGTAACATCATGATTAACCGCGAAGACAAATCCAAAGCACGCGATACCATCAAGCAAGTGGCAGAAGCGATTCATCAAAGAGATCTGTCTGTTTGGGTTTACCCGGAAGGAACCCGTAGTAAAGGGCGCGGACTACTCCCATTCAAAACGGGCGCTTTCCGAATGGCGATTGAAGCTGGCGTGCCTATCACCCCGATGTGTACCAGCACCACACACAATAAGATCGACTTTAGTCGTGCCAATAATGGCATTGTGATCACCGAGATGCTGGAACCTATCGATGTATCTGAATACAAGCTTAGTGATGCAAGGGAGCTGGCCAATCGCTGTCACGCACTCATGGCAGAGAAAATAGCAGAGCTTGATGCCGAAGTGGCTCGTTTAGAGGTGCAGCAAAAACCAGAGTTGGATTCACAAGATACATAGTACCGATGATTAGATATCACTCCCCCTAAGTAAAAAAGGAGTAAATAATTTGTGAGCTTACTCCTTATGCCACGAAACTAGCTAAAATATCGTTTCTAACGACACTCCAGCTCCCATAGCAATCCCCTTAATTAAGCTATTGGAGTCATTAATATTAATTTCTTTGTGCTCACCAGTGATATCAATCGATATATCACATGTCTGGTAATTACGTATTAATTCTTCCTCAGTAAAATTGTTAAACAAACTAAGCGGCACGTAATATGCTCCTCCGGTTACTACATTTTTACTTAAATCATCATTTTCCCAATGGTGGAAAGTTTCGTAAACACCTTCAGAATTAAGACAAGAAAGCGAGGGGATCACGAATCGGTATACAACCTCAGAATCTTCAGTCCAAGCGTAATGGTAACCACTGCCATCATAAGTACTAGTCAATGGAATTGCAGAGGGTTGTCCATCAAAACTAGTTGCAGCAACTACCTCACCATCACGCTTCCAAATAACTTCATAAGTAGCGGCGTAAGTTGGCATATCGTAAGAGTATAGCGAGCCGTAGATATTGGTTAAGGCAACTAGCGTTCCGTCGACCAAAACTTCGATTTCATCAAGCCCAGTAAGAGACATAAGACGAGTTGCATCCTTCTCATAGCTTAATGTCACAACAATACTTGCATCTGTAACAGTATTATTAGAAAACGTTGCTTGCGCTCGAAGTTGGCTCACATCATAGTCTTCACTTAATGTTCCACCTGGGTCGGGCAGTCCACTAAAACTTCCCCCTTCAGAACCCGTACTGCCATCACTACCACCTCCGCTGCCCCCCCCACAGCCAGTTAACAGTAAACACCCCATTATTAAACAATAAAATATCTTCATAAATGCTCCATAAGTATATAAAAAACATTAACATTCTGAAGGCGAATAGAATTTACTCAATACAAGTAAAAGCGAATTTCGACCCATTTCACGAACGGGGATTAGGAAATATTCCGTAACAATTCCATGTAAAAACAGTCCATTAACTCTACGCAATATTTATTCACTCTGAAAAATGCCAACAAATCAACATAGTTGCATATGAGGTTAAATGGTACGATTATCGAATTAGCACTAAGCGTTAACAAACGCCCTCTATAACTTGCTTTATGTCACAGTAATCCTAATGGGCAGTTAAATAATTTAACACTTGGGTTACAAGTGAAGTATTGTGTTGTTCGAAAAACAATCATAAGCAAAACTAACAGGGAAAATACTCATGCAGTCATTCGTTGATTTTTTGAATGGAATAATCTGGAGTCCAGTACTTATCTACCTATGTTTAGGTGCCGGTTTGTTCTACTCCATCATGACTCGATTTGTTCAAATCCGTCACTTCTTTGAAATGTGGCGCTTGCTACTATCGGGTAAAAGCTCATCAAAAGGCATCTCGTCTTTCCAAGCTCTAGCCGTTTCACTATCTGGCCGTGTAGGTACAGGTAACATTGCTGGTGTTGCTGCCGCTATCGGTTTCGGTGGTCCAGGCGCAGTATTCTGGATGTGGGTTGTAGCCTTCTTTGGCGCTGCAACTGCTTACGCAGAATCGACGCTAGCGCAAATCTACAAAGAAGAAGACGAAGGCCAGTTCCGTGGTGGTCCGGCTTACTACATTGAAAAAGCAATGGGTCAGAAGTGGTACGCATGGATCTTCGCTATCGCGACGATTTTTGCATGTGGTATTTTACTTCCAGGTGTTCAGTCAAACAGTATTGGTAATGCTGTAGAAGCTGCATTTGGCTCAGGTGACATGATTGAAACAGCTGTCGGTACATTCAGTTTCGCTAAAATTTTCACCGGTACTGTTGTTGCAATCATCCTGGCTTTCATCATCTTTGGTGGTGTTAAACGTATTGCGAACTTCACACAGATCGTTGTTCCTTTCATGGCATTGGCTTACATCATCATTGCGTTCGTTATCATTCTGCTAAACATCAGCCAAGTGCCAGCTGTTTTTGCAATGATTGTTGGTGATGCATTCACACCTATGGCAGGCTTCGGTGCTGCAATTGGTTGGGGTGTTAAACGTGGTGTTTATTCAAACGAAGCAGGTCAAGGTACGGGTCCTCACGCGGCAGCGGCTGCAAGTGTTGATCACCCAGCTCAGCAAGGTTTGGTACAAGCGTTCTCTATCTACATCGATACGCTTCTAGTATGTTCTGCTACAGCGTTCATGATCATCATCACTGGTGCTTACAACGTTCACGGCGGCGCTGAAGGTGTATTCCTTGTTCAGAACCTAGCAGCAAACATCGGTGCGAATGGTCCTGTATTTACACAGCTTGCTATTGAAAGTGCACTACCAGGCATTGGTAAGCCATTCATCGCATTTGCTCTGTTCTTCTTCGCATTTACAACGATTCTTGCTTACTACTACATCGCAGAAACGAATATTGCTTACCTACGTCGTACCATCAAGATCCCTGGCATGATGTTCGTACTTAAGCTTGTTCTTATCACTGCAGTTTTCTATGGCACAGTTAAAACAGCTAACCTTGCATGGGCAATGGGTGATGTTGGTGTTGGTTTGATGGCATGGTTAAACATCGTTGGTATTCTGATTATCTTCTTCATGTCTAAGCCTGCGCTTAAAGCTCTAGCTGACTACGAAGAACAGCAGAAACAAGGTGTGACTGAGTACACTTTCAACCCTGTAAAACTAGGCATTAAAGGTGCTACTTACTGGGAAGAGAAGTACAAGCGTAAAACAGGCAAGTCTCCTGAAGCAGAATCTGCAGACACTAAACCTGTAGAGCAACCTTCAGCTTAAGCTTGTGCCTTAACAAATGGATTGCTTTAACAAATAGCTCACTTTAACTCGCGCTATCAATAACGCATAAAAAAGGGGTTAGCCATTTCGGCTAACCCCTTTTGTTTTATTCATAACCAATAAATGGCTTATAACAAACTAACTGTTCCCGAGTTAGAGTATTAAGCAGCGATTTCTTGTGTTGCCATTTGAGGCGCTTTCTTCTCACCGATAGGCAATACTGTGCGGCCGTATTCGTTGTTGATTACTTGTGCCATTGCAAAGTAGATAGCTGAAGCGCCACAGAAGATACCTTCAAAACCAGCGATAGTGCCGATCAGTTCGCTGCCAGTAAAATCACGAGCTGCAAGTAGGAAGAACAAGATAGTTAGTGAACCGAATACTACTTGCTTCGCCACTGGATAGCATAGAGAGCCGATGAACATGAAGCCTGTGAAGATGCCCCATAGTAGTAGGTACCAACCCATGAATGCTGCAGGGCTTGCAGGTAGGCCCATGTAAGGCATTACAATTAAACCAACCAAAGACAACCAGAATAGGCCGTAAGAAGTAAACGCAGTTGTACCGAACGTGTCACCACGTTTGAAACACATTGTGCCCACGATAACTTGGCTCAAACCACCGTAAAAAATACCCATAGCAAGAATCATTGAATCAATTGGAAAGAAACCTGCGTTGTGGATATTAAGAAGAATAGTGGTCATACCGAAACCCATTAAGCCTAGTGGCGCTGGGTTAGCTAGTTTGGTCGACATTGCGAATTTACCTTATTAAAGTGGTTGATTAAAAAAAAACGATAAAAGTTATCAGAAAATTTTAATCTATAAACCGTACAACTAGGTAATCCAGTTATCGAAAACTAAGATTGTGTAAATGATCTTATGGAAAATTAGTTTCATAACAATACCAATCAATTCACAGAAACTATAAGTAAGCAGGTTCCCTATCACGCTATAAAAAAGATGCGAGATGCGAAAAGAGTCTTTAGATTCGAGTAAGCGGGATACGAAGAGCGTGTTGAGATTGAAGTTAGTGATATGCATATGAAAAAGATGCGGGTAACGGGATGCGAACAGCGGGCTCAGATTGAGTAAGCGAGAAACTAAATAGCAAACACGAACAATAATAAGTCGGTTTTTTCGCTACTCGTTTACTCGCATCCCGTATCTAGTCTCTCATTTGTAATCTTAAATTACGCTTGTTGTGTTTTAGATTCAGACACTTGAGATTGAACGTCTGAAGAAGCGTTTTTACTCGCGTCGCGCTTGGCTAACAACGTCACGATAATCAACTGAGCAACAAGAGCGCCCAACACAACCAATGCACTTCCAGTAAAGCCTGCGACTACAAAACTAACCAAAGCGATAGAGCCGTTCATTAATGCGTAAGGGAGCTGCGTCTTAAAGTGTTCAAACTGATCACACCCTGCCCCGGTTGAAGAAAGAATCGTGGTTTCAGAGATCGGTGAGCAGTGATCACCAAACAAGCCACCCGATAACACGGCACCAATTGCGACGAGAAGTGGAGCATCTATCGCAATCGCGGTTGGAATAACTAAAGGCATCATTATCGCGAAGGTTCCCCACGATGAGCCCGTTGCGAATGAAATAATGGCAGACAACAGGAACGCGACCGCAGGTACTAACCAGTATGGAAAACCACTCTGTGCTTGCTCAGCAATATAAGCGGCTGCACCCAACTCTTTACCGACAGTGCTTAACGCCCAAGCCAATACTAAGATGATCGCTACGGGCATCATGTTTCCCATGCCTTTTAAATACACTGAAACACCATCAGACAACTTTCTTACACCGTAGTAAGCCATTAACGAAATTAAGGTAATCGCCGCAAAGAAATAAGCCGATGATAATGCCGCTCTAAATGATGAACCCGCGACCTTTTGGAACGGGAAGCCTTGTGGAACCAACATGGCACACAACACCACTAGCATCACTAACAACGGCGCCCAAACAAAAGAGGCCTTTGCATTTTTATGCGAGAAAGGATTGAGAG
This sequence comes from Vibrio sp. QJM3NY_35, assembly GCF_057785915.1. Taxonomy (NCBI): domain Bacteria; kingdom Pseudomonadati; phylum Pseudomonadota; class Gammaproteobacteria; order Vibrionales; family Vibrionaceae; genus Vibrio; species Vibrio sp. QJM3NY_35. The sequence continues at coordinate 733,301 of NZ_CM173507.1, read as the reverse complement.
ATTCGCTATTCACGCCAGAGTTGATTCCTGCTTGGCAATCACGTTCAGCTTTTGCCATTGGTCCGAAGTCTAAGCCTTTAACTGAAACCAAAGGAACAATGAAAATCGCTAAGAATGCGTAGAACTGGAAAGGAATCGCACCGATGAAGGCATCCCAATCTGACATGTTGACATTCAAAGCCGTGAACTCTTTTTGAATCAGGCTCATGATGTAAACGCCCCATCCAATGAAAGGAATCAGGATCGCAACTGGCGATGAGGTTGAGTCGATGATGAATGCTAGCTTCTGTCTAGAAAGTTTCAGTTTATCGAAAAGGGGACGAAAAACAGGGCCAACAATTAACGGAGTACCTAAGTCTGAGAAAAATATAACGATTCCACCCAACCATGCTGACAATTGAGCTTGGCATTTGTTGCTTACCCACTGAGTCACTCGTTTGGCAAACGCGACGCCGCCACCGGACTTTTCCATCAATGCGACAAAGCCACCAATGAATACCAACAGCATGATCACACCAGCGTTATAGCTGTCGGTAAGTTGAGGGACTAAGTAACCTTTCACCATGGTACCAAACGTATCAAGCGGGTTAAGTTCACTAAACATGCCAGTCAGCATCGCAACACCACTCAGCACGCCAGCAAAAAGGCCAATCACCACATTCCTTGTCGCCAACGACAACACCAAAGTAATCACAATGGGGATGAGTGACGTGATATCTGTCTGTTCCATAGGTACACCTTAACCCTAAAATAAAAGGAATAAATATAAATTAAATTTGAATATAAATTCACAATCACCATTTGTACAGAACTTTATCCTCTAACTGGATAATTAGTCTTTAAATGCGCTTCAACATAGCCAAATAGACTAATAGCCCTCCTTAGATAGCCAAGTTCTAAACGAAAAAAAGCCGAAAGTAGAAACTTTCGGCTTTTAATTATTTATATCATTATGGTCGTACTACTGAACTCGTCGGTTAGACCGCTTTTCAGTATTCAAACGATCAATTACAGCTAATTTCATCCCAGAACCAATTCGACTGAACAGGGCTTTCCCATACACCCGGGCCGTTTTTAGCCACGAAACATTTGCCGTTATGCGTCACTTTATCCCCGTTACTCACTTGGCTAACGCCCGCTTGCCATGTGATAAACACCGATGGGTCAATGACGACAGGCGGCTCGGTAACAGGTGGTTCCACTGGTGTTGGGTCTACCGGATCAGGATCGACAGGTGCAGGGTCAACTGGCGATGGATCTGTCACAGGTGGAGTTGGCTCTCCAGCAACCAATTTCCAAGGGCCGCCATTGGCAGGGTCATCCCCTTGTGTCCACCATTTCGCTTCGTAGGTTGCACCATTGTGAGTAACTTGGTCTCCAGCGTTGTAAACCTTGGTCGCACTCCAACCGTTACCACCGGGATCAGTACCAGGGTCTACCGGATCAAGCTTATCGACCACTTTCACTTCAGGCCAGCTCGCATGAGAACCATAAAAGTTAGTCACACACTTCTCGTAATCTCCAGCCACCAGCGCTGAATAAGCCGTTTGGAAACCAACAAGCTCACACTCAAATGAGTAGCCTTCTGGGCGGTCTGCGTAGTATTTCCAATTGCCATCCCAGTTGGTGTACAACACATCGGTTGCGCCGTTGAGGTTCAAACTTCCGTAAGGCGTTTGCTGCCAACAAGTATTGGCTTCATCCGCTTCTACAGGAATTTCGTAGTGCGCCGCTAACCCTTCCCAATAACGAATACGGTTAACTGGTTGGCCCTTGTCTTTATTCTGTTCACCACACTCAATACCACCGTTGATCACATTGATTGTGGTACCAAAGCCATAACCAATACCCGCATCCAGTTCACGTTGAGAGGGAGTCCATGTACGGTCAATGACATGCAGCATGGCTGGTTTAGGTGCTTGAGGGGTAAGGAAAAACCAAATAGCAGAAGCTAAATTCAACCAAGAGTTCGCTACTAAGCCCGGATTGTTGAGAAGCACCGTCGCATCGCCATCGAACATCACTTCCGAGAACGCGCCGTAATTAAAATGGTAAGAAAGCTGTTTAGCACCACGTCCGAAGTAACCCTGCCCCGCGGCACATGGCCAACGTGCATTCTGCCAATCGTTCTGACCACAACCTGTGGTATAACCTTCTTGGCCTTCAGACCAACCCATTTCACGAACATGCACCAGCGCTTGCTGCCACTCTTCTAGAGCTAATGGGTTATCAGAGGTGTTGTCTATCGCGATGTGACCGCCCGTCTCTTGTGAGAAATGAGCAAAGGCCGTAATGATGGACTTTTTACAAATGGCGTCGGAGTCACGGCCATCGGTGTACTCTCCACAGAAGGCTGGGAATTTGCCAATCGCACGTAAGAAGCGAGTGTAGGTATATTCTGGCGCTGCCATCTGAGTGAGGAAATCCCATTCAGATTGGGGGAATACACGCTCGACTCGTTTCACGTTTTCAGGATTCGAGGCTAAGCCCGGTTCTATCGCTTCAACAATACTATTGGGACGAGTCTGTAATGCTTGTGACCAGATCGCATACATAGGATCGGATGTTTTCGCTTGTTCAGCAGCTTGTAGGGCCGACTTTTCAACAAGGTAACCATTCGGGTTTTGCGGATCAGGTTGGATGTTCAAAGACGCATGACTTTGCGCTGCCAATGTGCAGCCGAGCACTGTCGCCAAATATTTGATTTTTAACATGATGGATTCTCTTATCTGTCCTTAATAAGTCCATCAAAGAGTATGTGGCACATGGGGAATAGCCTAGCTGTAGCTGTGTGAATTTATAAAAAGTGCGAGTGATCTTTTTGATATTTGGCTCAACACAACAAAGCGTCTCATGGTTTCTTGAGCTGATATCTAACTTCCAACGAATTTGGTTGCTCGTTGTAGATGTAAATCCTTAATCTCATAAATAAAAAGAAAAAAGCCCCGAACAAAGTTCGAGGCTTAAGATCTTAATCAATGCTGGTCAAATCTCTAAGAGATTATTCCCACTCGATAGTTGCTGGTGGCTTACCAGAAATATCGTAAACAACACGTGAAATGCCGTTAACTTCGTTGATAATACGGTTAGATACCTTACCTAGGAAGTCGTATGGTAGGTGCGCCCAGTGAGCAGTCATAAAGTCGATAGTTTCTACAGCACGTAGAGATACAACCCAATCGTACTTACGGCCATCGCCCATTACGCCAACTGAACGTACTGGTAGGAATACCGTGAATGCTTGAGATACTTTGTGGTAAAGGTCAGCAGCGTGAAGCTCTTCAATGAAGATAGCATCTGCGCGACGCAGTAGATCACAGTACTCTTTCTTCACTTCGCCAAGTACACGAACACCTAGACCTGGACCCGGGAATGGGTGGCGGTAAAGCATGTTGTATGGAAGACCAAGCTCTAGACCGATCTTACGTACTTCATCTTTGAATAGCTCACGTAGAGGCTCAACAAGGCCCATTTCCATATCATCAGGAAGGCCACCAACGTTGTGGTGAGATTTGATTACGTGTGCTTTACCCGTCTTAGATGCAGCAGACTCGATTACGTCTGGGTAGATAGTACCCTGAGCAAGCCATTTAGCATTCTTCAGCTTCTTAGACTCTTCATCGAAGATATCTACGAATACGTGACCGATGATCTTACGCTTAGCTTCTGGTTCAGCTTCACCTTCAAGAGCATCAAGGAAACGTTGCTCAGCATCTACTTTGATGATGTTTAGGCCAAACTTGTTGCCGAACATCTCCATAACCTGCTCTGCTTCGTTTAAACGAAGAAGGCCGTTATCTACAAATACACATGTTAGTTTGTCGCCGATAGCGCGGTGAGCAAGCATCGCAACTACAGATGAATCAACACCACCAGAAAGACCAAGGATAACTTCGTCGTCACCTACTTGCTCTTTAATACGTGCAACTGCATCTTCAATGATTGAAGCTGAAGTCCACAGACCTTCACAACCACATGCGTTAAGAACGAAGTTCTCAAGCATTTTTAGGCCGTTCTTAGTGTGTGTTACTTCTGGGTGGAATTGTACGCCGTAGTACTTCTTCTCTTCGTTTGCCATAGCAGCGTATGGGCAAGTGTCTGTTTCAGCGATCTTTGTGAAATCAGCTGGGATCTCAACCACTTTGTCACCGTGGCTCATCCAAACATCTTGAGTAGACTCAAGGTCTGCGAAAAGTGCAGATTCGCCAGTCACTTGTACAGCTGCGTAGCCGAACTCACGCTCAGTAGACGTTGCTACTTTACCGCCAAGTTGCTCAGCCATAGTTTGCATTCCGTAGCAGATACCGAATACAGGAACACCTGAATCAAATACGTACTGAGGTGCACGTGGAGAGTTCTCCTCCGTTACACTTTCAGGGCCACCAGATAGGATGATACCGTCTGGATTGAATTCACGAATATCCGCTTCTTCTACGTCCCAGCTCCAAAGTTCACAGTAAACACCGATCTCACGAATACGACGAGCTACTAGCTGTGTGTATTGAGAACCGAAGTCCAGAATTAGAATACGTTGGTCATGAATATTTTTAGTCATTGTAAGCAGTCTTATTGGCTATGTGATAAAACGGAGGCGAGTTTACTCACCTCTGATTAACTCTTCAAGAAATAAAGCAAACGTTTTCTTTGGTTATCTGTAAGTCGATGTTTTGCAAAAATCATACGTTCAACAAAACAGGCTGTAGATATAATACCAATCACAGTAAGTAAGTGTTCAGGAATAGTGCAGGAAAAAAGCTTGAGAACAAGGCAGGATTTTCTGATAAGTAGTTATTCTACAATCAAAAATCCTAACGAAGTTATCGAGGTTTTTAACAAGCTAGGATGACCAGTTATTTACTACGATTGGTATTGTAATGTGCCGACTAAATCAGCACATTATTCAAACGTTTGGACGTATTATTAACCTAAACGGTAGTTAGGTGCTTCTTTCGTGATTTGAACATCGTGTACGTGAGATTCTTTCATGCCCGCACCAGAGATACGAACAAACTCAGCTTTAGTACGCATGTCTTCAACAGTTGCAGAACCCGTTAGGCCCATGCTTGAGCGTAGACCGCCCATCTGTTGGTGAACGATCTCTTTTAGACGACCTTTGTATGCGATACGACCTTCAATACCTTCTGGAACAAGCTTGTCTGCAGCGTTGTCAGATTGGAAGTAACGGTCAGAAGAACCTTGAGACATAGCGCCAAGAGAACCCATACCACGGTAAGACTTGTAAGAACGACCGTTGTAAAGAATAACTTCACCCGGTGCTTCTTCAGTACCAGCGAACATTGAACCAACCATCACACAAGATGCGCCAGCAACGATAGCTTTACAGATATCGCCAGAGAAGCGGATACCGCCATCTGCGATTACTGGAATACCGTATTCGTTAGCTACTTCAGCTGCGTCTGCGATTGCTGTTACTTGAGGAACACCAACACCAGTAACGATACGAGTCGTACAGATTGAACCCGGGCCGATACCTACTTTAACCGCACTAACACCTGCTTCGATAAGAGCACGAGCGCCAGCGCCAGTTGCTACGTTACCACCGATGATTTGTAGATCAGGGTATGCAGCGCGAGTTTCGCGGATACGGTTAAGTACGCCTTCAGAGTGACCGTGTGAAGAGTCGATAAGTAGAACGTCTACGCCAGCTTCAACTAGAGCAGCAACACGCTCTTCGTTACCAGCACCAGCACCAACAGCTGCACCTACACGTAGGCTGCCGCGCTCATCTTTACAAGCGTTTGGTTTACGTTCTGCTTTGTGGAAATCTTTTGCAGTGATCATTCCAGTAAGTTGGAAGTCATCATTTACAACAAGAACTTTTTCAACACGCGCTTCGTGCATTTTCTCTTGAACTTCTTCACGAGTTGCACCTTCTTTAACAGAAGCAAGGCGAGCTTTAGGTGTCATTACTACATCAACTTTCTTAGAAAGGTCAGTAACAAAGCGAACGTCACGGCCAGTAATAATACCAACAAGTTCGTTTGTTTCAGTAACAACAGGGAAACCGGCAAAGCCGTGTTTTTGGGTAAGAGCTACAACATCAGCGATTGTCGCGTCAGGGCTTACAGTAACAGGGTGAGAAACCACACCTGCTTCGTAAATTTTAACCTGGCGAACCATTTCAGCTTGCTGTTCAATAGACATGTTCTTGTGAATGAAGCCTATTCCGCCTTCTTGTGCCAGTGCAATCGCTAGGCGAGCTTCTGTCACAGTATCCATAGATGCAGATATCATTGGGATGTTTAGGGAAATATTCTTCGTCAGCTGAGTGCGAAGATCAGCTGTATTAGGGAGAACGGTGGAGTGTGCTGGCACTAGCAGTACGTCGTCGAATGTCAGCGCTTCTTTGGCAATTCTTAGCATTTGCAATATCTCACAATAATAGGAGTAAAAAGAAACAATCCAATCTCATCGTTTCGCCTAATGAGGGCAGCCAATTAAGGAAAATCAAACTGCATTTGGATTAGATATTGCGGACGGATTATACGGCCAACGAAATCGCTTGGCTACACATTTTTGTATTTTTAATTTGCATTTACCCCCTTGCTATGTATTATATTGCCGCTATCTTCCATACTCACGCCCTGTGAGATTCCAAGAAAGACCTTCCTTCAAGGAAAGATAGTGCTTCTATGACTAATCCAAACATCTTTACTGTTTCTCGCCTCAACTCAGAGGTTCGTCTCCTATTAGAAAACGAAATGGGAATAGTCTGGCTCGTTGGTGAAATCTCAAACTTCTCTGCACCTGTATCTGGTCACTGGTACCTCACGCTTAAAGACTCTCGCGCTCAAGTTAAGTGCGCCATGTTTCGTGGCAATAACCGCCGAGTCACCTTTAAGCCCCAGAACGGCAATCAAGTTCTAGTTAAAGCTCGCCTGTCTCTTTATGAGCCACGCGGTGACTATCAACTGATCATCGAAAGCATGCAGCCAGAAGGTGACGGTAAGCTTCAGCAAGAGTTTGAAAAGCTGAAGATGAACCTTGCCGCAGAAGGGCTGTTTGCTCAATCGAGTAAACAACCTCTTCCTGAACACCCTAAACGTGTTGGCGTTATCACATCGAAAACCGGTGCAGCGCTGTTTGATATTCTTGATGTCCTGAAAAGACGCGATCCTTCATTGCCAGTGGTGGTTTACCCAACCATGGTTCAAGGCGAAGAGGCAGCTATTCAGATTGCTCAAGCGATTGGACGTGCCAATGAACGCAATGAGTGTGATGTGTTGATTGTGGGTCGTGGCGGCGGTTCTTTAGAAGACCTATGGTGCTTCAATAACGAGATCGTAGCTCGCACAATCGCATCAAGCCAAATCCCGATTATCAGCGCAGTTGGCCACGAAGTTGATGTCACTATCGCCGATTTCGTCGCAGATATGCGAGCTCCAACGCCATCAGCAGCCGCTGAATTGGTTAGCCGTGATAACAGCCATAAAGAACAAGCTTTTGCGTCTAAACGTGCTCGCTTAGTCAGTGCGATTCGTCATGTGTTAATCAAACAAGCGCAATCGACTCAAACATTGAAGTACCGCTTAGAGAAGCAACATCCTAGCTACCAACTGCAAAAGCAGAGTCAGCAGCTTGATGACCTAGATATGCGTTTGCGTCGTGGTATGACTCAATACCTAAAGCAGCATGCACAGCGTGTTGAACGTAAACAGCACCAGCTTCAATTGAACTCGCCAGTGAAACGCCTTGGCGAACAGAAACTGCATCTGCAACGTTCAGAGCAGAAGCTATTGGATGCGATGGATAAGACCTTACTAACCACTCGCCACCAGCTCGCTATGGCTGCAGAGAAGTTAGAAACAGTGAGCCCACTGGCAACGCTAAAGCGCGGCTATAGCATTACTCATTCAGCATCGAGCAAGACTGTATCATCAATTAACGATGTCGAAGTCGGTGAAGTGATCACCACTCAAGTTGAAGACGGTGTGATTGAGTCGCAAGTGACCACAAGAGTTACTAAGAGCGAGCTTTAAGTTCGACTCTAACGTTTCAAACCAGAAAGCCCTATCGATAATCGACAGGGCTTTTTAGTACCTAAAGGCTTGAAAAACTAACTGATTCCAACCCTACTCAGTAGTAGAAGGCTCCTTCATGGTGAGCATCCCTTCGGTCACAATAAAGTTGATGATGAAGTCTAGCCCTTGGCTCTCTTTGAGGTTGGTGAATACGTATGGCTTGGTTGGACGCATGCGTTGTGTGTCTTGTTCCATCACCTCCAGTGACGCGCCAACATACGGTGCTAAATCGATCTTATTGATAACCAACAGATCAGAGCGTGTTATTCCCGGGCCACCTTTACGTGGGATCTTCTCCCCTTCAGCAACATCAATCACGTAGATAGTAAGGTCGGCTAACTCAGGACTGAACGTGGCACTGAGGTTGTCACCACCGCTTTCGACGAATACCACATCGAGGTTCTTGTGTAGCTTAGCAAGCTCCTCTACGGCAGCTAAGTTCATCGACGCATCTTCACGGATAGCCGTGTGCGGACAACCACCGGTTTCTACGCCAATGATGCGGTCAGGTTCGAGAGCTTCAGCACGTGTGAGTATCTTGGCATCTTCTTGGGTGTAGATGTCGTTGGTTACTACGGCAATGTTTAGCTTGTCGCGAATCGCCTTACATAGCACCTCTAACAAGGCTGTTTTACCAGAGCCTACAGGGCCGCCAATACCAATTCGAAGGGGTTGCTTATAACTTTCCATTGTCTACTTCCTTATATTCTTTTTACTACATCGCTTGTGCTGACCGCTACGAACGAAATAGTCTCGTATATTGTGTTTCGTGCAGTGAACTTGCTAATGCCATTGATGGCGAAAAGCTGCCTATCATCCAATCTTCTATCGTGCGTGCTTTCTCAATGATCTCGGGAAACGTGTTGGTGATATTAATCAGTGCCAACTGACCATCGGTTTGACCTAAAGGCACTAACTTGACCCCTGCGGTAACGATGTTTTCAAGCCAACTCCATAAATAACCTTGCTTGAGACTTTCTAAATCAATGCCCCAATGTTGAGCAGCCATACACATGCCCAACAGTTGGTTAGGATGACTATCAACAGAGTCCACCAACGAAATATCGATGTCTAAACGCTTCAACAGAGTATTCAAGGCTTGTCCACGCTGTTTCTCTTCCGCTCGCAATTCACTGGTTTCACGACTTGAGTACAAATAGTTACACCAGTGCTCAATCTCATCGAGCTCACCTTTTTCTAGCGCGTGATAAAGGCGCTCTAAGATGGGCAATTCCAAAGTCGCGACACTGGAACTGACGATGGTATTGAGCCACTGTTCCATGCTGTTGCGATCGGTCACCCACCCCGCTTCTACAGCAAGCTCTAGCCCTTGCGAATAAGTGAAACCACCAATCGGCAACGATGGACTGATCAATTGAAAGAGACGATAAATAGCGATATTTTCTGTTTTGGTCATACTCTTGCTCTCTGCCTTCTAGAATCAAAAAGTTCGAGAGCTTACGCGCCTAAAATCAATAGTGCGCTTGCTGAAGCCACGCCAACCGACAGCCATTTAGAGTAAACCGCACGGCCAACCAAAGTGCCGATAACCATTAATGCCAAAGCACTGATGCCCATGCCTGCTGCAAACTGAGTCAGATTACTTGCCGCCTCAACACCGTGTGCGTAACCATGGAAAAACAACATACCAATCGAAGCCGCTAATACACTGTTTACACGCTTAGTTGATGGTGAGAATACATGCCATAAACATAAACTAACTACAAACAGAGAAGCGATGATCGCTGGTTCAACAATCACAGAGAAACCCAAGGCTTGGCCTGCGATAAGACCAAGCATTAACGATACTAATCCACCCCCAATCAAAGCTGCTTTGATCTTGGTTGAAAATGACAGTGCGCCAATTAATAGACCAAAAGCGATCAGCATGATCAGGTGATCCATGCCTGTCACAGGGTGAGTTAAGCCAGACATAAATGAGTGAGACTCATGAACCGAGTGAGATCCATGACCTGGATGAGCCAATGCCAATGTCGATGTTGTTAGAGAAGCTATTGTGAAAGTACATAAGCCTGCAGCTGTTTTAAAGTTCATCGCGAGTTCCTTGCGTTTATAGTTATTAATATCGTGGTTGTATCTATAAATGGGTGAGTCTCAAATGACTCGATTAATGATGGTGGTGATGACCACCCGAGCGACCGCCATAAGCGCCGCCTTCAGGTTCAAACGGTTGTGTCTCGGTGGTCACTTTAGCGCCTAAGCCTTCAACCATTTCATCCAAAACATGGTCGTGTTGATAACGAACCCAGCCAGCTTCCACTTGCAACGGAACATGTCGATTGCCAAGGTGGTAAGCCACTCGCGTTAGTAGGAGCAGATCTTCACAGTAAACAGTCGAAACGGTTTCAGGTGCCGCTTTCACTTCCACGACCAAGCCACATTCACTTGAGAGTTGTTCACCGCCACGCAAGATATGACCTCGTGGTAGAAACAGCCCTGCATTGCGCCCGTCATCGAGTGTGACTTTAAGACGACTCTTAATACGACTATCGATCGGTAGACTTAGAAAGCCATCAGGAGTCGTGTTTAACTCCGCTTGAATATGAGTTAGTTCAATCATGCTATTACCTCAATCTCCTTGTGAGATTTATAACGTTCAAAATAAGAGCCCTCAGCCAAGAGCTAAAACACGAGCTTCAGCTAAAGGTCTAAGATAAGAGCCTTCAGCCGAGCTATTAAAATAGAAAATATCTTTGAGCCATTGGCAGTTCTTCAGCAGGTTCACACGTAAGCAGCTCGCCATCAGCGCGCACTTGATAAGTCTGAGAGTCGACCTCAATCTTCGGCATCCAATCGTTAAGCTTCATGTCAGCTTTACTGATGTTTCGGCAGTTGCTCACTACGCCAATCAAACTCTGCAGCCCCAACTGCTTATCGATGTTCTGCGCCTTGGCTTCCTTGGAAACAAACAACATCGATGTGTTCTGACACGCCTTGCCATAGCTACCAAACATAGAGCGATAGTGAACTGGCTGAGGGGTTGGGATAGAAGCATTGGGATCACCCATTGGTGCCATGGCGATCATGCCGCCTTTCAAAATCACGCTTGGTTTCACACCAAAGAAAGCTGGTTTCCATAAAACAAGATCCGCCAGTTTGCCTTCTTCAATCGAACCGATTTCATGCGCCATACCGTGAGTGATGGCTGGATTAATGGTGTACTTTGCAACGTAGCGACGAAGACGGAAGTTATCGCTGTAGTCTGAATCTTCTTTTAGGCTGCCACGCTGCACTTTCATCTTGTGTGCGGTTTGCCACGTGCGGGTTACTACCTCTCCCACTCTACCCATTGCTTGAGAATCCGAGGCGATCATCGAGAACGCACCTAAATCATGAAGAATGTCTTCTGCGGCAATGGTTTCACGGCGAATACGCGATTCAGCAAACGCGACATCTTCAGCAATCGATGGTGAAAGGTGATGACACACCATCAACATGTCTAAATGCTCATCGACCGTATTGACGGTGTAAGGTCGTGTCGGATTGGTAGAAGAAGGCAGAACGTTCGGCTCACCTGCAGCACGAATAATATCAGGAGCGTGACCACCGCCCGCACCTTCGGTGTGATAGGTATGAATCACGCGATCACCGATGGCGCCAAGGGTCGATTCAACAAAACCCGATTCGTTCAGAGTATCGGTGTGAATCGCAACTTGTACGTCCATTTCGTCAGCAACACTCAAGCAGGTATCGATTGAAGCGGGGGTTGTTCCCCAGTCTTCGTGCAACTTCAAACCTACAGCACCCGCTGCTACTTGTTCACGCAGTGCCTCAGGTTGGCTCGCATTGCCCTTACCTAACAAACCAAAGTTCATTGGGAATTGGTCGAGTGATTCCAACATACGGTGCATGTTCCACGGACCCGGTGTACACGTGGTAGCGTTAGTCCCTGTGTTTGGCCCAGTGCCACCGCCTATCATGGTAGTCACACCCGACGCCAACGCTTCTTCAATCTGTTGCGGGCATATAAAGTGGATATGTGAGTCAATGCCACCCGCAGTGAGAATCGAACCTTCACCTGCCAAAATTTCCGTGCCCGGGCCAATTACTATATCAACGCCTGGTTGAACGTCTGGGTTACCCGCTTTACCCAACGCTTGAACTCGGCCGTCTTTGATGGCGACATCGGCTTTTACAATGCCCCAGTAGTCCAACACAATCGCGTTGGTGATCACCAAATCTGGCGTTTCGGCACTTGGACGTTGGCTTTGCCCTTGTCCATCACGGATGACTTTGCCACCGCCGAATTTCACTTCGTCGCCGTAAACGGTGTAATCTTTTTCAACTTCTAACCATAAATCGGTGTCAGCAAGACGCACTCGGTCTCCAACTGTTGGCCCGAACATTTCGGCGTAAGCCTGTCTGGATATCGTCGCCATGATCAATCCTTTGTTGTTTTAATTATTTCCGTGAGGAGCTCTTAAAGCTTGCCCATCACCTTTCCTTGGAAGCCGTAAATTTCTAACTTACCGGCATAACGTACTAACTCGACGCTACGCGACTGACCCGGCTCGAATCGAGTTGCAGTGCCCGCAGGGATATTGAGTCGAAAGCCTTTAGTGGTTTCTCTATCAAAGATCAGCGAAGGATTTGCTTCATAGAAGTGGTAATGAGAGCCAATTTGAATAGGACGATCGCCAATGTTTTGAACTTTAACTGACGTTGTCTCGCGACCTTCATTTAAGGTGATGTCACCGGGAGCGGTTTCTACTTTGCCGGGAACGAAACCTGAGTATTTTTTTGTGGAACCAGCCATCTTACTTCTCCCTACACGATAGGTTCATGAACGGTCACCAACTTGGTGCCATCAGGAAAAGTGGCTTCGACTTGTACATCAGGGATCATGGAAGGGATCCCCTCCATAACGTCATCGACAGTAAGAAGTGTGCGTCCAAAATCCATCAACTCTGAAACGGTTTTACCCTCGCGGGCACCTTCGAGAATGGCACTGCTGATCAGTGCAATAGATTCTGGATAGTTGAGTTTTAAGCCTTTTTGTTTGCGCTGCTGTGCCAGCATTCCTGCACAGAAGATAAGTAGCTTATCTTTTTCTCTTGGTGTTAATTCCATTTAGCCGCCCGCTGTTAGTGTTGTTTTCTTAGTGCTCAAAAACGCATGAGCAGTAAGTGGGATTCAAACACAGCAAGCTTTAAAAAATGTACCGAGGGCCGGAAGTCGCCCTCGGTACAAAAAGGGCTAATCGCTAAGTCGCCCAAATCCTTGGTAAATCAGGAGTCGTACCACACAAATGAGAGCGAGTTGCTTGCCATATCTGACCAAAGGCTTGGAGGATGTCTTCACTCCAATTACCCAAGGCTCGCACCACAATCAATCCCTCTATTTGCGTCGCACCCATTATTAATGTGGGCTCATTCGGCACTTTCGATGTGACTGATTGCTGTGAAGCTTGCTGTGTAATAGATAAGAGCAAGCTCTGTACCAACTCTAAATCTTGCTTCTCATTTGACGTAAGATAAAAGGTCCCCATCATTGAGAAATCAAGTAACCCAATATTTATCATTAACTTATCGCCACCATGAAAATTAAAACCTTCAGTGAGAAGCCTTTGATTATCAAGATAGATTTCTGTTTTCCCTACAAGGTGACCATGCTCAAATCCCTCATTCTGTGCAGGTCGCCCAAAACAGTGCATCTCCCAACCCCAAAACTGTGCGCCCTTTTCAAGGCGAATTTCAGTGTCTAAACGTACGTGTGCATTAGGGAAAAAAATGTTCTCTTGCAGCATCCATTCCAAGCGCGCATCTTTCTTCACTCGCAAGGTCTGCTTCTGCTTGGCGTACTTATTATTAGAACGATAAAACTTAGTGGCACCGGGGGTGGTAATTAGCGCATGAGCGCCGCTTTCTATGGTCGCTTCAATGTTGAGAGTGTCACCACCTACTACTCCGCCGGGGGGATGGAGTAAGTAGGTGTGACACGTTTCCCCATCAGGATACAAGGGGCGTTGCACCGCAAGCGGACCAGACTGCTGACGATTCTTTAAAACGGTTTTATCACCACGGTCGACAAAGGTGAGGTTTAAGCTCGCCTGCCACCCGTCTCGAATATCTTGTTCAATGGTTTCATTCAGAGACAAAGCCTCGGTTAGAGAAGCGTCCCTTTCTTCGCTCAAAGAAAATAAAGCACTCATACGGTCAGGTACTCCTTGATCAAGGATTCATTGAGCCCTTTCATTTCTCCTTCCGCGACCTGACGTCCACGGTCAAGAATGCAGAAGCGATCACCAACCTTTCTCGCAAATGGTAGCTTTTGCTCTACAAGCAGAACCGTGAGTCCCATCTTCTCGTTAAGCATACGAATGATGTCGCCAATCTCTTGCACGATATTGGGCTGAATACCTTCTGTCGGTTCATCCAAGATCAATAGCTTAGGTTTAACCACCAACGCACGACCAATCGCGAGCTGTTGTTGCTGACCACCAGATAAGTCGCCACCACGTCGATGCAGCATCTCTTTTAATACAGGGAAGATATCGAAGATAAACTCTGGGATCTTACGGTCACCCTTGTCGCGAATCGGTAAACCGACTTCTAGATTTTCTTGCACAGTAAGCATCGGAAAGATCTGACGTCCCTGCGGCACATAACCGATTCCTTGGCGAGCACGATCTTCGGCATCGGTTTTCAAAAGCGATTCACCCGATAACGAAATGTCACCACTTTTGACTTTAACTAGCCCCATGATGCATTGCAGAAGAGTCGTTTTACCAACGCCATTGCGTCCCATCAATACCGTGCATTTGCCTTCTGGGATCTGCATGTCTAAATCCCACAATGTGTGGCTCTCACCGTAATATTGATTAACTGATTTAACCTCTAGCATCCTATTCTCCGAGATAAACTTGTTTAACTTCAGGGTGAGCTTGCACTTGATCCATGGTGCCTTCGGCCAACACGTGACCTTGATGAAGTACGGTGACATGGCTAGCGATTGAACGAACGAAATCCATATCGTGTTCAACCACGACTACAGAGTGTTTGCCTGCCAGTGAGTTAAGTAACTCCGATGTACGATCCATCTCTTGGTGAGTCATACCTGCAACGGGCTCATCCACCAGTAACAGCTTGGGGTTCTGCATCAATAACATGCCGATCTCTAACCACTGCTTTTGTCCGTGAGAGAGATTGCCAGCCAAGTTGGCGGCTTCGTCTTTTAGGTGAATAAGTTCAAGTACCGAGGTGAGCTTGTCCTTCTGCTCACCAGACATCACCGCAGTGAAAGTAGACCAAACAGAGCGGTCGCCCGCCATGGCTAATTCAAGGTTTTGCCAAACGGTTAGACATTCAATCACGGTTGGTTTTTGAAACTTACGCCCAACTCCAGCATTGGCAATTTCTGCTTCATTCATCTTCAATAAGTTAATGTTCGAGCCTAACCACACATCACCAGTATCTGGCTTTGTTTTACCCGTAATGATATCCATCATAGTGGTTTTACCCGCGCCATTAGGACCGATGATGCAGCGCAGTTCGCCTTCTTTGATATAAAGATTGAGGTCGTTGATCGCTTGGAAACCATCGAAGTTTTTGTTAACGCCTTCCACGTACAACAACACGTTATGACGGGTATCGATGGCAGGATGAACATCAGGCTTGAGGTAATCAAAGACTTCGTCTCGGCGAGTGAAGGCTTGAACCGATTCCTTAACGTTACTAAATGTGGTCATACGATCACCTCCTTGTTTTCTGACTGATCATCCTTATCTGATTTTCCTTGTCCCTTGCCTCGTGAACCCGACGCCTTACGCAGTTGTTGCCATTTCTCGCTAACAAAGCCAATCACACCTTGTGGGAAGTACATGGTTGAAAGTACAAATAGACCACCTAGGGCGAATAACCACACCTCTGGGAATTCAACCGTAAACCAACTCTTGGCGTAGTTGATGATCAGGGCACCAACGATGGCACCAAACAGAGTGGCACGACCGCCCAAGGCAACCCAAACCACTATCTCAATCGAGTTAAGCGGAGCAAACTCTCCCGGGTTGATGATACCGACTTGAGGCACATATAAAGCACCAGCAATACCCGCGATAACCGCAGACAGAACGAAGACCCACAGCTTGATACCATCGACGTCGTAACCCATGAATCGAGTGCGAGATTCAGTATCACGAATCGCTAAAGCCACACGGCCTAATCGACTGGTCACCACCATACGACAAGCGATGTAGCTGAGGATTAGCGCAATACCAGTCGCAACAAACAGACCTATCTTGACTGCATCACTTTGCAAGCTCAGACCGATGATGTCTTTAAAGTCCGTCAATCCATTGTTACCACCAAAGCCCATTTCGTTGCGGAAAAACGCCAGCATCAATGCGTAAGTTAACGCTTGAGTCATGATAGAAAGATACACCCCTGACACTCGAGAGCGGAAAGCTAAATAACCGAACAAATAAGCCAATGCGCCCGGTACCAACACCACCATTAGGCAGGCGAACCAGAACTGATCAAAGCCCTGCCAGAACCATGGCAACGCCGACCAATCAAGAAACACCATGAAGTCAGGTAGGATTGGGTCACCATATACCCCACGGTCACCAATCTGGCGCATTAAGTACATGCCCATCGCATAGCCACCAAGCGCAAAGAAAGCGCCATGGCCTAGACTCAAGATTCCGAGGTAGCCCCACACAAGATCGAGCGCCAACGCCAACATTGCGTAACTCAGGTATTTGCCCATTAATGAGATTGTAAAAGTCTCAACATGAAGCGGGTGTCCACTTGGCAACATGGTGTTAGCCAGCGGAATAAGAATGACGGCCGCAAGAATGGCAAGGATGGTCAGTTGACCACCTTTGTCACCACGCATCGCCGAAAGTACAAATGATTTAGACTGCATGATGTTGTCCTTAACCTTCAGCCGCACGGCCACGTTGCGGGAATAGTCCGCGTGGACGTTTTTGAATAAACAGAATGATGAAAACCAGTACTAGGATCTTGGCGAGAACCGCACCAGCCCATGGTTCTAAAATCTTATTAAATAAGCCAAGGCTGAGCCCTGCGACTAGTGTGCCCCATAAGTTGCCAACCCCGCCAAACACCACCACCATGAAAGAATCAATGATGTACGCCTGCCCCATATTTGGGCCAACGTTAGTCAGTTGAGAAAGCGCTACACCCGCAACACCTGCGACGCCAGAGCCTAAACCGAAGGTCATCGCATCAACACGTTCCGATCGAATCCCCATCGCACGAGCCATACCACGGTTTTGAGAAACGGCACGAACCTGAAGGCCTAACGGTGTCTTTTTCAGAACCATCAATAACCCCATAAACACCAAGCCACAGAACAAGATGATGTAAAGACGGTTATAAGTCAGCGATAGCATAGGATTCAATTGAAGCGCACCAGACATCCATTCAGGTGTACTCACTGATCGGTTCAGCGGAGAGAAAATAGAGCGAACGGCTTGCTGCAAGATTAAGCTGATACCAAAGGTGGCGAGCAAGGTTTCTAATGGACGCCCATAAAGGTGACGAATCACGCTTCGCTCAATCGCAATACCCACTAAGCCCGAAACGATGAATGCTGCAGGAATAGAAAGTATTAGCGCTAAACCAATATGATTCGGCATCAGAAGTTGCAATACATAGGTGGTGTAAGCGCCAATCATGATCAGCTCACCATGAGCCATGTTGATAACGCCCATCACACCAAAGGTGATCGCTAAGCCAATGCCCGCTAGTACCAATACCGAACCTAAACTCAAGCCAAAGAATACGGTTTCAACACCTGAGTACAGAGCTTGGCTTTGTTGATAATCGTCCATCGCACGCTCTGTTGCAGCCAAAATGCTTGGTTCTTGCTCACCGTTAAGTAGTTGGTTCAGTGTTTTTAGAACGACCGAATGCTTAAAGTCGCCCACTCGTTCAATCGATGTTACTCGAGCTTCAGTTGTTGCACTGTTATCAAGCGAGGTAAAAATAGCTAATGACAAATCCATTAGTTCAGCGACTTTACCATCGGTCTCATTTTCTCTAAGTTCGGATAAACGATCGATGATAGTGGCATCCTTAGTTCCCAGTAGATCGAGAACCGCTTGATAACGCACATCTGGGTTACTGCTATTTAATCCAATAGAGGCAATTTCACCCCTTAAGATCCCGCGAAGTTTGTTGTTTACGCGCACCTTTTTAAACAGCTTAGCATTATCGATATTGAGAGTTGATTCATCCCATACAGACTGAGCTGAAGTGGCTGTTTTGGTGTTTTGAATGAGATAGAGCTGTTTATAATATTCGTTTTTTTTATCATTGAAGTAATAGAGATTGCCGTTTAACCATCCATATAAAATAGCCTTCGACACGTCTTCCGTTTGTGTCTCAATGATCCAATCGATGGCTAGCTCTTTATCCGATGTTTTTTTACCAACTAGCGCCTTGGTAAAGCTAGCTTCATCCGTTATTCCAGCAAAAGCCAACTGAGCACTGATAGCCATGAGCAACAGCGCCTTAAATACGTTTAATACGTTCTTCATCCCTGCTTCCTTAACCAACAAGTTAGATATTGTTATTTTTTACTTGGTGGATGTTTGGATAGTTGTTGTGACTTGAAACTAATTTGAGCCTTCTCTTTCGTTGCGCCTCCATGCAGAAGCACTCTTCCCTAAAGAGAAGGCTCAATATTCATAGCTAGTAGTTACCGGTAATAGCTAACACCCAGTAACTAGTTATCAGCTAAGTGCGAATAACTCTAGTTACCACCAGAACACTTTTTAGTTTCAACGTTGAACGCACCACATGAGAATGGCTTAGACCAACTAGAGAATAGTTTTGCTGATTCAGGTAAGTAGTTAGACCAAGCATCACCTGCAACAAGGCCTGTGGTTTCCCAAACGATGTCAAACTGGCCATCATCTTGAATCTCACCAATCAATACAGGTTTAGTTATGTGGTGGTTTGGTAGCATGGTTGAGTAGCCACCAGATAGGTTTGGAACAGACACACCAATCAATGCATCTTGCACCGCTTCAGCATCGGTTGTGCCCGCATTAGTCACAGCTTGAGCCCACATATTGAAACCAATATAGTGTGCTTCCATCGGGTCATTCGTTACACGTTTGTCACTCTTAATGAATGACTGCCATGTTTCAACGAACTCTTCATTGACTTCGGTATCGACGCTCATGAAATAGTTCCATGCCGCTAAGTGACCCACTAGAGGTTCAGTATCCATGCCCGATAGCTCTTCTTCGCCAACCGAGAATGCAATCACTGGAATGTCTTCAGATGAAACACCTTGAGCACCAAGCTCTTTATAGAAAGGTACGTTTGCATCGCCATTCACAGTAGATACAACGGCGGTTTTCTTACCAGCTTCACCAAACTTCTTGATATCTGAAACAATAGATTGCCAATCAGAATGACCAAACGGTGTGTAGTTGATCATGATGTCTTCTTCTGCGACACCTTTACTTTTTAGGTAGGCCTCTAAGATCTTATTGGTGGTACGTGGATAAACGTAATCGGTACCTGCAAGCACCCAACGTTCCACTTCAAGTTCATCCATTAAGTAATCAACGGCAGGAATCGCTTGTTGGTTTGGCGCAGCACCGGTGTAGAAAACGTTTTTAGAAGACTCTTCGCCTTCATACTGAACTGGGTAGAAAAGGATGCTGTTGAGTTCTTCAAAGACAGGCAGCATCGATTTACGTGATACCGATGTCCAACCACCGAACACCACATCCACTTTCTCTTTTTCGATAAGCTCACGCGCTTTTTCTGCAAATAGCGGCCAGTTTGACGCAGGGTCAACTACGACAGGCTCTAGCTGCTTGCCGAGCAAACCGCCCTTTTTGTTTTGCTCTTCGATGAGCATTAGCACGGTATCTTTTAGCGTTGTTTCACTGATCGCCATAGTGCCAGAGAGTGAGTGTAGAACACCGACCTTGATGGTCTCATCAGCGGCAAACACTGCTGCAGAAGAAAATGAAAGTGTTGTACACAGTGCAGCTAGCGATAAATTGAACACCTTGTTCATGATATTACTCCATAATTGTATTTTTGTTATTCAATTACAGAGTTACAAGAAGAGTGCCAAACTTAAAAAGTAACCATTAAATTTATAAGCCATTGTATTAATGGAATTTAAAATCAAATCACACCAATAGAGTGCATAGCAATCACGTCACTATGTTTCATACTGGTGCAGTGGCGATAAGAATGAACCAAGATGACACATTCCTATTCTTCAGATACAAAAAAGACCCAACACTTTAGTATTGAGTCTCTGGTATAACATCACCGATAGTCGTTCAAACCAAATAGCTTAAGGCTATTCCGCTGGTTGGAATTCGAATTTCACTCTCGACTTAGATTTCAACTCGTTGCAATCGCCATTACAAAAATAGCTCGCTGCACCACAGGCTTGAAGCTTCTCAAGTTGACTGCTGCACTCAGGGCAAAACCCAACTTTAGTAAAGTTAGCCTGACAACTTTCACAGTGATACTTGCCATCCCAAGCTAGCTCAGACTGGCACTTAGGGCAGATATTTTCACTCATTAGCATTTCCTAATTCACTACTATTTTTACAATCTACTACCGCTGAGACTTCGCTTGCTTGATTTGGTACATGTTCTTATCAGCTTGTACGATCAAGGTTTCTAATGACTCAGGATCTTTCTCATAAGAGAGCCCAACACTGACTGCGAACTGAGTATCGTTGATATAGAGCGCTTGTTCCAAGGTTCTTTCTAAGCTGTGATAAAAGCTAACAACACTTTCTTCAGAGTCAAAACAAGAGAACACCACAAATTCATCCCCGCCATAGCGACCAATTTTGGCACATGTCGAGGTGGCTTCATCCAAAACCTTTGCAACAGCGAGCAATACGCCATCACCAAAACTGTGACCGTAGGTGTCATTAATTGATTTGAATTTATCGACATCGACAAACAGACACGCCATAACCTTGTCACCAAAACATCGCTTTGCCAGTACGTTTTCAGCTTCACTCAACAGTGCGCGGCGATTCAAACAATGAGTAAGGGAATCATGATGAGCAAAAAAGTTAAGTTGATTCTCTAACTCATACTTCTCCAATGCGACCGAATACAGTGAAGCCAATAACTCTAGTATTTCGAGTTCGAATTCATGGGGTTCAGAGATGTACTGGCTGTAAATCGCGAAGGTACCTAGCACATGTCCATGTGAGGAGATGATTGGTACTGACCAACACGCATGAAGATTAGCTTGATTGGTCAGAGGTAGGAAAGGAACCCAATTGGGGTGTCTATTGATGTCTGAAACCATAACGGCTTTCTTGAGTGCCGCCGCCTCTCCACAAGAACCAATTCCCACACCAATCCCCACCCCTTCTATTTGCTGATTATAAAAATCAGGTAGGTTCGGAGCATATTCAAGGTGCAAAGTCTTTGACTCTGAGTTGAGCAGTAAAATTGAAGCCATGCGCTGCCCGAAAAGCTGCTCGGTAAGCTGAATGATCTTATGATTTAAATCTTTACGATCCATCCCAAGAGCAAGCTTTCGAAGCAAACTGTTGACTGCTCGGTGGCCTTCTAATAAAAATTTTTGTTCCATTCACTAAAGCTTTCAATTGTGTAATTAGGTACGGCTTGTTCTTATGCAAGCTTACTATTGGTTAATAATAACACACTAAATAACCACAACACACAATCGAAGATCATAGGTTGATCTTTCGCTTTATCTATTTTGATCAGCGATCTACCCCAAAAAGAATATTTATATCACCACACACCGAAAGCATAAGTTACATGTGCTGCATTTCAATTTTAAATAGTCATTTGTATTGAAAGTGACATATAAAAACAAAACAAACAGCATAAGCCATTTCGATCTGTAGTCTAAATCATCGAATTACATGCGTCAGCATTTCAATATTCTGGCCATCTAACTGGGTTAACTTAACCGATAATGCTTTAAGCTCTGACGTATTCTCAATGTGAGTACCACCACACGGAATAGACACGAGAGTGTCTGCATTGAGCTGCCATTCCCAGTAACGAGAGTCTGTTAATGCCTCGCCTTCCAGTCTCATTGCTACTGAAGTAGACTCTGCTAGCCAGCCTGCAATCATTTGATTGATGTCGGCTTCAATACCATCAAGGTTTGCTAGCATGTCTGCGACGTTCAAGCCGCGTTTCTTCAAGGTTTTTCCCAAACGATACTTGTCGGTACATAGTTCTGGGGTCACAAAGCTGGTGACTTGCGCGTAGCTATTGAAGTCGTAACTGCCAAGCGGATCTTTTCTGTCCGCATCTTTGCGCCAGTAACTCTCAGCCAGTACTTTATTAAACGCTAAGAAAGCGATATGACCAGCACTATGCCCACGGCTCAAGCTTGCTTGGTATTCTTTATCAACCGACAACTCAACTTCATCGCCAATATTAATCATAGAAGCTGATGTCGGTAGTTGGTGAACAACCACAAACGCCCACCCTTCCGTATCACGCTTAACAGGGATATCTGCTGCGATATGAAGCTTGCCAGTAGATTGTTCTATTGCACCAACAAGACAGTCTTCAACGGGATATTGCACGTCACCAACATTCACAAAGCCTTGGTCTGCAGGGTGATCTGGCCAAATATGACTAATAGGATGAAAAGGCGTCACATCAGTGATCAAGTAGGTTTTACTGTTATCGCTTTCAACATATAGCGCTTTGCCATTGAGCTGCCAAGCCTGATGACAGAATTGAGTGATGGTTGGTGTGATTGCTTGTGCAGATGTAATCAAATCGCTAGTGGTCATATTGTTCTTCTTTTGAAATCGAGTCTAATTCGCTAATCCATAACGATGTGAGAATGTGAGGCTATGGCTTAACGTAAATTTTGCTTAAAAAAATACCCGAGACAGGCTCGGGTATCAAATCGATTAGAAAGGGTTATTTACGGCCTTTCATCATGCTCATCATACGCTTACGTTTGCGTTCCTGAGAAATCGTTAGCTTGTTTGTTTTCGCTTCAAACGGGTTTTCGCTGTTCTGGAATTGAATACGAATCGGTGTACCCATAATCTCTAATGAACGACGGTAGTAGTTCATTAGGAATCGTTTGTACGAATCTGGCAAGTTACGAACTTGGTTACCGTGGATAACGATAATAGGTGGGTTATAGCCACCAGCATGCGCGTATTTAAGTTTCACACGACGGCCACGAACCATAGGCGGTTGGTGATCATCCGTTGCCATTTTCATGATACGAGTCAGAACAGAAGTACCAACACGTGTTGTCGCTGACTTGTAAGCTTCTTGAACAGACTCAAACAAGTGACCAACGCCTGTACCGTGAAGTGCAGAGATAAAGTGAATACGTGCGAAATCAACGAAACCTAAACGACGGTCTAGCTCTTTCTTAACGCGTTCTTTAACGTCGTTATCTAGGCCATCCCACTTGTTTACCGCAATCACGATTGAACGACCTGCGTTCAACGCAAAGCCTAACAAACTTAGATCTTGATCAGAGATGTTTTCACGAGCATCGATAAGCAGCAATACAACGTTCGCATCTTCAATCGCTTTCAGTGTTTTAACTACTGAGAACTTCTCGACTGTTTCGTTGATGTTCTTACGACGACGAACACCCGCAGTATCGATTAGAACGTATTCACGCTCGTCACGCTGCATTGGGATGTAGATAGAGTCACGAGTCGTACCAGGCATATCGTAAACAACCACACGCTCTTCACCAAGAATACGGTTAGTTAGTGTTGATTTACCTACGTTAGGACGACCAATGATCGCTAGCTTGATTGGTTGATCTTGAAGACGCTTGAATTCTTCTTCAGCTTCTTCTTCTGTGAATTCAACCTGCTCTTCTTCTTCGTCTTCAAACTCAGTTAAATCGCTTACTTCGCCATTTTCCGCTTTTAGTGCTTCTGCGAACGGGTTAAGAGCAAGATCAATCAGCGCTGTTACACCACGACCGTGCGCAGCTGCGATTTGATACATGTCTTCTACGCCTAGTTGCCAGAAGTCAGCACTTGCAGCATCAGGGTCGATACCGTCAACCTTGTTTACTACTAGCATTGAAGGCTTTTCTAGTTGACGAAGGTGCTTAGCAATCGCAACGTCAGATGGTGTTAGACCAGCACGGCCATCAACCATAAATAGAACAACATCAGCTTCATCAATCGCCGCTAGCGACTGTTCAGCCATTTTAGTTTCAACACCTTCTTCAGTACCGTCGATACCGCCAGTGTCAATAACAATAAAGTCATGCTCGCTAAAATGAGCATGGCCGTATTTACGGTCACGCGTTAAGCCAGGGAAATCCGCAACCAATGCATCACGAGTTCGAGTCAATCGGTTAAATAACGTAGATTTACCTACGTTCGGACGCCCTACTAGAGCAACAACAGGTACCATAACAACCTCTACAATTTCTTCTCTAAATGTAGTTATAGGTAAGCACTTGTTCGCAAGTTTAAACTCTTACCTATAACCACACGGTTTATTAATTTTTAACAACAAAACGGCTCCTGGCTGTTACCAACCAGGAGCCGACTGTGAATTATATCACGCTTTTATTGGCTAATCGTCAGTTTCTTTACATCGCCATTGCGAGTCGTCACTAAGTAGCCTTCAGGTAATTCAATTGGTGCAACCGCAAAGCCGCTATCATCGACGAGCTGTTGAGCAACAAACTCACCCGATGAACGATCTAACCAGTGCAGATAACCTTCGGTGTCACCCACGACTACATAACCATTAATAATAGCAGGTGCTGTCAGTAAGCGGTTTTCTAACAATGGAGTGCTCCAAAGTTCAGTACCACTACGCGCATCAACCGCAACCACATGGTCTTTGTCGGTAACAACGAACAAGCGACTACCGTCACTTGCTAAATCAATCGCAGACGAGTAGTTACGCTTCCAAACTGGCTTACCAGAACGAAGGTCGATAGCGATAAGCTGACCATTGATACCTACGGTATATAGAGTCCCGCCAAGAACAATTGGTGATGCATCAACATCCACCAAGCGATCAATTTCCGTAGCACCTTTTGGCGTACCTACTGGCTGTTGCCAAATAAGCTGACCACGGTCCACGATAGCTGCTGCTAAACGACCGTTTGCTGTACCCCAGAATACACCACCAGAAACCGCAACAGGCGAGCTATCGCCTCGCAGTGTTAGGCTTGGTACTTCCGTACTGATGGTCCATTTTTGTTCACCGCTTGCTTGATCTAACGCGATCAACATACCGCGACTGGTATGAACAATGACCATGTTGCTATCAGTTGCTGGGGATGCAAGCACCTCGCCATTCACTGATACACGCCACAGCTCTTCACCGGTCGATTCTTCCAGTGCGATCACTTCGCCATTTTCAGAACCAACAAATACTTTACCGTAAGCCGCCGTTAGGCCGCCTGATAAACGAGCCAGTACGTCTTTCTCAAGATCGACTTTCCACAGCTCTTTGCCTGTATCAGGATCAAGCGCTTTAACCATACCTTCACGGCTTGCAACAAACACTTTGTCGTAAGCCAATTCTGGCGTTAGTTTTGAAAAGTAGTGACCAACACCATCACCAACCGACGTCGACCATTCCTGACTAGGAGTGAACTCGCTGTTTACCGTTGGTACTGGAGCCATGATTACGGTGTCTTCTTCACCCGCACAGCCAGCTAGTAGGCCAAGAGCAATCGCACACAACGCCGCTTTTGGAAACATCTTCTTCATTCAAAGCGCCTTATTTAGCTAGGTCGTCAAGTTTGATTTGAAGCGTTTGGCTAGCATCAACAGCTTGCTGTGCTTCTGTGTAAGCACTGTATGCTGCGTCAGTGTCGCCTTTACGAAGTGAAATATCACCGCGTAGTTCAGCAACACGGCCTTTCCAAGATTCGTCGGTCATTGCCGCAAGGTCAGTCAATGCTGCGTCAAATTCACCTTGCTCAGCTCTAATACGTGCAACACGGTAAGTAAGTAGTGGCGCAAGTGCCGCGTCCTTAGTTGCCGATTTTGCCCACTCTAGCTGTTCAAGTGCCGCCGCTAGATCGCCTGCTTGTACTTGTACTTTTGCTAGTTGCATAGCAGCAAGTACTGAGTACTCAGCGTCTTTGTTCGCGTCGATGAAAGCTTGAATATCAGATTGAGCATCAACGCCCTTAACATCAAGAGCTGAAATTACAGAAGTGTAGCTTTCTGAAGCTGCTTCACGCGCTTCAACTACTGAATCTTGGTAATAGCGCCAGCCAAATAGACCACCTAAACCAATAACCGCACCAAAGATTACGGCTTTACCGTTCTCTTTCCACCAATCTTTAATGGCTTCAACCTGTTGCTCTTCGCTATCGTAAAGTTCCACTTCCTGTCCTCTTTAAATTCTTTAAACGCCAGCATAGTGCTGACGTTAGTATTCATTATGAGCGTTTGCTCAAGGGCTAATTAGATTAGCGCAGCAACTTTCTCTGCAACTTCCGTTTGAGACACGGTTTCTTGCTCGCCGCCAACCAAATCTTTTAGCACTACTGTATTATCAGCAACTTCGTTCTCACCAAGTACAAGCGCTACAACAGCACCTACTTTGTCAGCACGTTTGAATTGCTTCTTGAAGTTACCACCACCGAAGTGGTTCATTACACGCACGCCTTCAACGGTATCGCGTAATTGATTCGCTAACTGCATGCCCGCGATCATAGTACCTTCGCCAGCAGCAACTACGTAAACATCAACGCTACGGCGAACTTCTGTAAGCTCTAGCGTTTCCATCATCAGAACCAGACGCTCTAGACCCATTGCGAAGCCAACCGCATTAGTTGCTTTGCCGCCTAGTTGCTCAACAAGACCATCGTAACGGCCACCGCCACATACTGTACCTTGTGCACCAAGGCTGTCAGTGATCCACTCAAATACAGTGCGGTTGTAGTAATCTAGGCCGCGTACTAGACGCTCATTAACTTGGTATTCGATACCAACAGCGTCAAGAAGTTCACACAAACCAGCAAAATGTTGCTTCGACTCTTCACCTAAATATTCAGATAGTCGAGGTGCGTCACCTAAGATAGCTTGAACGTCTGGGTTCTTAGTATCTAGTACACGAAGCGGGTTGGTGTGCATGCGACGTTTGCAGTCTTCATCTAGCACATCGATATGTTGCTCAAGGAAAGCCACTAACGCAGTGCGGTAGCTTACGCGATCTTCTTGAGAACCGATTGAGTTCAGCTCTAGGCGAACGTGCTTATCGATACCTAGCTCACGCCATAGACGTGCTGTCATCATGATAAGTTCTGCGTCTACATCTGGACCGTCTAGGCCAAACACTTCCACACCACATTGGTGGAATTGACGGTAACGACCTTTTTGAGGACGCTCGTGACGGAACATTGGACCCATGTACCATAGGCGCTGTTCATCACGGTTGATAAGGCTGTTTTGAATACATGAACGTACACAACCTGCTGTGCCTTCTGGACGCAGCGTTAGGCTATCGCCATTACGGTCATCAAAGGTGTACATTTCTTTAGAAACAACATCAGTCTCTTCACCAACCGCACGGCTAAATAGGTTCGTTTCTTCAACGATTGGCATACGTACTTCGTTGTAACCGTATGCGCTCACCACGTTTTTAACTGCGCTTTCTACTTTCTGCCACAGTGGTGATTGAGTTGGAAGGCAGTCGTTCATGCCTCGAATTGCTTGGATATTTTTAGCCACAGTATTTATTCCGTAATTTCTCACGACCAGGTGTTAGTGCGAATAGACAATCACACCCCATCGCGTTGTATTAATCTTCTAAGTTTTCTACATCAATGCGATTTGCTTTATCAAGCACTGACGCTTTTGCTCGGATCTTTGCTTCAAGCTTGTCGACAAGGTCATCGTTGTCAAAACGCTCTTTCTGACGCTTACCGTCTTCGTAGAAGGCACTCTTACGTGCACTACCCGCTAAACCTAAGTGAGACACTTCAGCTTCACCAGGGCCGTTAACCACACAACCGATGATTGATACATCCATTGGTGTAATAACGTCTTCTAGGCGCTCTTCAAGGGCATTAACGGTGTTAATAACATCGAACTCTTGACGTGAACAGCTCGGGCACGCAATGAAGTTGATGCCACGCGAGCGAATGCGCAAAGATTTAAGAATATCAAAGCCAACTTTGATCTCTTCAACAGGATCAGCGGCTAGCGAGATACGTAGCGTATCGCCGATACCTTCAGAAAGAAGCATACCTAAACCTACCGCTGACTTCACAGAGCCTGCACGCGCACCACCCGCTTCGGTAATGCCAAGGTGAAGAGGTTGATCAATCTGCTTAGCCAGCAAACGGTAAGAACCGACAGCAAGGAAGACATCAGACGCCTTAACGCTGACTTTGAATTGATCAAAGTTCAGACGGTCTAGGATATCGACGTGGCGCATTGCTGATTCAACAAGCGCTTCAGCTGTAGGTTCTGTGTATTTCTCTTGGATCTCTTTCTCAAGAGAACCGCCGTTAACACCAATACGAATCGGAATATTCATATCACGTGCACAATCAACAACTGAGCGGATACGGCTTTCGTTACCGATGTTACCTGGGTTGATACGCAGACAGTCAACGCCGTATTCCGCCACTTTAAGTGCGATACGGTAGTCGAAGTGAATATCAGCAACCAAAGGAACAGAAACCTGCTGCTTGATTAGCTTGAAGGCTTCAGCTGCATCCATAGTCGGTACAGATACGCGAACGATATCAGCGCCAACTTTTTCCAGAGCTCTAATTTGAGCAACGGTCGCGGCTACATCTGTTGTTCTTGTGTTGGTCATGGATTGCACAGCAATTGGTGCACCATCACCGATCGGCACATCACCCACATAAATACGGGTTGATTTGCGACGAATAATAGGAGATTCGTGTTGCATATTAACTCTAAGGTAAGGTTATTCTAGCTACTTTGCCTGAAGTATACCCAGAAAGGTCGACAGGTTCACTTGCAAATGTCATTGATACGCCTTCTGGCGCACCTAGAATCACTTTATATGGCGCAGTTCCTGATAGATTTAACGACTGACCTGCTTTTTTGATGCCAGTCGACAAGGTTTTACCCGTTGCATCTTTTACTTGGATCCAGCAATCAGCAGAGAACTGCATGACTAGCTCGTTAGCCACAGCTTCAGGAGCCGTGCTTGCTTCAACCGCTTCTGCATTAGCAGTAACTTCAGCAGTTGATTCTGTCTCTGTTGCTTGCTGTGCAGGAGTTTCGTCAGCTGGAGTAACAGCACCTGAAGTATCTTCCGCATCGCTTATTGCAGCAAGGCCTTCAGTACCTTCAACAACAGAAGCAGCCGCTTCGTTTTGTTCAGCTTCAATCACTTCTAAAGAGGTGAATTCAGGGGCAAGTGATTCTTCTACAGCTAGCTCTTCTGAGCTTTCAGTATTCGCTAAAGATTGAGATAGGGTGTCTTGTTGTTGGTTCTGCCACCACCAAAGTGAGGAAATACCCGCAATGACCGCAAAAATACTCCAAGTCAGGATCATAATACGGCTGTTGTGCTTCTCGGTTTTGGTCTTACGAGAAAAGCTCAACATTTCTTGCTCTTGATGCTGAGCATCACCGGCATGATGCAGCGCACTCAATACGACTTTTTCGTCAAGATTGACGTATTTCGCGTATGAACGAATATAGCCACGCATAAACGTCGCCACTTGATCTGACTCGAATTGGTTTTCTTCAATTTGTTGGATCAGCGTAACGCGAAGTTTCAAGCGATCAGAAATCTGCTTTTGCGTTAAACCAAGAGATTCTCGTTTGTTCTTAAGCAGCGTTCCCGCTTCCAAAGCTGGAGCTACGGTTTCTTGCGTTTGTGTATCTTGTTCTGTGTTCATAGAGAGTGAACTTCTAAAGTATTATCGCAGGTTGAGGAGAGCGTTTTCTTATTGTCGTTTAAGCTCAATCTAACAACCCACGTTATGTGGAATTTTTCCTGCTATCTAAATCATCAACCCTTAAAGGCGAACATCATTCATTTGTTATGGATGACCTTCTCAGGAAGCTAGTTTATCAAGTAGCCAACCTAAATAGACATATTGATGATCAGTAGCAAGCGAGCACTTAAATTAATTTAAGATTAGTTAATCATAAGCTAATGCCATTACAAGGCAAAAACACTTTAAACAAAATTTACCGTCAGCTCATGGTTTTGTCCAAAATTTGACGAAAAATGTAAGAAAGCGTGGGCAAGAAGTCCAAAAAATCAAAAACTGTACCCCAGAAAAGCAACAAGCCAGAAGTAGGACTTCTGGCTTGTTTAGGTTCTAATCGCGTTTTATACCGCTTTTACTTCAATCACACCACCGGCAATCAAGTTCGCTTCAGAGGCTGCTTTGATCATTTTGGTACGTTTGGTTCTATCAATCACATCACCGACTAACTGACCACACGCGGCATCAATATCATCACCACGAGTCTTACGAACGGTTACTGTGTAGTTGTATTCCATCAGCGTTTTTTGGAAGCGATCAATACGAGAGTTGCTTGGCTTCTTATAAGGCGAACCCGGGTAAGGGTTGAATGGAATCAAGTTGATCTTACAAGGCGTCTCTTTCATTAGCTCTGCAAGTTCACGTGCGTGGTCCATATCATCATTCACATGATCCAATAGCACGTACTCAACCGTTACTTTACCGCGGTTAGCGTTTGAAGATGCAATGTAACGACGAACAGATGCTAGGAAGTCTTGAATATCCCAACGGTCGTTGATCGGCATGATTTGGCTACGTAGTGCATCGTTTGGCGCGTGTAGAGAAATAGCCAATGCTACATCGATGTTGTCTGTCATTTGGTCAAGGCCAGAAACAACACCAGAAGTTGATACAGTTACACGACGCTTAGACAGTGCGAAACCTAGATCATCAAGCATGATTTCTAATGATGGCATTAGGTTCTTCATGTTCAATAGAGGTTCGCCCATACCCATCATTACGACGTTAGTAATTGGACGACGACCTGTTTCTTTTTCTAGGCCGATTTCGCGAGATGCACGCCAGATTTGGCCAACAATCTCTGAAACTTTTAGGTTACGGTTAAAGCCTTGTTGAGCTGTAGAGCAGAACTTACATTCAAGTGCACAACCAACCTGTGAAGATACACATAGTGTCGCACGGTCACCATCTGGGATGTATACCGTTTCAACGTCTTGGTCGCCAACGCTCATCGCCCATTTAATTGTGCCATCTGAAGAGTGCTGAGCTTCAGAAACAACAGGTGCAACAATCTCACAACGACGTTGAAGTTTTTCACGCAGTTTTTTGTTGATGTTGTTCATCTGTTCGAAGTCATCGACACCGAAGTGATAAATCCACTTCATCACTTGCTCTGCTCGAAACGCTTTCTCATTCAGTTCTTCTGTGAAAAATTTACGAAGACCTTTACGATCAAAATCGAGTAGATTGACTTTAGCTGTGGTCATGATGCCTCTCAATGACGGAACAATAATTAAGGGCGCGAATTGTACAGGCTTTACGCAACTTCAACAAGCATTGTAAAACCCTGTGTTTATTAAGACATTCAAACTTAAGCGATTAAAATTTGAACAGTTGTATTTATCGGCCTGATATTAGCCAATTTAAATAAAAGATTCCCGATTGCACTCCTTCGTCGCTTTCGGGAATGACGACTAAATTGATTATCGAGAGCGTAAAATCCACTTACAAAAAAGGCCTCACCGAAGTGAAGCCTTTAGAATCATTTGCTGTGCCGATTATTGAGCTGGGCGTGGGCAAATTTCAGATTCTGGGAAGAAGAATTCGATTTCGCGAGCTGCAGACTCAGGGCTGTCGCTGCCGTGTACAGAGTTGTAACGCATGCTGATTGCGTAGTCAGCACGGATAGTGCCGCAAGCCGCTTCTTCTGGGTTAGTTTTACCCATTAATTCACGGTAACGAGCGATCGCGTTTTCGCCTTCAAGCACTTGAACCATGATAGGACCAGAAGTCATAAACTCTTTAAGAGCCGAGAAGAACTCTTTACCTTCGTGTTCAGCGTAGAAGCCACTCGCTTGCTCTTCAGTTAGACGAACCATCTTAGCAGCAATAATTTCTAGGCCTGCTTTTTCGATACGGTGGTAAATTTCACCAACAAGGTTACGCTTAACTGCATCCGGCTTAACAATTGAGAACGTTCTTTCTAGAGCCATAGGGATTCCTTCACTTCATTTTTTTGTTATTAAATACTGAAATTACTGAGATCTTTCAATCTTAGCTTTATGAATGAGCGGCACAAAATACCGCTCACTCTTATTATTATTTTGCTTGGTCAACAAGAAGACGAGCCAGTGTACGAACACCCATACCCGTTGCGCCTGCCGCCCACTTATCACTTGCTGATTTACGGTAGGTACCCGCGCAATCCATGTGAATCCAACCTTTTTTGTAGTCGTCTACAAAGTAAGAAAGGAACGCAGCGGCTGTACTTGCACCCGGCGTGTAATCACCTGTGCTGATGTTTGAAAGATCAGCAAAGTTTGAAGGCAACATACCACGGTGGAAATCAGCAAGAGGCAGTGGCCATAGGCCTTCTTTCTCTTGGTTTGCCGCTGTTAACGCTTGGTGAGACAACTCATCATCGAAACTTAATAGTGCGTGGTAATCATTACCTAGTGCATTTTTCGCCGCGCCCGTTAGCGTTGCACAGTCGATGATCAGCTCTGGGCTTTGTGCACTTGCGTACATTAGGCCATCAGCCAGCACCAAGCGACCTTCCGCATCGGTGTTCATGATCTCAACTGTCTTACCGTTTTTGTAGGTAATGATGTCGCCAAGCTTCAATGCGCGACCAGAGATCATGTTCTCTGCACAACATAAGATAAGCTTGATGCGCTTGTTCAGACCACGTTCAATCGCAAGACCTAAACCACCCGTAATCGTTGCTGCACCACCCATGTCAGCTTTCATTGCTGTCATAAACTGGCCCGGCTTGATGCTGTAGCCGCCTGAATCGAAAGTAATACCTTTACCGACTAGACAAGCAAACACGGGTGCGTTTTCGTCACCTGTTGGGTTGAAGTCCAGTTGTAGCATTGCTGATGTACGCTCAGAGCCACGGCCTACTGCGTAGATGCCTTCCCAACCTTCAGTTAGGAGATCTTTGTCTTTAACGATTTTCGCTTTTACTGTGCCCGCTGGCGCCACTGATTTGATGTATTCAGCAGCCATTGTCGCAAGTTGACGAGGAGCCACTTCTTCAGCGGTTTTATTGATAATGTCACGCGTCCAATCAGTAGCACGGATGCGAGCTTCTAGCTCAGCTTGGTCGGCTTCTGAAAGTGCATCCCATTCCAATGCATTCTTTTTCTTTGGTCCACGGTAGCCTTGGTAAAAAGCCCAAACGCTTTCTAGATCCCAGCCTTCACCACGAAGTGAAACGAATGCGATACCTTGTCCGTCAAGCGTACGACCAGCACGTTGAACCGCACCTAGATCGTGACCTTCACCAATGTGAACTGTCGCTCCCGCTTCTGAGAACGATAAAATAGCTCTTGCTCCCCACTGAGGCTGGGCAACTTCTTGACTTAAAAATACTGACATCTGTGTAGACATGATTTCTCCTTGTCACGAACCACTTTGAGTGTGTGATTCTGATTATTTTTTATTAGCGCACTGATGTTAGCATTATGTAGGAGGAAAATGTCATTTTGATAAAAAAACGGACCATAAGGTCCGCTTTTTTTGGTAAGAATTGTTAACTTGGCTGCGTTTTATATTGGAGTGATTCCAACCCGCGGCCAAATCATTAGACGAGAGGATTAATCCATCTCATCCATCCAGCACAAAATAATAGCCTCTAAGATTTTTTCATTCGAGTGGTTAGGCTCGTCATCAAACTCTTCAAGGTCTAGCACCCATTGATGCAGATCGGTAAAACGTACCGTTTTAGGATCAGTATCAGGGTACAAATCACATAGCTCAATTGCGATGTCTCGCGAATCAATCCACTTCAAGCTCATAACACTTCCTTATATTTATTAGCGACGCTTGGTCACCTTTATGATCTATATTCTAGGCCAGTTTTGTTAAACCGTTATCTCAGTCATGGCGAAACCACCATGACTGTAGAGAAGTTCTTAGTGATCTTCAGACGCTAGGTTCAATGTGTACTTTGGAATCTCTACTACAAGATCTTCGTTAGCCACTTTTGCTTGGCAACCAAGGCGAGATTCCATCTCTAAGCCCCATGCCTTATCTAGCATGTCGTCTTCTAGGTCATCACTCTCTTCTAAAGAGTCGAAGCCTTCACGAATCACAACGTGACATGTTGTACATGCACACGATTTTTCACATGCGTGTTCAATACCAATACCGGCCTTCAATGCAACATCAAGAACCGTCTCACCAGTTTTTGCTTCTAAAACAGCGCCTTCTGGACATAGATCTTCGTGAGGTAAAACAATAATCTTTGGCATGTTTATCTATTCTCTAACTATTAAATATTATCGACTGACTGACCTGACAGTGCAGCACGAATTGATTTATCCATACGACGAGAAGCAAAGTCTTGGCTCGCTTTGTCGGTATTCTTAATTTCTACTTCAATGGCATCAGCGCTGTCGCCATTGCGCACTTCGATGAGTGTTTCAATCGCTTGTAGCAGCTGTTGCTTTTCTTGTTCGTTAAGCAGCTCGTCGCCGTCAGCTTGCATCGCAGCAATAAGGCCTTCAATAACGCGATCCGCTTCTACACGTTGTTCAGCAAGAGCACGTGCTTGCATGTCTTCTTTTGCAAACGTCATCGAATCTTTCAGCATGCTAGCCACTTCGTTGTCGCTCAGACCGTAAGAAGGCTTAACTTGGATTTCAGCTTGAACGCCAGTGCTCTTCTCCATTGCGGTAACCGATAGCAGGCCATCAGCATCCACTTGGTAAGTAACACGAATATGAGCAGCACCTGCAGTCATCGGCGGGATGCCTTTCAGAGCAAATCTAGCCAGTGAACGACAGTCGTCAACCATCTCACGTTCGCCTTGCACGGTGTGTACTGTCATTGCAGTTTGACCGTCTTTGAAGGTGGTAAATTCTTGTGCGCGAGCAACAGGGATCGTGGTGTTACGAGGAATGATCTTTTCGACCAAGCCGCCCATGGTTTCGATACCAAGAGACAGAGGGATAACGTCCAGTAGTAGCATTTCAGAGTCAGGCTTATTACCCACTAGGATATCCGCTTGAATCGATGCACCAATCGCAACCACTTCATCAGGGTTAATGCTGGTTAGTGGCAGACGACCAAAGAAGTCGCCGACCATTTCACGTACAAGTAATGTGCGAGTTGAACCGCCGACCATCACAACTTCTAGAACTTCATCTGCATCAACTTCCGCATCTTTTAGTGCACGACGGCATGAAAGCAGTGTTTTCTTAACGAGCGGTTTGATGATCTCTTCAAACTCTTCACGAGTTAATGAACCAGACCAACCTAGTGCGTTAACATCAACGCTTTCCGCTTCAGATAAGCCAATCTTCGCTTCTGTTGCGGCATCTAGAAGAATACGATTCTGTTCTGCTGTTAGCTCTGATAAGCCCATTTGTTCTTGGAAATAATCCGCAACTAAATGGTCAAAGTCGTCGCCGCCTAATGCAGAGTCACCACCTGTTGCTAAAACTTCGAAGACACCTTTAGATAGGCGTAGGATAGAGATATCAAACGTACCGCCACCTAAGTCATAAACAGCAATTACCCCTTCTTTACCTGAATCCAGGCCGTAAGCAATCGCAGCGGCAGTCGGTTCATTAAGAAGACGTAACACGTGAAGACCAGCAAGTTGCGCCGCGTCTTTCGTACCAGCACGCTGTGCATCATCAAAGTAAGCAGGAACGGTAATAACAGCACCAGATAGCTCACCACCGAGTGTTGACTCAGCACGTTGACCTAGCGCTCGCAGAATGTCTGCAGATACTTGAATTGGGTTCTTGTTACCTTGCTCTGTGCGAATCACAGGCAAACCATTATCACTTTCTTCAAATTGATATGGCAGAGATGGGTATCGCTGTTGAATATCTGACAGTGAACGACCGATTAGTCGCTTAACTGAGATAATGGTATTTTTAGGATCAGTCTGTGCATTTGCACGAGCTTCATCACCAGTCGTGTACGACTCTGACTGATAGTGAACAACGGAAGGAAGAATACTGCGACCTTGTTGATCAACCAGTGTGCTCGCCTCACCACTGCGCACTGCCGCAACCAATGAGTTTGTTGTACCTAAATCAATACCCACAGCAAGCTTGTGCTGGTGAGGAGCGGCGCTTTGCCCTGGTTCTGCAATCTGAAGTAGTGCCATGGATGTGTCCTTGTTATACGAACTAGCCGATCATACGATCTTCAACTAACTCGATTTCATTCTTTAATTTTGCAATAAACTTAAGCTTTCTTACTCGGTCTGCAGCTTCTAACCAAGCCTCACTGTCTAGTTCTTGTTGGATAGCGCTTAATTGTTGTTTATACATTTTGCTAACCTTTCCTTCAAATGCAAACAAAGCATCTTCAGGTTCAGAACTGTCGGCGATGTCTTCAAGCTCTTCACGCAATTCCATTTGCTCCATCAGGAACATAGGATCTTGCAGGGTCTGCTGCTCACCACGAATATCCTCACCATGTTGCACTAACAGGTATTCAGCTCGGCTGATTGGATTCTTCAATACCTGATACGCATCATTGATTTGCGCTGCTTTTTGCACGGCTAATAGGCGGTCACGCTCAGAAGCAGTGGCAAATTTATCAGGGTGGAATTGGCGTTGCAGATCTCTAAACTGAGAAGAAAGAAGGCTACCATCCAGTTGAAACTGAAGTGGTAGCCCAAATAATTCGAAATGATTCATGTAACGGTGGTCCTAAGTTTAGGCTCTTCAATCAGAGCCTAATTTTATTCTTCGCTCACTATAAACGCTTAACGATTGAGGCGTTTATACGTTGAAGCTCTCACCACAACCACATTCGCCTTTCGCGTTAGGGTTGTTGAATTCAAAACCTTCGTTTAGGCCTTCTTTTACGTAATCAAGCTCAGTACCGTCTAGGTAAACTAGGCTCTTTGGATCAATGATGACCTTAACACCTGAATGCTCAAACACTTCGTCTTCTTCGTTAAGCTCATCAACGAATTCCAGTACATACGCCATGCCCGAACAGCCAGTAGTTTTTACCGCTAAGCGCAACCCGATACCTTTACCTCGGTTATCTAGGAAAGCTTGAACTCGGCTTGCTGCCGTATCTGTCATGGTGATGGCCATACTACAACCTTGTGTTTTATATAAATTAAGAACTCAGGGGGAGCACAAAGGATGCTCCCAAATATTGCTTATTTTTTGTGATTACTTAATGAAGCAATTAACGCTTCTTTTTGTAATCCGCAACTGCTGCTTTGATTGCATCTTCAGCAAGAATTGAACAGTGAACTTTCACTGGTGGCAACTCTAGTTCTTCTGCGATTTCAGAGTTTTTGATAGCCGCTGCTTCATCAATACTTTTACCTTTAACCCACTCTGTTACTAGTGAGCTAGAAGCGATTGCGCTACCGCAACCGTAAGTTTTGAATTTTGCATCTTCGATAATGCCTTCTGGCGTTACCTTGATTTGCAGTTTCATTACGTCACCACAAGCTGGTGCGCCAACCATGCCGCTACCTACACTTGGGTCTTCTTTATCAAACGAACCTACGTTACGTGGGTTTTCGTAGTGATCAATTACTTTTTCGCTATATGCCATGATAGTTACCTCGAATCCTCTATTTCCGTGAGATTAGTGATGAGCCCACTCAACAGTGTTCAAATCAATCCCTTCTTTATACATATCCCATAGAGGAGACATGTCGCGTAATTTGTTTACCGCTACACGAATTTGTGCAATCGCGTAGTCGATTTCTTCTTCCGTTGTGAAACGGCCGAATGAGAAACGTACTGAGCTGTGTGCCAGTTCATCGTTCAGACCAAGAGCACGTAGAACGTATGAAGGCTCAAGACTCGCTGATGTACATGCAGAGCCTGATGATACTGCTAGGTCTTTTAGAGACATAAGCAGAGACTCACCTTCAACGAAAGCAAAGCTCACGTTTAGGTTGTGTGGTACACGTTGGTCTAGGTCACCGTTTACCGTTACCGCTTCTAGATCTTGAACACCTTTCAATAGGCGCTCACGAAGTGCTAGTGCGTGATCGTAATCTTTCTGCATGTCTTGCTTAGCAACAGCACAAGCTTCGCCCATACCCACGATTTGGTGAGTAGCAAGCGTACCTGAACGGAAACCACGCTCATGACCGCCGCCGTGCATTTGCGCTTCAAGACGAATACGTGGCTTACGACGAACGTAAAGTGCACCGATACCTTTAGGACCATACATTTTGTGGGCTGAAAGTGAGATTAGGTCAACTTTCATCTCTTGTACGTCTAGTGGGATTTTACCCGCAGACTGCGCCGCATCAACGTGGAAGATGATCTTGCGTGAACGACATAGTTCGCCGATTGCAGAGATATCTTGGATTACACCAATCTCGTTGTTAACGTGCATGATAGAAACTAGAACAGTGTCTTCACGCATTGCAGCTTGTAGCTTGTCTAGATCGATGATGCCGTTTGCTTCTGGCTCAAGGTAAGTTACCTCAAAACCTTCACGCTCTAGTTGGCGACATGGATCAAGAACTGCTTTGTGTTCTGTTTTGCACGTAATTACGTGCTTACCTTTCTTCTCGTAAAAGTGCGCTGCACCTTTAATCGCAAGGTTATCTGACTCTGTAGCACCAGAAGTGAAAACAATTTCACGTGGGTCTGCATTTAGTAGGTCAGCAATTTGCTCACGAGCATTATCTACTGCTTCTTCTGCCTGCCAGCCGTAACGGTGTGAACGAGATGCAGGGTTACCGAAGTTACCGTCCATCGTCATGCACTGAACCATTTTCTCAGCAACTCGTGGATCGACTGGGCATGTAGCTGAATAGTCAAAGTAAATAGGCAGTTTCATTTTCTACTCCAATGTAAAAACTGACCGCTAAGAGCGGGCATTAACACCGTGAGGTGCTGCACTAATCGTTGTAGTGCTCGTATTTTTATGTGCAAAACCATTATTAACCGCAAGATCGATATCTTGACGATCAGAAATCTCTAAAACTTCGTTATCTTTCATTAGCTCACCGAGCGTAATGTCGTTTAAGAAGCTGCTGATTCGGGAGCTTAAATCACGCCATAGGGTGTGAGTTAAACAACGACTGCCACCTTGGCAATCTGCTCGACCGTGACACTTAGTTGCATCCACTGATTCGTCTACTGCAGCAATTACAGTTCCGACAGCGATGTCGCTCGCTTCAGCACCTAAACGGTAACCACCGCCAGGACCACGAACACTAGCAACTAAGCCAGCTTTACGTAACTTAGAAAATAGCTGTTCTAAGTAAGATAACGAGATGCCTTGTCGCTCTGAAATATCAGCCAGAGGAACTGGGCTTTTTTGCGAATGCAGTGCTACATCTAGCATAGCTGTTACCGCATATCTTCCTTTAGATGTAAGTTTCATATCACACCGTATCCACATTGTTTATGTGGTTGGAATCTTCCCATACCTGACTAAATTGGTCAAGTATTTAGTTGACTATTTTAGTCAGGTATTCACCCTTATTGTTTGCATGGGCTTTATTTGTCGCTTTTGCTCTTCTCAATTGAAGTCAAAATGCCGCGAAGCGTGTTGATCTCTTGCAACTCTGGACGAGCTCGACTGAACAGACGACGTAGTTTATTCATCACCTGACCCGGCTTATCCTTAGAGATAAATTGGGTATCAATGATCACTTTTTCAAGGTGCTCATAGAACATTTCTAGTTCTTCGTGACGAGGGTACTCATCTTGTTGCTGTGGCTGATATTGGCTAGCGACCATATCAAGGTGAGCTACACGCACTTCGTAGCTCAGAGTCTGCACTGCCATTGCTAGGTTTAGCGAGCTGTATTCAGGGTTAGCTGGGATACATACATGGAAGTGGCACTTCTGAAGCTCATCGTTAGTCAAGCCAGTACGTTCACGGCCGAACACTAATGCGACTGGGTGCTTTTGGCCTTCAATCGCAAACTTTTGTCCACACTCACGAGGCTCAAGCATTGGCCATTCAAGCGTACGTGAACGTGCACTCGAACCAACCACCAAACCACAGTCTTTTACGGCTTCGTCTAATGTAGAAACGATGGTCGCGTTTTCTGCGATGTCACCTGCACCCGCAGCCAGTGCTAAGGTCTGCTCGTCAACTTCACATTGAGGGTCTACAAGAACTAATTGACTCAAACCCATCACTTTCATTGCGCGAGCTGCTGATCCGATATTTCCCGAATGAGACGTACCAACCAGAACGACTTTTACATTGTCTAACATGCTATATGACACCACTTTAAAAA
This sequence comes from Vibrio sp. QJM3NY_35, assembly GCF_057785915.1. Classification (NCBI taxonomy): domain Bacteria; kingdom Pseudomonadati; phylum Pseudomonadota; class Gammaproteobacteria; order Vibrionales; family Vibrionaceae; genus Vibrio; species Vibrio sp. QJM3NY_35. The sequence continues at coordinate 692,885 of NZ_CM173507.1, read as the reverse complement.
TAATCGCGAGATATTAACACATAGCAAAGTAAAATGGTCAGACCCTTCGCGTAATGTGAAACCAAGAGTTCAAAAAATAACCACTTCCATTTTGGTAAAACTTTGGTATACTCGCCGCCGCTTTAAATTGTTCTTTAACATCTTGTGGGAAAAACCATATGCATCCAATGCTAAACATTGCGATACGCGCTGCGCGTAAAGCTGGCAACCATATTGCTAAATCTCTAGAAACAACTGATAAGATCGAATCGTCTCTAAAAGGTAACAACGATTACGTTACTAACATTGCTCAAGAAGCTGAGTACATGATCATTGAGACAATCAAAGCATCTTACCCAGAGCACAGCATTATTTCTGAAGAGAAAGGCCTGACTGAAGGTAAAGACTCTGATGTACAATGGATCGTTGACCCACTAGATGGCACCAACAACTTTGTAAAAGGTTTCCCTCACTTCTCTGTATCTATCGCTGTTCGCATGAACGGTCGTACAGAAGTTGCTTGTGTTTATGACCCAATGCTAAACGAGCTATTCACAGCTCAACGTGGCGCTGGCGCTCAACTTAACAACGCTCGTATGCGTGTTACTCAACTAAAAGACCTTCAAGGTACTGTTCTAGCGACTGGTTTCCCATTCAAGCAAAAACAACACTCTGAATCTTTCATGAAGATCATCTCTGGTCTATTCATCGACTGTGCTGATTTCCGTCGTACAGGTTCTCCTGCTCTTGACCTATGTTACCTAGCAGCTGGCCGTGTTGATGGTTACCTAGAGCTTGGCCTTAAGCCATGGGATCTAGCAGCTGGCGATCTAATCGCTCGTGAAGCTGGTGCTATCATGACTGACTTTGCTGGCGGTACTGATTACATGACTTCTGGTAATGTTGTTGCTTCAAGCGCACGTGGTGTTAAGTCTATTCTTAAGCACGTTCGTGAGAACGCTAACGAAGGTATGCTGAAGTAATTCAGACCTTACGTTAACGCTCCCTGTTTCAAGGGCGCATAGAAATTCCAAAGCCTCGCTATATAGCGAGGCTTTTTTGTATCTGCGATTTGAGAGATACGAGATATGACTCTTAACAGTATGCGCAACTCAATTCGCCAATAAATTGTGTTGAGCTTATCGACAAGATACAGACGTAAAAAAACCGCTAGTTGCCTAGCGGCTTTTTTGGTTTAGCGAAACGTATTAAGCCAAGGCCTAAGGCATCTCGTCAAACTCTTCACCTTCTTTGTCCACTTGTGGTGGCATTAGGTGTTCACGCGTAATACCCAACTTCATAGCTAGTGCAGATGCAACGTAGATAGAAGAGTAAGTACCAACCGTAATACCCAATAGAAGTGCAGTCGCGAAGCCGTGAATCATAGCGCCGCCCTGAACAAACAGTGCGATAACTACGAATAACGTGGTACCAGAAGTGATCAATGTACGGCTCAATGTTTGTGTGATTGAGCTATTCAGTACTTCAGGTGCTTCACCCTTGCGCATCTTACGGAAGTTCTCACGAATACGGTCAAATACAACGATGGTATCGTTGAGGGAGTAACCGACAACCGTTAGCAAGGCTGCTACGATGGTAAGGTCTACCTCAATTTGCATTAGAGAGAACACACCCAGTGTGATGATAACGTCGTGCGCCAGTGCTAATACAGCACCTGCAGCCAAACGCCATTCAAATCGCACTGATACGTAGATCAGGATACAGATAAGAGAAACTAGGATAGCAAGGCCACCAGCTTCTGTTAATTCGTCACCCACGTTAGGGCCAACGAACTCGATACGACGCATTTCAACTTGTTCACCCGTGCCTTTCTCGATAGCTGAAAGGATTTGGTTACCAAGAGTTTCGCCAGCAACACCGTCACGAGGACGTAGACGAACCATTACATCACGAGCTGAACCAAAGTTCTGTACCGTTGCATCACCAAAGCCTTCGGCTTCTAGTGCACTACGGATATCAGGAAGGTGTGCCGGTTGTTCAAAACCAACTTCAATCAGAGTACCGCCTGTAAAATCTAGACCCCAGTTCAACGATTTCGTTGTTAAGGTAAAGATAGCAGTACCAATCATCAAGATAGAAAAAACAAAGGCAACCTTTGACCAACGCATAAAGTCGATCATTTTGTCTGCTTTTAGAATCTGAAACATATTAATTCCTAGCCTTAGATCGACAGTTTTTTAACGCGTTTGCCGCCATACATCAGGTTCACGATACAACGTGTTCCGACAATAGCTGTAAACATTGAAGTCAAGATACCGATAGACAGCGTCACCGCGAAGCCTTTAATCGCACCAGTACCGACCGCAAATAGAATGATTGCTGTTAGTAGTGTGGTGATGTTGGCATCGGCGATTGTGCTGAATGCGTTCGCGTAACCTTGGTGAATCGCTTGTTGTGGACTGCGTCCATCTCGAAGTTCTTCACGTATACGCTCAAAGATCAGAACGTTCGCATCAACCGCCATACCGACTGTTAATACAATACCGGCTATACCTGGCAGGGTCATGGTAGCCCCTGGAATCATCGACATAACACCGATAATCAACACCAAGTTCGCCATTAGCGCAACGTTCGCAATCAAACCAAAGCTACGGTAGTAAAGCAGCGTAAATAGCATTACTGCAGCCATACCCCAAACCATCGCCATGATACCCATATCGATGTTTTGCTGACCCATTGATGGACCAATCGTACGTTCTTCTACAATCGAGATAGGTGCAATTAGAGCACCAGCACGAAGTAGAAGTGCCAAGTTATGAGCTTCAGCCGTTGAATCGATACCAGTAATACGGAAGTTACGACCTAGCGCAGATTGAATCGTTGCTTGGTTAATTACTTCTTCATGCTTACTTAAGATCACTCGGCCTTCAGGTGTTTTACGACCGCTGTCTTTGTACTCAGCAAATACCGTCGCCATTAGCTTACCGATATTTTGACGAGAGAACGCAGACATCTTGCTACCACCTTCGCTATCTAGCGAGATGTTAACTTGAGGACGACCATATTCATCAACACTTGAGCTTGCATCAGTAATACTTGAACCGCCTAGGATAACGCGCTTCTTAAGTACCACAGGGCGACCATCACGATCTTGCTTGATTTCGCTACCCGCAGGGGCACGACCAGAAGCCGCAGCGGCTAAATCAGCACTGCTATCAACTTCACGGAACTCAAGTGTCGCCGTCGCGCCAAGAATCTCTTTAGCACGAGCCGTGTCTTGAACACCAGGCAATTCCACAACAATACGGCTAGCGCCTTGACGTTGAACCAAAGGCTCAGCAACACCAAGTTCGTTCACACGATTACGTAGAATAGTAATGTTTTGCTCAACCGCATAGTTGCGGATTTCTTGAAGACGAGCTTCAGTGAAGTTAGCAATCAAAGAAAAACGACCATTCGAGTCAGAGTCTACGAATGTCATGTCTTGGTGCTTAGATTGCAGTAGCGATTTCGCTTCAGCAAGCTGCTCTTCGTTACGTAGAATCACTTCAACCGCATCTTTGCCTGACGGGCGAATTGCACGGTAACGGATCTTCTCTTCACGAAGTTCACTACGGAACGCTTCTTCTTGTTGGCCAACGAGCTTTTCCATTGCAGCGTCCATATCCACTTCCATTAAGAAGTGAACACCACCACGCAGGTCAAGACCAAGCTTCATTGGTGCAGCACCAATAGATTCAAGCCAATCAGGAGTTGAAGCCGCTAAGTTTAATGCAACGATAACGTCTTCATCTAATGCTTCAGTGATAACATCACGGGCACTAATTTGAGAGTCTGTATCGTTAAAGCGAACAAGAATGGAACCGTTTTCTAGAGCAACGGATTTAGTAGAAAGGTTTTCTGCTTCAAGAGCATTGGTGACAGCATCCAGCGTAGACATATCTACAGAGGCGCCGCGCGCCCCTGTAACTTGAACTGCCGGATCTTCACCGTATATATTTGGAAGTGCGTACAACGCAGCGATAGCGATGGCAAACACCACCATCAAATACTTCCATAACGGGTAACGGTTTAGCACAGCGAGGATCCTCTAGCTGTTTATAGAGATTTCAGAGTACCTTTTGGTAGCACTGCTGTAACGAAGTCTTTCTTGATAACTACTTCGTTGTTTGCGTTCAGTTCGATAGCAACGTAGTCGCTGTCTTCAGCAATCTTAGTGATCTTGCCGATTAGGCCGCCGCTTGTAAGAACTTCATCGCCTTTGCCCATAGAAGACATAAGGTTCTTGTGCTCTTTAACACGCTTAGCTTGTGGACGGTAGATCATGAAGTAGAAGATCACAGCGAACATACCTAGCATGATAAGCATTTCGAAACCGCCGCCTGCTGGTGCACCTTCTGCTGCTGCGTGAGCTTGAGAAATAAACATTTAAAACATCCTCTATTTATATTTTCGTAATTGTTTGTCTAATTGGGTTGCATCCCTTTATTTTCAAGCCCCATCCCTCCGAAGAGAGACAGGGCTCGCAAAAAAAGAAATACTAAGATTCTTTACCTAGTGGTGGCACTTCACGTCCCATTCTTGCGTAGAACTCTGCAACGAACTCTTCAAAGCGGTCTTCATCGATAGACTGACGAATGTCTGACATTACTCGTTGGTAGAAACGCAGGTTATGAATCGTGTTCAGTCGAGCACCTAGGATTTCGTTACAACGATCCAAATGGTGTAAGTACGACTTGCTGTAGTTCTTACAAGTGTAACAGTCACACTCTGAATCTAGTGGTGTTGTATCGGTTTTATGCTTCGCATTACGGATCTTGATCACACCTTCAGTCACAAACAGGTGGCCGTTACGTGCATTTCGCGTTGGCATTACACAGTCAAACATGTCGATACCGCGACGAACACCTTCAACTAAGTCTTCAGGTTTGCCTACGCCCATTAGGTAACGTGGCTTATCTTCTGGCAGTTGAGGACATGTGTGCTCAAGAATACGGTGCATGTCTTCTTTTGGTTCGCCTACTGCTAGGCCGCCTACTGCGTAACCGTCAAAACCAATTTCAGTTAGGCCTTTAACGGATACATCACGAAGGTCTTCGTACACGCCACCTTGAACGATACCGAACAGTGAGTTCGGGTTTTCAAGTTTGTCGAAGTGGTTACGTGAACGTTCAGCCCAACGAAGAGACATCTCCATTGAGTCTTTTGCTTCTTTGTGTGTCGCTGGGTAAGGCGTACACTCGTCAAAGATCATTACGATGTCTGAACCTAAGTCTTTTTGGATTTCCATAGACTTCTCTGCGTCCATGAAGATCTTGTCACCGTTTACAGGGTTACGGAAGTGAACGCCCTCTTCAGTGATCTTACGCATTGCACCTAGGCTGAATACTTGAAAGCCGCCTGAATCAGTCAGGATAGGACCGTGCCAGTTCATGAAATCGTGCAAGTCACCGTGCATCTTCATGATTTCTTGACCAGGACGTAGCCATAGGTGGAATGTGTTACCTAATAGGATTTCAGCACCTGTGTCTTTTACTTCTTCAGGTGTCATACCTTTAACAGTACCGTAAGTACCTACAGGCATGAATGCTGGGGTTTCAACGGTACCGCGTTCAAACTGAAGTTGACCACGACGTGCGCCGCTATTAGTTTTTTTAAGTTCGTATTTTAATTTCACGAAGCCTCCAATATGCCAGAGAAACAATCTGACTGTTAATTCAGAACCTTAGACCAAACAAAAGTTCAGTCTAGTGGGTTCCATGAGGAGCGGTCGCGTATTCCTTGCGAGAGATTAGACAGACACCCTGCCCGACTCCTAGCTTACTGCTAGCACCCGTAAATTTTTGTATCGCTTAAACCAGCTTAAATTAGCTCGTTTTCTTATTTATGAACATAGCATCGCCGTAGCTGAAGAAACGATATTCGCTCTTCACTGCGTGATCGTATGCGCCCATCACATTGTCGTAGCCAGCAAATGCACTCACCAACATAATCAGTGTTGATTCTGGCAAGTGGAAGTTGGTAATCAAGCAATCCACCAACTGGTATTCATAGCCAGGGAAGATGAAGATTTCTGTATCACCAAAGAAAGGAACGAGCTCAGTGCCTTTCTTCAATGCATCTTGAGCTGCACTTTCTAGTGAGCGTACTGATGTTGTACCAACAGCAATAATACGGCCGCCACGGGCTTTTGCTGCAGCTACGGCGTCAACCACTTCTTGCGGCACTTCAACGTACTCAGCATGCATGTGGTGATCGTTAATATTATCAACTTTTACTGGCTGGAACGTACCAGCACCAACATGAAGCGTCACGTAAGCAAACTCAATACCTTTTTCTTTCATGTCAGTCATTAGCTTATCATCAAAGTGAAGGCCTGCTGTTGGCGCTGCAACCGCACCTGGCTTTTCATTATAGACAGTCTGGTAGCGCTCTTTATCTGCATCTTCATCAGGACGATCGATGTAAGGAGGCAGTGGCATGTGACCCACACTGTTAAGAATCTCTAAAACGCTTTGATCGGATGTGAAATGGATTTCGAATAACGCATCGTGACGCGCCACCATTTCAGCTTCATATTCATCGTTCTCACCAAGGAACAACTTGGTACCCGGCTTCGGTGATTTAGAACAACGAACATGCGCAAGAATGCTTTTCTCATCAAGCATACGTTCAACCAGCACTTCAAGCTTACCGCCTGATGCCTTGCGACCAAATACACGAGCTGGAATCACTCGAGTGTTATTGAAAACAACAAGATCGCCTGGCTCAACCAAGTCTAAAACGTCTTTAAACGAACCATCAGCTAGGTTACCGCTGTTGCCATCTAATTTAAGCAGGCGGCTTGCTGTACGCTCCTCTTGAGGGTAGCGAGCAATGAGTTCATCTGGTAGGTCAAAGTGAAAATCTGAAACTTGCATGTGTCTAGTCTTGTCTTAGTTGATGAGATTTGTGCCGTTGACGAATCATAAATCGTAGTTGCTGGATAATCGTTACGGTAAGTCAATCGTTACCAGAAACACATCGCAAACACGACTAAAAATTTCGCAGTGGGCTAGTATAGGCACACGAGCCGCAATAGCAAGGTTTACAGCACTGGATTATTGTAAAGAGGCGTAAAATAATGCGACTGATTCACCTCCTCAAGCTAAAGAATTAGTTGCATAAAACTCACCCAAGAATGCGTCAGATCTCAGTTATTTTTTGGATAAAAAACTATAGTAATAGCAACAAATAAAAAAGAAGGAGGTTCGTATGATCAAGGTTGAAGATATGATGACTCGCAACCCTCATACCCTATTGCGCTCACACTCACTGGCCGATGCTAAGCACATGATGGAAGCGCTTGATATCCGCCATATTCCGGTCGTTGATTCCGATAGGCATCTACTAGGTGTCGTCACACAACGAGACGTTCTCGCCGCTCAAGAATCCAGCCTACAAAACATCCCACAAGCTCAATCTTTTACTCTTGCGACTCCCCTCAACGACATCATGCACAAAAGTGTTATGTCGGTAGAGCCACGTGCAGGATTAAAAGAATCGGCTATCTATATGCAGAAACATAAAGTGGGCTGTTTACCTGTCGTAGAAAACCACGAACTAGTAGGCATTATTACAGACAGCGATTTTGTCACGATAGCGATCAATTTGTTGGAGCTGCAAGAAGAAGTCGAGCCAGAAGAAGCGGAAGTAGAGTAACGCTCGGAAGTGATATAAAGAAGAGCGGCCAATTCAGCCGCTCAGAGGGATTGTTGTCGAAGCGAGTTATTATAAAAGCTCAGACACCACATCCGCTAATTGATGGAATGTCTCTAGACGAGATGAGCTTGGTCGCCAGACAAGGCCAATATCTCGGTATGCTTGTTGACCAGGAGGATCGATCACAACGAGATTTTGGTTTTCCAGTAAACCATGGTCGATCGCCATCTGAGGAATAAAGGTGGTTCCTAAGCCATTGGCGACCATTTGCACCAATGTGTGGAGGCTTGTGGCGGTGAACGGATTTATCTTCTCTTTGTCGGTTAACTTACAAGCCGACACTGCATGCTCTGTTAAGCAGTGTTCGTTCTCCAACAAGAATACAGATTCGTCTGGCAGATCATCGTATTTAATCGGAACACGGATACCATCAGCTTGATTACGACTGATCACCATCCGGAAAGGGTCTTGCCCAACAACTTTGCTCTCCATATTGTCGATATCGACAGGCAAAGCCAGAATCAGTACATCTAGGTCTCCATGTCGCAGCGCAGCCAATAGGTTGGTTGTTGTATCTTCACGTAACAATAAATTAAGCTGAGGAAAGCGTTGGTTGGCCTCTTGTACCAAATCGCACAAAAGAAAAGGAGCAATGGTAGGGATACACCCAACTCGCAATTGCCCTTGCATCGCATCGCCGTTACATAGATTTCCAAGCTCTACGAGATCTTGTCCTTTCGCTAGTAGCTCTCGACCGTGCTTTACCACCAGCTCACCGGCTTGCGTGAAAACCAGCGGGCTCTTTTTATCTTTCTTCTCATAAAGCGGGCAACCGATGAGTTCTTCCAGATTTTGAATGCCTTTACTTAGCGTAGATTGACTGACGAAGCAGCGATCTGCGGCATCACTGAAATGACGAGTTTCGTGAAGAGTAACAAGATAGTGAAGTTGCTTAAGACTTGGCCATTTATTCATGAAATTACTTTGTAATATGAGTAGGATAAGTTACGTAAAGGTCATAAGACCTAAGGACAGGACAAAGAATAAGCTTATCGCTTTTTTCGATTAACTTAATCTATTTAATTCGCTTTTTTCTATAGTACCGATTGTACTATAGTTTGTCCCGTAGAAACGGAGCCCAAACAAAGATGTGTTGGGCCAACTAATTTTTTAGGAGATTCCAAAATGGTACTAGTAGGTCGTCAAGCCCCTGACTTTACTGCAGCAGCTGTTCTAGGTAACGGTGAGATCGTTGATAACTTCAACTTCGCAGAATTCACTAAAGGTAAGAAAGCTGTAGTTTTCTTCTACCCACTAGACTTCACTTTCGTTTGTCCTTCAGAGCTAATCGCTTTCGACAACCGTCTAGAAGATTTCCAAGCTAAAGGCGTTGAAGTAATCGGTGTTTCAATCGATTCTCAATTCTCTCACAACGCATGGCGTAACACTGCTATCGCTGATGGCGGTATCGGTCAAGTTAAATACCCTCTAGTTGCTGACGTTAAGCACGAGATCTGCAAAGCATACGATGTTGAGCACCCAGAAGCAGGCGTTGCTTTCCGTGGTTCTTTCCTAATCGACGCTGACGGTCTTGTACGTCACCAAGTAGTTAACGATCTTCCACTAGGTCGTAACATCGACGAAATGCTACGCATGGTAGACGCACTAAACTTCCACGAGAAGAACGGTGAAGTTTGTCCTGCACAATGGGAAGAAGGTAAATCAGGTATGGACGCATCTCCACAAGGTGTTGCAGCATTCCTATCTGAGCACGCTGACGACCTAAGCAAGTAATTACCTCTTAAGCCCGAACTCAACGCGGGTTAATGGTTGGAAGACTCTCTATAAAGAGACATAAAGCATAAGCTAATAGCGCAAAGCGCACCGCCAATCAGTTAAGAAGTAAAGTCCTATTAAAAGCCCGAAGTTAACGCTTCGGGCTTTTTGTTTTCCCCTCCTCGCCGCCACCCTAGTCTGCCTCTTGTAATAGATAATTGAGGTAGTTCTAAACCTAAACTTTACCTCTATTTTCCCTTATCCCCATCTATTCAGAATCACACCTAGATTGCTATTATTTCGTCAGTATCTTTTTGAACGGATAAACACGATGAACACCGAAATTGAAGTCTGTATCGATAACTTAGAATCTCTACACAACGCGCTGTCTGGCGGCGCAAATCGAATTGAGCTTTGCTCCTCACTAGCACTTGGCGGATTAACTCCTAGCTTCGGTATGATGAAGCAAGCGGCAAAAATTTCGTCCGTTCCTGTCTACGCTATGATACGACCAAGACAGGGCGACTTCATTTTCGATAATGACGATATGCTCTGTATGCTTGAAGATATTGAAGCTTGTGCAAATGCAGGATTGGATGGGGTCGTACTTGGTGTGTTAGCGCCGAACGGAAGCATTGATATGCCAAAAATGCAGCAACTGGCTGAAAAAGCGCACTCGTTAAAGCTTGGGGTTACCTTCCACAGAGCCATCGATCAAAGCTCTGATTTCCAAGCAGCATTAGAGCAGATCATTACACTTGGATGCGAAAGAGTCCTGACATCAGGGCTTGCTGTTAAAGCTGAGCAAGGCATCGATGTATTGGCAGCAATGGTCAAACAAGCCGATGGACGAATTGATATCATGGCGGGGGCTGGTGTTAACGCTGCAAATGCCAAAATGATTCAAAGCGCAACCCAAGTACCTGCTCTTCACCTTTCAGGTAAATCAACAAGATCGAGCCTAATGGAAAACAACTCAAGTGCTCAAATGGGCAGTGATAATATTGATGATTATCAGATCCCAGTGACAGATGCGAGTAAGATATCTGATGTGAGAGCCGCCCTTATCGCCTAGGGGTAGCCACTAACACAAATCCAGAGAACCACGCTGACTAATCTAACTGACTGACGTATATTAGATTTAATAACGCAGTAAACCTTTCATGGACAGATATGGCTAAAGACTTATTCAGTTCTCTTGATTTAAACCTGTTACGAACATTTCTTATTGTTTATCAAGAAAAAAACACCAGAAAGGCTGCGGAACGTTTATTCGTTTCTCAGCCAGCGGTTAGCCAAGCCCTACAAAAGCTAAGACACCACTTCAACGATGACCTTTTCGTAAAGGTTCATGGAGGCTTGCAACCAACCGCTTTCTCAGAACAGCTCACCAACAAGATCAAACCATTCATGGACGGTCTATCTGTTGCTATTAATACCTCAAACACTTTCGACCCGAAAAATATCGACTACACACTTAAAATAGCTCTATCACCTATCATGCTATCTTGTTTATCTGGTTCTCTATTTAAAATGATAAGAGAGCAAGCACCGAATGCGAATCTAGAATTAGTCTCTTGGACCAATGCTTCTGTTTCTGACATTCAGAAAGGTGAGGTGTTGATGGGGGTCAGTTACCTTGGTAGCAAAACGAATAAAGAAGTTTATACGAAGAAGTTAATTGAACTAACAGGGCGTATTTTTGTAAGAAAAGACCACCCTTTAAAGCAAGAAATCGTTACACCTTATGATGTGGCGGGGTACGATATCGCTTCATTAGTCACACCAGGTTGGAACGACAACTATAGTTTGGCATCGAATATCCTAACTGAGCTTTCTATTGAGCATAAGGTTGGTTTCCGTAGTGAGCTAATTATGGCGGTCATTGATGTCATTCAACATACAGATATGTACATGCCACATTCGAATCTTTTCCTCGTTGATAATTACCCAAGCCTACGCGGAATCGATGTTGTGATAGATGGCGAGCCTCCCAAAACTCCTGTTTACTGCCACTTACATACTAAAAACAGAAACTCCCCTACTACCAATTGGCTATTTGAGTTAATACAAAAAGCACTATCCACTCAGATTAATAAGTAATGCTTATTATAGAGATGCCAATACCTACTTAGCCTAAAAATAAAACACTGTTTAATATTAGCCCTATCAAAACGGATACTGAACTACGAAGGATCGTGCAGTTAAGTTAACCCTAGATAGAGACTAATATGAAAATTGCACTTACTACCCTAATTTCAGCTTCACTACTTTCTGTTCCTGTTCTTGCAAACAACTTTGACAGCCAACACCGTGTGGGTATCGGTTACAACCAAACTCAAGTAAACGATTGGCTAACAGATGACACAGTTGATTGGGGTAACGGTATCAAACTTGAATATGGTTATGAATTTAACCGTATCGTAGGTATCAACGTTTCTTACGCAACGAATAGTGACGACGAAAACGTTGAAGGCATAAAAGCTGAGATCGATGGTTACAAGTTCCAAGTTGATGCTGACATCGGTTATAAATTTAAATTGGATGGCTTCTCTTTAAAACCTTATGGTGTTCTGGGCCTAGCACGTCAAAGCGAAGATAATTCAATTAGCATCGTTGATCACAAGTGGACTGAATAATACAACGATACCAGCTTTGTTATTGATTTAGGTGGTCGAGCTGAATTCGGACAAAACCTATACACTGACATGCGCTTTGAATTCGCGAGTTACGATGACGTAGATTACGACACATTCTCATGGACTGTCGGTTACCGTTTCTAATTAATAGAAAAAGCTAGCGTCTACGCTGGCTTTTTATGATCAATCATTTCCTTGGTTTAACACCTTATCCAGGCTTTGACCGCCTTCGAGCGAAAGTTCTAAAGCCAATCTATTCAAATCAAAATTCATTGCAGCCAAGGACGGCTAATTTCTCTAGGTATTTTTATGAAGATAAAGTCTCCCCTGCTTTTAATTACCGTCCTTTCTACTTCCGTTTCAGCAAGTGGTCTTCACTTATCTCCTGAACTAAAGATTGGTTCTTATCATGGTTTTGGAATGCAAGCAGGTATTACTGATGTGGCAAATCTAGGCGCAGTTTACCTGAGCTATTCTCACCTATGGTATGACAGCGATCGATATGATGAAACGGTTGATGCGTATCGCGTTGGTATCCAGAACATGTTTGGAAGAAACCAAAACCACGGCTTTCAGGCGGAGATTGGTGTAGCGAGTTATGACGGTACAAAAACGCGCTCAGGCGAAGTTGAAGAGAAGACTGCACATGGTTTAAGCCTAGGCGGTGCCTACGTGTACCAAGCGACACCAATGCTTGGGCTACGTGCTGGTGTTGATATGAATATTTTTGATCACAATAAGACCTTCGAGCCTTACGACACAACAATCAACCTTAACCTTGGTGCAATTATTCGATTCTAAAGTTAATACCTACTTCAGTGCGTCATCTAAGCTTTGATCACCAAGGTGGCGTACATCTTTACCCTTCACAAAATAAATAATGTATTCACAGATATTTTGACAACGATCTCCCACTCGCTCAATCGCACGGGCTGACCACATCACTTGTAGAATATTGGGGATGTTCTTAGGATCCTCCATCATGTACGTCATCAACTGACGAATCACAGCTTCATATTCCGCATCCAGCTTATCGTCAAGTTTATGTACTTCTGCCGCCGCATCGACATCCATACGAGCAAAAGCATCTAATACTTGATGCAACATAGTAATTGCCTGACGACACAATGGCTCTAACGAGACGTGAAACTTTTGCTCTTTCGTAGAAGGGATCTCAATAGCACCTTGCGCAATTTTAGAAGCAACATCGCCAATACGTTCCAGATCGGTAATCGTTTTGATGATCGCCATAATCAAGCGCAGATCCTTCGCTGTCGGCTGACGCTTTGCAATGATTCGAGTACACGCCTCATCAATCGACACTTCCATCGCATTCACTTTATGGTCATCACGAATCACTTTTTTAGCCAGTTCAACATCGTCTTTATGAAGCGCCTGCATTGCAAACGAGAGTTGCTGCTCCACTAACCCGCCCATGGTCAATACATGAGTACGGATCGATTCTAACTCGACATTGAATTGCCCTGAAATGTGGCGACCGAAATGCATACTTGCTCCTTGAAAGAAATGAAGAAAGCCATTTTTGTAGAGTGACTTAGCTCTATATGACACCTTTGGAGAGGTTAACCATATCTACCAGTAATGTAGTCTTCTGTCTGGTTTTTCAATGGAGACGTAAAAATTGAGTCCGTATCTGAGTACTCGATCAATTTTCCCATATGAATAAAGGCAGTATGGTCACTCACGCGAGCTGCCTGCTGCATGTTATGAGTAACAATCACCACTGTGTATTGGGTTTTGAGATCGTTGATCAACTCTTCAATCGTCAAAGTAGAAATAGGATCCAGTGCCGATGTCGGCTCATCTAACAACAGCACTTCAGGTTCAATCGCAACCGCACGAGCGATAACCAAACGCTGCTGTTGACCACCCGATAAACCAAAGGCGTTCTCATGCAAACGGTCCTTCACTTCATCCCATAATGCAGCAGCGCGCAGAGAGCGTTCAACCGCATCATCAAGGTCTCGGCTGTTGCTAACACCTTGCAGCCTCAAGCCGTAAACCACATTCTCATAGATAGATTTAGGAAAAGGATTAGGACGCTGGAATACCATACCAACACGGCGTCGTAAGGTCGCGACATCTACCTTAGGGTGATAGACATTCTTGCCATGAAGCTTCACTTTGCCGGAAACCTTACAGCCTTCAACAAGATCGTTCATGCGATTAATACAGCGCAGCAGAGTCGACTTACCACAGCCAGAAGGGCCGATAAACGCCGTTACCTGCCCCTTCGGGATCTGCATCGAGATATCATCAAGTGCTTGGCTCTCTTTATAGTAAAGATTTAGCCCTTCAATCGAGATAGCAATTTGCTCATCCTTCAGATTGTGAACATCAAGTGGTGCTTGGTAACCCAAGGTTTCATTAATCGAGAACATCTAATCTTGTCCTAAGGTTCGGTATTTTTCACGCAAGTTATTACGGATATTGATGGCTGTTAAGTTCAACCCAACAATCACCGTAACCAATAAAAATGAAGTCGCATACACTAAAGGTCGTGCCGCTTCGATATTAGATGTTTGAAAACCAACATCGTAGATATGAAAGCCTAAGTGCATGAACTTTCTCTCTAAGTGTAGATATGGGAACTGACCATCTACAGGTAAGCTTGATGCTAGCTTCACAACACCTACCAGCATTAATGGAGCCACTTCCCCCGCAGCTCTCGCGATGGCCAATATCAACCCCGTGATAATCGCAGGGCTTGCCATCGGTAAAACAATACGCCAAAGGGTCTCAAACTGAGTAGCACCAAGCGCCAATGAACCATGCCTCACCGAGCTAGGGATACGCGTTAAGCCCTCTTCCGTTGTTACAATAACAACGGGCAATGTTAATACCGCCAAGGTCAATGCAGACCATAAAAGACCTGGAGTACCAAATGTCGGTGCTGGCAATCGCTCTGCATAAAACAAAGAATCGATAGAACCACCGATGGTATAGACGAAGAAGCCTAAGCCGAATACGCCATACACAATCGACGGTACACCCGCTAAGTTAATTACAGCAATACGGATCAAACGAGTCAGTGCGTTGTTTTTTGCATATTCATGAAGATAAATAGCAGCAACGACACCAAGTGGCATCACTACGATCGACATGAGAATAACCAGCAACACAGTGCCGAAGATCGCAGGAAACACCCCACCTTCAGAGTTTGAGTCTCGTGGGTTTTCAGATAAAAACTTCCAAACTTGCTTGCCCCAATGCCCAACCTTTTCAAGATAAGACATATTATTCGGGTACCAATAATCCAAGATATGACTGAGCGAAATTTCAACCTGCTCTCCTGTCATATCTTCCACCAACAAGCTTTCGACATTGAGCTGTGTTCTAAGATGCTCAAGCTTTACTTCTGCTTCCGCTAACTGGCGATTTAGTTCCAGTTTAGTTTGAGTATAAGTTTTAAGGTATTCATCGCTCACTGACTCATTGAGTTCAAGCTTACGTTTTTCTAAGCGCAGATTTTCCAATTGCCAACTGATATTGCGGATTTCTTGGTTCACAACACGCGACGTTTCTTTACGTAACGTATCAGCGAACGCCAAGCCTTGTTCGAGTTTTTGGTCTATGTTCGAATCAAAGGTGCCAGAAGCGGTTTTAAAACCAACCGGTTTACCAAAGAAATAACCACCTCGACTTCGTTCAATCACAATCCAATCAAGCGGAGTTGTTGGTTCTCGTAAGTTAACATCCAGAATAGAAACAAAGTCCGCAGGGTACAGTTCTCTGTTGGCGACTTTGATACTTAAGCGCTGAATTAGTCCCGTCGACAAATTTTGAGGCGACAAGAGGTCGTGTACTTGTGGAACTTGCTCTATCGGGATGTATTTACGTTCATATAACTGACCAATCAATACATCTTGCTTTGATACCGTTTCGTCAAGATCGACCACTAACGACAAATCTTTGGAGTCGACTTGCCATTGATACAAATGTGCGGGCCAAAAATAGGTTAAACCCTTCCAGCCAATCAACAGCATTAGGCCAAGAACAGAGAGCATACTGATGCTCACTGCACCGCCCGTAAGCCAAATCCACGGAGAGCCTGATTTAATCCAAGACAATAATGACTTCAGTTTATTCATCACGAACGACCTTGCTCTGACGTGCTGAACCCAAGAAAGAGCCAACTTCGTGAGATACGCTAATCAAACAGCTAACAGCCATTGATAGAGATTGAGGTGAACCTTTAAAACTACAGCGCACGATATTTATCTCTCAGTCTTTGTCTAACCCACTCAGCAACTGAGTTCACCGCGAATGTAAAGATAAACAGCAAGAGTGCAGCCAAGAACAGCAAGCGGAAATGAGAACCGCCCACCTCAGATTCTGGTAATTCAACAGCAATCGTTGCCGATAACGTTCTCATCCCTTCCAAAATATTCCAGTCAAGAATTGGGGTGTTACCTGTAGCCATCAAAACGATCATGGTTTCGCCGACCGCTCGCCCTAGCCCCATCATGACCGCTGAAAAGATACCTGGGCTAGCCGTTAATAACACCACATAGATAAGTGTCTGCCACGCCGTCGCTCCCAAAGCCAGTGAGCCATCGGATAAATGTTTTGGCACAGAGAAAATAGCGTCTTCTGCAATCGTGAAAATGGTAGGGATGACAGCGAAGCCCATAGCGAAACCAACCACCAGCGCATTACGTTGATCAAAGTCGATGCCATAGCTAGCTAAGAAGGTACGAATATCACCGTCAAACAACAAGGCTTCAATGCTGTGTCCACCAGCAAATACAGCGACCACGGTAATCATCAATACCGGAATCAATATCAAGGCGTGCCAACCATTAGCGAAGCGGCTCGTCACCATCTTCGGCAAACAGTACCAAACAAGTCCAGTCAACAATGTGCTCAGTGGTAACAACACCATTAATGAGAAGACTGCCGTTAGATGCGTTTCGACAATTGGAGCAAACCAAAGCCCAGCCAAGAACCCTATGATAACGGTCGGAAGCGCTTCCATCAGTTCTATCGACGGCTTCACGACTCTTCGCATTCTTGGAGACATAAAGTATGCGGTGTAAATGGCTCCGAGCACAGCAACTGGCACGGCAAACATCATCGCAAACAGAGCGGCCTTGATGGTACCAAACGTGATAGGGACTAAACTGAATTTTTCTTCAAAGTCATCGTTCGCCGACGTTGATTGCCAAACGTATTGCGGCTCTGGGTAGCTTTCGTACCAGACTTTTTGCCAAAGCGATGAGAATGATATTTGCGGATATTCGTTATCGACCTTAGCCACACTGATGGTGCCATCAATCAACGTAGCCAGATGCAGTTCGTTGGCAGACATAGCCGCTAATTGTGGTGACTTATCAAATGCGCGCTCGAACAGCGACAGCTTTTCACTGGTCGTATAGTGGCTTTGTAATGTGCCGTTCTTATAGAAACTATAAAAACCTTTTCTATAAGTATCGGGCAGAATAAATTGCACTTGTTCAGCAAGTTGGAAGTCTCGAATATGGGTCAGGCTACGCTTTTCATCTTTGAGTACATCAAACCACTGAGAAACCTGTCCGTCCTCATGCGTAACCAACAGTGAATAAGCTCCAGACAGTAAATCGATACTTTTCACCGAGTGCTTTGCATCATTCAAGCTAAGATCAATCACTTCACGAACATCAAAACCGCTATCTGATAGCTTTAATATCACTAAATCCGATTGTGCTCGGAGATATAAGGTTTGACCATCAGGTGTGACTAACAACTGTTGCTGTAAACCCAACTTATCCGACAACCATTGTCTCTTTTGAAAAACATACTGACCAGTAAGATCACTCTGGTACCACTTAACCAAAACTCGTTGATCGCTTAACTGAGCGGCAACCGTGATACCACGTCCATTCTTAGAGAACGCGAATTTTTCGATTGTTGCTCCGTTTGATGATTCATCATTTAAAAATGGTTCAGGGAGATCGATTTGCTCAATTTTAGGTTCGGCTTCGCTGCCCTTTTTCAGCACAGGCGCACTATACTCAGGGTAGAAAAAAGTAAGATTGCTTGCGCTGTCGGCAAAGGCAAACCAATTTTCAGATGGGGTATTTCGAGAAAAGGCAACAGGATTAGCTAAAACATTTCGCTCAAAGTAAGAGTGTGTATTTTGAGACTCTAAATCCCAAAACTGCACCAAGCCAGATTTTTCGATAGTAAATGCATGCTGACCGTATTCATCAACAGATAAGGCGATAGGCTTTTCTACAGCAACGGCCTTTACGGCTTGGTCTGTCTCTAAACCAGTATCAGAAAACACCGGTAAAATGACCATCGCCAAGTAGACAAAGATCAATACTAGAGCGGCTAGAACACTGACGGCACCACATGTCACTGAAAAACGGACGAGACGATCTTTTAACCATCTTTTTTTGTCACGCTCTTTCAATGAAAATTGGGCTGAAGCCATCTGTTTATCTACCTTTTTTTAGCTACTGACATAATATGTACGTTAGATGACAATTATATTACAAGTTACGTTAAACAACTGAAACTAATAACAAGTTTGTTAGCCATATTTCTTAAAGTAAGATCATAGATTTTGTGCATTTTGCCATTCTAATTTAAAGTAATCAGCTCTATAGCCAGTACTCAAGGATTCTCATCTCGATGAAAAAAGACTATGTCACAAAAGAACTTAGCTGGTTATCCTTCAATGAAAGAGTTCTCCAAGAAGCGGCAGACAAGTCAGTTCCTTTAATCGAAAGAGTTCGTTTTTTAGGTATTTACTCGAAAAACCTCGATGAGTTTTACAAAGTCCGATTTGCTGATGTGAAGCGAAAGATCTTACTCCAAGATCCACAACTAACCTCCAACTCGCCAAAAACCCTGCTCACTCAAATGCAGAGTAAAGCGAGCAAGCTCGATGCTCAATTCCATGAACTGTATAACGACTTGCTACTGGAATTGGCACGCAATCGTATTTTTCTGGTCAACGAACAGCAAATAAGTGAAGAACAAAGTGGCTGGATAAAAAAGTACTTTAAGAAAAAAGTGCTGCCACACTTAACTCCTCTTCTCTTGAACGAAGATAGCCAGTTACTCAATATTCTCAAAGATGAACAAAGTTACTTAGCCATCGACATCGAGCGTGAGACATCATCTCAATATGTCTTACTCGAAATCCCATCAGAGACACTCCCTCGATTTGTTAAGTTACCGGAAGCTTCGGGTTCGCAGCGTACAACTCTGATCTTGTTAGATAATATAGTTCGATTTTGTTTGGATGACTTGCTTAAAGGATTCTTTGAGTATGATTCATTGCGTTGTTTTGCGATAAAAATGACACGTGATGCTGATTATGATCTTCAAGAAGACGATGAAAATAACCTATTAGAATCGATGTCTTTAGGTTTAGAACAGCGCTTAACGGCACTGCCGATACGTCTGATCTATGAATCAGAAATGCCAGCTGAAATGCTCAACTTCTTACAAGTCAGACTTAAACTGTCTGACTATGACAGTGTCATCGCTGGTGGTCGCTATCATAACTTCAAACATTTCTCTGAGTTCCCAAGCCTCAACCGACGTGATTTAGTTAATCGCCCGTTACCCGCGATTAAGTGCGCGCATTTTAGCCACCACCCAAACTATTTTGAAGCGATCAAAGCTCGTGACATCTTGTTGCATTACCCTTATCACACCTTTAATCACATTACTGAACTTGTGAGGCAGGCTTCCTTTGACCCAAAGGTAACCTCCATAAAAATAAACGTTTACCGTGTTGCAGAAGGCTCCAAACTCCTTAGCTCAATCATCGATGCGGCACACAATGGAAAAAAGGTCACAGTAGTTGTCGAGCTGCAAGCCCGCTTTGACGAGCAAGCCAATATTCAGTGGACCAAGAAACTTCAAGAAGCGGGTGTAAAAGTCATCCATGGTATCCCGAGCTTAAAAATTCACTCCAAGCTGCTGCTCATTAAACGAAAAGAAGGCAAGCATACGGCGCATTACGCCCATATTGGCACCGGTAACTTTCATGAAGTAACAGCGCGCGTGTATACCGATTTTTCTCTGTTCACTGCGAATGAAGATTTGACCCAAGAGGTGAGACAAGTCTTTAAGTATATTGAAAACCCTTATCAAAAATCACAGTTCAAACAACTGATTGTGTCACCGAAGAATACAAGAAAACGTCTGTATCAGTTGATAGATAATGAAATACAAAACGCGATGGAGAGCAAGCCTGCAAGCATCACTCTAAAACTCAACAATTTGGTCGACCGAGAGATCATTGAGAAGCTCTATCAGGCCAGCCAAATCAATGTAAAAGTGAGAATGGTCATTCGTGGCATGTGCTCTCTTGTCCCTGGCATACCCAACATCAGTGACCATATTGAGATTGTCAGTGTGGTCGATCGTTTTCTCGAACACCCAAGAGTGATGATCTTTGGTAACGCTGGAAAGCCGAAAGTCTATATATCCTCAGCTGACTGGATGACGCGAAACTTCGATCATCGGATCGAAGTCGCCACTCCAATTTTAGATCCAACTATCAAGCAAACCATTATCGATATCACCGAATTTCATTTCGATGACAGCAACAAAGCTCGAGTGCTAGACCAAGCGATGAACAACCCTTACATAGAAGCACCAGCAAACCAACTCGATTACCCGACGTCACAACTCTCCACTTACCACTATATTAAACGTATGGAGAAACTTGCTCGCAAGAAGTACAAACAAGAGAAGAAATCATGCCGCTAATTGATAACGAACATTCTCGATGTATTGCCGCTATCGACTTGGGTTCGAACAGCTTCCACATGGTGGTTGCCCGGGTATTCGATCAACACCTGCAATTAGTCAGCAGACATAAACAGAAAGTGAGATTAGGCGATGGGTTGGATGAACGTAACTTCCTATCCGAAAGCGCTATCGAGCGAGGCCTAGAATGCCTCAAGGTGTTCGCAGAGCGACTAGCGGATTTTGAACTTGATGATGTCAGAGTTGTTGCGACTCATACCCTAAGAAAAGCCAAAAATGCTATAGACTTCTTAGAGCAAGCCAAGCCACTGTTCCCTTTTCCAATAGAGATCATCTCAGGTCAAGAAGAAGCTCGAATAATCTATAACGGTGTAGAACACACTCAAACCGCTTCTGAATCTAAGTTGGTTATTGATATCGGTGGTGGCAGTACCGAACTCGTCGCTGGACAAGGCTTTACTCCCCTAATTATGCGCAGTTTACCGATGGGATGCGTCAGCTTTACTCAACGTTTCTTTACTGAAGGAGAGCTAACCTCACGACACTTTTCAGATGCTTATACCGCGGCTACTCGTCTATTGATGCCATTGATTGAAGAATATAAAAAGCCCCCTTGGGAAATAGCCTTTGGCTCATCTGGGAGCGCTAAATCCATAAAAGAGGTACTCATTGGCTTAGGGTTCACCGACGGTCTCATTACGCCCCAGCGCCTGTCCTATTTAAAGAATCACTTATGTGAGTATTCATCTTCCGAAACCTTAAATCTTTCAGGTTTAAGTGATGAGAGAAAGCCAGTGTTTGCTGCTGGTGTCACCATTCTTTCAGCAGCCATGGATACGCTAGACATCAAGGAGTTACATTTTTCTGATGGTGCCCTAAGAGAAGGCGTTCTTTATGACATGGAGGATAGATTTAAAGATATTGATGTTCGCACAAGAACTGCCGAAACGCTGGTCTCTCGATACCATGTTGACGTAGCTCATGGCCAGAAAGTCAAAGTACTCGCACTTGCATTATTGAAACAAGTGCAGCCTCAAGTGACTACTACAGTCACTAATGAGCTGTATGATCTGGTTGGTTGGACAGCATTGCTTCATGAGGTTGGACAAAGCATTGCATTTCAAGGCTATCACCGCCATTCGGCTTATCTGCTTAAGCACACGACAATGCCAGGCTTCAATACGGAGCAGCAACGTCTGATCTCGACATTAGTTCGCTATCAAAGAAAAGCGCTCAAGTTACAAGACTTACCGGAGCTCTCTCTATTTACTCCACAACAAATCACACTGCTGATTCGTATATTGAGACTCGCTATCTTACTTAATCGTCAGCGAAATCAAGCACCTGAACCAAACGTAACTCTAACGATTGAACAACAGAATAACTGGGAATTAAAAGGATCTAACAGCGACTGGTTGACCCAAAACCAACTGCTTGAGTATGAACTCAGAGAAGAGCAACAACGTTGGAACAACGCTGGATGGTCGTTGAAACTAAAATAACGAACAATCAAAATAATAACAGCCTGCGAGATCGCAAGCTGTTCATAGGTTTCTTTTCTACGTTCGCAGTGACCTCAATCAGAGCCCGACTTTCGCCAACTCTTGCTCTGCGAACTCAGACGGTATCGCTAAGTAGCCATCCTTCTCTACCAGTTCTTGCCCTTGCTTTGAGAATACAAAAGTGAGGAACTCTCTCTCAACAGGAGAAAGCGGTTTATCTGGGTGTTTGTTCACGTACACATAAAGAAAGCGTGATAGAGGGTAATCACCGCTCAAGATATTCGCTCGAGTCGGCTCTACATAATCAGAACCATGCTCTGAAATAGGAATAAGCTTTACACCTGCTACACGATAGCCAATACCTGAGTAACCGATCCCACTGATTGATGAAGCGACCGATTGCACAACGGATGCGGAACCAGGCTGCTCATTCACGCGATTTTTAAAATCACCACCGCACAGCGCATTCTGTTTGAAGTAACCATAGGTACCCGATACTGAATTGCGGCCGAACAGTTGGAATCGATGTTTTGCCCATGGTTGTTCGATTCCGAGATCTTGCCAGCTATTGAGAGGCTTAGTCGCTCCGCAGCGTAGAGTCTCGGAAAAGATGCCATCAATTTGACGAAAGTTGAGCCCCTCAATAGGGTTATCACGATGCACAAAAAGCCCAATCGCATCGATAGCAACTCGCAGTGCTGTTGGCTTATATCCATGCTCCCTTTCAAATGCTTCAATTTCTCGCAGGCGCATCGGACGACTCATTGGCCCTAGATGTGCAGTCCCTTCGGTTAAGGCTGGAGGAGCAGTAGAAGAACCCGATGCTTGGACTTGAGCGTTAACATTTGGGTAGTAGGACTTGAACTCTTCCACCCATAACGTCGTCATACCCGCTAAGGTATCCGAACCTACCGATAATAAGCTCCCAGAAATCCCCGGAACCTTAGAATAATCAGGAAGAGAATCGACACTCTGTTCTGCATGAGCAGGGTTAACCAAAGCAAACGCTAATAATGAGCTGACTGGCAAACGCATCCTGCGTGTCAAACAACTCATGACACTGTCAGTCGATTTGGCAATGTGAAATGGAATCGACTACCGACACCCACCTCACTTTGAATTTCTAAATGTGAGTCATGGTGACTAAGCGCATGTTTCACAATCGCCAATCCAAGACCACTACCACCTGTATCACGTGAGCGTGCTTTATCTACACGATAGAAACGCTCTGTGAGTCGATGTAAGTGTTGTGGTTCGATACCGTCTCCGGTGTCTGACACATCTAAACATGCACCTTGACTGGTCTGGTACCAACGCACTTTAACCGTCGCGCCCGGTGGTGTGTATTTCACTGCGTTGTAAACCAAGTTCGATATCGCACTTCTCAACTGATCTTCATCAGCGAGAACGCGTAGGCTCTTATCGATATCAAACTCAAGCTTATGCTCTCGATCACCACTTAGGCTTGCCGCTTCTTTTTCAAGAACTTCAAGCATAGCCGGAACGTTGACCACTTCATCGAGCTCATGCATCGGCGCCGCTTCGATTTTTGAAAGTGTTAATAGCTGATTGACCAGACTGTTCATGCGATTCAATTGCTCGGTCATCACACCATGAGCCTTAGGCCACATAGGGCCAACGACCATGTCTGGATCTTCCGTCATTTCAAGGTAGCCCTGAAGTACGGTCATAGGAGTACGTAGCTCGTGAGAAACGTTAGCAAAGAAGTTACGACGCATGCCTTCTAG
This sequence comes from Vibrio sp. QJM3NY_35, assembly GCF_057785915.1. Taxonomy (NCBI): domain Bacteria; kingdom Pseudomonadati; phylum Pseudomonadota; class Gammaproteobacteria; order Vibrionales; family Vibrionaceae; genus Vibrio; species Vibrio sp. QJM3NY_35. Next base: position 668,843 of record NZ_CM173507.1, on the reverse strand, counting down.
CTGTTTTAACTGAGTAACATCACGTACCACCATTAGGTGTTCACCCTCGGTATACGGCACGATACGCAGCTCAAGCATGCGCTCCACGTTAAGTGGCGAAGGCATCTCTAACGGTTCTGAAAAATCTTGTTTATTAAGATACTTGATGAAGTCCGGCGTACGGATCAAGTTAGAAATCGGTTGCCCTGAATCGTCTGGCCAGCGAAACCCAAGTAAATACTGAGCAAGCTTGTTACACCAAACGATATTACCTTCACCGCGAAATACCACAACGGCATCGGGAAGGGACTCTGCACCGTTTCTGAAACGGCGGATCAGGTTGGTCAGCTCTTTACGTTTGCGACGCTGTCTCTGCTGCATACGATAAATACCATTGAACAGAGACTCCCAGTTTCCTGAGCCTGAAGGGGGTGTTAACCGCTTTTCATCCCACAACCATGCGGACAAACGCATTTGATTATGTAGATGCCAGCCGAGCTGCAATACCGTGGCAGCCAGCAGTAACCAAGGTAGGTAGCCGAATATCCAACCGACTAAAACCCAAGGTGCGTAAAAAAAAGCCAGCTCCCAAGCCAGCTTTTTCCAGGTTAACTTTTCAACCATTCAGGACTCCGTAAACTGGGTAGCGAAGCCACACTAAGCCTTTGTAGAAAAACGGTAGCCTGCGCCGCGAACCGTTTGGATTAGCTTGTCGTGACCTGCAGATTCAAGTGCTTTACGCAGGCGTCGAATATGTACGTCAACGGTACGGTCTTCAACGTAAACGTTGGTACCCCAAACGTTATTCAACAGTTGCTCTCGGCTGTACACACGCTCTTGGTGTGTCATAAAGAAGTGCAACATTTTGAACTCTGTTGGTCCCATATCAACCGGACCTTCGCTTGCAGTAACGCGGTGAGAAACAGGGTCTAACTTAAGGCCTTGCACATCAATCACGTCTTCCAGTGCGGTAGGCGTTACACGGCGAATAACCGCTTTCAGGCGAGCGACAAGCTCTTTTGGAGAAAATGGCTTGGTGATGTAGTCATCAGCGCCTACTTCTAAACCACGAACCTTATCTTCTTCTTCTCCACGAGCCGTTAGCATCACCACTGGGATGTTGCGAGTTAACTCTTCACGCTTCATGTGCTTGATAAAGTTTATCCCGCTACCACCAGGTAGCATCCAATCTAGTAATACTAGATCTGGGAAAGGTTCACATAGCTTGTTTACCGCTGTATCGTAATCTTCAGCCTCTACTGCTTGGTAGCCTTTTTGTTCAAGCACGAAACACAACATCTCACGAATAGGTGCTTCATCTTCAACGACCAGAATCCTTCTCGACATAATTGAATAGCCTTTGTATTTAATCAACGCATTGCATTATCTGAGTTAATTATGACACTTTTGTGACCTTTGAAAACAAATTTTCATATAACTGTCTCAAACATTTCACTTTATAACTTTTGATACAGAGCTAGGGACAAATCGAATTAGATCTCATATCATGAAGCACTTCTAAAAAGGTATGAGAAAAATTTATGTGGTTTAAAAATTGCCTAGTCTATCGCTTCAACCGTGATATTGATTTCAACGCAGATCAGCTAGAGAAACAACTTGAAGAATTCCGTTTTACTCCTTGTGGTAGCCAAGACAAACAGAAGTTTGGTTGGGTACACGCAATGGGTAGACATGGCGATATGATGACGCACGTATCAGAAAACCGCATTCTTATCTGTGCAAAGAAAGAAGAGAAAATGCTACCCGCTTCTGTGATCAAAGAATCATTGAACGCAAAAGTAGAAACGCTTGAGGCAGAGTCTGGTACACCTCTGAAAAAGAAAGAGAAAGACAGCCTAAAAGAAGACATCATCATTGACCTACTTCCTCGTGCATTTAGCCGCAGCAACTTCACTTACGCGCTGATCATGCCAAAAGAAGGTTTCATTGTGGTTGATGCGAGTAGCTACAAAAAAGCAGAAGATGTATTAGCATTGCTACGTAAGACAATGGGTAGCCTGCCCGTAGTGCCAGCTATTCCAGAGCAAGCGATCGAAACGACTCTTACAGAATGGGTGAAATCAGGTGATACGCCTCAAGGCATCACTATGCTTGATGAAGCAGAACTAAAATCTATTCAAGAAGACGGCGGTATTGTTCGAGTTAAGAAACAAGAACTAGAAGCTGATGAGATTAAAAACCACATCGAAGCCAATAAGATGGTGACGAAACTTCTTATCAACTGGCAAGACCGTATTGAATTCATTCTTGCAGAAGATGGCAGCATCAAGCGCCTAAAATTCAGTGATGAGCTCAAAGACGAAAACGACGATATTCCTCGTGAAGATCAAGCTGCGCGTTTTGATGCAGACTTCTCTCTACTTTGTGGTGAGTTCAGTGTTTTCCTTCCAAACCTATTTGAATCATTAGGCGGGTTAACTCAACCTAACGCTTAATCAGTCAAACTATAAGCTCAGGTGCTAACGGTATCTGGGCTTATTTCTCACTAAGTTCTCACTTATATCGGCCTCTCTACCCTCTTCTTAATGTCATTGCTATCTTTAGGGCTATCAACCAAACTCATTTTAGCGTAAAATTTGCGCCCCTTTGATATCACTTGGTGGTATCAACCTGACTTGAGATCAGATTAGAGAACGAAGCAATGACTACACAAAAACCATTTGTACCTGAACTATTATCACCGGCAGGAAGCCTCAAAAACATGCGTTACGCATTCGCCTACGGCGCAGATGCAGTATACGCAGGCCAGCCACGTTACAGCCTTCGCGTTCGTAACAACGAGTTCAATCACGAAAACCTACAAATTGGTATCGATGAAGCTCATGCTCAAGGCAAAAAGTTATATGTTGTATGTAACATTCAGCCGCACAACTCTAAATTAAAAACATTCATTCGCGACCTTAAACCAGTTGTAGATATGGGCCCTGACGCGCTTATCATGTCAGATCCTGGTCTTATCATGATGGTTCGTGAAGCCTTCCCTGAAATGCCAATCCACCTTTCGGTTCAAGCAAACGCAGTAAACTGGGCGACAGTTAAGTTCTGGTCAACCCAAGGCGTTGAGCGTGTAATCCTATCTCGTGAGCTATCGCTTGAAGAGATCGAAGAGATTCGCGAACACTGCCCAGAAACAGAGCTAGAGATCTTTGTTCACGGTGCACTTTGCATGGCTTACTCAGGCCGTTGTCTGCTTTCTGGTTACATGAACAAGCGCGATCCAAACCAAGGTACTTGCACCAACGCTTGCCGCTGGGAATACAAAACTGAAGCGGCGAAAGAAGACGAAAACGGTCAGATCGTTGAAGCTAATCCAACTGGTGTCGCTATTCAAGAAGTTGAAGTTCAAGATGAACGTCCAGACAACACACTAGGTCTTGGTAAACCAACAGACGAAGTGGTTCTGCTTTCTGAATCACACAAGCCAGAAGAGAAAATGGCAGCGTTTGAAGATGAGCATGGTACTTACATCATGAACTCAAAAGACCTTCGCGCAATCCAACACGTTGAGCGCCTAACGAAGATTGGTGTTCACTCTCTGAAGATTGAAGGTCGTACTAAGTCTTTCTACTACTGTGCACGTACTGCTCAGGTTTACCGTAAAGCTATTGACGATGCAGTGGCAGGCAAACCATTCGATGAAAGCCTAATGGGTACACTAGAGAGCCTAGCTCACCGTGGTTACACTGAAGGCTTCTTACGTCGCCATACACACGATACATACCAAAACTACGAGTACGGTTACTCTATCTCTGATACTCAACAGTTTGTTGGTGAGTTCACCGGTAAGCGCCGTGGCGACCTAGCGGAAGTAGAAGTGAAGAACAAGTTCCTAGTTGGCGATAGCTTAGAAATGATGACACCAAAAGGTAACGTTGTTTTCAAACTGGAAGTTATGGAAAACCGTAAATCTGAAGCAGTAGACGATGCGAAAGGTAACGGTCACTTTGTATTTATTCCTGTACCAGCAGATCTAGATCTAGAGTACGGCTTGCTGATGCGTAACTTGAGCGAAGGCCAAGATACACGTAACGCATCAGGCAAATAATTTTTACTTAAGCGACTTACTTGAGAAGAAAATAATGGCTCTGTTAATTACTGACAAGTGCATAAACTGCGATATGTGTGATCCTGAATGCCCAAATGGTGCAATCACTATGGGTGACAGTATCTTCGAGATCGATCCAGATTTATGTACAGAGTGTAAAGGTCACTATGAAAAGCCGACATGTCAGTCAGTGTGCCCGATTACAAAATGCATAATCACTGACCCAAACCATATTGAAACTGATGACGAGCTACTCGAGAAGTTTGTTATCATTCAAGGCTTGACCTAAAAGAAGAAAGGTTCAACTTAACCATAAGTTGAACCTTTTTTTCATCCTGATTTTCCGATTGGATAAACATTGCAGAAGAGCTCTTTTTCAAATTGATATTCGAGTCGTTCTCGCCAGTTTATTGATTGAGCTATCGGAACAAGATAAAAGTTTTCCCTGCTGGTATCGGTCACAAATGCCATTCCATACTGCATCAATTCATAGTGAACATCATTTACGAAACTAGGGTCTAAACGTTGTCTGCCTGTTAGCTGATTGATGTCATCTCTTGAAATTGAAATACCCGAGCTTTCAGCGTTGAACCTGTGTCTTAACCATTCTGAAAATTCCTTCGCACAAATCATAGTCGTAGTCTTATCCTTGAATTATCTATCGACGGGTATCAGACTCTGATTTCGCATACTGCACATAAGCCGCATCTTTCCCCCCAAAACACTCAATCCCTGACCAAACCTTGTCAAATTCGCCATCGCCTTTGCTGATACCGTTATTGCTTTTATTGATATCAAACGATGTTCTTAATCTCGTGTTTATAAACTCTAGATAAAAGTGTGATCTTTCTCCAGTTTTAGAGTCGAAAAAACCAGTGGCAGTACCACTGTAAAAAGCCTCGATTAACAGGATTACTTATTCGATATCAAGGCTAAACACTGACTTGGCATCACTTTAACTTTTTTCTTTTTCTTAGTTTTCGCTACTTTTTTAGGAGGTGGAACTGGAACAGTCTTTGGAGCCCAACTTGCAAGTTCATCTCCACAACCGTCACCTTTAGGAGGGTTCGCTTGAGCTATGCAGTTTGAACTGCCTTCAGGACACTTTAAGCGAACGTGGAAGTGGGAGTGGTGTCCCCACCAAGGTCTTATTTTGCCTAACCAAGCTCTATCATTAGCGTCAGAGTTTTCTTGTTCACAAAGGGTTTGCTTGATCACTGGATGAACAAAAATACGCACTACTTTTTCATCTTTCGCTGCATAACGAATAACTTGAAAATGATCATCGGTCCAATTCGATTCACGCAATTTGTAGTTGGTAAGATCCACTACGCTCACAGGTTTAGGCACAGCTAACTCGTTCTCTGACAGCCTCTTACTGGTTAACCTGAGCCATATATCAATATCTAACCCTGTTTGATGACTTGAATGACCGGAAGAAAAGCGCCCTCCTCTGGGAAGAGAAATATCACCGACCAATAAATTAGTATTGAGTTTCTCGCTGGTCGTGACTCCTAACCTCTCAATAAACTTTATAGCTTCTGTATGGCCATAGTAGCGCTCTCTTTGAGGGCGAATGATCTGATACCCCAAACCATTAATAGGCAAAGCCTGCGCGCCGTCTAGACAGCCATTGGCATAGCTTCCAATTGATGAGGGTGAATTTTTAGTAGGGTGACTCTCTTTTTCCCACGAAGTTGCTGATAGAGAAAATGAACAAAAGAATACAACCAGTGCAAAAAAGAACCTCATAATAATCCCAAATTACTGACGCTTACTCATTATATTAGTCGCCATTTAGGATTAGGTGCATATCGTACTTAAGTTTTTGGTGGTAGCTCGTGAATTAGACGGGTTAAAGCAAGAAAACAGGAAACGGGAAAACAGAGGAATTTCGCTCTTGATGAATAATGAAGCGTAATGGGCTGTTTATATCAGGCTACTTTCTGTAATTTATTAAACTCCAGAAAGCAAAAAGGCTCTAGCATTTCTGCTAGAGCCTTAGATATGGCAGGGGTGGAGAGATTCGAACTCCCAACACGCGGATTTGGAATCCGCTGCTCTGCCAATTGGAGCTACACCCCTATTTCAGTTTTAAAGAGCTGAAACTCTGAATAAATGGCGGAGTGGACGGGACTCGAACCCGCGACCCCCGGCGTGACAGGCCGGTATTCTAACCAACTGAACTACCACTCCGCAGTGGTCAACTCACTAAGTGAGCGTCCATATCTCCAGGTCGGTCAACCTAAAGATTTAATTTAAAGCCTGGCGATGTCCTACTCTCACATGGGGAAACCCCACACTACCATCGGCGCTATTGTGTTTCACTTCTGAGTTCGGCATGGAATCAGGTGGGTCCACAATGCTATGGTCGCCAAGCAAATTTTGCTTTTACTTTCAGTTTTTTAAAAACTGAAGGCAAAATAATCTGGAAAACTGATTTAAAAGTCTATCTCTTCAAACTCATTCAAGGTCTGTCTTTGAGTCCACAAAACCCCTTGGGTGTTGTATGGTTAAGCCTCACGGGCAATTAGTACAGGTTAGCTCAATGCCTCGCAGCACTTACACACCCTGCCTATCAACGTCGTAGTCTACGACAACCCTTTAGGACACTTATAGTGCCAGGGAAAACTCATCTCAAGGCTCGCTTCCCGCTTAGATGCTTTCAGCGGTTATCGATTCCGAACTTAGCTACCGGGCAATGCCATTGGCATGACAACCCGAACACCAGAGGTTCGTCCACTCCGGTCCTCTCGTACTAGGAGCAGCCCCTTTCAATTTTCCAACGCCCACGGCAGATAGGGACCGAACTGTCTCACGACGTTCTAAACCCAGCTCGCGTACCACTTTAAATGGCGAACAGCCATACCCTTGGGACCGACTTCAGCCCCAGGATGTGATGAGCCGACATCGAGGTGCCAAACACCGCCGTCGATATGAACTCTTGGGCGGTATCAGCCTGTTATCCCCGGAGTACCTTTTATCCGTTGAGCGATGGCCCTTCCATTCAGAACCACCGGATCACTATGACCTGCTTTCGCACCTGCTCGAATTGTCATTCTCGCAGTCAAGCGGGCTTATGCCATTGCACTAACCACACGATGTCCAACCGTGTTTAGCCCACCTTCGTGCTCCTCCGTTACTCTTTGGGAGGAGACCGCCCCAGTCAAACTACCCACCAGGCACTGTCCGTAATCCCGATTCAGGGACCAACGTTAGAACATCAAAACTACAAGGGTGGTATTTCAAGGACGACTCCACCACATCTAGCGACGCGGTTTCAAAGTCTCCCACCTATCCTACACATGTAGGTTCAATGTTCAGTGCCAAGCTGTAGTAAAGGTTCACGGGGTCTTTCCGTCTAGCCGCGGGTACACTGCATCTTCACAGCGATTTCAATTTCACTGAGTCTCGGGTGGAGACAGCGTGGCCATCATTACGCCATTCGTGCAGGTCGGAACTTACCCGACAAGGAATTTCGCTACCTTAGGACCGTTATAGTTACGGCCGCCGTTTACCGGGGCTTCGATCAAGAGCTTCGACCGAAGTCTAACCCCATCAATTAACCTTCCGGCACCGGGCAGGCGTCACACCGTATACGTCATCTTACGATTTTGCACAGTGCTGTGTTTTTAATAAACAGTTGCAGCCACCTGGTATCTGCGACTCTCGTCTGCTCCATCCGCAAGGGACTTCACTGATAAGAGCGTACCTTCTCCCGAAGTTACGGTACCATTTTGCCTAGTTCCTTCACCCGAGTTCTCTCAAGCGCCTTGGTATTCTCTACCCGACCACCTGTGTCGGTTTGGGGTACGATTCCTTACAATCTGAAGCTTAGAGGCTTTTCCTGGAAGCATGGCATCAATGACTTCACTACCGTAGTAGCTCGACATCGTATCTCAGCGTTAGTAGCGGTCCGGATTTACCTAAACCACCCGCCTACGTACTTGAACCTGGACAACCGTCGCCAGGCCCACCTAGCCTTCTCCGTCCCCCCATCGCAATTGTAAGAAGTACGGGAATATTAACCCGTTTCCCATCGACTACGCCTTTCGGCCTCGCCTTAGGAGTCGACTTACCCTGCCCCGATTAACGTTGGACAGGAACCCTTGGTCTTCCGGCGAGGGAGTTTTTCACTCCCTTTATCGTTACTCATGTCAGCATTCGCACTTCTGATACCTCCAGCAGCCCTTACAGACCACCTTCAACGGCTTACAGAACGCTCCCCTACCCCACATACCCTAAGGTACGTAGCCGCAGCTTCGGTGTATAGCTTAGCCCCGTTACATCTTCCGCGCAGGCCGACTCGACCAGTGAGCTATTACGCTTTCTTTAAATGATGGCTGCTTCTAAGCCAACATCCTGGCTGTCTGAGCCTTCCCACATCGTTTCCCACTTAGCTATACTTTGGGACCTTAGCTGGCGGTCTGGGTTGTTTCCCTCTCCACGACGGACGTTAGCACCCGCCGTGTGTCTCCCGGATAGTACTTACTGGTATTCGGAGTTTGCAAAGGGTTGGTAAGTCGGGATGACCCCCTAGCCTTAACAGTGCTCTACCCCCAGTAGTATTCGTCCGAGGCGCTACCTAAATAGCTTTCGGGGAGAACCAGCTATCTCCAGGTTTGATTGGCCTTTCACCCCTAGCCACAAGTCATCCGCTAATTTTTCAACATTAGTCGGTTCGGTCCTCCAGTTGATGTTACTCAACCTTCAACCTGCCCATGGCTAGATCACCTGGTTTCGGGTCTAATCCTAGCAACTGTACGCCCAGTTAAGACTCGGTTTCCCTACGGCTCCCCTAAACGGTTAACCTTGCTACTAAAATTAAGTCGCTGACCCATTATACAAAAGGTACGCAGTCACACCACGAAGGTGCTCCTACTGCTTGTACGTACACGGTTTCAGGTTCTATTTCACTCCCCTCACAGGGGTTCTTTTCGCCTTTCCCTCACGGTACTGGTTCACTATCGGTCAGTCAGTAGTATTTAGCCTTGGAGGATGGTCCCCCCATATTCAGACAGGATATCACGTGTCCCGCCCTACTCGTTTTCACTGATTATGAGATGTCGATTACGGGGCTATCACCCTTTATTGCGGCACTTTCCAGAGCCTTCATCTGTCTCATTAAAAGCTTAAGGGCTAATCCAATTTCGCTCGCCGCTACTTTCGGAATCTCGGTTGATTTCTCTTCCTCGGGGTACTTAGATGTTTCAGTTCCCCCGGTTTGCCTCCTGTTGCTATGTATTCACAACAGGATACTTACTTATGTAAGTGGGTTTCCCCATTCAGGAATCCCAGACTTAAAGGTTATTACTACCTAATCTGGGCTTATCGCAAGTTATTACGCCTTTCATCGCCTCTGACTGCCAAGGCATCCACCGTGTACGCTTAGTCACTTAACCATACAACCCGAAAGGGTCTTAGCGTATGGCAACTAACCAAGGTTTTTGGTTGTCATCAAGAAGGGTTAATTCTTGATAACTGTTTGCCGGACTCAATTGTGATTCAAACGAATTTGAATCGAATACAAGACACTTGAATGTGTTTGTTGTGTTTATACCGTTCTTATTAACTAAGAGCAGATAAACATTGAGAACTTTTAAATTTGATTGAATTACTCGTAAGTAATCAATCAGTCAGCTTTCCAAATTGTTAAAGAGCTAGATATCTCAAAAGAAATAACCATTTTTAAAGATTCTTAAGGAAGAACACTTAAAGATGGTGGAGCTATGCGGGATCGAACCGCAGACCTCCTCGCTGCCAGCGAGGCGCTCTCCCAGCTGAGCTATAGCCCCATCTGGAAAAGTATTTCCTACTCTTAACTTATTAAACCATCAATCTGTGTGGGTACTCATCGTGACTATCTTCGTATAAGGAGGTGATCCAGCCCCAGGTTCCCCTAGGGCTACCTTGTTACGACTTCACCCCAGTCATGAACCACAAAGTGGTGAGCGTCCTCCCCGAAAGGTTAAACTACCCACTTCTTTTGCAGCCCACTCCCATGGTGTGACGGGCGGTGTGTACAAGGCCCGGGAACGTATTCACCGTGACATTCTGATTCACGATTACTAGCGATTCCGACTTCATGGAGTCGAGTTGCAGACTCCAATCCGGACTACGACGCACTTTTTGGGATTCGCTCACTATCGCTAGCTTGCTGCCCTCTGTATGCGCCATTGTAGCACGTGTGTAGCCCTACTCGTAAGGGCCATGATGACTTGACGTCGTCCCCACCTTCCTCCGGTTTATCACCGGCAGTCTCCCTGGAGTTCCCGACATTACTCGCTGGCAAACAAGGATAAGGGTTGCGCTCGTTGCGGGACTTAACCCAACATTTCACAACACGAGCTGACGACAGCCATGCAGCACCTGTCTCAGAGCTCCCGAAGGCACACCTGCGTCTCCGCTGGCTTCTCTGGATGTCAAGAGTAGGTAAGGTTCTTCGCGTTGCATCGAATTAAACCACATGCTCCACCGCTTGTGCGGGCCCCCGTCAATTCATTTGAGTTTTAATCTTGCGACCGTACTCCCCAGGCGGTCTACTTAACGCGTTAGCTCCGAAAGCCACGGCTCAAGGCCACAACCTCCAAGTAGACATCGTTTACGGCGTGGACTACCAGGGTATCTAATCCTGTTTGCTCCCCACGCTTTCGCATCTGAGTGTCAGTATCTGTCCAGGGGGCCGCCTTCGCCACTGGTATTCCTTCAGATCTCTACGCATTTCACCGCTACACCTGAAATTCTACCCCCCTCTACAGTACTCTAGTTCACCAGTTTCAAATGCAGTTCCGAGGTTGAGCCCCGGGCTTTCACATCTGACTTAATGAACCACCTGCATGCGCTTTACGCCCAGTAATTCCGATTAACGCTCGCACCCTCCGTATTACCGCGGCTGCTGGCACGGAGTTAGCCGGTGCTTCTTCTGTTGCTAACGTCAAGAGATAGCGCTATTAACGCTATCCCCTTCCTCACAACTGAAAGTACTTTACAACCCGAAGGCCTTCTTCATACACGCGGCATGGCTGCATCAGGCTTTCGCCCATTGTGCAATATTCCCCACTGCTGCCTCCCGTAGGAGTCTGGACCGTGTCTCAGTTCCAGTGTGGCTGATCATCCTCTCAGACCAGCTAGGGATCGTTGCCTTGGTGAGCCATTACCTCACCAACTAGCTAATCCCACCTAGGCATATCTTGACGCGAGAGGCCCGAAGGTCCCCCTCTTTGGCCCGTAGGCATTATGCGGTATTAGCCATCGTTTCCAATGGTTATCCCCCACATCAAGGCAATTTCCTAGGCATTACTCACCCGTCCGCCGCTCGACGCCCATTAACGCACCCGAAGGATTGTTAGTGTCGTTTCCGCTCGACTTGCATGTGTTAGGCCTGCCGCCAGCGTTCAATCTGAGCCATGATCAAACTCTTCAATTTAAGATTTTGTGACTCAACGAATACTGACTTCAAAACTAATATTTACCGCTCTTTCGAAAAAGAACAGAAACATGTAATTCTAAAGCTATTACCCCTCTCTTCTTAAATAAATAGGAACAGAATGGTAATGAATTGACTGTGCCGAATAACTACAAGTAGTTAAACGTATTGGTCACTCAGTTCATTGAAATCAATTTTGATTCCGAAGAATCTGTTTTATCTAACGATAAAACGCTTGATATTCATCAACGAGTGCCCACACAGATTGATAGGTTTAAATTGTTAAAGAGCTTTTCCTTTTTGAGCGTTCCTTTTAGTAAGGAGCCTCTCGAAGTGGACGGTCATTCTAGCGAATTGGGTTCCAGTGTCAAACACTTTTTCCAGCTAATTTTTCAAAGCATCTTAAATGCTTATCACCGCCTCGTTATTCAGTTCAAACCGCTTGGTTATCCTTGGCAACAGAGGCGCATTATAGAGAGAATAATCCTTTGCACAAGGCCAAAAACGAAAAAAAGCCGCCACCGGCGACCGTTCGAACACTATTCACACAAAGCGTTCAAAATAGGTACGATTACACCTTGATTTTGGCCAATCGTACCTACAATTCTTACTTCAACTACTGGTGAGCAATAATGCGGTCGTTGTTTACTAATAGTTGTACTTTTTTATCTGGATTAATTTTTCCTGCCAATATTGCTTTCGCTAAAGGGTTCTCGACACTTTGTTGAATCGCTCTTTTCAAAGGTCGTGCACCATATACTGGGTCAAAACCGACTTGAGAAATTAACTTGAGTGCTTTATCCGAGACTTCAAGCTCATAACCATTGTCTTCCATTCGCTTCTTGAGGTGCTCAAGCTGAATAGCGGCTATCGATTGGATGTGCTCTTGGCCTAATGGGTGGAACACAACGCTTTCATCAACTCGATTCAAAAACTCAGGACGGAAATGTTTACCTACCACTTCCATCACCTCATTCTTTATTCCTTGGTAATCGAGCGTATTGAAATTCTCTTGAATTCTCGAAGAGCCAAGGTTCGAAGTCATGATCACTACCGTGTTTCTAAAGTCGACAGTCCGACCTTGTCCATCAGTTAAGCGTCCATCATCAAGAACCTGTAATAAGATATTGAAAACATCAGGATGCGCTTTCTCTACTTCATCTAGCAAAATCACTGAGTAAGGCTTGCGACGCACGGCTTCTGTTAAGTAGCCACCTTCTTCATATCCAACGTAACCCGGAGGAGCACCAACCAAACGAGCAACAGAGTGTTTCTCCATAAACTCAGACATATCGATGCGCACCATTGCATCCTCACTATCAAACATGAAGTTTGCGAGTGTTTTACATAACTCGGTTTTACCAACACCAGTTGGGCCAAGGAATAAGAAGGAGCCAATCGGCTTGTTCGGATCAGATAAACCAGCACGGCTACGACGAATCGCGTTCGATACCACTTCTACTGCTTCCGCTTGACCAATAACACGCTTGTGCAGAACACCTTCCATTTTAAGAAGCTTCTCTTTCTCAGCCTCTAGCATTTTAGAAACAGGGATACCTGTTTGCTTCGATAGTACGTCTGCAATTTCTGCATCCGTGACCTTATTACGTAGTAAGGTCATCTCTTGCATCTCAGCTTGAGTCGCAAGATCTAACTGCTTCTCTAATTCTGGGATTCGACCATATTGCAATTCAGACATTCGGTTAAGATCACCAGCACGTCTTGCAAAATCCATATCCATGCGAGCTTGTTCTAACTCGGACTTGATGTGTTGTGTGCCAGAAAGTGCGGCTTTCTCTGCATTCCACACTTCTTCGAGCTCTGCGAAATCTCGTTCTTTATCAGAAAGCTCTTCTTGTAGTGTTCGGAGGCGTTTTTCACTGGCTTCGTCATTCTCATTAGTAAGAGCTTGCTGCTCGATCTTTAACTGAATGATCTTACGCTCGAGCTTATCTAGTGACTCAGGTTTTGAGTCGATCTGCATACGAATACTCGAAGCCGCTTCATCAATCAGATCAATCGCCTTATCTGGCAACTGACGGTCAGAAACGTATCGATGAGATAAGGTTGCCGCTGCGACAATCGCTGGGTCGGTAATTTCTACATGATGGTGAAGTTCATAGCGCTCTTTCAAACCGCGGAGAATTGCGACTGTGTCTTCCACGGTTGGCTCATCGACTATCACTTTTTGGAATCGACGCTCTAACGCGGGATCTTTCTCTATATACTGGCGATATTCATCGAGTGTCGTTGCACCTACACAGTGAAGTTCACCACGAGCCAATGCTGGTTTCAGCATATTACCCGCATCCATAGAGCCTTCACCCTTGCCCGCACCTACCATGGTGTGAATTTCATCGATGAAGAGAATGATGTTGCCCTCTTCTTTTGATAATTCGTTAAGAACTGATTTCAAACGTTCTTCAAATTCACCACGATATTTAGCACCGGCAATCAAAGAGCCCATATCTAACGAAAGTACACGTCGGCCTCTCAAACCTTCCGGCACTTCATTGTTGATAATACGCTGCGCTAAACCTTCGACTATCGCTGTTTTACCGACACCAGGTTCACCGATAATGACAGGGTTATTCTTAGTACGGCGTTGAAGTACTTGGATAGTGCGACGAATTTCGTCATCTCGGCCAATTACCGGATCAAGCTTGCCTTGCTCTGCTCTTTCCGTCAGATCAATGGTGAACTTCTCTAGCGCTTGACGTCTGTCTTCCGCATTCGGATCATCGACCTTTTGGCCGCCACGAACTTGTTCAATTGCTTGAGATAATTTTTGCTCGGTAAGACCTAGCTCTTTAAGTAGGTTTCCTAAAGGGCCTTTGTCTTCAATGGCAGCAAGTAGGAATACTTCTGAAGATATGTAACTGTCTTGACGCTTTTGCGCGACCTTATCACATAGATTAAACAGCGTTCCCATCGCATTCGATAGCTGAACGTCACCACCAATGCCACTGACTTTAGGCACTCGGTCTAATATTTCGCTCAATTTAGAACGTAATTGAACCACATCAATATTCAGCATGGTGAGCAATGGACGAATTGCACTACCATCTTGATTCAGCAAAGACACCATTAGGTGTACAGGTTCTATATATTGGTGATCACGACCTAATGCGAGTGACTGAGCATCAGATATCGCAATTTGGAATTTACTAGTGAATCGATCGAGACGCATGCCAACCTTCCTACTCTTAGATATGTTTATCTTATGCTTAGAAGATGGATACGGTAACGCGGATTTTCAAGGGATAAGAATGAAGAATAGGGTTTATATGAAAATATAAATGGGCTGGATGACTAGTTGCACTAGCTAAAGATTACTCTAACCAAATAAAAGTAGCTTGGCGTCCCGTAATGCCATCACGACGATAAGAATAGAACGCATCCGCATCAGCGAAGGTGCATAGATTGGAGTCTATCACAGAAGTTACATCAACTTTGTTCAGTCGTTGCGTTGCAAGCTGAGACATATTCGCTAGCCATTTACCCTGTTCAGGCTTGGCTTTAAATGCAAGCTTAGCTTGAGGGTCAAAGCTAACAAACGCTTCCAACAGATCATCGCCGACTTCAAAGGCTTGTTTGCCTATTGCAGGCCCAAGCCAAGCAATGATCTTATTCTCTGAATCTAGTTTCGAAAACTTTGCGACGGCATTTTCAAGAATTCCACCAGCAAGACCACGCCAACCAGCATGAACGGCAGCAACTTGAGTGCCTTTCGTATCAGTAAGGATTACAGGTAAACAATCAGCTGTCATCGCAGAACAAACAACACCTTTAGCAGTGGTAAATGCACCGTCAGCATCAAGAATATCCGCCGTAGGTTGTAAAACCGTAACAACATCTGTTGAATGGGTTTGATTTAGCCATACCGGAGTTGCCGGCATGTTCGCTTGCTGCTTAAGCCAAGTTCTATTGTTTTCAACAAGCGAAGCATCATCCCCAACATGCGTACCTAGGTTTAATCCTTGATACGCACCAGTAGAAAAGCCACCTACACGTGTCGACGCAAATGCCTTCACGTTATTGGGTGCATTCCAGTTAGGGATGATCAACGACATATTAAATGTCTTCTTCTTTATTTTCGCGAGCATCAACACGTAACGCTTCAGCCATCACAACCATGTCATTTGGCACAGGAGCGTGGAACTCAACTTCTTCACCTGTAATTGGGTGAACAAATTTAAGCATGACTGCGTGCAGTGCTTGGCGGTCAAAAGAACGAATCATTGTTGTTAGTTCTTCAGATGCACCTTTTGGAATACGAGCACGGCCACCGTATGCAACATCACCTAGCAGCGGGTGCTGAAGGTATGACATGTGAACACGGATTTGGTGAGTACGACCCGTTTCTAGGCGTAGACGAATACGAGTATGCTCGCGGAAGTGCTCAGCAACACGGTAGTGAGTTACCGCTGGCTTTCCTAATTCATTTACGTCCATTAAGGTACGCTTAGTTGCATGACGGCTAATGCCTTTCTCTACAACACCACCAGCGGTCATTTTACCAATTGCAATTGCTTCATATTCACGAGTAATACGACGCTTAGCAAGAGCACGCACAAGACGAGTTTGAGCTGGAACCGTTTTAGCCACAACCATAAGGCCTGTTGTGTCTTTATCAAGACGGTGCACAATACCTGCACGAGGCACTTCTGCAATCTGTGGGTAATGGAAAAGCAATGCGTTTAGTATGGTTCCATCCGGTGTGCCTGCGCCTGGGTGTACAACCAGATCGCGAGGCTTATTGATAACCAATAAGTCATCATCTTCGTAGACAATGTCTAGAGGAATATCTTGTGCTTCCCAGCGTTCTTCATCTGCAAGTTCAGCTTGCAAGATGATCTCTTCACCGCCCAAAACCTTAACGCGCGGCTTAGTAATAACTTCGCCATCCACTTGGATTTTGCCGTCAAGAAGCCACTCTTTAATGCGAGAGCGAGAAAAATCGGTAAATAGTTCAGCGACAGCTTGGTCTAAACGTTGACCTAACTGGCTGCTTTTTACTGTGTCTGTTAATGTGATCTGCTGAGCCATATCGAACTTTTTTAAAAACCGTGAGACTAATACCCATTAGTATGGATAAAATAGAATAATTGCATCATTGTATCTGTTACTGGTTAGAAAGTAACGGAAGCTTACGAAATATTTAATTCAAGGAATCGACGCCTGACATGAAACACCTTACTTTATCGGGTCTATTAGCCGTATCACTCTTGGTTGGTTGTTCAAGTAGTGAAGAGATAGTGCCAGATGTACCACCATCGGTTCTCTACTCTGACGCTCAAGAATCACTGCAGAGCGGTAGCTGGCTTTCAGCAATAGAAAAGCTAGAAGCCCTAGACTCACGTTACCCATTCGGCGCCTATTCTGAGCAAGTACAGCTCGATCTGATTTACGCTTACTACAAAAATGATGACTTGGCACTTGGCCTCGCTACCATTTCACGATTCCTACGTTTGAACCCAACTCATGAGAAACAAGACTGGGTTCTTTACATGCGTGGCTTAACGCACATGGCGCAAGACCGAAACTTCATGCACGATATTTTCAATATCGACCGTAGTGACCGAGACCCTGAGCCAGTGAAACTCGCTTTTGCAGATTTCAAGCGACTACTCGAACGTTTCCCTAGCAGCCCTTATGCTGAAGATGCACAAAAACGCATGTTCGCACTTAAGAACCGCCTAGCAGAATATGACTTAGCAACTGCGGACTTCTACCTACGTCGCGAAGCGTGGATTGCTGCTATTAACAGAACGCAAGAGCTGCAAAAAACTTACCCAGACACCATTGCTGCGCGTAAGTCTTTAGATATCCAGCTAAAAGCTTATCAACAACTCGGCCTAGATGACGCTGTTTTAAGAACAGAAAAGTTGATTGAATTAAACCCACTACCTTAATCAACTTCCGACATCTCAACCTAAAAAGCGCGCTAATTTACTAGCGCGCTTTTTTTATCCGCATATCGCAAACTTGATGAATCGCATATTACACGGTATCTTCAGAAGATAACTTTTAACAAAACATCAACATGGAGTGTGGATGTGAGTAGGTTGTTATTATTTATCTGGATATCGCTATTTAGCCAATTATCCTACGCATTAGAACTGTCCCCATTAAGCAATAAGCCTTACATGGGTGACTTGGATGTGCTCAAAACCAAAGGAACGGTTAGAGTTCTAGTTTCTGCCGATCTTGGTTTCTATTACATCGAGGATGGTAAGCCAAAAGGCATCGTGGCAGAAATGCTCTACCACTTTGAGAAAAGCCTTCGTAAAAAACATCCCTATCTCAATGTTCAAATCATCCCCGTGCAACGAGATGATCTACTTCCGTCTTTAGAATCTGGCTATGGTGATGTCGCTGTCGCTAACCTAACGATCACCGACAAACGACTACGAACCATCGATTTTTCAGATCCGATGATTAAAGATGGTAAAGAACTCATTATCACAGGGAAAAAGGCCGAACCTATCACCGAAATCAAGCAATTGAGCGGCAAAGAGGTGTGGATCCGAGCAAGCTCGAGTTACTTCGAGAGTGTACAAAGAGTCAATAAAGAGCTTAACGAACTGGGTTTACCCCCACTGCATGTCCACTTCATTGAAGAATCACTGCAAGACTACGAGCTGATCGAGCTGGTTAACCAAGGTTATATACAGGGCACAATTCTGGACAGCCATAAAGCAAAGCTGTGGACTGACGTAATGAAAAACATACAAGTACATCATGATTTACCGTTACGTGAAAATGGCCAAATAGCATGGGCATTGAGAAAAAACAGCCCTCAGTTAAAAAAAGAGATCAACAAATACGTCAAGACTGCACGAACAGGTACCCTACTTGGAAATGTTATCTATCAGAAATACATCGACAACACTCGCTGGTTAGGTAGAGCACTCAACCCAAATAAAATAGACCGAGTGGCTAAGCTGTCAGATGTTTTTGAAAAGTATTCGAGCCAATACGAATTCGACCCTTTGATGATGTCTGCACAAGGATTCCAAGAGTCTGGGTTGGATCAAAGCAGAGTTTCTCATCGTGGGGCTGTTGGTGTGATGCAGGTATTACCAAGTACCGCCAAAGATAAAAACGTCAACATAAAGAACATCCATAAGGTGGATAACAATATCCATGCGGGTGTGAAATACATGCGTTTTATCAAAGACCGATATTTTGACGACCCGGCAATATCACCCGACAATCAAATCTACTTTACCTTGGCTTCTTACAACGCTGGTCCTGCTAAGATCAGAAAGATGAGGCGCATTGCCAAGCAGAAAGGTTACAACCCAAATATCTGGTTTAAAAACGTAGAAATCATCACTCGCAAATACGTGAGTAAAGAACCCGTAACCTATGTTGCCAACATCAATCGTTACTTCGTAATCTATAAACAATTACAAGCTATCAATGCTATCCGAGAGGACGGCACAGCGAGATTACTGAACACTAACGACTAGGATCGCCTCAATCCCAGAGCTGGAGAGCCAAAGGTATTAGGTATAAGCTAAAAAACACAAAAGCCGCATAATAATACTTATGCGGCTTTTGTTTATCTAATTATGAAGAAGCTTATATAGCGTTCTATATTACAAGACCTATATCACAAAACACTATTGAGTAAATTTCAATCAAGCACTTTCCATAGGCTGTAGGACGCCCCTAAAAACTGATTTAATTTTTAGCGAAGCCTTGCCTCCAAGTTATCGTTTTTCCTAAGGATAACAAGCATTTTTCGCCAAAAACATATCAAGACTTGCGTAAGATCACATTTGATTTTAATGCTTATCCCACCCAACCAAAACAAGATCTAGATCACATTCTTTATTCCTAAAAGTCGTAATCTGAAGTTAACCCATGAGGGATACAACAGAGGAAAACTTCTATGAAAATGAACATCACTGGTAAAAACATCGACATTACCTCTGCAATCCGTGATCACATAGAAAGCAAATTTAAAAAGCTGGATAAATGGCAAGTAGACATCATTGGCTGCCAAGCGAGCTTTAGCGAAGAACCAAACAAGAAGAAGAAGTTTGAAGCGGTTCTAACCGTACCAAAAGGCCAACTTGTTGCTTCATCAATCCATGATGACCTCTACGTAGCGATCAACGAAGTTGAGCAAAAACTAGAGCGTCAACTCAACAAGCTACGCCATAAACCTGAAGCGCGCCGCGCTGAAAAGCCTGAAATCGAAGAGCTAGAAGCTGAAGTAGAATAAGGAAAGAGAACAGATTAAAAAATAGCGCCTCAGGGCGCTATTTTTTTGCTTGACGCTCGTAGCTCGCTTGCTTATTGTGTTTAAACATTCATAAAACAATCACTTTTTATGCACACTCAATCTTTGTTTATTTTTGACTTCTTTTTTCTTCCGTAAATCGGAGGCTAAGTCGTTTTAGAAAAACAAGTCAAAAACGAACAAGAAGCCTCCCACACTAGGGAGGCTTTTTTATAAGGACACATTTATGACTGACAGCTCAATTTCACTGGATGATATCCGCCTTCGTCTTAATGATTTAGACGACGAACTCCTGAAGTTACTTTCGGAGCGTCGCAAGCTAAGTATCGAAGTTGCTAAAAGCAAGGTAGAGACATCAAAACCAGTTCGTGATGCAGTACGAGAGCAACAACTATTAGTTAAGCTGATCAACAATGGCAAAGATAAATACGAACTTGATGCGCAGTACATTACCAAGCTGTTTCACACCATCATCGAAGACTCCGTTTTACTGCAGCAGTCATACTTACAAAATCTAGCGAACCCGCAAAGTCGTAAACCATTGGCTCGCGTTGCATTCTTGGGTTCTAAGGGATCGTACTCTCACCTTGCGAGTCGCGAATACTTCAGCCGTAAGAATATGGAGTTGATTGAGTTAAACTGTAATCACTTCAAAGAAGTAGCCTCTACGGTAGAATCTGGCCATGCCGACTACGGTGTACTACCTATTGAAAACACCAGTTCAGGTTCGATTAACGAAGTGTATGACCTACTTCAACACACAACGCTTTACATTGTTGGTGAGCTTTCTCAACCAATCGAACACTGCCTAGTGGCGAAAAGTGATATCCGTTTAGAAGACATCAAAACGCTTTACTCGCACCCACAACCACATCAGCAGTGCAGCGAGTTCTTGAGCCGTCTTAAAGATGTAACCCTTGAGTCTTGTGCCAGCACAGCTGACGCCATGAAGAAGGTGAAAGATCTGGACGGTGATGATGTTGCTGCAATTGGTAATGCGTCTAGCGGCAAGCTTTATGGACTTCAGCCAATTCAGGGCAACATTGCAAACCAAACAGAGAACCACACACGTTTCATCGTGGTAGCTCGTAAGCCTGTTGAAGTGTCAACTCAAATACCTGCAAAAACGACGCTCATCATGTCGACTTCTCAAGAAGCAGGTTCTTTGGTCGAGACACTACTGATTCTGCAACGCTTGGGTATCAACATGACCAAGCTAGAGTCTCGTCCTATTATGGGTAACCCTTGGGAAGAGATGTTCTATGTCGATTTAGAAGCACATCTGGATTCAGATAATATGCAGCAAGCAATCACTGAATTAACAGCCATAACTCGTCACCTGAAAGTGTTAGGTTGCTACCCAAGTGAGAATATCAAAGCGACTCAAGTTAAGTTGTTATAGCTGAGAGGGAGTATCAGCTTTTAGCTAACATAAGTATTTGGCCTACAGTAGGCCAAATACTTAAATCACCATTTAGTCGAATACTATTCGGTCTAAGAACACTTACCCTAGCATGCCTAAAGCACAATTCACTTGTTTCGCACATTCGGCACGCTTCTCCCCTCCACTGCTTAAGTATTTCTAACAAAAAACCCATTAGTGGCTTTTTTATCAATAAAGACAAAACCTTACACCCTTCACAGGAAATCATCGAACTACGTGTAATTAATAGCGAGTAAGCATTAAGTAACATAAACTTACGCGCTTAAATTATAAATAGTGTTGTCATTAACTATGAAGCTAAGTACTAAAATCTTACTACTGATAACCCCTGTGATACTGATCAGTACCGCGGCTTCTAGCTATATTATTTATTCGACGCAAAAAAGCAGCTTCATCAAACGCGAAGACAACGCACTTCAGCTCAACATGGAAAAACTAGCCGGATACTTTCGTCAATCTCGTTCGTTTCTCAATAGCTACTCTTACACCTTGACCCAAAGCGATATGGTGAAAGGTTATTTTCTCACTGACCAAAATCTATCTCGCGATCTTGAACTGGTTAGTAACCTTCGAGAAGCTATAGATTTCCTGCAAGATGACGATGAGAGCTATACGGGTTTAGCACTTCTTAATGCTGACCGAAAACTGCGTTACTACGCAGATAATAGCAACGACTCACGCACTCAAATTGACAGTAAGATATTGGAGTATGTTGACCAGCACTATCAAGACACCCTAGCAACATCGAGTACCAACTATATTCAAAACTCCCAAGGCGAAGGGATGTTGGTTCACTATGAAAAGGTAGATAGAAAAGCGATTTTTCCAACCGAAAGTAATCAACCAAGCGATGTATTCTTTGTTGTTGTATCTGTTTCTCTCGACAAGTTTAATGCGCTTAGAAAACAGATAGAGTTCGACTACCAAACCAGCTTGTTTTTCACATCCATAGCGATTTCTTTGGAAAATGATGTCACCCATTCAGTCAAGCTGGCTCCAGAACTATACGCCACGGTCGATCCGGCGCAATTCCTGTTGGAAAACAAGCTCGATTCCATATGGAACAAGCTGAGTTTGTCGTTTGCACTGTCTGCGTTTGTGACTGTCGCTTTACTACTCATACTTCTGTCTCGCACTGTGATTACTCCGATAACACGGCTTGATCGACAACTACAGCAAGTAGAAAAAAAACAACGGAAGAACATTGAACGCTTAGGCACTCGAGATGAGCTTGGCCGACTATCACAGCGTTTTTATGACATGTACCAAGAGCTAGATAACACCTACCAACAAACCAAGCTCTTGGCCGAGAATGATCAGTTAACCCAAATCGCCAACAGGCATCAGTTTCAAACCTTCGTTCAGCAATCGTTGCCAAAACCGAGTTCAAATACCGAAACTTGGGTTCTCTACTTTGATTTGGATAACTTCAAGTTTGTGAACGATAAATATGGGCATCAAATCGGCGACTCGATTCTGGTCTCTTTTGCTCAGCGTATTTCAGATATTTGTCGCCACTATCAAACGGAGTTCGATGCTCACTGCATGCCAGCCCGACTTTCTGGTGACGAATTCGTTGTCTACATTAACGCTCCTAGTCACCGAGGAAATGTCGCGCATCGATTTTCGAGTGATTTACTGACTCCCTTACAAAAAGGGTTTATCACCGAATCAGGAAGCTTTCCGATCACGGTCAGTATTGGTATTGCGACCTACCCTAATGATGGCGATTCAATCGAGAAGCTACTGTCGAACGCGGATACCGCAATGTATCAAGCCAAGCGTGCAGGCAAAAACCAATTTGCTGACTATTCACGGGATTTAGACAAAGCGATTCAACGCCAAGCAAACATTGAACGTGCGCTTAGAGACAAGAATTTTGATGAAGAGTTTAGACTCGTTTATATGCCCTATATGGATTCAACCGGCGCGCATATTATTGGGGTTGAGGTACTATTACGCTGGGACTCGAAACTGTTGGGAGTAGTTCCGCCCGATGAATTCATTCCAATTGCCGAGCAAACTGGGTTATTCGAGCAAGTTGATCGTTGGGTAATTCAGAATGCGTTTGCTTCTTTTTACCGACTTCAGGCTCAATTTGACCACTCAATTCAGCTGTCGATTAACTTATCTTCTGCTGGGATTGAAACCACACACCTTGCCGATTTCATTAAAAAACACGCAAAAATCAATCATATTCCACCAAGTTTGATTGATTTTGAAATTACCGAGACCTTTTATTCGAATTCGGAAGGCTTTCCGTTGCTCAACGAATTGGCGGGGATGGGCTATCGATTAGCAATTGATGACTTTGGTTCCGGTTATACCTCTATCACTCAACTGGTGCAGTATCCAACTCAAAAAATTAAATTAGATAAAGCGTTTTTGGATACCTTGATTGAGACCGATAACCAGAACATCGTAAAACCTGTGATTGGACTATGTCATGCTCAGGGGAAAAAGGTCACCGCCGAAGGGATTGAAACTCAAGGCATGCACCAGTGGTTACAGGATGCGCAGTGCGATATGCTGCAAGGCTATTACTTTGGTAAACCTATGCCATTAGAAGAGTTGAGTGACTGGTACCAACAACATCAACTCAATCTACTCGACAACAAAAAGAATCCGACACATGAAATCTGTAATCATCGCATCGCTGAACCCAGCTAAAATTAACGCCGTTAAAAGTGCGTTCTTATCTGCTTTTCCTGATACTGAATTTGATTTCAAAGGCATCAGCGTCCCTAGTGGCGTTGCCGATCAACCGATGAGTAATGATGAAACCTATCAAGGGGCAGTGAACCGCGTGCACAACGCAACGCAAGCGCAGCCCTATGCTGACTTTTATGTTGGTCTAGAAGCAGGAATAGAAAAAAACGTCACCTTTGCTTGGATGGTTATCGAAGCGAATGGTCAACGTGGAGAGTCTCGTTCAGCGAGCCTTATGTTGCCACCAGCCGTGCTTGATAAGTTAGAGCATGCAAACGAGCTCGGAGATGTAATGGATGAAGTGTTTGGTACCGATAATATCAAACAGAAAGGTGGAGCAATTGGCCTACTGACACATAATCAACTGTCTCGCAGTTCAGTGTATCATCAGGCTTTAATTTTAGCGCTGATCCCATTTGTGAATCCTGAGCACTTTCCTACCTAATCCTTCGTTAAACTTCGAAAGACTCTGAAAACAATCTTCAGAAACAAAAAACGCTAACATTCAGTTAGCGTTTTTTATCGAATTCGTATTCGCACTATTCAATGATTGCTTAAGTCAGTTATGACTTGAGCAATAGATCGGCGATCACCGCTTTCTCTTGTTCAGACTTGGCCTTTAACTCATTCGAGCCTCTGGTTATCGTTGCCACACCTACTCCGAGCATTTGACTCACTTGTCGTTGAGACATATCGCCTTTCATAAGCTCACAAAAAATATTAATTCGAGCAACCAAAGCATCTCGCTCGTCAGGTGTCATCATCATGGTCAACAACAGTTCGTGCTGATCTTTTTCGACAGCCGTCTTTACCAAGTCCATCAGTTGTTGCCAATTATCATATTCAGGTTGTGGTGCCATATCTCTACACTTACTTTTAAATTCTGACTTTAAAGAATCGCTTAACGATTGAAAGCGTTGAACACTTTATACCGAAACACTTGATGTGATCCAATGTAAAAAGGCAGTAAGTGGAAATGGTTCGCACTCACTGCCTTTCATATTACTCAGCTTAGGGCAAAACGCCGAAGCTTTAGTATTTCATTTTTGCCTCATGGGGAGCTAAAAACGTTCCCTGCTCACCCAAGATATCTCGATAGTAAGTCTCAAACATCAAGATATTCTGAACGTAGCCACGAGTCTCTTTGAATGGGATCATTTCGATAAAAGCATACGCGTCTAGCTTTTCATCACTGCGTGAACGCCACTGCTTCACACGACTAGGCCCCGCATTATAAGCAGCAAATGCAAAGATACGGTTATCATCATATTGAGCGAGCAAGCCATCTAAATAGTGGCTACCAATTTCAATATTTTTACCAACTTCATAAAGGTCATCGCTGCCTTGATACTTAATCTTGTGTTTTTTAGCAGTATATTGAGCCGTCTTTGGCATGATTTGCATGATGCCTCGCGCACCAACAGGAGAGCGGGCCTCTGAGTCCATCGCACTCTCTTGTCTTGCCAAAGACATCAAGGTGATGGGATCGAGGTCATGCTTTTCTCCGTAGAAGTTAAACCACCACTTATGAGCAACAGGGAAGCGTAAAGCTATGTTGTCCCACATCTTCGCCGAGATGCTCGCTGTCACCGTAAAGTGATTCCAACGTTGCGTCGCAGCATGAGCGGCAAGCATCGCTTTTTGCTCTTTGTTTGCATTAGTCAGTAACCAGCGCCACTCACTTTTCGCTGCCGCAATTTTATCTCGGTCAATCAACTCACCAATACGCACCAAAGAGGTGTCGAATGGCTTCACTGTTTCAGCATTGTATTTAAGGGTCGATGTGGGGTATTGAACAGGCTTACCTAACTGCTTAGCCGCAGCTACACTGTAGAAATTACGCTGCCCCAAAATGTCTGACAGTCGCTTATTGCCTTTGTCTGTATCACCCGTCGCGATTTCAGCTCTGCCTTGCCAATATTGCCAACGCAGTGAGGACTGATGCTTCTCATCCAAGCGCGCTATCCACTCTTGTAAACCCGCCCAGTCGGCATGTTGAATAGCCAAGCGAGCACGTCGTCCAAGCAGTACTTGCTTTGATGAACTCGCCAACATTGTGTCTCGCCACTCCATCAACTCTTCAGAATCGGTATTAATCAAACGGAAGGTCAGGTAATCGGCAAGCTCTTGAGATTTCTCTTTCGAAAACTTCTGAGCGTTGATGACATCATCAAACACTTCTTGGGCACTGCTGGCCGATTTTCTTGCTAGTTTCTCAAAAGCAAACTCGGTTTGAGCTTGGTAGAATTCATTCGCAGGGTGCTTCTTAGCAAACGCAAGTACGTTTTCAGGCTTGTTGTATAGCGCCTTCATCTGCTTAGCTTGAGCAATTGACTCATCATGATCCAATTGCTTGATCAGATAGCTCATTAGCTTGCCGTTGCGGCCTTCAAACGCTAGCAGCATTCTGTCTAAGATAAGTTCATCGCTTCTTAAACCCGCTTGATCCCAGCTCTTAAACAGAGGGTCACAGGCATCATCAACACCACTGCCACTCAACCACAGTTGCTTCGCTCCCTTAAAAGCAAGCTCTTGATTGCCTTGCTCATAGTTCGCTCGGTAATAAATACATTGGTACTTTTCACCCACAGGCTCTTTGGTCTGAAATTCAAGGATGGTCTTCCACTGTTTTTGAGAAGCCAATGAATCCAAATAAGGCGCGCGCATTCGGTTAGAGAAAGGCAGAGCCTTATTCTCTTCGATGAATGCATCGACCTCAGCAGGAGTACGCTCGCCTAGACCAATCAAAAAGGCTCGATAATCGGTGTAAGGTGTTAAAGGGTATGTTTGAATTTTGTTACGCAGCGCCGAGTAGGCTTTTAGATCACGGCTGTCTAAAACCTCTTGCGCTCTATCATAAACATCACGCTGCATTTCAAGCTCGGAGGCGTTGCTAGCCATAGCCATCGGAGCCAGTGAAAATGAAGACAAAATTGCTGATGCAGCCACAGCAATTTTCGTATTACCAATGCGGAAAAACATTCGCTCTTTCCTTAGTGCGTGTATGAATACGTGAAGTCTATTTACGCCCGACATCACATCAAATGTAAAGAGTTTGAGTGTAAATATTATTAATATTTAACACTTCGCCTCAGAAGCTCATTAAATATAGTTTTAATGACCAATGTGACAATAATAGGTAAGGATTAGTTCAAGAATGGCTTTTCTGACCTAGGAGTAACATCTTTAGGGATATTGGTATAAAATAGCAGACAATTTTGAACAATAATTAGGATCGATCGGCAATGGCTGAATACGTATATACCATGTCTCGGGTGAGCAAAACTGTTCCACCTAAGCGTCAAATTCTTAAAGACATTTCTCTTAGCTTTTTTCCTGGCGCTAAAATCGGTGTTTTGGGTCTAAATGGTTCAGGTAAATCTACCCTACTACGTATCATGGCTGGTATTGATACTGATATTGATGGTGAAGCTCGTGCACAGCAAGGCCTTAAAGTAGGTTACCTACCGCAAGAACCTGTACTAGACGAATCAAAAACGGTTCGTGAGATCGTAGAAGAAGCGGTTTCTGACGTTGCTGACGCACTTAAGCGTATCGATGCAGTTTACGCTGCTTACGCAGAACCAGATGCAGACTTCGATGCTCTTGCTAAAGAGCAAGGCGAACTAGAAGCACTGATTCAAGCAAAAGACGGTCACAACCTAGAAACAGCTCTAGAGCGTGCTGCTGACGCACTTCGTCTTCCTGAATGGGATGCGAAGATTGAATTCCTATCAGGTGGTGAGCGTCGTCGTGTTGCAATCTGTCGTCTACTTCTTGAAAAGCCAGACATGCTGCTTCTTGATGAACCAACCAACCACTTGGATGCAGAATCAGTAGCATGGCTTGAGCACTTCCTCGTTGATTACAGTGGTACTGTTGTGGCAATTACCCACGACCGTTACTTCCTAGACAACGCAGCTGGCTGGATTCTAGAACTTGATCGTGGTGAAGGTATCCCATGGGAAGGTAACTACACATCTTGGCTAGAGCAGAAAGATGAGCGTCTTAAGCAAGAGAAAGCAGGCGAAAGCGCACGTCAAAAGACAATCGAAAAAGAACTTGAGTGGGTTCGTCAAAACCCTAAAGGCCGTCAAGCTAAGTCTAAAGCTCGTATGGCTCGTTTTGAAGAACTGACTACTGGCCAATACCAGAAGCGTAACGAAACTAACGAACTGTTCATCCCGCCAGGTGAGCGTCTAGGTGACAAAGTTCTTGAAGTGAACAACCTAACTAAATCGTTTGGTGATCGCGTTCTTATCGACGACCTATCGTTCAGCATGCCTAAGGGTGCTATCGTCGGTATCGTTGGTGCCAACGGTGCAGGTAAATCAACACTATTCAAGATGCTAAGCGGGGCAGAACAGCCAGATTCAGGTACAGTTGAACTAGGCGAAACCGTTAAACTTGCTTCTGTTGATCAATTCCGTGACAGCATGGACGACACTAAGACAGTATTCCAAGAGATCTCTGAAGGCGCTGATATCATTAAGATCAACAACTTCGAAATCCCTGCGCGTGCTTACTGTTCTCGTTTCAACTTTAAAGGCAACGACCAACAAAAGATCATCGGTGAGCTTTCTGGTGGTGAACGTAACCGTGTTCACTTAGCGAAACTGCTAAAAGCGGGCGGTAACGTACTGCTACTCGATGAGCCTACCAACGACCTTGACGTTGAAACGCTACGTGCTCTTGAAGAAGCACTGCTTGAATTCCCTGGCTGTGCAATGGTTATCTCGCATGACCGTTGGTTCCTTGACCGTATTGCGACCCATATCTTAGACTACCGTGATGAAGGTCAAGTTAACTTCTACGAAGGTAACTATACCGAGTACACTGAGTGGCTGAAGCAGACTCTAGGCGCACAAGCGGCAGAACCGCACCGTATCAAGTACAAGCGTATCGCTAAGTAAATAAGCTTGAATTTTGAACAAAGGCCGCGATAATAGCGGCCTTTGATATATCTGGCTTACGTGTAATGCATCGATATAGAGAGATTACTTATGGTTGAAAGACGTCAATTTTCACGAGTTATTTATCAAGTCCCGACTGAGATCTCACAAGGACACGTAAATGTCTCAGGCTCAGTGCAAGACTTATCACTCCATGGTTTACTCATTCAATGCAATGAATCAAAACAACTTAGCCATGATGTCCCTATTCAAGTGAGCTTTAAGCTCGAAAACAGTGATATCAATATTCAATTAGAAGCAACGATAGTCTCTACCATCAATACCTCAATGCGTTTACGCATAGAGCATTTAGATATTGATAGTATCAGCCACCTTAAGCGTCTTGTAGAGCTTAATGTTGGCGACGATGAACTGCTTTATAGAGAGATTGAACACCTTACCGACTTAGGTAGTGAGTGACATCTCCATTACCCTTTTTCTATTAGAAGCATTTAGTTAATACAGAACCATGTCTAAAAAACTATCCATTACTATTCCCTCTAGTCAGGGGGAACAGACGTTTTACTTCGGCCGTAAGGCTGTGCTCATTTGCACTACTGCCATTTTTTCAGTACCGCTATTAATTGGCGGAGCGGCGTACATGCACTTAGAGAGTAAACAAGAACTCGCGCTACAAGCGGGTGATGCCCAACAGTTGATTGAAACGCTGATTGTTGAAAAAGAACAAACTGAGTTTCTTTATGCTGAGCAAGTAGAAACCAACCATTCGCTATCGCAAACACTGACCGAGAAAGAAGGCACGATTCAGCTACTTGGTAAGCGTGTATTCGATGTGGAATCAGTACTGGGTCTTGCTGATGAAGAACTGCTTACCGATGATATTTCTTTAGAAGATCGCATTGATGCGGCTGCAGTCGATTCAGCAGTAAGAGCCACAATGTTCCGCTTGATTCCAAACGACAGTCCGATGGCTTATCAACGTATATCTTCTTCTTATGGTAGCCGCACTAACCCTATTTCAGGGAAACGCCATGTACATACTGGTATCGATTTAACGTGTAAGCGTGGTGAAGATATTATGGCGCCCGCAGATGGAGTCATTGAAACGGTACGCCCAAGTAAAAAAGGCTTCGGCAACTTTATTACTATGCGTCACTCGTTTGGTTTCATGAGTTCTTATGCGCACCTACAGAAGTTCAAGGTACGTAGCGGTCAGTTTGTGAGTAAAGGCGATGTCATCGCGAGCTGCGGTAATTCAGGTAACTCAACCGGCCCACACTTGCATTATGAAGTACGCTTCCTTGGTCGTTCACTGAACCCTCAATACTTAATGGATTGGACACCGGAAAACTTCAACTACGTGTTCGAGAAAGAGAAAAAGGTTAAGTGGGGCCCACTGGTTCAACTGATTGATAATGTGGTTCGCTTACAGATCAACCTGACTAACGTGCCTTACATTAGCTCAACCATCGACACGGTATCGAGTGAAGATAGCAAAAAACCTATCACGACTAACTAGTTGTTAATGAATAAGAACTGTTGGTTTGGCCTATGATGATCTAATTGCTTTTAGCCTACTGTAGGCCAAATGCTTTCATAGCGTTCAGCACAAACAAAAAGAGCGACCAGATGGTCGCTCTTTTTTATGATTTCAAATCAGTATTAACCACGATGAATCGAGTCATGTGCTTGTTTTAGAAGACTTTGGCTCTCTTGTAAAAATTGTTGTGAGTAATCACCAAACCAATCACTCACTTGGTTGAAGCTCTCAACAAACTTAGCCTTATCTTTGCCATCTAGGATTTCTAACGCTTCTCCGAAACAACTATGGAAGCGTCGAATCATCTCTATATTCTCATCCGAAGACAGAATGATATCACCGTACAAGTTCGGGTCTTGAGCAAACAGACGACCAACCATCGCAATCTCAAGTCGATAGATTGGTGAACTTAACTTCAGAAGCTGATCAATATTCGGGTTCTCTTTACTCAGGTGTAAACCGTAAGCAAAAGAGGTGAAGTGACGAAGTGCTTGAATCAATGTCATGCCGTGATCGTGTTCAGCTGCATCCATCTGGCAAAGACTCGCGCCCCAAATACCAAACTGATTCAGTAACCATTGGTAGCTTTCAGCACCACGACCATCACTGTAAACAATCACCTGCTTAGCAAGGCTTGGAACATCAGGACCAAACATTGGGTGCAATCCAACCACTGGGCCTTGGTGCATGTTCATCATTGCTTGCAGAGGTTTAGATTTAATTGACGTCAAATCACATAGAATACAATCACTTGGTAGGTTACCTAGCTTCGCAATCACACCTTCAGTTAAGTGGATTGGAACCGTAACAACCACAAGCCCAGCATTATCTAAGATTTCGTCGGCCTTATCCCAATCTTGGCTGCCGAGGATTTTCACTTCGTAGCCAGACAGTTTGAACATACGGCCAAACAAGCCACCAAGTTGACCATTACCACCAACGATAACCACTGAACGTAACTCTGGGTTAAGACACTTAAAGCCAGAATCTTTTTCGCTGGCATAAGACTCACGCATAGTACGACGCAAAATATCTTCGATGAGCTGTGGTGGAACCCCTATCTTTTCGGCTTCTTGACGACGAGATGCCAACATTGCCGCTTCGCGCTCCGGCACATAAATAGGTAAACCATGTTCACTTTTTACTTCACCGACTTTCTCTACTAGAGCTAATCGTTGAGCAAGTAAATCCAACATTTGTTTATCGACAGCATCGATTTGGTCGCGTAATTCGTTCAGTTCAACGGCCATTTTATTCCTTACTAATCTATAAGCCCGTGCCAATCTATCAGCCCACAATCACGTAGATTCGCTAGCAACAGATCTTAAAATGCCCCATTAGATGAGGCACTTAAATTTAAAACTCTGACTAACCTTTCAAGCGGTTCTCTAAGAACGGGACTAATTCCGTATGTGCATGTTTCAATAGTGCCTCAGTTGAATCCCAATTGATACACGCGTCGGTAATAGAAACGCCGTATTTCATCTCATTGAGAGGTATATCCGAAGATTGGTTTCCTTCGTTTATATGGCTTTCAATCATCAGGCCGATAATCGACTTGTTGCCTTCACGAATTTGGTGAATCACATCTTCTGCAACTAAAGGTTGGCGACGGAAATCTTTACGAGAGTTCGCGTGGCTACAGTCGACCATTAGCGCGGCCTCTAAGCCAGATTTACCCAGCTCTTGCTCACATTCGTGTACCGATACTGAATCGTAGTTCGTCTGCTTACCGCCACGTAAAATCACGTGACCATTTGGGTTACCTTGCGTTGTTAGTAGTGCAACTTGACCTTCGCGGCTGATACCCATGAAACGGTGGCTAGAAGAAGCCGCCTGCATTGCATTAATTGCAGTGCCTAGGTTGCCATCGGTACCGTTTTTAAAACCGATTGGCATTGAAAGACCACTTGCCATCTCACGGTGAGTTTGAGATTCAGTCGTACGAGCGCCAATCGCCGCCCAGCTGAAGGTATCTGCTAGGTATTGCGGGCTAATTGGGTCTAATGCTTCAGTCGCCAATGGAATTTCCATCTCAGCGAGTTCAACAAGTAGCTCACGACCAACATGCAGACCATGCTCAATATCAAAAGTGCCGTCTAGATGCGGGTCATTGATCAAACCTTTCCAACCGACAGTGGTACGAGGTTTCTCAAAGTAAACACGCATAACAATATACAGTTGATCGCTAAGTTGCTCAGATAAGGCTTTTAGGCGTTTCGCGTACTCTTTCGCAGCTTCAATGTCATGGATAGAACATGGGCCACATACAACAAGCATGCGATGATCTTTCTTATGAATGATGTTTGCGATAGTTTGACGAGACTCTTGAATAAAACGACGAGCATTATCACTCAAAGGCAGTTTTGCTTTTAACTCCTCAGGAGTAATCAGTACCTGTTCGTCGATGATATTGACATTGCTTAATTCACTTTTCTGCATAACTCAACCTGTATATTTATTTTTACACCCAACATTTCCATTTGGGCTAACAATCTTTAAAAACACAATAACAGCTAAAAAAACGATTGCAAGTGTAAACAATAAAAAACATTCACTGTAAATTTTAATTTACACACCAACTTTAACTCACTCTAAGGAATAAATAGGTTTAAATCACGGATCGCACATACAAAAAAGGCGATATTTATCATATCGCCTTATCTAAAATTATTATGTGTTTATTTATCACTCACTGCCTAGCATTCGCTTAATCGTCTCCGAGGTCTCTTTCCACCTAGCATCCGAGTGAAGTGTCGATAAATCAAAGCTGTGTTTTTTAAGCAATGAGTTGGCTAAAGGCACCTCTTGAATCGCTAAGTGATCAAGAGCCTCAATTTGTGCATCTCGTTTATTACACATCAACACCATGTCACAACCTGCATTCAAGGCCGCTTTCGCTCTGTCGGCTGGTCCGCCCATTATGGCAGCGCCTTCCATCGTTAAATCGTCAGAGAACACTAAACCTTTAAAACCAAGCTGCTGCTTCAATACTTTCTGTAGCCAATACTGTGAACCACTTGCTGGCTGATCATCGTAGTGAGAGAAAACCACGTGAGCTGGCATCATGGCATCCAATATTCCAGCTTCAATTTGCGCCTTGAAGATTGCCATGTCAGTTTCGAAGATGTCGTCTCTAGGGTCATATGGCGTCTCTAAGTGTGAGTCAGCAATCACGCCGCCATGTCCAGGGAAGTGCTTGCCTGTTGTCGCCATACCAACCGACGTCATGCCTTTAATGAACGCGCTGCTATGACGAACGATGATATCAATATCTTCACCAAACGCTCGGCTACCAATCGCTTTACAGTCGTGGCCTTTATCTAATACAGGTGCAAAGCTCAGATCGATATCATGGGCAATCAATTCTGCCGCCATCAGCCAACCCGCTTGTTCTGCTAAATGCTCACCGTTATTCTTAGTCGCGAATTCTTGAGCAGCTGGGATAATTGAAAAGCCATCGCGGAAGCGTTGAACTCGGCCTCCTTCTTGGTCAACACCGATTAAAATAGGACGTTTTGCAACTTTGCGAATTTCTTTGTTTAACGCCGATAACTGTTTGCTATCGTGGTAGTTTCGAGCAAATAAGATGAGACCACCAACGGTTGGGTGCTCTAAAATTTCTCTGTCTTCAGCTGTCAGCTCGTAGCCTGCAACATCAACCCACAACGGTCCCATATTTATCCCTTATTAAACCTAATTTCATAAACTTCCCGAGATTATTCTCTTTAAATTTGCTTTACAATGTTTTTAAACCAATCTGTGGAAGAGTTTAGGAATGCAGTGCGAGAGCTTAAGAGTGGATCATAAAGAACTGTATATTGGCGTAATGTCAGGGACGAGTATGGACGGTATTGATACTGCCTTAGTTTCGATCGAAGATACGCAAATCACATTGCTTGCTCATGATGAGTTCCCAATGCCTGATGATCTCAAAGCGCGTTTGCTTGAGGTGTGTATTGGTCAGAAAACGGATTTAATTACTATTGGTGAGCTAGACCACCAGCTTGGCCATCTATTTGCTGATGCGGTTCTGCAACTTCTCGACAAGTCAGACACACCTGCATCTTCTGTGACTGCGATTGGTAATCATGGCCAAACGGTGTTTCATCAGCCAACAGGCGAATCTCCATTTACCATGCAGCTGGGTGATGCCAACATCATTGCCGCTAAAACACAGATTCAAACCGTCGCTGATTTTAGACGTAAAGACATGGCATTAGGCGGACAAGGTGCACCGTTAGTACCAGCTTTCCACCACACTATTTTTCACCCGCAAGACAGCTCAGTTGTAGTGTTGAATATTGGTGGTATCTCGAATATTTCAGTACTGCGCCCGAATCAGCCAACGCTTGGTTATGATACTGGCCCGGGCAATATGTTGATGGACGCTTGGGTTGATAAACATACGGGTAAGAAGTTTGACCGTGATGCGCAATTCGCACTTAAAGGCCAACTTAATCAAGCTTTACTCGAACAGCTGTTGAATGAGTCTTATCTATCTCAAATACCACCGAAAAGTACTGGTAGAGAGCTATTTAATCTACCGTGGCTAGAGCAACAGCTTACAGAATTTAAATACCTTGCAGCAGAAGATGTGCAACGCACGCTTTGTGAATACACGGCATTGACGATAGCCAATGAAGTGGAGATTTATCGCTTGGGTGACCAACCCGCCTTGTATGTGTGTGGTGGTGGTACAAGAAACCCATTTTTGATGAAGAGACTGTCTGAACTGCTTTCGAGTTGGGAAGTTGACTCAACCACCAGTAAAGGCGTTGATGCAGATTACATGGAAGCAATGGCCTTTGCGTGGCTTGCTCAACGTCATGTTCATCAACTACCAAGCAATTTACCAGAAGTGACTGGCGCAAGCAGAGCGGCCTCTCTAGGCGTTCTCTATCGTGCTGACTGAACAACTTTAGAACCATCATTTTAGAATCACCATTTAAGGATCATTATGAGTAACGACGCTCTCATATCAGCGCTCTCGCACCTCGTTTCGGAGGGGAGAAACCCTGATACTATGGATATTGATCTGCTCACCTCTCTCGAAGTGGTTGAAAAGATTAACCAACAAGACAAACAAGTCCCACTGGCGATTGAAGCGGAACTGCCGCAGATCGCGAAAGCGGTTGATAAAATTGCTCATGCCTTTCAAAACGGTGGTCGACTGATTTATATGGGCGCAGGCACCAGTGGTCGATTAGGTGTGTTGGACGCATCAGAATGCCCACCGACTTTCGGTGTTTCAGACAAAATGGTTATCGGCCTAATTGCAGGTGGACCAGAGGCGATTTTAAAAGCCAAAGAAGGCGCAGAAGACTCGCTGACTCTCGGTATTGAAGATCTGAAAGCGATTCAATTTTCAGAAAATGATGTCGTGGTGGGTATAGCTGCCAGTGGTCGCACACCTTACGTGATTGGTGCACTCAACTATGCCAATCAGCTTGGCGCGGTGACCGTTGCATTGTCTTGTAACCCTGATTCTCCAATTGCTGAAATCGCTCAAATCGCAATTAGCCCTGTGGTTGGCCCAGAAGCATTGACTGGTTCAACACGACTCAAATCAGGTACAGCACAAAAGCTGGTGCTTAATATGCTAACGACTGCCAGCATGATTCGTATCGGTAAGAGCTACCAAAATCTGATGGTCGACGTAAAAGCGACCAATGAAAAGTTGGTTGCCCGCGCTGCTCGTATCGTTATCCAAGCAACTGAATGCGACAAAGCGCTGGCAGTCTCGACACTTAAAACGACTGATTACGATGTGAAGTTGTCTATTTTGATGATTCTAACCGGGCTAGATTTAGAATTGGCCAAGGCTCAGCTTGATAAGCAAAATGGTTTCTTGAGAAAAGCAGTCGAGAATAATCAGTAATCTTAATTTGGCTTGTAGCTTCTCATTTAGACAGCTACTTCAACGACATACAAAAAGACCAGCACACACGCGGTACTGGTCTTTTTAGTTTTAATTTTTTATCGCTAGCTTGGGCTTAATAGTCGTTTGAGAACTCATCCCAGCCACGTTGCCATTCCATGCGGAAACGTTGAGCGTCTTCCGTACCAGAGCACACGCCTTCATACA
The DNA here is from genome assembly GCF_057785915.1 of Vibrio sp. QJM3NY_35. NCBI lineage: Bacteria > Pseudomonadati > Pseudomonadota > Gammaproteobacteria > Vibrionales > Vibrionaceae > Vibrio > Vibrio sp. QJM3NY_35. The sequence continues at coordinate 632,421 of NZ_CM173507.1, read as the reverse complement.
CCTGACCAGATAAACCAATCTGATAAGCATGGTTCGGATTACAATATTCAGTCACACCTAGATGGTAACCTTCTGTGTAACTCGCTTGATCGACTTCGCCAAGCTCAGTCATCTCTGAATACGAACGCTGAGTGTGACCTTTGATGCCATCACGATAGCCAATCTCTTGCCAATTGCCCTCAGCGGCTAAATCTTGAACATTGGCGCTGCATCCTGCAAGGCTAAATGCCACGGCGAATAGTGCGATTATTTTTTTCATTTCAGTCCTTTATATTTACCTAGCCACTTCCTGACGAAGCGTTGCCTTTGTGGTGATTCTCCGCTGAACACTAGCTGATGTCCACTTATGTCTGTTATCTGCCACTGATATCTATTGGTTACCGCTTAAAGCTGATAAATCACCACTTGCCAGAAGCAAGAGCCTTCTCAACACGAATAACCAACCGCTCTACAAACGTAGCAAACCACTCAATCAGTTATAACACCACTTAATTGACTATTCGACCACTCACTCTCATAGCGGAAGTTTCTTTTCATACTCTTCTTTAATATACACCCTGACTTAATTAATACATTCAGGGATAACAAATTATGATGTGGTTTCTTACCTGTGTTGCAGCACTCATTGGTGGCTACTTTATTTACGGTGCCTTTATCGAGAAGATTTTCGGTATCAATGAAAAGCGTCAAACACCCGCTCACACTAAGCAAGATGGCGTGGACTACGTTCCAATGTCGACACCAAAGGTTTACCTAGTTCAACTGCTTAACATTGCAGGTGTAGGTCCAATCTTCGGACCTATCATGGGTGCCCTTTACGGCCCAGCAGCGATGCTTTGGATCGTGCTAGGTTGTATCTTCGCAGGTGCAGTACACGACTACTTCTCAGGTATGTTATCTATCCGTAATGGTGGTGCTTCGGTTCCAACCATCACTGGACGTTACCTAGGCAATGGCGCAAAACACTTTATGAACATCTTTGCCATTGTTCTACTGCTTCTTGTTGGTGTGGTATTTGTTTCTGCTCCTGCAGGCATGATCACTAACCTAGTGAACGACCAAACTGATTTCGCGATGTCTGCAACAACCATGGTTGTTATCATCTTTGCTTACTACATCATCGCAACGATTGTCCCTGTCGATAAAATCATTGGTCGTTTCTACCCACTGTTCGGTGCACTACTTATCTTCATGTCTGTTGGCCTAATCACTGCGATTGGTCTATCTGACGAGCACCAAATCATGGGAGGCTTCGAGATGAAAGACATGTTCACCAACATGAACCCGAATGACCTACCACTTTGGCCTGCTCTATTCATCACTATCGCTTGTGGTGCAATCTCTGGCTTCCACGCAACTCAGTCACCACTGATGGCGCGTTGTATGGAAAACGAGAAGAACGGTCGCTTCGTATTCTATGGTGCAATGATTGGTGAAGGCATCATCGCTCTAATCTGGTGTGCACTTGCTCTTTCATTCTTCGGTTCAGTTGAGTCTCTATCAGACGCAATTGCAAACGGTGGCCCAGGTAACGTGGTATACAGCGCTTCATTTGGCCTACTAGGTGTATTTGGCGGTATCCTTGCTTTCCTTGGCGTGGTTATCCTACCTATCACTTCTGGTGACACAGCGTTCCGTTCGAGCCGTCTTATCCTTGCTGAATACTTCAACATGGAACAGAAAACACTGCGTAACCGCCTACTGATGGCTTTACCGCTATTCGTTCTTGGTGGCATCCTGACTCAAGTAGATTTTGGTATCATCTGGCGCTACTTCGGCTTTGCTAACCAATCAACAGCAGTAATGATGCTGTGGACGGCTTCAGCTTACCTACTTCGCCACAACAAACTGCACTGGGTAACAACGGTTCCAGCTATCTTCATGACGTCTGTGTGTATCACATTCATCCTGAACAACAGCCAACTGGGCTTCGGTCTACCAATGCAAATCTCGACTATCGTTGGTGTGATTAGTGCGCTAGGCGTTGCAGCTTACGTGATTAAGATTTCTAAAGGCAAAGGCGAAACTGACCTTGCAGATGAAGAAAAAGAAGCGAAAGGCGTAACCAAAGCCGCTTAGATCTTGAATAAACAACAGTCTTCATAGAAAGACAAGAACGCCAAACACAACTTCGCTTGCTCCCGAAATCACCCAGTGATTCGTGGAAATTAAGACTAAAGCCCGTCCACCGTGATGGGCTTTACTACATCTCGGACTTAAAAAGCAATCACCGCGCGATATAAGCGACGAAAACACAAGCAAAGCTACCGTTACCAAGCAATGAGCTTTACACTTAACAAGCGTCTCAATAGGTGAAAATATGGAACTCATTCTCTCTCTGCTGCAACAAACCTGTGTCTACTTAGTGATCGCTTACATGCTAAGTAAAACCCCGTTGATTCTCCCTTTATTGAGTATCTCTTCACGCTTAAGTCATAAAGTCAGCTGTTATGTTCTGTTTTCCCTATTCTGTATTATGGGCACCTATTTCGGCCTGCAGATTAATGACGCGATAGCCAACACTCGTGCAATGGGTGCTGTAATGGGGGGTCTGTTTGGCGGCCCTGTCGTTGGCTTTGCGGTGGGCTTTACTGGCGGGATTCATCGTTACTCATTAGGTGGTTTCACAGATTTGGCTTGTGCTATTTCCACCACAGCAGAAGGCTTGATTGGTGGCCTATTGCACGTTTACTTAGTCAGAAAGAACAAAGCCAGCCAACTGTTTAATCCCTTAGTCGTGTTCTCTGTGACCCTATTTGCAGAGATCATTCAAATGCTGATTCTACTTGCGGTGGCCAAACCGTTTGAACAGTCTTATGCGCTAGTTTCTGACATTGCAGCCCCGATGATCATTGCCAATTCAGTCGGCGCTGCGCTGTTCATGAGTATCATCCAAGACCGTAAAACCATCTTCGAAAAGTACTCAGCTACCTTCTCACGCCGCGCATTAACTATTGCCGAACGTTCGGTGGGTATTTTGCATGGTGGGTTCAATTCTGATAACGCACAAAAAATCGTACGTATCGTTTATGAAGAGACCAACGTAGGCGCAGTGGCAATCACTGACCGAGAAAAAATTCTCGCGTTCGTCGGCATTGGCGATGAGCACCATATCCCAAACACCCTGATTTCATCGCAAAGCACACTCACAGCAATGGAACAGAACGACATCATTTACCTCGATGGTAAAGAGAACCCATACCAATGCTCCCTGTCGCAGGATTGTAAACTGGGATCTGCGTTGATTATTCCACTCCGCGCGGGTAACGAAGTGGTCGGAACCATCAAACTGTATGAGCCAAAGCTCAAACTATTCTCGACCATCAACATGTCGATGGGTGAAGGTATCGCTCAGCTATTATCGAGCCAGATCCTATTTAGCAACTATCAGCAGCAGCAAACACTACTGACACAAGCGGAAATCAAATTGCTGCACGCTCAAGTGAATCCACACTTCTTGTTCAATGCGCTTAACACCATCAGCGCAGTAACACGTCGTGACCCAGATAAAGCTCGAGAGTTGATTCAGCACCTATCTCACTTCTTTAGAAGCAACCTAAAGCAGAACATCAACACCGTGAAACTCAAAGACGAACTGGCACACGTCAACGCTTACCTGACCATAGAGAAAGCACGCTTTACCGATCGACTAGAAGTGGAATGGGATATCGACCCGCAACTTTATGAGTCACAATTGCCGAGCTTTACCCTGCAACCGCTGGTAGAAAACGCCATCAAACATGGGATATCTAATATGTTGGAAGGCGGTAAAGTGAAGATCTCTAGCGAGGCTTTCGAGGGTGGGTTCAAGTTAACCGTTGAAGACAATGCAGGTAATTATCAGAAGCCATCTCAAGATCATGTAGGTTTAGGGATGGAAATTGTTGATAAACGACTCACTAATTTCTTTGGACAAGATTCAGCACTAAAAATAGAATCTCAACCACAGCAATTTACTCGAATGAGCTTTATCATACCTATACTCAAATAATGGTATTTTCGGGGACGGATCGCTCCGAGTTGAAACATTTAGAAACAGACATTTAAAAGATAAGCGTGAACCAAGCAGGGATAGAACCAAGATGAAGATTGTAGGATGTTAAAAGCATTAGTTGTCGATGATGAACTTTTTGCTCGCGAAGAGCTGATTGAGCTGCTGACCGAAACCGGAGAAGTGGAAATCATAGGCCAAGCGAGTAACGCGATCGAAGGACTGAAACAGATCAACCTACTCAAGCCTGATGTCGTGTATTTGGATATCCAAATGCCGCAGGTTACCGGGATTGAGCTGTTAAGCATGCTTGACCCAGATACCATGCCTTACGTGGTATTCGTCACCGCCTACGACCAATATGCGATTCAAGCCTTTGAAGATAACGCTTTTGATTACCTGCTTAAGCCAGTCGAGCCTTGTCGATTAAACAAGAGCGTTTGTCGCCTGAATAAGGTCATCAAACAAAACCAGAAAGCACCAGAACAGAACATCTCAGCGATTGCTCCCTGTCACTTAGAGCAGATCCCGTGTATCGGTCATAACCGCATTGTGATCATGGCAAGCCAAACGGTCGAGTGCGCCTATTCCGATATCAGTGGTGTGCATGTTCGTAGCTCATCGCAAACCGCGACCTCACAGTTAACGCTAAAGATCTTGGAAGAAAAAACCGATTTGATCCGCTGTCATCGCCAATATTTGATCAACATAAAATCGATCCAAGAGATCAAACTGCTAGAAAATGGATTAGCAGAGATCATTACCCTGACTGGCTTTGAAGTGCCTGTCAGTCGTCGTTATTTAAAGACTTTAAAAGAGCAACTCGGTCTCCAATAACGCGTTAGAAGTTAGACGCCTTGTTCCAAAGCACGATCAAAAAAGCCAACGTATCAACGTTGGCTTCCTGCTGTTTACAAATCAATAGTGTTTGCAAATCGATAGTGTTACGCATCGATCTTGTCACCAATCAATAGAGATTAGTCGACTTGCTTAATCTGTAGCTCTTTTGGTACTTCAAAGAACATGTTCTCTTCACGACCTTGAATCTCTTCAACGTCAGTCGCACCCAGCTCACGAATACGCTCTAGAATTTGGTTTACCAACTCTTCAGGAGCAGAAGCACCTGCCGTTACACCGATTTTCTTTTTACCTTCAACCCACTCGGTTTGAATGTCTTCAGGGCAATCGGTTAGATAACCTGGCGTGCCTAGCTTCTCAGCCAGCTCTTTTAGACGAGTTGAGTTAGATGAGTTCTTAGAACCAACCACAATCACTACATCAACGTCATTCGCCATCTCACGCACTGCGTCTTGACGGTTTTGAGTTGCGTAGCAGATGTCGTCTTTGCGTGGGCCTTGGATCTCAGGGAACACTCGACGTAGCTCTTCAATCACATCAGCAGTTTCATCTACTGATAGCGTCGTTTGGCTAACGTAGTGCAGGTTACTCGGGTCGTTCACCACGAGGTTCTGTACATCCTCTGCTCTTTCAACCAAGTACATACCACCCGTTTGGCTCGCGTACTGACCCATAGTGCCTTCCACTTCAGGATGGCCGGCGTGACCAATCAGTACCACTTCCATATGTTTGCGGCTCGCACGAGCAACCTCCATATGAACTTTAGTCACCAAAGGACACGTTGCATCAAATACAGTCAGTTCGCGCTCTTTTGCTTCTTTACGAACGGCTTGAGATACACCGTGAGCAGAGAAAATTACGATGTTGTCGTCTGGCACTTCACTTAGCTCTTCGACAAAAATAGCACCACGCTGCTTTAGCCCCTCAACAACAAAGCGGTTGTGTACCACTTCATGGCGAACATAGATCGGTGGCTGATACATTTCGAGTGCACGCTCTACGATGCTGATCGCACGATCGACACCGGCACAAAAGCCACGAGGGTTAGCTAACATTATTTTCATTTCATTGCTCATCATTTACCGCGGTACTAAGGTTGTTTCTATAGAGTTCGCCGTCAGCGAGGTTCGCATTCTACAGTGAAGCGTCTAGACAGTGAAGCTCTGGGTGAGATCACAGCTGTAAGGCTATCTTATTCTAGCGTGAAGACAGCTATTCTACCGTTAAGATATTGACGTCAAAGGTAACATCTTGACCAGCGAGTGGGTGATTAAAATCAACCGTCACTGAATCACCTGCGATCTCAGTAATAATACCTGGAATTTCCATACCGTCAGGACCAGAGAATGCCATGATAGTGCCCACTTCAACTTCAGAATCGCCAACAAACTTAGCACGATCCATATAGTGAATATGATCAGGGTTTGGCATACCAAACGCGTCTTCCGCTTTCAGTTCGATAGACTTTTCAGTACCGGCTTCAAGTCCAAGTAAGCACGCTTCAAAGTTCTCACTTAGGCTGCCATCGCCCATGACGAACTTTGCTGGTTTGCCCATGTTTTCCGTACTATCGGCAACTGAACCATCCTTCATTTTAATCGTAAAATGTAGAGTTACTGCTGAATCATTTTTAATTGCTGCCACGTTACTTTCCTTAGATTTCTTTATTATTTGAGGATGCGCTGTGCTTTGCTTCCTTGTTGACTGAAGCATAAAAAAAAGCGCCGTCGGAATCAACCGACAGCGCTTAGGGCTATTCTATTCTGTGAGTCATAGACTGACTTTGAGGCAAGCTATTTGCTTTCGTCTTTCTTACGGAAACCATCTAAGATGATCATCGCAGCACCGATACAGATTCCCATATCCGCTAAGTTAAATGCAGGCCAGTGGTAAGTGCCCCAGTAGAAGTCTAAGTAATCGACAACAAAGCCGTGTACGACTCGGTCAAACACATTACCTACCGCGCCACCAATGATGATCGCATAAGCAATGTTATTCCACTTCTCTGTTGCTGGTAGTTTGCTCATCCAGTACGTCAGCATACCTGTTACCGCAAATGCGATACCCGTAAATAACCAACGCTGCCAACCACTTTGATCACTCAAGAAGCTAAACGCTGCACCGTAGTTATGCACGTACAGAAAGTTAAAGAATGGCAGCACCTCAATACGGTTTGCCCAACCATAACCCATGTTGTCCATGACAAAGAGTTTAATGCCGATATCAGCCAAGAAGACCAATAGAGCCAGCCATAACCAACGTACACCAGATTGTTTTAACGAAACTTCACTCATTTCTATTCCTAGTATTTACGAAGTTGGTATTCATTGTTAGTCACTTTAAGTGACCTTGATTACCAACTTGGTTAAACACATTTCCTATAACTAAAAATAACCCCAGTTGATACTGGGGCTATGATTTTTACAAAAAGTTCAGTCTTTCTCTGAGTCGTTATGCGAACTTGCGCACTTCGCCTTCACCGTCGATGTTCGACACACAACGACCACAAACTTTCTCGTGACCTTCGATAGTGCCTACATCTGGAGTGTGGTGCCAGCAACGGTCACACTTCTCAGCTTCAGTAGCCGCAACTTCAACGAATAGACCAGCAACGTCTGTCGCTTGCGCTGCATCAGACTTCTCGCTCAGTGGCTTAACAACAGCTGCAGAAGTGATAAGTACGAAACGTAGCTCATCTTCTAGCTTATTGATTTTAGCCGCTAGTGCATCGTCAGCGTATAGAGTAACTTCAGCTTGCAGTGCACCACCGATCGTTTTCTCTTTACGAGCATCTTCAAGAAGCTTGTTCACTGCACCACGAACAGACTGGATCTCAGTCCAGAATTCGTTGCTTAGCTCTTCGCCTTCGGCAAGACCAAATAGACCTTCGAACCACTCACCTGTGAATACGAACGTGTCGCGCTGCTCTCCAGTTGGTAAAGAGCTTGGCATCTCGTTCCAGATTTCATCTGCAGTGAACGACATGATAGGTGCCATCCAACGAACTAGAGCTTCTACGATGTAGTAAAGCGCCGTTTGACAGCTACGTTGAGCATGGCTGCCCTGTTTTGCTGTGTACTGACGGTCTTTAATTACGTCTAGGTAGAAAGAACCCATTTCGATAGAACAGAACTGCATTAGACGTTGAGTCACACCGTGAGTGTTGTACTCGCCGTATGCTTTAACAATCTCTTCTTGTGCAGCTTGAGCACGGCCAACAGCCCAGCGATCAAGTGCAACCATCTCTTCAGCAGGAACTAAGTCAGTTTCAGGGTTGAAACCGTTCAAGTTCGCTAGGAAGAAACGCGCTGTGTTACGAATACGACGGTAAGCATCCGCTGAACGCTTCAGGATTTCATCAGAAACCGCAACTTCACCCGTGTAGTCTGTAGAAGCAACCCATAGACGCAGGATATCTGCACCTAGCTTGTTAGTTACGTCTTTAGGAGCAACAACGTTACCGATAGATTTAGACATCTTACGGCCGTTACCATCAACCACGAAACCGTGTGTTAGTACTTGCTTGTACGGTGCTTCGTCTTTCATCGCGATAGATGAAATTAGAGAAGACTGGAACCAGCCACGGTGTTGGTCTGAACCTTCAAGGTAAAGATCAGCACTGTGAGTACGCTCTTCGTTCGGGAAGTTGTACTCTTCACGAGAATCAACAACAGAGAAGTGCGTAACACCTGAGTCGAACCATACGTCTAGCGTATCCATTACTTTTTCGTACTTATCAGCGTCTTCTGCGCCCATAAGTTCAGCAGCGTCTACATCCCACCAAGCTTGAATGCCTTTCTCTTCAACTAGCTTCGCTACTTTTGCAATAAGTGCAGGGCTTTCTGGGTGAAGTTCTGCTGTTTCTTTATGAACGAACAGAGCAATTGGCACACCCCAAGTACGTTGACGAGAAATACACCACTCAGGGCGACCTTCAACCATGCCTTCGATACGGCTTTGACCCCATTCAGGCAACCACTCAACACTCTTGATTGACTCTAGTGCTTTAGCACGTAGGCCAGCTTGATCCATAGAGATGAACCATTGTGGTGTTGCGCGGAAGATGATTGGAGTTTTGTGTCTCCAACAGTGTGGGTAGCTGTGCTCGTAAGCGTGGTGATGTAGAAGTGCACCTTTCTCTTTTAGAACTTCTAAAACAGAGTCGTTCGCTTTGAATACGTGCTGACCGGCAAATAGCTCAGTATCTGGCAGGTAAACGCCGTTTGAACCAACTGGGTTAGCTATTTCTAGGTTGTACTTTTTACCAACCACGAAATCCTCTTGACCGTGGCCAGGCGCAGTGTGAACCACACCAGTACCTGAATCCGTTGTAACGTGGTCACCAAGAACAGCAGGAACAGTAAAGTCGTAGAACGGGTGGTTGAACTGAGAAAGCTCAAGATCTGCACCTGTAGCAAAACCAAGGTTGTGGAAGTGCTCGATACCTGCACGATCCATTACGTCTTTTGCTAGTTCAGAAGCAACAACGATACGTTGAGCAGGCTGGTCGCCATTCGCTTCAACTTGGATAAGCACGTATTCAAGATCATCACGTAGACATACTGCGCGGTTAGCTGGCAGAGTCCATGGTGTTGTCGTCCAGATAACGATAGAAATTTCGCCTTGACCAGCGTGACCTTCAGCTAGAGTGAATTTCTCTAGAAGCGCCGCTTCGTCAGCTGCTGTAAATTTCACATCGATAGATGGAGAAACTTTATCTTTGTATTCAACTTCAGCTTCAGCCAGAGCAGAACCACAGTCAGTACACCAGTGAACTGGCTTGAAACCTTTAAGAAGGTGACCTTTATCTGCGATTTTGCCAAGAGAACGAATGATGTTCGCTTCAGTGCCGAAATCCATAGTGCGGTAAGGTTTGTCCCACTCGCCCATGATGCCAAGACGTTTGAAGCTCTCTTTCTGACCTTCAACTTGACCCGCAGCGTACTTACGACACTCTTCGCGGAATTCAGCAGCCGAAATCTTCTGACCAGGCTTACCTTTCTTCTTCTCAACCATTAGCTCGATTGGAAGACCGTGACAGTCCCAACCAGGGATGTACGGTGCATCAAAACCAGAAAGGGTCTTAGATTTGATAATAATGTCTTTAAGAATCTTATTCAGCGCGTGGCCAATGTGAATGTCGCCGTTCGCGTATGGAGGGCCATCATGCAGTACGAAAGATTTTTTACCTTTCTTTGCCTTACGGATTTCGCCGTAAAGATCTTCTTTGTACCAACGCTTCAGCATTTCTGGCTCACGATTTGCCAGATTGCCGCGCATTGGGAACCCTGTTTCTGGTAAGTTCAGGGTATCTTTATAATCACTCATCGATTCTTAATTCCGTTATATTGGGCGAAGTTAGACATTATGTTAATCGGTGGAATCATCCGATTAATTCTTTAGCTGAAGCAGCCACACCCTTGCGGCTTCAGCATCCAATTCTATTTGATTCTTTAGTGCGTCGAACGATTCAAATTTTATCTCGTCGCGCAGTTTGTGCAAAAGTCGTACTTCTAACTGTTTACCATATAAATTGGCTTTAAAGTCAAAAAAATGCACTTCTAATTGCTGCCTTACCCCATTAACTGTTGGTCGTTGTCCAATATTAGCAACGCCACCGACAGGAACACCGTCGATATCCAAAGCTTCAACAACATACACTCCCGATACAGGAGAAACACAACGCTTTAATGGAATATTAGCGGTAGGGAAACCGATAGTTCTCCCTAGTTTTCGACCATGGGACACTCGACCACTAATACTGTAATCACGTCCTAACATGGTAGCACTTGCAGCCAAGTCATCGACTGCTAATGCATTTCGTATCTCAGTACTGCTTACTCGTAATTGGTTTAAGCAATAGCTTTGGGTGCTTACCACCTCAAAACCGTACTTCTCGCCCGCCTCTTTGAGCATAGCGAAATTGCCAGTGCGACCTTTACCAAAGCAAAAATCGTCACCAACCACCAAGAACTTCACACCAAGCTTATCAACCAAAAGATCCTTAATGAATGCTTCCGCGGATAAACTTGCAAAATACTGATTAAAATTAACGCACAATAAGCGACTGATATCTAGCTTGCTCAGTTGCACGTATTTATCTCGTAAGCGAGTTAAACGTGCTGGCGCTTTATCTCGGGCAAACAGCTCCATAGGCTGCGGCTCAAACGTCATAACAACAGAAGGTAGTCCTAATGCTGCAGCTTGTTTAGAAACCTGACTCAGAACCTCTTGATGTCCTAAATGAACACCATCGAAGTTACCTATGGTTAATACACAGCCATGATGCTGCGCTTTAATATTGTGTATACCTCGGATCAGTTCCATTATGATCAGCTAAAACCTGTTATTTGCATCATTTATTGTGTGAAACCGACGGATTATATACTAATCAGTATTAATCTGTCGCTGCTTTTAAATGTTTTACTCGGATACCTAAAATCAGTACCGAAACAATATAAACAAAGCCACCAAGTCCAATCAAGCCTGTTAATGTCAGCGCTCTCTGGCTGAAGCTCCATTCAAGCCAATGTTGCATATTATCCAGCTGCCATAAAATAGCCGCTACCATCACCACACCTGAGATAATCAATTTGGCACTAAACAACAAGGTTGTCTTAGTTAATTGATAGACACCCGCAAGGTGTAATCCACGATATAACAATGCCATATTCACAAAGGCAGACAGTGCCGTCGCAATCGCCAAACCCACATAACCATAGAAATAAGCAAAGATCGCGTTAAACACCATATTGGTCACCATAGCGATAATCCCGTACTTAACCGGTGTTTTGGTATCTTGGCGAGAGTAATAGCCGGGAGCTAAAACTTTAATCAGCATGAAATTAAGCAAGCCTGATGCGTAAGCTACCAATGACATCGATGCTTGCTGTACATCGTGTGGAGAGAACTCACCACGCATAAATAGCACCATCAACATGGGTTTAGCTAAAACGATAAGACCTAACATCGCAGGAATACCAAGCAGCAACACCATGCGCACGCCCCAATCCATGGTATGCGCGAACCCTTCCCCTTGAGCATCTACGTGTTTACGAGACAAAGCAGGAAGAATCACAGTCGCAATCGCGATACCGAATAAACCGAGAGGAAATTCAAGCAGTCGGTCTGAGTAGTACAACCAACTGATAGAGCCTGTTGCGAGGAAGCTGGCAATAAAGGTATCAAACAATAAGTTGATTTGGCTGACCGATACACCGAACAGAGCAGGGATCATTAATGTGCGGATCTTAACCACACCCGGGTCTCTCCATCCCCACTTCGGCTTAACCAACACACCCGCTTTGATCAAGAAAGGCATTTGGAAAAGGAATTGGACTAAGCCACCAAGAAACACACCAATAGCCAAACCAATTTCTGGTTGTTCTAAATTAGGTGAGATAAACCATGCAGCGCCTATGATCATCACGTTCAAGAACACAGGAGTAAAAGAAGAGACCGCAAATTTACCTAATGTATTAAGAATGGCACCAGATAAAGCGACGAAGGTGATAAACCATAAATAAGGAAAGGTAATCTTGAGCATAAAGCTCGCTAGCTCAAATTTGGGTGCTGATGGGCCATCATTTAGCCAGTCGATAAACCAACCCGCACCAAACATCGCGGTGATCACGCCAGAGCCCAATACCCCGATGACGGTGACAATAGAAACTAAAACCCCGAGCGTCCCCGACACCTTAGCAATTAAATCTCGTGTCTTATCTTTATCACCTGCGGCGTGATATTCCGTTAATACAGGAACAAACGCTTGAGAAAACGCACCTTCTGCAAAAAGTCGACGTAAGAAATTCGGAATTTTATTAGCGAAGAAAAATACGTCGGCACTCGCTCCTGCCCCCATCAAATTTGCTACTACTACATCACGTACTAGCCCCAATACACGGGAAACAAAAGTCATTGCGCTGACAATCAGGCCTGACTTTAATAGTCGTTTACTCACAGAAACCTCTGACACTGGTTGATTACTTTCAAGCGAGGATAAATACTATCCTGTCCTAAAAAGCATATTTATTAGCATTGGTCTAAAAATGCTGTTAGAATCCCCGCCATCTTAACCGCGATGACCTTTCCATACCAAAGTTTGTTTGGCTACGATTGGTTTTTGCACAAATCATTTGACAATTAAGCGCTAATGAGGGATAGTCCTCGCCCTTAAATTGTCACCGAACTAAGTTTTTGGGAGTTAGACCCTTGGCAAACAGTAAATCTGCTAAGAAGCGCGCTATCCAAGCTGAGAAACGTCGCCAGCACAATGCTAGCCGTCGTTCTATGATGCGCACTTACATGAAAAAGACTATCGCAGCTATCGCAGCTGGTGATAAAGAAGCTGCAACTGCTGCTCTTGTAGAAGTTACACCACTTCTTGACCGTATGGCGACTAAAGGCCTTATTCATAAGAATAAAGCTGCACGTCATAAGTCTCGTTTCGCTGCTGCAATCAAAGCTCTTTAATAGAAATTTGATTACAACGCAAAACGAAAAAAACCGGCCTAGGCCGGTTTTTTTATATCTAAATTTTGAGTAACGCTTTTATTTTACGTGCTAACAGCCGTTTTGCTTACCGATAGACTGTTAAGCCGATAGATAAAACAAACAATCAGGAAAATAAATAGAGAAGCAAATTAGTACGTAGATAGGTAGATAGGTAGATAGGTAGATAAACATTAACGTTCAATGTGAAATACTAACACTTCCTTGTGTCATTCTATCGCTGATAAGAAATCCCCCTCCCACCAGCAATAAGCTACTTGCAGTAAATACCATGCAGTAGGTTAATCATCGCTTTTACTTCTTCACTACTCAATGTGTAATACACAGTTTGAGCTTCTTTGCGAGTTTCGACCAAACCATCTCTTCTCAACCAAGCAAGATGTTGAGATAAAGCAGACTGACTCAGTTCCAACTTGCCACACAGCTCCCCAACCGACAGTTCAGTACCATGTAATAGGCACAAAATCTGTAAGCGACGCTCGTTAGCCATGGCTTTAAGTAGAATCACAGCTTGTGCTGAGTTCTTCTCCATCTCTTTTAAGTTCATAGTTTGGATCCCTACAACCTTTACGCCAACTACGGGCTATCAGTATTTCCGGCATATGGTGAAGCTATGATAATCGATATCAATTCATTAACAAACTAACTCATTCGAACAATTTGCTAAAATCTGCGTCACATACGTTTTTTACTGCTGGATGTTGGATCATCCTCTCAGCAAATATGACGTAGTACTCCTCTTTTAACTCTTCAATACCACCTAATAGTTGCAGTGATGTGTCGTCTTCCACTTCAGACATATAAAGCGTCGGTGCTAAAAATATTGCGTCATGATGATAACGAGCAAAAGCCTTCATCAATGCGGCATCATCAAACTCACCTAAAATATCAGGCTTAAGTCCTTGTCTATCAAACCATTGCAGCACTTTACGCCCCATTGAGGTTCGGCTGCCAGGGATCAAAAGCTTTCTTTGCTCCAATACAGCAGGGAAATTAACACCTTCAACCTGACCTGAACTGAAAAAGCTCATTCCACTCTCACCCAGCTTTTTACTGAACAGGCCCGGGCTTTGACTAGAGTCCACCGGACAGTCAGACAAAATCATATCGAGCTTATGTTGAGAGAGTTGCTCAAGTAGCATTTCATGGGTCGATTCAAAACAGCGTAAATGAATGCTGTTATCTGGAGGAATGGTCGACATCAGTATCTTACTGACGAGTCTTTTAGAGAGCGCATCCGCGACGCCAACATCAAACAGAATATTGGAGTGCTGGCTGTAATTCACGATATCCAGCATCTCGTAACTCAGGCCAAACATACGATCGGCATATTTGAAGACCAGCTGCCCAAGTTCTGTAGGCTCAACACTGCGGCCATTACGCTTGGTCAACTTGCCATCCATGCGCTCTTCTAAGGCTTTTATCTGCCCCGTTACCGTTTGTGGTGTTAGGAATAGGGCTTCTGCAGCTTTAGTAACAGAGCCTTGCTTGCAAACCATCCAGAAGTAATACAGATGGTTGTAGTTGAGATGCGACATAGATGTGCCGTAATAAAAGAGTAGATACCCTTTTATATCAAATATGACACCGCCACTCAACAAACTCGGAAAAACCTAACCAAACATGACTTTATCGCTTATTTTTTCGAAGTGTCTAATTTCATAATGTAATATTTCAGCGATTATTTTCAATTTTTTTCTAACTTTTAAGATCTATATCACCTATAGATATTTCCATTAAAAAGCAATTAAAAACAACAACTTAAAACAACCACATTAGCAATGGGAATATTTAAAGAGTAAATCATCACAAAAAAGTCGCACCTAAACCAAAATGTAATATTACTGAAATATTTCCCCTCTAACATCACGCTCAGATTAAACAAACAGACCAAACACAGACTTAAACGGTCCAATGGAGAAAACATTATGAACCAAGCTACTACTGCAGCAGCGCCTATCTCGAGCACTACTCGTTGGCTACGCTGGGCTAACTTGGCATTCATGCTTTACCTACTATTACTTTCAGTTTCAATGGTTGGTACAGGCTTCAAATGGGCAACAGGCGAGCAAGCAAAAGTTCTTTTCGAATTTGCTTCACACCCAGTTGCAGGCTTAATGATTGGTTTAGTAGCAACAGCGCTTATTCAATCATCAAGTACAGTTACTTCAATTATCGTTGGCCTTGTGGCAGGTGGTTTACCTGTTGAGCTAGCAATTCCTATGATCATGGGTGCTAACATTGGTACTACGGTAACCAATACGCTAGTTAGCCTTGGTCACGTTCGTTGTAAAGAAGAGTTCAAACGTGCATTCGCAAGTGCGACAATCCACGACTTCTTTAACCTATTAGCCGTTGCTATCTTCCTACCACTAGAGATGGCGTTTGGTATTCTAGAGAAAATTTCTCACTGGTTAGTATCACCGATGCTAGCAACAGGTGATATGAGCATGGGTGGTCTTAACTTCATCAAGCCAATCACTAAGCCTGTTGTAAGTGCGATTAAAGAACCACTATCAACGTTTGGCGACACTGTTGGCGGCATCATGCTTATCGCTCTAGGTATCGCAACTATCTTCGTAGCTATTACTGTAATGGGTAAGCTGATGAAGAGCCTAATGGTTGGTCGTGCTCGTGAAATTCTAAAGAACGCAATCGGTCGTGGTCCAATCCACGGTATCGCTTCTGGCTCTATCGTGACTATCCTTGTTCAGTCTTCTTCTACGACAACAAGCTTGATGGTTCCACTAGTAGGTTCAGGTGTTCTTAAAGTACGTGACGTTTACCCATTCACTCTGGGTGCAAACATCGGTACATGTATTACGGCTCTACTTGCAGCTACAGCAGTGTCTGGTGAGTTCGCAGTATTCGCACTACAAATTGCTCTAGTACACTTGGTGTTCAACATCATGTCAACGGTATTCATCTTCGGTATCCCGTTCCTACGTGAACTTCCAGTTAAAGCGGCAGACATGATTTCAGACATGGCTGTGAAGAACAAAGCTGTAGTGGCTGGTTACCTTGTTGCGGTATTCCTTGTACTGCCTGGTAGCGTGTTAGCTCTTACCGCTTAATAGCAAAATAAACATCGCTTATAGTAAAGCCCGCAACCTCCTAGGTTGCGGGCTTTTTCTTTTTTTGTACTGCAGATACGGGATGCGAGTAACGAGAGCAAAAGCAGATACGAGATTCGGGTAAACGAGTAACGAAAATCGACTCCCTCTCATTAGCTGCGTTTCTATATATCGTATCTTACTGACTCAAATCTAAAAACGCTCTTCGCCCCTCGAATCCCGTTTACTCGCATCTAAAAATCCGTCATTCCCTACAGCGAGGAACGTATATGGACTCCCCTAGTATTGCAAGGAAACGAGTAAAGGTACGCAAGTGCACGTATATTCGGTTTCTTTATGGGGAGCTACCCCGAACCTCTATGGCTTAATCCACTCAGCAAAAGTTCTTATCGAGCGTGTGGTGTATTATCACCTTCGTTCCTCTCAGAGTTTCTTTTGCTTGCTATGCTTACTCTTTATCATAATTTACTTGCTTACATGGGGGGATTGATGTCTCCCTTAACCTTATAAAATCAACTGTTAAGCGATTAACGTCTCATTATAAGATTGATTGCTTTTCAGCATGGCACAAGCCATTCTGATCGTTTTGTTCGCAAGGGCGACAACTACTTGGTTAAACGACTTTCTTTCTAACAAGTTTCGTATCCAACAACTTAAGCGATCTTCTTTATCTCGGATATTTGCTACCACCGCTCTTGCTCCATGAACGACAAGAGAGCGCAAGGTTTTATCACCTGATTTACTTATTCCGTGGTTTTTATTCTTACCACCACTGCCAGTATGAGCCGGAACTAAACCTAAGCTCGCACTAGCTCCTCGCCCATTTCTATAGGCCGAAGCGTCACCTAGACGGGAAAAAATGGCACTTGCAATCACCCAACGTACACCTCGCAGAGTGATCAATAACTGGCAAGCTGGTATTTGCTTTGCAAAGTCTATAAGTTGCGATTCAACTCTCTCGATAGGCTCATCAATACTTAGTAATTGAGCATGTAATTCCCGGAGAATGAATCGAGTTGTCGGTGTTAATTCATTCTCTGTATCTTCGATAACTAGAGGGAGCATTTCTCGCAGTTTATTGGCTCCTTGTGGGAAGGTAATGCCACATTCCGCTGCATAGCCACGGATCCGTAGACTTACTGCTGTGCGTTGTTTTATATAGCTTTGTCTTAGACTCAGCAGCATCGCGATATCTTGCTGCTCAGGTGTTTTTACTGGTACAGCATGAATATCGGAGCGTAAAGAAGCTTCGTAAATCGCGATAGCATCATTAGCATCGTTCTTATTACCACTGCGATACGGCTTCACTTTTTGGGGAGGTATCATTTTGACGGTATGACCACGGCTTTGAAACGTTCGTCCCCAATAATGAGATGCTGCACAGGCCTCTATGCAAATGGTCGCGCCAGGGTGTTGGCTGATGACCGTTAGCATTTTCTTTTTAGACATAGCTTGGTTCAACTTACGCTTGCCATGGTGGTTAAATACCGCGACTTGAAAGACGGATTTGGCTAAATCAATTGAGATTGTGTTAGATTTATTCATGGTATGGGCTCCTGTTTTGGTTCGCACCTGTAACTTTAGCTGACGCTGTCAGTTGAGGTGGGGAGTCCATACCATTGAGCGTGATAGGGGATCTGCCTAACATACAACGCCCAGAGACTCCCAACTCCTTCCTTCGTCAGTCTAGGGAATGATGAATCGAAAAAAGATTCGAGATGCGTGTAAGCGAGTATCGAAGAGAAAGAGCCAATGCGCGTTGAGAGTATACGAGTAACATAAAGCATATGATTTCTCTGCTCTTCGAATCTCGATTACTCGTCACTGTAACTTAGATACAAAAAAGGCTGCACAGAGGCAGCCTTTCAATCAAACAAAGCGAGTGAGATTAAACCGAGAACGGGTACTTAATCGCTTCGTGGCATTCGTAACCTTCAACCCGGAAGTCATCCATCGTTACCCACGTTTCCAAATCTTCTAGAGACTTAATCTCAGGATTGATATGGAATGTTGGGCCAGCTAACGGCTCACGCTTTAACTGGATATCACGCATAGGTGCAAGTTGATCTTCGTAGATATGAGCATTCACAAGCTTATGGTAAGCCACGCCAGCTTTCTTGCCCGTGATTTGCGCCATGATCGCTAGGAAGACGTACACTTGAACCATGTTGAAGTTCAGGCCTAGTGGTACATCGCAAGAGCGCTGAGTGCTGTTTAGGTACAGAGTATCACCAAGTAGAGAGAAGTGATGGCTGTACATACACGGACGCAAACAACCCATGTGGAACTCACCTGGGTTATAGAAGTTTAAGATCTCGCCACGGTCATCAATACCGTTCGTAAGATCATCAACAATCTTCTTAAGTTGGTCGATATGACCGCCATCAGGTTTTGCCCATGCACGTCCTTGAACGCCATAAACACGGCCCATGTCATCTTCACCCTTGCGGTAAGGATTATTCAGCCATGCTTCGTTCAGGTTCGAATTCGCATCCCAAGTTTTAGTCCCTAGCTTACGAAAATCTTCAGCATTGTCGTAACCACGGATATAGCCAAGCAATTCAGCAACTGCGGCTTTCCAAAAGCTTTTACGCGTTGTTACCAGTGGGAATTGGTTATTACCAACATCATATTCAAGGTCAGCATTGATCACGGTTAGGCAGCGCTTGCCCGTGCGTTCATTTTCAATCCAAGTACCGTCATCAACGATACGCTGACAGAGATCTAAATACTGTTTCACACCAATTCCTTACTTCGTTTGTTGTGGTAATTCGTCTTTGTAGTGACCACGCTTGTATGCCCACACCATCATCAGCACACCGATGATAACCATTGGCAGTGACAAAATTTGTCCCATAGAGATAAACCCACCGAACAAACCTAGGTGAGCATCAGGTTCACGTACGTATTCAACTAAGAAGCGGAATGTACCATATCCAGCTAGGAATAACCCTGATACAGAACCAAGAGGACGCGGCTTTTTGATAAACCAGTTCAAGATGAAGAACAGCACAATACCTTCAAGCGCCATCTCGTAAAGTTGAGATGGGTGACGAGGAAGTGGACCACCGTTAGGGAACACAATCGCCCATGGCACATCAGTCACACGGCCCCAAAGCTCGCTGTTCATGAAGTTACCTAAGCGTCCCATGCCTAAACCAAATGGCACCAATGGTGCAATCATGTCTGCCACACCAAAGAAGGTTCGACCGTTCTTTTTGGCATACCAAAACATGGCAGTAATAACACCAAGCAAGCCACCGTGGAAAGACATACCGCCAGTCCATACCTTAAATAGGTACAGTGGGTCTGCTAGGAAAAGGTCAAAGTTGTAGAAAAGTACGTAGCCAATACGACCACCCAGCACCACACCTAAAAAGCCAGCAAACAGTAAGTCTGATACTTGCTCTCGAGTCCAACCGCTACCCGGTTGATCAGCTCGGCGATTTGCTAACCAAAGAGCAAACATAAAGCCGACAAGGTACATTAGGCCGTACCAACGAACTGAGATTGGTCCTAGTTCAATAAGAACAGGATCGATATTTGGGAATTCGATAAAACCCTGAGACATACTTGGCTCTCTATCTAAATTGATTAACGGTTAGTTCAATGACTAACAGAAAAGACACTACAGCAGCATTGTGGCTGCTATAAACATTAAAAACACCGCAAAGAATTTCTTCAGCACTGGGGTTGGCAATTGAGTGGCCAGTTTCGCACCCACTCGAGTGGTCAAAACTGAGGTACAAGATATCGCGATCAAAGCCGGCAGATAAACATAACCCAAGCTATACGCAGGAAGATCATCGACAGAAGATCCATGCCAAATGAAACCTAGCATTCCCGAAATCGCGATAACACAACCGCATACCGAAGATGAGCCGACGGCTTTACGCATTTCCACACCGTGATGATTAAGGAAAGGTACCGATAAAGACCCACCGCCAATGCCCGCTAAACTTGATACTAAACCAATACCGCCACCGCACAACACGGTTTTAGCTGAACCTGGCATCGACTTTTGGCTCTTAGAGCGAATCGACAGCAGCATTTGCAACGCCAATACCAAAACAATCACACCAAAGACTTTTGGTAAGTATTGAGCTGGGATTACATCGGCCACGAAAGAACCGAGGAAGCCACCTATCACGACACCTGGCATCAACCATTTAACGACAAATATCTCTACGTTACCCAACTTTAGATGGTTAATCGCAGATGATCCTGACGTAACTATGATGGTTGATAACGAGGTAGCCAATGCCATTTGCATCGCAAACTCTTGAGGGATACCCGCTTTAGGAAGCAAAAACAGTAAGGCAGGAACCACCAGCAAACCACCACCAATGCCTAGCAAGCCAGCTAAAACACCAACAATAGCACCAAGGCCTGCTAACAAGCCTATCAGTTCATATGACACGTTCAATCCTATTTTTTACCTGCTCGAATGAAGCCTGTAAATTCACGCTCTTCGAAATAGTTCAGCATCATACTATAGATGTCACTACCATACGGTTTTGAAAGTGCCTTATTTGCCAAATCCTGTAATTCAGCCAAGTTCGATTGACGAATCAAATATTTGGTTCTTGCGACATTCGAGGTATTCATACTTAACGTCTCATACCCCAATCCAATCAATAGCAGCGCGCCCATCGGGTCACCGGCTAACTCGCCACAAATACACACAGGTAATTGATATTGCTTACAAGTATCATGAATTTGTTTTAATGCCATGATCACTGCAGGGTGCATGGATTCATAGACATCGGATACTCGTGAATTGTTCCGATCAACCGCTAATAAATATTGGGTTAAATCGTTGGTACCCACTGAAACGAAGTCGACCTTATCCGCAATCAGCGGCAGTATGTACAGCATGGATGGCACTTCAATCATGATACCAACGCGAGGCATACGCACTCGGTTATCAAGCTCATGCACTTCGTCATAC
The DNA here is from genome assembly GCF_057785915.1 of Vibrio sp. QJM3NY_35. Classification (NCBI taxonomy): domain Bacteria; kingdom Pseudomonadati; phylum Pseudomonadota; class Gammaproteobacteria; order Vibrionales; family Vibrionaceae; genus Vibrio; species Vibrio sp. QJM3NY_35. Next base: position 611,036 of record NZ_CM173507.1, on the reverse strand, counting down.
GCTTGTTCAATCAGCTGTAGCGCGTCATCCAATTCCTGAGCACCAGAGATCATCGGCAGCAAAATACTCAAGTTATGGCTTTCACAACTCGCACGTAGCATGGCACGTAACTGAATAATAAAGATGTCTGGATGATCGAGCGTAAAACGAATACCACGCCAACCAAGGAATGGATTGTCCTCTTCGATAGGAAAATAAGGTAAGGCCTTATCACCACCGATATCGAGTGTACGCATCACCACTTGTTTCTCTGGATAGCTTGCCAGCACAGAACGATACTGCTTGAATTGTTCGTCCTCTGACGGGAATCTTTGCTGCAACAAGAAAGAAATTTCAGTTCGATACAGCCCTACGCCATCAACGCCTTGGTTGATAGCGATGTTAGTGTCTGCACTCAAGCCCGCATTAAGCAGGATCTCGACTTGCTTGTCGTCTTGGGTTTTTGCCGGAAGGTACAGCTCGCGATTGACCATAGATGAGAGCTCACTCTCTTCTAGAATCAGCCCTCGATACTCTTTGAGTAGGCTTTTAGTCGGCTCAATAAAGATCTCACCGCTATACCCATCAACAATCGCTCGCTTACCATTAGCTTGAGCTAAGTTAAGATTTACCCCCATGACTGAAGGTATGCCAAGCGCTCGAGATAAAATCGCTGCGTGCGAGTTCGCTGCCCCTTCCAAAGAAATAACCGCCAAGAGCTTTTCTTTGGGAATAGACGCTAATACCGAAGCGGTTAACTCACGAACCACTAGAATAATCGGCTTATCTAACGTGCGAAGTTCATGTTCAGAGTTGTGGAGGAAATAGAGCAGCCTTTGTCCGAGCTCTCGGATGTCTTGTGCTCTCTCACGAAGATACACGTCCGACATACGAGCAAAGCGGTTCGAATAGCTCTCAACAACCTGTCTTAATGCCCAATCGGCTTTATCGCCTTTCTGGATTTGGCTTTTTAGATCCTTACGCAACATTGGATCGTTGAGTAAGTGAGTAAACAGGTCAAAGATCGCCAACGCGTCTTTATTGATTTCGCTATCTAAGCGCTTTCGCATACGCTTAAAGTCATTGAGGGCGTTTTCAACCGCTACCGCCAACAACTCATGCTCTCTCTCTACATTGAGCGTCGAAGCAGGATAAACATCGGTGAGTTCAGGCTGAGTGTTGTCCCACCATAAATCACCAATCGCCACGCCCGACGAAGCTGCAATACCTTTAGTCGCAGGTAGCTTCTGTTGCTCTAACAGCCAATGGCCTTGAGTTTGGGCGTGCGCCACAATAACGGCAAGTTGTGCAGAGAGCGTGACAAGGAAGGATTCTTCCATCTCACTGAATAAACGCGGGGTCTTCTGTTGAATGACCAATACACCGAGCACTTGCTTGCGGTGGATAATCGGAGTACCGAGAAAAGAGTGATAGACGTTTTCTCCAAGCTCTGGAAAAAACTTATAAGCAGGGTGAGCAGACGCTTGTGCAAGGTTGATAGGTTCAGCATTTCTTTTAACAAGGCCAACCAGACCTTCGTCAAAACCAATGTGAATGCTATTGCCTTTGAAAATCAGGCCTTGAGTTGCCATCAACTCAAGGCGCTGCATATCATTATTTGCCAAATACACGGTGCAACATTCCGTCTGCATCGCACTGCATGTCTCTTTAACCAAAATATCAAGAGCCGTCGACACATCTTCAACTCTTGATACGTGTTCAACTATTTCCCTTAGTTGACTGAGCATGCTTAACCTCTACGCAATTTGCGCTTTCCTTTTATTTTTCGCTCTTTAAACGGCATTGCTAAAGATGCGAACTCTTTCATCGCTCGACGGTAAACATCTCGCTTGAAAGAAACAACTTGTCGAACTGGGTACCAGTAACTCACCCAACGCCAACCATCAAACTCAGGTGTACTTCCACGCTGCATATTGATATGCGATTCATCGCAATCTAAGCGCAAAAGGAACCACTTCTGTTTTTGTCCAATACAGACAGGTTTAGAATCCCACCGAACCAGTCGTTTGGGTAGCTTGTAGCGTAACCAATGACGACTTGTCGCGACGATCTTTACATCCTTTTTAGTAAGGCCAACCTCTTCATACAACTCGCGGTACATTGCCTGTTCCGGAGTCTCACCTTCATCTATTCCCCCTTGAGGGAATTGCCATGAATGTTGCCCGTATCGTTTAGCCCAGAAGACCTGACCATGGTTGTTACAGATTACAATACCAACATTTAATCGGTAACCATCGCCATCTATCACTGGCCAACCTCTATCTAAATTTTTAATTACTCTGATTTTTCCACATATCCCCAATCGGAGCAAACTTAGTGACGTGATAAGCGCTATATTTATGAATAATAACTAGGAATATGGATAAGTTTTGCTCAAATTCTAGTTACCCACACAATAGTGAGACATAGACCACATTTATTCACCTTTTCTGTGAATAACTATGTGAAGAATTACCCGCAATCGTTTTTTTTAATCCATAGATTCATCAACACCAAAAACAACAAATCAATAAAACCTAATTTATTTCCATACAAATCAAACGATTAAAATAATATTTTGGTTTTAAAAAACATTGGAAATGTAAAAGATCTTTCAGAAACCTGACGTGGTTAAAGATCAACCACTCCGATGTTTATCCACACTACCAAGTGAAAGATTCATTTTGAACCCCATTTGGCAAGCATTTTATCCACCATAAACCCCTGTTTATTTATCCACTAAATTAATATTTCAATTAATTACCTTTATGTCCTGTGGATAACCCTGATTTTGATCCCTTTCATCGCAAGGAGATCATTTCTTAACCAGTCGTCATTTGGTGATAATTTCTGATAAAATCGTTTTTTTGATCATGCCTTTTATTATGAAACCAGAACCACAAACACAACAAGAGCTGTTGGAGCGCGCGTATGCCATCGCCGGAATGACCTTTAAAGAGCTCGCCGACGAAGCCGAGATGGTGATGCCAAACGACCTTAAGCGTGATAAAGGCTGGGTTGGGCAGCTATTGGAATGGCACTTGGGTGCACCTGCAGGCAGTAAACCAGAGCAAGATTTTGCCAAGCTCGGGATCGAGCTAAAAAGCATTCCGATTGGCTACTCTGGCAAGCCACTCGAAACCACCTTTGTGTGTGTTGCGCCTTTGATGGGTGTGCAAGGCATAACTTGGGAAACCAGTCACGTTCGAAACAAGCTGTCCAAGGTACTGTGGATCCCTGTCGAGGGAGAAAGAGAGATCCCGCTAGCGGAGAGGCATGTAGGATCCCCATTATTATGGACACCTAGCCAAGCGGAAGATGAACTCTTGAAACGAGATTGGGAAGAACTGATGGAGTTGATCGTTTTAGGCAATGTTGAACAGATAACAGCAAGACACGGTGAAGCACTGCATTTACGTCCGAAGGCTGCTAACAGTCGTGTGTTAACGGAAGCTTACGGTGCAAGTGGAAAACCTATCAAAACCAAACCACGCGGTTTCTATCTACGAACTCAATTCACCCACAAATTGCTGACAACACATTACGCATAGATCGTTTAATCTAGCCTCGATAGCCAAAACTATCAGTGCGTTACAAAACAGTCTGTAATTAGAATCAATCTCGCGCTACAAACGACTCTTAATGAGGTTTAAGCGCCAGTTCAATATCGCAGTAGCTTTGGCTTGGCTCATTACCAAACTCATCATAGGCGTTGTGTAAGCGAAGATACGCCTTTTCAAAGCCGAGCCGGAGTAACTCCTCTTTCACTTGATCCAAGGATCCAAAATGAAGCGGCTCGCCGTCTTGCTTTACCGGTTCTAGCTTGTGTTTGTACTCCACCGCCAATAGATATTCTGAAATATCAGAACAGCCAATAACGTACACTTTCGGTGTTTGATAAGAGTCTTTGTGCTCTCCATGTAACCACATGTCTAATTGATGCTTTTGCATAGCCGGCCTCCCTTGCTCTATAAAGCTTAGTAGAACTCTTTTCCTTTACTAGATAACGACTTAAAAAAGCACAAATCTCGGCTTAAAAAAGCAAAAAAGAGAAGCAAGCGCTTCTCTTTTTTGGCCAGTTCTAGTTCAAAAGTTTGCACTTTCGACGCCATAACTATCACTGTTAATTATCTTAGGGGTCGAAAGGTGCTATCAACCCCGCAGATTACGTCGGTATTCGCGCACTTAAGACACGACGAAGGTGACGTACTCGACGTTCAATCGTGACGACTTCTGGTTCAGAAAAACCAATCGGTCGACCGTCAGCTTCAAGACCAATATCTCTTAATAAGTGAGTATTGTTCCATGGCAGCTCATATGAACTACGACGAACTTTTCGTTGCCATTCACGCTCTTCACGACGAAGATCGGCACGGATAAGGACTGTTGCTAATTTTAAATATACTGAGTGACGCATAATAACTCTCCAGTTGTTGAATCAACTGAGGAAAAATAGCGTGTTAGATAGTATGAAGGCTTCTCACTTAGCTGCTATTTTTCCGCAGCCAAATAAGGGTACGGATCTATTAGTTAGGTTTATCTTGGGTGTTTCGATCGGCCATGGCTGATGTGAGTGACATATCAGTCACCATGTCAGTACACGGATCAAACGACGCGCAAATATGCTGTATAAAATCGAAATGTTTCATTTGCGCCTCCAAACTAACTAAAAAATCCAAAAAAAATGGGGAAGTAAAAGCAGACAAGTCTTTGTTAAATCGTTGCTTTCACGGTTAAAGTCTAACCAAGTGAGTATATTATTCAACCGCTAATTGGTTAACATTTTTAAAACAATGCATTCGCCTGAAATATCAGTTGCATATTCATTTGTATATAACATATTCACTATGATTATATAAAATCACAGCATATCTCTCTTAGGGTCGAACCAGAAAACAACGGACTATCCTTCAGAAACAAAAAAGCCACATAGATACGTGGCCTTTAATTTACGGTGACTGAATAAAGTCATGTAGAAAAGAGTCTAAACAACCCCTTCAGAGATTAGGCTGTGTTTATTGAGCAAGCGGTACATCGTCGCTCGTGATACACCGAGCTCCTTAGCTGCCAACGAAACCTGACCACCGTAAGATTCCAAAACAATTAACAATGCATCGCGCTCTGAGCGTTCTCGAATACTCTTCAAGCTTCGGCGTTCATCATTCTGTTTCGGTAAATCCAGTTGGTGCTCCTCAATGATCACAGCATCAGACATCAACACAACACGCTTAATCTGATTCATCAGCTCACGCACATTTCCAGGCCAATGGTAGCGATTCATCGAACGGATAGCATCGTCTGAGAAGCTCTTCGCTTGAGCATTAAACTCTTTCGAGTACTCACGCAGAAAATGATTCGCCAGTACTGAAATATCGCTCACACGTTCTTTTAAGCTTGGAACATGAATACGCAGAACATTGATGTAGTGATAGAGCTCTTCATTAAAATCGCCCTCGATCAACGCCTTCTCGATATCAGAGGAGTTCGCGGCCAGAATACGCACATCAACGGATTTAGGTCCATTAGCGGTTTCAATCTTACCCTCTTGTAAAAAGCGCAACAGATTCAGTTGTTGATTGCGTGGTATCGCTAAAACATCATTAAGCAAGATGGTTCCGCCATCGGCTTCTTCCAACATACAAGGCGCTGTCGCTGGCTGTGCCGAGATGCCAAACACCTCGGCCTCTATTCTCATTTCAGACAAGGCACGGCAGTTAACCGTTAAAAATGGTTTCTGAGCTCGTGACGAGTTTTGATGAATCGAGCGTGCAATCGTCTCTTTACCCGCCCCACTCTCGCCATAAATCAAGATACTGACATCCGTCGGCCCAATGCGCTTTACCTGGTCTCTCAAGCGCTTCACGGCCACAGAGTCGCCAAGCAAACCCATATTGTTGTTGATGCCGTAGTTTGGCCATACTTTCTGCTCAAGCTTAAGCATACCCAATTGGTGACCAATGGTACTCAGCAATTGAGCATCTGGGATTGGCGCCGTGAAAAAGTCGATACAGAAGTTGACGATAAACTGGCAGATCGTATCAGAGCTTAATTGAGACTCACGGATAAAGGCGAGCCATCTCACTTGCTTGTTATTGCTCACAAGGTTTGCAATACCGTTGAGACTGAACTCATCATGACTAAGATCGACAATACCAATACATGGGCCAATATCAGCAATCAAGGCATCGGCTTTTCGTAAATCTGCACACTGGGTACACTGCCAACCCACTTGTTCTAACACTGATAACCAGGGTTCGTACGCACCACCAACGACGATAAGAGAACCTGGTAAGGAATCCATCTTAAATTGAGTTCCCATCCTTCTTCCTTATTCTATTTTTATTTAAATCAGACTAATACGAGTCACTGCTTCATCGTTCGACAAAATGCCGCGAGATCGTATTCAGAGCAGAGACGTATAGTAGTGAGACTATCTTAGATTTTGTGTCTCAATAGTAAGACTATGTCAGAAATAACGATTTTTCGAATCAAGAGTGCGGTACAGACTAGGTTTTGAAGCCCAAAAACAGAAAAAGCCACCCGAAGGTGGCTTTTTAATTACATAGGCTGTTACGCCCTATAAGCGAGAATTACGCTTGTGGACGCATTGCCGGGAACAAGATCACGTCACGGATTGTGTGCGTGTTTGTAAATAGCATTGCTAGACGGTCGATACCGATACCTTGACCCGCTGTTGGCGGTAGGCCGTGCTCTAGTGCAGTAATGTAGTCTGCATCGTAGTACATCGCTTCGTCATCACCCGCGTCTTTCGCGTTAACTTGCGCTTTGAAACGCTCGTCTTGGTCTTGTGCATCGTTAAGCTCAGAGAAACCATTCGCTACTTCACGGCCACCGATGAAGAACTCAAAACGGTCTGTGAAGAATGGGTTGTCATCGCTACGACGTGCTAGAGGAGAGATGTCCGCTGGGTAGCCAGTGATGAACGTTGGTTGAATTAGCTGAGGCTCAGCCGTTTCACCAAAGATCTCTTCTAGAAGCTGACCACATGTCCAGAACGTTTCTACGTCTACGTGTACAGATTTTGCGATAGCAACCATCTTCTCACGGTCTTGTAGGTCTGCTTCTGTTAGCGCTTGAATCTCAGCGTGCTCAGGGTTGTAGTGTTTGATTGCATCGAACATGCTCATGCGAGCGTAAGTGCCACCGAACTCAACCGTTTCGTCACCGTAAGGCATAGAAGTAGAACCAAGAACGTCCATTGCTGCCGTGCTTAGCATCTCTTCTGTCAGATCCATAAGGTCTTTATAGTCAGAGTACGCTTGGTAGAATTCCATCATTGTGAATTCTGGGTTGTGACGCGGAGATAGACCTTCGTTACGGAAGTTACGGTTGATCTCGAATACACGGTCAAAACCACCAACCACTAGTCGCTTAAGGTAAAGCTCTGGTGCAACACGTAGGTACATGTCGATGTCTAGTGCATTGTGATGAGTGATGAATGGACGTGCAGTTGCGCCACCCGGGATCACGTGCATCATTGGCGTTTCAACTTCTAGGTAGCCTTTCGCGCTCATGAAGTTACGGATTGAAGATACTAGCTTAGAACGCACGATGAATGCATTGCGAGAGTCTTCGTTCACGATTAGGTCAACGTAACGCTGACGGTAACGCATCTCTTGATCAGTTAGACCGTGGAACTTCTCTGGTAGAGGGCGAAGTGCTTTCGTTAGCAATTCAAACTCTTCCATGTTCACGTAAAGGTCGCCTTTACCCGATTTGTGAAGCGCACCTTTAACACCGATGATGTCACCGATATCTAGGCCTTGGTACTTCTCTTTCAGTACTTTTTGTACGTCTTTCGCTGCGTATGCTTGGATACGACCAGAAGTTTCTTGAATCGCAAGGAATGGACCACGCTTCGCCATAACACGACCAGCGATCGCAACGATGTGGTTAAGCTCTTCTAGCTCTTCCTTAGTCTTCTCACCGAATTCCGCTTGAAGATCGCCAGCTAGGTGCTCACGACGGAAGTCATTTGGGTGACCGTTAGCTTTGCAGTTTTGGCGGATGTGATCCAGCTTGCTGCGGCGCTCAGCGATTAGTTTGTTCTCTTCAGGTGAAGAAGCTTCTTGTGCGTTTTCGTTTTGAACAGCATCAGTCATTAGAGATGTACCCTGCTTTTAAAATTTGGACCGCTATATTTTTGCAAATATAGGCATTTTTACCAATATTATTGGTAAAGCTTAATAGTTGATAAAGCTTACAGACCTGATTTCAGGCTAGCTTCAATAAACTTGTCTAAGTCACCGTCAAGAACCGCTTGAGTATTACGGTTTTCGATGCCGGTGCGTAAATCTTTGATACGAGAATCATCCAGTACGTAAGAGCGGATCTGACTGCCCCAACCGATGTCTGATTTCGTTTCTTCGCTCGCTTGTTTTTCAGCATTTTGTTTTTGAATCTCAAGTTCAAAAAGCTTAGCACGTAGCTGCTTCATCGCTTGATCTTTGTTCTTATGCTGCGAACGATCATTCTGACACTGAACCACGGTGTTGGTCGGAACGTGAGTAATACGTACCGCCGATTCCGTGGTGTTTACGTGTTGACCACCAGCGCCAGAGGCACGGTATACGTCAATACGTAGGTCAGAAGGATTAATGTCGATCGTAATGTTGTCATCAATCTCAGGATAGATAAACGCAGATGCAAATGAAGTATGACGACGACCACTTGAATCAAATGGTGACTTACGAACTAGACGGTGAACACCAGTCTCTGTGCGTAACCAACCGTAAGCATACTCACCAGAAATACGTACCGTTGCGCCTTTAAGGCCAGCAACATCACCATCCGACACTTCGATAACTTCAGTCTTGAAGCCTTTCGAATCTGCCCAACGTAAGTACATGCGCAACATCATTGAAGTCCAGTCTTGAGCTTCTGTACCGCCCGAGCCTGACTGTAAATCGATGTAGCAATCTGATGCATCGTGATCACCAGAGAACATACGACGGAATTCCAGCTTCTCTAGCTTAGCTTCAAGCTCGGCCAGTTCTGGTTCAATTTCATCGAACGTTTCTTGATCTTCTTCTTCAACCGCAAGCTCTAATAGGCCATCAACATCCTCAACACCTTGGTCAAGTTGGTCGATCGTTTCTACTACCGCTTCTAATGCAGAACGTTCTTTACCTAGCGCTTGTGCACGCTCAGGTTCGTTCCATACATCCGGTTGTTCTAATTCTGCGTTTACTTCTTCTAGACGCTCTTGCTTAGCGTCATAGTCAAAGATACCCCCTCAGGATATTTGTGCGCTCAGACACATCCTGCAGACGGTTTTTTATAGGATTGATTTCAAACATTTTAGCTCATCATTTATGAGTAGAATTTAACCGGAGAATTGTACTCAAAAGTGTGACGGAGATACAGAATTTTTTAGAGTGGCGAACGAAGATTCAACAACTTAATGGGATATAAAATTGACAGGCAGAAAAAACACGTAAAATTTGTAAGGGCAGGAAGGAAAACAAGCCCTGTTTTTGAACAGAGCTTGTTGAATCTGGCGCTATAGGATGAGCATTATTGAGCCCAAAATAACTATTTGGCTTCGATATGATCAATCATCAGCTGCAACGATTGGTTGCCGCGAAATTCGTTGATATCGAGCTTAAATGCAAGGTGAACGGTTTTCACCGAGGCATCTGGCCAGCGACGTAGGTCGACGTTAAAGGCAATACCGTCAATCATCACATTGGTTGGATGACCTTTGTATAGCGGCTCAAGCATCAGCTTAAGGTGCTTTTCACCCACCAACTTTTGGTGCAGCACTTTAAATTCACCGTCGAAGATTGGCTCAGGGAAAGCTTGTCCCCACGGGCCACCTGAACGCAGCGTTTCAGCAGTGTGCATCGAGAACTCTTCTGGTAACAGCTCTCCGTCAGACAAGATAATGCCCTTCAGTGCTGTTTCTCCAAGTTCATTCTTCACCACATCATTGAACAGCTTGCTGAAGCGTTCAAAATCCTTTTCCATGATCGTTAAGCCAGCAGCCATTGCGTGGCCACCAAACTTAAGAATCAAGCCTGGGTTTTGAGTGTCGATACGGTCTAGCGCATCGCGCATGTGCAAACCCGGAATCGAGCGACAAGAGCCCTTAATGCTTCCTTCGCCACCATCTGCAAACGCAATCACTGGGCGGTGGTATTTATCTTTGATACGTGAAGCCAATATACCAATCACACCTTGGTGCCAATCACGTTGGAATAGGGCTAAGCCAGACGGTAGGTCATCTTTACCAAATTCAAGGCGCTCACAAAAAGCCATCGCTTCTTGTTTCATGCCCTCTTCGATCTCTTTACGGGTTTGGTTCAAGCCATCTAATTCACTGGCCATTCGACGCGCGGCGTGAATGTTATTGCTCATCAACAACTCAACACCAAACGACATATCATCCAATCGGCCTGCCGCATTGATACGTGGGCCAAGTGCAAAACCAAAATCAGAAGCGACCAAACGCTTAGCGTCTCGCTTAGCAATTTCAATCAAGGCCTGAATACCCGGGCGCGCTTTGCCTGCACGGATACGCTGCAAACCTTGATGAACCAAAATACGGTTATTTTCATCGAGTGGTACCACATCCGCAACAGTACCCAGCGCCACAAGGTCAATCAGTTCCATCAACTTAGGTTCTGTCATGCCGCGCTCTGCAAACCAACCCAACTTACGCATGTGAACACACAATGCCATCATCAGATAAAAAGCGACACCAACACCCGCTAGGGCTTTCGAAGGAAAAGCACAGCTCTCAAGGTTTGGGTTAACCATCGCATCGACCATTGGCAGTTCATTGCCCGGCAAGTGATGGTCGGTAACCAGAACCTCTAGTCCTTTCTCTTTAGCGAAACGAACACCTTCAATAGAAGAGACACCGTTATCAACCGTCATGATCACTTCGGCGCCAAGCTCGATTGCCTGTTCGACAACCTCAGGGCTCAAGCCATAACCATCTTCAAAACGGTTTGGTACCAGATAATCGACGTTAGAACTGCCCAACATACGTAGAGCAAGTACGGACAACGCTGAACTGGTTGCGCCATCGGCATCAAAGTCACCAACAATGATGATGCGTTTTTGCTGCTGAATGGCCTTGAACAACAGTTCAACCGCAGCATCAATGCCACCCAGTTTTTGATAAGAGTGCAAGCCTTTCGCTGCTGTCTCTAGTTGGTCAGCACTGTCGATTCCACGACTCACATAAATACGCTTTAATAAGTCAGGTAAGTGAGCAGGTAAGACTGAAATGTCGACCTCTGGACGGCGTTGGATCTCTATCATATAAAAATGGGCCCGATATCAATCAGGCCACTCCTTAAATCAAAAACATGGGGGGATAAATGGCAATACAGAAAACGAGATTATTGCTCTAAACGTTGAAGAAGTTGTGCTGGCGGCAAGTAACCACTCACCAACTCACCACTTGCTAGTACGATAGCCGGTGTACCATTGATGCCAAGCTCACGACCCAATTGGTATTGTTTAGCAATGATCTGCTTCTGCTCTGCTAGGTCTTTACCAGACGCTGGCATTTGACGATTTACTTTAGCGTCATGCATAGCTGTTTTTGGATCATCTGACGCCCAGATTGCCGCCATTTGATCAGCCACTTGTCCTGTCGCGCCTTGACGCGGGTAAGCCATGTAACGAACGGTAATACCCAGATCGTTGTAGCCCTGCATTTGGCTGTGCAGACGAACACAGTAGCCACAGGTAATATCCGTAAATACCGTCACAACGTACTTTTCGTTATCAGCTTTATATTCGATAACCGTACCCGACATTGCTGCTACTTTTTCAGCATTCAACGGAGCTTGACGCTCAGCCAAAACATCACTGAACTTGCCGTTGTCATCCAAAGAGTAAAGTGTACCGGCTAGAAAATGGTCGCCCTTAGGAGAAGAAAAGATAATGCCGCTGTTGGTTTGAACTTCTAAAAGACCATCGATATCCGAAGGAACAATCTTATCGACCTTAATGCCGATCTTTTCAAAACGCTTAGTTAACGCTGCAGTATCAATAGCTTGAGCAGGAGCAGCTTCTACGGCTGTTGACGTTGTTTCTACTTTCGCTTCTGATGCATTACATGCAGTAATCATAAGAGGAAGCGCTAGTAGAGGAAGACGGCGTAATACGCTCATTAAGTTCACCTTAAAAATAAATGGATTTAAGCACGTGGGTGATGCTGCGCGTGAATTTGCTTCAGCCTTTCAGTCGCCACGTGAGTATAAATTTGGGTTGTCGATAAGTCACTATGCCCAAGTAACATCTGTACGACCCTGAGATCTGCGCCATAGTTCAGTAAATGCGTCGCAAAAGCGTGTCTCAATACGTGGGGTGACAACAATTCTGTGTCGATACCGGCGACGACCGAGTAGTGCTTGATACGATACCAGAACGTCTGACGGGTCATTTGCTTGGCGCGTTTACTCGGAAAAACCACATCGGAACTGTTTTCACCGAGTAGATGTGGACGACCTTGTTCAATAAAAGTCTCTATCCAATCCACCGCATTTTCGCCCATGGGTACCAAGCGTTCTTTGCCACCCTTACCAATAACACGCACCACGCCCTGTCTTAGGCTGATGTTTTCCATCGTCAAGCTAACCAGTTCTGTCACACGCAAACCGGTTGCATAGAGTAACTCAAGCATCGCCTTATCGCGAAGCTCAATCGGATCGTTCGGATCTGGCGCATCGAGCAAAGCGTCCACCTGCTCTTCGCTCAAATCTTTCGGCAAGCGTTGTGGCAGCTTCGGGCTGATCAACAAGGCACTTGGATCATCACCTCTGATTTTCTCGCGGTGTAAGTATTGGAACAAGCGACGAATCGCCGACAACATACGGGCACGAGAAGTCTGCTTAAAATCAGCGTCAACTAACCAGCCTTGATAATCCTGTAACCCTGAAAGGCTGATGAAGTCGAGGCGGTAATTGTTCTTTTCCATCCACGCTAATAACTTGGACAAATCGGTACGGTACGAAACCAGCGTATTCTCCGATAATCCTCGCTCCATCCACATAGCATCTAAAAACTGCTCAACGAGACCGTGGTCTGCGCTCTGCCCTTGAGGCGACTGCATAGTGTTACTCACAATATTGGAAACTGTTTTGAGAGTATGTCAGAGCAAATATGAATGCCATAAAAATTACGACTTGAGCGGATAATCGCTGCAATCGAAGTCGATTTATGGTTAGAATTCGCCATCTGAAATTAAAATCGAACGTTTGCTATGAAAATTGGATTATTTTACGGCTCAACCACCTGCTATACCGAAATGGCAGCAGAGAAAATTCGCGGCATTATTGGTGAAGACCTAGTTGATATCCATAACGTGAAAGAAACCCCTCTTTCATTGATGGCGGACTACGACCTTTTACTGCTTGGTATCTCAACGTGGGACTTCGGTGAAATCCAAGAAGATTGGAATGAACTGTGGGAAGACATCGCAACCACGCCAATGAAAGGCAAGGTTGTGGCTCTGTTTGGTTTAGGTGACCAAGAAGGCTACGGCGAATGGTTCCTTGATGCGATGGGTCTGTTGCATGATGAACTGAAAACCGCGGGGGCAGAGTTTGTGGGTTTCTGGCCAAACGATGACAGCTACGAGTTCGAAGCGTCTAAAGCATTAACGGCAGACAAATCTCAATTCGTTGGTTTGGCGCTTGATGAAGATTCACAATACGAGCTTAGCGACGACCGTATTGCAAGCTGGGTTGAGCAAGTTCTAGTTGAATACAGCGAAAAGCTATAACCAAACAGAAATGTCCCCGGCTAACTAAGTAACTAGCTGAATATAAAAAGACCACAGAATACAAAAAGGCCTCATTACTGCGAAGTAATGAGGCCTTTTCTATTTCATCTCGAAGGACAATCTAATCTCAACGGAAGATTAAACAGTCTCTTCAGCCATCTCTTGTTCTGTTGACTTGCCAACAAAGAACATACATATGATTGCAGCCGTTGTTGGAAGCAACCAACCCATACCGATCTCAAACAGTGGCAGCATCTTAAGTGCAGACACGTCTACACCCGCAACTTTAGCGCCATCAATAAGAGCAAACAGCAGTGACACTAATACCACTCCGCGGTAAGCCGCTTTTGGATTAGGGAAACGGCTACGCAAGAATGTCAGAGCAACCAACGCGATAGCGACTGGGTACAGTGCAAACAGTACTGGAACAGACAGAGAAATCAGTTGAGAAAGACCAACGTTCGCAACAGTTGCACAAGCGACACCGTTGATGATTACCCAAGTCTTGTAAGACAGAGGCGTTAGCGAGCTGAAGTAATCAGAACATGCTGACACAAGGCCAATCGCCGTAGTTAGACACGCTAACAGTACGATCACAGAAAGCACTAGCTGACCAGAAGGACCAAACAACGATTGAACGTATAGGCTTAAGATCGCGCCGCCATTGTCGGCACCGGCTGCGACTGTTGCACTTGTTGCGCCTAGGAAGAATAGAGAGATGTAAACAAACGCTAGACCCGCTGCGGCAATACAACCCGCGCTAATTAGGTACTTAGTCGTCGCTGCACGGTCAGTAATGCCCTTGCTACGAATCGCATCAACAATCAGCATACCAAACATCAATGAAGCAAAAGTATCCATGGTGTTGTAGCCTTCAAGGAAACCTTTGGTCAGAGGTTGAGTGATGTACTCACCGTGAGCCGCAAGAATATCGCCTTGAGGGTTAACGAACACAGCAATCGCCAGTACAACCAAACCAACGAACAGTGCAGGTGTTAGTACCTTACCAATGACGTCAATAAGCTTACCTTGCGACCATGAGAAGAACATCGCTACGACAAAAAATGCAATTGAAAAGAGAGTTAGGTGAGCTTGAGAGGCATCGATGAAGAACGGTTTCACCGCCATCTCATAGGCAACAAGGCCAGTACGCGGTGCAGCAAATGCAGGACCGATAATGATAAAGATCAGCACAGCCATGATGGTTGCAGCTTTCTTAGGAAGATCTTTAGTTAAGTGACCCCAAGAGCCACCAGCCACCGCGACCGCGACGATAGTGATTAACGGCAGACCAACGGCAGTCAGCAGAAAACCAGACATCGCTGGAAGGAAGTGATCACCAGCTAATTGGCCAGCTAGAGGTGGGAAGATGATGTTACCCGCACCCAAGAAAAACGCAAAAAGCATAAAGCCCAATGCCATTATATCTGTTAGTTTTAGACTCTGTTTCACAGATAATCCTTAATTATATTTATGAATTTATGTTGTGCTTACATGAATGTTACAGCTCAAAGCTGCCAATCAATTATAAAATAGTCGCGCATAATGACGAAACAACTGGCTAGCTGCAAGCCACCACACAAAAACACCATATAAATTTGCATATGAGAACAAAAAGCAGTGGATTCCACTAGCTATAGAAAAATAGCCACAATTATAAACTAACCATAATTCACAACAATAGTTTTTCAAGCAGAACATTGATCCATACAAGCGATTAACATTAGAGCTAATCACTTAAAATATCTCGATACTCAGAACATTAATGAAAGACAAAACCGTGCAAACTAAAAGCTTCAATTTTAAGCATTTCTCAATTTACGGCGGGCAAAGCGGTATGCCAGTCAGTACCGATGGCGTATTACTTGGCGCATGGGTAAGCCTGCCACAAAGAT
The DNA here is from genome assembly GCF_057785915.1 of Vibrio sp. QJM3NY_35. Classification (NCBI taxonomy): domain Bacteria; kingdom Pseudomonadati; phylum Pseudomonadota; class Gammaproteobacteria; order Vibrionales; family Vibrionaceae; genus Vibrio; species Vibrio sp. QJM3NY_35. Next base: position 595,397 of record NZ_CM173507.1, on the reverse strand, counting down.
CATGTGTACTCGATATTGGAACAGGAACAGGTCTGCTGGCCTTAATGGCAGCGCAGCGTTTTGAGGATGCTTTAATCTCTGCGATAGATATTGATCAACACGCCATTGATGCTGCCACAGTCAATATTGAGCAATCGCCTTGGCCAGATCGTATCTCCCTTCATCACGGCAGCGTGTTAACAGCCGACTTTCCACAAAGGTTTGATGCGATCATCTGTAACCCGCCCTACTTCAACTCTGGAGAACAGGCGCAACAAAGCCAAAGAGCCACCGCCAGACACACCGACAGCTTGGATCACTTAGCGCTTACCCAGCGTTGTTTTGAGCTAACCACTGAATTCGCGACTGCCAGTTTCATCCTACCGACGCCTGAGGGGGAAGGTTTTATCAAGCTTGCCGAGCAATGTGGTTGGTATCTAGCAAAACGCCTTGATGTGAAAACAACAGATAAAAAGCCAACTAGCCGAATTTTATTCGAGTTATCTAAAGATCCTGCTTGCGAGCAAGATTTGCAGCGCGAATCGCTTACAATTCACCACCAAGGTGGTTATAGCGAAGCATTTATTGCGCTCACGAAAGATTTTTATCTCAAGATGTAGCAAATACCATGTGATCCTAATCACTAATGCTTCTATAATGTCCGACTACTCTTTTTTATCGTCTGCTTTTTGAGGCAGAAACATTTATTGCTTGTGGAGAAACAACAGTGATCAGAACCTTTGCAGAACTCGATCTAAACCAAGAGCTGCTTAAAGCAATTGACGAAATGGGCTACGAACGTCCAACACAGATACAAGCTGAAGCAATCCCACAAGCGTTAGATGGAAGAGACGTTTTGGCTTCTGCGCCAACAGGTACTGGTAAAACAGCATCATTTGTATTGCCAGCACTGCAATACCTACTGGATTTCCCACGTAAGAAATCTGGCCCTGCACGTATGCTTATCCTGACGCCAACGCGTGAGCTAGCAATGCAGATCACCGAACAAGCACGTGAGCTTGCTAAATACACCAGCCTAAATATCTTCACGATCACGGGCGGTGTGATGTACCAAGAGCACGCAGATATCTTAAGTACAACTCAAGATATCGTAGTAGCAACACCTGGCCGCTTGATGGAATACATCGAAGGCGAGCGTTTTGATTGTCGTGCAATTGAATGGCTGGTTCTAGATGAAGCCGACCGTATGCTAGACATGGGCTTTGGCCCTGTTGTTGACCGTCTGTCTGCAGAATGTCGCTGGCGTAAACAAACTTTACTGTTCTCAGCAACGCTAGAAGGTAAAGGCATTGAAGGCTTCACTGAAGACCTACTGAAAAACCCAGCAGAGATCGATGCGAAATCATCACTTCGTGAGCGTAAGAAAATCACTCAGTGGTACCACCGTGCAGACACAGCAGAGCACAAGCTGAGCATCCTAAAACACATCATCACAGAACAAGCTGAGCGCAGCATCGTATTCTTGAAGACACGTGATCGTCTAGGTGATCTACGAGCTCAACTTGAAAGCGCGCAAATCCCATGTGCATGGATCCAAGGTGAAATGCCTCAAGATCGTCGTAACAACGCGATTGCTCGTTTCCGTGACGGTTCTGTAAACGTACTGCTAGCGACTGACGTTGCGGCGCGTGGTATCGACCTTCCAGACGTAAGCCACGTAATCAACTACGACATGCCACGTACGGCTGACGTATACCTACACCGTATTGGCCGTACGGCTCGTGCTGGTAAAAAAGGTAACGCGGTTTCTATCATTGAAGCGCACGATCAACTAATGATTGAGCGTGTGGCTCGTTACACAGATGAACCAATCAAAGAGCGCTTCATCGAAGGCATGCGCCCTACGCATAAGAAAGCGGCCGTGACTAAGAAGAAGAAGCCGAAGAAAGAAGATAAGAAAGCGGTAGAGAAACAAAAAATCGCGAAGAAGAAAAAAATCGCGAAGAAAAAGAAAGCAGCAAAGAAGAAGTAATCTACCAGCTTCAACGATTCAATAAAAAAGCCCCATGCAGTTCGCTGCATGGGGCTTTTCTCTATCTGGTCTGTTATCAGGCTAAAACCGAGAGCTACTCGTTAGCCAAGGACTACTAGTTTTGCTCTTCGCGCTTAAAGACAAGCTCTTTCGCGTTCGACTCTTCTTCAACGAAGTAGTAGCCCGCCGTATCAAACTGGGTCAGCGCCTCAGCCGAGTCGATCTTGTTCTCGATGATGTAGCGAGCCATCATGCCACGCGCTTTCTTCGCGTAGAAACTGATCACCTTGTACTGACCGTTCTTGCAGTCTTTGAAGACAGGGGTAATCACTTGGCCATCCAAGTTCTTCGGCTTCACGGCTTTAAAGTATTCGTTAGACGCTAGGTTGATCAACACATTATCGCCTTGAGCATTCAATGCTTCATTCAGCTTGTCTGTGATGATGTTGCCCCAGAACTGGTACAAGTTAGTACCACGAGCATTGGCTAAGCGTGTCCCCATCTCTAGGCGGTATGGCTGCATCAAATCCAACGGCTTAAGCAAGCCATATAACCCAGAAAGCATGCGCAGGTGGTCTTGTGCGTAGTCAAAATCTTCATCCGATAGCGTTTCAGCGTCTAGGCCAGTGTATACATCGCCCTTAAAGGCTAGGATTGCTTGGCGTGCGTTGTCTTGGGTAAAGGTCTCGCTCCACTGCTCAAAGCGCGCTACGTTCAACCCTGCGATCTTATCGCTGACTTTCATCAGTGCAGAAATATCTACTGGCGTCAGTTTGCGGCACTCTTCAATCAGCTCAGCAGAGTGTTCAACAAACTCTGGCTGACTAAAGCGTTCCGTCGCTAATGGTGATTCGTAATCAAGTGTTTTGGCTGGAGAAACGACAACTAACATAACTTTACCCTAATCGGTTATCTAACTGGATGCTGCTAGAGTATAGAAAAAACATCAACTTGTCTTTATGACTCTTCCTATTACTTCGATAGGGAGAATGAGCTTCGATAGACAGAATGAGACAAATGACAGGCAAAGAAAAAGGCTAAGGTCGAAACCTTAGCCTTTCTAATCACTTTAGGATGAGCTGTTTATCGCTCCAACAAGATTACTTCTTGTTGTTGTCCCAAATACCGTCTTCCAGCTGAGACTTAAGCTCTGGGAAGTCATTCGAATCGAATGTTGGTACTTTACCCGCGTCTAGTTGGCGATTGTAGTCTTTCGCTAGCTTAATCACGATACCTGATAGCAGGATAATCGCCACCAAGTTAACAATCGCCATTAGGCCCATCGATACGTCAGCCAGAGCCCATACCGTTGGTAGAGTTGCTAGAGAACCGAACATAACCATACCCAGAACAACGATACGGAATAGCACTAGGCCTTTCTTGTTGTTGTGCTCAAGGAAGATAAGGTTCGTTTCAGCGTACGAGTAGTTTGCAATGATTGAAGTGAAAGCGAAGAAGAAAATCGCTACCGCGACAAAGATGCCACCCCATTCGCCAACTTGTGCTGTTAGTGCACGTTGCGTTAATTCGATACCCGTTACTTCACCGTGTGGTACATACTCACCAGACATCAGGATGATAGCTACTGTTGCTGAACAGATAACAATGGTGTCCATGAACACGCCTAGCATTTGCACGTAACCTTGTGATGCTGGGTGCGGTGGGTAAGGCGTAGCAGAAGCTGCTGCGTTTGGCGCAGAACCCATACCCGCTTCGTTCGAGAACAAACCACGTTTGATACCGTTAATCATCGCTTGTGCGATTGCGTAACCTAAGCCACCCGCTGCTGCTTCTTGCAGACCGAATGCACTCTTGAAGATAAGAGCCAGTACTTCAGGCACTTTCTCGATGTTCGCGAACATCACGTACATAGCGATCGCTAGGTAAGCCAATGCCATGATTGGAACGATGATTTCTGCTGTGCGTGCAATCTTACGGATACCACCGAAGATAACGAATGCAGAGATGATTACGATACCCACACCAACGTAGCTACGCTCAAGGTCGAATGCAGTGTTCATTGCGCTTGCAATCGCGTTCGCTTGAACCGCGTTGAATACAAGACCAAATGCAATGATTAGGAAGATAGAGAATAGAACCCCCATCCAACGCATGCCTAGGCCTTTCTCCATGTAGTATGCAGGGCCGCCGCGGTAGTTACCGTCGTTATCACGCGTTTTGTATAGCTGTGCCAGTGTGCTTTCTGCAAATGATGTTGCCATACCTAGCATTGCGATTAGCCACATCCAGAAGATAGCACCAGGGCCACCAGCGGTTAGTGCTACAGCAACACCTGCCATGTTACCCGTACCTACACGAGCAGCGAGACTAGTACAAAGAGCTTGGAAAGAAGAGATACCAGCACTGTCTGCTTTACGGCTGTTTCTAAGAACAGAGAACATGTGGCCGAAATGGCGGAATTGAATGAAGCCTAGTCGTACAGTGAAGTAGATACCCACACCAACCAGTAAGTAAACTAAGATAGATCCCCAAAGGAGATCGTTCATCAAATTGATTAAGTCTGTCACGTGAACCTCGTAATTGAGTTTAAGCACCGATCATGCTTCCTAGCCTTCCTCTTAATCGCCTATGCCTCTGTCAATGTTGTGTCGGCACTCTTGTTATATTCTTGCGGCGATTGAGACTGTAAATGTCGCTTCATGCATCCATTTTACGTATCAGTGTATTTTTTGACGGGCGGATAATGCAGCGAGACGGCCTAAAAATCAATATGCAAATGCACTTATATTAAAATGACATTTCACTAATAACACACCTTTTGTTAACACAACTTTCAACAATGCAGCCCAATAAAAGTCACATTATCGGGACATAATATCAACAACAGCCACGGCACTACCCCAACAAGAACATCATCCTATAAAAATGACGTCAGCCTAGGTTTTACAAGGTATAGTGAAGATCTTCGTTTTTTTCTAGGCCAATGAGATCCCTATACCGCACGGCCCCGTATGCACCTCAATGTATCGTAGTCAAAACGCTATTCCATTCGCACAATGAATTAACATTCAATAACCCCCAATTTAATCGTTTACTTAGGTTTGTTTGCTTGTTTTTTATACATAATAATTCTCACAATGTGTGAGCATGCATAAGAAAATAGAACAAAAGATTCATAGATTTGAAACAAATGAGAAACAAATCAAAGTTATTGTGAACCTAAATATGATATTTATTGGTTCGCAAGAACTAGTCCCACGGAAGGAGATATGGCTTATGGATAGCTTTCAATTCGATGAAGTATCAGAACTAGAAATGCCTCGTGTAACTCAAAAATCACGCTCGAAACCACTCAAGCGTAAGTGGCGTGAAATCGAAGCCATCAACGATCGTAGGCAGCTTGAGAAAGAGCTGAGAGAGATGAACCTAGGTCTTGATTTTAGCCTTGACGATATAAAGCTTTAATCAGCACGATAAGAAATCAGATAGCAAAAGGCACCTATTTAGGTGCCTTTTTTATTTTTTGAGGTAGTTAATCCGCTCAAAGCGCCATTTGGAAACCAAACCTCTAATATAGAGGACACCTAAAAATAGGTGCGTTTCAACATTAAAACAGGCTAAACGCACTCTTGTTCATTTTGTCGAACCCGAGCCGCGAGTTGGCGATATTGATCGGCGATGGTCTCTCCAAAAACAGGGTCATCTTCCGGTTGAAGCCATTGAGACTCCACTTCTTGCCAATCCTTCACCGTGAACGCCTCAACAATCATGGGTAGCACATGCTTCTCTTCATATTCCATGTGCTTTCGCTGAGCTTTAACAAACGCTTCAAGCTGCTCAATAAAGACTTGCTGAGGAACCACCGCATCTTGAAGGATCATATCGACCAAACCTAAAAAGTCCGCCGTTTTCTCAGAAAGCAATTGATGCTCTAACTCCAAGTCTTCAATCGCTTGCTCGCTGCCATATTGCTTAAGATAGTAGCGATAAATGACGTCTTCTTTAGGGTGATGCACTTTGTCTGAATGGTTCATAAGGTAATGAACCACCTCTGCGATCAGGCTATAGTTTATTTCTCGCTCCTGTTTCAGAAACTCTAACTTACTGTTGAGTATCGCGAGTAAGCGAGCCATATAGCCATGCTCTCGTCTTATCCTTTCAATCATCATAGTATTGCACTCCGTTACACCTACTATTCATAAGTGTATACGAATATGCTGATTTATGATTTGACCCTGCTCAGAAAACCACCAACCTACACTTCTGTTGGTAAACGCCAGTCAATAGGTTGTTGATCCATAGAAGAAAGCAGCTTGTTGGTTGTAGAGAAGTGCTGACAACCGAAGAAGCCACGGCGTGCCGATAATGGCGATGGGTGAGGTGAAACCAACACATGATGCTTGTCGTCATCAATCGCTTGGCCTTTCTTCTGGGCGTGTGTGCCCCACAACAAAAAGATGATCGGTTTAGAGCGCTGATTGAGCTCAGCAATAATGGCATCAGTAAAGGTTTCCCAGCCACACTTAGCATGTGAGTGTGCTTTTGCCTCTTCGACTGTAAGGACAGTGTTCAACATCAACACCCCTTGCGATGCCCAAGAATCGAGATAACCATGACTAGGAATCTCAAAGCCCTCTATATCTTGTGCAAGCTCTTTGTACATATTGCGTAGAGAAGGTGGGATTTTCACACCAGGAAGCACTGAGAATGCTAAGCCGTGAGCTTGGTTAGCACCGTGATAAGGATCTTGCCCTAAGATAACCACTCGCACGGACTCGAAAGGCGTCATATCAAAGGCACTGAACACCTGTTCTTGTGGCGGGTAGACGGTTTTGCCACTATTACGTTGCTGTTCAACAAACGCGAGCACACTCTGAAAGTACTCTTTATCACGTTCATCATTAATAATGGATTCCCAAGTCTTTGGTGCGCTCATCGTTTTACTTCCCAATCATCAAGGTTTCTAGCGGCTTTCGCCAGACAAAAAAATAGCTGTATCGGCTAACTGTCCTAAATAGGGCTCTAGTTATACCTCATACAGCTATCAATAAACATGATGTGTAGGGTTCACTTGTTGATGAATCATAATAATCAGTTCAAGTTGTGTTTATCTCGATTAACCACTTTTCTGCTGTGTACGATGGTGTCCGTGGTTATGCACGTGACGGTTTGGTGTAGGTAAACGGCGTGCGACAGCAATAGTTGAAGTTTGGGTGATTGAATACATAAAGGCACCTCCTCTAAGACATCGTGAACTACATATTCACTTTAATACTATGAAAGAAAGGTGCCAGTTATTAGAAATAGACGGAAATAAATTTTCCCCTCTATTATTACGCTTCTTCGCTCGCTAGCGTTGCTGAGCGATGAAATATTCTAAGTTGTTGAATTTCCTCTTTCCATATGGTCGAATCAATGGTTTCCAAGATAAGAGGGATACCATTAAAGCGAGAATCAGAGGCAATATACTCAAAACAATCCCAGCCAATTTCGCCTTTTCCCAAAGAATGGTGTCGATCGACTCGGCTCGCGAACTCAGCTTTTGAATCATTGATGTGCATTGCTCTTAGATAGTGCATACCCACGATGCGGTCGAACTCAGCAAAAGTATGCTCACACGCCTCTTTTGTACGTAAGTCATAACCAGCAGTAAACGTATGGCAGGTGTCTAAGCACACACCCACACGTGACTTATCTTCTACCTGCTCGATAATCTCGGCTAGATGTTCAAACTTCCAACCCAGATTAGTGCCCTGCCCAGACGTATTCTCGATCACTGCGATTACGTCAGGTACCGCTTGATGAGCTAGGTTGATCGATTCAGCGATCTTCGCCAAACATTCGCTTTCTGAGATTTTCTTCAAATGACTCCCAGGATGAAAATTTAAAAGCGTTAATCCAAGTTGATTACAACGCTCCATTTCATCAATAAAAGCCGCGCGTGATTTCTCTAGCTTCTCTTCTTCTGGTGCTCCTAGGTTAATCAGGTAGGAGTCATGAGGAAGAATGTGTTCAGCACCGAAGCCCAACATTTTGCAATTGGCTTTAAAGGCACTAATGGTTTTCGCTTCTAGCGGTTTTGCCGCCCACTGTCTCTGGTTCTTGGTAAACAGTGCAAACGCATTGGCTCCTATTTCTCGTGCACGCATAGGCGCCTGATCAACACCACCAGCAGCCGAGACATGAGCGCCAATAAACTTAATATTTGTTTCCGGTTTTGAGGATGAATTATTGTTTGTCATTAAATCACTTTACACTTTCAGAATGCTTAATAAATAAAGGGTCGTATCGGTTGCAGTTCAATAAAAACACAGCAAATGTAGTAAACTTACAACAAATGTGGCTGTTAAATATTTTTTATACTTTAAAATATTTTGTAATTACTTTGTTTTCAAAGGTTTTATTGATTTACCTCAATATAATCACCTTTGTAAAAATATGGTTTTTGGTTGTTTTTTGACTTAAATCAATGTTAACCTTACTAATATTAGGTATATATTACCCAGCTCAATAAAAATCGAAAGTTAACACCATAATCAAACCACATTCAGTGGACTAGGAGATAGTTATGATCCAAGGTATTCAAATTACTAAAGCAGCAAACGATGACCTACTAAACTCAATCTGGCTACTAGATAGCGAGAAGAATGAAGCTCGTTGTGTTGTTGCTACTGCAGGTTTCGAAGCTGACCAAGTTATCTCAGCTGCAGACCTAGGCGAGTACGAAAGCCGTGAAGTTGCAATCGAAGCAGCACCACGCATCGAAGGTGGCCAACACCTTTAACGTTGGAGAGATAGACTACTAAAAAGTATGATTTAAGCTCTTCAAAGCCTTTATCAACAAGGGTTTTGATAGTCATAAGAGCCTAAAATCATCGTACTTTTCATTAGTCATATTTTTCCGACTAAGAAACAAAGTAAAGCTCAGAATAAGTCATAAAATTTAAAATAAAATCCAAAGGAAACCCACTATGATCCAAGGCATTCAAATTACAAAAGCAGCTAACGATTCACTACTGAACTCAATCTGGTTGCTAGACACTGAAAAGAACGAAGCTCGTTGTGTTGCAGCGACTTCTGGCTACGAAGCTGACCAAGTAGTTCCAGCTACTGATCTAGGTGAATATGAGTCTCGTGAAGTTGCAATCGAAGCGGCTCCGAAGATCGAAGGCGGCCAGCACCTATAACGTTGGAGAGATAGACTACTAAAAAGTATGATTTATGCTCTTCAAAGCCTTTCTCAACAATGGTTTTGACAGTCATAAGGGTAAAAAATCATCGTACTTTTCAATAGTCATATTTTTCGACTAAAGAACAAAGTAAAGCTCAGAATAAGTCATAAAATTTAAAATCAAATCAAAAGGAAAACCACTATGATCCAAGGTATTCAAATCACAAAAGCAGCTAACGATTCACTACTGAACTCAATCTGGTTGCTAGACACTGAAAAGAACGAAGCTCGTTGTGTTGCAGCAACTTCTGGCTACGAAGCTGACCAAGTAGTTCCAGCTACTGATCTAGGTGAATACGAGTCTCGTGAAGTTGCAATCGAAGCGGCTCCGAAGATCGAAGGCGGTCAACACCTGAACGTGAATGTGCTCCGTCGTGAAACTCTAGAAGATGCTGTTAAGCACCCTGAAGAGTACCCTCAGCTAACAATCCGTGTATCTGGTTACGCTGTGCGCTTCAACTCTCTAACTCCAGAACAACAACGTGACGTTATCGCACGTACGTTTACTGAATCTCTATAAGGTAGTTCAGTTTAGAGAAAAAAGGCGCTCAATGAGCGCCTTTTTTGTACTTGTTAGCACAAGTGGGTAAGGCGTTACCTGCACTTCCCCATTAGATACAGCATCGCTTATATTTTTTTCCGCTACCACAGGGGCATAAGGAGTTACGTCCTACTTTCCCCCTAGTCTTCCGATTGCCTTGAAAGTCAACCCGTCCATTTTTCACTTCATGTAATTCGCTTATCTTAGGTAAGCTCTCGACCAATTTGTCCATAGAAATTGAGGGTTCCCATTTTGACCGATGATAGGTAGCAAATCTAAACCTCGAAGAAACAGGATTAATGCACAAACCTACCCACTCATCAGCCTTGCATGTGTACTTTCTCTTTTCACAGTGACTTGCCAGACGTTTACTCGATATATCATCCGCATCATTGTTAACATGGATCGTTAAGCCTTTTCTTGCCTCTAATATTGGTAAGGTGGCATCGTGATGTTTGTTATCTTTTCTGTGAAGCGCAACCATTTGTGAAATGGCATCATTAATAATATTTCCAGAATCTTCACTGAGCGAGAGAATGTGGAACCCTAATTTCATTAGGCCCAAGTCGCATGAGTCTTTGATATCATCAATGATGTTACCAATGTGTGTTCCAGAATAATTTGTGAGTATTCCTCTTGGTGTTCTAGGTATATGTTCAAAACCGTCTTCACGTCTTGCTAACATTGCTAGCTCTAGTGATGAAGAGACGTCATCATCAAGCATTACCATATCTGGATTTTCGACAAAATATAGGTTTTGAATGATATAACACGAAAGTGTTGTTAACTCATGATTAGATTGAATTGAGTCACCATAATCGCTTCTCTTGATAAAGAAATCTAAAAAATACAATGGCGAGCTTAGCAATTCTGTCATCATGTCTATCAAGAACACATCCATTACGTATGGGTGCTTAATAGTTTCAGTAACGGCATGCTTCAAAAAGTGCTGTGCTTGGGAGGCTAAAGCAGGGTAGTGATCAGAAACAATGCATACAGGAAATATCGATTCATAGTCATGTGTCAAAGCAACAACATTTCCCTCTTCGTCCTTAAACGTAACATCTTTTCTTTGAAGTAGTTCAGAACAAAGGTAGCTTTGGTCATACGCATCCTGAACAGCAGCTTTGAAGTCTGACTTAAGTTGCTTTGAGTTTCCTTTTCTAGCCTCAATCGTAAGCTTCTTTGATTTCGCTTGTACCACGATTGCATAGTTACCATGAACTACCAGAACATCAATTTCACCCGCCTTGTTTTTCCCATCGTATATATCAATGTTTGTGTATACATTTTGAGGGGAGAACACTTTTCTTAGGCGATTCGCTGTAAATTCTTCTGTGAACTCACCCCTGTGGTCGCTCGCTATCTTTTTATAGGTATTATCTCCATTAAACCAGAAGAAGGGGCTTTCATATAAAGATTCCCAATTAGAGAAAGATAAGAAAGAAGCAAATGAATTATCACCTAGCTTGAGAATTGGGAAAGCGTTCCTATGGTTAAAGTCATCAGCACTAGAGAATGCACTCATTCCACTAGTGGGTGATGAGGACAGCGCAGAAAGAACATTCAAAATGACGTCTTTACTAAGCCCAGACTGACTATCTAATTCATCGGCACTAAAGAAAAAAGCTGAGGAGAACTGCGCCTGATTTTCATTTTGGAAAGTCTTAGGTACAAAGGCATTAAGCTTCATCAGTTGTAGCTTATCAATAGTCTCCAAAACAGTTACGGCGTCCTCAATGACAAAGCCTTTGTTTTCCTTGAGCCATTCGTTATCTTTTTGGTATCTGATTTTTACTAAATCACGATACTGGTGCTTAAATACACTCTCCCCACTATAGAAGATAGCCTCCCTTATGAAAGCGGATTCATTTATTACATTCTTGAATGATTCTAGCGTTTCCAGTGCGCTGTCAATGCCTTTCACATTGTAAAATGACCTGTGCAGCTCCTCGAACAAACTATAAACCTGCTTAGCATATTCAAGTGTTTCACTAAGTGTTAAACTGCCGCCAGAAACCCCTGATTTGCACATCAAGCCATAGAGTGTTGCTAGCTCGGTGCGGCATAATTTGGAGCGATCAAAATTGTTAGCAAAGGCTTCTTCGTCTAAGGTGCCATTTTCCCCATGGACAAATGTATCTTTCCAGCATAAAAATGATAAAACATCGATAAACCCTTCGTTGGAAGATAGTTGCTCTAGCTCATCGAAAATTTCTTGTTCTGTTCTTTTTGTCATTCATTCTATCCTTCTGATATTTAATGCCTTTTCATGTCAGAACTTGATTAAACACCTTACCCTTATATAAATGGTTATCGAAAAATATAGGTACTCTTTAGGATTCTTAAAGATGTGCCCATCAGTCGGTTACTACCCAATGATTAAATGCCTGCTGATAGCTTTTTTACACTCTAACGTAAAGCGCCCCCCCATATCTCTATCGACCTCGAACCTTTTCTTTTCCGAATCAACAAACCTTACAGTAGCCTTTATATTCTCACCTTCGCCGCTCAATATCAGGATCAAAGTGCTTTCGTCTACTTCTTCGAAGCCGAGGGTCAGTTTCTTATCTCCAGCATGATTGTAAATGTCATATTTCGGGTAGTCGTCATCAACCGCCACCGCACCGATATCATTGCTTTCATCAAGCAATGGTTCTAGAACATTATCTTGAATGACTTGACAAGCTAAGAGGTATAAAGGAGAACCTTGTGCTTGCTTGATGATCGACCTTAGCTGAATACTTCTATATAAACCACCAAACGTTGCCCCTTCACTACTGGTTACCAGACTCTCTGATATTTCATGGGCTGCAACAAACATGTTCTGTATATCCTCTTGTGAGTTGGAGCTTTCAGTTGATGGGGTATCAACTACACGACTCACTATGGGCGCAAACTCTCCACCTAAAAAGCTCATAAGGTGTAGCGTTTCAAAAAAAGCATCTCGGTAGGCATTTATGTCTGAACGTTCTAGATTAATTAGCTTCATCCCTGTTTCATAATGAAGAGTTAATACGCATTGATTTAAATACTGAATTAGTTGAAGGTTCACACTCTCTTTGATATGTCGGTTAGGCGTATCTTTGGCTTCTTCTTTGTGTAATAGACTTAGAGCTTCTTCTAGCACTCTTTCGGTGTTCGAAAAGTAGTATTCAATAGCTCGTATCGCTTCATCACAGACACTTAGCTTACCGCGCTGTATAAGACGATCTTCCGCGTACAACTTCGAATGAATTGCTGGTAAGTCATCAACTGATATAAAAGTGAACGAACGGTCAGAAGCAAACTTACCAAACTGCTTAATTAAAAGTTGCTCACTGGCAGAGTATTCATCCCTTAGGTGCCTGTTTAACAAACACTGCTCCTCTAACTCAGACGGTTTATTCGAGTTATGGGCTATCAACCATTGAATAGATGTAGTAAAACAAAAAACAACAAGAGCCAGCGCTAATTGATAGGTTTCTAATATACTCTTTAGCATTTCAGGGAACCCTGAGACATTCTGAGCCATGGAGACCAATATAAACACTGCTACCAAAGTAAAAGATGGTAACACCCAAAACCAAATGGATTTGTATGGTGCCTGCCTTTTAGCTTTACTACTTATTGTATCCATAAACTCTTCCTAGTCAGTAGGTTATGCACTAGTTTATCCTATGTTCTTTATCACAACCAACATAGTTAATATGATTGTGTTACACATCATCCACACTACTTTCAAGTCCGTAATTGAGAGCTTTTAGTTCAACACTCCACTTAGTTGGGATGTAACACCGAGGTGCAGGTCAGACTGTTTAGCTATACCAATTTGAATAGTGATGTTCGGCAGATTTTGGAAGGGCACTAGATGCTATGATGCTTGTTTTAAGCATAAGGTTTCAAATCGAATGACGGTAATAGCGGAGAAAAAGTGGGCTAAAGTCGACAAAGCATTCACTTTTTTTTGTGAGCATTTTGATAGAAAAGAAAAATTTGACCTTGATTGTTTAGTCGAGGCTACAGGATGGAGCCATTCAACAATCAAAACCTACTTACGGAAAAAGTGGACTGCTTTGCTAGAGGCTACCGATGATGGGTTTAACGTTACTGATTCGATTAAAACATTCAATAAGGCTTCTTTTCGCCAACATCAAAGTCAAAAAGAAAGTGTCGAAAAAACACTAAGTCAAATCATGGTAGACAAGTCGATATCTGCATGTGTGTCGGCTATTGAAATCTACAATAAGCCTAACTTTGAGCATAGAGAAGAATCATTCTCAATTTTGATGACAAATGCTTGGGAGCTTTTACTTAAAGCTAAGATGGTTTTAGATTCAAATAACGATCCTAGTACAATTTATATGCTCAGGGGTGGCGAACCACAAATTACACCAAGTGGTAACAAGAAAACTATTCCATTGGGAACCGCTGTTAATAAACTATTCAACTCAGGTGCGCTACCAAGTGTCGTTGCAGATAACATCAAACTATTGATGAACATTCGAGATGATTCTATTCATTTTGTATGTGGCGACCCAGAGTTGAGCTTGAGTATCCAGTCTATCGGCACTGCATCACTGAAGAATTACATGACCATAGCAATACAATGGTTCAACTATGACTTTAGCCAATTTAACTTCTATCTCATGCCAGTGTCTTTCTTCCACTTGTCTGATATGACCAGCTTTAGTGTCTCTAGTGATGAAAAAGAAAACTTGGTTAACTATCTAAAAGAGACTGAAAAGAACCACGAAAATAGTGATGATGCTGAATACGCTATCTCTCTGAAACTTCACACTAAGTTAGTCAAAACGACTAGCGATGAGGCGATACAGGTGCGTGTCACAAATGACCCTGAAGCTCCTGAGATAATTTTCTCGGAAGAAGATGCACTCCGAAGCTACCCACATACATATGCAGACCTCTTAGAGATATTTAAGAAAAGATACTCGAATTTCAAACAAAATCAGCTCTTTAATGAAAAAATGAGAAGCATAAAATCCGAAGGGGAAGCGTATTGTAAAGTTCGTAGGTTGGAACCAGAGAATCCCAAAAGTCTCAGCAAAAGGTTCTATCACAGTCGTATTATCGAGAAGTTTGATACTTGGTACGACAAAAAATAAGTTAGCTGAGCACGCTATGGGTAAAGAAATATTGGTGACGCTAGGGCTATTTGTACGCCTCTCTTCATCACCAGAGCTGTCAGTTCCCCCGAGTAAAAGCGCAGCTTAATACTTACAAGTTACTTACGAGTCTTAGCATTGATATTTGTAACATTGTCTTTGTTGCTCATATCAATGGTCTTCATTGCTTCCTCTCTATCAGCTAGAGGAATTTTGAAGAATAGCGCCGTTATTGCTTGATGATGAGATGCTAACTTTTCCTCCCAAGAGTCGGCATCCCTTTTAATCTTCAAGTTCAAAGCTGCATTCTCTGCTTTTAGCTTTGTATTTTCCTTTTTGAGCTTATCTACTTTCGTCTGTAGTTCACTGACTTTATCCAGTTCGTTTCTGGCATTGTTGATGCCTACAATTCTCTTCTTGATATCAGGGTGATGACGAATAGCCCCTAGAGTTAGACCCGCCTCTATCTGTACATTTTTGTCATTCAGCCTCACGACCTTTTGTTTCTTCAGGTCTTGACTGGTGTATGTGCCAGACACAATCCTTTCAATTGCATCAAGCATAGCCTTATTTGAGCGTTCTTTACTACGTGCCATAACAGTCTCCTAGACGTTTGTCGCAGGAATAAGTTGAGCAACCTCTTGAGGTGCAACAAAGGTCTCGTGAGGGAAACCTAAATCCAACATTACTTTCTCAGCGGAGCGTATATCCATAACCAACTTGGCCGCTGAACTCCCGTTCAACTCATCTGACTCTTGCAAAACCAATAAATTACGCATGGCAGTCATGCGTAGTGACTCAGCCACAGTCGCATCTTCTAAGATGTCCCATGCGCAATCTGTACACTCTGATAAATCTATGGCTGCACGTACTGAACAAGAAACTTTAGTACAGTACATACCTTTTCCTATGGCATGTATATGGACTTTTCCAGCTTGAATCTGTTCCTTCCAATATTCAGCGGACAGCTTTCTGCCATTAACTCCCTCGCTAAAATAATTATTATTTTCAATCACCTCTTTGGATAAGCTCTTACCGTAGCCTCCTGCCAAACGCTCTTTGTTCGCCAATCTATTGTAAATACGAGCAAGAGTCCGAGATGAGCGGTTTGCACGTTCTTCAGAAAGTTCGCTATACAAAGCTTTAAATGAATGGGCATTCCTTGCGTACCAACGAGTCATTGCCTTAGAAATGTGCCCTAATTGTTGTTTGAGCTGTGGGAAGTCCATTAGCTCTAAACCAATTACGTAAAACGCAAAACTTCGGCGACATTGGTGATTAGTATATGGGAATTGTTCACCAACACTTGGTAGGTTGCTGTGTGATGGATCTGAAACTCTAAGAGCATCAACATCTTCAATGGTTAATGTTAATTTTCCTTTGTAAATGCGCTTTATGGTGTCATTAATAGTTTTACCCAATCCTGTTTTATCTATTGGTTTTGGGTTATATGGTTCAGACAAGGCGGCGAAGAATTTACTATTCGAACCTTTTACAAACATTTTTCTGTAGGGGCGGTGTATCGCATTAAGCACATGAAAAGACTTAAAGCCTGCAAGGTTAGTCACATAAACATCATCTGCTGTCTGTGAGTCTAAAGTCAACTTCTCTTGCTTAGTCGTAAAGCAATAGACTGTGCCAGCACCAATTTTGATGTGGTCTTGAGCACCATAAACTGGCGAAAGTTCAAATAGCTCACCAATTCTCATAGCGCTCAAAGCCATAGCCAAAAACGCGGCCTTAGAATTAAGGTTGCGGATATATTCTGCAAAATCAGCGCGGCTGGTAAATAACCTTTTACCGACCTTAACTTCAAAGCTGCTCCACACCTCTCCTGTCTGAGCACCATGAATACTGGTGACTTCACAGCTACTCCAGACAGAGAGCCATTGCGAGTTCTTGCCATTATCTACAATTGGGACGTTATGTTCACAAAAAGCGTCGGACAGTTTCTTTATTATCTCATCACTTAGAATTACACTTTCAAGCTCAAGCTCTCCATACCTAACTCTTCGTGCACATTCTTCATTAACTAGTTTGGAATGAAGGATGTACTTTCTGACAGCCTCCTCTAAACTTTTTCTGTCATCAAAGGCTTCCTCAATATCTGAGATCGCATCACGTAGCAAATCAAAGTAGATTTTGTAGGGAATTGTTAAGTGCTGATCAGTTTGTTGACTCACTTTGCTGAAATGGGATGGTTTGAGAGTTCTATTGATCTCTATATCAATTGGTAAGTGGTCTTGAACTTGAACCATTCTATTGATCGCAGATAGATTTTTATTACCTTTATCATCTACTTTCAAACCATGGTCAATCATCATAAGTATGGCTTCTTCATCTATTTGAGAGAAGCTAGATATGCCAACTTCACTTGCTATTAGTGCTATTTGCGTCAACTTTCCTACAGTATCAACAATGGAAGCATAACCGTACCTCCCCTGTTCGGTTAGCAGCTCCAGAGCAGCAAAACACTTAATCTCGTTACGGAGGCCTCTGGGAAGAATATAGCCCTCAAACCCTTTTCTCGTAGAGTGGTTAAACAATAGTCTTTGATATTGATACCCTTGTCCAAGGGCGCTGATTTCCCAAATATTATGCGAAAACATAACAGGACAATTATCGTCATCAATAACTGTCAACTTCTCTAGGTGATCCCAATCACCAGACTCAATAGTAGGAATTAATACGTCATTGATATAATCAATATCAATACCGACATCCGCAAAAAACTCTTCCGAGCTAACACCCTCATTGTTCTTATTCTTTATATCCTTCATCAAATGCACTCCCTTCGTACTATTGATACATAAAATAGCGACCCTTAGCCTCTAGGATTGCTTCTGCTTGCTCTAAGACATCTTCAGAAATGTTTGCGGAGATTAGCGATTCAAATGAAAGTATCCTATCGTCTAGCGCCTCATTTTGAGGATGTAGTTCAGCAGCATCAATAAGGGACTCTATAAATGAGAGAAGTTTGTATACTTGCTCAGGATCATCCACTAACTTTGCGCTCAAACAGTCATCACATCGATCATACTGATAGCAATTTGTTTTTGTTCCCCCTTCGGTAACCCCCAGATCATTTGCAGCTTTTTGAGCAAGAGTGTCCTGCTTCCCTTCAAAATCAGCCTTACCGTTACAGAAAATCCCATTAGGGTTAGTGGGTTTTTTCTTTTCCTTATACTGATCAAACGTTAAGACCTCTACCTTCCAATCCTCTCGAACCTTCTGTTTTGCTTCTTCTAACTCAAGCCCTCTAATCATTTCCAGAATGACATCTAATGCTTGAGCTATTATTTCGTTGTTTTCACCCGAATGACCATTTGCGTAATGCTCCTCAAACACCTTTCTTGTGTTTTGTAACACCGCCATGGCAGACGCTTCAGAACCATACCTATATTCATTGTCCGCAACTGTTTTGCGAAACCGAGAAGAGTTGAGACTGCAATAGAACTTGGTTGCAGTTAAACCTAGACGGCTCAAAAAGTTTGAGGTTATCGGATACACACCATAGGGGCGTCTGGTATCCCTGTTACCTATGGGTAGTAAATATGATTTGCCTTTTGTTGGCTCTATGTTGAAGCCTGAATCATCAGTATATTGGTTTCCTCGTTTGCGCCTCCTCATAGGAGGAAATCGCTTGTTCGCCCAGTCTTCAATCTTCTTGAACACTGGCACATAGGACTCATCAGCATACATTTGGATTACTGAATCGCCAGCCGCCATTGATGCTGACATGTTCGATGTACAGGTGATTATGACCTTTCCCTTTTCATCAGGCTCAGAAAAAAATAGTGGCATCTGCGCATGTCTGAGTGACTGCGAAGTAAAACACTGCATGAATGCCAATGACAGTTTGTGCATGGCAAGGGTTCGCTGGTTAGAGCGCGGTTGGAAGTAGGTTTTGATTTTCTCTACACTACGTGTCCCAACTTCATTTGATTTAACTCTAACCTCTTCAATGTAGCCATGATCACACAAAGTATTAATGGACTCTGCGAGTCTTTCTGCCACTCCAACCCTACTATCTGAGAATAACTCCAGCTTCCTTGGTATTTCGTCAGAATCGGAGCCTGACTTGAAAGGCTTGATATCACCACTATCATTTATTTCAAAGAGCAAAAGACTTCTATCAGAACCAAATTTATTAGAGAGTTTTATAAGTAATTTGAGAAAGATTACCCCTGAGCGTTTATCTATTCGTGCAGACACTTCTTCTAAACTCTCATCTAGTTCATCATCAATAAAAACGCTTTTGACCTCTTTACCGCCACGTCCTTTGTAACCTTTAACTAATGAGTATTGAGACACCTTTCCTTCTACTTTCTCAGTAATAAACGAGATTGGTTTTCTCAATGAGGTAATCACTGAATCATTGAAAGCACTGTAGTGACAGAACAAGTAATAAGCCACCTTCATTGTGAAGTTGAATACTTGGCTTATAGTCATTTTTTCAAGCATCAACAGTTCTAAATCTAGCGGATCATTACTTTGCGAAGAACTTGACTCGGCTAGTTTATGCAAATGCCCCTTTGTGCAGGTGTCTACACCCAAGAGGTCATATTGAGCAATGAGAATAGGGGCTAATAAAGAAAATTTGGCATTTAACCTACTGAGTATTCGCTCATGCTCTCCTGTGCTGTAGCTTTCTTGAATAGTTTTAGGCTTGCCTGTTACCTTAAAGTCTTTTAAACCTTTGTCCCAATTAAAAGTATCTAACCCAAGAGTGGACAAAAATGCTCTTAACGTTCTTTTTTTATGCGCCGCCGTTTTTTCAGAAATACCGACCAAATCACCGTCATCATACATATATAGGTGTGCATGCATTCTCGAACCAGCTTCAACCAAGCCCCATAAATATCCATTAGCTCCAAAGTAAGATATCCATGCCTTTTTTGAAAGTGGCGGTATGTGACTTGCATCTGCATGTCGAATATATGATTTGAGATCTAAAAATAATCCACGAGCATAGCTCTCTTTGCCAAGCTCGAAGTTCTCCCTAATCTCTCGCTTAGCTCGATCGAGTAAAGTGGCTCTCTTCCCACACTCAATAAAAGGCTTGGACTTATCACATAAGACGTAATCAAGCTCTTCAAGGTCAACGATCTTCTTAACACCTTGATCCATATATATGAAAACATCAGGACTTCCCTCGATGTGTCGTGCACGGCTATCGTTCTCGACCAGTTCTAGCAAACTACTTTTAGGCATTAACCGCTCCTCGCGCTTCTCGATTACGTCTGTACGCAGCTCTCTTCGACAAAGCTAAGTCATTCAAGAAGTCCACATACTTTAGAGTGTCCGTTGATTCACTATGCCCCATTAATACTTGAAGACCACTTATGTAGTGGGACAAAGGCAAACTGGAGTCTTCTGACTTTGACAAAAGGTAATGTGTTGCAAATGTTGCTCGCAAGTCATGGAACTTGTAGTACCAATCATTAAACTTCATCTGTATTTTTTTCCGCAACTTAGACCAAATAGACTCAATGGTATTCGTTGTAATTTGACCCAGTAAGGTTCGAGGACTTAGGATAAGTTTTGGTTCAAAGTCTGCTCCAACTCCTGATACTTTCAGTTTTTCTACTATCTTCTGCCGTTGTTCCGATATTTTGTAATCAAATAGTCTCCGCATTAGTGATGCTGGAATTTTAGTTACTCTGGACTTGTCACCTTTGGTTTCAACACCATCTAACGTGTTGATAGCTAAATTACACTCATCGTCATCAAGCTTGGGTTGATAGATTGCCCCCTCATTTAAAGTTGCCACTTCCTCTATCCGAAGACCTCCATAATAGGCAAGCTCTATGACTAACCTATCTCTCACTGGAAACTCTACAGATTGAATATAACCCTCTAGTATGTCCAACGAGTCTCTTGTTAGCGGCTTAAGCTTTTTGAATTCCTCCACCTCGGCATTCTTAGGAAACTCCTTCATTAAGTGTGTGGTTTGAACCACGATCTCTTGATTTCTTCTAGTATGGGATAGCATGTCAACATGCTTCTTCGAGTTTCTAAATATGCGCTTATATGAAAAGATGAACGGCTTTACGTTATCAGTCCAAATGAATACCCCTTCCTTATGCATCCACTTGTAAAAATCGATGATGATTCGCATATACGCTTTGGCAGTAGACAAGGCTAATGTGGGCTTATATGGATCTTTATTTCGGTTTTTGATACATCGAATCAAAAACCTTCCAAAAAGGTGAGGGGAGCCATCTTCTGGTTCCGCATATACATCCTTGTAAGACCGATTGTTAAAATCAAGCCATCGACAATACATAAGAAGTGCTTTAGCACTTGTATTAATGTTCTGTGTTTTGCGTGCACACACTGTTAAGTACAAGTTCATGGGATAGACCAGCCTCCCATCAGCACTTACAATTTGAGGGAGATCATTAATCTTGTTGGTTGACCTAGCAGGAGCGCATGGAGTGAACTCACCATCATCAGAGAGCTTTACTTTTAGCCTTGGGTACAAGTCACACTTAAGGCTGGTAATAAAGTAGTTGTATTGATTACCCCATCCAAAGAGATTGCCTTCACTTTCCATAGTCAGACCACTGTATTTGTTATTAACCGATACACCTAGCCTATACACCAATGTATGCATAGACAGTGATTTAAGTCATAATTTTCAAAGGTCACAAAATTAAGGTTTCGAGTCATACTGGATAAACAAGGGTACACCTAAACGTTAACGTTCTTAAGCGTGAAACGCTAGAAGATGCAGTTGCTCACCCAGAGAACTACCCACAGCTAACTATCCGTGTATCGGGTTACGCTGTACGTTTCAACTCTCTAACAACTGAACAGCAACGTGACGTTATCGCACGTACGTTCACTGAGTCTCTATAATTTTTAGAGCTTAATTAGAATACAAAAACGGCGCTCATTGAGCGCCGTTTTTATTTGTTCGAAAAACAAATGGACGTTACGGTTGAACTCGACGAAGCACAGCTTTTAGCGCTTCAAAATCGTTATCAAGATCTTCAGACAACAGCTCCATCGCCGCGTGTTTTGCTAGCGGGCCAGGCAGTTCGATATCAGAACCTAGGATGTCATCAACCACTTCTTTGAATTTCGCTGGGTGTGCTGTACACAGGAACAAGCCAGTTTCGTTCTCTTGCAGTTGCTCTTCCAGTAGACGGTAAGCAATCGCACCATGTGGTTCACATAGGTAACCTTGTGCTTTTAGGTCGCGAACTGACTCAGCGCTCTGCTCGTCAGATACTTTACCTTTGCCTAGTGTATCTAAGCCCCAACCTTTCAGTTGGCAAAGTTCTTCGATACGAGGCCAGTTGTTTGGTTGGCTTACGTCCATCGCGTTCGATGTTGTCGCAACAGTCGGTTTTGGATCCCATTGGCCTGTTTCTAGGTAACGAGGAACCGTGTCATTTTCATTGGTTGCTGCGATGAAACGCTTAACAGGTAGACCTAGCGCTTTAGCCAATAGACCAGCTGTTAGGTTACCAAAGTTACCACTTGGTACAGAGATAACAAGGTTTTCACGTTGCTCTTTAGTCAGCTGAGAAGCCGCCTCAAAGTAGTAACAGATCTGAGCCATTAAACGGCTGATGTTGATCGAGTTTGCCGAGTTAAGACCGATCTCTTTACGCAGTTCAGCATCATCAAATGAGTCTTTAACTAGCGCCTGACACGCATCAAAGTCGCCATCAATCGCCACAGTGTGGATGTTCTTACCAAGCGTACAGAACAGCTTCTCTTGCAGTGGGCTGATCTTGCCTTTCGGGTAAAGAATCACAACATTAATGTCTTCCATACCGTAGAAAGCATGCGCAACCGCCGCACCAGTATCACCTGATGTTGCCGTTAAGATAGTGATTTGACCACCATCAGAAACAGCTGCTAAAGATTGAGCCATAAAGCGGCCGCCGAAATCTTTAAATGCGAGTGTTGGACCGTGGAAAAGCTCAAGCGCGTAAACGCCATCTTTTACTTGGTTGATTGGTGCAGGGAATTGGAACGCTGCATCCACCATTTGGTCGATCTGCTCTTTTGGTAGTTCATCACCAATCAATGCTGACAGAATCTTTGAGCTACGAGGGACAAAGTCCTCTGCTAGCAGCGCATCGATATCATCAAACTTTGGCAGTTCAGATGGGAAAAATAGACCTTGATTACGGCCTAAGCCTTGACGAACGGCTTGGCCAAAAGAGACTTGTTCATCATTTTCTTTGATGTTGTACAGTTTCATAACTCACTTCCTGTAACGATCGAACCCTGCTTATCTAGGCGACAAACGTGAACGAATCCTTCTTCATTTTGTACGTAATTTTGTTCTAACCAGCGTGCAACACGCTCGGCGACATCTTGTTCTTTGCAAATGCTAAATAGAGTTGGACCGCTACCAGAAATACCAGTAGCCAGTGCCCCAGCCGACAGCGCATATTTACGAGCATCAGCAAACCCTGGAAGCAGTTTCTCACGATATGGTTCAGCGATCACGTCTTTGATCATCTTCGCAGCCAGTTCAGGTTGACCTGAATGACACGCGTGGATAAAGCCCGCTAAATGGCGACCATGAGCAATCACATCCTGGCGACGATATTGAGAAGGTAGAATCTCGCGAGCTTCTGCCGTTGAAACCTTAATGCCCGGATACGCCATTACCCAGTACCAGTCATCAAAACACGGTACTTCTTGACTAATGATACCTAGCTCTTCCAGCATTAATTGCACACCACCAAGGTAACAGGGTGCAACGTTATCGTAGTGGATACCGCCTGAAATTTTACCTTCCATTTCGCCCATCAGAGCAAGCAGTTCAGTTTCATTCAGTGGCTGACCATGAAAACGGTTTAAAGCATCCAGTGCCGCGACAATTGAACAGGCACTTGAACCTAAACCAGAACCAATAGGCATGTTCTTTTCTAGTGTCATTTCCAAAGGCTTTAGCGCAACGCCTTTTTTATCGAGCTCTCGAGAGAACACAACCCAGCAGTCGTAAACGATGTTTTCTTTGGTTTCAGTTGGCAGCTTAGAAACAAAACTGCCTGCTGTTTTTAGTGAGAATGATTCATCACCTGCTTTAACCATAACTCGGTCACCGAGCAGCGTGCCATCCACTGGAGACACAGCGGCCCCCAGCACATCAAACCCTACACTGACATTGCCGATTGATGCAGGTGCATAAACAACAACATCCATATCACTTGAACTCATTCCTAAACTCCTAATTTCCAACCAAGAGTACGCATCACATCAGAGAATACGCCTGCTGCTGTAACTTCAGTACCAGCACCGTAGCCACGCAGAACGAGTGGAATTGGCTGGTAGTAACGGCTGTAGAATGCCAGAGCGTTCTCACCATCTTTAATCTTGAACATTGGGTCGTCGCCATCAACAGCTGCGATACGAACTTTACACTTACCATCGGCGATTTCACCAACATAACGAAGTACTTTGCCTTCTTCTGCTGCGATCGCTGACTGTTCTTGGAAATAAGCATCCGCTTCTGGCAAGCGAGCCATAAACTCTTCAACCGTGCCTGAATCATCAAAACCCGGTGGCAATGCTTGGTCAACTTCAACATCTTCAAGCTCAAGTGCCATGCCCGCTTCACGAGCAAGAATAAGCAGCTTACGCGCAACGTCCATACCAGACAGATCATCACGAGGATCCGGTTCAGTAAAGCCGTTATCTTTTGCAATGTTGGTTGCTTGACTGAGTGTCATACCTTCATCAAGCTTACCGAAGATGTAAGACAGTGAACCAGAAAGAATGCCGTTGAATTTCTCCAGTTCATCACCTGCAGAGATTAGGTTCTGTAGGTTTTCGATGACCGGTAGGCCAGCACCTACTGTTGTCTCGTACATCAACTTACGACGTGAATTACGTGCAACTTCACGAAGCTGATGGTAGTAAGCCATACTCGCTGTATTTGCTTTCTTATTTGGTGTTACCACGTGGAAACCAGCCGCTAGGAAATCAGCGTATTGCGCCGCAATTCCTTCGCTAGACGTACAATCAACCAATACTGGATTGATAATGTGGTTACGTTGAACAAGTGCATTTAAGCGCGCTAAGCTAAACTCCTCTGTCGCGCTCGACATGCGATCACGCCACTGCTCTAGCGGTAGACCATCGCTGTCTAGCAACAAACCTTTGCTGTTTGCTAAACCACATACGCGAATCACGATGCCTTTTTCAGCCAGTTTGCCTTGCTGACGTTGGATCTGGTCAACAAGCTCACCACCAACACCACCAACACCAACAACGAATACGTCAAGGAAGTGCTTAGAGTTAAATAGGTTCTCGTGACACGCTTTGATCGCTTCAGAGATTTTGTCTTCAGGGATAACCGCTGAAATAGCGCGCTCTGAAGAACCTTGAGCGATAGCAACAATGTTGACGTTCACTTCTGCTAAAGAAGAGAAGAATTGAGACGCCACGCCACGTGAAGTGCGCATACCGTCACCCACCAGCGTTACAATCGCAACGTCATCCATGAACTCAACCGGCTCTAACAGGCCATCTTTAAGTTCAAGTTCAAACGCGTCTGACAACACTTGTTTCGCTTTCACTTTGTCAGCAGATTCAATACAGAAGCTGATGCTGTACTCAGAAGAAGATTGAGTAATAAGGACAATAGAAACGCCAGCAGAAGACATCGCGCCGAATACACGACTCGCCATACCTACCATGCCCTTCATACCTGGGCCTGATACGTTAACCATCGTTAGGTCGCTTAGCGTCGTAATACCTTTAATTGCTAGGTTATCTTCGCCAGTGTCTTGGCCAATCAAAGTACCCGCACCCTGTGGGTTGAAGCTGTTTTTGATTAGACAAGGAATATGGAATTGCGCGATAGGAGCGATAGTCTTCGGATGTAGAACCGAAGCGCCGAAGTAAGAAAGCTCCATCGCTTCTTGATAGCTTAGCGATTTAAGAAGACGAGCATCATCCACTAAACGCGGGTCACAGTTGTAAACGCCGTCTACATCTGTCCAGATCTCACAGCAATCAGCACGTAGACACGCTGCTAGCACTGCAGCTGAATAATCAGAGCCGTTACGGCCAAGTGTAACTAGCTCACCTTTATCGTTACCAGCTGTAAAGCCCGGCATGATATTTACGTGACCTTTAGGAAGTGGCGATTGACGGAAGTTCTGAGTTGAAACATCCACATCGACCATAGCTTCAAGGTGATCACCTTTAGCGTATAGGTATTGAACTGGGTCAATCAGGCTTGCTGGTTGGCCTTTCGCTTCAAGTACCGCTTTCATCAACTGGATTGAGATTCGCTCACCTTTACTGATGATGCGAGCATTAACATGGTTCGGGCACATGCCCAGCAGGTTAATGCCGTTTACGAACTGTTTTAGCTGAGCAAGAGAAGTATCAACCTGCTCTTGGAACGCAGAACCATCAATAGAAGGAACAACGGCTTGAATATCTGCAAACAGTGCAGCGAATGAGGATTCGATCTCTGTAATCTGTGCGTCTGCTTCACCATTTTTAAGTGCAGCTTCAATTACAGCGACCAACTTATTGGTTGTTTTTCCTGGAGCCGATAGTACAACGGCTAGCTCTTCTTGCTGGGCATTATTAGCGATGATATCAGCCGCTCGTAAAAAACGATCTGCATCAGCTAATGATGAACCTCCAAACTTTAAAACGCGCATCCCTTTCTCCATAAGTCATAAAAATGGTACAAAAAAAGGCCTGTATCTTGTTGGATACAGGCCTTTTTTTTAAAATCCGTTACTTAGCAGCCTGCCCCAACAATGTTAATGTCGGTAATAATAATGGTTGTGGTCATTACTAGGTGGCTTACGTGCTGCATATCAAATTCTCTGCTTGTGCTTTACTCTACGTGTATCAATTTTTACCACTGGACGTCAATGAAAAGTTGCGTTTTTTTTACATTCGCACCGTTTTTCAGAGCAAACCGTCATTTAAGGGATAAAACACCCTGTATAAACCTTCACTTAAGATACTGGATTTACTCATTGAATAGGCAGGAGTGATCAATTGCATATATGGTCATAACAAAATGCTATATCGATTGTGCGGCGAACGTACAAGTTCTGTGCTTTAATTGTACGATAACGTTCGAAGAACAACAATAATGACATCAGGAGTGGGAAATGAAGAGATTACTTATTCTTTTGGCTTTTGCTATGCCTGTTGTTTGTTCAGCGAATAGCTTGCCTCTACTACCCAGCCAAATCGATAGTTCTTCTCATAAATTCTTTATCTCCACACAAAACGCATCGAGTGAAAGCTTCGATACTTGGAAGATAGACAGTGGCTACTCTTATAGCTTGTTTTCAGATGTGGATCTTTACGTCGGTACACGTATCAATAGTGCGGCACTAAAACAGGAGAGTGGATTCTTGAGTGGTGTCAGTTATCAGTTATCAGAAAGAGTCTCTTTCAACAGTTCTCTGCACACCTATAAAGACGAGACCGAAGACAATGAGAAATCGGTAGCCGCAGAGGTTTCCAGCCGAGTGCAACTAACAGATAACCTAGATTTGCATGCCACCCTTGATTATGAAGAGTGGCAGCAAGGTGTTGAAGTGGGACTAGGGTTTCGCTTTTAGTCTCTTTAGCTTGTTCTTTATTAACTGATTAGTGCGGATTGAGACCCAAACTTTCAGTACATCACAAACCATTCCCGGTTCTAATCTATCAACGGCATTAAATTTGAGTCAGTTACGATTCAATTAACAACTCAGATGAAACTAACACACCATTCCAATCGGCATAAATATAGTCACCAGGCTGAATCAGTTGATTATGTATAGAGAGCGTCACATTCACTTGGCCGACACCGCGTTTCTCTGTTTTGAATGGCGATGCACCTAACGCTTGAACGCCAAGGTCCATTTGCGACATCATGCCTACATCACGCACCGCACCGTTTACAATCACGCCTTCCCAACCGTTTTCTATCGCGAGAATAGCGAGTTGATCGCCAAGCAGCGCTTTTTGGCATGAGCCATTTCCATCGACAACAAGCACTTTACCAATGCCATCAGTCTCTAAAACCTCGCGAACCTTGGAATTATCGTGATAACAACGAACTGTTACAATTTTTCCAAAGAACGCACCACGTTGACCGAAGTTCTGTAATGGTAGGTTAAGTAATGTGACTTTGCTTTCAAACTCATCACACAAGTCGGGTGTTATATCGTGCATATATCCTCCGTGAGTAAGGCGTTACCGGTTATGTCAGGCTAGCCTCTATGCTTTTATATGTTATTAAAATTAATCCTTTGTTTTCATTGTTCTATGCTCAATTTATTACTCAATAAAAGTTGATTGAGCATATTTATCTACTAGACTCTTAAGACAGCTTTCAGCTTCCTTGGTTCATAATCCGATCTTTAGCAGGCAAGATGTGCGAAGCATCTCGAATAATCATTCTTGTTTTGGTGCTAAATAGTCACCATAACATTGGTTAAGTTGTAGCCATACTATTAAAGTTTGTTGCGATACGGCAATTGATGTAAATCAACAAAGTGAATGGAATTAACATTCTCGCGTTGTTAGCATGCTGTTAACATTATAGAATCCACTCCAATCACTAAAAGAATGATTGAAAGGCGTACTGGATCTACGTTATTGGGCAATACTTCAAGGAAGGCAGATAGCTGGAAGTAAGTGTTTTTTTTGAAAACTTTAAGTTATCATCAAAAATACATTACCTGTATGTTATGTTTTTGCCTAGAATTTATTCTATTAGCACAGTTTCGTCACAAATTTAGGTACCGCCAAATGCAAACCCCGCAGATTCTTATCGTTGAAGATGAGCAAGTAACTCGTAACACTCTAAAGAGTATTTTTGAAGCAGAGGGATATGCTGTTTTTGAGGCTAGCGACGGTGAAGAGATGCACCAAGTGCTATCTGACAACCAAGTTAACCTTGTAATTATGGACATCAACCTTCCAGGTAAGAATGGCCTACTACTTGCGCGTGAACTACGTGAGCAAGCAAACGTAGCGCTTATGTTCTTAACTGGTCGTGATAATGAAGTTGATAAGATCCTTGGCCTAGAGATCGGCGCTGATGACTACATCACTAAGCCTTTCAACCCTCGTGAACTGACTATCCGTGCACGCAACCTTCTGAACCGTTCAATGAGCACAAGCTCTGTTCAAGAAGAGAAGCGTAGCGTTGAGAAGTACGAGTTCAACGGTTGGGTACTAGATATCAACAGTCGTTCTCTGGTTAGCCCAGATGGCGAAGGCTACAAGCTACCTCGTTCAGAGTTCCGTGCTCTACTTCACTTCTGTGAGAACCCAGGTAAGATCCAAACACGTGCAGACCTTCTTAAGAAGATGACAGGCCGTGAGCTTAAACCACACGATCGTACTGTAGACGTAACAATCCGTCGTATTCGTAAGCACTTTGAATCTGTTTCTGGTACGCCAGAAATCATTGCAACGATTCACGGTGAAGGCTACCGCTTTTGTGGTGACCTAGAAGACTAATTCGATTCGCGCTTCTGACCATTTAGCACTACTCACCAGTAAGTACTTTGAACATTAGAAGCGTCATCAATAGTTGTTAAAAAGGGAGAATGCCAACGCATTCTCCCTTTTTTATTGTTCTTAATTGGATAAGGTTTTAGTAAACCGTATCCACCTTAACGTCTTTCTCTACTAACCACTTCACGGTTTCGCCATCTTTAAGTTCAACCGCTACATCAACAGGCTTGTCGCTGTCGATCTCTAGCTGCCATACAAACGCGACTTCCCATTGAGTTTCACTGTGTGTTCTTAAATCAAGATCGTCAGCCGTTACCAACAAGGTGTCTGCACCCTGTTTAACCGTAACACTCTCAACCGCAAGCGTTGCTGGCAGTTGTGAATCTGACTCTAGGTAGATAGAACCATGCAGGGTCTTATCTTGAGTCTCGCCAATCGTTGGCATCTTGTTGTGCCAAAGGTTGCTTTTCATGGTAACTGTTGCTGCAGATACTTCGACTTGATTATCTTGCTGCCATTCTACTTGTGGCGTAGAACAACCCGCTAATGCCACTACACATGCGGCGAATGCTAATTTTTTCATTATTCTTCTACCTTTGGTTTAACCAACTCTTTAAGACTTCAATGTCATTCTGGTATTCGTTATTTATCTCATCAACCCAATCTGAAATGTTCTCCCACCACGCAGGCATATCTGGAGATTGAGCTTTCTGGGCAACTTGTTGGATGCGTTTCAGGCCAATAGAACCTGCTGCACCTTTAATCTTATGTGCCTCAGAAACGATACTGGCTTTATCTTTCGCGACCATGTTGGAGTTCAATATTTCCATATACTCCGGCATCATATCTTCGAACATCGCGATGCTATCCAAAACCGGTTTAGGTCCAACAATATCAACATAAGACTCTAGCATATCAATATCAAGCAAAGTGGTATCAATTGCTGAAAGAACAGGCTTACTCGCGTCGACTTTATCAATGCTCTCAACCTTATCCGTGCCCGCTACCTTCTCAATTACCTCTGGTGCATCTTCGATAAGTTCACTGATCACATCTTGGATAGCTCGAACCGACAAAGGTTTGCTGATCGCTTCGTCCATGCCTTTCTGGAAGTACTCTTGCTTGTTGTTTAAGACGTTCGCAGTTAATGCCACCAAAGGTGGTAGCTGACTGTATTTCTCGCGGTAGTATTGAGCAATGTCGAAACCCGTCATGTCTGGCAGTTGGATATCCAACAACACCAAATCATAGTCTTCAGGGTTGAAAGCAATTTGCGCCTCTTTACCCGTCATCACGACGGTCACTTCATGGCCAAGGCTTTCAAGTAGAGAGCGAGCCACTGTGATATTGAGTTCAATGTCTTCGACCATAAAGATCTTAAGATTCGACTGTTTTCTTGGCGTTTTGATCAGAGCCTGAGTATCGTGATTCACTGGAACTCGAATCGAAACCGTAAAGGTACTGCCAAAGCCCTCTTCACTGGTGACTTCAATGTGGCCATCCATCATATTGATTAGCTGTTGAGAGACAGCAAGACCAATACCCGTGCCGACAGCGTGCAAGTTGTCCGTGCCCGATTTCACCTGATAGTACATCGCGAAAATCTTCTCGATTTCACTTTCAGGAATACCAATACCAGTATCTTCCACTTCCATTGTAATGTTGGCAAAGTCACCATCAATGTCGGCGCTGACTGTCATCACCACTCCACCATCTTTGGTGAACTTCATCGCGTTACTAACAAGGTTCCACAGTACCTGTCTAAGACGAGTACCATCCACCTCAACAGCAGCTGGAAGATCAGACAATCTTTCTAGATCGAACCTTAACCCTTTCTGCTCAGCCATCAACGCAGAGATACTTTCGATCTCGACAACGAAATCTTCAAAGTTAATAGGCGTAGGGAAGAGTTCAAGCTTACGGCGGTCGAACTTATCCATATCGATAATATCGTTGAAGATATTACCCAGTGTCACCGCGCTCACCTTGATGGTTTGCATCTGCTTGCGCTGTTCGGTGGTCAGTTGGCTATCAAGCAGCATGCGGCTCAAGCCAATGATGCCGTTGAGCGGCGTTCTTAACTCGTGGCTAATAGTTGAGATAAAGGTGGTCTTATCGCGGCTGGCTTTTTCTAACGACTCTTGGTGTTCTTTGCGCTCAGTGATATCGCGGCCGAAACCGACTAAACCTAAGTGGCGGCCATCTTTGCTGTAGAAAGGGACTTTACGCAGTTCGAAATAACTCTTGCGGCCATCTGGGTATTCAAGCCATTGGTCATAAGTCAGTGCTTGGTTGTCAGCAAATACTTTCTTATCGGTTTCAACAACTTGCTGAGCGACCTCTTTGCTGTAAACATCCCAAGGAGTTAAACCAACTAGCTCTTTTTCTGTTTTACCAGTGAGCTCTTCAACCGCACGGTTACAACCAGAGAACACACCATCTTCATTACGGTAGTAAATAAGGTCAGGCGAGGCATCGATAAACGAGCGTAACAGTGCAGTTCGTTCTGCGAGTTCAAGCTGAGTACGCTCGCGCTGGAACACCTCGTTTTCGAGATCTTGCATTGCTTCTGCGCGCGCTTCTTCAGCTTTTTCACGCTCTTCAATTTCTTGATTAAGCTTCTCGATATTGAGCTGCATTTTATTGTTGAGTTCTTGGTCTCGCTCACGCATGTCGCCAAGTTTAGAGACCAATTTCGCTAACCTTTGACGTGATTCTTCCAACTGGTCCACGACCACTGACAGAAAATAAACCGCCCAAGGCGTGATCACTAAACCGAAGAAAACTGAACGGACAATGTCGATGTCATCAACATTGCCTTTGAGTGCGAGGGTGATACCGACTTGCACAACAACAGCGAGGGCAACAAGCGCTAGGGCGAGTAAGATAGAAAAGCGGACAATCCCCAGTTTTACGAGTAGATCCACGTAATACTGGGCAAGATTTTTCATGGGTTTCATTTAGCGCTCCATGCGATAAGACTAGCAACATTCTACCCTGTTTGAAGATGGGAGGTAAGCTAGCTACATCACACGCAGCAAGTGTTCAGCGGTAATTTCGAAGGTTAATTAACCAATACAAATACTAACTAAGCAAAAATAGACGGGGATAATCAAATTGCCAGTTTTATAGCGTTAGCGAATTGAGTATGGATGCACCATTGAACGGTTGCGACCGTCTGATTTCGCTTGATACAACGCACTATCAGCCAAGGCAACAGCCGATTCCATTTCATCATCAGGTGTAGGAATGTAAGAGATAATACCAATACTCACCGTGATGAATTCAGAGACTGTCGACTTCTCATGCGCAAGTTCCAATTTTAGGACTTCGTCATGAATACGCTGCGCCACCAGCTGAGCACCTTCGGTCGTTGTATTTGGCAGAATAAAGCCGAACTCTTCACCACCATAACGAGCCACACAATCAGATGAACGATTCAACACCTGCTTAAATGCCTGAGAAACCTGAACCAAAGCATCATCGCCTTGTTGGTGTCCGTAAAAGTCGTTGTAGCCTTTAAAGAAGTCGATATCACATAGCATGATCGTCAGTGGCAGCTTATCACGCACATGATAATGCCACAGTGTAGAGAGCTGTTCATCGAAACGACGTCGGTTAGAAACTTTAGTCAGGCTATCCATAAAGCTGAGGCGTTCAAGTTCAAGGTTGGCTTCTTCAAGCTTTTGTTCTGCTAGATAACGCTCTGTAATATCACGCGCCATGATCAACACACCATTAGTGCTCGATGCTGGATCTCTAAACGGTGATTTGACTACATCATACCAAGTAAATGCTCCATCACTTGAGACCACTTTGTCGATATAACGCAGCGATTTACTTTGATGAAGCACTTGATGGTCGGTTTCTGATATTCGCGTATAGATGCTATGTGGCACCACATCTTGTAAACGCTTACCGATCAAGTCACTGACTTCAGAGATACCCAGCGCAGCCACAAATGGTTTATTACACGCTTGATACACCATGTTTTCATTAAAGATACCAATCGAGTCTGGGCTGGCCTCCAGGATGTTTTGCAAGATGGTGTCACGCTGCGCAAGTGCCACTTCGGTATCTTTTCGCTTCTCCATTTCGCCACGCAGCTTCTGCTGCATGTCATGCCAATCGGTCACATCATGGCTAATAGAGAGCGTGCCGATGGTTGATCCGTCTTGTGAGAGCAAGACACTTTGGTAGGTTTCAAGCA
Organism: Vibrio sp. QJM3NY_35; assembly: GCF_057785915.1. Taxonomy (NCBI): domain Bacteria; kingdom Pseudomonadati; phylum Pseudomonadota; class Gammaproteobacteria; order Vibrionales; family Vibrionaceae; genus Vibrio; species Vibrio sp. QJM3NY_35. Next base: position 561,908 of record NZ_CM173507.1, on the reverse strand, counting down.
AGCAGCTTTTTCCATCTTGATCTGTAGTCCAAGAGCGTTCACTTACACGACCTTTTAATACTCCACCAGAAACACTCAGGGTGCCCTCTTCAGCACGACCATGCCAAAACTTTTTAAACGAGCGATTACTCGTCACTAACTGACCTTTCTGATCTTTCACGTAGATCAGCTCAGACAAAGAATCCAAAGCGGTACGAGCAACATTCAGTTCTCGAACTTCTTGGGACAGTTCTTCGTTAGTGTTTTTATAAGGTGAGGCGTGAATCATCCAAGCCTGCTTATTTCTAAAATGGATCTTACGACCGACTAGGTTGATCTTGAACGACTCAAATTCAGAAAGCGCCCACAGGGAGACCAGCTCGAAGGCTCGAGAGTTGATGTGGTTGGTTAAGTAGTGATGAAAGCTGTTCTCACTTTCCACAGTAGGAAAGCGAAAATTAATACCGATTTGGCGGATACCAAGCAACTGCATGGCTTGGCGATTGGCATAGAGTATTTCGCCACTTCGAACATCAACAAAGTAGAGTGGCGACGGAGTAGCAAGTAGAAGCGTTTCGATATGCGACTGATAACGAGAATAGAGATGCCAGCAAATGAGAGCAATCAGCAATACAACAACGATATAAATACCGTAGCCATACGCCCTGTCCCACAACCAAGTCATTACCAGTTCCATTTACTCTCAATCTATACCATAAAATCTGTGAGGGAAATGTTACCACTATTTGTTGGTTTTATCTGCTGTTACCTACAGTCACCCATTTCTATTAATTGGCCGCGTTTAAAACAGGCAACGTGTACTCGAATGCAGAGCCCATTTTGATGCCTTGAGCACCGGTTTTATCCAACGAACGACCTATTTCAGTCATCGCTAACCAGCGGTTCTCACACCATAAAGGAGAAAGTAAGGTTGGGCGTCTCGCCGCTGAAGAAACACGGTGATAAACCACGTCCGCAGGCGTGCGTTGAATGATCTCACTCGCGATATCAATGTACTCTTCAAGGCTTGGTGCCTCTAGCTTTCCAGCCTTCCACGCCTTAGCCATGGTACTGCCCTCTACTATATGAAGGCCATGAAGCTTAATGCCATCAGTGCCAACGGCTAATACCTTGTCTAAGGTTTCAAGGTTATCCGCTTTAGTTTCTTTTGGTAGGCCAACAATCAGATGAGTACACACCTTGATACCTAAAGCGCGTGCGCGTTGGGTGATCGTTTCATACACCGCAAAATCGTGGCCGCGGTTAATTCGCTTGAGGGTTTTATCATTGGCGGTTTGCAGGCCAAGCTCGAGCCAAATCTCATAGCCTTGTTTAACGTAGCCCGCTAACAGATCCAACACCGCATCAGGCACACAGTCTGGTCGCGTGCCAACACAAAGACCAACGATCTCTGCACCGGGTGCTTTTAGCGCCTCTTCATACATATTCTTGAGCACTTGCACCTCAGCATAAGTGCTGGTGTACGCCTGAAAGTAAGCCAGATACTTCTTGGCACGAGCAATCTCACCCGCACGATCTTTTAGCTGGTCCGCAATACTTTGAATTTGAGTTTGCTCATCAGCAAAGGAAGCCACGTTACAAAACGTGCAACCTCCACGGCCAATTGTCCCGTCTCGGTTTGGGCAGCTGAAACCACCATGAAGCGTCAGCTTGTGAACCTTCTCGCCATAGCGGCGTTGAAGGTCTTGGCCGATAGTATTGACCAACTCGTGTAATTGCATATTTTCAAAGCACTCAAGTAAATAAGAATGAATATCAGTCTTTTTTTGAAAAAAAATTACATCCCTGCAAAATTCGACCAATTAGTTTACTCAAGGCTTTTTGCGAGCAACCTAACAAATATCAATAAACATGCAAAAAATCGGCTCTATTTGCCTAATGTTGCACATTTGCTAGGCATTAAATTCAAAATAAAACGAAAAAAATGGTCTACATGGGTCAACTTTCATTGCAATTCGCCTAGACAAAATTGTAGGATACTTACACATATTGGCTATTTTTGAGTATTTACTTACAACGAAAACTTGCTAATAAGTCGGTGATATCTAACTCCCACCTATATAAACCACTAGTTTGTGGTTAAAAATAAACAGGTATCACTAAGGATTGTTTTTCTCGCAATACTTTTCCTGCGAGATACGGAAAGGATTCAAACCGCCAGCATAGGCAGGTTTAGACCCATAAATATAAAAGGACAAGGCTGACTTTATACAAATAAGTTGCGCCTAGATTTAACTGGAAGGATGTATCTATGGTAGATCAAGAGCAGAACTCACAGGGTCTGTATACTCCTGAATTGGAGCATGACGCTTGTGGTATCGGTTTTGTTGCGCATCTAAAGAATCGCAAATCTCATGATGTAGTAACTCAAGCACTCGATATGCTTGCACGTATGGAACACCGCGGCGGCCAAGGCTGCGATCCGTGTTCTGGTGATGGTGCAGGTATCCTGCTACAGAAGCCGCACGAATTCTTACTAGAAGAAGCCGTAAAGCTTGGAATTAAGCTGCCATCTTTTGAAAAATATGGTGTTGGTGTTGTACTTTTCCCTAAAGATGAACACAAACGTGCACAGTGTCGTGACATTCTAGAACGCAATGCACAGCGCCTAGAGTTAGAAGTTATCGGTTACCGTGAACTTCCAACTGACAATTCAATGATTGGTGCTGACCCACTAAGCACTGAACCTCAATTTGAACACGTATTTATTTCTGGCGGCCCTGGTATCACACCAGAAGAGCTTGAGCGTAAACTGTATGTTCTACGTAACTACACGGTTCGTGTATGCCTAGAAAGCGTTTCAAATATCGGTGATGACTTCTACATCAACTCTATGTCTTACAAGACATTGGTGTACAAAGGTCAGCTCACAACTGAACAAGTTCCTCAGTACTTCCTAGATCTGCAAAACCCAACCATGGTGACAGCTCTAGCACTGGTACACTCTCGCTTCTCTACCAATACATTCCCACGTTGGCGTCTAGCTCAGCCTTTCCGTTACATTGCGCATAATGGCGAAATCAATACGGTTCGCGGCAACCTTAACTGGATGAAAGCGCGTGAAGCGATCCTTGAATCGGATCTGTTCACACAAGCTGAAATCGACATGCTACTGCCTATCTGTCAAGAAGGTAGTTCGGATTCATCAAACTTCGATATGGCACTTGAGCTTCTGGTTCTGTCTGGTCGTACTCTGCCACACGCATTGATGATGATGATCCCTGAAGCATGGCAAGAAAACAAAAACATGGATCCAACTCGTCGTGCGTTCTACCAGTACCACGCGAACGTAATGGAACCATGGGATGGTCCAGCATCTGTCTGCTTCACTGATGGTGTTCAAGTAGGTGCAACGCTTGACCGTAATGGTCTGCGCCCTTCTCGCTACACAGTAACTAAAGACGACTTCCTAGTAATGGCGTCTGAATCTGGCGTAGTAGAAATCGCACCAGAAAACGTTGAATACCGTGGTCGTCTACAGCCTGGTCGTATCTTCGTTGCTGACCTTGAGCAAGGCCGCATCATTTCTGATGAAGAAGTGAAAGACGGTATCGCTAAATCGCAACCCTACGAAAAATGGGTTGAAGAGAATCTTCTGAGCTTGAAAAAGCTACCGGATGCTAGCAACGAATTTAACCAACCTTCTCCAGAGAAACTGCTACACAAACAGCAATCGTTTGGTGTGAGCTCTGAAGAAGTAAACGAAATCATTCTCCCTCTTGCAAAAACAGGTTACGAGCCACTTTCTGCAATGGGTGCTGACTGGCCGCTAGCGATTCTGTCTCATCAATCGCAGCACCTTTCAAACTACTTTAAGCAGTTGTTTGCACAAGTAACGAACCCGCCGATCGACCCGATTCGTGAGCGTATGGTTATGTCTCTGAACACTTACCTAGGTAAAGATCAGAACTTACTTGCTGAAACACCTGAACACTGTCAAAAAGTAGAACTTGAGTCTCCTGTTCTTTCTAACTCAGAGTTAGAAAAACTGCGTGCAATCGATAACGAGCACCTTCAATCGAAGACGCTGGATATCGTATTCCAAGCAAATGGCGACCAAGGTAAGTTAGAGCGCGCACTTAAGCGTATCTGCCAATACGCAGAAGACGCAGTGATTGATGGCTACTCTATCATCCTACTGACAGACCGTGCGGTTAACTCTAACCACGCTGCTATTCCAGCAATGCTGGCTGTTGGCGCGGTTCACCACCACCTAATCCGTAAAGGCCTACGTGCTAAGTGTGACATCGTTGTTGAAACCGGCGACGCTCGTGAGACACACCACTTTGCAACGCTTATCGGTTACGGTGCGAACGCAGTTAACCCATACCTAGTTATTGAAACGATTGTTGAACTACAACGTACGAAGAAGCTAGATCCAAACGTACACCCACGTGAGTTATTCGATAACTACCGTAAAGGTGTTAACGGCGGTCTACTTAAGATCTTCTCTAAGATGGGGATCTCTACGCTACAGTCTTACCACGGTGCACAAATCTTTGAAGCACTTGGTGTTAGCAAATCAGTGGTTGAAAAATACTTCACAGGTACTGTTTCTCGTATCCAAGGTCTAACGATCGACGATATCGCGCGAGAAGTATTGGTTCGTCACCGTGTTGGCTATCCAGCTCGTGAAATCCCAGCTCAGATCCTTGATGTTGGTGGTGTTTACCAATGGAAACAACGTGGTGAGAAGCACCTATTCAACCCTGAAACGATTTCTCTACTTCAAGAATCGACGCGTAACAAAGATTACGGCCAGTTCAAGAAGTACGCAAAAGCAGTTGATGACCAAGGCGACAACGCAGCAACGCTACGTAGCCAACTGGATTTCATCAAGAACCCTGCGGGCTCTATTCCTCTAGCAGAAGTAGAACCAATCGAGAACATCCTTAAGCGTTTCGCTACCGGCGCAATGAGCTTTGGTTCAATCTCGCATGAGGCTCACTCAACACTGGCTGTTGCGATGAACCGCATTGGCGCGAAATCAAACTCAGGTGAAGGTGGTGAAGATCCAGCACGTTTCGAACGTAAAGAAAACGGCGACTGGGAACGTTCAGCAATCAAACAGGTGGCTTCTGGTCGCTTTGGTGTAACGTCTTACTACCTATCTAACGCTGATGAGCTACAAATCAAGATGGCTCAAGGTGCGAAACCGGGCGAAGGTGGTCAACTACCTGGTGATAAGGTTGATGATTGGATCGGCGCAACGCGTCACTCGACTCCAGGCGTAGGTCTTATCTCTCCACCGCCACACCACGATATCTACTCAATCGAAGATTTGGCTCAGCTGATCTACGATCTGAAAAACGCGAACCGTAACGGCCGTGTCAACGTGAAGCTAGTATCGGAAGCTGGCGTAGGTACGATTGCATCTGGTGTAGCGAAAGCGAAAGCTGACGTAGTACTTATCGCAGGTTTTGATGGTGGTACGGGGGCATCTCCGATGTCTTCTATCCGTCACACAGGTCTGCCTTGGGAGCTGGGTCTAGCGGAAACTCACCAAACGCTACTGAAAAACGGCCTACGTAACCGTATCGTTGTTCAGTCTGATGGTCAGATGAAAACACCACGTGACCTTGCAGTAGCAACGTTACTTGGCGCTGAAGAATGGGGCGTAGCAACAGCAGCTCTAGTGGTTGAAGGCTGTATCATGATGCGTAAGTGTCACAAGAATACATGTCCTGTTGGTATCGCTACACAGAACAAGACTCTGCGTGAACGTTTCGACGGCCGCGTAGAAGACGTAGTCACTTTCTTCCAATACATGGCTGAAGGTCTGCGTGAAGTAATGGCTGAACTTGGCTTCCGCTCTATCGATGAGATGGTGGGTCAATCGCACAAACTTAAAGTTCGTGATGACATCGGTCACTGGAAGTACAAGAACCTAGATCTAACACCTGTACTGCACATCGAGCAGGCGCGTGAAGAAGATGGTATCTACAACCAGACACAACAAAACCACAATCTAGAAGACGTTCTAGACCGCAAGTTGATTCAAGCTGCGATTCCAGCTCTTGAGAAAGGCGAAGCCGTGAATGCGAGCTTCCCTATCATCAACACGGACCGCTCTGCAGGTACCATGCTGTCGAACGAAATCTCGAAGGTTTACAAAGACCAAGGTTTACCACAACCAATGAACGTTAAGTTCCACGGTAGTGCTGGCCAATCTTTCGGTGCGTTCCTTGCGAAAGGCGTTAAGTTCGAAGTAGAAGGCGACGCGAACGATTACTGGGGTAAAGGTCTGTCTGGCGGTACTTTGGTACTGTACCCAGATGCGAAATCGACTATCGTTGCTGAAGACAACATCGTGGTAGGTAACGTATGTTTCTACGGTGCGACTTCAGGTGAATCTTTCATTCGTGGTATGGCTGGCGAACGTTTCTGTGTTCGTAACTCTGGCGCGAAGGTTGTTGTTGAAGGCGTTGGTGACCACGGTTGTGAATACATGACTGGCGGTGTCGCAATTATCCTTGGCTCAACAGGTCGCAACTTTGCTGCTGGTATGAGTGGCGGTGTGGCTTATGTTTGGGATAAAGCAGGTGACTTCGAGACCAAGCTTAACTCTGAACTTGTAGACCTAGATCCAATTGAACAAGAAGATAAAGATCTTCTACTAGATATGCTAACTAAGCATGTTGAATTCACAGGAAGTGAAGTTGCTCAGTCTTTCCTAGACAACTTTGAAGCAAGTGTTGCATCGCTAGTTAAAGTAATGCCACGCGACTACAAAGCGGTTCTTGAAAAGCGTAAAGCTGAAGCACAACAGGCACAAACGGAAGAAGTGGAGGCAGTATAATGGGTAAGCCTACTGGATTTTTAGAACACGGTCGTGAGCTTCCAAAGAAGCTCGACCCGTCAGTTCGAATTGAAGACAACAAAGAGTTCGTACTTAACGAAGAGTTTGGTGAAAAGATCAATACTCAAGCCTCTCGTTGTATGGACTGTGGCGTACCTTTCTGTCACAACGGCTGTCCGATTGGTAACATCATCCCAGAATTCAATGATGCGGTTTACCGTGACAGCTGGGAAGAGGCTTGGAACATTCTAAGCTCTACCAACAACTTCCCTGAGTTTACAGGTCGTGTTTGTCCTGCTCCTTGTGAAAGTGCCTGTGTTCTTGGTATCAACCAAGACCCAATCACTATCTGTAATATCGAGAAAACGATTGTTGAAACTGCGTACCGTGAAGGGTACGCAAAACCTAAAACACCACGCTCTCGCACAGGTAAAACTGTCGCAGTTATCGGTTCAGGTCCTGCTGGCCTAGCCGCAGCGGAGCAGCTAAACAGCGCTGGTCACTCGGTAACGGTATTTGAACGTGACGAGAAAGTCGGTGGTCTACTTCGCTTCGGTATCCCAGACTTCAAACTGGGTATGGACGTGATTGATCGTAAGATCAACCTAATGGCTGAAGCGGGCGTTGAATTTAAAGTTAACCAACACATCGGTGTTGATGTTAATGCTCAACAGTTACGCCAAGAGTTTGATGTGGTATTGCTAACGGGTGGTTCTACGGTTCCACGCGACTTACCAATCCCAGGTCGTGAGCTGGAAGGCGTTCACTTTGCCATGGAATTCCTTGGTCAAAACAACCGCCGTGCTAACGACTTAGACCTTAAGACAGAAGAGATTCACGCTAAAGATAAGCACATTGTGGTTATCGGTGGTGGTGATACTGGTTCTGACTGTGTGGGCACATCAAACCGTCATAAGGCAGCAAGTATTACTCAGGTTGAGATCATGCCGATCCCACCAGAGAAGCGCCCTGCAAACATGCCTTGGCCTCAATACCCAATGATCATGAAAACCACCACTTCTCACGAAGAAGGTTGTGAACGTCACTGGAACATCTTAACCAAAGAGTTCATCGGTAACGAGCAAGGTCAAGTGACGGGTCTGCGTATTGCTGACATCGTTTGGCAAGATGCGAAACCGGGTGAGCGTCCAGGCTTTGATGAAGTCGCGAACTCTGAACGTGTTATTCCTTGTGACATGGCATTCCTAGCAATGGGCTTCTTACACCCAGAGCCAACCGGTGTGCTTGCTCAACTAGACATTAAACTGGACGAGCGCGGTAACGTTGCTTCTGAAGGTTTTGCAACGAACCAGAAAGGTGTTTTCGCTGCTGGTGATATGCGTACTGGTCAATCTCTAGTTGTACGTTGTATTAATGAAGGTCGTGAATGTGCAATTGCCATTGATGACTTCTTAATGGGTAACTCAAACTTAGAAGCGAAAGCTGATTCACTCATGCTTTCCGCATAATATTTCTCAGGCTAGCGTCAATGACGTTAGCCTAGAGGAAAAGCAACACCCTTCCTAACTTTTATATTTGGCTAGCACTCGATGCTAGCCTTTTTTCTATCTGGCATTTGTCGTTTTCAAAATCACCCTGTTGTACATGTTAAATCTCGTTAACATCCACCTTACATATCTCATTGATATCCATCGACTATTTTAGATTATTAAGTGGCTAATCGCGTTTATGCATGATAATTAACCATGAACTTGACCTTAAACACAATTAGCTATACGTTGTAAAGCTGGTGAAAATAAAACCAATAGGTTTTGTTAACACAACCAATAACGTTTTAACTGGCTAAAGCAAACTATCAGTTTATAAAAAACAACAAGTATATGAATAGTTAGTCATTTACTGTCTGGATGACAGAGAAGCAAAAGGGAGAATTGCAATGGCTCTATATGATCCTAGTCTTGAAAAAGACAACTGTGGATTTGGTTTAATAGCGCAAATGGAAGGCCAACCTAGTCATAAGTTGGTAAGAACTGCTATTTCAGCCCTAGATCGCATGACACACCGTGGTGGTATCGCTGCGGATGGTAAAACCGGGGATGGCTGTGGCTTATTGCTACAGAAACCAGACTCTTATCTCAGAATTATTGCAGAAGAGAATAACTTCAAGCTCGGCAAGCAATACGCTGTCGGCATGATTTTTTTCAGCCAAGACCCAATCAAAGCGCAATCAGCACAAGACATCGTCAATAAAGAGCTCGCTCAAGAGACACTCACCGTTGCAGGTTGGCGTGTCGTGCCGACTAACACCGAAGTTTTGGGTCCCATCGCGAAAGACTCGGTTCCCAACATTCAACAGGTGTTTATCTCAGCACCTGCAGGCTGGCGTGAGCGTGATATCGAACGCCGCCTATACATTGCTCGTCGCAGAATTGAAAAGCAGATCACCGAAGACAAAGATTTCTATATTTGTAGCCTTTCAACACAAGTAATGGTCTACAAAGGTCTGTGTATGCCCGCCGATCTTCCGCGATTTTACCTCGATCTTGCAGACTTACGTATGGAATCGGCAATATGTCTGTTCCACCAGCGTTTCTCAACTAACACACAACCACGCTGGCCACTGGCTCAACCATTCCGCTATTTGGCGCACAATGGTGAGATCAATACCATCGAAGGTAACCGCCAATGGGCCAAGGCTCGTGCCTATAAATTCTCTTCACCGTTGCTGCCCGACTTACAAACGGCTGCACCCTTTGTGAATGAGACAGGCTCAGATTCATCAAGCCTAGATAACATGCTCGACCTGTTCCTTGCCGGTGGTATGGATGTGTTCCGAGCGATGCGCATGCTTGTGCCGCCCGCTTGGCAAAATCACCCAGACATGGACCCAGATCTGCGTGCCTTTTACGACTTCAACTCCAAGCACATGGAACCGTGGGATGGCCCTGCTGGCATCGTACTTTCTGATGGTCGTTACGCCGCATGTAACCTTGATAGAAATGGCCTGCGACCAGCGCGTTATGTGATTACCAAAGACAATCTAATCACACTGGCATCTGAGGTCGGTATCTGGAACTACGCACCGGATGAAGTTGCAGAAAAAGGTCGTGTTGGTCCAGGTGAGTTACTGGTGATAGATACTCGCCGCGGCAAACTGTGGCAATCTAATGAAATCGATAATGACCTCAAAAGCCGCCACCCATATAAAGAGTGGATGGAAAAGAATGTTCACAAATTAACGCCATTTTCTGCGTTGCAAGATGACCAAGTCGGTAAGCGTAGCTTTGACGATGACACGCTCAAGACCTACCAAAAACAGTTTGCGATGAGCAACGAGGAGTCCGACCAAGTACTGCGTGTACTTGGTGATATGGGGCAAGAAGCAGTAGGCTCAATGGGCGATGATACTCCGATGGCTGTTCTCTCTTCAAAAGAGCGTCTGGTTACTGATTACTTCCGTCAGAAGTTTGCACAGGTCACCAACCCTCCGATTGATCCATTGCGTGAAAAACACGTGATGTCTTTGGCGACCAGTATCGGTAAAGAGATGAACGTGTTCTGTGAAACAGACGGTCACGCCTATCGTGTGACGTTTGATTCACCAGTACTGCTTTACTCAGACATGCAACAGCTTCTGCAGTTAAGTCAGAAACATTACCGTCATGTCATTCTCAGCATGCACTACGACCCGAATCATCAAGATCTCGAACAAGCGATCAAAGCGGTATGTGATAGCGCAGAACAAGAAGTCCGTGAGGGTGCGGTTTTAGTTGTGCTATCGGACAAAGGTTTAGAAAAAGGCAAACTACCGATCCCTGCAGCCATGGTGGTTGGCGCGGTTCAAACAAGGCTTGCTGATACTAACCTGCGTTGTGATGCCAACATCGTGGTTGAGACAGCCACTGCTCGTGACCCACATCAGTTCGCAGTTCTACTTGGCTTCGGTGCGACCGCGGTTTATCCATACCTTGCTTATGAAGCGTTAGGTAAAATGTTGGATGATGGTTCTTTAGATAAAGACTATCGTACCGCGATGCAGAACTACCAAAACGGCATCAACAAAGGTCTGTATAAGATCATGTCGAAGATGGGCATTTCTACGATTGCTTCATATCGTTGTTCGCAACTTTTCGAAGCCGTTGGCCTACATTCCGATGTTGTTAAGCTCTGTTTCCGCGGAGTTACCACACGAATCCAAGGCGCAAGCTTTAGCGATTTCCAACAAGATATCTATAACTTATCTCGTAAAGCGTGGACTAAGCGCAAACCGATCGAACACGGCGGTTTACTGAAATACGTCCATGGCGGTGAATATCACGCCTACAACCCAGATGTAGTTGGCACACTGCAAACCGCAGTTAAAACTGGCGAAACTTCGGATTACCTATCTTTTGCTAAACAGGTAAATGCTCGCCCTGCGGCAATGTTACGTGACTTAATGAGCCTGAAAAAAGCCGATAAACCACTAACACTTGAGCAAGTAGAGCCAAGTAGCGATCTGTTTAAGCGCTTTGACTCGGCTGCGATGTCGATTGGAGCTTTGAGCCCAGAAGCTCATGAAGCACTGGCTATGGCGATGAACCGATTAGGAGGCTACTCCAACTCTGGTGAAGGTGGTGAAGACCCACGACGCTTTGGGACTGACCGCAACTCGCGCATCAAGCAGATTGCGTCTGGTCGATTTGGCGTAACACCGCATTACTTAACCAATGCAGATGTTCTGCAAATCAAGGTCGCGCAAGGTGCGAAACCCGGTGAAGGTGGTCAGCTGCCAGGTCATAAAGTCACGGCAGAAATCGCCAAACTGAGATACTCAGTTCAAGGGGTCACGCTGATTTCCCCTCCTCCACATCACGATATCTATTCCATCGAAGATTTGGCACAGCTGATTTTCGACCTTAAACAAGTGAATCCTAAAGCCTTAGTTTCAGTGAAGTTAGTATCCGAACCGGGTGTCGGCACGATTGCAACAGGTGTGGCAAAAGCCTATGCGGATCTGATCACCATTTCAGGTTACGACGGCGGTACCGCGGCAAGCCCACTGACTTCGGTGAAATACGCTGGCTGTCCTTGGGAGCTAGGGCTCGCGGAAACCCAGCAAGCATTGGTTGCTAACGGGCTTCGTCATAAGATCCGTCTGCAAGTCGATGGTGGTCTGAAAACTGGCCTTGATGTGATTAAAGGCGCGATTCTCGGTGCTGAAAGCTTTGGTTTCGGGACTGCGCCAATGGTCGCGATGGGTTGTAAGTTCTTACGAATTTGTCACCTAAACAACTGTGCAACGGGTGTTGCGACTCAAGATGAAACGCTACGCCGTGAATACTTCAAAGGCCTGCCAGACATGGTGGTGAACTACTTTACTGGCCTAGCCGATGAAGTTCGCCAGTACCTTGCAGAACTTGGCGTAGAGAAACTTACTGATCTGATTGGTCGTACTGATTTGCTTGAAGCCGTTCAAGGCCTCACGGCGAAACAGAGCAAGCTCGATCTCTCTTCGATATTGGAAGCTCCGGTATCTGCTGAAGGTCATCCATTATTTTGGACAGAGCCAAACGCACCCTTTGATAAGGCTCAACTCAACCAACAGATCCTTGATGATGCAATCGATGCGATTGAGAAACGTCAATCCACCAGCCTTTACTACAACGTGATCAATACCGATCGCTCGATTGGTGCTCGAATCTCTGGCGAAATTGCCAAACGTTACGGTAACCAAGGCATGGCAGGCTCACCCATTAAGTTGTATCTCGATGGTACCGCAGGCCAATCCTTTGCGGTTTGGAACGCTGGCGGCGTAGAGCTGTATCTGACGGGTGATGCCAATGACTATGTCGGCAAAGGCATGGCGGGCGGCAAAGTAGTGATCAAACCTCACCAAGGCACAGCGTTTACTTGTAACGAAGCGACCATCATCGGCAATACCTGCTTGTATGGCGCAACCGGAGGCAAGCTGTTCGCTGCGGGTACTGCCGGCGAGCGATTTGGCGTACGTAACTCAGGTACCGTTGCGGTGATTGAAGGTGCAGGTGACAACGCTTGTGAATACATGACAGGCGGTATTGTTGCCATTCTTGGCGCAACCGGAGTGAACTTCGGTGCCGGTATGACGGGTGGTTTTGCTTATGTGATGGATAAGAATGAAGACTTCCAAGGCCGTGTGAACAACGAATCGGTCGAAGCGCTTTCTCTGTCTGATTTATTTATCCACCAAGAACATCTGCGTGGCTTAATTGCTGAACACTTAGAAGAGACTGGCTCAGTACACGCTGAAGCTATTCTGGCGAACTTTGATGAATGGATTCCGAAGTTCTACCTAGTGAAGCCAAAGACGGCGGATCTGAACACCTTGCTCGGCCACCAAAGCCGCAGCTCAGCTGAACTTCGTGTTCAAGCGCAATAATTGGAAGGAGCCAATAATGAGCCAGAATGTATACCAATTTATTGATGTGAATCGCGTAGACCCAGCGAAGAAACCAATCAAGATACGTAAGATTGAGTTTGTAGAGATCTACGAACCTTTCACTAAGCAACAAGCCAAGGCGCAAGCTGACCGCTGTCTAGACTGTGGTAATCCTTACTGTGAATGGAAATGTCCAGTCCATAACTACATCCCTCAGTGGCTTAAGCTTGCCAATGAAGGACGCATTATCGAAGCCGCTGAACTGTCCCATCAAACCAACAGCTTGCCTGAGGTTTGCGGACGAGTTTGTCCTCAAGACCGACTGTGTGAAGGTTCTTGTACCCTCAATGATGATTTTGGTGCGGTAACCATCGGCAATATTGAAAAGTACATTACTGATAAAGCCTTTGAGATGGGTTGGAAGCCAGACATGTCTCACGTTGAGTGGACTGATAAAAAGGTCGCCATCATCGGTGCGGGGCCAGCAGGTCTAGCGGCGGCTGATATCCTAGTTCGCAATGGCGTGAAAGCTGTTGTGTTTGACCGTTACCCAGAGATCGGTGGCCTACTGACGTTTGGTATTCCTTCGTTCAAGCTTGAGAAAGGCATCATGGAAAATCGTCGCCGCATCTTTAGCGAGATGGGCGTTGAGTTCCAAATGAATACCGAAGTTGGCAAAGATGTTCAACTTCAGCAACTTGTCGATGATTACGACGCTGTCTTCTTAGGTGTCGGTACCTATAAAAACATGCGTGCAGGTTTAGACAACGAAGATGCACCGGGCGTTTATGATGCCCTGCCTTTCCTAATCTCTAACACCTACAAGGTAATGGATTTAGAAAACCCAACTCCGTTCATCGACATGCAAGGTAAGAAGGTGGTCGTGCTTGGTGGTGGTGATACCGCGATGGACTGTGTCCGAACCTCGATTCGCCAACATGCAGCTAATGTTGTCTGTGCTTACCGCCGAGATGAAGCCAATATGCCGGGCTCTCGCCGTGAGGTGAAGAATGCGCGTGAAGAGGGTGTGAAGTTCAAGTTCAACCTCCAACCTATTGGCTTAGAGCTTAACAACGCTGGTCATGTGGTTGGCGTTAAATTCGTGAAAACCGCTTTGGGTGAACCTGATGAAGCAGGTCGCCGTCGCCCGGAACCTGTAGAAGGTAGTGAGCATGTTCTTGAAGCAGATGCCGTTATCATGGCATTTGGTTTCCAACCTCATGCGATGGAATGGCTAGAACCTTTCGGTGTGGAGCTCGATCAGTGGGGTCGCATCAAGGCTCCTAACAAACAAGAGTTTCAATACCAAACCACCAACAGCAAGATCTTTGCAGGTGGTGATGCGGTTCGAGGATCTGACTTAGTGGTGACCGCTATCGATGAAGGCCGTAAAGCCGCAGAAGGGATATTGGATTACCTAGAAGTGTGATTAATCTAAGGTTTCCTTTATTACTCAGTTCGTTACTATAAAAAAAAGGATCCAATGATGGATCCTTTTTTGAATTAGATACGTTTATCACAAGCATAACGAAAATACGTAAAACAATCGCAAACAAGCCAATACCTATAACTACAATTAAAACTAAAACAACGCCATAGGAAACACTATGAAAAAAGCCGCTCTCCTCTCTCTATCTCTTTTGACTTTAACCGCTTGCAGCCAAGGAATCACGGACATGAAAGACAGAACTTCATCACCTTGTGGAGACAAACCAAACTGCGTATCAACTCAAGATGACCGTGAGCAGCACGCATTGGCCGCGTTTGAGTTATCAGATTCAGCGAACTTAGATGCGATTGAGCAGGTTGCGCTAACCTTACCGGGATCGAAAACCGCGAGTAAAACAGAAGATTATCTGCGTGTTGAATGCACCTCTCGCATCATGCGTTTTGTCGATGACTTAGAACTTAAAATCACCGATGGCAAATTGATCGTGCGTTCAGAGTCTCGTACTGGCTATTCTGATTTTGGCGTAAACCGAAAACGAGCTGAACAACTTCGTGCTCGCTTGAAAAGCGAAGGCCTAATCAAATAGATAAAAGAATACGCAGATAAATCGCTACTATTCGGATGAGAAGTGCCTCTGGGCAGTCGCTCGACACTTCTTATCCATGCTACAATTTCGCTCTACTGTTTAAATATTATTTATTAAGAGACTACACATGAAAATCGGCATCATTGGCGCAATGGAGCAAGAAGTTGCGATCCTAAAAGCAGCAATTTCAGACATTACTGAAGTTAATAAAGGCGGTTGTACCTTTTTCTCTGGTCAGCTAAATGGTGTTGACGTTGTTTTGCTTCAATCTGGCATTGGTAAAGTAGCAGCGGCTGTTGGTACTTCAATCCTACTAAGCGAATACCAACCAGATGTCGTTCTCAACACGGGCTCTGCTGGCGGTTTTGATTCAACACTGAACCTTGGCGATGTGGTTATCTCAACTGAAGTTCGACACCACGATGCAGACGTTACAGCTTTCGGTTACGAAATCGGCCAAATGGCAGGTCAACCTGCAGCGTTCAAAGCTGACGACAAACTGATGGCTGTTGCTGAACAAGCACTAGCACAAATGGAAGACAAGCATGCCGTTCGCGGTCTTATCTGTACTGGCGACGCATTTGTTTGCACAGCAGAACGCCAAGAGTTCATCCGCAAGCACTTCCCATCTGTTGTTGCTGTAGAGATGGAAGCATCGGCTATCGCTCAAGCTTGTCACCAATTCCAAGTACCATTCGTGGTTGTTCGTGCAATCTCTGATGTTGCAGACAAAGAATCACCAATGAGCTTCGAAGAGTTCCTGCCACTAGCAGCGCAAAGCTCTTCTGAAATGGTTATCAAGATGGTTGCCCTACTAAAGTAAGCGACTAGACATGCAAACACTGTTTGATCAGGTATTTGCAAATGGCGTGCTCCTTGTGATGTGGGGAGCACTGCTTTTTCATTTAATTTTACCTATCCCCCATGCCGCACACCCCACGACCTTATGGCATAAGTTTGCTGAGCTTTTAGCAAGCAAGGTTAATAACAACCACAACTATTCCCAAAGTTTAATCTCAGGCACATTAGCCTGGGGGTTAATGGTACTGCCGACTCTGGTTATTCTTCTGGCACTGCAACCATTGGTTTGGCAATCTCAACTATTTGAATTAGCACTGTTATTACTCGCAATTGATTGGCGCAATAATGAAAAGCTGGCAAATCAGTTAATCAAAGCATTAGGCCGAGAAGATAAAGCTGCTGCTCGTCAGTTACTGGCTCCGATTATCAATCGTCAAACTGAATCACTTTCGTCACTTGGCCTAGGCAAAGCTGCCACAGAAACCATCATCATGGGCTACGCTCGTAACGTAGTTTGTGTGTTGTTCTGGTACGCCATTGGTGGTGGAATCGCCGCGTTAATGTATCGCCTTGTGGTCGAATTAGCTCGAGCTTGGTCGCCAAGTCGCAAGCAATTTTCTCCGTTCGGCTCAACGGCGATCAAGATAGTCGCGATTCTCGAATTTATACCGATGCGTTTTTTTGCTTTGATGATCGTATGTGGTGATAAAGCCACACACACGTTTAAGATGATGTTAGTTCAGAGTCGTTCTTGGCCACTGCCCGGCCCTGCCTGGTTGATCACGGCCGTTGGCAACAAGCTGGAGTTATCATTAGGTGGTCCTGCGATTTACGACAACACTAAAGCCATTCGCGCGAAATTAGGCGGAAGAATCGCACCGTCAGCTCTGCATCTGTCTCAGGTTCAGAAACTACTCTTTGGTCGCATCGCTATCTGGATATTTTTACAAAGCCTAGCCTTACTATTTATTCACCAAGGGATTTAGAGTGAAACCTTCAGCACTTGTTACAAGCCTTACTATTTTGTCTTCCAGCTTATGGCTGCCTTTATCATTTGCAGAAGAAGCACCACGGACTCAAGAAAAAGTACAGCCAGCTCAACGCGTGGTCAGCCTTGCTCCTCATGCCACTGAGCTCGCGTACAGCGCAGGTTTAGGCAACAGCCTTGTTGCCGTAAGTGAACGAAGTGATTACCCACCACAAGCCGATAAGCTTGAAAAAGTGGCAAACTATCAAGGTATCAAGGTTGAGAAGATCATCGCTCTTCAGCCTGATTTGATTCTTGCGTGGCCAGCCGGAAACCCGCCCAGAGAGCTCGCGAAACTAGAGCAATTTGGTTTTAATATTTACTACTCCAAGACCAAAAGCCTAGACAGTATCGCAACCAATATTGAACAACTGAGCCAATACGCTAGCGATCCAAGTATTGGCGAAAATAATGCTCAGCAATACAGAGAGCAGCTCAACGCGTTGAGACTAAAATACAAAGATGCCGAGCCAGTAAACTACTTCTACCAACTCAGTGAGAAGCCGATCATCACTGTTGCTCAAGGGCACTGGCCAAGTGAGGTGTTTGAGTTTTGTGGTGGCCACAATATTTTTGAAGACAGCGCCTCTCCCTATCCGCAAGTTGGTATTGAACAAGTTGTATTAAGGAAACCGCAAGTGATCTTCACGTCTCAGCACGCGATTGAGAATGGAACCATGTGGCAAACTTGGCAAAATGAGATCCCAGCAGTTGCTCAAAATCAGATTTGGTCACTCAATTCTGACTGGATTAATCGCCCAACAACGAGAACTTTGCAAACGATCCAACAAGTGTGTGATTTCTTCGATAGAGCTAGGCAAAATCACTAACTATTTGCTGCGTTTTTTCGTACAATTCGCCACCGACCTGTCCCTACAATTTTAACCATAAGAGCACCAGTATCATGGACTCCATGCTGCTTTATATTATCGATTTATTTGGCACTGCCATCTTTGCCGTCTCAGGCGTTTTTGTTGCTGGCCGTCTTAAGATGGACCCCTTTGGCGTAGCCGTTTTAGGCAGTGTAACCGCAATTGGTGGCGGTACAATTCGAGACATGGCTCTGGGTGCAACTCCCGTGTTTTGGATCACCGACACCACCTATCTTTGGGTCATCATCACCACCTGCTTGCTGACCATGATTATAGTAAGACGCCCCAAACGCCTGGCTTGGTGGATCCTGCCAGTATGTGATGCGATAGGCTTAGCGGTATTTGTTGGCATTGGTGTAGAAAAAGCACTGATTTATCAAGATTCTGCATTAGTTGCTATCATCATGGGTGTCATCACCGGCTGCGGTGGCGGTATTATCCGTGACGTACTTGCCCGTGAAGTGCCAATGATTCTAAGAAGTGAAGTCTACGCGACCGCTTGTATCATTGGTGGCGCTTTCCACACCATGGCGATCAGTATGGGGCACGACTCAGAAACTGCATTTCTGGCCGGCGTGTTTTCAACACTATTGATTAGACTTGGCGCTATTCGCTGGCATTTATCATTGCCGACTTTCGCCATCAAATAAGCTATCATTACAAAGAGAAAGGCTCCGTAAAGGAGCCTTTTTTGATCCGGTTTCAAATCACTATACCCTCTATTTCCACTCATCAAAGATCCCCTCCTTTCCTAAAACTCAATTTAGTTAGTCCATTAGCCCACCAATTTAGTAATGTTTTTTATTTACTTATCTAGTCCACAGGCTATATTAATAAACAAATAGATTTATAAAAGATTTTATTTACTAACATTGGCAAACGGGAGTTCAAGATGGGTATTGGTAAAGTGGGCATTGTTTTCTTCTCTAAGAATGGAGCAACTAAGCAAGTTGCAGAGACAATCGCTGAAGGTATTAACACTCAACAACCTAACTCAGTACTCCTTGTCGAAGTGCTATCTTCTGAAGTGGTCGAAGGAAGGTATGACAATGACGATAAGCTCAAGTCATTAGATAACTGTGACGCCATTATCTTTGGATCCCCGACTTACATGGGTTCACCAGCCGCGCAGTTTAAGAGTTTTATGGATGCAAGCAGTGATAGCTACTGTAAGAAAGCGTGGCGAAATAAACTCGCAGCAGGCTTTACCACTGGCGGCAGCCTTAACGGTGAGCAACAACAAACCTTGTTGAGCTTTTTCACTCTGGCTTGTCAGCATGGCATGATTTGGGCAGGGCTTGATATCTCAAAGCACATTGATAACTTAGGTTTGAATCGCACAGGATCAAGCATTGGTTTGGTCGCCAGTGAAGATGAGATGGCAGATAGCACCAGTAATCACATCAACAGCAACGATCTTCAGACTGCTTTCTATTTCGGCCAACGCATCGCGAGCCTAGTTAAGAGAACCTAAGTAACTGACTAATTAACTGACGGGCTAGCTTCAAAACTCCTAGCTTGTTTGATATCTATGAGCTCAAGACTAGAGAATGAATGTCGTTTCAGGTAACTTGATTCAATCATTCCCAACTTTCATGAATATACCCCAATGCTACTCGAAGGAATCGAAACTCTACTGGTATTGAGTAAAGCAAAGACCATGAGCCGCACAGGCAGTTTGCTTTATATCAGCCAATCAGCGGTCAGTAAACGGATTGCGAATTTAGAAAAGAAGCTAGGTAAAAAGCTCATTGAGCCGAGTGGCCGACAGATAAAACTCACGCCAGATGCGCTTGCATTAATCGAGAGTATTGGCCCTACATTCAATGAACTTCGCGGGCTTATTTATGAACAGCAAGAGTTGGAAGATACCACTCTCATCACCCTAGACAGCTCTAAGTCTCTGATAGCCGGTTATTTAGGTGAGATGATGGGCCAATTTATCCAGCAAGATAAGTACATCACCATAACCACCAACCACACGCCAAGAATCATAGAGCGAGTGCAATCTGGCAAGGCGACCTTGGGGTTGTGTGCTGGCTTGTTGCCACCGCATCATGGGTTGATGACCTTTCATCTATTTGATGAGCCGTTTTACATAGTGAGTAAGTCGCCGTTAACGGAGCTTCCTCCATTGGTGATTACCAACGATATGACCAACCCTGCCAACTCTTATCAGCTCTCAGTGTTAGAAAAGTTTGGAATTAAACCCTTGATGGAGATGGATGCCTACACCGCAGCAGCGCAACTTGCATTGGGCGGGACTGGGCCAGCGTTAATACCGCTCTCTATCGTAAAAACACTCAATATTAAGTCTCAATACCTGTTTAGCTTCCACGAATTAACAGGTTTAATTCGACCAATTCATATCTGTGTCAGACCGAATAGCTACCAGTCTCCGCGAGTTAAAACACTGATAGAATCCATTGTTGATGCTGTTCCCAAAGCAGTTTAGACGCCATTAGCATCGACATCACGATCACAAGAGGGCGAATCCATTTCTGCCCTTTTGTCACTACTACTTTAGCGCCAAGCTGAGCGCCCATAAAGCCACCAACCGCCATCACTAATCCTAACTCCCAAATTGGCAAACCAGCCAAAATAAAGAAAATTAAGGCCGCGATATTCGAGGTAAAGTTAAGTACCTTAGTGCGCGCCGTTGCATCGACTAACGAGAAGTGACCAATCGCAACAAAGCAGACGGTGAAGATAGAACCTGTTCCTGGGCCAAAAAAGCCATCATAGAAACCCACACCGCCACCAACACACAGAGCAAACATCGCCTCAGAGATCTTCTGTTTTCCTTCAGATGCTCTAGTTGGGGGGGCTAACAGGAAATAGAGAGAGATAGCGATGAGCAGCAACGGGATAACACTGGTCAGTAAGCTCGCATCAATGTGTTGGACTAGCTCGGCACCAATTGCAGAACCAATAAAGGTACAAAAGATAGCGAGGCGCATCTCCTTAATACTAACGATACCATTGCGCACGAAATACCAACTCGCAGAGAAGCTGCCGAAGGAGCTTTGGAGTTTATTGGTTGCCAGTGCCTGCGTTGGTGGAACTCCAGCCGCTAGCAATGCCGGTAGAGTCAATAACCCACCGCCGCCAGCCATTGCATCAATAAAGCCTGCTGCCGTTGCAACAACAAACAAGATAGCCAATATTTCTAGAGTGATTTCCATATACCCAACGCCTTAAAGTCCTGTGTAGCGACAAGTTACCACTCACGCCAGACGAGCAATAACGAAACACAAGATTCTAACCTATTCCTAATTTTCATCATTTAACTAATGCTATCTAATAGGCATAAAAAAGCCCACTCCGAAGAGTCAACACCTATCATTTAAGGTGTTTAGATAGCACAGTGTAGCGAGTCTTACTAAAACGAACGGTCCTATCTTTGGGCCGTTTTTGTTTTTCGGGCAAAATATAACGTTTCACTCGCTCTCTCATTGCTCGCAGCTTTTTGGGAACCGAACCTGGGGAGGCGATAGCACACCACATTAGCTCATCTTGAATATCTCGAAGTGCCATCGTAAAGCTTATCCTAAGTGGCGAGACTTCAGCCTCTTTTGCTATTCGGCTAATCTCCAGACGGATTAAGTTATACGCGATAAGGATACCCCATATCTCTTGCTCTACACCCTCTACAGATTGACTGCGGAGCAGGATTTCATCTCCAAGCATGTCATGCTTAATCTCGCCATAGCTATTCTCGATTTCCCACCTTTCGAAGTACACATCTAATAATGATTTTAAACTGTATTTTCTATCTGTTAGAGAAGTTAGCAGCCCTTGTATATGATTGGGTTGCTGTTCAACGTCATCGGGATATAGAGTTAGCCTAGCTTTCCACGTTTCAGGGAGACTCGGGGCTTGTTTTCTAGCCTGGGGAGAGACTTTCATCTCCACAATCAGATCTCGCCCATCATCATCGAGCTGCTCGATGATTTCATATTTCACATTTGACTTTATTGGCGTCATCCAGTGGCTTGTTCCATGCTCTTGTTGCCAGTTAAGCATTAGTTCTGCGCTCAAGTAGCAACGGTCAAAAATGGTCAATGAATTCGGAACTGCTGATGAAATTAAATCTTTTGCATAGCTGATTTCACCTTTAGAACTATCCCCAAAAGCCACATCATGAATAAGGCGACTCCGTAGTGATGTGAGTGCGCACATTCGAACGATTGGGTACTCAGTGTGCCTGTCTTTTCGGTAGTAAACATATTGATAATGCTCAGCTAAGCTTGGGTTATCGTGAGTTCTAAACTGTGTGCCATCGATTGAAAATAGGCTCAAACCATTCCATTTATCACCCGCATCTTCCGACTGTGTCCAGTGCTTTGCTGTGATTGAGAATAATGACTTTAAAGGCTTAGCGGTGAGGCGTTTTCTTGCCTGAGGAATTGCACTAGGTGCAATCGTTTCACCCAATGAATTAGACAATTTGAGGTCGAGCTTATCGAGTACATCGGTAATCGGTCTATCTCGATATAGACCAATACCAACGACTAACCATACAACGAGTTCTGCGGGTAGCTTTCTACGGCGCATACTCGCTTTATTCGTTTCAGATAAAGCTTGGTTTATCCAATCTAGCGGAAGGTCTTTTTGGAACAAAGAAAGAGATTCTGGATTAGCAAAATCGTCAACATCGATTAACCAGTGTGACAGCATAAAAAAATACCCTTAAACAAAAGTGCTTAAGGGTATTGTTAACCATCTGTAGGATCGTTCAACTGATCAGGAAAATGCTTAAATGATCAGTGTTAACTCCGAAGAGTGGGCTTTGAGCATTTATATCCGCTTAACAGCGATACACTTTAGGTGATTAAGCTTGAGAAGCTTTAACCTGAGCGTGTAGCTCTTGAACTGAAGTTACTGAAGTTTTCGCGTCTGCAGTGTGCGCCATACAAGTCGCGAATGCAGCGTTTAGCGTAGTCGTGTAGTTCACTTTCTCAGCAAGTGCTCCACGACGAAGAACTTTAGAATCTTCAATCGCTTGACGGCCAGCTGCAGTGTTCACGATATACGTGTACTCGTTATTCTTGATACGGTCAAGAATGTGAGGACGACCTTCGTGTACCTTGTTTACTAAACGTGGGTTGATACCCGCTTCACCAAGGATAACCGCAGTACCGTGAGTTGCGTCTAGCTGGTAACCAAGCTTAGATAGCTTAGATGCTAGGTCAACAACACGCTCTTTGTCGCCTTCGCGAACAGAAAGCAATGCACGACCGCCTTCAGGGTAGATGTGACCACAACCCAATTCAGCTTTAGAGTATGCTTCTGCGAATGTCGCGCCAACACCCATAACTTCACCAGTAGAGCGCATTTCTGGGCCTAACAGTGGGTCAACACCAGGGAACTTGTTGAATGGAAGTACAACTTCTTTCACTGAATAGTAAGGTGGGATGATTTCTTTCGTAAAGCCTTGAGACTCTAGAGATTGACCTGCCATTACACGAGCGGCAATCTTAGCGATTGGTGCGCCAGTTGCTTTAGATACGAATGGAACCGTACGTGCTGCACGAGGGTTAACCTCGATTAGGTACACTTCATTGTTCTTAACAGCAAACTGTGTGTTCATCAGACCACGCACACCCAACTCGAACGCTAGCTTTTCAACTTGCTCGCGCATTACGTCTTGGATTTCTTGGCTTAGCGTGTATGCAGGAAGAGAACATGCTGAGTCACCTGAGTGAACACCCGCTTGCTCGATATGCTCCATGATACCGCCGATAACAACGCGTTCACCGTCACAAATCGCATCAACGTCGACTTCAACAGCGTCGTCTAGGAAGCTATCAAGTAGTACTGGAGATTCGTTTGATACGCTAACCGCTTCGTTGAAGTAGCGACGTAGATCTTGCTCGTCGTATACGATTTCCATCGCACGACCACCAAGTACGTAAGAAGGACGTACAACAAGTGGGAAGCCGATTTCGCGAGATTTCTCAACCGCTTGCTCCATCGTTGTTACTGTCGCGTTCTCTGGCTGAAGTAGGCCTAGGCGGTCTACAGCAACTTGGAAACGCTCACGGTCTTCTGCACGGTCGATTGCGTCTGGGCTAGTACCGATGATTGGTACACCAGCAGCTTCAAGAGCACGAGCCAGTTTAAGTGGCGTTTGACCACCGTATTGAACGATAACGCCTTTTGGCTTCTCAACACGAGCGATTGCTAGTACATCTTCCAGAGTTACTGGTTCGAAGTACAGACGGTCAGATGTATCGTAGTCTGTAGAAACTGTCTCAGGGTTACAGTTAACCATGATAGTTTCGTAGCCATCTTCACGTAGTGCTAGTGATGCATGTACACAACAGTAGTCAAATTCAATACCTTGGCCGATACGGTTTGGACCGCCGCCTAGAATCATGATCTTGTCTTGGTCTGTTGGGTTCGCTTCACACTCGTCATCGTAAGAAGAGTACATATAAGCTGTATCAGAAGAGAACTCAGCAGCACATGTATCTACACGCTTGTACACTGGGTGGATATCGTATTGGTCACGCAGACGACGGATTTCGCTTTCCGCTACACCTAGAATCTTAGATAGGCGCGCATCAGCAAAACCTTTACGCTTAAGCTTGTTTAGCTCGTCTTTGTTCAGACCAGCAAAGCCTTTCGCTTTAAGTTCCTGCTCTAGCTTAACGATGTCTTCGATTTGAACTAGGAACCAACGGTCGATTTGCGTTAGGTTGAATACACCATCTACCGACATACCAGCACGGAATGCGTCAGCGATGTACCAAATACGCTCTGCGCCAGCTTCTTTCAGTTCGTGACGGATAGTCGTTAGAGCATCTGGTGCATCTAGGTCTACCATTTCGTCAAAACCAGTCGCGCCAACTTCTAGGCCGCGAAGTGCTTTTTGTAGAGATTCTTGTTGGTTACGGCCGATAGCCATAACTTCACCAACAGACTTCATTTGCGTCGTTAGACGGTCGTTAGCACCTGCAAATTTCTCGAAGTTAAAACGAGGAATCTTAGTTACTACGTAGTCGATTGTTGGTTCGAATGATGCTGGAGTTGCGCCGCCAGTGATGTCATTCATTAGCTCGTCTAGCGTGAAGCCAACAGCCAGTTTCGCTGCAATCTTAGCGATTGGGAAACCTGTTGCTTTAGAAGCTAGTGCTGAAGAGCGAGATACACGTGGGTTCATCTCGATGATAACCATACGGCCATCTTTCGGGTTGATACCAAACTGTACGTTTGAACCACCTGTTTCAACACCAATCTCACGCAATACTGCTAGAGATGCGTTACGCATTAGTTGGTATTCTTTATCTGTCAGCGTTTGAGCTGGAGCCACAGTGATTGAGTCACCTGTGTGAATACCCATTGGGTCGAAGTTTTCAATCGCACATACGATGATGCAGTTGTCGTTTTTGTCACGAACCACTTCCATCTCGTACTCTTTCCAACCGATAAGTGATTCATCGATAAGAAGTTCATTAGTTGGAGATAGGTCCAAACCACGACGACAGATTTCTTCAAATTCTTCTTTGTTGTAAGCGATACCGCCACCAGTACCACCCATCGTGAACGATGGACGAATGATACAAGGGAAGCCAACCATGTCTAAAACTTTGTAAGCTTCTTCCATCGTTTTCGCTGTATCAGCAGTTGGACATTCAAGGCCAATTGCTTTCATTGCTTTATCGAAGCGTGAACGGTCTTCTGCTTTATCGATAGCATCAGCCGTTGCACCAATCATTTCAACACCGAACTCTTCAAGAACGCCGTGCTTTTCTAGGTCTAGAGCACAGTTCAATGCAGTTTGGCCACCCATAGTAGGTAGAACTGCATCAGGCTTCTCTTTAGCGATGATGTTACGCACAACTTCCCATTGGATAGGTTCGATGTAAGTTGCATCGGCCATATCTGGGTCAGTCATGATTGTCGCTGGGTTCGAGTTTACAAGAATAACTCGGTAACCTTCTTCGCGAAGCGCTTTACAAGCTTGAGCACCAGAGTAATCGAACTCACATGCTTGGCCGATAACGATCGGGCCAGCACCTAGAATAAGAATACTTTTAATGTCAGTACGTTTTGGCATTGTCTACTACTCCGAATTACGCTGTGTGCTGTTTGATTAGTTCAATAAAGTGGTCGAATAACGGCGCTGCGTCTTCTGGACCTGGGCTTGCTTCAGGGTGACCTTGGAAGCTGAATGCTGGTTTGTCTGTACGGTGAATACCTTGTAGAGAACCATCAAATAGTGATTTGTGCGTTGCACGTAGTGTCTCTGGAAGGGTTTCTTCGTCAGCAGCAAAGCCGTGGTTTTGCGAAGTAATCATCACAACATCACGATCTAAATCTTTAACCGGGTGGTTTGCACCGTGGTGACCAAACTTCATCTTCACTGTCTTAGCGCCTGACGCAAGAGCAAGAATCTGGTGACCTAGACAAATACCGAAGATTGGTAAGCCTTTTTCTAGGAACACTTTTGTCGCTTCAATTGCGTAAGTACATGGTTCTGGGTCACCAGGGCCATTTGAAAGGAAAACACCGTCTGGGTTCAGAGCTAGTACTTCTTCAGCAGAAGTTTCAGCAGGAACAACCGTTAGGCGGCAGCCGCGGTCAACAAGCATTCGTAGGATGTTTCGTTTTGCACCGAAGTCATAAGCAACAACGTGGTATGGCAATTCAGAGTCTGCTTTCGCTTCAGGAAGTCCACCCGTAAGCGTCCACGAACCTTGTTTCCATTGATACGCTTCTTTTGTTGTAACTTCTTTCGCAAGGTCCATACCTTTCAGGCCAGGGAATTCTTTTGCTTTAGCTAGAGCCAAAGCTTCGTCTAGGTTTCCGTTGTTTACTGAAGAGCCAGCTACGATACAACCGTTCTGAGCGCCTTTTTCACGAAGAATACGCGTCAGTTTACGAGTATCGATATCAGCGATACCAACAACGTTTTGCGACTTAAGGTAATCAGAAAGGGATTGTTCATTACGGAAGTTAGAAGCGATTAGAGGGAGATCGCGAATCACAAGGCCTTGAGCGTGGATTGAAGAAGATTCTTCGTCTTCGGAATTGGTTCCGGTATTGCCAATGTGAGGGTAAGTAAGGGTAACGATTTGTTGAGAATAGGAAGGATCAGTGAGGATTTCTTGGTACCCCGTCATCGAGGTATTAAAAACGACTTCACCAACTGCAGAACCTACAGCGCCAATGGCTTCACCGTGAAATACTGTCCCATCTTCTAGGACGAGTAGTGCTGACTTCTTCAAGACAACCTCCAGAAATAAAAATGCATTAAAATTGATTTAATTTGCAAATCTACCTTCCTGCAACACCAGAAACTGCGTGTTTATGGAAATTAGACAAATTGGCGGTATTTTAGTGATGTGCGTGATACGTGTCAACATTTAACGCAAAAGAAATTAAACATTTGTAAGGACTAATTCAATTTACGCCATCAAAGCTTCAAAAGTTCAACTTTCATGCTCATTTCGGCCGAATATTACGATTTTCTAATTTTCACCCCTCATTTTAGCCAACCATAGAGTAATAAAAATATCAGCAACAAAACGCAATCGATAAATACAAAGAGAAAAGATCGTAATTTAAAGACCTAAAACAAAAAACACATTATAAGCATTAAAAAAGACAGTTAAATAAGAAAAAATCGACGATAAGAAGAAACTATAGGGAGGTTTGTAAAAGGGATATTACGAAGGGAAATGTATCAAATAAAGAAAGCGCCGGCAATTGCCAGCGCATAAATATCTATTTACAGGTCATTCAAACCTAGGACATCAGTCATGGTATAAAAGCCGGCTGGTTTATCATTTAACCAGACTGCAGCCTTGATTGCGCCATTAGCGAAAGTCATTCGATCAGTGGCTTTATGGGTAATTTCCACTCGCTCACCGATATCAGCAAACATAGCGGTGTGTTCACCAATAATGTCACCGGCACGAATCGTCGCGAAACCAATCTCATCTTTAGTACGCTCGCCAGTAATACCTTCGCGTGACCATACAGCTACATCGTTCAGCTCGTTGCCCATCGCACCAGCAATCGCTTCGCCCATACCAATCGCAGTACCAGAAGGTGCATCGACTTTATGGCGGTGGTGCGCCTCAACGATCTCGACATCACAGTAATCGCCCATCACTTTAGCGGCCTTCTCTAGCAGCTTAAATACAAGGTTCACACCAACGCTGTAGTTAGGTGCCATTACGATAGCCATCTCTTTTGAAGCAGCATCAATCACCTGCTTCTCTTCTTCAGAGAAACCCGTCGTACCGATAATCAGTTTTTTACCGTGACGTTTACAAAGTTCAATATTCGCTAATGTGCTAACAGGGGCTGTAAAATCGACGATCACGTCAAACTCTTCGATGGCTTTAGACAGGTCATCGACTAGAGCAACATCAAAACGACCTTCACCGCATAACTCACCGACATCTACGCCGACCAAAGATGACTCTGGACGTTCCGAGCCAGCACCAACACTTGCTTCTGAATTATGATGAGCGGCTTTCACCAAGTTGCGACCCATGCGGCCCGCTGCTCCTGCAATTGCAATTCTTACCACTGCGAATATCTCCATTGTTTTGGTTACGGTTGCCGCTTATCTCTTGCAGCAACGTTCAATCGATTAATCTCTTTAAACTAACAACAATCTCAAACTCAGGCTAGCAATTACGAAAACTCTTTTATCACTCGCTCTAAAATTGGCACATTTGCCTCTGGGAAGGCGTATTGATTCAATGATTCTAGGCTCACCCATTCACCTTGTTGACCTTCTTTGCCATAAGGCTGCTCTTCAAAGTCGGTCACAAGGATGAAGTCGAACTTAAGCGACTTATCGGTGTAATCAAATTCAAGGTGCTCAAACAGAGACTGTTCTGTCACCTTGATGCCAATCTCTTCATCAAGCTCACGAGTCATCGCTTGCTCAATGGTTTCACCCGCTTCAACCTTGCCACCAGGAAATTCCCAGAAACCGCCCTTGTGTTTGTCGTCTGGACGTTTAGTGATAAATACCTGCGACTTATCTTGGTTGAAGATAATGCCCGCTACTATGTGGATTCTTTTCATTGATGGTGTTCCTTAACAAAACGTTGAACTCACATAGTCCCTGAATACGTCATCCTCAAGAAGGAGGAACGACTGAGCTGAGGAGCTAAAACAACGTGAGCCTAACTAAACGAGATTCCCTACTACACTCGTTCTCGCTATAGGGAATGACGACTTACCCTCTAATTAAAGATAAGCCATAAAATTCACATACAAAAAGAGCCGCCTAAGCGACTCTTTTTATTAAAATTATATTAAGGCAAAGCTGTATTGGTTGAGAACGAGGAGGCGACGCGGAGTTTACAAGTGTAAATGAGCATCGCCGACGAAGTTATCAGCCACTACAGCAAAGCATTAGTCAATTTTACCGTGACACTGTTTGTATTTTTTACCACTTCCACATGGGCATGGTTCGTTACGACCCACTTTACGCTCATCACGTACTACCGTTTGTGGAGATACCGCTTCAGCTTCATCGTCAGCTAGCTGGTTTTCAGCCGTGGCATGTTGTGCTTGTGCACGACGCGCCGCTTCTTCAGCTTGAGCTTGACGTTGAGCTTCCATCTTTTCAACTTCTTCTTGTTGCTGAACGCGAACTTTAGAAAGGATGGTAACAACGTCTGTTTTTAGTACATCTAGTAGGCCTTCAAACAGTTCAAACGACTCGCGCTTGTACTCTTGTTTCGGGTTCTTCTGAGCGTAACCACGTAAGTGGATACCTTGGCGGAGGTGATCCATCGCAGCCAAGTGCTCTTTCCAAAGACCGTCTAGCGTTTGTAGCATCACAGATTTCTCGAAGTTACGCAGTACTTGAGCACCAACCACTTCTTCTTTCTGTTTGTACGAATCAACCGCCATACCAAGAATACGCTCACGCAATGCTTCTTCATAAAGCTTGTCGTCTTCGTCTAACCAACCTTGAATATCAAAGTCTAGATCGAAGTCATTCTTCAGACGATCTTGTAGACCCGCGATATCCCACATGTCTTCAAGAGACTGAGGTGCGATGTATTCATCAATCACTGATGCTAGTACATCTTCACGGTTGTGTTCGATCATTTCGCTGATGTCGTCAGAACTCATCAGTTCATCACGAAGCTCATAAACCACTTTACGTTGGTCATTGGCTACATCATCGTACTCAAGAAGCTGCTTACGAATATCGAAGTTACGACCTTCAACTTTACGTTGTGCTTTTTCAATTGAGCGAGAAAGCATCTTAGATTCGATCGCTTCGCCTTCGTCCATACCACTTTGGATAAGACCAGCCATACGATCCGATGTGAAGATACGTAGCAGAGAATCTTCCATTGATAGGTAGAAACGAGAAGAACCCGCATCACCTTGACGACCAGAACGACCACGTAGCTGGTTATCGATACGGCGAGATTCATGACGCTCAGTACCAATGATGTGCAGACCACCTGACTCAAGCACTTTATCGTGGATTACTCTCCAGTCAGCTTTGATCTTATCGATCTGCTCTTTGGTTGGATTCTCTAGCTTCTCAACTTGTGCCTGCCAGCTACCACCTAATACGATATCGGTACCACGACCAGCCATGTTAGTTGCGATAGTTACCGCGCTCGGCATACCAGCTTGTGCAACGATCTCTGCTTCCATTTCGTGGAATTTAGCATTTAGAACGCTGTGCTTAATTTTTGCTTTTTTCAGTGCGTTAGACAGTAGCTCAGACTTCTCGATAGAAACCGTACCAACCAATGATGGCTGACCAGCTGCTACACGGTCTTTGATGTCTTCAATGATCGCATTGAACTTGTCTTCTTCAGTACGATAAACCACATCTGGCATATCGTTACGAACCATAGGTTTGTTGGTTGGGATAACCACCGTTTCTAGGCCGTAGATAGACTGGAATTCGAAAGCTTCTGTATCGGCTGTACCTGTCATACCTGACAGCTTTTCGTATAGACGGAAGAAGTTCTGGAATGTAATCGATGCTAGCGTCTGGTTTTCATTCTGAATCTTCACACCTTCTTTAGCTTCAACAGCTTGGTGTAAACCTTCAGACCAACGACGACCTGGCATAGTACGACCAGTATGTTCATCAACGATAACCACTTCGCCTTCTTCAGTAACGATGTAGTCGACGTCTTTCTCAAACAGTACATGTGCACGCAGCGCTGCATTAACATGGTGCAATAGGCTGATGTTTGTCGGAGAGTAAAGCGTATCACCCTCTTCCATCAGGCCGTTTTTGACCATTAGCTCTTCTACAAATTCTTGACCGTTTTCAGTCAGGTGAACCTGTTTCGATTTCTCGTCCATGGTGTAGTGACCTTCACCACGGTACTCTTCAGAATCTTCTTTATCTTGGCGCTCAAGGTTAGGGATCAACGTGTTAATACGCGTGTAAAGATCTGAACTATCTTCAGCTGGGCCAGAGATAATAAGTGGAGTACGAGCTTCATCGATTAAGATTGAGTCAACCTCATCGACAACTGCAAAGAAGCGCTCACGTTGAACACGATCTTCAGCACGGAAAGCCATGTTGTCACGTAGGTAATCGAAGCCAAACTCGTTGTTTGTTCCGTATAGGATATCCGCTTGGTACGCTTCTTTCTTCTCTGGTGGAGCCATGTTTGGCACGTTCACGCCAACAGTCATACCAAGGAATTCAAATAATGGGCGGTTTGTTTCCGCATCACGCTTCGCTAGGTAGTCGTTCACCGTTACTACGTGAACACCTTTGCTAGGTAGGGCGTTAAGATAAGCTGGTAGGGTTGCTGTAAGAGTCTTACCTTCACCAGTACGCATTTCTGCAATTTGGCCAGCATTTAGAACCATGCCACCAATCATTTGCACGTCAAAGTGACGCATGCCGTAAACACGCTTAGACGCTTCACGTACCGTAGCAAATGCTTCAGGTAGAAGTTGGTCTAGCGATTCACCTTTATCTAAGCGCTCACGAAACTCAACCGTTTTTGCTTTTAGTTCTTCGTCTGAAAGTGCTTCAAACGTTGGTTCGAAGTTATTAATTTCTTTTACAATTTTTCTAAGGCGGCGCAGTGTTCTGTCATTGCGACTGCCAATTACCTTTGTCAGCAGCTTAGTAATCATGTGCTTGGAATCTCTTCGTTCTCAGATCGTCCGCGATCTATTTTAAATGCCGTCAGTGTCTCTACTAGCTATGAACTAGTCTTCAGTTACTAACCAAGGATACTGAGATAAATCTAGTATCTTTGATATTGTACTTGAGAGTAGAGTTTTCAAGGCTTGAGTTAAAATTAATGCCCTTTAGTGTAAGTAATTTTCACACCAACGACCATTTATAACCCCATTTGTTTGATGTGCTTGGAACTTTTCTTTCTAATTGCTGATGGATTAGCCAGACTGCAGCTCATTGGGAGACAACTTTCGGATGTTGACGACACTGTATCTGGAAAATAGATACAAAAAAACCAGGTCAATGACCTGGTTTTCGAAATCTTATATTGTTGTAAACAACAATTACGCTAGAACCATTCCTGGCTCAGCAAATGCAACAGGAGAGCCTACTTCTTCTTCGAATGTTGCCCATTCCCAAGCTTCTGCGTCAGCAAGTACTGCACGTAGTAGTTGGTTGTTAAGGCCGTGACCTGATTTGTATGCACGGAACTCACCAATAATAGCGTGTCCACACATGTACAAGTCACCAATCGCATCCAGTACTTTATGAGTTACGAACTCATTGTCAAAACGTAGACCTTCTTCATTAAGAATTCGGTATTCGTCCAGTACGATAGCATTATCAAAGCTACCACCAAGTACTAGGTTTTGAGATTGTAGATACTCAATGTCGCGCATGAAGCCGAAAGTACGAGCGCGAGAAATTTCTTTCACAAAACCTTGTGAAGAGAAATCAAACAACAAACGTTGCTCATCAGATTCAATTGCTGGGTGGTTAAAGTCGATCTCAAAGTCCATACGGAAGCCGTTAAATGGAACAAACTCTGCCCACTTATCGCCATCTTCAAAACGGATAGGCTTTTTGATACGAATAAAACGCTTCGCTGCATTCAGTGTTTCTACACCCGCTTGCTGTAGCAAGTATACGAATGGGCTTGCGCTACCATCCATAATTGGGATCTCAGGAGCATCTACTTCAACAATAATGTTGTCGATGCCCATACCCGCTAAAGCTGCGTTAAGGTGTTCCACTGTAGAGATACGTACGCCTTCGTCATTAACAAGTGCTGTACATAGCATAGTGTCACGAACTGACGCTGGATCAGCTGGGAAATCTACAGGTGGATTTACATCTGTACGACGATAAACAATACCTGTATTTGCAGCTGCCGGGCGAAGAGTAAGTGTGACTTTACGACCAGAGTGGAGACCCACACCAGTTGTTTTCACAATTTCTTTCAGAGTACGTTGTCTGATCATCTGCTTGCCTCGTTATCAGTGCTACAAATCACGGTCAGTATTTACCGACCGCGAATTTTACCATTAATTCGACGATAGTCAAATTTTGGGTATTTGTTAATCAGCCTGACGTCGTAAGAATGCTGGAATATCTAAGTATCCACTCTCTTTCTCAGCCTTAGGTGCTGCACTTTGGCTAGCGCCTGTACCTGAAGAAACAGGTGACGTTGTTGGCTGCGGCTTAACTTGAGGTTTAACCTCAGTTTTTTCTTGCAATGGTTGTGCCACTTTCTCTTCCACTTTTGGTGCAGTTTGAGCCGCTACCTGTGGTTGAGGAGTTGGTGCAACCTTAGCTTTACCACCAGCAACTAAAGTAATGTCTGGTTTTTTCTCTGTGCCGATACCTGTTGCTACAACAGTTACACGGATTTCATCCGTCATATCAGGGTCTAGAGAAGTACCAATCACAACTGTTGCGTTATCAGATGCGAATGCCTTAACTGTATTACCTACTGTTTCGAATTCATCTAGACGCATATCTAGGCCTGCTGTGATGTTCACAAGAACGCCACGTGCGCCAGCTAGGTCGATGTCTTCTAGTAGTGGGCTAGAAATTGCCGTTTCAGCAGCTTCTTCAGCACGGTCTTCACCTTTTGCGATACCGCTACCCATCATTGCATGACCCATCTCAGACATTACGGTGCGAACATCCGCGAAATCGACGTTAATCATACCAGGGCGAGTAATTAGCTCAGCGATACCTTGTACAGCGTTTTTAAGTACATCATTAGCACTTGCGAAAGCTTCTAGCAGAGTTACGCCGCGGCCAAGTACTTTAAGTAGCTTCTCATTTGGAATTGTAATTAATGAATCCACATGTTTAGAAAGCTCTTCAATACCTTGCTCAGCAAACGCTAAACGCTTTTTGCCTTCAAAGCTAAATGGCTTAGTTACAACAGCAACCGTCAGCACACCCAACTCTTTCGCAACTTCAGCAATAACTGGAGCAGCACCTGTACCAGTACCACCGCCCATACCAGCTGCGATAAATACCATATCGGCGCCAGTTAGAACTTCTTTAATTCTTTCTCGATCTTCGAGAGCTGCATCACGGCCTACTTGTGGGTTTGCACCAGCGCCCAAACCTTTAGTGATATCACCACCAATTTGGATCACGCTGCTCACGCTTGTTTTACGAAGTGCTTGCGCATCAGTGTTAACACTGATGAATTCTACGCCTTCGATTGATTCACGTACCATGTGCTCAACAGCGTTACCGCCACCGCCACCAACTCCAACGACTTTAATTACTGCATCGTCAGACATTTCCATCATCGGTTCAAACATGTGTTATCTCCGTTTTTTCCTGCAACTCAGGTTAAAACTCTTTTTGTATCCAATTACGCAATTTGCCAAACAAACCAGACATAGAAGGTGCTGAACGCTTAGGTTCGCTGTAATCACCTTCATCACTGATCTGACAATCTCTTGCGTAATGAAGTAAACCAACCGCCGTAGAATGATACGGCTCTTTAACATAGTCAGTTAAGCCACTAACTTCTAATGGCTTACCAACTCGAACTTGATTGCGGAAAACACGTTCCGCACACTCTACCAATCCGTCAATTTGTGCCGCTCCACCAGTGAGAACGACGCCAGCTGCAAGGTGGTGTTTAATACCTTCATCTCGTAGCTGTAATTGAACCGTATCAATAGTTTGGTTAACGAGACCCATAAGTTCAGTGTAACGTGGTTCAATCACTTCCGACAAAGTTTGTCGTTGCAAACTTCTCGATGGGCGACCACCAACACTTGGGACGTTAACAGAGTCATCCTTGCTTACGAGTTCACTCAGAGCGCAACCATGGTTTACTTTTATCTCTTCAGCATCGCTCACTGGCGTGCCGAAAGCGAAGGCAATATCACTGGTTACGGCATTTCCTGCGTAGGAAAAGACTTCTGTGTGTCGCAGTGCGCCGCCAGTCCAAATGGAAATATCCATCGTACCCGCGCCGATATCCACCACACATACTCCAAGCTCTCTCTCGTCTTCAGTAATTACCGCATTACTTGAGGCAAGTCCTGAAAACACGATCTGTTCTACTGTAAGACCACATCGTTCAACAGCTTTAATAATGTTTCTCGCCATGTCGCTATGGCAAGAAATTAGGTGAACGCTGACCTCCATTCGAACACCAGATAAGCCAAGTGGGTTCTTAATCCCTTCTTGATAATCAATGGTAAATTCTTGTGGGATCACGTGCAGAATTCTCTGCTCATCACCTATTTTAATTGATTTCGCGGTATGGATCGCTCGATCCATATCGTCTTGAGACACCTCTTCATCAGAGATAGTGCCCATGCCTTTTTCAATTCGGCTTGCGATATGTTTACCCGATAGCGAGATAAACACATTGCTGATTTGGCATTCCGCCATCAACTCTGCTTGATCAATAGCTCGCTGAACCGACTTAACTACCGACTCTAGGTCGTTTACACCACCTTTATCCATACCTCTGGATGGGCTTTGCCCAGAACCAATGATATTGATTTGACCATCAGGCAATATTTCACCAACCAGAGCTGATATGGTCGCAGTGCCTATATCAAGACCAACGATTATGTTGTCATCTGCGGTCTTAGTCATCTGTGCTCTCTTCTAACTCTTGCTCTGGAAACCAGCCTACAGCGGCTCCCGTATCATACCTGAGGTCGATGTAGCTCACTTGATTCGCTTTACTACCAAGTTCGTTGTAAAGCGAAATGAAGCGTTCAACACGCTCATCTAAAGAATCTTTACCTAGTTCTAAACGGATACCGTTATCTAGGATTATTTGCCAAGCGCGACGCTCATTGAGAACGAGAGAGGTAACGGTTAACCCTAGACTGTTAGTCAAAGGGGTTATCTGTCGCCACTTTTCTATCACTTCTTGGCTGGTGCCGTCTGGGCCGTAAAGCTTAACTCTATCACCCTTCAACAGGCCGATATCACCATTAAACACCTGACCATCGTCATTCAGCAGCATGTTACCGTTCCAGATTGCTGCTGCATGGTACTCAGTCAAAAATACTTTTATTGTGTCTGGCCACTGCTTACGAATGGAGACCACTGAAACCCAAGGTAACGCTTCTAAACTGTCTTGTAACACACCGATGTCTTGCGACATGAAGGTTCCAATATGCTCTAGCTCGCTAAAGGCATGTTGAACATCACCAGCGGTTACGTAAGTTAAGTCGCCTTGAAGTACTATTTTGGAGAGAGGCAATCGCTGATCGTCCCACATCCAAGTCAGTGTGGTATAGAAAAGAAACCCAATGAATAGCAATACCATGACAAAAAAAGACCCGCCTAAGGCGTGTTTCTTGAGCGACGGTAAACTGAATAGGTGGCGGTTTTCGCTAAAAGTACTTTCTACCAAAGCCCGCATTCCCTGTCGTTGGTTCGCAATTCTATTCCCTATCTTCGTAATAGAGGTAAAAGCACTTACTTTAACCTATGAATTATACTGAGCAAAATCAAACTATCAAACGTTGATAATAAGATTTTTGGTCAATTTTAGGTCAATCGCAAGAAGTGAGCGATTGACCACAGTCTGTAGACAGTATTCTGTTACGCGTTCTGCATTTTATTAATGTCTAACTGTAACGATTCCAACTGCTTCGCAACTCGACCAACATCGCCTGCACCCTGCGTTAAAACAAGGTCACCGCCTTGAATTACGTTGGCTAAAGCCGATGGCAGTGCATTGATATCGGCAACAAAGATTGGATCTATCTTACCACGCCCACGAATAGTTCGACTTAATGAACGTCCGTCAGCCCCTGCAATAGGTTTCTCACCTGCAGAATAAACATCTAACAGAATTAGGACATCAACCTGCTCAAGAACGTTCGCAAAATCATCATACAGATCGCGAGTACGACTATAACGGTGCGGTTGGAAGATCATTACAAGACGTTTATCAGTCCAGCCACTACGAGCAGCTTGAATCGTCACATCAACTTCGGTTGGATGATGACCGTAATCATCAACCAACATTGCCACGCCTTTACCTGTTTCATACTCACCTAGGTGATCGAAACGGCGACCCGTGCCTTCGGTTCCCGCCATCGCTTTGAGAATCGCTTCATCGCTGATGTCATCTTCTGTTGCAACAGCAATCGCCGCGGATGCATTCAATGCATTGTGACGACCTGGAATGTTTAACGTGATATCAAGGTTAGCTTTACCTTCACGTACTACCGTGAACTTACCTTGTTGGCCTTCTTGTACGTAGTTCTCAATACGAATATCCGCATCTTCTGAGAAACCGTAAGTAATCACCTGGCGACTTACTTGAGGAATAAGCTCACGCACTACTGGATCATCAACACACATCACAGCCTGACCGTAGAATGGTAGGTTGTGTAAAAAATCAATAAACGTCTGCTTTAGCGTTTCAAAATCGCCTCCGTAGGTATCCATATGATCCGCTTCAATGTTAGTTACGATACTAACCATTGGTTGCAGATGTAAGAATGACGCATCACTTTCATCGGCTTCAGCGATAAGAATACGGCTTGAACCTAAACGTGCGTTAGTGCCGGCACTTTTCACCAAACCACCATTTACGAAGGTTGGATCTAGACCTGCTTCAGAATAAATCTGTGTCACTAGCGCAGTCGTGGTTGTCTTACCGTGCGTACCTGCCACAGCAATGCCGTGACGAAAACGCATTAGCTCAGCCAGCATTTCTGCACGACGAACGATCGGTGTGCGCGCTTCACGAGCTGCAATAATTTCTGGGTTTTCTTCGTTGATAGCGGTTGAAACCACCACCACACTTGCGTCGGCAACGTTACTCGCTTGGTGACCGATATAAACGGTCGCACCCTTGCTAACTAAACGATCAGTCACTGGGTTTTGAGCAATATCAGAACCCGTGATCTGGTAGCCTTCATTTAGCAAGACTTCAGCAATCCCGCTCATTCCGGCACCACCAATACCAATGAAGTGGATAGATTTAACACGGCGCATCTCTGGCACCATTGCACGGATTTGCGCTAAGTCTTGGGTATGTTCAATCGTCATCAATTCAATCTCATTATTTTGCTAAAGCTTTAATCGCTTCAGCGACGGTCACATCAGCATCAAGCTTGGCGGCTTGACGAGCTTTTGTTGCCATCATTTTTAATTCATTTCTATCAAGCTGCGCGATAGTGTTCGCTAGCTTATCAGCCGTTAGTTGAGGCTGTTCAATCATTAACGCTGCGCCACATTCAACTAAATGGTCGGCATTCAACGCTTGTTGTCTGTCTTTGTGCATAAACGGAACGAAGATAGAACCGACACCTGCCGCAGACACTTCTGATACGGTTAATGCACCTGAGCGACACACTAATAGATCTGCCCACTCATAAGCTTGCGCCACATCATCAATAAATTCAGTCACTTGAACATTCTCTACAGAATGTGATTTGTATTGCTCAATGACTTGCTGTTGATTGTTCTTACCCGCTTGGTGCATCATAGTGAAGCCTTCACCAAGCTGCGCCATCGTTACTGGCAAGGTATCGTTCAGGATTTTGGCGCCCTGACTACCGCCCATAACTAAGATGCGGATGTCACCATCACGCTCAGCCATGCGTTGCTCGGGTTCAGCTAAGGCAACCACATCTTCGCGTACTGGGTTACCCACCACTTCTGCGGTAGGGAAAGCACCAGGGAAAGCTTGGAAAACCTTTTTAGCAATTTTAGACAGCCATTGGTTAGTTAAACCTGCCACTGCATTTTGTTCATGCAGAACCACTGGAATGCCAGACAACCATGCCGCGATACCACCCGGGCCACTCACGTAACCACCCATGCCAAGTACCACATCAGGCTGCCAAGCTTTAATGTGCTGTCTTGCTTGAAGTATGGCATTAATAATCTGAAACGGCGCTTTAATTAACTTGCTAATGCCTTGACCACGCAGGCCTTTCACCTTGATGAAGTCGATCTCAATGCCATGCTTTGGCACTAAATCCGCTTCCATTCTATCTGCTGTTCCTAACCAGCGAATTTCCCAACCTTGTTGCTGAAGCTTTTTAGCTACCGCTAACCCTGGAAAAACGTGACCGCCAGTACCACCAGCCATCACTAAAAGTTTTTTGTTTTGTTTCATCACGTTAGATTCTTATTCTACTAATTCGTTTTGATTATCGGCTTGTTCTTTCTGCTGCATTCGGCATTCGTGATCGATACGCAGTAGCATAGACACCGCCACCGACATCACGATAAGACTTGAACCACCATAACTGATCAGCGGTAAGGTTAAGCCTTTGGTTGGGACGATACCTGAAGCAGCCCCCACATTAACAAGCGTCTGAAATGCAAACCAAATACCAATACCAAATGCCAGATAACCACTGAATACTTGGTCGTTTTCAAAAGCCTTTTTACCAATAAGAATGGCTTTAAAAACCAAGCTAAAGATCAGCATCAACACTAAGGTTACGCCAACAAAACCCAATTCTTCTGCCAACACAGCAAATACAAAATCGGTGTGCGCTTCCGGAAGGTATTCGAGTTTCTGAATTGAGTTACCCAGCCCTTGCCCCATCCAATCACCACGGCCGAACGCCATCAATGACTGAGTTAGCTGGTAACCACTGCCGAACGGGTCGTTCCAAGGTTCCCAGAATGAGGTAACACGTCGAACACGATAAGGTTCTATAACAATCAAACCGACGACCGCGGCAATACCTGCCACCATCAAGGCGATAAACTGTGAAAGCTTGGCACCAGCAATGAATAGCATGCCGAACAGGGTCACTAGCATTACGACCACGGTACCTAAATCGGGCTGGCCTAGCAGCAGCACGGCAAAAGCGCCGAATACCATGATCGGTTTACCAAAACCACCGAAGAAGGTTTTTCTGACTTCATCTTGTTTACGAACCAAGTAGCCCGCCATAAAGATAAACAGCGATAACTTGGCGACTTCTGCCGGTTGTAAGTTAAATAGCCCTAAAGGGATCCAACGCGATGCGCCATTAACCGACTTACCGACGGCTAATACCACAATCAGCAAGAAGAAGGACAAGCCCAGTAGATACATACTGTATTGAAACCAGCGCTGCATCGGGATTTGCAATATGACGCTGGAGACACCTAACGCCAACACAAGGAAGATGGCATGACGGAACATAAAGTGAAATGGCTGATCGGTTAAACGAGCACTGATAGGAAACGAAGCCGACGTTACCATCACTAAGCCCGTCAGCATCAGTCCAAGAGCAATCCATACCAATTGACGATCGTAAAGCGCCTCTGGTGTGGCACGGTTAAGCCATTGCCAAATAGATTGATTAATCTCTCTCACTCTTTGCACTGAATGTTAGTCCTTCAACACGTTAGGCATACTCATGAGCAAGTTCAGTGAACGCATCACCTCTTGCCATGAAGTTATTAAATTGATCGAAGCTGGCACACGCTGGGGACAACATCACCATATCACCAGCAACTAACTGCTTCGAGATACTCTCGATAATGTCACCCATAGTTTCAAACGTCTTAGACGATGGGTGTAACGTCATAAATTGCGCGGCATCTTCACCAAAACAACACAGTTGAACGCGCTCTAGTTGCGACAACACTGGCTTAAGCTCGCTAAAGTCGGCACCTTTACCAACCCCACCAACCAGAAGATACAAAGTACCTTGGCACTCTAAGCCCGAGAGAGCCGCTAATGTACTGGCTACATTGGTCGCTTTCGAGTCGTTAACCCATTTGATTTCGCGTTTGTCAGCCACGACTTGGCAACGATGCGTCAAACCATTATAGGCTTTCAGAGCTTCAAGGCTTTTGCTGTAATCAATACCGACTTGTTTAAGCAGTGCTAGCGAGACTAACGCATTTGCCACATTGTGACGTCCAACCAATGTTAAATCTTGGGTCGCAAGTACAGGTTTACCGTTATCCATTAACCATTCGGTACCATCAACTGTCGCGACACCAAACTCCTGGCCGTCGAGTCCGAATGTTACTAATGACATGTTGTGGTCTGGATACGTCTCTTTGTCGTCGCGGTTTACAATCGCATATTGAGCATTATTAAAGATTCTTAGCTTGGCATCGCGGTAATCGGCCATGCCTTGGTAGCGATCCATATGGTCTTCTGACAGATTCAGAAATGCTGCTGCTGCTAAGTTTAGGCTTGATGTTGTTTCTAACTGAAAGCTTGAAAGCTCAAGAACATATAAATCAGCATTAAGCTCTAGAAGATCTAAGGCAGGGATACCAATGTTGCCACCGACACCGACATTCAAACCCGCCGCCTTTGCAAGTACGCCAGTAAGGTCAGTCACGGTGCTCTTGCCGTTAGAACCTGTTATTGCCACAACGGGTTTGTCTACCGCCCAGCCAAACAGTTCAATATCACCAACAACCGGAGTACCCGTCTGAATAACATCTTGAATTTCCGGTGTCGCGAGTGCGATACCTGGGTTAGCAACCACCAAATCAGCTTCCGCTAACCATTGGCTATTCCAACTTCCAGAATGCAGCTCTACCGATTCAGGCAAAGATTCTCGGCCCGGTGGTAGCTCTCGAGTATCAATCACCTTCACATGCGTATGAGGCTGATATTTTACGAGATGTTTAACGACAGAGAGCCCGGTAATACCGAGCCCCACAACCACTACATTTTGAATATTTTGCCAACGTTCCATTTAAACAAGATGCTCTTAATAGTTTTAAAGAGCCTCTACTCAGAGGCTCATAGGATTAACGAACTTTCAGTGTCGCAAGGCCAACCAGTACTAATACCATTGAGATGATCCAAAAACGCACGATAACACGCGGCTCTGGCCAACCTTTCAGTTCATAGTGGTGGTGAATCGGTGCCATGCGGAAAATACGCTGACCACGCAATTTATAAGAGCCCACCTGCAGAATCACTGACAGAGTCTCCATTACAAACACACCGCCCATGATAACCAGTACCAACTCTTGGCGAACTAACACAGCAATCACACCCAATGCACCGCCAAGTGCTAGTGAGCCAACATCGCCCATGAATACTTGTGCTGGGTAGGTGTTGAACCATAAGAAGCCAAGCCCAGCACCCACGATAGCAGTACATACAACTACAAGCTCAGAAGTGTATGGGATGTATGGAATGTGTAGATATGCCGCGAAGTTAACGTTACCTGTCGCCCAAGCAATCACAGCAAAACCAGCAGCAACCATCACTGTTGGCATAATCGCCAAACCATCTAGGCCGTCTGTTAGGTTCACCGCGTTACTGGTACCCACAATAACAAAATAAGTCAGTACGATGTACAATAAACCTAATTGTGGCATCACATCTTTAAAGAAAGGCACCACCAGTTGGGTTGCCGCTGTATCGTGTCCGTGAGCATACAGAGCAAACGCCACAACCAATGCAATAGCCGATTGCCAGAAGTACTTCCAACGAGCGATCAAGCCATCTGTGTTTTTACGAACCACTTTACGGTAGTCATCAACAAAGCCAACCGCACCGTAACCGCCAAGGACAACCAATACCGCCCAAACGTAAGGGTTAGAAAGATCAGCCCACATTAATACTGTAATAATAATGGCGGCTAGGATCATCACGCCGCCCATGGTTGGTGTGCCACGTTTGCTAAAGTGAGATTCAGGGCCGTCATTACGAACAACTTGGCCAATTTGTAGCATTTGCAGACGCTCAATTAAACGAGGTCC
Source organism: Vibrio sp. QJM3NY_35 (assembly GCF_057785915.1). Classification (NCBI taxonomy): domain Bacteria; kingdom Pseudomonadati; phylum Pseudomonadota; class Gammaproteobacteria; order Vibrionales; family Vibrionaceae; genus Vibrio; species Vibrio sp. QJM3NY_35. The sequence continues at coordinate 518,898 of NZ_CM173507.1, read as the reverse complement.
CATCCACAGCGACAGACATAAAGCCGTCAAAATACTCGCGATTGCACGAAACGATAGGTATTCGAACAAACGGAAAAAAGAAAGGTGTGGCTGTAGTAGCTCTGCAAGCCAAATTATCATGAAAAGTTCTCCTTTAAAGCAGCGGCTATTTTACTCATTCCTGCACTATTCGCGCCTTTTACCAACAAGGTATGTGACGCGTTTTCTGGCAAGCATAAGTGCTGCTCTATGTGCGCGATCATCGCTTGATGCGTTGCAAAGTGGGTACCATTACAGACCTCACTAATCACCTTGGTATCATCACCGTAAGTGAGTACATGCTCAAAAGCGAATGGGGCAGCATATTCACCGACTTGACGGTGAAGTGCAAGGCTTTCGTCGCCTAATTCAGCCATATTGCCTAAAATCAACCAACGTTGACCTTTGAAGCTCGACAGCAATTTGGCTGCCGCCTTCATCGCGGGTACGCTGGCGTTATAACTGTCATCTATCAGCTTGATATTCTGACTTAATTGTTGAACCTCAACTCGTCCTTTGACGGAGATAAGATTCGCTAAACCATTTTTTACTTCTTCAAGCGTGGCACCAAACTGAATACTCAACGCTGCCGCCGCCAACGCATTTGCTACGTTATGCTGACCAATAATGCCAAGCTCAACCGGCATAGCGCCTTGCGGTGTTTGCATCTCAAAGCAAGCTTCACCCTTCTCATTAATGCGAATATTCTTAGCAAAGTAATCTGCCGTACTGTCGCTTTCTGAAAATGTCAGTACCGTTTTATCTGCGAGTACTTCATTCCAAAAGTCGCCACCGTTGCTTTCTAGATTAACAATAGCAGTATCACCGGCAGCAAGCCCCTGAAAGATTTCACCTTTCGCTTGTTTAACACCATCAATTGAGCCAAAGCCTTCTAGATGCGCGGCAGCTACGTTATTCACCAACGCCACCTGCGGTTTCACAAGTTGCGTGGTATAGGCGATTTCACCAATATGGTTCGCGCCCAGTTCTATCACGGCATAGTCGTCATTGGGCTCACTGCCCAGTAAGGTTAGTGGTACACCAATATCATTATTGAAGTTACCCGCCGTAAACAGCACCTTGCCACGTTGCTGCAGAATGCTCGCCACCATCTCTTTGACGGTCGTTTTGCCACAGCTTCCTGTAATCGCCATGGTTGGCACGTCACATTGTTTGTGGATCCAAGCACTTAGCTGACCTAAAGCAAGTTTAGTGTCTTCAACAACAACTTGAGTAATATTTAGGTCAAGTTTTCGTTCGACTAACAACGCACTCGCATTTGCCTCAACCGCTTGATGACAAAAGTAATGCGCATCGAAGCGTTCTCCGACAATAGCCACAAACAATGCGCCTTCTTCAACGGTGCGAGTGTCGGTAGAAACGGCATTAATTACGGCATTGTTTGAGTTACCAGCCTCAATCAACTCACCGCTGACCGCTGAACAAATCTGTTCGAGTGATACATCAATCATTATGAAATACCTAAAAGTTGAAGCGCAGACTCTCGATCTGAGTAATGGATCGTTTCGTCTTTTAATACTTGGTAATCCTCATGGCCTTTACCAGCCAAAAGAATAATGTCATTGCTGTCTGCCTGTTCAAGCGCGAACTTAACCGCTTGGTAGCGATCGTGTTCCACAAATGCAGATTCTGGTTTGCTTAAGCCTGCCAGCATGTCTTTGACAATCAAGGCCGGATCTTCGCTACGAGGGTTGTCATCTGAAATAATGATTTTATCGGCGAACTGCTCTGCGGTCGCTGCCATCATAGGACGCTTACCAGTGTCACGGTCACCGCCGCAGCCAAAGATAGACCACAATTTTCCAGAACAGTGAACTCGCAGTGCTGCTAATGCTTTTTCTAAAGCGTCTGGCGTATGCGCGTAGTCGACAACCACTTTTGCTTTGTTCGGCACTTGGAACAGTTCCATACGACCAATCACAGGTTGCAGCTGAGGCGCAGTATCGACCAAGATTTGCTTATCTATACCTAATGACAGCAAGGTCGCAAAGGCCACCAGTACGTTTGATGCGTTAAACTGACCAATTAATGGAACCGAAAGATCGCCTTGTCCCCAACTACCATCGAAAGAGAGCTTAATCCCAGTTTCTGCATAGGCAACATCAGATGCCCATACCGACTGTTGGTAGCCCGTTAATGGAAGTAATGAAACAGCAATCGCATTCGATAAATCTGTCATCCAAGCTTTGCCCACTTCGTCATCAACATTTATCACAGCGTGCTTGCATTTGTGTTCAGTAAACAGGCTCTTCTTAGCCAAAGCGTACTCTTCCATCGTGCCATGGTAATCAAGATGATCACGGCTCAAATTAGTGAATACACCGACTTCGAAGTCCAAGGCTTTAACGCGACCTTGCACCAAACCATGAGAAGATATTTCCATAGCTGTGTAAGCCGCGTTTTCTTCAGCTAACTCACTCAGTGTGCGTTGTATTTCAATCGCACTGCCTGTGGTATTCGCCGCAGTTTTTAGATTGTCTAAAAAGCCATTACCCGTGGTGCCCATTACTGCAGAGCGTTGACCAACAAGATCAAGCCATTGAACAATCAATTGGGTGATGGTGGTTTTGCCATTGGTGCCGGTAACACCTATCAACTTAGTCGCTTGAGACGAGTAAACACGACCGGCCAACTCAGATAACACCAAGTTAAGGTCTTTAATGTAAATTACTGGAACAGCATCCAACCACTCAATCAGACCATGGGCCTTTTCAGCATCAGCTTGTGCGATAACGGCATTGGTTCCCTGTGCGACCGCTTTGTCGATGAAACGACGGCCATCAACAGCATGCCCAACCACAGCAACAAAAATATCGCCGTCTTTGATGGCACGACTATCCAACTCCAACTGCTCAACAGCAATCGCATCCAGCTCAGGTGAACTAAAGTCACCCCAAGGAGAAAGTAAAGATGACAGCGTGAGGCTATTACTCATATTGAATCCTGATTGGCTCTATTCTTGAAACTTGTTTTCATCAGCAGGGACATTCAGTATTTGCAATGCACCCTTCATGATTTCAGAAAAAACGGGGGCAGCAACTGAACCGCCATAGTAAAGGTCACCTTGAGGCTCATTGACCACAACAACCAGCGCGACTCTTGGGTCACTAACCGGGGCAAAACCTGCGGTGATCGCAATGTATTCGTCACTGTATCCGCCAGCTTCAGCCTTACGAGAAGTACCCGTTTTTGCTGCAACTCGGTAACCAGGAACGGCCGCTCTTGTTGCTGTGCCGCCTTTTTGAGTCACCCCTTCGAGCATATTCAAAACCAGTTCAGCGTTCTCGCGCTTGATGATCTGCTTAGAAAAGTCTTGGTCGTTGCTCTTAATAATATGAATCGGTTCATACATGCCTTTGTTGGCTAGCGTCGCATACGCGTGGGCCAACTGCATCGGTGTCACAGACAAACCGTAACCGAATGATAGTGTTGCAATTTCAAACTTAGACCAGCGACGACGATTCGGGAAAATACCGCTCGTTTCACCGATTAAGTTCAGCCCAGACATTTCGCCTAGACCAACAGAACTGTACATCCCAAGCAGGGCTTCTAAAGGCATGTTAAGTGCCAACTTCGCCACACCGATGTTACTCGACTTCTTGAGGATCAGTGCTAAATCAGCCTTACCGACTTTAGAAGAGTCTCGCACACGGCTACCACCGATCTGCATGATGCCGTTGCCAGTATCAATAACGATATCTGGATCTGCCGTGCCGTTCTCTAGCGCCGCCAAAACCACAAAAGGTTTCACGGTAGAGCCGGGCTCCATCGCATCAGTAAGTACGCGGTTACGCATCTTAAAACTTTGTAAATCCGCACGATTGTTCGGGTTATAAGAAGGGGCATTGACCATCGCCAACACAGCGCCGGTTTTTACATCCAACAGAATAGCAGAGCCAGAAGTCGCCTTATGATCGGCCACCGCCTGTTTAATCGCTCGGTAGGCGATCGCTTGTAATCGTTGATCGATCGTTAGCTCGAGTGGTTTGCCTTCTTCACGCTCTTCTAAAGCAATGTTTTCAACAACACGTCCGTAGCGATCTTTACGAATCGTTCGCTTACCCGCCTCGCCTGTGAGCCATTTGTCATAGCTGCGCTCAACACCTTCTAGGCCGTGTCCATCAATGCCGGTAACACCGATAAGGTGCGCGCTGACTTCGCCGGCAGGATAGTAACGTCGAGATTCCGCCTTCAGACCAACACCCACCAGCTTAAGCTCACGGATATACTTAGCCATTGCAGGGCTAACTTGTCTTTGCAGGTAAATAAATCGACGGGATTTGTTACTAGAGATCTTGTCGATCATCGATTGTCGCTCTAAGCCAAGTACATCGGCTAACGCGTACCAACGATCAATTTGGGCCATGCCGTTTTTATCGAAAATCGTTTTAGGATCGGCCCATACCGCTTCAACTGGAACACTCACAGCAAGCGGCTCGCCATTACGGTCTGAAATAATACCGCGAGCAGAAGGAATTGCCTTAACACGTACCGAGCGAAGGTCGCCCTGACGAATTAAGTTATCTGGTTCAATGATTTGGATGTAAGCCACACGACCAACCAGCGCAGCAAAGGCAAGAAACACGAAAGCAATAACGACGTTGAAACGCCATTTAATAAGAATTGGATCCGAGTCCTTTTCGCTCTTCACTCGCTCTTTCGTTGGTTTCTTAACGGCTTTTGCGGGTGCTTTTTCCTTTTTACCGGTCATTTCAGTGTGATCACAACTTCTTTTTCAGAGTCTGGACGTTTCATGTCTAGCTCTCTTTTTGCCGATGCTTGAACGCGACTATGTTCAGCCAGAGCCGTCTCTTCAAGCATTAAATTTCGCCACTCATCATCAAGCTGTTCTCGCTCCACCAACGCCGTGTCTTTTTGCGTGATCGCCTGACGTGACATATGTGTCGTAAGAACGACCCCCATCGCACTCGCGAAGATACAGATAAGAAGCATCAATGGGACCTTGCCCACGGAGATCAAATCAAAAAATATTATCTTGGCTAAGTTCGGTTTGGAGGTCTTCATTGACTATAGCTTTTCTGCGATTCGTAATACTGAGCTACGCGAACGAGTATTCTCATCCACTTCATCTTTAGAAGGCTTGATCGCTTTACCAATTGGTTTTAGATCGGCACTACCTAAAGCTTTAATTTGATCTTCTGTTAGCGGTAAACCATGAGGAACCTGTGGCCCTTGGCTCTCTTTACGGATAAAGCGCTTCACCATGCGGTCTTCAAGGGAGTGGAAGCTGATAACAGAGATACGACCTTGAGGAGCAAGAATGCTTGCTGCACCTTTCAGTGCGGTATCGATCTCTTCAAGTTCGCTGTTGATATAGATACGGAAGGCTTGGAAAGCACGTGTTGCTGGGTGCTTTTTCTCTTTGAAGCTTTTTGGAGCTACATCCGAGATAAGCTTAGCCAACTGACCAGTGCGCGTTAGTGGTTCGTTCTCTTCATTCTCTTGATAAGCGATGATTCCTTTCGCGATACGACGAGCGTGTTTGTCTTCACCGAACTCACGAATAACCCAAGTGATATCATCAAGATCCGCTTCAACTAACCACTGAGAAACAGGAATACCAGTTGTTGGGTCCATACGCATATCAAGCGGGCCGTCTTTCATGAAGCTAAAGCCACGCTCAGCATCATCTAGCTGTGGTGAAGAAACACCTAGATCCAGTAAAACGCCATCCACTTGACCGACTAAGTCATAACGCTCTGCATATTCAGCCATACCTGAGAACGGGCCGTGAATAATCGTAAAACGAGGGTCATCAATCTTTTGCGCTTCTGCAATCGCTTGTGGATCGCGGTCAATACTAAAGAGTCGTCCATTCTCGCCCAGTTTAGACAGGATTGTACGGCTGTGACCACCACGGCCAAAAGTACCATCGATGTAGGTACCGTCAGGTTTGATCGCAAGTCCGTCAATAGATTCGTTAAGCAATACTGAAATATGTTTGAATGCTTCTGTCATAGTCTTCTCAGTGAGTGGATTGAGCCATTAGTTCGGCAATAATTTGTTCTATTAACGTTTTAGTGTACTGATTTCACGCCGTATCTCCACCATATTGTGTATAGGCTTTGGGAATTTTTGACCCAAGCTCATATCAGGATGAAGGATTCTAAGGAAATCTAAATAATTTACGTCAATATAAAGCAAAAAACCCATCACTACCGTTAAGTAATGATGGGTTCTTTATATAGGTGGAGTTGACACATACGCCGGGTTCTGTTCCGCTTGCGCGGCGGTAACCATTCGTCTAGGCCTGCAATCGCTCACAGGCTCAAGCAATCTACCCGCCCCCATACGCGAGCAACGCAATGTGAGGGCCTATTTGATCTTGCTCCGGGTGGAGTTTACCTTGCTACGAACTGTTGCCAGTCGCACGGTGCGCTCTTACCGCACCCTTTCAGCCTTACCTGTACCCCTTCCGAAGAAATGAGGCCATCGGCGGTCTTCTCTCTGCTGCACTTGTCGTGGGCTCGCGCCCCCCAGACGTTATCTGGCACCCTGCTCTATGGAGCCCGGACGTTCCTCCCCTCTACCAGTCTCCCGAAGGACTTCAACGTCAGTTTCCCGAAGGACCTCAACGTCAGTCTCCCGAAGGACATCAGCAAAGCAGCGATTACCCGTTCAACTCCGAGGGCGGATTGTATAGAGATTAGGGTGCAGTGTCTAGCGAGATCACAAATATGGTGCAAACCTCTAAGCAACTGCGTAATTTTTACACAATTCAGACAAAAAAAGAGGAATGACGGCAATACCATCATTCCTCACAAGCTTTTTCAATAAAGGTTATCTACTCTATAAATAGGTATCTAGTCTATAAAGAGTTATCTAGTTGTCTAGATGCTCTAGGCCCCATTTGTATAAAGCGTTCTTTTTCAGATTGTAGATTTCTGCCGTCATCGCCGCCGCTTTTTTAAGAGGCAGCTCTTTGGTTAGAATGCCTAGTGTGCGAGTCGCTTCGTCTGGCAATTCTGTGCTCGCTTCTTCACGGTGGCCGTGAATCAGTAACACCATCTCACCACGTTTACGGTTCGCGTCTTCTTCAATCCACTCAATAAGTTCACCCAGTGGCAGCCCTTGGATGGTTTCGAAGGTTTTGGTTAGCTCACGCGCCAATACAACCTCACGGTCAGGACCAAGAATCTCAAGCATGTCTTGTAGAGAGTCTGAAATACGGTGCGGTGATTCATAGAAGATGCAAGTGCGCTCTGCTTTTGCGATCTCTAAGAACTTGTCTTTACGACCTTTGCTCTTTGGTGGCAAGAAGCCTTCAAAACTGAAACGATCCGACGGTAAACCAGAAGCACTCAACGCGGTAATCACAGCACAAGCACCAGGAAGTGGCACAACTCTCACACCCGCTTGACGACATTGTGAGACAAGATGGTAACCTGGGTCACTAATTAAAGGAGTACCCGCATCAGAGACTAATGCGATAGACTGACCTTCTAATAACCTTTCGACTAGAACTTGTGCTTTAGTTTGTTCATTATGCTCATGTAAAGCGAACGTTCTGGTTGATATATTGAAGTGAGCAAGCAGCTTACCCGTGTGGCGTGTGTCTTCGGCTGCAATAACATCGACACTTGATAAAATTTCAATTGCTCTTTGAGTGATATCTCCCAAATTTCCGATTGGGGTTGGCACAATGTAGAGAGTTGGGCTCTCTGTGAGCAAGGTTTTGTTATCTGTCATTTGTTTACCATCACTTCAACGATTAATATAGATACAAATTTATACGGAATTTAAAGAACTCATGGCAACGATGAACCATAAGAGACTCAGTGTACCACGCTTACTAACTCCAATTGCATTAGCAATTACATTGGCGGCTTGTTCTTCAGGTCCTCAAGCACCAACGAGCGTTGATATTACACTAGATCCAGCGCAATCAACTGAAAGTTACATGATGCAGGCGGATAGTAGCAAAGGAAGTCTACAAAACGACTGGTTAATCATGGCACTTAAGGCTTCTGTGCAAGCTGGAAAAACCGATCAAGCCACTCTGCTGATCAAACGCTTAGCAAAACAAGAGCTGAGCGAAACGCAACAAGCGGAATGGCAATTAGCTCGCGCTCAACTGTTGGTGAATAACTCGCAGCCTGAACAAGCTTATAGCCAACTGAACTTCCAGCCTTGGTGGAAACTTCCGAACGAGCAGTGGAAAGATTATCACGAGCTACGCGCGAACATTTCTGAAATGCAAAGCGAGTATTTTGAAGCAAGCCGTGAGTTAGTTCTTTATTCAGAATATCTAGACGCTGACGACGAGCTCCAACAACAAGCTGCTGACCGTATTTGGCAGAACCTAAATAGCTACTCTCAATATGAGATTCTAGAGCTTAAGACGTCGCCTACAGAAGACGTTCTTGCAGGTTGGTTACAGCTGGCGATTTACATGAAGACGCTGAACTCAAACCTTCCAAACCTGCAGGAAACCCTGTCTAATTGGCTAGCAGAGAACCCTCAGCACCCAGCAGCGACATACACACCTCAGGCGATCACTGACATCTTGGCGCTAGAGATCAGCAAGCCAACCAGCACTGCACTATTACTGCCTCTAACCGGTAAATACGGTAAGCAAGCACAACTTGTACGTGACGGTTTCATCTTTGCGATGATGAATGACAAAGAGCGTGAAGAAGATGCAACGCTGACGGTAATGGATACCAACGTGCAAAGTGCAGCTGAAATCAAAGCGACACTGGAAGAAAACAACGTTGATTTCATCGTTGGCCCGCTGATTAAGAGCAACATAACTAAGCTTCAGCAAGCGCAGAAAAACCACGAAAACTCGATTCCAGCATTAGCTCTGAACATTCCAACGCAACTAGAACCAGATACCAACATTTGTTATCTCGCTCTATCGCCAGAACAAGAAGTCGCTCAGGCAGCGAAACACCTATTTGCTCAAGGCTACAAGTACCCGCTTATCCTTGCGCCAAGAGGACGTTTAGGTGAGCGTGTTGAGCAAGCGTTTAAAGAAGAGTGGAAAAAATACAGCAGCAACGATGTTGCTATCAGCTTGTTCTCTGACAAACGCCAACTGCAACGTAATGTGAATCAGGTATTCGGCTTGCAAGAGAGCCAACAACGTATCGCTCAAATGGACGGGTTACTGAACCTAGACCTAGAAACAGAGCCACGCAGCCGTCGTGATATCGATTCTGTCTACATTGTGGCTAAGAACTCAGAGCTAACGCTAATCAAACCCTTCATTGAAGTTGCAATTAACCCTGATGCGAGCCAACCCGCTCTGTTCTCAAACTCACGCAGCAACAGCGGTGATAAGCAGTATGAAGACCTAACAGGTGTGTTCTACAGCGATATCCCGCTATTAGTTGAGAATAAAAACGAGCTTAATAAAGAGCTCAACGACCTATGGCCTGCACACTCAAACGGCCAAAAGCGTCTGCAAGCACTAGGAATGGATGCCTACTACCTAATGGATGCACTGCCACAGATGAAAGCAGTACAGGGTTACAGCATTCCAGGTGAAACGGGTGTGCTAACCATCGATAACAACTGTGTGGTTCAACGTGAAATCAGCTGGGCAGAGCATGGGGCTTTTTAGCCGAAAGTTCCTATCCAAACCAACCATCACCCACAAACAAGTGGGTGATAAATACGAGACCGTGGCAAAATCTTATCTGATTAACCACGGTTTATCGTTAATAGAAGAAAACTTCATAGCAAAATGTGGCGAGATTGATCTTATAATGCGCCATAACAATACGGTTGTGTTTGCTGAGGTAAAATACCGCAAGCAAACCCGCTACGGACATGCCGCTGAAATGGTGACTGTCAAGAAGTCACAGAAACTGCTCAAAACAGCCAATGTTTGGCTTATGCAGCAAGGCTTGTCGGTGCACTCTACAGATTTCAGGTTTGATATTGTTGCCATTGAAGGGCCGAATGACACTATCGACTGGATTCAAAACGCGATTACCCAAGGATAAACATGCTAGACAGCATTAAAGAAAGTTTCACAGAAAGTATTCAAATCCAAATTGCGGCTGCAGAAGCTCTGCCTGACGCAATCACGCATGCCGCTCAAGCAATGGTTGCGACCTTGCTTAACGGAAACAAAATTCTTTGTTGTGGTAATGGTGGTTCGGCGTCGAATGCTCAGCAATTTGTATCGTGCCTACTCAACCGATTTGAAACAGAGCGCCCTAGCCTTCCTGCGATGGCACTCACAGCAGACAACACCACGCTAACAGCCGTGGCTAACGACTACCACTATGAAGAGATCTTCTCTAAGCAGGTGCGTGCGTTTGGTCAAACTGGCGATATCCTGCTGGCTATCTCGACTAGCGGTAACAGCAAGAACATCATCAAGGCAATGGAAGCGGCGGTAACTCGCGACATGACCATCATCGCCTTTACCGGTAAAGATGGTGGCGAAATGGCAGGCTTGCTTGGTGAACACGATGTAGAGATTCGTATCCCTTCACACCGTACAGCACGCATTCATGAAGTACACATGGTGACACTCCACTGCCTATGTGACCTAATCGATCAAGTACTCTTCCCTGCTCACGAAGAGTGATAGACGGAGCATCACAATGAAATCATTAACCTCTATGAGGCTGTTTAAGCTGATTAGTGTTTCGCTACTTACACTGTCTCTGTCTGGTTGTGCTGGCATTTTCATTGCTGGTGCAGCAACTACAGCAAACCTAGTCACTGATACACGAACCACCAAAGAGATTTGGAACGACAACAACATCGAATTCGAAGTTGCAGCGATTACCAATAAACAACCTTTCCGTGGCAACGTACGCGTCACCGCAAGCTCATACCGAGGTTCGGTGGTACTGATGGGGCAAGCGACCACAGATTCAGAACGTCGCGCTTTTGAAAACCAAGCCAAAGAAGTGGCTGGCGTTGAGAGCATCCACAATCAAGTTCGAGTGAAAGAGCCATTGTCTGTGAGCGCTATCAGTAAAGACAGCTGGATTACCACTAAAGTGAAGTCAGCTCTGCTTGCAAATGCTGAGCTTAACGGCATCAAAGTAAAAGTGATTACTGAGGATTCAGAAGTATTCCTGCTTGGCCTCGTGACTAGAGAGCATGCCGATATCGCGACAGAAGTTGCGCGTAACATATCTGGCGTAAAACAGGTTATTCGAGCGTTTGAATACGGTGAAGAAGAGACGGCTGTTAACTAGCCGTAAGCCAGTCAATTAAATGCTATATAGCAGAAAAGAAAAAGCAGCGACGAGTCGCTGCTTTTTTATTTGGTTCGTTATTTAACTAACGTTATTTGATAACACGAAGGCTTGGGCGACCTTTCGCTGGACGAGGTGGCTCAGGATCTGAGTCAGGCTCTTCAGCATCTACGTCTGCCGTTGCTACGCTCAAAGATGGGCCTTTCTCTTGTTCTTCAAAAGGACTTTCTTCAATCCCTTCTTCAAACGCTTCCATGTAAGCCTCTTCAGGTTCAAACATGGTACCAGCACCATTTTCACGAGCATAAATCGCTTGTACTGCGTAAAGCGGAACGATCACAGAGTGTGGACGACCACTAAAGCGAGCACTAAACGTCACAGCTTCGTTACCCAGTTCAAGTTGTCCAACCGCACGAGGCGCGATGTTCAGAATGATCTGACCATCTTGAACAAACTCTTCTGGAACTCGCACACCCGGCAATGTTGCTTCAACAACAAGGTGTGGAGTTAGTTCGTTATCAACCAGCCACTCATAAAATGCACGAAGCATGTATGGTCGGCGTGGAGTCATATTTGAAATATCCATAAACGCTTAGCGAACGAGTCGCATCTCACGCTCAGCTTCAGTTAGAGAAGCTAGGAATGAATCACGTTCGAATACGCGGTTCATGTAAATCTTAAGCTCTTTAGAACCAGGACCAATCAGTTCGATACCAAGCTCAGGTAAACGCCATAGTAGCGGAGCTAGGTAACAATCAATTAGGCTAAACTCTTCGCTCATGAAGTATTCATACTCAGCGAAGATAGGAGCAAGAGTCAGTAGGTCGTTGCGCAGTTTAACGCGAGCTGCTTCAGATTCTTCAGCGTTGCCTTTAACGATCTTCTCTGCAACTGAATACCAGTTACGCTCAATGCGGTACATCATTAGACGGCTGTTACCACGAGCAACCGGGTATACAGGCATCAAAGGTGGATGAGGAAAACGCTCATCTAGGTATTCCATGATGATCTTTGAGTCATATAGAGCAAGCTCACGATCAACAAGAGTAGGTACTGATTTGTACGGGTTCAGTTCAACAAGCTCTGCTGGTAGATTTTTTTCATCAACCAACTCAACTTCAACACTTACGCCTTTTTCAGCAAGAACGATGCGCACCTGATGGCTATACATATCAGAAGCACTTGAGAAAAGAGTCATTACAGAACGTTTATTGGCAGCTACAGCCATGGAGCCCTCCAGTACACTTTAAATAAAAACAATGGAGGCCTAAAGCCTCCATTGAACATTAACATAATTTGGGAATTAGCACGGTATTATAGCACAATTAGTGCACATCACGCCAATACTCTTTCTTCAGCAAAATCACGATGATAGTGAAGATTACTAAGAAGGCCATTACCCACCAACCCATAGCGTGACGCTCAAGTTGAACTGGGTCGCCCGAGTAAACCAAAAAGTTAACAAGGTCACGAACAGCTTCGTCGTATTCACCAGCACTTAATTCGCCAGAGCCGTCAGTCTCAGTGCCGACAACAACCGTCACTTCCTCGCCATCTACCATATGAGTATCATAGATTGGTGTTGGGATACCTTGCAGTTCTTCAAGAACGTGCGGCATACCAACGCTTGGGAAAACAATGTTGTTCACGCCAAATGGACGAGACGGATCTTCATAGAAAGTACGAAGGTAAGTGTACAGCCAGTCTGCACCACGAACACGAGCAACCAATGTTAGGTCTGGTGGCGGAGCACCAAACCAACTTGCCGCTTGATCAGAAGGCATAGCATTAACCATCAGGTCACCGATTTTCGCTTCAGGGTCAAAAATCAGGTTTTCCTTCATAAGATCAACGGGGATCTCTAAATCATTCGCAACACGTTCATAGCGCTGGTACTGCGTTGAGTGACAAGCGAAACAGTAGTTCATGAACATCTTAGCGCCATTTTGCAATGAAGCTTTGTCTGTTAAATCATTGTTCGCTTTGTCTAATGGTACGTTTGCACCCGCTGCCATCACCAGTGAAGGCAACATAGCAAATAAAATTACAATCCACTTTTTCATTTGAATGTCACCCTTTCTGGTAATGGTTTCGTCGCTTCATTTTTACTGTAGAACCACAGTAGAACGAAGAACATGAAGTAACCTAAGCTAAAGATTTGAGCCAGTAGCGTGTATGTTGGCGTTGCTGGAAGCGCACCAAGTACACCAAGCGCAATAAAGCTTATTGTGAATTGGATGATATTAATCAAATGCAGTTTGCTACGGTAACGGTAAGAACGCACTTTACAACGGTCGAACCATGGTAGTAGGAATAGCACAACAATAGATGCGCCCATTGCTACAACACCTAGCAACTTATCAGGAACAGCACGCAGAATTGCGTAAAACGGCGTGAAGTACCATACCGGAGCGATGTGCTCTGGTGTTTTCAGTGGGTTAGCAGCTTCAAAGTTTGGCGGCTCAAGGAAGAACCCACCCATTTCTGGGTTAAAGAACAGCACATAACAGAAGAAGAATAGGAAACCGGCCACACCAACCATATCTTTCACAGTCCCGTATGGGTGGAAAGGAATAGAGTCAATGATGTCGTATTTCTTAGTGTAATCCTTGTGGAATGGGAACTGAGTTTTGTAGTCGTCGCCCATTGTGCCTTTAGGAAGTTTCGTCTCGATACCGTCTGGGTTGTTCGAACCCACTTCGTGCAGTGCCAGTACGTGAAGTACGATAAGCAGCAGAAGTACGATTGGTAAAGCGATAACGTGCAGTGCGAAGAAACGGTTCAGCGTTGCACCAGAGATGATGTAGTCACCACGGATCCAAAGCGTTAGGTCATCACCGATAACAGGGATCGCACCAAACAGAGAAATGATTACCTGAGCACCCCAGTAAGACATTTGACCCCATGGTAGTAGGTAACCCATGAAAGCCTCAGCCATAAGCACTAAAAAGATCAACATACCGAAGATCCAAAGTAGCTCACGAGGTTTTTGGTAAGAGCCGTAGATTAGGCCACGGAACATGTGCAGGTAGATAACCACGAAGAATGCCGAAGCACCTGTTGAGTGCATGTAACGTAGTAGCCAACCGTATTCCACATCACGCATGATGTATTCAACAGAAGCAAATGCACCCTCACCTGATGGTACGTAGTTCATTGTTAGCCAAATACCCGTAAGGATTTGGTTAACCAGTACCAACATTGCCAAAGAACCGAAAAGGTACCAAAAGTTAAAGTTCTTAGGCATTGGGTATTCAGATAAATGCTTTTTATAAGCATTCATCGCGGGTAGACGTTTCTCTACCCAATCAAGCAATCCTTGCATTACGCGTCTCCCTCGTCCACACCGATCATGATCTTAGTGTCACTCAAATACATATGCTTTGGTACAACAAGATTCAATGGAGCTGGTACGCCTTGGAATACTCGACCTGCCATATCAAACTTTGAACCATGACAAGGACAGAAGAAACCAGACTTAACACCCTGAACTTGTTCTGCAAAAGAATCCGGCAGGTAAGTTGGAGAACAACCTAAGTGCGTACAGAAACCAACAGCAACGAAGAATTCCGGCTTAATTGAACGGAACTCGTTCTGTGCGTATTCTGGTTGTTGTTCAGCTTCAGATTGAGGGTCACGAAGTTGACCACCGATCGATTTTAGGTTTTCTAGTACCGACTCAGCACGGCGTACAACCCATACAGGTTTACCTTGCCACTCGACACGAACCATTTGTCCCGGTTCTAACTTACTGACTTCCACTTCCACCGGCGCGCCCGCAGCTTTCGCCTTGGCACTCGGATTCCATGATTTAATAAAAGGCACGGCTACAGCAGCTGCTCCTAAACCACCAACAACGGCTGTTGTTGCGGTTAAGAAACGCCTGCGACCGTTATTTAAAGGCGCGTTGCTCATCCAAACATTCTCCCATTTGCTCCTTGTGGATTGAAATAATTCCGATTAAAGAGCATGGCTAACAAAATATGTATTTAGTTCTATTTATTGACGGCAAATGATAAATAAAACCCTACTTTTTGACAAGATAAAGCTACCTTTTTGTAACAATCATGAGGCAAAGCGCACATTGGGTTACAAAAGCTTTCAAAATATAAGAATTTGGAAATAAAACGAGGGAGGGGAAGCGTTTAGAGGGGGTATAAAAACAAAAAGCTCGGCATATAGCCGAGCTTTGAACCACAATTCCAGTCGTAAAACTGGGAGCGTGTACTTTTTCGTAAAGAAAAATTAACGCTTAGAGAATTGAGGTTTACGACGTGCTTTACGTAGACCAACTTTCTTACGTTCAACGCAACGAGCGTCACGAGTAACGTAGCCAGCTGCACGTAGAGCAGGACGTAGAGTTTCATCGTACTCCATAAGAGCGCGAGTGATACCGTGGCGGATTGCGCCAGCTTGACCAGAAATACCACCACCAGAAACAGTGATGTAAAGGTCAAGTTTCTCAGTTAGTTCAACTAGCTCAAGAGGTTGCTTAACAACCATACGAGAAGTTGGACGACCGAAGTAAACATCAAGGCTACGCTTGTTGATTACGATCTCACCAGAGCCTGGTTTGATGAAAACACGAGCTGCTGAGCTTTTGCGACGACCAGTGCCGTAGTATTGATTCTCTGCCATTTTCATAATCCCCTTAGATGTCTAGTACTTGTGGCTGTTGAGCAACATGGTTGTGCTCAGTACCAGCGTACACTTTAAGCTTACGGTACATCGCGCGGCCTAGAGGACCACGTGGAAGCATACCTTTAACTGCTAGTTCTAGAACCATTTCTGGTTTCTTAGCAATTAGCTTTTCAAAAGTGATAGTTTTAAGACCACCTGGGAACTCAGAGTGACGGTAGTAAACCTTACCCTTAGCTTTGTTACCAGTTACAGCAACTTTCTCAGCGTTAACAACGATGATGTAATCACCAGTGTCTACGTGAGGAGTGTATTCTGCTTTGTGCTTGCCGCGTAGGCGAGAAGCGATTTCACTTGCTAGACGGCCAAGAGTTTTGCCTTCAGCGTCTACAACATACCAGTCGCGTTTTACAGTTTCTGGTTTAGCAACGAAAGTTTTCATGCTAATAATTACCTATTTAAAAAATTTACACTTAAGGAATACTCGCGTATTCCCACTGTCTAAGAGTTACCATTCATCACCCCTTCGAGTGTTGGAAAACTCTTGGCATAACGTGATTTTACTCATCGCTAGAGGCCCGCAGTAACGGTAGGTCGCAGGATTATAGAGAAGAGCGAAGAAAAAATCACCTCTTTTTGAACAAAATCACGATTTTTTTAATTCTATTTCTTATTCGAGATAATCAAAGCTAACTTAAGTGTTCTTTTGCCAAATATTCATGGCTCTGCATTTCAATTAAACGCGACTGACAACGTTTAAATTCAAACTCTAGCTGACCATGGGTGTATAGCTTTTCTAGCTCCACTTCCGCTGAAATAATCAGTTTCACATTGCGCTCGTAGAACTCATCAACTAATGCAATGAAGCGCCTCGCAGCGTCATCTGAAGTCGCGCCCATTTGCAACACATCCGCCAATAGAACCGTGTGATAAACCCGAGACAACTCAATATAGTCGTTCTGGCTACGAGCCGACTGACAAAGCTGAGCAAAGGTACCGTGCAGTACGCCATCACTCGCTTCGACTACATCTAATTGACGGTGATTAACCTCTATCTGCTTAAGCTTCTCTTTATCTTCGCCAACCAACTGAGCGTAATACTTTTCGAGATTGATATTCGCTTGGCTATCTAGCGGGTAATGGTAAATCTCAGCCTGTTCTAAGGTACGCAGACGATAATCAATGCCGCTATCGACATTAAGGATATGACAGTTGTCTTGAATGAGCTTAATGGCCGGTAAGAAACGCGCTCGCTGTAATCCGTTGCGATACAGATCCGCGGGTGGAATATTAGAGGTCGCCACCAAGATAACGTTTCGAGCGAATAACTCTTGGAACAAGGTTCCTAGGATCATCGCATCGGTGATGTCTGAAACAAAGAATTCGTCGAAACAAATAATGTCCGCTTCTTCCTTCAACTTGTCTGCGACTAAAGGCAATGGATCACTCACATTACCTAGCGCCTTTAGCTCATCATGAACTCGATACATAAAGCGGTGAAAGTGCACACGCATTTTTTTAGTGGTCGGTAAGGCATCGTAGAACGTATCCATTAGGTACGTTTTTCCTCGCCCTACGCCCCCCCAGAAATAGAGACCTTTTGGTGGTTGTAGCAGTTCTGGCTTTTTGCCCAATAATTTCTGGAAGCGAGTCAGTTGAGGAATGGGCGTATTCATGTAATCTTGAAATAGATGAAAGAGTTCATCTAAAGATTTAACGGCTTGCTCTTGTGCTGGATCTCTTTGAAATCCATGTTCTTTTATATCTTGTTCGTATTTTTTAATGGGATTCATGACGACATTTCCACAATGAAAGCAATATCAGACAACAACTAAAAATGAGCCCAAACAGTACGAGGAATAACGTGATGTGGTGAATAATGCAGCATCAAACTGCTAACTAGCGCACACGCATTTCTCTTTATACTGCGGCTTTCTCATAGTACCATGGAGCTGTATCACGTGTAACTAAGCAGTAACAAACATGTTAAAAAACAATAATAAGGAGCTGTTATGCCTTGGATGTATGCCGTTGCCGGTTTACTAGTCGGAGTTATTTTAGGGGTCGCTATTTCTCGTCTCATGACACCTGAATACAAAAAACAAAAGAACGTACAGAAAGAATTAGATAGCGCAAAGTTTGCCCTTGAGCAGCAGCGACAAGAGCTGGCTGATCACTTTGCGAAATCAGCAGAAATGTTGGACACATTAGGTAAAGACTACACAAAACTGTACCAACACATGGAAAAAACAAGCTCAGAGCTGATTCCTAACCTGCCAGAGCAAGATAACCCGTTTGTGAAAACAGCCGCTGCCCATTCGGACAAGCCACAAGAGAAGTCTTCAGCAAAAGAGGCGACACTTGAGGAACAACCGAAAGATTACGCTAATGGCGCAACCGGTTTATTTACAGAGCAGAAGAAAGAAATCATGGATGCTCCCGATGTTGTAACAGCAAAAGCATCGTAAACATTTAACACTTCTGTGAACTTTACAAAGGTTTTTGAGTCATAACTTTCACTCAGGTCATTTGAAACTTCTCATACTTATTAAACGTATAAGAGGGTTAAGACCTTAACTAGAGAGGAGTTTATGATGAAAAAACCTTTGCTTGCTTTATCAGTACTGACTTTAAGCTTAAGTTCAATCATCACCCCCATTCAAGCAACAGCCGCACTGCCATTAAGTGTGGGTAATGAACAATTACCAAGCCTTGCTCCTATGCTTGAACAAGTGACCCCCGCTGTGGTTAGTATTGCCGTAGAAGGCAAACAGGTACAACGTCAGCAAATCCCTGAACAATTTCAATTCTTTTTTGGTCCAGAACAAACACGAGAGCGTCCATTCCGCGGGCTAGGCTCTGGTGTCATCATTGACGCTAAGAAAGGTCATATCGTGACCAATTACCATGTCATTAATGGCGCAGACGATATCAAAGTAAAATTGCATGATGGTCGAGAGTACGATGCTGAGCTAATCGGCGGCGACCAGATGTCTGATATCGCACTGCTAAAATTAGAAGAAGCCAAGAACCTTACCCAGATAAAAGTCGCAGACTCAGACAAACTAAGAGTTGGTGATTTTAGTGTCGCGATCGGTAACCCATTCGGACTTGGGCAAACCGTGACATCCGGTATTGTTTCTGCACTTGGTCGTAGCGGCCTGAATCTAGAAAACTTTGAAAACTTCATTCAAACCGATGCAGCAATCAATAGCGGTAACTCTGGTGGTGCGCTAGTGAACCTCAACGGTGAGCTGATTGGTATCAACACCGCCATTCTTGGCCCTAACGGAGGTAATGTCGGTATCGGCTTTGCAATCCCTTCTAATATGATGACAAATCTGACAGAACAAATTCTCGATTTCGGTGAAGTAAAACGCGGCATGCTTGGCGTTCAAGGCGGAGAAGTGACCTCCGAATTGGCAGAAGCACTCGGTTATGAATCAAGTAAAGGCGCCTTTGTTAGCCAAATCGTCCCTGACAGCGCAGCAGATAAAGCCGGACTGAAAGCGGGCGATATTATTGTCTCTGTTAATGGCAAACGCATTGATACCTTCAGCGAGTTAAGAGCTAAGGTCGCAACACTCGGCGCTGGTAAGCAGATTGAGCTGGGTGTGGTTCGTGACGGTAAGAGCAAAACCTTTGATGTGACGCTTGGTGAATCCACCAATAATAAGACACAGGCTGAGAAGCTCCATGAAGGACTAGCCGGAGCTGAATTAACCAACACAACAGAGAGTGACTCTGCAACGGGTGTCAAGGTCTCAAGTGTTGCTCAAGGCTCACCAGCCGAAGCCTATCAACTTCTGAAAGATGACATCATCATCGGGGTAAACCGTCAAACGGTTAAGAACCTTGCTGAGTTTAGAGAGATTCTTGAAAAACAACCTGGTGTACTGGCGCTTAATATCCAGCGAGGCGACCGAACTATCTATCTTGTAATTCGATAGTCTTACGTCAGCGCAATTACAGGGAGGCCCAGTAAGTTTGCTTTAAACTTACTCAGTCTCCCTTTTCTTTAGATCAATCAAAATGCTATGCTTCACTTGTAATCAAGTCAGTCATCCATTGATGGAGGCTTCAAACCTTACTTGTTGAAGAGGGAAACATGCTGTCCTTTCTATTTCGTTCTATTTCCCTTGGACTCGTTTCAGCGGCGCTTATTCTTCTCGCCTTCCCGAGCTTAAGACCAGCGATTGTCGCTGACGTCACTAGTCCTAAAATCGATAATATTGGCTCTCTTCAGATTTCATTTAACCAAGCAGTTCGCCGCGCGGCACCAGCAGTGGTTAACATTTATAGCCGTAAATACGCTGAAAGCGATCGAAACAAACTGCTCACTCAAGGTTTGGGCTCTGGGGTGATTGTTAGCGAGAAAGGCTACATCATTACCAACTTCCATGTTGTGGCTCAAGCAGACCAAATAGTTGTGGCACTTCAAGATGGCCGAGTAGCAGCTGCGCAACTTGTCGGTTCAGACAAGCGCACCGATATCGCGATACTTAGAGTCAGCGGTGATAACCTACCAGTGATCCCACTCAATCCTAATTACAAAGCCAATGTCGGTGATGTTGTACTGGCTATCGGTAACCCATACAACCTAGGTCAAACAACAACCTTTGGTATCATCTCTGCAACCGGCCGTTCTTCGATTAGTGCCGATGGCCATCAAGCCTTTATCCAGACCGATGCGGCAATCAATGAAGGTAACTCAGGTGGTGCGCTGGTGAACTCACAAGGTGAGCTAGTCGGTATCAATACCGCGTCTTTCCAGCAAGCTACCGACATGGAAACCTATGGGATCTCATTCGCTATCCCCTATCCGCTTGCTAATAAAATCATGGAAAAGATCATCGCCGATGGTCGTGTGATCCGTGGATATATTGGTATCGATGGACAAGACATCAATTCAGTCACCTCACGCATGTTGGGTACTAAGAATATCGGCGGGATTGTTGTGTTGGGGATAGACCCTAATGGACCGGCTGCCGATGCGGGGTTTGAAGCTCAAGACATTATTGTCAGTATCAACGATAACCAAGTAAATGGTCGCCAGAGTGTAATGGACATCGTTACCGACCTGCGACCGGGTACAGTTATCGATGTGGGTATATTGCGCCAAGGTGAAAGCAAAACTCTAAAGGTGACCATCGCCGAAGATACTCGCCTGTAGAGCAAACTCTGTAAGCAGTGATTCAAGCTGCTAATACACAAGTACAAAAAACCCAGCTCATAGGCTGGGTTTTCTTTTATCTAAAGATTGTTTCAAGTATCTCTACGATTCACTTTGCTCTTCGATATCGATACGCGTCACTCGCTGTAGTCCTCTAGGCAATAGACCACCACGACGACCACGTTCACCACGGAAGTTTTCAAGATCCGCAGGTTTCAAACCAAGCTTACGTTTACCGGCGTAAATAGTCAGCGTCGCATTCTCTGGGATAGCCATAAGATGCGAGACAAACTCTTCACGCTCTTTTGCTTTCGCAGAAGGGATGTTGATGATCTTGTTGCCTTTACCTTTGCTCAGCTGAGGTAGGTCTTTAATCGGGAACAACAACATACGACCTTGGTTAGTAATCGCCAGAATCTGGTTAGAGTCCAAGTCAGCAATCGGGCTTGGCATCATCACTTCAGAAGCTTGTGGCAAGTTAACCAAGGCTTTACCGCTCTTGTTCTTAGACAGCAGATCGCTACCCTTACAAACAAAACCATAACCTGCATCAGAACCGACTAACCATAATTGTTCATTCTCTCCCATCACCACTTGGCGAATAGAAGTACCTGGGCTGACGTTCAAACGGCCTGTAATTGGCTCACCTTGGCTTCGCGCCGACGGTAGTGAATGTGACTCAAGGGAGTAGCTTCGGCCATCGCTGCCGAGGAACACCGCTTGCTGGTTACTCTTACCCTTAGCACTCGCTAAGAATCTATCACCAGACTTGTAGTTCAAGCCTTCAGCGTCCACTTCATGCCCTTTGGCATGACGAATCCAACCTTTCTCAGACAACACAACCGTGATTGGTTCGCTTGGCACTAAGTCGCGTTCTGTTAGCGCTTTCGCTTCAGCACGCTCAATCAGAGGTGAACGACGATCATCGCCGTATTTATCTGCATCTGCTTGGATTTCTTTTTTGATCAGCGTATTCAAGCGACGCTCTGAACCGAGTAGCTTTTCAAGCTTTTCACGCTCAGCTTCAAGCTCTTCTTGTTCCGCTCGGATTTTAAACTCTTCTAACTTAGCTAAGTTACGAAGTTTAATATCAAGAATCGCATTGGCTTGAATTTCAGAAATGTTGAAACGGCTCATTAGGACAGGACATGGTTCGTCTTCTGTACGAATGATTTCAATCACTTCATCGATATTAAGATAAGCAGCAAGCAAACCTTCTAAGATGTGCAAACGTGCCAATACTTTATCTAAACGGTACTGCAAACGACGGCGAACCGTTGTGCGACGGAACTCGATCCACTCTTTCAGGATTTGAACTAAGCCTTTAACTTGAGGACGGTTATCTAAACCAATCATGTTCAAGTTAACGCGGAAGTTTTTCTCTAGATCCGTCGACGCGAACAGGTGACTCATCAATTGGTCACAGTCGATACGATTAGAACGAGGAACAACAACGATACGCGTTGGGTTCTCGTGATCAGATTCATCACGCAAGTCGTCAACCATTGGCAGCTTCTTAGCGCGCATCTGGTTAGCGATTTGCTCAAGTAACTTCGCACCTGACACTTGATGAGGTAAAGCCGTGATAACAATATCAGAGCCTTCCTTGTGCCAAACCGCGCGCATCTTGATGCTGCCACGTCCAGTACGGTAGATCTTTTCGATGTCCGATTTCGGAGAGATAATCTCAGCTTCAGTCGGGTAATCAGGACCTTGAATGAAACCCATCACGTCTGAAAGCTCAGACTTCGGCGTATCAATTAGGTGAATGGCTGCATTAGCGACTTCACGCACGTTGTGTGGTGGAATATCGGTCGCCATACCTACCGCGATACCTGTAATACCGTTAAGTAGAATATGAGGTAGGCGAGCAGGCAGCATTTGAGGCTCTTTCATCGTGCCATCAAAGTTTGGTTGCCAATCAACCGTACCTTGACCTAGTTCACCTAGCAGAACCTCAGCAAACTTAGATAATTTCGCTTCGGTATAACGCATCGCAGCGAACGATTTCGGGTCATCCGGAGCACCCCAGTTACCTTGACCATCGACCAATGGGTAGCGGTAAGAGAAAGGCTGCGCCATCAATACCATCGCTTCGTAACAAGCAGAGTCACCGTGCGGGTGATATTTACCTAATACGTCACCAACGGTACGTGCTGATTTTTTGTATTTCGATGCAGCCGATAAGCCCAGCTCAGACATCGCATAGATAATACGACGCTGTACTGGCTTCAAACCATCACCGATATACGGCAATGCACGATCCATGATCACGTACATTGAGTAATTTAAGTAGGCATCTTCGGTGAACTTGCGCATTGGCAGCTGTTCAACGCCATCATATGTAATTTCGTTAGACATCCATTATACCTCGGCCATATCACCGTTAGTCTGTAGCCATGTACGGCGATCATCTGCACGCTTCTTACCAAGCAGCATGTCCATCATCTCGTTAGTCGCTTCGCTGTCGTCAATCGTTAACTGAACAAGGCGACGAGTATTTGGATCCATGGTGGTTTCACGCAACTGAAGTGGGTTCATTTCACCCAGACCTTTGAATCGTTGCACGTTGATCTTGGCTTTCTTCTGCGATAGTCGCTCAAGCACACCGTCTTTCTCTGCGTCATCAAGTGCGTAGAACACTTCCTTACCGCAATCGATACGATACAGAGGAGGCATTGCCACATAGATATGACCCGCTTCAACCAATGCATGGAAATGGCGAGTAAACAAAGCACATAGCAGTGTCGCGATATGAAGACCATCCGAGTCCGCATCGGCAAGGATACAGATCTTACCGTAACGCAGGCCTGATAAATCATCGTTATCTGGGTCGATACCCAGAGCTACCGAGATGTCATGCACTTCTTGCGAAGCCAATACTTGGTCTGCTGACACTTCCCATGTATTTAGGATCTTACCGCGAAGTGGCATCACCGCTTGGAACTCACGGTCACGTGCTTGTTTAGCAGAACCACCCGCCGAGTCCCCTTCCACGAAGAAGATTTCGGTACGGCTTAAATCTTGAACTGAACAGTCAGTTAGCTTACCCGGCAGTGCTGGGCCTGACGCGATTTTCTTACGCACAACCTTTTTGCTTGCGCGCATACGGCGGTGAGCATTCGCAATACAAGCTTCTGCTAGCTGTTCCGCCAATTGTGGCTTTTCGTTCAACCACAGGCTAAACGCATCTTTTACCACACCAGAAACAAACGCAGCGGTTTGACGAGAAGACAAGCGCTCTTTTGTTTGACCAGCAAACTGCGGATCTTGCATCTTCACCGAGAGTACGTACGAACAGCGATCGAAAATATCGTCGCCCGTTAGCTTAACGCCACGTGGTAGCAAGTTGCGGAATTCACAGAACTCACGCATTGCATCAAGCAGACCTTGGCGAAGACCGTTTACGTGTGTACCACCTTGCTTAGTCGGTACTAAGTTCACGTAACTTTCGGTGATCATGTCGCCGCCTTCTGGCTGCCAGATGATCGCCCAGTTTGCCATTTCTGTTTCAGCAACGAATTCGCCAACATACGGTTCTTCAGGCAGTAAGGTGTAACCTTTCACGCCTTCGGCAAGGTAGTCTTTTAGGCCATCTTCATAGAACCATTTATGCTCTTCGCCACCGACTTTGTCGATAAAGGTAATTTCTAAACCTGGGCAAAGCACTGCTTTTGCACGTAGGTTGTTAATCAGACGAAGTGTCGAAAATTTAGGGCTATCGAAGTACTTAGGATCAGGCCAGAAATGTACTGATGTACCACTGTTACGATGACCACAAGTGCCCGTTACAGTAAGCTCTGTTACGGCATGACCACCTTCAAGTGCGATCTCGTGAACCTGACCTTCTCGGCGTACAGTCACTTCAACACGTTTTGACAGCGCGTTTACGACCGAGATACCTACACCGTGCAGACCACCAGAGAACTTGTAGTTGTTATTCGAGAATTTACCGCCAGAGTGGAGCTTAGTTAAAATCAGCTCAACACCTGAGATCCCTTTTTCAGGGTGAATATCGACAGGCATACCACGGCCGTCATCGGTAACTTCTAACGATTGGTCTGCATGAAGTACCACTTTGATCTTCTTAGCGTGTCCCGCTAGTGCTTCATCGACCGAGTTATCAATGACTTCTTGGGCAAGGTGGTTAGGTCTTTCTGTCTCGGTATACATTCCCGGGCGGTGTCGCACAGGATCGAGACCTTCAAGTACCTCGAGGTCTTTTGCATTATATTGTTCAGTCATAATACGGAGTTTACTCAAAAAGTTTGCGTCAGTTCGCTGGCTCCAGTTTCACTAAAGCAGAATCATTACTATGAACCGTCATAGTAGAGCGAACGAGCGAAGTATTGGGGAATATAGTCTGGAAGCTGAGTAATGATGTCAAGCTAGTTCAAAAACTAAGACATCAAACTATGATATTTCACCATTGATAGATGAAATAACAGGCAAACAAGAGAGAATCACTTGGTTGGTGGAACAGATTAAAGATTTAGAAAGGTGATGATTTGTTGTGGGTAGCGTTCAAAATCAACAAAGCTATGATCCCCGCCCTCTTCTACTGTCTGTGTTGCACCTTGGTACTTCTCTACCGCTTGTCGGTAATCCAGAACTTCGTCTTCCGTTTGCTGAAGTAACCAGAAGTCGCTCGGCTTAGCGATCGCCGAAACCTCTAACGCCTTCAGTTCATCAATATGTTTTGTTTCCAGTACATATCGTTCATCTGTGTATGGGTTTACTTGTTCACCTAAATAGTCAGCAAGAAGCTCATACGGCTTCACTGCTGGGTTTACAACCACCGCTTTAAAACCATAGTGGCTATTCAGCCATGTTGAAAGATAACCACCCAGCGAGCTACCGACCAACGCTATTTGATATTGCTCTTTGTATTGCTCCACCAGCTGCTGCAAATGGAGTGCCGCTTGCTGAGGGAAACTCGGCAGTTGAGGGGTTACAACTTTAATATCAGCGCGATGCTCCGCACAGTAATCTGCCATTACGTTCGCTTTATGAGAACGTGATGAACTGTTAAACCCATGAATATAGAGAAGCAGTGATGGCTTATTAGCTTGCTGATCAGAGCCTGGCATTAGTAACCAGCAGCCTTAAAATCAGGCAAGAACTGCCCATGAGGCAGACGACGAACTTGCGTGCTGACCGTTCCGTCTTGATGTAATTCAATCTCTCTCCAACCCGGAGACAAAGTATCGACCGCGAAGTCATCTGAGTTAGGTTTGAATTGCACACAAGTCGACGGTGTTGCCATGACTTGTACACCATGATGATCTCGGTTCATGTCTTGATGAACGTGACCACACAGTACCGCTTTAACATTGGTGTGCTGTTGAACCACATCCCAAAATTGATCGGCGTCTTTTAGGTTATGTTGATCCAACCATGCGCTGCCCACCAATAATGGATGGTGGTGCAATAGAACCAAGGTATTGCGTTCAGGGAACTCCGTCAGCTTTTGTTCTAACAGATCAAGCTGTTGATCGCTGAGGCGACCATGAGGCACACCAACCACCTGCGAGTCTAGCATCACCATCTGCCAGTTATCGCCTAGCAAGGCATGCTCAACACACTGTATTTGTGGTGATGGTAAAACACTGCCCATATTAGGCTTAAAGTCATGGTTCCCTGGCAGCCAATAGCATGGCTTTTCCAAAGGTTGAATCCCTGACTCAAATTTCTGGTACGACTCAGCACTGTGATCTTGAGAGATATCACCGGTTGCTAAAATCGCTTGATAGTCAAAACCCTGACTAACAATGCCATCGACTACAGCACGAAAGCTATCTTGAGTGTTGATGCTTAATAAGCTGCCATTGCTCGGCGCAAATAAATGCGTGTCCGTTAGCTGCACAAGCTTAATAGTGCTCTCATCAAATTTTGAAGTGTGTGATAATTCCAAAATAACAAATCCAGATACGTTACTGTTTAGACTTTAAAAGTGTTGATAAATCGGCTCAATTAAAAGGCAATTGGGGTTCGGCTGATACCCGTTTTTAAACAAAACGTTAACCATTCCCCAAGAAATTTATTCAATTGAAATTTCTCGTCCTTTTGCAGAAGCTTAGTGTTGGGATAGTCATATTTCGCTTTGACTCGCGAAAAATCCCCGCTAGCGCACACTTCTGCAACTCGAGCGTCGTGATATAGCCTGACAGACATTTTTGGCAAAGGAAACACTGGCATCGCGTCACTCTGACATATATCTATTAATGTGGTGTATTTTGTGACCTCATTCACTGTCAATTGATACACCATATTAACGGCTTGGTAACAGCGAACGTCACCAACCTCATGCCCAACCGGTAACAAAGCGTTCAGTTTGGCATAGTTAGTCTCGTAAACTCGCATCAATTCAGCAAGATCAACATGATACGGTTTTTTGACCGCGATATTTGGCATGACGTTAATCTATCCACTCTGACTGTAATTCTTGGTAGTTCAATTGTAGCCACTGTAGCGCAATGATCGTGGCTCCATTTTCAAATGCACCATCTTTTACCAACTGATAAGCAGCTTCGCGACTCATCACTTGCACACGAATATCTTCACCTTCGTAGTCCAATCCGTGTACCCCTTTGGCTGTCGTTGCATCAACACAGCCAACAAAGACGTCGAGCTTTTCAGAGCAACCACCAGATGAAGGATAATACGAAGTAATAGGCAATACAGATCCGACTTCGACTCCGGCTTCTTCCATCGCCTCACGACGAGCGACATCTTGTGGTGATTCATCAGTATCAATGATCCCAGCAACAATTTCGTATTGCCATGGGTTCTTATGCTCTAGGGCACCGACACGGATCTGTTCGACGATCACCACTTCATCACTCACAGGATCATAAGGTAGCAAAGCGGCAGCATGTCCACGCTCAAACATCTCACGCTCTACTGGTTGGCTCCAGCCGCCCTCAAACAGTCTATGTTTAAATGTGTACTTAACCATTTTGAAAAAACCACGAAACAGCGTCTCTTTTGAGACTATTTCCACATCTTGCGGAGTAAACTCATGTCGTTGATTGTCATACTGTTGCATTTGGTACCTCACTAAGTGATCTTTATAGTTTACTCATTGTCCGAGTTAACTACCAAGGATAAGGTTCAACTTTTTATATAAAATTTATAATTAAAGTTAAGTTTTAAAAAATAAATATTGCACAAGTGGACAGTTAAATGTAAAAAAGTGCAAAGTTTCGAGTAAATTACCACCAAACTGGGTTAAACTCTTCTAAAGAAAATTCCATAAAAGGCAGGAATAGGAAAATGAAAAAACTGCTTCCACTATTTATCAGTGCAGCAATTGGCAGCCTGAGTTCGTCAGCTTTTGCTGATACGCTAGCTGAAGTTTACGACCAAGCAAAACAGAACGATCCACAACTTCTTCGTTCAGCAGCGCAGCGCGATGCCGCTTTTGAAGCAGTAACGTCAAGCCGTAGCTCTTTGTTACCGCAAATTAATCTAACAGCTAACTACGATATTAATCGTGGTGACCGAAGCGATATGAGCAATGATAACAACCAATGGGGTGTTGGCATTGGTTTCAGTCAGGAGCTTTACCAGCGTTCTTCTTGGATCACTCTAGACACGGCAGAGAAAACTGCTCGTCAATCTGATTCAGCTTACGCGGCAGAACAACAAGCCTTGATCCTTCGTGTTGCGACAGCATACTTCGAAGTGCTTCGAGCTCAAGATAACCTAGAGTTTGTTCGTGCAGAGAAAGCAGCGGTTGCTCGTCAACTAGAGCAAACTAAACAGCGTTTTGAAGTAGGTCTTTCAGCAATCACCGATGTGCACGATGCGCAAGCTCAGTACGATGGCGTTTTGGCTGATGAAGTTCTTGCAGAGAACGACCTAACAAATAGCTACGAAGGTCTTCGTGAGATTACAGGTCAGGAACACTCTAACCTAAGCATCCTAGATACTGATCGTTTCTCAGCGAGCAAATCTTCTGAATCTGCAGTTGCACTTGTTGAACAAGCAGAACAAAAGAACCTTAGCTTATTGGCTGCACGTATCTCTCAAGATGTAGCGAAAGATAATATCTCTCTAGCAAGCTCTGGTCACCTACCAAGCTTAACGTTAGATGGTAGCTACGGTCTTGCAGAACAGACAGACAGCTCTAACAGCGTAAATGACTACGACTCTGACAACCTAAACATCGGTTTGAACTTAGTTGTACCTCTTTACACGGGTGGTAGCACAACTTCTTTGACTAAACAGGCTGAATACAACTACGTTGCAGCAAGTGAAGACCTAGAAGCGACTTACCGTAGCGTTGTAAAAGACGTACGTGCATTCAACAACAACATCAGTGCTTCGATCGGTGCTCTACGCGCTTACGAACAGTCTGTAGTGTCTGCTCAGTCTGCTCTAGAAGCAACAGAAGCTGGTTTTGATGTAGGTACTCGCACTATCGTTGACGTACTAGACTCGACTCGTCGTCTATACGATGCGAACAAAAATCTTTCAGATGCTCGTTACAACTACATCCTAAGTGTACTTCAGCTTCGTCAAGCAGTTGGTACGCTAAGCGAACAAGATATTGTTGATGTAAACGCAGGTCTAAAAGTAGCAAGTAAGTAACTCTTAATTACTCAAGTTGCCGTTACAAAAATGCCGCTCATTGAGCTAACACTGATCATTTAAGCATTTTCCTGATCAGTTGAACGATCCTACAGATGGTTAACAATACCCTTAAGCACTTTTGTTTAAGGGTATTTTTTTATGCTGTCACACTGGTTAATCGATGTTGACGATTTTGCTAATCCAGAATCTCTTTCTTTGTTCCAAAAAGACCTTCCGCTAGATTGGATAAACCAAGCTTTATCTGAAACGAATAAAGCGAGTATGCGCCGTAGAAAGCTACCCGCAGAACTCGTTGTATGGTTAGTCGTTGGTATTGGTCTATATCGAGATAGACCGATTACCGATGTACTCGATAAGCTCGACCTCAAATTGTCTAATTCATTGGGTGAAACGATTGCACCTAGTGCAATTCCTCAGGCAAGAAAACGCCTCACCGCTAAGCCTTTAAAGTCATTATTCTCAATCACAGCAAAGCACTGGACACAGTCGGAAGATGCGGGTGATAAATGGAATGGTTTGAGCCTATTTTCAATCGATGGCACACAGTTTAGAACTCACGATAACCCAAGCTTAGCTGAGCATTATCAATATGTTTACTACCGAAAAGACAGGCACACTGAGTACCCAATCGTTCGAATGTGCGCACTCACATCACTACGGAGTCGCCTTATTCATGATGTGGCTTTTGGGGATAGTTCTAAAGGTGAAATCAGCTATGCAAAAGATTTAATTTCATCAGCAGTTCCGAATTCATTGACCATTTTTGACCGTTGCTACTTGAGCGCAGAACTAATGCTTAACTGGCAACAAGAGCATGGAACAAGCCACTGGATGACGCCAATAAAGTCAAATGTGAAATATGAAATCATCGAGCAGCTCGATGATGATGGGCGAGATCTGATTGTGGAGATGAAAGTCTCTCCCCAGGCTAGAAAACAAGCCCCGAGTCTCCCTGAAACGTGGAAAGCTAGGCTAACTCTATATCCCGATGACGTTGAACAGCAACCCAATCATATACAAGGGCTGCTAACTTCTCTAACAGATAGAAAATACAGTTTAAAATCATTATTAGATGTGTACTTCGAAAGGTGGGAAATCGAGAATAGCTATGGCGAGATTAAGCATGACATGCTTGGAGATGAAATCCTGCTCCGCAGTCAATCTGTAGAGGGTGTAGAGCAAGAGATATGGGGTATCCTTATCGCGTATAACTTAATCCGTCTGGAGATTAGCCGAATAGCAAAAGAGGCTGAAGTCTCGCCACTTAGGATAAGCTTTACGATGGCACTTCGAGATATTCAAGATGAGCTAATGTGGTGTGCTATCGCCTCCCCAGGTTCGGTTCCCAAAAAGCTGCGAGCAATGAGAGAGCGAGTGAAACGTTATATTTTGCCCGAAAAACAAAAACGGCCCAAAGATAGGACCGTTCGTTTTAGTAAGACTCGCTACACTGTGCTATCTAAACACCTTAAATGATAGGTGTTGGCTCATTGAGCGGCATTTTTATTATCTGTCGAATATTGGTATTGAGCGCTAAAACTTAGCCTCGACCACCTTTAATCGCTTTAATGATTTCAGTGGTAGAGCAACCATCTTCAAAGTTAAGTACTTTCACTTCACCACCAGCGGCAATCACTTCCGCACCACCAGCGATCTCTTCAGGTTTGTAATCACCACCTTTCACAAGAATGCTTGGCAATACCTCAGAGATTAAACGTTGAGGTGTATCTTCAGAGAATGGTACAACCCAATCAACCGCACCTAAGCCAGCCAATACCGCCATACGACGATCAGTTGGATTCACAGGACGACCTGGACCTTTCAAACGTTTTACTGATTCATCAGTATTAACCGCAACGATCAAACGATCGCCCAACTCAGCAGCATGATTCATGTAAGAAACATGCCCAGCGTGCAGAATATCAAAGCAGCCATTGGTCATAACCACTTTCTCGCCTTTCGCACGAGCACGCTTCACCGCTTCAACCAGTGCTGCTTCAGAGATAACGCCGTAGTCTGTATCTTGGCTACCGTGAATCGCTTCCGCTAATTCTATCGTAGACAGTGTCGATGTACCTAGCTTACCAACAACTACACCAGCAGCCGCATTCGCTAATGCACACGCTTCATCCAGAGGTTTACCAGCAGCAACAGAAGCTGCAAGGACAGAGATAACCGTATCGCCGGCACCTGTGACATCGTACACTTCCTTGGCTTGAGTCGGTAAGTGGAACGGTGCCTGACCTTTACGCAGCAGAGTCATACCGTTCT
Organism: Vibrio sp. QJM3NY_35; assembly: GCF_057785915.1. Taxonomy (NCBI): domain Bacteria; kingdom Pseudomonadati; phylum Pseudomonadota; class Gammaproteobacteria; order Vibrionales; family Vibrionaceae; genus Vibrio; species Vibrio sp. QJM3NY_35. Next base: position 486,990 of record NZ_CM173507.1, on the reverse strand, counting down.
CGCTGCGAGTCACCAGCAATGCTTCAAAGTCGTATTTTTCGATTAAGGCAATGCCTTTCTCGATAAGGTCTTCTTCAGATTTAACCTTACCTGCAACCAACTCGAACTCTGCCATGTTTGGCGTAAGCAACGTTGCACCACGGTAACGCTCTAAATCAGCCCCTTTTGGATCGATGAATACCGGAACATTCGCTGCACGCGCTTTTTGAATAAAGCTCTGCACGTGCTCTAACGCACCTTTTGCGTAATCAGATAGAATTACCGAACGCACATTTGGCAGCGCTTGCTCCATGCGAGACAGTATCAATTCAGGATCCGTATTCTCGAATTTGTCTTCAAAATCAAGACGGATCAACTGCTGACCACGACTCATCACACGCAGTTTAGTAATGGTTGGGTAGTCTTCCAACTCAACGAAATCACACTTAACCTTTAGTGCGCCTAAGGTATTTTTTAACACCTCAGCAGGCTCATCTTTACCCGTTAAACCAACGACATGAGCATGGCCACCAAGAGAGGCAATATTCATTGCCACGTTGGCAGCACCACCAGGACGCTCTTCGTTATTTTCTACTTTCACAACGGGAACTGGTGCTTCTGGTGAAATACGGCCAGTTGGGCCATACCAGTAACGGTCAAGCATTACGTCACCGACAATAAGAACACCTGATTGGCTGTAGTCAGGTAGAATTGGTTTCATTGTTGAGCTCCAAAAATCGAATCTGGCTAGAGTCTAGCACACTGATTACAGTGGCTAAACTACAGATAAATGAGTAAAAGCCTATCAAGATAAACATAGCACTCGCTACGCTATGACTGAATTATGCTTCCATCCACTGCTTCCATGCCTGAACAACATGTTCTCTTTCCATTTCAAACTTTTCAATCGCCACATCCGCATCAAGGTTAAGTAGATTACGGTGGTGGATTTCATCCCTTAATGTGGTGTACGCATTGGTCAATGCCATACCTTGTTGCTCGTCCATTATCCCTTGCGACAACAAGCTTTCAAAGATTCTCACATTGTCACACCAACGAGTAAGCTTAGGTTTCTCGTTGCTGTATCTAAGTACTAAATATTGCGCCAAAAACTCAATATCAGTGATACCACCGGCATCTTGTTTCAGCATGAACCGGTCGACTTTTTTGCCACCTAAATGGTCGCGCATTTTTTCACGCATATCCACAACGGACTTTTTGAGTGTTGTCTCATCACGCGCTAGGCACAAAACCTCATGACGTGTTTTGTTAAATGCCGAAGCCAATAACTCATCACCATAAATCATACGAGCGCGAGTCAAGGCTTGGTGCTCCCATGTCCACGCGTCATTATGCTGATACTCGTCAAAGGCATCGGTTGGACTCACTAACAGGCCAGATGCACCAGAAGGGCGTAGACGAGTGTCGACTTCGTACAGAATGCCAGAAGCGGTTCTGGTCGAGAAAATATGAATAATACGCTGCGCTAATCTTAAGTAGAATTGGCGCCCATCGATCTCTTTCTTTCCATCAGTATAGATGTGTACCGGGCAGTCGTGCATGAACACGATATCGAGATCGGAGTTATAACCAAGCTCCCAGCCGCCAACTTTGCCATAACCAACGACAGCAAAACCGCGGCCTTCACGGTCTTTAACATGAGTGGGCTCACCAAACTTAGCCGACACTTGTAACCAAGCTTGGTTAACACCGGCTTCAACAACCGCTTCTGCTAAGTAAGTCAGGTGATCACTCACCTTCATCACCGGCAGCACACCCGCTATATCCGCCGCAGCAATCCTTAGGATACAAGTCTGCTTAAACTGACGCAGACCTTCCATCTGCTGCTCCATGTCGTCTTCAGGAATACGGGCAAGGTAATCACGCAGCTCGGTCTTGTAAGACTCTAAAGGCACTGGATTGTAGAGTTGCTGAGGGTCGATAAGTTCATCTAACAGAATTGGATAACGACCCAACTGCTCCGAAATCATCGGGCTTGCCGTACATAAACGAACTAACTGAGTCAACGCTGCAGGGTGTTCATCTAGCAGCTCAAGGTAAGTGGTACGCGTAACGATTTTATGCAGTAGATGCAGTACTCGCGACAAACCAAACTCGGCATCCTTAGCTGTGTACAGTGCTTGAAAGACTTTTGGCATCAGTCGATTGAGGACTTCACGCCCACGTGGGCCAAGGGTCTTCTTAGCTAGATCAGCTTTAAATTGGATGATGGTTTTTGCCGCTTCTGGTGGGCTAGCGACCGCAATATCATGCTCCAGTACATGTTCAATCACGTCTGGTTTATGGGCCATATCCCACAGTTCGCTAAAATGACTCGCGATCGGATTAGCGTCATCTTCATCAACGCCAATTAGGTCTTCGAACACGGTATGTACATTCGCCATATGGGCGCGAGTTGCCACAATCAAGCTATCCCAATCGGAAAATTGCATGGCAACCGCAAGCTGCAGTTGTTCGAATTCGCCGTCAGGTAACGTTTGAGTTTGCTTGTCAGCCATTGCTTGTAACAGGTTCTCAAGGCGACGCAAAAACAGATAAGCCTCACGTAGGTGCCCTACCTCTTCTGATTCAAGCAAGTGCAATGACTCGATAGCCGTTAGGGTTTCCAGTAACCCTCGACCGCGTAAGCTAGGCTCGCGTCCACCACGAATCAATTGGAATACTTGCGCGATAAACTCAACCTCACGAATACCACCAGAGCCAAGCTTGATGTTGTTCGAGAGACCACGACGACGCACTTCGCTGCTGATCATCGATTTCATTCGGCGCAGAGATTGAATCGCACTAAAATCAATATAACGGCGGAACACAAACGGACGTAGCATTTGGCGAAGCTCTTGATACTCCGGATACATCTCGCTGCCCATCACGCGCGCTTTAACCATAGCGTAGCGTTCCCAATCGCGCCCTTGCTCTTGGTAATAGTCTTCAAGTGCGGCATAGCTCATCACAAGTGGACCACTCTCACCAAACGGGCGCAGACGCATGTCGACTCGATAACAGAACCCATCAAAGGTTTGCTGATCAAGCGCCTTGATAACACGTTGCCCTAGACGGGTAAAGAACTGCGCATTGGCAATGCTTCGTCTCGCACCTTGGGTTTCGCCATTCTCTGGGTAGGTGAAGATCAGATCGATATCGGAAGAGAAGTTAAGCTCACCGCCCCCTAGCTTGCCCATACCAATGATCAACATCGGCTGTGCTTCGCCTTGTTCATTACAAGGTGTGCCCCACTCTTTACAACAAATATCGTACTGCCATTGGTAGGTTTCGAAGATCATCGCCTCAGCCAACATCGATAGATGATTTAGGCTCTGCTCTAGCTCCCACGAACCCATGAAATCACGCCAAGCAATGTAGGTCATTTCTCGATTACGGAATTGACGCAGTACGCGCTGACCGCTCATTTCATCGGCGCAACCAGAAAGTAATTCAGCCAATCGTTCTCGGTACGCTTCAGCGCGTTCTTCGCATGCCAACATATCAGGTAAGTCAGCACATAAAACCGTATCACGCTGCAGGCAATCTCCAATAAAACAACTTAAACCGAGTACACGTTTAAGATCTTCAGTCAGTGGCTCAGACCAAGTACTGATGGCTTCACTTTGATGCTCTAATAATTGCTCAAAAGCAGACTGTGAGTGAGTGACGATTTGAGAAGGCAATGGCATGTTTCTTCCTTGTATAAGCTGCGCGCTGAACAATCGGTTCTGTTCTTTAGTAAATAGTTTTAACAGACGAGTTTAACAACGAGCTTTGATAACCCGTTTTAATATCTAGGGATAAGTTATACCAAAGTTCTGCCAATAAAAAACGCCCACATTAGCAATGTGGGCGTTTTATCAGTGAACTTATAGAGTTAGGCCTTTCTCTCTAGAAAACAGCCTCTATCAATAAGGGTTTAGAGAACAACACTAAACCTTAAATTGCTTAATCTTACCGTCGAGTTCTTGTGCGTTGCTTTCCATAAGCTGAGAGGTCTCCAACAGCTCACCAACGACCACTACAGAGGCTTCAACAAGCTCACGAACATTGGTTAGGTTAACACTCATCTCTTCAGCAACACTGCTCTGTTGGCCTGCAGCGGTCGCGATCTGGAAGTTCATATCATTGATTTGGTTGACTTGGCTTACGATGCCATCTAGCTCTGAACCAGCATTGGTTACCAGATCAACGCCTTCAGCCGCTTCTACAACACTCTTCTCCATCAACTCTACGGCTGAGTTAGCGCTGCTTTGTAGGTGACTGATCATATCTTGAATCTCGACTGTCGCTTGTTGAGTACGCTGCGCAAGGTTACGAACCTCATCGGCAACAACCGCAAAACCACGTCCCGCTTCACCTGCACGCGCGGCTTCAATCGCTGCGTTCAGTGCTAACAGGTTCGTTTGTTCTGAAATACCTTGGATAGTACCCACAACGCTACCAATTGAGTCAACGCGTTCTTCTACTTGGTTTACCGCAGCTGCAGATGCTGCGATATCTGAGGATAGCTCACTCATCTTAGACACTGACCCTTGAACGAACTTCTGACCAGTAAGAGCTTGGCCTGATGCTTGTTCAGTCAATGACGAAGCGCTTTGCGCATGCTCAGCGACAGTTTGTACCGTAGAGGTCATCTCACTCATTGCTGTTGCTAGCTGATCGATCTCGTTGAACTCTTCTTGCGCTGAATCTTTGGTTTCAGACATGCTGATGGTCATCACTTCCGTCAGAGCAAACAGCTCATCAGAAGAGGCTACCTGAGTTTTGATCATGTCGTTCAGTTGGACGCGAGTTTTTTCAAGTTCGCGTGCCACATCGCCGTATTCATCTTTACAGTCCATTTGAATCGGCACTGATAAGTTCTTGTCGGCCATGGTTTTAATGGCGTCATTAAGGTATTGAGTCTGACGCAGCATAACGCGCGCCGCTGCTAATAGAAGAACCACAAACACAATGATCATTAAGGCTGTTTGCCAAGCTACTTGAACAAGATAAGTCTCGTAATGCTGCTGTGCGACTTGTGCGTTATTGGTTACAGCAAGCAATGAATCGTAAAACGTACTTGCGTCCCAAAGCTGCTTCGAAATGATCAAGATAGTGCTGAATATCATCAGCATGACCATTTTTGGAACGAGACGAACGTCAGAGATTACCCTTTCCCACGGCTTGAATGACAGTTTAGTCATTGTCAGTTCTCCATTAATTCTTATATATTGATGGCTTCTATATCCGCGAGGTGGCTATGTCAGTCAAAGTTCGCGATTTATTTTGAGCCTCGTATGAATGTTGAATAATACCAAAAACGCCACCAAGCCGATGAGCTTATTGTCACTGATTCTCTCTTTCTTGGCGTTATTTGTGATCTCAGGCTTATTGTTCGTACCGATCGATAAAGAATCGAAACAAGTCCTTATCGGCCTCGATTTTATAATCTGTAGCGTTTTTCTTTTTCAGCTCACTATTGATCTATTCAGGTCACAAAACAAAAAAGAATATCTAAAAGTACACTGGATCGATTTCTTAGCAAGCATCCCAATGATCGAGCCACTTCGTTTCGCTCGCATTTTTCAGATCTTGCGCGTGATTCTCGTTCTTCGGTCGGGAAAGCGTGTTTTCAGAGAGCTGTTTCGCAATAGAAAAGAAACGACACTCGCCTCAATTATTTTGCTATTGGTTATTCTCCTAACCATAGGGGCCGGAACAATATTGCTGTTAGAACACAAAGATCCCGGTGCCAACATCACCACTGGGCAAGATGCTTTATGGTGGGCATTTGTGACCATCAGTACGGTGGGATATGGCGATCATTATCCAGTCACGAGTTCCGGAAAATTAGTCGCCTCTCTGGTGATCATTTGCGGAGTGGGTGTGTTTGGTATGATTTCAGGCTTGATTACTTCTTTGATCACCTCTCCAACTCATCATGAGAATCAACGAGCGGAAAACAAAGAGAAGCACCTTGAGAAGATCATAGAGCAACAACAGAAGATCTTAGAACGACTCGAAAAGCTTGAGCAACAAACAAAAAAATAGGGCCGGAGCCCTATTTTCAAATTCATACTTATATTGATATAGATATTGAATCTAGTCTTGCCAGTATGGCTCAACCTCAACACTGATTTGGCGCGTCTGTTCCATCGCATGCAAGATGGACACTTCTTGACGAGCCAACCAACGCTCTAACTGAACCTTCTCATCGCCTTCCAACTTCTCAGTCAAAGGCTCTAATGTTTTAAGTGCCAGCAAGTCATCAATGCCTTGCACCATATCGGCCCAAGGTAAACGGAAACTGTTTCGCTCAGCGTCATCATACAAACTCGCAAAGCCAACACCAGAATATAGGTTTCGCATCAAACGGTATTGCTGCTCAATATACGCTTGGCTGGTCATCACTCGCTCTGGCGGGAAAGCTTCCATCAAGTCTGCCCATGTACGGTCGAGTTGCTGCACGGAAAACCATTCGATACCACGACCCATTTGCTCACGCGCTTTCTCATCTAAGAAAGGCTGCCAGCCACGAGACAAGATCCAACGGCTCAGATCCAACAATAAACCAGTGTAACGAGCAGAGCTCAGCAAGGTAAGCAGATCTTCACGATCTGGCAGTTGCTCTTGCATCTCTTTAAGCTCAGCGACTAAGAACTTACGCGCATCGAGTTTACGTAGTACGTGTCCTTTATCTTCCAGCAAGTCTTCGAAGTGATCATAGCTTTTCAGCCAGTCGAGCTCTTGCTCAAGCCATTTCAACTCTTGACGTAAAATAGCACTCGCGCGTCTTGGGACAATGCCACCGTAGATAGTGAAGGTTTGACGAATAAAACTCAGCGAGTGACTGATCTCATGCAGCGCTTCAATCGATTGGCGCTCGGTGAAGATCTGCTCGTGATAGTGCCAATGAGCGAGAGCATGCTCTAAAGATTGAATGAAACACGATTCAACGGTATCACTTTTGTCAGTATCAACTAAGGTCAAAGGAGTGACTTCATCTCCTTGATAACCTTGAGCAAGGCGGTAACCCTTAGCTGCTTTGCTTAGGTTACCCAAACGCATACCACCTTGTTCGCAGAATTGGCGAGACAATGTAAATAGCGCATCCGTCTGACCGGATTTAAGTTCCAATTCGACTTCGCAAATCGGTTCTTGCAGGTCGCCTGATTCGACAAAGCCTTGATCGAATGCGACCTCGACTTGGCTACCATCAGGCATACCAATCAACCACTGCTCACGCGTGAAGTTGGTAGAGAACAGAGGAGTCAGCTCAGCTTGCAACGTTTCGATGTCTTTACCCGCTGGCCAGATATCCTCTGGGTGCAAGGCTAGCTTAGGTTCGTTGCTGTCGTGCTCTGCATTGTATTCAGGCCTTTGGTGCAGGCCAGCAACCACACGACCAGCAGTTTTTACGGTTTGTACAAATACGTCATCAAAGCGTCGAATGCGTAAGCCTGTATCGTGCTTACGTAGCCAGTTGTCAGCGGTGTCAAAGTAGATGTTACCTAGCTCACGACAACTGTGCTGAAGTACTTTAGTTTCAGCAATTTTATTGCGTAAAGTCTCTGAAAATTCAGGAGAAACAAAAAACTTCAGTTCTATCTCGGTTTCCATAGTTATACCTTTCTGTGAAGATAGGGACAGGATATTGCCAATTTGAAAAGTCGGCAAGTCAGAAATATCGCCCTTATGATGATCTAAAACAGTTTTAATGAGAGATTGATTAGGTTAACATGCGCGACTTTGTAGCCATCGCTTAACATTTCACCATGAATATGGTGTATGTTGTTTTAAGGTTATTATTTATTAGGTTGGATGACCATGCCAGTAAATACAATTATGGGGTTATTTGCAAAGTCCCCAATTAAACCTTTGCAGCGTCACGTAGTATGCGTGAACGAATGTTGTTCTCACCTAGTTAATTTCTTTGAAGTTTCTTCAAAAGGTGACTGGGAAAAAGCATCAGAAATTCGAGCTCAAATTTCTCACCTTGAGAAAGAAGCTGACGTACTAAAACGTGAAATTCGCCTTAAACTTCCTCGTGGTTTGTTTATGCCAGTTGATCGCACCGATATGTTGGAGCTATTAACGCAACAAGACAAACTCGCAAACCTAGCGAAAGACATTGCTGGCCGTGTATATGGTCGTCAACTTGTCATTCCTGCTCCAATGCAAGAAAACTTCATCGCTTACGTTAAACGTTGTCTAGATGCAGCGAACCAAGCACAAAACGTAATCAATGAATTAGACGAATTACTTGAAACTGGCTTTAAAGGCCGTGAAGTAACACTCGTTGCCGAAATGATTCATCAATTAGATGTAATTGAAGATGACACGGATGCGATGCAGATCGAACTACGCCAACAACTAATGGCAATTGAAGGCGATCTGAATCCAGTTGATATCATGTTCTTATACAAAATTCTTGAATGGGTTGGTGGTATTGCAGATCAAGCACAGCGTGTAGGCGCTCGTCTTGAAGTAATGCTTTCTCGATCTTAAATCATACGTTAACCATATAACGAAGAGCATTTTTTGAACAAACCACTTATGCGCTGAGTATTTCTCTCGCTGAGCGGTTTTTTGCGTCTAAATTTGTTCCGCTTGTTATCAAACAACTAGGTATTACGATGGATATCCTTGCTAACTACGGCACTGTCCTGATTATTGTTGCAGCAGCTTTCGGTTTCTTGATGGCTATTGGTATTGGTGCAAATGACGTTGCGAACGCAATGGGCACCTCAGTAGGCTCTAAAGCTCTAACCGTTAAACAAGCGATCATTATCGCAATGATCTTTGAATTCGCAGGTGCTTACCTTGCGGGCGGCGAAGTAACAGACACGATCCGTAAAGGTGTTATCGAAACGTCTCTATTCGCTCATCAACCTGATGTACTTGTGTACGGCATGATGTCAGCACTTCTTGCTGCTGGTACATGGCTACTTCTCGCTTCTTACATGGGCTGGCCTGTTTCTACGACTCACTCAATCATCGGTGCAATCATCGGTTTTGCGTGTATTTCTGTAGGTACTGAAGCTGTAGACTGGAACAGTGTTCAAGGTATTGTGGGCAGTTGGATTATCACACCCGTTATTTCCGGCTTCTTCGCTTACGTGATATTTGTAAGTGCTCAACGACTGATTTTTGATACAGAGAACCCGCTATTCAACGCGAAACGCTTTGTACCGGTATACATGTTCATCACAACGATGGTGATTGCACTTGTAACCATCAAGAAAGGTCTTAAGCACGTTGGTCTTCACCTAAGCAACACTGAAGCATGGGTTTGGGCTGCTGCCGTTTCTGCGCTTGTTATGGTCGGCGGTTACCTATACATCCAGAAGAAATTTGCTAATCGTGAAGAAGACCACGGCTTTGCCGGTGTTGAAGGCATCTTCTCTGTACTAATGGTTATCACAGCTTGTGCGATGGCATTTGCACACGGTTCAAACGACGTTGCGAACGCGATTGGTCCACTGTCTGCTGTTGTATCAACCGTTGAGCACATGGGTGAAATCACAGGTAAGAGTACTATCGCATGGTGGATTCTTCCTCTAGGTGGTTTCGGTATCGTTGTTGGTCTTGCAACAATGGGTCATAAAGTAATGGCAACCGTTGGTACTGGTATTACAGAACTAACACCAAGCCGTGGCTTTGCTGCACAACTTGCAACTGCATGTACAGTTGTACTAGCTTCAGGTACTGGCCTTCCAATCTCTACTACACAAACACTCGTTGGTGCTGTTTTAGGTGTTGGTTTTGCTCGTGGTATCGCAGCACTAAACTTAGGCGTTGTACGTAATATCGTGGCTTCTTGGATTGTGACACTGCCTGCAGGTGCTCTACTTGCTGTTGTGTTCTTCTACGGAATTCAAGCTGCGTTTACTATGTAATCGCGACTGCGCTAGTGAATACTAGCGTCAGAACAGTGTGAGCTTCAGTAGCGATATGTAAATGCCATGTCATTATTGACTCAAACGCACAGAAAGGGAGGCTTTGCCTCCCTTCTTTGTTGCACCGCATAAAGAAACTAAATATTATTTGCTGATTGAGGCTGACTCATACGCCTACCCAATTTGAATCGTTAAGGGATTTACTGTGAAAAAACTGATTAGCTTAGTTTTGTTCGCAATGCTTGCGGCTCCAGCTGCCTTTGCACAAGACCGTTATATTGCTGACAAACTATTTACTTATATGCATTCTGGCCCAAACAACACATTCCGTATCATCGGTAGTGTTGATGCTGGTGAAAAGATTACATTCCTACAAACTAACAAGAGTACGGGTTACACCCAAATTCAAGACAACCGTGGCCGTAAAGGTTGGGTTGAAAGCAAGTTTGTGAGCACTCAAGAAAGCATGGCACTGCGTATGCCTAAGCTAGAGAAAGAGCTGACGGAAGTTAAAGGTAAGCTAGCGAATGCTCGTCAGAGTGCTGACAGCGAAAAAGCTGGCCTAGCAAGCTCTCTAGATTCTCGTAACAAGCAGATTGCTGAACTAGAACAGAACTACAGTGAAATTAGCCAACAGCTAACGAGCTCTCAAACAGAGAACCGTGAACTGCGCGCTAAGCTAGATACTCAAAAAGACGACCTGCTATTGAAGTACTTCATGTACGGTGGTGGTGTTGCGGGTATTGGTCTACTTCTAGGCCTTGTTCTGCCACACATCATGCCTCGTCGCAGAAAATCACCAAACGGTTGGGCGTAGACGTAACGCTTGTATCAGGTACAGTAAATTCAGTATCGAATCTCAAAAAGGAGCACCTAGGTGCTCCTTTTTATTTGTCTGTTATCTAAATACTTATAGAACTCGCTAGCCTTTCCACTCGTACAGAGCTGGGATTTCTATCTTCTGCTGGTTGAACTCTATGATCACCGATTGCGGCTTAATCTCGAGTAACTGAATGTCTCGTCCAATCCAATCCCCTTGCGCCACCTCTTGGCCGTTCACTTTTACCCAACGCTTGGTTTCACTACTCGAGTACATATGAGTTTGTAGGTCTAACTTAGGTAGCACTCCTGATAAGCTATTAGTGTGCGTTTCCAATTCAATGACCTGAGAACCTCCTTGCCCTGCGGGTCTAGAGTCCATCGGCTCAGGAGCGCTTTGTTGCTCACCCATGATGGATTCAAGCTTCAATGCCAAATCAGGTGGCAACTCACTGAGGTCTAGCCCTTGCAGCAGATCGCTGTCTGATTGCTGATAATTGCCTTTATCGCTTACACCAGGTCCAACTTCAGGCTCAGCTAATGACAGCTCTGAATCATCTATCGTTCGCGTACTGCTCTCGGCTATGACTACCGGCACAGTAACTCCACTAGAGAGGTTAGTGCTGTCAAAATAAACCTGAGCATAAACCTCTTGCCGAGGTAACGACTTTAACGCCTTACTTGTCGGTGCTGAACGCACCACAAACAGAGGCCCATCTTCCATTTCTTCTTCCGCATTCAAGTCAGCCGTTTCGACATCCTTGAATTGAGCTGGCTGTGGTTCTGTGTTCGAGGTGGTGACAGCTTGGCTAGCCGTTTGCTGTTGATGGTAAGATTGATAAGCCAGAACGCCACCTACCAACAAAGAAGGAACCAAGATTAAAAGTAGCCCCATCGCTAACGATGAACCTCGCTTGTTGCTCATCCCTTTGGCAGAATTAGGAACATGATGATTCTGGTAGCCTTTGAAGCTTGGCTTGCTAAGAGAGTGCTGATTAATAGAAGACGCCTTGTGAGACGACTGTTTAAGTTCGTGCATAATACGTGACATTAGCTTTCGCCCCCTTCTAGTGACATCAGCTTAGGCGAATCGAGTTGAGCTAATCTCTGCAACCTTGCCAAGGTGCGCTTACCTGCAATGCCATCAACCGACATACCCTGCCACGTTTGAAATGCTTCGATTTTCATTTTTAACTCATAATCAAATACATCACTACCAGAAACAACCTCTCCCAATACTTCAGAAAGTAACAAATCAAGCAAAGCAACCGCTTCACCTTGATAGCCCTCTTTGAGGGTCTCTCGCAGCGGCTGTTTCCAAATAGCGACATAATCGCCTTGCCAGATTTGCTCTAAGGATTGCTTCGGCATCACCAACAACTTTTCATTCACCAGTAACTCGACAGAATCCTTAGACACACCATACAGCACAGCAAACACTGGCTTTTGGTCTATGTCGAGATTAAGTACCACAGGCACGCCTAGTTCTAACAATGTATCCAAATTGGCCTGTTGCTGCTCGCATACAAAGACACTTTGTGGCTCACTTAAGCACAAGCCATCACGCAGTGAAGATTGATATCCCCACAGCGTATACAAGTCTTTGATAGCAAGAGAACGATTGGTCCCCTGCATCAAATGTTGTTGAATGTGTTGTGGCAATTCAAACTTGGCAGGTTTTGGCTCAGCAACCAACTTTGGAACATCTGATATCAAAGAACGCTGAGTGCGTGCTAACACTTCAGTCTTAGCTTCACCTGAAGTTTCGGCAGATAGCCATGAATTGATATAGCTTGGAGCGAAGTTAAAGGTCGCAATTGCAAGACCAACGCTTAACGTCGCAACCCCTGCGTATTGGAATAACTTGGGCGCAACACGAAAAGTTCGAGGTTTCTCGACGTGATACACATCGGCCTGAAAGGACATAACCTGCTGACATGCTCGGTTAACCGTTTCATTGCTCGGTAGCTGCTCTCCATCATGAAAAGCCAACTGCAGTGCTTTGTCACACACCAAGTTAATGAGCCTTGGAATACCATGCGTATATTGAGCAATCAGCTTGATAGAACGGTTCGAAAACAACATCTGCTCGCCACCCGCCGTCTCCAAACGAAACGCGATGTACTTGCCCGTTTCTTCGGTATTAAGAGGCAGTAAGTGATAACGACCAGTAATACGCTGTGCTAGCTGACGTAGCTGAGTGGTTTGTAAGTGCTGTTGTAATTCAGGCTGGCCGACCAACAGTACTTTTAACAGCTTGCGACTGTCGGTTTCCAAGTTCGTCAGAAGGCGTAGCTGCTCCAACACATCGGCAGCTAAGTGTTGAGCTTCATCTATCACCAATAAGGTTTGAATACCTTCCGCATGACTATCCAGTAAGAAGTAGTGAATCGCCTGACTCAGTTGCTTGAGTGATGCCTGCTGCGGATAGTCGATTTCGAACTCATCGCAAATAGCTTCAAGTAAATCCGTATTGGAAAACGTAGGGTTGAGTATAAGGCCAGCTTGAGTGTGGCTATCAAGAGAAGACAACATCGCCTTAGCGACCGTTGTTTTACCTGTTCCCACCTCACCAGTAAGCATTGCAAAGCCCCCACCCTCACCTAAACCGGCTTGTAGGTTCTGCATCGCCTCTTGGTGGCGCTGACTCAAAAACAAGTAGCGAGAATTTGGTACAATCGAAAATGGCATCTCAACGAAGCCAAAATATTCCTTATACATGTGCTGCCCTATAATTACGATTAATGGAAAGTACCATTGCTTGCCGTAAAGTCCAGCAGTGATAAAACATTTCGAGGTGATAAGTTGCAAATATACGATAGCCTACCAAAAGAGAATGGGCTACAGCGCTATCTAGTCGGTGGGGCGGTGCGCGATAAGCTACTCAATATTGATAGCTATGATAAAGATTGGGTCGTGGTCGGCAGTACCCCTCAACAGATGGAAAGCCTTGGCTTCACTGCTGTGGGTAAAGATTTCCCGGTATTCCTGCATCCAAAAACCAAGGAAGAGCACGCACTGGCTCGCACTGAGAGAAAATCAGGCTCTGGTTACACAGGCTTCGAATGTTACTTCGCGCCGGATGTTAGCCTGGAAGAAGATCTGATGCGCCGCGATCTAACGATCAACGCCATCGCACAAGATGATGAAGGCAATCTTCACGATCCTTACCATGGCCAGAGAGATCTCTCAGATCGTATCTTAAGACATGTTTCGGACGCTTTTGTTGAAGATCCATTGCGTGTGCTGCGTGTTGCTCGCTTCGCTGCCAAGCTTCACCACCTCGGTTTTAGCGTCGCACCTGAAACCATGACCATGATGGCGACAATCGTTCAATCAGGAGAACTTACTCACCTTACTGCTGAGCGAGTGTGGCAAGAGTGGCACAAATCACTCAGCACGCCACACCCAGAAGTGTTCCTTTCGGTGTTGAGAGAGTGCGGAGCATTAGGGGTTGTTTTGCCAGAGATTGACATTCTATTTGGTGTTCCTCAACCGGAAAAGTGGCACCCTGAGATCGACACGGGTATTCATACTCTGATGGTTGCTCAGCAAGCAGCGCTATTAAGCCCATCGCTACCCGTACGCTTTGCTGCTCAAGTGCATGACTTAGGTAAAGGAGTTACACCTGAGAGTGAGTGGCCAAGCCACAAAATGCACTGCCACACAGGTGTTAAGATCATCAAAAAGCTATGTGAGCGAGTCAGAGTACCTAATGAGTTCAGAGATCTTGCGCTGTTAGTGTGTGAGCAGCACTCAAACATTCATCGTGCCGGCGAGCTCAAGCCGACAACCTTCCTTAAGGTTCTCAACAAGTTCGATGTTTGGCGCAAACCAGATCGACTTAACGATATCTTGCTTTGCTGCCAAGCTGACCACGCTGGCCGTAAAGGGTTAGAAGCTCAGCCTTACCCTCAAAAAGCACGTTTTGAAGTCGCTTACCAAGCGGCGCTTCAAGTAGAAGTCAAAGCGATAATTGCTGATGGTTTTCAAGGCAAAGATATTAGAGAAGAACAAGAAAAGCGTAGAGCCATCGCAATTGAAAATGCCCTATCAGAAATCGCTGATAATTAATCGCCATAACGCTGATTACCATGCATAAAAAAACCCGCGACTAGGCGGGTTTTTCCGTTTCAATCTGTAGGACGAAACATTTGTCTACGTAAGTCGAGTGCTACTGCATCATCAAGAAAGCAAATAGACCAAAACCTAGAATCAGGCGGTAGATAACAAACGGTGTCATACCCATACGAGAGATAAGCTTCAAGAAGAAGTGGATACAGATGTAAGCACTGATGAAAGAAACCACGATACCCGTTAGCAAGGTGCCAACATGGATTGGGTCACCGCTTGTCACCAACTTAAGACCTAAATAACCACCAGCCAGAGTGATGATTGGGATAGACATCAAGAAAGAGAATCGAGCCGCTGCTTCACGTGTGAAACCAAGGTAAAGCGCCGCGGTAATGGTTGCGCCAGAACGAGACGTACCCGGAATGATCGCCATTGCTTGAGCAAGACCAATAAACAGCGCCTTTTTCCAACCCGCTTGGTATTCGTCATCGCGCAGGCTTGAGTTCTTGTCCACCCACCATAGCAATAGACCAAAGATAATCGTTGTCGTCGCGATCACCCACGCACTGCGTAAGTAAAGCTCAACAATATCTTTCATCAGCAAGCCAAAGATACATGCAGGAATCGTCGCGAGAATGATCATCCACGCTAACTTCGCTTCTTTACTGCGATCGCCTTTAAACACTGAACCAAAGAATGCGCTCAACAGAGAGACCACTTCTTTACGGAAATAGATCACTACCGCGGCCAAAGTACCAACGTGGACAGCCACATCAAAAGCCAAGCCTTGATCTTCCCAACCTAAAACAGCAGAAGGAAGGATTAAGTGTGCAGAACTGGAAATAGGTAAAAACTCAGTAAAGCCTTGCACCAACGCCAATATAAACGCTTCAAAATAACTCATTACTTACCTTAAAAATTATAGTTTTATATCTACGACAGAGAGCGAGTCTAATTGCTGCATCTTCTGCCATATTTCACTGACTGTTCTTCCGTCTTGCGGGATCACTCTCGCAGGACAAAGATCATAAAGCGGTTGTGTTACAAAAGGATATTTGTAGATATCACTGCGTGGTAATTCTGGTTCACGCTCAGAAACCTCCTCTCCAAACAACACAATATCAAGATCGAGTTTTCGATCTTGTAGTTTGTGCGCATCTTGAGAGCGACCCCATTTAAACTCAATTTTACGCAGCTGCTGTGAAAATTCAGTCAATGAGAGTGACGTGTCAAGCTCTATCACAAAGTTATAAAACGGATGGCTATTAAAACCCACGGGCTCACAGTGATAGACTTTAGAGCATTTAAGGTTAGTCCCTAACGATTGAAGCTCTGTCCATGCCACCCTTGCATGCTTGTCGCGGTCTATGTTCGTGCCAACACCAACATAGGCTACTGTCATGCTTGGCCTCGCTCGATGATCACGCCAACAGCTTTTGCTTGTGGTACCGCGCCCGGTTTAGCCAATCGGATTTTGATCCAAGGCACAGAGAATTGAGTCATGATCAATTCAGCGACTTCTTCAGCCACACGCTCCACCAACAGAAATCGGCCATTCGCAATGTGGTCAAGCACGGCAGTACTCACTGTCGAGTAATCCAAAGCATCAACCACATCATCACTCTTACCTGCAGGGCGGTTGTCATGAGCCATTTCAATATCAAGCACAAGTTTTTGTTTAATCTCTTGTTCCCAATCGTAAACACCGATCGTTGTAATTACTTCTAGCTGTTCAATGAAAACTTTATCCAGTGCCATGACTTGTCCTTTTAGAGGTCGGATACCCATATTGGGGAAAAAAACGTATTATTTGCGTAATTCGAGATATGATATCAATTACTCTTGGATTGAGCATTATTTTCCCATCGTTAGGCTTATAACCGTTTAAGGAAAGACATGACCCCATTGGCACTAATCATGATCATTGCAGCCTATTTGCTAGGTTCAATCTCTAGTGCGGTCTTGATATGCCGAGTCTTAAGGCTTCCTGATCCAAGAACGGTGGGATCCAATAACCCTGGAGCCACTAATGTACTGCGCGTTGGCGGCAAAGGCGCAGCTGCTGCTGTCCTCCTATGTGACATGCTGAAAGGCACCATCCCGGTCTGGCTTGGTTACTACCTTAAGATCGACCCAATCATTTTAGGGGTTGTCGCAATTGCGGCGTGCCTTGGCCATATGTATCCGATCTTCTTCCACTTTAAAGGTGGTAAAGGTGTCGCAACGGCACTTGGCGCTATCGCCCCAATAGGATTCGATCTAACGGGCATGATCATGGCGACGTGGTTAGTGGTCGCGTTTTTATTTCGTTATTCTTCTTTAGCGGCGCTGGTTACCGTACTACTTGCACCTTTCTACGCTTGGTTAGTCAAACCGCAATACACACTGCCCGTGGCTATGTTGTGTTGTTTGATCGTGTTGCGTCACCATCAGAATATCCGCCGATTACTTGATGGCAGTGAACCAAAACTCGGACAAAAAAAATCGGCTTAACCTTATATATCCGTTTGAATATAAAGATTTAAGCCGATAAGTTTTAGCTGTCGAGAGTGCTTATAGCAGATGTTTATCTAAAAACGTCTTCAACATTGTGTTCACAAACTCTGGCTGCTCTAACGAGCTAATATGACCTGCGCCAGGAATCACCACTAATTCACTACCTGTAATACAATCGTGCATGAGATATGACTCAAGTACCGGACGTGGTTTGTCTTCTTGTCCAACAGCAATCAAAACAGGCAGAGCGAAGTTCTCTACCGATTCAATCATATCTCGACGTCCAAAGACTATTCGACCAATTCGTGCTACTTCTTCCGCGTTTTCGCCTTCAAGAGCTGATAACTGCTGAGTAAAACCTTCCACCAAATCTGGCGTGTTGGTTTGAGCATCGTTTGCGAAGAACAATGGAACCACAGCTTCAACAATCGGTTGAGGAACCATCTTAATTTGAGTGATGGTGTCTAACATATTGAAGTATTTAGCATGAGCAACTTCTGGCTCTAAACCAACAAAGGTATCCATAAGTACCAAAGACTTGATTCGAGCAGGTGCTAACTCCGCTAGCTCAGTTCCCCACATACCGCCAACCGATAAACCGACTACGGAGAATTCTTCGATTTCTAAATGATCAAGCAGAGCCAAAATGTGTTGAGCGTAATCTTTTAAGTTGCGCATCGAGCTCGGCGCGGCTTGTGATTCACCATGAGACCAAAGCTCTGGAACAATACAGCGATACTGAGTTTTTAATGCATCGATCTGCGGCTTCCACATTGCACTGTCCCAAAGGTAGCTGTGGCCTAATACAACAACAGGGCCTTGACCTTCATCTAGGTACGCCATCGATTGATTGTCTACTGTGAACTTGTTCATTTTCTTCCCTAATCTCTATCAGCAATTATTTATCGACATACAGTCGGTAAGCTAGGATATAAAAACGGCCGCACTCAGCGACCGTTTATCGAAATACTATGGTTTATTTGGCGATTGGTTATGATTAAACAATCGGCTCTAGCTGGTCAATTGGCCAACGCGGTGTGGCATGGACAGATAAATCAGCCGTTTCACCATTCTTCAGGCGCTGCATGCCCGCATAAGCGATCATCGCACCGTTATCTGTACAGAACTCAGTGCGTGGGTAGTACACCTCTCCACCGATTTTCTTGGCTAATGCTTCAAGCTCAACTCGTAGTTGTTTGTTGGCACTCACACCGCCAGCAATCACGATACGTTTCATACCCGTCTCTACCAACGCACGCTTACACTTGATTACCAAGGTCGCACAAACCGCTTCTTGGAACGCATAAGCGATGTCAGCACGAGTTTGGTCATCATTGTCATTAGCACGAATGGTATTTGCCGCGAACGTTTTCAAGCCCGAAAAGCTCATATCTAGACCCGGACGATCGGTCATTGGACGTGGGAACTTAAAACGACCTGGCGTGCCTTTTTCTGCGAGTCGAGATAGCAGTGGACCACCTGGGTAATCTAAGCCCATTAGCTTCGCGGTTTTATCAAACGCTTCACCCGCCGCATCATCAATCGATTCACCAAGGATTCGGTATTCACCAATACCTTTCACTTCTACCATCATGGTATGCCCGCCAGAAACCAGCAGAGCCACAAATGGGAATGGAGGAGGGTTGTCTTCTAACATTGGCGCAAGAAGGTGACCTTCCATATGGTGAACAGGCACAGCAGGCACGCCCCACGCATAAGCAATACTGCGACCAATCGTTGCACCTACAAGCAAAGCACCCACTAAACCAGGGCCAGCTGTGTAAGCCACACCATCAATGTCTTTCGACGTTAGGTTAGCTTCAGCCAATGCCGCTTTAATCAGTGGAATGGTTTTTTTCACGTGGTCACGCGAAGCTAGCTCAGGCACCACACCACCGTAATCGGCGTGCAGCTTTACTTGGCTATATAATTGATGAGAAAGCAGCCCTTGCTCATCATCATAAATCGCGATTCCTGTTTCATCACAAGAGGTTTCAATACCAATAATGCGCATAATTTTCTCGGCACGCTTTCGTCTAAAATGGGAAATTAGCGCAATATTACCCTGCCTAAGCTCTTCAAACAAATATTGTACAGACTATAATCGACAAAGTGCTTTACAAAGCCACTGTGATCGGATTAAAATTCCGCACCATTTTTGATCAAGCTGGTTAATGGCCAAACGCGAATAGAGAGTTAGCTCGATGGGTAACTTCTCTGATTTGGTACTGAGTGGCCAGCGATAATGAATAACCCCTGAGGTGAAAGGCATATGCCAATAGTTAAAGTACGTGAAAACGAACCGTTCGACGTTGCACTACGTCGTTTCAAGCGCTCTTGTGAAAAAGCAGGTATCCTTTCTGAAGTTCGCCGTCGCGAGCACTACGAAAAGCCAACTACAGTTCGCAAACGCGCTAAAGCAGCAGCTCAAAAGCGTCACGCTAAGAAGCTAGCTCGCGAAAACGCACGTCGCGTTCGCCTGTACTAATAACTTAATCCATAAGGACTGAGTTATGGCTCTTATTGAACAACTCAAAGAAGAGCAAAAATTAGCGATGAAAGCCAAGGACAAACCGCGCCTTGGCACTATCCGCTTAGCTCTTTCAGCAATTAAGCAACGTGAAGTTGACGAACGGATCACTCTGAACGACGACGACATTCTTGCTGTATTAGTTAAAATGGTTAAGCAACGTCGCGATTCTGTTGCTCAATATGAATCGGCAAATCGTCAAGATCTTGCTGACGTGGAAAAAGCAGAAATTACGGTACTTGAAGGCTTTATGCCTCAACCGCTAACTGATGAAGAAGTTATTGCACTACTTGATAGCGCAATCGCCGAAGCTCAACCAGCGGGCATGCAAGACATGGGTAAAGTAATGGCTATCTTGAAACCACAAATTCAAGGGCGTGCAGATATGGGTAAAGTTAGTGGTTTAGTTCGTTCTAAACTCGCTTAATCCCAAATCAAATTGCAACAAGCCGTGCAATCCTTCGGAACGCACGGCTTGTTTGTATCTGTAACCCATTCAAACTATTATTATCCACACTCTCAGTTAGTGCATTTTTCTAAGGTTTTATGGCAGGACACATCCCGCGTAGTTTCATCGATGATCTCCTAGCGCGTCTCGACATTGTCGACATTGTGGACGCACGCGTGAAACTTAAGAAAAAAGGCAAAAACTATGGTGCTTGTTGCCCATTCCACAACGAAAAGACCCCTTCTTTTAGCGTAAGCCAAGAAAAACAGTTTTATCACTGCTTTGGTTGTGGCGTACACGGTAATGCTATCGACTTCATTATGGAGTTCGAACGTCTCGATTTTGTTGAAGCTATTGAAGAGCTAGCCTCTTTCTTAGGCCTCGATGTTCCTAGAGAACAGCGCAGCGGCGAGATATCAACAGCACCAAGAGCCAACAGCGAACAAAAACGTAACCTCTACGATTTGATGGGCGGCATCAGTAATTTTTACCGCTCTCAACTGAAAATATCAGCCAACAAACCTGCGATTGATTACCTAAAGAATCGTGGCCTTTCGGGCGAGATCGTCCAGAAGTTTGGCATTGGTTATGTGGCCGATGAATGGGACTTAGTTCGTAAGAACTTTGGCCAACAGAAAGAAGCCCAAGACATGCTCGTGACTGGCGGCATGTTAATTGAGAACGATAAAGGTAACCGATACGACCGATTCCGTGGACGCGTAATGTTCCCGATTCGCGATCGTCGTGGCCGTGTGATTGGTTTTGGTGGTCGTGTATTAGAAGACGGCACACCAAAATATCTCAACTCACCAGAAACGCCTATCTTCCATAAAGGTAAAGAGCTTTACGGCCTTTATGAAGTGCTGCAAGCCTACCGTGAACCGCCGCAAATTCTTGTGGTTGAAGGTTACATGGATGTCGTGGCTCTCGCGCAATATGGTGTCGATTACTCAGTAGCATCACTGGGCACCTCGACAACTGGCGACCACGTTCAAATGTTGTTCCGTCAGACCAGCACTGTGGTTTGTTGTTACGATGGTGACCGAGCAGGTAAAGAGGCCGCATGGCGCGCACTAGAAAACGCACTTGAGTATCTGAAAACAGGTAACACGCTTAAGTTTCTGTTCTTGCCCGACGGTGAAGATCCAGACAGCTATATTAGAGAGCATGGCAAAGCCGCTTTCGAACAGCTAGTTCACAATGCGACGCCACTTTCGACCTATTTGTTCGATAACCTGATTGAAATACACAAGTTAAACTTGGGGACAACGGAAGGGAAATCAGCACTGCGTGCACACGCCAGCGCCTTGATTAATAAAATTCCTGACAGTTACTTCCAAGAATTGCTCGAAAAACTGCTCGATGAGCGAACTGGATTTGATAACCAATTGCGACGTGCGCGTGTTCATACACAGAACCCGACACCTCAGCCGCATAAAGAGCTCAAGCGCACTCCAATGCGTGAAGTTATCGCTTTGCTTATCCAAAATCCGAGCTATGCTGATATGGTACCGGATTTATCAAGTGTCAAAGGCTTACAGTTGCCTGGACTAAGTTTATTCGTCGAAGTACTTGATAAATGCCACGCGCATCCCCATATCAACACAGGCCAATTATTAGAGCATTGGCGACACAATAAACATGAGGCTCTTCTGTCTCGTCTCGCGAGCTGGGAAATCCCCCTCGACGAAGACAATCAAGAAGACATATTTTTAGACTCATTGGACAACATACTTGCCCAGTGCGTTGAAAAACAAATTGAAAACCTGCAGGCCAAAGCAAGAAGCGTCGGTTTATCAGCCGAAGAAAAAAGGGAGCTACTAGCTTTAATGCTAGATCTAAAAGCGTAACCCTGTTTGATTAGTCAGCATTTAATAAATTTGTTAACATAATTGGTTTGCATTTGAGAATGCAACGTCCTTCACCAGACCTGAAGTTGGATATCATCTATGGATCAAAATCCGCAGTCACAGCTTAAATTACTTGTTATTAAAGGCAAGGAACAAGGCTATCTGACCTACGCCGAAGTAAACGACCACCTACCTGCAGAAATCGTGGATTCTGAACAGGTAGAAGACATCATTCAAATGATCAACGACATGGGTATCAAGGTAGTTGAAACTGCACCTGATGCTGATGATCTAGCACTTAATGATGACGATGCCAATATAGATGAAGATGCAGCCGAAGCTGCAGCTGCTGCGCTTTCAAGCGTAGAAAGCGAGATTGGCCGTACAACTGACCCAGTTCGCATGTACATGCGTGAAATGGGTACGGTTGAACTACTGACTCGTGAAGGCGAAATCGACATTGCGAAACGTATTGAAGATGGTATCAATACTGTTCAACTATCGGTTGCTGAGTACCCTGGCACTATTCCATATATCTTGGAACAGTTTGACCGTGTACAAGCAGAAGAGATTCGCTTAACAGACCTAATCAATGGCTTTGTTGACCCTGACGACGATGGCACAGCTGCGCCAACGGCGACTCACATCGGTTCAGAACTTGCTGAAACTGATCTGGAAGACGAAGACAAAGAAGACGCTGAAGACGACGAGGAAGAGGAAGAAGAAGATACAGGTATCGATCCTGAGCTTGCTCTTGAGAAGTTCACAGCGCTTCGTACTAGCTACCAGAACCGTCAGCTAGCGATCAACGAGTACGGCCATGAAAGCCCGAAAGCAACGCTTGCAACGACAATGATGCAAGACGTATTCAAAGAGTTCCGTCTAACACCAAAACAGTTTGATTACCTAGTAAACGAACTGCGTAACTCTATGGATCGTGTACGTACTCAAGAACGCCTAATCATGCGTCAAACGGTTGAGTACGGCAAAATGCCGAAGAAATCTTTCATTGCTCTATTTACTGGCAACGAATCTAGCGAAGCATGGTTGGATGAAGTTCTTGCTTCAGACAAGCCATACGCAGAAAAGATCAAACGTAACGAGCACGACATCCGTCGCTCTATCCAAAAACTGGATATGATCGAACGTGAAACGTCTCTTACTGTTCAAAGCATCAAAGATATCAGCCGTCGCATGTCTATCGGTGAAGCGAAAGCTCGTCGTGCGAAGAAAGAGATGGTTGAAGCGAACTTACGTCTAGTAATCTCGATTGCTAAGAAGTACACAAACCGCGGTCTACAATTCCTGGATCTAATCCAAGAAGGTAACATCGGCCTGATGAAAGCCGTAGATAAGTTTGAATACCGTCGTGGTTACAAGTTCTCTACTTACGCTACTTGGTGGATCCGTCAAGCAATCACTCGTTCGATTGCCGACCAAGCTCGTACTATCCGTATTCCGGTTCACATGATCGAAACGATCAACAAACTAAACCGTATCTCTCGTCAAATGCTACAAGAGATGGGTCGTGAACCACTTCCGGAAGAGTTGGCTGAGCGCATGCAAATGCCTGAAGACAAGATCCGTAAAGTACTGAAAATCGCTAAAGAGCCAATCTCAATGGAGACACCAATCGGTGACGACGAAGATTCGCACCTAGGTGATTTCATCGAGGATACAACACTAGAACTACCTCTGGACTCTGCAACGGCAACCAGCCTACGCGGTGCGACGAAAGACGTTCTTGCTGGCCTAACACCTCGTGAAGCTAAAGTACTGCGTATGCGTTTCGGTATCGACATGAACACTGACCACACTCTTGAAGAGGTTGGTAAACAGTTCGACGTAACTCGTGAACGTATCCGTCAGATCGAAGCAAAAGCACTGCGTAAACTTCGTCACCCAAGCCGCTCAGAAACTCTGCGTAGCTTCCTAGACGAGTAATCACACACTCAAGTGTGGTTAGCTTTTAAGCATAAATAAGAAAAGGTGAGCGTTGGCTCACCTTTTTTTTATCCGTGTGATTTAAGTGGCTAAGATGTAAGCGGAATTGCCCCTTATAGTGTCTAGACACCACTGAATGCTTCCCCTATAATCTATGCCCTACGGCCCCTTAGCTCAGTGGTTAGAGCGCACGACTCATAATCGTTCGGTCCCCAGTTCAAATCTGGGAGGGGCCACCAAATTAGAAAAGCCAGAACAGTTCATGCTGCTCTGGCTTTTTGCTTTTCTAGAACAGCACAAATCACACCCTGCACCTCTTAAGAATAACGAATCATCCCGCACACAATTCCAATTGCCTCTCTGTGACTAAGCTTACTTTTCTTTTATGGAAAAATCGGCAATATGAATGTACACAAATCACTCAATTGTTCAGGGAAGACACATGAAAGACGAAACGCTCTCGATTCACTTCGGCTACGAAACCGATCCAACTACCAAATCGGTCGCAACACCTATCTATCAAACCGTCGCGTATGAATTCGATGATGCACAACACGGCGCCGACCTCTTTAACCTTGCAGTGCCCGGCAATATCTACACTCGCATAATGAACCCAACCAATGATGTGTTAGAAAAACGCATGGCTGCCTTAGAAGGTGGTATTGCAGGCCTGGTCGTAAGTGCGGGCAGTGCCGCGATTAATTACGCGATTCAGACGTTGGCACAGATCGGTGACAACATCGTCTCGACACCTCAACTTTACGGCGGCACGTACACCCTATTTGCTCACATGCTACCAAACCAAGGGATCGAAGTTCGCTTTGCTAAAGATGACAAACCAGAAAGCTTAGCGGCGCTTATCGATGAGAAAACCAAGGCGGTTTACTGTGAAAGTATCGGTAACCCAGCAGGTAATATTATCGACTTAGAGCGTGTCGCAGAACTTGCTCACGCCAAAGGTGTACCTGTGATTGTCGATAACACAGTAGCGACACCAGTGCTTTGCAAGCCTATCGATTTTGGCGCTGACATCGTGGTTCACTCACTCACCAAGTACGTTGGTGGTCACGGTACAACCTTAGGTGGCGTGATTGTCGACTCAGGTAAATTCCCATGGACAGAACACAAAGATCGCTTCCCTGTGTTTAATCAGCCAGAGCCTTCTTACCATGGTGTGGTTTATACCGAAGCCTTTGGTGAGGCTGCATTTATTGGTCGAGCTAGAACGGTTCCCCTGCGTAATACAGGTGCTGCGCTGTCGCCAATGAATGCCTTCATGCTAATGCAAGGTCTAGAAACTTTATCGCTACGCATGGAGCGACACACAGAGAATGCACTGAAAGTAGCTGAGTACCTTCAGCAACATGAGAAAGTGAGTTGGGTGAGCTACGCGGGTTTACCAACGTCTGAGTTCTATCCGCTGGCTGAGAAATACATGCAAGGTAAGCCGTCTGCCATTTTATCTTTTGGCTTGAAAGATGGTTATGAAGCAGGTGTTCGTTTCTATGATGCTCTACAAATCTTCAAGCGCTTGGTGAACATCGGCGATGCCAAGTCTCTCGCTTGTCACCCTGCCTCTACAACACACCGTCAATTAAGCGAAGCGGAACAAAAGCAAGCTGGTGTATCACCAGAGATGATTCGCCTCTCAGTAGGCATTGAGCATATTGACGATATCTTGGCTGACCTAGAGCAAGCACTTAGCGCTTAATGACGCTACCGCTAGCTCTAACACTGATCGTTAATTAACAGACACAAAAAAAGCCCATCACAGGATGGGCTTCTTATTATCTAATTTTCTTAGATGGGCTAACGATTACTCAACCGTTACTGCTTTCGCAAGGTTACGAGGTTGGTCAACGTCGGTACCTTTGATCAACGCAACATGGTAAGACAGCAGCTGCATTGGTACTGTGTAGTAGATAGATGCAGTTACTTCACTTACATGAGGCATCTTGATGATCTTCATGTTCTCATCGCTTTCGAAACCAGCAGCTTCATCTGCAAATACATACAGCAGACCGCCACGAGCACGGACTTCTTCAACATTTGATTTCAGCTTCTCTAGCAAGTCGTTACTTGGTGCAATAACGACAACTGGCATATCTGCATCGATAAGAGCCAAAGGACCGTGCTTAAGCTCACCAGCCGCGTAGGCTTCTGCGTGGATGTAAGAGATCTCTTTCAGTTTAAGAGATGCTTCCATCGCGATTGGGTAGAACTCACCACGACCCAAGAACAGTGTGTGGTGCTTATCAGCAAAATCAGGTGCCAGTGCTTCGATCTCTTTATCAAACGCTAATGCTTTCTCGATATCAGCAGGCAGTTGGTGAAGTGCTTGAACGATTTCCGCTTCTTTCTCTTCATTGATACGACCTTGTAGACGACCAATTGACGTTACCATCATCAGCATAGCCGCTAGCTGTGTTGTGAAGGCTTTAGTAGAAGCAACACCGATCTCCGTTCCTGCGCGAGTCATAAAGGCAAAATCAGACTCACGAACAAGCGAAGAACCTGCTACGTTACAGATGGTCATTGCTGACATGTAACCCTTCTCTTTTGCAAGACGAAGTGCAGCAAGCGTATCAGCCGTTTCACCAGACTGAGACAGAGTCACTAAAAGGCTGTTCGGGCGAACAACGAAGTCACGGTAACGGAACTCAGAAGCGATCTCTACGTCACAACTCACGCCAGCTAGAGATTCAAACCAGTAGCGAGCCGCCATACCTGAGTTGTAAGACGTACCACATGCGATGATCTGCACGTGTTCAACCTTGCTTAGGATCTCTTCTGCCTTAACACCAATTGCATTAGTGATAACAGACGTTTCAGAGATGCGACCTTCCATCGTGTTGATTAACGCTGTTGGCTGTTCAAAGATCTCTTTCTGCATGAAGTGACGGTATTGACCTTTATCACCAGCATCGTGCTCTGCGTTTGATTCAACGATGTCACGTTCAACACGCTCACCCGCTACATCAAATACCGTTACATCACGACGAGTAACCTCAGCAACATCACCTTCTTCTAGGTACATGAAACGACGAGTTACGCTTAATAGTGCAAGTTGGTCAGAGGCTAGGAAATTCTCACCGACACCAAAACCGATAACGATTGGGCTACCTGAACGAGCAACTACAATACGGCTAGGATCTTTACGATCAACCGCCACCGTGCCGTATGCACCGACTAATTGTTTCGCTGTCTTTTGAAGCGCTTCAACCAATGAATCAGAAGTGCGAAGTTCCCATTCAACTAAGTGAGCGATAACTTCAGTATCCGTTTGTGAAGTAAACACATAACCACGCTCTTGAAGAAGAGCACGCAGTGCTTCGTGATTTTCGATAATGCCGTTGTGTACAACTGCAATATCACCAGACATATGTGGGTGTGCATTCGCTTCAGATGGTTCACCGTGCGTCGCCCAACGTGTATGAGCGATACCAGTACCGCCAATCACATGTTGCTGATCGACTGCGTCTGCTAGCTCTTGTACTTTACCAAGGCGGCGCACACGAGTTAGGTTAGATTCAGTATCGACTACAGCGACACCTGCTGAATCGTAGCCACGGTATTCTAGGCGACGAAGGCCTTCTACTAAAATTTCAGCTACATCACGCTGTGCTACTGCACCAACAATTCCACACATAGTTTCACTCCATCAATTTTTTTATTCCTATTGGCAGCAAGCAAAGGCCATATCTTTATTAAGATCAATTATAGGAAGGTAAATGCATAATATTTTAATTTGTTTTTACGCTGGATCAGTCAGGATCACGCGAACATCATGTGATTCGATACTTGCTTTAGATTCTTCGCCCAAGTCTGTATCGGTAATTAAGATGTCAATGTGTTCCCATGCCAGCTCTAAGTTCGGGATCTTTCGTCCCACTTTTTCCGACTCAACCATCACGATCACTTCTCGTGACACTTCAGCCATTACTTTGCTCAGGCCAACCAGTTCGTTAAACGTAGTTGTGCCTCTATCAAGGTCGATACCATCTGCCCCGATAAATAGTTGGTCAAAATCGTAAGCGCGGAGCACCGACTCTGCGACTTTGCCTTGGAAAGAGTCCGAATGGGTATCCCAAGTGCCGCCAGTCATTAATAACGTCGGCTCGCTTTCAAGCTCATTAAGCGCATTAGCGACGTGCAATGAGTTGGTCATCACAACCAAGCCACGCTTAGCATTTAGCTGCTGAATTAGGGCACCAGTAGTACTGCCACTATCGATCACGATACGGTTATGGTCGCGAATTAAATCTGCAGCGGCTTTTGCCAATGAAACCTTTCGAGTCGAAACTTTTTGACCCAGTTCTTCGTTGACAACCTCTTTCGGTAACGAAATCGCACCACCATAACGGCGTAAAAGCTGACCGTTTTTCTCTAAAGACGCCAAGTCCTTTCTAATAGTGACCTCTGAGGTTTCGAACTTAGCGGATAATTCATCAACACTAACCTCCCCCTTTTCATTCACTAGGTTAGAAATTGCATGTCTTCTGAGCTGGGTGTTTCGTTTCGACATTTAAAAAAGGCCATTAAGTTTCGATGTGAAACATATTATAGTTACAACGAAACTATTTAGTCCATTTATTTCGATCCAAAAAATTAATAAATAGCGATAAAACCTTGTCCTAAGACAATTGTTAAGCAGTGATATTGAACTCATTAGGTGGTAGAATCCGCACCCGAAAAGAAAAAAAATTACAAAACTGACTGTTATTTTTTTGCAACTCACCCCCTATATAGTGGGGTAAGTCACATAAAACCGATATTGAATCAAAATCTTTTAGTCATAAAATGACTAAAATTGATGAAAGACTTACAACTCTGAAGGACATATTGGAAGTCCCGCGCTTTTACACAACAGGCACAAAATGTTGATGTAGCGAACCAATCTTCAGAACTTAAATAAATTTCAAATTGTAACAATACTTACCGGAGAGTACCTTCCATGAAAAAGACCAAAATCGTATGTACGATTGGCCCTAAAACTGAATCTGTAGAGAAGCTAACTGAACTAGTAGATGCTGGCATGAACGTTATGCGTCTTAACTTCTCTCACGGTGATTTCGCAGAGCACGGCACTCGTATCGCGAACTTCCGTAAAGTAATGGAAAACAAAGGTGAGCAACTTGCTATCCTTCTAGATACTAAAGGTCCAGAAATCCGTACTATCAAACTTGAAGATGGTAACGACGTAGATCTAGTAGCTGGTCAAGAGTTCACTTTCACAACTGACGCAACAGTTGTTGGTAACAAAGACGTAGTAGCAGTAACTTACCTAGGTTTCGCTAAAGACCTAACAGCGGGTAACACTATCCTTGTTGATGACGGCCTAATCGAAATGGAAGTTATCGTAACAACAGAAACTGAAGTTAAGTGTAAAGTTCTTAACAACGGTGCTCTAGGCGAAAACAAAGGTGTTAACCTTCCTGGCGTTTCTGTTCAACTTCCAGCTCTTTCTGAGAAAGACAAAGCTGACCTTAAGTTTGGTTGTGAGCAAGGCGTAGATTTCGTTGCTGCTTCTTTCATCCGTAAAGAAGAAGACGTTAAAGAAATCCGTGAGCTTCTAAACGCTAACGGCGGCGAGAACATCCACATCATTTCTAAGATTGAAAACCAAGAAGGTGTAGATAACTTCGATTCAATCCTTGAAGCTTCTGACGGCATCATGGTTGCTCGTGGTGACCTAGGTGTTGAAATCCCAGCTGAAGAAGTAATCTTCGCTCAGAAGATGATGATCGAGAAGTGTAACCGTGCACGTAAGATGGTTATCACTGCAACTCAAATGCTTGACTCTATGATCAGCAACCCACGTCCAACTCGTGCTGAAGCGGGTGACGTTGCGAACGCAATCATGGATGGTACTGATGCAGTAATGCTTTCTGGTGAAACTGCTAAAGGTAAGTACCCAGTTGAAGCTGTTACTATCATGGCTCAAATCGCGAACCGTACTGATTCAGCTCTTAAAGCTGAGCTAGGTTCTCGTCTAGACAGCCCACGTCTACGCATCACTGAAGCAGTATGTAAAGGCGCTGTAGACACAGCTGAGAAGCTAGCTGCTCCTCTAATCGTTGTTGCAACTGAAGGCGGTAAGTCTGCACGTTCAGTACGTAAGTACTTCCCAACTGCAAACATCCTAGCTCTAACAACTAACGAAAAGACAGCTGCACAGCTAGTTCTTACTAAAGGTGTTAAGCCAGTTCTTGTTGACTCTATCGAGAACACAGACGCGTTCTACATCAACGGTAAAGAAATCGCTCTACAATCTGGCCTAGGTAACAAAGGTGATATCGTAGTTATGGTTTCTGGTGCTCTAGTAGCTTCTGGTACTACAAACACGGCATCTGTTCACGTTCTATAAGAATGAACCGATTCGCATAAAATATAAAAGAGGGCTTCGGCCCTCTTTTTTTATGAAACAAAATCTTGCCTAACTTTTCAGTACGCTGTATTATCAATCACAATAGAACTACGTACTGTTAACTTCCAATTGGCTCTTTCTAAGAGACGGATTAGCAGACTAGAAATCATATATAGATGAGGTTTGTAATGTCTAGTCCTACGCTCACTGACAAAGTATCAAAGATGATTCGCCAAGATATTCTTAATGGTGAGTTAACCCCAGGCCAAAAGCTCGTTGTTGCAGATCTAAAAGCACGCTACAACGTCGGCGCATCACCTATTCGCGAAGCCTTGGTACAGTTATCTTGGAGCAAATACGTAAAGCTAGAGCCACAAAAAGGCTGTTGGGTATCTCCTGTATCAAAGAAAGAACTGAATGACCTATACGAAAGCCTTCGTGTTGTATCATCGGTTCTGCTTAAAAAAGCGATTTCAGCGGGTGATGAGAGCTGGGAACTGGATGTATTAACGTCTTACCATAAACTGTCGCGAGTACAGTACGTATCTGAAGAGTTTGACTGTGTTGAATGGGAAGAGCGCCACCAGCAATTCCATGTCGCACTGCTTGAAGGTGCAGACTCAGAGAACATGTTTAAGTTCTTTGATGACCTAATTAACCAAGTGAAACGTTACCGCTTCCTCGCTATGTCTGCAGAAAGCGCATCTGATGATCTGTTCAATATTGATGAGCATGAAATGATCATGAAACTAGTACTCTCTAAGAATGTAGAACAAGCAACAGAACTACTTGATCAACACTTACTAGGTTCAATGAAACGAATTGAAGAAGTTATCGAAGCGGCATGATGCCAAGATAGATTCTAACCAAATAAAAACGGAGCCCAACGGCTCCGTTTTTTTGTCTCCAGTACCACGACTGAACTACCACCCAAAAAACTCCTTGTGGTGAGTATTGAGCAGCACAACCATAGGTAAAAAATACAATGCACTAAGCTGAAAGCCAAGAATGGCTAATGTGCCTATGGTTAACCTCACTAAAAAATCGACAAACATACCACGCCTCTTTTAACCAGACTGTATGATCCCCAAACTCTTGCTCCAGCTAACCTAATTCTACTGCTGCCTTTCAAGTTATTAATAAGGCTAGCTAACCAGCTGAATTAAGTTAACGGTGTCATCCTTTTACATCTGGTAAACACTCTATTTATTACATCGTTTTACACGATGTAATCTGAAGCAAAGTAGTTTACTTACCGTTCATTTTAGCTCAAATTTCCACCAACATTAGACTTTAGTCTAACTGTATAGATTTTGTGACACAGGTCGCTCAAAAGTGAGATTCCTAATAAAAAGAGGGAAAGGAAAAAGGAGTCGGGGCGCGACTTGAAGAGGTGAAGCAAATAGAAGGCAGGACTAGATAGAAGCGAACCTAAGCGACATCATCATAGCTAGGACACATAGAGACCGTATTACGGCCAGACGATTTAGATTCGTAAAGCGCAACATCCGCACACTTGTATGAGCGAGTGCTGTTACTGGTTAAATCCGTAAAGCCAACACTCACTGTTACCTTAGTTCCGGCCGCTAGTTCAATCTCGATTCGTAAGCGATCCAATACGCGTTTTGCTTCCGGCAATGAGGTGTGTGGCATCAAGAGTGCAAACTCTTCTCCTCCGACACGTGCAACAAAGTCCGTCCCACGAAGGCTATCTTGCAGAAGCTTAGCAACACCAGCGATCACACGGTCACCTTCGTCGTGGCCAAGTTCATCATTGATTCGCTTGAAGTTATCGATGTCGACTAAGGCTAAGCAAGTGGTCGCTTCGTTCGGGTAACGCTCAACCAAGCGAGAATAATAAGCCAGCTGCTCTTCGAATTTTCGTCGGTTCCAGAGGTTACTCAAAGAGTCACGTTCACTTAAGATCCTCAAACGCACCTCTAGCTCCTTCCTTACGGAAATATCAACCAACGAGGTGATGTAGTAACTGACTTTACCCGAATTGTTTTTGACCGCATGCACTCGCATGATCGCAGTAAAAGGAATACGCAGCTTGTTCTTACACTGAACTTCCCCTTCCCATACTTCTTCTTGCTCTAAATGACTCCAAATAGCCGAACTTGAGAGCACTTGGTCGGTATTCTCAAGCAACAGTTGCAATGCATTCTGACCGATCACCTGTTTTTTGCAGTACCCAGTCATGTTCTCAAATTCGTTGTTGATCATCATTGTGCGGTGCTGCTTATCAGAGATCATCACTGCCGACATACCATTCAATGCGGCGCGTGCCAATTTACTCTCTAGGCTTCGGCGTCGGTAGTGCGTCACCAGGTAAGCAAACGGGAAAGCTAATATCAGCACCGTAATCAGAACAATGATCTCTTCATGGGCCAAATCACCTAGATCACGCTCAGCCCGATCCATCAGTTGCTTTTGATTAAGTTGAATCAGTAAATGGACCTTTTGACTGTTCGCGAGCATAACCGTGTTAAAGGCAAACAAATTACCATCTTCAAAAACGTATCCCACCTGATCATTGGAGATCGCATCCCACGTCTTCGGCGCGATATTTTTCAGGTTGTAGCCTTTTCTTTCAGGAATAGAGTCTCCGAACAACTTACCGCTGTTGTTACTCGCGATGAAGTAGCCCGCTTCATTGAGAACTTCTGCTCTAAGATCGTTATCTGGTGAAAAACTAAGACGCGACGATAGGCCCCATACATCGAGATTGATAACAAGATAGCCTACTCTTTTGTCAGGGGTTTCTACAGGGGTAAAAACACGAATTACCGGCGAATAAGGGAAGGTGACTTCACCATGCTCCGTTTCAAGCTCAATACCCCAACCGCCAATCTGTTCGGCTTCTAGTTTTTGAGCGTATTGGAAGTAGTTAGAATCCGACCTATCTTGCAGTTGCTGGGGTAACGTCACCCTACCGGTATCAGAGGAATAGTTAACACGCACCAATTCTTTGCCAGTGACATCTAACAGATGAATTTGTGTATACCACTTCTGGTTCACGAGAACAGATTGCCAGACCTCTTCAAGTAGATGTTTAGTTTGGTCTGAGGGAGAAGAAGCAAAGTTAACCAAGCTCTGGCTATGACTAAGTAGCTCCATTACCGAGACTAACTGAGTCTTGAGAAAATCATAATCTCGCTTGGCATACACCAACTGATGAACAGCTTGCTTAGCTGAGTAGTCAAAACTCTGCTGTTTTACTTCTTTGTAACGCTGCAAATAATACAGACATACTGCAGAAGACAATATGATAGAGATAATCAGCAATGTAATTATTGATTTTTTATTTCGCATTGCTAACTCAGATGAATGGAAGTGCAGCGCGGGATTATAGCACTCTAAAAAATTAACAAAATAAAAGCCGCTTAAAAAAGCGGCTTTAAAGTTATTTTTTAAAGACTTATCGTCTAGGCTTTCAACGCACGTTCGCCTCGTGCGATGCCAACAACACCACTTCGAGCTACTTCAAGCACTTCCGTCACTTCAGACAGTGCCTGAATGAAGGCATCCAGTTTCTCGCTCGTACCCGCCATTTGAACCGTATATTGAGAAGCCGTGACATCAACGATCTGACCACGGAAGATATCTGCTGTGCGCTTCACTTCTGCACGAGCAAAGCCGCTCGCACGTACTTTAACCATCAACAGCTCACGCTCAATGTGCTCAAGTTCAGACACTTCTTGTACTTTAAGTACGTCGATTAGCTTATGTAGCTGTTTCTGGATCTGCTCAAGCTGCATTTCGCTCGAGTTAGTGGTTACGTTCAAACGAGACAGCGTCGGATCATCGGTTGGAGATACGTTCAAAGACTCGATGTTGTAGCCACGCTGAGAAAACAAGCCAACCACACGAGAAAGCGCACCAGGTTGGTTTTCCATTAGTAGTGAAATAATGTGTCTCATATTATGTTCTCTCCGTTTTGCTTAGCCACATGTTATCCATACCCTCGCCTTTGATCTGCATTGGGTATACGTGCTCGGTGTCATCCACACTAATATCGACAAATACCAAACGGTCTTTCATCGCTAGTGCTTTTTCCAAACCTGATTCCAGTTCATCCGGAGATGAAATGCGCATACCAACGTGGCCATAAGCCTCAGCGATAGCAGCAAAATCAGGAACAGAGTCCATATATGAGTTAGAGTAACGGCCTTGATAAACAATGTCTTGCCACTGTTTTACCATGCCGAGGAAACGGTTATTAAGGTTAATAATCTTAACCGGGATATTGTATTGCAGCGCAGTCGACAGCTCTTGGATATTCATTTGAATACTGCCGTCACCGGTTACCACAACCACTTCTTCGTCTGGCTTAGCAAACTTAACGCCCATACCAGCTGGCAGACCAAAGCCCATCGTGCCTAGACCACCAGAGTTAATCCAACGACGTGGCTTGTTAAACGGGTAGTACAAAGCAGCAAACATTTGGTGTTGACCTACATCAGAAGCAACATAGGCATCGCCATTGGTTACTTTATGCAGTGTTTCAATAACTTGTTGAGGTTTAATGCGCTCAGACGATTTCTCATAAGCTAGGCAATCACGCTCTTGCCACTGCTTGATTTCACTCCACCAGCTTTCAATCGCTTCTGCATCGTTAGTGCCGCCTTGCTCAACGAGCAAGTTCACCATGCTCTCTAGAACCTTTTCAGCAGAACCTACAATCGGCAGATCCACTTTTACGTTCTTAGAGATCGAAGATGGGTCGATATCAATGTGCATGATCTTCGCATCAGGGCAGTACTTATCTAGGTTATTGGTCGTTCGATCATCGAAACGTACGCCAATACCAAAGATCAAGTCCGCATTGTGCATCGCCATATTAGCTTCATACAAACCATGCATGCCCAACATACCCAAAGAGTTCTTATGGGTGCCAGGGAAAGCGCCAAGCCCCATTAGGGTGCTTACCACAGGTAAATTCAGTGCCTCTGCTAATTTTAACAGCGGCTTATCTGCCTCAGAAATAACCGCACCACCACCGACATAAAGTACCGGCTTCTTCGCTTCAAGAAGGGCTTTTAGTGCCTTTTTGATCTGACCTTTATGACCCGTAACCGTTGGGTTATACGAACGCATTTTGATCGTTTCTGGGTATTCATAAGGAAGCTTGATTTGTGGGTTTAAGATGTCTTTCGGAAGATCAATAACCACAGGACCGGGACGTCCTGTCGTTGAAATATAGAATGCTTTTTTAACGACTTCAGGAATATCTTCCGCTTTCTTAACTAAGAAGCTGTGTTTAACGATCGGGCGTGATACACCCACGATGTCACACTCTTGGAAGGCGTCATTACCAATAAGGTTATTTGGTACGTTACCAGAAATAACAATCATTGGGATTGAGTCCATGTAGGCGGTTGCAATACCAGTAACGGTATTGGTCGCACCTGGACCAGAACACACAAGTACTACACCCGGTTTACCGGTAGAGCGAGTATAGCCATCTGCCATGTGGGTAGCGGCTTGTTCGTGTCGTACTAATACATGTTTAATTTCAGCAGTTTTAGCATGCAGCGCATCATAGATATCAAGTACAGAACCACCTGGGTAACCAAAGATTTGTTCTACACCCTCTTCAATTAGAGACTGCACCACCATCTCAGCGCCGGATAACATTTCAGCGCCGGATGACATGGCTGTTTCAGGTTTTGTTGTCATATTGCTCTCCTCACCAGTTTCCAATCATATTTGGTGAACATGTTGGGCTGGTTTTTCATAGTCTAGGGCTTATTCGTAGCCTAATTCGAAATACTTCCACTTTTTCGGCTATGGCTGTCTGTCGTGATAACAACAAACAGTAATACGAAACAACTTTAACGCTTTATTATCATCTGGTCTAACACCTGTTATTCGGCAACTATGCCAAAAAACCAACTATTAGCTCAAAGCATCAAATAAAACCCAAACCAACCTTAACAACTAGTTTTAAACACTGGATGACAGATAAAAAAAAGCACTTAATATTTCAATAGATCGCTATTTATCGATAAACCACGAGCTTACTGGTGTGCGCTTTCGCACATTATGCTGTGTCATTAGATACAAAAAATCCCCCTAAAAATGCAATCACATTCGTAGGGGGATTTTTAAACAACTGAAAATTTATCTAAGCAGAAAACTACTTATCTTTAGGCTTTTCGTTGTACATTTCTTCGATTTCGTCTTGATACTTATCGTTGATAACTTTACGACGCAATTTCTGAGTTGGTGTCAGTTCACCATCATCCATAGAAAATGCTTTTGGTAGCAGTTTGAATTTCTTCACTTGCTCAAACTTAGCCAGTTCTTGCTGTAGGTCATTCACACGCTTTTCTAGCATCTCGACGATTTGGTGATGCTTAACAAGTTCAACGCGATCGTGATACTTGATATTAAGCTCTTTGGCATACTCTTCTAGCGAGTCATAACAAGGAACAATCAGCGCAGAAACGAATTTGCGCGTATCAGCGATAACAGCAATCTGTTCGATAAAGTGATCTTTACCAATCGCGCCTTCAACCACTTGCGGTGCAATATACTTACCACCAGAGGTTTTCATCAGCTCTTTGATACGATCAGTAATGAACAGGTTACCATTTTCATCAAAATGACCCGCATCACCGGTTTTCAAGAAACCGTGCTCATCGAATGTCTTAGCCGTCTCTTCTGGCATCTTGTAGTAGCCACGCATCACCATTGGACCACGAACAAGAATCTCGTCCTTCGCACCAATTTTCACTTCTGCGCCCGGCATCGACATACCAATCGAATCTGGGTTAAAACAGCGGTCATCCCAACAAGATACTGTTGCTGTAGTTTCTGTCATACCGTAGCCAAGTTTTACGTTGATGCCGATAGCATGGAAGAAGCGACCAATCGTCTCATCAAGCTTCGCGCCACCACATGGCATGAAGTTGATGTTACCGCCGAGTAGAGCACGCAGTTTAGATAGCACCAGCTTATCAGCTAGCGCATGGCTCTTCTTCAGCATCAACGATGGAGTACGACCTTCTTGGTGACAAACTGAAAGCTTTGCTCCCATGTTCACCGCCCAAGTAAATAGCACTTTACGAATAAATGGTGCTTTAGATACCTTCTCGTGAATCGCAGAGAAAATCTTCTCATAGAAGCGTGGAACCGCACACATTACGGTAGGTTTCACATCACTTAGCGCATCACGTACTTGCATCGTGTCTTGCAGATAGCAGTTGGTTGCGCCTTTATAAAGGACATAGAACGTCCAAGCACGCTCAAATACGTGTGATAACGGTAGGAAACACAATGAGACATCGTCTTTGCTTAAGCTAAGGCGCTCATCGTGGCCTTCTAACTGGTAGCCAATGTTGGTGTAATCAAGCATTACGCCTTTTGGCTGACCTGTAGTACCAGAGGTATAGATAAGAGTTAGTAGGTCGTCCATGCTTGCATCAGCAAGACGCACGTCAAGTTCAGCTTGTTGTGCTTCAACGCCACGCGTCATGAAGTCATTCCAAGAGACGGCAAAGCTGTGTCCTTGTAGGTCGATGTCATCAGACATAGCCACAACAACTTCTAGCTGTTCGCACTCTTCAAACAGGCTAACCGCCGCATCGAATTGAACTTGCTCACCAACGAATAAGATCTTCACATCTGCATTTTGGATGATGTAAGAAGACTGTGCTGCTGTGTTCGTTGGATAAATCGGCACAGTCACAAGGCGTGCTTGTAACGATGCAAAATCTGCCACGGTCCATTGAGGCATATTGTTCGAATAGATACCGATCTTATCCTGAACTCTCAGTCCTTGAGCCAACAGTGCTAATGAAAGCGTATCGATTTGTTGTCCAAACTGTTCCCAGCTAATGCCTTGCCATACATTGTCTACTTTGTGCTTCAAAGCTGTACGGTTGCCGCCTTGGGCAATTTGGTC
Organism: Vibrio sp. QJM3NY_35; assembly: GCF_057785915.1. NCBI lineage: Bacteria > Pseudomonadati > Pseudomonadota > Gammaproteobacteria > Vibrionales > Vibrionaceae > Vibrio > Vibrio sp. QJM3NY_35. The sequence goes on along the minus strand of NZ_CM173507.1, from coordinate 448,684 downwards.
ACGAAGTCTTTTTACGATATGAAAATCTAAATTGGCCATCTCTTTACCTTTGGCTTACACCTGTAAGCTTTTTTGAGCGCACAAGTGTACCTCTGATCATGGAAAAGGCAACTGATGAAGCTCAAAGTTATCAGTAATAGTACGTCTAACGCTAAGTTTTCTACCTACTAAAATAGCGCGCATAAAAAAGCCCCAAGCCAGACTCCTAGCTTAGGGCTTATAAATCATAGGGATTAGTGTCTAGTTAAGTGCCACTACTTCGCCACAGATCATCATTAACTGATCTCGTAACCAAATGTGTCCTTTATCCTTTTCACTTGATTCGTGCCAGCTTAGGAAGCCAGAAATCGCCGCATTATCGAATGGGAAATCTAGAATCTGAAGCTGCTCTTTGTTTGCTGCATGTTCTACCATCCAACGAGGAGCAATTGTTACTAGTTCAGATTGGCCTACAACGTAAAGAACGTTGCTCAAGCTCGTACCTTCGTAGAAAGGCGTGCAATCTAGGTCACGGTAAGCTTGCTCAGAGAAGCTACGTTGACCGTGGATGCGAGACAGTTTCGCGTGCTTTTCATTAAGCAGCTCTGCCGCAGAAACTTCACCGTTGATACGTGGGTGAGAAGCAGAAGCAACCACAACTAATTCGTCTTGGAAGATTTCAGTGCTTGAGAAGCCTTGCTCATCAAAACGAGCGTAATCAATAACGAAGTCGATTTCTTGGTAGCGCATACGCTCAGAAAGTTGACGATCGAATTCAGCATCCATGTGCAGTTTAACGCTCGGTGCTTGGTCGTTGATTGTCGACATAATCTTAGGAGCAAAACGCATGTCACAAGGGCTGCAAATCGCTAGTTTGAACAGGCGAGAAGACGACTCTGGAGAGAACACAGAACTTGGTAGTTCGTTGCGTACTAATTGTAGCGCTTGGCGGATTGGACCAAACAACTGACGAGCACGTTGAGTCGGTTGAATACCACGACCTTGACGCATGAATAGTTCGTCGTTAAACATCACTTTTAGACGAGCAACAGCGTTACTTACAGCAGGCTGAGACATACCCAGATTGTGAGCTGCACGTGTAATGTTTTGCTCTTGCATAACTGCATCAAATACAGTTAAAAGATTTAAGTCGACTCCACGAAGTGTGCTTTCCATTCTGTAGCTTGCAATAGCACTCATTGCGTCTTTTTTATCTAACATTCAAGTTGCCTCTTGTCGGTTCGACAGCGTTAAATTGGTAATGGTATGAGAATAGATAACCACTAATTCTTATATTTATCAGACCGATGTTTTTCGGATTGACATTACTATTAACCACTACATCTCGAGCTACCAACAAGATTGATAAAGAATAATTTTATTTTACCTTAATGATTAAATAACACATAAAAATCAATTGTTTATATAGTTATAAAAAAACATAAAACGCGTCACTTATGAGTTTCCTTTCGACTTATTTAGCTGTTCTATCGTTTGGTTACATTTGTTACAATTTATTGAACTCGTGAATTGTTCAACCAGTCAATTCAGAAATAGTACTTATGAGTTAGGTGAGCGATGCATAACTTGGAAAGTCGACCTTGTCCCAAAGTTGCTTTCTTAAATCATCTTGATTAGACCAATTCCCTGCTAATACCCACTCAACGAGTGCACTTGCCACGTCTGGATAGGTGACCACTTCGGCCTGTTTTTCACTGAGCCAAGCACGCAAGATTGCCGCATCTAAAAAGGTCATGGTTTGAGCTAATCCAAGAGCCTCTAGCGTCGCCACATTGCTCTGTTGTTCGAACTGCCCTTCGAGTGGTTTGAGAAGCAATTTCTTCCCCAAAGTGAGGGCTTCAGATGGCAATTCAAAGCCGCCATTTGCGACTACACCAGAGCACTGATTGAGGTCGAATTGAAAGCCCGCATGACTGAGTGGTTTGAACTCAATATTTTCAACTCGGCTATGCTCAATCACATCCGGGTGGTAACAGACAAAGTTGTGAGAAATAAACTTCATCAGCAGCTCTGAGATCGACTCAAGATCCTCAAATGGCAAATAGACCAACGTAAAGTCTTGTGCTGTTTTGGTTTGTTGCTCACCAACTAGCGTGGGAGCGATAGGCGTATGAACAATAGGTGGAAGTATCGGCTGTTCAAAGTGATACCAGTGTAAGCCAATAGAGTGCTCGGTTGGGGCGAAATGTTGAATCACTGAATGTTCAATCCAGTTCCCTCCTTCTTTGGGTACATCATAACGAAATGCATTCTGATGGCTTATCCCAATGCATGGCACACCTTGTCTCTTAGCCGCCCATGCCGTCACAGGCTCAAAATCATTAATCACTAAGTCATAAGGCGTAAGATCGATCTGGTTAATCTCACGGAGAAATCGCCAGATGTTGTTCTTCATGAATGTTTTGCCGTATTTAACCTGCCCCTGCTCGCTGTAAAAAGTTAAGCCGCTGCGAGTCTGATAGTTGCCAAACGCTTCCATCGAGAAGTATTTGCTCTCGTCTCGCCCTGAGAACAGAAAGTCGACATCAATATTTTGCTGACGAAAAGCGACGGCCATTGCTCTCGCTCGAGCGATGTGCCCATTCCCTGTGCCTTGTACGCCATATAAAATTTTCATGCATGTTCCTTTAAGTTTGCCACTTAAACTCGGCAGTGGTTGCCAACAAAATAATTACAGAATGAAGCTGATAGCGAGGCTAGTACAAGCGATGCCCAAGGCTGCGCCAATCAATACATCCGTTAAAAAGTGCACTCCGAGCAGGATTCGAGAGCCTGCAATCGCAGTTGCCCACACCAAGCTAAAGAGGTACAAGCTCGGATAGAAATGTCCAATTAAGGTCGCCATAACAAAAGCAGCAGCGGAATGCCCTGAAGGCAGGCTGTATTTATCGGATGGCACAATATGAGAGTGAAGCAGTGAAGAGAATTCAGCTGGTCTGCGTCGCTTGAGGGTGTTTTTGGCAAACCAGTAAATAGGTAACTCGATTGCGAAGGCGGTTAAGCCCACCAATAGAAAGTCTCGACCGGTGTTGCTATCGGCCAGCAGTGCAATCAAGGCAATCAAAACATAAAGGTGTCCATCTCCAGTATGAGACACGGCTTTACTGAGCGTTGCATGTTGCCCGCCATAGCGGTTGTTTAAACAGAAAACAGAAAATGCCACATCCCAGCGGACAATAGGTTCGATAGTACGCATACGATCTCCTTAACAATCCTTATTCAGTTAAGGCTCAAGTTATGCTCAACAAATGACAGTTAAGTGACGTTTTGAATGAACTAAAATGAAATTTCCCATGCTTGATAGGCAGGTCAATGGACCAAGTCAGGATAGCAATTGAAGCGACCGATAAAAATAAAGCGGCCCAAGGCCGCTTTATTCATCTATGTGTTTACTTCTTTATATAAGCAAGCAAACACTACTTCTATCGTGTTAATGGTTATAGCGTTCGCTAATGATAATAGAGCTAGCAAATAATTCAGTGTTAAAGGCTATAGCGCTAATGGCTCATGCTTTTTCACCAAACCGAAATCCGCCAATATCGCGTAGGCCGCTGGGATCATAAACAGCACCAGTAAGGTCGAGGCAAATATGCCAAACACGATCGAAATAACCAATGGCTGGATAACCTGAGCCTGTAAGCTGGTTTCCGTCAACAGCGGTAGCAAACCTGCCGCTGTCGTCATTGAGGTCAAGAATACCGCTCGGAAACGCTCACGACTGGCTTTCACCACCGAGTCATGCACACTATCTCCCTCATCGACATGGTGACGAATGTACTGCACCAACAAGATGGAATCATTAACCACAATACCGGCAAGCGACACAAAGCCCATCATACTTGGCATACTCAAAGAATGGCCAAGTATCCAGTGACCAACGACCACTCCAATAAAGGCGAGTGGAATCGCTAACATCACGACCACAGGTTCTAAGTAGCTTCTGAACTGATAGCTAAGAATCGCAAACACGCCGAATAAGCCGAGCAAGAACCCTTTGCCCATCGAAGCGCCCGTCTTGGCTGCATCCTTGGCCTCCCCTTCGAAATCAAAGCGTAAACCCGGGTACTTCTGAATAAGTTTGGCGGCTTCATCTTTTTGGAACTGAGCCAAAATCGCGGATGAACTCGCTTTCTTATTATCAATATCACCAAAGATACTGATGGTTCTCAGCCCATCAATACGCTGAATTCGCACGTAGTTACGCTGGAAATCTAATGTCGCCAACGTTGCTAGCGGGATCTGACTGCCATCTGCGGTAATGATTGGGAAGTTAGCCAGCTGCTGTATGTCGCCCGCTTGCTCCTTATCTAGACGCACTTCAATCGAGATATTTTCAACGCCGATTTGAATCTCATCCGCCGTTTGCCCAAAGAAAGCCGCTCGTAACTGAGATGCAATCATCTGCCCATTCACATTGTAGGTTTCGGCTCCAGGGCGCAGCTTGACTAAAATCTCTTCTTTACCCATGCGCATGTCATCAAGCACACCATGCACGCCATCAAATTGATTAAGGTACTCCTGAATATCCAAAGAAGCAGATTTCAACGCGCTCAGGTCATCATGTTTAGCACGGATTTCAATAGCACGACCGCCTGGCCCCATGGTAGGTTGCTTGAACACTAATGAAATAGGATCCGCTAAGTCGCCAATATCTTCACGCCACGCATCAATGAAGTCATCGATAACTGTGTTACGGCTCTCTGCTCCGCGTAAATCTAAGCGCACTGTGGCTAAGTGCGGGCCAGATTCATTGGCATCGGCGTTGGCATTGAATTGGCTAGTTATGTGTTCGACCAGTGTATTGCCTTCTTCAACCTCTTCGCTCCATTGCTTGTTCAAGCGCTCAGCCGACGCGACAATTTTGTCGACCACTTTCTCGGTTTGAGACAGTGATGCGCCCGGCGGAAGAATAATACGCGCTTCGGCAATATCACCATCCAGCTCAGGGAAAGGTTGAAACTTAACAACGCCACCAGCAATCAAGGCGACCGAAAGCAACAACAACGTAATCACTCCGCCCATAAAGGCATAACGGAACGTCACGACTTTCTCAACCATGTTCATCAAAGTGGTATTACGAAAGTTCTCGAACTTCTCAAGTAACACAACCTTAAAACGCAGCGCTGGCTTGTCATTCTTTTCTTTGTGTAATGAATGAGATAGGTGATTAGGTAGGATCAAGAAGGCTTCAATCAAGCTCAACGACAGCACCAAAATCAAGACTTGAGGAACGGCCTTAAGCACCGCGCCCATCTCACCATCAAGAAACAGCAAGCTACCGAAAATACACACCGTAGTTAAAAAAGAAGATAAGACTCCGGGCAGCACTTTCTTAACGCCGTTGTACACCGCATCATCAACGTTTTGCCCCCTATCTAAATGGGACGCTATCGATTCGGCGATCACAATGGCGTCATCCATCATAATACCGATTGCCATCAATAGTCCGACCAACGACATAATGTTGATCGACAAACCCAGGTTGGCCATTAAGAACAAGCCACCAAGGAAGGCAACAGGTAAGCCAGCTGCAACCCAGAATGAATAGCGTAAGCTGAAGAACAGCCACATGGTGGCAAATACCAACACAATACCTTGCCAGCCATTGCGAACCATCATGGTAAGGCGATCCCACAGCACAGAGGAGAGATCGTTGGTCATTTGTAGCGTCACGCCATCAGGGGCAATCGCGCTCTGATCTTCAACGAAACGCGTCACGTTCTCTTTGATTCGTAGCGCATCATCTTCTTTGTTTTTACTGATTTTCAACAGAGCCGATGGCTTGCCATCAAACAACACCTTCTGTTCATCAAGCTCAAAGCGGTCGGTTATTTTTGCAATGTCCCTCAGACGGATCACTGATCCATTAGGCGCAGAACCAACCACGATACTTTCCAGTTCAACCGGTGTAATACGTCTCTCGTCGAAACGAATCAGAAAGTTCTTGTCTGGTGTTTCAACGTTACCGCTCGGCAGTTTTACATTTTGACGGCCAATCTGATCCGCAATATCACCGACGCTCAAACCCAGCTGACGAATGGCTTGGGTATCCAGTTCAACACGGTATTGATGATCAGAGAAACCGCTAACATCGACCAGTGAAACATCATAATCAAGCTTCATGATACGTTTGAGGTCTTCAGCGTAGGCCTTAAGCTCTGGCCACGACGTTTCTGCTGTGATGGCGATATCAACAACCGGTTCATTCCAATCCAATTCTTGAACAACAGGCGATTCAATCTCAGTCGGGAAATCATTGATCGAGTTGATTTGAGTTTGTACATCCACCAGCATTCGGCCGATATCCGCTTTCTCATTCAACTTCAGGATTAGACGTGCGCTACCTTCGATCGCTTCACACTGAGTCTCTTCAATGTTAGCTAAGCCGTCTACTGCATCTTCCATTCGTACACACAAGCTTTCTTCCACTTCTTGTGGTGATGCTCCGGGATACACGATGGCAGCCATAATGTAAGGCGGATCATAAGCGGGGAAGGTTTCACGCTTGATGGTTGATAATGAGCTGATACCCATGATCAATAACCCAAGCATCAACAAGTTTGCAGCTGTTGGGTGCCTAGAAAAGAACTTGATCATGACGCACTCTCCTGAGTATCAGATTCAAGCTTAACCTCTGTAGAGTTCGACTCTTTCAGTAACATGCCTTCGATAGCTGGCAGGACGTCATTAAGAACCAATTTATCTCCCGTTTGTAGCTCGCCACTCACAACCACTTGGTTATCTCTGCGATAAAGCACTTCAACACTCACCACTTGCAAGCGCTGATTGTCATCCATCAGGTAAACCTTATCACCGTGCAGTGCTCGCTCTGGAACCACCCAACTTAGATTCGCGACACCTTCAATCTCAGCTTTTACAAACATACCGTTGACCAAAGGGGTCGCATTGCTTGGCTGCAGTTGTGAATAGTCTTGAGCGATCTCAAGAATAATTCCGGCTGTCGCTTGGTTTTCATCAACCGTCTCACTGATTCTTGCCACCTTCGCAGGCCAACTCAGCTTCAGGTTGCCGCTGTTAAGTTGAATCGTCGCTTTGATTGGCGCTTCATAAGGATTAGGGATCCCTGCAGCATCGCGAGGGAACTGGTTGAAACTGGAGGCTAAAGTTTGCATATCGTGAATAGAAAGTTGCGCCTCCACTTCCATGACATTAATTCCGTGAGCAATAAACATCTCTTGTTGAAGATTAACCACTTGATTTTGTTCGATATCAACCTGAGCAATTCGCATTGCCCTTGGCAAAGTGATAGTGGTCTTATCGAGAGAGCGCTGCGCCTCTTTTACCTTAGACACGTTGACCTTAATCACCGCCTCCGCGACACGCTTTTCATCTGGCATTAACGCAATTTGGTTCGCAATATCTAATACCAATTTCTGCTGAGACAATGCACTTTGTTGTTGCAGGTCGACATCAGACTGAGAAGTGAGACCTTTCTTACGCAGATCTTGTTTACGCTGTAGCTCTTTATTGCTGATCACCAAACGATTCTTTTCGATCTTAAGAGTCTGATTGAGGTTATCTTCTTCTTGATTCAATTTCGCTAATGAGGTTTGGCTTGATTTTAGATCCGCCTCTGCTTGTATCAGTTTTAATTCATAATCCAATGGATCAACCTTGAGCACGACCGTTCCCGCGGGGATCACCAGGCCTTTTTCAAGATCTGGATGTCGATACACTATTTGGCCTGTCACCTCTGCAATCGCTTTCCATTCGACTTTCGGCACCACTTTGCCAAAACCAACCGCTAACGGTGCTATCAGTTGTTGCTCTAGGCTTACTGTGTCAACTAAGCGAGCTCTATCACCCGCAGGCTTGGTTGGAAGATCCGGCTTCAAATTAATCGCAACCACAAGGCCAATGACACCAACCGCAAGTGCCGGAAAGAAGAGTAGTTTTTTATTTATTTTCATTATCTTTGGTCCTGCACGGAAGAAGGGCTAGGCGTGTTTATAAAGCCTTCTGTCATCAATTGAATGTTGTGTTCGATTAAACGGTTAAGAAATTCTTCATTAATCTCAATACCATGGATTGCTAATAGAGGGGGCGGTGCAATGAATGGAAATACCATCAAGCTTATATACGACACGCGACAGAGCTTGGGATCCATCTCTTTTCTCAAGACACCTTGTGCCACCAACTTTTCAAAAATGACATCTTGGGCTGGCTTCGCCACATCGAGGAAAACCTTTTCGAGCAACTCTCTTTGCACTTCCGAGGGAGGCATATTCATCACTTGGGCAATCAAGCGAGGAAACTTGGGCACCTTGACCATCTCTTTGTAGTAAGTCCGCATTAAATCGAGAAAGTTTTCATGACTGCTCTCTTCAACTAACTTCTGCATTTGTAGCTGCATCGGTCGTAGGGTTTCACGTAGCATCGCCTCAAATAACCCAGCCTTACTGCCAAAGTAATAACGGATCATCGCAATGTTCACACCCGCACGCTCAGCGATCAGGCGTGTCGAGACCTTGTCGTATGGCTGAACAACAAACAGATCGCGAGCATGCTCAATCAATAACTGTCGAACATCTAAGTTCTGCTGAGGCCGCCCCGCTTTTCGTGCCGTCATGGCAAAAATCCATCTCTATAATTAATCATCCGATTAATTATAGAGATAAACAGACGTAACAGTAGAAGATTAATTACTCACTATTTAATCAAGTGATTAATTAATTGGGTCACACTTATAATTTTTTTGGTGAATCGTTCCATCAAAAAGATTTACTACAAAGTTTTAACCTACACATCAGCCAAACGATAAACTAACCCGCCAATACAAAACCACCAATCAGTCGATTTAGCCAACGAGGAGATAAAAAACAGCACAAACCAAACCAAAACACTGCCAATGTACGCTGATATTGGATTTTCTTGTTTGACGCTCAGAATAAATTACGGTAAATATGGTGTTAACAGTTTATTTACGGATATTTGTGTAATGATTTTTTCTTCTTCTCGACTGCTGAAACTTCTCCTTATCGTGAACCAATCGCGCGGGTAAGTTGTGGGTCAAGAACTACACAAATATTAAAACCCGCGCTGAGCGGGTTTTTTTGTAATTGGCACTTTTAAAAGAACATCATTCTTAATAATAATTTGGATAGCAATCGATTCATTATCGATATAAGGAAGCACCCATGAACGATCAAGTGATAATTTTTGACACGACCTTACGTGATGGCGAGCAAGCGTTGGCAGCAAGCCTTACGGTAAAAGAGAAATTACAGATCGCTTATGCACTTGAACGACTGGGTGTAGATGTTATTGAAGCGGGTTTCCCTGTGTCATCGCCAGGCGATTTCGAATCAGTACAAACCATCGCTAAGCACATCAAAGATAGCCGTATTTGTGCACTTTCTCGTGCCGTAGCGAAAGATATCGATGCCGCAGCAGAAGCGCTTAAAGTTGCTGACCAGTTCCGTATTCATACCTTCATTTCTACATCAACGGTTCACGTGCAAGATAAATTGCGCCGTAGCTACGATGACGTAGTAGAGATGGCAGTAAAAGCCGTCAAACACGCTCGTAACTACACCGATGATGTTGAATTTTCTTGTGAAGATGCCGGTCGTACCCCTATCGACAACCTATGTCGCATGGTTGAAGCCGCGATTAACGCAGGCGCGAAAACCATCAACATTCCAGACACGGTAGGCTACACAGTACCGAATGAGTTTGGTGGCATTATCAAAACGCTATTCGATCGCGTTCCAAACATCGACCAAGCTATCATCTCTGTTCACTGTCACGATGACTTAGGTATGTCGGTTGCAAACTCAATTGCTGCAGTGCAAGCGGGCGCTCGTCAAATTGAAGGCACAATCAATGGTATTGGCGAACGTGCGGGTAACTGTTCTTTAGAAGAAATCGCAATGATCATCAAAACTCGCCAAGAGCTTTTGGGTGTTCATACTGGCTTGGATCATAAAGAAATTCACCGTACCAGTAAGTTGGTTAGCCAGCTTTGCCACATGCCAATTCAAGACAACAAAGCAATCGTTGGTGCTAACGCATTCAGCCACTCTTCAGGTATCCACCAAGACGGCATGCTTAAGAACAAGAACACTTACGAGATCATGACGCCTGAGTCTATTGGCTTGAAAAACAAAGCATTGAACCTAACCAGCCGCAGTGGTCGTGCAGCCGTTAAGAGCCACATGGACGCAATGGGCTATAAAGACAATGAGTACAACCTAGATTCATTGTACGAAGACTTTTTGAAACTGGCTGACCGTAAAGGCCAAGTATTCGATTACGACCTAGAAGCACTAATGCACTTCGCAAATCTACGTGACGAAGATGACTTCTATAAACTTAACTACCTAAGCGTACAATCTGGTAGTGTTATGTCTACCACCAGCATCAAGCTGCAATGTGGTGATGAAGAGAAATGCGAAGCGGCTGTCGGTAACGGCCCGGTTGATGCTTTATACCAGTGTATCTACCGCTTAACGGGTTACGAAATTGCATTGGATAAATTCGACCTTACCGCGAAAGGTGAAGGCGAAGATGGCCTAGGCCAAGCTGATATTATTGCGAACTATAAAGGCCGTAAGTACCACGGTACGGGCGTTTCAACCGATATCGTTGAGGCCTCTGGTCAGGCGCTACTGCACGTTATTAATAGCATTCAACGCGCAGACACCATTGCTGAAATGAAACAGCAAAGAATCGCAACAGTTTAAACACCCAATAACAGAGCCCTAGAGCCGATGTTGTTGGCTTTAGGGACAAAATTTAAAACGAGCGAAAGAGCTCAGTAACAAAAATTAAAGGATTAACATGACTGATAAATCATACAAGATTGCCGTACTACCTGGTGATGGCATTGGCCCAGAAGTAATGCAGCAAGCACACAAAGTGCTAGACGCGATTGAAAAGAAGCACGCGATTAGCTTCTCTCGTGAAGAGTATGATGTTGGTGGTATCGCAATTGATAACCACGGCTGTCCACTTCCAGAAGCGACAGTAACAGGCTGTGAAGAATCTGACGCAGTACTATTTGGCTCGGTTGGCGGCCCTAAGTGGGAACACCTTCCACCAAACGATCAACCAGAGCGTGGTGCCCTACTTCCTCTACGTAAACACTTCCAATTGTTCTGTAACCTACGTCCTGCACAAATCCACAAAGGTCTAGAGTCTTTCTCTCCTTTGCGTGCTGACATCTCAGGTAACGGCTTCGATATCGTTGTCGTTCGTGAACTAACAGGCGGCATCTACTTCGGCCAACCTAAAGGTCGTGAAGGCGAAGGCACAACAGAGAAAGCCTTTGATACTGAGGTTTACCACCGCTACGAAATCGAACGTATTGCAAAGATTGCGTTTGAATCGGCACGTTTACGTAACAAAAACGTTTACTCAATCGACAAAGCGAACGTTCTGCAGAGCTCTATCTTATGGCGTGAAGTGGTTGAAGAAATCGCAAAAGATTACCCAGATGTCACGCTAAACCACATGTACATCGACAACGCGACCATGCAGCTAATCAAAGACCCATCTCAGTTTGACGTCATGCTATGTTCAAACATCTTTGGTGACATCATCTCTGATGAGTGTGCAATGATCACAGGCTCTATGGGTATGCTTCCTTCTGCAAGCTTAAATGAAAGCAACTTCGGCCTATACGAACCAGCAGGTGGTAGCGCACCAGATATCGCAGGTAAGAACATTGCGAACCCAGTCGCGCAAATTCTTTCTGCAGCGCTAATGCTTCGTTACAGCCTAGGCGAAGAAGCGGCAGCACAAGACATCGAATCAGCGGTATCTAAAGCACTTTCTGCAGGCGAGCTAACGGCAGACCTTGCAGGTAAGAACCAAGCACTGACTACCTCTGAAATGGGTGACAAGATCGCTGAGTACATCTTAGCTTCATAAGCTAAATGCTCCGATTAGAAGCAAGTACATAAGAATAATATCAAGCCAAGTCAGCGTAAACCGCATGACTTGGCTCGAAACAAACACTGGGACTGATGCTCCCAAGGAAGAAAAGCTATGTCGACAAACCAGCAAGCAAAAACCTTATACGAAAAAGTTTATGACGCTCACGTTGCGGTTGCAGCGAAGGGCGAAACGCCAATTCTTTATATCGATCGTCACTTAGTCCACGAAGTAACGTCGCCACAAGCCTTTGACGGTCTGCGTGAAAAAGGCCGTAACGTTCGCCAAGTAGGCAAAACTTTTGCGACTATGGACCATAACGTATCGACACAAACTAAAGACATCAACGCTTCTGGCGAGATGGCTCGTATCCAAATGGAAACGCTATCGAAAAACTGTGAAGAGTTTGGTGTCACGCTTTACGACCTAAACCACAAATACCAAGGTATTGTGCACGTAATGGGCCCTGAGCTAGGTATTACGCTACCGGGAATGACCATCGTATGTGGTGACTCACACACGGCTACACACGGTGCATTTGGCTCACTAGCATTCGGTATCGGTACTTCAGAAGTTGAGCACGTTCTAGCTACGCAAACACTAAAACAAGCTCGTGCTAAAACGATGAAGATCGAAGTAAAAGGCAAGGTTGCTCCAGGCATCACTGCAAAAGATATCGTGTTAGCGATCATCGGTAAAACTACAGCTGCAGGCGGTACTGGCTACGTTGTGGAATTCTGTGGTGAGGCAATTACAGACCTTACGATGGAAGGTCGTATGACGGTATGTAACATGGCTATCGAGCTTGGCGCTAAAGCAGGTCTAATTGCCCCTGATGCAACGACATACGAGTACATCAAAGGTCGTAAGTTCTCTCCACAAGGCCAAGACTTAGAAGCGGCAATCGAATACTGGGACACATTGAAAACCGATGCTGACGCTGAATTCGATGCAGTTGTTACATTAGAAGCCGCAGACATTAAACCACAAGTTACTTGGGGTACTAACCCAGGTCAGGTTATCTCGGTAGACACACCAATCCCTGCACCAGAAAGCTTCGCTGACCCTGTTGAAAAAGCATCTGCAGAAAAAGCTCTGGCTTACATGGGCCTTGAAGCCGGTAAATCTCTATCTGATTACAACGTAGATAAAGTGTTCGTGGGTTCTTGTACTAACTCGCGTATCGAAGACATGCGTGCAGCAGCAGCGGTAGCGAAAGGCCGTCAAGTAGCGAAACATGTTCAAGCGCTTATCGTTCCGGGTTCAGAGCAAGTTAAAGCACAAGCTGAAGCTGAAGGCCTAGATAAGATCTTCATCGAAGCAGGCTTTGAATGGCGTTTACCAGGCTGTTCTATGTGTCTTGCTATGAACAACGACCGTCTAGGTCCACAAGAGCGCTGTGCTTCTACATCAAACCGTAACTTTGAAGGTCGCCAAGGCCGTGATGGTCGTACGCACCTAGTTAGCCCAGCAATGGCAGCCGCAGCGGCAATCGCTGGTCACTTTGTCGATATTCGTGAACTTTAATTAGAGGATTTAACATGTCAGGTTTTCAACAACACACCGGATTAGTCGTTCCTCTAGATACGGCCAACATCGATACTGATGCGATCATTCCAAAGCAGTTTCTACAGAAAGTAAACCGCATCGGTTTTGGTAAACACTTGTTCCACGATTGGCGCTTCCTAGATGACGCAGGCCAACAACCAAACCCTGAGTTTGTAATGAACGAAGCTCGCTACCAAGGCGCTTCAATTCTTCTAGCTCGTGAAAACTTCGGTTGTGGCTCATCTCGTGAACACGCACCTTGGGCGCTTGCCGATTATGGTATCCAAGTAATGATCGCACCAAGCTTTGCCGACATTTTCTACGGTAACTCGATCAACAACCAAATGGTGCCAGTTCGATTGACTGAGCAAGAAGTGGATGAGCTATTCCAATTCGTTGAAGCGAATGAAGGTGCAGAAATTACGGTTGATCTAGAAGCAATGAAAGTCAGCGCGAACGGCAAAGAGTACTCGTTTGAAATTGATGAGTTCCGTCGTCACTGCTTACTGAATGGTTTAGATAATATCGGCCTTACACTTCAACACGCCGATAAGATTTCAGAGTTTGAAGCTCAGATTCCTAGCTTCCTGAAATAAGAAGTCTTGAAATAGAATCGCACTATTTTGTGTACACATAAAAGGTTGGCCTAGCGCCAACCTTTTTTATTTGGCTGAGCACATTAACTTAATGTGCTTATTAAGCTCAGCCCTTTATTTAGATCAGTTCCGCTATTTAACTGAAGAGCTATGAAAGAAAATGGTAAGCCACAAGGTCTTAGTAGTCAGTCATCAGGAGAATGCCATGAAACAACTACTTTTTATTGTCAGCCTACTTTTCTCAACCTTAGCTTGGTCTGCGCCTAAATCTGATCTTTGGCCATACTGGAACCAAAGCAATGAAACCAACCAAGAACAGGTATCTCATCAAGACTGGCAGCAACTCCTCGATAGCTACTTGGTTAAACAGGGGCAAAACACCCTAGTTCGCTATCAAGCTGTGAGCACTGCAGATAAGACAAAACTTAAGCAATACATCAAGCAACTCGAACAGGTGAATCCGCTCAACTATTCAAAAGCGGAGCAGTATGCCTACTGGGTTAATCTATATAACGCCGTGACTGTCGATTTGATTCTTGATGCCTACCCGATCAAATCCATCACTAAACTTGGCGGACTATTTAGTTTCGGGCCGTGGGGAGATGATGTAGTAGTCGTTAACGGGAAATCACTGACACTCAATGACATTGAACACCGAATCCTCAGACCGATTTGGCAAGACCCTCGTACGCATTATGCAGTGAACTGTGCCAGCCTAGGTTGCCCTAACTTGCAGTCTGAAGCTTTTACCTCTGACAACACTGAAGCCTTGTTAGAACAAGCTGCTAGTGGTTTTGTAAATAGTGATAAGGGCGTGTTAATTGAAAACAACAAACTTCAACTATCATCGATTTACGATTGGTTTTCTGTGGATTTTGGTACAGAAAAACAACTCATTCAACACTTAGACCAGTATCGAACAAAGCCGGTGACGAACACTGAAAAAATCAGTTATGACTATGATTGGTCGCTTAACCAAGCAAACTAGTTTTAACGTTAAAGCTCATGAATTAAGCTAAACAAAAAAGAGGCGAGAGGTTTTTATTAACCACTTGCCTCTTTTTTATCTATTGAACCGTATTTCTACAATTAAAAGCTTGAACCCGGTTGCTGCAAGAACTCAACCTCTTCAGGAGTCGAAGTTCGCCCTAGCACTTCATTACGATGAGGGTAACGACCAAAACGCTCAATGATAACCTTGTGCTTAAACTCAAAATCCAAATTATGTTCTAATCCCGTTTGAGAAAAGAGCTCCACGGCTTGTTCATGGACTAACAAAGACTCACTATGCATATAAGGCATATACAGGAAGCTTTTTTGTTGCTCGTTAAGTTGGTGATCAAAACCACCCGCTACCGCCTCTTGTGCTAGAGCCAACGCCATCGGATCAACCGAAAAAGCTGCCGGACTGTTTCTACCAATATTGCGAGAAAACTGATCAAGCACGATAATCTCTGCCAATCGTCCTTGTGCGTTTTGTCGCCATTCAAATAGCTCACCTTGAGCTGCTGATCGGTGTAAGTCAGAAAAGCGAGCCTCAATCAAAGCATCAATTTCTTCGCCGCCAGTAAACCAGTCTTTTGGCGTCAATTCATCGAACCAAAACTCTAGAACATCCTGATACGTTACCGTCATATAATTCCCTTTAATAAAAAACCGAGTCATTTAATGTCATGGCTCGGCTTATGTTCTGTTACTTAAAACCTTTAACTTTTTTTATCAAGTCATAAGCATTTTGAATTTCTTGCGATTTCTCTTTCGCAACATTCATCATCTCTGGCGGTAAACCTTTCGCCATCAGTTTATCTGGGTGGTGCTCATTCATCAGTTTGCGGTAGGCTTTCTTCACCTCTTTACCGTCAGCACTTTCACTCACACCAAGAACCTTATATGCGTCGCCTAGCTGGTTCTGTTGTGAAGCCTGTTGCCAACCTGATGATTGCCCATGGCCTTGATGGCCACCAAAGCTTCCACCTTGCTGTTGGAAACGGAACGCTGCTTCCTGCATCTGCAAGCGGCGCTCTAGTTGCTCTGCCGAAAACCCTAGGCCTTGCGCTATTTTATGCAGAACTTGGCGCTCACTCGGGTGCAGGCTTCCATCAGCGAATGCAGCTGATACTTGAAGCTCCAAGAAGAACTGAAGAAGATCAAAACGACCACCCGATGAGATTTTCACTCGCTCAAGTACTTCGCTCAGAGGGAAGTCGCTCTCTTTGCCGTCACGGAATGCATCTTGCGCCGCTTTGCGTTGTTCGCCATGCAGGTTCATGCGTTCCATCATGGTGGAAGCGAGTTGAATCTCTTCTGGCGTTACCTGTCCTTTCGCTTTAGCAACGTGCCCCATAACCGCAAAAGCGGATTTAAAAAACTCGTTCTGTCTTTCTGCTTGGCTTGGACCTCGACCAAAACCAGAGCTATTGAAGCCTGATTGGTTCAATCGGCGAGCTTTATCGAATTGGTGTCCTAAAAACAGACCAAAAACTAAACCGAGCGGCCCTCCAAATAAAAAGCCAAAAAACGCGCCCAAAATTTTGCCAAATATTTGCATTATGTGTTCTCTATCTATGAATTTTATCTGAGTAATGCTGTCTGATGATGCTGAATGCTATTATTTCCTTTATCATAAGGAGAATGCTTTATTAATTGGATTGATACTAGATCAACCCTTCATCTAGTGACACAGGATAGTTCAACTTCATGCAATCTTTTTCCCGCACCTTGTTAGCCGCGTCTATAAGTACGGCGTTATACGTGTCGACAACTCAAGCTGAAACAATCACCGATAGTAGTGTGCAGGAAATGCCCTCTATAGATCAATGCTTGATCGAGCCCGCTGCAGAAAACGAGACACAGCTACCCGCTCATGTTGAGTCAGATCGCTTAGAAGCTATCAATGGTGACAAGGCAATATATTCAGGTGACGTAGTCGTTACGCAAGGGAACAAGACCATCCTTGCCGATAACGTAACCCTGCACCAACAAGAAAATATCGTTGTAGCTGAAGGCAACGTAAACTTTAGTGACGGTCAAATCAAATCTATCTCAGACAGAGCGACCAATAATCTGACTACAGATGAAATGACGCTTGAGAACACCGATTATGAATTCCTTTGCGAGCCCGGTCGAGGCGATGCTGTTTATATCGCAAAAACAGGTAAAGCGGTTTATGAGATTGAAGATGGTTCGATTACGTCTTGCCCGGTTGGTGATAACGCTTGGCGCCTAAGAGCGTCGAGTATCGATGTTGACCAAGACGAAGAGCAAGCAACTTTTTATAACCCGCGATTTGAAATTCAAAGTGTTCCGGTATTTTACCTACCGTACTTAACTGTTCCTATTGGTGATACTCGTAAAACCGGTTTCTTATACCCAACAGTTTCATACGGTTCAAGCGATGGTTTTGAAGCTGAAATCCCAGTTTATTGGAACTTGGCACCAAACTACGACTTGGAAACCACTTTTAAGTACATGCAGGAGCGTGGTACACAACTTAACAGTAAATTCCGTTACTTGAGCGATTTTGGCTCAGGTAGTATCGAGTCTGAATATTTGCCGGATGACAAAAAATACTCAGAAAAAGGTGACCGTTGGGGTGCTCAACTCCAGCACTCAGGGATATTCCAGCAATCGTGGTTATTTGAAATCGATTACTCAAAAGTCAGTGATATCGACTACTTCACTGACGTTAGCGGAAGCAGCATTGGTAACCGTGAAGACGGCCAACTATTACAGGAAGGCCAGGCAACTTACCGTTCTCAAAACTGGGATGCTTCTGTGCTTGTTCGAGATTTCCAAGTTCTTACTACAAGCAACAATCTACCTTATCGTCTGATGCCACAGTTAGAGTACAATTACTATGCTCCTGAGGTGATGGAGTACTTAGACTTCGACATGATCAGCCATGTATCTCTGTTTGATACAGATGCTTCAGGTAAACCTTCTGCGACTCGTGTTCACGTTGAGCCAGGGATCACGATCCCTGTAGGAAATACCTGGGGCACATGGACAACAGAAGCTCGACTACTTGGTACTTACTATCAACAAGACCTTGCTGGCGTTGATACCGGCGCAGGCTCTGATTATGAAGGCTTGGAAGAATCGGTAAGCCGAATTATTCCAGAGTTTAGAAGCCACGCAGGTATCGTTCTGGAGCGAGATACCACTATTGTGGGCAATTACACTCAAACACTAGAACCGCAGGTTCAATACTTGTATGTCCCAGAAGAAGATCAAAGCGACATTGGCCTTTACGATACAACGCTCCTGCAGACAGACTACTATGGTCTGTTTAGAAGTCGCAAATACAGTGGTGTAGACCGCATAGCTGCTGCAAATCAAGTCAGCTACGGTGCGTCATCTCGCTTCTTTGATGACGAATACAAAGAACGTCTCAACATATCTTTCGGCCAAATTTTTTATATCGACAAAGAGACCAAACAAAACTTAAACACCAATGAGGCAGATAAGAACTCTAACTACTCATCTTGGGCAGTAGAAGTCGACTTCAACTACGACGATTATCTGTTTTATCACGGCGGTGTGCAGTACGATATCGACACATCAGCGATGCAGCTTGCAAACAGTACGATTGAATACCGTTTTGCAGGCGGTTACGTACAAACTAACTATCGTTACGTTACCAAAGAGTATATTGAAGATACCGTCGATTTTAATGTTGGCTCAATCACGAAAGAAGGTATATCTCAAGCAGGCTTACTCGGCGCTTACCAAATTTCGCCAAAGTGGAATGCAAGCGCTCAATACTTCTATGATCTAACAACAGAAGAAGAGCTCGAATGGTTAGCTCGACTCAATTATAAATCGGATTGCTGGTACATCGGCTTTACTTACAGTAACCAGCTTCGTAGTTGGGAAGGCGATTACATCAACACATCAAACGCGACGCCAGTTTACGAAAATAACTTCAGTGTGAATTTCGGTATTGTCGGCTTCGGTACCAATATCGGTTCTGACTCAGGAGCCGTTGGGGATAGCAGCTCTGACAACTCTCTAAGCTATGGTCGCCCATTCTTCTTAAACAACTAATTTTCTTTATTGATAAAACATCAGTAAATTTAAAGGATTACACATGACATTGTGGAAACGCACATTAATTGCTATCGCAGCGACTTGTACTTTATCAACAAGCTTTGCAGCGCCAGTCGAGCTAGACAGCGTAAAAGTTATCGTTAACGAAGGCGTTATCTTACAAAGCGACATCGATGCTTCGATGAAGACGCTGCGTGCAAACGCTAAGAAAAGCGGGCAAACATTGCCATCGCAAGATGTGCTCAATGAGCAAGTACTAGAAAAACTGATCATCGATACTATTCAAACTCAAGAAGCGGAACGTATTGGTGTACGTATCGATGATGCTCGACTTGATCAAGCAATCGAAGGCATCGCGAAAGACAACAATCAAACAGTTGAACAACTTACCGCATCGGTTGCTGAAGAAGGTCTTAGCTACAACGCATTTCGTGAACAGGTAAGAAAAGAGATCGCAGCAAGCGAAGCACGTAACGCTCTCGTTCGTCGCCGTATCAACATTCTTCCTGCAGAAGTAGACAACCTAGCAGATATTCTTGCTCAAGAAACGAATGCTACGGTTCAATACAAAATTGGCCATATTCAACTTCGCTTTAACGATGACCAAACCAAAGAAGAGCTAGAAGCTCAAGCTACTGAACTAGTCGAGGAACTCAACTCAGGCAAAGATTTCAGCACTATGGCATATACTTACTCTAAGGGCCCTAAAGCACTGCAAGGCGGCGATTGGGGTTGGATGCGTAAAGAAGAGATGCCAACTATTTTTGCAGACCAGATCAAAATGCAGAACAAAGGCAGCATCATCGGACCCTTCCGAAGTGGCGTTGGTTTCCATATTCTGAAAATTGAAGATGTGAAAGGCTTAGAAACTGTTGCGGTAACTGAGGTGAATGCACGTCATATTTTGATTAAGCCTACAGTAATCCTAAGTGATGATGGCGCCAAGGAACAACTAGAAGAGATCACGCGCCGCATAAACGCAGGTGAAGCGAGCTTCGGTGACCTTGCTCAGCAATACAGCCAAGACCCAGGTTCTGCAGTACAAGATGGTGAGCTAGGCTACCAAACACCAGATTTGTATGTACCAGAGTTCAAACACCAAGTAGAAACACTGCCTGAAGGTAAAATCAGCGCACCATTCAAAACGGTTCATGGCTGGCACATTGTTGAAGTGCTTGATCGCAGAGAAGTAGACCGTACAGACTCAGCTTTAAAGAATAAAGCATACCAAATTCTATTTAACCGTAAGTTCAATGAAGAAGCTGGCGCTTGGCTGCAAGAAGTAAGAGCGAGTGCTTTTGTTGAAATTGTTGAGGATGACCAAGATGACAACTAAACGCCTTGTCATTACGGCAGGTGAACCAGCGGGAATTGGGCCAGATTTAACTCTCGCCTTATCCCAAGAAAGCTGGCCACATCAGCTCGTAGTTTGTGCGGACAAAACCCTACTAGCAAAGCGAGCTGAAATGTTGGGGATCGAGGTTGAGCTGTTGGACTACGACTCAACAGCGCCCAAGCAACCTCAACGCTCCGGAACATTGGTTGTGAAACATGTTCCACTCGCTGAAGTCGCTGTTGCGGGTCAACTTAACGAAGCGAACGGCCACTACGTATTAAATACATTAGAAACCGCAGCAATTGGCTGTATGAATGATGAATTTGATGCTATTGTCACCGGCCCTGTTCACAAGGGTGTAATTAACCGAGCTGGCGTTGCTTTTAGTGGCCATACCGAGTTCTTTGCAGAGAAGTCCAATACTCCACTTGTCGTGATGATGTTGGCAACAGAAGGGCTGCGTGTTGCTCTCGTAACAACGCACATCCCGCTAGCTTATGTATCTCAAGCAGTGACCGAAGACAGATTAGAGCAAATCATTGCTATTCTGCATAAAGATTTGGTCGAAAAGTTTGCTATAGAGAAACCAACTATTTACGTGTGTGGATTGAACCCACATGCGGGTGAAGATGGTTGTTTGGGTCGTGAAGAGATAGAAACTATCACCCCTACGCTAGAAAAAATTCGCCAGAAAGATGGTATTAATTTAGTTGGCCCATTGCCAGCAGATACCATCTTTAATGAAAAATATTTGCAAGATGCAGATGCTGTTTTAGGTATGTATCACGACCAAGTACTCCCAGTATTGAAATACAAAGGGTTTGGTCGTTCAGTGAACATCACGCTTGGCTTACCGTTTATTCGAACATCAGTCGACCACGGTACCGCCTTAGACTTGGCAGGGAAAGGCCAAGCCGATACAGGGAGCTTTAGAACAGCGCTCACGCACGCCATTGAATTAGTAGAGAAAAAGCAATGAGAAATGATGTCCACTTAGGGCACAAAGCGCGTAAACGTTTTGGTCAAAACTTCCTTAACGATCCATACATTATTGATGGCATCGTATCGAGCATTAACCCACTACCAGGTCAAAACTTGGTAGAGATCGGTCCTGGCCTAGGCGCAATTACTGAGCCAGTGGGTAAGCTTGTCGATAAATTTACAGTTATCGAATTGGATAGAGACCTGGCTGAACGTCTTCGCAACCATCCCGATCTGGCTGATAAGCTAACGATCTATGAAGGCGATGCAATGAAGTTCGACTTCGAACAACTTGTTAAGCCAAACAACAAGCTACGTATCTTTGGTAACTTGCCATACAACATCTCTACACCATTGATGTTCCACCTTTTTGAATTCCATAAAGACGTGCAAGACATGCACTTTATGCTTCAAAAAGAAGTGGTTAACCGTCTAGCCGCTGGCCCTGGCAGCAAAGCTTACGGTCGCCTTACTGTAATGGCTCAATACTACTGTAAAGTGACGCCAGTGCTAGAAGTGCCACCCACAGCCTTCGTTCCGCCACCGAAAGTAGACTCAGCAGTCGTTCGCCTACAGCCATACGAAGTGCTGCCTTACCCGGCAAAAGATCTGAAATGGCTAGATCGCGTGTGTCGTGAAGGCTTTAACCAGCGTCGTAAAACAGTTCGTAACTGCTACAAGAGCTTAATCGATAAGGAAGTGCTTGAAGAGCTAGGTATCAACCCAAGCATGCGTCCTGAGAACTTAACGCTCGAGCAGTTTGTCGACATGGCAAACTGGTTGTACGACAGTCACAACGCTGACAAATAATTCTAAAAGGCTCCTACACTTCGGTGAGGAGCCTGTTTTTTATGTAATACTTTAAAGTATACCAACAACAAAAGGTGCGAATATGGATATATCTACGCCTTGTATCAAATGTCAGGTTCACTCTAAATACATAGAGGAACAATCTGAACCAACGAAGAACCGCTACGTCTTCGCCTACATCATTACCATCAAAAACCTCAGCAAAACAACGGTTCAACTCATGTCTCGCCGCTGGCTGATTACCGACTCCAACGGCAAACAACTCACCATAGAAGGTGATGGCGTAGTTGGGCAACAACCCGTGATTGAGGCCAACGACGAATACACTTACACCAGTGGTACCGTCATCGAAACTCCTGTGGGTGTTATGCAAGGTCATTATGTGATGACAGATAACAAAGGCATCGACTTCATAACTGAAGTGGATCCATTTAGACTCGCGATCCCTAATATTCTTAATTAGCCGTACATCTGTACCTACAGGAAATTATTGTGTCGAATTATATTGTCGGAGACATCCAAGGGTGCTTCGACGAACTTCAATTACTGCTTGAAACCATCAACTTTGATAAACACCAAGATACTTTATGGGTCGCTGGAGACTTAGTTGCTCGAGGCCCTAAATCATTGGAGACGCTACGCTTTATTCGTAGCCTTGGTGACGCAGCTAAGGTTGTATTAGGCAACCACGACTTACACCTTTTGGCGGTGTCCTTAGGGCTATTTCCAGCGAAACCAAAAGATAAGACTCAAGCGATTCTTGATGCTGAAGATCGTGAAGTGCTACTCGAATGGTTAAGACAACAGCCTTTGCTTCAGGAACATCCAGAGTTCGTGATGTGCCATGCGGGTATCTCACCTCAGTGGAATATAGAAAGAGCACGTATTGAAAATCGAGAGATCGTATCCTTGCTGAAGTCGGACAGGTGGCAATGGCTAATCGAAAACATGTACAGCAACGCACCTGATTTATGGCATCAGGATTTAAATGATATTGAGCGCTATCGTTATGCGATCAATAGCCTGACAAGAATGCGTTTCTGTTTTGAAGATGGCCGTCTCGACATGGCATGTAAGCTACCACCGAATGAAATTACCGATAAACCATTAGTGCCATGGTTTGACCTTCCGCAACGCATAAAGCTCGATAAAACCGTTGTTTTTGGACACTGGGCTGCGCTTGAAGGCTATAACGGAAAAGACGTAATTGGACTTGATACTGGATGCGTCTGGGGAGGTGAATTGACAATTCTTCGCTGGGAAGATAAACAGTTTTTCACTCAGAAAGCGCTATAAAGATACGAGAAACTTGCGCTACCTTGGTAGGGTAACGCAAGCATTTTTCAGAGACTAGCTATTGATAACCACAGTTAACGCTCGAGAATCACAAACTCCATGTTGTGTTTGTTTTTCTCGTCAGCTTGATAGCTCTCGTTAAAGCTCTGCTTCCAACCTTCACCCCAGTCAGGAAATTGTGTATCTCCATCGACGGCGAAATCGATGTAAGTCAGATACAACTTGTCCGCTTTAGGTAAGCAGCTCTCATAAATAGAGCCGCCACCAATGATCATCACCTCTTCAACATCACTGAGTAGCTCTAGAGCCTGTTCAATAGAAGTTACCGTCGTTACACCTTCAATCTTTAAACTCTCATCACGGCTGATTACGACATTCAACCGACCCGGCAAAGGGCGTCCAATAGAATCGTAGGTCTTACGTCCCATCACGACTGGTTTACCCATAGTCGAGCGTTTAAACCATGCAAAATCCGCAGGTAAATGCCAAGGCATCTGATTGTCTTTACCAATTATACGGTTGTTTGCCATTGCCGCTATCATGCTGATGATCATAAATCGAAAGTCCTGTCCCTAAAAAGAAAATTAACGCTAAACGATAGGTCTACGGCGATAGAATAACAGCCCTGGCACAGCTAAGCCAACCGCCAACCCTGCGATAATGAACATCGATTTTAAAAAGTTCTCCATCAACATTGCCAACAACTCAGGCGTGTAGCCTGCCCTGTTAATCTCCACCATCGCAATCATCGCCTTGAAGGCAAACACACCTGGCACCATAGGAATTAGAGCTGCAACCGTAAACACCTTCGGATGTGCTAACAGTTTATGTGACCAATGAACCCCTATCATACCAACCACGGTTGCGGCGAAGAACGTCGCCCATTCGATTGGAATACCAAAGTGCATCATCAGATACCGGCTACCATGACCGATAGAACCACCGAGTGCACAATAAACTAAAGCACGTTGCGGAACGTTAAACACCAATGCAAACCCAACAGCAGGAATAGCGGCGAAAAACATATCGTTGAGCAGACCTAAAAACAGTTCGAAAATACTCATTAGCTTGCCCACCCCCAAACATCTGATAGACTCATCGCCGCGACAATGCCCAAGCTCGTCGCCAGAGTTAATAAGCTGGCCATGGTAAAGCGCGCTAACCCCATATTAATATGGCCTTTAAGCATATCAGCGACGGAGTTAATCAGAGGAAAACCAGGTACTAACATTAATACAGATGAAGCCATCACGATCGTGGGTTGGCCGCCAATATTGTAAAGTACGGCTTGAGCTGAAATGGTCGTGGTAACGAATGCTGTGATAGCAAAGTTTAATAGCGGATTGAAATGGCGGTGCCCAATTTCTTGTCTGACGATCATACCGCAAGCTGAAGCAATAAAAGTCATCATGAAGACTTGCCAGTCTCCGCCCGCAAGGTGGCTAAAAGAGGCGCACGACAACCCTATCATCACAACCACTAACCAACGGTTGTAGCGCTCGGGGCTGATGTTTTGAATCTTTTTATACGCCAAATCATAATCGAGAATTCCCTTCTCCATCATGATGCAAATGCGTTGAATGTCGGTGATAACCTGCATGTTAATGCCACGATCAGCACAACTTCGAGTAGTGGTAATACAGTGATCATCCATTACGGTAGTTACAACAAGCGCATTGGCTGACAGTGCGACTTCAACCTCATTCACCCCACAAGCAATACCGATGCGACGCATGATATCGCCGACCAGAGTGCTCTCTGCCCCGTGCGCCAATAACATTTGTCCTGATTGAGCGACGAGTCTTGAGATCGCTCTTTGCTTTGATGCCATGATTTCCTTCCCATAGGCGTTAATTATCTAAAGATAAATTTTGCATAAAAAACAGCAAGACGTCATGATTTAGATACAAAAAAACCGCAATTTTCATTGCGGTTTAATAAAACTATCAGTGTACTCGTAAGAAGCGACCGATGCGTTATGAGAAACTAAGAGGATTAGTCACGAACATAGATAACATGGCCGTCATCTTCTTCGTCATCCCAATCGTCCCAATCGTCGTCATCTTCAGTAACAACATTCTTACCGCTCATCGCATCTTTATGGTAGTCATCCCACATAAAGTCTACTTTTTCTTCTTCTTCTTCAACTTCTACAACTTCACGAGGTAAGTTTTCCATAAACTCACCTAGTTTGAAGCAAAGATCTTTGGTGCCGATTTTATTCACAGCAGAGATCTTGAAGTACTCGCCTTCCCAGCCCAAAGCATCGATGATTTCTTGAATCTTTTCGTCTGCTTCGTCTTCTGGCATTAGGTCAACTTTGTTGAACACTAACCAACGAGGTTTCTGTGAAACTTTTTCACTGTATTGCTCAAGCTCATCGATGATCGTTAGTGCATTCTGAATAGGATCAGATTGATCGATCGGCATAATGTCGATCATATGCAGAAGAACACGACAACGCTCAAGGTGCTTGAGGAAACGAATACCAAGGCCAGCGCCATCAGCTGCGCCTTCAATTAGACCAGGGATATCGGCAACAACGAAGCTCTTTTCAGGGACAACACTTACCACACCCAAGCTTGGGATCAAGGTAGTGAACGGGTAATCAGCCACTTTTGGTTTCGCAGCAGATACTGAACGAATAAAAGTAGATTTACCTGCGTTTGGTAGGCCAAGCATACCAACGTCAGCTAATAGAAGAAGCTCTAAACGCAGTTCACGAACTTCGCCTTTAGTACCCATTGTCTTTTGACGAGGAGCACGGTTAACAGACGATTTAAAACGCGTGTTACCAAGACCGTGCCAACCACCTTTACCAACCATTACTTTCTTGCCGTGTTCAGCAACTTCAGCAACGATTTCGTTGGTGTGGATATCAACTGCACGCGTACCAACTGGTACTTTCAGCGTAATGTCTTTACCACGTTTACCAGTACAGTTACCGCCGCGACCATTCTCGCCACGCTCTGCATTGTAAAAACGTTGGAAACGGTAATCGATCAGTGTGTTTAAGTTCTCATCCGCTTGGATGTAAACATCACCGCCGTCACCACCGTCGCCGCCATCAGGGCCACCTTTAGCGACGAATTTTTCGCGCCAAAAGCTTACTGTACCATTACCGCCATCACCGGCTTCTATTTTTACTACCGCTTCATCAACGAATTTCATTTTTTAACTCCGCACTTACGTTGCGTTACCACTCATCAAGGAGTGATATAAATTCTAGCAGATCCGTGTTTAGATCGATCACCTAAGATCTAGGCCGACCTGCAACCAAGGAACAAATAAGGAGAGGTTCTTTGCTTCTTATTTTTTACAAAACAAACGGCTTCTTAAAAACCAAACTGTTTCTCAAAAATAAAACGGCTTCTCAAAACCAAAACAAGAGCGTCTGCTTTTTTATTCTTGCTATAAATAAAAAACCCTGCCGAATCGGCAGGGCTTTTGAATTCAGCTTGAAAGCTAATAACATAATCTAGTTAAAGATTAAATTACTCAGCTTCGATGCTTACAAACTTACGGTTTTTAGGACCTTTAACAGCAAATTTCACTTTACCTTCAGTAAGAGCGAAAAGAGTGTGGTCTTTACCGATGCCAACGTTTGTGCCAGCGTGGAACTTAGTACCACGTTGACGAACGATGATGTTACCTGCAAGAACAGATTCACCACCAAAACGCTTAACACCAAGACGTTTGCTTTCTGAATCGCGGCCGTTATTAGTAGAACCGCCAGCTTTTTTATGTGCCAT
This sequence comes from Vibrio sp. QJM3NY_35, assembly GCF_057785915.1. Taxonomy (NCBI): domain Bacteria; kingdom Pseudomonadati; phylum Pseudomonadota; class Gammaproteobacteria; order Vibrionales; family Vibrionaceae; genus Vibrio; species Vibrio sp. QJM3NY_35. Next base: position 421,418 of record NZ_CM173507.1, on the reverse strand, counting down.
TGTTAAACTCTCCTAATACTTAAGCGTTAATGCCAGTGATTTTCACTTCAGTGAACCACTGACGGTGACCAGCTTGCTTACGCGAGTGCTTACGACGACGGAACTTAACGATTTTTACTTTATCGCCACGACCGTGTTGTACTACTTCTGCAGTAACCTTGCCACCTTCAACAAGAGGTGCACCAACAGCGATTTCTTCGCCGTTAGCAACAAGAAGAACTTTATCAAATTCAACAGTTGCACCAGTTTCAACGTCTAATTTCTCTAAACGAAGTGTTTGACCTTCGCTTACTCGGTGTTGTTTGCCACCAGATTGGAAAACAGCGTACATATTTTACTCCGCTTTTTCCGCACAGCCTATGGTTGTTAATTGTACAACTCGGGTGTGCGCTAAACTAATCAATAGGGCGCAGATTCTACGGGAATCATGGCGCTATGACAAGCCATATTTTTAAAAAATTGGCGAAAACCTGTTCGCCAAAGAAAAGTGCGGCAATCATGCCCTTTAGCGATGTATTAATCAACGTTTTTTAGTGTATTATTCAACAATTAAATACAACGTATAAGCCTTACAGGGTCTAACTTCAGCCGGATGAACAATGGATTTTAAAGCTATCCAAACGCTTACTGCCAATGATATGGCAAAAGTGAATGAAACAATTCAAGCCCAACTTAATTCTGACGTAAGTTTAATCAACCAGCTTGGTTTTTATATCGTTAGCGGTGGTGGCAAACGCCTACGCCCTTTGCTTGCTCTTTTATCTGCTCGCGCACTTGGTTACCAAGGTGAAGCTCATATCACCTCTGCAGCCTTTATCGAGTTTATTCACACAGCAACCCTACTTCATGATGATGTCGTCGACGAATCGGACATGAGACGCGGTAAAGCGACAGCCAACGCAGCTTTTGGTAATGCTGCTAGCGTTTTGGTGGGTGACTTTATTTATACTCGCTCATTCCAAATGATGACAACGCTAGGATCCTTAAAGATCCTTGAACTAATGAGTGAAGCAGTAAACGTGATTGCCGAGGGTGAAGTTCAACAGTTAATGAACTGCAACAACCCAGACACCACTGAAGAAAGCTACATGCAAGTGATCTACTCTAAGACCGCTCGCCTGTTTGAAGCCGCAACACAAATCGGTGCCATCCTTAGCGAATCATCACCAGAAATCGAAACGGCAATGCAAAACTACGGTAAATACCTAGGCACCGCATTCCAACTGATTGACGATGTGATGGACTACACTGCTGATGGTAAAGAGATGGGCAAGAACGTTGGTGACGACCTTGCTGAAGGCAAACCAACGCTGCCTTTACTATATGCAATGCACAATGGTTCTCCTGAACAAGCAAGCATGATTCGTGAAGCAATTGAGAAAGCGAACGGCATGGAACGTCTCGACGACATTATGGCGGTGATGAAAGACACAGGCTCATTAGAGTACACGACTAATAAAGCCTATGAAGAAGCCGACAAAGCGATTGCTGAGCTTTCTGTACTGCCTGACTCTGAATATAAGCAAGCACTAACCACACTTGCACACTTGGCTGTTAAACGCAGCAAGTAACTTTGTAGACTGTCTTCTATATAGCGACATTACATAGATAATAAAAAAGAGCCTCAGGGCTCTTTTTTTGATCCTCACGAAAATCTTTTCAAATCCACTGTCAATAACGACTCGACTCTAACGACAACGGAAGTTGAGCTTCGACTTCTTCTATCTCTTCCAGCGGCACTGCGTACTGCTCGTGGCTATTGTATGACTCAACCAGCGCAAATTGCTCTTGCTCATCTATAACGAGGATCTTTCCCAATCTACCTAAATGGAAATGGACGTTCATTCCTTTTTGAATACGACTCATAACTGCTGCCCCACTTTCATCTCTAAAACACTGTTTACGAACGAGGCAAATCCAAGGATCAAAAAAGCCGATCATAATGACCGGCATTTATTAGCAATTTTAAATTGAGTTAAATGCTGTATCGCTTACTTAGCGAACTCAACACCAATCTCAATATCGCCATTTAGTGTTTCAAGCATGCTGTCTAAAGCGTTACGCTCGAAGTCGCTCAGTTCACCGTAGCTAAGGATCGCTTCTGCTCCCTCTTTACCTAGCTTAACTGGCTGAGCGAAGAATGGTGCGTGTTCGCCTTCACCTTCAACGTATGCACATTCAATCACGTTCTCTTCACCTTGAAGCGCTTTCACTAGAGCAAGACCGAAACGACAAGCCGCTTGACCCATAGACAGTGTCGCACTGCCGCCGCCAGCTTTAGCTTCTACTACTTCAGTACCTGCATTTTGGATGCGAGTCGTTAGCGCTGCAATTTCTTCATCAGTGAACTCTACGCCTTCAACTTGAGAAAGCAGAGGAAGGATCGTTACGCCTGAGTGACCGCCGATAACAGGAACACGAATGTCGCCTGGATCTTTGTCTTTTAGTTCAGCAACGAACGTTTCAGAACGAATCACATCAAGAGTCGTAATACCGAATAGGCGACGCTTGTCGTAAACACCTGCTTTCTTGAGTACTTCAGCCGCGATTGGCACTGTTGTGTTTACTGGGTTAGTGATGATACCAACACAAGCAGTAGGACAAGTAACTGCGATTTTCTCTGCAAGAGACTTAACAATGCCAGCGTTCACATTGAAAAGATCCGCACGATCCATACCAGGCTTACGAGCAACACCTGCTGAAATAAGTACAACATCCGCACCTTCTAGTGCTGGTGTTGGATCTTCACCCGCGTAACCTTTGATCGAAACGGGCGTTGGGATATGGCTAAGATCGGCAGCAACACCCGGTGTTACCGGTGCGATATCGTAAAGTGCAAGATCTGAACCAGCAGGTAGGCGGTTCTTAAGTAGTAGGGCTAGGGCTTGACCGATGCCACCAGCGGCACCAATAACAGCTACTTTCATTGTTATTCTCCTTGAGAGCTTTCTCTTATAGATTCTTTGTAGGGTAATTCTTGAGCTAAATCTAAGTTAAAAAACTATATTAATCACAAAGTGATTACAATCAATTAACGCTAGCTTTGCGACTTCGCGCAAGTCAATAAAACCGTGCTACACAGCAAGTTCGCATTATGGCGATAATCGACTGAAATAACAAAATAAGTCGTCGCAAATAACACATTATTCTATTAAATATTTACAGTGATATGACTAACAAATTACAGGGATGTTTTGGCTAAAATTGAATATGTATGCGAGAATATGCAAACATCTTTGTTAATGAATAAGAATGACATATGCGCAATACAGAAAAGCAAGACAACTTAGTTCGTGCATTTAAAGCCTTACTAAAAGAAGAACGTTTTGGCTCACAAGGCGAAATTGTAGATGCCCTAAAACACGAAGGTTTTGAAAGCATCAACCAGTCTAAAGTCTCGCGTATGTTAACCAAGTTTGGTGCCGTTCGAACTCGTAACGCAAAAATGGAGATGGTTTACTGTCTTCCTGCTGAACTGGGTGTTCCGACAGTTTCTAGCTCTTTACGAGAATTAGTACTAGATATTGACCACAACAATGCATTAGTTGTGATACACACTGGCCCTGGTGCAGCTCAGCTTATCGCTCGCTTATTAGACTCACTAGGTAAGTCGGAAGGCATACTGGGTGTGGTCGCGGGTGATGACACTATCTTTATTACTCCAACGTTATCGGTTACCACTAAGCAACTGTTTGATTCTGTGTGCGAACTGTTTGAATACGCAGGATAATTGATCACTGTTTCATAACTATCAGCCTTACTAATGGATCACGAACATCTATTCGCTTCGTGATCCAAATCACATCCTAGAATATCCATACACCCTTCCCGAAATTACACTAAATCATTGATTTTAAAAAACTCAGTAGCAAATTAAACACGAGATCTAGACATCATTTGTTAGATTTTTTAGCTATATCTTTTAACATTCGAGTAATTTTCTGCCAATTTTTGATATTATTCAGCCACTTTTTCATCACATGGATTGAAAAAGGTGCCGTTTCCAAATAGGAAACTCCAGAAACGACTACACTTGTTTCAGGGTTAATAATGAATAAAGGAAGGGAAATTCATGGCATTTACCAAACTTATTAAAGTTGGTGCTATTGCAGCTGCTGTAATGGGCGCTGGCGCTGTTAACGCTCAAGAGTTCATCACAATTGGTACTGGTTCAGTGACGGGTGTTTACTACCCGACTGGTGGTGCAATTTGTAAACTAGTGAACAAGGGCCGCAAAGACCACAACATTCGTTGTTCTGTAGAGTCTACTGGTGGTTCAATCTACAACGTTAACACCATCCGTGCTGGTGAACTAGATTTCGGTGTTGTTCAATCGGACTGGCAATACCACGGCTACAAGGGTACAAGTAAGTTCAAAGATCAGGGCGAATACAAGAAACTTCGCGCTATGTTCTCTCTACATACAGAACCGTTCAACATCATCGCTCGTACCGATGCTGGCATTAACAATGTTTCTGACCTAGCTGGTAAGCGCGTAAACATTGGTAATCCAGGCTCTGGTGACCGTGCAACGATGGGTGTTGTAATGGACGCAATGGGTTGGACGAACGACAGCTTCAAGCTTGCTTCTGAACTTAAAGGTTCTGAGCGTTCACAAGCACTTTGTGATAACAAGATTGATGCATTTATCTACATGGTTGGTCACCCGAACGGATCAATCAAAGAAGCAACAACGTCTTGTGATGCAAAATTGGTTTCGGCAACAGGTCCACAGATCGACAAGATCGTAGCTGAAAACCCATACTACGCTTACAGCACAGTTCCTGCTGGCATGTACCGTGGTACTGACGCTGACGTAAACAGCTTCGGTGTTGCAGCAACAATGGTAACAACTTCAGACGTTTCTGAAGAAGTTGCATACAACGTTGCTAAGGCAGTATTTGAAAACTTTGACACTTTCAAACGCCTACACCCAGCATTTGCTAACCTGAAAAAAGAAGACATGGTTAAAGCGGGTATCTCTATCCCTCTTCACCCAGGCGCAGCAAAATACTACAAAGAAGTGGGCCTTCTAAAGTAATTCTACTTTAAGCCTACTACACCAATAAGGAGGCTAGCCCTCCTTATTGGCTTTTCACGTTTTATAAAAATAACTTAAGTGAAAAGAGCAACCCTTTAAGTTTCTCCAATTTGGAGGAATTACCTTCGTATCAAGCCTAAGACAAAGACGAACAAAGAACGCATTTCCCTATCCATTCACTACACTAGATAGGAAATAAATAACGTTTAGTTGTTCGTAAGAAAAGGCAGACCATCAATAATAAGGATAAAGTACATGACGCAGACAACATCACCGTCTCCAGATGTGCAAGAAATGGTGGCACAATCAGATACTGGTGCGCGTAGCCCTCGTGGTATCCAAGGCCGTATTTTATGGTTTGTGCCTCTATGTTGGTCACTGTTCCAACTTTGGTATGCATCTCCGCTGCCGTTCATTTTTAACTTCGCAATTTTAAACGACACTGAAGCTCGAGCAATTCACCTTACGTTTGCTATTTTCCTAGCCTTTACCGCTTATCCAGCCATGAAGAATTCGCCTAGGGATCGTATCCCAGCAGTCGACTGGATATTGGCGCTAGTAGGTAGTTTTTCAGCTTCTTATATCTATATTTTCTACACTGAACTTGCCGGTCGTTCGGGCGCGCCAACAACATTCGATATTGTTGCAGCTGTATTTGGTATGATTCTACTGCTTGAAGCAACACGACGCGCTTTAGGTCCACCTCTTATGGTTGTGGCGGCAGTATTCCTACTTTACACCTTTGGCGGTCCACACATGCCAGACGTTATCGCTCATAAAGGTGCGAGCCTGAACAAGGCAATGTCGCACCTGTGGCTAACAACGGAAGGTGTATTCGGTGTAGCCCTTGGCGTATCAACGTCGTTTGTATTCTTGTTTGTACTGTTTGGTGCAATGCTAGAACGTGCTGGTGCTGGTGCTTACTTCATCAAGGTTGCATTCTCTCTGCTTGGTCACATGAAAGGTGGTCCAGCAAAAGCCGCTGTTGTGGCGTCTGGTTTATCTGGTCTTGTATCAGGTTCTTCGATTGCAAACGTAGTAACCACGGGGACCTTTACTATCCCGCTAATGAAGCGTGTTGGTTTCCCAGGTACTAAAGCAGGCGCAGTAGAAGTCGCTGCTTCAACCAATGGTCAATTAACACCACCTATCATGGGTGCAGCAGCATTCTTGATGGTTGAGTATGTGGGTATCTCGTATGTAGAAGTAATCAAAGCCGCGCTACTGCCAGCTCTGATCTCTTACATAGCTCTGATTTACATCGTTCACCTAGAAGCATGTAAAGCTGGCATGACCGGCTTACCTCGTCGTCACACACCAACTATCGTACAAAGCCTACTCTCTTTCACTGGCACCATATTAGGTCTATGTGTTATTAGTGCCGCGGTTTACTACGGTGTGGGTTGGACGAAAGATGTATTTGGCGATGCTGCAACACCGATCGTAACTGTGGCGCTATTGATCGCTTATGTTGCTCTGGTTCGCGTATCAGCAAAATACGCAGCTGAAGGCGGCATGGAAATCGATGCGGACCTGAAAGAAGTTCCAGATCCAGGTCCAACAATTAAATCTGGTTTGCACTTCCTACTGCCTATCGTGGTGCTTGTTTGGTGTCTGACTGTCGAGCGTTTCTCTCCAGGTCTGTCAGCATTCTGGGCGACCGTGTTCATGATCTTCATTTTGATCACTCAGCGCCCTTTAATGACTCTGATGAACAAATCAGATGATCTTGCAGAGCAAACTAAAGCTGGCTTCGTTGATCTCGCAGAGAGCTTGGTTTCAGGTGCACGTAACATGATTGGTATCGGTGTCGCGACAGCGGCTGCAGGTACGGTTGTAGGTGTGGTGACTCTAACGGGTATCGGCCTTGTAATGACGGATTTCGTTGAGTTCATCTCAGGCGGTAGCATCATTCTTATGTTGCTATTCACTGCGGTAATCAGCTTGATCTTAGGTATGGGCTTGCCAACAACGGCGAACTACATCGTGGTTTCAACACTGATGGCACCGGTAATTGTGACCTTAGGTGCAGCGCACGGCTTGATCATCCCACTGATTGCGGTTCACTTATTTGTGTTCTACTTCGGTATTCTTGCGGATGACACACCTCCAGTTGGTCTCGCAGCGTTTGCAGCCGCCGCGATTGCGAAATCAGACCCAATTCGTACAGGTATTCAAGGTTTCACCTACGATATTCGGACCGCGATCTTGCCGTTCATGTTCATCTTCAATACCCAACTACTGTTGATGGGCATTGATTCTTGGTGGCACTTAGCACTAACGATTTTCTCTTCTGTTACTGCGGTACTTATCTTTGCAGCAGCAACTCAAGGTTGGTGGTTCACCAAGAACAAGTGGTGGGAAACTATACTGCTTATCGTTCTGACCTTCTCTTTCTTCCGCCCAGGTTTCTGGTGGGACATGATTTATCCAGAGAAAGTTCTTTCACCTGGAGTTGAGATCGCTCAAATCACAGAAAATCTATCTGTGGGACAATCACTTGAATTGAGAGTAGGTGGCGAAAACTTAGAAGGTAACTATTCTGAGAAAACAGTTCGCCTTCCGTTTGAAGATTCTGCGACAACAAGTGAAGACCGCATTGCTTCAATGGGCCTAATGCTGACACAAGCTGACGACAAGATGATTGTTGATATGGTTGAGTTTGGTAGCCCTGCAGAAGCCGCTGGCATTGACTTTGATTGGGAAATTAAATCCGTTATCCAAGACGCAGAACGACCAATGAAAGAGTGGGTATTCTTACCTGCCCTACTGATTTTGATTGGTTTAGCGATGAACCAAAGAAGACGTGCTCGTAAGGATGAGATTAGCGCGTAATGGATAGAGCCAAGTAGCGCTCTACTCTATTTGGCTTTTTTACTACATGGAAAAGATAATTACAGCGTTTGGTATGTACTAAGCGCTGCTCAAAAAGAGACGAATACATGTATAGACAAATCCTTGTTCCCGTTGATCTTAACGACAAAGGCTTTTCTGATAAAGCAGTCGAGCTAGCGGTATGGCACGCTAAACACAGCAATGCTGAAGTCCACATTCTGAACGTACTACCGGGCATTCACATGTCGATGGTTGCGTCTTACTTCCCGAAAGATGCAGCGAACCAAATGAAGCTTGATGTTAAAAATCAGCTCAAAGAGTTTGCTGACAAGCACATTGACGATGAAGTGGTGTATAAAGTTCATGTTGCCGAAGGCAAGACTTACACAACGATTCTAGATTACGCAGAAAAACTGGGCGCTGACCTTATCGTGATGCCTAGCCATAAGCGTTCGAAAATCGACAAAGTTGTGCTTGGTTCTGTTGCAAGCAAAGTGGTACAGAACTCACCAATCAATGTATTGGTAGTTAAGCCGCAAGGCTAAATCACTTAATCGACACAACGATCTAAAAAGGTTGGCCTAAAAGCCAACCTTTTTGTTTTGCGTTCGCACCGTTTAATTCTTCAATCAACTCACTAAGTTCTGCGGATTACCCGCGACAAACCCATCAATATTATCGATTAAGATATCAGAGAGCTTTTGAATTGAAGTGTCGCTGCCCCACGCAACATGGGGTGTCAGCAATAAGTTAGGTAGGTGACTGTTAGCTAAGAGTGGGTTCGAGTTGTCTGCAGGCTCTTGTGTAAACACGTCCATGCCCGCGCCTGCGATTTCATTACTTTTCAAAGCCTCAACTAGGGCTTCCTCATCAACAAGTCCACCACGCCCCGCATTGATCAACACCGCACTTGGTTTTATCATTGCTAGCTCTCGCTCTGAAATCAGGTTTCGAGTCACTTCGGTCAATGGACAATGCAGGCTGATCGCATCGGCTTGCTGCAACACAGTATCAAAGGGCAGATACCCCTCTCGACAAGACTCTGCCCCCTTGCGCTCTGCAAAAATGACCTTCATACCAATCGCTTTAGCCAATATCGCAGTCGCTTGCCCTAAACTGCCACTACCGATTAAACCCAATGTACTACCAGCCACATCTTGAATAGGATGAGTAAAGAAACAGAACTGCTTATCCTTTTGCCACTCGCCGGCTTCAATGTCTTGATGGTAGCCAACAAGATTTCGTTTTAACGTAAACAGCATAGCAATCACATGTTCAGGTACCGACTGAGTCGCATAGCCTTGCACATTAGCCACTGCGATATTGTTACTCTTGCAGTAGTCGACATCGACATTATTGACGCCAGTCGCTGACACCGCGATCAACTTGAGTTGTTGTGCTTGAGCTAAATTATCAGCGTTGAGCACAACCTTATTGGTGATAACAACATTTGCTCCGACAACGCGTTCAGCAACGAGCTCTGAAGCAGTAAAGTCATACTCTACCCACTCATGTTCAAAGCTGAGAGGTTTTAAATGGATTTGAGATGGGATGGTGGCTCTGTCGAGAAAGACCACTTTCAACTTCGGCATTGTACGTCCTTGAGTTTATGTCAATTGAGTCATTCTAAGCTTTTAGCTTACTGTAGTCTGGAAGCTCTGGCGCAATTTCAAAGTGCTGTTCAATTTGCGGTCGTGCTTGAGGATAAAAGTCACAAGGGACAAAGGCTTTGAATAATTGATTGGTGCTCGGATGATAAAAACTCAATTCACAAGCGTGCAAAGCTAACCTATCGCTATAATTAAACGCATCTGACGTTGCGTAAAACTCGTCGCCTACAATTGGATTCCCTAGCGCCATGCAGTGCACGCGTAACTGATGGGAACGACCCGTAATAGGAAGTAACTTCAACAGTGTGGTTTGAGGCTCTTGTTGTTCGACGATATAACGAGTCTGAGAGGGTTTTCCATCCTCGAAGCACACTTTTTGTCTCGGTCGATTTGGCCAATCACAAATGAGTGGCAGATCAATCAAACCTTCTGCTTCTTCTACTGAACCCCATACTCGCGCGTAATAGAGTTTGTGTGTCAGTCGATATTGAAACTGCTTCTTCAAATGACGCTCAGCTTGTTTGTGTTTAGCAAGCAGCATCAAGCCCGATGTCGACATGTCCAATCGGTGCACGACTTGAATCTCTGGAAACTCAACAACTAACCGACTCCACATACTGTCGTAATGTTCTGGCAACCTACCCGGAACAGAAAGCAAACCCGCAGGCTTGTTCACCACAAGAATATCGTCATCTTGATAAACAATATCAATCCACGGTTCACGCGGTGGTGTGTACTGTTCTAACGCCATTGAAGCCTCTTAATTGCTAGTGAATAAATAATTTACGGTTGATTTGTTTATAAATAAATACAGTTTTCAACATTTTCGTACATAAAAGTTGACGACTTTACAAAACATGGTATTGATAGGGTAACGGATAATAAGAAGTCAGCATCAAAGGAAAAACGATGGACAGTACGGTTAAAACCACCAACACAAAAACACCAACCTCAGCTCCCCTATCAAGTTTAATTAAGTCTCTTGGCCCAGGCATTATGATGGCCGCAGCGGCTGTAGGTGGTTCTCACTTAGTCGCCTCAACCAAGGCGGGTGCGATTTATGGTTGGCAGCTTGCTGCGCTTATTATCCTCGTTAACGTATTTAAATACCCATTCTTCAGAGCCGGCATCCAATACACGCTAGGAACGGGTCAAAGCTTGGTGGAAGGTTACTCTAACCTAGGCCGCCCATACCTTGTGATCTTTTCGATCTTGAGTGCCATATCTGCGGTCGTGAATACCGCTGCCCTGCTATTATTTAGCGCAAGCCTACTCAGTTACTTTATTCCTTTCGATTTAGCCACCAGCACCTTGTGCATGATCGTTTTAGCGACCTGTTTGATCATTCTGTTTGCTGGCCATTATCGTGCTCTAGATACACTATCTAAAGCGATCATGGCGATCTTAACCATCACAACCTTAGCTGCTGTTGCGATTGCTATTGGCTCCCCAGTCCAGCCTGATGCTGCTTTTGTTCCACCGTCGCCTTGGTCACTCGCTGCTATTGGCTTTATCGTGGTGACCATGGGTTGGATGCCTGCGCCGATCGAGATTTCAAGCATCACCTCTATGTGGCTAAAAAGCCAAAAAGAGAAGCAGGAAGTGACCGCACAATCAGCACTGTTCGACTTTAACGTTGGCTACATTGGTACAGCGCTGCTTGCTTTAGTATTCGTTGCGTTAGGCGCGCTAGTGCTTCACGGTTCCGGTGTTGAGCTGTCTCGCTCTGGTGTTGGCTTTACTCATCAGTTGGTCGGCATCTACGCTTCGACAATTGGTGAATGGTCTCGTCCATTAATCGCTCTTATCGCTTTCTTCTGTATCTTTGGTAGTACGATTACCGTTATCGATGGCTACTCACGCGTGCTTGCTGAATCACAGCGTCTATTATTCAAAAAAGATTCAAGCCCTAGAATGCTGCAAGGCTGGATCATCATTGTCTCTCTCGCGGCATTAGCGATTGTGATGTTCTTTAGCGCAGCACTGATGCCAATGCTTGATTTTGCGATGGTACTTGCCTTTGCGACTACGCCATTCTTCGCGCTGCTTAACTTCATCTTAGTGAATAAGGCTAAGCTTCCAGAAGCACTAGCCATTGGCAGCAAGCTAAAATGGCTGTCTGTCGCGGGTCTTGTTTACCTGTTCGGTTTCTTAGCCGTATTTGTTTGGTGGAAGTGGTTGATGTAGCTCTTCTACCTATACATCTTTCAACAACCAATACAGCTTTCAAACGCTAGATAAAAATAAGGCCTTCATGATGAAGGCCTTATTTCGTTGAAGCATCTCGCTAATTCAAAACTAGTTGTGAGAAACCACAATTAAGCGTAATGAATCTAGCTGAACCTGAGCTTTGCTGATGTAACCGGTCAATTCATTGATTTGAGCTTCAATGACTTCTAGCTCTTCATCACGAATGTTAGGGTTCACGGCTTTAAGCGCTTGTAGACGCTCTAATTCACCGTTCAGGTTAGTCTGCATGTCTCGTTGAGCTTGTTCACGCACTTCTTCCACTTTAGGAAGTACATGCGTCTCACCCGCTTCGATTAGCTTGTGAATTTCACCTTGTACCGAGTTAACTAGCTTGCTCGCTAGGTGACGGTTTACAGGGCTTAGTTGACGGTTAAAGCTGTCGAACTCAACCTGAGCTGATAAGTCATTACCACGGCCATCCATCATCAAACGAATTGGCGTCTTAGGTAAGAACTGGCTGATACCGCTGCGTTTCGGTGCTTGCGCATCCACAAGATAGACCAGCTCAAGCAGGATAGTACCCACTGGCAGTGCTTTGTTTTTCAGTAACGATACTGCTGACGCACCAACACCTTCACTCAGTAGCAGATCGATACCGCCCTGAATCATTGGGTGTTCCCAGCTAATGAAGTTCATGTCTTCACGAGAAAGCGCAGTATCACGATCAAACGTGATGGTTGCGCCTTCGTATGGTAAGCCTGGGTAGCTTGGTACCATCATGTGCTCAGATGGTGTCACAACCAACGCATTCTCACCCTTGTCGTCTTGGTTCAAGCCAATCGTATCGAACAGGCTCAGTGCAAACGTCACTAGGTTAGTATCGCCGTCAGTCGAGGCAATCTTATCTGCAATTTCATGCGCTTTGTCGCCGCCGTTTGAATGCATTTCTAATAGGCGATCACGGCCTTTTTCTAGATCTGATTTCAGGCTTTGATTTAGCTTGGCAGACTCTTCAATCACTTCATCAAGCTGCTCTGTATTACCAGAAGCCAGCATATCAATAAGAACGTCTGAGTACTTATCGTAAACCGTGCGACCTGTTGGGCAAGTTTCTGCAAATGCGTTCAGACCTTCATCGAACCAGCGCGCTAGAATCGCCTGTGATGTGCCTTTTAGGTAAGGAACATGAATGTCGATATCACGCAGCTGACCAATACGGTCCAAACGACCAATACGTTGCTCAAGCAAGTCTGGGTTGAACGGTAGATCAAACATCACTAATTGATTCGCGAACTGGAAGTTACGACCTTCAGAGCCGATTTCACTACAGATAAGAACCTGAGCGCCGCCCTCTTCTTGAGCAAAGTAAGCCGCCGCTTTATCTCGCTCTAGAATCGACATGCCTTCGTGGAATACGGTTGCACGCACGCCTTCACGTTCACGCAGTGCTTGCTCTAATTGAAGAGCCGTACTCGCACGCGAAGCGATCACTAGGATCTTCTCGCTGCGCTTGTCTTGAATCTTTTCAATCAACCAGTTCACACGTGAATCGAACTGCCACCAGCTTGAGTCTTCACCTTCAAACTCTTGGAAGATCTCTTCTGGATAAAGCATCTTCATCGCACGAGCTTCAGGAGCCATCTTGCCGCCGATCATGCCAGATACGCGCATCGAAGTTGTGTACTGCGTTGGAATTTCCATCGGCAGTAAGTTTACATTACGCTTAGGGAAACCTTTGATTGCAGCACGTGTGTTTCTGAATAGAACACGACCTGTACCATGGCGATCCATAAGGTTATCAATCAATTCTTGACGAGCTAACGCTTGCTCTTCTTCGCTGCTATCACCTTCAATGATGCGGAACAAAGGCTCAACATCTTGCTCAGAAAGCAGTTCAGTAATCTGGTTCTTCGCGCTGTTTTCAAGCTTCACGCCAGAGAACAGTGCAGTAACTGCATCAGCAACCGGTGCGTATTGGTCTTCTTCTTCAACGAATGCTTCGTAATCGTAGAAGCGATCAGGATCTAGAAGACGCAGACGTGCAAAGTGGCTCTCACGACCAAGCTGTTCAGGCGTTGCTGTTAGTAGTAGCACACCAGACGTATTTTCCGCTAAGCCTTCAACCACTTGGTATTCGCGGCTTGGTTTGTCTTGGCTCCACTCAAGGTGATGCGCTTCATCGACAACCAACAAGTCCCACTCACCCTCAAGTGCTTGTTCGTAGCGCTTGCGGCTCTTACGTAGGAAATCCAAAGAACACAGAACATATTGTTGTGTATCGAATGGGTTATCTGATTCTGCAAAGGCTTCAATACAACGCTCTTCGTCAAAGATAGAGAAGTGCAGATTGAAACGGCGCATCATCTCTACTAACCATTGGTGTTGCAGAGTTTCAGGTACCACAATAAGAATACGTTCAGCACGGCCAGACAAAACTTGTTGGTGGATGATCATGCCCGCTTCGATGGTTTTACCTAGACCCACTTCATCGGCCAGCAAAACACGTGGAGCGTGACGACGACCCACCTCATGAGCAATATACAGCTGATGAGGAATTAAGCCTGCTCGCATACCACACAAGCCACGCATTGGGCTCTTGTGTTGTTGATATTGATTGCTTAGCGCGCGGTAACGCAACACAAAATTATCCATACGATCGATTTGACCTGCATACAATTTATCTTGTGGCTTGTTAAAGCGGATCTGGTTGCTTAAGAAGATCTCACGCAGAGCGACTTCTGTTTCTTGGGTATCTTCGCGAGTACCTAAGTAGGTTAACAGTCCTTTGTCTTCGATAACTTCTTCGACAGACAGAGACCAACCTTCTTGGCATTCGATGACATCGCCTACATTAAACGTTACTCGGGTTACGGGAGCATCAGTACGTGCATACACACGGTTTTCTTCTGACGCTGCAAACATTAGTGTCACTGTGCGAGCATCCATTGCTACAACGGTACCTAAACCTAAATCGCTCTCCGTATCGCTTATCCAGCGTTGCCCCAAAGCAAATGTCATGAATCGACTACCTCAATCTTATAGTTGGAATTTGGTCTTTTTTAACTGCAATTTTGAACAAGAGCATTATCACTCCCGAACTAAAAATATAGCCAAAAATACCTAGTTTGCAGCCACTTTTTAAGTGCGCTCTCAATAATAAATATCTCGAGAAAATGGTGCAGAAAAAGGTCGCTAATCTTACTCGATGCTGTGATTTAGGTCACGCCTAAAGGAGATGATTTCATGCTTTTTTTCTGTTTTCGCCAGTGCAATCAAACTGTCAAAAACTCATGGTTAATCTATAGATAGCAGATTGCTGCTCTCAAACGAACACGCGATATTCACTCGTAACGATATGGCGCTGTTCCTCTAGATGAAGTTTAGGTGAGTAGTTGACTATCACCAGAATCAGATACTAATCTTTATATGAGCTTTATCTACGTTCAATGAATGCAAGGCAAGCCGCACGTCGGCAAGGAGATGCTATGGGCGAGACCAACCGGAAGCTATTTGTTTTAGACACCAATATCCTACTTCACGAACCCTTCGCTATATTTTCTTTCCAAGAGCACGATGTCGTTATCCCCATGACAGTGCTAGAAGAACTCGACAGAATCAAAGACAGTAAAAGAGACGTTGCTCGAGACGCGAGAATTGCGATTCGAACGCTCGAAGACCTGTTCAGGGAAGCCACACCAGACCAAATATCGGAAGGCATCCCTTTTTCTAAAGACATAAATGCATCTGGCAGTATTTCAATACTCGCTGACTACGAACTTCAAGAAAGCATCAAAGCCTTTGCCGATGACAAGGCGGGCGATAACCGAATCCTCAACGCTGTCCTCTATCTTCAAAATAAACGCGCACCACGCGAAGTGGTTCTCATCACCAAAGACATCAATATGCGCTTACGAGCAAAAGGCGCCGGTGTACGTTTTGTTGAAGACTATCAAACTGACCAACTGATTGATGATATCCAATACCTCACCAAGGGCTTTCAACAACTCGAAGGTTCCTTTTGGGATGGTATCGACAATGTCGAGAGCAGAAGTTTAGGTGGTAAGACGCTGCACACTTTAGCAAGAGAACCATTCGAGCCAACCTTCCTCAACCAATATGTGATTGACGAAGAAAGTGACTTTGCAGCTCGAGTCGAGGAGATTGAACCAGAAAGCATCACGCTTAGAGACCTCAGTCGCGAAAGACTGATGAATCGCAGAGCGTGGGACATCACACCAAAGAACGTCTATCAAGGCATGGCGATCGATGCACTGCTCGACCCTGATATCGATCTTGTGATTCTCACTGGCGCCGCAGGTAGTGGTAAGACGCTGTTAGCCATGGCCGCTGCACTTGAACAAACCATTGAGCGTAAGCAATTCGACAAGATCATCGTAACCCGAAACACGCCTGATATTGGTGAGTCGATAGGTTTCCTTCCGGGTACAGAGGAAGAGAAGATGTTGCCTTGGTTAGCCGCAGTGACCGATACACTGGAAGCGCTGCACAAGAACGACCACTGCACAGAAGGCTCGATGAAGTACATCTGTGACAAAGCCAATATCCAGTTCAAATCAATCAACTTCATGCGTGGCCGCTCGATTCAAAATGCGTTTGTGCTTTTGGATGAGTGTCAGAACCTTACCGCTTCACAGATAAAAACCATCATCACCCGTTGTGGTGAAGGCACTAAAATCGTCTGCTCAGGAAACCTAGCGCAGATAGACTCTTCTTACTTAACACCCGTCACCTCAGGCTTAACCTACATGGTTGAGCGTTTTAAAAACTTCGAAGGCAGTGCCAATATCCACCTCAATGGCGTGGTACGTAGCCGACTGGCAGAGTTTGCTGAAGAGAACATGTAGCGACTCTATACGCGCACCGAATCAGTAATCTAAAAACAAAAAGCGCCTCACAATAGAGGCGCTTTTCAATTTATCTTTATAGTGATTTTTCAGAGGCTAGTCTGTTTTACTCAGTACCACCGACGGTTAGCGAGTCTAGCTTCAATGTTGGTTGACCAACACCCACTGGCACACTTTGGCCAGCCTTACCACACACACCAACACCACGGTCGATGCTTAGGTCGTTACCCACCATAGACACCTGCTGCATTGCTTCGATACCAGAACCGATTAGCGTCGCGCCTTTCACTGGGTGAGTGATCTTGCCGTTTTCAATCATGTACGCTTCAGACGCTGAGAATACAAACTTACCTGATGTGATATCAACCTGACCGCCACCGAAGTTCGGTGCGTAGATACCTTTCTCAACCGTTGCAATGATCTCTTCAGGCGTGTGTTCGCCCGGTAGCATGTATGTATTCGTCATACGTGGCATTGGAAGGTGCGCGTAAGACTCACGACGACCATTACCTGTTGGTGCTACACCCATTAGACGAGCGTTCAGCTTATCTTGCATGTAACCTTTTAGGATGCCGTTTTCGATTAGCGTATTGTACTGACCGTTAACACCTTCATCATCGACGTTCAATGAACCGCGTAGATCCGTTAATGTACCGTCATCGACAATCGTACATAGGCTTGAAGTTACTTGCTCACCAACTTTGCCAGAGAATACTGACGACTCTTTACGGTTGAAGTCGCCTTCTAAACCGTGGCCTACCGCTTCATGCAGCAGAACGCCCGGCCAACCAGAACCAAGAACCACAGGCATTGCACCAGCAGGCGCTGCAACCGCTTCAAGGTTAACTAATGCTTGGCGAATCGCTTCATCCGCAAATTGGTAAGCAACTTGAGTGCCTTTGTCATCACTTAAGAAGAAGTCGTAACCAAAACGGCCACCACCACCAGCGCTACCACGCTCACGACGATCACCCTTCTGTGCAAGTACGCTAATAGACAAGCGAACCAGCGGACGAATATCACCAGCGTAGGTGCCATCAGTCGCAGCAACCAGCATCTGCTCATGCACACCACTTAGGCTCACCGATACTTCAGTCACCATCGGCTCTTTAGTGCGAATATAAGCATCTAATGATTTTAGTAATTCTGTTTTCTGCTGCTTTTCCCAGCTCGCTAGCGGGTTAACTGCATCATAGTAAGCTTGGTTAGAGTTGCGTTTGAACGCTTGAACCTTGCCGTTTTGACCTTGTTTAGCGATACCACGAGCCGCAATTGCGCTCTGCTTAAGGCCATCCAATTGGATTTGGTCAGAGTAAGCAAAACCGGTCTTTTCACCAGATACTGCACGAACACCAACACCGCAATCGATATTGAAAGAGCCGTCTTTAATAATGCTGTCTTCTAGCACCAAAGATTCGTGCCAGCTTGACTGAAAGTAGATATCAGCATAATCAATTTGGCGGGTAGCAATGCTCGCCAATGTATCTGCGATATTTTGCTCCGTAAGCCCTGTTGGGTTCAGTAGCGCTTCTTCAATTTGATTAATGCTCATAGATGGCTCTTGTTTGTAATTAAAATTGATTGGTAAATCGAGAGTGTTGCGCGATGGGCATATTTTGCCTGATTGATTCGCAACTGGACGTGTCTATCTCAACCACCATACTTTTAGGATCTTGGTCTAACTGTGCGACCACTCTTCCCCAGGGATCAACCACCATAGAGTGTCCCCATGTTTCTCTTTGACAAGGATGTTTTCCGCCTTGTCCTACCGCAACGATCCAAGATTGTGTTTCGATCGCACGGCATCTTAATAGTGCTTCCCAATGCGCCTGTCCGGTTACTGCAGTAAATGCTGCCGGTACAACCATAATTTGCGCACCTTGTTTCCGTAACTCGGAATATAAATGTGGAAAGCGCACATCATAACAAATACTCAAACCTAAGCGACCAAAAGGCGTTTCCGCTGTCACAACTTGGTCACCCGGTGTGAAAATATCCGACTCTCGATAGCACTTATGGGCATCGGCGACATCTACGTCAAACATGTGTAGCTTGTCGTAATGAGCCACTAAACTGCCAAAATCGTCAATCACCAAGGTTGTGGTAGTCACGCCTTTAGCTGTGCTTATCGGCATACTACCAATAACGATCCAAATTCGGTGAAGCTTTGCTAGCTCAGAGATTTTCTTTTGCAGTGGGCCATCATTTAGAGGCTCTGCATACTGGTGATAGTCGGCTTTACTGCCAAAGACTAACGCATTTTCAGGACACACAACCCACTTAGCCCCCGACTCTTTGCACTTTGCTACCTCTTGAACAAGGTACTCAAAGTTCAGTTCAGGGCTAGGGCCAGATGTCATTTGAATCAACCCAACACAATCCATGTGTATCGCTCCTCCATTCATTATGATTCAGAAATCAGCATTTCACCGTATATTCGCTGACTAGGATATAAGGCCTATTCGGCTAACTTCCTGAGTTTCTCTGGTAGCTGGAACTCACCGGAGCTACGAGAAAGCTCGCTCACCGTTGGTGAATCCAATGGTCCTTTCACCGAATAATTAACTTGGGTAAAGACTTCAACAACCGGCGAAATAACCGTGGTCACCGCCAATACGTACAGCGCCGTTTGAGGGGTTACCGCAAACGCCGTTAATACCGGAATTCCAGAAGTGATATCTGGAGTAAAGTTCACTTCTGCATCAACCTGACGCGTATTTAGGTTGGCGATGCCTTTGATCTTCATCTCACCCGCCACCGCATCCATATTCAAGTCATTAGTCAGGAAGATACCGTTTTGGATCTCGCCCGTACCTGTGATGCTGTTGAATGCCATGCCTTTATCAAACACATCTGAGAAATCGAGCTGCATCTTACGGATGATCGAATCTAGGCTAAACAAACCAAGTAGACGAGCCGCGCCGCTCACATCTGAGATAATGCCTTTACCAAACTGGGTTTTCACGTTGCCATCAAGCGTATCCATCTTAATGCCCCAAGGCGAACCATCCCAACCAAGTTGAGCTTCTAGCGCAAATGGTGCTTTTTGAATCCCTGAAGTGATACCAAAGCGTTCCATCAACTCACTGTTGTTTTCACCCTCAACGTCAACGGTCAAAGATGAATGACTCTTGTCACCATTCAATTCCCACCAGCCGCTTACATCCGCTTTATTGCCGCCGCTGCGCACCTGAATTTTCTTCCACGCAATGCGGTTTTCTTCTCTAGCAAGCTCAACATCGACCTTGCCAACCTTATAGCCTTGTAGCCAAAAGTCGTTAAGGGTTAGCGTTAGATTCGGCATGACATCATGTATCTTTCGATCCAACTCAGAGACCAAAGGTGCTTCTTGCTCTTTGCGTTGCAGCAATGGCTCTTGCTTTGATTTGTCGCTCCATTCAGGAACAAACAGATGCAGACGATCCAGTGAAACGGTCAAGTCGTAAGGAGGTAGATAATTAACATCGCCTTCTAGCTCTTGACTAGACACTTCCATTTGCCACGCTTGCTTGTTCTTACGAGCGCTAAAATCAACATCATTCCAAGAGATACCACCTAGAATCAGCTCTTTACTTTCGAAGGTCACACGACTTGGCGCAGGGATGGTTGGCGTATTCATTTGGCTAAGCACAGCGGTTGACGGCTGTACAGGTTCCATCACAACCGATAACCAATCATCCGCATTAAACTTGTCGGTACGAATCAGTGCATGATGACCCACCACCGGGCTAATTTTGTACCCACCTCGACCAAGCACTAGGTTGGTCGCCGTTAACTCAGGCACATCCCCCGTGATATCAATTTCAGCTTGGTACTTAGTGTTCGGCAGCTGCAGACGCGCAGTAATCGACTCTTGGTTACCCGATGCTTGTAGCCTTGCTGAACCACTCTCTAATGACTTTTTGGCCAATGGATATGGGTAATCGCTCGCGAGATATTTTAGATCAGACTGCAAATCCAATTGGTATGTAAAACCGATGTCATTCAGTTGGATATCAATCTGACTTTGCCACTGCGCATGACCAGATAAGCGACTTAGCCATTGTTCACCAATGTAAGGTTCTAAAGGTTTAACATCCCAATCGCCTAACACATCGATATCAACTGCGTAGCCAGGGCCATCATTCTGACCTTTAAAATCAAGCGATATCCCTTGCTTAAGCAAATCAGCGGCGAGGCCATTTGCTGTCACTACGTCATTATCAAACTCGATACGGCCCGTGGTGTTCTCAAGCACCATTGGCGGCGCTTCAATCTCAACATGGTTACCACTAAGGTCAGCATAACCCCATGCTCTTGCTTCTCTTTCAGAATCAAACGGAATATTGAGCTGGAACTCGGAAGAGACATCACCACTCACTTGAAGTGCGGTTAACGCGGCCCCTACTGAGTCAACCAGTGGCGAAGCCGTCATGTAATCACGCACCGCATTGCCAGACGCCGTTGCCTTGGCTTCAATCTCAATATGACCGCCTTCCCCTAGATAAGGAATACGTCCAGTGATGCGATCAGCTGTCACATCCATCAGCTGTGCTGAGCGAGAATCTAGATGCATTGCATCATTTTCAAATAGCAGATCGAGCTGAAGGTCAGTAATCAATGGCCATGCTGTATCAAAGCTGAATTTAGCATCTTCTAATCCGACCCACACTTGGAAAATACCATCATGATTAGTGTAGGGATAATGAGATAAATCACCATGCCACAATAGCTTTACGGTATCAGCCTTACCGGCTTGAATCGCAGTTGAAAGGTAATCGGTCAGGTCTTGTCCAAGTGCCAGTGTCGGCAGGTAACGCCATGTTTCACCTACATTGTAAGCGTCCGCTTCGCCATAGAAGGATAAGAATGGGCTCGCATCCTTTGGAAAGTCTAAGCGAAATGCGCCTAGTACTTGTAAGTCTGGTGTGGCTGCCGTGATTTTATCCGACCACAGTTTCCAGCCGTTTTCATCCTGCTGCCAAACAATATCAACCTGACCTTGTTTGATATTCAAAGGGGCTTGGAAGACATCACCATAAGGGAACACATCGTCAATAACGTGCAGACTAGCTTTCGCTTCTGATGCCGAACCAAACACACTACCTGACACTTGGCTAAAACCGGGCACTAACTCCCACTGTTCAATCGCCAGATCAGAAAAGCTAGCAGAGTAACGCAGGCTATCGATGTTTGAACCCATCGACACTCGAATATCAGAAACTGAACCACCCGGAGATAATACGTTAATCATTTTGGTGGATTGTTCAGAGTCCGGCAGCAGCTTAATCAACGGGGTAATTGTCTCAATGTTTAATTCAGAGACATTGAGCTCCCAGGGGCCTTGGTTCCACTTGAACGCTACGTCGAGTTCCGGCCAAGGTGTGTCATCCGTTCTAAGGTTTAGTGAGTGACCATTTACCTGCCAACCATCATCAATCGGAGACAACTTAAAGACGCCAGATTCAAGCATCAAGTCATGCTTGCCATCTTCGTTCCACGTCAATTCTGAAGGCAGAACTTCAACATAAGCGCTCACAGGTTTGCTATTTCGTAGCGTTAGCCAGCTATTCAAGCTCACAGTGCCCGTCTCAATGCCGGATTCCGCCTGCATATAACGAGTTAACCAAGGTTTGACTGAAATACTGTCGGCACTGACATAAAACTCACCTGTCATATCAGTTAAAGAACCGCCATCAACAAAGTTAGCGCTCACTGACAGAGAGTTTAGATTGGCATCTTTGATACTCACCACGCCTTCCGCAAGATGATGCTTACCAGAGTTTTGCCATTTCAGAGTTTCGATATCAAGCTGACGTTCTTCATCAGAAATAGTTCGATATAAAAGAGAGGAATCTTTAGCGGTCACATCCACCAAAGTTTTCAGAAGCAAATTATCTAGCTCTTGTATCACTCGCTTGGAAGACTCGGGATCTGTAGGTTCGTCTTTGCCATTTTGTCCGGCAAACAGATCAATTGAGCGGATATCAAGATACATTTGATTCATGACTAGATCGGCCACAACCGGGCGCATCTGCACGAGCGATTGAATCAAGTCAAACTCGACTTCAACACGCTCAACAGAGAAAGTCACATCTTCTGCATTGGGGAGGCTAGCTTTAACGCCTTGCAGAGCAATAGAAGGGTGAGTGTTACGCCAAAAACCGCCCACGTCTTGAATAGAAAACTCAAAACCGGAATGTTGGTTTACCCAAAGCTCAATTTCAGATTGATACTTATTTAAATTGGGTAAGGCTACACGCAGTGTAGTTACGGCAATGGCTAGCGTTACTAAGAGAGTAACCACTAACCATAAACATGCACGTAGAATCAGAGTAACGCTTGAACTCACAAAATATCCATTACATCATAACAACATCAAACTGCTCTTGTATGTACAGAGGCTCAGCCTGAATTTTAACTTGCTTACCAATAAACACTTCAAGTTCCGCAAGCGCATGAGATTCATCGCCCTCTAGCGCCTCGGCCACGGCAGCTGCCGCATAGACAACGAACTTATCGGCATCGTACGCACGGTTCACACGCGTGATTTCTCGAAGTATTTCATAACAAACGGTTTCGACTGTCTTCACACTGCCACGACCTTCACAAGCAGGGCAACTAGAACACAGAATATGCTCAATGCTTTCACGAGTACGCTTACGCGTCATCTCAACCAAACCAAGCTGGGTGAAGCCATTAATATTGGTTTTCACACGATCTTTGTCGAGCGCAGCCTCTAAAGAAGTTAGTACTCGCTTACGATGCTCCTCAGACAACATATCGATAAAGTCGATAATGATAATGCCACCTAGGTTACGCAGACGTAGCTGGCGAGCAATCGCTTGAGTCGCTTCAACGTTGGTATTGAAAATCGTCTCTTCTAGATTACGACGACCGACAAACGCACCGGTGTTGATATCAACCGTGGTCATCGCTTCTGTTTGGTCGATAATCAGATACCCACCAGACTTTAATTCGACTTTACGATCCAATGAACGCTGAATTTCGTTCTCGGTATCGTACATATCAAAGATAGGCTTATCACCTTCATACAACTCAAGCTTGTCTGTCAGCTCAGGCACGTATTCAGAGGTAAACTCTTTTAGGTTTTCATATTCTAGACGAGAATCGACCTGAATCTTGCTCAGCTCAGTACCGACGAAGTCACGTAAGATACGTTGGCTTAAGCAAAGCTCACCATAAAGACGAGTGCGCGCTTTGTGTTTACCACGACGCTCAAGAACCTTTAGCCAAAGTCGCTTCAAGAATGCCGCATCTTGTGCAAGTTCATTCGAGTCAGCGCCTTCAGCCGCAGTACGGATGATAAAGCCACCGTATTCATCACAGTAACGCGACACGACTTTCTTAAGGCGGTTACGTTCAGACTCGCTATCGATACGCTGAGAAACACCAACATGGCTAGCGCCCGGCATGAATACCAGATAACGAGATGGTAGAGTGATATCTGTGGTTAAGCGGGCACCTTTGGTACCAAGCGGGTCTTTGACCACTTGAACCACAATGTCTTGTCCTTGGCGAACAAGCTCTGAAATGTCACGAACCTGAAACTGCTTCTTTTCGTTTTCAGCCACACATTCAGTGTGCGGAACAATATCAGAGGCGTGTAAAAAAGCTGCTTTCTCAAGGCCTATATCCACAAAAGCCGCCTGCATTCCTGGAAGAACACGGCTTACACGTCCTTTATAGATATTTCCTACGATACCGCGTCGAGCATCTCGTTCGACATGGATCTCTTGAAGAGCTCCCCCTTCAATCATGGCCACACGAGTTTCACTCGGGGTCACGTTCAGCAACAATTCAGCACTCATGGTGCACCTCAGATTAGTAATTATAAGAATTCTTGCAGTAGCTGGTCCGTTTCAAATAAAGGTAAGCCGACGACGGCGTAATAACTACCTTCGATTCGGGTAACAAAGCGTCCGCCCAAACCTTGGATCCCATAGCTACCGGCTTTATCGCATGGCTCCCCTGTTTGCCAGTATTGTTCTATTTCTTTTTCACTGAGGGGTTTAAACCATACGTCGGTAATAATGATTTCTGTTCTTTGTTTTTCTTCTGAAACCACAGAAACCGCCGTCATCACTTGGTGACGGTCATTCGCTAACTGAGTAAGCATACGCTTAGAGTCAGCAAAATCGCAGGGCTTCTCAAGTACTTGCCCTTGACTAACAACGACGGTATCAGAACCAAGAACGACTATATCAGAGCCATTATCTACAGTATCAGAACTAGGAACGACATGCTGCCTTTCAGAAGGGTTATCTTTTAATAAAGACAATGCCGCTAAGGCTTTATCTAAAGATAGTCGCTTAACATACTCTTCGGCGGTTTCTTGAGCGTGTTTACACTCTTCAACATCGGTTACAAGGACAGAGAACTCATAACCGAGTTGCGATAGTAATTCTTTGCGGCGTGGTGAACCGGATGCCAAAACTAAATGTTTCTTTTGCATTGTCACGCTACCTCACATGCCAATGGCGACGCACGCGTCTCATTAATAAAAACATCCAAGGCCAAAGTATACAGTTTATCAATGCGCTCCATAGCGATAATGGGTTGAAAACGACATCTTGGATCAAATATTCACCAAAGAAGATCAATACCTCAAACAACACCGTTAACGCAGCAATGATCATCGCTTGCTGCCATAGCGCCATGTTACGAATAACGAGGAAGTTCATGGCAATAATGTACATCACTATTGCCATCATCATACCTCGAATACCCAGAGTAGAACCGATCAAAAGGTCCCACAATAAGCCTAGAATCAAAGCACTACCTACGTTAACACGATGTGGCAGCGCCAAAACCCAGTAACACGTAACCAGCAGCAACCAAGATGGTCTAAATAGATCTAAACTACCAGGCCAAGGGATCGTTTGCAGAATAAGGGCTACTAAAAATGAGCAGCCAATGACTAGCTTGCTTCTTAAAACGCTATTGGCCATCTTCATCCTCTAACAATGCTTGTTCTATGCTCGATTGATCCGCTTGCATCTGTTTGTTTTCATCAGGCCATACAAGCAGCAGGTATCTGAGCTTATCGAACTCAACTACTGGCTCTGCTTTAATCACAGCGAATTCACGTTTCGGGTCGTAATCAACGGCAGTAACATAGGCGACTGGATAACCTTCTGGATATACACCACCAAGACCCGATGTCACCAACAGATCTTCTTCTTGTATATCGGTACTGGTTGGAATGTGCTCTAGCTGGATCTCATCAATCATGCCATTGCCCGAAGCAATCACACGGATGTCATTACGAATAACTTGAACAGGAATCGCATTGTTTGCATCGGTGAGTAGTAGAACACGACTGTTGTGAGCTGCAACGAAAGTGACTTGGCCGACAATGCCTTTTTCGTTGATCACCGGCTGACCTTCATACACTCCATCAATCTGACCTTTGTCGATCACGACTTGATGACGATAGGGTGAAGTGTCTACCGCCATAACCTCAGTGACGACTTTCTTCTCATCACGGATAAACGGAGATCCTAACAGCTTACGAAGGCGCTTGTTTTCCTCTTGATATTGCTCAAGCAGAATCAGCTCGCTCTTAAGACGCAAGACTTCTCGTTTAATATTATGGTTGGATTCAATTAAACCTTTGCGAGTGCTAAAACGGTCGTATACACCATCGAACATAGTGCGAGGCAAGTTGGCTGCATATTGAATAGGCGCAACCATGCTGTTTAATAGATAGCGAACATTTGAGAAAGCATCTAAACGACTATCAGCCAGCATAAGGCTGGCTGATAAAATTACAGCAAAAAACAGGCGCAATTGTAGAGAGGGACCTCTACCAAAAATTGGCTTCATTCTATATTTGGTCCTAGAGCTACATTTGATCCTATAGACAAGGTCCTAGGCTCTTTACATAAAACTAGATAAGAAAAGAGCCTAACACTAGATATTATTCTTCGCTGAACAGATCGCCGCCGTGCATGTCGATCATCTCTAGGGCTTTACCGCCACCTAGAGCAACACACGTTAATGGCTCTTCTGCAACAACAACAGGGATACCTGTTTCTTCTGTTAGCAGACGATCAAGGTCTTTAAGCAGTGCACCACCACCTGTTAGGACCATACCGTTTTCTGAAATATCAGAAGCTAGCTCTGGTGGACACTGTTCAAGTGCAACCATCACTGCAGATACGATGCCAGATAGAGGCTCTTGAAGTGCTTCAAGGATTTCATTTGAGTTTAGGCTAAAGCTACGAGGCACACCTTCTGCAAGGTTACGACCACGTACTTCGATCTCTTCCACTTCATCGCCAGGGTAAGCTGAACCGATTTCGTGTTTGATCTTCTCTGCTGTCGCTTCACCGATCAAGCTACCGTAGTTACGACGAACGTAGTTGATGATCGCTTCATCAAAACGGTCACCGCCGATACGTACTGAAGATGAGTAAACCACACCGTTTAGTGAGATAACTGCAACTTCTGTTGTACCACCACCGATATCAACAACCATTGAACCTGTTGGCTCAGAGACACGTAGGCCAGCACCAATCGCAGCAGCCATTGGCTCATCGATTAGGTAAACCTCACGAGCACCAGCACCTAGCGCTGATTCACGAATAGCACGACGCTCAACCTGTGTTGAACCACAAGGTACACAAACCAAAACGCGAGGGCTTGGTTTAAGCACACTGTTGTCATGCACTTGTTTAATGAAGTGCTGAAGCATTTTTTCCGTTACGTAAAAATCGGCGATTACACCGTCTTTCATTGGACGGATCGCTGAGATGTTACCAGGTGTACGACCAAGCATTTGCTTAGCAGCGTGACCAACAGCAGCGACACTCTTTGCAGAACCCGCACGATCTTGGCGAATAGCTACAACTGAAGGCTCATCAAGAACAATGCCTTGGCCTTTTACATAAATAAGGGTATTGGCTGTACCTAAATCAATCGATAGGTCGTTTGAAAACATGCCACGAAGTTTTTTAAACATATTCTTCGCTCATCCTGCAAGAATTAGAAGACAAAAATTGCACTAAATGTACCAATGCCTTGCTGTTACGGCAAGGCATTGAAGTACAAACATGGACTGAAACCCGCAATTTCTTACAGATTCCTAACTTAAGGGGCAAAAATTATATTATTACTGACCTGTTAAGCCACTTTCACCTCGGTAGATCACACGATCGTTACCACGGTAGATGCCAAATGTAACGGCCGTGGAGGGATCTTCGTCCCCCAACTGTCGCCAGTTGTAACGCAGCCATGGCTGGTCTTGATCGCTACCAGAACATGATATGTCATTTTCGCCCGTCTTCTTACTTGGCTCCGAGTCATCCATTCTTAACCACAAACGGACTTGTTCACGTGGCGAATCTGTACCTGCTGGCGTATTTTGATTTGCAGTTACTTCTTCTTCACCATCATTCACATCTCCACTGCCACTCAATGAAACGAATGTGGCTTTCACATCATTACTGGTCCAAATGACTTGCTTACAAATATTTGAACCATTGAAAGTACTGCGATCATCATCTTCATTCACAACAAACTCACTGCCATCCCAAAACTCAGTACGAAGTGGAATCGTTAAAGTAGAACCTGAGTTGCCACCAATATCATCGAGTACCATTCGCCCATAACGGGCCGGAGGTTGGACTGGGAATGCTGCCGAATCGGTCACAGGGTCAGAGTCCGTAAATGACACAGGATCAACTCCTGTCACTGTTAAACCAAAATTAGTGGCTATTGAGCTAGCATCACTGGTATTGAAAGGACCATCTCTACGACTAACATCATCTGAATCAATGACTCGCTGAAGAACAGCGGCACTGTCATTCAGCAACCAATGTTTACGATCAGCAGACCAAGATCCAGCATCTGTATCTAGCAAGAAATCATTATCTATACTGGTGTCATCCAAAATACCAAAACTAGCTTGCAGGTCTGAACTGAAGAATCGGTAATTATTGAGTGCATTATCCGTATCACTTTCACCAGATGCCATTGGATATACTTGGTGAACTGTAGAGTCATAAGGTTGACTTAGGTATGCAATATTATTTTGGTCCGCAACAATCCATTCAGGGTTCTCTTGCAGGAAGTACTTCGGATAGAAGCGGCCAATTGATTTACTGCCAGAGAAGCCACCAAGGATCTTGCCGTAAAAACTGTCCGAATCTTCTGTCACTGTAAAATTGAAGCTACCCACTTCTGAATATTCTAAGTTTTTAAATTTATAGCCATTATCTGCGAGTACTATATCAGAGCTAGATTGAGTAAGTTGACTAGTCGGCTCTAAACTACCTAATACTGCACCACTGTTACTAGGTGTATCTAATGTATGAGTTGCACCTACTGCACCTGAAGAAAGCAAATAGTTTTGTGTTACCAAGCTATTATTACATTGCTGACTTGCATCACTCGTGAACCGAATAGGTTTAGCAAACACGTCAAACTCTTCCCCAGCAGCAGCAAACGCACTCCCACCACTACTGTTTCCATCAGAATTATTGCTCGTGCAGATGGCAAATTTCCAAGGTCTGACATAGACCTCAACGATACCTTCTAACGAATCCCAACTGTCACCATCATTATCTTCACAATCATATCCCGTAGGGCATTCAAAAGCAGGATCGGAAAGTTTGAAGCTAACTTTACCGGCTTCGCTGTAAATAATTGAACCAGTAGTTTGAGCGGAACTGTCAAATTCAAAGACTACCGAGGTATCGCTCCAGTCGCTCTTACTTTTTACCAATAAGTTTCCATCAACGGCTCCCTGGGTAGAAGTGGGGTTCACCAATGAAAAGTCCGAGACATTGAGAGTTTTATCCCCTTGATAGCCTAAAACAGGTGTTGCCGTATCATCTTTACAAGCCAAAGCTTTCAGGTCAAAACTCGCAGCCAGACCGGCTACAGCATATATATCGCTCGCTTCAAATTTATAGAGCGATACTAGAAAATCACCAGAGTCATTTTGGCTTGAGTCAGAAGCTAATTCAGCCTCAATTTTATAAGTCCCAATTGAGTCAGCATCCAAACCGAGCGTTAATATCCCTGATGAATTTGTCGAATAAGAGTTGCCACCGTTATGGCGTCCCTCAATAACACTATCAACGGTTATGCCGGTAGGTGTCGTAATATAAACTTCAACTTGCTCAGTGGCTGGATTCCCTTGAGAATCAGTTACGGTGACCGTCACTTGTGGAGTTTCACACAATAGAGAGAAGTCTTTGTTAGGCGTCAAATCCAATTGATAATCTGATGGTTGCACAGGACAAAACTGGCCATTATCAATAATTTTCCCATCAGGTCGTAATTCTATATTTTTCGCAGTTACTCGACCATTTATAAGGCCGTTACCACCAGTAACAAGGACTTTATCACGACTAAAAATAAGCGCATTCAAGTTCCTTTCTACTTGGACTAACGCATTATGACCTTTATAATTTTCAGCCCATATAGATAGTTTAAAATCGTTATTGATGACCTGCCCAGCCCCCGACAATTCAAAACTATTCACATAGACCTTAGTATCTTGAGATAATATTATTTTACCGCTAGCACCTACAATCAAATGCTCAATATAATAGGTATCACCAGTCAAGTTAATCGTACCTGAACCTCCAGCGGATACTGTATTATACTTACCGCTAACCAAGTTGATTTCTTGCCAACCTGCATCCACATTTTGACCTGTTGGTAAATCTAGATCGACAATATTAGGCTCAGTTATATATAGCGATGAGTTCTCTACACACTCTTTGCCATCACATTGTGTCTTTGGGTTAACGGTTGGGTTTGTCGGGTCAACCCATATACCTACTTGCCCACTAGACTGGTAGGTACCTTCAATCTGAATCGAGGCCGTATTTGAAGTCCATAATAAGCTACTATTATCCCCCCAAGACTGAACCACATATGGAGCAACATCACATATATCTAATGGAACATCTTCCATTTCAAAAGCAAAGTAACCAACCTCTTCAGGTATATGCGTGCGGTCTCTAAAGTCTTCATCGACAACAAAACTAACCTGATCGTTATTGATATTACATCGACGCAACCAGCCTCCGTGTCCACCAGCCCGCTCTTGTTTATTGGCGATGATTCCATCAACATTCGTTAGAGAGGTAGTAGCATACTTATCCTCACAGCCATCCAACATTGGGTCATTACCGTTTTGACTGGGTGTATCATACCCTCTTGCAAATTGAACCTTATACCCATCAACCTCAAGGTTAGAGTTAGTCGGCAATGTCGCTAAAAAGGCTATTTTTTCATCTTCATAGTCGAGATTACCGTTGTGAGAGGCACTAAGCTCTAGAAATAGATCAACATAAGATCGCTCATTAGTTCTTTTTACCTTTCCAGATGTCATCCATTTAGGACTGTTGTTCCGAGTTTGGATCTGATGTAACACCACTGGGTTTGAAGAAAATGTACCTCCTCCAAAATCACTATAGAGAACCCTATCATTGTTGTTTGAGCCAAACTTTGCACTCGCTGCATCTGTCTCTATGTAACCCGCAATTACTTGATGTCCATTAAAATCAGCAACACCGGGTTCAATGGCAAGGTAGCTTACCTCTGTCATTGGTTGGCTGTTTAAATCAGGGCCCCCACCATTTTTAGGCGCTTTAATTTGCTCGATAGTGGCTTCCGTTTTAGTTACATTAGTAACCATTAACGATGCTGGGGCATCTAAGTCAGGATTATTAGAAGCAATAGTAGGCATCACGAACACAAGTGGTGTATTCGTGAAGGGTTTATTTAGAGGAATCTTACATTCTGAGCCTGCACATTGCGCGACTCCAAACTGGTACTGCGCTTGCGAAACATAACTTGGTGGTGGTTGAGTTATATCATCATCGCACTGAATCTCACTAGCTCCATCTCCCGATACAGCAATCGCTGCAGAAAGCCCTGAAAGGTCAGCAAATTGAGGCGAGCCAACTTGTCGCCAAGAGCTTCCTTCCCATAAATTATAAGTTAGCCATCCTGACTTATTCGAGCTACTTTCATATTCAAGCCAAACTTCATAAAACTCACCATTTAATGTTTCATTATCATCAATGACAGGGTTTCGAACGCCACTATCATTGCTCCAAATTGGCGTAGGGCTACCGCCATTTCTTTTCGTCGCATAGATAGTATCTCCCCCCGATGCAGGGGATAATTTAAACCATACGGAAAAATCATCTCCAGCATGAAGTGAGCTACATTGAGACGAAGAAAAATCTGCGAAAGCAGGAAAAGAAAAAAATAGCAGCGCAAATATTATACTAAGATGCTTCATTCAGCCTCCTTCACCCAAAGTTCTTGATTACGTTGCACTTGGCTCACACCAGAACCGCAAATTACCGAAGACTCTAGAACATAGAAAACAAAGCCATCAAGCTCTCCTCGATTGGAACACTGCACTCGCTCAAGAGAGCAATTCACCGAAGCCGCATCAACCATAGAGCTTGCTACCGTATAAATCCCACCTCCGGGTTGGAGAGCATTGCTGCTACAAACACTAGCAACGGCAGAAGAAGCCTGAGGATCAGGATCCGGATAAAACTGAGTCATAACATATTCATTAACAGAGTGACTGAGCAACCAAGCTTGTGTGCCAAGTACAACTCGAGTATTTGAATCATTATCAGACCAACTCGTTCGACTCAAACTTGTCGCTAAGAAACCAAGCACCACGATAACAAAGATGACAATGACTAGCGCACTACCTTTTTGGGTTGATTTACGGGACATTAATCACCTGTATATCTTGCTCAAACACTGTGGACTCATTATTTTCTGCAAACTCGAGAATCAACTCAACAACACCGTTACTCTGAACATCCGCAGGTTGATAACTCAGAGTGCTATTCTCACTCATAACTCGATCGCTTATTGTGACACCATTACGAGTTAGTAAATTACTATTCGCAAGGCAATACTCCACAAGGTTATTTGAGTCAAAAATGTAGTGCCTTTTACCTACAGATTCACTGACAAGAGTGTTAGCTCCGTTTGGAATAGAAAAATAGGCAGCGGACGCGCTCGGAGGAACCACACTATCAAGGGGGTATATATTATTTAGGTTGTTGATATCCGTATGTGGCCTAGTCGGGTTTATAACCAATGACATAGATTGTAATGAGCTGCTTGTCGCTCCACTGTCACTAACTAGAAAATTAATGTCTGCCCCTGATATAGCGTAAAAACCTGAATCAACAATTGGATAAAATGATACGCAACCGCTACTTACAGAAGCAGGAAACAGATTAGGAACAGCATGCCTCACTTCACGTGAAAGCTTTTCCAGTACAAACCTAGCTTCGGTTTGTAGTCGAAAGCGCTCTACAGAACCAAAATAGCCTCTCATTCCAAGCTCAGTAAAATTAGCGACACCAAGTAATACAATACTCGAGACGACTATGGCCAAAATCATCTCTATAAGCGTAAACCCTTTCCCTTTCATTAATACTCCCCTTTATAAGCGATTAAAGTGATAGGAGGATTATTGCTTGCGGTAATTGTTAACGTAAATTTCTGCATCGAAGCAGTTGGGGTATCGTTGGCAACAACCAAGTCCACATCAAAATTAGTGTAAGTGCTACCGAGTTCAATTGGAGTGCCTGAGCTCACTGAGCCGTAATCTCGAGCTAAAAGATCGGTCATAATACTTTGACCTAATGCTGAAGCTCGGTTGGAATAATTCACTTGCCCTGAAAGCGCGGATTGTGGTGCGAGAAAAGTAGAAAATGCGAGCATTGCAAAACCAAGTAATACAATAACAATGATCGACTCAATAAGCGTAAAGCCACTATTTACGTACTTCATGGGCATACCTGGTTACTTGGATAGACAAAACCTTGAGAATTGATACAAACCCAAGCTCTGTCTGGACTGTTATTAGATGAGATAGTAATTTGAACACCAGATGATGCAGTATTTTCAGGGTTACCTAAAAGGTTGAATTCGATTGGAGAAGAGTAACTAGAGGTAGGAACAGACGAGAAACTATAATCATCACTAGCAATAACATCACTTCTTGTTTCAGATATGTTGTAACAAGCAGATTGTGCGCCGATGCAATTGTTCTCAGCCACTAAACGTAAGCTTTCAGCTCCTGACACAGACATATCCATGTTAGATTGCATTCTATTGAGCTGAATTTGTCGGATGACAGAAGATGCCTGTTCTTGAAGGGCATACAATTCGTAGACTTGACGACCACCAAACCGGCTAATAGCTGTCGCTGAAATAATAGCAAGTAACAGAATCACCACAATCAATTCAACTAAAGTGAAACCTTTGTTTGGCTTTGTATTCATATAAGCCTTTGATGGTTAATTTGAGTACCTAGATTATAAGTTACAATATGGAAGGATAAAGAATAAAATTGTAGTTAAAACATATTGAATACAAAGAAAAGACCAGCCGAAGCTGGTCTAAAATACAAACTTAGTTGCCAGTACCGCCACAGCCATCTGCTGCTGTACCTAACTCTACTGTAGTAGTTGCAGCACTTGCCGCTGTTGTACCAGTAGCTTGCGTATAAGTAACAATACATGCCGTTGCGTCAGCAGCAGTGCCTGAGAATGAGTATGTGATACTGGTATTTGCAACACTAGCGGTTACGGCCCAATCAGTTGTTAGTCCAACAACCGCCTTACCAATACCAGCTTCATCTGCAGTTGGATAGCCAAAAGATGTGGTAATACCTTCAACTGAAGGAGCTGGGGTTGCTGTATACACTTTAGACTCAACACCCTCAACAGCAGCTTTTCCGTAAACAATACCTGCCGCACTATCAATAGCACCCTTTAGACCTTGTAGTGAAGACTCACGAGCATCATCTTGCAGGTTTAGGAAGCGTGGTGCCGCAGTTACAGCAAGAATACCTAGAATAACAATTACAACCACTAGTTCGATTAGGGTGAAACCGCCTTGTCTTTTCATAGTTAAGCTCTCTCTATGTTTAATTTTACGCAGACTTACTGCAAAGTTACGGTCACTCGACCAGTTTTAATTTCGTAAACAAATTGGTGCTCAGTACTACCTTCTAATTGAACGTACGTACAGGTTGCATCACCTGAATTCGCTTGCGCTGAATATTTGTAATTTGAGTCACTAGCAACAACTGAGACTTCACCAACTTTAGGTGGATTTTGCAGCAAATTTTCCATCAACTCAGAACATGTTTTGTCTGAAATATCTTGTGGCGCAGTGCCAGAATTGCTGTTCAGAGTCCAAGGGTAGCCATCTCGAAAGTCGGTATCGACGTTGCTACTGTTCTTTGATCTTGTTAACCAAAAATCAACACCATCATAATTTACAGTATTGTATGTTTCAACACCTATCTTCTCTGATGGTCTAGCTTCTGCTTCCCATTGTGCTCTAGCCGACAATACTGCGGTTGCAAAACCACCAGCAACGCCTTCAATGCTTGATTTCTTGGCTTCATCTGTCACATCTAAGAAGCGAGGTAGAGCGGCTACCGCCAATAAACCAACGACTACGATCACTATGACTAATTCGACAAGGGAGAAACCCTTTTGATTCTTAAGCATTTTCTACCTACTCATCTAATTATTAACGCGCATTATACATTCGCGCTCGTATAAAACCATAAAAAAACTGTCAATATTTTCACAAAGCCAAAATATTGGCTTTCACACTAAACCTTTCTCTTTCGAGCAATATATCTATCTGATATTTATCGCTATAATGATAACTACAATGAAAATGTATGTTATCACTTTTATCTTCAACACTTGGAGAGCTTAGCCCTAAAATGCTCCCTTGGGGATATAATTGATCCAGCCAATAATTGCAGTCTCGCTCTGAGCCCTGAATCGGCATTATCCACCCCGTTCTGCTGTAGACCTTTGATGATTCAGAATCATTTTCTCGTTTAGTACCCTTTAACAAATACTGTTGTTTGAACAGATTTGCTTGCTCAAGAATTCGTTTGCTCGCTACGATAAATGCCGTATTAGTCGCTTCTTCTTCTACCGTTTCCCATGCCGAAAGTAATCCAATCACAAGAAAAAGGATAACCACAGTCCAAATAACAAAACGTGAGCGTTGTAGGTTATTTAGCATTCCCTAACCTTTGATTGCATCCAACATTCCCCACATCGGCAAGAAAATACCCAGAGCTAAAATCAACACCATACCAGCAACGATGGTTAACAAAATGGGTTCAATTCTGGCGGTTAAGGTTTTCAGATCATAATCAACTTCGCGATCATAAAAATCAGCCACTTCAAGTAAGAGCTCATCAATACGGCCCGTCTCTTCACCAACTGAAATCATTTGTATCACGAGCGGTGTGAAAATTTCGCTGTTAATCGCGGTCGATGAAACCGTGCTACCGGCTTCAATGGCCGACTTCATCGCTTGAACTCGCAACTCTAGAAAACGGTTATCTAAGGCTTCCGCCGAAAGCGCTAGCGACTGGTTAAGTGGTACGCCCGCTTTTAGCATCAAAGCAAAAGTACGCGAGAAGCGCGACAATAGTGCTCGATTCACGACCCCACCAATGACCGGCATTTTTAAGCGTAACCGATCCCACTTTTCTAGCCCTTTGTCTGTCTTAACCCAAGCTTTAAAAGCAAAGATAAGGCCAAAGATCACGCCAAGCATTAAGCCCCAGTAATTCACAAAGAACTCAGACATACCAATCAAGATACGAGTCGGCAGCGGCAGGTCGACACCGAAACGTGCGAACATGCTTGAGAACTGTGGAATCACCTTGATGTTAAGAATGAACATCGCAATCAAAATAAAGCTAATCACGAAGGTTGGGTAACGCATCGCGGTCTTGATTCGCTTACGAGTCTCAACTTCCTGCTCATAGTATCCAGCTAATTGCAGTAAAGCTTGGTCTAGACGACCGGTATTTTCACCAACCCCTATCATCGAGACAAACAGCGGACTGAATACCTTTGGGTGCATCTGCATTGATGCCGCTAACCCACGACCATTAGTTAACTCTGCAACCACTTCTTCTAAGGCGGCTTTCAACTGCTTATTTTCACAGTTTTGAGTGAGGCCTTTCATCGATCTTAATAGTGGTACACCCGCTTTGGTTAGGCTGTATAACTGTCGACAAAACAGAACCAACACCTCAAGAGGGACATTGGGCGTAAAGAGACTAGATACGTCCATATCCAATACAGAGCCGCCACTTTTACCCAGCTTGATAGAGGTTGGAATGATCCCTTTACTCATCAAGCTTTCAGCAGCGAGATCTTCGTTATTCGCATCCAACTGGCCAGTAACTTGACTGCCATCCGAACTGCGACCTACATAACGATAAGTTGGCATATCACTCTACCCCTACAAATAAATTGGGTCAGTGGCACCGGACGCATCGCCTTCACCAAGGTGCATTATCTCGTCGAGACTCACGACACCTTGTAAAGCCAATTCCATCGCAGAAGCTAACAGCGGCTTGTAGTTTTCAGACTGTCTCGCCGTTTGAGCAAAACCTACCGCATCATTGGCTCTAAGTGCATCCATCATGTTTTGCTCTAGCTCCAACATTTCAAAGACACCAATACGCCCACGATAACCCGTTAGGTTACAGTTCTGACAGCCACGCCCTTTCATAAATGGCACGCCTACCTGATTTGGGAAGCGAACACTCAACCATTGCTTGCGAGGTTCATCTAGCTCATCTTCAACCTTACAGTCGTTACACACTTTACGAACCAATCGCTGTGCAACTACTGCTCGAACCGCGCTCGCGACCAAGTAACCTGGAGCACCCATATCCATCATACGCAACGCACTGTCTACCGCATCATTGGTATGCAGCGTACTTAATACTAAGTGACCGGTCAGTGCAGCTCTCAAACCAATCTCAACGGTTTCATGGTCACGCATCTCACCAATAAGAATGATATCGGGATCCTGACGTAGAAAGGTTCTCAAGATAGTCGAGAAATCGAGGTTGATCTTAGGGTTTACCTGAACTTGATTCACACGAGGAAGGCGGTATTCCACCGGATCTTCCGCAGTAATGATCTTTTTACCCGGTTCGTTTAGCTCACTTAACGCGCCGTATAAGGTTGTGGTTTTACCAGAACCGGTTGGGCCGGTAACCAAAATCATGCCATGTGGGCGGCGCAGTTGTTGACGCAGACGAACTAAAAGGTCACTCGGTATGCCCGACTCTTCTAGTTTACGTAGGCCTGCTGATTGGTTAAGAAGACGCATAACCACTGATTCACCGTGCTGTACTGGCATGGTCGACATACGAATATCAACCGACTGACCTTTAGCTCGGATATTAAAGCGACCATCTTGAGGAAGACGTTTCTCTGAAATATCGAGGTTTGCCATCAGCTTCAAGCGCAGTACAAGTGCAGAAGCAATATTCACTTCATTCAACAAAGTTTCATGCAGCACACCATCAATACGCTGACGAAGACGTAGTACGTTTGAATCTGGCTCGATATGGATATCCGAAGCACCAACTTGAATGGCATCTTCAAATAGCGAGTTGATCAGCTTAACGACGGTAACTTCATCACTGTCTTCTTCAGCGATATCGAAATCAAAGGCATCATTAACTTGGTGTTCAGCGTGAAGTTGCTCAGCAAACGAGGCAATCTCTTTGGTTCTTCGATAATAGCGATCGAAGCCATCAACCAATTGCCTCTCTTGAGCAACAACGAATTCCAGCGCGTAATCGCCGAGCTGACCAAGCAAAGACTCTTGGGCAAACAGATCGGCAGGGTCACTCATTGCAACACGCAACGTGTCGCCTTGGCGCCCGATAACCAAAGCACGAAGACGACGAGCGTGTACTTCAGGTAAAAGCTGAACCGCTTCGACATCAACAACAGCACGGCTTAAATCGATAAGAGGAATCGCTAACTGCTGCGACAAAAAGCTCAGCATTTGCTGTTCTGACAAGAAGCCAAGCTCAATGAGAGCGTCACCCAACTTACGCCCGGTACTTTTCTGAGCGGCCAGTGCTTGTTCAACTTGAGCCTCGGTAATAATGCCCTCTTCAACGAGCAAATCACCAAGCCTTTTTCTTAATCTAATTTGCATCGCTACTCTCCTCTAAAGCATTGATTATTTTTAATCGATCTCGCACAAAGCTTTGCGATTGAGATGAGATGCCGACTCTGACTAGCGCGCCTTGGTAAGATTGTTTTGCCGCTGTAAAATCAAGCTGTCGCTCTTGTTGGATAGCCAAACCTAGCCACCAACGAGCGTTATCCGAATCAACTTCGACCAGTTTTTGATAACTCTCTAATGCAATTTCTTCTTGCTGAGATTTTTGGCTCAGCGCGGCACGCATCGCTAAATAGTCCTGAGTTGGATTAGGCGGTAAATGTATCAATGGACTCAAAGCCGCTTCTGATTGGTCCGCTTTAACCAACAGTTTTGATAAGCCTAAGCGTAGCTTTTCGCTGTTGTTATTGAGCTTGATACCAGACTGATAAAGTTCGTAGGCTTTACGCGTATCACCCTTACCAAAATAGAGAATCGCAAGTTTCTGACGGACATCTTCATTTCTTGGGGCATAGCGAAGCGCTTCGTTATAACCTTTCAACGCACCAGCAAGGTCGTTCGCATCAAGAGCCTTCTGAGCTCGACCTTGGGCATTAACAGAGAGTTGTTCAGACGTTAACTCCACCTGCTCAATCATTATTCCACTATTTTCTGAATCACCAGACGCTTTGGAATCATTAGGGAGTGGCTTAGAATCTTTTTTAGCCACACTAGCAACATAGATTGGTTTTGCGACTTCAGCTTTAGGCACGTTTTGAGATTTAGAGGTTGCTTGAGGCTTTGTCACTACCTGAGTCGATGCAACAACTGAATCGGACTTAGCAGACTGAGTTTGAGTGCTTTTAACAATCGTCGTGTTGTCAGCAGAAAGGTTCGCAGAATCTAGCGTCACTAGCTTCTTAGTTGGTGACAATACAAGTGGAGTCACTACCGTGTTCGGCTCTCCTTCAGTGCTATCAACAACAGAAACTTGAACGTCCCGAGTTGATATTGAACTATCAACAGCAGGACCTTGTGAGATCGCCCAGCCTCCCATCGCTAAGCTCAAAGTAAAGCCTGCAACTACCCAAACCAATGGGGAACGCGTTTTCACTTTCGGCACGACTGCGGCTTCAATTGAAGTCGCTGATTTTTTCTTTGCCAATTCAGACAAGGCGTTATTAATGACGCTCATAATTAATTCCAACCCCACAGTATTGGCGTTTTAAATTTAGGCTTACACACATCGTAA
Source organism: Vibrio sp. QJM3NY_35 (assembly GCF_057785915.1). NCBI lineage: Bacteria > Pseudomonadati > Pseudomonadota > Gammaproteobacteria > Vibrionales > Vibrionaceae > Vibrio > Vibrio sp. QJM3NY_35. The sequence goes on along the minus strand of NZ_CM173507.1, from coordinate 381,647 downwards.
GTTTCGTGCATGGCGGAGAACAGGTGCTGATTGTCGATACTTTTCTTATCTTCACTAAACGAGAGCAAAAGAGCCTTATGACACAACTGGTTTATCAATCTTGGAATACCCAATGAAGAACGGCAAATCGCCTTTTTTTGATTCAAATTGAACAGTTCAGGATTGCCACCAGACTTAGTAATTCGATTATCAATGTAAGCTACCGTCTCATCGAGCGTCAGCGGCCTCAGTGTAGAACTGAATGTAATTCTTTGACGAAATTGTCTTAGGTGGTACGCCTCTAATCGAGCGTCCAATTCAGGCTGCCCGAGTAACACTATTTGAAGCAGTTTCTTATCTTCTGTTTCAAGGTTGCCGAACAGCCTTAAGGTTTCAAGAGCCTCATCGGATAGAGCTTGCGCCTCATCCAGTATAGCGACCACTCTCAAACCGGAGTTGTGTAAATCAATCAACTTATGCTGAATGTTATCGACTAAAGTGGCTTCATTATCGATGGTCAAATCAAGTTCTTTAGCGACAGCGTGACGTAAATCAGCGCCAGACAACACAGGATTTGGCAAATAGATTAATGCCGTACAATCCTTTAAATGATTAACCAGCATCCGACAAACCATGGTTTTTCCCGTGCCGACTTCACCGGTCACCTTAATCACGCCCTCGCCCATTTCCAACGCCGAGATTACCGTCTGAATCGCTTCGAAATGAGGCGCCAAACCATAAAATAAATCGGTATTCGGCGTTAACGTAAATGGCAGTTGTTCAAAACCAAAGTGAGCTTGATACATACGACGACCTAGCTTAGTGAGGCAATGCCACTCTATATTGAGAAAGTAAGCATTTACTCTTCATCTGGGAACCACTCTTGAAGAAGATCACGTGAACGTTCCAATTCATTTTGCCAAGTATTCACACCCACGATCGTTGGCTTAAGCAAGATCACGAGCTCAGTTTTTTGCGTTAACTGATTGGTATTACGGAACAAATGACCTAAGGCTGGAATATCACCGAGGAATGGGACTTTAGACGTCACATCAGTGGTGTTGGATTTCATCAAACCACCAATAACGACCACATCTCCGTCTCGCGCTCGAATCACTGAGTCAGACTCACGAATAGAGCTTTTCGCCAAAGGAAGCTGCACCACACCCGTTGTAGAACCAAGGTTGAGCTCTTTCACTTCTTCCTCGACCTCAATAACGGCTGGGTGAACATGTAAGAATACGCTACCTTTATCATCTATCTGAGGGGTCACATCTAAAGAGATACCAGAGAAGAACGGAGTTAACTCAACCTCCGGCGCAACATTAGCATTGTCACCACTTCCTACTGCGCTTGATAAATCCGTCACGTAGTATTCGTCTGTACCAACCTTAATCACCGCTTTCTGGTTGTTTGCAGCTGTTACGCGTGGGCTAGAAAGAACATTGAGATCACCTTGAGTATCCATAAAGCTTAATACCGCTTCAAAGCTACCGTCTGAAATCGTTACGTTGGTTTGTCCACCTAACAAAGAGCTGATTGCATCTAATGGAGGCAATGTTCCACCTGGTCGGTCAATAACAACACCACCACTACCAATCGACTTAGATAAGTTCGACCAGCTAATACCTTGTTGGTAACCATCACTCAGGGTAACTTCCATGATTTTGGCTTCCAAGATAACTTGGCGTTGCAGACGTTTCTGAGAAATACCTAGGAACTCACGAACCTCACGGATCTCATCCGGGTAAGCGCGTACGGTAATCACACTCGCTTGCGGTGTAACCACGACACTTTGCCCATCCCCCGAGCCAATCAAGTGAGCAACCGCTGCTTCAAGCTGTGGCCAAAAATCACTTTCAGATGTGGTTTCAATTTCTGTACCACCATTCGATGTCGAGTTTGATGTATTAGAAGAGTTAGATGAATTCGACGAGTTAGAGTCTGAGCTTGAAGAGCTCGACGAACTGTTGTCCGAATTGGAGATAGTGCCTGTAGTGATCGTCGTCAATGAACGACCAGAACGCTTAACTTGTAGGTAATCGACAGGGATCGTCACTGTGCGAAGGCCTGCAGGGTAAACCTGAATCACCTTGCCACGCTTTTCGATATCGTAGCCATACATGTCTTGAGCAACAGCTAGCACTTCATCCAACGTCACGTCGGTTAGATTAAGCGTAAGGTTTCCAGAGACGCTTGGGTGAATAGCGGCGCTGTACTCTGTTCCTTTCACTAAGCTTGCAAAGAAGGTTCTCGCTTCAACGCCTTTAGCCTGAATGCGAAAACGCTTAACCGTTTCCATTCCTGGCGATACAGAGTCCGAATCGAGTTGAGGCATAAGATCATCTTGTACTGATGAAGGAAGCTCATGAAGCGCTTTACTGTTAGCTTCATTAATTGATTCATTCAAAGACTCTTTAATTTCAACAGGATCGCGATGCCCCATCGAACAGCCGACTAAAGATGACACTAGGATTGCTACTACAAGTTTACGCATGTCTTCACTCTAACCTTAATTATTCTTAACATCTAAAGAGAACATCTCTAATTTCCACTGCTTAGAGCTTCTCTGCAGAGTGACGTATTCTGGATCTATGCTCTTAACTCGGTACCCTCTGATCGTTTCCCCTTGACCGAGAATCTGACCATTCATAATCGCATAACAAGGTGTATTACCCTTGCACACGATGCTTTCTAAAGAAGGCAAGCGATAACGAGTTGGTGCTTTCTTAGCAGGCGCCGTTTTCTGTTGAGGTGAAAGCCAGCCTAATGGCGCCGTGGGATCTTGCTCAGCCCACACAAAAGAGCTACTAAATAGCAAGGACAACAATAGAGTTCTAACCACCGATAAACTCCTGTCTAGTACCTAATGTATAAACCTCGAACACCAGTCGAGCTTTGGGATATTCTTCTACTGAGTATTCAAATGTGCGCCAGTAATAACTCACAGGTAGAGACTCAAGGGCTTGAAGATAAGCTGAAATATCAAAATAGCTGCCTGTTAGTTCCATTCTTACGGGATGAAGAAAGTAGCCTGAATATTCGCTGGTCTCTTTGTTATTTGAAATCGCTTCTGGTTTTAGTGATTCCAAGGATTCCAGCTTAAGTCCATGGCCAGCATTGAGAACACTTTCCAATAACTGTGACATTTGAGAAGGCGTGATCAGTCCATCGACAATCTCTGACAGTTGAAGCGAAAGATCTTGGCTCTCTCGCATCAATTTCTTGTATTCGAGGTTAATTTCTTTATCTGGGTCTTTGTTTAACTTAGCTTGTAGAACAAGTAACTCACCTTGTTGCCTTTGGTTTGATTGAGTCAAGCTCGTCATTTTGGCATTTTTCGCTTGCAGATCGAGATACGCAGGCTCAACCAGTAAGGTGAACAACAACATCGATAGGCCAACAAAACCACACACGAAAAGTAGCCATTTTTCTCTTTGGCTCAATGCAAGAAACTTATCGCTAAGCTGATTCCACTGCTGCATTATTTACTCTCCCGACGAGTACTTAACTCAAACGTCACCACATCCTGATCATTACGACCTATTTTTAGTTTTTCAAAAGCACGTCCAACTAAATTAAGCTCACTTTTAAACTGACCAATCCAGTTAGGGACGACATTTGCGTTACGAGCCAAGCCACTAAGATCTAGAGTGTCATGAGTCATATAGATGTGCGAAAGAGAGATGTCATTTCGGCCTAATGTAGCTAGGGAATTCATGACGCCAGAATACCCGACTTGCTGGGATTCGTCGTATTGCCCAACGGCCTTCAACGCCTCTTTTTTTGCTTGTGTCTCACGTTTGAGACGAGCAACGGCGGCGACTTTCTCCGGAGACGGTTTATGCTGAGTTAACTTACTCTTCAACTGGTTAACTTGCTTGTTAACTTGATTGGAGTCATGTTGCAAAGCTGTTAGTTCTTCGTCCAAATTCGATATTTGGTATTGCATCACAAAGTAACCGCCAAGAAGCAAGGCACAGACAAGCCCCCAACTCGCGACCACATTCGTTAATGTGAAATATTCTTTTTTCGGCTTGAGGTGTTCAGGGTAAAGATTGACGTTAAACGCATCTTTTTCAGCTGCGAGTTTAAGCAACAAACTCTCTGAATTATCACGCTCACCTTCAACCAACAGTGAAACTGTCGAGCTCAACGTACTGTTTAAGGCACTTTGTAACTCAGCTTCATCTTCTTCGTCACAACAGATTTTCAGCTGGTGAAGCTGGGTGCCTTTAATTTGCGAAGAAAGGTAATCAATCGAGCGTTGAAGCTCTAAAGCGAGGCCATCTAACTGCAGAGCACTTGACGCAACACCCGTTAAAGGTGGGACAACACTGCGGATGGTTCTTTGAAAACAAACGGTATTTTCAACAAACGCACCCAACTTAAAGTGTGAATTAGTGCTGCGCTGTAAAAGAATGAAATTAGACAGTTCGCCAGCGCTGTAACCCCAGATTTCATCTTCGGGAGCAACACCTATTAATTCAACCTGAGCCGAATTAGTGATATTCAGAAGCTTGTCCAACAGCTTTTTAGGCAGGACATATACTTGCAGCTTATTCGACGTCGGTAACGCGACCGCACTCGCGGTGATTTCCGTGACTCTTTCTGAAACAAGGTCTTTGAGTAAAAAAGGCAGTGCTACCGACCATTCACTCTCTGGAATGTCCGGTTTATCAATTTGGTAGGTTTGGTAGTAGTTAGCACAGACAATCAGCTGGAGGCTATTGCTGGTAAACGCCTCACTGCTAAGCGATTTTTTTAGCGCACTCTCCCAGTCCCCATTAACCACGGGAATGCTGGTTACTTGAGGCTCTTGCTCTGTCGATGAAATATAAATGGCATCGTTGCCTAACATGACAACTTGCGAGCTACCTTTATTATTCGTTGGCTTTATCTTGTCTAAAATCGCTTTAAAATTCATTCTTAACTACTACTCTTACGCCATCGATTTCTTCGACCAACTTTGACAACAGATTCCGCTTTCGCGGCCTTTTCTGCTTGATTAGGCAAAGGGATAATTTGTTGTTCTTCGTCGAAATATCTCCCTTGATAGCCGTTAATGCCTAACTCTATCAAGGTATTCTTTTCTTGTTTTGACTCGACTCCAACGGCAATAACTTGAGTTGGAGAATCACCGCACGCCCCAATTAAGCTGCGAACAAACAGTTGGTTCTCATGCCTTTGATCGATTTTCTTTATTAGGCTTCGATGAAGCTTAATATAATTAACCTTCAAATCCTTTATATAGTGGGTGCTAACAATGGTTCGTCCAGCTTGGCCTACCACAACTTTACACCCTAAACCTCGCAACATCTTTGCTACCGGTCTCATATAATCAAGATGAGCAATCAAGTGCCCTTCTGGAAACTCAAACGCAAGCTGAGATCGGTGTTGAGCAGAGAGCTGTAACAACTCACTCCTAAACCACTTAAAATGCTGTTTATTAGCAAACGGGGTAACATTCAGATTCACCGAATAGTTGATAGGTTGAGTTGATTCTTTCAGCGATTTCAATACAACCTTTAGAACCGATTGGTCCATTTGAGCTTGATAACCCACTTGCTCTACCGCAGGCATAAATCGAGACGATTTCAATAAACCTTTATCAGGATCCTGAATTCTAGCGAATATTTCTCTATGTAATTCATTAGCTTGACCAGATTCCGGCATAAGATAACACCGCTGAGCAAAGATTACTAAATTTTCAGGAAGCAGGGCTTTATCAAGTAATGTTCTCCAACGAACACTGCCTCTATCAAGCTCATTCTTATTCTCTTTCGGGTAACGGCTCCAGTTATTAATACGCTCTAACTGAGCACTCTTTAGTGCCGTTTCCGTTTCATCCATGATCTGGCTATGACGCTCACCTTCGGTATACATGGTTACACCAATATGACACCAGTCATCCGACTCTAAAGGCTCTGGCGGAGTTAGCTTATCTAACTGCCTTAAACACTGAGCAGCCAAGGTCGCAATATCTTTTGCGCCCTGATGAGGGATAAATACAGCAAAGTCCGCTTCGTAATAGCGAGAAAAAATGACATCGGGATAGCGTTGAACGATATTCGACAGTACTTCACCGACTTCAATAATAAAGCCGTCAGTGGTTTGCTTATCGTTAGCATCACGAACTTGTTCCCACTCGTCGATACGTATCAGTAACACGCCGCCTCGAGCGCCACTTTCATGCAGTGCCGACTCCAGCTTATTATCGAATAAAACTCGGTTTGCCGTTCCCGTGAGTTTATCTAGGAAGGTGTGAGTACGAATAAAGGTATCAAAGCGACTTCGTTCTTGACGAGCATCTTGCAGCTCTTCAATCAATACATCTAAGGCTTCGCTTGCGGTATAAGGCCACTCTCGCTCATCTCCCTTTGCATGAGCTTCAACCTGACCGGCCAAGATCATTCTTCCTCGCTCTTCCAAAATCTCAGAACCCATGAGTTGCTCTTTCAACCAACGAACACCGCGAGCAAGACAGAAAAGGACCAATGCGACAGCCAAAGTAATTGACCACATCGCTTCCATTGAGTAGTTGTAGCCAATATAAGGAGGAAGCGCTTTAAATTCGATTCGGTAGCCTTCATTACGCTCTAAAATGAAGCTTTTCTCATAAAGACGATTGGGATCAATTTGTGGGGAAGTATCTTTGAAACGATAAACGATGCCGGTCTTGTTCGAGAGTTTCATCTCAACAATATTGCTCGCCTGTAACATCTTAGGCATCCAACGCTGCATTGAATACGCGGCATCAGGGTCTTCCATCTCTTTATCTACAACGTCGACAATGCCAACCAAATAATGGTCTAAATATTCCTGTCCAATACGCTTAAAGGAAAGTGTGCCACCAATAAAAAGAATGAACATCGCGCTGATCACTATCACGGTGACAAATGCGACCAATCGAGTGCTCAGTTTTAGTGTCGGGGTATATCTCATGAATAACGAAATCCTTTTCAACTCACATTATACCGTATTGCTACTTATACTATAAATTGACATTGTAAATAAAGCGTTAAGAATTGTAGGTAACAAAAAGCCGCGATGAACGCGGCTTTTTCCAATTTAATACTGTCTTTATAATATATTAAAAACAGGGCTTAAAATGGTTCTGGTGACCTTGAGCCTTACAAGAAAAGCCTAAATCATTGTTAATTAAATAATTAATGCCAATGAAAATCAGTTTTGTTAAGTTTTTCGTTAAGTTATTGAGCGTTAGTCCCTAAACTTTACAAAATCTCTGTTTTGAGGAGTGAGTATAACGCTTTTTTAATCGTTCGAAAATTCATGCTTCACAATCACGGCTAATACCCGATATAAATTGAGAAATTGCTCAAAGCTAGCATTACCAGTGTCGACACCGGATAAGTATTTGGGTAGCGAGCCATATCGTAGTTTGCATCTATGGCTGTAAGAACCCACCTAGTTTCATGATCGCACCACACGGTAGTAGATCTCACCATGTCACTACAAGCCGTGGAAAAAATCTTGCAGCTACAAACGACATTGCTAATTTTAGCGCAGGTGTGGGGCGTACCATCTAATTGACGTGCTAGTGCGTTCGAATTAGCTCGTCGTTGGACATAATGAGTTATAATATCTAGATAGTTGCACGCACCACTGTCTAGGCATACAGCTACCAATAACAACTTGTAGTAGGCCCTCATTAAATGACAAACAGTATTTGATTAGAGTCTGGCGGAGAAAGCTGTTCAGTTAAAGGTAGTAAGAGTGAAATTGCTAGAAGGTTGATAAAAAACCTAACCTCACGAACACCAGTAAACCTGCTGCGTAAAGGGATAAGTTGATGACAGAAAAGGACAGAGAAATTAGACTAAATTTGGAGGGAGGAACAAACCTGTCTACCAGAGCGCTGCTCAAATTAGGGGCAACCCAAGAACAAATCGATAGAATTCTGCCCGTTTGCCGTGATGAGCAACTAGAGATGAGAATTGAGAGCGTTCTCGATATTTATGAGGCTCTGAAAATCATGTTCGACAACCAGCAAACACGAATTGATTTCATGCAGGCGCATAACCAAGACGATTTTTTCGCAGGAAGAACTCCGCTTGATGTCATAAGTAGTGGAGATACGAAAGATTTAGTTTTAGCGACTAGGCGTCTTGAGCAAATATGCCTTTGCTAAATGAGCCAGTGCGGATCCTCCCAACTCGAAAATGGACAGAAATCATTTAGAGCAAGCACCCTATGATAGGCTCACCTGCGACTACTATGCTTAACATGATTGAATAAAAAGTCACCAAAAATGGCTAATGGCTAGAATAACCGTATTATTAGCCATTAGGTTTAAGAATAGACATTGTTAATTTGTCGCTGACTTCCCCAGCCCTTTCATCAACACGTCAAACATCAATCCAGCAAAGCCTTTCGCTACGGCTTCGTTAGAAAGTAGCTTCATTGCCATATCATTGTGAACGTCCATACTTTCAATCACTGCATTATTGATTGAGTTAGGAAACTCACCCAGCATTGCTTGTTCTTTGGTATTGCTGCGAAGTTGATCCATCACTGTGTCATTTTCTGATATTTTACCAGCAATGGTATTAGCGTAATTGAGCATATCATTTTCAGATAAACCATCTTCAATGAATAAATCGTTCATTCTCTCAATGATCTCGTTGAGCAATTCAGTTTTTGGATCTTTAGGCGCAGCACCAGAACCTTCTTTTGCTGCTGGTAGGTAAGGTTTAGGCTCTTCACCAATCTTAACTCCAAGCTGTAAGTCTGCTTCTCGTTGTTCGTGCAAACGGTAATGGGTCATTACCACATCAGACAAATCCACATCATCTTCAATGATATCAAGGCGCAGGAGTGGGTGTAGATGCTTGGCAAAGATGCTGAGTTTTTCCAATTCGTAATCATCAAAATTGACGATCTGGGATGTAAACTCATAGTAGCGATAGAAAGAGATTAAATCCTTCTTAAACACTTCCAAAATATCTCGTGCTTCTTTAGCGTGTTTGACGCTGTTTTCTGCAAACTTAATCTTCTTGTCGTTCTTTTCAATTTTCGCTTTTGACACTTCCGCCTGTGCGGATTGAAGCACCTGAGTGGCTTCTTTATAGCGAACGGTGAAACGATCAACGGCAGGTTTACACAGATTGGCAAGTTTGGCTTGGTTTGCTTGTTTGTTGTTATACGCATCAACAAACGCTTCTACTTCAAACCACTGGTAAATCCCAACTTGATTGAGCTTTTTCATCAGATCATAAACAATGTTTGGATCAGATACGCCAGCCAATTCAGCCGTTTGGAAGTAAACCTTAAACTCTGCCAATATCTCTTCTGGGTCATTCACAAAGTCGAGCACAAAGGTCTTGTCTTTGCCCTTACACGTTCGATTTAGTCTTGATAGGGTCTGAATACACTCCACGCCTTTTAATGGCTTATCGACATACATAGCGACAAGCTTAGGCTGGTCAAATCCTGTCTGGAACTTATTCGCCACTAACATCACCTGATAATCCGCAGTATCAAATGCTTTACGCATATCACGACCACGCAGATTAGGGTTCATATTATTTTCAGTAAAAGGCTGATCAGGTAAATCTGGGTCATTGACCTCACCAGAAAACGCCACCATTGCATTAACGTTGTTATAGCCTTTGTCTTGAACGTATTTTTCAAAAGCAAGTTTGTAGCGCACCGCTTCTAAACGGCTACTGGTAACAACCATTGCTTTTGCTTCACCGCCTAGCAAGTGTTTCACTTTCTCGTTGAAGTGTTCAACAATGGTTTCGACTTTTTGAGCGATATTGTAAGGGTGTAAACGAACCCACTTCGCCATTTTTGAAGCGGCTTTTTTACTGTCTACTTCGTGATCTGAGGCTGGGTTATCGTGTGCCAATTGGTAAGCGACTCGATAACTGGTGTAATTCTGTAATACATCCAGAATAAACCCTTCTTCAATTGCTTGGCGCATTGAGTAAACGTGGAACGGTAAAGGTTTATTGGTATCACTCGCAGGCTCATCAAGATCAGGTCTACGACCAAATAATTCTAATGTTTTACCTTTCGGTGTGGCGGTAAATGCAAAGTAACTAATATTGTTTGAGCCTTTACGAGCTTCCAGCGATAAGCGCAGCATATCTTCACTGTCTAGCTCTTCATTTCCGTCTAGTTGCTCTGCCATTAACACCTCACGCAATTTACGTGCGGTTGTTCCTGTTTGGCTTGAGTGCGCTTCATCGGCAATAACCGCAAAGCTTCGACCTGAAAGAGTAGAGTCTTTACGGATCGCATCTAATACGTGAGGGAATGTTTGAATCGTTACAATAATGATAGAGGTGCTTGCTTTTAACTCTCCCGCCAATTGGCTAGATTTAGAGCCTTGCGCCTCTTCTCGATTAACACGAGCAATCATCCCTTCATTATGATCAAACTGATAAATCGTATCTTGTAGCTGACTATCAAGCACCGTTCTATCAGTAATCACTATAACTGAGTCAAAGACCTTATCCCCAGATGTTTTGTTTAGCTCTGGATGATCTGTGTAGTAGTGCTTTGAAGCAAGTTGGTGAGACAACCACGCAATAGAGTTTGATTTACCAGAGCCAGCACTGTGTTGGATAAGATATTTTTGCCCTGTGCCTTCGCTATCAACGGTATTAAGTAGTTTTGAAACGACCGCCCATTGATGATACCGAGGGAAAATCATTATTTCTTTTGGCCTAATAGAACCGTCTAGCTGCTCAGCATCTTTTACTTCAAGATGAATGTATCGACTGAGGATCAGCAGTAGATTGTCTTTCTGGAAAATCTCATTCCAAAGATAAGACGTTGCATAGCTATCATTCCCCTCTGTTGATAAGGCAGGAACGTCATTACCTTTACCGCCTTCAGAAGTGCCTTGGTCAAACGGCAAGAAGAACGTCTTTTTACCGTCTAAACGAGTGGTCATAGCTACGTTGTATTGACTCACTGCAAAGTGAACCAATGCACCACGTTTAAAAGTCAATAATGGCTCTGGTTTTTTTGTCTTAGGATCTTTAGGCTGCCTGTCTTTCATATACTGAACTTTGGCATTATCAACCGACTGTTTAAACTCAGATTTAAGCTCACAGGTAGCAACAGGGATACCGTTGACGAATAGCGTTAAATCTAAACGACCATCATAACCATTTGGTGAGTAAACTAGCTCTGGCACAACACGGAGGATGTTTTCCTTATAACGTGCCGTTGCCATTGGGTTTAAATCGTGGTCAGGCTTGAAGCTGCACATATCGAACTTCGCACCACGATCACTGAGTTTATTTCGTAGAACCCACAACGTACCTTCGCTTTTCAATTCTCTCTCTAATAATTTGAGGAGCGCATCAGCCGTAGCGGAAGGATTACGATCTGTCTCTGGGAAATGCTGCGCTAATTTATCCCATTGTTCAGGCTGCGTTGCCTTGGTAAAAGCAATCACATCTTCAGGGTAAAGAGCCAATTCTTTGTTGTACTTGTTCGACTCACCTAGCAACCAGCCTTGAGATTGCATTTGATCAAGGATGTCGTTTTGGAATATTTTTTCTTGTGCTGCGTCTGACATTGTAATTGTTATCCCTGAATTAATTATTTTTTGTAGGGGTGAGGAACAGCAATAGATCCATTAGCTCTGCATTAAAATAGTAACTAGCAATTGCTAAACAGCCGAGAGCATAAGGCGTTAAAATATCTAAGTTTTCACGGTAAGTAAAAAAAGATGATACTTGTTCTTGAGCTTCTAGCCACAAGAACTTGGTATACACTCTAAAGCCTATTTTTTTTCGAATATTCAAAGACTCTTCGTTCATATCGTGACGACCAAGCCATTGAAAAACGACAAACCGCCTAAAAGGAAAACGACACTGATAGAACCAGTCATATGTAAACTGTTTATTGTCATATGATAGTTCCTGAACATCATCGGCTGTTAATGGCATATGAGATGCGATATAGCCAGAAAACTGATCAGAGTATGGACAAACACTAAATACACTCGAATGTTTCATAAGTCGCTCGCTCCAGAGAGCATAAAGCCTCTTATGATAGACAACGGCATAGTTGTAGTAGCGAACCATCAAGAAGACGATAGATAAAACCAACAAAATCCCTAATCCATTTTGGTTTGCAAATTTTATTTTAAAGATAAAAGTGTTTGCTTCATCAATGGTTGCACCAGAGAACGAAAGAGCAAGTAAAATCAAGGAAGCCACTATCAGTAACTTCCTTTTCGATTGCAGGCCAGTGTCATTATCTATGGCTTGCGTAAGCTCAGAACTTTTCTTCACTTATAACCTCGCCTTGTGTCGCAACCAACATTGAGGTTGAACTTGACCAGAAGTATCGTTTGAGTGCTATTTCCCTGAGATCTACCTGACATTGTTTAACCCTTTAGGTAATCAACAGTTTGAGACTTGATATGTTGAGCGACTTCATCAATTTCTGGGAATAAAGTTGCTTTTGAGATACCTAACCCGTCAAGACTTTGAATAATTTTAGTCTTCTCCTCAGCGTTGATTTTCAAAACATATCCTCGATCTTCTGTATGAGTGAAGTAACTAGAGCTGACTTCCACATTTTTATACAAACGATAGATTTTCTGAGAAGGAGTGGTCTTGCTCTCGCCCATTCCAAAAATTAGAAATGCACCATTTTGACGAATGACTCTGGGATTATCTAGCTTGGGTCTTACCGCTTGAATTGAGGTTATATGCTTTGGCACAATCACATCTTTAAAATATGGTTTCTCAGCATAAATTGAGTGTAGAAGCTTGCCCACCATCTTATCATCATCTTTTGATCGTTCTTCTTTGCTTACTTCTGGATAAACAAACTGTTCGTCCATTTTCGCTAAATTGCTGATAACAGATACGGTGTCACTGCCGTGAAACTTGATATCTTCATCTTTAATTTCGTAGATAATAACTTCACCATCAGAACTATCCTTGCCTCGTCCAGAGTGAGCACTACACGCAAAATATAATGCTACAAGTGGGTTGCTCGTGATATCGAGTAATCGAGTAGGAAGCCCGTAATGCTGCATTTTCACAAGGTGATCCAGCGCAGATTGGCAACTCAGAAAATCATTAGGGCAAGAAGCGACCAATTGCTCAAACATAATATGCTCTCTTATAGAGAACAAAGGGCTACTTTCATCTTTTGGGTCAGTATGACGAAATACAGAAGGAATAGGTTTATAGCTTTCCTTTGTTTGCCCTCGAAAGAATAGCGAGTAACCTTTCCTCGGCTTGATTTTAGCAATCTCAGTAACAAACGTTGAAACCGCTCCTACTTTTTTAGCTTCTCCCATAATTAGCCTTGATCCTTATCTAAAACAACCCAATCACGCACATCAATCTTGCCTGTTACTGCTGCTGAGATAAGGGCTGTTTTGCGTTCTTTTATCAGTTCTATAGCAGCGTTTGCTTTTGTAACTAAGGTTTGATATTTCTCTGAGTGAACTTTAATAAAGTTGTTGATTTTTCCAATCTCTTCTTTTGGTGGTATACAAAACTTCATATTAGATATTTGTTCAAAATTGAGGCCTTCACGATTACCACCGACCTGAACAACATCTATTTGCTCTTTTATCGATGAAGACTTCATTACATTAGCTAAGTAAGGAGCAAGGTTAGTTGAAAATCGAAGAATACAGACGTGCTGATTTACGTTTGCTTCACCAATATCACGAGGGACAATACACGTTCTACCAATCGATCCTCCAGTGATGTTCAATAGGATATCTTGAGGCTTTACTTTAGTATTTTGCATTTCTAGGTGAATCTCATCAGAAATATAAGTGGCTTCTTTTCCTGAGATTCGGAGTCCCTCGTCATAAATATTCTGACTTCTTAAGAATAACACTCCGCTATCTTGGTATACATCTGCACCACCTCTAGGGGTTTTTCCGCTGCCTATTTTTCGAGCGTGTAAACCTAACTTTGTTACACCCCAATGCTCAGGCACTTCACCCAACCATTCCACACCAGAGTCTTTCATTGTTGCATCAGGGTTAAGCCCTTTGGTCACTGCGTGAGAAATCACCGCTTGGCGTTTTTCTTTTAACAGCTCAATCAGCTTTTCTTGCTTGGTGATTAAGGTGTCGATCTTAGCGGTTTCGTGATCGAGGAAGTTGGCGATTTTTTGTTGTTCAATAAGGGGAGGATTAACAAAAGGTAGATTATTTAGCTGACCCAATGATAATGCTGGTTGGGCTGTAACATTAACACCATCATCCATCGCCCCTTCGACTTTTTGATGAATCAATATTTTATGACAAAAGTCCAAATCCATTTTGGATTTATTAATTTGAAGCGACAATGAGTTACCTGAAACAACCGCTTTTTTATTAATTGCAGGTAGTATTGAACTCATTCCATAGCGAGCACCAATTTTGGCTATGATAATAGCTCCTTCTTTGGTTTCGCTTCTGCAAATTGCATTAAAATGCAAATCTGAAATAGTTTTAAGGTTTTTTGTATCTAATTTTCCAGTAGTAGCAAAGTTACTTTCGATGACATAGACATCACCATTATCGATGAAGTGTTCAGACTTCAAATTGCTTCCAAATGGACCGTCAACGAAAGCATTAGTGGCTTCACTCTTAATATGCTTTAATTTACATACAACCCAATGTTTAGGAACTAAACCCAAGGAGTCATAACCAGACTCTTTATACTCAGGATATGCTTTATAACGACCTGTCATTATGAGTGCACCTCGTTAAGTAGCTGCATAATTTCAGCCGATACTGCATCTAAATCATCGTCAATTGCTTCGAGTGCTCTTGGTGGCTCATAAACATAGAAATGACGGTTGAATGGGATCTCATAACCCACAACACCAACTTCACCATCTAGCTCATCGGTCTTTTTGGTATCAATCCACGCATCAGGAACGTGCGGTAGAACTTCACGAGCAAAGTATTCTTCAACGGTTTCAGTTAATGGAACGTTTTCGTTATCACGTAGGTCAGGGTTAGCTTCGACTTTGCCTTTTACCTTACATACTTCTGCTTCATCATCGTGCTCGCCTAAGTGCTTCACGATAAGCTTTTGTTGTGCTGCGGTAAGCTTTATGCCGTTTAGTTTGGTGATAAAGGTTTTAAGGAAGATATCACGAGAAAGTGATTTTTCTTCTGTGAATGAAGCAAGAGCTTCTAAAACCATTTGTTGAACTGACTCACCTAATTTACTCCACGCCTTATCTGCTTGTAGTGCTTCAAGGCGTAATTCATCTTTCGGGTAAATTGCCAGTTTTAGAGGGCGTTCAACTGTAATTCTGCGGTAGCCAAACTCTTTATAATCAAAGATTTTACTAAACTCGTTTCCAGCAAACTGACCGTATGTTTTTACAATCGTATCAATCGCTGCTGGGGTGAGTTCTTTACGCTTACTGCCTAATGATTTACGCATTGCTGCATAGAATACGTGCTCATCATTACCTTCAACTTCACCGCCACCACTGCGACCACGACCGCCTGTTTTAGCTCGTTCTTTTGAAGCGTTGATAAGCTGAACTTTGCTTTTTCGGTTAGCTGGTTTTTGAGAAGATAAAACCCAAACATAAGTCGCAATTCCTGTGTTGTAGAACATATCAGTAGGTAGGGCAACAATGGCTTCTAGCAGGTCATTTTCAAGAATGTAGCGTCTAATTTCACTTTCACCGCTACCAGCACCACCTGTAAAGAGTGGCGAGCCATTCAAGATAATACCTATACGTGAGCCGCCTTCGTGCTGAGGACGCATTTTGCTCACAAGGTGCATTAAGAACAGTAACGAACCGTCAGAAACTCGTGGTAAACCCGCACCAAAACGACCTTCAAAGCCTTTGTCGTTATGCTCGTCATTGATGAACTTTTGGATCTTCTTCCAATCTACGCCAAAGGGTGGGTTTGACAACATATAGTCAAACTTATCGGTGCGGAGTTGGTCATTCGACAGAGTATTACCTAGTTTAATGTTATCGACCTTTTGCCCTTTGATAAGCATATCGGCTTTACAGATTGCGTATGACTCAGGGTTTAGCTCTTGACCAAAGGCAGACAAAGACGCTTTATCATTGAGTTTATGGACGTATTCCATACCAGAGGATAAGAAACCACCTGTGCCAGCCGTAGGATCGTAGATAGAACGAACCAAACCAGAGCTGGTTAATTCTTCTTCATTGGTGAAGAGTAAAGAGGTTGTGAGATCGACAATATCCCTTGGTGTGAAGTATTCCCCAGCCGTATCATTGGAACTTTCAGCAAAGCGCCTGATCAGCTCTTCAAAGATTAAACCCATACCGTGATTGCTAATGGTATTTGGGTGAAGGTCAGTGGTAGCAAAGCGTTTCGCTACTTTGTAAAGCAGATCGGCTTCTTCAAGCTTGTCGATAGTATTGAAGAAATCGAAGTGCTCAAAAATCTCACGAGCATTAGGGCTGAACGACTGAATGTAATTCTCTAGATTACTGGCAACGCCTGTTTCACCAAGGCGGTTTAAATCCATTTTTGACGTGTTGTAAAAGCTTAACTGCGCTGTGTGTGTCAGTAGCTTATCTTGCGCTTCAAATGGCATTGCTTTTACAGCGTCATATTTGGCTAGAACATCTGGCTTGGTTGCTTCAAGCACACATTCTAATCGTCTTAGCAGTGTGAAAGGGAGAATGATACGACCGTATTGAGATTGTCGAAAATCACCACGCAGAAGGTCGGCTACAGACCATAAAAACGCTGCTACTGAAGAATGGTTGTTGTTAGTCGTATCTTGGGACATAGGAAATCAGCACTTATGAGAAAAAATTGCGTTGATTATACAGGAAGTTGCAGAGCTATTCAGTGATCAATGATTGTAAGGGTAAATAGCTTTTTCCATCGTAAAACATTGCATAAGTATTCTGCTTTACGAGTGTGACTTTTACTTACCAATACAAAATTAGAGGTTTTAATCTAAACGATTTTGGGGCAAAGATGAGTCGGTCTATCGTCCACTTATGGTCGACGGCACATTGAGAGCAACTTTCCAAAGCAATCACACTCGGCCTATATGGGACATACGCCCACAACAAAAAATAACCAAAAACCACAGTTAAAACTAAAAAATAAATCCAAACACCAATAAATCAAAAAAAACATCATTAAGACACTATATTACCACAACTTTAAATTAAAATTTAAAACCAAAATTCCAATAAAAACCCAATAAAAACCAATTTAAACTTGCAAAAATAAAGATCAATATCAAAAAACAACACAAAGAAACCATAAATAAATTTTAACCATTTACAAAACAAGTTAGAGTGATATTTCTTCAAGGTTAGATGTGTAGAAATTAACGTGACATACAGTGGGGTATAAATGTGCAAAAAGTTTATTGACCTAGATAGCTATGGCGGAGCACTCCCCTACAGACCACTAATACTAGATCTGTTGTGCCGTAAAATTATCGATAACCTACAACTAACTGGGTTACGCAATGAAAAACCATGTGACACCGTTCAAAGCGATTGGCAGTTAGATCTGCTTGATAAAACAACATATAAGTTATTGTTAAAATTGAATTTTTGCAACCAATACGAACCTGTGGCGCCAGAGAATGGACAGTACCTCTGCATTACAAATATACAAAGTGAGGTTTATAAACCACTTTTTCAGGATTGCATTTTAGGTCGTACTATCGCTCAGTTATTTAAACACTTCAAAAGCCTGATATTCATAAAGATTCATCAAGATATCGGCCTATCGAAGAGCTTATTCGATATGCGTGATTGTCATAGTGAATATAAAACTATTTGGAGGCCTGATGTCCGTCCACCTGCCATTGATTACATCTGGAAAGAGGGTGAAGGAGACTCTCTTCATTAGGAGCTGTTGTAATTGCAAGTGGGTATTGTGTGGGATGATTATTATGGAGCAACTATGAAATTAGATTTAACAAATGATCAGGTAGTTATTTTGCTGCATTTAGTTCAAGCGGAAATGGATTGTATATGTGGTGACCGAGGCTACATGGAACTTTCAAAAATACGGGATACTTTAGAGAGACAGTTAGCTGAGAGCTTTTCAGACTAAACTGATGCTTTTCCAAAACCTATGTTTTAACCACATGATACAAGGAGCAAAGTCCAATGAAAAAACTACCTGAATTGAAAGAATTTAAACTCGATGACTCACCGTTTTTAGTCGTCGATCCTACTAGTTTACCTCCGGATCTACTAGCAGCATTAAATAGTTTCATGGCTGGAAAAACTGTTAGTCATGCTGTTTACATATACGATCAAGACTGGGTTGAGTTTCGTGGTGCCGTAGAACGAGGAAGTATTCAGATTTAATTTAAAAACAGTTTCCGGAACTCCGGAAACTGCACTTACATAGAGCGTGACCAGTAAAAACTAATTTCCGGAAAGCCTTTATCCATCGACCACTCACTTCTGTTGTTTGGTTGCTAGTGTTTCGT
Source organism: Vibrio sp. QJM3NY_35 (assembly GCF_057785915.1). Lineage (NCBI taxonomy): Bacteria > Pseudomonadati > Pseudomonadota > Gammaproteobacteria > Vibrionales > Vibrionaceae > Vibrio > Vibrio sp. QJM3NY_35. Next base: position 363,237 of record NZ_CM173507.1, on the reverse strand, counting down.
TAAGTTGCTCAATCGTAACTCCGTGCTGAGTTGCGTTATAAAGCCAAGTATGAAATTGCTCTAAGAGCTGGCTATTTTCAGCCTCAAGTCGCTCAATAGTTCGCTCTCGTTTTGCCAACTGATCTGCCGCGGCCTTCAAACTCGATGGTAAATGTCTATTACGAGCAGCAACAGCCTTAGGAGAGTTGCCTGAAACAAGCGCCTTAACATCGGTAAATGCACTCTTGATACGTGGCTGTTTCTGCAATGTTTGCCTAGTGGTAGTGAGCTTGTAATCATGCGCCACAGCCTCTACCAATCTATCCCATGTTAATTTAGAGTCTGTAGGCCAGTCATCCAGAAGCTCACAAACGTCATTTATGTCATTGTCTGTTAAGTGTTTAGCCACAACAATCACTCCTCGAAAAAGTCCATACAATCCATATCACCCAAAGCCTCAAACAAGTCATCATCTATTGGCTCAGAACTACTATCAACACCAATCAATTTATCAACCGTAACCTTCTGAGCTTGAGTCGCCTTGATTCGTTGAAAGTTTTCTATTTTCGGCAAACGCTTTTTGCCATTTGCATCCATTGCTCGATCCAGTTGAGTTACATCCTCGACATTAAGAAGCCTAATGAGAGAGCCATCCTCAATACTCGGGTCTTCCATCATGGTAAGCAGTTGCCCACAGCGTTCTGTTGTTAGTTTCCTGCGTTCATAGAACTGCACTGCCCCCTGCACACCATCATCAACTGCTTTTTTGTCCTTTTTAAGCAGCTTTTTCTCGTCTTTTAAGCGCTTGCGGATACGCTCACACTTGTCATCATCACCTTTTTCACAGACCTGTTCATCGCAGTTAATGCAGTCTCGGTACTTCGTGCAAGACTCTGCCATGTAGGACGTCACGCACATACCAAATTCATTTGTATGCGCTGTTAGTGCCGCTTTAGTGTTCAGCTCTTGAAGTGTTCGGGGGGTTGCGACCTGCACCTGAATTTGCGTCGTCCTTGTTGCTGGGTTGTCCATCAAGTCCCGTGAAGCAAGCTCTTTTTCTCGGTCTTCAATAAAGTCAGCCCCATACTCTTCAGGCGTTGTGTGGTCGTAGTAACGATTGTGCCTAGGATCACTGCGCATCGCCCAATTAGCTCGTTGCTCTCCATCCATGCCATTGACTGCCGCCATGGTATCCAGCATGTGACGTATTTGGTGAGAAGTAATAGTCAAATCACCGTGCCCCCAACGCTGAAAAACTGAAAGCGAACCTGTGGATAGCTCTCCTGTTGTCCTGTTTTTCTTTTTTGTTGGCGCAAGGTCTTCGTTTAACGTATTAATCGTTGGGATGAACAACTCGGTAGAAATGTTTGATTTGGCAGTGTCCAAGCAATTAGCAAATCCAGCATACAAAGCGTCTGACCACTTAACTTGTACATGTCCATTGCCGTTATCAAATGATATGTCGGGAAATCCTTCTGGAAGTGTTTTTCGAAGGATTACATTCAAATCTCGGAGCGTAACTAGATAGTCTTTTCGCTCTATCCCTTTACGCTTTAAGAGCTGGTTTCTGGCCGTGTGCCACTTTTTGCGATTTTTTGCATCAGAAAGATCGCCATACATGGACATATTCAACCCAAGAGCCATGGCCGTCTCATCCATTGTCAGATGCTGATCTTCAGGTACGTCAGGACAAAGTTCATACCGAGGAAAATCCGAAGTATCCTCAAGTATCTTTGCAAACTTTCTTGCAGGCTTTGACAGCTTTCGTAAACGCTCTACAGCAGTATCGACAACGCCGTACATACATGTGGGTATCCACTTATGTGCATGACCAAACTCCTTACCTGAATACCACTTTATCCCCTTAATTTTGATGGTTGCAGCAAGGTCTAGACCTTCATCATCGATCTCCTGAGAGTCTTCGGTGAGATTGTCTGATTCATTAAATACAGCACTCTCAGTCTCCTCTAAAACGATATCGTTCTCTTTTTGGTATTTTAGGATTTCTTTCACATCATCTTTAGTGAAGCCATCCATTTTAAGCACTTCCCAGACTTTCAATTCATCAGTGTGAATAGGGTCAGAAAGTAAGTATAGCGGCTCTGAACCGCGGTTGGGAGCTGCCAGCAACAAGGTCATCGTCGAGGTCGTGAAGATATCCCTAGGAGTTAAGTCTTCTGTTTTTTGTGCATTAACGGAAGCTAGTGCCAACAATGCATTTTCATCAGGCATTTTATCTTGCCGCCTCTTATCAGCGTCATTCCCAGTTGCATTGTCAGTAGGCTTTTTGAGTCCACTCTTCCAATTAAATGGCTTCAGTAACTTGTACTGAATCAAGAATTTGAGAAGGTTGCTTAAACCACGCCCAGCTTGATAGGCTGAACCTACACTTAGAGATTCCTTCGCTGCGCGTTGAGCTGCATCAAAGACTTTTGCAGTAAGCTTAGTAGTTTCAAAATTTTCACCCTTGTGTAGCCGCTGCCACCCTGCGTTAATTGCGCGCAACGCTTTAAATTTTGTCTCAATACCTGCTTTGGTTCCACCACCATAGGTAACGTAAGCTTTTGCAAAGGGAATTAAAGATTCATCCAGTAATTCATCGGGATTCCTTTGTCGGCTATTGGCACCGAAGGTGGTGAAGTTACCAACTTTAGGCCAGTAGTTTTTATCGTAGTCATATGCATCGTTAAGCGGGGCAATTTGACGTCCGAACTCAACAAAGTCGGCTTGTGTTTTCGTATGCTCAAGCTCGTATTTAGGCTTAAAAATCAATACATCAGCCATTGTGATGCTCCCTACATAGCTGGATTACTTGGCATACCGCTAGGATGGCACGGTCATTAATTGAAACGATTTGCATGTCACCATTTGTGTCTGCTTTTAATCGCTCTCTTTCTTCAACTAGCCATTCGAGGATTCGGTGGTGTGGAGCATGTGCCCACGGACGGAATTTAGGGCACAAATAGCAAGCAATAGGAGCATAATCTTGGCAAAAGCTGCTTGAACCACAGGAGCCAACATCACATTCTTTTTCACGGCATGGTATACGTGCTGCACCAGTATTTTCTGTGTTGGCTTCATCTTCATCCTCAACCAATTTGCCTGCAAACGCAGAGGCATACCGAGCCAGTGGTTGGTTCATGATCTTTGAAATATAAACTGCATGTTCAGGTGTGTTAGCAACATAGATTTTTACATTTTGTGTATCAGCTTGATCAAGTAAGTTGGCGATGGTAAGTGTGCCAGCACCCTCCCTAGCTGCACGTGTGCCTAGGGTATAGCGAAAGCGGTAGCTCGTTGACTTTAAAGGCTCACCCGTTCGCTCACTGATGATTTTCAGTTTTTTGACCGTACTGTTTAGCTTGTAAGTCAGATTGCTTGTTTTGATATGTGGTAGCTCTGATTCAAGGTAATCCATTAAGTCACCCGGTGGTATTTGTTGAATTTCTTCAATGATGCTAACGTCGGTAAACAAAGGTAGCTCACCTTTTTCTTCAGACGTCATCTCCCGCCCTAAAGCAGCTTCCACCTTAGCTGTTTGCTTTTTGATATGCAGTTCAACAATCTGTGCAACAGAATTAACCAAAGCATAAGGCTTTAGGATGCTACGGAACTTTCCTCCACGAACCTTTGCTTTAGGTATCAGCACCACATACGTTGGAGAACCCGTATATTTAGATGAGTAAGAAAAGTCTTTGCACTTGATGGATGCTATCTGCGTAGCCCTGCGACCGGACGCTTTAAACATCGAGAGGCAAGCATACTCGTCAGTCCTCAACTTACCCTCAGCATACCGATGGGCAGCATTTAAACCGATTGCTTCAAACTCTAAATCACTGAATGGCCCAGTCAGTGGGTCGAGAGTAAGTACAGCAACCCCTTTATCATTGCCACCTAAACGCCATTGGTCAGTCAACTTAAATACTGCATCATCGATATGTTTATCTAGCCCAAGAAATCGCATCTGGCGGAGCATTCCCCTAACAACCGATACTTTGTACCATTCCTTCTTAGGTAGGGCGTTTTTAAAAGATGCAAAACCTTTCTCAGTTAGACCGTTTTCTCCTGTAAGTCTTTGGTAAAGGCTTAACTGCTTTGCAATATTACTGGTGTGGTTAGCAGATGAGGTTTCTGCATAAAACACCAAGGTTTCCCGAATATCCTCTTGCAACGGCTGAGCAAATACATCCAAAAATTCCAGCGACACTGTTACATCGCGATTGAGTGTCCATCGGTTAGATAGATAATCAAACTCAAAGCCATTGTGGGACATTGACGTCGTTACCTTGCTTTCATTAGCAAGATCAAAATTCACAAAGCCGTGATTCAAATTATTCTTCCCCTGTCCAGACATCTTCATCTCTTTGTTGAACGATTGAATTTATTGTGGTTGATTCTTCATTTTGAAGTTCTAATGCCATCTCCATGGCACGTTTATCATCATGTCGTTTGGAGTAACGCTTTGCGCTCTTGGAGTCATCTTTCCAACCCATTAGTTTTTGCCTATCGGCTTCTGATTTCGCTTCCGTTGTTTTCCCTTCAGCAATGCGTTTATCTGCAAACCCACTGTATTCATCGTTCCACGTATGGCGAGCCGCATGAGGGTGCACCCTGAAACCAGCCACCTCAGAAACCTCACGGAAAATCTTATTAACCTGAGCCATAGATAAAGCTGCATTGGTTTGGGTTTTGTGGTTGTGGGTTACGAAAAGATATTCGATATGTTCAGAGCCAGTAGCGTTAGGACGGTGATGGATAAGGTAGTTTTCATACATACCTACCAAACGTTTGTCCATTGGTACAAATCGCCCCATCGTCTTTCCTTCAGGCCTGTGCTTGCGTGTATCGCCGTAGTCTGTTTGAGAACGGATCATAACGAAATAGCGACCGTCTTTATGACGCTTCGCGATATCTGATCTATTGTTGTCAGTTTTCACTCTAATCTTGAGCAGCTCCCCACGGCGACAGCCGATTGCAAAAAGCATGTTTACAATTAGTTGGTTGCGATATCGAACAGATTCTGACTTCCAAGGATTCTCTGAGGAGTCTGGGTGAACTACATCAAGGACTCGAATTTTTTCAATTGACTCTAGTGAGCGCCAATCTCCCCAATCAAGTGCTTCATCACTAGTACCAAACTTATCTCCCCTAATTTTCTTGAGTTCGAACTCAGCAGTAGAATCTTTAGAGGGAAACAATTCTTCTTCCAACCAGCCAATAAACTGTGCAAACACTGTTAAGCGGTTGTACGTCGTGTGAGGGGAGATGTCACCTTCAGGGTTGGTGATAACATTGCCTCTGGCCGTTTCGAGTTTGTTTTTCTTGATGCTCACAACAACAAAGGGTTTATGTCTAGCAACCATTTTACGGAATGATGCGACTTTAAAGCTTGAGTGTTTCTTGATGTTCTCGAACTCTTTTTTTGTCAGAAAGTTGCCTGTCTTGCATCGCTCAATTAGATCGATTTTTTCAAACTGACAGATTTCCTCTAGTAAGCAAAGGTGCTCAAAAGCTCGGTAACAGGTATTGCTTGATTTGGATTGATTGCGGTAGTGCAAGGTGACAAAGAGGTTATGGTAAGGCAGAGGCATACCAGCTTCATCTAAAAGAATTGAGTAACCTTCACCACTCGCCATTTGGAATGTTTTTCTCTTCATTTTGCCGCAGACCTTGGATAGAAGTGTTGAGAGTTTACAGAGGGTCGTTACTCAACATGTTCATTTCATCAAAAGCCGCATATAGGTAGGTAGTCACTCTCCCACAGGCCAACTCCCAAAAAGCAGAGCGGTTGACCTCCTGATAGCTAGGCGCATTGATTAAATCAGTTAACCGTTCAGCGCCATATGTTCGTTTCATGTTCATCACCTGTTTGACTAAGAGTTAAATTCACCCTAACAGGCTAACAAAGAAAAAATAATAAAAATTTAGAACTTAGATTAAAAATCATCGTTAAGATCACTAAAACACAAATAAATAGCAATAAAAGCGGGAATTTTTGGGGAAGGTAAAGTTATTAAGTAAAATTAAAACTGTTGAAATATAATGACTTACAAGTAAAAACTACATGTATTCCTGGTTTATTTAAAAAACCAACCAAAACAACTAAAATAACCATTAAACTGTAATTTTGGTTTTAATTACTTTACAAAAACTCAAGGTCACTCCAAACCAGAATTCAGATATAAAAAAAGTTTACAGAAGTGGTAACACTCACTGTAAACTTTTTCTCTCAAACCCTTGTTATACTTGACTTAAGTCATCAAACTTAACAAAACTAGGTCTCAGGTAATCCTCAAAATGGGATGTCATCATCAAAATCCATTGGTGGCTCATTATATTGAGGTTGAGCCTGCTGAGGTGCTTGTTGAGGTGCTTTTGGCTGCTGTTGAGCGGGAGCACTGTATTGTTGCTGCTGTTGTTGTGGCTGCTGTGGCTGACCCCAACCACCTTGCTGTTGGTTGTTACCCATGCCACCTTGAGCAGGAGCACCACCTTGAGCACGGCCGCCAAGCATTTGCATTACACCATTGAAGCCTTGCACAACCACTTCAGTTGTGTAGCGATCTTGACCGCTTTGATCTTGCCATTTACGCGTTTGAAGTTGACCTTCAATGTAAACTTGAGAACCTTTACGTAGGTACTCACCAGCAACTTCCGCTAGCTTGCCAAACAGAGCAACACGGTGCCATTCTGTTTTTTCACGCTGCTCGCCAGTTGCTTTATCACGCCATGACTCTGACGTTGCAATGGTAATGTTCGCTACTGCGCCGCCATTTGGCATGTAACGAATTTCAGGGTCATTACCTAGGTTACCCACTAATATAACTTTGTTAACTCCACGGCTAGCCATGATTTGCTCCGTCTAAATTCATAGTCTCAGAAAATTTTAGCGCACAAGAATAGCATGCTTTTCTGCAGTGATAAATCGCATTCCTATTCTCTCCTCACTACAAAGAATAAAAACGTAACAAATCATGATATTCAGAGCGATGTTGCTTTTTTCTCCACTTACAAACCACTCATTTACTTTGATAATTGATATTCAACGCAAGTCACTATCAAGGCGCTAGAGAAGCTAAAGCCTGCATGACAACGTGGAATCTAATCCCCCTTAAACAGGACGTTTCAATGAGAAAATCAAGATACGCTCGCACTTTACACTTTCTGTGCATCGACCCAAACGACACCTATCTACATGTAAAAGAGATAGAAAAGCACTTATCTATTATTCTCTACAAAATGACGCCCGACGAATTAATGCTAGTTGATAGAAAGCAGAGTAACCGGATCTTGCTTGTCGATTACAGAGAGGTTCCACAACTATTGATTATTTGTCCTAACCTGACTGTTATGTGGAAAAACCATGAGATCATCTTGTTCAATGTCCCTCAGCAACTTCCGACATCTGAGCTTCTTACCTATGGTGTACTAAAAGGGCTATTTTACAACACCGAGCAGAAAGACAAGATTGCTCGTGGTCTTCAAGAAGTCATCGATGGAGAGAACTGGTTACCGAGGAAGGTAACCAATCAACTGCTGTTTTATTATCGTAATATGGTCAATACCAACACCACACCAACCAACGTTGATTTAACCATTCGCGAGATTCAGGTAATTCGCTGTCTTCAGTCAGGGTCATCAAACACACAAATCGCCGATGACTTGTTTATTAGCGAGTTCACGGTTAAATCTCACCTTTATCAGATATTCCGTAAGTTGGCGGTCAAAAATAGGGTTCAAGCGATTGCTTGGGCAAACCAGAACTTGCTTGCATAATCGATCCGCCTCTTAGTCTGACGATAATTTTGAGGGAAGCTCTAGTAAACCATAGGTATTGTTGCTGAATTTTCGACACAACTTATGCTAGAGTTGCCCTCAGAAATATCAACAACTCAGTTGAATCAATAATTATTATAGATAAAGGGTCTTATCATGATCAAAAAGTGCCTTTTCCCGGCAGCTGGCTACGGTACACGTTTTTTACCTGCAACCAAGTCAATGCCTAAAGAAATGATGCCTGTAGTAAACAAACCTCTGATTGAATACGGTGTAGAGGAAGCTATCGAAGCTGGTATGGATGGAATGTGCATCGTTACTGGACGTGGTAAGCACTCGATCATGGATCACTTTGATAAAAACTACGAGCTTGAACATCAGATTAGCGGCACCAATAAAGAAGACCTATTGGTTAATATCCGTGAAACGATTGAAGCGGCAAACTTCACCTACATTCGCCAACGTGAAATGAAAGGCCTTGGTCATGCTATCTTGACGGGTCGTGAGCTTGTAGGTGATGAACCATTCGCAGTAGTACTTGCCGATGACCTTTGTGTTAACGAGCAGCAAGGCGTATTGGCTCAAATGGTTGCGCTATACAAGCAATTCCGCTGTTCTATTGTTGCTGTACAAGAAGTTCCTGAAGAAGAAACTCACAAGTACGGTGTTATCTCTGGCGAAATGATTAAAGATGATCTTTTCCGTGTTGATGACATGGTAGAAAAACCAGAGCAAGGCACTGCACCAAGCAACCTAGCGATCATTGGTCGTTATATTCTGACTCCGGATATCTTTGAACTTATCGAGCAGACTGAGCCAGGCAAAGGCGGCGAAATCCAGATCACTGATGCATTGCTAAAACAAGCAAAAGCGGGCTGCGTATTGGCTTACAAATTTAAAGGCCAACGTTTTGACTGTGGTAGTGTTGAAGGTTACATCGAAGCAACAAATTACTGCTTTGAAAACCTATACAAAAAAGACCAAAAGCAAATCGAGCTAGGTAAACATTCGACAAAGAAAGAAGCATAACGACTTGTTAATAACTAGCGTTTCGAATTCTAAAAGGGCGACTCTGTGAGTCGCCCTTTTTTGTTTTACTGTTTTTTTATCCAGTAAAACTTTGCACAAATCTCACTCTATGTAATACTTTAGCCACTTAAAATCACATGGTCTATTGAGATGGATAAAATAGAAATCAGAGGCGCTCGTACGCATAACCTCAAAGACGTCAACCTAACCATTCCTCGTGACAAACTGACTGTCATTACCGGGCTATCCGGTTCAGGAAAGTCGTCACTTGCGTTTGATACACTCTACGCAGAAGGACAGCGTCGTTATGTTGAATCTCTGTCTGCTTACGCTCGTCAATTTCTATCTCTTATGGAAAAACCTGATGTCGACCACATTGAAGGCCTGTCTCCTGCGATCTCAATAGAACAAAAGTCGACGTCACATAACCCTCGCTCAACCGTTGGTACCATTACTGAAGTCTATGACTACCTTAGATTACTGTACGCGCGAGTTGGCGAACCTCGCTGTCCTGATCACAACATCCCTCTAGCAGCGCAAACCATCAGCCAAATGGTGGATAAAGTATTAGAACTGCCTGCAGGCTCAAAAATGATGTTATTGGCACCGATCGTCAAAGAACGTAAAGGTGAACATGTAAAAACACTGGAGAACTTAGCGGCGCAAGGCTTTATCCGTGCACGTATTGATGGTGAAACCTGTGATCTATCCGAACCACCAGCACTTGAACTTCATAAAAAGCACACCATTGAAGTCGTGGTAGACCGATTCAAGGTTCGTCCTGATCTTCAACAGCGTTTAGCCGAGTCATTCGAGACCACATTAGAGCTATCTGGCGGTATCGCTGTCGTCGGTTGGATGGACGAAACAGATCAAGAAGAGATCGTATTCTCTGCTAACTTCGCTTGTCCAAAATGTGGTTACAGCATGCAAGAGCTTGAGCCTCGCCTGTTCTCATTTAATAACCCGGCAGGTGCCTGTGGTACGTGTGATGGTCTTGGTGTTCAACAATATTTTGATCCAAGCCGAGTGATATTAGATGAAGGCCTAAGTATTGCAGAAGGTGCAATCAAAGGTTGGGATCAAAAGAACTACTACTATTTCCAGATGCTCACATCGCTGTCAGAACATTATGGTTTTGATCTGTATGCACCATTTAATTCTCTACCTAAAAAGACTCAAGAGATCATTCTTAAAGGTTCAGGTCGTACTGAAGTGGAATTCAAGTACATCAATGACCGAGGTGATATTCGAGTCAAACGTCATCCATTTGAAGGCATCTTAAATACCTTAGAGCGCCGTTACCGTGATACTGAATCGAGCGCGGTGCGTGAAGATCTAGCCAAGTACATATCAACCAAGTCGTGTTCTAGCTGTGATGGCACTCGCCTGAGACTAGAAGCTCGAAATGTTTTCATTGGTGATACAACACTGCCGGAAATCGTTGAGCTGAGCATTGCTGACGCACTACAATTTTTCCAAGAATTGAAATTAGACGGTCAGCGTGGGCAGATCGCAGATAAAGTGATGAAAGAGATCAATGATCGTCTGCATTTCTTAGTCAACGTAGGTTTGAACTACCTTAACCTATCACGCAGTGCTGAAACGCTGTCTGGTGGTGAGGCGCAACGTATTCGTTTAGCGAGCCAAATCGGTGCCGGCTTAGTTGGCGTTATGTATGTGCTGGATGAACCATCGATTGGCCTCCACCAGCGCGATAATGAACGTCTTCTGCAAACCTTGATTCACCTCAGAGACTTAGGTAATACCGTGCTTGTTGTGGAACATGACGAAGATGCCATTCGCTGTGCAGACCATGTCATCGATATCGGCCCAGGTGCGGGTGTGCATGGTGGACACGTGGTAGCAGAAGGTACAATGCAAGACATCATCGAAAACCCGAACTCTTTGACAGGACAATACCTGAGCGGTGCTAAAGAGATTGCTGTGCCAGGAAAGAGAACACCTATCGACAAGAAGAAGGTCGTAGAGATCGTTGGCGCTACGGGGAACAACCTAAAAAATGTGACCGCGACTATTCCTGTAGGCTTATTCAGTTGTATTACGGGGGTATCAGGTTCGGGGAAATCCACGCTGATCAATGACACCTTCTTCAAAGTCGCCCACACTCAATTAAACGGAGCCACGACTGCTGTTCCTGCACAACACAAAAAGATTAAAGGGCTAGAACATTTCGATAAGGTAATCGACATAGATCAAAGCCCTATAGGTCGAACACCAAGATCAAACCCTGCAACCTACACAGGGATCTTCACTCCTATCCGTGAACTATTCGCAGGCACACAAGAGTCTCGATCTCGAGGTTATAAACCAGGTCGATTCAGCTTTAACGTTCGTGGTGGTCGTTGTGAGGCTTGTCAGGGTGATGGCGTAATCAAAGTAGAGATGCACTTCTTGCCGGATGTGTATGTACCTTGTGATGTGTGTAAAGGCAAACGCTATAACCGTGAAACACTAGAAGTTCGTTATAAAGGCAAAACCATTGACGAAGTCCTTGAGATGACCGTCGAAGATGCGCGTGAGTTCTTCAACCCTGTGCCTGTTATCGCTCGTAAGCTGCAAACATTGATGGATGTTGGCCTTTCCTACATTCGCCTCGGACAAGCAGCGACAACCTTGTCTGGCGGTGAAGCGCAACGCGTTAAATTAGCGCGTGAACTGTCTAAACGAGACACGGGAAAAACCTTATACATTCTCGATGAGCCAACAACAGGCCTTCATTTCCACGATATCCAACAGCTGTTAACGGTACTACATAGATTGCGTGATCACGGTAATACGGTTGTCGTGATTGAGCACAACCTAGATGTCGTTAAAACAGCAGACTGGATCCTAGATCTTGGCCCAGAAGGTGGGCAAGGTGGTGGTGAGATTGTTGCAGAGGGTACACCTGAAGATGTGGCGTTAGTCGAAGGTTCACACACTGCTCGCTTCCTTAAGCCTATGTTAAATTTGAAGTAGGTGTAAAATAGCGCCCTGCGGGCAGACAGAAAAATGTTAAAGTAACGGAGCTTGTTTCAGAAGGAACAAGCTCTGTTTTTATAAGGTTAGGGATTTATGGCAACAATACACACTAGCGGTACCCAGCTAGAAAATCAGGTCACTCAACTACCACTCAATAAAGCATTTCTGGCTTCTTTAGCTGTTGTATTCTTGTTAGCCATGCATTTTTTCATGCCTAATCCTGGAGGCTCGGGCCTTGCTTTATCCTTTAACCCTACAACTTGGCTGGCGCTAAGCTTCACGCTAGCAATTGGCTTTTACCAACTCGCGACCAATAGAGTACTCAAGTATTCCAAATTAACAATTGGCTTGTTGATTAGCTGCATCATACTCACGCTACCCGTTTTATACAGCAATGCTGCACCTCAAGGAGCGTCAGGACGCTTGCTTGGATTGTGGGCGGGCTTTGCCTTATTTGTGGTGCTGCAGCAATTTAAGTTCAGCAATAAACACAAGCAACGCATTTTGTGGTTCATTGTGCTTGCTGTTGTTATACAAGCACTGTTTGGCTATGTGCAATATTTCTTATTAGAGCCTGGCAACCTATTTGGCTACAACACTGCTGCAAACCGACCATATGGGATATTTCAACAACCGAATGTAATGGCCAGCTTTCTTGCTACTGGTTTTGTGCTGTCCGCTTATCTTTTAGCAAGACAGCCTGCTAAATATAATCACAAAATTAGCGAGTCATTCTTACTATACCTAACCCCAACCTTAACCGTACCTTTGCTGATCATTATTGCATCACGTACCGGATGGTTGGCCGCTGTCATTGGGTTTATCTGCATTCTGCCCTATCTATACAAGTTCTCGACCAAGAAACGCTTCTACGGATGGTGCGCATCAGTGCTCGTCGGTGTCGTCGTCGCTTTTTCGGTGATCAGCCTAAGTGCGACTGATAGCCTCGCTAGCAAGAAAGCGAACCTAGAAAGCCCGCGCGCTTATACGTTCCCACAAGCTCTAGATATGATGATCGAAAAGCCATTCACAGGTTATGGTTACGGGAAATTTGAGTCTGAATACACGCTATATACGGCTCGCCAGCATCAACTTAACTCGAATTATCACCCCGGCCTTCCATCCATGGATCACCCTCACAATGAGTTTCTTTTTTGGGGCGTTGAGGGCGGAATAGTACCAATCATCGGGATCTTGATTGCTGCAATATTGGTTATGTCACGAATAGCAAGTTCTGCAAAGGGAACGCGTCTAGCCCTGCTCGCTTTATTTATCCCGATCCTTTTGCACTCTCAACTTGAGTATCCTTTTTACCACTCGGCGATTCACTGGATAACATTCATTATATTGATTTACTGGGTCGATCAGCGCTCTTCCCGACATTATCAACAGTCGTTCAGTATCATCAGTAAGACCCTGTTTAGAGTGTCGAGCTTAGTGCTCCCTATCTTGATCAGTTTTTATATGCTGAGCGCCCTTCACACCAATTATGTACTGACTAAATTTGAACTGTCTAAGCCTAAGAACCCAGATATTCTTAAGCAGGTAACGAACCCCGTGGTGTGGAAAGATCGCTACGATTGGGATATATACAGCACTTACCTTAATATTGGCCTCTACAAAGCCGACCCAAGTCTTATACAGTCTTACATCGATTGGTCACTGGAGATCATTAAGAGCAAACCAAGACCGGCTTTCTACAGCAATCTGATTCTGGCGTATCAAGGCCTAGGAGAAGAAAGTAAAGCAGAACAAATTCGTAGCGAAGCGAACTTTTTATTCCCTAACAGAGACTTTTCAAAGGTTCAGTATAAGAAAGTGTCACAAGCAGAAGATAACGTTTCGTCTGCTGAATAATGTTTAGACCTCACAACTAAAGCACCATTTAAATAGGAGCTTGGGGGTAGATACAAAAAAGCGCACGTTTCCTCGTGCGCTTTTCTATTTAATTTCAGTTTATTACAGCTATTTCAATACATCTTTTAGCGCTTTTAGACACAACGCGACATTCTCTTTACGAGCGCCGTAGCCCATCAAGCCGATACGCCATGCCTTACCAGCCAAAGAGCCTAACCCAGCACCGATTTCAAGATTATATTCTTCTAGAAGCTGCGTTCTGATCTGAGCTTCATCAATTCCTTCAGGGAAATACAGTGCGTTCAGCTGCGGCAAGCGACTCTCTTCATCAACCACAAACCTTAACCCTAGCGCTTCTACGCCTTCTTTAAGCTCTTGGTGCATCGCATGATGACGAGACCACGCATTATCTAGGCCTTCATTTTTCAACAAAACCAGCGACTCATGCAGAGCATAAAGGCTGTTCACGGGTGCGGTATGGTGGTAGCTACGCTTACCTTCTCCACTCCAGTAACCCAATACTAAACTTTGATCCAAGAACCAGCTTTGTACTGGTGCTTGGCGGGCTTTCATTTTATCAACCGCACGCTGAGAGAAAGTCACTGGAGATAGCCCTGGCACACAAGACAGACATTTTTGGCTGCCAGAATAAACCGCATCAAGCTGCCACTCATCAACTAGTAATGGCACACCACCTAGAGACGTTACTGCATCAACAATCGTTAACGCATCAAACTGACGAGCGATAGCTGAGATAACTTGAGCATCCGATAACGCGCCAGTAGACGTCTCTGCATGCACAAATGCCACAGCAACAGCATCGGGATTTTCTGCCAATGCTTGTTCTACCTTTTCAACTGAAACGGGCTTGCCCCATTCGTCATCAACAAGGATGGCTTGGCCACCACAACGCACCACGTTTTCTCGCATACGCTCACCGAAGACACCGTTACGACAAACAATCACCTTTTCACCAGGCTCAATCAAGTTAACAAAACAGGTCTCCATACCCGCACTACCCGGTGCAGAAACGGCAATCGTAAATTCGTTTTCAGTCTGAAAAGCGTATTTAAGAAGCTGTTTAAGCTCGTCCATCATCGCAATAAACAGCGGATCTAAGTGACCTATGGTTGGACGGCTCAAAGCCTGTAACACTTGAGGTGAGATATCTGAAGGCCCCGGCCCCATTAACGTTCGGTGTGGTGGATAAAAGCTATCGATAGCAGTAGTGAGTGTTAAATTAGACATGTACATCCCTTACGTTAATGTTGTGAACAATCCACCCTAAAGCAAATTGATTACCTCAGCAATTAGCCATAAGTATTGAGGTCAAACCACTGTCACAGAATTGTTAAAATTATTTTTCAATTATCTCAAGTTACAGATTGACATTGTTACCGCAAACACGTTCAATGAAACGGCTATCTAGCAGAAGAGGAGCACTGCCCAGGCAGATGTTTTGTGGAACCGCATTTCCAATACAAAACATTTATGGGGAGCAGTGCCGAGATAATAAAAGGATGCAGGACCTTTATTATCGGTTGAGCGGGCTGAATCCCTTCAACTGTCGCCATTTCTATATGGTGAAGAGCTTCTGAGGTTACTATTCTAATAATTCCTCTCTTTTTGCTCTAAAACTCTCTTCGAAAAACATCGGACGTTGGATTACCCAACCGTAATTTTATTTTAGGAAGTCGTGGGAGATATATCGTGAGTGCATCTAATGTAGCTGGTTCTTTTAATGTCGCTAAGTTTGGTGGAACAAGTGTTGCCAACTTTGAAGCAATGAGCCGTTGTGCTGCCATTATTGAAAACAACTCAAATACGAAACTGGTCGTAAGTAGCGCGTGTTCTGGCGTGACCAACTTGCTTGTAGAGCTCGCAAACGGAGTTCAAGACAAAGCTCGCCGCCAAGAATTGATGACGCAATTAGCTGACATCCACAATGCTATTCTTGACCAACTTGCGGATCCAATCAGCATCGAAAAAGAAGTTCACAGCATTCTTGATGACATTGCGAGCGCAGCAGAAGCCGCATCATTCCAAGCAAGTACTAAGCTGACAGATCACCTTGTAGCATGTGGTGAGTTGATGTCGACACACATCCTTGCTCAAATCCTTCGCGAACGCGGAACACCTGCGGTTCGTTTCGATATCAGAGAAGTGATGCGCACCAATGATGATTTCGGAAAAGCAGAACCACAGCTAGAAGAGATTACTGCTTTGGCAAAAGAGAAATTGATTCCACTGTGCCAGCAACAAGTTGTCGTTACCCAAGGCTTTATCGGTGCTGATAGCGAAGGTAACACCACGACCCTAGGTCGCGGTGGCAGTGATTATTCAGCTGCACTGATTGCCGAGTCGGTACAAGCGATTGGCTTAGAGATCTGGACGGATGTTCCGGGTATCTATACTACCGATCCACGTATTGCTCCTAAGGCCTCTCCTATCCCAGAAATCAGCTTCAGTGAAGCATCGGAAATGGCAAACTTCGGCGCGAAGATCTTGCATCCATCGACACTAGTGCCTGCACTACGCCACCAAATCCCTGTTTTTGTTGGTTCATCGAAAGCACCAGAGCTAGGTGGTACTTGGATTCGCCAACAAGTTGAGAGCTCCCCTCTATTTAGAGCGCTTGCCCTACGCTGCAACCAAACCATGGTTACGCTACGCAGTGCTAACATGTTCCACGCCTATGGCTTCTTAGCAAAAGTGTTCGAGATCCTTGCTAAACATAAGATCTCTGTCGATCTTATCACTACCTCAGAGATCAGTGTGTCACTTACTCTGGATCAAACAGACACATCAGGTGGTGCTCCTGAGTTACCTGAAGCCGCTCGCCTTGAGCTTGAAGAGCTGTGTTCTGTCGATATTGAACACGACCTATGCCTTGTTGCACTTATTGGTAACAACATGAGTGAAAGCAAAGGCTATGCGAAGCAGGTATTCGGCACTCTTGAAGATTTCAACCTACGAATGATTTGTTACGGAGCAAGCCCACACAACCTGTGTTTCTTGCTAGATGAATCTGTTTCTAAGCTGGCGATTCAAAAACTTCACCAAGAGTTATTTGAATAGACAGTCCGTTTATCATCGACAGATAAATAACTAAATCACAGATACAAAAAGGGTTGCTATTCAGCAACCCTTTCTCTTTTTACTTTACGAATCAAAGCTCTTCATAGATTCAAACTAGTTAATGTTTGGACCTAACCACTTCTCGGCTTCTAACATATCCCAACCTTTGCGGTCAGCATAGCTATCCACTTGATCCTGTTGAATCTGTGCAATAGCAAAGTATCTAGCATCAGGGTGTGAGAAGTACATACCAGATACTGAAGCACCAGGCCACATCGCGTAGCTTGTCGTTAATGACATATCGATTGCCTTTTCAACATCCATCAGCTCCCACAACGTGCCTTTCTCTGTATGCTCAGGGCAAGCAGGATAACCTGGAGCTGGGCGAATACCTTGGTATTTCTCTCGAATCAAATCGTCGTTAGACAAATCCTCATCTGGTGAGTAGCCCCAAATGTCCTTTCTCACTTCTTTATGCAAGTATTCAGCGAACGCTTCAGCCAATCGGTCAGCAACCGCCTGAATCATAATTGCGTTGTAGTCATCGCCTTTCGCTTTGTATTCATCAGCCAGCTCGCGCTCACCAATACCACCCGTCACCGCAAAGCCACCAATCCAGTCCGCTTTACCGCTTTCTTTTGGCGCAATGTAATCTGATAGGCAATAGTTAAAGCCTTTTGGTTTCTCTGTTTGTTGACGAAGGTTGTGTAGAACTTTTCGAACTTCGGTACGAGATTCATCGGTATACACCTCAATATCATCACCAACACTGTTCGCTGGGAACATGGCACACATACCACGCGCTTCAAGCAACTTCTCTTTCTCTACGCGATCCAGTAAATCATTGGCATCTTTGAATAAACGTTTTGCCTCTTCACCCACTTCTTCATGGTCCAAAATAGCTGGGTACTTACCAACCAATGACCATGTCATAAAGAATGGGGTCCAATCGATATACTGACGCAGAGTAGCTACATCGAAATCATTGAAGATGTGAACTCCCGGTTTAGCGGGTGCCGGTGGCGTATACGCATCCCAATCGATTGCGACTTTATTGGCACGAGCTCTCTCTAATGTGACCGGCTTGGTACGAGGCTTCTTACGATTGTGCTGATCTCGAACGCGATCGTAATCGATATCAAGCTTCTCAACGAAAGCGGGTTTCAATTCATCAGAAAGTAGTGAAGTACAAACACCTACAGCTCGCGAGGCATTGTTTACGTATACAACAGGCTCTGAATAATTTTGTTCAATCTTAACTGCTGTGTGAGCTTTAGATGTGGTTGCACCGCCAATCAGAAGAGGCAGCTTGAAACCCTGTCTCTCCATCTCTTTAGCAACATGTACCATTTCATCAAGAGACGGTGTAATCAGTCCAGACAGGCCAATAATGTCGACATTCTCTTCTTTGGCTACCTTGAGAATCTTCTCACAAGAAACCATTACGCCTAAATCGATAATCTCGTAGTTATTACACTGTAAAACCACACCAACGATATTTTTACCGATATCGTGAACATCGCCTTTAACGGTCGCTAACAAAATCTTACCGTTAGTTGCGCCCACTTCTTTGGATGCATTGATGAATGGTTCTAAGTGGGCAACCGCTTGTTTCATCACACGCGCAGACTTTACAACCTGTGGTAAGAACATCTTACCTTCACCAAATAGGTCACCAACAACGTTCATGCCGTCCATGAGAGGACCTTCAATCACTTCAATAGGACGAGAGGCATTAACACGAGCTTCTTCGGTATCTTC
This sequence comes from Vibrio sp. QJM3NY_35, assembly GCF_057785915.1. NCBI lineage: Bacteria > Pseudomonadati > Pseudomonadota > Gammaproteobacteria > Vibrionales > Vibrionaceae > Vibrio > Vibrio sp. QJM3NY_35. The sequence goes on along the minus strand of NZ_CM173507.1, from coordinate 344,772 downwards.
AACAATAAAGTCGGTGATACCTTTTACCAAAGAGTGCTCCAAACGCTTCTCTACAGGCCAAGTCCGCCACTCTAATGCAGATTTATCTTCAACCTTACCAACAGCGCGCTCTAGGTATTCGGTCGCCATATCCAGCAATCGTTCAGTCGAATCATCACGACGGTTTAGTACGACATCTTCAACAGCATCACGCAGATCTTCTGGAACATTATCGTAAATTTCCAACTGACCAGCGTTTACAATGCCCATATCCATACCGTTTTTAAAACAGTGATACAGGAATACCGCGTGAATAGCCTCGCGGACGTAGTTATTACCGCGGAATGAGAATGAAACATTCGACACGCCACCAGAGATCATCGCATACGGGAGATCGCGTTTGATGTCCCCTACTGCTTCAATGAAATCGACCGCATAGTTGTTATGCTCATCGATACCCGTCGCCACTGCGAAAATGTTCGGGTCAAAAATAATATCTTCTGGCGGGAAACCGACTTCATCAACAAGAATGTTGTAGGCATTAGTACAGATCTCGACTTTACGCTCTCGAGTATCAGCCTGCCCGGCTTCATCAAACGCCATCACGATGACAGCAGCACCATAACGACGAACTAATTTGGCTTGCTCAACAAACTTCTCTTTGCCTTCTTTTAGAGAGATTGAGTTAACGATGCCTTTGCCTTGAATACACTTTAGGCCAGCTTCGATAACTTCCCACTTAGAAGAATCGACCATAACAGGTACTTTCGAGATTTCAGGTTCTGAAGCACATAGATTCAGGAATTTAACCATACACGCCTCAGCGTCTAGCATCCCTTCATCCATGTTGATATCGATGATCTGAGCGCCGTTCTCGACTTGCTCTCGAGCTACACTCAACGCTTCGTCGTAGAGCTCTTCTTTGATAAGGCGCTTAAAGCGTGCAGAGCCGGTAACATTGGTACGTTCACCCACATTCACGAACAAAGATTCTTTAGCTATCGTCAGTGGCTCTAGTCCCGAAAGACGACAAGAAACTGGTAAGTCTGGCAATTGACGCGGCGTTACACCTTCAACGGCCTCAGCCATTTGACGGATATGCTCTGGAGTAGTACCACAACACCCACCAATTAGGTTCAAGAAGCCACTTTCAGCCCACTCTTTAACATGTTCAGCCATATCCTCAGGAGAAAGGTCATACTCACCAAATGCATTAGGCAAACCCGCATTAGGGTGAGCAGAAACATTGCACTCAGAGATACGAGACATCTCACCGACATACTCACGCAGTTCATCAGGGCCCAATGCACAGTTCAATCCAAATGAGATTGGTTTTACATGACGAAGGGCGTTGTAGAATGCTTCTGTCGTCTGTCCTGAAAGGGTACGACCTGATGCATCAGTGATGGTACCGGAAATCATCACTGGCAGACTGATACCTACTTCTTCGAAAACAGATTCAACCGCAAAAGCACACGCTTTTGCGTTTAACGTATCGAAGATAGTTTCAATAAGTATTAAGTCTGAACCGCCCTTAATGAGCGCACGCGTCGATTCAGAATAAGCTTCAACCAGTTCGTCAAAGCTAACATTACGGTAACCTGGATCGTTTACATCAGGGGATATGGAACAAGTTCGGTTGGTTGGACCTAATACACCCGCAACGAAGCGAGGCTTGTCTGGGGTCTTTGCGGTCCATTCATCAGCCGCTTCACGAGCAAGCTTGGCAGCTGCAAAGTTAATCTCTTCACTAAGGCTTTCCATATCATAGTCGGCCATAGCGATGGTTGTAGCGTTAAAGGTATTGGTTTCGAGGATGTCTGCCCCAGCTTCCAAATACTCCATATGGATATCTTTGATAAGCTTAGGCTGTGTAAGAACTAAAAGGTCATTGTTGCCCTTCAAGTCACTGTGCCAATCAGCAAAGCGTTCACCACGATAGTCTTGCTCTTCCAATTTATAATCCTGAATCATGGTGCCCATGCCACCATCAATCAGTAAAATTCGTTGCTTCAACAGAGCGTCAATCTTTTGCCTTACATTACTTCCCACGGTACAACCTCATTCCTTTAATTATCCCTCCATCCTATCACACATTAAAAAGGAGTCTAGACGTCTAAAAAAGGAAATTGATTACTGAGTCATGACAAAAAATGTTTGCTATTTGAGCATGAGACAACGAAAATTCATATTCATACTTTGTTACATATTGGAATCCCAATGTCGGTCTATTACACCTTATGCTTCTTGTCCGCTGCAGCCATGCTTATTGCTTTCGTTAATACCAAAATTGGTAAAATGCAGACAACCATCGCCATCACAGCTGGCTCAATGATGTTATCTCTATTGATTATCATTGCGGGACAAAACAATTGGTTCCAACTGGCTGACATCGCCTCAGAAACCGTTGCCAGTATCAACTTTGAAGATTTCCTACTAAAGGGAATATTGGGCTTCTTACTCTTTGCCGGTGGTTTGGGGATTAAATTACCAAACCTAAAAGACCAGAAATGGGAAATAACAGTACTCGCGTTAGGTGCTACGCTGTTTTCAACCTTCTTTATCGGTTTTGTGCTGTACGGGTTCTGTCAGTTCATCGGTATTCAATTTGATCTGATTTACTGCCTACTCTTTGGCTCGCTAATCTCTCCAACCGACCCAATCGCCGTATTAGCCATCGTAAAGAAACTCGATGCTCCGAGACGAATCTCTACTCAAGTCGAGGGAGAATCTCTATTCAACGATGGTTTTGGCTTAGTGATCTTCGTAACCCTATTTACTATCGCATTCGGCACAGAAGCGCCGACTGTCGGCAGTGTGACCATGCTATTCGTCCAAGAGGCGATTGGCGGCATCGTCTACGGTTTTGTTTTGGGTCTTGTATTCCATTACCTCATCAGCAACACCGATGACCACTCTATGGAGTTGCTATTAACCATCGGCATCCCAACTGCTGGTTATGCGTTTGCTGAAGTTCTGCATGTATCAGGACCATTAGCCATGGTTGTCTCAGGTATCATGATTGGTAACTGGACTCGCTTTATCGGATTCTCGAAAGAGAGTGAAGATCACCTAGATCATTTCTGGGAATTGATAGATGAATTCTTAAACGGCGTATTATTCCTATTAATTGGTATGTCGATGCTGTTATTCAAATTCCACCAAGAAGACTGGATCTTAATGGCGTTCGCAGTCCCTCTAGTATTGAGTGCACGCTACTTAAGTGTTTTCTTGTCTTACATCGGATTTAAGCGCTTTAGAACTTACAACCCTTGGTCGATTAAGATTCTAACTTGGGGTGGTTTACGCGGTGGCTTAGCACTAGCCATGGCACTTTCAATCCCTTCAGGTATCTGGGTGATTGAAGACAAGGCAATCGATGTTAAAGAGATAATCCTTGTCATGACATACGCCGTTGTTGTGTTCTCTATTCTAGTTCAAGGCTCAACAATCACTCCTATGATAGAGAAAGCAAAACAAGCAGAGAAAGAGCTAGATTAACACCTAGATAGATCAACCAAGGCCGCCTACTTTAGGTGGCCTTTTTTATACCTAATGAAAGTCAGATTCGCCGATTTCCTCACTGAAGATCTAGCAGAAAGGTATGCGGTGAACATAGAGCCTATATCGATATTTGATACCGCTAGTATTTGAGTAATCGAAAGCGTTAATGTGTGGGGGAGAAGCACTAAATTTGGCCAGAACTCTTTCAGAAGGTTAAGTAATACAGAGAACTCGTTCTTCTGCACACTCGCTAGTCTACCCAATAACCCGCTCTCAAATTATATAAGCTTCAATCGAAAGGCTTCACCTTTCACCTGGAAACAAAAATAACAGGACTCAACTTCTCGCTAGAATAGCGTTAGTTATTAACAGGAGTACGGAGCTAGATGAGTGGTGAACAGAAAGCTTTAGCTTTGAACTAAGTCATTAAATACAGCAAGGCTGCACTAAATCAGTGTTCGATAGAGATAGCTAAAGGAACACTTGGTACTTCTAGTGATACTTGTAAAAATGATAGGAATAAAAAGCGCTAGCATTTCTGCCGAGACGTGCAGCCTAGATTCTTAAATATGGTAGGGCTGGAATGAGCAGGTACTCCGGAGGTTCGAGCACGCAGATGAGCTAGGAGCGCCTAGTTATCCCAACATTGCTTCGTAGAAACAACAGATGCAAAAAAGGCTCTAGCATTTCTGCTAGAGCCTTAAATATGGCAGGGGTGGAGAGATTCGAACTCCCAACACGCGGATTTGGAATCCGCTGCTCTGCCAATTGGAGCTACACCCCTAAAACTTTCATTACTTCAGATTCGAAAAAACCTCGCACTAGGCGAGGTTATCGAATAAGTGGCGGAGTGGACGGGACTCGAACCCGCGACCCCCGGCGTGACAGGCCGGTATTCTAACCAACTGAACTACCACTCCGCAGTGGAATACTTGTCGTCGCTGACAAGTGTTCAAATTTAAAGCCTGGCGATGTCCTACTCTCACATGGGGAAGCCCCACACTACCATCGGCGCTATTGTGTTTCACTTCTGAGTTCGGCATGGAATCAGGTGGGTCCACAATGCTATGGTCGCCAAGCAAATTTTAAAATTCGGAAAGCTGCTTCTCTATTTAATAGAGCTTTAAAAGTTTCTCTTCAAACTCATTCAAGGTCTGTCTTTGAGTCCACAAAACCCCTTGGGTGTTGTATGGTTAAGCCTCACGGGCAATTAGTACAGGTTAGCTCAATGCCTCGCAGCACTTACACACCCTGCCTATCAACGTCGTAGTCTACGACAACCCTTTAGGACGCTTATAGCGCCAGGGAAAACTCATCTCAAGGCTCGCTTCCCGCTTAGATGCTTTCAGCGGTTATCGATTCCGAACTTAGCTACCGGGCAATGCCATTGGCATGACAACCCGAACACCAGAGGTTCGTCCACTCCGGTCCTCTCGTACTAGGAGCAGCCCCTTTCAATTTTCCAACGCCCACGGCAGATAGGGACCGAACTGTCTCACGACGTTCTAAACCCAGCTCGCGTACCACTTTAAATGGCGAACAGCCATACCCTTGGGACCGACTTCAGCCCCAGGATGTGATGAGCCGACATCGAGGTGCCAAACACCGCCGTCGATATGAACTCTTGGGCGGTATCAGCCTGTTATCCCCGGAGTACCTTTTATCCGTTGAGCGATGGCCCTTCCATTCAGAACCACCGGATCACTATGACCTGCTTTCGCACCTGCTCGAATTGTCATTCTCGCAGTCAAGCGGGCTTATGCCATTGCACTAACCACACGATGTCCAACCGTGTTTAGCCCACCTTCGTGCTCCTCCGTTACTCTTTGGGAGGAGACCGCCCCAGTCAAACTACCCACCAGGCACTGTCCGTAATCCCGATTCAGGGACCAACGTTAGAACATCAAAACTACAAGGGTGGTATTTCAAGGACGACTCCACCACATCTAGCGACGCGGTTTCATAGTCTCCCACCTATCCTACACATGTAGGTTCAATGTTCAGTGCCAAGCTGTAGTAAAGGTTCACGGGGTCTTTCCGTCTAGCCGCGGGTACACTGCATCTTCACAGCGATTTCAATTTCACTGAGTCTCGGGTGGAGACAGCGTGGCCATCATTACGCCATTCGTGCAGGTCGGAACTTACCCGACAAGGAATTTCGCTACCTTAGGACCGTTATAGTTACGGCCGCCGTTTACCGGGGCTTCGATCAAGAGCTTCGACCGAAGTCTAACCCCATCAATTAACCTTCCGGCACCGGGCAGGCGTCACACCGTATACGTCATCTTACGATTTTGCACAGTGCTGTGTTTTTAATAAACAGTTGCAGCCACCTGGTATCTGCGACTCTCGTCTGCTCCATCCGCAAGGGACTTCACTGATAAGAGCGTACCTTCTCCCGAAGTTACGGTACCATTTTGCCTAGTTCCTTCACCCGAGTTCTCTCAAGCGCCTTGGTATTCTCTACCCGACCACCTGTGTCGGTTTGGGGTACGATTCCTTACAATCTGAAGCTTAGAGGCTTTTCCTGGAAGCATGGCATCAATGACTTCACTACCGTAGTAGCTCGACATCGTATCTCAGCGTTAGTAGCGGTCCGGATTTACCTAAACCACCCGCCTACGTACTTGAACCTGGACAACCGTCGCCAGGCCCACCTAGCCTTCTCCGTCCCCCCATCGCAATTGTAAGAAGTACGGGAATATTAACCCGTTTCCCATCGACTACGCCTTTCGGCCTCGCCTTAGGAGTCGACTTACCCTGCCCCGATTAACGTTGGACAGGAACCCTTGGTCTTCCGGCGAGGGAGTTTTTCACTCCCTTTATCGTTACTCATGTCAGCATTCGCACTTCTGATACCTCCAGCAGCCCTTACAGACCACCTTCAACGGCTTACAGAACGCTCCCCTACCCCACATACCCTAAGGTACGTAGCCGCAGCTTCGGTGTATAGCTTAGCCCCGTTACATCTTCCGCGCAGGCCGACTCGACCAGTGAGCTATTACGCTTTCTTTAAATGATGGCTGCTTCTAAGCCAACATCCTGGCTGTCTGAGCCTTCCCACATCGTTTCCCACTTAGCTATACTTTGGGACCTTAGCTGGCGGTCTGGGTTGTTTCCCTCTCCACGACGGACGTTAGCACCCGCCGTGTGTCTCCCGGATAGTACTTACTGGTATTCGGAGTTTGCAAAGGGTTGGTAAGTCGGGATGACCCCCTAGCCTTAACAGTGCTCTACCCCCAGTAGTATTCGTCCGAGGCGCTACCTAAATAGCTTTCGGGGAGAACCAGCTATCTCCAGGTTTGATTGGCCTTTCACCCCTAGCCACAAGTCATCCGCTAATTTTTCAACATTAGTCGGTTCGGTCCTCCAGTTGATGTTACTCAACCTTCAACCTGCCCATGGCTAGATCACCTGGTTTCGGGTCTAATCCTAGCAACTGTACGCCCAGTTAAGACTCGGTTTCCCTACGGCTCCCCTAAACGGTTAACCTTGCTACTAAAATTAAGTCGCTGACCCATTATACAAAAGGTACGCAGTCACACCACGAAGGTGCTCCTACTGCTTGTACGTACACGGTTTCAGGTTCTATTTCACTCCCCTCACAGGGGTTCTTTTCGCCTTTCCCTCACGGTACTGGTTCACTATCGGTCAGTCAGTAGTATTTAGCCTTGGAGGATGGTCCCCCCATATTCAGACAGGATATCACGTGTCCCGCCCTACTCGATTTCACTGATTATGATGTGTCGGTTACGGGGCTATCACCCTTTATTGCGAGACTTTCCAGACTCTTCACCTGCATCATTAAAAGCTTAAGGGCTAATCCAATTTCGCTCGCCGCTACTTTCGGAATCTCGGTTGATTTCTCTTCCTCGGGGTACTTAGATGTTTCAGTTCCCCCGGTTTGCCTCCTGCTGCTATGTATTCACAACAGGATACTTACTTATGTAAGTGGGTTTCCCCATTCAGGAATCCCAGACTCAAAAGGTTATTACTACCTAATCTGGGCTTATCGCAAGTTATTACGCCTTTCATCGCCTCTGACTGCCAAGGCATCCACCGTGTACGCTTAGTCACTTAACCATACAACCCGAAAGGGTTTCTATTTGCTTTCACTTTAAAAAGTGAAGACAAATAAGCGTATGGCAACTAACCAAGGTTTTTGGTTGTCATCAAGAAGGGTTAATTCTTGATAACTGTTTGCCGGACTCAATTGTGAATCAAACTAAGTTTGATTCGAATACAAGACACTTGAATGTGTTTGTTGTGTTTATCTAATGAAAGATAAACATTGAGAACTTTTAAATTTGATTGAATTACTCGTAAGTAATCAAATCAGTCAGCTTTCCAAATTGTTAAAGAGCTAGATTTCTTTCGAAACCATTTTTAAATATTTTCAGATAAAAACACTTAAAGATGGTGGAGCTATGCGGGATCGAACCGCAGACCTCCTGCGTGCAAGGCAGGCGCTCTCCCAGCTGAGCTATAGCCCCATCTTTGTATCTAGTCGATATTGGTGGGTCTGAGTGGACTCGAACCACCGACCTCCCGCTTATCAGGCGAGCGCTCTAACCAGCTGAGCTACAGACCCAATATCGTCTCTTTTACTTTCTAAACCTAATCAATCTGTGTGGACACTCATCGTGGTATCTTCGTATAAGGAGGTGATCCAGCCCCAGGTTCCCCTAGGGCTACCTTGTTACGACTTCACCCCAGTCATGAACCACAAAGTGGTGAGCGTCCTCCCCGAAAGGTTAAACTACCCACTTCTTTTGCAGCCCACTCCCATGGTGTGACGGGCGGTGTGTACAAGGCCCGGGAACGTATTCACCGTGACATTCTGATTCACGATTACTAGCGATTCCGACTTCATGGAGTCGAGTTGCAGACTCCAATCCGGACTACGACGCACTTTTTGGGATTCGCTCACTATCGCTAGCTTGCTGCCCTCTGTATGCGCCATTGTAGCACGTGTGTAGCCCTACTCGTAAGGGCCATGATGACTTGACGTCGTCCCCACCTTCCTCCGGTTTATCACCGGCAGTCTCCCTGGAGTTCCCGACATTACTCGCTGGCAAACAAGGATAAGGGTTGCGCTCGTTGCGGGACTTAACCCAACATTTCACAACACGAGCTGACGACAGCCATGCAGCACCTGTCTCAGAGCTCCCGAAGGCACACCTGCGTCTCCGCTGGCTTCTCTGGATGTCAAGAGTAGGTAAGGTTCTTCGCGTTGCATCGAATTAAACCACATGCTCCACCGCTTGTGCGGGCCCCCGTCAATTCATTTGAGTTTTAATCTTGCGACCGTACTCCCCAGGCGGTCTACTTAACGCGTTAGCTCCGAAAGCCACGGCTCAAGGCCACAACCTCCAAGTAGACATCGTTTACGGCGTGGACTACCAGGGTATCTAATCCTGTTTGCTCCCCACGCTTTCGCATCTGAGTGTCAGTATCTGTCCAGGGGGCCGCCTTCGCCACTGGTATTCCTTCAGATCTCTACGCATTTCACCGCTACACCTGAAATTCTACCCCCCTCTACAGTACTCTAGTTCACCAGTTTCAAATGCAGTTCCGAGGTTGAGCCCCGGGCTTTCACATCTGACTTAATGAACCACCTGCATGCGCTTTACGCCCAGTAATTCCGATTAACGCTCGCACCCTCCGTATTACCGCGGCTGCTGGCACGGAGTTAGCCGGTGCTTCTTCTGTTGCTAACGTCAAGAGATAGCGCTATTAACGCTACCCCCTTCCTCACAACTGAAAGTACTTTACAACCCGAAGGCCTTCTTCATACACGCGGCATGGCTGCATCAGGCTTTCGCCCATTGTGCAATATTCCCCACTGCTGCCTCCCGTAGGAGTCTGGACCGTGTCTCAGTTCCAGTGTGGCTGATCATCCTCTCAGACCAGCTAGGGATCGTCGCCTTGGTGAGCCATTACCTCACCAACTAGCTAATCCCACCTAGGCATATCTTGACGCGAGAGGCCCGAAGGTCCCCCTCTTTGGCCCGTAGGCATTATGCGGTATTAGCCATCGTTTCCAATGGTTATCCCCCACATCAAGGCAATTTCCTAGGCATTACTCACCCGTCCGCCGCTCGACGCCCATTAACGCACCCGAAGGATTGTTAGTGTCGTTTCCGCTCGACTTGCATGTGTTAGGCCTGCCGCCAGCGTTCAATCTGAGCCATGATCAAACTCTTCAATTTAAGATTTTGTGACTCAACGAATACTGACTTCAAAACTACTATGTAATTTTAAAGCTATTACCATTCCAACAGAATGGTAATGAATTGACTGTGCCAAAATTAAGTAAACTTAATTTTGTATTGGTCACTCAGTTCATTGAAATCAAGTTTGTTACCGAAGTAACTGTCATTACCTAAGTAATAACGTTTTGATATTCATCAACGAGTGCCCACACAGATTGATAGGTTTAAATTGTTAAAGAGCTTTGCTTTCAGTGCCTTAGCACGTAAGCAGGACGCGTATAATACGCTTTCCACTTTGAAAGTCAACATAAAACTCTAAGAAACTTAGAACTCTATGGTGACTTGTCTAGAAACTAGACAAAGTCGAAATTAAAGCCTGGCGATGTCCTACTCTCACATGGGGAAGCCCCACACTACCATCGGCGCTATTGTGTTTCACTTCTGAGTTCGGCATGGAATCAGGTGGGTCCACAATGCTATGGTCGCCAAGCAAATTTTAAAATTCGGAAAGCTTATCTAAAAGTTATTTCTCTTCAAACGCATTCAAGGTCTGGTACTTCTGAGTCCACAAAACCCCTTGGGTGTTGTATGGTTAAGCCTCACGGGCAATTAGTACAGGTTAGCTCAATGCCTCGCAGCACTTACACACCCTGCCTATCAACGTCGTAGTCTACGACAACCCTTTAGGACACTTATAGTGCCAGGGAAAACTCATCTCAAGGCTCGCTTCCCGCTTAGATGCTTTCAGCGGTTATCGATTCCGAACTTAGCTACCGGGCAATGCCATTGGCATGACAACCCGAACACCAGAGGTTCGTCCACTCCGGTCCTCTCGTACTAGGAGCAGCCCCTTTCAATTTTCCAACGCCCACGGCAGATAGGGACCGAACTGTCTCACGACGTTCTAAACCCAGCTCGCGTACCACTTTAAATGGCGAACAGCCATACCCTTGGGACCGACTTCAGCCCCAGGATGTGATGAGCCGACATCGAGGTGCCAAACACCGCCGTCGATATGAACTCTTGGGCGGTATCAGCCTGTTATCCCCGGAGTACCTTTTATCCGTTGAGCGATGGCCCTTCCATTCAGAACCACCGGATCACTATGACCTGCTTTCGCACCTGCTCGAATTGTCATTCTCGCAGTCAAGCGGGCTTATGCCATTGCACTAACCACACGATGTCCAACCGTGTTTAGCCCACCTTCGTGCTCCTCCGTTACTCTTTGGGAGGAGACCGCCCCAGTCAAACTACCCACCAGGCACTGTCCGTAATCCCGATTCAGGGACCAACGTTAGAACATCAAAACTACAAGGGTGGTATTTCAAGGACGACTCCATCACATCTAGCGACGCAATTTCATAGTCTCCCACCTATCCTACACATGTAGGTTCAATGTTCAGTGCCAAGCTGTAGTAAAGGTTCACGGGGTCTTTCCGTCTAGCCGCGGGTACACTGCATCTTCACAGCGATTTCAATTTCACTGAGTCTCGGGTGGAGACAGCGTGGCCATCATTACGCCATTCGTGCAGGTCGGAACTTACCCGACAAGGAATTTCGCTACCTTAGGACCGTTATAGTTACGGCCGCCGTTTACCGGGGCTTCGATCAAGAGCTTCGTCCGAAGACTAACCCCATCAATTAACCTTCCGGCACCGGGCAGGCGTCACACCGTATACGTCATCTTACGATTTTGCACAGTGCTGTGTTTTTAATAAACAGTTGCAGCCACCTGGTATCTGCGACTCTCGTCTGCTCCATCCGCAAGGGACTTCACTGATAAGAGCGTACCTTCTCCCGAAGTTACGGTACCATTTTGCCTAGTTCCTTCACCCGAGTTCTCTCAAGCGCCTTGGTATTCTCTACCCGACCACCTGTGTCGGTTTGGGGTACGATTCCTTACAATCTGAAGCTTAGAGGCTTTTCCTGGAAGCATGGCATCAATGACTTCACTACCGTAGTAGCTCGACATCGTATCTCAGCGTTAGTAGTGGTCCGGATTTACCTAAACCACCCGCCTACATACTTGAACCTGGACAACCGTCGCCAGGCCCACCTAGCCTTCTCCGTCCCCCCATCGCAATTGTAAGAAGTACGGGAATATTAACCCGTTTCCCATCGACTACGCCTTTCGGCCTCGCCTTAGGAGTCGACTTACCCTGCCCCGATTAACGTTGGACAGGAACCCTTGGTCTTCCGGCGAGGGAGTTTTTCACTCCCTTTATCGTTACTCATGTCAGCATTCGCACTTCTGATACCTCCAGCAGCCCTTACAGACCACCTTCAACGGCTTACAGAACGCTCCCCTACCCCACATACCCTAAGGTACGTAGCCGCAGCTTCGGTGTATAGCTTAGCCCCGTTACATCTTCCGCGCAGGCCGACTCGACCAGTGAGCTATTACGCTTTCTTTAAATGATGGCTGCTTCTAAGCCAACATCCTGGCTGTCTGAGCCTTCCCACATCGTTTCCCACTTAGCTATACTTTGGGACCTTAGCTGGCGGTCTGGGTTGTTTCCCTCTCCACGACGGACGTTAGCACCCGCCGTGTGTCTCCCGGATAGTACTTACTGGTATTCGGAGTTTGCAAAGGGTTGGTAAGTCGGGATGACCCCCTAGCCTTAACAGTGCTCTACCCCCAGTAGTATTCGTCCGAGGCGCTACCTAAATAGCTTTCGGGGAGAACCAGCTATCTCCAGGTTTGATTGGCCTTTCACCCCTAGCCACAAGTCATCCGCTAATTTTTCAACATTAGTCGGTTCGGTCCTCCAGTTGATGTTACTCAACCTTCAACCTGCCCATGGCTAGATCACCTGGTTTCGGGTCTAATCCTAGCAACTGTACGCCCAGTTAAGACTCGGTTTCCCTACGGCTCCCCTAAACGGTTAACCTTGCTACTAAAATTAAGTCGCTGACCCATTATACAAAAGGTACGCAGTCACACCACGAAGGTGCTCCTACTGCTTGTACGTACACGGTTTCAGGTTCTATTTCACTCCCCTCACAGGGGTTCTTTTCGCCTTTCCCTCACGGTACTGGTTCACTATCGGTCAGTCAGTAGTATTTAGCCTTGGAGGATGGTCCCCCCATATTCAGACAGGATATCACGTGTCCCGCCCTACTCGTTTTCACTGATTATGAGATGTCGACTACGGGGCTATCACCCTTTACTGCGGCACTTTCCAGAGCCTTCGTCTGTCTCATTAAAAGCTTAAGGGCTAATCCAATTTCGCTCGCCGCTACTTTCGGAATCTCGGTTGATTTCTCTTCCTCGGGGTACTTAGATGTTTCAGTTCCCCCGGTTTGCCTCCTGTTGCTATGTATTCACAACAGGATACTTACTTATGTAAGTGGGTTTCCCCATTCAGGAATCCCAGACTCAAAAGGTTATTACTACCTAATCTGGGCTTATCGCAAGTTATTACGCCTTTCATCGCCTCTGACTGCCAAGGCATCCACCGTGTACGCTTAGTCACTTAACCATACAACCCGAAAGGGTCTTGTGTATGATACAAATTTGCTTTCACTTTTAAAAAGTGAAGACAAAAAGCAACCAAGGTTTTTGGTTGTCATCAAGAAGGGTTAATTCTTGATAACTGTTTGCCGGACTCAATTGTGAATCAAACTTTAGTTTGATTCGAATACAAGACACTTGAATGTGTTTGTTGTGTTTATCTAATGAAAGATAAACATTGAGAACTTTTAAATTTGATTGAATTACTCGTAAGTAATCAATCAGTCAGCTTTCCAAATTGTTAAAGAGCTTGATTCAAACTAATGAACCATTTTTAAATACTCTGATAGAAGAGAATACTTAAAGATGGTATCCCGTAGGGGAGTCGAACCCCTGTTACCGCCGTGAAAGGGCGGTGTCCTAGGCCTCTAGACGAACGGGACACTGGATATTGAAGAACTTGGGAGTTCTTCGTCTCTTTACTTTTCTAAACCTAATCAATCTGTGTGGACACTCATCGTAAGTATCTTCGTATAAGGAGGTGATCCAGCCCCAGGTTCCCCTAGGGCTACCTTGTTACGACTTCACCCCAGTCATGAACCACAAAGTGGTGAGCGTCCTCCCCGAAAGGTTAAACTACCCACTTCTTTTGCAGCCCACTCCCATGGTGTGACGGGCGGTGTGTACAAGGCCCGGGAACGTATTCACCGTGACATTCTGATTCACGATTACTAGCGATTCCGACTTCATGGAGTCGAGTTGCAGACTCCAATCCGGACTACGACGCACTTTTTGGGATTCGCTCACTATCGCTAGCTTGCTGCCCTCTGTATGCGCCATTGTAGCACGTGTGTAGCCCTACTCGTAAGGGCCATGATGACTTGACGTCGTCCCCACCTTCCTCCGGTTTATCACCGGCAGTCTCCCTGGAGTTCCCGACATTACTCGCTGGCAAACAAGGATAAGGGTTGCGCTCGTTGCGGGACTTAACCCAACATTTCACAACACGAGCTGACGACAGCCATGCAGCACCTGTCTCAGAGTTCCCGAAGGCACACCTGCGTCTCCGCTGGCTTCTCTGGATGTCAAGAGTAGGTAAGGTTCTTCGCGTTGCATCGAATTAAACCACATGCTCCACCGCTTGTGCGGGCCCCCGTCAATTCATTTGAGTTTTAATCTTGCGACCGTACTCCCCAGGCGGTCTACTTAACGCGTTAGCTCCGAAAGCCACGGCTCAAGGCCACAACCTCCAAGTAGACATCGTTTACGGCGTGGACTACCAGGGTATCTAATCCTGTTTGCTCCCCACGCTTTCGCATCTGAGTGTCAGTGTCTGTCCAGGGGGCCGCCTTCGCCACTGGTATTCCTTCAGATCTCTACGCATTTCACCGCTACACCTGAAATTCTACCCCCCTCTACAGCACTCTAGTTCACCAGTTTCAAATGCAGTTCCGAGGTTGAGCCCCGGGCTTTCACATCTGACTTAATGAACCACCTGCATGCGCTTTACGCCCAGTAATTCCGATTAACGCTCGCACCCTCCGTATTACCGCGGCTGCTGGCACGGAGTTAGCCGGTGCTTCTTCTGTTGCTAACGTCAAGATGCGCAGCTATTAACTACACACCCTTCCTCACAACTGAAAGTACTTTACAACCCGAAGGCCTTCTTCATACACGCGGCATGGCTGCATCAGGCTTTCGCCCATTGTGCAATATTCCCCACTGCTGCCTCCCGTAGGAGTCTGGACCGTGTCTCAGTTCCAGTGTGGCTGATCATCCTCTCAGACCAGCTAGGGATCGTCGCCTTGGTGAGCCATTACCTCACCAACTAGCTAATCCCACCTAGGCATATCTTGACGCGAGAGGCCCGAAGGTCCCCCTCTTTGGCCCGTAGGCATTATGCGGTATTAGCCATCGTTTCCAATGGTTATCCCCCACATCAAGGCAATTTCCTAGGCATTACTCACCCGTCCGCCGCTCGACGCCCATTAACGCACCCGAAGGATTGTTAGTGTCGTTTCCGCTCGACTTGCATGTGTTAGGCCTGCCGCCAGCGTTCAATCTGAGCCATGATCAAACTCTTCAATTTAAGATTTTGTGACTCAACGAATACTGACTTCAAAACTACTATGTAATTTTAAAGCTATTACCATTCCAACAGAATGGTAATGAATTGACTGTGCCAAATAACCCCCCTCTATATAGAAAGTAATTATTCGTATTGGTCACTCAGTTCATTGAAATCATTGTGTTACCGAAGTAACTGTTTTACTTCTCTTAATAAAAAGGGAAGATAAAACGTTTTGATATTCATCAACGAGTGCCCACACAGATTGATAGGTTTAAATTGTTAAAGAGCGTGTTCTCTAAAAAGAGAACGCTTTCAGTGCCTTAGCACTCAAGCAGGACGCGTATAATACGCTTTCCACTTTGAAAGTCAACATAAAACTCTAAGAAACTTAGAACTCTATGGTGACTTGTCTAGAAACTAGACAACGTCGAAATTAAAGCCTGGCGATGTCCTACTCTCACATGGGGAAACCCCACACTACCATCGGCGCTATTGTGTTTCACTTCTGAGTTCGGCATGGAATCAGGTGGGTCCACAATGCTATGGTCGCCAAGCAAATTTTAAAATTCGGAAAGCTGCTTCTCTATTTAATAGAGCTTTAAAAGTTTCTCTTCAAACTCATTCAAGGTCTGTCTTTGAGTCCACAAAACCCCTTGGGTGTTGTATGGTTAAGCCTCACGGGCAATTAGTACAGGTTAGCTCAATGCCTCGCAGCACTTACACACCCTGCCTATCAACGTCGTAGTCTACGACAACCCTTTAGGACGCTTATAGCGCCAGGGAAAACTCATCTCAAGGCTCGCTTCCCGCTTAGATGCTTTCAGCGGTTATCGATTCCGAACTTAGCTACCGGGCAATGCCATTGGCATGACAACCCGAACACCAGAGGTTCGTCCACTCCGGTCCTCTCGTACTAGGAGCAGCCCCTTTCAATTTTCCAACGCCCACGGCAGATAGGGACCGAACTGTCTCACGACGTTCTAAACCCAGCTCGCGTACCACTTTAAATGGCGAACAGCCATACCCTTGGGACCGACTTCAGCCCCAGGATGTGATGAGCCGACATCGAGGTGCCAAACACCGCCGTCGATATGAACTCTTGGGCGGTATCAGCCTGTTATCCCCGGAGTACCTTTTATCCGTTGAGCGATGGCCCTTCCATTCAGAACCACCGGATCACTATGACCTGCTTTCGCACCTGCTCGAATTGTCATTCTCGCAGTCAAGCGGGCTTATGCCATTGCACTAACCACACGATGTCCAACCGTGTTTAGCCCACCTTCGTGCTCCTCCGTTACTCTTTGGGAGGAGACCGCCCCAGTCAAACTACCCACCAGGCACTGTCCGTAATCCCGATTCAGGGACCAACGTTAGAACATCAAAACTACAAGGGTGGTATTTCAAGGACGACTCCATCACATCTAGCGACGCAATTTCATAGTCTCCCACCTATCCTACACATGTAGGTTCAATGTTCAGTGCCAAGCTGTAGTAAAGGTTCACGGGGTCTTTCCGTCTAGCCGCGGGTACACTGCATCTTCACAGCGATTTCAATTTCACTGAGTCTCGGGTGGAGACAGCGTGGCCATCATTACGCCATTCGTGCAGGTCGGAACTTACCCGACAAGGAATTTCGCTACCTTAGGACCGTTATAGTTACGGCCGCCGTTTACCGGGGCTTCGATCAAGAGCTTCGTCCGAAGACTAACCCCATCAATTAACCTTCCGGCACCGGGCAGGCGTCACACCGTATACGTCATCTTACGATTTTGCACAGTGCTGTGTTTTTAATAAACAGTTGCAGCCACCTGGTATCTGCGACTCTCGTCTGCTCCATCCGCAAGGGACTTCACTGATAAGAGCGTACCTTCTCCCGAAGTTACGGTACCATTTTGCCTAGTTCCTTCACCCGAGTTCTCTCAAGCGCCTTGGTATTCTCTACCCGACCACCTGTGTCGGTTTGGGGTACGATTCCTTACAATCTGAAGCTTAGAGGCTTTTCCTGGAAGCATGGCATCAATGACTTCACTACCGTAGTAGCTCGACATCGTATCTCAGCGTTAGTAGTGGTCCGGATTTACCTAAACCACCCGCCTACATACTTGAACCTGGACAACCGTCGCCAGGCCCACCTAGCCTTCTCCGTCCCCCCATCGCAATTGTAAGAAGTACGGGAATATTAACCCGTTTCCCATCGACTACGCCTTTCGGCCTCGCCTTAGGAGTCGACTTACCCTGCCCCGATTAACGTTGGACAGGAACCCTTGGTCTTCCGGCGAGGGAGTTTTTCACTCCCTTTATCGTTACTCATGTCAGCATTCGCACTTCTGATACCTCCAGCAGCCCTTACAGACCACCTTCAACGGCTTACAGAACGCTCCCCTACCCCACATACCCTAAGGTACGTAGCCGCAGCTTCGGTGTATAGCTTAGCCCCGTTACATCTTCCGCGCAGGCCGACTCGACCAGTGAGCTATTACGCTTTCTTTAAATGATGGCTGCTTCTAAGCCAACATCCTGGCTGTCTGAGCCTTCCCACATCGTTTCCCACTTAGCTATACTTTGGGACCTTAGCTGGCGGTCTGGGTTGTTTCCCTCTCCACGACGGACGTTAGCACCCGCCGTGTGTCTCCCGGATAGTACTTACTGGTATTCGGAGTTTGCAAAGGGTTGGTAAGTCGGGATGACCCCCTAGCCTTAACAGTGCTCTACCCCCAGTAGTATTCGTCCGAGGCGCTACCTAAATAGCTTTCGGGGAGAACCAGCTATCTCCAGGTTTGATTGGCCTTTCACCCCTAGCCACAAGTCATCCGCTAATTTTTCAACATTAGTCGGTTCGGTCCTCCAGTTGATGTTACTCAACCTTCAACCTGCCCATGGCTAGATCACCTGGTTTCGGGTCTAATCCTAGCAACTGTACGCCCAGTTAAGACTCGGTTTCCCTACGGCTCCCCTAAACGGTTAACCTTGCTACTAAAATTAAGTCGCTGACCCATTATACAAAAGGTACGCAGTCACACCACGAAGGTGCTCCTACTGCTTGTACGTACACGGTTTCAGGTTCTATTTCACTCCCCTCACAGGGGTTCTTTTCGCCTTTCCCTCACGGTACTGGTTCACTATCGGTCAGTCAGTAGTATTTAGCCTTGGAGGATGGTCCCCCCATATTCAGACAGGATATCACGTGTCCCGCCCTACTCGTTTTCACTGATTATGATGTGTCGGTTACGGGGCTATCACCCTTTATTGCGAGACTTTCCAGACTCTTCACCTGCATCATTAAAAGCTTAAGGGCTAATCCAATTTCGCTCGCCGCTACTTTCGGAATCTCGGTTGATTTCTCTTCCTCGGGGTACTTAGATGTTTCAGTTCCCCCGGTTTGCCTCCTGTTGCTATGTATTCACAACAGGATACTTACTTATGTAAGTGGGTTTCCCCATTCAGGAATCCCAGACTCAAAAGGTTATTACTACCTAATCTGGGCTTATCGCAAGTTATTACGCCTTTCATCGCCTCTGACTGCCAAGGCATCCACCGTGTACGCTTAGTCACTTAACCATACAACCCGAAAGGGTCTTAGCGTATGGCAACTAACCAAGGTTTTTGGTTGTCATCAAGAAGGGTTAATTCTTGATAACTGTTTGCCGGACTCAATTGTGAATCAAACTTTAGTTTGATTCGAATACAAGACACTTGAATGTGTTTGTTGTGTTTATCTAATGAAAGATAAACATTGAGAACTTTTAAATTTGATTGAATTACTCGTAAGTAAATCAATCAGTCAGCTTTCCAAATTGTTAAAGAGCATAAAGCAAAAAGCTTTAATCAATAACTTACGTTATTAATTAAAGCTCTGGCTTTAACTAAATCTAAACCATCAATCTGTGTGGACACTCATCGTGACTATCTTCGTATAAGGAGGTGATCCAGCCCCAGGTTCCCCTAGGGCTACCTTGTTACGACTTCACCCCAGTCATGAACCACAAAGTGGTGAGCGTCCTCCCCGAAAGGTTAAACTACCCACTTCTTTTGCAGCCCACTCCCATGGTGTGACGGGCGGTGTGTACAAGGCCCGGGAACGTATTCACCGTGACATTCTGATTCACGATTACTAGCGATTCCGACTTCATGGAGTCGAGTTGCAGACTCCAATCCGGACTACGACGCACTTTTTGGGATTCGCTCACTATCGCTAGCTTGCTGCCCTCTGTATGCGCCATTGTAGCACGTGTGTAGCCCTACTCGTAAGGGCCATGATGACTTGACGTCGTCCCCACCTTCCTCCGGTTTATCACCGGCAGTCTCCCTGGAGTTCCCGACATTACTCGCTGGCAAACAAGGATAAGGGTTGCGCTCGTTGCGGGACTTAACCCAACATTTCACAACACGAGCTGACGACAGCCATGCAGCACCTGTCTCAGAGCTCCCGAAGGCACACCTGCGTCTCCGCTGGCTTCTCTGGATGTCAAGAGTAGGTAAGGTTCTTCGCGTTGCATCGAATTAAACCACATGCTCCACCGCTTGTGCGGGCCCCCGTCAATTCATTTGAGTTTTAATCTTGCGACCGTACTCCCCAGGCGGTCTACTTAACGCGTTAGCTCCGAAAGCCACGGCTCAAGGCCACAACCTCCAAGTAGACATCGTTTACGGCGTGGACTACCAGGGTATCTAATCCTGTTTGCTCCCCACGCTTTCGCATCTGAGTGTCAGTGTCTGTCCAGGGGGCCGCCTTCGCCACTGGTATTCCTTCAGATCTCTACGCATTTCACCGCTACACCTGAAATTCTACCCCCCTCTACAGCACTCTAGTTCACCAGTTTCAAATGCAGTTCCGAGGTTGAGCCCCGGGCTTTCACATCTGACTTAATGAACCACCT
The DNA here is from genome assembly GCF_057785915.1 of Vibrio sp. QJM3NY_35. NCBI lineage: Bacteria > Pseudomonadati > Pseudomonadota > Gammaproteobacteria > Vibrionales > Vibrionaceae > Vibrio > Vibrio sp. QJM3NY_35. The sequence continues at coordinate 324,672 of NZ_CM173507.1, read as the reverse complement.
GCATGCGCTTTACGCCCAGTAATTCCGATTAACGCTCGCACCCTCCGTATTACCGCGGCTGCTGGCACGGAGTTAGCCGGTGCTTCTTCTGTTGCTAACGTCAAGATGCGCAGCTATTAACTACACACCCTTCCTCACAACTGAAAGTACTTTACAACCCGAAGGCCTTCTTCATACACGCGGCATGGCTGCATCAGGCTTTCGCCCATTGTGCAATATTCCCCACTGCTGCCTCCCGTAGGAGTCTGGACCGTGTCTCAGTTCCAGTGTGGCTGATCATCCTCTCAGACCAGCTAGGGATCGTCGCCTTGGTGAGCCATTACCTCACCAACTAGCTAATCCCACCTAGGCATATCTTGACGCGAGAGGCCCGAAGGTCCCCCTCTTTGGCCCGTAGGCATTATGCGGTATTAGCCATCGTTTCCAATGGTTATCCCCCACATCAAGGCAATTTCCTAGGCATTACTCACCCGTCCGCCGCTCGACGCCCATTAACGCACCCGAAGGATTGTTAGTGTCGTTTCCGCTCGACTTGCATGTGTTAGGCCTGCCGCCAGCGTTCAATCTGAGCCATGATCAAACTCTTCAATTTAAGATTTTGTCGGCTCAATGAATACTGACTTCAAAACTACAAAAAGTAATTCTAAAGCTATTATCTTTCCAACAGAAAGATAATGAATTGACTGTGCCAAATACTTTCTTTCTACAAGAGAAAGTAGTTATTCGTATTGGTCACTCAGTTCATTGAAACCAAAGTTGATTCCGAGGAATCTGTTTTACTTCTCTTAATTAAAAGGGAAGATAAAACGTTTTGATATTCATCAACGAGTGCCCACACAGATTGATAGGTTTAAATTGTTAAAGAGCTTCTCTTCGTTGTGACTTGCATCACTTCGGAAGAGGCGGCCATTCTAGCGTTTTAATTCTCAGTGTCAAACACTTTTGAAAATTAATTTCTACTTTTAAAAAGTAGAAGCGAATAATCGCTTAAAGCTAGTTGCCTTACTAACATTCTTCGCTGAAGCCTTGTGGCGTCTACCGTGTCAGTGAGGCGGCATTATAGAGATGTTCCTCACATTGGCAAGTGTTTATTAAAGAAAAATGTAAAAATAACGGTTAGATGACGAATAAACACTCAAAGCCTTATTTGTGCAAGTTTAACTACAAAGTACCTACAGAATAACCACAGACTTATCCACAATTGCTCTAATTTTCACCCTAGAAAACAAAAAAGCTGCCTTATGGCAGCTTTTTAAATGGCAATGAGTCTAAATCCCAGAGCCATATTGCTCTCCATCGTCTTCATGGAGACCACATTCTCGTTTTAGACCATTAAAACGGGTTTCTTCTTCAGTCATACCCGGTTCCCATTTCTTAGTAGTATGAGTATCTCCAACAGAAAGGTACCCCTGCTCACGAAGTGGGTGATAACTGAGACCATGCTCTTCTAAGTAATAATGAACATCTTTATTTGTCCAATCAATTACTGGCAAGAACTTAAACACACCATTTTGGATAGATAAGATAGGCAAGTTTGCACGCGATTGAGATTGCTCTCTTCTCAACCCAGAAAACCAAGTGCCCGCCTCGAGCTCATCCAGCGCTCTTCTCATCGGTTCAACTTTATTAAGCTTGTTGTACTTCTCTATCCCTTCTATACCTTGCTCCCAAAGTTTGCCATATTGCGCTTCTTGCCAATTAGGGCTCTGCTGAGAACGAAAAACTTGAAGGTTTAAAGTCAACTTCTGACTTAACTCATCGATAAATTGATACGTTTCCGGGAATAGATACCCAGTGTCCGTAAGAATAACCGGAATATCTGGTTTTGCTTGAGTCACTAAGTGCAGCATCAACGCCGCTTGGATTCCGAAACTAGAAGACACAACATGTGTCCCTTCTAAATGTTCTAGTGCCCACTTAACTCTTTCTAATGCGGTTAGCTGCTCTAACTCAGCATTGATTTGTCCAAGACGAAGTATTTGCTCCGTCTTAGTCAATGCGAGTAGCTCTGCTAACTTCAGTTTTGAAGCGACAGAATTATGCATGCAGATCCCTCTTTGAAATGATCACCTCTTCGATGATGCCAGCTCGGATTGTAAAATCACCGAACCCTTCATTGTCGTTACGTTCCGTAGCCCAACGTCCCACCAGCGAATCAATCTCTTCTAAGATCTGAGCTGAAGTGATGTTCTCTTTATACATCTTCGGGATACGAGTTCCGGCTTTGTTGCCACCTAAATGCATGTTGTAACGCCCCGGAGCCTTACCGACTAACCCCAGCTCAGCCAACATTGCACGACCACAACCGTTTGGACAACCCGTGATACGAAGGATGATGTTATCTTCTTCTGGTAATCCATGTTTCTTCAGAATGTCTTCAACATCCGTTACAAACTCAGGAAGAAAACGCTCAGCTTCTGCCATTGCTAAAGGACATGTTGGGAATGCCACACAGGCCATTGAGTTTTTACGCTGCTCGGAAACGGCATCATCCATCAGACCGTATTGACGTGCCAGCTTTTCAATTTTTGCCTTTTGGCTCTTAGGTACACCTGCAACAATTAGGTTTTGGTTCGCTGTCATGCGGAAGTCACCTTTGTGGATCTTCGCTATTTCAGCAACACCTGTTTTCAGCGCTTTCCCTGGGAAATCAAGCAAACGACCATTTTCGATGAATAACGCTAAGTGGTGCTTACCATCAATGCCTTCCGCCCAACCAATACGATCGCCACGGCCAGTAAACTCATAAGGACGGCTTTCAGAAAACTCAACGCCTGCACGTTTTTCTACTTCTGCTTTAAATACATCAATACCAACACGGTCTAGTGTGTATTTGGTTTTTGCGTTCTTACGGTTCGAACGGTTACCCCAATCACGCTGAGTCGTTACCACCGCCGCTGCTACATCTAACGTTTTATCTAATGCCACAAAACCAAAATCGTCAGCTTTACGTGCATAAGTAGAAGTATCGCCATGCGTCATTGCAAGACCACCGCCCACTAATACGTTAAAGCCCACCAGCTTTCCGTCTTTAGCAATCGCGATGAAGTTAAGATCGTTAGCATGAACATCTACGTCATTTTGCGGAGGAATTACAACCGTCGTCTTGAACTTACGTGGTAAGTAGTTGCTACCTAAGATAGGTTCTTCGTCCGTTGTTGCTAGCTTTTCACCATCTAACCAGATTTCTGCATAAGCACGAGTCTTAGGTAATAGATGTTCACTGATCTTTTTCGCCCACTCATAAGCTTCTTGATGGAGCTCAGACTCAACCGGGTTTGTGGTACACAAAACATTTCGGTTTACGTCACCCGCCGTCGCAATGGAATCAATACCAATACTGTTTAGTGTTTGGTGCATTAACTTAATGTTCGGCTTCAACACGCCATGGAACTGGAAAGTTTGACGAGTTGTGAGACGGATAGAACCATAAGAGGTACTTTCATCTGCGAATTTATCAATCGCGAGCCACTGCTTCGGAGTGATGATCCCGCCAGGCATACGCGCACGCAGCATGACGTTATGTAAAGGTTCTAGCTTTTGCTTGGTACGTTCATTACGAATATCACGGTCGTCTTGTTGATACATACCGTGGAAACGAATCAACTGAAAGTTATCAGCAGTAAAACCACCCGTAATTCTATCTTGAAGATCTTGTTCAATCGTACCGCGAAGATTTTTACTTTCACGCTTTAAACGCTCGTTGTCAGCCAAAGGTCCCAGTACTTGACCTAGCACTTCTTGCTCTATTACTTGCTTGCTCATTAGTACACATCCCTTTGGTAACGTTTCGCTTTACGTAAATCATTAATATATTGTTCAGCTTGTTCGCGGCTCTGATTGCCATATTTTTCCGCTATCGTAACTAACGCTTCATGGACATCTTTTGCCATTCGAGTCGCATCGCCACATACATAGAAGTACGCGCCTTCTTGAAGCCATTGCCAAACCTGCTCTGCCTGTTCAATTAATCGATCTTGAACATAAACCTTTTCTTTTTGGTCACGACTAAATGCCACATCAAGCTTGGTTAGCGCACCAGACTTAAGGTACTTCTGCCATTCAACTTGATATAAGAAATCTTGAGTAAAGGTTCGGTCACCAAAGAACAGCCAGCTCTTACCTTGAGCGTCATTGTTTTCACGCTCTTGAACGAAACTACGGAATGGAGCAATACCAGTGCCAGGACCAACCATGATGATTGGTGTATTGTCGTCTTGTGGCAGTTTGAAGTTATTGTTGTTCTCTACAAACACCTTAACTTCACCACCTTCTTCTAGGCGTTGAGCTAAGAAACTTGACGCTCCACCTAAACGAGATTCATCACCTTTTTGGTATTCAACCAGACCAACCGTCAAGTGAACTTCTTCATCTACTTCAGCTTGACTTGATGCAATAGAATAAAGACGTGGCGTTAACTTACGTAGAAGACCGATTAGCTCATCAGCTGATAGCTTGGTTTTCTTTTCAGCTAAAACATCGACAATTTGAGTATTACCCGCATATTCACGAAGCTTGTCTTTATCTTCCACCAGCTTGATTAACTTTTTGCTGCCAGATAACTCGGCAAACTTAGTCACAAATTGAGGGTTTGATGACGTAATCTCGAATTTACTCACTAGAGCACTATGGAGAGATAAGTTTTGACCATCTACATCGACACTTTCGATACCAGATAACCCAACCTTAGAAAGGATCTGATTGGCAAGTTCTGAACTGTTTTCAAACCATACACCTAACGCATCACCAGGTTGATAAGTAATACCTGACTCATCAAGATCAATCTCGATATGACGAACATCTTTACCAGAGTCGCGACCCGTGATCTTTTGACTCGTCAGTAATGTGGCTGTGTATGGGTTTTGTTTGGTGTATTGCGAATGACCCGCGGCCACTTGACCAACTGGTAACTGAACGACATCGGCTTCAGTGCCTGTCGATAGTGTCTCTTTTACTTGCTCTAATGCTTTAGCACGCCACTCTGTTGCCGATGCTTCGTAATCAACATCGCAATCAAGACGATCAACAAACGATTTAGCACCAAGCTTAGCTAAGAAGTTATCGAAATCTTTCGCGGTTTGGCAGAAGAACTCATAACTTGAATCACCTAAACCAATAACACCGTATTGTAGGTTTGATAATTTCGGCGCTTTCTTCGATTGTAGAAACTCGTGTAACTCAATAGCGTTATCTGGGGCTTCGCCTTCGCCATTGGTTGAAGCAACGAAAATGACGTGTGTCTCTTTGGCTAAGTTCTTGCCCTTATAGTCACTTGCGTCAAAAAGCTCGACAGCAATACCTAAAGCCTTTGCTTCTGCCTCAAGCGATTCAGCAACACCTTTAGCATTACCCGTTTGAGAAGCGAAGATAATACTTAACTTACCCGCAGGTTTAGCGGCTACTGCAGCGGCGGCTTGAGCGATTGGCGCGGCTGCACCTACAGGCTGAGCTTGACTCACACCCCAAAGATAACCACTGACCCAAGCCAGTTGTTGCGAAGATAACTCAGAAACCGATTGTTGAAGATGACCCAGTTGTTGGTCATTAAGTGGTGCTGCTAGCCCAGGTAGCTCATTAGCCCCAGACTGTGCATTATTATTTTGTGAAGACTCTTTCTTATTTAAAGACATGGTCACGACATCCCTAATCATTGCGTGACGATAGATTAACCACTACTTTTAATAACAAGAAAGAATAGAAAAGTATGTTTTATAACTTTTTGGAAGTAAAAACCGATTGAACCATAAATTGACTTACTGATTTTCAATCCGCACTTGCTGAAAGCCAACCGCCATTGCCGACTTAGAAGCCAGATCTAAATCTGCATAATGGCACTCTTCACCATGGACATCAGTGAGCAGAACAAAGCCACCTCCCATATGGCGAAACTCCACAACCCAAGACCCTTCTTGAATTGAGGGCTCTATGATCGCTTCAACTAACAAGTTTTCTCTATATAAATTTCTTAATTCATTGAGTGTCATACACCATCCCTTGCTTTGACCTCACAACATAGACCTTATAAGAATAGACGCTAATTAGAACTCTGTAGTAAGGATGGTCGAAAGTGACGAATGTGCTAACTAATTCCAGAAAGATATATAACCAATAGATATAAAAAACGCCACTTAACAAAGTGGCGTTCCTAAAATTCGTTTTAGATGCTCTTTAAAATTAGCTTTAGTAGCCTAAAAACGCACTTCAGCGCCTGCGAACCAACCGTCAACCATAACAAAGCTCTTGCCTAGTTCAGAGCTAAAAAACTCATCCGAGTCTAGATCGATAACACGGTAACCACCACGCAAGGCAATCTCAGATTCTGATACAGGAATTCGGTACTGAACACCCGCCATCAAGTCAGTACTCTTGATGCCACTGCTATCACCGAACTCCATCGTACCAATGATATCGAAATTGGTATCAGGAACATTGATCTCTGCGTTGCCGTAGAAACTCCAAGTAAACTCATCAAAGGTTGATGTTTTTGCATCAGTAGCTTTTGGTTCAATATAGTTAGAGTTCGAGTACTGAGTAAATGTCACACCCGCGTCAAAGTTCATTAGCTTATGATCTAACAATGTGTAATAGAAGGTGTAATCGTACTTATCGAAGGCCAATGAATCCGCATCAACAGAGGTGTAGCGAAAACTAGCGTTTGGTAGCATTGGGGCATTATGCTCAAATGCGAAATACAACGAAGGAGAATTAGAATCATCGCTCTGTCTAACTTCGTTTAGCTTTGTACTTCCCCACCACATATCGGCACCGACTTTAGCCGTGTAAGAAAACTCTTCTTCAGCAGACACTGCCGAACTTAAAGATAGCATTCCCACTAAAGCAATTAATGGCATTTTATTCATTTGAGATAGCTCCAATTCCATATCGTTGTGCTAATTGTATGCACATTCATAGATTATTGGGGAAAATTCTATCACACATCTTAAATTCTCAAACGATAAACCGATGACGATCAAAGATTTGACGACACCATGACCTTAGTAACGTCTTTGGTTAGAACTGTGTACAAAGTTTTTGAAAAACCAGATACCCAATGCAATCACAATTAACCAAGGCAGCAACTTAAACACAACCCCCATCATACCTAAGACCAACATAACGGCTAACGCGATTCCGGTTGCAGCCAATACCGTCATAAACGTGATACCAGTGACAAGTAGAGTTGCGACGAAAATAAGAACAAAGATTAATTCAAACATAATGGTCTCCCTAATGAGTTAATGACCTATCTTTCCTACTATCTAACATTGCAGCTTCCATACCAAGTTAGTGAAATCAATAAAACCCTTACTTATCAGACAAATAAAAAGCCACACATCTAAATGCGTGGCTTTTAAAGAAACTATCAATGGCAAATTTAGCCTCTAGTGGCGAATTTAGCCTTAGGTTTTTAAGCTTAACTTTTTAACCTTTACTTTTTAAGCTTGGTTTTCAGCTTGGGCTTTTAAGCTCGAACTTTTCACCTCGAGGGAGGTTATACGTTTAGCTCTTTAGGGATCTTAGCCAATGCTGTCTGCATCACTTCGATACCTGCACCTTTCTTATGTGCGTTTTCACTGATGTAGCGGCGCCATTGTCTTGCGCCCGGCATACTTTGGAACAAACCAAGCATATGACGAGAGATGTGTCCTAAGCTTGCACCATTTGAAAGCTCACGTTCAATGTACGGGTACATTTCTTCAACCACTTGTGAGCGCTTCTTGATCGGCGTGTCTAAACCAAAGATCTGCTGATCGACTTCAGCCAAGATAAACGGGCTATGGTAAGCCTCACGGCCGATCATCACACCATCAAGGTGTTGCAAGTGCTCTTTAGTTTGCTCCAGAGTAGTAACGCCACCATTCACTGCAATCACAAGATCAGAGAAGTCTTTCTTGATTTGGTATGCACGATCGTAATCTAGCGGTGGAATCTCTCGGTTCTCTTTCGGGCTAAGACCACTCAACCATGCTTTACGAGCATGAATAGTAAATTGCTCACAGCCGCCTTTTTCAGAAACCGTCGAAACAAACTTAGTTAAAAACTCATAAGAGTCTTGGTCGTCGATACCAATACGTGTTTTCACGGTAATTGGAATATCAGTGACTTCTTTCATCGCAGACACACAATCTGCCACCAGCTCAGGTTCAGCCATTAAGCACGCACCAAAGCGACCATTCTGAACTCGATCTGAAGGACAACCTACATTTAGGTTTACTTCATCGTAACCACGCTCACCAGCAAGTTTGGCACAAGCAGCAAGATCAACCGGGTTTGAACCGCCGAGTTGAAGTGCAAGAGGATGTTCTTGCTCGTTGTATTCTAGAAAGTCGCCCTTACCATGTAAGATCGCGCCTGTTGTTACCATTTCCGTGTACAGAAGAGTCTGCTGAGAAAGCAAACGGTGAAAGTAACGACAGTGGCGGTCAGTCCAATCGAGCATGGGTGCAACAGAAAGTCGGTTACTAGCGTATTTACTGGTTTTATTAGTGTTTGTCATGATTCAGTCTCAATTAATACTGTACAAACATACAGCGAATTACCTAGAATTAAACGGAATTACTTCCTGTAGTACCCCTCAAGTACCCCTTTAGGAGTTGGACAATGGCAAGTTATACCATCGAGACCAGAAAGCTAAAAAGCGGTGAACCAAGGTTCAAGGTAACAATCATCGTTAAAAAGAATTCGCGCATTATACACAGGGAAAGCAAAACTCTAAAAAAGAAAGCACTCGCTAAAGCTTTCGGTAAAAAAAGGGTAGCTGAACTAGAAGCTCAAGGGGTACTCAATCAGCCAAAAACAGTCCCCCTTTCAGTACTCCTCGATTTGTTTATGGCTGAGCGTGATCTCTGGGACAATACAGGCCGCACAAAACGCTACGTTATTAAAATGCTTAGGGATTGCGACATCGCCCAAGTTGAGAGTAATCAGCTACGAACTAGCGACTTAATCGAGCACTGTAAAAATAGAAAAGGCGCAGGAGCCAAACCCGCAACGATTTATCATGATATTGCTTACCTACGTTCTGTAATGAAAAAGTCTAAGCCTGTCTTCAACATCGATACCAATCACCAAATATTTGATGAAGCCGTACCCGTTCTTATTGATATGGGGTTAGTCGGTAAGAGTCAGAAACGAACACGCCGCCCTACTTCCGAAGAGCTGAAGCTTTTAAGGCTTGGATTAGAACAACGGGAATCTTTCCGACCAAACGGCACAACTCGAATACCTTTCACCGACATTCTTGAGTTCAGCATTCTCACTTGTATGCGAATTGGTGAAGTCTGCAAGCTGCGTTGGGAAGACCTCAACCAAGAACATAAGACGATACTGGTTAGAGATAGAAAAGACCCAAGGAAGAAAGAAGGTAACCACATGATTGTGCCGTTGCTTGGCGAGTCATTTGAGATCGCACTAAAGCAATCAAGCAAAGGTGAGCTTATTTTCCCGTACAACTCACGAAGTGTTAGCGCAGGCTTTCAGCGAGTAAGAAATGAATTGGGTATTGAAGATTTGAGGTATCACGACTTACGCAGAGAGGGAGCAAGTCGTTTGTTTGAAAAGGGCTACTCAATTGAAGAAGTAGCCCAAGTAACAGGTCATAGGAATTTGAATATTTTATGGCAAGTTTACACTCAGCTTTTTCCTAAGAACCTTCATGATAAAAAGCTTAACTAGATAAATTCAATGCAGAAAGCTTTAGGGCCTTTAGCTTCTTTTTTTACTAAAAAGGCGACCTGAAGGCCTACAGAAACAGCCTCAAATTCAACTTCATTTTCAAAATCATCAATAGAGAAGTATACGTCTTTGCCTTTTTCTCTTCTGATAAACCCAAAGCCTTTAAAGTCATTAAACGCATTAATATAACCTGTTTCTTTAGACATTTAATGCTCCCAGAAGTTTTCAATTGTTGGCACTGATGAGTAATGATCTTTTAAAGACTTACTCAACTTTTTAGCTACTTTTTTATTTGTCCTAGACAAAATACCCAACTGATAAATAAGATTGTTATAAGAACGAATTGTCCCGATTTTTTCATGCGAACTTACAGGAACCTTTAGCGCAGCATATGCACGCTTCACAATTTTATTTTCTCGATAGTCGTCATATAACGGAAGAATATCAGCCAATCTTTTACGATAATCTTTAGCTTGAGAATGATTCAATCGCTTAAGCTTCGCAACTAGTCCTGAGGTTTTATTCCAATTTTTATGGTAGTCATCGCTAGTTCTATCTGTTTTAGCTTGTGACTCACACTGGAACACTAACAATCTAATAAACCTTCGGTCTTTCTTCCTCACTTTAGGCTCACTAGCTCGAACACATAGACCCGTAACTTCAAAATCTTTATGCATTTCTGAACGATCAGTTACTTTCGTTTTAGCTCTCTTTAGAGATAACTTCCTTTTGCGAAGCATCCCAGCAATATCTTTGATGATTTTTTCAGATGTTTTACTATCAATAGTTGTCACTGAAGAAATGGTAATATCATCAAGAAGCCTCGTGTATCTGAGTTTCCTGCCCCGCAAAGAGCTCACGATTCGATATTCATCATTGAAAAAAACTAAGTTAGCCAAGTAGCTAGAGGTACACCCACCTTGAGGTACACTTCCGCGATAAGTGGTGAGCGTAGTCAGAATCTCGACAACATCATCACTGAACTTAAAGAAATACTTAAAAATATCTCTAACAGCATCAGTTTTAATATTTGGATAAAAATTCTTCACATCTAAGTTTATTAGCGTCTGACTACGACCGTGTCTAGAGGCATTTTCAATGTAGTCTCGTTTACTCTGACTGGTAGCTCTAATACCACCTTGAAGGTACTCAGGGAAATTTACATGTAAGAAAATTCGAGAGTTAATTTTCTTTTGAATTTTCTTCAATTCATGCTTTGGCTCAACCACTGTGCGAACTTTTTTAGTAACAGGGTGAGGTTTGAGTTCATATGACGTATACGAACTATCAACTTTTGCTGCTATATTTCGTAATTTTCGTATATGAACGCCAAGAGTATTAGCGAGAACGTCAACAGATCCGATAGGTCGGCAAGGGTAATGAGGCTTATCCATAAGATTAGAACACCAAATAGATGGTTAGAAAAAGAGAAGTCCGCTATTAGATCACCTGAGATACTGCATCCAAGAATATTGGTACACAACCCAAGATAAGGTTAATAGCCAAGGGAAGATAGTCTAAAACTAGTCCTATCTTATTCCTCGGGCTCTGGTCATTTTGCGCTTCAGAAGATTCATAGTTGACTCCAACTGTGAGTTCTGTGTCTTTTTTTGAATTTGTGTAACGGATATCTAGATTTAACTTAGACATAAAATATGCTCCTATTAGTTTTCGGCGAAAGTGCCTGCCAGACCAATAAAAACGTTTACAGAAATCTTAGTAATGACCGTTGAGCCGACTTCTCTAATCAGTGCCAGACAACCGTCGCTCAAAATCGCATCTAATAGGGCACGAAATCGTGCGCGGCCTAATAAACGGACAGGGTGCGAGGAGGCGGGTCAAGAACTAACACATCAAATGATGTACTAGTTCGCTCAAGAGAGCGTCGTTTTCCTGCTTGTTACACAATAAAAACATAAGCAAATGGGCGAATACACCCACAAAGCGAATGGTATGATCAAATATTGCCCTTGTAAATACTTTCCTTGAAAAAACAACCAACTCCAATGAATTAGAAGCAATTGCTATTTTATAGATCTCCCCTCTAATCGGGTCAAACGCTCATCCATCTTTTCCATCATCAAGCGTAACCACTTAACATCAGTTTTAAGGGTTACGCCAACTCCTACCCCGCTAGATAACGCACTAACGACAGCAACAATTAACGTTTGATACTCTGCCATTTACTTGAACTCATTGCGTAGGGTTTCCCATAGGCCAAATACTATTGGGGCACTTGCGCCAATAATGCCACCGAATTGAACACCGTCTGCCGATACGCTTGCGGTGATAAGTTCAGGGTGACCAGATACCAAAGCCGCTCCCGCGCCAAGTAACGCTAAACCCTTTTTTGTAGATGGTTGGTCAAGGTCGATTCCGATTTTCTCTAATAAGCTTTTCATAATAGTTTGCTCTGTCGTAAATACTTGATGGTGTAGGCGGCGAGTACGCCACCTACTACGGTAATAGCTATTTTCTTGTAGTCTTCTTTGGTCATGCCATGGCGACCCCTTCACGCGCCATGCTTAAACCGTAATAACTCCCGACTTCTTTACGACTCATTGCATGTAATAGCTTTGCTAGCTGTTCGTTGTTGTTCACATCAACAACCTGATTACGCCCGATGCCCGTCCACTCGCTAACGTGTTTAATGTATAGCTCGGTGTCGTTCTCCACTGACGGAGCGAAGCGGTTTATCATTTCGCTCAAGGTTTGAAAGCCTTGTCGTGAGTAACTACGGAGAACACGCGCCCCCGCTCGAAAGCCATAAACAGGATGTTTGAACTCTTCGAAGCTTTTATCGAGGTCGAGTAGATGCTCACCATCCCACTGAGTGCGATCACCTTTGGACTCACGAATGTTTAGCGGGTTGTTGTTACGCACACCGCGCGGCAGAGTTTTTCTATATGTCATGTAGGCTAGCCCCCCAATTATGCAGACGCTTGCGGCAATGATGGTTTTTGAGGCCATACCACATTTTCCGGATTGCTGTAGGTTTGAGGGATATCGCGTAAAGCTTGGCGATACTGGCGAAATGGAGTGACATCTAACTCCATATCCATAGCTGTATTCACGAGATGATCAGCATCAACCATAAGGCGGTCACGCTTCTCAATATGTTCAACCCATTCTTCAGCAACAAGGCCGCGGGTGGTTACAACTAACATTGTCATAATCTCAACTCCTTAAGCTTTATGTAGAGCGTTAACTTTTCGGATAAGCTCAGTTTTTGGGTTGTACAGTAGCCCGTGTTTTTTGGACTTTGGAAAATGCCCAACACAGATAGTCGGTAAAGCAAGGTAAATAACATCGCCGACACTGGCATTTGAAAAATTCAAATCAACATGGGTATAAGAACCCGGACTGCTACTTGTTCGATGAGCCACTATTTGTTTCCAAGCACCTGCCGTATCAGTTCCTAACCAACGAACTGATGAAGTACCTTGAATTTTTGTGTATGCCAAAAATGTAGCTGTCGGACTGTTCTTAATGTGTTGGTTTGGGATATAGAAATCGTAATGCTCCATATCTTGAAACGTAGTGTCTAAAACCGTCATCTTCAAAATGTTAAAGTGAGATGAAAAGTGCTTAGTTCCACGACCAATACCCATGAAGTCCAAAAGCGCTTTCGCTTCGCTATCACGCATGACAGGGTCATCACCTGACTTGACCGGAATGACTTCGACCTTGAAGCAATCGTTTCGGCCACCACGAACGCCCATTCCTAGCGGGTAAACATTCTTGTGACCATGCGCATTAGCTGATAATTCGTTGGTATCAATGAAGTCGCCGTTGTAGTTCAGTGCGGTAAAGCCCATCGCATTGATTACGGTTTGTGTATCTACACGACCAATAGCCGCAATAGCTTCATTGTTCATCTTGGTTTTGATGCCATTCCATTCACTCGCAATAGATGACTTAAGCGCATCAAACGCCGTTTCCATTTTTCGGATAGCACCGCCTTTGATGCTATCTAATAGGTTTCGGGCTTCGGTCACCAGTTGCCCGATTGCCGTAAAATCACTCATTGAGTTCTTTCTCCATTTCTTCCGCTACGTTCTGCAGGCGTGGCAACGTATTCGCTGCAACACTGTCGGCTAGTTCGTGAACGTCATTATCTGAATTGAAAGCGTGGCGTTGTAATGAGACTACCGCCGAGCTTAGTGATACCTGATTGCCGTATACGCCGCGCATCATTTCCAACGCGTCTACCTGATCAGGTTTTAGGTTCTTTAAGTGTTCGGTGAGCGGGTCGTATGTCACGACCGCTCGACGTGGCATGAAGTGGCTCATCGGTGAACCTCCATCAGTGCCAGTTTTAATGGTGTATTGCTGTTGTTATACGCCCACAGTTCACCGCCTCCCGTCAGTGTGATTCCTGCAGGTGCCGTGCGATCACCTAAAACGGGTAATCCCACTACAGCAGAAACATGCGAATCACCGAGCATCGCCTCGGCTTCTGCATCACTTATGTTCTGAATAATCGCTTCTAGTCGTGTAACCGAAGCATTAACTAAACGAACTTTGTTGTTTGGCTGAATAAGAATGTGGTCACGGCTAATAAAGCGTTGTGCAATCTCTTGTCGGGTCGTGACAACCGAGCGCACTTCACTGATAGCCATAGATTCAGCAAATTTCACTTGAGCAGGCGGTGTTGTTTTTAAGTCCTGCTTAGTTAGCTGATACACAACGCGGATAGGCGCAGTGTGCGGGTTAGAAACCTCAAGCTCTTTAAAGCTAGAAACGTCTAACGTATCGCCTGCATCAACACGGATTTTTTCGCCGTTGTCACTTCGAACGTATAGATATTCCTGAGATTCACGGACAATCAACCAACGAGCCGAACCGACACCAAAACGCTTAACTGCACTAGGTTCTAAAGTTATCGCTTTCATTTGCCCCCCTTAAGTGCAAAAGCAACACCTGCGATAGCAAAAGCAGCAGCGACAGCAATAGCCACCTTGCTAATATCACCAGAGCTACCCGTTTGACTGCGTGATGCGGTGTTTTCGGCCATGACTAAAGCAGCTCGGGCGTTTTCTCCCGATTGTGCTGCCATAGACTTAATGGCTGACGTTGTATCCACGCTGTTCGAGCGCATATTGTCTAACGCCTTTTCGCTCGTTCGGCGGCTGTTTTCTAAAGCTTTTTCACCAAAGACAAACGCCTTAGATAACGATTCCTGACCGTTATCCAGTGCCGATTTCAACGAGTCTTTATTTGCCTTAATCGAATCAGAAGCAATTTGGCCGTTTAGTTTAAGAGCCTCTTTGCTGACGTTCTCGTTTGACTTGATCGCATCACGACCAAAATCAAACGACTCATCCACCGCATGTTCATTAGCGCGGAGTGCATCCGAACCTAAACGCGCTGCTTTATCCATTGCGGCACTATTGCTATCCATTGCCCGTTTCGCTATTTCTGACGCGGCTTTTACTGAGCCGTGATCAGTCATAGAAATATTGCCAACGTTGCCATTTATGCCAGAGAGAACGACACCAAGGTTATCCCCACTAATGGCACTGGTGCCGCTCGTGTTCGTGGTGTTGGTTACGTTCTTACTTGAACTGCTGCCACCTCCGCCCATTAGTCATTCTCCAAAACAAGGGATAAAACAGACTCACGGCCTGACTTACCCGAAACCGAAAAACCGAAACGCTCAAGTATTCGCACCATGCCACGGCGAACCGTGTGATATTTGATTGAGCGATACCCTTGAGATTTCACCGCTTCAATGATGCAAGGCGCAGCTTTCACTAGCCCCTTACCTGTCATTGCTAGAATCAAATAATCATTGTCACTGGTGACGAAGCCCACAAAGCGAACCGAAACGCCTACCCCTTTCAAGTGATAAAAACTGGCTCGTTTGGTTTTCACCGCATCACAGCAAAAATCAAATTCAGCCTTAGCTTGTGACACCCCATTGAACGCGGATTTAATTAGCGAAAACTGAGCGGCAATATCTGCGCGAGTGGGTCTAATCAACATAAAATTCATTTCTTAAACGCCACCCACGCAATGCCGACAGCTAACAACACAAACGGTATGTTTTGCGCGAGCTTTTGCCCCGCACTACCACCAAAGTTGATCGCTCCATTTCGAATCCCGCCAATTGAGTTAGTGCCCGTTGCTTCACTTGGTCCAGCTGCGCCGCCTCCGGCACTGATTGGCATAGAACCGCCTGCACTCAAGCCACCACCGATACCTGGTATCATTTGTTCCCCTTAATGACTCGATAAGTCACATAGCAACCGCCACCAATGGCACCGATTTTTAATAGCTTGGTGACGCTACTTCCAGACCAAAAACCCGCACCAAAACCAAGACCACCCGCTAACAGAGGAAGAACCACAATTAATGGCATAACTCTCCCCCTGTTAGTTTTTCAAAACCACGATAAGACCAAGTAAAAGCACCGCAGCACCAATACCACCGCCCACATACAAAAGGGTTTTGTCGTTACTCTGCTGAGAGGAACCCGTAACCGCGTTGCCGTGGTTATCTTTCACTGTTTGTTGTGGCTGTTGCGTTGTGGCTGCATTTTTTGATGAGTCGTCTTTAGTCGCGACATCAATCAAGTTGCCCATCCCCTCGCCAACGTCATCAAGCAGACCAGAACCGAAGTCCGTTAAGTCATCCCAAAAAGCCAATAGTCACCCCCTACACTAAGTCAGGGCGAACAACGAGCACCGACTCAACAATGATTGGAATTGAACCCACAGGCTGGTTGGTTTTCACCGTGAATTTCAGCTCTGAACCGTGCGCCGTAGGAAACAGCTCATCGATATAAAAGCCGCGCATGATTGGGTCAAAGTGGTAACAACCCGCTTGCCAAAAACGTCGGTTTCGTTTGGCGCGCATATCTTCAAGCGCACGGCTTGAATCATGCACTTTCACGAAATCACGATAGATTTGTAGAGAGTGGATTTGATCACTCATGAAGTGCATGCGGCGCACTAAATGAAGAGGGCCAGAAACGAGATCAAGAAACTCATTTTCTGTTGAGCTTGCTTGCATCGTCTGCTTTTTGATTTGTGGGATAACAACACGAGCAGGCTGACGCGCTGAAACTGTTGCCCACGCTTGAAGCTTGATAGCAGGCGCGTTGTCTTGAGTAGAGTCAGCAATCTCGACTTCCAGAGTGATATTGTCACCCGCTTCAGTCACAAGACCCGTGTAACGAACCCCGTTCTTAGTTTTTGCAGAAATATCAGCTAATGGAATTGTGAAAAAACCATCCGTTTGAGCAAGACCTTTGTACGCTTCAATCTTTTTAATTAGCTCACCATCAAGAACGATAATTTCATCCGCATTCAAGCTGATGGTTACGCGTCGAAGTTGAGCCGCACTAAGATTGGTTTCGAGAAAAATCTCATCGTACGTAGGACCAATCGGAATGGTTAACGTAGCTTTCTCACCGTAGCCCGTACCCGTAAAAGAGTTCAGTTTGGTTGGAGTAGACATAATAACTAACTCCCTTAACCGATTTGGTCTTCAACAGCATCAACGTTGTTTGAAGCCCAAACAACGCCCGCTGCCACAATGCCTGCTAGCACTGCAATGACTGCTAATTTCTTTGGTGTAAAACCTGCCATTTGTTTTCCTATAAAAAAGACCGCCCAACATTGGACGGCCTTTACTTAAACAAATGATTTGGTTTGAGTACCTAATACTTATTTGGTTTAGGTTTGGTTTAAATGAGACTTGAATCACAAACTACCACCGGATAACGCCCTTTTTGAATGCTTTCCCGTCTTGAAGTAGATACTCAAGCGGGTCGAGTTGCTCGATCGCATCAGCAGGGATTCCGGTCATTTTTTCTAAATAAGTAGCACTGGCTTTGGTCTTTTGCATCATCACACAAGCATGCTGACAGTTATCAATGATGGTCTTCGATACTTCCTGACCACGTTGAAACAGATTGATAGTGTGTAGGTTAAACTTCCTGCCTAAACGCAATATTTTCCCATGGTAGCCAACCGCTTTACCCGCATTTTCACTATGCTCGGCGACCTCTTCACAAATGATTTTTAATGGTTTGGTATGCTTTCCGTTCCCCATAGCCCAAACGACCTGACAAAACTTATCGAAGTCCTTTGATGTGGTTTCATGAGTCGGTTGATATGCAATCTTAAAGCCCTGCTTTGTTTTGCGCCCTGCAATCAGTGCGGCGGCAAACTCCTTAATACTGGAATAACCGCGCACCACTCGCCCTGCTAGCTTTCCGCTGTAATCGCCCATTGGATCAAACATGGCTACTTGGTCGGTAGATTTGATAAACAGCTTTTTGGCGGCAGAGGTTTTACCGCTGCCGCTCATACCAACCGCAAACACGTGACCATTTTTAAGGGCATTATTTGGGTTAATTGGTTGCATTTATTGCACTTCCTCTTTTCCCTCTGATTCAGTCTCTTGAGGGTTCACCTCTTTCGCTTCATCAATCGCTTTAAGGGTTCGGATTTGGTTAAACGAAGTAAAACCAAGTGCGCCAGCTGCGATCACAAATGACAGTTCTTCTTTGTAATGAGCCAACCACGGTGGAAGCTCACCGCCATATTTAACGAACAACGGCGCGGCTGCACTTGCAACGCTTTGAGCTTGTTCAGCATCAAAAGCAAACTCTTGGTGACCGAACTGTTTTAACATTTGCTCTGTCACGCCAAGAACGGCACTGGCCGTTGCTTCACCTGCCAATAGTGCGGCTTGTTTGGCATCGGTTTTTTGTTCGGATTGGGACGGGTCGAAATCTTCTTCGCCAAGTTCGGCCAATAGCGCTAGCTCTTCACTTTCGTCATGCTGCTCTAGCTCTTCAATTTCGATTTGGTCTAGTTGTTCTGTTTGTTCCATTTACGCCACCACTTTGATTGTTTTGATTACACCACCGAAGAACAAGCCAAGCACCGCACCAATACCAACGCATTTAACGGTTGTGATTGGCTTTGGTTCAGTCTCATTTTTTGGTTTAGACTCCGTTTCTTTTTCCGGTTCAATTGCCGTTGGTTGTGTTTCCACAACTGGGTTATTGATTGCTTCGATATTTGCTTGAACTTCTTCCAAGGATTTAAACGCTTTCATTTCGGCTTGAGCCGCTTTACCCGTTCGCGTATCAGGTCCACATTCACAACGGCCATGAACAAACGCCGCTCGTTTTCCTTTGCCTTGCTTAATCGCTTTTGGTTGTGAGCAAGTGCGGCATTGCACATAACCTAATATTTGGGTTTCGTTTTCCATTAGCCGTTTTCCTTTTCTAATGCGTCTAGACGTTGATTAAAGGCTTTAAAAAGCCAGATAGTTTTCACTAACCAAGGTTTGATAAAACCAAATCCCATAGGGGGCTTATATGCTTGCGATTCCGAATCCATTTCATTAAGCAAACGGGTTGTTTCGCTTTGCAGTGTTTTTTCCGTCATTGGATTACCTGTTGTTGATAATATTGTTCTACTTCGTTCATTGCCTGACCGAGTAGCTCTTGTTGAATTTCGTAAGGTGGTATTGGTGGAAAATCCTGATTTAGCAGACTTAACCAATTAGCCTGATTGACTTGCCAACGTTGAAAGGCTTGGCGGTAGCGGTCTTTTGCTTCAAGGCGTATATCATCTAAATACGCATCCTCGGTCGTCATACTCCAACCGCGAGCCCCTGCCGCCCACTCTAAAAATTGATTGGCCTTTTGCTCGCAAGTCTCCCCCTCAAAACTGATAGAGAATTGGTTGTCCGAACTGGCAAATACGCCGCGACTACTCAAGCGTTCTTTCTCTTCTCTAACTTCGCTGCTGAGCTTTTTCATTAACAGATTGAGCTTGCCAACGGCATCAAACTTACGTTGTTTTTTATTTATATCTGCGGCCTTTTTAGCCTCATTTAATTTGAGCTGCTTTCGAGCAATATCCCGCTTAATCGGTGCTTTCCACTGCTCTAATCGATACCCGCACTCTTTGATAATTCCCGTCATGTTAGAAACATCGAAACTCGCTAGAGCTTCCCACTCAGGGGCGCGACTACAACGGGCGATGTTATAGCGATTACCTTTAATTAAACCTTGGTCAGCATTGCTACCTTTCGCGGCATAACCGATCGCTTTGATCAGGTAACCCGCAGCCGCGTCTTTGTGCTGAATGCGTTGAAGATTTGCCATGCCATGACCCCAAAGCCGTTCAACACGTTTTGCCCACCCTTGAAAATGTTCTTTTGGTACGTGGTAATTCAATAAAATATGAACGTGTGGATTCGGCTCACCGTTTTCATTCGCAGGGCATTCAGCAACCCAAACATAATGAAAGTCGAAAGGCTTTTTCGTTGCTCCGTGTAGCTCTTGGGTATGCGTTCGAATCTGCTTGTTTTCGTCTTTCGCTTTCCAGATAGCTTTCAATGGTCGCCCTTGATTACCCTGCACAACCACTTTGTCCGTAAGTGAAAGTTCACCCACCTCTGATGATTGATATTCAAAACCGCGCTGATACATTTTTTTAAGGCCATCTAGAAAACGAGATACTTCTTTGCCTATGGTGGTTTGAATGGGGCAATACGCTAAACCCTCATCGGTCAGCGCTTCACCGCCGAACAAATGCTTTCGCTGTTCTTCGGTAAAAGTTAAGGTCAGAAACGTAGTAAAACCGCCATGACAAGTAGCGACATACGCCCCCGCCTCAAAGATTTTCTTAACTGCGTTTGAACTCAACTTTTCAGTGAAACGCTCACCCGTTGGTGATTGCGGCGCATCGCTTGGGCTTGGGTGGTAAGTGACTTGCAATTTCACCTGTTGAGCCCACTCTCGCTTAAGCAAGTAAGCTCGACTTTGCCCTTTGGGGATGTAATCAAGACGATTTCGGTCTTTATCTCGCACCCATCCGACTTGTGGCGCGTTTTGTTCAATCCCGTAGTGCTGCGACTCAACATGAACACTTTGGCTTTTTGAGCGCGGTTTTAGGCGGCGTGAGCGGGTAGTAAAGCGTTCCAAGTGGCGTCTTTTGTCGTGTCGGACTTTGCCGCCCTTTGACAAGCCTAGTGTTTCCACGCCTACGGCGTGCGCTCCGCGCTTAGTTTTCTTGAAATACTCAGGGGTGATTAACGTTAGTTTCCCGTCTTGAACTAACTGCCAAGTTTCCGCTGATTCTTTCGTTCTATGAAAGTGAACTTGCTCCATTGCATGCAGCTTGTTTTGCTCACTTTCCATCCAATCAGAATTTGGGGCTCTAAAAAAACCGCTCTCGATAGCGGCTATATTCCTTTCAGTTGTCGCAACATCTTGCGCCAAGGCAGTTACATAGCCCACATCGTGTGGGCTCAAGATATTCGTTATTTCGCGATCGCCTTGCGGCTCATATAAGTGATTCATTCTGTCACCAGTGACGGGTTATAAATGCTCTAAAGAAACGTACTTGCCTGACTTGGTATCTCGGAGGGTATTGAAAGTGAAATGGCGAAACTCACAACATGCTTTTGCCAACATGTGAAACTCGCTTTCTCTATCTTCTGGAACCCATAACGTGATCTTCTTAAGCCCTTGTTCTTTCTTAGCTGCTTCATACTTCGCGTTACGACTCATATCACCACCCTGCACATGCACTTTCAGTGCACTGGTAATTCATCGGTCTTGGTTTTCTTTTGACGGGCTTCTTGATTCCATGTTTCTCACGCAGCTTTTGAAGAAACACCTGAGAACGCTGCAATTTTTTAGGGTCTGGGTTTTCCATGCCTGCCATATCTGGACAAGGTAGGTGGATAGGGTCAGATACTTTCATAGCAATCACCTACCCGTTGACTGAAAGCCAATCCTGCTTGGCTTCCGAGTGACGTTTATCGATGTAGGCTGCTAGGTCTTCTATCTTGATTAACGATGGGCTGCGTTCTGAATCGCGCAACTTGAAGGTAGGAACAGGAAAATCACAAGCTTTCGCTCTTTGCTCAGCTGTTCGTGAAGTGATTCCAAAAAACTCTTGGCTGACTTGTTTCAACTCGACCGTAGGGTTTCCGAAACGGGCTAATAACGCAAAGTTTGTATTCATAGCTCACCTATTAATCTATTATCTAAGCAACAAAATGAGACTCTAAGCGATTCAAAACCGTCCTAATCGTCCCTAAAGCGATTGAATAATATTAACGATGAGACGCTATTGCAACGCTTTTATTTTAATAGAGGTGCCCTTTGAAAACTATTGATGAACAAATAACAGAACTTAAGCAGCTTACAAAAACAGCGAAAATCACTGATTTATCAAAGGCTTTAGGTGTATCACCATCGACAGTTCGGACATGGCGATCTCGCGAAAAAATACCTGAAAATATTTTTCTAAAAGCTGAAGAAATAGCACAAGATCGAGACGGTTTTGGGACACCAAAAGGATATGTGACTCTAAATTTTTACGATGTGGAAGTTAGTGCAGGACATGGCGCACTTGTAGAAAGGGATGAGGAATCGACGGAAATTGTCTTTAGTGAGAAATTCATTAGCAAAAGTATTGGTGTAAACCCTAATGAAGTTTTCTTAATGCCTGTTAGAGGCGACAGCATGGCACCAACACTAAAAAACCAAGCGTTAGTTATGGTTCATAAAGTTGATGAGTTCTCTGGGGACGGTGTTTACGTTTTTCGCTTCGATGGCCAACTGATGGTTAAGAGACTTCAGTTCATGCCGAAGGTGATTAAGGTGGTTAGTGACAACCATACTTATGAAAACTGGGAATTACTCAAAGACGACCTGAAGAATGAAGATTTTCAGATTATTGGTGAGGTGGTTTGGTCAGGGCAGAGGATGTAACAGTGATTCACTTTATCTACAGGTATTGTCGTAATAAATTTAGCCCAACTCCTCAACAAGCCCTATGGTCCATATCATGGCTTTCTCGAATTATTATTTTCTTTAACTTGACCTTGATTGCAGGGTTCTTCTTCCTCATGCCTATAGATCTAGATAACGGCATACGTTATGCCATTCCCCACCACTGTAAGTACCATACGATTAAAGATATACCTAGCCAAACTGAGAAAGATATTAGAGATATCAGCTGTACTATAAAGAAA
Organism: Vibrio sp. QJM3NY_35; assembly: GCF_057785915.1. NCBI lineage: Bacteria > Pseudomonadati > Pseudomonadota > Gammaproteobacteria > Vibrionales > Vibrionaceae > Vibrio > Vibrio sp. QJM3NY_35. The sequence continues at coordinate 301,977 of NZ_CM173507.1, read as the reverse complement.
GCCGTGCACTCATTGGAGAAATCCAGTAGCTCCTTCATAGCGACATTCAGCCCCATGGTCCCTCTCTTCGCGCTGAGCACTGCTACCTGCATATTTCTATTCAACATTGTGATTAATACCAGTAAATACTTTAAGTATGTTAGCTACCACATCACAACAAAAAAGGAGCTCGATAGGCTTACTGGATGTATAAGAATCCTCAATCGAAATGAGAGAAGTGAATCAATCCTAAAAGTTTACTTTTTCGACTATCGGAAGAAAGAGTGTCAAATCTCCGAGATACCAACCACACACAGAGCTGGAGCTGAATACACAACATTAGTGGAAAATGAACCTTTAGAATTCAGTTTGCTGTCTAGCCAAGCTGATGCGGCCAGAGCTGCACCAAACAAGATTGATATCGTAATTTCAACCACAAGTGGAAAAATCGTGTGCATTCGCGGAAAGGATTATTGGAAACCAAAACAGATATCTAAAGTATAAGAATTTAGTGCGGTACTCCTATAGTACCCCTCAAACTCGCGCAGCCCTTGCTAAGGCTGCTTAATCAATCCCATCGAGCATTGGAGCGACAGACAATCTACATGAATGTGTCATGGTAAAGTACCCTGGTAGCGAGTCAAAAAAATATGCTGGAATACCCAGCAAAAGCAAGGTCGGCTATTGTAAATGCTATGCCCTGTTTGTGCTATATGAACTTTGCCTCACATTTTTTTATAAACCCATTCACCAGATCTCTAATTCAGCCTCATTAATCAGTTATGCCTTGAGTCACACTGTCATTTTGAGTTACCTTGTCTTATTCAAAGTCGTGGGTCACAATACGCTCTGTACCTGACTTTAATAGAAATCATTGGCCCCCAAAACGTAGTAACCTAGAAATAGGGTTTAATTAGGGATGGCCGATTGAATGGTGAAAAATTTGGACCACACATTAATAGAGCAAGTTGAAGGGATATGCGCATCGCGAGGCGTTAGATTGACGCCTCAGAGAAAGCGAGTGTTTGAGCTCATTCTCTCTAATAAAAAAGCCTCCAGTGCTTATGAATTGTTAGAGCAGTTGAAAGTCAGTGAACCACAAGCCAAACCACCTACGGTTTATCGCGCTTTAGATTTCTTGTTAGAGCAAGGTTTCATTCACCGAGTTGAGTCAACCAATAGCTTTATATGCTGCTGTTCTTGCAATGCCGACAAACATTTCTCTCAACTACTGATCTGCGATAAATGTGGCACTGTGATAGAACTGCAAGACGATGCGCTTGTCACTCTACTCGCGAGTAACGCTGAGAAGCATGGCTTTCAATTGACCAATCATGTCATTGAATCACATGGCATTTGCCAAAGCTGCTCCTCTGAGATGAAAGAATAATATTATAGAAGAACATTATGCGCGCTGAATTTGTAAACCCGTTTTTAGCTTCTTTGATGAACGTATTAAAAACGATGGCTTCTCTAGAATTGAAGCCACAAAAACCAAGAGTGAAGAAAGATGAAATCGCTCGTGGTGATGTATCTGGCCTGATTGGTATGGTGGGTACACAGTCTCGTGGTTCGATGTCGATCACCTTTGATGAAGGTCTCGCTCTCGAAATCATGGAAAACATGCTAGGTGAACGACCAAACGGCCTAAACGAAGAAGTAACCGATATGGTGGGTGAAATCACTAACATGGTGACGGGCGGTGCAAAACGTATTCTTGCAGAAAGCGGCTTTGACTTCGACATGGCAACGCCAATCGTGGTTTCAGGTAAAGGCCACACTATTCGTCACAAGTGTGACGGGGCAATCATCATCATGCCTTTCTCATCTCAATGGGGTAATGCCTTCATCGAGATCTGTTTCGAATAGAAATAGTCACTGCAAATATTTAGAAGGCTAACGCCGTATTTAAGAGGCTGGCGTCGATACGTCAGCCTTTTTTATTACCTGCGATTTAACCATTGCATACTCTACAGATACAAAAACGCCAACCCTAAGGTTGGCGTTTCTTTTTAGGCTATCAACTCAATTAAGCTTTAAGCGCTTTAAATGCGTTGATTAAACCGTTAGTTGAGCTGTCGTGAGACGTTACTTGTGCGTCGTCAGCAAGCTCTGGAAGAATTTGGTTTGCTAGTTGCTTACCAAGTTCTACACCCCATTGGTCGAAGCTGAAGATGTTCCAGATAACGCCTTGAACAAAGATCTTGTGCTCGTACATCGCGATTAGATTACCTAAAGAGCGAGGGTTGATTTGCTTAACAAGAATTGAGTTTGTTGGGCGGTTACCTTCAAATACTTTGAAAGGTACTAGCTCAGCCACTTCTTCAGCTGTTTTGCCAGCTGCTAGGAATTCAGCTTCTACTGTCTCTTTTGTCTTACCGAAAGCAAGTGCTTCAGTTTGAGCAAAGAAGTTAGACATCAGCTTCTGGTGGTGATCAGATGCTGGGTTGTGGCTGATTGCAGGTGCAATAAAGTCTGATGGGATCAGCTTAGTGCCTTGGTGAATCAGTTGGTAGAAAGCGTGCTGACCGTTTGTACCTGGTTCACCCCAGATGATAGGACCTGTTTGGTACTCTACCGGGTTGCCTTCACGGTCAACAAACTTACCGTTTGATTCCATGTTACCTTGCTGGAAGTAAGCAGCAAAACGGTGCATGTATTGATCGTAAGGTAGAATCGCTTCTGACTCAGCGCCATGGAAGTTGTTGTACCAAACACCGATAAGCGCAAGGATCACTGGAATGTTGCTTTCAAACTCAGTTGAAGCAAAGTGGTTATCCATCTCGTGTGCGCCATCTAGTAGCTCAGCGAAGTTATCGAAGCCGATAGAAAGAGAGATAGAAAGGCCGATTGCAGACCATAGTGAGTAACGACCACCAACCCAGTCCCAGAATTCGAACATGTTGTCAGTATCAATACCAAACTCAGCAACTGAAGTTGCGTTAGTCGATAGCGCTGCGAAGTGCTTAGCGACGTGTGCGTCATCACCCGCTTCAGCCAGGAACCAATCACGAGCAGAGTGTGCATTCGTCATTGTTTCTTGAGTCGTAAATGTCTTCGATGCTACTAGGAACAACGTTGTTTCTGGGTTAAGAGGCTTAAGTGTCTCAACAATGTGAGTGCCATCTACGTTAGAAACGAAGTGCATGTTCAGGCGAGTTTTGTATGGCGTAAGTGCTTCAGTCACCATGTATGGACCAAGGTCCGAACCGCCGATACCGATGTTAACTACATCAGTGATCTCTTTACCTGTGTAACCTTTCCACTCACCAGAAACGATGCGGTGCGTGAACAGTTCCATTTTTGCTAGTACTGCGTTCACTGCTGGCATTACGTCTTTGCCATCAACCATTACTGGGTTGTCGCTACGGTTACGTAGCGCAGTGTGAAGTACTGAACGACCTTCAGTCTTGTTGATTGCATCACCGCCGAACATTGCTTCGATTGCAGACTTAACTTCAGTCTCGTTCGCAAGAGCAAATAGGTGCTGCATCGTTTCAGCATCGATAAGGTTCTTAGAGTAATCCACTAAGATGTCAGAACCGAAACGAGTAGAAAAGCTCTCGAAACGCTTTGCATCTTGAGCAAACAGCTCTTTCATATCCATATCTTGAGCAGACTCAAAATGTGCAGTTAGAGCTTTCCACGCTTGTGTTTGCGTTGGGTTGATATTTTTCAACATGGTATCTATCCCGATGTTACTGTAGGTTTTATTCTAAACGTCACCTGGGTGATGAATAGAACCCCCGATTAGGCGAAAGTTTATATTTTTCTGTGATGACCAAACCGCGTCACCACTGAAAGATTCTTTGTAATTTTTTTTCACGACGTATTATGCCGCATATGAAGAGCTGTACCTTGAGATAAATCAGGATTCGATTTCCTGATACAAGAATCGGTACAGACTCTAGCTCTAACATAATTAAATGTGAGCGATACCTGATAAATTCAAGTTCAAAAGATAGCGTTAAACCACTTTTTTTCCAAATACATTATAAAGGATGGCGTATGTGGATTCAGAAGACTATACACCTAAATGCACGAAAGCGTGGATTTCATCTCATTACTGATGAAATTGAACAACAGATACACGATATCAATTCTCTATCTGTTGGTTTATTACATCTTTTTATCCAACATACCTCTGCCAGCCTCACGCTAAACGAGAACGCTGATCCTACCGTCCGTACCGATATGGAATCACACTTTAATAAGTTTGTACCTGAGCGAGCACCCTACTACAAACACACCTATGAAGGCGATGATGACATGCCAGCCCACATTAAAGCATCGACACTTGGCACCAGTGTGACAATACCAATTAGCAATGGTCGTTTAGCTTTAGGAACATGGCAGGGCATTTACTTAGGAGAACACCGAGATTGTGGTGGAAGCCGTACGGTTATTGCGACCATTCAAGGTGAATAACCTTAAGTAACCAGCTATAAAACATTATTAAAAACATAATGATAGAAAACAAAAAAGGGTGACACAGTTATGTGTCACCCTTTAAAATATGAGATATTCGAGTTAGTAAAACCAGATTAGAAAGGCTGGTTTATCATGACCCTAAAGGTCCCTTCATCACCACCTCGAGCTAACTCAGCACGAACAACAATACCCTCTACTTGGAAACGAACCGCGCCACCTAGGCTCCATTTCATATCCGAGTGCAGTGTTTTTATATCGTACTCATCCGCAACGCGCCCGACTTCGGCAAACGCGACCCATTGCCACCAAGGCAGGTCGTAGTAGTTGATCAGCGGAATATCACCGAGTGGCTGCCAATCTGGGAGCACTCGATACTCTGCAGAATAGTGAACAGCAGATCGCCCATGATATCGACCTCCGGTATAACCACGTAAACGATACAAACCACCCAATCGAGCTTGTTCTGTTTCCGGTGGACGAGCACAATCCTGCCCAGAACAGTTATCCCAGGTTGGTGTATCAGCAGTATAGAAATCGAGTGCCACAACTTGTTGGTCGAACAAGTCTCCTAGAGGACCTAAAGCGAAGTACTGACTGTTTTGAAAAGTCCATTTCAGCCACAAATCGTCGTTAGACCAACTTTCAGCGCCCGTAGTGAACTCAAGGTTGGTATGAGATCCTTTGGTTGGGTTACGTGTGCTATCACGATTATCCCAATCGAACGCCAAACTAAAACCGGTCGCCTCTTCAGTATTATTTAAACCTTCTAGCTCACGAGCAGTATAAAAAGGCGTAAATAAAATCGAACTGACACCCGATTCGACTGGCGAAGCAAAACTGACCTCTTTGATTGGTTGAAACGCGCCGAGTAAGCCATGCTCTGCAACATTGCCCCAAGGCAGCAGATACTTAAATTCAAACTGATAATTCTGCTCTAAGCCATCAACTATAGTTTTGTCATCGATAGATGAATCGTTATCGCCTTGAGAGCCAATATAATAAGGATTGTCGTTGAAGCGCGCTTGGTACATCTGAGTACTAAACAAGATATTCTCAGACAAGGCATAATTAAAGGCCGATAGAAAACCGACATAGCTGTCTTTGTCTGAATACAAAGCCATACCAAACAGAGCCGCTTGAGGTTGCCAAACGCCCTTTGCGACACCAGCAACCCCAAAGGTATTGCCCATGGTTTCAGTACTGAAATAGAAAGGAACAAAAGCGGAGTCTTTTTCTTTACTTAGAACAGAAGAAGAAAAGCTGACACCAGTTACTGCCATTGCAGACATTAACCAGTATCGAGAAGTTCGCTTGAACATATCTATTTTACGTATTCCATCGCCACGCGAGACGTCAGTTTAGTCACGAGTTCGTAAGCGATAGTGCCGATATGTTCAGCCACTTCTTCTGAGGGTAAGTCTTTACCCCAAAGCGTCGCTTCGTCACTCACTTTATCCGTAGCATCAGGACCAAGGTCAACCGTTAGCATATCCATGGAGACACGCCCTGCGATTGGTACTTTTCTACCATTAACGAATACTGGGGTGCCGTTAGGTGCAGTGCGAGGATAACCATCGCCGTAACCAATTGCGATAACACCAACCTTGGTATCACGCTCACTGGTCCAGTTACCACCATAACCTACACTCTCACCAGCCTTCACATCACGAACCGCAATTAAGTGTGAAGTCAGAGTCATCACCGGCAAAAAGCCCAGCTCTTGCGCTGATTTATCAACAAACGGAGAAACACCATAAGAGATGATTCCGGGGCGAACCCAATCAAGATGACTATCAGGCCAAGCTAATAGACCTGCAGAGGCCGCAAGTGAACGCTCCCCTTCACAACCGTCGGTAAGAGATAAGAAAAGCTCAGTCTGCTCAACTGTTGTGCTTCTATCTAACTCGTCAGCACATCCAAAATGGCTCATGTAGCGCAATGGCTTTGCCACATTTGGGCATTGATGCAAACGCTCAACAAAGTTTTGGTATTGCTCAGGGCGAACCCCTAATCGATGCATACCACTGTCGACTTTTAGCCATACCACAACCGGTGTTTCCAAATCGGCATTCTCTAGCGCGCTTAATTGCTCTTCACAATGCACCACGGTTTGAATGTTATTGGTTACCAGAATGGGTAAATCACCCGAAGAGTAAAACCCTTCCAGCAACAAAATGGGTTTAACAATACCACCAGCACGCAGTTGTAAGGCTTCTTCAATACGAGCCACACCAAACGCATCTGAGTTTTTCGAATGTTTAGCAATATGCAGTAAGCCGTGTCCGTAGCCATTTGCTTTCACAACCGACATGACTTTACATTGCGGAGCCTTCGACTTTATTTGGCGAAGGTTATGTTCCAACGCACTAAGATCAATGCTTGCCGTCGCTGCTTTCATATACGTCATTAACGATTACTCATCATCAAATGCAGGACCTGCATAGTTATCAAATCGGGAGTGTTGACCTTGGAATGTCAGACGAACCGAACCGATAGGACCGTTACGCTGCTTACCAAGGATGATCTCAGCAATGCCCTTTAGTGAGCTATCTGGGTTATAAACCTCATCGCGATAGATAAACATGATCAAATCGGCATCTTGCTCGATCGAACCTGATTCACGCAAATCCGAGTTTACTGGGCGCTTATCAGCACGTTGCTCTAGGGAACGGTTAAGCTGAGAAAGTGCCACAACCGGAACGTTGAGCTCTTTTGCTAGCGCTTTCAGTGAGCGAGAAATCTCGGCGATCTCAAGAGTACGGTTATCAGATAACGAAGGTACACGCATTAATTGAAGGTAATCTATCATGATCATAGAGATACCATCGTGTTCACGAGCGATACGTCGAGCACGAGAACGCACTTCGGTTGGCGTTAGACCTGAGCTATCATCGATATACATATTCTTCTTATCCATTAGAATACCCATACTCGATGAGATACGAGCCCAATCTTCATCGTCCAGTTGACCCGTACGAATTTTGGTTTGGTCTACGCGAGAAAGTGACGCAAGCATACGCATCATCAGTTGTTCGGCTGGCATCTCTAGCGAGAAGATTAAAACAGGTTTGTCTTGCTTCATCGCTGCGTTTTCACACAAGTTCATCGCAAACGTGGTTTTACCCATCGATGGACGAGCTGCAACAATAATTAAGTCAGAGCCTTGTAGACCTGCTGTTTTCTTATTGAGGTCGTTGAAACCCGTATCAACACCTGTCACACCATCTTGTGGCGTTTTATATAGGATCTCGATACGTTCTAGTGTTTTCTCTAGAATGCTATCAACGTTTTGCGGGCCTTCGTTTTCACTTGCACGGCCTTCAGCAATCGCGAAGACTTTACTTTCAGCAAGATCAACCAGCTCTTCCGATGTACGACCTTGTGGGTCATAACCAGAATCCGCAATCTCATTTGCCACCCCGATCAGGCTACGAACAAGTGCACGTTGCGCCACGATATCAGCATAAGCGTTAATGTTTGCTGCACTTGGTGTGTTTTTAGCTAAGTCAGCTAGGTAAGCAAAGCCACCGACTTCTTCAAGTTGCTCACGCAGCTCTAGATGTTCAGAGAGTGTAATAAGATCCAGAGGAGAGCTCTCTTCAAGGATATCTTTTACCGCTTCAAAGATCAGACGGTGAGGACGACTATAAAAGTCTTTGGCCACAACCTTTTCGGCAACCGTATCCCAGCGTTCGTTATCCAATAACAAACCGCCAATCACAGATTGCTCAGCTTCTAATGAATGTGGCGGGACCTTGATGGCGTCCACCTGATCGTTGGCTGATTTCTGACTTTTGGTATCCACTATGACTACACTCAATAACTAATAATGATCGTTCATTATACCCAAGAACACTCATTTGTAATCCGATCCTATGAGTTTGTTTTATTCTTCAGGAAGAATTTACTTATTGCTGACGGAATTAACCAAGGGTAGCATTACGATCCTTCCATTCATTCACTGTATAACTGAGGTATGCGTGTCCAAATTATTGGCTCTGAGCACTGGTCTTCTGAGCTCTAGTCTTCTAAGTATCGGTCTCCTGAGCACTCCGTTGGCCTTAGCTGATGATGCTAAAGCCTCTGTTGATGCAATCCTCGACTCTATAGTGGTTCCAGAACCTACTGCTGAGCCGATCGTCGTTGCACCGACACCTGAAGAAAAAGATATGGATATCGCACCGAGTGATGCTAGTGATACAGAACTGCCGAGCCCGCTAAAAACGGAAGTTGAATTTGGATATCAGTCGCATACTGGTAATTCTGATTCACGTTCGTTGAATGCACGCCTAAACGGTGAGTACACGGCTGGTCGTCACAGAACCAGTGGCGAATGGAAATACTACAACCTCTACAAAGATGGCGAAGAAGATAAAAGGCAATCGACTTACTCAGCTCAGAGTGACTACAAGTTAAGCCCTAAAACCTACCTTTACGGCAGCTTTAAAGGAGTCGACTCGCGATACAGTGCTTACTTTAAGGACTACACAATTTCGAGTGGTCTGGGTTACCAGTTTTCGAATACCGAAGAGTTTGTGTTGGAAGTCGAAGTGGGGCCGGGTTTTCGTTACCAAGAGCCAAACCTTGATGAATTAGACGACGATGACATCATCTTCCCAGAGATTGTTGAAGAAGCAATTTTCCGTGGCAATGTGAATACGTCATGGCAGGTGTTGAAGAATTTACAGCTCAAGGCCGACGTGACGCTTGTCTCTGGTCACAGTAACCTAAAGTTTGATACTGAACTCGAAGCCATCAACGATATTACTGACAATATCGCGCTGAAGATCGCTCACTCTCGCCAGTACCACGATAAAGTACCTGAAGGGTTAAGCAAAGAAGACTCTGTTCTATCGATCAACTTGCTCTTCCAATTCTAATCTTAGGCCACCTCTAACCCTGAGAACGGCTTGTTCAGCAATAACAGCTTATGGATCACTGTAAGCTTTTTACCTACTGTAGCCCTTCCTTATACTTCCCTATATTCCAGACATAAAAAAACACCAGCCGAAGCTGGTGTTTAAAACTTTCAAAAGAAAGAATTCGTCTTGGTACTGAAATTACTCAGCTGCAACGATAGCGATTTTCGCAGTAGCAAAAACTTCAGAGTGAAGTTGGATGCTTACTTCGAATTCGCCGATGTTACGTAGAGCGCCTTCAGGTAGGCGTACTTCGCTCTTAGCTACTGCAACACCTGCCGCTGTAATAGCGTCAGCGATGTCACGAGTACCGATAGAACCGAATAGTTTACCTTCGTCACCAGCTTTAGAAGCGATTGTAACGCCTTCTAGAGTGTTAACGCTCTCTGCACGAGCTTCAGCAGCAGCTAGTTGCTCAGCAACTTTAGCTTCTAGTTCAGCACGACGAGTTTCGAACATAGCAACGTTGTCTTTAGTTGCCATAACTGCTTTACCCTGTGGGATAAGGAAGTTACGAGCGTAACCAGATTTAACGTTTACTTGGTCGCCAAGGCCACCTAGGTTACCGATCTTATCAAGTAGAATAACTTGCATTATCTTAGTCCTCTTAAACTATTATTAACTATTACCGATTACTGATGCTTGTCAGTGTACGGTAGTAGAGCTAGGTAACGAGAACGCTTGATAGCGCGAGCTAGTTGACGCTGGTACTTAGCGCTTGTACCAGTGATACGGCTAGGTACGATTTTACCAGCTTCAGTGATGTAGTTTTTAAGAGTTGCTACGTCTTTGTAGTCAATCTCTTGTACGCCTTCTGCAGTGAAACGGCAGAATTTACGACGACGGAAGAAACGAGCCATGGGCTATCTCCTGATCTTAAATTTAGTAAAGCGGTCTTTCACAATTATCGAAATAACTATCAATGACCTAAAACAAGTTGAGAATTTTTTAAGGCGTTAAGCCAAAAAAGAATTACTCAGCAGCTGCTTCTGGTTTAGCTTCTGTACGCTCTTCGCGACGAGGAGCACGCTCTGCACGCTCTTCTTTTTGCTTAAGCATAATAGATTGCTCAGTCACAGCGCCTTTAGTGCGCATGATCATGTTACGTAGAACTGCATCGTTGAAACGGAAAGCAGTTTCTAGCTCGTCAATCACTTCTTGACCAGCTTCAACGTTCATAAGAACGTAGTGAGCTTTGTGAAGCTTGTTGATTGGGTAAGCCATTTGACGACGACCCCAGTCTTCTAGACGGTGGATAGTACCGCCAGCTTCAGTGATAGAACCAGTGTAACGCTCGATCATGCCAGCAACTTGCTCGCTTTGATCAGGGTGAACCATGAATACGATTTCGTAATGACGCATTTGGTTGCTCCTTACGGATTATTAGCTTCCACGAGTGGCCCGGTCGTCCAGAGGAAGCAAGGAACTAAAGATAAATGACCGAGTTTTAAGGACGGCAAATATTATAGAAAGAACCCTGTATTGGCAAGTGATATTTGGCGAATAATGAAACAGTTTTTCTTTCGCCATCTAGCCATCCAGTAATCGCAATTTCCACCCTATTTGTGCCGATAAAACAAACGCCCATCACCTAAGTAATGAGCGTTTAATATTTGAATATTTTCAATCTATTACTGAGCTAAACGCTGACGTACCGCTTCAAACAGACAGATGCCTGATGCTACCGAAACATTTAGGCTCGATACGCTACCTGCCATTGGGATCTTAATTAGATCATCACAGGTTTCACGCGTTAGACGACGCATACCGTCACCTTCTGCCCCCATAACAACCGCAAGAGGGCCTGTTAACTTCGCTTGATAGATATCATGCGTAGCTTCACCTGCCGTACCCACAAACCATACGCCCTGCTCTTGCAGTGCTCGCATTGTGCGAGCTAGGTTGGTTACGCGCACGAGAGGAACCGTTTCAGCTGCGCCACACGCAACCTTACTTACCGTTGCGGTTAGCGGCGAAGAGCGATCTTTCGGTACGATCACAGCAGCGACACCTGCGGCATCCGCATTACGTAGACAAGCGCCTAGGTTATGAGGGTCTGTTACGCCATCTAGAACCAACAGCAAAGGCTGTTCGTGCTGTGCTAGGATTTCGTCTAGGTGAGTTTCATTAAGCTGCTTAGCAGGCTTCACCTTAGCAATAAGACCTTGGTGATTCGCACCTTGTGCTTTTTCATCCAGCGGCTTACGACCCATCTGTTGAATCGACACACCAAACTGTTGTAGTTGGTTCAGTAATGGAAGAAGACGCTCGTCTTGGCGACCTTTCAATACATACGCTTCGATAAAACGTGCTGGATCTTTTTCTAGTACGGCTTTCACCGCGTGAATACCGTAAATAAATTCGTTACTCATTGTCTCAAGTTACTCTTATTGCTCAGAGATGAATGACATCAATGCCGATGCATCCCTCTCTGTGTTGTTCATTTCGAGAGTATGCGTCTTGCGCCTGATACTCTCGCGTTAAATTAAATCAGTTAGGCGCTAAACCTGATTAGCAGAGCGCCTTATTAACCTTAAAATTTATCAGTCTTAAGACTTATCAGCCTTTGGCTTACGGCTTGCAGCACGCTTTTTCTTAGCGCGAGCTTTAGCAGCGCCGGTTTTGTTCGATGATTTTTTCTTCTTAGCTGGGCCTTCGCTGCTTCCATCAGGTCGCTTAGTTGGCTCAACCATAGGCTTCGCTGATACGCCCGGCTTATTACTCTTCACTGCTGAGCGCTTCTTGCTTTTCGCCTTTTTCATCGCTTCTGCTGCACGCTTCTTGGCTGTTTTACCTTTACCTCGCGGCTGACGATCGGTGTCTTCTAAGTCAAAGTCGATTTGGCGAGTCTCTAAGTTAACCGCAGAAACCTTCACTTTAACCGAATCACCCAAGCGGTAAATATTACCAGAGCTTTCACCCACTAGACGCTGGCCAACAGCATCAAATTGGTAGTAATCATTTGCTAGCGCTGAGATATGTACCAAGCCATCAATGTGCAGCTCAGTTAGACGCACAAAGAAGCCAAAACCAGTCACGTTGGCAATCACGCCATCCATCACTTCGCCAACATGGTCTTGCATGTATTCACACTTCAACCAGTCGTTTACTTCACGCGTTGCGTCATCAGCCCGACGCTCAGTCATTGAACACTGCTCGCCGTAGAAGTCCATATCATCGAAAGTGTAGTGGTAACCACCGGTTGGCGTCCAACGTTCGCTGTTACGACCACCTTCTTTCGCAATAAGGTACTTAATCGCACGGTGCAATAGCAAGTCAGGGTAACGACGAATCGGCGAGGTAAAGTGAGCATAGCGTTTAAGGGCTAAGCCAAAGTGACCCGCGTTATCCGCGTTGTAGACTGCTTGCTTCATTGAACGAAGTAGCATGGTTTGGATTAACTCACGGTCTTCACGCTCGTTAATCTGTTGCATCAATTGTGCATAGTCGACTGGTGATGGCGACAGACCACCTTCCAGTGTTAAACCTAATTCACTTAAGAAGCTCTTGAAGCCCATTAAGCGCTCTTCGCCCGGAGTTTCGTGAACACGGTACAGAGCAGGCTCTTTCGCTTTTTCTACGTAAGATGCCGATGCGATATTCGCAAGAATCATACACTCTTCGATGATCTTGTGTGCGTCGTTACGAATTACCGGCTCAATACGGTCGATCTTACGATCCGCATTGAAGATAAATTTGGTTTCTACCGTTTCAAACTCAATCGCGCCACGCTCATCACGTGTTTTCTTAAGCACTTTGTACATCTTGTGCAGTTCTTCAAGATGCGGTACTTCTGGCTCGTAACGCTCACGAAGCTCTTCATTGCCATCTAAGATCGCGCCTACTTTGTTGTAAGTAAGACGAGCATGAGAGTTCATTACTGCTTCGTAGTGCTTGTAACCCGACAGTTTGCCTTTGTCTGAGATAGTCATCTCACACACCATACATAAACGGTCTACTTGAGGGTTCAATGAACACAAACCATTTGAAAGCACTTCAGGCAGCATTGGTACAACTTGTGACGGGAAGTATACCGAGTTACCACGGTTAATCGCTTCTTTGTCTAGCGCCGTATCTGGGCGAACGTAGTAACTTACGTCAGCAATCGCTACCCATAGACGCCAGCCGCCGCCTTTCTTCGCTTCACAGTAAACCGCATCATCGAAGTCTCGCGCATCTTCACCATCAATGGTAACCAATGGCAGTTTACGCAGGTCTACACGTCCTTCTTTTGCTTCTTCAGGAACATGCTCACCTAGGTTTTCGATTTGCTTATCTACCGCTTCAGGCCACTCTTGTGGGATCTGGTGAGTACGGATCGCAATCTGCGTTTCCATACCCGGCGCCATGTTTTCACCAAGAACTTCGGTTACTTTCCCCATCATGTTACGAGAACGACCACCGCGATCCGTAATTTCAATCACAACCACATTACCCATTCGAGCACCGCCTTTATGCTCAGTAGGGATCTGGATGTCGTGACTAATACGCGAATCATCAGCAACAACGTAAGAATGGCCGTACTCTAGGAAGAAGCGACCAACAAGTGGCGTTTTACGCTCTTCAAGCACACGAACCAAGCGACCTTCACGACGGCCACGCTTACTGTTGTCAGTAGGCTGAACCAATACGTAATCACCGTGCATGATGGTTTTCATCTGATGATGCGGCAGAACGATATCGTTGTCTTTACCCACACTGCCGTCTGGGCGAACCCAACCATGACCGTCTTTATGACCAATCACATAGCCTTTGATCAGTTCCATCTTCTCAGGCAATGCGTAGCACTGACGACGAGTAAAGATAAGCTGTCCATCACGCTCCATTGCACGCAAACGACGACGCAGCCCTTCATATTGTTCCTCTCCAGCAAGACCCAAAGCTTCGAATAGATCGTTGCGGTTCATCGGAATATTCGCGTCTGTTAGAAACGAAATAATGAACTCTCGGCTTGGTACTGGGTTATCGTAATTTTTCGACTCTCGGTCGGCAAAAGGATCAACAGTGGTTGTCGCTGTCGTGTTTTCTGACGTTGGTGTGTTTTTTGACATAGGCGGGCCTGCTTAAGCAAGGAAGGTATATACCCCTAGTATATCTGATGCTAGGGGTAAGCTACAGATATGCTTTAGAAAACACTCAAATAACCTCAGATTAATACATATCTTCACTTTGTGAAACATCGCTTCATAGACGTGGACTATCATCAAAATTTCAAGCAAACGATAAAACAAACGTTTGCGTCATGAATGAAATACACTATTATCCACGCACTTTACCAACTCCTGTTCTGAGTATGATATGAAACTAAAACGCACTTTATTGGCTTCAGCTATGGCGAGCCTAGCGCTGTTCCCATTCGCAAGTTCGGCAATGGAAAAAGCGGACCTGATGATTACCGATGCGATGGTTCTCACCATGAACCAAGACAAAAGGGTTTATGAAAGCGGTACTGTTGTGGTCAAAGACAACAAAATCATTGCGGTTGGAGATGCTTCACTAGAGAAGCAGTACCAAGCCAAGCAAGTGTTAGACGTTGATGGCGATATCGTGATGCCAGGTCTCATCAATACTCATACTCACGTATCAATGACTGTTTTCCGTTCACTGGCCGATGATGTGCCAGATCGCCTGCACCGCTACATCTTCCCGCTAGAGAAGAAGCTAGTATCGCGAGACATGGTACGCATTGGTGCGAACCTAGGTAACGTTGAAATGGTGAAAGGCGGTGTTACGACTTACGCCGACATGTACTACTTCGAAGATGAAGTCGCAAAAACCGTCGATAAGATCGGTATGCGTGCCATCCTAGGTGAAACCGTGATTAAGTTCCCTGTAGCCGATGCGGCGAACGCCGAAGAAGGCATTGAGTACGCGTTGAACTTCATTGAAGAATACAAAGATCACCCGCGAATCACACCTGCGTTTGCACCGCATGCGCCTTACACCAACACCACAGAGATCCTTCAAAAAATATCGAAGCTCTCCCTAGAGTTAGATGTTCCAGTAATGATTCACCTTGCAGAATCACACCGTGAAGAAGAGAAAATCGCAGAGCGTTCTGATGGGTTATCCCCGGTTCAATACATGGACAGCATTGGCGCACTCAACAAGAACTTGGTGGGTGCACACATGATCCTCGTTGACGATCATGATATCGAACTGGTGAAGAAATCGGATATGGGTGTAGCTCATAACATGAGTGCTAACATCAAGTCAGCAAAAGGTGTATCACCTGCCCTTAAGATGTATGACGAGAACGTGCGTATCGGTTTAGGTACTGATGGCCCAATGTCTGGTAACACACTGAGCACCATTGATGAATTCAACCAAGTCGCTAAGGTTCACAAGCTAGTTAACAAAGATCGTGCAGCAATGCCGCCGATCAAAGTGATCGACATGGCAACAATGGGCGCAGCAAAAGCGCTACACATGGAAGATAAGATCGGCTCTCTTGAAGCAGGCAAACTGGCTGACATCATAGTGATCGATACTAAGGCGCCAAATATGGTTCCGGTCTACAACCCATACTCAGCACTGGTGTACTCAGCTAACTCAGGCAATGTTCGTCACTCCATCGTTGATGGCAAGATCATCATGCAAGATCGCGACATGCTAACGGTAGACGAAGATAAGATCCGCCAAGAAGCACTCGATTTCACCAAGGTTGTTCGTGAAACAGTAATTGAGTCTGGTGAGGTGGTTCAATAACGCTACCGAATTAGATAAACGGTTTTCCGTTCAGATCAAAAAAGGCCTCGCTGATGAATCTCAGCGAGGCCTTTTTAATACGAGTTTTTTAGATGATTAACGAGTGCAGTCATTAATCATCATTGCTCATTCAATAATCTGTCTTACCAGAACACGTCTCGACGCTTTGCTCGAGCAATAATATTGTCTGGCATTCTCTGTTCCAGACCGCTACGAAGCACAGTGATACGTCTGTGTTGTCTTTGGTCTGCGGTTACCGAGTTATACAACCAACGGTAAGCATCTTCATAATCCAATGGACTACCGTAGTCACGTAACAAGAGTTCCGCTAAGTGAATGCTCGCACTTAAGTTACCCATAGAGGCCGCTTCACGTAGATACGGAATCGCACGCTCTTGATCTTGTTGTACCAAAGTACCGCGAGAGTAATAACGACCTAACTGCTCTAATGCAGCGGGTAAACCTTGATGTGCCGCGTTTTCCATATAGTAAAGGCCAAGCTCTACATCTTGTGGAACACACACACCCCAAGCCAACATATCACCGTATAAAAACTCATAAGAAGGCAAGCTAATACGCGTCGCACGAGCAACGATATCTTCAACTAACTGGCACTTATCAGCTTTCACTCGCTCTAGATGTTGATTATTTTCGATTAAATTAATCAGTTCAGCTTCTGTATATATTGGAACGGGCTCTCCCACATCAGCCAAATTTGCATGACTCAAGGGTGAGCTCAGCGCCATTATTAATGAAGCTGCCACAATTCGTAGCTTCATACCTGCACTCTATTACCTGTCGCTAAAGTTATCTATTAAGGGATGCAGAGGATTTCTACACGCACAAAACAGGGTGAACTTCACTTTCCATGATATCTGTATCGGCAATAACCCCGGCGGCTTTAGACAAAACTTGCCGCTAATGGGCAATATTTTGCCAGATGGGGTTCAAAAGATCATCACCCAAAGCTTAGACTCTAAATTGCAGGTATTAAAAAGCCGACTTAATAAAGTCGGCTTTTAGAAAACTATTTTGTTATCAAAGCACTTTAGTTACCAAAGCACGGTTTGTGCTGTGGTAATCACTCAACAGGCATTATGCGCCGTATGGGTGAACCTTGATGATAGTTTCGTTACGATCTGGGCCAGTTGATACGATATCAATTGGAACGCCAGTTAGGTCTTCGATACGCTTGATGTAATCTAGAGCAGCTTGTGGAAGCGCGTCGATAGATTTAGCACCAAATGTGTTTTCAGACCAACCAGGCATTGTTTCGTAGATTGGCGTCGCTTCTTCGAATGACTCAGCAGCCATTGGAGAAACTTCTAGGATAGAACCATCTTTCATCTTGTAACCAGTACAGATTTTTAGTTCTTCTAGGCCATCTAGAACGTCTAGTTTAGTTAGACACATACCAGATAGAGAGTTGATTTGGATTGCACGACGCATAGCAACAGCATCGAACCAGCCAGTACGACGTAGACGACCAGTTGTTGCGCCAAACTCGTGACCAACATCGCCTAGGTGTTTACCAACTGGGTCTTGCTTCTCAAGGCCATCGTATAGCTCAGTTGGGAATGGACCTGAACCAACACGAGTACAGTAAGCCTTAGTAATACCAAGGATGTAACCGATGTGACGAGGACCGAAACCAGAACCTGCAGCAACACCACCAGCAGTCGTGTTAGAAGACGTTACGTATGGGTAAGTACCGTGGTCAATATCTAGTAGCGTACCTTGAGCACCTTCGAACATGATCTTGTCGCCGCGCTTACGTGCTGCGTCTAGTTCGTCAGTTACGTCGATAACCATCGCAGTTAACATATCTGCGTAGCTCATCGCTTGCTCAAGAACTTCTTCGTAGCTTACTGTTTCAGCTTTGTAGAAGTGCTCTAGTTGGAAGTTGTGGAATTCCATAACTTCTTTTAGCTTCTCAGCAAATGCTTCTTTATCGAAAAGGTCGCCAACGCGTAGACCGCGACGAGCAACTTTATCTTCGTAAGCAGGACCGATACCACGACCCGTTGTACCGATAGCTTTAGCGCCACGAGCGATTTCACGCGCGTTGTCGATTGCAATGTGGTACGGAAGAATTAGAGGACAAGCTTCAGAGATGAAAAGACGTTCACGTACTGGAATACCGCGATCTTCAAGAGGCTTCATTTCTTTAAGAAGTGCGTCAGGCGATAATACTACACCGTTACCAATAACACATTTAACGTTATTACGTAGGATGCCTGATGGAATTAAGTGAAGAACGGTTTTTTCACCGTCAATTACAAGTGTGTGACCTGCATTGTGACCGCCTTGGTAGCGAACCACGTATTTTGCATCTTCAGTTAAAAGGTCAACGATTTTACCTTTACCTTCATCACCCCATTGGGTGCCTAGAACGACTACGTTATTTCCCATCTTTCCAATTTCTGTTGCTAATTAAAAATGGATTCTAGCACTGAATCACACTTCTTGCAGTCACTTTTTGTTCATAAACGTTAACGCTGTACAAAAATAAACCAGCCATAACTGGGGGCAGATGTGTAAAGATACTGATATCATTACTTTTTTACAGACAAAAGGCAGAACCATGTCTCAATCAATTTGGCTCGCTATTGGGCTCGTACTTATTGTGGAAGGGCTCGGTCCCTTAATTGCACCCAATGGCTGGAGAAACATGGTCGCACAACTGAGCGAGCAGCCAGACACGCAACTGCGCCGCATTGGAGGCTGTCTTGTGGTGGCTGGAGCGGTTATCGCTTTCATGACCTACCGTTAGGTTTTCCAAAGCACAGAGCTGTTACTCAATCTCCCTCGAAGATTCAATGGTCAGTATTCAACGCATAGAAAACAAAAAGGCTCCCACAATGGGAGCCTTTTAAGTTTTAACGTATTTTGCTTATTGAGCTAAGCATTCGCTAACGCATCAGCTTATTTTGCTGGAGCGCCGCTTGCTTGATTCATGTATTGGAAGAAGTCAGTCTTCGGATCCAGTACTAGAATGTCGCTCTTATCGCTAAATGATGTCTCATAAGCTTGCAATGAACGCATGAAGCCGTAGAACTCAGGATCTTTGCTGAACGCATCAGAGTAGATCTTCGCTGCTTCTGCATCTGCATCACCACGAGTGATTCGAGCTGTACGGTCAGCTTCAGCAAGAACTGTTGCCACTTCTAGCTCAGCTTGAGCACGGATAACTTCCGCTTTCTCACGACCTTGAGAACGGTGTCTACGAGCAACCGATTCACGTTCTGCACGCATACGGCGGTAGATAGATTCACTGATTTCGTCAGGAAGGTTAATCTTCTTCATACGGAAATCAACAACTTCAACACCTAAATCAGCCATCGCACTTTCTGCCGTTCCAGACAAAACGTTTTCCATGATCTTATCGCGTTCGCCATCAACTTCTAGTGCTTCTGCAGCCGCTACCGTTGTGACGACTTCGCTATCAGCAGAGTCTGGCAGGATGTCCTTATTACGAGGGCCTGACACAATCTGCTTAATTTCACGAGAACCAATTTCAGAACGAAGAACATCTGTCACTTTACGCTCAAGAAGTGCTTCTGCCGTCATGATATTACCGCCACCGGTACTCAGATAGAAACGTCCAAAATCAGCAATACGCCATTTTGCGTAAGTATCAATTAGAACGTCTTTTTTCTCTGATGTTACGAAACGGTCAGAACGGCCATCCATCGTTTGAATACGAGCATCAAGTACTTTTACGCGATCAAACATAGGCAGTTTAAAGTGCAGGCCTGGTTCATAGATTCGTGATACGCCGTTGTCATCGAGAACTCGACCAAAACGAATTACCATGCCACGCTCGCCTTCTTGAATCACAAATAGTGACATCAATAGAAGGGCAATCGTCACAACTAATACAGGGATCATTAATTTACGCATTATTAGTATCTCCCTTGGCGTGAACTGTCTGAACGAGTTTGAGTGCTAGGCTTAGGATCCGCTTGAGTTTCTAACTCAATTTGGTCGTAAGTCGATGATGCTTTTGCAGGGCGAGTGCCCGACTGAGAACCACCTTGTGCGCCTAGCTTATCAATTGGTAGGTATAGCAAGTTACCGCTTGATTCAGAATCAATCAGGACTTTCGATGTGCTTGAGTACACTTTTTCCATTGTATCTAGATACATACGGTTACGTGTTACTTCAGGAGCAGCTTTGTATTCAGGTAGCAGTTTCTCGAACTGAGCTACTTGACCTAGAGCACCATTAACTGTGCGCTCTGAGTAACCTACCGCTTCTTTCTTCAAACGCTCAGCTCGACCTGTTGCTTTTGGAAGAATGTCATTTCGGTAAGCTTCAGCTTCACGCTCAAAACGCTCTTCATCCTCACGAGCCGCGATAGCATCATCAAATGCATCTTTTACTTGCTCAGGTGGACGTGCTGACTGGAAGTTCACGTCAACAATCAGAATACCCATGTCGTAGCTATCAATAATACGGTTCAACGTTTCTTGAGTGCTTTGACGAATCTGCTGACGACCACTTGTCAGGATACTATCCATTAGTGAATCACCAATTACCGCACGAAGGGCAGAATCGGTTGCTTGGCGTAAACTGTCGTCTGCATTCGTTACACGATACAAGTACTTGTATGGGTCAGAAACACGGTATTGAACACCCATTTCAACGGTCACAACGTTTTCATCTTTCGTCAGCATCGTGCCAGCAGCACGTAGAGAACGAATCGCTTGAACGTTTACTAGTTGCTCATCTTTGATTTCATCGATGAAGCGTGGGTGCCAGTTAAGACCAGGTTCTTCGATACGGTCGAACTGACCCAGTCGAAGGACTACTGCTCTTTCTGCTTCGCCAACGGTGTAGAAACCAGCGAAGAACCAGATAGCAATAGCAATAACGGCAATGACACCAAAGCCAATTGCACCGCCACCACCAATAGATGGCCCGTTACCGTTGCCACCCTTTTTACCAAACTTGCCACCTAACTTTTGACTTAGTTTACTAAACACTTCGTCTAGATCTGGCGGTCCTTGATCTCGGCCGCCGCGATTATTTTTATTACCCCAAGGGTCATTATCGCGGCCGTTATTATCGCCGTTGTTGTTATTTCCAGGCTCATTCCACGCCATTAGAAAGCTCCATCATTTGATATGACGTTATACTGTAGCAGTCTCTTTGGTAACGATAAAGTCACCTAAGAGCGCCCCTTCTCTTTTTTCAAGTTTAGACCAATCTATTTGTTGCATTCGGATATCTATCAACAAGTTACCATTTTCATCATACTCTTCCTGTTGAATACATTTCATCTCGAAGAATAAGCTGCGAATACGGCCCTGATGTTGATGTGGAATACACAACCGGAATTGAACCATCTGGCTAGCTAAACGCTCAGTTAAAGCTTCAAACAGCAGTTCAATACCTTCTCCTTCCATTGCAGAAACCCAAACAGCGCGAGGTGCGCCCTCTTCGTCTCTTTCAATTCGAGGTTTTTGGTCTTCCATGCAGTCAATTTTGTTCATGACTACAAGGGTTGGCACTTCATGAGCATCAATTTCTTCTAATACTTCATGAACCGCCTGAATATTCTCACGAAAACGGTCATCACTGGCATCAACAACATGTAACAAAATGTCAGCTTCCTGCGTCTCTTGTAATGTTGCCTTGAACGCAGCGACCAAGTCGTGTGGTAGATGACGGATAAAACCTACGGTATCTGCGAGAATTGCAGGCCCGACATCTGCCAAATCAATCTTACGTAGTGTTGGGTCTAGAGTTGCAAACAGTTGGTCTGCCGCATAAACACCAGCACTTGTGATGCGATTGAAAAGTGTTGATTTCCCTGCGTTGGTATAACCAACCAAAGAAATTGTTGGGATTTCAGCTCGATTACGAGCACGTCGTCCTTGTTCACGCTGTTTAGCAACTTTCGCTAAACGACGTAGTATTGCCTTTATACGGTCACGCAACAAACGTCGATCGGTTTCCAGCTGAGTTTCACCTGGACCACGAAGACCAATACCACCTTTCTGCCTTTCAAGGTGAGTCCAACCACGAATCAATCGAGTAGAGATATGACGAAGCTGAGCGAGCTCAACTTGTAGCTTACCTTCATGAGTTCGCGCACGTTGTGCAAAGATATCTAAGATCAAACCCGTGCGATCAATCACACGACATTTACACAATTGCTCGAGGTTTCGCTCTTGGGCAGGAGAGAGGGAGTGGTTAAAAATCACAATTTCAGCACCGGTTAGCTGAACAGCTTGTGCGATTTCTAGGGCTTTACCTTCTCCAACGTAGTATTTAGGGAGTGGGGATTGTCGGCTACCAGTAATCACTTGTAGCGTTTCTACCCCCGCTGAGGAGACCAGCATTTCACATTCGCTTAGATCTTCCCATTCTCCCTCTTGCGTGAAGTTGATATGAACAAGTACGGCTCGCTCGCCGGATTCATAACGGTCAAACAAGCAACCAACTCCTTATTACAGCGCAGGCTGTATCAATTGAACGATTAATCTTCAGTCTTCTCTGGACGATCAGATGGCGTGCGTTGCTCGCCGCTGTGGTGACTCACTGCGCGAGCAGGTACCACAGTAGAAATCGCATGCTTGTAGACCATTTGGTTTACAGTGTTCTTCAATAAGATCACGAATTGATCGAAAGACTCGATCTGACCTTGCAGCTTAATGCCGTTAACAAGATAGATAGAGACTGGAATGCGCTCACGACGGAGTGCATTTAGGAATGGGTCTTGTAGCGATTGCCCCTTAGCCATTTTATTTTCCTTATTTGTATTTTGTTGTAATTATTTAGCTAGTGGTGCACAAAAAGGTGCGGCCTTTGCATCTGAGCTAAATGAATAAAAAAACTCCGTTGTTATTGAAAGGCTGTGATTTTTTAAAAGCCTCAATAACGGATCCTTTCCAGAGTATATTCACGCAAAAGCGATCACATTATACACAGCAATACTAATCAGATGCTATTGCATCTGAAAGAGTTTCTAACGCTTGATCAATGTTTTCGCTATCTAACCAAGTTAAATCATCCCAACTGCGCAACCAGGTGATTTGTCGCTTGGCCAACTGACGGGTTGCACAGACACCACGGAAAACCGCTTCGTCTAAATCACAATTACCGTCTAAATAATCCCACATCTGCCTATAACCAACGCATCGGATCGATGGCAGTTCAGGGTGAAGATCTTCCCTGGCGTACAACGCCTTCATTTCCTCTTCAAATCCCGCTTCTATCATCTTCTCGAAACGCAGTTCAATGCGGCGATGGAGTTCAGTCCTTTCCTTGGGAGCTATTGCAAATTGTTTTACACGAAATGGCAGGCTATCGCCTTTCGTTTGAGTTAGCTCTGTTAATGTTTTACCCGAAATTCGGTAAACTTCCAATGCCCTTGAAAGCCTTTGTGGATCATTTGGGTGTATTCTTTCAGCGGATACGGGATCTATCTCTCTTAATTGATCGTGCAATGCCTGCCAACCTTGTTCGATAGATTCCGCTTCAATCTGCTTACGAATCTCTTGATCCGCTGCTGGTAATGGCGATAAACCTTCCAACAATGCTTTGTAGTACAGCATTGTGCCACCAACAAGTAACGGGATTTTGCCTTCCGCTACAATCTTATTCATTTCATTGATCGCATCACGACGAAAATCTGCCGCAGAATACGCTTCGCTTGGATCCAAAATATCAATCAAGCGATGAGGCGCGAGCGCAAGCTCTTCCGCATCCGGTTTAGCGGTACCAATATCCATGTCTTTGTAGATCAATGCCGAATCGACACTGATGATCTCTACAGGGTATTTCTGACGTAAGCGGATAGCTAAATCTGTTTTCCCTGATGCCGTTGGGCCCATTAAAAACAACGCTAAAGGTAATTTTTCAGTCATGATATTTTGTATTTGCTTCTCTGTTTTAGCGCTTTTTAGCAAAGGGCTTTGTGTCGCGACGTATACAGCTAAAAAGACAAATGTCGTCGCGAAAAAATTAAACCGTAAACGCGGCTATAGTCGCTGAAAAGTCGATAGGGTTAACAAACTCTGGATCATCTAATGGAAGTAGACCATGCCAAAGTTGTTCAAGTTCCCCAACTAGTTGAACCGCTTCAGATAAAGTGTAGTCGCTTTTTACTTGTGCCGTTTGAATCCCGATCCAGTTAACCAATGATGGCAACAGATCGCTGGAAACATTAGCCGAGTGATTATCAACAATCTGAGCGTTTAATGAAGCCGCGTAAGATAACAGATCTGGGATCAAAATTTGTAAGTTTTGCTGCCTTAAAGGAGAAGGCACGCCCATCACCATTACCGCCTCGCTGTTTCGCGCCTTAAGCTCAATCCCCAGTAACGCCAAAGTTTGGCTCAGCGCCTTAGCAACTTCGACAAGTTCACTGCCCAGCTTAATCGATAAGGGCACCAATAGTGGCTGGCTTTTTAACGCACCACCTCGAGTATCAAGCTGACCAACAACACGCAATAACTCAGCCTTAGCCAAAGAAACCAACACACTGCCGTTCTTATTGCCCATCACCAGATATTGACGTTCCACAATCGAGACCGCTTTACCCAAGTCCGTTACAGGTGCTCTTGGCTTCAAGTTAACGGGATTCTGTTGAGCAGGCTTAGCTTCTATATTTTCTATGTTATCTCTGGTTTCTACTGGCGCCACATGCGCTTGAGAAGATGAAGGCTGTACAACTTGATCATCAAAATCAGGCGTTTTCAGAAGCTCTTTGTAGGCTTTCACTTCTCGCTTAGAGGGCGCAGGTTCACCATGATGTTGGTATGGCTCTTTCTCTTTTTTAGGTTCAGGTCGAGACTCTATCCACTCTTGGCGAGGGGAACCGGTAAAACTGCTTTCACTAGCAGACGAGCTTCGGCCAGCAGATGAACTTGAGCTGGTTGATGGAGCATAGTGTCGCCCACCATCATTAACGCTGTGTTGAGGCTTATCAAAAGCGTGCTCTGATTCGGCTTTTCTTGGGTAGGCAGGCGTTTGCTCAATGGCGTGTCGCACCCTATCCGAAACTTGGGTTTGATCCGAACTGCTAGGCATTACGCTTTCTGGCTCAGCGAAACTCGCAACACCATCAACTTCAGAGCTCGTACTATCTTGCTGATGAAAAGCCGACTGATTGATTGGCGCAGCATCGATCTGCTTGCTCTGTGCTAAACCATCACTCAATGCTTGGTAAATAAAGTCATGCACAAGGCGCGCTTGATGAAAACGTACTTCGTGTTTTGCAGGGTGAACATTCACGTCGACTTGATGCGGGTCTAGCTCGATGAACAACACATACGTCGCGAATTGGTCAGGGCGCAGGCTGGTTTCATAGCTCTGACGAATCGCGTGATTAATCAGTTTGTCGCGCATCATACGGCCATTCACATAGCAGTATTGTAGGTCGCTTTGCTGTCTTGCCCCTTCAGGTGTGGTGATCCAGCCATGAAGCTTTAGACCTTGGTGCTCAAGCTCGATCTTAAGCATATGGCGCACAAAAGGATTGCCACATACCGCAGCGATGCGCTTTTCTGCTTGAACTTCTGTCTTGGCAGCGCGGTACTGACGAATCATTTTACCGTTATGGCGCAGATTGATCGTCACATCGAAACGGCTCAATGCGATGCGTTTAAGCAGTTCATCGATATGCGTGAATTCGGTTTTCTCGGTGCGTAAGAACTTGCGGCGTGCTGGCGTATTGAAGAACAGATCCAACACCTCAACCGAGGTGCCAATGGGATGCGCTGCTGGCTGCAGTTTGACCTGCATATCACGACCTTCACTATGTGCAGCCCAAGCTTGATCTTGAGTGGCAGGGCGTGAAGTCATGGTCAAGCGCGCAACCGAGCTAATACTCGCCAGCGCTTCACCACGGAAACCGAGGCTGACGATCGCCTCTAGGTCATCAAGAGTGTGGATTTTGGAGGTAGCATGACGACTCAGAGCCAAGGCAAGCTCATCTTTAACGATGCCCTTACCATTGTCACGAACGCGGATCATCTTGGCGCCACCTTTCTCGATATCAATATCGATACGTGTCGCACCTGAATCCAAACTGTTCTCAACCAACTCTTTTACAACAGAAGCGGGTCTTTCTACCACCTCACCCGCTGCGATTTGGTTAGCTAACCGAGCTGGCAGTATTTTTATCGTCATATTTATAGCTACCTTACTGCCATTGATGGAAACGCTGCTACGTTTGCACTAGTTCTTCTTTTTTATCATTGATATACCTGAAGCCGTTTAGTATTCCCAAGACTACTTGTGAGGAATAATCAACACTTGGCCGATAGCCAGGCTGTCAGATCGTAGCTTATTCGCTTGGCGAATGCTGTTGACGCTCACGCCATATTTCGACGCAATCTTGCCAAGGTAATCGCCTCTTGCAACTTTATGTTTGCGCAGAGGGATATCTTTCACTTCAACCGTAATACGTAACTTTTGACCCACTCTCACCGTCTCTGATTTCAAACGGTTCTCACGTTTAATATCAGCCACCGACACTTTATAGCGGCTGGCGATCTTACCTAGGTACTCTCCAGACTTAACCGTGTGAGTTATGGTTTTCGTTTTAACCGCACTGCTTGATGATGAACTTGAAGTGCTGCCTGGAATCTTAAGTACTTGGCCAATTGCTAGGCTGCTCGATTTCAGATTGTTGAACTTCATCAACGTTTGTGTCGACGTACTATACTTGCTCGCAATCACAGACAAAGACTCACCACGAGACACTTTATGTTGGCTCACGCTACCCGTTGATGACGTTGCATTAGACAAGATAATCCCTTCAGGCGGGTTAGCCTTCAAATACTTAACGACCGCTTTAGTCACAGCACGAGCCAGCTTGTCTTGGTGCGAACGTTGGAAAAGCAACTTCTCTTCGGTTGGGTTTGAAATAAAGCCCGTTTCTACCAGTACCGATGGGATCTGTGGTGAACGTAATACCGCTAAGCTGGTGTTAATCGGCTTGCTGTTGTGCAGTTTCGCAACCTTACCCATCTCAGACAGAATGGTTGTTGCAAGTTTATAGCCCTCTTTTTGAGAGTGGCTGAACTGCAAATCAAGCAGGGTTTGGTTTACGTTCTTATCATCAATATTGCCTGTAAAAGCCGCACCGCTGCCACCGAGTAATTCAGACTGTTTCTCTTTGTTCTCGATCCATCGAGAGATCTCGGTATTTGCGCGTCGAGTGTTCAACACAAACACCGAACCACCTCTTGGTTGAGGGGTCGTAAAAGCATCGGCGTGAATAGAAATAAACAGATGAGCTTCGTTTTCACGCGCAATCGCGACACGTCGATTTAGGTTCACAAAATAGTCAGCATTACGAGTCATACGAGTTTTGATCCCCGGAATCGCATTCAATTGAGCTGCTAACTTCTTAGAAATACTCAGAGTCGCATTCTTCTCATATTTACGAGATGGACCGATTGAGCCAGGATCTTCACCGCCGTGGCCAGGGTCAATCACGATCAAAATGTCTTTCTGACGTTTAACCTGATTAATATTCTTACTTACCGTTGGCTTACTCGGCGTCGATGTCGCTTTACTTGCCGCACCATGAGGTAAGTCGATCACCAAACGGTGTCCATACTGACCACCCGGAGTCGGGCTAAGTTTGAACAAATCAGCTTTAGACGACTTCTTTAACTCAAAAACCAAGCGATAAGTGTTTTTGTCTGGCGGTGAGCTCTTACGAATTTTAGATAGAACAGGACTATCTTTCACCACGACCGGTAACTTAGTCGCAAGACTGGTATTTTTTAAATCAACCACTAAACGACTCGGGCTACTCAGGGTGAAATAGCTAAAGTCCGCTTCTGATTTTAAGTCGATAACCACACGAGTTTCCTCTGGAGAAGGCCAAACCCTTAAACTTTTCAGTGAGTTTGCAGAAACAAGTGAAGAAAACAGTATAGAAAAAACAGCAGCCATCATGGCCACTGTTGAAATAAGGCGTCTAGAAATCAACATAACTCCAACTGACTAAGTAAGCGCTGTCCGTATTCACTATTAGCGGTTAAAGAAACAATACGGTGATCGTCTTGGTAACGAATATCAATATCCAAATCGGCTTCTGGTAGCATCCCATAACCTTTCTCAGGCCATTCAACCAAACAGATAGCATCCGGAGTAAAGTAGTCACGAATTCCCATGAACTCTAACTCTTCAGGATCGGCTAGGCGATAAAGGTCAAAGTGGTACACCTGCCAATCGGCAAGTTGATAAGGTTCAACTAGAGTATACGTTGGGCTCTTTACATTCCCTTGATGGCCAAGTGCTTTTACAAAGCCACGACTGAAGGTCGTTTTACCTGCGCCAAGATCACCATGCAGATAAATAGTCGTCTGCTGTGAGCAAAGATTAGAAAGCTCCGTTCCTAATTGAATCGTTGCTTGTTCATCTTTCAAAGTAAATTGTTTCGTGCTCATGAATACGTTCTCTAAAAATCGATCGTTGACTATATAAAAATCAAAAGAACAAGAATAGTAAACCGTGATGCTTTTGGGAGACAAGCACTCAAGTGTAAGTTCTATGAAAAATACTGCTCAAAACGCGTCTGTTCTGGTCAACACCACTAAGATCCGTTAAGATCCGCCCCCATTTTTGCCGAACCTAATTTTAATTAGCCTTATCTCTAATTGTAAAACAGAGAAAATAAGAATTAAGCCATGAATCTAGACCATCTTGCTGAAAAAATTAAAATCTGGGGAAAAGAACTAGGCTTTCAAAAAGTTGGCATCTGCGATGTTGATTTAAGTGAACACGAAGCCCCTCTTCAAGCATGGCTAGATGCAGGCAACCACGGCGAAATGGATTGGATGGCTCGACATGGGATGATGCGTGCACGTCCTGATGAACTTCACCCAGGTGCAATTCGAGTGATCAGCGCTCGAATGAACTACCTACCACCAGAAGCTCAGTTCGCCTCTAACCTAAGCGATACCACTCAAGGCTACATCAGCCGTTATTCTTTAGGCCGCGACTATCACAAATTGTTCCGTAACCAGTTGAAAAAGCTGGGACAAAGAATTGAAAAAGAGGTCGAGGGTTTAGACTCACGCCCTTTCGTCGATTCAGCGCCTATTTTGGAAAGACCGCTCGCTCAGAAAGCAGGGTTGGGTTGGACAGGTAAACACTCATTAATTCTTGATAAAGACGCTGGCTCTTGGTTCTTTCTAGGGGAGCTGTTGGTTAACATCCCTCTTCCAACGGATGAACCCAGTGTCGATGAGTGCGGCAAATGCACCGCATGCATCACTTCTTGCCCAACGGGTGCCATTATTGCTGATGGCGTAGTGGATGCTCGAAAATGTATCTCATACTTAACCATTGAATACGATGGTGTGATCCCTGAAGAATATAGAGATGCCATTGGTAACCGTATTTATGGTTGTGATGACTGTCAGTTAGTTTGCCCGTGGAATCGTCATGCCGAACTTACAGAACAAACAGACTTTCACCGCAGAGAAGATTTCCAAGAAGCCGATCTGGTTTCACTTTCAAGTTGGGACGAAGCAACCTTCCTAAAGAAAATGGAAGGCTCAGCAATAAGACGTATCGGCCACACCCAGTGGTTACGCAATATCTTTGTTGCGATGGGCAATGCACCATTCCAACAACGCATTGTTGAAACGCTGGAATCTCATCAAGGAAAAAACGATATGTTGGATGTGCATATTGAGTGGGCTTTGAATAAACAACTACAGCAGTTACCCAACGCTAGCAGTGTGCAAGAAGATAGCTCTACGCAGAAAAATAGCTGTGTACAAAAAAATAACAGCAAAATCCTCACCAAAAAGCACAGACTGATACGTATAGTAGAGAAAGGACTACCAAGAGACGCTTAACGCTTTATATACCAATGTATGGCAAGCGAGCCCCCACTAACAGTCCAACATTTAAGACAACTCGTTGCACATAATTTTAGAACAATGTTTGACCTTGTTCTCAATTCTAACAATGTGGAAAAAATTCAGAACTCTCGTAAACTTCCGACACCCGCGCAAAGTTAAACACAGTACCGATAAATGATTAAGATCAAAAAACAACAAGTTAACGATCTTTTATTAAATCCAAGATAGGCATCCAACTTGATAAAAAACAACAAGTTACGATCGCTGCAATTCATCTAATATATTGAAAACAAGAAAGATCTTTTAGGGATAGGTAAAGAATTAAGCCTGAAACAACTTTATCAACCAAGTTATCCACACCTAACATTTTGTGGATAAGTCTGTTTATAGATGTGAAAAACCTCAAGTATCTGCTTCAGAGACCTGATGTTTACTAGCATTCCAGTTGCTAAGAAAAATTTAAGACAAAAAAATATCCACCATGATGGAGGATTATTTGCTTTTTGGGGGGATTATGCTTCGCAGCATTAAAGAAAGAGCGTGACCCTTAAGGTCGTCTTTAAACTCTGTGATCTAAAGAAAAACACGGTGGTTTAAAGAGTCTTAATAGCTTTTTAGAAGAAAGCTGGAGCGATACATCGGGTTCGAACCGATGACCTCAACCTTGGCAAGGTTGCGCTCTACCAACTGAGCTAGTATCGCATTAGTTAATCGCTGCTCTTACTGCCTTGGACAACAGATAGCGCTTAACTGTAATGTGGTTGCGGGAGCCGGATTTGAACCGACGACCTTCGGGTTATGAGCCCGACGAGCTACCAAACTGCTCCATCCCGCGTCCGGATGCATTGTTTAAGACAATGAGACTAAACCATTTTCATCTTCAGCATAAAGCGTGAGATAGAATTTGGAGCGATACATCGGGTTCGAACCGATGACCTCAACCTTGGCAAGGTTGCGCTCTACCAACTGAGCTAGTATCGCATTAGTTATTCGCTGCTCTTACCGCCTTGGGCAACAGATAGCGCCTAACTGTAATGTGGTTGCGGGAGCCGGATTTGAACCGACGACCTTCGGGTTATGAGCCCGACGAGCTACCAAACTGCTCCATCCCGCGTCCGGATGCATTGTTTAAGACAATGAGACTAAACCATTTTCATCTTCAGCAAAAAGCGTGAGATAGAATTTGGAGCGATACATCGGGTTCGAACCGATGACCTCAACCTTGGCAAGGTTGCGCTCTACCAACTGAGCTAGTATCGCATTAGTTATTCGCTGCTCTTACTGCCTTGGACAACAGATAGCGCTTAACTGTAATGTGGTTGCGGGAGCCGGATTTGAACCGACGACCTTCGGGTTATGAGCCCGACGAGCTACCAAACTGCTCCATCCCGCGTCCGGATGCATTGTTTAAGACAATGAGACTAAACCATTTTCATTCCGAGCAAAGCTCTAAGAATAGAATTTGGAGCGATACATCGGGTTCGAACCGATGACCTCAACCTTGGCAAGGTTGCGCTCTACCAACTGAGCTAGTATCGCATTAGTTAATCGCTGCTCTTACTGCCTTGGGCAACAGATAGCGCTTAACTGTAATGTGGTTGCGGGAGCCGGATTTGAACCGACGACCTTCGGGTTATGAGCCCGACGAGCTACCAAACTGCTCCATCCCGCGTCCGGATGTTTCTCTTTTCGCATCATTACCGTTTAAGACAATGAGACTAAACCATTTTCATTCTGAGCACTTTCTCAAAGAGACAGCTTCTAAGAATAGAATTTGGAGCGATACATCGGGTTCGAACCGATGACCTCAACCTTGGCAAGGTTGCGCTCTACCAACTGAGCTAGTATCGCATTAGTTAATCGCTGCTCTTACTGCCTTGGGCAACAGATAGCGCTTAACTGTAATGTGGTTGCGGGAGCCGGATTTGAACCGACGACCTTCGGGTTATGAGCCCGACGAGCTACCAAACTGCTCCATCCCGCGTCCGGATGCATTGTTTAAGACAATGAGACTAGACCATTTTCATTCTGAGTACTTTCTCTAGGAGATGACTTCTAAGAACTGAATTTGGAGCGATACATCGGGTTCGAACCGATGACCTCAACCTTGGCAAGGTTGCGCTCTACCAACTGAGCTAGTATCGCATTAGTTATTCGCTGCTCATACTGCCTTGGGCAACAGATAACGCTTAACTGTAATGTGGTTGCGGGAGCCGGATTTGAACCGACGACCTTCGGGTTATGAGCCCGACGAGCTACCAAACTGCTCCATCCCGCGTCCGGATGCATTGTTTAAGTCAATGAATCTTGTCTCTAGGAGACTAATTTGGAGCGATACATCGGGTTCGAACCGATGACCTCAACCTTGGCAAGGTTGCGCTCTACCAACTGAGCTAGTATCGCATTAGTTAATCGCTGCTCTTACTGCCTTGGACAATAAACGGCGCTTAACTGTAATGTGGTTGCGGGAGCCGGATTTGAACCGACGACCTTCGGGTTATGAGCCCGACGAGCTACCAAACTGCTCCATCCCGCGTCCGGATGCATTGTTTAAGACAATGAGACTAAACCATTTTCATTCTGAGCAAAGCTCTAAGAATACTACTTCTTGTTCGAATAAAAGTGGAGCGATACATCGGGTTCGAACCGATGACCTCAACCTTGGCAAGGTTGCGCTCTACCAACTGAGCTAGTATCGCATTATAAAAGGTCTTTCACCTTTCGATTACCGCTTTCGCCGTAACCTACAAATTGGAGCGATACATCGGGTTCGAACCGATGACCTCAACCTTGGCAAGGTTGCGCTCTACCAACTGAGCTAGTATCGCAATCTGAAAACGTCTTTCGCCGTTCAGGGCTGCGAATTATAAGAGCATTTTTTTGTGATGCAAGTCCTTAATGCAAAATTACGAAACTTTTTACTCAACTGCTGTAAAAGCACACAGATTTGCAAAAAAAACGGCTCTTATGTCCCTGAAAAGTTAGATAAACGTGATCATTTTATTCGACTAGATGTTAATAATCGTTTTTCGGTAGTACTGCAGCTCGGCGATCGACTCTCGAATATCGTCTAACGCAAGGTGACTTCCCGACTTAGAAAAACCATCTAACACTTCAGGTTTCCAGCGACGAGTCAGCTCTTTCAGAGTGCTTACGTCAACATAGCGGTAGTGGAAGTACTCTTCTAACTCTGGCATGTGCTTGTATAGGAAACGGCGGTCTTGACCAATGCTGTTGCCACAAATTGGTGACTTACCTTTTGGTACCCATTTTTCAAGAAACTCAATGGTTTGTTGGATGGCATCTTGCTCTGAAACCGTGCTTTCTTGAATTCGTTTCACAAGGCCGCTGCCAGTGTGCGTCGTTGTGCACCACTCGTCCATCTTGTCCAATTCACTCTGAGGTTGGTGAATAGCCAAAACAGGTCCTTCAGCCAGGATGTTAAGCTCACTATCAGTAACGATAGTAGCAATTTCAATGATTTTATGAGTTTCAGGATCAAGTCCTGTCATCTCTAGATCAACCCAAATAAGGTTCTGATCGCTAAAGGACATAAGGCGTCGCCTATTTGTTTATGTGTAAAAGAGGTACTATACCCAAATAACTATACTCAAACTAGCTTTAGGACCATCGAAATCACGTGGTACCAGCAACATCCTGTTTGAGTCCCCAATCATCAAGTTAGATGTGTTAAGTGAAAAATTGTGGCTAAAAAAAAGAAGTTAACCAAAGGTCAAGTACGTCGTGTACGTAGCAACCAGAACAAGCGACTCAAGAAAGAAGATTCTATCCAATGGGATGAGAACATGCTTGGCGGAACCAAAAGCGGACTCGTGATTACGCGCTTTGGCCAACATGCTGATATCGAAGATCTTGAAACTAACGAAGTTCATCGTTGTAACTTACGCCGTAGTATCGAGACTTTAGTTTCTGGTGACCGAGTGACTTGGCGCGCAGGCTTAGAATCAATGGCCGGTATTTCTGGCGTTGTGGAAGCGGTTGAACCGAGAACTTCAATGCTGACTCGCCCTGATTACTACGATGGCCTAAAGCCAGTAGCTGCGAACGTCGACCAAATGGTTATCGTTTCGGCTGTGCTACCAGAGCTATCACTTAATATTATCGACCGTTACCTAATTGCTTCAGAAACGGTGAACATCGCGCCGCTTGTTGTACTGAACAAGGTCGATCTACTGACTGATGAGCAGATTGCTGAATACCGTGAAACACTTAAAGAGTACGAGAAGATCGGCTATAAAGTGATGTTCGTGAGTAAAGAGTCTGGCTACGGCATCAAAGAGCTGGAAGCAGAACTCAAAGACCGTATCAACATCTTTGTTGGTCAATCGGGTGTGGGTAAATCAAGCCTAGTGAATGCATTAATGCCAACGCTAGACATTGAAGAAGGCGAAGTCTCTGAGAACTCAGGTCTTGGTCAGCACACAACCACGGCAGCTCGTTTATACCACTTCCCTTCTGGTGGTGATCTGATTGATTCACCAGGAGTACGTGAATTCGGCCTATGGCACCTAGAAGCTGACGAAATCACTGAAGCCTTTATCGAGTTCAAGCCTTACCTTGGCGGTTGTAAGTTCCGTGACTGTAAACACATTGATGACCCAGGCTGCATCCTGCGCGAAGCGGTAGAAAACGGAAAGATCAGTCGATTACGTTTCGACAACTACCACCGCATCATTGAAAGCATGGCGAGTAACAAAGATAACCGTCAGTATTCACGCAACAAAAAAGCCGATCTCTAATCGCGTTTTTGTGAACAAATATGTGCATTTACTGACAATTGGCGTGAATTTAAGTAACATCTCGCGCCCTAAACCGTCATCGACAGATTTAATTGAAAAACAATTAGCATTGGAAAATTAATACAATGGATAAGATTAAAGTTGGATTGCAGTACTGGATCCCACAGCATGGGCTAACTCGCCTAGTCGGTAAACTGGCGTCTGCTAAAGCGGGTGGCTTAACGACAGCGATCATCAACTGGTTCATCAAGCAATACAAAGTAAACATGGATGAAGCTCTGCATAGCGATCCAAAACACTTTAAAACATTCAATGAATTCTTCGTACGTGAATTGAAAGAAGGCATGCGTCCTATTGCTGAAGGTGAGTCTGTTATTGTTCACCCTGCTGACGCACGCGTAAGCCAATTTGGCCCAATTACTGACGGCCAACTTATTCAAGCTAAAGGCCACAACTACTCAGCTCGCGAACTATTGGGCGGTGATTCAAGCCTAGCGGATGAGTTCAAAGACGGCGAATTCGCGACACTTTACTTATCGCCAAGTGATTACCACCGTGTTCACATGCCATGCGATGGCACACTGCGCCAGATGATCTACGTTCCTGGTGACCTTTTCTCTGTAAACCCGCTAACGGCAGAGAATGTTCCAAACCTATTCGCACGTAATGAGCGTGTAGTTTGTATCTTCGATACAGAGTTTGGCCCAATGGCACAGGTGCTGGTTGGCGCAACTATCGTCGGCAGTATAGAACAAGTATGGGCTGGCACTATCACACCACCTCGCGGTAACTCTGTTTACAAATGGGACTACCCTGCACAAGGTGATAAAGCAATCGTCTTGAAAAAAGGTGAAGAGATGGGTCGCTTTAAACTTGGTTCAACGGTTATCAATCTATTTGCTAAAGATGCCATCAAGTTTGACGAAACGATGCAGAATGGTGAGAAAACCGTTCTAGGCACCCCTTTCGCGCATATTGCTGGTAAAGACGTTGAGACTGAAGCTGTTGATTCAGCTGAGAGCACAGACCAAGCTTAACCGTTTGAGTTGACTCATTCAGTTTTAAAGGCGCGTTATTTTTCTATATTTAGAGAAGAACGCGCCTTTTTGTTATCTAGTTCGAGACACTTCCCTTCAAGATTTCAACCAATCTAACTACCGACAAGCTTGCTCTCAACGATCAGTACGTTGAATTGCCCAGAAAAAAGATTGACCAAAAACAAAACAGTTGCCGAAACCTTAAACAACTTTTCGATTTTATAACCCGTCTCCAAGTACCAGAAATCCAGATAACTTACTCTATTTGAAGAT
Source organism: Vibrio sp. QJM3NY_35 (assembly GCF_057785915.1). Classification (NCBI taxonomy): domain Bacteria; kingdom Pseudomonadati; phylum Pseudomonadota; class Gammaproteobacteria; order Vibrionales; family Vibrionaceae; genus Vibrio; species Vibrio sp. QJM3NY_35. The sequence goes on along the minus strand of NZ_CM173507.1, from coordinate 266,026 downwards.
ATTTTATTCATAGGGTCTTTGTACATGCCTAAACTCAATGTTGGCGTTCTGGTCAAGCTGTTGATTTGTTTTACGATTCCCTTAGGCGTGTTATTCATGCCAATAGATTCCATACCTATCGATGACCTCACGCTGATTCAACACCGCTTGTTGGCGATATTCTTACTAGCAGCTCTACTGTGGGTGCTTGAACCCGTTCCGGTATTCGCCACCTCAATTCTGATCATTGCGCTTGAATTGGTGATGATTTCCGACAAGGGTTTGCATCTATTTAGAAACCCACCAGCAGGACACGATCTCGGTGAATTAATCAAATATACCGACATCTTCGGTGCATTTTCGTCACCGATCATCATCCTTTTCATGGGGGGGTTTGCTCTTGCGATATCCGCATCCAAATACGAACTCGATAACAACCTAGCTCGAGTGCTGCTCAAACCATTCGGTACAGAACCGCGCTTTATCATGCTTGGTTTAATGCTGATCACCGCCGTGTTCTCGATGTTCATGTCGAATACTGCAACGACGGTAATGATGCTTGCGCTGCTCGGTCCGATCGTAGCTTCTGCACCAAAAGGCGATATGGGGATTAAGGCGCTCGTATTGTGTATTCCAATTGCTGCCAACACCGGTGGTATTGCGACCCCCATCGGTACACCACCCAATGCCATCGCGCTGCAATACCTAACCGGTGAAAACACCATCGACTTCCTTAGCTGGATGATGATGGGCTTACCCTTTGTGATCATCCAACTCACCATCGCTTGGTTTCTTCTACAAAAACTCTTCCCTTCTAAAGAAAGAAACATGGTGCTCAAGCTCGATGGACAATTTAGAAAGAGCTGGCGAGCGATTGTGGTTTACATCACCTTCGCTGCGACAATCTTATTGTGGATGACCACCAAACTGCATGGCATGAACACCTATGTGGTCTCTATTATTCCACTGGCTGTGTTTACGCTCACAGGCATCATGGGCAAAGAAGAGCTCAAGCTGATCAACTGGGATGTGTTGTGGCTGGTCGCAGGTGGTATCGCGATTGGTATCGGCCTTGATAAAACAGGCTTAGCCGCTGCACTCGCACACGCGATTGACTATGAGTCGCTGTCACCGGCGGCTGTGGTACTGACGTTATCTATTGTGTGTTGGTTAATGGCGAACTTCATGTCAAACACTGCGACTGCCAACTTGCTGATGCCGATAGCCGCTGCAATTGGTGCTTCCATGGAAAGCCTAGTTGCGATTGGTGGCCTGCAAGGCTTGCTGGTTGTGGTCGCCTTCTCTGCGTCACTTGGTATGATTCTGCCAGTATCGACACCACCAAACTCACTGGCCTACTCGACCGGGCTTATCGAAAGCAAAGACATGGCGAAGATGGGCATCATCTTAGGTATTGTGGGCTTGCTGATGGTTTACCTCGCACTGTTTATTATCACCTAGCACGTTAGCTTTTCACTACAACCCTCCAGATAGCAATCATGATTTCGCTCTCTGGAGGGTTTATCAGTTTTTAATCGATAGATAATTGTGATTCTACTTCACGGTTTATTAAAAATAACGATAAGCCATTTTAAATTTTTGATTTTAAACACATTTACTAACATCAAGACAACGGCACTATACACGCATCAGAGACACACCAATTCACCATCAAGTACGTCACTGTCATTAGGGCGTATTGACCTTTCGAGCTGATTTTTGCAGCGAATTGCTGGGTATGTCTACAAGGCAGAGGTTTTGATGTGTAGCTAGCCTACATGAGAAGCCGATAACGCAGTAGAAATGACCAGCAAACGCTGCCCGAAGGGTTCGGCTAAAAGCGTTTTACTCTTTGTTGAGGGGGATTTGCTTAGAATGGCTAGGCTACTTCCCCCTCGCCGCGATTAAAACGCTTTTATCTCGAACAAAATTGAACCGCGAAAGGTCAACACGCCCTAGTTTTTTGTCTAATAGAGAGGAATAGACCTTGAGACATACGATTAAATTTAAAATTCAGATCGCAATTGCGGTCATTATCGCCGTCGTGAGTGGCGCTCAAGCCTGGATATCAGTTAATCAGCTCACTCAAGAAACCGAGGTCGCGATTAACCAAGAAATGAAAAATGTCAGTGTTGGCACCACCAATTACATTGCCGATTGGCTCTCAATCCGCAGTGATATGATGCTTGCCAATGAATCGACTATTTCAAGTAGTAGCAACTCTGATCGCGAGTTATTGATCACCAAGCAAGCCGGACAATTCTTGTCTGTTTATGCAGGATTCAGCGATGGCACGATCGCCTATGGCGACAAAGGTGAAGATTGGCCAACAGGCTACGACCCGCGCACTCGCCCTTGGTATAAAGATGCCAACGCAACATCAGATCTCATCATTACCGAACCTTATCAGGACTTTGACGGCAGCATTGTCATCAGCTTTGCTAAAGCCTTCAGTGGCCAAAAACAGGGCGTGCTGGCTGCAGACTTAACCGTCACCAGCATTATCGACACGGTTCTCAACGTAAAACTGGATAACGATGGTTTCGCCTTCTTAGTCGATGGCAACAACAACATCGTTGCTTACAGTGATGAAGCGTTAAGCCAAAAACCACTTACGAGCTTAAACCCAGAATTAACCGCAAGCCGAGTGTCACAGCTGATTCAAAATCACACCATTACCACATTAACCTGGCCAGGTCAGGGCGATAAGTTGGTTTACATTGCCAACGTGCCGAACACCGATTGGTCTTTGGGTATTGTTATCGATAAGGAAATGGCATTCTCTGCGGTATCTGACGCGATTCAGTTCATCTCCCTGACCTCTTTGATTCTGTACATCGTGATTTCGATTGCGAGCACAATGGTGATAAACCGCCTACTTTCCCCATTACAAACCTTGTCTGAAGCGCTGACTCAGCTGGCTCAAGGCAGAGGTGACCTCACTCAACGTATTGATATCACGCGTATGGATGAGATAGGCAAACTTGCCGAGCTTGTAAACCAGTTCTTAAGCCAGATGCAAAGTATGTTGAAGGGCGTAATAGAGCACAGCCACGATCTCAACAACCATGCAGAGAAAGCCAATCAACTGGCTACCCAATCATCCATTCGAGTTGAGAATCAGCAAAACGATATCAATCAAATAGCGACCGCGATTCATGAGATGTCAGCCACGGCTGCTGAAGTGGCTAGCCATGCCGAACTCACGGCATCCGCTTCTCAAGCGTCAGCCACCGCTTGTAACGAAGGCCAAGAGGTTATTCAACAAAACCGCGATGCGATTACTGGTCTTGCAACTCAGGTTGAAGACGCTGCCAATGTTATTCGAGAACTGGAAAACAACGCGCAAAGCATCAATCAGATACTATCCACCATTCAAGGCATTGCCGAACAAACCAACCTGTTGGCATTGAACGCTGCGATTGAAGCGGCGCGTGCTGGTGAGCAAGGTCGTGGATTTGCGGTTGTTGCAGACGAGGTTCGAGTACTGAGCCAAAGAACGCATGGCTCGACCGAAGAAATCCGCGTGATGATTGATACGCTGCAGAAGAATACCGAACATGCCGTTGAAAGCATGACCACCAGCACTAAACTGGCAGAGAACAGCGTTGGCTTCGCAGAGCAAGCTCATGGCAGCCTGACTAAAATCACCCAGGCAATCTCTGAAATCAACGATATGGCGCTGCAAATAGCGAGTGCTGCGGAAGAGCAACGCGCGGTCAGCGAAGACATCAGTCGCAATACGCAAGGGATCAAAGATGCCTCCGACGATCTTGCACAACAAGCTGAAAGCAGTCGCAATAGCTCAAATGAAATGAGTAGCGCTGCCGAGTCGATGCGCCGAGATGTGGAGCGTTTTAAGGTATAACTCATCTCAAACAAAGTAATAAGTTAAACCTCACCACCGAGCGGCAGGTGACGTAAACCGATAACTGAAACAAAGTGGTTCTTTTCATAAGAATCACTTTGCTCTCAGTCCGGTTTAATGCATATTGATGAGCTTATTTATCCCAGACACAAGGATGTTATTCAGATGGGATTCGAATGGTTGGCTCTTGCTGCCGCTTTTCTTTGGGCCATCGCGAGCCTGATGTCAGTAAAGCCTGCTCAACACTTAGGTTCTTTCGCCTATAGCCGCTGGCGCATGGGTTGTACCGCTATTATCTTATCGAGCATGGCTTGGTTTACGGGTGGCTGGTCAACGGTCGAAACAGAGCTAGTCACACCGATGATGCTATCAGGGCTGATTGGCATCTTCATTGGTGATACCGCCCTATTTGCCTGTTTGAATCGAATGGGACCGCGCCAAGCAGGTTTGCTGTTCTCTTGTCATGCCGTGTTCTCGGCGATTCTTGGTTACTTCCTGTTTAGCGAAAGCATGACTTCGGTTGAGCTGATTGGCTCAGCGTTGGTGTTCAGTGGTGTATTAACCGCGATATTCTTTGGTCGTCGAGGACAGGCTAACAATCAACTCGAAACCATTAAAGGCACTGTGTGGATTGGTGTTGCACTGGGAATTACAGCTGCGATTTGCCAAGCACTGGGTGGCATCATCGCCAAACCCGTGATGCAAACCAGTATCGACCCAATTGCTGCCTCTGCCATTCGAATGATCACCGCCTTTGTCGCTCACTCACTGTTTCGCTTAACAGGCGCCAAACTTTCACGCGCACTTAACCCAATGAATAAGCAGATATTCGCGATTACCGCGGTTAACGGGTTTTTAGCAATGGCTGTAGGAATGACGCTGATCTTGTATGCGTTACAGGAAGGCAATGTCGGCATGGTCGCTCTGTTATCTTCAACCACGCCCATCATGTTGTTACCAATACTCTGGCTTTACACCAAGCAAAGACCGAACGCTTACGCTTGGATCGGTGCCATTGTTGCCGTAGTGGGCACTGGTATTCTGGTTAGCTAGCGAAGCGGATTGAAAGCTGAGAGTTAATAGTTAACCGTTAATAGCTAAGGACTACTAACTCTCCGTAAAAACAAAAGCAAAAAACTAAGAACGTGGAAACGGGAAAGCCGTCACGTCATCGATGTGATCGTAGCCCAAAGCCAGCATGATTAACCTATCGATACCTAAAGCCACACCCGCACAGTCTGGCAAGCCCGCTTTTAACGCCTCAATCAAATGATGATCAATCGGTTGAGGTGATAATCCCATCTCAATACGCTTGGCATTATCATCTTCAAAGCGCTGCAGTTGTTCTTGTGGTTTATCGAGTTCATGGAAGCCGTTAGCCAGTTCAATACCCTTGAAATACACCTCAAAGCGATCGGCGACTCGTGAATCGTTTGGATTGATCTTAGCTAACGCTGCTTGCGATGCAGGGAAATCATAAACAAAGGCTGGCACCTGTTGGCCGATTTTCGCCTCTACCCCAATACTGAAAAGAAGCTGCAATAACGTATCGCGATCTTCCTCGGGGTCAGCTATATCGCTGAGCCCTAGTTTCGCGGCTGCTTGCTTTAGCGTATCCATCGAATCTTCAAGCGGACACACACCTAACACGTCGATAAAGGCTTGTTGGTAAGTCATTCGCTCTGCTGAGCTCGATTTAAGTACCTGCTGTAACAGCAAATCCATTTCATCCATTAAGTCATGGTGATCAAAACCGACGCGATACCACTCCAACATGGTGAACTCAGGGTTGTGGTAACGGCCATTTTCTTCATTCCGGAAAGACTTACAAATTTGATAAATACAGCCACTGCCCGCCGCTAATAGACGTTTCATATGAAACTCAGGGCTGGTCATAAAGAACAGTGGCTGACCGTGTGCATAACCCGGTCCTACGAATTCAGTTTTGAACGTATGCAAATGCACGTCAGTCACCGTGGCGTGGCTCATCGCCGGCGTATCCACTTCCATCACGTTTCGCTCAGCAAAGAACTGACGAATTTGATTAAGGATATCAGCACGTTGCTTTAACTGTTTAATGGTTGCGGCCGGTTGCCATGTAGAGTGCATTATTGAGTTCCATATTACTGAATTCTAGGCGACGAAAATTACCACCTTTCATCGCTTTTGTAAGCTTCTATCTTTCTATTCGTGAAAGCAAAATGTTGTTTTAATGAAGCCAGAAAATTACGTTCTACAATACAATTATCAATACAGATTTCACATCAACATTGATAACAAAAATTATACTCAACAAGCCGTTAACACCCGTCCTGTGGGTTAATCGTTATCAACAATTCATTGCCGTGATTGCAGTCACATAACCTATAATTTCTATGCCTCCATATGCATTACCGACCTAAAAACCCAAATGCATCAACTTTTCGAATACCTTCCTCTCTTACACTGAACCTACCACTTAAGGCTTAGGGGCGCTAAATGGTTCCTACGATTTAGAACCTCCTAAATAGGCTTTTTATAATTACAAGCGGAATACTCCGCATCACACTGGAGAATAACTGTGAAGACAATTACCACAGATATCGCAGTCATCGGCGCAGGCGGCGCTGGTCTTCGTACAGCTATTGCTGCGGCTGAAGCTAATCCTGAACTGGAAGTAGCACTGATTTCTAAAGTTTACCCAATGCGTTCGCACACGGTAGCGGCAGAAGGCGGTTCAGCAGCGGTAATTAAAGACGAAGATAGCCTAGATAACCACTTCAACGATACTGTTGGCGGTGGCGACTGGCTATGTGAACAGGATGTTGTTGAATACTTTGTTGAAAACTCGACTCGCGAAATGATCCAAATGGAACAATGGGGCTGCCCATGGAGTCGTAAAGAAAACGGTGAAGTAAACGTACGCCGATTCGGCGGTATGAAGGTAGAGAGAACGTGGTTCGCAGCGGATAAAACCGGCTTCCACATGCTTCATACTCTGTTCCAGACTTCGATGAAGTACGACACAATCAAACGATTTGATGAGTACTTTGTGGTGGATTTGCTCGTTGAAGATGGCGAAGTACAAGGCCTAATCGCGATTCACATGTCTGAAGGTGAGCTTGTTACCATCAAAGCAAAATCTGTTGTTCTAGCAACCGGTGGCGCAGGTCGTGTTTACCACTGTAATACCAACGGCGGCATCGTAACGGGCGACGGTATGGCAATGGCTTATCGCCACGGTGTACCACTACGTGATATGGAGTTCGTTCAATACCACCCAACAGGCCTACCGGGCACTGGCATCTTGATGACCGAAGGTTGTCGTGGTGAAGGCGGTATCATCGTTAACAAGAACGGCTACCGTTACCTACAAGATTACGGCATGGGCCCTGAAACTCCAGTGGGCGAGCCGAAAAACAAATACATGGAACTGGGTCCACGTGACAAAGTTTCTCAAGCATTCTGGCACGAGCAGCAGAAAGGCAACACCATCAAGCACCCACTTGGTGATGTCGTACACCTTGACCTTCGCCACCTTGGTGAAGAGTACCTGCAAGAGCGTCTTCCGTTTATCTGTGAGCTTGCAAAAGCGTACGTAAACGTCGACCCAGCAAAAGAGCCAATCCCAATTCGTCCAACCGTTCACTACACCATGGGTGGTATTGAGACCAACGGTACCTGTGAAACTCGCATTAAAGGCCTATTCGCCGTTGGTGAATGTGCTTCAGTTGGCCTACACGGTGCAAACCGCCTAGGTTCTAACTCACTGGCTGAGTTCGTAGTATTTGGCCGCGTTGCTGGTGAAGAAGCGGTGAAACGCGCTGCTGAATTCAAAGGCTGGAACGAAGAGTCTATCGCTAAGCAAGTGAAAGCGGTTGAAGATCGCATCGCAGGCATCTTAGCTCAAGAAGGCGACGAGAACTGGGCTGACATCCGTACTGAAATGGGTCACACCATGGAAGCGGGTTGTGGTATCTACCGTCAAGAAGACTTGATGCAAAAGACCATCGACAAAATCACTGAACTGAAAGCTCGCTACAAGAAGATCAGCATTAAAGACAAAGGCAAAGTGTTCAACACGGACCTACTTTACGCTATCGAAGTGGGTTACGGCCTTGAAGTTGCAGAAGCGATGGTTCACTCAGCGATCCTTCGTAAAGAGTCTCGCGGTGCACACCAACGTCTAGACGACAACTGCACAGAACGTGACGACGTGAACTTCCTGAAACACTCTCTATCGTTCTACAACGAAGATGCAGCACCAACTATCAACTACAGCGGCGTTAAGATTACTAAATCTCAACCTAAAGCTCGTCTGTACGGTGAAGCTGCAGAGAAAGCCGCTGCCGCTGAAAAAGCAGCAGAAGAGAATGCGAAGAAGAGCGAAGAGGAGCAAGCATAATGTCAGCGAATCGAATCCAAAAAATTGAAATCCTGCGTTATGACCCTGAGCACGATGCAGAACCTCACTTTCAAACCTTTGAAGTACCATTTGATGAAACCATGTCGGTACTTGATGCGATTGGTTACATCAAAGATAACCTAGATAAAGACCTGTCTTACCGTTGGTCTTGTCGTATGGCGATTTGTGGTTCTTGCGGCATCATGGTTGATGGCGTGCCAAAACTGGCATGTAAAAGCTTCTTACGTGACTACCCGAATGGCTTCAAGATTGAGCCTTTGGCTAACTTCCCAATCGAAAAAGATTTGATTGTCGACATGACACCGTTCATCGAACGCCTTGAAGCAATCAAGCCTTACATCATTGGTAACGACCGTAAGCCAGAAGACGGCACGAACATCCAAACTCCAGAGCAAATGGCGAAATACAAACAGTTCGCTGGCTGCATCAACTGTGGTTTGTGTTACGCAGCATGTCCTCAGTTTGGTCTAAACCCTGAGTTCATCGGCCCTGCGGCACTTGCTCTTGCTCACCGCTACAACCTAGATAGCCGTGACAATGGTAAAGCTGAACGTATGAAGCTTATCAATGGCGACAATGGCGCTTGGGGCTGTACGTTTGTAGGTTACTGTTCTGACGTATGTCCGAAGAAAGTAGACCCAGCGGCTGCAGTAAACCAAGGTAAAGTTGAGTCTTCAATGGACTTCGTTATCTCGATGTTCAAGCCAGACGGATCGCAAGTAAAAACAGCAGAGGAGGCATAATATGAGCAATCGTAAGCCTTATGTTCGTGAGATGAAGAGAACGTGGTGGAGCAACCATCCGTTCTACCGCTTCTACATGCTACGTGAAGCGACTGTACTGCCTTTGATTCTATTCACTCTGTTCCTAACCTTCGGTTTGGGTGCACTAGTGAAAGGCCCTGAAGCGTGGGAAGGTTGGTTGAGCTTTATGGCTAACCCTATCGTCGTTGGTATCAACATCGTGGCACTGCTAGGCAGCTTACTGCACGCTCAGACCTTCTTCAGCATGATGCCTCAAGTAATGCCAATTCGCCTGAAAGGTAAATTGGTTGATAAAAGAATCATCGTACTGACTCAGTGGGCAGCGGTGGCTTTTATTTCTTTAATCGTTCTTGTTGTGGTGTAAGGAGCTTTCGTTATGAACACAAACTACAAAGTTAAGCCTGTTAACCACAACCCTCAACGCTCTGATGAGCCAATCTGGTGGGGCCTATTTGGTGCTGGCGGTACTTGGTTCGCGATGATCACACCAATCACAATCTTAGTGCTGGGTATCTTAGTGCCGATGGGCATCATCGATGCGGACGCAATGAGCTACGAACGTGTGTCTGAATTTGCCACCAGCATCATCGGTGCGCTATTCATCATCGGTACGCTAGCACTGCCAATGTGGCACGCAATGCACCGTCTTCACCACGGCATGCACGACCTTAAGTTCCACGTCGGCGTTGCGGGTAAAGTGGGCTGCTACTTCGTTGCAGGTCTAATCAGCGCATTGTCTGTTATTTTCATCTTTATGATCTAAAAGCAGATACGGGATTCGAGTAATCGAGTGTCGAAGAGCTTAAAAGCAGAAAAACGAAAGCAGAGCTAGGTTATCCAGCTCTGCTTTTTTGTTGTTTGTTGTTTGTTGTTTGTTGAATATCTTATCTCTCTGACTCGGCTCTGATCTTCCTGCTTTTCGTATCCCACTTACTCGCATCTGCTCCTTCCGCTCTTCCCCGATCTTGAGGTACAAAAAAAGGCCGCCTAAGCGACCTTTTTCAGATACTTGAAGTAAATTACTTCACACGACCAACGTATTCGCCAGTACGAGTATCAACCTTAACAACTTCACCGATTGCGATGAATAGAGGTACGCGAACTACCGCGCCAGTTGCTAGAGTTGCAGGCTTACCGCCAGTACCTTGTGTGTCGCCTTTCAGGCCAGGATCGGTTTCTGTTACTGCGATCTCAACAAAGTTTGGTGGAGTTACTGTGATAGGGTTATCATTCCACAACGTTAGAGTACATACGTCGTTTTCAACTAACCATTTAGAAGTCTCGCCTACTGCTTTTGCATCAGCAGCGATTTGTTCGAATGTTTCGTTGTTCATGAAGTGGTAGAATTCGCCATCGCTGTATAGGTAGCCTAGTTCAACGTCTACAACGTCCGCTAGTTCTACTGTATCGCCTGACTTAAATGTTTTCTCTAACACTTTGCCTGACAGCAGTTTACGAAGTTTAACACGGTTAAACGCTTGGCCTTTACCTGGCTTAACGTATTCATTTTCGATAATTGAGCAAGGCTCGTTATCCATCATGAATTTTAAACCGCCTTTGAATTCATTGGTGCTTACTGACGCCATGATTTTCTCTTCCACATCTTTGAGTTAATTTCAATGCCGCATATCATAACCCGAAAAGTCGAATCTGTTGAGCAAAACTGGCTCAAACAACTATCGAATGCGATCTCTGACCCGACAAAACTGCTTGAGGCATTGGAAATAGACCCAACACCGTGGCAAGCAGGCTTCGCTGCTCGTGAGTTATTTGCACTTCGGGTACCTCTTAGCTTTGTCGAACGAATGGAAAAAGGCAACCCACACGATCCATTACTACGACAGGTTTTACCGTTAAGCGAAGAGTTTGAGGTACACCAAGGCTATTCCGCTGATCCACTGGAAGAGCAAGAGAACGCAATACCAGGCTTGCTGCACAAATATAAGAATCGTGCATTGATGATTGTAAAAGGCGGTTGCGCGATTAACTGCCGCTACTGCTTCCGTCGTCACTTCCCTTATCAAGATAACAAGGGCTCAAAATCGGTTTGGCAAACCAGCCTCGACTATATGGCTCAGCACCCGGAGATCAACGAGGTCATCTTATCCGGTGGCGATCCTCTGATGGCAAAGGACAGCGAACTCGAATGGCTGATCAATGCCATCGAGCAGATTCCGCATGTAAAAACGGTTCGTATCCATAGCCGCTTACCTGTCGTGATTCCAGCACGTGTGACCGACGAACTCTGCCAAGTATTAGCTAACACTCGTCTCAATGTTGTCATGGTTAGCCATATCAATCACGCCAATGAGATCCATGCAGAGCTCAAACAAGCCTTCCACAAGCTTAAGTTAAGTGGTGCAACTCTGCTCAACCAAGGTGTGATGCTTAAAGGTGTAAATAACAGCGCTAACTCATTGAAAGAATTAAGCGAAAAGCTATTCGACGCCGGTGTTTTACCTTACTATATGCATGTACTTGATAAGGTTCAGGGCGCCGCTCATTTCTATATTTCAGATGAAGAAGCGAAGCATCACTTTAAGGGGTTAATCTCTGAGGTTTCTGGCTACCTAGTACCTAAGTTAACCCGTGAGATTGGCGGGCGCAGCAGCAAAACACCACTCGACCTACACATTGAATAGAGAAGTTGTATCAATGAAACACAATACCTCAGTAGCTCCACCAGCAATCACTCAACCAGGGCTTAAGTTCAGCTCAAGAGGCTTCACCATCATCGAGCTGGTCGTGGTGATCGTGATTCTAGGTATTGTGTCGGTCACCGCAGCTTCTAAGTTCCTCAACCTGCAAACTGATGCGCGCATCTCGACATTAAACGGCCTTAAAGGCGGAATGGAGGGTGCAAGTGCTATGCTTTATGGTAAGACATCAGCACTAGGCTTGGATAAGGCTGTCAGCGCATCGATTAACGTTGAGGGTGACGATATATTGGTCGCTTACGGTTACCCTGCAGCGATGAACGATCAAACTTGGTCAATGCTTATCGAATCCACGTTCTTGGATGCGGTTTGGGATACGGGCAGAGCTGACTGGTTCTTTACCAACACTGACGCGAACGATGGCATTATTCTTTATGCGCCTTCGAGCCGAAAAAATCAGGCAGATAACTGTTATCTTGAGTACCAAGAAGCGACAGAGACCACGACACCAGTCTTCACCTTAACAACAGACGGTTGCTAGACTGCAAGTCACCTTCATCAATCGTTAAGACAAAAAGTTTTTGTTCGATCGTCCGGTCTATTATTAGCATACTCGGCTCTATTCTAAATTTTTAGGAGGGGTGATATGACACAATTTATAGAACAAACTCTCAACCTTGCCCCCTTTAGCTGGGCAGGCCTTGCAGTATGCATGCTGTGTGGTTCGTTGATCGGTATTGAACGACAAACACGCGGTAAACCGGTAGGGATCAGGACATCGATTCTGATTATAAGCGGTACCTATTTCTTCCTTACCATGGCGATTAGCCTTTCACCTAATACGCTCGATCAAGCTCGTGTTCTTGGTCAGATCATTACTGGGGTAGGTTTCCTTGGTGCTGGGGTAATGATGACTCTGGATGGTAAGATTCATGGTGTCACTTCAGCCGCGATTATCTGGGTACTCGCTGCATTAGGTATGATGATCGCCCTTGGTCACCTTTCACAGTCCGTGATTATCACGCTGTTGGCACTAGTGATTCTGCTTGGTGTCGATAAGGTGGAAAACAGCTTCCAAAGCCTGCGTCGTGGCGTTCACCAAAAGTGGATGAGAAAAGGGCGCGTGAAGAAATAGCGCAGCACTTGATAGCCTTAGTGGTAATGCCAATGATACAAAGAAGCCTAGTCAAACGACTAGGCTTCGCATTATTTTGGGAGAACTTAATACACCTGAATACACACCTGATTCTTACCCGCAGCCTTTGCCTTATAGAGCTGCTCATCAGACGAACGAATACTCTGGTTTTCCCACAAGTGCCCTACGCTGTCGAACTTATACAAAGAGTAAAGCGTCGCGCCACCAGACACTGAGATACGAATCTTGTCACCCGTAGGGCATCGATAACTCTGTAGGCTAATGTCGTTTTGAATTCGCTCAAAGATCGATGAAAGTAACTCCGACGATTCACCCGTAATCGCGACAACAAACTCTTCGCCACCAAACCGCGCCACAATATCTTGCTGCCTAACGCTGTTCAGCATCAACCGAGCAACATGGCAAATCACCTCGTCCCCCACTTTATGGCCATGCTGATCATTAACGACTTTGAAATCATCAATATCAAACACGCCAACACCAATAATCGGCTCCTCATCCTGCGCCAGTAATCGAGCCTCAAAACCACGTCGGTTCAGCAAGCCCGTTAATGGGTCGCGCATTGCTAGCTCATTTAAACGCTGGTGCTCTTGTCTTGTATAAAAGCGCCATAGCCATAAAACCGAGAGCAGATACAAAACCAACAGTATCGAAAGCTGAATCTTCTCCATTTCCAAGATATGCAGAAAGTGCTCGCTCTTATCTTCTTCAATACTCAGATATAACTGGGTGTCAATGTCATCAACATACAGAGGTTTGGAATAAGTAAAGTCCATAAACCCATATTTGTTTGCGCCTCGCGTACTGGTGACTTTGTAGCCATGGGTAGGATTTGATACTAGGTTAGAGACATAGCCATCGACACCCAACACCCCTTTAAACTCACCATTAACGTAGATTCCTTTGGTTAAGGTCACCACTTTCTGACCTGTCAGGTAGTCATCATATTGGCCGGTATACACCACTTGGTCTTGCCCTTGAGCTAAGCCAAAGCGAATCGTATTCACCCAATAAGGCCTGCTATTCACAACCGAATCAAAGGTGTCGCCCTTGATGTAACTGGCAAAATCAGAAGGCGAAGAGATAATGAATTTCTCTTTTGAAATGAAGTAAATCGCAGAAATGGTATCGATGGTATTGGCAAAATAAGCCATGGTCGGCGCGATGAACAGGCACTTACCCGCTTCGGTATAAAGGTCCGATTTCGGGTTGCACATATCACGAGGGCCAGAGAACATAAAATCAAAACGAGGGGCATGTTGCTCCTCACTGGTGAAGTAACACGTCTCACCCTCGATCTTTTTGTCATGCGAGAATACGTAGGTATCCCCATGCAGTGGATAAAGCGCAGTGATGTTGTACTCAAGCGCATTTATGATCTGTGTGAGCTCCGCTAAAGAGCGTGTCACGCCTTGGTTTTCCATTCCATACTGTTTATCTGATTCTTCCGCTGAATCAACGAGCAACAAGCTCAAAACTACTAAAAAACTGGCGGTCAGGCCTAAGAAAGCCTTTTTAAAATCGACGGTATGGTGGTTAATCAAAGCATATAAATCATCATTGGGAATTTATCGCATATTGTACTTATAAGTAAAAATACTGCAATAGAAAATATAAAACAATATGCTTATCCATTTTGGAGGGGCGTTTGGAAATCTATAAGAAAATGCTGAGTTGCAATAACGCCTAAGTCAGATGCACTTAGGCGTTATGAATCACTATAGTAACACTAAGACTTACTTAGCAAAGTTTACAATCGGGAAGCACGGGAAGAAACCGTTGTCAGCACAGTTGATCAGACCAACTTGTACGCCTTCGATTTTGTTGGTTTTGTTGAAGATACCAACCTGAACCGTAGACACTTCTGAAAGGTTCGCTGCACCAACATCAACCATAGTGTTACCTTCTGAGTAGTTGACGAAACTCACGTTTGCGCCTTTCACATCATTAGTAATGTTCACTGCACCAAGGTTAACACCGGTTGTTTTACCCGTATTCCAGTTGAAGAAACCTAGAGATGCACCGGTCATTTCTTGGTTCACTTTTGATGCACCAAAAATACCAAGGTTCACACCTGTGGTCGTTTGCGTCTCAGACATACCAACAACGGCAAGATCGACACCTTTAAGGTCGTTTACTTGTCCGTGAAGCAGAGCCAAGCGCACACCGCCAACCGCATCTGAATCCGGTGCGTTGAAGCCGTTAATCGTTGAAAACATAACAGGCGAAGAAGCAAACGCTGCCGGTGCCATTACTGCTGCAGACACAGCAAGTACTGAAAGTAGTTTTTTCATTGGGGAGTCTCCACTGACTTATTGTTCACTTGATTAATCCATTTTTAATCAAGCATTTATTGTCCTTTATTAAACAGCTATCCATGTTAAATCAATGTCATAACTGTACTGTTGAATATAAGCCGCTAAATCATAAAGAGCAATGGAAAAGCCGAAGATCAGATACGGGATGCGAGTAACGAGAGAAGAAGAGAAAAAAACAGAGACCGAAACCTCCGCTCTAACGCTTATTATTCCAAACAAAAATCTAGGCGAGAAAATCAGCATGTTTCACAAGCTTATAGCCCACACACTTATTGCCGCATCTAAAGCGATGTCATCCTAAAAAATTTATTGATAAAAGCTCAACAGACCTCAGGTATTCAAAAACTAATGTTCGTTAAATTCTGAAAATAAACTAAATTTTAATATAGGAATAGAACAATATGAAATAGTGGGAGTATCATGGTTAAGGAACCTACGAATAAACAGACCATTAAAGCGATTATTTCGCGTGGTTTTTTGGCTATCGTGTTATTTTTAGGCCTTTATATCTATGTTAGCCATGTTCTGAAGAACAAAGAGCAGGACATGATTAATCTCCAGCTCAGCCTTTCTGAAGCTTATGGCGTTATGCTCTCTGTCAGACGACAAGAGCAGCAGTTTGTTTCCACAAGGCAACCAGAGATTCAAGAACAACTCAATATAAAGCGAAGTCAGCTGATCGAAAAGCTGGCTGAGATCGATGGGAAAATCGTACGAAGCGACCTCAATATTTCTTTTAATTATGCCAAAGTTGTCGAGTATCTCAACGAGTACCACACCGCCTTTACATTATTAGCCCTTGAGTTAGTCAGCATACATGGCAAGAGGGACCAAATTGGGCTCATTGAGAAACTAAAAAATGCAGCGTTGACACTTGAGCGCTTCGTACATGAATCCAATAATGTGCAGCTTGAAGAATTGACTTTAGAAACACAAGATCTCATGTATCAGTTCTTTACCGATTTTGATCAGACAACATTAGATAAGATTGTCGATTCATTGTTCAAAATCCAAGATGAAATAGAACAGAATTCCCGAACGATCAGTGCATTAGCTTCGTTTAATAATTTTAAACGCCACTTTTGGCGATTGCAGCGAGGGTTAAAGAGTGTCGGGTACAGCTCTGATAGCGGCCTCAAAGGAGAACTCACCAGCAGTATTTATCATGTTGAAGATGAGCTCAACTTACTTTTCACCGAAACACCCAAGCAGATCGCAGAGAGCCTGACGCAGATAAAGTTGTACAGCTACTTATCGACAGCCGCATTAGGAGGGGTGACGTTACTGGTGCTGCTTTATGTTGTGTGGCGTGCCAGTCAACTTGAAACTCAATTGATTGTTTCACAAGAGAAAGCACGACAAGCAAACCGTGCAAAAAGTGCCTTTCTTGCCAATATGTCTCATGAGATACGGACACCGCTTAATGGCGTGATTGGTATGTCAGAAATACTGGCAGAAACCAAACTATCCGCAGAACAGAAAGACTGCCTTGGGACTATCTATACCTCTTCTCAAACCTTACTTATGTTGATCAACGATGTTCTCGATCTGTCCAAAATTGAATCGGGTAAACTGGAAATTAATCCACATACGACAGACTTAAGAGAGCTGCTGTTTGATAGCGTGACTCTGATTTCTTCTAAAGCTTATCAAAAGCAGATTAAGCTGGAAGTTGAAATTGATGGCGAGCTCCCAGAGTACATTCATGTTGATGGGAATAAGATTCGCCAAGTGTTGATGAATTTAGCCTCAAATGCGATCAAATTTACAGAACAAGGCTCTATCGTATTCACCGCTAAACGGCTTCCATCATTGGAAACAGAGTGTGTGGTCGAGTTTTCTGTTCGAGATACGGGTATTGGTATCGCAGCAGACCAACAAGAGCACATTTTCAAAGCGTTTTGCCAAGAAGACACCAACATCACCTCCAATATTGCGGGGACCGGATTAGGGCTTAGTATTTCGTCACGTATGGTGGAAATGATGGGAGGCTCGATAAACGTTGAGTCAGAGAAAGACGTGGGCAGTTGCTTTCATTTCCAATTAGCCGTAGTGCCATCAGATCATTCTGAACATAAAAATCGTAAACAAACCGTTGTCTATTATTCAGATGCGCCATCAAAACTTTTACTCGATGACTTGTTCCGCCTTGGTTACTCACCACAACTAAAATCAATCGAAACAAACTTGGTGGCAACTGACCTCCCAGAGATCGCTTTGATGGAAGATATTAACCAAGCCAAAACACTGCATCGCTTAGCACCAGAGGTGAAAATCATCATAGTGAAAGATAATCTTAGTGATCCTATGAGTGAGTGTCATTTTATCTCAGGCTATGTGACTCTTCCTATGCTCGGTTCCCGCTTAAGTAGCATGTTGAACTCCGTGCTTGAAAGGTCACAGCCACCCCCCCCTCAACATCAACCAGAGCCGATAGAAGCGACTGTACGTCAAAAAGTCCTCGTAGTTGAAGATAACCGCGTAAACCAGAAGGTGGTATGTATCAATTTAGATAAGTTAGGAATTGAATATTGGGTTGCCAATGATGGACAAGAAGCGATTGATTTATATAAAGAGCATCATCAAGACATCGGCCTTATCTTGATGGACTGCATGATGCCGAATGTAGATGGCTTTGAGGCAACAGAGCGAATCAGGCGCTATGAAGAAAACCTGCAACTTCAGGCAACATATATCCTCGCTTTAACGGCATCCGTGCTCGATGATGATATTAAACATTGCTTCGAGTGTGGAATGAACGATTATCTTCCAAAGCCATTTAAGCGTGACATGATGCTGCAAAAAATTGATGAACAACAGTTTACGCACAAGGCAGGCTGACCAAGGAGCTTTGGAAAAAAGAGTGATGGTGAAGCTGAAATACAGATACGGGATGCGAATAAATAAGACTTTAAGAACAAAAAAACGGAGACCGAGGTCTCCGTTTTCTAAAGCTTATGTATGGCTCTCTCTGTTACGAGAAAGGGGGATGATTACATCATGCCGCCCATGCCACCCATACCGCCCATGCCGCCCATATCAGGCATTGCAGGAGCTGAGTCTTGAGGCTTGTCTGTCACCATCGCTTCTGTTGTGATCATAAGACCAGCAACTGATGCTGCGAATTGTAATGCAGAACGAGTTACCTTAGTTGGATCTAGGATACCCATTGCAATCATGTCGCCGTATTCGCCAGTCGCCGCGTTGTAACCGTAGTTACCTTCGCCAGCACGAACGTTATTAGCAACAACAGACTCTTCATCGCCTGCGTTCTTCGTGATTTGACGGATAGGCGCTTCCATTGCACGTAGTGCAACACGGATACCGACGTTTTGCTCTTCGTTGTCGCCTTCAAGGTTAGCAACTTTAGACGCAGCGCGGATAAGTGCAACACCGCCACCAGCAACCACACCCTCTTCAACGGCAGCGCGGGTTGCGTGAAGTGCATCTTCTACGCGGTCTTTCTTCTCTTTCATTTCAACTTCAGTCGCAGCGCCAACTTTGATTACTGCAACACCGCCAGCTAGCTTAGCTACGCGCTCTTGAAGTTTCTCTTTGTCGTAGTCAGACGTTGCATCTTCGATTTGTTGACGGATTTGAGAAACACGACCTTGGATCATTGTCTCTTCACCCGCACCATCGATGATGGTTGAGTTTTCTTTAGTGATGGTTACGCGCTTAGCTTGACCTAGGTCTTCTAGCGTTACTTTCTCAAGATCTAGACCGATCTCTTCAGAGATAACCGTACCGCCCGTTAGGATAGCGATGTCTTGAAGCATAGCTTTGCGACGGTCACCGAAACCAGGTGCTTTAACAGCCGCCACTTTCACGATACCGCGCATGTTGTTCACAACGAGAGTTGCTAGCGCTTCGCCTTCTACATCTTCAGCGATGATTAGAAGTGGACGAGATGCCTTAGCAACTGCTTCTAGAGTCGGAAGAAGTTCACGGATGTTTGACACTTTCTTGTCGATTAGAAGGATGAATGGGCTTTCTAGATCAACAGAACCCGCTTCTTGGTTGTTGATGAAGTAAGGAGATAGGTAACCGCGGTCGAACTGCATACCTTCAACTACGTCTAGCTCGTCTTGTAGAGCCTGACCTTCTTCAACGGTGATTACACCATCACGGCCTACTTTTTCCATCGCTTCAGCAATGATGTTACCTACTGTCGCGTCAGAGTTTGCAGAGATAGTACCTACTTGTGCGATAGCTTTTGTATCTGCACATGGAACAGAAAGGCCTTTTAGCTCTTCAACCGCTGCGATAACTGCTTTGTCGATGCCGCGCTTAAGATCCATTGGGTTCATGCCTGCTGCTACAGCTTTTAGGCCCTCAGTGATGATAGCTTGAGCAAGAACGGTTGCTGTAGTTGTACCGTCGCCCGCTGCGTCATTCGCTTGCGAAGCCACTTCTTTAACCATTTGAGCGCCCATGTTTTGGAACTTATCTTCAAGTTCGATTTCACGTGCAACAGAAACACCATCTTTAGTGATCGTTGGTGCGCCAAATGATTTGTCTAGAACAACGTTACGACCTTTAGGACCGAGCGTTACTTTTACCGCGTCAGCCAGAACGTTTACACCTTCTAGCATTTTAATACGTGCGTCGTTACCAAATTTAACGTCTTTAGCAGCCATCTTTATTTCCTTTAAATTCTTTATTCAGTCAGTTCAGGTTTATGGGTCGGATTACTCAACGATCGCCATGATGTCGTTTTCAGACATGATCAGAACTTCTTTGCCGTCGATTTTTTCAGACTTAGTGCCGTAGCCTTCAGCAAAGATAACAGTGTCGCCAACTTTAACGTCCAATGGTTGTACTGAACCGTTTTCTAAAATGCGGCCTTTGCCAACAGCTAGAATTGTACCGCGAGTTGATTTTTCAGCGGCAGAACCAGTTAGAACGATGCCACCAGCAGATTTAGATTCAACTTCTTGGCGCTCAACGATAACTCGGTCGTGTAGAGGACGGATATTCATCGGTCGTATCTCCTGATAATTTCCATTTAATATGATAGTTGCCACGATTGGCATGGGTTAATCAGTATGTTGGGGCAATGTGAAAGATCCCAAGGGGTGAAAGGGAAAAATTGTGATCCAAAGAGCAGATACGAGTAAACGGGATGCGAGATACGAAAAGCAAAAACGCCCCTGCGAGTAATCCTGTGTAACTGTCAGGGATAAAACAAAAGAAGGCTGCGTATCTTTTCTCCGCTTTTAGCTCTTCGATACTCGTTTACCCGCATCTCGTATCTGCTTTTAAAACTCGTTTCTTCCCTTCCCGCCCGCATCTGTTTATCCTACGCTTTTGGTTTCTATCGGCGTTTTGCATGCAAGATAAACACGGGCTATTAACAGCCCCAATTGAGAGTACATTGCGTACCATGACCATACCGACCATATTCGGTATGGTGGCGATCTTGATGTTTAACCTCGTCGATACTTTCTTCATCTCATTGCTTGGCACCCAAGCCTTAGCCGCGGTGAGTTTTACCTTTCCAGTCACCTTTGCTATCAACTGCATCACCATGGGGATTGGGATTGGCTTATCGACATGTATCGGTCGATTGCTTGGCCAAGGCAGCGCACAAAATGCAGCACGCTTTACCTGTCATGGCTTATTGCTGGCTCTGCTTCTGGTCGGCTGCGCGTCTACGCTAGGTATTATCGCCTTAGAACCACTGTTTACCCTGTTAGGGGCAAAGCAAGAGTTGTTGCCGCTGATATCGGAATACATGTCGGTGTGGTATCTCGCGATCCCGTTGTTGGTCATTCCCATGGCAGGCAACAGCGCGATTCGAGCGACCGGTGATACAAAAACGCCCGCCAAGATCATGCTACTGGCTGGGCTTATCAATGGCGTTTTAGATCCGCTACTTATCTTCGGGTATGGGCCTTTCCCTGAACTGGGGATTCAAGGCGCTGCGATTGCCAGTGGTTTCAGTTGGTTTGGCGCTTTGTGTGGCTCACTCTACGTATTAATGGTGCGAGAAAAACTGCTTGCGCCTCCTAAGCTAACAAACATCGTCAGTGACTGGCGACAGATCCTGAAAATAGGCACCCCAGCGGCTTTGTCTAACGCTCTGAACCCACTTGCCGGCGCTATCATCATGATGATGCTGGCCAAACAAGGGACTGAAGCCGTGGCGGCGTATGGCGCAGCACAACGTATCGAGTCCATTCTTATCATTGTGTTGATGTCTCTTACTTCGGCGCTTACGCCTTTCATGGCGCAGAACTTTGGCGCAAACAACCCTCAACGCAGCTTTAAGGCACTTTTTCTCAGTATGCGTTTTGCTGTGATGTTCCAAGGTTTGATTTTCTTAATGATGGTGCCGTTGAGCATTCCTTTAGCCGCCCTGTTTTCTCAAGAAGAATCCGTCCGAGGCATATTGTGGCATTACCTGTTAGTCGTTCCCTTTAGCTATGGATTCCAAGGCATTGTGATGATGCTGATCAGTGGAATGAATGCCATGCACCAACCACTGAAAGCCTTTCAATGGAGCTTCATGCGTTTGTTTGTCTTTACCTTGCCATTCGCTTGGATAGGCAGCCAAATTGATGGTGTCGAAGGGCTGTTTATAGGCTTAGCCTTGGGGAACATTGTCGGTGGTATTTCAGGGTATTGCTTTGCACTTCGTGTTAGAACTAAAGCAGATGCGGGATTCGAGTAATCTATAAAAAAGCCCGCACTTTGAAGTGCGGGCTTTCAAAATCGTTAAAGCTCAACGTGAACCGCTGAGCAAAACCATTACTTAACGATCACATCGCCTGACATCTCAGCCGGGATTGCGATACCAGATAGAGAAAGCATCGTTGGTGCTAGGTCAGACAGCTTACCGCCTTCTTTGAACTCAACGTCTTTGCTACCCACGTAGATAAGTGGCACTGGTAGGTTAGTGTGCGCTGTGTGGATGCCGCCCGTTTCTGGGTTTACCATCATTTCCGCGTTACCGTGGTCTGCTGTGATAAGCAGTTGGCCATCGGCTTCTTTGATTGCGTCAACTACTTTGCCAAGACATTCATCTAGCGACTCTACGGCTTTAACTGCTGCATCGTAAACGCCCGTATGGCCAACCATGTCACAGTTAGGGAAGTTACAAACAATAGCGTCGTATTTGCCGCCTTTGATCGCTGCAACTAACTTTTCAGTCAGCTCTGGCGCGCTCATTTCTGGCTGTAGGTCGTACGTTGCTACCTTTGGAGAAGCAACAAGCTGACGCTCTTCGCCTTCAAACTCGTCTTCGATACCGCCGTTGAAGAAGAACGTCACATGCGCGTATTTCTCTGTTTCAGAGATACGTAGCTGCGTTTTGCCTTCTTTCGATAGCCACTCACCGTAAGTGTTCTCTAGAGAAGCCGGTGGGAACGCACATAGCAGTGGGATGTCTGCTGCGTATTGAGTCAACATCACAAAATCGATCGCTGGGAAAACACTACGCTCAAAACCGTCGAAATCAGGCACGAATGCACGCGTGATTTCACGAGCACGGTCAGCACGGTAGTTCATGAAGATAACTGCATCGCCATCAACGATAGCGGCAGACTCTTCACCTTCAGCTTTGATTTCAGTCGCTTTCACGAACTCATCGTTTTCATCACGAGCGTAAGCCGCTTCTAGGCCAGCTACTGCTGTGTCGAATGTGAACTCTGCTTTTGCTTGAGTCAGCAGGTCGTAAGACTCTTGAACGCGATCCCAGTTGTTATCACGGTCCATTGCGTAGTAACGACCAATAAGCGAAGCCACACGGCCTTTGCCTAGCTTAGCGAACAGTTCTTGGAAGCGTGCCAATGTGTTTTCTGCGCTACGTGGCGGCGTATCACGGCCGTCTAGGAATGCGTGCAGGTAGATTTTCTCTGCGCCACGCTCTGCTGCCATTTCAACCGCTGCGTAGATGTGATCTTCATGAGAGTGAACGCCACCTGGAGACATAAGGCCCATGATGTGAACCGCTTTGTCTGCTTTCACCGCTTTATCGATAGCATTCACTAGCGTTTCAGTTTGGCCGAATTCGCCGTCTGAAATTGATTTAGTAATACGAGTAAGATCTTGGTATACCACGCGACCCGCACCGATGTTGGTGTGACCCACTTCAGAGTTACCCATTTGGCCATCAGGTAGGCCTACATCTAAGCCAGAAGCCGAGATTAGCGTGTTAGGTTGGTTAGCAATAAGACCGTCTAATACTGGTGTTTTAGCGTTCGCGATAGCGTTGTCTTGGTTGTCTTCACGGTAACCGTAACCGTCAAGGATCACTAGAGCCATTGGCTTCTTAGCTGACATAGGACTGACCTCGTTCAATTCAAAATAAATCGGTATAAAAACAAATTAGCGTAATTTTACTACAGTTTACAGTCAAAACTGTAGTGGAAGATCAAGAAAGGGCGCAGGTAGGCAGATCGGATGTGAAAAAAAATGTCATTTTGTGTTTAAGACTTCGATACAGCATTAGAAACCAGACTATGCAACACATCGCACTGGCCATTCTCTGGCTACATTAAATTACATATTAAAACCTAATCTCACACGCAAGACACAATGGACAAAACATACTCAACTGAGTGTACACACCAATAACTTTAACGTAAGATACACGCAAATAAAATTATCATAAAAACTGGCTAGAGTTCATTATGTTATTAGAGCTATCATTTGTTGGCTTCTTCTCCTTTTCCTCACTATTTTTGATGAGAAAAGTGGCAAAATCCATTGGCTTAGTGGATAAACCGAATGAGAGAAAGTTACACACTGGTGCGATCCCATTGGTAGGTGGTATAGCGATCAGCTTAACCATTGGCCAATTCATCGTTACCCATCCAGACGTCATCCCGCATAGCCCACTCTTTTTAACTTCTGTTATTGCGCTTATTATTATCGGGGCGCTTGATGATAAATTCGACATTAGCTTCAAAATACGACTGGTGGTGCAAGCAATTCTCTCCATCGGCATGATGTATTTCGCCGACATTCGATTAGACAACATTGGTAACCTGTTTGGTACTGGCAACCTGCATTTAGGCTTCCTGAGCCCTGTAGTAACCATACTTGCAGTGATTGGCGCGATTAACGCGTTCAATATGGTCGACGGCATTGATGGATTGTTAGGTGGGCTTGCTATTGTCACTTTTGGCGGTATCGCCGTTTTACTTCAAGTCGACAGCCAACACGGCTTAGCGTATTTATGCGTGGTGTTCATTGTCGCAACCATTCCTTATATCATGATGAATCTTGGTATTCTCGGGCGAGAGCGTAAGGTCTTTATGGGCGACGCAGGCAGCATGATGATTGGATTTACTGTGATTTGGCTCCTGTTAGGCGCAAGCCAAGATCCATCAGAAACTATGATGCGACCGATTACTGCACTGTGGTTAATTGCTGTTCCGCTGATGGACATGGCTGCGATCATGTTCAGACGCGTACGCCGCGGTGACTCCCCTTTCAAGCCCGACCGTGAACACCTACACCATATTTTCCAACGCCTTGGTTTTACATCGCGTCAAACGCTCGCCATCATTTGTGCTATCGCAAGTAGCTTTGCAGGTTTCGGTATCTACGGTGAATTCCTAGCGATCGCTGAATCGACCATGTTCATCCTGTTTATGATGTGTTTTATTTCTTACACCGTAGCCATGAGCTATGTTTGGCGTATTACCAGCTGGATTAGAAGTTGGCGCAACCTTCCAGAAAAAGTCTACTAGTGATTAGAAGTGTATTAATAGTTTAGTTTCCAGAAAGTACGTTCAATGAACGAGCTTTCAAATCAAAACTTCTTAAGCAAAACGTAAAAAGGGCCCAACCTCATATTGAGATTGGGCCCTTTTTCTGTGTTTATTTTGGTTTAAGCGATTGTGATTTAACTCTGAAGCACGTCACGATGACGAAGAACACACTAAGCTCTGGCACTTGGAAGTATTCGTCTAATAGGCCCAACGTTGAATAAACGAATAGCAACAAGCAAATCAAAACTAAAGACCCGCGTGGAGTAAAACTTGCGCCGTTAAGCCGCTATGCTAATCTCATTGTGTTAGGTGGTTACTCGGCCCTCAGGTGACCTTCAGTGAAAATCGAGCGTTGGTGATAGGCGCTTACATCAAGAGGACAACATCATGTTAGCCCCAATTCTCAGTGCGTTGTTAATGACGATTCCCTTTATCGCGGTCAGTGATAAGGTTCCTTCTTGGCTCAATGTCACCGGCTGGGCGTTGATCGTATTGATGCTGTTGCTAGGCTGGGCCACATTA
Organism: Vibrio sp. QJM3NY_35; assembly: GCF_057785915.1. NCBI lineage: Bacteria > Pseudomonadati > Pseudomonadota > Gammaproteobacteria > Vibrionales > Vibrionaceae > Vibrio > Vibrio sp. QJM3NY_35. The sequence goes on along the minus strand of NZ_CM173507.1, from coordinate 240,635 downwards.
AAAGCCGATAACATCATCGCTTGGTGTGAAAAGCAACGGGATAACGACCGCCCGACTCGTTAACACGAAGGCTTACCTTTTACTCACATTAACGTTTAGAAAACCGCCGCCTTAAAACGGCGCATTTTCGCTAGGGCTTCTCTTTCACGTCTTGTATTTTCGTCTCTTCAGCGTCATTGGGACGTCTTGAACACACCTCTTCAAATTGATTTAACGTCGTTTCATCGATCGCGCCTGATTGGTGTAAATCATTGACGGTCTCACTCACTGTCTTCAATACATCGCTCATCTCATCCTCACTTTGATGCTCACAACCTTTGCTTTTGTCCTCTAAGCTTAACAGAAGCGATGCCAAAACGAACTCATAAGATCAGTCGCAACTGGCAAAGTGAATCATCGCTTGTCAGCGCTTTTCAACATTAAGCAAACCTTAACTTAAAGACTCAAAGTTTGTGACAGAACCGGGGATTCGCAAGAATACGGCGTTGATATGTGTTTTAATCAAAACTTGCCAAAAAGTAATCCATTGGCTTACACTTCATTTATGCATACAATCGTTGAATTACCCGAATACAAGAAACGAGTTGAAAAGCTCCTTTCTGAGGAAGAGAACAAGCAAATCATTAATTATCTAGCAGAGCACCCGAAAGCCGGTGTGTTAATGCAAGGTACAGGTGGAATTCGTAAGCTCAGGTGGGCAAAAGAGGGCAGTGGTAAAAGTGGTGGTGTAAGAGTTATCTATTACTACCATAGTGAAGAAATACCATTGTTTATGCTTTCTCTCTTTGGCAAAAACGAGAAAGCTAACTTATCTAAAGCTGAATGTAATGTTCTTAATAAACTAACCAAAATACTTGCAGACAGTTACGGGAGGCAATCATGACTAATTCATTTGAAAGTATCCAGCAAGGTCTAATGGAAGCCATTGAATTCGCAGATGGCAAAAACAAAGAGGCTACAGTTCACAAGTTTGACTCTGTTGACGTTAAAGCGGTGCGTAATAATGTAGCAATGACTCAGACTGAGTTTGCATCTACATTTGGTATCAGTCTAGGTACATTACGTCACTGGGAGCGTGGAGATAGAACACCAAGAGGTCCTGCTTTAGTGTTACTGAATGTACTTGCGAAAGATCCCCAAGCAGTAATCAGAGCTCTTGCTTGAACTACTACACCTCTAAAGGAGTGTTGATTCCTATCGCTCTACCATTAGAATAGAGTCGGCTTACATTGTCTCTTATAGGCGTTTAACGTGTTGGTCGTCCCTACCACCAAAAGATTTATGCTGGTGACCTTAATCCCTCAAATGGAAGCGGGTACGCCTAAAAAGCAATGAGATAAAATGCAACAAGACGCAATGTGATATGGCGCGTAAAACACGCCTGACGACTTGACGTCCCCCCTGAGCATTGACTAACGTTATAAAAACAGCCGTAAACGGTTGTCTTTAAAATCAATATTGCCATGTATTGGCACTAAGCGAGATAAGTATTACGGTCTCGCTTCAACCTCGCCATTAAGGTACTGCCTTATAAATAACGGGAAATGGCTGTCCCCTTTACACTCAACTGCACCATAAGCGCACTTCTTTGTGCGTCATGCAGTATCACTCGCGAGACCTTCATATTCTCGCTCACTAACTCGCGACACCGCTTGTATTGCTGTGTTGCAGTGCGGCTGATTGTTACTCAGCGCTGAGATGGGTTTGCCCATCAAGGACCTGATAACCTCACACGCTGACTTGATCATGCTCCATCCTGATCTCACTTAACTCTCTGTTTTCTTACTGAAACGTACGCTATTCGAATCATCGAATGGCGTGCGTTCGGCTTACTTTTATCATGTCTCAAGGATTTTACTTATGGGTAAACAATCGAATGAAAAAAAGCGCAACCGAGCCAACAATGCCGGCGGCGTTCCCGTCGATGCGTATAACGTCGCCCTTGCCATCGCCAATGTGTTGCATGAACTCAGACCCAAGACTTCGGGCGTGCTGACTGAACCCACTACGCCGCTTAACCTTTATCACATTTACTTCCTGTATTTATGGATCGCAGGCCATCTGTCTGGCATCGAAAAAGAGCAAGACATTCCCGATCTGGTGTTGGTCTCAGGGCGAGTCGACTGCGCGCCTCATCACCTTCGCCGAGTGCGTGAAGGGGGCGTCTCATGGGTCGAATATGCCATACCTTGCGCCTTAGCAAAGGAAACCGTGTATTTATGGCAACCCATGCCAGAAGCGCTCAATACTATCTTTAGCTATTGGCTTACTCATCATGACACGAGGCTTCGCCTCACTAAAATGCAAAAGAAACAGCTCTTTTGGCGATTAAAACAGAGAAAGCTACGCACGCCGGACGCGCTCAGAAGCCAACTTGTACTGAGAAAAGACCTCTTGTATTCCTACATCGAGCGAATGGCACATTGCGATCCTTATCTCTCACTTCCAGCCCAAAAACTCATCTCCGCCAAGAAAATCCACCATCACAGTGCGCTGAGTTACCAAATGCTGAACAGCGATCAAATTCGCTATGAGATTTTTTGTGCGCACAACCGCTATTTGCAGAGACTCATTCCCCAAATCAACCAGCTTCATGTTAAACCCTTTTGTGATGTCAGGCTTCCCACCACTGGCGCGCTTATTCCCGTCTTTTCCACGCTTAACGAGCGTCCCCCTTACATGAAAAAAGCCGGCGCGATCGTGGCGTTCACTCTCGAGATGACCGAGGGCACTCGAACCTATATTCCGATACCGCCCATGACCATTGGCTCTACGCGCGCGATCCCCATTCCCAAGCTGAGTCTCTTCTTTGGTCACCTTCGCCAACAACTGGCAACAACGCCAGAAAAAAACGCCTCCCAAGACGCGCTTCTTGAATATTACAACGCGCGCACCTACGAGCTGGCGTTGCTATTTGTGCTTCTTACCGGTGCTCGCCCTACTCACCACATATCGATAGAACGGGAAGCCTGCTTTGATTTACAACGCGCCCTTATCAAAGACAAGGGACGCTACCGCCTTATCGATATACCGAACTACTTACGACAAGCCATTGAGTCTTACCTTGAACTTCAAGCGTGCGTGCTCCAAACGTTAGCGCCCAATGGCGCCTCTGCCATGACGACCCTGTGGTACTTGATTGATGAGAACAACGCCGCCGTTCCCCTCACGGCAAAAACCTTGAGGTTGTTTATGCATGCACAGTGGCAACATTGCTTTCAACACAGGTTGGGTTCCCCCGACGAAAAGGTCGTCCCCTACCAGCTTCGTCACAGCTTTGCCCAACACGCCTTGCTGGCCACTCACCCACGCTTAACCACCCAACAAATTGATGTCCTGATGGGCCACAGCGAACTGGGTGAACACCTTGGCAGCGCTTATGCCTTTCAAGCTTTCAACCAAACATTGATTGAGCATTTGAATCACTGGCCATCGCGGCTGCAACTCTCTGCCATTACGCCCTGCCCTTCAAAAAAGGAAAGAGCCTTATGAACCGTCAAAGCCGCACCGCAAAACACATCCATCACTTCTATCAACAGCAGTCGATAGCGTGCGCTGAAGTTGACGCCTTCGAGGCCTTCTTAACACTGCTTTCCCAAGACAGGGACCAAGAAAGTGGCCATGAACGCCAATTGACCGAGTCACAAATGGCTTCGATAAACCGAGCCATTTCAGGCATCCCAACAGGCCGGCAAAGAACCTTAAAACGGGCGCGTGATGAGACGCTTTATTACCTAAACCAGGTGTGTGGCTGGGCCTTACCGCCGGTAAAAGTGCAACAATTTAACGATCATGAACACTTATGGGTGGTCTCGCTGTATCAACAAAGTGCAAGGGCCCATGCTATCTCTGGGTGCTACCAACAAGAGAGCCTGCACCGTATCAAGCAAAGAGGCGCCCCAAACTTGGCGTGGACCGTGTTGACCTTGATGATGGAAGTGGCGCCTCTGCCGCTCAATGTGTGGTGTGAAAGACTCAACGATCCCACCCCGCTGGAGCGCATTGGCGAGCAACTCACCCTAACCATCACGCACCCTGCCAACCTGTCGTATTTTGATGATACCGAACCCGTCAGCTTTACGCGCTACGCCGTATCACCGTTTGCCGCTCGCGCCTTCTATGACTGGCAGTGCCAGCAAGAACCGGGCAACCCAAGGGTGACACTGACCCGATTGCTCAACTCACTCAATGATGTTTATCCCTTTGCGCCGTGCAAAGCGCTCACCCCTCATCAATGGCAACAATCTATCCAAGCCTTATGGCTCCATCGCTTCGCCATCCCCCCTGAAATAGTAAAAGATTTCTCTGAGCCCATGCGCCATGTGAGTGCGTTACCACAAGAGGCCGCCTCATCGCACGTAGCCTCAGCGGACGATATTTATCAGCCGCCAGCGTTTGCGAAGATCCCCCCCCGAAACCCAAACCAAGAGACCCCGTTTCATCGCTGGCCTCACGCCATGCTCATCAAGTCACTCAATACGCCCCAACAAGCCGCGCCCACTCCACCCGAGTGGCAAGCCGATAATCTATTGCCCCGCTTATTGTTTGATTACGTGCAAGAACTGAAGCAATTTGGCGGTGTGAAAAAAAACACCCTCAGCCCCGCCACCTTGTTGCGCTACACCAGTTTTAAAAATGAACTGTCGACGGCCCCACTCCCTCTCACGATCGCCAATGACAGAGAAGCCCTGCAACAATGGGCCAAAGACCGATACTGCCTCATCCAAGACGAAACAATGGAAAAATGGACGCTGTATCAATTTTTCCGTTTTCTTACTCAACAATCCATCACTGAGCACTTAGATCTCTCGAAATTCATCAAACCGACCCAAAGCCTAAAAATTGATGCCCTTTCTCTTAGCGCTGAAGAGGTGCACCACCTGGTTACTCAGTTATTAACGCACAGCCTTTCCCCAATGCAGGCGTTATTTGCGAGTGTTAGCGCGTTATTGAGTTATTACGGCGCCCTTCGACGCGGGGAGCTCTTGCGCCTTCGCCTTCAGGATATTCGATGCACCCACGAAAAAGGGCAGTTGTTTACGCTCTACATCACCAATACCGAAGAAGGCAAAACAAAAAGCGGAGACGCTCGCACGGTTCAGATTGTGATGCCCGAAATCGGCGCCAAATTAATACGGTTGTTACTGGCGTTTAAAGCCAACCGCCCTCCTAGCGAGCCATTCATTGGCTTTGAAGGCGAGCCTATCCATTTACGAGCGCGCCACTACCTTTTGCCTATCACGAAAGTGCTCAAACAGTTACACGGTAAAAAAGCGCGCTTTCATCACCTTCGCCATAGCGGCGCCAAGCTGCTCTATCAACAAGCACTTTGCCTTGCGAGCGGTGCGGCGCCAAAGGCTTGGCATCCAACGCATCAAACCGTCACTGCGTCTCTCTTCTCAACACCCGTTGTAGAGCAGCGATTTCAATACTGGTTGCAAGGGCGCTCATTTTCAGAGTTAAACAATATGCTGCTGTTTGATGAAATCGGTCGAATGCTCGGCCATCAACACTATGCGACGACCCGACTGCATTACCTGCACGGCATGGAATGGGTCGCCCCGGTCTTTCTCCCTCAACAACGAGAATACACACATGCCGAGCTGAGGTACCTCTGGGGAATGAAACCAGGTTCCAATGATATCACTCGTCTTCTGACGAGACTCAGCCCTCAATACGCCCAACTTTCGTCCTCGGAAAAGCAGCGCCACCGGCCAAGCTTTACTCATGCACAGCTGACGGAGGCGCTGAGCCAACGTTTGGGCAGCAAATGCAAACCACGTGGTGATAAAAAGTGGCGTCAAAAGGTGGCGTCAAACGACAACGAGTGGATAGGACTTTGGACAAAAGGCGTCTCAAGTGTCACCCAAACTCGCCCTTATCGTTTTCAGTGGGAAACTCGAGAACAAATCAAACGCTTAAAAGAAACGCCTTGGGCTTTTTCCATGGTGAGTGACGCATGGCGCACCTTTGGGCAATACCAAGGCATTGAATGGAATAAAGCCGCGCGAACCGCCCTACGTCCGCTTGGCCAGCTGCACATCGAAGAGAAAACGCCGCAAAGCCATGATGAGGGAATGATCAACGGCAAGCAGTTGTATTTTCTTAGCCCATGCAATCAAAAGGTGGAAAAAGCGCTCCACACCCTCAAGCAATCACCGCTTAAGTACCATTGTCATCTCACGCTGCATCAAAACCGAAAACGTCTCGACAGTAAAAAATGGGATTTTATACAGGCGGCTTTACTCACAGCAAAAGACACCGCGAATAAAATCATCATCCCCACCGGCCGAACTCAACTCAAGATAGTGTTGAGGGTAGAGGTCACCGATCCCATTCTTCTAGAGCAATTTCAAACATGGTGGAACACCATGATACTTAACGCCTCACAGCCAAAAGGACACACATTATGAACACACTGAACTTTCAACCAGAAGTACACGCACACATTACCGAGCTGGTTAGCGGCATCAAAAAAGGCAGCGAGCACCCCTTTGTCACCTTCATTGTCACTGATGAATCGCTTCACCTCATTGGCGGCGCGACGGAGAAGCTCATCATGACCACGTTGGGCAGAGCGTCGGATTGCACATTGGAAAACGCCGCTTTCTCGTTTAGCGCCACCGCTTTTGCCAACCTATGGCTGTGCCAAACCAATCATGTTGACCAAAAGGAAACGATTTCATTGCAGCTCCGTCATGATAACCAACAAGGCGACGTCACGCTGGAAGGGCGAACCGAACTGAACTCCTTTCGCTACGCCCTCGCGCAGCCCGCTTGTGAACATCATCTGGCCTTCTTTGATAGCGTCATGACGCATCCCAAGCAAATTATTGAGACCAAGCAAGCGCTGGCGATATGCCAACTGGCCAATACCTGCACTCCTTTCTCAGTATTTGAGGTCAACAAAGACAGTAACCGCGTTCAAATAGAGCGAGACAACGACATCATTCCTTTCGCGCTCCCTAAGGGGATGAACATCGACATCGATATGGCCCTGACCCCAGAGGCCAAGCACTCACTGGAATCGATCGCGCACACAACGCAAAGTGAGACCTTGTCTGTCTATATTGATGATGAGCAAGCGATGTTTAGCGATGGAGAGCAGGTGTATTGCCATTCACTGGCGCCATTGCGCGCCTATCGAGAAAAACAGCAGCAACATTTTGAGTTAGAAGCCAAAGTGGTGATTGATATTCTTGAATTTAAAGCAGAAAGGGACAATTTTCAAAAAATCGAAGAGATTAAAAAAACCAACCAAGCCTTACTTTACCTCACCCCTGAGAGTATGTATTTCGCAAGCTTAGCACCCAAAGTGGGCGCCTTAATGGCACTCACGACCAAGAGCATCATCACTTCACAAGAACAACTGTATAGCGTCAACCTCAACGCCTTATCAAATGTACGTATCAAAGACATCACATCGGCTGATCAAATCAAGATGACGGTGCTGCGCAGCGCGCAAGGTGAACTCAAATTGGGGTTTCACAATGACGAAGATGGGGAGCACCCTTATTACAGTGTGCCTTTGGAGCGTGCTCTGTCACTCTTGCCTGAGCTAAAACGGGTCATCGATATCTCACAGCTCTTAAGTGAGAAGCCTGAACAAAACGATCTGTTTGGATTTGATGACGTGTAATGCCATTAATGATCGTCAGTAAGAGCTCAGACGTCGCGCGGGGAAAAGGCTGGCATATTTGGATTTGATGACAGATCAACGGCGCACCAATGAACCCTTATTTTTGATGAAAAAACCACCAAAAGCACTGGACATCGATCCAGTAAACTACTAGAGTCAATATTGAACATTTTATAGGCTATCGGGAAATGGACGTGGAGACACGGTTTTGGATTCGAAAGGTACTATGAAATAAGTGGGCAAATGATGACCTTGCGTCACCACGCCACACACAATATGCAGTTGGGATAGGAAGGCTGCAACCTCCCTACCCCGTACCGGCTGCGCAGACTTAAACCACCCCAGCCGATGGCTCGATTCTAGCGAATTCCATTGGTGAGGGACAGATCTATTTACGATCGGACATCCATGGAGGTCACTATGGCTCATATTCGCGTACGTCCTAACGGGCGCATTCAGTTCGATATTCATGTGTACGGCCAACGCTTTCGCGAAGGCACCAAACAAATGGCTAGCCCAAAAAACTTAAGGCTGGCTCAAGCCGCGCTCAAACAAATGAACGCAGAGATTGACCTTGGCACGTTTCAATACCGCGACTACTTCCCTGACAGTAAAAAAGTCGACCTATTTGAACGCTTACAGCGCGAGAAGTATCCCGACCGCCTGTATCCGTTTTTTAATGATTTTGCGGCCCAATGGTATGAGCGTCAAAAGGGCAATTGGAAGATCAGCTATCAAAGCGTGGTGAGAAACACGCTTGAACACTACCTCATTCCGCACTTTGGCAATACGCTCGTTTCTGAGGTGTCACTGTCCCAAGTGGAGTTTTTTCGTCAGACGCTGCAAGAAGGTCGAAAAGATGATGGCACGCGCAAGCTCACCAACAAACGTATCAATAATATTTTATGGCCATTGATTGCCATTATCAGCCTTGCCGCCGAAGAGCATGACTTCAAGTACCCGTTTCGACGCTATAAATCCCTTAAAGAAGAAAAAGCAGATTCGAAACCGCTGACCATGGAGGAAGTGCGCACTTTCTTAGAGTGCTGCGATGAGCAGTGGCATGATTACTTTTTACTGCGATTTTGGACGGGGATGCGAAGCTGTGAGGTACATGGACTGCATTGGGAGCACATTAATTTTGACCATCGATTGATTCATGTGAGGCAAAATTATGTGAATGGGAAAATTTGTGATGTGAAAACGCCTAAATCACGGCGTGATTTGCAGATGTGTGACACCTTATACGCCGCGTTCAAGCGTCAATGGAACAAAAAACAAGATAACAGCCCGTTTGTGTTTCCCTCCAAAACAGGAGAGGGACTCAATACGCAATACATCAGTCAAAAGGTGTGGCACCCAACCTTGAAAAAGGCCGGACTCACACCTCGCCGCGCCTACGAGACACGTCATACTGCGGCGGTGCTGCATATTGCCGCACATGAAAATCCACTCTTTATCTCACACAAATTAGGGCACAGCGATACCAAGCTCCTTTTTGAGGTGTACGCCCCTTATGTCGCCAACGCTTCCAGACAAGACGGCAACGCGTTTAACGATATGATGTTAGGAGGCATAGCATGATGATACTGACCTTTAACCGCGCTCAATACTTCCATCAAAACCTAACCGATAATGATCAACTGTGCGCCTTTGCATTAGGCTCTGAACTGCCTTCGGTTTATACACTCATCGGCAACAAACAAGAAATGGCGTTAAGTTCATTGAGCGAACAACACCGTTTAGAAGCGATAGCAAAGCAATGTTATGAGCGTTTTATGGAAGATCCAACGTTGCAATCGGTACTCGATAAGTACGCCGACAGTATGATGACCTCAGGCATGGTTATGTTTCACGATGTTCGATTACACGCTCAGTCCCCTGGGTTGACTTTAGCGAAGTACTACTGCGCACTTAAACAAACGGATGGGCATTTGGATAGGTCAATGGTGTGGGAAAAACACCTTCAATGGTGCCAAGCGTTATCTTTTGCTTTATATGAACATTGCCAAGATCCACGCAGTGATATTTGTTATGGCGAGAAGACCGTCATTATCGATAAGCCGCATAACAGGCAGTGTTACAGCTACACGACCATCAAGAAACCGGTGTCGTTTCAGCTCAACCGATATCAGTACAGGCAACTGCCTTGGCAGTGGCAAGACTAACGCTCCTGATAATACGGGAATACCGATAACATGGGTGTCCCGTATTTTATCAATTTTCACACGTCACTTTCCGTGAGTGTTTGACGACAGTTTCTCACAGTAAGAACTCTGATTTCGTGACTGAGACTATATATGATTCGGTAATGCCCAAATATGATTTCACGATAGTTTGTATGGGGTAACTCAGACACCGTACGCCCCATTTCAGGCATACTGCTTAAAAGTTCCGTTTTATCAAAGATTTCATTCACCCAATTTTCAGCAGCAACAGGGTTGTCCAAAGCAATAAATTCAGCGGTGTCACCTAGCTTTTCTAGCGCCAAAGGTGACCAAATTACTTTCATCGCTTAATACGCCCTAGAACTTGAGCTCGTGCATCTTCGTTAGAAACGCCTAAGCCAGAAGCTACCTGGGCTTCCGCTGTTCGCATTTCTTCTAGTAACTCAATTTTCTCTTGCATTGCTTCATATTCGGCAACGTCTAGAACCACAGCAACACCTTTACCACGTTGAGTGATAACAAGTGGTCTACGAGTCTCGTTGATTTGCTTGATAAATGACGTGACGCCAGCGCGAAACTCAGACAAAGGCTGAATATCTTGATCAAAGTGAATACGACTCATGTCAAACTCCAAATGGTACAATTTAATGTACAAATAATAGTGCAACTATCAATTTTCAGCAAGAGTCTGATTTTATGTTAAAACGCTTTCTAAACGGCAAAACGCCCCTGAGTGTCAAATACATGGGTTCAGTATTTGGGACGGCTAGATTTGAAGCGATTTGGTTTACTGTAGCTTAACTAGCTTAACAGTAAGTAAGGCAATAGGCTGTCCGTTAAACAAACATCAACCAACTTAAAACCTCACCCTCGAATCCAATAAACAGCGAGGTTTCTGGTATTTCTAACCCCTCACCAACTTACAATACTGCCGTCTCATCAGGTTGTTTTACTTCTAGCTTCTTCCACTTTCTTACTATCTTCGCCATTTTAAACGAGTGCGTCATCGCGTAAGTATGGAATAAGAAACACACCACAATGGTGTAGAACATCATGTATTCCGGTACTTGGAAGTATTCGCCTAATAAACCCAGGGTGGAATAAATCAGTTGCACAGAACAAATCACGACGAGAGATTCACGTGGGGTAAAACCAATGCGTTGCATGATGTGGTGGAAATGTTCGCGATCCGGTTGGAACGGAGAATGCCCTTTTCGAATGCGACGGATCATAATGGCCATCATATCAATCAAAGGTACAGCGATTAACCATAGGGCCGCCACTGGTCGAATCATATAATGACCGTGTTCAGGCTGCGTACCTCGAATTAAAATCCAGATGACAATGAAGCCGATCATCATGCTACCGGCATCGCCCATAAACACTTTACGCAGTTTGCCAAAATACCCCAAATTAAACAGCACAAAAGGAAGTAAGATCACTACCATCACGGCCATAAAGAAGGTATAGAATTCAAGACCATGAGCGAAGAACACCACACCTAACGATGCAAACACCACTATGCTTAAGCCGCCCAGTAGCCCATCGATACCATCCACCATGTTGAACGCATTAATAGCACCAATAACAGCCAGTACAGTAACAACGCTATCGATGACCATAGGGAACTGCACCACGCCTAATCCAAACACGTTACCTACATGAGAGAGCGACAACCCCGTGTGGTGCATAACAATGAGCGTTAAGACAGCTTGCACGCCCATGCGAAGCTTAAAACTAATGTCAAAACGGTCGTCAGCCACCCCTATCAACACCAGTATCGTTAAGCACGTCGCGATTATCTCTATGTTATTGATTTCTGAAGCGCTCACGTAAAAGAAGTACAACAAAGTAATGCAAAGCGATATACCGCCCACTAGAGGGACCACACCCTCATGATGTTTTCTAGCATTCGGTTTATCCACTAGGCCAATGGCGTAGCCGACTTTACGCATACAATACAACACCGCAAGGGCAAGAAAGAAGAACATAGAGAGTTCGATAAGGTAATCAAACAGCGACATTGGTTTAAGCCCTTTGGGTTCTTAGATAAAGGTAATTCAGTAGAACAATGAAGTGACGACAATAAGAACTGCCATCGCGATTCATCAAATTTGGATTCACTACACCTTTTCAGTTGCTGTTTTATCCATTTCGGCTTTGTTGCCTTTGAGGTAGACGTTTTGATAACAGTAGTTCGTCGCCTCGATGTATCCATCGACGCTGCCACAGTCAAAACGTTTACCTTTAAACTTATACGCAATCACACAACCATTTTTGGCTTGTTCTAAAAGCGCATCTGTAATTTGGATTTCACCGCCTTTGCCCGGCTGCGTTTCTTCCAAAATATCGAAGATGTCTGGCGTTAAGATATAACGACCAATAATCGCAAGATTACTTGGTGCAGTACCTTGCTCAGGCTTTTCAACCATATCGGTAATTCGAATCAGATCATCACTTAAGTGTTCACCGGCAATCACACCGTACTTGTGCGTTTCAGATTCTGGTACTTCTTCTACCGCGACAATAGAGCAACGGAACTGGCGATACAAAGCGGCCATTTGTGCTAACACGCCTTTGTCATCATTAATGCAAAGGTCATCAGCCAAAACAACCGCAAATGGGTTATCACCCACCAGTTCTTTGCCTGTTAAAATGGCATGCCCTAACCCTTTCATTTCGCGTTGACGAATAAAGGTGTATTGAGCAGAGTCGATCAATGAACGAATATCGTCTAGCAACGGCTCTTTATTGGTGCCTTGAATTTGGTGCTCAAGCTCGTAGTTCTTATCAAAGTGATCCATTAACGAGCTTTTACCACGGCCAGTCACAACGGCCATGCTGGTCATGCCCGCTTGAATCGCCTCGTCAACACCATATTCAATCAGTGGCTTGTTAACGATAGGCATCATCTCTTTTGGCATGGATTTAGTCGCAGGTAAAAAGCGCGTGCCATAACCGGCTGCGGGGAATAAGCAGTGTTTGATCATTATTTAAATTATTATTTTTTATTAAATTACTGATATATAAAACATTTCGAATGGAATGAAATTGGAAATACCGAAAAGAAATGTCTCAACATCAAAATTGAACTAAGACATTATAGATATAAGAATTTGTTATTTTTTACAAATGCAGGCATTTCCTAGAGGCGCACTTTCAGCACGCCCCTATAGAGAGTTACTTATTGTAAAACTCGCGGTACCACTGGATAAACTCAGCGACGCCTTCTTTAACCGTTACTTTTGGCGTGTAGCCCGTAGCGGCAAACAAGTCTTGCGTGTCAGCGTAGGTTTGATACACATCACCAGGCTGCATTTCACGAAAGTTTTTCTTCGCCTCAATGCCCAACTCGTCTTCAATCGCCTTTACGAAATCCATCAAGTTGATTGGTGAGCCGTGACCAATGTTATACACCGCATAAGGCGCAGAGCTGGTTGCTGGAGAGCCCGCTTCTACTGTCCAATCATTATCACGCGTAGGCACCACATCCGCGATGCGCACCACACCTTCAACAATATCGTTTACGTGCGTAAAATCACGCCACATATCGCCATTATTGTTGATATCAATGGTGTCGCCATCCAGAATCTTCTTCGTGAAGATAAACGGTGCCATATCTGGACGGCCCCACGAGCCGTACACGGTAAAGAAACGTAGGCCTGTGGTTGGAATGTCATATAGGTGAGAGTAGCTGTGCGCCATGAGTTCGTTCGACTTCTTGGTCGCGGCATACAATGAAACAGGGTGATCTACCGAATCTGACGTTGCAAACGGTGTTTTAGCATTCAACCCATAAACAGAGCTTGAAGAGGCATACACCAAATGCTTCACTTTGTTATGGCGGCACCCTTCAAGAATGTTTAAGTGCCCTACTAAGTTGGAATCGGCGTAAGCATGTGGGTTTTCAATAGAATAGCGAACGCCCGCTTGTGCAGCCAAGTGAATGACTTGGTCAAACTGCTCCGCTTCAAACAAACTCGCGACGCCATCGCGATCGGCAATGTCTAACTGAACCAATTTAAAATTAGCATGTTGAATACGTGCTAGACGCGCTTCTTTCAAAGCGACATCGTAGTAGTCATTCAGGTTATCGACACCGACAACCTGATACCCTTTTGCCGTTAGCTGCTCTGCCACAGCACTGCCAATAAAACCCGCCGCACCCGTTACCAAATACTTCATCTTATTCCCTTAATCTGAACCGAATAAATCACGCGTATACACTTTGTCTTTTACATCCGCTAGCTCTTGGGCCATACGGTTTGAAACAATCACATCACAGCTTGACTTAAACTGCTCGAAATCCGTTAGCACTAATGAACGGAAGAACTCTTTTTCTTTAAGCTCTGGTTCAAACACCACCACTTCAATGCCTTTTGCTTTCAAGCGCTTCATAATGCCTTGAATACTGGACGCGCGAAAGTTATCTGAACCGGACTTCATGACTAAACGATAAATACCCACACGTTGCGGGTTGCGCTTAATAATAGAGTCAGCAATAAAATCTTTACGTGTGGTATTGGAGTCTACAATCGCACCAATAATATTGTTTGGTACATCAGAGTAGTTGGCGCGCAACTGCTTGGTATCTTTTGGTAAGCAGTAACCGCCGTAACCAAACGAAGGGTTATTATAGTGCGAACCAATGCGAGGGTCTAAGCTCACACCATCGATGATTTGACGCGTATCTAGCCCGTGTGACTCGGCGTAGGTGTCTAGCTCGTTAAAGTAAGCAACGCGAAGCGCTAAGTAAGTGTTAGAGAACAGCTTTACGGCTTCGGCTTCGGTTGAATCGGTATACAGAATCTCAACTTCTTTTTTAACCGCCCCTTCTAACAGCAGGTTCGCAAAAACTTGTGCGCGTTCAGAACGTTCACCCACGACAATACGAGACGGGTGCAGGTTATCGTATAAGGCTTTACCTTCACGTAGGAACTCTGGCGAGAACATCAGGTTTTCGCATTCAAGTTCCTCTTTAATACGCGCGGTATAACCCACAGGAACGGTCGATTTAATCACCATCACCGCATTTGGGTTAATCGCCATCACATCTTTAATCACCGCTTCAACGGAAGAGGTATTGAAGTAGTTCGTTTCTACGTCATAATCTGTCGGTGTTGCGATAATCACGTATTCCGCATTGGAATACGCTAATTCCTTATCGAGTGTCGCGGTGAAGTTTAATGGCTTGTTCGCCAAGAAATCTTCAATTTCAGCATCAACGATTGGAGATAATTTATCGTTCAGTAATTTGACTTTCTCTTCGAGAATATCGACTGCGATAACCTCATGATGCTGGGCCAATAGCATCGCGTTAGATAAGCCAACATAGCCGGTACCGGCAATTGCAATTTTCATAGTTAAGCCAAATATTTAAGTAATAATTAGTTTTAAAATTTTAAAGTAATGCACAGAGCAACTTATTCGCGACTCCAAAATCAACAATAACTGCAGTAAGTAAAAGTGAATAGATACAGTAGTACTTGAGCACATGTCATCAGCCTAGAAAACACTTCGTTTATAATCAAAACTCAGAGTGATACTCAAGACACTGAGCCAGTAAAAATATCCAGCGTACACAGTAAAAACAAGAAATATTTGGGAGGGAAAAGTTGAGTCATCCAGGACAACAATGAATGTGCTTAACCCGATAAAGTAAAACTCATTGGTGATTGAGAGGGAGCAAACACATTAACACCCTAACTTTTCTGTATAATCAGATGGATTCCCTTAAAAGACGACACATAGCCTCTAACATTCCTTTCCGACCTTGGTACTGACTATCAGACATCACTGGTAATGTTGGCCAACCATTATCAACCCAATTGACTCCGTCATATTCATGTGCTGTTTCGTAGCGAGGTATAATATGAGAATGAACATGATGATCTATCATCATTAACATTAGATAGTTAATAACATCTGGATTGAATGTTACTTTTAGTGTTCTCTCAACAATTTTTATTAGATCAGCTAAATCAGCCATTTCTTCAGTTCTAACATCTGAAAAATGCAAAGCATCACGATTTAAAGAAATAATACCAGAGCCTAGAGTAGGTTGTTCTGGGCGTAAAGACCATGTCCACATACCTGTATCAAAGATAATCAACTCATCAATACAGAATTTTTTTTTAAAATCATCGAATGTGTGTGTCTGAGTCACAGTAATTTCCTTCGTAGATTAAGGTAAATGAACATAATCTATTACAGTATAAACATTTAAAAAAGAAGAATTCCAGTATGGTAATTCAACTAACAAACTGAAGAAAAGCTACCTGAGCCATCTCATTTTAGAGCAGGAAACCTCACAAGCAAGCATCGACCTTACCAAAATCCAGAGAAAATACCTATTTTATCAAAATTCTAAATATAATAATATGGAATGCAGTATCTCATTTATAAGCATCACTTAGATGCTCCTATAATTGAGCCGTTAACTACCCTTTACGGAGATAGCACCACAAACTAAAGACTAGACCTTGCCTTGATCAACCCAATACGTACTAACAGAAATCTAAATACGCTTTGTAAATGCCACAAAAAGTGTAACGACATTATCTTCCTATTATTATGTTTTGCTAGATGTACCGCTTTAATCGAAGGGATATATGTTACAGGCTGATTCAGGAGTTGACTTCTAAAACAAATATCAATGTCTTCACAATACATGAAGTAACCTTCATCAAAACCCTTCAGCTTCTTATAATGCGATGCAGTAAAACCTATAAAAGAGCCAGCGACCCAATCAACTTTTTCATTTTTAAATATTTCCGCCTTGTCCAATAAAGTTTTATTATCCAATCCCAAAAATGATTTTACAAAGTCTAGAAACTTAGGGAATTTTCTTACAGAAAAATCGTATAATGTAAAATCACTATTCTTATATAAATTAATAGCTGCAATAGGTAACGATTGAGATTTCATGACTTCAATAAGGCTTAATAAAGAACCATGAGAAATAACGACATCTGGATTCAAAACAATAAAAATATCATCATCTTCCATTCCTAGATTATCTAAGCAATATTTAAATACTACGTTGTTGTTCCTTCCAAACCCAAGTGAGTATTGTTCATCTATATGGTGAAAATTGGGACCAGCACTTAAAAACGAGAAATCTTCATGTGGCGTATTACTTTTGATAACAACGTTGAAATGACCACACAAAGAATCAACACATTCTAGACTTTTTATTAAACCAGCGTGGTTGTGTGATACTATAGAGATGTAAATTTTCATTAATTTAAACCAAAATTCATATAAGAGAGAAAGTAATTACCCTTGTTCTTTTGCTATTTCAAGGACCACCTGACGCAATAAAGTACTTGATGTATGGTTAGTATAAGGGAAGTAAAAAACTTCTTTATTAAGGCTTTTGAATTCAGCTTCAATTTTATTCCATTTTTCAGTCCCTTTCCAATCACTCCCTACAAACATTATATCAAAATTAATATTATTTAATGCTTCTAACTTATCGTAAGTTGTTTGTGGAACCACTTCATCTACAAATCCAATCGATTCAACAATTTCCATTCTCTCAGAGAAGGGAATTATAGGCTTTTTATTCTTTACTGAAGAGCAAAGTTCATCAGTAGTCACTCCTACTATCAAGTAATCACATTCCAATTTAGCTCTCCTCAAAATATTGAGGTGTCCAACATGAAACATATCAAAAACACCAGTTGTATAGCCTATTTTTTTCACTTAGATAACCCTCCAAAAAAATTTCTATTTAGCACTTGCAGCATATGTTTTAAACCAAATGTTTTTATTATGAAAAGTATAAACTTAAAGTTTGAACTTAACTTCCCACGTTCAGCGAATCTAGTATAATCAAATTGTGTAACTTTGTTCATCCTATCCCATAGGCCTTCGATCTTATAAGCAGAATATGCTATTGGCTTCCTCTTTTCCAAATCTGGAAGAGTCATATAATTAGTACCATAACTCTGTATCAGATAAGCGTTAACATCATTAGGTACAAAAATAGGGATTCCACACAAACTACGCCTTTGTAATGGATATACTAGAGCTTTACGCACCTTTTTTATCGGGGAAAATTGCCCATGCCCCTTAACAAGGTAACAATCTCCTTCCACCTTATTATTCAAGCTCATGTACTTATTATACTCTCTAAATTCTTTTTCCTTATACATCTTAGCATCTGATATAGAATCAAAAAGATTAGTACCACTTTCTTTACCGTAAGTAAGTTTCGATAATTTTTCTACTTTTTTCTCGTCAAAGTTAATATCATCAAATCCAATTTCCTTTATAGGTATTAAGTCCACTCGGATAGGCTTCAAACCTCCCCATTTATATTCACATACATGATCTTTAAAACCAAAATATTCACTCCAACTAACAAGAGCACTATCCTTATAAATTAAGGTCAGATTTGAATCATCCTTATTAGTCATTTCGCTAAGAATATCAATTAAAGCAAAGTAATCATCTACTGGCAGACAGATATCAACATCATCATCCCATGGAATTAATGAATCATGCCTCTCCAATCCTAACAATGTTCCGCCATCTATCCAATATTTTAACGATGCTTTATCACAGACCTCAGAAATGACGGCCAATAATTCTAACAATTTTTTTTGATGTAAATCTAACCCATATCTAGAATAATAGCTGATATTTCCATCACTTATAACTTTCAAAATTATAAACTCCAAAACTAAAATAACAAATAACAAATAACAAATAACAAATAACAAATAAGATTTAACGAACTTCTTTATCACCATTTAGAGATATAGTGATAAATAGTATAAAGAGTAAAGGTAGACCAGATCTTATGTTCATATGATATTCTTTAAAATTGACCAAAAATATAACAATTGAATATAATATTAAGCTAACAACAAATACTACCTTAGTTTTTTCAAACTTAATTTTTGTAACATTAGATACTCCAACAAACAGAATGTATAAATTTTTAAAGTATATGAGGCACATACCAATAAAACCTACAGAGTATAAAGCTCTCACATATCCAATATCGGTACGTAGCACATTACCTAGTTCCCGTCCACTTAAGCTCGTCCCCCAAAAGGAAAACAATGTTGTAAAGTCCACGCTATTTTGTTCGTACATTTCACTTAATCTAGAAGTAGACTCAGTCGTAAAAGAGCCGATCGAGATAAAATTAATTATAGGTTCAAATGCCCAACCAAAATTATTTAATACAATTAAACTAAAAACATCAGGACTCGTAGAATACAAAATAAATAACATTGTAGAGAACCCTACCACAGTGATCGTAACAACCTTCAACACCAATATTAATGTTCTAATTGCTCTAAATTCATGATAGAAGCAAAAATTATACAATAACAACACTGGTATAATAGCCAATAATACTAAATACAGACCGGTTCTTCCCGTAAATAAAATTGCCAACAGTGAAAATATCATACAAAAAATTGACAACTTATTCTTATTTGATAAATATATACAAAGGTTAATATTGAATACAATACAAAAAACTATACTAGCGGTTGCTCCGCCTCCCATGACCAAATCGAATGCTCGTATTGATTCCTCAGCTAAACCAACCATTTTTGCATTTTGAGATAGCACTGATGCAGAAAACTGACCAACACCAGGAACTAACATAACTAATACAACAAAAACACAATTTATTAGGTAGGAATATTGTATATGAACAAGTAATTTATCTCTAAAACAATCTGGAAAGGAACATTTATATAGTATAACTAATGAATAAGCAGATAAAAAAGTTAATATTAAGATTAGCATATCTATCAATGGATAAAAACTATCCAAATCATTTATTAAAACAGAGATAATAAAACTAATAGAAATAAATAAAAATATACCAATCAAAAAAGCACACTCTTTATTAAATATCTTATACCTAATAAATAAAAATGGACTAAAAATAGATAGAATCAATGTAAATAAAATATTAAGATCTGGGAAATTAAGCCTCGGGCCACATAAAAGCATAAATGTAAAAGTAAAAATAATTTTATTCATCAAACTACCAATAGAAATGAAATCTTAAGATCATATATAGCGAATCGAGATGACAATCAATTATAACGAACCCATTTATTTATACTATCATCATATTTTTTTATTATTTTAGCTGGAGAGCCGCAAATTATAGAGTTTTCAGGTACATCCTTAGTAACTACAGAATTCGCCCCTACAATAACATTATCGCCAATCAATACGTTAGGTAAAACCACAACACCTTCTCCTAGCCAAACATTATTGCCAATCTTAACTATTCCACTCTGTAGCTTCCTTTTTGATGCTATCGATCTCGGTTCATCTTGAACATTCCCACTATAATTACCATGATTGTGATCTGTAATAAACACTCGACTTGCAATCAAGACATTATGACCAATCGTAATACTTTCAATTGCAGCAATATGTACCGAGTCGTTGATTTGACAATCATTACCAAACACTATTTGGTTTTTATTTTCTGAAAGTGCATCAATACGACAATATCTTCCCGTGGTAAAGCCTTTTCCAAAGAATATATGTTTTGAACCTCGAATAGTTACAGGTAACCTAACTAACCTAGCGTTACGATGAAATAAGTAAGTATATATTTTTGATACAATCAAATTAAAAATAGAGTATAAATTGTAACCTTTCATTTGAGCCTCAAAAATTGACTAAAAAAACTATTACGTCGATCGTCTAAATGACATTTTAAAAACTTCTCAGCCGAGCCTAAATTGATATCTGAATATGATTTATAAGTGACATTATCATTTAGTATCACGTTTATTTTTTTTGCAAGTTCAGCCGAATTACCAATTGCGACTAAACAGTCTTCAGGTAAGATCTCTTTGAACCCTGGGAGTTGTGTAGCGACGACAGGCAATCCAAATGACATAGCCTCTATTGTTGCTCTAGGTATGCCCTCAGCTCGACTAGGTTGTACGTATAAGTCACATTTTGAGTATAATTGTTCTAAAATATTTCGTTCTAACATTCCGTGAAATACTACATTTTCACATATGTCATATTCACTCACGATACGCTCATAATCATCATCCAAGTGACCACCAGCTATATGCAATTTGATTTTGACACCTTCAATTTTAATTAGATAATTCAGAGCCTCTAATAAAACATCAACACCTTTACGTTTATTTACACCACCTGCAAATAAAATATCAAACTTTTCTTTTTTAACAAATCTATTCCTAAGATGTAGCTTATCAATATATACATTGCTCGCTACTTCGCTGTTTTTGTTTGGGTATTTTTTTGACAAATTTTCTGAAACATAAATAGCCCCCTGAGCACTTTTTACAATTCTTTCAAATACACCTCGGAAAATAGCAGTTAAGAAAAACCCACCTTTTTTATTTAAAAATTGATCATTATCAGCCGCAACTTCTAGAACATACTTCCTATTGTATAATTTGCATAAAAAACAAACATATAACCCAATGATGCTTGGAAAATTAATAACAATAAGTTCTGAATCAAAAATTATTTGTCTAAGAGAATATAAAACTTTGGGATTCAATAATTCGAAATAATTTTTGACTAACAGAGGTAATTTTATAGCTCTACTGTTAATGGAAAAAAAACCATCGGATTCTATCTTACATCGATTCTCTAGTCTATTTCTTGAAAAAATATTGACTTCATTTGCACCATTTAATAGAAACCTATCGAAGTATTTTTCAGGTAAACCTACAGCAGTAAAAATCGTTTCATTGTTTTTGTAGAAACAAAAATCATGGACATATAAAACTTTCATTATCCCCCCTAGTATAGATGATTATATATTTCTTCTTTCATTTTCCTGGCTTCTATTTCCACACTGATTTTTTCTTCATTTATTATATGAATTTTTTTACTGATACTTACCCTTAAATCTTCATTATTAGCTAAGTTAGTAATACAATATTTCCAAGTTTGAACATCGTATGCAATACAATCATCAATTGCATCACCATATACTGATAACACTTCTGGTATCGGACAAGAAATAAATGGCTTAGCCAACTGAGAGAATACAAATGCTCGTCCTCCATTTGAACTTTGCTTGAAACGGAAAATTAGATCATGGTATTTATCAGTTTCCCAAAAAAAGGCTCCATATTTAGTGAATAGCGATTCGAAGAACTTGTTTCTATATTTAATTTGATTTGGCACCAGCCCTATATCTATATCACTTAAAATTTCATATATTTTAGGGAAACTATAATCATGAAATTCCACTTCAAAAGGTAGCTCAGTTTCATTAGTAGTTTCGAAATCAACCAAATTACTTACGACTTTAAGTTTTACATTATAATCCTTCGCTAATTCTTTTAACGCAGGGTATATATATCTTTTACTTTCCAAAAAATGTCGATAATTACCATGATATCCAAAGACTAAATTAGTGCTACTTTTATTGGATAATGGCACCGCCTTTCCATTGTAAGATTCTACTAACTTCAAGTATATTGAGCGATGACCTCTTGCTTCAAACATACTTTTCAAATATGGGGTATCTGCAATTAAAAAGTTACTAACGTGATAGTCACTCTCTCTTTTTAAAATAAATTCAGATTTACTATCACCAAATAAGAATCGAAATTGGTAATACAAACTTCTAATACTTAATTTTGATAACGGGGCATGAACAACCCTCTCATGATGTGGTTTTACTAATCCAATAATTATATTTGGGTTGGATTTTCTAGCAATTTTGGCTTCACCTTCATCCGCGTGTAATATTGCTACGTCATATTTTTCATAATTTCCAAAGTCGTTAAAACTTACATTGAAATCATCAAAACTTTCAAATTCATGCCTAATTCCATACATTGGTATTCTAATGCTACCTATTTTTTCACTACCTTTTGCATTAAATACAACATTAATTTTTCTACTCATAATCAGTTCCGAAAAAATGTACTTTAATTGAATAATATAATCTAAAGAAAGCTAACAAAAGCGCAGTCACAACAACTCCTTTCAGAACATCTTCTACGATAACATCTGCTTTCAATATAATTAAGTATAGTGAGTATGTAATGAGATATAGTGATGAGTATAAAACACTTTTAAGAAATAATTTTTTATGCCCAAAGGCAATTAAGGCATTATTTCCTAAAACCCAACTAATAGCGCTCAAAGGAACTAAAACTATAATAACCTGGAGAATCATATTGGATTTCTCCATTTCCTTTCCACCAAGTAAAACCACCATATCCAGACCAAAAATATGAACAAGAAAATAGACACCTAATGAGTACGTTACGCAGGACAGAAGAGTTATAATTGTTAGGTTTCTGTTCTTTGATTTTATTATTTTTGGATATACAACTTGGTTGATAATTGTTATTGGCATTCTAAATAAATCTACAATCTTCATACTAAGATCATACATAGCAACAATACTTGGACTAAAAATATAACCTAACGTTAATGATCCTGTTTTTAGGTTAATAACTCCTGAGATTCTTGACACAAAATATATCCAACTATCGATGAATAAATATTTTGAAACTCCACTTAACTCTGTAACAATCTTAACCCCTGCGAATTTTTTTAGATACAAGTATGCAAATATCAATGATATCAATGATGTGACAATTTGAAAAATTACCACATAATTGATACTTGTATCACTAGATACAAATGTATATATTAACAACAAATATAATACTTTAGATGGTATCTGAATAAATGCAGCGATTTTTTGTTTCTCTAGCCCATTAAATACATATATAGGAAAGAGGCTATCAAAAACAATATAGGCAATACAAAGGCCATACAAATAAACATTTAAATTTAGAAAGCTGACAAAGGAAATTAATGTTAAAATGGAAAAGATGGAAATGTAAATTTTTATTCTCTGAATTGCACAAAATACAGTGGAAATATCTTTTCCCTTATTTACTCTCTCTGCTATTTCTTTAGTGCCACTTAAGTCAAAGCCAAAATTAATAATAACTTGAAATAATGAACTTATGACTAGAGCGTATATATACTCCCCATATACAGATGAACCATAAACTCGAATGAGAAACGGGTAAATTAGAAATGGTATCAACAAGTTGACTATTTGTAATGAAGATAAAAAACCAAAATTTTTAATTATACTTTTCATGTTATTTTAACAAAAAACTTGGACATCATGAAAGTATTCACCTTGCAAATCTTTCTTTGATAAAGTTACTTCTTTATTAATTATCGGCCATTTAATCTTGATACTTGGATCGTCCCACTTAATTGATTTCTCCGCACTAGGGTTATAATAATCCGTACATTTATAAACAAACTCCGCCTCTTCACTCGTCACATAAAACCCATGCGCAAAGCCTTCTGGCACCCACAATTGACGTTTGTTTTCAGCAGATAAGTACTCTCCTATCCACTGCCCAAAAGTTGGTGAGCCTTTTCGAATATCGACTGCAACATCAAACACTTCACCCGACACCACTCGTACAAGCTTGCCTTGGGTGTTTTCTGTTTGGTAATGCAGGCCGCGTAAGATACCTTTCTTCGACTTTGAGTGGTTATCTTGCACAAACTGTGTTGGCTTTCCCGTAACCAGTTCTTCAAAGCGCTTTTGGTTCCAAGTTTCCATAAAGAAACCACGTTCATCACCAAACACACTTGGCTCTATGATTTTCACATCAGGGATACAAGTATCAATTACTTTCATTTTTTATTCCGTATACGCTTGAATATTGTTTAATGCAGCCTTCCAATCACTCGCTTTAATATCGAAACCTTGAGTGATTTTCTCGGTACTTAATCGAGAGTTACTTGGGCGTTTTGCAGGGGTCGGATATTGCTCAGTAGTAATACTCGTTAAGTTCGGCTTTTTCACAAACCCTCCTTGCTCAACCGCTACATCAAAAATCGCATCTGCAAACTCAAACCAACTTACGTGGGGTAAACCCGAGTAGTGGTAAACACCGTACTCAACAGCATCACCTTGATTAATACGCTTCGATATTTGGATCAATGCATTGGCAATATCACCGGCATAAGTCGGCCCGCCAAACTGGTCACCGACAATACTCAATGCGTCTCTGTTCTCACCTAAACGCAGCATCGTTTTCACGAAGTTATTGCCGCTTTCACCAAACACCCATGCCGTGCGAAGGATAATGTGTTTGTCACATGCTTCAGCGACCGCTATCTCACCCGCTAACTTACTTTCACCGTAAACACCTTGTGGGTTAGTAGCATCCGTTTCCACATACTCGCCCACTTTATTGCCTTCAAACACATAGTCGGTCGAAATATGCAAAATGGCTGCACCAACACTCTGAGCTGCTTGTGCGAGGTATTTGGGGCCATCACGGTTTATCGCGAAAGAAAGGTCTACTTCCTCTTCAGCCTTATCAACTGCTGTATGTGCCGCCGCATTAATAATGATACTAGGCTCAAACTCAGCAACCGCTGCACTGACAGTCTTCTGGTTGGTAATATCAAGATGCTCTCTATCAAGCGCTAATACCGTAATGGTTTCATAATTGGCTAACTGCTGAGTTAAGCAAGAACCCACTTGGCCGTAACAACCTGTAATTAATACACGCATTAAACTGCTGCCTTTTTCTGTGCGTCACTCACTAAACGGGTCAAGTACTGACCGTACTCGTTTTTCATCATTGGCTTGGCTAAATCCAACACTTGCTCATCACTCAACCAATCGTTACGCCATGCGATTTCTTCTAAACACGCAACTTTTAAGCCCTGTACATTCTCAATAGTTTGCACAAAAGAAGACGCTTCATGCAGGCTTTCATGCGTTCCGGTATCTAACCAGGCGAAACCACGCCCTAATAGCTCAACATTCAGAGAACCATCATTTAAGTACATTTCATTAAGTGTGGTAATTTCGAGTTCGCCACGGTGAGATGGTTTAACTTGTTTGGCCATTTTCACCACGCGATTATCGTAGAAATACAAACCAGTTACTGCGTAATTGGATTTTGGTGCTTCCGGCTTTTCTTCAATCGAAACGGCTTTCATGTCTTTATCAAACTCGACCACACCAAAACGCTCTGGGTCTTTTACTTGATAGCCAAATACTGTAGATAAACCGTTCGATGTTAACTCTCTAGCTTTTGTCAATTGACGACTAAAAGATTGACCATAGAAGATGTTATCACCCAACACTAAACATACGCTGTCATCACCAATGAACTCTTCACCAATAATAAACGCTTGCGCTAGGCCATCTGGGCTTGACTGAATAGCATACTCAAGGTTGATACCGAAATCAGAGCCATCACCCAGTAGGCGCTGAAACCCTGCATTATCTTCAGGTGTGGTGATAATCAAAATATCTTTGATGCCCGCAAGCATTAATGTCGAGATTGGGTAAAACACCATTGGTTTGTCGTAAATCGGCAAGAGTTGCTTGGATACGCCGCGCGTCAATGGGTACAAACGTGTGCCAGAACCACCAGCAAGAACGATCCCTTTCATTATTTACTTTCCTTAGTTTCCGTTGACTCAACGCCTAGGCGCTCACGTTGGTAGCTACCATCTTGCACGTTTTGACACCATGCTGAGTTATCTAGATACCATTGCACCGTTTTACGTAGCCCCGTTTCGAAAGTTTCCTCTGGTGTCCAGTTCAGCTCACGTTGCATCTTAGATGAATCAATAGCATAGCGGCGGTCATGACCTGGGCGATCTTGAACGTACGTAATTTGCTCTGCATACGCCGAATTTTTCGGTACTAACGTATCTAGGATGTCACAAATCGTATTGACGACTTCGAGGTTTTTCTTCTCGTTGTGACCACCGATGTTGTAGGTCTCGCCTACTTTACCTTCAGTCACCACTTTGTAGAGTGCACGGGCATGATCTTCGACAAACAACCAGTCACGTATTTGGTCTCCTTTTCCGTAAATAGGTAACTCTTTACCTTCTAACGCATTAAGGATAACCAGAGGGATCAACTTTTCAGGGAAATGATATGGGCCGTAATTGTTTGAGCAGTTGGTGACGATAGTAGGCAGGCCGTAAGTGCGTAACCATGCACGCACTAAATGGTCACTCGAAGCTTTTGATGCCGAGTATGGACTTGATGGTTCATACGAGGTTGTTTCTAGGAACATTGGTAACTTTTTATTGGCTGAAGGCTCTACTCCTTCTTCCACGTCATCAGGATGTGGAAGGTCGCCGTACACTTCATCGGTTGAGATGTGGTGAAAACGGAATGCTTGTTTCGCACCTTCTTCTAGTGTATTCCAATACTCGCGAGTTGCTTCAAGTAGGGTGTATGTGCCGACAATATTCGTTTCAATGAATGCGGCCGGGCCAGTGATTGAACGGTCAACATGCGATTCGGCAGCTAAATGCATTACCGCATCTGGTTTATGCTGAGCAAAAACACGGTCTAGCTCTGAACGATTACAGATATCCACTTGTGCAAAAGCATAGCGTTCGCTCGAATCCACTTCAATAAGAGATTCTAAATTACCTGCGTAAGTGAGCTTATCAGCGTTAACTACGCTGTCAGAAGTATTATTTATGATGTGACGAATAACAGCTGAGCCGATAAAACCAGCACCACCAGTGACGAGGATCTTCATAGTTTTCTCTTGTAGTATTATGTTTAGAACAACTCACGAGCGTGAAGATGTATAGAATTTTTGAGTTTTAATCTCACGAAAATCAGGGCAAGATTACGAAGCCCCTTGTACTGCAAGGACTTGCGAAAGGTAGCTATTGCTACGGTTTGCTTTTTTCTGCTTTCTTTTGATCCCTGCTTTGAAGCTAGTTTCTTCCGTCAGCAGATTTAAAGCTATATGTCTTATAACTGCTAAATTCTCACCAGCTTGCTCTCGACGAATCCGACATTCATCTTCTTTAAAACCTACGTCTAATCGCCAGTGCATCTGATTTTCAATGCTCCAATGTGCTCGCGTGCTCTCTAGTAAAGCTTTAGCCGTCAGTTTTGCTGAGCTTATGTAGTGCTTGATTTGCATTGTTTCTGCTGGCTTATCACCTTCTTGACGAATTGAAACGACCATACCAATGGTGGAGAGTCCCGCCCAATCAAGCGCTATATCGCCTAAGAAATCTGTATTGTGAACAACCATACTCAAACGCGTTTCTGTACGACCATGTCCTTTCTCTTGAGTGACGTATTTATCACCTTCAAAACTATTAAGCATACTAGAATTAAACACTTGGCTAATCGCTTGCTCCAATCGTTTTTGATTACCTTTTACCGCTAAGAGGTAATCTGCATCTTGGCCGACTATCTTTTCAGCTATATCCTTCTGGCATCCCATAGCATCAATCGTCACTAAGCAACCTCGTAAGGAAAGCATTTCAAGCAGTTCGGGGATCGCTTTGATTTCATTGCTTTTGTCTGCTGTTTTAACCTGCCCTAACACAACTTGATTTGCAGCACTAAACGCACTAACCATATGGATTGCACCACAACGCTTGTCTTTGTTGTATGTGCCTCTGAGAGTTTTGCCGTCGATAGCAATCACTTCACCCTCAGTCACCTCATGACAGTCTTTCATCCACGCTGTAAAGCATCGTTGTAGTTGCTTGGCGGAAATAAGATTGATAACTCGGGCAATGGTATCGTGTACTGGTATGCCTTGTTTGAAATCACCATACTGTCTAAGCCATTCCAAGTTATCTTCACCAAAATCTTCAATATCCTCCCAACCTTCAGCACCAGCAATCACTGCTGCAATTGTTAAGAAGATAATGTCGGTTAGCGTGTGCTCTATTTTCCAAGCTTGGCGAGGGTCTCGAATAACTGAAATATGGTCCAAAAGGCTTAATCCGTTCATTAGGCTAAATATCTGCTGTTAAAAAACAGTATATGATCACACCTAAATCTGATCATCAAATCGATCTTGGATGTATTGAGATTATTGTGACTTCAGTGTACAAATTAGTGGAAACATTACTTCACGCTACCCCTTATTCCATATGGGTTTTTCATGATCTTGCCCTGTCACGAAAATGCCTCAGTCATTGTTAAGCCACTGAGACACTTTTTATTCATTTTGAGACAGTCTATTTTGGGCAATCCCTTATAAAACCTAGACTTTGCTGACTTTTTAAAAACCGCCCCAATAGGCCGTCAAAACGATTTTTGCAACCTTTAGGCTTGCCGCACTTTTTGACTTGCTGGCCATTCGCATTTGGGTACGCTACCGCCCTTAGGTTTGGCTCCTACAGGCAATGAATCACAATTTTTCACTGTGTTTCAGGTTTATGCGTTTTTCATACGGTTTTAATTTGCTGCGTATTCTAGCAAATCAAGTGCATATTGACCAGTTTGCAATTTACCTCATTCTGACAAGTGCCTCACAAAGCACTGACCCAGCGGGAGCATTGTACGTCTTGTAGATACTGAGTCCCTATGTGGTACCTGTTTTCTTGTGCTGCGTCGCAGTAGCGTTTCTCTATATCAATGAAAATATTGCCGTTGCGGTAAAGCGACACGAAGCTTGGGTTGTTGTTCACAACCAATAACGCTTTAATCTCTGTGCGTGTTAACCCTTGTGGGTAGTGGTTAACCAGCAGTTTCAAGAACTCGCCAATACGCCCTTCTACTCGCGCTATCTCTTTTTCTAAAATGGTGACTTTTTCTTCCGTTGTCAGTTTTTTTAGGCTGGTATCGTCCATTTGCCCTCTCCCTAACTCTACTTTTGTTTCTTGACGTTTGTTGTCTGTATTCGCGTTTGGTCTGCCTTCGCCTTTGTTTTTTTCTGAGCTTTTGGCTGTGTGAACAAGCGCTTAGTCTGTGAATAATCGAATGGTCACTACTTAGAATCCGTGCCGGGCGATTTGGATTGAACTAGGGCCTTGATACGCGCTTCGAACGGGTTGGTGGTGCTTTTGGCTTTGTAGTCCGCTAGGGCCTGAGAGACAGGCGTGGGTTGTTTGGGTTCCATGGGCTTAGCTGCCTGTATTGCTTTTTCGGAACCTATTGCTTGCGCGGTCTTTTGGAGTTTAGCTGCCTTGGTTGGTGCAGAGGCCCTTGCAGGTTTACCCGCCCCTGCTTGCTTAAAAACTGACGATGAGTCTCGCTTCGCCTTAGCTTGGGCGCTTCTTCTTAGCCAGCCATTCACAAAGTGGCCAATGTGCTCAAAGGGTTTGCGCTTATCGGGGTTGATGTACAACCACGCTTGCATGGCATGCAGTTCTTGCAACACATCTAACTTTGGGTAGGTGCGCTCTAATATGGTGGTGAACTCATGGTAAATCGGTGCGCTGCCCTCTTTGGTGAGCAGGTGAATCACGGCTTCACTCTTTGAGCTTCCTTGATTGGTACTTTCCGTTTGGAATGTAGCATTTTCTTTATCTTCGCAATGAGAGGGCTCTTTACAAGGAGTGTCTGAATGGTCTGTTTTCTTTGCGAGCTCTGTTTTCTGTGGATATTCCGACGAGGCTGGCGGTAAACCTGTTTGTTCTACATTCGTGTTCTCTTGATTCGCTTGATCTAGATCGGCCTGCTGAATGTGGCTGTCGTTGGGTAGGCGCAGCTGATATATATTGCTGCGCTGGCGTCCTGAATCATCAAACCGCTTTATCCGCTTCACAAACCCTTGTTTCTCAAGTTCGTTAACGTGTCGCTTAACGGTTCTTACCGACACTTCGCAATATTGTGCTAAGTAATTTAAGGATGGGAAACACACGCCGCGCGCGTCGGCGTTATCGGCCAATTTTAATAACACCAACTTACTTATCGGCGAGCCGTTTTTTAATGGGATGAAAGAAAGAATTAGAGAAACACACATGGTTAACGCTCCTTGTTAATTAGTCATTCGTATAGAAATCCATTGATATACAGAGCATTAACAACACTTTTTGGCGCTTTAGGGGCGAAACGCCTATGAGATAAGTTGTAAGAAAAGATGTTTGGTTAAACGCCTCGGATAGATATGCAACACCAGCCTTATTGAGCTGTAATTTTTCGAAGCACTTCTCACTTTTCTGTGTCCCTCCATTT
The DNA here is from genome assembly GCF_057785915.1 of Vibrio sp. QJM3NY_35. NCBI lineage: Bacteria > Pseudomonadati > Pseudomonadota > Gammaproteobacteria > Vibrionales > Vibrionaceae > Vibrio > Vibrio sp. QJM3NY_35. The sequence continues at coordinate 209,863 of NZ_CM173507.1, read as the reverse complement.
TCGCGCTATTACCGCCAACCCCAATCAAGAATCTTCAAGTACATTGCCCTCCCCATGCAGCAATAAGGTGCTTAATGAAGGCGATAGTTTCTCTTTTTATTTCAGCGTACCAACCCGGAATGGCGAGCCTCGAGTGCCGCGTTAATTCCCTGAATCAATCACGCCAGCCGTTATTTTTTAGTGATAGTGATGGGTCTGGCCAAGTACTGAGCTATGAAGCCGGCGGTTATAAAGAAAGCCAAATGGACGGTTGTGATTTTAATGAGGATGAATGCGGTGACGTCCCCAGCTATGAGGATATTTGTTGGATGATCAGCCGAGCACGGCGCAGGCAGCCTCTGGGTTATTACGTCATGTATTTACGTTATGTAAACCACCACTCTGGTTATGCCAAAACCGTCGCCACCAGTTTGCGACAACACATCGCACTGCACCCTGATTTAAAAGAATCGTTATCAACGTCTTTAATCACTTGGTTACAACAACACGAGGATTTATTTTGTCAAACACTCCACCAGCAACTGACCGAGTTCCACACCAGCCGTTAGCCGCTTCTGTTTTGCAAGAGTCGGCTGACTTACAAGAACAGGCTGGCTCTATAGAGCTCATCCCTTCGTTAGAGCCTTGCTTATCTCCTGCTTCCTATTCTCTAAGCTTGGTTTCAGTTTTACTCCGCTTACCTTTTTGTCCGCCATATTCTTTTATCACTGTGCATTGTAGCGCCACGCCGCCGCAGCAAGATGTAGACGTAGCCGAGATTCGCCGATGGCATAAAAAGAGAGGCTGGCGCGATGTCGGGTATCACTTTGTTATTCGTCGCAATGGCGATGTCGAACTTGGCAGGCCACTGTCGCAAACCGGTGCGCATGTGAAAGGACACAACAAGGGCAATATTGGGGTTTGTATGATAGGTGGCTGTAATGCCGAGCTGCAACCAGAAGACAACTTCACGCTTGCGCAGCGTAAGGCGCTGTTTGGTTTGATGGCTGCACTGCAAGAGCAGTTCTTGATTTCAGATGAGAATGTTAAGGGGCATAAAGATTTGGGCGTGAGTAAAGCGTGTCCGGTTTTGAGGTTGAGAGCTTAGGAGCAGATGCGGGATGCGGGATGCGAAAGGCTTAAGAGCGGATGCGAGTGACGGGTAAACGGGATGCAAAAGGCTTAAGAGCGGGAGTGGCGGAATTTAACCATCAATAAACCAAGGAGCAGTATGACATTGTTCGGAAGAATATTCGGGAGCCAGTCTTCTATTAACAAAGGGTTAGATGCACTCACCAACACAGGAGATGCGATGTTTTTTACTGATGAAGAAAAAGCGAAGCACAAGCTGGCACTGCTTAAAGCGTATGAACCTTTTAAGTTGGTACAACGCTACATTGTGTTGTTGTTCACCATTCCTTATGTGGCGCTGCATGTGATGGTTATTTTAGGCTGTATGCACGGCTACGATTGGAAACCCTTGGGAGAAATGACCAATGAAGCGTTTGGTTATCCGGTATTAGCGGCGATTGGATTGTATTTGACGGGAGGCGTGGTTAAAAAATAGATACGGGGGACCAAAAGCAGATACGGGTGACGAGTAAGCGAGTAACGAAGAGATGAAGAGCGGCGCTTTTCGTTACTCGCCACTCTCATCCCGCATCTGCCTTTTAGCTCTTCGTTTACCCGGTTACTCGCATCTCGTTACTGCTCTTTAACTTTATTTCTTGTCGCTAGAATATGCGTAGTTGTAATAACCGTAGCCATACGAGCTTGATGCTTTCTTCTCGATGGCGTTGAAGATAACGCCTTTCACTTCGATACCCGATTGTTCGAAACGGTTACGAGCCACATCGATCTCTTTAATGGTGTTTTGGCCGTAACGCGCAACCATTAATGTGGTGCCAGCAAAAGCGCCAACAATGCTTGGGTCGGTTACCGCAAGTACTGGCGGAGTATCGACAATCACCAAGTCATACTCTTTTGATGCCCACTCCATTAAATCTGCAAAGCGTGGGTGCATTAACAGTTCAGATGGGTTGGGTGGCACTTGGCCGCGAGTAATAATCTCTAGGTTTTCCACTGGTGTCGTTTTCACTGATTGAGCAAACTCTTGCTTACTGCTTAATACATCAGAAAGGCCGTTGTCCCATTTCACACCAAAGCTTTGTTGTAGGTAACCTTTACGCATATCCGCATCAATCAACAACACTTTTTGGCCTGTTTTTGCGGCTACTGCAGCAAAGTTGGTCGAGATAAAAGATTTACCAATGCCCGGCGCAGGGCCAGAGATCATCAAGATATTGTTTTTCGCTTCGAGCATTGCAAAGTGCAAGCTAGTGCGAAGGCCACGCAGTGCTTCAACAGAAAGATCCGCAGGGTTCGATTCTGCAAGCAGTGCTTGAGTGCCCTTGGTTTGCTGTTTCTTCGATTTAAAGCGGTTGGTTAGCTCAATCTGCAAATCAGATTTTGGTACCGCTGCGTAAACCGGAAGGCCGATTTGTTCAATTTGATCTGGGCTTTCCACACCACGGTGGAACGCCGCTTTCACTAATACAAACGCGACACTTAGCATGCCACCTAATAGTGTTGCTAATACAACAATGAGCGGCTTCTTCGGTTTTACAGCACGAGCATACGCTTGAGCGTCATCTAAAATACGAACGTTACCGACGGTACCGGCTTTGATGATGCTGAGTTCTTGAACCTTGTTTAAAAGCTGGATGTAGATTTGTTGGTTTACTTCAACATCACGTGTCATACGCAGTACTTCACGCTGTGTTTTTGGCAACTTTTGTACTTGCTTGTTTAGACGCTCTTTTTCGCCCAGTAACGTTTTACGTTTATCAAGTAGAGCTTTGTAGGCTGGGTGATCTTTAGTAAAGCGTTGGCTGATTTCACTCTCTTTAAACGTCAGTTCATTCAATTGCGCTTCAAGCTCTACCATCACCTTCAAGGTTGACTGTGCTTCTAAGCCCAAGTCGATCGATTCGTTCTTTTGACGGTAGTTGTTTAGCGTATCTTCATAACCCGTCAGCTCAGATTTAATGCCCGGAAGGTGACTTTCTAAGAAGGAGAGGCTCTTCTCTGCTTCCGCTGAATTACGCTTCACATTTTGTAAGAAGTAGATCTGGCTAATGTGATTAAGGATTTCAGAAATCTGCTGCTTATTTTCACCTTCAAAGCTCAGCTTCAAAATGCCAGTCTGCTTACCTTGCTCAGACAAAGACAACGATTTTTTCAGCCATTCGATCGCTTCTAGTCGGCTTTGTTTCGCAATAGAGAACTCGAAACCATTGTGTGATTCAAAACCGGCCACAAACAAGCTGTAGTCGTCTGCTGTTGCTAGCTCACCCACTTTGCCTTGCAAGATAATGCGCTCATCGTCACGAACTAATTGGTAGGTACCCTGCTCGGCATCGAGAATTTGAATGGTGTGTGCGTAAGCGCTCGCATAGTTTGGCAAAGTAAAGCGGCTTACCACAATGTGGTTAATATCACCGGTCAAGCGAGCAAAACCTTTACCTACGATGGGTGCGTAGTTCGGTGATGTCACCGTCGTGAGGTTAAATTTATCGACCGTTTCGCCCAAGATCATACGAGATTTGATGATCTCCACTTCCGTCGTCGCAGAAGATTCTTGAGAGAACAACTCGCCCATGTCACCGACCATCGATGAAATACCGCCAGAGCTCTTCTCTTCAATTTGAATGAGGGCATCGGCTTTGTATATCGGCGTTGAAAGCAATGCAAACGCAATACCAAACACAGCAAAAGCGAATGTGGTCAGCATGATTAGCCATTTAGCGTCCAGCAGAATGCCAAGCAGTTTTCCTAAATCGATCTCATCAGAGTTATCTGTATGCGATTGCTGAGAGGTTTGTGTTGTCATCAGATTGCTACTTCCTAAACTAGTTTTTTGAAGAGAAATACGCTCCGCGCACTTCTCTTTTATATGATTCTATTGGTGGCGATAAGGCTTAACTGCTTAAGTAAACAGTACCTAAATTAAATGACAGCTTCAGTTACAGTTTTTTCGCCCAAGCTTGTGCTGCTTCGTCAATCAGCTTATAAGCGTGTTCAAAGGCTTCACGGCTTTGACGGTAAGGATCAGGAATGTCTTTTTGGCCAATCCACTGACCAAACAACATAGTTTTGCCGCGTGCCTCTGGCGATATTTGAGTAAGCGCTTCTAAATGGCCCTTCTCCATCACCAAGATCAAGTCATACTGAGCACAAAGCTGTGGCGTGACTTGCTGAGACTGATGATTTTCAACATCCACCCCATTTTCAGCAGCAATCAAAATCGCCGTGTCGTCTGCAGGCTTACCAATTAAACGGCTTTTTTCAGCAGCTATACCGGCAGAGGCCACTTCTTTGTTTGGAAGCAAGTTTTGTAAAACTCGCTCTCCCGTTGGGGAACGACAAATGTTGCCCACGCATACGACTAAAATTTTATTAAACATAATTCACTTATAGCGTTAGTTTTTCGTAAACCCAATGCATCTGTAAACCCAATGCACCTGTGAACCGAATGCATTGATAAACTGAACGTGCTTACAAACAAGATTTACTTCTAGATGTAAAAAATCAGGTTACACGCTAAATGCAACCTGATGATTAATCTTCAGTGATTACCAATTACGAACGCGCAACATACCTTCAGTTAGGTCGTTGAAGCCAGAGATGGTCGGTACAAGCTGACCGATAACACGGTTCCAACGGCTGATTGGTGCTGCCGTTACGTAAACAATATCATAAGGCTTTAAATCAAACTCGGTGCCAATCACTAAAGCTGATGCATCTTCCATATTCAGTTGGTAGATGTCTGCCATGCGTTCTGATTTATCATCAGAAGTTCGGATCACAAACACACCCGTTGCATCTGCCGTCAGCTGGTTGATGCCACCTACGTTGCTGAGTGCTTCGGTTAGGCTCATCCCAACGCGATCAATCTTGAGTAGTTGAGGATCGTTCACTTCACCCATCACGAATACTTTTTGGTTGTCGTTACGAGGTACGTGAACAATATCACCGGCTTGCAGTAAACGGTTTTGAGTTAGGTCACCACGTTGCATTAAGCCATAAAGAGAAAGGTTTTCTTCCACGCCATTGCGGGTTAATGAAACATTACGCCAATCAGCATCTTCAGACAAACCGCCAGAGCGGTTCACGGCATCCAGTAATGTTAGTGGGATATTAGTGATTGGCTGCTGGCCAGGTTTAGACACTTCGCCAGTAATGTATGTTTTCTTAGACCGGAAAGCCGCTACGTTGACATCAACTTGCGGGCTTTCGATGTATTTTGCCAAACGTGCCGCGATATCAGAACGAATTTCACGAACGGTTTTTCCTGCCACTTCGACTGTACCAATGTACGGGTAGAAGATGGTGCCATCAGCATGAACCCAGTTGCCGGCTTCGGTACTACTACGGTAAGAGCCCGCAGGAATCGTCAGTTCAGGATGGTCCCAGATCGTGATGTTTAGGATGTCACCCACACCGACTTTGTATTCATACTTTGCGATGTCTACGTCGAGTTCAGGGTTGGCTTGTGACACCGACAATGTACCCGTTTGGTAAGTCGATACTAGCTGAGCCGTCAGCGGATACACATTCACCACTTCAGAAATATCAGACTCTTGCTGTTCCTCAGAAGGCTGAATCACATTCTTACCACCGGTTGACAGGTGAGTACCTGGAGTCGTACACCCGACAAGCAATGCAGGTATAAGCGCGAAAAGGAGACGAGTTTTATTGATCTTCATGTTAACCAAGTAATAGAGATGGAATGTGTTGTGATACCCCAAAGGACACCCAAAGGAAGTTAAGCGCGTAATTTTATCAGCTATGCGGCTTTAAATAGCGCTGACGTAGAAAAATAATAAGATCTAACTCTCATTTATCATCGAAAAATCAAGATGCTACCGCCCTTTGATCGTCCGTGACACCACACTGCATAGTCAATACCAAACGCAGCAAAAACGATGCTTACATCCGGTCATTTTAATCCGTAAACATTATCCACAATTTGTGTTTATTATCAACCTAGTTGAATGGTTTAAGAGCAGATACGGGATGCGGGTAAACGGGATACGAAAAGATAAGAGCAGATTCGAGATTCGGGGAAACGAGATACGAAAAGATAAGAGCGGATGATACGAAACACAGCCAAAAGCAAAAGAGCCAACACATGAGGTGCTGGCTCTTAGATTTAGATGTTACGCTGAATTATTTTACTGCTTCTAAATATTTTAGGTAAGCATTGCGTAAGCGCTGTCGGTTTTCATAGTAGTAACTTGCGCCGATGCGGTTACGGTTGAAGTACTGCCTTTCAATATTGTGTTGCAAGCCAGTATCGACACCCAAGCCTGTGCCTAAATTATTGTGAGTCTCACCCACACGAGTTTGTAGAGCGTATACAAACTGGTCAATACCACGTAATTGAACGTAGTCAGGGCTCATATCACGCCATAGTGTCAGCGGAATCGCGATAGAAAGCGTCACAAAATCTTCGGCTTCACTGCTGCCTACTGCTTTTGTGGTCTGGTATGACGCATCAACTCTTACATCGCCCAGCCAATGACTGGTGGTCACACGTACCCCTTCATCGCCTTTCCAGAATTGACCGGCTTGCACTTTACCTTGCCAGTTCCAATCCGGTCTTGAGTAGGTGTAGTGGCCAATCAGCGGGGTCGCATCTAAGATCGCTTTCCCTTTTGAGTCGTACTTATCTTGAGCAGAAAAGTTCGCATACTCTGCCCCTAGAATGTGACGGCCACTGTTGCTCGCATACTGCGTTTCATTCAAGAAGCCTAAAAAGTTTCCGTAAACTTGTCCGAATGAGAATTGAGTGGTGAGGTTGTATGGCAATTGGAATGCTTGGTGGAAAAGTACCCTATCGACTTCATTTTCAAAGGCATTGTCACCCCAAATTTCGCCGTCTTTGAAGTCGTCACTCTCTGCCAACGGCATTACATGTCGAACATCCAACGCAGCGCCTTTCCAAAGAGGTGTATACAGGTTAGTGGCAAGCGCTAAAGAGTAGTCAAATACACCGTATTCTGTGGCGGTATTGTGATACAAGGCTGGAGAAACAATCACCTGTGTACGGCCAAAACCAGAACGAGCCACCTCTTTATCAAAGTTCGCTTTTGCATAGCTCTTTTTCACATCAGAAGTTCGCACAAGAAGCGTTTTACAAGGCTCGCCTGTTTTAACAAATTCACGGTAACATGGTGCACTGGTGATCACTTCCATCATCGGCATGTCATTCACCAAGTTAAACAGGCGAATGTTTTGTTGTTGGTAGTTTTTAACCCCAAGGTCTTGCAGCATACCCTCACCCACATAGGAAGAGATAATACCTAAGGCAACACCAACACCATCGACTTGGTTACGGTTATAACGGCGGTTTTCCAGCGCAACGTTTAAACCAATATCATCCGCAGAGATTCTCACGTTAAGAAAGCCTTCATCAACCAGTGCTTTTTTAAGTTGAACCATACCAGCAAATTTATGATGCGCTTGTTCTACTGCGATCTTGTCTTCTAGGGTTAACTCATTCACTCGGCGAGATTCAGAGAAGCCCATTAAGGGAGTAGATGCTGCCACCGACCAAATGTCTATATCGGCATTACCACTGGTGTAAAACTGGTATTGAAAAGATAACTGCGTATCCAGTGGTAAGTAGTGCTCTGGTGTAAAGACCTTAAGGCCAGCGTTGAATTGGTGAGAGTCGTGTTCTGCAATAAGCTGAACAAAGTCCAGTGGCTGATACTCTAAACTAGCAAATGGGCCATTTAAAACGCCATGGCTCACCTCTGATTTACCATAACCGGCACTAAACCTTGCAGGGACAAAGTCAGGCTCAAAATCGGCTACTGCATAGTAAGTTTCAAAGTTACTGGCCGCGCCACCGAAATCTTGAACACCTATGGCTAAATCGAACCCTGTCCAATCTTTAACGAAAGGAAGCTGGTATTTAAACGATGCCGACAAATCACGAATACCATTACCACAATTCGGGTTGTAGTTTGGGACATTTGGATAAAGGTGGCAATCGTACGTTTTTGTGACAATTCGACCCGCAGCCTCAAAGCCATCGAATAAACCAACGCTAAATAATATGTTATCTAACTCACTGGTTTTCCCGTTGTATGGCACGCCTTGACCATAGAGGTAAGAGATGTCGCCAGTGTCCATCACTTGAGCATTAGGCACAATGATTGCGCCGGTATAACTTTGGGACGACATCAAGTTATCGACAGCATAGGCATTAGAAGCGATCGCTAATACGCTAAAGGATGCTATGAGAGGTGCGATTTTAGAATAACTGATTATTTTCATTGGGATACAATAGGTTTTAACCGTATTTGAGAGTGACTACGTTTGTTAGTGGCCGTGTTTATTAGTAACAGTGTTTAATAGTGACTACGTTTAGTGGTAACAGAGTTTAATGGTGACAGTGCTCGATAGTAATAGCATGTAAAAAAGGCACCGTGTGGTGCCTTTTATTATTGATGCTTAAATTAGCCGCCGGTACCACCGCCGTTACCGCCACCGCCAGTACCGCCAGTACCGCCAGTGCCACCAGTACCGCCCGTTGGATCTGTTGGATCTGTTGGATCTGTTGGATCTGTTGGTTCATCTGGGTCTGGTACAGGCTCCGCTGGCTTAGCAGGTGGAAGATCACCAACAGGTGCTGTTGGATCTTTAACTGCCTCTTCAATTAACTTCGAATCTTCAGTCAGATCCAAGTAAATTGTGTCGCCATTGTTTGCAACCGGGTAGTTAGGATTCTCTGAAATAACTTTTTTGGTGATTGAATCTGTCGCTAAAGCTAGTTCATTCGCTGTTGAATCAGGGCTTACTACAAGTACGTCTGATAGTACTGCCGCTGTCGCTGAAACTAGGCTAGCTTCAGATGAAGGAAGCGTTTTAATCACTTCTTCAGTACGACGCAGGAAGTCGGCAATACTGCTAATGCTACCGTTGTTCAGTAATTCACCAAGACCAAGAGCAACAAGAACATCACTGCCAACCGAGTCATCGTAAGGCAGGCCATCTAGCTCTTTCTCAATCAAGGTTGAGATTGGAGAAGCTGTGGCAGTAGTACCAAGAGTTGCTAAGCCTTTAGGGAACTTGTAGCTCACCTTGCTCATGTCTTTACCGTTTGAAACGTCTACTGCACCCGCTGTTGCGTTGTACGCAAATGCACAAGTTTCAGGTGAGTTAACAACAGTAGGCTCTTTATCTTCGCTAACTACTGAAATACCCTTAAAACTTGTCGCATCTAGTAAGCCTGTTACACCGTTGCCACAGTTGTATGTGCCTTTCATGCCCATAATTGCAGGGTCGAATGCCATAATCTCATATGACGGAGCAGGAACGCTATTATTGTTGTCACTACCACAGCCGCCAAGAATTGCACCAACGACTGATAACGCTAAAATTTTATATTTCACAATTTATCCCTACAAATAATTAAAAGCTATGTGACAAAGCAACATTAAACGAGTCGATATCCACGCCACCAATATCCTTATATAGCTGGTATTCAATACCGACCTTCATCGCTGATGTAATCGAGTATTCAGTACCAAAAGCAATCGTTGGAGTCACACCAGAATCGTCAGACTCAACACCTGGGCCGTTTGCGTTCCAGTCATAAATGGCGATGCCACCTTTTGCGTATAGCGCTAAGCTATCTGTTACATTGCCAGACGCTTTTAGAACAACATCAAAGCTGCTTGCTTCGTAGCTGCCACCTGCAATATCTTTAAGGTCATACTCACCAAGGTAGTTGTAGCCACCTTCGATAGCTAATGTATCTACGATATGATAACCAACAAACACACCGTAAGATGTGTCTGAGTCGTCAATAGCCGTACGGCTCTCTACTAGTGGTCCAAAGTTATCGGCAGTTACACTACCAACTTTAGCGCCCACGTATAAATTTTCAGCTCCGACAGCTGATGCTGATAGCAACAACAACGGTGAAACCCTAGCTAACCACTGCATTTTCATATAATTATATCTTCCATATTTCAAACTGAACTGAGGCTGATTTTCCTAGCAAATCTAAGCGATAGTCTAATCAGTTTTTGTATGAAAGCCCAAAAAGCAGACACTCATACACGCCATTCCATACCAAAGCTAATGACACAATTGCACAATTGCACAATACTGAATGCTAGAAGCTAAAAATAGCTCAATACTGTACTTTTGAATTTCGCCAGATTTATCAATGTTGTTTAACAAGCACAAAGAACTTGAGAATAGCTTGCTTAAGCTATTGCAAGCGAGCAGCTAGCATAATCTTTTCGTATGACACTACAAAAATGGTACTCACAAGGAACCAACACAAAAAGATTACTGCGTTGCTTTCAATATCCAACCAAAACCATCTAATCAATGATAGATAGCCTAAAAAGGAATTACTCTGATTAAACAACTAATTGAACATTATGATAGGTAATTACTGCTATCAAGTAAATGTATAATTAGCAAACGCACCACAACGATTCAAAAAAACGTCAGAGCTGCGTCAGAAAGAGGTAAAAGATAAGAAAGAAGGCAAATTAAACGCGGTCGCCCGAGCCTTTACCTAATACTGTTTGAATGATGTATTGGAAGTACAATTTAGTATTCAACGTGTTAATCATGCGTTGATCCCACTCCGCGAGTTTTTCGGTGTCGACATGTCGATATCATCATAAGACAAGAAGGTATGCCTAATTAAAAGCTCTACGAATAGCTTTTAATTAGGCATAACCTAGCAGGGAAGAAATAGAACCTTTTTGGAACAACTCAAGCCCCCGCACGTTTACCTAAGACTGTAGTGGCCAAGTTAAGTACGATACAGCAGTCTGACGAGGTTATACCTCTGCGCACCCCCACTCTGGGAAATGTTTACGCACATAAGCATTCAGATCTTTCTCAGATTGAGAGTACACCCGAACTTTTTCTGTTTTCTCACCGGATATGGAGGAAATCATACCAGCACCTACAGTCACGTTGTTGTGGCGGTCAATTACAATGAATGAACCTGTTTGTGGTAGTGTTTGGTAAGTATCAACAGCGATCTTGTCCGTCAATACAATCTCAGACAAAGCAATCTCGTTAAGGTCTAACGTTTCACTCTCTTCAGCGTTCTGTTCTAATGTATTGACATCAATTTTATGAGGGATGCCCGTCACTTTACCTATACAAGATTTGGTCGCAAATTTAAATATGTACTCTTTGTGCGTACGCATTGGGTTCTCACCCATCCACACTACGTTAGCATTTATTTTATTCGTAACTTTAGGCTCGTGACCGTTATGCACGAGCATATCACCACGTGACACATCAATTTCATCTTCAAGAGTAAGTGTAATAGCTTGGCCGGGGCGTGCGGTATCCAACTCACCATCAAAGGTGTAAATGGATTTTACACGTGAGCTCTTGCCTGACGGTAGTACCGTCACTTCATCACCAACTTGAACGAGGCCTGAAGCTAACGTACCACAGAAACCGCGGAAATTAAGGTTGGGCCGATTCACGTATTGCACAGGGAAACGCATGTGCTCTAAGTCTTTATCTTGATCAATTTTAACGGTTTCAAGCAGCTTCATCAGCGTTGCACCTGGATACCAATCCATCGCTTCACTTGGTGTCACCACGTTGTCTCCGTTAAGGGCTGAAATCGGCACAAAACGGATATCATCGATGTTGAAGTTCTTCGCCATTTCGCGGTAATCGGCTTTAATCTTCTTATACACATCTTGACTGTATTCCATCAAGTCCATCTTGTTGATGGCTACAATGATGTGTTTAATACCCAGCAAACTACAGATGTAACTATGGCGACGAGTTTGCGTTTGAATGCCGTAACGAGCATCCACCATGACAATCGCTAAATCACAGGTAGAGGCACCTGTCACCATGTTACGAGTGTACTGCTCGTGCCCTGGAGTATCAGCGATGATGAACTTACGTTTGTCCGTTGAGAAGTAACGGTATGCTACATCGATAGTAATGCCCTGCTCTCGCTCTGATTGCAGACCATCAACTAAAAGAGCCAAATCGAAATCGCCATCGGTGGTGTTGAACTTCTGAGAGTCTTTCTCAATCGCCGCCATTTGATCTTCGTAAATCAATTTTGAATCGTAAAGCAAACGACCAATCAATGTAGATTTACCATCATCAACGTTACCACAAGTTAAAAAACGTAATAAATCTTTGTTTTCATGGACTTTAAGATACGCTTCGATGTCCGTTGCGATTAGCTCTGAGCTGTGAGACATATCGTTCTCCTAATCTTCTTTTTCAGGCTTCAATGCCCTGTACAATTGGGTTGTCTACTCGAATGCTTTGCACTCTAGAGTATGGGAGCTTTAGCTCCACATTGCAGAAAGTAGCTATGTACCTTCCGCAATTTCATTTAATGAGCATAATACGCTGACAACGTGTTGATGAACTTCTGCTTGTCATCTAGCGTTAATGCCTGCAGCTGCTTTACGACCGCCACCAGTTGGAAACGATGAGCAGATGTCATCCGCACCCACACGGTTGTTCAATGGTGCACGCACGCTCACCGTGTAATCTTGCTCGCTCGCGTTTAGAGTTAATACTGCATGCGCTAAATCAGAGCTTTGATTTGCAAGCTCGTTGCCAAACACACCACTAATGCGCCTTGCCCACGCTTCACACGGTAATTCAAATACTTTACATTGCGTGTCCGAGTGAACCGATTTGATGCTCAGCACTTGGTTACGGTCTAGCTCATAGCCTTTTTTCAGCGTGTGGTACGGCGAGCTCTCATCATCGAGTAGCGATAACGGGTCAACGTAGGCTGTCAATTGTTGATACAGGTCTGCCGGGGCAATGTGCAAATCATTCAGCGCTGCGCCATAACCGTTATAGTTAATCAGAGTGCCCAGATCTTTTAAGAATTTGGTCTCCGATTCGGTTAAGCCAATCTCTTGTGCTAGCTTATTGGCTGAAGCAAACAGGTTGTCACCAAACGCGGCCGCAACGGCCCATTTAGCGAACTGTCCGCCTAGGCGATTATTAACCAGTAAACTGGTGCACACTTCTGCATCCAAATTAATTAGTGCATCTAGGTTGTCTGACTGTGGTATATCGCCGCTACGGTGATGATCGCAATAAAACACTTTCACGTTGTTTTGCAAAAGCACTTCCAGTTCTGGTAGGTTTTTCTCCATGGAGATATCCAGCGCCGTCACTGATTCAGCTTGGTCAATATCCACTTGCTTCAGCAGTTGAATGTCACGCTTCACGCCGGTAACCAATATAGATTCTTTGGGCTCTGCGAATCTCAGTTGCAACAAGGCAATGATGCCATCAGCATCACCGTTAAATACGTCATAATGCATTAAGCATGCTCTCCTAGTTGTAGATAGCCTTTCTTCTCAAGTTCAGCGACGACAAAATCCGCGCAAGCTTCAATAGATAGCTCTGCAGTATGCAGATGGATTTCAGGATTCACCGGTGCTTGGTATTCTGAGTCGATGCCTGTGAAGTGTTTAATCTCACCGGCACGTGCTTTCTTGTAGAGCCCTTTAGGGTCGCGTGCTTCACACACCTCTAGCGGGGTATCGACAAACACTTCAAGAAATTCACCTTCAGTTACCAATTCACGCACTTGTTGGCGTTCAGAAATAAACGGCGAGATAAACGCAGTTAACACAATATTGCCCGCATCAACAAACAGCTTAGCTACCTCACCAATGCGGCGGATGTTTTCAATGCGGTCAGCATCAGAGAAACCTAGATCTTTGTTAAGGCCATGGCGCACATTATCGCCATCAAGCAGATAACTGTGCTTGCCCATTTGCAGCAGTTTACTTTCCACTGCATTGGCGACGGTAGATTTACCGGAACCACTTAAACCAGTGAACCAAAGTATTACTGGCTTTTGCCCTTTTTGAGCCACTCGATCTTGATGGGTCACCGTTGAGTTATGCCACACGACATCGTCACTCACCGAGTCATTGTTTTTACGTTGGTATGGAGTCGTCATAACAGTTTAGAAATACCCTTCGCGTTTCTTCTTCTCCATTGAGCCTGAAGAATCATGATCAATGGCACGGCCTTGGCGTTCAGACGTTGTGGTTAGTAGCATCTCTTGGATAATTTCTGGCAGCGTCGCGGCTTTAGACTCTACCGCCCCGGTTAATGGGTAGCAGCCAAGCGTACGGAAACGAACCATCTTCTCTTCAATAACTTCGCCTTCTTTGAGCTCCATACGCTCATCGTCTTTCATTATGAGCATGCCGTCACGCTTAATCACTGGACGTTTTGCCGCTAGGTATAATCCTGGAATTTCAATGTTCTCTAGGTAGATGTATTGCCAGATATCCAGCTCAGTCCAGTTTGATAGAGGGAACACTCGAATGCTCTCGCCTTTATTTACTTTACCGTTATACACATTCCATAGCTCAGGGCGTTGATTTTTTGGGTCCCAGCGGTGATGTTCATCGCGGAAGGAATAGACACGCTCTTTGGCGCGAGACTTTTCTTCATCACGGCGTGCGCCTCCAAATGCAGCATCAAAGCCATGCTTGTCTAGAGCTTGCTTCAAGCCTTGAGTTTTCATGATGTCAGTATGTACGGAGCTGCCATGGACAAATGGGCTGATGTCCATCTCTACCCCTTCAGGGTTTTGATGCACAATCAACTTCATACCCACTTTTTCCGCCATATAGTCACGAAACTGAATCATTTCTTTGAACTTCCACGTGGTATCTACGTGCATTAACGGGAACGGAGGCGTCGCTGGCGCAAATGCTTTTTGCGCTAGGTGGAGCATCACCGAAGAATCTTTACCGACAGAATATAGCATTACCGGGTTATCAAACTCAGCGGCAACCTCACGCATGATATGAACAGATTCAGCTTCTAGTTGCTTTAGATGAGTCATACGCTCTGGAGAAATATTCATTTCAAAGAAGTCCTTAAATTACAATCCAATAAAGGCAGGAATTGCGGTTAACACAATCACGCCATAAAGCAGGCACATCGGCACACCTACTTTCACAAAATCTTGCAGATTATACTGACCCGCATTAAACACCATCAGGTTAGTTTGGTAACCATACGGACTAATAAAGCTGGCGCTGGCGCCAAACGCTACTGCGAGTATATACGCTTGAGGGTTTGCAGATAAACTCGAAGCCAATTCAACTCCAATAGGAAGTACGAGTGCTGCAGCCGCATTATTAGTGACTAACTCTGTCATCATCCATGCCAATACATAAACAACAATCAAGCCAGTCATTGGAGTAAACAAATAGTCATATGAATGAACCATTGTTTCTACCCCACGCAAAGCACCACTATTTGTTAAAGCCTGAGACAAAAGCAGGGCTGAGGATATAATCAACCAAATATTTTTAGGCAAACGCTGCAGAACCTCATTAGCCGTTAAACACCCTGACAACAATAGTACACCTAATAATATCAGCATCACTTTAAAAAGAGACACAATACCTAACGCCGCCAATAAGATAGAACCGAGAAAACCAACAACAGTCAGCTTTTCTCTCCAGCCACCTAAGCACTGATCCGTTTCGACTTCGCTCAATAAGTAAAAATTCTTACGGATATTATTTCTAGAATAGTGATCGTTTCCCACTGCAAGTACTAAGTAATCACCGGCCTCAAGCGTCACCTCGCCAAGCTTGCCCGATAGCGCAACCCCATCGCGTTTAATCGCAACGACAGCAGCATCAAACAAAGCACGAAAACCTGAATATTTAAGTGTTTTCCCTATCAAATTACTTTCCGGTTTAATGACCACTTCAGAAAGGTTATCAAGGGGTAAGCCGCTATTACTCGCGAACAAAGAAAGGCCATTGAACTCCCTTAATATCGTTACCTTCTTCACGTCACCACTAAACAACAAGCGATCATTGGGTGCAATAATCTCCTGAGGAGTAACAGGCGATATCAAGCGCCCCTCTCTCAATATTTCAACCAAAAATAAAGACTCTAAATGTCGAAGACCATTTTGTTCTACAGACTTTCCGATTAGATCTGAATCTGAAGCGACTTCAGTATCGATAATATAGTCACGAATCTGAACTTGGCTTTTATCGTACTCTGGCAATAATGGGCTTAATGCAAACAAAAGCGCCCCACAACCCACTACCAAACATAAGCCCACAACGGTAAAGTCGAAAAACCTCAAACTAGGCAAACCTGAGTCGATAACCAAACTATTGACGATTAAGTTAGTGGACGTTCCAACTAAGGTTAAGGTTCCACCCAGTATGGCTGCATAAGAAAGAGGGATAAGTAGTTTACTGGCTTTGTGGTGCGGGTTGTTGCGGATCGGTGCCAACATAGTGGAAACGACCGCAGTATTGTTCAATATCGCTGAAGAAAAAGTGGTTAAGCTGAATAACCTGAGCAAGGTGAGACTATAATTAGGTCCAATAACATAGTTGGTAACTACTCTTAGTAGCTTCGTTTTCTCTAATGCTACAGAGCAAATAATCAACAGCATCAAAGTTAATAAACCCATATTTGAAAAGCTTTGGATAACCTGCTCTGTCGTAACAAGAGAGCTGGTAAAAAGCACTAACAACAATACACCAAACACTCTATCAGACTGCGATTGAAAGCGTATCAAGCCGCAAATTGTTGCAACGAACAAGCCAAGTACCTGAACAGCAGGATTCATTAACCAATCAAGCAAAACCAATGCTCCAAATAAACAAACTAAGGTATGAGAAGATAAACACCAAAGAGAACAGCCTATCAGGTGACGTTATAGGCTTAAGTATAGTGACACCATCAAATAGGGAAATACAGGCGTCAGTTCATGGCTCTCGTCAACACTAAAACTAACGAACACTGACTTTGTTACGTAAAGTGGTGCTTATAATTCAATCACCTACGATCTAATCAGCTATACTCACTACACGTTATAGCCCTTTGACGAAGCCTAGTTACAATACAAGACTGATTCTAAAAAACGTCAAAGATAGCTAAGAAAGCAAGAGGCAAATTAAACGCGGTCGCCTGAGCCTTTGCCCAATACTGTTTGAATGATGTATTGGAAATACAATTTAGTATTCAACGTGTTAATCATGCGTTGATCCCACTCCGCGAGTTTTTTCGGTGTCGACATGTCGATATCATTGATTTGAGCTAACCCCGTCACACCCGGTCTAACCGACAACACTCCTCTCGACTCTCTCTCATCAATCAGCTTTTGTTGGTTAAATAGACATGGTCTTGGGCCAACTAAGCTCATTTCACCTTTAAGCACGTTATACAACTGAGGGAGTTCATCCAATTTCGTTTTACGCAAAAAACCACCTAATTTCGTTACAGAACTCGCCCCAACTAAGTGAGTCGCTACAGACTTTGTCTCCACAGGCATTGTGCGGAATTTGACCAAGGTGAAAGGTTTTTTGTTACGACCTACACGGGTCTGAAAAAAGACAGGCGACCCCGTATCAAAGTAACCAAGGATACAAATAATGAGAAATACTGGCCATAGGAACAACAGGCCAAAGAAAGCAAAAACAAAATCTAACAAACGAGTCAAAATATGTGTCCTATCAAATTCGGATTGAAAACATGGGGGCGCTATAAGCACCACTAATCAATAAAGGATACCTGAAGAATTTATGGATAAGAAAACCATAAGCTACCTAAAACGCATCAATACGACTTCAAGTAAGCTTCTACTGTGCTTTTGATCCCTTGTTCAAAACTTACAGGAGGTTCCCATCCCAAGATCTCTTTCGTCAAACCTATCTCAACCTGGAGATTGCCACAGACCCTTTGAGCTATGTGCTCCTTTTTTAAAGCTGACGATCCAGCTTGTATCCAAGCCATTGGGATTGGAATTAATCGCGGTGATTTACCCATTGATTGAGCAATAGTCCGCATTAACTGAGTAGTCGACACATCATGATCATCAGAAGCTAAGAAAGTATGCCCTGGAGCCAAAGGATGTTCACACCCCGTCAGTATCAAATCGGACAAATTATCCAAATAAACCAAACTTCTCTGGTTTTTTATAGCACCAAACGGTAGTGGGATGCCTCTATCAATCAAACGCATCATAGATAAGAAATTTGCTTTTACGCCAGGCCCATAAACTAATGGTGGCCTAATGATAACCACTTCTAATCCTGTCTCTTTTGAAAGCTTAGCCAACTCAACTTCGGCTTCATACTTGCTCAAGCCATAAGGGTCTTGCGGAGTATTATTCAAATTCGGTTCAAAGGGTAAATTTGGCTCACTGAATTCACCATTAACTTTAATGGAGCTGACAAATACAAACCTTTTAACGCCCGCTTCTGCAGCTTGCTTTGCTAAGTTCAATGTACCCAGCGTATTAACTTCTTGATAAGCGGCTAAAGCGTCTTGTTCACTTTCATTCATTTGATGTACTCGAGCTGCACAATGAACAATACAATCGACACCTGCGAAGGCACCAGACCAATCGGTAGAAGCGTCAATGGAAGGGATAACCAAGCGATTAGTTAGTGGCTCTATTTGCTTACGCACAACCGGAATGACTGTCCAGTCGTGCTCTCTAGCCAACTCAACAACTCTAGAGCCGACAAAACCTGTGCTACCTGTGACTAGAATATTCATAACAAAACGGCCTCAATAGAACAAATAATGAGCAAAATTAATAGCAATGCTCCTGAGCACCACAGAACCACCAATAACATCTAGCTTACCGCACTCAACAGCATTAAAATATCTTGAATAAAACATTGTGCAGCGATTGCTAAACAAATATCAATATCTCAGGGACAACAATGATCAAGCCAATACGAGCAATTCTCAACACCAAGCGGAAAAATAAGCGCTTAATCAGTATTGGTTACGACATATTCGCAATAGCACTTTCAGTTTATTTAGCTATTGCTTTAAGGTTAGGTACATATACGTTTGAGTTAGGCTTAGATGAATGGGTAACTTTGTTGCTTACGATTTCAGTAACCATCTATAGTTTCACTAAACTCGGGATGTATAGAGCGGTATTACGCTATATGATGTTCCCTGCTGTCGGGAACATATTTCTAGCTGTATTTATATCGTCGCTCACCTTGATCATGAGCGGATTCTTTTTTCACACTTTCATCCCTAGAAGTGTTCCTTTCATTTATGCAGGACTGGCCATACTGACTCTAGGTGGACCAAGAATTATCATTCGTTCTGTTTACGATCAAATGATTAAGCGTAAAAAACCAAACGTATTTATATACGGTGCTGGTGCTACTGGTCGTGAACTTGCGTACGCTTTGATTCATGGTGATGAATATAACCCAGTTATTCTATTAGATGACGACCCAAGTAAAAAAGGCAACATCTTATTTGGATTAAAAGTCCATCACCCAAGTGAATTTGAACACCTTCAATCTCTATACCAACCAATAAAACTACTGCTTGCTATCAACAACATCAACAAAGGAAAAAGATTAAGGCTAGTAGAAAAGCTGTCTAGCTGGCCAATCGCTATTCAATCAGTGCCATCAGTCGAAGATATTGCCGCAGGCAAAGCGTCAGCGACCGAAGTTAAAGACCTCGATGTTGCAGATCTATTGGGAAGAGCTCCAATCGCTCCGAATAATGAACTACTGACGAAGAACATTCATGAAAAAAATGTAATGGTGACAGGAGCAGGAGGTTCAATTGGTTCTGAGTTATGTCGCCAGATAATTGCACAAAAACCCAAAACATTAATTCTGTTTGAGCTAAATGAGTACAATCTCTACAAAATTGAGCAAGAGCTAAACGCAACGAAGAAAAACCTAAAAAGTAAAACCAAAATTATCGCAGCTCTAGGTTCCGTACAAAGACAAAACCGCCTTGAAAAGCTGATGACAAGCTATGAAGTAGAAACTTTGTATCATGCCGCAGCCTATAAACATGTACCTTTGGTGGAAGACAATGTAGTCGAAGGAATCCGCAATAATGTATTTGGAACACTATCCTGTGCACAAGCTGCTATAGAATGTGGCGTAAAAAACTTCACTCTAATTTCTACAGACAAGGCTGTAAGACCAACGAATGTAATGGGGGCGAGCAAAAGGATGGCGGAGCTCGTACTTCAAGCTCTTGCAGACAAAGGCACAGATACCATTTTTACCATGGTTAGATTTGGCAACGTATTAGGCTCTTCCGGCTCAGTTGTTCCGCTATTCAAAAAGCAAATCAAGGCTGGGGGCCCAGTTACTGTGACCCACCCTGATATCATCCGTTATTTCATGTTAATCCCAGAAGCTGCACAACTCGTTATTCAAGCTGGCGCGATGGGTAATAATGGACAGGTGTTCGTACTTGATATGGGAGAACCCGTTAAGATCCTAGATCTGGCAAAACGTATGGTGCACCTAATGGGAATGAAAGAAAACATCGGTTCAAGCTCAGATGAGGGGGATGTAGAGATCAGGTTTACAGGCTTAAGACCAGGAGAAAAGCTGTACGAAGAGCTGCTCATTGGTGAGAACGTTGAAGGCACAAGCCACGAAAAAATCATGACAGCTCAAGAGAGCAAACTTGACTGGCCTGAAATGCAGATTCTCCTAAACGAATTAGATGAATGCTGCCATGACTTCAATGTCGAGTGTATCAAAAGGATACTGTTAGAAGCACCAACGGGTTACACCCTTAATAAATAAACTAGATTGAACAAAAGCTAAATCAACCTGATCTAGCTGTGAAAATCCGTGCGACTCGAGCAATAATTAAATAAAAAAAGCTCGGTCGCAGACACCTATCAACGACAATGCGTATCGTATAGTTCGAGAAACCTTCTGATTACAACCTCATCACTATATCGAGTTTTAACCTCATCAGCTAAACACTCAGCATAAGATTGATAGCTCGATGGATTAGAAACAATATCAATAATACACTGACTCCACTCCTCCACAGCTGAAGGATCAAGTAGTCGACCATTGATTTTATCTGATATAAATTCATTACATCCACTCACATTCGATGTCAAAACAACCCGAGCTGTCGCACCAGCCTCTATCAATATCCGAGGGATTCCTTCACCATAACGCGTGGGTAGTGCGACTATGTCTACTGAGTTCAATACTGAGGGCATTTCTTTACCGGAAACAGAACCTAACCACTTAATTTTCCCATCATCCGAGAGCGTTTGAATTTCTTTTTCTGTGTACGAGTTTTTAGAATCTAGGTCAAATAACCCTGCAACCCAAAGTTCGACGTCAGTACCTTGTCTTTTCACAGAATCGAGCGCAGACATCAAAGTATCGAGACCTTTGTCTTTAAGTAGCCGAGCTGCAAACAGTACAATCAGTGGCTTACCATTCTTTAGACAATCCAAAGCGACGGATTTCTCGCAAAATTGTGTTACGTCGACACCCGCTCCTGCAATGTGTATTAATGGCTGCTTACGCCCTATTTGAGCTCTTTCGAAAATAGTTCGATCAGAATTATTTTCGAATATAAATGCTCCCTTATCGGAGTTACCCACCATATAGTAGAGCCTTGTTACCATTGGTCTTAACAATCTAAACAAGAGGGATTCACTCGAAAAAACCGCACCTAACCCTGTAATGCTTTTTAATGAAGAAAGCCTTAATAGGTTAGAAACCAAACCACCATATATTGAAGGCTTCACTGTGATACAATGAACCAGGTTCGGCTGTAGTTCTTTTAAATGCTTATAAAGCTTGAACAGTGAAACTAGCTCAAGGAAGGGATTCACACCGCTTCGGGAAAATGACAGTTCAATACAATTGAATCCAAGTCCCTCTAAGTAATCTCGAATATCCGTACTGGTAAAGTGCGTGATTATCGTAATATCATAACCGCTTTCTTTGGCAGCTAAAGCTCTATTTACCCAATGAAGTTTGAAGTACCAATCAACATTGATTATGTAAGTAAGTTTTTTCATAATTCCCATTTAACGATTAAGCTTGTACTATCAGGCCTTGATTAATTCACTTTAATGTCTCTAAGACGACACTTTATGCCTAATATATTTCGACACAAAGCATGGCGGTTTATTAGCCAGGTATCTATTGAGTTACTTCTTATTCCGTTAAAAGTTATGTTTAGCATAACGCCAAAACGAAAGAAACAATGGGTCATGGGCCACCACCATGGTTTCTGTGACAATGCCAAGCTCGTCGCTCAAGAGATTGCAAAAACACGACCAGATATCACATTAATATGGCTTAAGTCTAATCCTGAGCATGTGGTTGATAGTAACATTATTAGCTGCTCTAAATACTCCATCCAAGGAATCTACTATCAAATAACATCCAAAGTATTTATTGTCTCGACGGGCTTAAATGACATAGGAAGAATGACTCCCTACTTTGACTGTTACTACTTCAACCTTTGGCATGGATGGCCAATAAAAAAGATTGGACTTGACTCGAAGGAAACGAGCCCATCTGAAAACAAAATAATAAGCACACTATATAACTTGTTATACACTAGATCTAATCAGCGTTATCATGCGTTTTTTTGCCATAACCTTGAACAAGCAAAAACATTTCAACAAGCATTTGGGGTAAGCGACAAAAAAACGATTGTTACCGGTTGGCCAAGATTAAGAAAAATTAACTCAACCAAGATCTCCCAACTAACCTTTGCTCCAACATGGCATATCGACAATAAGACCACAGTCAAATTGATTGAAAACGTCATACAAGCATTTAGCCGCCAATCAAGTTTAGAATATCTATCGATATGTCTACACCCTTTTGATCGAGAACTAATAGAAGAGTTAAATGCTGAATACAATAGTGAAAATATTAGGTTTAGCTGTGGAGACACAATCGAGAATATCAAAAAGTCAAAACTGGTCATATCTGACTTCTCTAGCATAATCATAGATGCTGCAGTCAGTTGTGACTGCGATGTAATTCTCTTCTATAGCGATATAGATAAATACGTAAGAGAACGTGGGATCTATAAAGAATTTTCAGGTTTGATGAATGATCATGTCAACTTTAATAGTTCATTTAATAAACACGACATTAATATCACAACGTCTAATCATAACTGTACAGAAAAAATAATTAATCACATAGATTCATTTGTGAATAATTAACTTTAAAAGTTCACTCGAAGAAGAAGAGCTCTTCGTTGCATGGTATCGGTCATAAAAGTGAGATTGTTTTTCCGATAGGTTACTCGTTGTAATACTATTTTCAATACTAGACATTAACTGTTCAAAACTTAACAATGGCTCACTAGGTATAGAGTCTCTAAAGTCATGGATAAACCCATGTTCTTTAGTATAGGTTTCGAGATCTGGTGTGTATATAATTATCGGATTTTTCAATAATAGAAAATCAATCCAAATACTAGAATAATCAGTTATCAGTAAGTCGATATATCTCAAAAGAATCATGGGGTTTTTAAAATCAGAACCATCGATTACATTTTTAGTATTAAGTAGTTTATTATCACTTGATAGGTGTGAAAACTTATGAGATCGAATAAACAAAAGAATATCGTTATCCGTTAAGTATCTCTCTAAAACAGCAAGTTGACTTTCATCGAAACTCACAGGTTCATTATCTGTATGGCTATCACCACGATAAGTCGGTGCAAATAAGATCACTTTTTTATACGGCTCTATAAGCGACTCTATAACCTCGCTTTCATTATACAAATCTAAATCAGTTAACTCCTTACGACTACAAGTTAAATAGTCATTTCTTGGTAACCCAAACTTTGTTACATTAAAATACGGGACGTGCAACGCGGACGACATTAATAAAGCATCATATGGTGATGCCGAAACTAAAAGACTAGTATGGCTAGCCTGATCAAGCAAAAAATCGTGCTCAAAACGATCTTCACACAAAAATCTTATGTTCTTTATTGGGCTACCATGCCATACATTGACGGTAGTATGCCTTGAAGCGATTAAACCAGAAGGAAGACTATGATCAAAAATAATAGTCTGAGACCGGGCCAGTTTCCATATATTAAGGAATATGGAACGGATACAATTCTTGCCAATATCATTACCGTCTACAATAACAACTTCATCTCGATTTATAAGTTTTGCATACAGTATTTGTTGATTCGCGTCCCAGGATGTTCTGGGTGTTATATAAAAACAAAACTGATTTTTACTGGGTAAAAAGAAATCTGACAACTTCAATACAAGATTAAAAAGTGCTTTCAACATAGTTATTTGAACTTTTTTATAATATCTTGTTTTCGTTCTGTTGTAGATACACCTTCGGTTCTAGGTAAATATACGACTTCACAGTGCTCTTTCAAAAAATCAAATTCCCCTTCCCAATCATCACCGATAACAAAAACATCAATATTGTTCTCTAACACATCTTTTACTTTCTGATCCCACGATGTTTCTGCAATAACTTCATCTACATACTTTATTGCATGAACAATTTCAGCTCTTTCGTAATAAGGTTGAGCGCAGACTTTATTTTTAGATTCCAAATTAAATTCGTCAGTTGATATAGCGACAGTAAGATGCCCACCAAGAGCCTTTGCTCTTCTCAATATATTCAAATGACCGATGTGGAATAGATCGAATGTACCGTATGTTAATATTTTCATTTTTCCCTACTTAAATAAAATGAGATCTTATCTTTATTTGACAATAAAACAATGACTTCAAAGCACCATTGCTTAGTCTAACCAGTATAAGCATCAATACCGCAAAAATTACAGAGATATCTAAATTTAAAACTACAGCCAATATACCAACAAACGACAAAAAGAATATTAAAACACCAGCAATACGAATAAATTGCTTACTATCAATACCCAATTTACCCATCAACTTTGACTCATGCGTCGAAAAAGCCCATTGTTCGACTATAATGGTATATATAAAGATCACAAATATATAATATAATGTAAAATAAGTATTCACAAAGAAAAGAACTGTAATTACAGTACTAATTAGTAAAAAATCAGCTAGTATTTGGCAAAATGGACCATATATTTTTAATATTACAGAATGAGATTTAATTTCTTCATTAAAAAAATAATTCTTTATTTCAATATTATTCTTCTGCTTATTAACAAGCTTAATTTGATAAACGCTCAATATTATATTAAAAAAGTACAATATTGATATAACACCTAACATACCTGCAATATAAACATCACGTCCTAAACTTTGTTCCATATCATGTAAGAATGAAATATTTTTAGAACCCGATAAAACAAATAACATTTTTAAAGGCATAAACATTACTATCATGTTTATAAATTTACTAGAGAAAACCAGCAATGCAATTTTGATAACAGGAATATCCGTCTGCTCTCGGAACATTCTAAATAAACCAGGGATAGCACGAAAAAAATCAACGGTTCTCTTATTGTTTTTTTTAAAGCGATTAATCAGCCCCATATTCACTCTCGGTTCTTTCTGCAATTTGTTGGACTAGTTCAACTTTTGTTAGTTTTGTCATATCATCGATATAGATTATATTATTAAACCAAAGATCCCTATTGTTGGAAATCACTCTAGAACTAAGAGCATGATGGTTAGTCAGAGTATACGTATCAACTCCAGATAATCCAGCTAACTCCAATACGGTAGTTGCGGCGGAGACCACCAGATCAAGCTGTTGCATGATATATAAAACAGTAGAGAAATCGTTGAATTGATCTACATCCAATGTAACAAACTCACTACCAGAGCCTAACGTAATATTTTTAACTTCTTCAGAGCAATCATCATACTGCAGGTTAACAAAAATCGTGTCATTCAACTTAAAAATGGGTGACAGTTCGTCAATCGAGTAATAGTGTTCATTTCGACTTGCGGTTTCTATAGAACTTCGCCAACTGATCCCTACAAGCTTTTTACCTTTAAGCTTTAGCTGCGCTATATCTTCTTTAATAGAATCACTGACTAAAGCAGAAGACAAAATAAGGCTATTGGGGTTTCTTTCATCCAAGTGCTTCTCGAATAACTCACCTATAATATCGGTCAGAATAGTAACATTATCAAACTCATCAATTCGACTGTAAATCGAGTTATCCATCACATGGTGTAGTTTAGCGTTAGGAAGTTGGTCATAACTAGGTGCATTATTTACATCAACACGACGAGTTCTATTAACAGGTGAAAACTGTATATTAGGAAACATTTCACTGAATAAGTCAAATAACCTTGGTTCACAGCTAATAGTAATATTGGGGTTAACTTGATTCAATATATGATATAAACCAGAAAACCTAATTTCGTCTCCAGGGCCCCAGCTAGCCAAAATAATGGGAGATTTAGCTGCAATGATAGCATCTAAAGACTGAGTGTACTTCTTTTCGAAACTGACATGCATTATTTGCGAAAGTCGCTGTCGTTTATAAGTCTTGTATGCTTTGACTAAGTCACCTTTGGCAAACCAGAAATGTCGTTCAAGTTTATTATTGACTACATTAGGGTTGATTTCGATAGAAATAGTCGACTTCAACGGTGCGTAAAGCTTATCGGCTTCATTAAAAACTTGCTCTGCCAAATAAAAACTATTTTCCCTAGTATACGCATCGTAGACACGTTCATAAGATCTTGGGGAAAATACTTTAGCTTTAGTATGTTCAAAAACCTCAATAACACGCTTGTTATCTCTAAGTAACGCGTAAATTTCCAAAATTTCTTCATCATTAAAAAGAGTGGAAAAGTACTGTTTTTCAATCAGTTTTTTTAAATATGGAAGCTCATCAAACTTGGAAAGTACGTAACAAAAAGTCAGTGGTGTGAGTTGTTGAGAAGAAAAAGCCCTTCGTTTTAAATGGCTTTCTATTTCCGACTTTTTGCTATATTCACTGATAACAATTGAGGTAGTAATATCATTAATCGCAATAGGATGAAGGTTTATAGCTTCACCGATGTAATGCATAGATTCCTTGCTACCTTTCACTATCAAAGCAGCCCAACTATAATACTTACTTTTTTTCTCTTCTTTTACCCAAAGAGAGTGAGTATTAAGTTGCTTGATATATTGTTTGTATTTTCTCTTTCGATACAAGCGATTAAGACTTTTAAATAGTTTAGCTTTACTTTTTTCTTCTTCACTTTTCATTCTAGAAACAGAAGAACTAAAAACTTTATTATTCCCTCGATGTTCCAGAACTAATTTCCTAAAAAATGAGTTTGAATAGAATAGGCGAAGAGCCAACTTAAGTATGTGATTTTTTATTAAGTTACGCATTTATTTTCAATACATGCTCAATAAACCGTTTGGTATTGGATGCATCCTTATGTTTGAAGAACATTGGTGAAGGTGCCGATTGATAACCAACTTCAACACCCATCATTCCCTCCAACGAAATTAACAATGTTTGAAAATCTGTCGATATTTCGCCAGTCAGAACTTCGCTTAATGGATAGATCATCCCACGTTCTCCTCCATAATCAGCTTCATCAAATAGATACAAGCAGATATTACTGGATACTAGTGAATAATCTAACCAGACGCTAGAATAATCCGTAATCAATATATCCGTATGCTTTAACAATGTATTCGTAATTACATAATCGCTCAAATCTAGTAGTAAGCCATTTTTCTCTAACAAAGGGAGAGCTTGCAACTTACTAAACTTGTGCGGTCGAACCCCTAGGACTGCATTATTCTCTTCTAGAAACTGGCATAACAACCTTTCTTCATCTTCAGAAAACGCATTAATTTCATTAAACTCTTTCCAGGTACCACGATAAGTTGGCATCCAAGAAACTAATTTCCTGCCAGATAAAGCCTTGACCAACTCTTCCTCTTGAGGATCAGTAAACCACTCCAACCTACCAGAGTCTAATAAGTCAGCTCTAGGCAAACCAGATAAAATACACTTAGATGGCGCTACGTTAAAACATGCCGCCATCACAGCTTTATCAAGGTTGGATGAACATACTAGCCCCGTCAAGTTATCAGACTCAAAATCCAAGAACGCATCAGTAAAGCGCTCTTTATCGAAATGACGAATCGTTTTTAGCGGTATTCCATGCCAAACATTGTAAATCTCGCGCTTATTGTTTGTTAAAAACCTAGGAATGGCATGATCGACGATTATATAATAGCTAGTAAAAAAGTCGCATAAGAGCTTAACCGACTCTTGGAAACTGCGTTTTCTTTTCCCTTTAAATACGACAACCTCAAGATCCGAATGGTAATAACTCAAATATTCTTTTACACATACTAAGTTTGCGTCTAATACACCAGTAGAGGCATACAACAGAATCTTATTTTTATGTTTTGGAAAAATTGGGTCTACAACATTTCTCAAAATTGAGAAAATTCTGTTTACAGTCTTTTTTTTCATAATTTCAAGGTAAGTTTATTGATACTTACCTCCCAGCCAAAAATTCAAAATAAATTGAAGTTAAAATTAGATTTTGAGCTAACAACTTCGTATAGTTGTCCTTCAAAGGCATCATGCCGTACAGCAGTTATAACGACATCGTATTGTGATTCACTTGATAGGCTAACAAGAGTGATACCATACTCAGTTTCAACTTCATTTGAATCGGCTTCCGGGTCATGTACGTCAATGTCAACACCGTAAGATTCAACCTCTTCAATAAAATCAACGACTTTTGTATTACGGATATCAGGGCAATTTGGCTTAAAAGTAAGACCGAGTACCAGAATTTTTAGTCCCTTGACCTTTAGATCATTACTGATGACTTGCTTGATAAATTTATTGGCAACATAATTTGCCATTCCATCATTAATCTCACGTGATGCCTTCATTATATCAGGAATAAAACCAACTTCTTGCGCTTTGTGCACTAAGTAATATGGGTCAACTCCAATACAATGCCCACCGACTAATCCTGGCTTTAGGTTGATAAAATTCCATTTTGTTGCGGCTGCATTAATAACTTCGTTTGTATTAACACCCAACTTATCAAATATAATAGAAAATTCATTCATTAAGGCTATATTAACATCACGTTGCGTGTTCTCGATTATTTTAGAGGCCTCTGCAACTTTAATCGAACTAGCTTTATGAGTACCTGCCACTACAATAGATGAATACAATTCATCTACTAGGTTTGCGGTTTCCGGTGTACTACCTGACGTGACTTTCTTTATATTTACAAGGCGATTAATTTTATCTCCAGGATTAATTCGTTCAGGACTATAACCAACAAAAAAGTCATCATTGAATACCAACCCAGATACACTTTCTAACGTAGGCACGCACTGCTCTTCTGTTGCTCCTGGATAGACTGTTGATTCATAAATCACTATATTGTTTTTAGATAGTACCTCGCCTAACATCCGAGACGCATTGATTAACGGACTTAGATCTGGCTGCTTGTGCTTATTTATAGGTGTCGGCACAGTTACAATATAGATGTCGCACTGACGGATATCATCAACATGATTAGAGTACTTTAAGAAACTAGCCTCTAACAATTCTGATTTATCACATTCTAACGTAGAGTCAATACCTTTAACTAATTCTGAAATTCGCTCTTTGTTTATATCGAAGCCTACTGTCGTATATTTCTTGCCAAGTTCGACAGCTAAAGGTAAGCCAACATACCCTAACCCGATTACTGCTATTTTATGTTTTTTAATCACGTATAGTTCTCTTAATTTAAATAATTTCTTTTAATACAATGTATTCATCATTACTAATAACATTGTTCTTAAGTAATTCTGAAAAGATACGTTCTCTTTGAATAGTATCGCTAGCATCAATGATTTTTTTAATCAATTTATAGTTCTTCTTATTGCTATTATATACTCTATTTATTCTTTCTTTATTGTTGTATCTTACAGAATCATCAAATATTTTACCAAGATACTGACTAATTTTACGTTTACTGGCATCTTGCTTTCCTTCCACTATAGGACAGTAAGATTCAATAACACTGTCTGGAACTTGATAGTAGTCAAAAATTGAGCCATCAGTTGAATCGACAATATCCTCTGTTTCTATCTGTTTTGTTAAAGAACTTTCAACAAATCCATAATAATCATTACCGATATTATCCAAATCGAAACATTGAAAAACTGAAATTCCTTTTAAGGATAGTTCCATAGCTATAGAGGAGTTTCCAACAATTGCGACAAAATCACCACCTATTTCACTATAGTTTTCAAGTATTTTTGCATAGCTTGATATCTGACCAACATTAGAATCTCTTGGATGTGGCTGTACATAAACACCTTTTATATACGACGTATTAACAAGAATTTCGATAAGTTCATTCAGTTTAATTAGATCAGGTAACGAGGTAGGAAAAATTACGACATTTTTTTTTCCCTTTTCTTTTGCTTGTCGCAATTTATGCTTGGGTAGATCTGCAGGATCTTCCTGATGCACTTCCCTTGAAAGCTCAAGTACAGAATCATCTATTGTGCTTCCAACTTCCGCATATATTTCTTTACTTTTACGATTCCATAGGATCGAAAGCTCGAAATCTAACTTAGGAAACAGTTTTGAAACAAATCCATGCTGTATGTAGATTCTATCAATCGAAAATTGTCGACAGACTTTTGATGCAGCTAAATACCTTGGCGTATGGTCGTTCGAAAATATAACAAGTTTAGGCAAGCTATTATTCTTAAGGCAAAAGTTCTCGTAGTAATAGAGGAAGTAGTAAGCGTATTGCAAAGAGTAATGTAAAACTGTTTTATTCAAATCCGTTCTTCTAACAAAAAGGATAGCTAATGTTAGATACGGTATTATTTTGATAAGCTTGGATTTTGGCTTAATATAAGAGACTGTAGATGTACACAATGATAAG
Source organism: Vibrio sp. QJM3NY_35 (assembly GCF_057785915.1). Taxonomy (NCBI): domain Bacteria; kingdom Pseudomonadati; phylum Pseudomonadota; class Gammaproteobacteria; order Vibrionales; family Vibrionaceae; genus Vibrio; species Vibrio sp. QJM3NY_35. The sequence goes on along the minus strand of NZ_CM173507.1, from coordinate 179,157 downwards.
TTATTCGATTCGGAGGGTTTATCGGACTCATTAAGTTTTCCGATGAAGTTATCATAAAACAATTCAAATTCTTTGATATTATTCTTTGTATGACCCGAATAATATAATTCTCGAAAATCAAAATCTATTCGTCTCAGTTTGAACTTCCCCAGTTCATTTTTAAAACTATGATAAAAGCTCAAATAGCCATTGCTCTTTAAGTGGTACTTACTATCATCCACTTCCAAATAACTTGGTACATTACCATTTCGGATAACACACAACGAACCTATAAGTCCACTTGTGAAACAGTTAATCAACTTAATAGCTAACTTTATCTTTTTTAACAACGTGTTCATTTACTTTACCAACTCTTCAATTGCCTGACCGATATCAATAGATACGGCTCCTTTATTAGCACATGCTGAAGAAAAAATTTTTCCTATGAAGCCAGCGCTTATCAAGCACAAATCGCCTACACAAACCTTATTTTCAATAGTCGAAAGTATGTCTTTATACATGAATGGTAACGGTTTACTAAAACTATTAGAGTCTTCCATGAATTTGGTTAAATTGTGAGTAGGGATCTCGATAACCTCGATTTCAATGTTCAAATCATCCAAACATTCTAATATCAGGTTCTTTTTCTTCCCACTGACAATAACCAACCGATCCGCATATCCAATATATTCTAGAAGGCGCTCTTTATTCACGAAATGCTTGTTAATTTGATCATCACAGAACATCGTATTTTTCAACAGTCCATCTTGAATCATGCTAAATACTGAGTTATCAACAAGAGCATTCCTTGAAAGCACAGAACTATCTAAACTTTGATATGGTTCAAAGCCTAAGCTTTTGTAATTTAAATAATAAGTATATTTATGAGCTGAAGGTATCGCTAATAAATCCACATTACCTGAAAAAATCCCCATGAAGTCAAGCTTTATTTGTTCACGCAGACATATAGGTAATACTTGTCCCCACCAGTGTTTTTCTTGTCGCTCACTTAAAGCAGTAGAGTCACTGAATCCATAAGACTCACCATCACCAATTCTCAAAAATACAAAAGATTCTTTATTTTTTAGGGCTAGTTCAATTTTTCCATTTAAGCTTTCCTTTTTAATTGAATCTGATTTTAAGTCAAAGTAATAATTTTCAGGCTCTACAAGATTCCAAGGCTTATTAATTTTACGATAACTAGAAAAGTACGGCTCATCAATTTTTAAAAACTCATTTTCTATGACAACTGTCGATAGGTTGTTTTTGTAATGCCCCATAATTAGATCAAGCTTAAGTCGTTCGCTTGAGTTATTAGGGAAGTGGTGACAATGTTCTTCATACTGCTCGTTATCTCCAACCTCTATGCACCTTCTTAAAAAGTTAAACATCAACCTGTCATTATTGACTAAGTTATTATCTATAAGTTCTCTAAGATTTTCTTTCTTGAAAAGAATTGGAATTATACTGCCAACTAAACGTCTATTTGAGCTCTTTCTTTTAACGAACAATATCAAACAATCAAAATTTTCTTGCGAAATTTCGGTTTTCAACAATCGATGATGTTGTACCTCTAACGCAAACTTAATGTTGTCATTATTAATCAAGAAGTGATTTTTGCAAACTTCAGTAATTTTGTCCCTTTTAAGTGACAAGTTAGCCACAATAGTCATTGCCACTTTAATGTTAATATATCTTGTTATAGTTTTCCCATCTAATATTTCATTTTTTTCGATAGGGCTTAACATGTCGGTTTCAACTACCCAAGTAGCGAAGTTGGTTAAATTCATAATAATACTTTATTAATAGGTTATAAAAAACTACTTACTTCTATTAGGTCTCAGATTTAAGATTATACTAGCAACCTTTCTAAGGGTACTGCTATTTACCTTTCGTTCTATTTTTGCTGTGCGTTTGTTGGTATTTTTAATGGATGCTTTTAGGTCATTATTCTTTTTACTAAGTACATTAATATTTGATTGGATTTTCTCTCGGAAAATAGCCATATTCTCAATTTCTTTTTTTATGTTTTGGATATCAGAGTCGTCTATGGATGAAATGCTTTTTATCTTTCCATCTAATGATTCACATCTGATTTTTAAAGCTTCGTTTTCAGTATTTAAAGTCAGTATTAGTTTAGCAACTGCCGTGTATATATTATCGTCTTCTCCTGAATTGATAGTACAACTAGGTTCAAATATTACATTACTAGATTTGTTATCTTCTGAATAAAACTCAGAAATTCTTGTTTTTTCTTCGTTAGAGAAATACGAATACTCTTTAATCTTACTATTTCTTTGCAACAACTTACGAAGGTTTTTCCTCTCGCTTTCATTTAACGTAGCATTTACCTTCATCGCAAAATCTAATTCGCCTTTGTTGTACCCTATATTTTGGTTAACAAGTGCCTTTTTATTAAAAAAATTCGAGCAGCCAATTATCTTGGAAAAACCGCTAATAAGATTTTTACTTTCTGATTTTTCAAATTTTTTCACAATTATAGATTTCTCGCCAAATACACTGCTGTAAGATTTTAACAGTTTCGACCAATGATATTTATTTGTATCAATGGTATTCTTGAAATCATTGAATGAAGTAATTGAACCAGCATGAACTTCTTGTGTAAAGATTGATTCAATAAAACTAGCTTGGTCTCTTAGATATACGATTATCTTGACATCAAAAATAGGGGATAGGACTTTATACAAGTTGTGAGCAATATTATAGCTATTTTTATATGCGTCTATATAGTCCCCAGAAAAACCTTCCCAGCTCATCACATACGTTTGAGCTGCACTATAGATATTGGTTTGATCAACAACTTCCTTTCTTATTGACGCTAACTCTGAATCAGAGACCTCAACTGAGAATCTTAATTTTTTTATAAGTTTACCAGCTTCGATATATGAAATCCGTTCATCAAGAAGTTCTTCAATATTCGACCGAAGAGTGTGCTGTATTGTTGTTGTACCTGTCTTATGCGTTCCTATATGTAAAAAAAACGTTTTCTTTTCGTTCATATCTAAAGCAGGCAAAGTCATTTCTTTTCCCCAATAGGCATCTCTTTTATCTTTGAAATATGTAATAGAATCTGGATAATTCCCGACTAACAAAGATTTTTCGTACATTAACTTCTCTATAAAACTAGAAAAATCGGAGTTAATTTTGCTATCAATAAAATCAATTTCATTTTGATAGTCTTCGTCAGATAAAATTCCGTTCAATGAATGAAAATAGGCTTGGATGAGAATCCTCGCTTCATTATACTGATGTTTACTAAGTAAATGTTTGAATGTTACAACAAAGAAAGTTCCGCGAAACTTCTCTAGAATAAACTCTTTTTCATCGTTAAATTTTAGATCCGCATATAACTTATTAAAAGCAAGAGAAATTGTAAACAATCTGTCATAGTAATTATCGTTGACTTTTTCAGTAAATGTTCTTGTTACTGAAAAACATGATACATTATGATAATATCCTACGATATCACTACAATAGTATTTCCTTACATTCTTTCTAGCAATTAACGCTACATAATTATCTTCATAAATACAGTTTTCGGGAAAGTATAATTCGGAATCAACAATAAATCTCTTGCTAAAAATCTTTGTAACTATACGACCAAATTCGAAACCAATATTACCCTCGCGAGTGTGCTCCCCCACATTACTTCTCATTGTAGAAGATGAAACACCTTTTTTTTCAATCGAAAAATCGATAAAGTCATAACTTTCTTTTCTTTTTTCGATAAATAAATCTATTACATCTAAGTTAATATTATCATCTGAGTCAACAAACCAAACATACTCGCCTTTTGAAGCTATTAAACCAGAGTTTCTAGCCGCTCCTGGCCCTCTATTATTCTGACGAATAACACTACAAGAAATTGAAATATTACGACAGAGACCCATTAACTTTTTATGTTCCACGTCACTAGAACCATCATCTACAAAAATAACCTCGATTTCTTTTAATCTTATAGTACCAATAGTATCGATTAAATTTATAGACTTTTTAGAAGAGTTATAATAAGGGATTATAATAGATAGTAGTTTAGTATCTTTCATTGATTCTCTCTGTATAATATTTTTAATAGAATAGTCATATTTGATATTGAGACCTAACTCAGATTTATTATTTAATTATTATGTCTAGATATCCTAAATATTGTTCAGCATACCACGGTCTCATATGACTCTTATCTTTGTAGTAAAATTCATCTTCATCATTAGTTGTTTTACAGACATCACTACACAGATAACTAACAGGATCAATAAATTTCACCCCTTCCAACTCTGTAAGACTTTCCAAAGTTTCGTTATTTCTAGAGTTTCGCTTTCTTATTTCAGTAGTCTGTACTTCCTTTGGTAGTCTGTACCTAACTGATTTCTTAGGATCAAATTCATCACCCACAGGTTCTCTTAGAATGATATATAACTCATCACTATTACTTTTAACGTATTTTAGAAAGTCATCATACTCTTCCAAACGTAATTCACTAGCTCCATTACCTTTTGAAAACCCGCAATAAATACAGTAAGAGGATGTAACTACTTTGGTAAATTTGACTTTTTCGAATAGTTCTTTGTAACGTTGTATATTTTCACACGACCATCTTGGATGAACTGCAGAAGGAGAAAAGGAACAACCAGCCATTGTCAAGTAATATATGTTATATTTGCTATTGTTAGCTTTAACATACGGATATGTTTGCTCCGTATGACTAGCACCAATAAACAATATATTTTCATCTCCACTACCTTCTATATAACGGATATCAAGGCCATTTATATCTAGATTAGGTTTGGGGAAATCCCAATCTCCAATAGCTGAAAGAGCACTTTTATATAATCGAATATCCTTTTCTGTTCCACCTCTATAGTCCAATGAAGACAGTTGAGTAGCGAAAATTAACACAGTAACAACCAACCAAAGCGGTTTTGTTTTGAATATTTTTTCCCATTTGACCATCGGTTTTAATTTTATGGGTTCTATAATTTTAAAACTAAGATATCCGGTAAGCAAGGACATTGGTACGCCAATTATCCACCATGAATCAATATTAAAATAATTACCATATACAACTATAGGCCAATGCCATAAGTAAATTGAGTAAGATGCTGAACCAATAGAATGTAGTATACGGTTATTAACAATTAAACCATTATCTGCTTTACTTATTAACACTAGAACTGTGCCAAGGATAGGGAGCAAAGAGAGCTCGCCGGGCCAAGGTAAACTCTTATCAACCACAAAATATGACAAAATAATCAGTAAAAACCCAACAGACTGAACTATTTTGAGCTTTCTCTGTGTTCCTGATATACAAGTAAAGAATGCTATACCACCGGCTAACATTTCCCAAGCACGGCTCGCTAACGAGAAATAAGCACTATCAGGTGAAACTCGAGTTAGGTACAAGCTATAACAAAAACCTACAAATGTAAAAAATACAATTATATTTTTTATATTTTTAAGACCAACAAACTTTTTCAAAACAATTAGTAGTATTGGATACAGTATATAAAACTGCCATTCTACTGAAAGCGACCATGTATGTAGTAACCACTTCTCATTAGATGCTACGTCAAAATATCCAGCTTCGCTTAAATAAAAGTAATTCGAGTAGAATAATATACTGCTAATTATATGATTAGATATCGTTGGATAGTCGAAAGGAGTGAGAAAGAAAAAACTGAACACAAGAAGAGATAAGCATAACACGGCAAGCGCTGGAATAATTCTATTTGCCCTATCTACATAAAAACCTAATAGAGTAAAAGATCCATTATTAACACGCTTAAATATTATACCGGTCATTAAATAACCTGAGATCACAAAGAAAACATCTACACCTGCAAATCCTCCTTTGAGCCAGTTCGGCTCAAAGTGAAATATTACGACAGCTATTACAGCAAGAGCTCTTAGTGCGTTTATATCATATCTAAATTTCATGAATAACCTGTTCAAACATCTAGGCAAATAGGTCTTTAGTTAAAGGAGTTCCTGCTTTTACATTCCTGTTAACTTCTTTCCCCAAAACAGATTCGTAGTACTTCGGTGCTAAGCCAAATCCAGGTCTAATGCTTCTAACATTTTCAGGAGTGATCTTGTCACCTTCAGCAATATCTTTAACAACATATAAAGAACGGCGGAACTTTACATTGCCCTTCTCAGCTTCTGTTCGCTCATAATTTACGTGACCTAATGATTGCCAAGCCGTCTTACTGTCTTTGCATAATTGCGCTAGTTCTTTTGGCTCAAGCGAGAAACTATCGTCCGCGCCTCCACCATTTCTATCCATTGTGACGTGCTTTTCAATTAAACACGCCCCCAGAACAACTGAAGCGACAGCCGTTGCATTGTCGATAGTGTGGTCCGAAAGGCCTGATAATACGTCGTAACGTTCTGATATGTCTGCGATGGTACGAAGGTTGTATTGATCCGCCGGTGCAGGGTAACCACTGACGCAGTGCAGGACTATTAGCTGTTCACACCCATTGCTTCTCGCGCAGTCTACGGCTTCTTGAATTTCATCTTGATTTGCCATGCCCGTAGACATGATCATCGGTTTACCTGTTTTTGCGACTCGAGCGATAAGTGGTAAATCAATCAGTTCAAAAGACGCTATTTTGTAAGCAGGAGCATTTAATTCTTCGAGTAAATCAACCGCTGTAAAATCAAAAGGCGAACTAAAAATGGTAATATCCAGTTCTTTAGCTTTTGTAAATAGTAGTTCATGCCATTCCCATGGCATGTGTGCGCCTTTGTATAGCTCATATAACGTCTGCCCATCCCACAAGCCACCATGTATCTGGAACTCCTCAGAGTCACAATCCATTGTGATGGTGTCATGAGTGTAAGACTGTAGCTTTATCGCATCTGCGCCCGCTTTCTTTGCTTCTTCCATAATTTGGTAAGCACGATTAATATCACCATTATGGTTTGCTGACAGCTCTGCGATGATATATGGCGAGTAATCCGGTCCAATTTTACGACCGTCAATAGTTATAAATTTATTCATGTTCTTCTCAAATTAGTGGGTAGCGTACAAAAGAGCTCGTTGAGGTTTGGTCATAGTTTACAGAACGAAAAAGGTGCTGAGACGCACTGTTTTCTTCCATAACGGTCGCGTGAATGGTGATATCAGGGTGAAGTAGGTCTACATTAATCAGCGCTTGCTTAGCGTAACCTTTCCCAAAGCATTCTGGTTGAATAAATATAGAAATTAGATATTCATCATTAACCTGTTTGTCTAAACGAACAACACCGATGTTAGTACCTGTAGAGAGTGACTCGATCATATAAAAGTAATCACTGGCAACATCTAGTTTCGCTTTCATCCACTTTTTATGATCTTCCCATTTAGGTACATCTGGAGTAAGCGCGTATTTTCTGGTTTCAGGTAAAATCTGCCAGTCATACACTTGACGAATGTTAGTGTAAGTTGCAGGACGTAATAAGATTGAATTTTTCTGTTCATCGAATAGGCTACTAATACACTGGGTGACTCGAAAAGCGCCTAAGCCATCGCACAAGTTCAAGTTAGCAGATTGGAAACTAGCCCACTCATTCAGTACGGTTTGATAAGCACTTCTCAAACTATTGCTTATATCAGACAAGTTAACCTGAATTGCAGCATTAGCCTTGACTAGTTGCTCAGTAACCATTTTCTGGTTATCTGCTAGTGGGACAATAATGTTCGGTAAGCCTAAACAAGCCCTTTCCCAAGACGTAGTACCCGGAGCTCCTATCGCCATATTGTGCTGTAACATCAACTCAGCCATATTATCAACAAAATCGATATGCCTTAGCCAGTCATCATTTACACTGCAAAATTCTTGAACACTGCCATAATTCGGAGCTTTCGGACTCAACAAAACGGTAACCAATGGTCTATCATCAGAAATAGCCGACAACTCATGCAATACTTTCAATGTTGCATTGGGTTGATCAATTCCCCCCATGCTAACAAGAACACGTGGTTTCGATTTGTGAAGTGATGATTGAATAGCTTGTCGGCGGTATTTAACAAAGTTGGGATTTAATAAAGCAAAGTCACAGCCAGTTAAAACGGTTGTTTCCAATTCGGGGTAATCATATTCAGAAGGAGTTCGGGATAACGTTTGGTCGAGAATCATATCTGCGCTATGTGGACGCAATAAATCATCTATCGCAAACACCTTGCACCCTAACTGCGTTTTACAATGCTCTTCCCACTCAGCATTGATGCCATAATGATCTACAATCACTAAATCAATACTATCAAATATTGATACAAAACTGTCTACGTCAACTTTCCAAGATACTTGTAACCACGCTGAATAATCAGCACTGTTTTTAGGTATTAACCATTCTGTTGGTACAACAAGCTCTTTGACTTCAAACCCTTTATTTCGAACAAAATCGATTAAATCCCCCTGCTGAGGACGACATGCAAAACTAACTTGATGCCCTTTCTCTTTCAGCATAGAAGCTAATACTAAGCAGCGCATTATATGCCCGCTACCAATATGAATCGAAGAATCAGTTCGGAAAGCTATCTTCATAATGACCTCTACAGAACGCTAAATAGTGACTCTGCCAACTCCCAATCTTCCGGAGTATCGATATCTTGAACGCGCTTTCTTGGTAACAGAATCGCTTTAGAATGCTCGGAAAAAATCGCTTTACCCGCTAAAAATGCGGATGATTTACCCCAGTAAAACTGGCCTGCATCGTGGTACGCTTCTTCAAGATCTTGAGAACGAGTATTCGCAAATTCAGGAGAGAACATCGCAACGGAACCATTTTTATCTACAGATATTGCACGCTGAATGGCAAAAGGAAAGCTCGTCGCACTGAAAGCATACTCGACACTCTCCGAAGACAGGGCTTCTAACCCCTGCTGGATATATTTAGGCAAGATGAAAGGTGCCGTTGCATAGATACAACACACGTTGTCAATATCGAGCTTCTGATCCAAACACCACCTTATTGCATGCTGCATGACATCCATGGTGGTTGCGAAGTCATCAGAGATATTCTCAGGACGTAAAAAAGGCACGTCAGCACCACACTTTACAGCAACGTCGGCTATCTCTTGGTCATCCGTCGAAACAATCACTTTATCAAAGCAACCCGAGCTACGGGCTGCTTCAATAGAATAAGCAATCATCGGTTTACCATGGAAAGGTTTGATGTTTTTACGTGGGATACGCTTACTCCCCCCACGAGCAGGGATGATTGCAATATTCATATTACCCCTGCAGTACCTTAGTTAATACTGAAACCACTTCATCTTGTTGTTCAACGGTCATTGCGTGAAACAGTGGCAATGAAATTGCTTCCTGATAATAATGTTCAGAAGCTGGGAAATCACCCAAGCTGAAACCAAGTTTTTGATAATAGGGTTGCGTATGCACAGGAATATAATGCAAATTCACGCCAATTCCATTAGCACGCAGTTCATCGAATACTTGCTTGTGCGTTTTATCAATATTATCTAACTGCAAGCGAATGACGTATAAATGTAAACCTGAATAAGTTTCTGATAACTGGTAAGGCAAAGTAATAGGCAAACTATTAAGCAGTTCGTTATAGCGATTCGCTAATACGTGTCTCGCAGCAACAAACTCACTGAGACGAGACATTTGTGAAACACCTAAAGCCGCCTGTAACTCGGTCATTCTGTAGTTATAACCAAGCTCAATCTGTTGGTAATACCAATCACCGTCAGATTCGCCTACCATTAATTCAGGGTCACGAGTAATACCGTGGCTTCTAAAGAGGTTCATTTGTGTGGCTAGGTTTGAGTCATTGGTTAATGCAGCACCACCTTCAGCAGTTGTCACTATTTTTACAGGGTGAAAACTGAATACTGTGATATCTGAATACTGACATGAACCAATTGGGCTATCAAGATAGCTTCCTCCAATGGCATGCGATGCATCTTCAATCACTTTGAAGTTATATTCTTTAGCCAAACGGCTAATTGCTTTCATGTCACAAGGCTGGCCACACAAGTGAACTGCAACGAGTACTTTAGGCAATTTGCCCTGAGCCTTAGCTGCAATTAACTTTTCTTCTAGCTTAATAGGGCAAAGGTTATATGTCGCTGCGTCAATATCAACAAAGTCGATTGCTGCACCGCAATATAGACCACAATTACTCGAGGCTACAAAAGTAACTGGAGTAGTCCATAACAAATCACCCTCACCTAACCCTAGGGCTAAGCAAGCAATATGTAAGGCAGAAGTGGCACTGTTAACCGCTAATGCATGTTTAGCACCAGTAAAGTCCGTTAATGACTTTTCAAAGGCTGGAACCTGAGGACCTTGTGTTAAAAAGTCCGACTGTAATACATTAATCACAGCATCAATATCTTGCTGTGAAATCTCTTGCTTGCCGTAAGGTATCATTTCTTAAGCCTTAAAATTAGGATCTACGTGATCAACGATTAACTGACGTAAACCTTCTACCGTTTCCCACTCAGTATTGGTGCCTGAATTATATTTAAAACCAAAAGGTACTTTTTCTGCTTTGTGGTGCTTTATGTACTCAGCTTCACTGTAAGTGTAAGAGACCGAAGGCAGAATGGCGTAATACGGACCTAAATCAATCGTGTTTAACGAGTCAGTATCTGTGATCATTTCTTCATGTAGTTTTTCACCAGGGCGAATACCTACGTCACGAGTTTCACACTCAGGCGCTACAGCTTCAGCAATATCCAAAATCTTATATGATGGGATCTTAGGAATGAAGATCTCGCCACCCAAATGATTGTCTAAAGCAAACATCACTAGGTTTACACCGTCTTGCAGTGAAATATTAAAGCGAGTCATTTCTTTATGAGTGATCGGAAGAATACCGTCTTTACGCTTCTCTAAAAAGAAAGGGATCACAGAGCCGCGAGAGCCCATTACGTTGCCGTAACGCACAACACTAAAACGAATATCTTTTGAGCCGCGGATGTTGTTTGCCGCTGCAAATAGCTTGTCCGAAGCTAACTTTGTAGCGCCGTATAAGTTAATTGGGGCACATGCTTTATCTGTCGATAGGGCAACAACATCTTTAACACCACAAGCTAGAGCCGCATGGATAACGTTTTCAGCACCGTCTACGTTAGTGCGAATACATTCTGTTGGGTTATATTCTGCAGTGTCTACTTGCTTAATAGCAGCCGCATGAATAATCACGTCGACACCTTCACAAGCTTGTGTCATACGCTCTTTATCACGCACATCACCAATAAAGAAACGTAGTTGAGGGAAGTCGTATGCTGGGTATGATTGTTTAATTACTGATTGCTTCAGTTCATCGCGAGAGTAAATGATGATTTTCTTAACTTCAGGGTAACGCTCAAGAATTGTTTTGATAAATTGCTTACCAAACGAACCTGTACCACCAGTAATTAAAACTGTTTTATTATTTAACATAGAATACTTCACTTTTTTTTAAGTTTTCACTACCACGGAAACCACATAACAACTGATTTGTCCGGGTAACTAATTGTAAGCAATCAACACTCAAAGTACGCTATGTACCAGTACCAAATGCTACTTTAAATTTAGATGTTTCACTTCAACACGCATAACTACAACATATTATAGACAAGCTACCGCCCATTGATAACAAGGCGAAATCACACTACGCAGTTGAAGCCAAGTAGGCTTTGAAAATTCATTACACCTATAACTGTGCCCACATTATCCATAATGTGAACAAACTAAGCAAAGTTTTTGTCTGCTTTGAACAGCTTGAATGTCTCACAAAAATAGTGTCCTCAAAGCATATTAGAGAAAGCTTTTGAGATGAACTCGCAACTAAAAAGTAACAATAGCCCCTTAAAGGAGCAGTAATGCTCTTCAGCACCAAAATATCAGAAAATCAATCAACGTGACGTCCAATCTTATGTACATTATCGCTTCAATCTCGCTATACTCCTGACCTATAGTTTTTCGCCCAATAACGAATAAGAGTTCAAGATATGCAAGAGTTAGTGCCATTTGTTCAAGAGAATATGATTTTAGCCATCGTATGGATCGGCTTGGTTGTTGCCATAATTGCGAACGTTATCAAGACATCAAACGCAGCCTACAAAGAGATCACGGCAGCGCAAACCACACACATGATTAACCGTGAAAACGGCATTGTGGTTGATATTCGTACTAAAGATGAGTTCAAAAAGGGCCATATTACTGACGCAGTTCACATTTTGCCGTCAGATATCAAAGCAAATAGCTTTGGTAGCCTTGAAAGCCACAAAGCAGACCCAATCATCGTAGTATGCAAGACAGGTCAAACCGCTCAAGAAAGCGCGAACTTGCTGGTTAAAGCAGGTTTCGAAAACGTAAGCGTACTGAAAAGCGGCTTAGTGGCTTGGAGCGAAGCTAACTTACCTTTGGTTAAAGGTAAGAAGTAGTTCAAGGTAATAAACCGTTAACGACAAGAAGTAATCTGACCTGATTACACGAATATGACTTTAAGGTTTTGTTCGGCTGATATGACGAACAAAACCTAATTATAAATTTTTAAGGACAAGAAAATGGCTGAAGCAGCACAACAAGACGCACAACAAAACTTCGCAATCCAACGCATCTTCCTAAAAGACGTATCTTTCGAAGCGCCAAACTCTCCAGACATGTTTCAAAAAGAGTGGAACCCAGATGTAAAACTGGACCTAGACACTCAAAGCCGTGAACTTGGCGAAGGCGTTTACGAAGTAATCCTACGTCTAACGGTTACGGTTAAGAACGCAGAAGACACTGCATTCCTTTGTGAAGTTCAACAAGGCGGTATCTTCTCTGCAAGCGAAATGGAAGCTGGTCAACTGGCACATTGCCTAGGTGCTTTCTGCCCGAACATCCTATTCCCATACGCTCGCGAAACGATTTCTAGCCTAGTGGTTAAAGGTACGTTCCCACAACTGAACCTAGCACCAGTAAACTTTGATGCTTTGTTCATGAACTACCTACAAAACCAAGCTCAGCAAACTGAAGGCGAGCAAGCTTAAGTCTCACAGTAGAACTTAACTCTAGCGAACGCTTAAATAGCTTATGTTATAAGAAGCTTAGCTTTTAAATGCACATCGCAGCTTCTGCGATGTGCATTTTTTATTTACACTGTACTTTGATAGAGAGATTTTTTTCTTAGTAGAGCACTTTTTCTTCTTAGTAAAGAGTTTCTCCCGAACTCTTCGATTTCCCTCATTATTTTTTAGGTGGAAGCATGACAGAAACAACTCGCCCGACTCACGCGACAGACGCTTACGGTAAAGATAGCGCTTACGGTAAAGACATTGCGATGACAGTGATAGGCGCAGGTTCTTATGGGACATCTTTAGCGATATCTCTAGCGCGTAACGGTGCCAATGTTGTTCTTTGGGGGCATGACCCTGTTCATATGAATCGCCTCGAATCAGAGCGTGCGAACAATGAGTTTCTACCAAATATTGAATTCCCAGAAAGTCTGATCATTGAATCTGACTTAGAAAAAGCCGTGACTTCAAGCCGAGACCTTTTGGTTGTCGTTCCAAGCCACGTATTTGGTATCGTTTTAAATAGCCTAAAGCCTCACTTAACAGAGAACTCTCGCATCTGTTGGGCAACCAAAGGCTTAGAGCCAGAAACAGGCCGCCTACTTAAGGATGTCGCGCACGATGTACTTGGTGATGGGTACTCGTTAGCGGTTCTATCAGGACCAACCTTCGCCAAAGAGTTAGCGATGGGCATGCCAACGGCTATCTCTGTCGCTTCACCTGATGAAGTTTTCCTAGAAGAGCTTCAAGAAAAAATTCACTGCGGTAAAACATTCCGCGTGTACGCAAACTCAGATTTCATTGGTATGCAGCTTGGCGGCGCAGTCAAGAATGTTATCGCTATTGGCGCAGGCATGTCGGATGGTATTGGCTTTGGTGCTAATGCACGTACCGCACTCATCACTCGCGGTTTGGCTGAGATGAGTCGCTTGGGCGCAGCACTTGGTGCCCAGCCAGAAACCTTCATGGGCATGGCAGGGTTGGGTGACTTAGTACTCACCTGTACTGATAACCAATCACGTAACCGTCGCTTTGGTCTGGCACTTGGCGCAGGTAAAGATGTCGATACCGCACAAGAAGAAATTGGCCAAGTCGTTGAAGGTTATCGCAACACCAAAGAAGTTTGGTTATTATCAGAACGTATGGGCGTTGAGATGCCAATTGTTGAACAAATTTATCAAGTATTGTATCAAGGGAAAGATGCACACCTAGCAGCGCAAGATCTACTTGCTCGAGACAAGAAGTCAGAAAGATAGTAAGAGCAGTAGAGAGATTCGTACCTCTCATCCCGCTACACGTATCTGGTTTAAATGAATGGATGGTAAAATGAAACACTGTGAACAACAAAAAGTTTGGCAATGCATTGTGAAGGAAGCTCGACAGCAGTCGGAGCAAGAGCCTATGCTTGCGAGTTTTTATCATGCCACGATCATCAACCATGAAAGCTTGGGGGCTGCACTCAGCTACATTCTGGCAAACAAGCTTAAGACAGCGTCGATGCCAGCAATGGCGGTACGTGAAGTGGTTGAACAAGCGTTTAAGCAGGATCAATCGATTATCGATGCGGCAGCTTGTGATATCTGCGCGACGGTAAATCGAGATCCTGCGGTCGAGATGTACTCGATGCCTCTGCTTTATCTGAAAGGCTACCATGCTCTACAAGGCTACCGAGTGGCTAACTGGCTATGGAAACAAGGTCGCATTGCGCTTGCCACTTACTTACAAAACCAAATTTCGGTTGCTTGCCAAGTGGATATTCACCCAGCAGCTCGTATCGGCAAAGCTATCATGCTCGACCACGCGACAGGCATTGTAATTGGTGAAACAGCCGTCGTTGAAAATGATGTATCGATTCTTCAAGACGTGACCCTTGGTGGTACAGGTAAAGAAGGTGGCGATCGTCACCCTAAAATCCGCGAAGGCGTAATGATTGGTGCCGGCGCTAAAATACTCGGCAACATTGAAGTGGGTGAAGGGGCGAAGATTGGTTCTTGCTCTGTGGTTCTACAAGCCGTACCACCTCATACAACAGTCGCTGGGGTTCCTGCAAAAATTGTCGGTAAACCGAAAACAGACAAACCCTCTTTAGATATGGATCAAGGGTTCAACGGTCGTTCTCAGAACTTCATCCATGGTGATGGAATTTAAGAGCAGATACGGGATGCGAGTAACCGAGATGCGAAAAGATTTAAAAGCGGCTGTTGATAATGAATAAGAGCAAAATGACGATAATGATGAAACCAGTCCAAGCAATTAGCACTGTTCTTTTGATATCTGCCAGCCTTTGTGTTGCTCTTTTATCTACATCGTTATTTGCCGCCTCTCAGGGGGAACTAAAAGGCGTATCGAGCGAAATATCTCGCCAACAAAAAAACCTTTCCTCACAGCAGAAAAAACTCGATAGCCTACAGGCAAACCTCAAGAAACAAGAGCTCTCCATCGCTTCGCTTGAAAAAGCGATTCTAGACAGTAAAAAGCAACTCAATACTGCTAATGCTAATATTGCGAACTTAAGTACCAAGATAGAAGCACTCACAGCACAAAAAAAAATTCAGACAGACAAATTAGAACAGCTCATTCAAACTTACTACATGACAAGCCGAGCTAAAGCCTCTTCTCACATCCTCAATACTGGGGTAGAAGAAGATCGCATCAGTCATTATTACCAGCACCTTGCCAAAGCTCGCTCCGCAACCATTAAAACGATTGAACAGACGCAACTCGAATTAGAAGAAAGCCACAAACAGCGCCAACTCGAGCAAGAACAGATAGCAACACTGCTAAAACAGCAAACCACCAAGCGCGATACGTTAGCCAAAACCCAAACACAACGTAAGAAAACCGTTGGCAGCATTAAGAAGAATATTTCTGGCGACAAAAATTACCTGGCAGAGCTTCAGCGAAATGAAACTCGCCTGAAAGCTGAAATAGCAAAAGCAGAAAAAGCGGCTCGAGAACGACGTAATGCAGTCCCGATGGATGGCCTAGCAAAACGTAAAGGTAAGCTACCTTGGCCGATCAAAGATAAAGTTCTACATAACTACGGTTCACGTCAAACGGGGCAAATTAACTGGAAAGGCATGGTGATCAACGCCAAGTACGGTCAGCAGGTTAAATCCGTTTACTCAGGTACGGTGGTATTTGCCGAGTATCTGCGAGGCTATGGTTTAGTGGTTCTTCTCGATCATGGTAAAGGTGATATGACGCTCTATGGCTTTAACCAAGCACTACTGAAGAAAGAAGGTGACAAGGTTAAAGCGGGTGAAGCCATCGCGCTTGCAGGTGACACTGGCGGCCAAACACGCCCATCATTGTACTTTGAAATTCGTAGAAACAGCCAAGCTCAGAATCCAAAGAGCTGGTTGGTTCGATAAAGAGCAGATACGGGATGCAAGTATCTTTCTTCGAATCCCGTATATCGCTTACTCGTCTCTTTCTATTTAGAGTTCAACGCCCTTACACCATCTTCCAATAATGTCAGCTGCTCAAAACCTTGAGCTGTCGCAATCGGTTTAACCGTCGCGATCATCTGCAGCATTCCTTGATGTACCACTTGCTCGGTAATTTGGGCTTTTGGAGACATCGCCGATTGATAAGCTAACCAACCCGATGCGATCAAGTGAAGAGAAGTGACCATCGATTTCATTTCCGAATCCGTTGCTTTAAGCAAGTTCAACTCAACAAAGGCCCTCATGATATCGACAAGGTTGGTTTGCAATCTTTCTTGCACTGCCATGTAATCAAGGTGGAGTTTTTCATCACGTGACAATATTTCAGGCAGATTCGCATAGAAGAATCGGTACTTCCACATCAGTGTGAAGATAGAATCTAAGTAGGTCTTTAGTAGCGTCAGGCTTTCTTGTTGGCCTTGAATCGGCGTGAACCTTTCAAGCAACTCTGTTGAATAGAGAGTAAAGATATCACGGACAATTTCTTGTTTATTACGGAAGTGATAGTAGAGGTTACCAGGGCTAATCTCGATATGTTCAGCAATATGATTGGTCGTAATACTGCGCTCGCCGTGCTCATTAAAAAGCTCTAGAGCAGCGTAAACAATCTTGTCACGTGTTTTCATTAGTTATTAGTATCCCTATCCGTTTAGGGGGTCAGTATATCGCCACTAAACGGATAGATCGAGCTGTTAACATCTGGTCTAATTAGCATTAGCTAAAAAAGAGCAGTATCAATCGCTGCCAAACAGATCTCGTGTGTAAACCTTATCTGCAACATCTGCAATCTCTTCTACCATTCTGTTAGATACAATCACATCGGAAACAGCTTTGAACTCTTCGAGGTCAGAATAAACCTTCGAGTTAAAGAAATGCTCCTCCTCTAACACAGGTTCGAATACGACCACTTCGATACCTTTGGCTTTTAAGCGCTTCATTATTCCTTGAATCGAAGAAGCACGGAAGTTGTCCGAACCAGCCTTCATGATCAAGCGATAGATCCCCACCACTTTAGGCGAGCGCTTGATAATTGAATCCGCAATAAAATCTTTTCGGGTGCGGTTAGCATCAACGATGGCACCAACAATGTTGTTTGGTACATCTTGATAGTTAGCTAATAGCTGCTTGGTGTCCTTAGGTAAGCAGTAACCACCGTAACCAAATGAAGGGTTGTTATAGTGATTACCAATGCGAGGATCTAAACCCACACCTTCAATAATCTGGCGAGAATCCAAACCGTGAGCTTCGGCGTAAGAATCTAACTCATTAAAATAAGAAACACGCATCGCTAGGTAGGTATTTGAGAATAGCTTTACCGCTTCTGCTTCTGTGGAATTAGTAAATAGTACGTCGATATTCTCTTTTTCTGCGCCTTCAACCAGCAGATTCGCAAACACTTTAGCGCGTTCAGAACACTCACCAACGATAATACGTGATGGGTGTAGGTTGTCGTACAGCGCTTTACCTTCGCGTAAAAACTCAGGTGAGAACATGACGTTTTCGCAGTTCAGCTCTTGCTTGATACGCTCGGTATAGCCAACCGGCACCGTTGATTTAATAACCATCACCGCATCAGGATTGATCTCCATGACGTCTTTGATGACTGATTCTACAGAGCTGGTATCAAAATAATTGTTTTTAGGGTCATAATCGGTAGGTGTAGCAATGATGACAAATTCAGCATTTTTGTAAGCGGCTTTATCCGTTGTTGCCATGAAGTTCAGCGTCTTATTTGATAGAAAGTGCTCAATCTCATTGTCTACAATCGGTGACTGCTTATTGTTTAGCATTGCCACTTTTTCATCGATGATATCTACCGCAATGACTTCATGATGTTGTGCCAAAAGCATAGCGTTTGATAGACCCACATACCCTGTACCGGCTACTGCAATCTTCATGATAATACCTATATTTTTGAGTAATTAACTCAACATAATTTATAACTTAGCTTGCCGTATCATACTCTGGTTGGGGAATTATTCCACTAGCCCGCTTTATCCATTCCTTGCTATACTCGTGACAGTTTTGTATTCAAAAGAGTTAGAAAATTATGATTATCGTAACGGGTGGTGCTGGCATGATTGGCAGCAATATTGTTAAGGCGCTTAATGAAGCGGGCCACAACGATATTCTAGTCGTCGACAACTTAAAAGATGGTAAGAAATTTAAGAACCTTGTAGACCTAGACATCACGGATTACATGGATCGTGATGACTTCCTAACTCAAGTCATGGCCGGTGATGATTTTGGTCATATTGAAGCTGTTTTCCATGAAGGAGCATGCTCTGCTACCACTGAGTGGGATGGCAAATACATGATGCTCAACAACTATGAATACTCAAAAGAGCTACTTCATTACTGTGTTGAGCGTGAAATTCCTTTCTTGTATGCCTCTTCAGCTGCAACTTACGGTGAGACCGACACTTTCATCGAAGAGCGAGAGTACGAAGGTGCATTGAATGTCTACGGCTATTCAAAACAACAATTTGATAACTACGTTCGTCGCTTAACCGCGGATGCAGCAGCACACAACGAAACGCTTTCGCAAATCGTAGGGTTTCGTTACTTCAATGTTTATGGTCCACGCGAGCAACACAAAGGCAGCATGGCCTCTGTCGCTTTCCACCTAAACAACCAAATGAATGCCGGTGAAAACCCGAAATTGTTCGCAGGTAGCGAAACCTTTAAGCGTGATTTTGTGTATGTGGGTGATGTCGCGGCTGTAAACTTGTGGTTCTTAGAGAATGGGGTATCAGGCCTCTTTAATCTAGGTACTGGCAATGCTGAGTCGTTTGAAGAAGTCGCCAAGGCAGTTATCAAGCACCATGGTAAAGGCGAAATCGAAACGATTCCTTTCCCTGAGCATTTAAAAGGCGCTTATCAGGAATTCACTCAAGCAGACCTAACGAAGCTTCGCGGTACAGGTTGCGATATCGAGTTTAAAGCAGTAGCCGATGGCGTTGCTGAGTACATGAAGATCGTAAACGCTTAACGGTATATTTCAGATTAGGACCAATAATACACCCTACTTTTAGCGTGTATTATTGGGAATGTCTAACGAATATAATCATTCCCAGAGTGACCGATATTAAGTTAACTCTCTGATTTAAATAATGTAGTGAATGAATGACCACACAACGCAATGATTTTGATCCAAAAGCTTACAACCCTGAGTTTGAATGGGGTTTTCTAGCACCTAAATACTGGGGAACTTGGATTGCTGTTTTGTTATCGTCTTTAGTCTGCTTCTTACCTAACAGCATTCGTTTAGCATTAGCTAAGTTTATGGCTAAGCAAGCTGTAAAAATTAAGAATAAGGCTAACCGCCGGGCTCGAGTTAACCTTGAGATGTGTTTCCCTGAGCAATCTATCGAAGAGCGCGAAGAGACTCTCTATCAGTCATACGTTACTTCCATCTCATTTTTGATGGGATTTGCTTCACTGACACTCAAGAGTAAAACTTGGCTAGAGAATAACACTTCGATAAACGGCCTGAGCAACCTAACCGATATTACAGACAGTGGCGAGAATGTGATCTTGCTGGTGCCACACACATGGGCTATCGATATCCCAGCGGTATTATTAGCTTCACGCAATTTACCTGTATCTGCAATGGCGAAAGCACAAAAAAACAAACTCAGTGACTGGCTAATGCACCGACAGCGCGTGCAATACGGCGGTCGTGTTTATGATCGCAGCGGTGGTATCAAACCTTTCATCAAGTCGGTACGTGATGGGTACCTGGGTTACTACCTCCCTGATGAAGATCTTGGCCGTGAGCACAGTGTCTTCGTTGACTTTTTCGCGACTCAAAAAGCAACTATCTCAGGCCTTGGTCGCCTATCAAAACTAAGTAAAGCTAAAATTGTGCCCTTGTTTGCTCAATACGATAGCAGTACAGGCCAATACGCCCTGGACTTCTACCCTGCTCTACCCTTCCCAACAGGAAGCGAAGAAGAGGACGCACGTATGATGAACCAATGTATTGAAAATTACGTGAGCAAAAACCCAGAACAGTATATGTGGATCTTAAGGCTGCTTAAGACTCGTCCTGATAGTAATATAAATCCTTATAAGAAGTAGTTTCCATACCATGTCTCCAACTCACCTATCTCACACAAAAGCAGTGCCATTTTTTACTGCTTGCTTTCCTGTTATATGTGTCGCTTATGGCTCTGGCTACAACTACTCAAGTATCTTCCTACTACTCACTTGTATTACCAGTTTATTTATTACCAAACATAAGCTTCGATTAAGCTCCAATGAAAAACTTTTTATATACGCACTTCTTTACTATTTCTGTACTTTTCTTTTTCTGAAGTTTTTTCATGGTGAAAAGTGGAGCTTTATTGATAAGCCAAGTAGAGCTCTATTAACCATACCAATTTTTATTGCCTTATTACGAAACCCACCATCGTGGAAAAATATCACTATTGGGATAAATATTGCCTCAATTTGTTCAGCTATCGTCGCTTTATTCTACCTAAAGCAATATCCAGAGCTTAGAGCATTCGATGGACGTATTCCCAACGCTTGGTTTGAAGGATATATGCAAATACAAACTGGCGGAATAGTAACAACATTTGCGATATCGAGTCTTGCTATAGCTCTATTTGAACTAAAGAATAAAAAATTCCTATTATCCATATTCTCTTTAATCGCCTTTCTTTTTGCTTCTTGGGCAAGCTTACAATCTGAAAGTAGAGGATCTTGGTTACTTGTTCCTATAACTATTTTATTTATAGTTCATTACAAGTTCAATCTGTTACGCATTAAAATAATAACATCAACCATATTGCTCACAGTTATTGCAGGATTCTATCTCAGTACGAACGATACTGTAACATCACGAGTTGATGAAGCGCTTAGTGATTATAACAAATATAGCTCGAACGCTAATGCATTTACTTCAATCGGAATTCGACTCAACTTATGGAAAAGTGCTTCTATTACATTTCTCGAGAATCCTTTTTTTGGTGCAGGAAAGGACGGAAGACTAGAGAGAAGGAAATCACTTGGTGATCTTGGTGTCATAGATAAAAAGGTTTCAAGGATGACCTATCATGAGCACAATCAATTTCTTGAAGCAGCGTCAGTTGGAGGGGTTGTAGGGATAAGCGCTCTCGGTGTTATATTCTTTATGCCACTACTCATATTTTATAAGATCATTCGTAGTTCAAAATATAATGAGAAAGCTCATGACATTTGCTTGCTAGGGATAATAAATGTAATTCTAATGATTGGGTACTGCTTGACGCAAGCGTTCTTTAATCATAATTCTGGGACAATTTTTTACTTTGTATGGACGTGTATTCTCTTAGGTATGGCTATATCGAATAAAGTAGAGACGAATAATGAATAATAAAAATATTTATATTTGCTCAACCGTTAGACATTTATTATTTAGTTTATATAAATCTCATGATAGCTCGAATCCTTCAGTAATAGTTTTCTTCTATGATTATCAAGATATTGACCCTAAGAGTATAAATTGCAATGAACTGCCAGATAACATTGAATTAATATTAATTAGTAGAAATTCATTAGTGAATGATATAAAGAGAAGTGGATTTATTGGAAGGTATATCTTGTTTTCTTCATTGCATGGAATAGCAATATCTAAAACTATAAAAATTAAACTAGCTGATTTATTACATAAGAAAGGCATAATTATCGATATAGAGAGTACTACTTACAAACTATTTCTATTTAACGATAATAATAAAATGTCTAGATTGTTTCGCCTTCTATTCAAATCATACTCAATAATTGAAGATGGAATGGGAAACTACATAGAACACAAAATACACTCAAAAACCAAGCAAGCCATTCGATTTTTATCAAATAACAACCCTCGACACTATGTGTTTGGAGAAAAAAAACAGTGCGATGAAATTTATGTGGTGCACCCGGATAAATTACCTAAATCTGTATTACATAAAGGCAAAAAAATAACATTATCTAGAGATATTAATATCATATCAAGTATAAAAAAATGTTTTATCTTCGATGAAAATGTAGAGATTGATAATAAATCACTAATTATTGCCACGCAGCCAACCTTCAATAAAATAAAAAAACGACTAAAAGATAGCCAGTTTTTTTTGAAAATTTATGATTCAATCATATCTAAAAGTAAAGAACATAATCTAAATCCAGTATTAAAACTCCATCCGAAGGAAAATAAGCAAGCTTATCAAAAACTCAAAGATAAAGGAGTGGTTTTACTGTCAAACAAAATACCATTAGAGATCTACTTGCTATCTAATGTAGATAAGGTGAATGTAATATCTATTAATTCTTCGGTAGGGATTGGTATGGAAGATTACTGTAATATATACAAATTAATCCCTGATAGTGAAATTTCCAACTTTGAAGAAATTATTATAGCATTTGAAAATAATAATGATAGCCTTGAAGATGCGATATCTCTTCAGCTATCAAATATAATATAGTTCTATTATTTACACCCTAAAATCAGATATTTAAGACTAATTTACTTCACTAGTAACTTCTCAAAAAACTCCAAATGCTTCTTCACTGTCACTCGTGAACTAAAGCTTTCATCTAGGCGCTTCTTAGCCGCTTCACTCATTGTTGTGCACTTTGCCTTATCTTGTGCGAGCTTGTCCATAGCCTCCCCTAACGCCTTGGCGTCACCAGTCGGGACAATATAACCAGTCTCGCCATCTACAACGAGTTCAGGAGCGCCACCGGTAGTTGTCACTACTGAGGTTGTGCCATTTGCCATCGCTTCGACAATCGTGCGTGGTAGCCCTTCTCCGCTAATCGATGGCTGAACTTGAAAATCAGCCATACACATGATTGAAGGGATGTCAGTACGATGACCAATGTAGTAAATGCGCTCACTCATAGGGCTTGCTTTCATCTCATCAAAATGAGGCTCGTAGCCGCTGCCCGCTAAGATCAAATGGAAGTTCGGTGCAGTAATGTATTTGGTCGCCTCAAGTAAGACAGAGATGCCCTTACTTGGCCTTACGTGCGCTGCAGTAATCGCGACGACATCATCTTCATTCAAACCAAACTCAGAACGCTCGGTTGGTGGTACTTTATACCAATCCAATTCATGCCCTTTGTATATGGTAACAACGTTATCTTTGTTCTTCCAAACACGCTTCACCACATCTTGTCGAACCGCTTCAGAAACACAAACTATGCCATCTACACGAGGATGTAGCTGTGTTAGATAAGCACTTGGGTCATGTCGATATAAACCTCCAGTAGTGCCTCGATAAACGACTAATTTAACCTTAAAGCCAATACAGGCAAACGCCGCATTAGGTATCGTTTTTGAGTTGAAAGCATAGCAGATGTCGTAATCATGCGTTTTCAGCTCGTGGCGAATCTTTTTAATGGTGTCAAAACAAACTTTACGCTTTGGATAACCATCAACGACTCGAATACCGCACTCTTCTAGCTTTGATACGTGCTCAGACTCACCTTGGGTCATGATAGTGACTTGGTGACCTTGACGCGCAAGCTCTATAAAAATCGCAGCTTCTGGACGCAAACTATTCCATGCATGTAAGTAAGATGCACAAACTAAAATCTTCATCTCTCGGTTCCTATTTGGCTTGGTCGTTTGAGCGGTTTTCAAGAATCCACAAACCGACGTATTTATTGAAATTCACTTGAGCATAAGTCATCGCCATAATGAAGCCGACACTGCCATCCATAAAGCCACGGCGAATGATATACACAAGGAAGAACGTCCATATTGCACGTAATAAAGCTAAAAATAAGCCGTGTGATTTCTTACCTTTGCGATGATACTTTTGCGATCCAAGCCAAGCGTACTGCGCTGCTTTGTCTAAACCATGACCATAATCGCGATGGGTGTAATGAAGAAGAAACCCCTTCAGTACTCCTGTAGAGCCTTGCTCAGGAACGACGGTCTCGTGAACCTCGTCTAACGTATATCGAGAGCCTTCTCTCTTAAACAGTCTTAATACTGCACGAGCACTGCGGCCATGTTTTAGAGTCGTGCCATAAAGAGTCACTCCCCAAGGCAGTTTGTACGCAGTGTGTTTGATTTGATCTTGTTTTAATAGTTCAACAAGAGCGTCGCTCATCTCTTTATCGAGAGCTTCGTCAGCATCAATTGATAGCACCCAATCACATGTCGCTTTATCTAGCGCTCGCTGTTTTTGCTTACCAAAGCCAGGCCAATCTGTGATTGTCACGTTATCTGTATATTTTTGGCATATTTCAACGGTTGCATCTGTTGAGCCACTGTCTAAAACAATCAGTTCATCGGCAATATCAACAACAGATTTAAGGCAAGTTTCAATTCGGTCTTCTTCATTCTTGGTAATAACAATGACAGACAGGGTATGTTTTCTCATTATTCAGCCCTAGAATTTCCAATAGTTTAATGATTTACGGATTTTAAAGTTACGAATCCAATTTTTTGGCTTGTTATCTTGCCAGCCGCTTTCTAGCACATCAGTAATAGCACTCAGAACTCTCGCTGAGGATTGCCCATCTAAATATGGTGTTATTGACGGGCCGTAATGAGCGATAGCGTTATCTCTTTCTTCATCAGGTAGCATTGCTTGCTTAATTGCTGATTCTAATTGCTCGGCTTGAGTAATGTTAATAAAGCTTGCTTGAGGGTCTCGATTATTTACCGTGACAACAGGCTTATTGAGCAACAAGAATTCCTGAAATATCGATGAGTTGTCACACACCATAACATCAGCACGATGTTGCATTTCAATCACTCGGTCATTATCGAAAAAGAGAAGGTTATCCCCTTCCAGTGCTTGATATTTCGCTCTCGTCTCTTGATTCATTTTCGGATGAAGAGTCACTAACCATTGCCACTGACTCAGTTGACTGAGGCGCTTAAGCTCTTCATAAACCAACTCTGCACACGATAAGCTTGGCGAAAAAGTGGAAGCGAACAGAATTTGAGGTCTCTCATGACGGTTCTCACTAGCTTGATAATTAAACAAGCTATCGAGCTTCAGCCACCCGGTCTCTTTAACTTGAAAATAGCCGCGCTGCTTAGCTAGCGGCTCAAGCGAGCTTGTTCTTTCATGGCCTTCGGTGCAATACAAATCAAATAGACCACGTTCAGGGTATAAGTTCCCACGTTTGCTCTCGTTCAAACCATGAAATACTTGTACCTTCAACCCTGGAATAAACGCTGGAACACGATCACCGGGCACTAGAACGGCAGAAGGATTAAAGGCAATAGCTTCTGTCAAAGAGACGCTCTGCTCTTGATCCAGTAAAAGATGTTCAGAAGCGTCTTCACCAACAAGCAACCACTTAACCTCATGGCCGAGTTGCTTCGCGTAATCATAGAATGGGCGAAGAATAGCAAATGAATAATTTTGCTCGACGTAGAGCAAGAAACGATAGGTTTGATCGGTTTGCATAAGCGATGAGATAAAATTCACCATGTCCGTTTGAAAGCGCAACTAAGCATTTAATTATAACGCTCTTTACTTTCGAGATTGAAGAAAATACTCTTCTGAATATTGATTTTACCTTCTGGTGTCACTGTTCTTATGCTTATACGACTTATCTATACTCTCATATTGTCATTAGCTTCTCCGCTACTGCTGTATGGGCTTTATAAGAGCAAACCTGGAAAGCCAAGTTTTGGTCAGCGTTGGAAAGAACATTTCGGGATCACACCGCAAACTCAAGGTAAGAATCCTATCTGGATTCACGCAGTATCGGTTGGTGAATCGATTGCCGCCGTACCGATCATCAAGCAACTGAAGCGACGCAATCCAAACCAAGCCATTATCGTTACCACGACAACCAGCACGGGTGCAGAGCAGATAGAAAAACTCGGTGATTTAGTCGAGCATCGCTACATGCCGATTGATTTTTCTTGGTGTATTCGAGGTTTTTTGAAGACTGTTCAGCCTAAACAGATGTTAATCATGGAAACCGAGTTATGGCCAAACACACTGCACTGCGTCGCGAAAGCTGGAATCCCCATTTCGGTACTCAACGCTCGCCTATCTGAACGCTCGTGCCAGCGTTATGCTAAATTCCAAGCCGTTTTTGATCTCTTAGCCAAAAATCTCTCTCAAGTACTTTGCCAATACCCAAGTGATGCTGAGCGTTTTATACGATTAGGGTTAGATAAAGCATCTGTGCATGTGACTGGGTCGATCAAGTTTGATATTGAAGTTTCAGCTGAACAAGTATCAAAAGGCAAAGCGTTACGTGAACAAATTGGCTTTGAACGCTGTGTGTGGATAGCAGCCAGCACTCATCAAGGCGAAGATGAAATTGTCTTAGACGCTCATAAACAGCTCCTTAAAGACAATCCGAATACCTTGCTGATGATTGTGCCTCGTCACCCAGAGAGATTTAACCAAGTGTCTGAGCTAGCTCAAGAGCACGGCTTCAAGACTATCACTCGAACGAGTCAGCAACCAATCACCTCTAATGTTGAAGTTTATATTGCGGATACGATGGGAGAAATGTTGGTATTACTCGGCGGATCTGATGTGTGCTTTATGGGAGGAAGCCTTGTGGGCGGTAAGGTGGGTGGCCACAATCTTCTAGAGCCTGCGGCACTGCAGTTACCTTTACTCAATGGCCCTAGCTATTTTAACTTCAGCGAGATCACAGACAAACTGCTTGAAGCTCAAGCCGTCACTATTTGTCAAAATAGCCAAGATATCGCTGGCCAACTCCAACAACTGTTCAAACAATCAGAACTGCGTAAAACTAAAGGCTTAGCGGCTTATCAAGTGGTTGAACAGAATCGAGGGGCGTTGGATAAAACCTTAGTATACATTCTTAATTAATGACCATTCTTAGCTAGTCACCACTCTTAACTAACAGCAACTAACCTTGGTAGCCTTGCAATAACAGTTCCCAATCCGGCTCTTGCCATTGAATCTGGCGCTTGTTCACTTCTTTTAAGAACGAGCGCTTTAAGCGATTCAAGTTGCCTTCTTTCCAGTCATCACCCGCTTGATGACCACACTTATCAAAATCAATGATCCACACCCTTTGCGAGTCATCAAGCAAGATATTATGAATGTTGAGATCGGTATGATTAACCCCAGCATCGTGCATCTTGCGTACCTCTTGCCCAATTCGACGATAAATATCCGCATCTATCGGGCCATTGACCAAGACATCAACCAGATCTTTGGCATTGGGAATTCGTTCAGACATTAAGTCCGCTCGATAAAGTAGTCCGCTTTTAATGGCTCTAGCAGCAATGGGCTTCGGTACATTCACACCTGCGTTTGCCAATGCCTTGAGAACATTAAGCTCCATCGCACAGCGCGTGTTTTCCCAATCAGAGAAGCGATATTGGTCTTCGACGAGCTTCCCAAACAATCCGCCACGGCGATAATGGCGCAATGCGGCCTGTATCCCATCAAGCTGAATGAACCATGTGGTACCGCGTCCTTGAGCACTGCCTGAAATGGCGTCTTGTTGCTGCCAATATTCAGCCTCAAAGATCTGAGCGATATCGCCCTCTGGTACCTGAGCCAAAAGTTCAGGGTCGTACCAAATTGTTTGGTTCTTGGTGCTAATCGTTTCCATCTATGAGGCCTTTGGGTCGCTTTTCGTCATTGCTATTTTACAACTAATGCGAGTATCTGCATAATTCTGATGTTATTCACTTTTTTCGGGCACTTTATGTCACTGTTCTCAACTGCACCTCAATCTCTTTGCATACTTCGCCTCTCCGCGATTGGCGATGTTTGTCATGCTATTTCTGTGGTTCAAGCCATCCAGAAGCAGTGGCCTGAAACGAAAATCACTTGGATAACGGGCAAAATAGAAGCCATGCTGATCGGTGATCTACCCGGTATTGAGGTGATTGTTTTCGATAAGAAACAAGGCTTCAAAGGAATGCGTGAATTATGGCGTCAGCTATCTGATCGTAAATTTGATGCACTTCTGCATATGCAAGCCGCACTCAGAGCCAGCGTGCTATCTTGGGGGATAAAGGCGAAGTGCAAAGTGGGATTTGGCAAAAACCGTACTCGTGAAATGCAGTCACTCTTTACCAACCACCATCTACCTATTTCAGATAAGTTTCATGTGTTAGATAACTTTGCCGAATTTGCTCGCTACATTGGTGTCCCCTTCGATAAGCCTCAATGGGATATCCCTTTAACACCTGAAGATGAACAACTCGCAATTAGCACCATGGCAGACAAGCCGACCTTGGTTATCTCCCCAGCGGCAAGCAAAGATTCACGCAATTGGTTAACTGAGCGATATGCAGCTATTGCTGATTATGCTGTCGAACAAGGCATGCAAGTGGTGTTATGTGGTTCTCCGGCACCAAGAGAAGTTAACCTTGGTAGCGACATCGAAAAATTATGCCAGTCGCCAGTAACCAACTTGATTGGCAAAACGAACTTGAAGCAACTGACTGCCGTACTGAAACATGCAACGGTGGTATTGGCACCTGATACTGGCCCAGCCCACTTGGCAACTACGCAGTCAACGCCTGTAATCGGCTTGTACGCGCACAGCGACCCTCGTAGAACAGGACCTTACAACGATCTCGATATCGTAGTGAGTGTTTATCAACAGCACGTAGAAGCACAACAAGGTAAACCAGTCGCAGACCTTCCATGGGGAACCCGTGCTAAAGGCGATGATCTGATGAAAGACATCACACTCGATATGGTAAAGCAGCAACTCGATAAGGCCTTAAACTCTAGTAAAGCACTGAATTCGAACACTACATTAAGCAAGGACAGCTAAAATGAGCACACACGTTATTTATCCAGGAACTTTTGATCCGGTGACCAATGGCCACCTTGATATCATTGTTCGTGCCGCTAGCATGTTTGACCATATCACTGTTGGAGTAGCAGCGAGCCCAAGTAAAAAAACCATGTTTGAATTAGATGAACGTGTAGAGTTGTTACGTGATGCGGTGTCTCACTTACCTAACGTGTCTGTTGAAGGATTTTCGGGGTTACTGGTCGATTTTGCTAAACAGCAGCAAGCGAATGTGTTGGTGCGAGGCCTAAGAACAACCATGGATTTTGAGTACGAGTTTGGACTCACCAGCATGTACAGAAAGCTACTTCCAGGCCTTGAAAGTGTATTTTTAACACCTTC
Organism: Vibrio sp. QJM3NY_35; assembly: GCF_057785915.1. Taxonomy (NCBI): domain Bacteria; kingdom Pseudomonadati; phylum Pseudomonadota; class Gammaproteobacteria; order Vibrionales; family Vibrionaceae; genus Vibrio; species Vibrio sp. QJM3NY_35. The sequence continues at coordinate 149,613 of NZ_CM173507.1, read as the reverse complement.
AGAGGAGTATGCATTCCTCTCTTCGACAATAGTTCGAGAGGTGGCCATTCATGGTGGAGACATTAGCCAGTTTGTGCCACAAAAGGTGGCAGCCGAGATAAAGCTGAAGACAGCCAAGTAATTCTCTTTACCTACACCGAAAAAAATAGCGCTCAGTGAGCGCTATTTTTTATTCAAAGTTTATCAATTACTACAGCGAGTAATAGGCTTTATACCAATCCGCGAAAGCTTTCGCGCCTTCTTGGATCTTCACTTGAGGTTTATAGCCAACCGCTTCAAACAAATCTTCCGTATCAGCGTAAGTCGCGTACACATCACCAGGCTGCATTGGCATGAAGTTCTTTTTCGCTTCAACACCTAGAGCACCTTCTAATGCTTCGATGTAGTCCATTAATTTAACCGGGCTGCCATGACCGATGTTAAACACGCGATACGGAGCAGAACTGGTTGCTGGTGACCCTTGCTCAACGGTCCAATCTGGTTGCTTGGCTGGAATACGATCTTGAACACGAATAATACCTTCAACAATATCATCGATATAAGTGAAGTCACGCATCATGTCGCCGTTGTTATAAATGTCGATTTCTTTGCCCGCTACGATTAGATTCGCAAACTTGAACATCGCCATATCAGGGCGACTCCAAGGGCCGTAAACCGTAAAGAAGCGAAGACCTGTCGTTGGTACGTCGTATAAATGAGAATAGGTATGCGCCATCAACTCATTCGACTTCTTAGTCGCGGCGTACAGTGAAATCGGGTGATCAACACTGTCTGCTGTATGGAATGGCATTTTTTGATTCAAGCCATAAACGGAACTCGATGAAGCATAAACGAGGTGTTCAACCTTATTATGGCGACAGCCTTCAAGAATAGCTAAGTGACCGACAAGGTTGCTATCGGCATACGCCATTGGGTTATCAATTGAGTAACGAACGCCAGCTTGCGCTGCTAAATGAATGACACGGTCAAACTTTTGCTCAGCAAACAGCTTCGCCATGCCCTCTCTATCAGCAAGATCCAGCTCGATAAAGGTCAGGTTTTCATGCTCAATGCGCTTTAGGCGATCATGTTTCAAAGAGACTTCGTAGTAGTCATTTAAGTTATCAATACCGATAACTTCATGTCCTGCCGCACATAGTCGCTCTGAAACTGCAGAGCCAATAAAGCCAGCAACACCAGTTACTAAATATTTCATTCTACTATTCTCAATTCGTATAATTAGTACAATTGTAGCCACTCGCTAGCCTATCGACTAGCAATAAAAAGTGAACACGAGTTCAGATTTTCTATACTTGGCACTCTTCGCAATAAAACGTATTGCGTTGCCCGATTTTTAATTCTTGAATAAGAGCTTCACAAATAGGGCATTTTGCACCCGCTTTACCATACACTTGCAGCTCTTGAGCGAAATACCCCGGCTTGCCATCTGCTTGTGCGAAATCTTTTAGGGTAGTGCCACCTTGTTCGATAGCAGTAGCGAGTACTTGTTTAATATCTTCAGTTAACAAGGTCCATTCAGCTTTGGTTACTTTATTTGCTGGTCGTAGCGGATGGATCTTTGCAGAAAACAAGGCTTCATTAGCGTAGATATTCCCTACCCCGACCACAACTTTGTTGTCCATGATGAACTGCTTGACGGCAACTTTACGCTTTTCTGCCTTCTCAGCTATGTAGTCGGCATTGAAGTCTCTAGTTAGCGGCTCAGGACCAGATCCCAGTAACACAGGATGTGTTTCGTCAGGCGCTGACCATAGCCATGCGCCAAAGCGGCGAGGGTCGTTGTAGCGTAATACTTTGCCATTGGTGAGCTTAAGATCCACGTGATCGTGCTTTGCTGCTGGGAAGTCGGCATCTAATACACGCAGTGAGCCAGACATGCCAAGATGCACAATCGCAGTGCCAGCATCTGTCTCAATCAATAGGTACTTCGCTCGACGTGAGATCGAGCGAATCACCAGCCCTTCTAGCTTTTTAAGCTCTTGTGGGATATCCCAACGCAGCTTCGGCGTGCGAAAGGTAAGTGTTTTAATCGTCTCGCCAACTAAATGAGGCGAAATCCCCATGCGGCTTACTTCAACTTCGGGTAATTCAGGCATAGTTAGTCGTCCGATTTAGAGGAGTGGTTAGCGTTAAAACTTGGAAACAGGTAGCTCTCTTCAGTAGACACCGCCAACCACTGATCATTCCAGTTTTTTAACAACCAGAACTCAGGCAATTGATAATAGGTAATACGCTGGGGCTCTTCTTGGTCTTGATACCATACTTCGATGGTGTGCGGTGTATTTAACCGAGGCGTAAGGTCTGTGTAGGTCTGTGAGTCGACTTCCGTGCCCACAAGCTCTTTCCAACGTTGTGACAGCTCTTGTGCATTGGTGGTTTGAGGGGAGCCTTCACCTTTAAACTGGTAAACCCATTGATTGTCTTGTTGAATGACAGACCACTTAGCAAAGTGTAACGCTTGAAGCTCTGCTATTGGATTCAGGAGATAAGGATAAGGGCTCTCAACCTGAGGTTCAGGTTCGATAAGGTATGCTTTGATCAATGTTGGAAGGTTTAACACTCCGATAAAAGCGATCACGCTGAACATGAGTATGTTGTTCCACCGGCGTCCACGATATCTCATCTGATTCTGCTCATCTAACCTATTGAACATTCAGTATATCGTGAAAGTGGCAATACTTGCTATGTTGCGCGGTTTTCTAGCTATCAGGTTTTATATCAAGCAAGAACAATTGAGTTGCTCAAATTTTAGATATAAAAAAACCCAGCGATTAAACTGGGTTTTTCAATTCTTTCTTCTACTGAAGAAGAGCAAAAAAAGCATCAATTACTTGATTTTAGCTTCTTTGTACATAACGTGTTGGCGAACTACTGGATCAAACTTTTTGATCTCAAATTTGCCTGGCATGTTACGCTTGTTCTTATCAGTTGTGTAGAAGTGACCAGTACCTGCAGAAGATACTAGACGAATTTTCTCACGAATGCCTTTAGCCATTGCTTAATTCCTCTTAAACGTTTTCGCCACGTGCACGGATATCAACAAGAACAGCATCGATGCCTTTCTTATCAATGATACGCATGCCTTTAGCAGTTAGACGTAGTTTAACAAAACGTTTTTCGCTCTCTACCCAGAAACGATGAGTTTGTAGGTTCGGCAGAAAACGGCGCTTAGTAGCATTGCGTGCGTGTGAACGGTTGTTACCCGTTACTGGACGCTTACCAGTTACTTGGCATACTCGGGACATGAATGTCTTCTCCAATCGTTTCAGCTCGATATCAACCTTGGTGGCCGAACCTCTCTATCAATTAAAATAGAAGGTAAAAACCGTTATGGAAAATCCATACAAGGCTATCAAAGGTCGCGCATTATACTAACTTGACACGCATTGCTCAAGACCCGAACAGATCCTTTTTACGGATTTCGTGATCTTTTTTTGTGCAGCGCAGCTTGCTTGAGTAATCAGAGCTGATTTTAGGTCTAAAAATGTGGGCGGAATAATAGCAGATTTAACGCAACTAACAACCTAAAATGTGATTCAAATCCATCCACGCTCTGCAAAAGAGACAACTTCGCCATCTCCAACGACAAAATGGTCGAGAACTCGGATGTCCACCAGCGCTAATGCGTCGGTTAATCGGCGTGTAATCCGCCTATCCGCTTGGCTGGGCTCCGCGACGCCCGAAGGATGGTTATGAGCTAAGATTAATGCCGCCGCATTGTGATGAAGTGACCGTTTAACAACTTCCCTCGGGTAAACCGATGCGGCATCGATGGTTCCTTCAAACATCACCTCGTCCTTTATTACCCTATTTTGGTTATCGAGGAACAGTATATAGAAGGCTTCTCGCTGGCGATCACGCAACATGCTCGAAAGATAAAGCTTTGTATGGCTTGGGCTAGTGAGCGCATCTCCACGAGATAAAGTCTCTGCTAGATAACGCTGCGTCATCTCTAACACAGCCTGCAACTGAACATACTTGGCCTGCCCCATCCCTTTATGGGCACAAAACTCTTCCTGCGTTGCTGAAAAAAGGTGACGGAGCGAGCCAAAATCCTTGATCAACTTGTCTGCGAGTTCTAACACGTTCATTCCTTGTGTCCCTGTTCGCAGAAATATCGCGAGCAGTTCCGCATCACTCAAAGAGTCAGGCCCTCGACTCAATAACTTTTCTCTCGGCATCGATTCGGCAGGCATTTTGTCTATTGGCATATCAAAGCTAATCACTGGTCATGAACATGACCCACCACCCTAATGAGATCGTAATAAGAGATCCTTCGATAGAGATAGAAGGGGACGAGTCACTAGCAAAACCATGTAATTGATAAGTTTGATAACACCAACTTGATGAGCGTCAACTCTGTTCGAGTTCTGCTTCTAGGCACTTATCCTTTGTTCTGATATCGTAAGTCGCAGAGAAATTAAGGAACAGAATCATGCAAACATTGGTTAATCAACTGAGTAACGCTGACCAACAAGGCCTAGCTGGAAAAAAAATCCTACTTGGCATTAGTGGTGGTATCGCTGCGTATAAATGTGCCGAACTGACTCGACGCTTAATTGAACGTGGAGCACAAGTACAAGTCGTGATGACAAATGCAGCCAAGGAGTTCATTACTCCTCTCACCATGCAAGCCGTTTCTGGAAGGCCTGTGTCTGATAGTTTGCTTGATCCTGCAGCTGAGGCTTCCATGGGGCACATTGAGCTCGCAAAATGGGCTGATTTGGTATTACTAGCGCCAGCAACCGCTGATCTGATTGCTCGCATGACCGCAGGCATGGGTAACGACCTACTGACCACTTTGGTTCTAGCAACCGATGCGCCAGTTGCGGTATCTCCGGCAATGAACCAACAGATGTACAGCCACCCTGCCACTCAAGAGAACATCGCAACGCTAAAACGTCGTGGCTGTGAGATCTGGGGGCCTGCGGCTGGTGAGCAAGCGTGTGGTGATGTCGGCATGGGTCGCATGCTAGAACCTATGCAGCTCGTGCACCGCTGTGAAGACTTCTTCCAACCTAAACCGCTTGCAGGCCGTTCTGTACTGATTACTGCAGGCCCGACTCGTGAAGCCATTGACCCAGTGCGTTACATTACCAACCACAGCTCAGGCAAGATGGGCTATGCAGTGGCTGAAGCGGCAGCTAAACAAGGCGCAAAGGTGACGCTAGTCAGTGGCCCAGTATCACTTGCGACACCAAGCCAAGTGACTCGTATTGATGTCGACAGCGCTCAACAGATGTTTGATGCGGTGACAGCAAGCGCTTCTCAACACGATATTTTCATCAGCTGCGCCGCAGTTGCCGATTATCGCCCTGAGTCCATCGCAGACCAAAAGCTCAAAAAGGTTGATGGTAAAGACGACATGACGATTCAAATGGTTAAGAACCCTGATATCGTCGCTTCTGTTGCTGCAATGACTGAAGGTCGCCCATTTACTGTTGGGTTTGCTGCTGAGACGCAAGATGTTGAAAAATACGCGCGAGGTAAGTTAGAAAGAAAGAACCTCGACATGATTTGCGCCAATGATGTGTCTGTCGAAGGCCAAGGCTTCAATAGCAGTAACAATGAGCTGCACCTTTATTGGAAAGGTGGCGATAAATCTCTGCCGTTGGATAGCAAAGACACCCTTGGTTTCCAGATCCTCGATCAGATCCAACAGCTTATTGATGCATAAACGCACAAATTTGCTCTGACAATCTGCTGACACCTCTCGATTCTGTTGACCTAGGGCTTACAAAACTAGGAAACAGAATTGAATGGTGTTTATAATCCTTCTTCACTCAATCCTCATCTTTAGGAAAGGAAGTAAATAGATGGCTGGTGCTCGAAAATCAAACCGTCGTGAAGAAATCCTACAAGCTCTCGCACAAATGTTGGAATCGACCGAAGGTGCTTCTCGTATCACAACGGTAAAGTTGGCCAAGCAAGTGGGTGTTTCTGAGGCTGCGTTATACCGCCACTTCCCTAGCAAAGCTCGTATGTTTGAAGGCCTAATCGAGTTCATTGAAGAAGCGTTGATGTCTCGAATCAACCGCATTCTCGATGAAGAAAAAGACACGCTAGAGCGCATACGACTCGTGATGCAACTTATCTTAGTTTTCTCAGAACGTAACCCAGGCCTGACTCGAATTTTGTCTGGTCATGCTCTAATGTTTGAAAATGAACGTCTGCGTGATCGCATCAACCAACTTTTCGAACGCATTGAGACGCAACTTCGCCAGATCCTGCGTGAAAGAAAGCTTCGTGAAGGGAAATCATTCCCGGTTGATGAGAAAATCTTAGCCGCTCAACTGCTCGGTCAAGTTGAAGGCAGCTTGAATCGATTTGTTCGCTCAGACTTCAAATATCAACCGACAGAAAACTTTGATGCTTATTGGGCACTACTCAGCGCTCAGATTAAGTAGCAATCAAATTAAGTAGCAATCAAATCTTAAGTGATGGTTATGACGACGAAAACTTCTCCGACAAACAGCACTGCACAACACGTTATTACTAAGCCACCTTTTACTCTGGCGTTACTCCACCCTAAGTATTGGGGAGTATGGTTCGGTTTTGGGTTATTGGCGCTTATCGTTAACGTTCTCCCTTACCGCCTGTTATTACTGTTAGGCCGCTCATTAGGCTCTTTAGGCGCTCGCTATGGTAAAAAACGCGTCGCAGTCGCAACTCGCAATTTAGAACTCGCCTTCCCAGACAAGCCAGCAGATGAAGTTGCTGCTATGGTCAGCGAGAACTTTAAGAATACGGGTATGGCGCTGATCGAAACCGGTATTACTTGGTTCTGGCCGACGTGGCGCTTTAAGCGAATCTTAGTAGATAAAGACACTCAGATGCTGCGTACACACAAAGCCAATGGCAAAGGTGTCCTTCTGTGCTGTGTGCATGCCTTGAACCTAGAGATCACCGCACGAGCAATGGCGGTTCTTGGTATTTCAGGTTTAGGTGTTTATCGCCCGCACAACAATCCGGCTTATGAATTCATTCAATACCGTGGTCGTACTCAAAACGGCAACCGTCTGATTCACCGTAAAGACGTGAAACGCATGATTCGAATCCTGCGTCAGGGGGAGATCCTTTTCTATCTGCCGGATCATGATTACGGTCGTAACAAATCAGTGTTTGTGCCTTTCTTCGCGGTAGAAGATGCATGTACTACCACAGGCACCAGCATTCTGGCGTACACCAGCCGATGTGCACTCGTTCCGGGTTCAGGTTTTAGAAATGCCGATGGCAACTATGAAATCATGGCTGACGAGTCGATCGAAGATAACTATCCGCAAAAGGATGAGAGAGCGGCGGCGGCTTACATGAACAGCTACCTAGAGAAGATTATCTTACGAGCGCCAGAGCAATGGATGTGGCTGCACAAACGCTTCAAGACTATGGAAGATCCAGAAGTTGAACGCGGCATTCGTTATAAATAGAGTAGCCGTTACAAATAGAGCGCCTATCTTCAGGTAAGAAAGCAGCTCACCTCAATAGAAAAGTAAAAGGCCCGAAAGAGTTTTATCTCTCGGGCCTTTCTCTTTTTGAAATTCTAAACCTAGGGAGCTAGACCGTCAGGTTCAGAGCTTCAGGCATTAGATACCATATTGAGCGCGGTACGCTTTTACAGATTCTAGATGTGCTGCGTCTGTGCCTTTCTCTTCAAGGAAAGTAACAAGGTCAGTTAGGCTAACGATAGAGATAATCGCACAACCAAAGTCGCGTTCAACTTCTTGAATTGCAGAAAGCTCGCCTTTACCTTTCTCTTGGCGGTCGATAGCAACAAGAACACCCGCTAGATCCGCACCGTTCGCTTGGATGATTTCCATCGACTCACGAATCGCTGTACCTGCAGTGATCACGTCATCCACTAGCATGATGCGACCTTCAAGTTCGCTACCCACTAGGTTGCCACCTTCACCGTGATTCTTCGCTTCTTTACGGTTGAAGCAGTAAGGCGTGTCTACATCATGGTGATCAGCCAAAGCAACTGCTGTTGTCGTTGCAATTGGGATACCCTTGTATGCAGGGCCAAATAGTACATCGAACTCAATGCCTGAATCTGCCAATGCTGCTGCGTAGAAGCGACCTAAACGCGCTAAGTCACGACCTGTATTAAACAATCCAGCATTGAAGAAGTAAGGGCTCTTACGGCCAGACTTTAAAGTAAACTCACCAAACTTAAGTACTTCTTTCTCTAGTGCAAATTCAATAAATTCACGTTGATATGCTTTCATGCTCATCCTCTAAATTAATTTACTTTCCAATTCCTAACTTCCAATCGCTCAGGAAGCTAACAATGATGTATTTTCTAAATAGATAGCTCTACAACAAGGCAGCAAGGTTTTTCAGCCCTATGAGCATAGGGGACCTATGTGATTAGGGTGAAAAATTGCAGCTAACGCTGGTGTAGAGTTATATATGACGAAAATAAAAAAATAGCCCCTTAAAAAAGGAGCTATCTAAAAACTATTCTGCTAACGCCGACTTCTGCGCTTCAACAATATCAGCAATGCCCTTATTCGCTAGGGCTAAAAGCTGCATCAACTCTTCGTGGCTGAACGGTTCGCCTTCTGCGGTACCTTGAATCTCAATCATCTTACCGTCTTCCGTCATTACAACGTTCATGTCGGTATCGGCTGCTGAGTCTTCAACGTACTCAAGGTCACACAGTGCTTGTGCACCAACGATGCCCACTGAAACTGCCGCTACGTGGCCTTTCATTGGGTTCTTTTTCAGTTTGCCGCTTGCTAGTAGGCTGTTGATAGCATCAGCCATTGCAACGCTTGCACCTGAGATAGAAGCAGTACGAGTACCGCCGTCTGCTTGGATAACATCACAATCGACAGTGATCATAATTTCACCCATTACTTTCAGATCAACAACAGCACGTAGGCTACGAGCGATCAGACGTTGGATTTCCATCGTACGACCACCTTGCTTGCCGCTCGCCGCTTCACGACGGTTACGAGTGTGCGTTGCACGTGGCAGCATGCCGTATTCAGCCGTTACCCAACCCTTTCCTTGGCCTTTTAACCAACGCGGTACGTTTTCTTCTACCGTCGCATTACATAGAACTTTAGTGTTGCCGAACTCAACTAATACAGAACCTTCAGCATAAGCTGTGTAGTTACGAGTAATTTTAATTGGACGAATTTGATCTACAGCGCGGTCATTTGGACGCATTGGTATCTACCTTATTAACAGTCTGAAGTGATTTACTATCGAAAGAGTGCATCACCTAAGAAAGGGGTGAGACAGTTTTGATTGGGGCAAGATTATATAGCAGTTTATCGTGCAAATCTATTTACCGTTCAAAGCTATTTATCACGAAAGGCTATTTATAGTGAAAAGCGACAGGCTTCGAGAGCACACCATATCGTGATACTATGCGTGCGCGTTATTTTCAGAATGATAAAAGACAGGAAAATTCGATGATTTATAGTATGACCGCGTACGCACGCAAAGAAGTAAAAGGCGATTGGGGCAGCGCAGTATGGGAAATCCGTAGTGTAAACCAACGCTACCTAGAAACTTACTTCCGTATGCCAGAACAGTTCCGTGGTTTAGAGCCAATCCTACGCGAGCGTTTCCGCAAGCGCCTAGCGCGCGGCAAGGTAGAATGTAACCTACGCTTTGAAGCAAACCCTGCAGCAAAGGGCGAGCTAAGCATTAACGAAGGTTTGGCTCAGCAAGTAATCAATGCTGCGAACCAAGTTATGACGATGACTGGCGAAGAAAGCCGCCTGAACCCATTCCAAGTGATGAACTGGCCTGGTGTGATGGAAACGCCAGAGCAAGACATGGATGCTATTAACAAAGACCTGCTAGACGCATTCAACGATGCAATCGCAGAGTTCATTGACGCTCGTGCTCGTGAAGGTGAGAACATGAAGGCGCTAATCGTACAGCGCTTAGATGCGATCACTGAAGAAGTCGTGAAAGTTCGTGCACGCATGCCTGAGATCCTAGAGTGGCAACGTGAGCGTCTTCTTACCAAATTTGAAGATGCGAAAATCGAACTGGAAGGTTCTCGTGTTGAGCAAGAGCTTATCCTACTAGCGCAGAAGTCAGACGTAGCAGAAGAGTTAGACCGTCTAGACTCTCACGTGAAAGAAGCGAATGTCGTATTGAAGAAAGGTGGCGCTTGTGGCCGTAAGCTAGACTTCATGATGCAAGAGTTCAACCGTGAGTCAAACACGCTAGCGTCTAAGTCTATCAGCACAGACATCACAGCATCAGGCGTAGAGCTTAAGGTTCTTATCGAACAGATGCGTGAGCAGATCCAGAACATTGAATAACAGTTTGTCAGTAACACACTGTGAATAGCCATTATTAGCTTAATCAGTGTTGATTAGATCAAGATAAGCTCCTAGTTTTAGGGGCTTTTTTTTATGGATACAATAATGACAATCAGGATGAGTAAGTTGAGCAGGTTGTTACGCAGGAGATTTGTTTGGAGCAAGATATAGATACAGCTATAGATAAAACAGAGAAGCGGATGTAACAAAGGATTTTAGAATATTTTGAGGGGGATATTGCAGGTGGAACTAGAGGAGAAAGTGACGCAAGTTGCTAATGCAACCTGCGCCGACTTAAAATCTTATAGAGCTACAACGTTTGCAGCTTGAAGACCTTTTTGGCCTTGCTCTACTTCGAAAGACACTTGTTGGCCTTCTTTAAGAGTCTTGAAACCTTCAGAAGCGATTGCACGGAAGTGTACGAATACGTCAGCGCCGCCGTTGTCTTGAGTTAGGAAACCGAAGCCTTTCTCTTCGTTAAACCATTTTACTACGCCGTTTACTTTGTTAGACATGATGTGTCCCTTATATAAAAATAAAAAATTAATCGCCAAAAGTGCGATGCGCTGAAAGCTTGAATTATTTAATGTATCTATGAAGCTAAGGGAAACACTGAGAATAACAATGAAGCAATACTAAGGGTTCTACTTTACAACTGGATGTTTCATTTAATAACCCTGAGAACAGAGCGACGCCATTCTTGGTGATCTGAGCCTGCTTGTAAAGCGTTATTTGGAAAATTTGATGTTTTTTTGCTCAACCGACTTAAATTAAAAGCCCAACGATATCGTTGGGCTTCATTTATAAAACTTTAACCTTCAAAGTGTTACTCATCTGGCTGCTTGGTTCTAAGGTCTACATACGGCCAATAATGATGTCCAACACGAATCAACAATGTTGCCGCGGCCAAGATAAATGCTGCTAAAGATAACCAAACGATCAATACCGCATCGAGTTCTTTCATGCCCAAAGTGATATAACGAGCAATCGCCATCATCGCGATATAGATTGGGTATCGTACAGGGATCTTACCGTTCATCACAAACTGCTGAACCATCGCCAACACTTCTAAATAGATAAACATCAGCAGAATGTCGGTCAATTGCACTCGGCGTTCAGCGAAGACATGCATGAACTCTTCGACCATCGCAAACAAGGTCGCGAGCGTGATCGCCACCAGCAGTACCGCTTCCATAATGTGGAATACTTTTAAAAACGGCTTACTAAAAGATTTAGGTAAGTGAGAAGGCATAGTCACTCTTCAAGAAATAATTAATCCAGTCTCTACAATAGCATGCATCAATATAAGTCGCGTACTCTCAAAGCATTAACGCCATCAATTGCACACGCTATAGAGAAGCAACAGATACAAAAATGGCCCCACATTCACTGCAGAGCCATCTGTTTGTCTTTTACTTAGCGACTTCTTAGTGGCTAATTAGCCTTAAAGCAGAATCAGGTAAGTTAAGAACACCACACACAGTCCGTAGATAAGCGGGTGTACTTCTTTGCGCTTACCTGCCACAACCATTGTGAATGCGTAGCTGATGAAGCCCATCGCCATACCGTTCGCTGGAGAGAAGCTTAGCACTGTGAACATGATGGTAAAGAAGGCTGCAATGCGTGACTCTTTCTTTTCCCAGTTAATCTGACCAAGGCGACCTACCATGTAGATGCCAACCACTACCATCGCAGGCGCAACCATAGCTGCCGAGAAGATAGAGAAGATTGGGTATAGGAATAGCGAGATTAGGAACAGACCAGCAACCATCACCGCCGCTAAGCCCGTTTTTGCACCTTGAGAAGAAGCGATGCCAGACTCAGAGAACGCAGTGATCGATGTGGTACCAAGAATAGAGCCAATCACAGTACCGCCCGCATCTGCCACTAGAGCCGATTTCGCGTTTGGCACCTTACCGTCTTTATCGATGATGCCCGCATCACGGCCAACGCCGACAATGGTGCTCAAGCCATCAAAGAAATCGACAATCAAGAAGATAAGTACGATGAACAGTAGGTCGAACATTTTCTCTGGCGTGAAAGCAGAGAAATCGAAGATAGCGCCAAAGCTGCCAGCCATACTTGGTGGCATAGCAGTGAACTGTTCTGGGATTGGTGCATTTGAAGTGCCCATGAAGACGTCAGCAAGAATCGTCAACACAATAGCTGAAACGAACGAGATGAACGTTGCTAGCTTGATGTCACGAACCATACAACCCAATGCGATAAAGATACTCACGTAAGCGATGATCACTTTTGGATCGGAAATGTCGCCTAAGCCAACCAATACGAATGGGTTAGAAACGATGATGCCCGCATTCTTAAGACCTAAGAAAGCAATGAACAGTCCGAGAGACACGGTGATCGCCAACTTCAAATCTTCAGGAATCGATTCAATCATCGATTTACGAATATTGGTTAACGAGAACGCGAGGTACAGGATACCTGACAGGAAGATGCCGAACAGCGCCTCATTCCAAAGTACCGCGACTGAACCACTCAATAGTAAGCCTTTGAAGAAGCCGTTCATGCTCATGCCCGGCGCAAGCATCACTGGGTAGTTGCCCCAAATGCCCATAATTAGGGTTGCGATTGCCGCAGACAGAGCTGTTGCAGTAAACACGGCACCTTTGTCCATGCCTGGAATATCACCCAAAATTGCTGGGTTAACCGCCAGAATGTAACTCATCGCCAAGAAAGTAATGAAACCCGCGTACAGCTCAGTGCCAATCGTGGTTTTTCTTTCAGTGATTTTAAACATCGAATCAAGCGAGCCAGAGGTGTTCTGGGCTTTCAGGGTGGAATCGGTACTCACAACAAAACCTATGCAATAAATTAAGAATTTGGTGATTCAAATGCTGTGAGAATAGAGAGGTCTCTACACTAAAAACTGTAGTCACCAAGGTAGGCTCGGTAGTAGAAACATCTAGTCCATATCACTAGATATATACAGCATTTAATCGTTTGCGCGGATTGTAAGGATTGAGATTAAAACTTCAACAAATTTTGTCCAGATCACATAAAAAAGTACCGATGACGAGTCATTACATTTATACAAAGATCTTTGAGAAGATCATTCGCTAATAAATAACGATCAAGCCAGTTGTTCTCAATCATCTAAATATGCTACTCTTCGCCTCCATTTTTCTGACCTAATTTTCACCAGTTGCTTCTATTAGTTTTACTCGTTATCTCTTTATAGACGTAACCAACGGAACAATTAGTAGATGCACCATCGGAACAAAAATTAGAGTCAGTGCTATCTTTTAAAGTGTAGGTTTATTGCCTTCACTCAATCCAACCAACAGTGGAAATATACAGATGGGCAAAGGTACTCTTTACATCGTATCTGCACCTAGTGGCGCAGGTAAGTCGAGCTTGATCTCAGCAATGCTAGAAACCAATCCAACCTACGCAATGAAGGTATCTGTTTCACACACCACTCGCGGTATGCGCCCTGGTGAAGAAAATGGTGTTCACTACCACTTCGTAGAGAAGCATCATTTTGAAGACCTTATTACTAAAGGTGAGTTCCTAGAGTACGCTGAAGTGTTCGGCAACTACTACGGTACTTCACGCGTTTGGATTGAAGAAAACCTAAACCGCGGTATCGATGTATTCCTAGATATCGACTGGCAAGGTGCTCGTCAGATCCGTGAACAAATGCCTCAAGCGAAGAGTGTCTTCATTCTTCCACCATCAAATGGTGAACTAGAGCGTCGTTTAAATGTTCGCGGTCAAGACAGCGACGAAGTTATTGCGAAACGCATGAGCGAAGCAAAATCAGAGATTTCTCACTACGCAGAATATGATTATGTGATCGTGAATGACGACTTTGATGCAGCCCTAATGGACTTCAGAGCTATCATTCGTGCGGAGCGCTTGAAAGAAGATAAGCAAGCAGCGAAATACAGCGGCATGCTTACTGCTTTATTGGCGGAATAATCTAGATCCCCTAGATTTTCCATTGAGATAAGTATACGGTGATCTAGAAAGTCTCTAGTTAAACTTGTATACTTTCTCGTCATCAAAAATTTATTAGTTAATTACTATTTGGAGTCCTCATGGCACGCGTAACTGTTCAAGACGCTGTTGAAAAAGTTGGCAACCGTTTCGACCTAGTTCTTATTGCGGCTCGCCGCGCACGTCAAATGCAAACTGGCGGTAAAGATTCACTAGTGCCTGAAGAAAACGATAAGCCAACGGTTATCGCTCTTCGCGAAATCGAAGAAGGTCTTATCACTAAAGACGTACTAGATGCTCGTGAACGTCAAGAGCAACAAGAGCAAGAAGCGGCTGAACTTGCAGCAGTAAGCAGCATCGCTCACACTCGTTAAGAACGTCATTCGAACTAATTAACCTTCCGGGCCTTTAATTTGTATCTATTCGATAGCCTCAAAGACGTTGCCCAAGAATACCTAACAGAGCCTCAAATTGAGGCTCTGCGTCAATCTTATGTGGTAGCGAGAGACGCCCATGAAGGGCAAACCCGCTCAAGCGGTGAACCATACATTATCCACCCTGTAGCTGTTTCAAGAATCCTAGCAGAAATGCGTCTGGATATCGAAACCCTGCAAGCTGCTCTGCTTCATGATGTCATCGAAGACTGTGATGTCACTAAAGAAGATCTAGAGGAAAAATTTGGCAATACCGTTGCTGAATTGGTTGATGGTGTATCTAAGCTGGATAAGCTTAAATTTCGTGATCGCAAAGAAGCGCAAGCAGAGAACTTCCGCAAGATGGTTCTCGCCATGGTGCAAGACATCCGCGTTATCTTGATCAAATTAGCTGACCGTACTCACAACATGCGCACGCTTGGGGCACTTCGTCCTGACAAAAAGCGTCGTATCGCTCGTGAAACCCTAGAGATTTATTCTCCACTAGCTCACCGTCTTGGTATTCATAACATCAAGACCGAACTAGAAGAGCTGGGCTTTGAAGCCCTCTATCCTAACCGTTATCGCGTACTTAAAAACGTAGTGAAAGCTGCGCGTGGTAACCGTAAGGAAATGATCCAACGTATCCATAGCGAAATTGAAGGCCGCCTTGAAGAGGTCGGTTTGCCTGCTCGCGTACTTGGTCGTGAAAAAAACCTGTTCTCCATCTACAACAAGATGAAAACCAAAGAGCAGCGCTTCCACACCATTATGGACATCTACGCTTTCCGCGTAGTGGTTGATACCCCAGATACTTGTTATCGCGTGCTTGGTCAGGCTCACAGCTTGTACAAGCCTCGTCCTGGCCGCATGAAAGATTACATTGCGGTACCAAAAGCCAACGGCTACCAATCTCTGCACACATCAATGATCGGCCCTCATGGGGTGCCAGTTGAGGTTCAGATCCGTACTGAAGATATGGATCAAATGGCAGACAAAGGCGTCGCGGCGCACTGGTCTTACAAAGGCAACGGCTCACGCAGCAGTAACGGCACAACCGCACAGGTTAAAGCACAACGTTGGATGCAGAGCTTACTTGAGCTGCAACAAAGCGCAGGTAACTCATTCGAATTCATTGAAAACGTTAAGTCTGATCTGTTCCCAGATGAGATCTTCGTGTTCACGCCGAAGGGTCGCATTGTCGAACTTCCTGCTGGCGCGACAGCGGTCGATTTTGCTTACGCGGTACATACCGATGTCGGCAACATGTGTGTAGGTGCTCGTGTAGACATGAACCCTTACCCACTAAGCAAATCGCTGAAGAACGGCCAAACCATTGAGATCATCAGTGCTCCGGGCGCACGTCCGAATGCAGCATGGCTCAACTACGTAGTGACATCTCGTGCGCGTACTAAGATCCGTCAGGTTCTGAAAACGATGCGCCGTGAAGAGTCGATTACGCTAGGTCGTCGTCTACTGAATCACGCACTTGGTGAACACTCTATTGCCGATATCGGCCAAGAGAACCTTGAGCATGTGTTGTCAGACTTACGTCTAGATAACGTTGAAGACTTGCTAGCCTCAATTGGTCTTGGTGAGCTGATGAGTATCGTTATTGCTCGTCGCTTACTTGGTGATGCAGACGAATTGACTGAAGTGGAAAACAACAGCGATACACCTAGGAAGAAGCTTCCAATCCGTGGTGCTGAAGGTCTACTGCTAACGTTCGCTAACTGTTGTCACCCGATTCCTGATGATCACATCATTGCCCATGTATCTCCAGGTCGTGGCCTTGTGGTTCACCGTGAAACGTGTCCAAACGTTCGTGGTTACCAAAAAGAACCAGACAAATACATGGCGGTGGAATGGTCTGACGATTACGACCAAGAGTTCACCGCTGAACTTCAGGTTGATCTGCAGAACCACCAAGGTGCACTGGCTGAGTTAACTAATGTTATCTCAAAAACAGGCTCTAACATTCACGGTATTTCTACCGAAGAACGTGACGGGCGCCTGTACACAGTGACAATCTTGCTGACCACCAAAGATCGTGTTCACCTTGCAAGTATTATGAAGAAGCTACGTGTGATGCCACACGCGCTGAAAGTAAGACGTCGTAAGAACTAACGTTCGAATTTGTTAGCAGCTTTGCTAAGAATTTAAATCCCCTTAATGCTTTATCGCTTAAGGGGATTTTTTATGTCTGCAATCCTAGAATTTCCCTAGCTTCATTCCATTCCTGCCTGTACAAAAATCCAGTAAAATGCTTGAATAGATTATCTCTCTTACGTTTATGAGCCTTGTTATGTCACAGCTTTTATCTGCTATCCCTCTCAACTCTTTATCTGGAGTCGGCGCTAAAGTCGCAGAGAAACTGGAGAAGGTTGGGCTTAACAACGTACAAGACTTACTATTTCACCTCCCTTTACGCTATGAAGATAGAACACGCATCTATCCGATCATCAAACTGCACGCCGGAATCTGGGCCGCAGTTCAAGGCAAGGTGATGAGTGTGGATACCATTTTCGGTAAACGTAAGATGTTGGCGGTAAAGATCAGCGACGGTAATGGCACCATTACACTGCGCTTTTTCAACTTCACCGCAGGAATGAAAAACAACTTTGCCGAAGGCAAACAAGTGCATGCTTATGGTGAAATCAAGCGTGGCAACATGGGGCTGGAGATCGTCCACCCTGATTACAAATTCTTTGCGCCTAGGCAGCAGCCAGACGTTGAAGCGAACCTAACGCCGGTGTACCCAACCACCGAAGGGCTAAGACAAGTCACGCTGCGTAACCTGACAGACCAAGCGTTAGAGCTTATCGACAAAGCAGCCGTCAATGAGTTGCTACCATCTGGTTTATACGATCACCAAATCACCCTAGCACAAGCGCTGCATACCATTCACAGACCACCTCCGGGCATTGACCTAGAGCTATTTGATGAAGGTAAACACCCTGCGCAACTGCGTCTGATTATGGAAGAGTTACTGGCTCAAAACCTGTCGATGCTGTCAGTTCGCAGCAAAGGGCAACAAGACAAAGCGATGCCATTTCCCCCAGCGAACACCTTGAAAGGTAAGTTATTGGCTCAGCTGCCATTTTCTCCAACCAATGCTCAAGCACGAGTGACTAAAGAGATTGAAGCTGACTTAGAAAAACCACATCCAATGATGCGTTTAGTACAAGGGGATGTAGGTTCAGGTAAAACCTTGGTTGCTGCACTGGCGGCGGTTCGCGCATTAGAACATGGTCAGCAAGTAGCACTAATGGCACCAACAGAACTATTAGCCGAGCAGCACGCGATTAATTTTACTAACTGGTTTGAAGCAATGGACATTCAAGTCGGTTGGCTGGCAGGTAAACTCAAAGGCAAAGCCCGTGAAACCGAACTGGCACGCATTGCTAGCGGCGAAGCGCAAATGGTTGTCGGTACTCATGCCTTGTTCCAAGAACATGTCGAGTTCAAAAACCTTGGCCTCGTAATCATTGATGAGCAGCACCGATTTGGTGTCCACCAGCGATTAGAGCTGAGAGAAAAAGGCGCTAAGCAAGGTTATTACCCTCACCAATTGGTGATGACGGCAACGCCAATTCCACGAACACTAGCAATGACGGCCTATGCCGATCTCGAAACCTCAATCATTGATGAGTTACCGCCGGGTCGAACACCGATTCAAACCGTTGCAATCCCGGATACCAAACGAGATGACATTGTTGAGCGGGTGCGTAATGCATGTCTTAACGAGGGTAAGCAAGCCTATTGGGTGTGTACGCTGATTGATGAGTCCGAAGTATTAGAAGCGCAAGCCGCTGCTGATACTGCAGAAGAGCTGCAACGCAAACTGCCAGATGTGAAAATTGGGCTAGTACACGGGCGAATGAAACCTGCCGAGAAACAGGCGGTGATGCAGGAATTCAAAGAGAACAAACTGCACCTATTGGTTGCTACAACCGTTATTGAAGTAGGTGTAGATGTGCCGAATTCGAGCTTAATGATCATCGAGAACCCAGAACGTCTTGGCTTAGCTCAACTTCACCAATTACGCGGTCGTGTAGGCCGAGGGTCAGTCGCAAGTCATTGTGTACTGCTGTATCACTCTCCACTATCAAAAACCGCTCAGAAGCGCTTAGGCGTACTGCGTGAAAGTAACGATGGCTTTGTTATTGCACAGCGTGACTTAGAGATCCGTGGCCCTGGGGAACTGCTTGGTACTAAACAAACCGGCTTGGCCGACTTTAAGATTGCCGACTTGGTACGAGACCAACGTCTAATCCCAGAAGTGCAGCGTATTGCTCGTCATATTCACGATAGCTACCCAGACAACGCCAAGGCGATCATTAATCGCTGGTTGGGTGAGCGCGATGTTTATTCGAAGGCTTAATTAGCCATAATATTTCAGCTTAAAACGCAGAAAGGCTTCCACAAGGAAGCCTTTTTCATACGCGTTACTTTCATCAAGCAAGAGCGAGATTCCCTACTCGTTCGTTCCTCGCGATAGGGAATGACGATCAAAGTAAACTTCCATCATCAAGGTCCATGGTTAGCAACTCGTCATCCCCGAGAGGAAGCATGACCGAGTCGGGGATCTCTTAACAGTTCCCCGAACCGAACTTATCGTCATCAAACGGACCGATGATAACTAGGGCTTAACCGGGAAACTGATCTGCGCCTTCAAGCCACCTTCACTGCGATTATTGACTACTACCGCGCCTTGATGTTGGCTGACAATCCGCTTCACGATCGCCAAACCTAAGCCTGTACCCTCACTGCCGCGAGCAGTATCGCCACGAGTAAATGGTTCAAACAGCTTACCAACCTGGTCTTGCGGGATACCTGGACCGTTATCTTCCACTGTCACCCAAGCAAGCTTGTTATCCGCCGTCATACCAGTTGATACCTTAACCCAGCCATTACCGTAACGCAGCGCATTCACCACTAGGTTACTCACTGCTCGCTTCATCGCAATTGGGTTGCCCAGTGCAGGTTTCATATTTTCAGGAATATCGGTTTCAATCTGAATCTCGTAGCCGCCTTCTGAGCTCGACACTTCGCGCGCAATATCATCAACAAATACCGCTTGGAATGAATCACGATCGACTGGCTTTAAGTAATCCATAAACTGACTGATGATCTCATTACACTCTTCTGTATCACTGATAATTCCTTCCGCTAAATACGCATCTTCTGGCGACATCATTTCGGTTGCCAAACGGATACGTGTTAACGGGGTGCGCAAGTCATGGCTGATACCTGCCATCAACAGAGCTCTGTCTTCTTCCAACTCTTGGATGCCTTTCGACATCTGGTTGAAGGCTCGAGTTACCGAGCGAATCTCTTGTGCACCTTGTACAGGCAATGGTGGTGGAATATCACCTCGTCCGACACCTTGCGCAGCTTTCTCTAGCGCTATCAACGGCCGATTTTGCAAGCGAATAAACAGCCAACCACCCGCGACAATCAATAACGCCATGATCAGGCTGTTACGAAATAGTGGTGCAAAGTCTTCTTCTTGCAACTCAGAGAGAGGTATACGAATCAAAGAGTTAGGCAGCTGAGCAATGTCCATCCACAACACATAGCTCTCTTTACCCAAAATCAACCGCACTTTCGTTTCAGAACCCAGCTCTTTGGTCATCTCCTCACTCATCAGGTCGATCTCTACCGCATGATAATACTCACCCGCGGCTTCGCTGTCCTTGGCGTGAACAGTTACCCCTAACTGCTCAAGCACACGCTGACGCAGTGGTGCATCGATTTCGATATCACTGCCTTGGTCCAACACCAAGTTTAACTCATGTGCCAATATCTTATTAAACTGCTGCAAACTCGGCATCAAAGCGTAGTTAAACACGGCGTAGTAAGAAAAAATTTGGCTAGCGACCAATAGCGTTAAGAAAAGCACTATCGACTGAGTAAAGGAGCTACGTATACGCATAGAGTACCCGAGATGTAGAAAGATAAAGAAAATGTTATATGACTATAACTCTAATACCAATCACAGTAAGTAAATGAGCATAAATAGCGCAGGAAAAATGCTCGAGAACAAGGCAGAAATTTTCGGTAAGTAGTCATTCTACAATCAAAATTTCTAACGAAGTTATCGAGCGTTTTAACAAGCTAGGATGACCAGTTACTTGCTACGATTGGTATAACAATTGTGCTGAATAGAAAACGGGCCATCACATATCAATGAGATGGCCCGTAAATAGAGAATTCTGAATCACAGAATCAATAAAGCTGCTGTAGAGCTTATTAAGCTGACTTACACAGCCTTACCATCAGGAACAAAGACATAACCTAAGCCCCACACCGTTTGGATGTAGCGAGGTTTGCTTGGGTCTTCTTCCACTAGACGACGTAGACGTGAAATCTGAACATCGATAGAGCGCTCCATTGCTGAGTACTCACGGCCACGAGCCATATTCATCAACTTATCGCGAGACATTGGCTCACGAGCGTTAGTAACCAGCGACTTAAGCACTGCAAATTCGCCCGAAGTAAGCGGCATTGGCTCTTCACCGCGGAACATTTCACGTGTACCTAGGTTTAGGCGGAACTCACCAAACTCAACCACAGACTCTTCTGTGCTTGGTGCGCCCGGCGCTTCAATCACTTGGCGACGCATTACCGCTTTGATACGAGCAAGCAATTCGCGCGGGTTAAATGGTTTTGGCAGGTAATCATCCGCACCCACTTCCAAGCCCACAATGCGATCCACTTCATCCCCCTTAGCCGTCAGCATAAGGATAGGTAGCGAGTTGTTTGCGTTTCTTAGACGACGACAGATCGAAAGACCATCTTCGCCCGGCAACATTAAATCCAATACCATCAAGTGAAAATTTTCACGGGTTAACAGGCGGTCCATCTGCTCACTGTTTGCCACGCTACGCACTTGAAAGCCCTGCTCTGACAGATAGCGTTCTAGCAGTGCACGTAAACGAGCATCGTCATCGACCACTAAAATTTTGTAGTTTTCTTGCATGTAATGGTTCCACCTATTAAAGCTTAAACCTGAGGTTAAGCATTCTTGGTAAATTGTATATTGGTATAAGACATTAAAAATGTAACATTATTGGAGAAAAAGTCGCCTAAATAATTGTTAACGTATGTTGCCTTTCTATATATTCTATCTTAGATCATCATTTCATTAAGTCAGATTTATGAAAACCAAACTTATCACTCGAGAAGGTTATAACAAGCTTAAAGCAGAACATGACCACTTATGGCACGAGAAGCGTCCAGAGATCACTAAGATAGTCACTTGGGCTGCAAGCCTTGGAGATCGTTCAGAAAACGCAGATTACACCTTCAATAAGCGTTTGCTGCGTCAGATTGATCGCCGAGTGCGTTTCTTAAGAAAGTTCCTACCTGATGTCACGATCGTTGATTACTCGCCACAACAAGAAGGTAAGGTATTTTTCGGGGCTTGGGTCGAAATTGAGAATGATGATGGGGAAATTAAGAAGTTTCGAATTGTTGGCCCCGAAGAGATCTACGGCGATGCTAAAGGCTATATCTCTATAGATTCACCAATGGCTAGAGCTCTGCTCAAGAAAGAAGTGGATGACGAGTTTACGGTAACCACACCGGAAGGCGACAAAGAGTGGTTCATTAACTCGATTCGCTACGCAGACGACGAATAATCAAACCTAATAAACACTTAGCGATGAGCTGAGTGTTCAAGCAAACCCAAACGCCAGATAAAAGAAAACCCCGCTAGGCTTTCGCCTGACGGGGTTAAGTCTCTATCGCAGCAATCCGGCTACTGTTTATCTCTTCGAGATAAGGTGCTCCCTGCATCTTTCCTTGATAGTGGCTAAATCCTTTAACCAATTTCCTTTTTGTTCATCGCCATCCTAGCGGTGTCCATTCTAGCCTGTCATCCTGACTGGCGAATCTCATCCAGAGATTATAACTTCCTTGCTGACCACTCATCCTAAGTAATCAAATCTTCATCCTGAAGATACCTAGTCCATTAGGCTTTTTCCTGTTCCTGCCAACTCCCTGTCGACAAGTTAAATATTACGGCATTTGGGCGAGTTTCCTAGATAGTCCCAAAAAACATTTCAGGTGAGAAATACGCCCACAAACACACAACCAAATAAAATCAATAACTTAGTTTTGTTTTAAGACGATCACATCGATTTAAAGTGACTTAGTCGCACACCACGTGTGAGAGATCTCGCACAAAGTGGGTATCACAAACGGAAATGGGACTTCTGACAGGATAATTACACAGCCAAAGCTAGAAAAAGCGTACGCTCACCCCCATGTATTTGTCATGATATTAAATAAGAGATTCATCGGATGAGCCAAGCTATCTGTCGACTGATTGCTGAAGAACTGAATGTTCGTTCAGAGCAAGTCACCGCCGCAGTAAACCTAATTGACGACGGTAACACCGTTCCCTTTATTGCCCGCTACCGTAAAGAAGTCACGGGTGGCTTAGACGATACCCAACTACGTAACCTTGATAGTCGCCTTTCATACCTTCGCGAGCTCGACGATCGTCGCCAAACGATTCTTAAGTCGATTCAAGACCAAGGAAAACTCACGCCAGAACTCGAGCGTGATATCACTCAAGCAGACAGCAAGACGCGCCTTGAAGATTTATACCTGCCATACAAACCAAAGCGCCGTACCAAAGGTCAGATCGCGATTGAGGCAGGTTTAGAGCCACTTGCCGATACGTTATGGAATGAACCACAGCACGACCCTGAAACCGAAGCCGCTAACTTCATCAGTAGCGATAAAGGCATTGCTGATACTAAAACCGCGCTCGATGGTGCACGTGCAATCGTGATGGAGCGTATTGCAGAAGACGCAAACCTACTTGAAAAAATTCGCCAACATCTAACACGTAACTCTGAGCTCGTTTCACGTGTCGTGGCAGGCAAAGAGCAAGCTGGCGAGAAGTTCAAAGACTATTTCGAACACAACGAAACACTCAACAAAGTGCCTTCTCACCGCGCACTTGCTATGTTGCGAGGTCGAAATGAAGGCTTCCTAACGCTGGCAATGAATGCAGACCCAGAGCAAGAAGAAGGTGTACGTGGTTCTTACTGCGAAAACATCATCTCTGATCACTATGGCATTACTCTAAGCAGCGCACCTGCAGATGCATGGCGTAAGCAAGTGATTAGCTGGGCATGGCGCATCAAGGTTTCGATGCACATGGAAACCGAATTGATGGGCGCAATGAAAGAGCGTGCAGAGATCGAAGCGATTGAAGTATTCGCAACCAACCTAAAAGACCTACTCATGGCTGCGCCTGCTGGCCCTCGTGCAACTTTAGGCTTGGACCCGGGTTTACGTACCGGGTCGAAAATCGCTGTCGTGGATTCAACCGGTAAGGTTCTAGCAACAGAAACGATTTACCCTCACCCACCTCAAAAGCAATACGACAAATCTGCACACGTGGTTGAGCAGATGGTTCGTCAATACAATGTTGATTTAATTGCGATTGGTAACGGTACGGCTTCACGCGAAACCGACAGCTTTGTTGCTGATGTAATTAAGCGTGGCAACCTAACAGCACAAAAAATCATTGTCAGCGAAGCCGGCGCATCGGTTTACTCTGCTTCTGAGCTAGCGGCAAAAGAATTCCCAAACATGGATGTATCAATTCGTGGTGCGGTGTCTATTGCTCGTCGTCTACAAGATCCACTGGCAGAGCTAGTGAAGATTGACCCTAAATCGATCGGTGTGGGCCAATACCAACACGACGTTAGCCAAACCATGCTCGCTAAGCGCCTAGATGCGATTGTCGAAGACTGTGTAAACGCGGTTGGTGTTGATGTGAATACCGCTTCTGCTGCGCTTCTAACCCGCGTAGCTGGTCTTTCTAGCACCATCGCTCAAAACATCGTGGATTTCCGTGATGAAAACGGTCGCTTTGAAGCCCGTACTACCTTGAAGAAAGTCGCTCGTTTAGGGCCAAAAGCCTTTGAACAGTGTGCCGGCTTCCTACGTATCATGGATGGTAAGAACCCGCTAGACGCATCATCGGTTCACCCAGAAGCTTACCCATTGGTGAAAACCATCGCCGAGAAAAATCAGAAAGACATCAAGTCTCTGGTAGGTAACACAGACTTCTTACGTGGTTTACATGCGGTTGATTACACTAATGAGAATTTTGGTGTACCGACAGTAACCGACATCATCAAAGAGCTGGATAAACCGGGTCGAGATCCTCGTCCTGAGTTCAAGACGGCAACGTTCGCCGATGGCGTAAATAGCATGTCTGACTTAGAACCTGGCATGATCTTAGAAGGTGTGGTGTCGAACGTAGCTAACTTTGGTGCGTTCGTTGATATTGGTGTTCACCAAGACGGCTTGGTGCATATTTCAGCACTGACCGATCGCTTTGTCGCTGACCCACGTGAAGTGGTAAAAGCCGGTGACATCGTCAAGGTGAAGGTGATGGAAGTGGATGTTCAGCGTAAACGTATTGCACTCAGCATGCGCATGAAAGATGAACCAGGCCAAGACAACCGAGCACAACGTTCAAGTACACCTCGTACGCAAAGCCGACCGAATCAAAACTCACAAGGTGGACAACGCCGTCGTGAGGAGCCGCAACAAAACGCGGCGATGGGCGGTGCTTTTGCCGCAGCCTTTGCTAAAGCGAAAAAATAATCCATTAGCTCATCTAAAAAGCTGATGTGCTTAAAACAAAAAACCTGCATCCCTTAGGGTATGCAGGTTTTTATTATGTGTTCAAAAAAGACATCGAAGCTGAGCTGTATTCTACGTATTTTATACTCGAAATAATTGGGGTTGCAGCTAGGCAACAAGTAAGTTCATCCCTATGAGCATAGGGGTTCTATGTAATTAGGGTGAACTTACGCAGTTAACAACGCTGCGGCTTCAAGTATGAAGAGTATAATTACAACACAATCAGCATTTCTGATGGAGCATGAGGCGCAACAGCATGACCATAATGATATTTTATGACCTTACGTCGTTTCTCCATCTGTCCCTCCTGAATCGCCGCATCTAAAACATGCTTTGGCAGGCGGAAACGCATGGTATAGCCTTTTCCTTGGTCGGCACTGTATGTTCTCAGGGCCAACAAGCTGAACAGTCTATCAAAAGGATCTTGTGACTCTTCTTGGCTAACCGAATTGGCCTCTGACTCGTTCTCCATTTCATAACCAGGATGGTCTGAAGGATCCCAAGCCGACTGCTGCCTTCGTTTATCGTCCGACTTTACCTTGCGCTCTGCATTGGTTTTCGCCAATGCTACTGCGGGAGCAACAGGCTCTCGGACTTTATTATCACGCGCAACTTGCTCTGTTTGCACATTAACGGACGGGGCGATTAGTGGCACACTCACTGCAGTTGCAGGTGACACAATCATCGCGAACTCTCCTCAAGAATCGCCCATCACTATTGCCATAACACTGCTGTGCTGAGTTACACAACAGGCATAGCCCAAAACTTACCGCAATCAGCTCAGGAGAGAGTGAGGTCTGAGTATCATGCAACGCTTTGGTTAGGTTATATATCGACCAAGCCGGCGATAAATTTAGCGATTATTTTTGGGCGAAGCTGACAAGTTCACTGCAAAAGGCATCCGCTTCAGTCATAAACGGCGCATGTGAAGACTGAGTAAAGATATATTGCTCGGTATGAGGCAAAGCTGCGCCTAAGTCTTTCGCAACCTTGATTGGCACCAATCCATCTAATCGACCATACAAGCGCAGCATTGGCACTGAAATCTCAGGCAGTTGTTCACGCAGATCGACATCCGACAGCATCTTTAATCCTGCCAATAATGATTCAGGGTTCGGCAACGGACGAGACAGCACCGCTTGCTTGAGCTGTTTTACATCTTGTCTTGCTGAAGGGCTACCCATGGCTTGCAATGCCATAAAGCGTTCGATAGTGGTTTGGAAGTCTTCCACCAGCTGTTCGGTGAATGCGCTTAATACGTTTGGCTGAATGCCTCGCCATAACACGGGCTCTTTTGCGGCCGCGAATTTAGGAGAGCTGGCGACAGTCACAAGCTTGCTCACGTAATCTGAGTGATGGAGAGCCATGTGCGTTGCGACCAAACCTCCAAGTGACCAACCTACCCAAATCGCTTGCTTTGGTGCTTCGGCCAAAAGCTGCTGAGCTATCTCTTCAAGATCTTGAGCGTGGCAGTGCGCGCTGTGTCCATACCCTGGTAAATCGACAACATGCACTCGAAAATCAGCTTGTAATGCATTAACGGTTTGTTGCCATACCGCACCGTTCATTCCCCAACCGTGAACCAGTACTAAATCAGGCCCTTGCCCAGAAACATGCCAATATAACGCGTCACTCATTCTCAATATTCCCTACTTTTTCCATCAGCGATAATCCGCGCTTTTCAGTATGGTTAGCAAAAGGAACACCATAACCCAAAAGCATCGCGAGCTATGTTATCCGATTGGCTACAAAAACACACACCACGTCTGGTCACACCTCAATGCCACCTGTGCAAACTTGATAAACTGCCCAGTGATGCTCACCCTCGATGGTGCAATTCTTGTCTCAAACTCTTTGAGCCAGTGCCACGCTGTCAGCGATGTGGCTTAAAAACAGTAATCACTGTCGATCAGTGTGGTGAGTGTTTATCTCAACCTCCACCGTGGCATCGCCTCTATTGTGTCGGCGACTACACCTTTCCTACAGCAGGTTACATTCAGCAAATGAAGTACGCTGATAAGTTTTGGTTTGCACGTGATTTATCTAAGCTATTAGCATCACGTATCGAACATTCTGCTCCCCTGATCACCAGCGTACCGCTGCATTGGCGCCGATACACTCATCGTGGCTTTAACCAAAGTCAGCTGCTAGCCGACTACACGGCTCAAGAGCTTGGCGTTGAAAGTGATGTGCTCTTTCGTCGAATTCGCTCAACTGCTTCCCAGCAGGGGCTGACTAAATCCGCACGATTACACAATCTAAAGAACGCTTTTGCGCTGCGAAAACAAGACGTTCAAGGAACTATCCCCTCTCACGTCGCGATAATTGATGATGTTGTAACCACCGGCAGTACTGTGTATCAATTATGCCAATTACTACTTGAAGTGGGCGTTAAAAGGATTGATATTTACTGCATCTGCCGCACTCCTGAGCCCTCTGGATAAAAGCTGTGAATCACTACTTGTACAGCAATCCAACAAAAAAGGGCTGAATTACAAATCTGACAGGAGTAGAATGGCGCTAATAACCTACAAATCTACTCAGGTATTCGTCGTGTCAAATATTACTATTACAGAAACAGCTCAAACTCACTTTGCCAATCTGCTGTCACAGCAGCCTGAAGGTACAAACATTCGTGTGTTCGTGGTAAACCCAGGCACACAAAACGCTGAGTGTGGTGTTTCTTACTGCCCAACAGATGCTATCGAAGCGTCTGATACAAAGCTTTCTTTCGAAGCATTCTCTGCATACGTAGATGAGCTAAGCCTACCATTCCTAGACGAAGCTGAGATTGACTTCGTGACTGACAAAATGGGCTCTCAACTAACGCTTAAAGCACCAAACGCTAAAATGCGTAAAGTATCTGATGATGCACCACTTGTAGAACGCGTTGAATACGCAATCCAAACACAGGTTAACCCACAGCTTGCTGGTCACGGTGGTCACGTTAGCTTGGTAGAAATCACTGAAGACGGCGCTGCTATTGTTGCATTCGGTGGCGGTTGTAACGGTTGTTCTATGGTTGATGTAACGCTAAAAGAAGGCATCGAGAAAGAACTTCTTCAACAATTCGAAGGTGAACTGACTGCTGTTCGTGACGCAACTGAGCACGATCGTGGTGAGCACTCTTACTACTAATTACTCAGTTAGTATGAATCACTGATTAAAAAGGTTGATGCGCAAGCATCAACCTTTTTTGTTTTGAGGCTAAGTTGATACGCCCCCTATGCTCTTGTATTCCTGAACGAAATAACCAGAATTCTCGGTTGGTTACCATCTTGAGTAAGGTATTCAAGTGATCGCAATCGGTTCCTGCTCTAATAATTCTAGGATATGAAAACTCGGATCTAGGAACTCAACGTCATTTCCCCTATATTAGAATGACTTTATAAGAAAGAATTCCAATGAGCTAAGGAGCGAGCGCAATGACAAAAAGGACCAAGCCAGAGGTTTTGGCTCAGCAAACTGTCGCTCAATCAAAACTATTCTCTATCGAGTCTCTCGATTTACGCTTTTCAAACGGCGAACAGCGCACTTACGAACGCATGAAGCCTAGCGGCCGCAACGCAGTAATGATGGTTCCGATTACTGAACAAGGCGATATTCTGTTGGTGCGTGAATACGCAGCGGGCACAGAACGCTATGAGCTGGGCTTTCCTAAAGGGCTTATCGACCCAGGTGAGCAGCCAAACGAAGCCGCCGTTCGCGAACTCAAAGAAGAGATAGGCTTCGGTGCCAACAAGCTAACTCCGCTGAAGGAAGTGATCCTTGCGCCCTCTTACTTCTCTAGCAAAATGACGCTGTTTATTGCAGAAGACCTCTACCCAGAAAAGCTAGAAGGTGATGAGCCAGAGCCTCTCGACATTGTGCGCTGGCCACTTGTTCAAGCCGAAGAACTGTTAACACATCTCGATTTCTGTGAGGCTCGCAGTATTACAGCCCTGCTTTTAAGCCTTCGTGTATTAAACAATAACTAGAACATTCAGGCTCGCTCTAAGAGTAAGAGAACATTTATGCCAATAACAAAAGATTTGTCTCACCTCCTACCCTCTGTCATTGAGATTGCTCGCTCTGCTGGTCAACTCATCTTAGAGATATACGAGAAAAAGGATTACGAAGAGTTCATTAAGAGTGATGACACTCCAGTAACCAGTGCCGATCTTGCAGCACATAAGCTGATATTAAAAAAACTCAGTGAATTGACGCCTGATATTCCCGTATTATCCGAAGAAGACGCCGACATCAGCCTAGAGCAGCGTTCTCAATGGGATCGCTACTGGTTAGTTGACCCACTGGACGGCACCCAGGAGTTCATCGCACGAAGTGGTGATTTCGCGACAATTATCGCCCTAATCGAGCATAACAAGCCAGTGATGGGCGTGGTATACGCACCCGTTTCAGGTGTGAGCTATTACGCTTATAGCGGTAAAGGCGCTTGGAAAATTCCAGACCTCAACGACAGCGTGAAAATCAAAACGCATCATCACGAGCTACCAAACCAGTCAATTGCCATGGCGATCAGCCGTCGCCAGGACATCAATCGCATCACTAGCCGTATGAGCTCAGCATGGAATTATGATTTGGTTCCTCTAGGCTCAGCAGCGCTTAAGGCATGTTTAGTCGCAGAAGGTGCTGTGGATTGTTATCTGCGCCTTGGACCAACCGGAGAGTGGGATACCGCCGCAACCCAGTGCATTGTTGAAGAAGCGGGAGGCCGAATCCTAAGCACTCAATTAGAGCCGCTTTCTTATAATGAAAGAGAGACGCTTGAGAACCCGAACTTCATTGTTCTTGGTGATGCAGATTTACCTTGGGCTGAGATACTTCAGGGTAAAGATTAGCGTCTGTAACTTACCGATATTCAAACACCAACAGCGACTATCTCAGAAGTAGATACCGAGCTAAAAACGACCTTGATAAGTAAACTGGTACTTACCTTGGCTATCAGGGTTGCCCAACCACTTAAGCTGACTCTGCATTGCTGGCGGGAATTCCGCCCCCGGCTTAAACCATGCCGCCGACGTATAGCGTTGGTTGGGTGTTACGCTCGCTGAAAACTCACTGTCTACCTGATCGCTCTTCTGAGTGCCTTTCGCTGCAATTGTGCTGTCTTCACAGCTGATGTCAGCAATCACAGGGCCGAGATCTAGCGCACCCACAGGGGAATCAACGGCAGCGCCAGACCAAGCAAGCGTGCCTTCGCCCGATTGGCACCAAGGCTGAGCGTGAACCGCATGCTTGATCGTCAGTTCAACTTGTCCACCAATAGAAACCGGTACTGGAATAGCTGGAGCGTATTTCATCACGTTCATAGCAGGCATTGAAGCTACTAAGTTCTCTGCGTACGCGCCGCTCATGCTGTACCCGACACGCCCTTTACCTGATAAGTTCATGTCACTGTTACGACCAAAACGAACCGCCAGTTCTGCTTTGGCTTGAAATAGCTTAGAAAACTGGAAATCCCACTGTACTGAGCCGTAATTAACACGCTGCCACACGATGTTGTTAGCGCTGCCTTGCCAAACGGTGCCCTCCACACCTTCGATACTCAAGCCGCGCACAGCAGGAGCCTGCTTGAGAGCAAAAGAAGCCGGCAAGTGCAGCAACAAGCTGACCGAGAAAAAGACGATAAAGATGCTACTGAAGAGCAGGCCATACTTAAAAGATAAACCGCGTTTCACATTAACCTCGTTTAAACTGTAGTCGGTTGACGTCAATAACCCCAGGGTTATCAGAGCGATCAATATCCATAAACTCGACCTCAACACCCTGTTTTTCTTTCAGATATGTTAGCCAGTCAACGAACTTATTAAAAGGCACTGGTTTTACCCACACTTGCAGCATCTCGCCCCGTGGTTGCACACGTATCAGCTCGATATTAAAGCGACGCATAGAAGCAGGCACAGATTGGTTCAGAGGTTGACTGGCACTAATGCCACCACTGCCTCGTAGTTCAACCACTTCATTGGCTTTATTGGTTACCCAAGCCAATAGTTGCTTCTCGCTTTGAATACGGGTCTGCGCGAGTTCAGCTCGCTGACTGAGTGGCTGGATTAGCCCCCAATAAACGACACCGACCACCAACAGAATTGAGCAACCAATAACTAATCGTTGCTCTCTTTGACTTATTGAAGTCCACCACGCTTGGAGTGGCTCAATCATATTTCTCATCACTGATCTCCTTACGCAGGTTATTGATGGGGTTTAAGAGTAAAGCTGCCAAATACGGCATCGCCATTACGGTTTAACGGACCTTGTTCGACGGTAAATTTCTCTTCGAGCTTCACTCTCGCGGTCTCAAAATGTTGGAAGTCAGAACTTTTCGCCTGTAGTCGAATCTCAGAACGATTACCATCGTAGCGAATGCTTTCGACTTCGATCGATTTCACTTGTCCTAACGTTTCTGGCAGCAATGCTAACCAACCAAGTAAGGAGTCACCATCGCCTGAGCCACCGTATTTCTTAGCTTCATCATTCATCTGACGCTTAAGGTAGCTTACTGTCGGAATACGTTGTTTACCTGGCAGCACAGCCCTAAAGATACGCTCACTCTCCATGCGGTAAGCTTGTGCTTGAGCTTCGAATTGCTGAACCTTCAACACTTGTTGAGTCACGATCACAGCCACCAGCAAACAAGCAGCAATCGCGACTTTCTGCCATACGCGCCAATATTTACTGAATGAAGATTTGGTTTTAAAGGTGCCAGTCAGTAAATTTACGCCGCTTGTGATCGCTTGCTGGCTCAGCAAAGACATCACTAATTCCGCAGGCTTTGCTTGCCAATTCGCACCGCTTTGCTGTTGAACGTCATCGCTCGGCATTGCGGTGTAGCTGAAGATAGTCGTCGCTTGCTCTTCGTCATCAGCAACAACCCAATCACTTTGCAAAAACATCGGTAACCATGCTTCGCTGATCGATACGGCTTGATAGTTACCCTGGCGTAATAGCCAATGCTGGTCGATCTGTAATGCACTGATGCCTTGCTCTTCAAAAGGCACAGCCAGTGTATCTGGCAACACCTTACGGAAGATAATATTGGCTTCGCGAAACAGGTCTAACGCTTGCTTTAACCATTCACGATCGACACCACACACTGTCGCGTGCGTTGCGTCTTTATCTAAAATAGTCAGGTGTAAGTCTTCGATATCTTGTGCGACTTCGTCTTCTAATAAAAACGGCAGCATAGAGTCGAACTGGCGAGCAGCACCTTTCGGGATCTCAACACGCTTAATTAAGCATTCATTTCCCGGCAATAAAGCGATACAGCTGCGCTTTTCAGCGTAAGGCGTTAACTCATCAAGCTGCTCCCAGCTAGACAGTTCGCCACTTGCTATCACTTCTTGTTGGCTTGTCGACCAAACTAACCACTGCACAGGGCTTTGTGGTTCGCTACTCAGTCGAACGGTCAGAAACTCGCTCACTGATTCCTCCAAAACGACGGCGTACTACCGTCACTGTTTCTCGATTACTACTATAGAAAAGCGTCCGTATACGTACACGTGACTGCTCAACTAATACCTCTGCATCAAGCTCAAAATAGGCGCTATCTACAGTTAAATATGCTTTCGCTTTCTTGCTGACTTCGGCACTCACACCCACAATGGCCGGTTCAGCCATAAACGCATCCACCGTATCCCAGCCATCGAATGGGCGTTTGTCTATCAGCTGTTTGGCATCCGATTCACTTAAGCCGGGGGCAAACATCGCTTCCAATAACGGTGCCTGCTTTTCCGTAAGTGTATTCACGTTCAAGCGAAAATCGTCACTCGGCAGAGCACAAACAAAGGGGCGAACCTTATTCATCACCTCACCGGTAACTTGATAAACCGCTCGTAGTTCGGACTCATCGGCCATTAAGCCATTCGTCGCCAAATAAGGTGGCTTCATCGCCTCATAAGTACTGTCTTCTACACCTGCTGAAGAGGTGGTTCGGGTATCGCTATCAACAAATTCCCAGCTTGAATGCGCGATAACCTCGGCCTGATAAGGCTCAACATCTTGGTTTTCCAACAAGGTTTGCCAAACCGTAATTAAATAAGGTGTTTGGTTACTTGAAGTCGCCGTCACACCAGCCAACGCATTGAGATTAAAACATGCCTGAGCATCAACAATACGGCCTTTAACTTGACCATAATCCAATGGGTATACCTGTTCTTCTAACGCCCATGGTTGGCTCAAATTGACGGTATCACTGTCTTTGTAGCTTTGCCTAATGCCGTCTTGCACCAGTGCTTCGACACCAATGCTGTACCAGTAAGCCTGTTGGTAATTCAGTTGATTGCCAACGCGCTTAAATTGAGTAAACAGGCGTTCCGACATACTGCCAGCTATGGTTGCCATGATCGCCAATAGCATCAGAATAATGATCAGCGCGACACCACGCTGCTTGCGCCCCATGGCAGACCTTGTCAGTGCAAGCTTGTTAGTTCGATGAGTCATTATTCCCCTCATTACTACTTGAAGAGTCACTGTTTGAAGAATCATCGGCCTGATCGAGCGTGCCACCTGGGGTGAGATAAATACGCTCTATCTCGCCATAATCTTTCAAGGTTAGCTTTAACCTTACCGCTTTCGGTAGAGATTTGTCGGTTTGCCACTCTTTCCCCCAGCGGTTTCCGTCATAAAACTCGAATTCCAAGCTTTCAACATCATCAAGCAAAGGCGTAATCACACCTTCTTGACCTGCAGGGGTATCGGGGTAACGCCACCACACACGCTCAAGTGTTTCTTCTTTAATGCGGTAACCCACTTTGGTGACTTCTCCGCGAGGAAACTGCTGCTGTGGGTTATGCCAGCCAAGGCGAGTAAACATGATGCCAACGCTGTCGGAATCCAGTAAATACTCTTTAATTAAGATCAGCTTAGATGATGCTTCTTCACCGTTGGTACGAAATTGTCGTACCGCCATCTGGCGAAAATCATTATCTAAAATGACTAAGCTACGTTGCAGTTGATTTAAACGAGCACTGCGCTCGATTGAAAGCTCGTTGCTGCGCTGAACCTGATTGACTACCTGATAAGCCGCCATGCTTAACGTGGCAAAGATAGCGATCGAGACCAAAACCTCAATTAAGGTAAAGCCTCTCCCTTTCGAAGATAGACCTTGTTTTCGAGGCACACGCTTATTGGCGGACATGCTCTTAGTTGACCACATGCTTTTAATTGACCACATAGCTGCGCACCGTGACCACTGGAGAAGCTTGTTTACTGGTTGCCACACTCACATCAAACGCCTTTAATAAATCATCGCTAGTATCGATTGGCGTGACCTTCCAAAACCACTCTCTCTCGGCCAACTCTTGTGTGCCCTGCGCTTTTTTTAGCTTCTCAGGATGCAGCATCACCAAAGCCATTTGATTATCAACGACCATAGCCGCGAAGGTTTTTTCTTCTAGATAACTGAGGGTATTGATGTGCTGAGTAACAGCACGAATCACACTGATCGCCGCAGTCGCAAAGATAGCGAGCGCAACCAATACCTCAAGCAGCGTCATTCCTCGAGAACCAAGGGGCATAACACGAGAACGATAAGGAGAACGGTTATTCCTCTTCATCTTCTTCTCCCGGTTCTAGCAGTCGAATCACACCATTGTCCAATACTCGAATACGCCAACCATCTTGTATGGTGTCTCCGGTATTTGGATAAAACGACAATACAAATGGCGTCATTTCAGCACTCGACAAGATATAGATCTGTGGTGGTTTCGGCTTCTTTTCCTCTTCAAGATCAGCAAACATATCTTCATCAAACAAGCTTCCTGGGTTGAACAACCGATCATCGTCTTCCCATGCGCCACCACCTAGGGTCAGTGACAATGCGAGTTCTTCCGGTAGTTCAGTTAAAGAGGGGATTTTTTCAAAATCAACTTCTTGCCAGCCTTCAGACTTAAGCGCCATCAGTACATAGGTCGATTTCTTTTCATCAACACGAACGCCAAAATCCAAACCACTCAAAATAGCCTCTTCGTTGAGTAATTGAACTCGCTGATAAAAGCTTTGAGCGTATTTTTTGGCGACGTCTTTGCTATTGGTAGGTATGGTCGCGATCACCGCGACCGCCGTTACTGACAGTAATACCAACACCAAAAGAATCTCAATTAAGGTGAAACCTGGCTGTGTTTGCTTAGTTTTCACCTTTAGACTCCATCTGTTTACGTCCTACCATCAATAACGTATCAAGCTCAATAACTTATCAACCAACAGCAACGAATCAAACAATAAGCTGAAGCTTATTGAAAATCCTGCATGTTCCAGTTGCCAATATCCGCAGCAATACCTTCACCACCTTCTTGACCATCAGCACCAAGAGTGAAAATATCGATAGTGCCGTTATCACCAGGGCTTAGATATTGGTACTCGTTACCCCATGGGTCGTTTGGCAGACGCTTGATGTAGCCACCGTCGCGGTAGTTGCGAGGCTCTGGGCTGCTTGGCTTAGAAACCAATGCATCAAGACCTTGATCCGTTGTTGGGTAAACGCTGTTATCCAGTTTGTACATATCTAGCGCGTTCTCTAGCGCCACGATATCAGTGATGGCTTTTTGTTGATCAGCCTTCTCTTTGTTACCCAATAGGTTAGGTACAACAAAGCTCGCCAATACGCCAAGGATAACCACAACAACCATCACTTCTAATAGGGTAAAGCCTGATTGTTTCTTCATTCTGTTTTTCATTATTTTCTCCAAATTACAGACAGCGAGTTGAAGGTAATAATGTCCTTCTTCTCGATAATCCAAAACTAACGTCTTATAAGCGGTAGGTTAACCGCTCATCAAATTATTCATTTCAAGCATCGGCATTAGAGTCGCCATCACAATGAACAGCACTAAACCTGCCATCAAAGCGATAAGTGCTGGCGTAAAGATACCTAACGCGATATTCACCGTCGATTCAAAGCTTTGGTCTTGGTTGTCCGCCGCTCTTGTCAGCATTTGTTCCAACTGACCACTCTGCTCACCACTGGCGATCATATGCAGCATCATTGGAGGGAAGAGTTTGGTTTGATCGAGCGCTTTACGCAGGCTTGCCCCCTCTCTAACACTGTCTGACGCCTGCAGTACTTGTTGCTTCACATGGTGATTCGACATCACATCTACCGCAACCTTCATCCCTTCAAGGATAGGAATCGCACTCGAGGTACAGATAGAGAGTGTTCGTGCAAAACGAGAGGTATTAATCCCTTTTGCTATCTTGCCGATCAGTGGAATGCTTAATAGCTTGCGATCCCAACTCATACGAACACCCGGCTTTTTCAGCGCGGTCTTAACCAATACAATCACACCGATGATCAACAACAGTAATTGGATGCCCCAATTCTGGATAAATTCACTCGATGCTAATAAAAATTGTGTCGATTGAGGAAGTTCTTGGCCCATTTGGATAATCGGTTCAACGATCTTAGGTACTACTGTTGCCAACAGGAACGAAACAATCGTCACCGCAAACACCACTAGCACGACTGGGTAGATCATCGCTTGCAGCAACTTAGAGCGCATCTTCTGACGGTTTTCTGCGTAATCAGCCAGTCGCTCCAATACCGCATCTAAGTGACCCGATTTCTCACCAGCTGCGACCATGGCTCTAAACAGTTCATCAAAGATGTGAGGGTAATCAGCCAAACTATCCGCTAGCGAATAACCTTCCGTTACCTTCGAACGAACCGCCAGTAACATGGTTCGAATACGAGGTTTTTCAGACTGTTCGGCAACGGCTTTCAAGCACTCTTCTAGCGGCATGCCTGATTGCACCAAGGTGGAAATTTGGCGAGTAATCAAAGCAAGGTCTGGCGTGCTGATACCACGCTTAAAGCTGGTCGTAGGCTGAGCACCTTTCGCTGTTTTGGCCTTGGCTTCGGTCATCTCAACCGGCATCAAGCCTTGTTCCTTTATGCGTTGGCGAGCCTGACGAGCGTTATCCGCTTCAATCGAGCCCTTTTTGCTTTTACCCTTGGCATCCAATGCTTTGTATTCAAATGCCGCCATACTAGACTTCCTTGGTCACGCGCATCACTTCTTCTAGGGACGTTACCCCTTTCAGAACTTTGCTCAAGCCATCATCTCGAATACTTGGTGTTGTGCCACGAATTGCTTTCTCAATTGCCTGTTCACCAGCTTCACTGTGAATCAGCTCTTGTACCGAATCGTCAATCATCAATAGCTCATGAATACCGGTACGGCCTCGATAGCCTTTGTGGCTGCAGCTTTCACACCCTTTGGCATGGTAAAGCGTCAGGCTGTCTTTCTTCTTCAACCCAAACAGTTTTTTCTGCTCTTTGTCCGCTTCATAAGGTTCTTTACAGTCGTTACACAGTGTGCGAACCAAGCGCTGAGCCAAAACACCCAGCAGTGAAGAAGAGATCAAGAAGGGTTCGATGCCCATATCACGTAGACGCGTAATCGCACCGATTGCAGTATTGGTATGCAGAGTCGACATTACTAAGTGACCGGTCAAAGAGGCTTGAACAGCGATCTCTGCAGTCTCTAAGTCACGTATCTCACCAATCATTACCACATCCGGGTCTTGACGAAGAATGGCACGTAAACCACGCGCAAAGGTCATATCAACCTTAGGGTTCACTTGTGTTTGGCCAATGCCATCGATATCGAACTCGATTGGGTCTTCAACGGTTAGAATATTTCGCTCATTACTGTTGAGCTCTTGCAGGCCAGCATACAAAGTCGTTGATTTACCAGAACCTGTAGGGCCGGTAACCAAGATAATGCCGTGTGGACGCTGAATAAGCTTACGGAAGTTTTCGTGGTTTTCGGCCGTCATGCCTAAACTGTGCAGGTCTAGACGAGTGGCGTTCTTGTCCAACAGACGCATTACCACACGCTCACCGTGTGATGAAGGCATGGTTGATACACGAACGTCGACCGCTCGACCACCAATACGCAGAGAAATACGACCATCTTGTGGCACGCGTTTTTCCGCAATGTCTAACTTAGCCATAACCTTCACACGCGAAACTAACAGCGGAGCCAATTTACGACTTGGCGCTAACACATCACGTAACACACCATCAATACGGAAACGGATAGACAGTGACTTCTCGAAGGTTTCGATATGAATATCCGAAGCGCCTTCTTTAATCGCCTCACCCAACATCGCATTGATTAACTTGATGATTGGCGCATCGTCTTCCGATTCGAGCAAGTCTTCATCTTGTGGCAGCTCTTCTGCCAATGAGAAGAAGTCATCACTGTCGGCACCGATATCTTCCATCAATTGGCGCGCTTCTGAAGAGTCGCGTTGGTAAGCATCGGTTAACTTCTTATCAAATTCGTCTGCAGTGATCGCTTGTGGTGTAAAACCATTTTTCACCACGCGACTTACTTCAATGATCGCTGCCGATTTCAGAGGTTCCACATAGTAAAGCACCGGCGGACGCTCTGGGTGCTGATATTCCAACACCATCTTGTAGCGATTCGCAAAGCTAAACGGCAAGCGCTGATAAGTACGTGCCGCCCCTACCAATTCAGCCATTATTCTGTTTCCATTTGATCGATGAAGGCTTGGATTTCAGCCGGGTGATTCATATCGGCACCAAATTTAGGCAATACCGGGATATTATCGTCAGCCATCAGTTTCAAGCCTTGCTCTGCCTTGTACAGCTGCTCAGCTCGAATGAAGTTGTATTTACGCTGAGTGATACCATCTGCTGTCATGCCATCACGGATGATGGTTGGCTTAATGAATACCATTAGATTCTTTTTCTCAACCTGAGTACTGGTTGATTTGAACAGGTGCCCAAGAACAGGAATATCACCTAGGAATGGCACTTTAGACTCACTCTCTAACGCACGTTCATCAATCAAACCACCAAGCACCAACATTTGGCCATCTTGAACAATCACAGACGTATTTAGCTGTCGTTTAGCAAAACGTACATCTACCGCGCCGTTCGCGCCCAATACGTTCGACACTTCTTGTTCAATATTCAGCTGAACTGAGTCACCTTCGTTGATCTGTGGCACCACTTTAAGCTTGATACCCACTTCTTTACGTTCAACCGTTTGGAATGGGTTATCGTTACTTGAACCCGCCGTCGAGCCAGTTAAAACCGGAACTTCTTCACCAACGATGAACGACGCTTCGCCGTTGTCCATCACGGTAATACTTGGAGAAGATAGGATGTTTGAATTGGAGTCGGTTGCTACCGCACTGATCAAGGCAGTCCAGTCACCCATTACCACGCTCATGGCTGCGCCATTAACACCTGAAAGTGCAGAGGCTAATGTTGAATAATCACCTTCTTCAGTGGTGGTTTCGTTTCGTAGGAATTTTCCGTCAGAGTCATAAACAGCGGTGGTTGTCGTAGAATCTTTAGCTTCTTCTAAACCCACCATTACGCCACCGATCGATGCACCAGTGTTGCTGTACTGGATCATTGCACCCGTTTCTAGGTTACCCCATTGCACACCAAGGTTAACGCCATCGCCTTCTGCCATTTCAACAATCAAGGCTTCAATCAATACTTGAGCACGACGAATATCCAGTTGTGCGATCACGTCTTGCAGCGCATTCATGATGTCTGGCTGTGCAGTAATAACCAAAGAGTTGGTATCACTGTGGGCGGAGATCATTACTTGGTTGCGTTGCGATGAGCTGCCTTTAGTTGATGACTGCTTCTCTGATTGTAG
Organism: Vibrio sp. QJM3NY_35; assembly: GCF_057785915.1. NCBI lineage: Bacteria > Pseudomonadati > Pseudomonadota > Gammaproteobacteria > Vibrionales > Vibrionaceae > Vibrio > Vibrio sp. QJM3NY_35. The sequence goes on along the minus strand of NZ_CM173507.1, from coordinate 109,626 downwards.
GTTGTCCGACACGCCTTTCAGCACATCAACCAAATCTTCAGCTTTTGCATACTTAAGATAGATAACTTGGTTGTTGCCCTTGGTTGCCATTTCGACATCAAGCTGCTCGATAAGCTTTCTTAATCGGCTACGAACCTTAGGGTCACCTGAAATAAGGATCGCATTGGTTCGCTCATCAGCAACCAATTTAGGCTGTAGGAACGCAGGTGTATTCTTCGCGTCGGTAGTTTTACTCAAAGCATCAACAATACGTACCATCTCAGCTGCTGACGCATTTTTTAGCTCAACCACTTCGATTTCTTTATCACCCGCTTGGTCAACACGCTTGATGATTTCCGCTAAACGATTTACCACCGCAGCTCGGCCAGTAATGAGGATAATGTTGGCTGGGTCGTAGTGCACAACGTTACCCGCGCCAGCATTGTCGTTAAGTTGACGAAGCAGAGGAGAAAGCTCACGAACCGAGACATTACGAACTGTCACAACGCGCGTAACCACACTATCACCAGTGATCGAATCACGGTCACCAACAACAGGGATTGCCGAAGTTTTCGAATCTTTGGCTTTGATGATCTTAAGAACACCTGAGTCCATTTCGACGACCGCGTAGCCATACACCTCTAATACATTTAAGAAGAAGCTGTAATATTGCTCTTCATTCAATACGTCGTAGCTGCGTACATCGATTTTTCCGCGCACCGATGGATCAACGATGATGGTCTTCTCTAGGTTACGACCAACAATATTAATAAACTCTTGAATATCAGTGCCTTTAAAGCTGGCACTAAAATCACTCGCGATGGCTGCGGGTGTGCAGATCAAGCTTCCTGCCAATAACCATGCACTTTTCTTAAACCAATGCTTCACGTACTTCTCCTACACTTTCGTCCTTCGTTAGACGCAAAGTTTTAAAATTCAATAAACACTTCATGTTGTTGACCATCTCTCTCGACGACGAGGTTTAGCTCTGTCAGCTCTGAGATAGAACGGAATATATTGCCCATAGCGGCTGGGTCTGTCAGGTCTTGTCCATTTAACTGAGTAGCAATATCTCCGTTTTGGAGCCCTACCGAGTTAAAAAGTTCTGAATCTTTGCCAGGGCTCACACGATAACCAATAACGCTATCATCGCGCTTCACCTGAGACAGTCGAACATATTGGAAGATTTGTTGCGGATCTTTCATTATCTTCGCTTTAATTTCATCAAGCTTCTCTTCTGCAGAAGCCGGGTTATTACCACGAACCGAAGAAGAGCTACGAGGTGGCGCAGGCGCTGATACAGCCAAACGCTTGTACTCAATACCTTCAAGCATCAAGGTTTCGTCTCGTCCTGAGTTATCAATGATAACGCGATCGATTAATACCGCTTTTAACTTGGCTCGAGTGCCTTCAATCTCTTCATTAATTCCGTAGGTCGCTTGCGTGCCGCGATTGGCGATCACCGCTAAGCTCAGTTTTGGATTCGAGCTCGCTACTGCACCCACTAAAACGAGATTTAATCGCGTCTTAGGCGCATCTTGGATAACTTGCTGTTCAACCACAGCGGGCGTGCTTGGGTTGTAAGCACCAAACATGTTGCTCTGCTGCAAAGAAGAGATATCAAGGGTCGATTGAGGTGCTGAAGATGATGAAGCGGTTGCTACCCAAGGCGCGACAGTTTGCTCAGCAGGTTCGATAAACCATGCAAGCTGTCCCAAAATCCATGCGGAAGCTGCAATCAATACACAACAGGTCGCTAAGCTTAGTTTCTGTTGAAGTACAAATCCATTCTCTAATAAGCGGCTCAACATAGGAGAATTCCCTACGCGATTTTTGAGCTCTAAAAAGTTCACTTTCCTAGTCCCTTTTCATGACGACAAACGCTGCAAATCATTAAACTTTCAGCTTTTTTATTCATTCGTTCGATACCAAGCTTATTTAAGCAATAAGATCCTGAACTATATCATAGCAAATCGATAAATCGGCATAACATGGCTATTTTGTATTATGACTTGAAAAAAATGCTAACCGCCTCCACTTTAAGCTTCTACTTAATGTGATAAGCATCATCAAAAACATGTTGCGCACTGTTCATTACAGTTAAACCGCATTCATTTCTAACTGAAAAGGCACTGTCCTATATGAAAACGACTAATGAAGCTGTCAGACTCGATAAATGGTTGTGGGCAGCACGCTTTTATAAGACTCGTTCAATTGCTCGCAACATGGTCGATGGTGGCAAAGTCCACTATAATGGTCAGCGCAGCAAGCCAAGTAAAATTGTCGAACTTGGGGCTGTGATTACACTGCGCCAAGGTAATGAAGAAAAGACGGTAACGATCGAGAAAATCTCAGCCCATCGTGGTGGAGCTCCGATCGCTCAAACCCTCTATGAAGAAACCACCGAAAGCTTGGCAAAAAGAGAAGAGTTTGCACAACAGCGCAAGCTAAATGCTCATAGCCCAGCCCCAGAACGTCGCCCAGATAAAAAGCAACGTCGTGACATCATCAAGTTCAAGACTCAATAAGCTAGAAGGAATAGCCAAATGGCAGACCCAATGTCTACAAGTAATGTTTTAAATCGCTACCTATTTGAAGACCTATCAGTACGTGGTGAATTGGTACAGATGGACGAAGCGTACCAACAGATTATTTCTAGCAAGGAATACCCAGCTCCAGTACAAAAGCTGTTGGGTGAGCTACTGGTTTCAACGACGCTACTAACGGCGACCCTAAAGTTTGAAGGTTCTATCACGATGCAGCTGCAAGGTGACGGCCCAGTATCTCTAGCAGTTATCAATGGCGATCACGATCAGAAGATCCGTGGTGTTGCTCGCTTTGAAGGCGATATCGCAGACGACGCTGGTCTACACGACCTAATGGGTAAAGGTCACCTAGTGATCACCATCGATCCTAAGAAAGGTGAGCGTTACCAAGGTATCGTTGGTCTTGAAGGTGACACGCTGGCACAAGTGCTTGAAGGCTACTTCGCTAACTCTGAACAGCTTAAGACTCGTCTATGGCTGCGCACTGGCGAGCATGAAGGCAAAGCACACGCTGCAGGTATGTTGCTACAAGTAATGCCTGACGGTACTGGTACGCCAGATGACTTCGAACACCTAGAACAGTTAACTGACACCGTAAAAAATGAAGAGTTGTTCTCTCTAGAAGCGAACGAACTGCTTTACCGTTTGTACAACCAAGAGAAAGTACAGCTATTCACACCACAACCGGTTGAATTCTTCTGCGGCTGTTCACGTGATCGAAGTGCAGCAGCAATCATTACCGTTGCTCAAGAAGAGATCTACGACATCCTAAGCACCGAAGGAAGCGTTGGTCTACACTGCGATTACTGTGGCACAAACTACTCGTTCGACAAGAATGATGTTGATGCACTGTACGCAGAAGCAGCAGATAAAGGCAGCAATACGGTTCATTAATTTACGGTGTACCAAAAACACGTAATTTACCCCAAAAAGGTCAGCACTCAGCTGGCCTTTTTTGTGATCAAAATGGCGCAAACTCCGTAACATCTCGTAATAAAATCACCGCTTAATTTTAATCAATTAATAACCTTCCCGCCCCTAGCGCAAAGGTTTGCGTACAGGATAGACTAGTTGGGCCAATATGTGACGAGACGCTTAAAACCCCATGGTTAATATGGATATTTTTTGAGCTATATCCCTGTTTCCCCCGAGTCTCGTTGCTAGCATGGTGAGCAGATAACAATAAAAAATTAATACAAAATCCCTACAAAATATCCTATAAGGAGCACCTATGACCGTTATGGAACATACAAAGGCTGCACAAATTGATCTAACTAAGCACGGACTGACTGGCGTTACTGAAGTTCTTCGTAATCCTAGCTACGAGCAGTTATTCGTTGAAGAAACACTGCCAGGTTTGGAAGGCTACGAAAAAGGCGTAGTAACGGAACTAGGCTCTGTTGCGGTTGACACTGGTATCTTTACTGGCCGCTCACCAAAAGATAAGTACATTGTTAAAGATGACACCACGCGCGATACCATGTGGTGGTCAGATCAAGGCAAAAATGACAACAAACCGATTACAACTGAAGTATGGGATGAGCTTAAAGAGCTTGTGACAACTCAGCTATCTGGCAAGCGCCTGTTTGTCATTGACGGTTACTGTGGTGCTAACCCTGATACGCGCTTAAGTGTACGTATTATCACTGAAGTAGCGTGGCAAGCGCACTTCGTTAAGAACATGTTCATTCGTCCAACTGACGAAGAGCTAGCAACGTTCGAACCTGATTTCGTGGTAATGAACGGTGCTAAAACAACTAACCCTAACTGGGAAAAGCAGGGTCTAAACTCTGAAAACTTCGTTGCTTTCAACCTAACAGAGCGCGTTCAAATCATCGGTGGTACTTGGTACGGCGGTGAGATGAAGAAAGGCATGTTCGCAATGATGAACTACCTGCTTCCTCTACAAGGCATTGCTTCAATGCACTGTAGTGCAAACGTCGGCGAGAAAGGCGATGTAGCCATCTTCTTCGGTCTATCGGGCACAGGTAAAACTACGCTTTCAACCGATCCTAAGCGTGAGCTAATCGGTGATGATGAGCACGGTTGGGATGACGATGGTATCTTCAACTTCGAAGGTGGTTGTTACGCGAAGACGATTCGTCTATCTAAAGAAGCAGAACCTGAAATCTACAATGCAATCCGTCGTGATGCACTACTAGAAAACGTAACGGTTCGTGGTGATGGTTCTATCGATTTTGATGACGGTTCAAAAACTGAGAACACTCGTGTTTCTTACCCGATTCACCACATCGATAACATCGTTAAACCAGTATCAAAAGCCGGTCACGCTCAAAAGGTTATCTTCCTGACTGCTGATGCATTCGGTGTACTACCACCCGTTTCTAAACTGACTCCAGAGCAAACGAAGTACCACTTCCTATCTGGCTTCACTGCGAAACTAGCGGGCACTGAGCGTGGTATTACTGAACCAACACCAACGTTCTCTGCGGCATTTGGTGCGGCGTTCCTTACTCTTCACCCAACTCAGTACGCTGAAGTACTTGTGAAGCGTATGGAAGCAGCTGGCGCTGAAGCTTACCTAGTGAACACAGGTTGGAACGGTACTGGTAAACGTATCTCTATCCAAGATACTCGCGGCATCATCGACGCTATCCTAGATGGCTCAATCGACAACGCTGAAACTAAGGTTATCCCTATGTTTAACCTAGAAGTACCTCTAGCGCTACACGATGTTGACCCAGCGATCCTTGACCCACGCGATACGTACACTGACCCTCTACAATGGGAAAGCAAAGCGAAAGATCTAGCAGAGCGCTTCATCAACAACTTTGATAAGTACACTGACAATGCTGAAGGTAAATCACTGGTTGCGGCTGGCCCTCAACTGGACTAACCCAATCATCTGCTCGGGCTTAGCCAAAAGCGAACGCCCAATTTAAAACGATATTTTTGTAGCAAGCCCCTCTTTTGAGGGGCTTTTTTGTTGATGCTTGACCCTTTTTGTTCCACTCTGTTTTGAGACTATTGAAATTTAAGGCTTTCAGGGAATGAAAAAGGTATTCATGGTGTTCGGCATTGTGTTGGCTATCGCCGTTGCAACTATCGCAGCGCTGCTATTAAGCCTGCAGACCCAATACCGTGCGGATGTTGCTAACTTTTTTATCAAACATACGATTGAACAACCTGTACTCATTGAAGATGTTGAGTATCAGGCGCCTTATCACATCACCTTAATGGGCATTACCCAAAGCCAACCAGAAAAGCAGACATCTCTGTATATCGACAAGATCGATCTTTGGTTCAGCCCCAGCTCGATGACAGAGGCCAAACTGGTCTTGGAATCTGTTTTGATCAGTGGCCTGCAATTAGAAGCAGACGATCTAAGAACACTGACATCTTTATTTACCCAGCCAAACATCAAGCTCCACCAGCTGGCCATCAACAATCTCGACTTTTCGACGCCAGAGTTTAATGCGCGAGGCATCGACCTGCAGATCTCCGCCCCAAAATGGAACAACGACAACTCACTTCTCCCTTATGGAAAAACCCAACTCTCTGCCTCACAACTGTATTGGCAAGGTGAAGCATTCGATAATCTGTTGATTGACCTAGACTTAAAACCTAGCAATAGCACGCTTTATGGTGCTTCATTTGACTGGCGTGGCGCCAAGATTGCCGGTCAAGCAGAGCAGTATCAACAAGATTGGTCGTTGGTGAACGTGACCGTCGATGGCTTACGACTCAATCAGAAACAGACCCAAAGCCTACTAAGCAAAGAATGGGATGTTGCAGATATTCAGATCAATCACATTAATAGCTTAGATATTCTACGTAGCGACGTAGAGTGGCAAGATGGCCACCTCGCAGCCTTTGATGCCTCACTAGAAAATATCCAACTACCTTTTGAAATCTGGAAGCAGCAGAAAGCCATTTTCTCTCTGCAAGCAGAAGGAGTGACCATTGATGATGACATGTTCATCGAGCCAAGCCTCAAGCTCAACCTAGAAACAAACCAGATTCTGATTGAAGATTTCTATACTCAACTCCTGCAAGGCACTGTTCAGCTCAATGGCGAAGTCACCCCTAGCAGCATTCAATTAGCGCAACTCGACCTGCAAGGCATCAAGTGGATTACCGAAAACCAAGATAGCCCTCTAGTCGTAGCTCGACTAATACCTTGGCTTACACAACTCCAGAACGTCGAGATTAGCCGACTTAATATAGAACGCAGTCAACTCATCCAACTCGCACAACAACCTTACTGGCAGGTCTCTGGATTACATGTCGAGGGGCATCAAGTTCAACTGCTGCAAGATAGAAAACTGGGCTTGTGGCAAGGGAAGCTGATGGCGAGCGCCAATGATGCCAGCTACCAAAATATTCTCAGCGCACAGCCTGTGGTTGAGATGAATAGCGAACAAGGAAAATGGACGCTGACACGTCTGTTTGCACCACTCAGGAATGGCTACATTGAAGCCAATGCAACGCTCGATTTTAACCAAATCAGCAAGCCATGGAGCTTAGACATTTCTGCCGATGGGTTACCCATTGCGCCGATGCTGCAGCAACTTGAATTACCGCTCGATGCAACCGGGTATGGCGAGTTTGAACTTCAAGCCGCAGGTTTATATGGCGACTCTCTGATGCTCGGTTACTCAACCACAGGGCAACTCACTGGCAGCGTTCGCCAAGGTGTGATGACCTTTAATGACAAGCTTTCTGAAACATCGACTGATAACGTGTTTGAAATTCCAGAGCTTAATGCGCATTTTGACCGTGGGCGCTTCACTCTCGAACCGATGCACATTATTGGTGCATCAGCAGCAGAGCAAGGCGAACAAAGGGTTCAAACGCTCAATGGCGAGGCTTCTGGAGAACTCGACTTGCTTAAAGCCGAGCAACACACCCTCTCGATTACCCTTTCCGATCCATGCCATCAAATCTCAGGAAAGCTCACCCAAGCTGAGTATTCGGAGATTAACGACTGCCAACAAAAAAACGCCACTCCTCAGGAGTAGCGCTTTTAATCAATATCTTAGCAAATCAACAGAGTGCTAGGTGTGGGCTATTCGCTCACATTGGTATCTGTCGAGAGTACCTTTTTGTAGTCAGGGATCAGCATATAGGTTCCCGTAAACTCTACCGCTTCCACATCGCCGCTATGAATGGTCACGTGAATGATGATACGTGCCTTTCTTCCTGACGCAAGGCGATCCAAGTCGCCACTGATCCCATCCAATGAAGTAGAGGCAACAGGGTTTTGCTCAACCGGGTGACGATAACGAATATTACTGTCTGCCAGCACGATATCACCGGTCAGCCCGCGCTCTTTCATCAATAACCAAGTCATACCCCAACCGGTTAAAGTCGCTAAGGTAAAAGCGGAGCCCGCAAACATGGTGTTATGCGGGTTCAAGTTGGGATTCAGCTGAGCACTACACTCAAATTGGTAACCCGTGTATTGGTTGATCTTGATGCCCATCTTGTCACTGATCGGGATCTGATGTTCCCAGCGCTGCTGAAGCTCATTACACCACTCAGGCTTGCGTAGAACGTCTGCCATTGGGTCAAGATGCTTAACCATCTGTTGGTGACGCACAGGGCCACGTTGATCGTTAATCTCACCGCGACGTTCAAATTCATTCTTCTCATAGAATGAGATCGCATCTTCACGTGCATTACACACCAAGCGCTTAGCACCCTCTTGGCGAGCCAATGACTCAAGTGCGACTAGAATCAACGAACCCATGCCTTTACTTTGGCGAGATTTCTTCACCGCCATGTAGCGGATCTGACCTTCCAGATCTGGGGTGATATACAGACGACCAATCGCCATCGGGCGACCACGACCATCAACAATCATGCGATGGTGACTCATTGGGTCATATTCATCGCGCTCAGAACCTACCGGCATTCGCCAAGGTTCACGGAGCATCTGCCAACGAAAATGGTAATACTTGTTTAGCTGATTTTCGGTGGTCGGTGTTATGAGTTTAAACATGCTTATTCCTTTAAGCCTAAACCTGCAGCCAGAATGTCACTGGGCCATCATTAACCAAAGACACTTTCATGTCGGCAGCGAATCGGCCACGTTCCGTTGGCAACACTGATTCACACTGGTCAGAGAAATAGTTGTAAAGACGCTCAGCATCTTCTGGGTGAGCACCACGAGAGAACCCTGCTCGAGTCCCTTTCTTGGTATCGGCCGGCAGAGTGAATTGAGACACCACTAATACCTTACCTTCTACCTGCTTCACGTTGAGGTTCATTTTATCGTCTTCATCTCCAAAGACACGATAAGTGGTCACTCGTTCCATCAAACGTTTGGCTTTGGCTTCGTCATCACCTTTTTCTACGCCTAACAGAACCAATAAGCCTTGCTCAATCTCACCAACTACTTCGCCATCAACACGGACGGCAGCTTCACTTACTCTCTGGATCAGTGCTATCACTGTTGTTTCCTTGCTCTGTGATTTTGTCTTTATCCGACGAGTGTACCATTTCTTTCGAGTCACTCCACTGTTCCTGCTCACCCAATGCAGCGGTCACCTCAGCACCCACCAACACAATCAACCAGCACAAATAAACCCATACAAAAAGAATTGGTATTGCCGCTAATGCGCCATAAATCAACTGGTAAGAAGGGAATTGAGTTATGTAAGCCGCGAAACCTTTCTTACTGAGTTCGAACAACAGAGCCGCCACTAGAGAACCTGCAGCCGCATGAGAAAAGTGTATCTTTTTGTTGGGAACCAACAGATACAGACCGAAAAACGCAAAGAAAGAGAGAATCAAAGGAAGTTTGCGAATCACGGTATTAAAGGCGCCAGACACCACCTCGTTTTGCAGCAAGCTCAATGATGTCACATAAGAAGTAGCAGCAATACTCGCCCCGACTAAGATAGGTCCTAGCGTAAGCACCATCCAGTACATAGAAAAAGACAGCACCGCACGTCGCTTCTCATCGACACGCCAGATGTAGTTTAAGTTCTTATCAATATTCGAGATCAGCATCAGCGCTGCAATGAATAAGAACACACTACCGACCGCCGTCATTTTTCCGGTATTGGCAACGAACTCTAACAACGCACCGTGTACGGCATCCCCAGACGCGGGAACAAAGTTGGTAATAACGAAGTTTTGAATCACGATACCAACATCAGCAAAGATGGAGAATGACGACAAGATAGAGAGCAGAACCGTCAGCATCGGTACGATCGAGAGCAAAGTAATGTACGCCAAGTAACCCGCATTCACATTGACTCTATCGTGCGTCATTCGCGCCAAAAGATAGCGATAAAACTGAATACTGAGTGTGGCGACCTTTTTTATCTTCAACTTGTAACTCCCTTGTAACTCGTTCATAGTCCTAATTAATATTCCTTTATTTAACTATAGGAAACTAGGATGCCTTATTTAATAGTTATAGTCCTCTCTATTTTTACTCTTACTGGATGCCAGTCAGCTTATTACTCCGCAATGGAGCAAGTGGGTTACCACAAGCGTGACATTATGGTCGATAGAGTGGAAGACGCTAAAGAGTCACAGCAGGATGCTCAGGAAGAGTTTACCAGCGCACTTGAAGCACTCAGCAGCCTGACTAACTTCAGTGGCGGCGACCTTGAAGACATGTACAACCAAATCAACGATAAATACCAAGACAGCGAGAAAGCTGCGCAAAATGTCAGTGACCGCATTGCTGCGATTGAAGATGTGTCGGATGCGCTATTTGAAGAGTGGCAGGGTGAGTTAGACCTCTACAGCAGTGATTCACTGCGCCGCTCGAGCGAGCAAAAGCTTCGTGAAACTAAATCGTCTTACCAAACGATGCTGTCAGCAATGAAGCGCGCCGAGAAGAAAATGGACCCCGTGCTCAATACCCTTCGCGACAACACGCTTTACTTAAAACATAACCTCAATGCGAGCGCTGTCGGTTCACTGCAGGGCGAGTTTATGAGCTTAGAAAAAGACATCGCCTACGCGATCCAACAGATGAATGCTGCGATCGCAGAATCGGATAAATTCCTTGCTCAACTAAACCAGAAATAACGCCCGTAGGCACAAATAAAGATAAGCTCGTATGAACCCAATCATTATTACTGGCGGCCCTGGCGCCGGAAAAACCAAATTGATCAATGCCTTGGGCGATGCGGGTTATCCTACCTTCGCTGAGTCCTCTCGCCAGTTAATCGAACAGCAGAGCCAACTTGAGAACGGTATATTACCTTGGTTAGACCTTCCGGGGTTTGCTCGCCTATGTTTAACCGTCATGAGCGAACAAAAAGACCAAGCCAGTCAGCATCCAGTCGCCTTTCTCGATCGCGCCATTCCAGATATCTGTGGTTACTTAACTCAGGCTAATCTAGAGATAGATGCGACCTATCTAGAAGCAAGCCAAGGTTATCACTCACAAGCCTTGTTCTGTCGCCCTGAAGCTTCAATTTATGTACAAGATGATGTGAGACCTTATCCGTTTGAGGAGGCGCTAGAGATTCACCACGCGTTAGTAACGGTCTATCAAGAACTTGGTTATGAGGTTGTTGAAGTGCCGTTTATGTCGGTCGCTGAACGAGTGCAGTTCGTTGAAAGTCACCTAGGAATCAAAAACTAGATTCCAGATATCTCGCCCCTCGATTCTGGAATGACGATTCGATGAGTAGATATGGAACACGCTCTTCGTATCTCGAATCTAAACAAACTAAAAAACAAAAGCCCCGAGCAGCTAGGCTACTCGGGGCTTTCTTACTTATTCTAAAACGTATTGCTTGTTAGCTAGAAGCTAGTCAGCTGGCAATTAAGCCTTAGCTGGACGTGCTGCACGCTTGCGTTCGTTTTCAGTAAGAAGCTTCTTACGGATACGAATGCTTACAGGCGTTACTTCTACTAGTTCGTCTTCGTCGATGAACTCAAGAGCTTGCTCTAGAGTGTGACGGATAGGTGGCGAAAGAACCTGTGCTTCATCAGTACCAGATGCACGAACGTTCGTTAGCTGCTTACCTTTCAGACAGTTTACTGTTAGGTCGTTTGAACGGTTATGAATACCGATGATTTGACCTTCGTATACTTCGTCTGCGTGCTCAGCAAATAGACGACCACGTTCTTGTAGGTTGAATAGTGCGTAAGTCAGAGCTTTACCAGTTGCGTTCGAGATTAGAACACCGTTGTTACGTTGACCGATTACGCCGCCTTTGTGAGGACCGTAGTGATCAAATGAGTGGTAAAGAAGACCAGAACCAGACGTTAGAGTTAGGAACTCAGTTTGGAAACCGATAAGACCACGAGAAGGCATCATGAAGTCCATGCGAACACGGCCTTTGCCATCTGGAGACATATCAGTTAGCTCACCTTTACGTAGACCGATGTTTTCCATGATGCCACCTTGGTGCTCTTCAAGCACGTCGATAGTCACAGTTTCAAACGGTTCAGTTAGGTTGCCATCTTCGTCTTTCTTGATGATAACTTCTGGACGAGATACAGCTAGCTCGAAGCCTTCACGACGCATGTTTTCGATCAGGATAGATAGGTGAAGCTCACCACGACCTGAAACACGGAAACGATCTGGGTTATCAGTTTCTTCAACACGTAGTGCAACGTTGTGTACTAGTTCTTTCTCTAGACGCTCAAGGATGTTACGAGAAGTAACGAACTTACCTTCTTTACCCGCGAACGGAGAAGTGTTTACTTGGAACGTCATTGTTACTGTTGGTTCATCAACAGAAAGCGGAGTCATTGCTTCAACATTGTTTACGTCACAGATAGTGTCTGAAATTTTCAGCTCACCAAGACCAGTGATTGCAATGATGTCGCCAGCGTTAGCTTGCTCAACTTCGTGACGGTCAAGACCTAGGTAACCAAGAACTGTACCTACTTTACCGTTACGTTTTTTGCCTTCTGCATTTACGATAGTTACTTGTTGGTTTGGTTTAACAGAACCACGAGTAACACGAGCAACACCGATAACACCCACGTAAGAGCTGTAATCAAGTTGCGAAATTTGCATTTGTAGTGGACCGTCAAGGTCAACTGCAGGCGCGTCTACTGTATCAACAACAGCTTGGAACAATGGTTCCATGTTCTCGCCAGTTTCGCCTTCAGTCATTGTTGCCCAACCGTTTAGAGCTGAAGCGTAAACAACTGTGAAGTCTAGTTGCTCATCAGTAGCACCTAGGTTGTCGAAAAGGTCGAATACTTGATCCATAACCCAATCAGGACGAGCGCCTGGGCGGTCAATCTTGTTGATTACAACGATTGGCTTAAGACCGTGTGCGAATGCTTTTTGCGTTACGAAACGAGTTTGAGGCATTGGGCCGTCAACTGCGTCAACGATAAGCAGAACAGAGTCAACCATAGACATGATACGCTCAACTTCACCACCGAAGTCCGCGTGTCCCGGAGTATCTACGATGTTGATACGGTAATCATTCCAGTTGATTGCTGTGTTCTTAGCAAGGATTGTAATGCCACGCTCTTTTTCGATGTCATTCGAATCCATGACACGCTCTTCAGCTTCACCACGAGACTCAAGAGTGCCTGACTGTTGTAGCAGTTTATCAACCAAAGTCGTTTTACCGTGGTCAACGTGCGCGATGATCGCGATATTTCTTAACTTATCAATCTGTGGAGTAGACATGGATTCTCGATTCACTCATAAAAGTAGCCGTCACTTATCTCAAAAGTTTGGATAATAACCGCTAGCTTGATTTAAAAAACGGTCAATAATATACCAGATTCTAGACAAAAACCCAGAAATATGTGATCTGAACCAAGGCTTTTTTCTTTATTAGCGATTCATATCCGCTTAACTTTGATTCAGTACAGTGTTGAGCAGCCAAATTCGTAGGACTCTAAAAAAGTATCACCTGCGAGTGGCGAGCCAAATCTCCCGCAAAATAACAAAAGTGGATTGACAACTTAGGCAATTCATTGCTGAATGGTGCTCGCTTATGTCTCACATTGGTGCACAGACAAACGGTTGCACCAACAAGGTGCATCTAGAGATCATTTTGGTGCAGAAACCAGATTAAGTAAAATCGAAAAACAAGTAAATCATTGAAATTAATGGAATAATTTTTTTGGCACGTTTTTGGCTATAGATAAATCAGCATCGATTAATGCACTTATAGACATTAATCAATGCTAGTTTCAACCGAATCGAGCTAATACCGAATTAATAACACTGGAGGTTATCCAAGATGTCAGTAGAAAATGTACTATCCCTGATCCAAGAGAACGAAGTTAAATTTATCGACTTACGTTTTACTGATACAAAAGGTAAAGAGCAGCATATCTCTATTCCTTCTCACCAAGTTGATGCAGACTTCTTCGAAGAAGGCAAAATGTTTGACGGCTCTTCAGTAGCTGGTTGGAAAGGCATTAACGAATCTGACATGGTAATGATGCCAGACGCAGCATCTGCTGTACTGGACCCATTCACAGAAGACGCAACGCTAAACATCCGTTGTGACATCCTTGAGCCTGCAACAATGCAAGGCTACGACCGTGACCCACGTTCTATCGCTAAACGTTCTGAAGAGTACCTACGTTCTACAGGTATCGCAGACACAGTTCTAGTTGGTCCAGAGCCAGAATTCTTCCTATTTGATGACGTTAAGTTCTCAAACGACATGTCCGGTTCTTTCTTCAAGATTGATGACGTAGAAGCAGCTTGGAACACAGGTTCTGACATCGAAGGCGGTAACAAAGGTCACCGTCCTGGCGTTAAAGGCGGTTACTTCCCAGTAGCTCCAGTAGATTCATCTCAAGACATCCGTTCAGCAATGTGTCTAGTAATGGAAGAGATGGGCCTAGTTGTTGAAGCTCACCACCACGAAGTAGCAACTGCGGGTCAAAACGAAATCGCAACTCGCTTCAACACGCTAACAGCGAAAGCTGATGAAACTCAAATCTACAAGTACGTTGTACACAACGTTGCTCACGCATTTGGTAAAACAGCGACATTCATGCCTAAGCCACTAGTTGGTGATAACGGTTCTGGTATGCACGTTCACCAATCTCTAGCAAAAGACGGCGTTAACCTGTTTGCTGGTGATAAGTACGGCGGCCTATCTGAAATGGCTCTTTACTACATCGGTGGTGTAATCAAGCACGCTCGTGCAATCAACGCGTTTGCTAACCCATCAACTAACTCGTACAAGCGTCTTGTACCTGGTTTCGAAGCACCTGTAATGCTTGCTTACTCAGCACGTAACCGTTCTGCTTCTATCCGTATCCCAGTAGTACCAAGCCCTAAAGCACGTCGTATCGAGCTACGTTTTGGTGACCCAGCAGCTAACCCATACCTATGCTACTCAGCAATGCTTATGGCTGGCCTTGACGGTATCAAGAACAAGATTCACCCAGGCGAAGCTATGGATAAAGATCTATACGACCTTCCTGCAGAAGAAGCAGCTGAAATCCCAACAGTTGCAGAATCTCTACAAGAAGCTCTAGCAGCGCTTAGCGAAGACCGTGAGTTCCTAACAGCTGGCGGCGTATTCTCTGACGATTTCATCGATTCTTACATCACTCTGAAATCTGACGACGTACAACGCGTGAACATGGCTACACACCCACTTGAGTTTGAACTGTACTACTCAGTTTAATCTCCTGTAGAGATAAGCTATTTCTTACTGCAACCTTGTAAGAATCGCTGACTAAATATTAGGCTCGCCTCGCAGGCGGGCCTTTTTTATATTCTCCCGACGCTCCCCTCCTCGTAACATACCTTAGACAAAAGCCCTCAGAGGCTGTCGCGCTAAATTCAAAAAAACCGATAACAAAACCAACGCCAAACGTGAAATCACCTAGCGGTGAAAAGAGGCTAAAGATATGAAAAACATACTGTTCCTGATCGGGTTAACAGTCACGCTCTCGTGCTCTGCTCAAACGGTGTATACCTGGGTAGATGAAGATGGCGTGCTCCACTTTAGTGATAACCCTAACGCTCAAGATGCCGAGGCTCTTCGCCTGCCAGATGTGCAAGCTTCAGCACCCGCCCCTAAATTTGAGGCCTCGACTCCGGTTGACGCCGCTACTTCCTCTACAACTAAAACGCCAGCTAAAACCCAGGCAGAAACCGAAACCACAGAGCGCGAGGTTCCCACTCAATTAGCCCTCACCATGTTGACTCCAGTTCATGATCAAACCATTCGTAGTAATCGCGGCTTAATCCCGATTCAGATAGAGCTCAACCGAAAACTTGGTATCGGGGAGCAATTACAATTGATGCTCGATGGCCGTCGATATGGCGCCCCACAGACCCAACCTATTTGGGAATTAAAAGGTATCGATCGAGGTACTCACACCATTGCAATTCAAGCACATAGAAGCGGCAAGCTTATTGCATCTACTAGTCCAGTCACCGTGTATTTACATCGAGCGACGCTCAAGTAGGCCAATGTGTTAAAAGAGACCAAATAAACTCTACTTTTCACCTAATCGAAGCAGCTTTCAGCAACTCTAATGAATTATCTTTAGCTTCTGGTTGATATGCGCCATACTTGAACTTAGCTACGCACCAATTTGGTGCAGTGAGAAAAACACCAGTTCAAGGACGAAATAGTGAATCGATCAGCCAAAAGCGACAGCATAGATACACATCATCTTTCCAGCGCCATTCTCGACAATATGGTGACTTCGACATTGATGCTCGATGAGCAACTGTATGTCCGATACGCCAATCCGGCGGCTGAGCAGCTCTTTTCACAGAGCGCACGACGCATCGTTGATCATCCACTGAGCCAACTTATCCAACACGCTTCACTTGATTTGGCACTTCTGACTCAACCGCTACAAAGTGGCCAGAGCATTACCGACAGTGACGTTACCTTTGTCGTCGACAACCGCCCGCTGATGCTTGAGGTGACGGTTAGTCCAATTACCTGGCAGCGTGAAACCCTGTTGCTCGTAGAGATGCGCAAGATAGACCAGCAAAGGCGCCTTAGCCAAGAGTTAAACCAACATGCGCAACAACAAGCGGCGAAGCTGTTAGTGCGCGGTTTAGCTCATGAAATAAAGAACCCTTTAGGTGGCTTAAGAGGGGCAGCGCAATTACTTGGAAAGATGCTTCCCGATCAGTCGCTGAATGAATACACCCAGATCATTATTGAGCAAGCCGACCGCTTGCGTGCTCTGGTCGACCGCCTACTTGGCCCACAAAAGCCGGGGACTAAATCAGAAGAGAACCTTCACCAGATACTTGAGAAAGTCAGGCAGCTCGTAGAACTTGAATCGGGCTCAACGCTCGCCATCGAAAGGGATTACGACCCTAGCCTGCCGGACATCTTGATGGATTCGGCACAGGTTGAACAAGCGATGCTCAATATCGTGAGCAACGCAGCGCAGATTCTAAAGACTCAGGATTCTGGAAAAATCACCATTCGCACCAGAACGGTGCATCAAGCAAATATTCACGGGCAGCGACACAAACTCGCGGCTCGTATTGAGATTAGCGATAACGGTCCGGGCATCCCCGATGATTTAAAAGACACCTTGTTTTACCCAATGGTCAGCGGACGAGAAGGTGGAACAGGGCTGGGGCTATCGATTTCTCAAAACCTGATCGATCAACACAATGGGAAAATTGATGTTGAAAGCTGGCCAGGCAACACCACATTCACGATTTATCTACCGATTTAGGTCACAAGAACCTCACTATTGGACAGCGAGATGAAAGGCTTAGCTCGGTAACACAAAGATTAAGACATCATAAAAACAACAATGATTATCACAATAGATTTGGCTGCAAAGGAATTGAATTATGAGTAAGGGATACGTTTGGGTCGTCGATGACGACAGCTCTATCCGCTGGGTAGTAGAGAAAACACTTTCATCTGCGGATATAAAGTGCGAAACATTTGCTGATGCTGAGAGCGTGTTACTTGCGCTTGAACGAGAAACGCCAGACGTTTTGGTGTCTGATATTCGCATGCCCGGCATTGATGGGATTGAGCTGTTACACCAAGTTCACCAGCGCTCTCCCGACCTGCCCGTGATCATTATGACCGCGCACTCAGACCTTGATGCGGCGGTGAATGCTTATCAAAAAGGCGCCTTTGAATATCTACCAAAGCCGTTCGATATTGATGAGACACTGACTCTAGTCGAACGAGCAATCGCACACAGCCAAGAACAGAAGCGCGAGCAAGCCAGTGAAGTTGCTGAAGACGCCAACGCACCAGAAATCATCGGTGAAGCACCGGCAATGCAGGAGGTTTTCCGAGCGATTGGCCGTTTGTCTCGCTCATCCATATCCGTGCTGATCAATGGTGAATCGGGTACCGGTAAAGAATTGGTCGCTCACGCTCTGCATCGTCACAGCCCAAGAGCTAAGAAGCCCTTCATTGCCTTGAACATGGCAGCAATCCCCAAAGATCTGATCGAGTCTGAACTGTTTGGCCACGAAAAAGGTGCCTTTACCGGTGCTAACAGCGTTCGCCAAGGACGCTTTGAGCAAGCCAACGGCGGCACGCTTTTTCTTGATGAAATCGGCGACATGCCACTCGATATTCAGACTCGCTTGCTACGTGTACTTTCTGATGGCCAATTTTATCGTGTGGGTGGACACTCTGCGGTTAAGGTTGACGTTCGTATCGTTGCCGCAACCCACCAAGATCTTGAGCGCTTAGTGCATGAAGGCGACTTCCGTGAAGACCTTTTCCATCGACTTAACGTCATTCGAATTCATATTCCAGCACTACGCGAACGTAAACAGGACATTGAAAAGCTGACTCACCACTTTTTAGCCTCAGCTGCAGAAGAGTTAGGCGTTGAAGTGAAGACACTGCATCCAGAAACGATTCTAAAGCTCAACCAACTGAATTGGCCTGGTAACGTACGTCAGCTTGAGAATATTTGTCGTTGGTTAACGGTGATGGCTAGCGGCAGCGAGATACTGCCTTCCGATCTACCACCGGAATTGTTGGAAGAAAAAGTCGTGACCACTTCAGGTTCAGGGGATAACTGGCAGCAACTGCTCGCGAATTGGGCGAAATGTGCGCTTGATTCAGGAGAAAAAGAGCTGCTCACTTACGCTCTACCAGAGTTTGAACGTATACTGCTCGAGGCTGCACTCAACCATACCAATGGTCATAAACAAGATGCAGCTAAGGTTTTAGGTTGGGGCAGAAACACCCTAACCCGTAAACTCAAAGAACTGTACTGACCTGATATGACTTTCGATGCAGCGACTTTTTAACCCAAAAAAGAGTCGCTTGGTTTGAGTAGTGTCGGTACAATTAAGGTATGCCATTCACTAAAGTTGTAGCGACGATGTCTTTGAAAACAAAAATTACATTAAGAACCGCTGTGGTTCTGCCATTCGTGATGATTTTTCTATTCACTATGAGCGTAATGGTTTTTACTCAAAAGCAAAGCTACAAAGAAATGGTGAGTGATCTTAGTGCGCGACAACTAACATCACTCACAGACAACGTTCATAAAAGTCTTTCTGAGTTTTTAGAAAAACCGTTTCACGCCAACCTCTCGCTGAGCCACAACATCGGTTACCACCACCTTTATCAATCGGGGAACCTCAGCAGAGTTCAAGACTATATTCTTTATAAGTTCTCTACGCATTTTCAGGCCGTTCCTCAACTGGATGTGATCGGCTTTGGCTCTGAAGACGGTAACTACGTTGGCTTTCGTCAAGAAGCCAACAATGGTTATACCTTGATGGTGCAAGATGACCGAACCCAAGATCAACTTGTCATTTATCGCGGCAGCACGATTAGTGAAGACATTCGCTCCGTCATTTCGGGATACGATCCGAGAATTCGTCCTTGGTACACGCCTGTTGTTAATCAAAAAACAGCTTCTTGGTCGCCCATTTACGCCAACGCTGATGAACGCCAAGAGATCACGCTTTCAGCCCTAGCACCTATCTATGACGACAACGAATTTAAAGCCGTGATTGTCAGTGACATCAAGATCAACACTTTCAACGCCTTCTTAAGAAACCTAAAAGCCGAAACCGATGCCTCTGTCTATATTATTGACCAACAGCAGCGCTTGGTGGCGCACTCTGGTGGGGGCAGCGTTGTCTCTTGGGGAACCGGTAAAACTCATAAAGGTCAGCGCTTATTAGCAACAGAAAGTGCTAACTCCATCATAAAAGAGAGCGCCAGTTACGTTGACCAATTTCATTTGATTGAAAATATGGGCGTGCAACGTTTCAAATTTACTCTTGATGGTGAACAATACTTCAATCAGATCACGCCTTATCAAGATGATCACGGCATCAATTGGTTTATTGGTATGTCGATCCCTGAAACCAACCTGCTTGGTGATTTACCTAAAAACCAAAGAAATAGCTGGCTACTTGGACTGCTTCTCAGCTGTATCGGTATTATCGCAGGATTGATCGCCTTTAATCGAGTTACCCAACCCATCACCTCCACAGCAGATGCCGCCAAACGTCTCGCGAACGGCGACTGGGACAGCGGCATGCCAAAATCTGGCAATAACATCTACGAAACCAGCCTGTTGGTAGAAGCCTTTAATGAGATGGCCAACAATTTAAAAGCTTCATTCCAGCAATTACAAGCTCAGCTTACCTATGACTCGCTAACCAAACTATACAGCCGTGAAGGCTTTATTGAGGCCGCTAAGACAAATGGCGATATCGAAAAAGGCACTCTGTATTTAGTGGGTATTGATCGCTTTCGCGACATTAATGACAGCTTAGGTCATTACAATGGTGACCAACTGCTTATCATCGCGGCAGCACGCCTAAGAGGCACACTGCCTAGTGAATACCTATTAGCCCGCACTGGTGGCGACGAATTTGCAATCTATGCCCCTAATGTCACCCAAGATGACGATATTCAATTACTGACCAACCGCTTACTTCAAACCTTTGCGTCTCCATTTGCTATGGAGTCAGAAAATGTTGTCATTAATGTTTCAATTGGAGTCGTAGGAGTCTCTAACGAGCAAGATATTACGCTGTGGCTACGCAATAGCAGCATTGCACTCAGCAACGCAAAGCAAGATAAGACTCGTGTCAGCGTATACAGCCCCGAGATGGGCAAAGCTTCTAGGCACCGAACTAAAATGCTCGCTCGTATGAACAAAGCCATCGAACTGCAACAGTTCGAGCCTTTTTATCAGCCAATTATTGACCTTGAATCTGGCTCAACAATTGGTGCGGAGGCCTTAGCACGCTGGATAACAGACGATGGTATCGTCGCCTCACCATTAGATTTCATCCCACTTGCAGAAGAGACTGGGCTTATTTACGACATCGGCCAGCAAATCCTGCACAAATCTTGTCGGGATACCGCCATCGCGATCGCGTCAGGAAAATGGGGTAAAGACTTTACAATTCACGTTAACCTCTCCGTCGACCAGTTGAGTGAAAGTAGCTTTGTTGATCGAGTCCAATCCATACTGAGTGAGACAAAGCTATCGGCTAACAATCTTACGTTAGAGATCACCGAATCGCGCATCGTAGATAATGACCCCATGATCATCGACAACATGCTGACTTTAAAAGCACTGGGTGTTTCCATTGCGATTGATGATTTTGGCACAGGATATTCATCGTTAGCGTACTTACATAAGCTGCCATTTGACTGCCTTAAAATCGATCGCAGCTTTGTTAGCAAGTTGGATAAGGAGAGCCTAGACAGCTCTATCGTTGCAGCAATCGTTAATATCACCAAGGGCTTCAAGGTAAGCATAGTCGCAGAAGGTGTAGAAACTCAGCAACAAGCGGATCTACTCAAACAGCTGAAATGCCCGCAGGCGCAGGGGTTCTTATACAGTCGCCCGGTTCCTTTTGAGCAATGGCCAACCGACCTCTGCAACGTAAGACAAAGCAGTAAAGAAAGCATGATGTAAAGTAGATAGAGAATTGACTTACAGACAGACAAAAAAATGCCAGCATGATGCTGGCATTTTTTATGTTTGTTTCTCGAACGTGTAATTAAATCACACGAGAGAATTGCTGCTGGCGAGCCTTTGCACGTAGGTATTTATCAAAACACATGCAGATGTTACGGATCAGCAAACGGCCACGCAAAGTCACGCGGATTTCTTTGTCATCCACTTCAACCAACTCATCATTGATGAAGGTTTGCAGTAGCCCTAAGTCTTCTTTGAAGTAACCATTAAAGTCTACAGAAAACTCAGACTCGATCATGGTTTTATCAAGCTTAAAGTTACAGATAAGCTGTTTAATGACCTCACGACGCACTAGGTCATCACTGTCTAATACCACACCTTTCCAAAGTGCATGACGCAGGTCATTCACCTGAGCGTAATACTTCTTCAGCTCTTTTTGGTTTTGAGCGTAAGCATCACCGACCATAGAGATAGCAGAGACACCGAAACCAATTAAGTCAGCTTCACCTTGGGTCGTGTAGCCTTGGAAGTTACGATGCAGAATGCCTTCACGCTGTGCAACCGCTAGCTCGTCTTCAGGTAGTGCAAAGTGATCCATTCCGATGAACTGGTAACCCGCTCCCGTTAGCGTCTCGATGGTATCTTGCAAGATAGCCATTTTCTCTTTCGCTTCAGGTAGATCTTCGTCTTTAATCTTACGCTGCGCCGCAAACAGCTGAGGCATGTGTGCGTAGTTAAATACCGATAAACGACCTGGTTTCATCTCTAGCACTTGCTTCAATGTTTCAGCGAACAAAGCTTGAGTCTGCTTTGGTAGGCCGTAGATCAAATCAAGGTTGGTTGAACGGAAGCCTAGCTCTTTCGCACGCTGAACCATCGCAATGATGAACTCTTCATCTTGCTCACGGTTAACCAGCTTCTGTACTTCTTTATTGAAGTCTTGAACACCAATACTCAGGCGGTTAAAGCCTTCGCTACGTAGGTGGTCGAGTACGTCTAACTCAATCTCACGCGGGTCAACCTCGATACTAATCTCAGCATCAGCCGTGAAGTTAAACTCATCACGCAGAATCATCATCAAACGAGTGATTTGTACTTTTGTTAGGAATGTCGGGGTACCGCCACCGAAGTGCAATTGCGTCACTTCGCGACCATTCAGCAAAGAAGCGCGTTGACGAATTTCGTGTTCAATCACATCTAGGTACTCATCCGCTTTGTGCGAATGACGGGTAATGACCTTGTTACAGCCGCAGTAGTAACAAAGCTTGTGACAGAACGGAATATGCACGTAAAGAGAGAGTGGACGCTCAGGGTATTGCGTACACGCCATGTCGTAATCAGCGACGGTAAACGCTTCATGAAACTCCAACGCAGTTGGGTATGAAGTGTAACGAGGTCCCGAATAGTTGTACTTGTTTAAGATTTCTTGATCCCAAACGATTTGCTGATTCGTTGTTACTGGCTTGCTCGACATAGCGGTAATTCCAATTTAGATCCGCGAGAACCTAAGGTCTCTCAAATCATTTT
Organism: Vibrio sp. QJM3NY_35; assembly: GCF_057785915.1. Lineage (NCBI taxonomy): Bacteria > Pseudomonadati > Pseudomonadota > Gammaproteobacteria > Vibrionales > Vibrionaceae > Vibrio > Vibrio sp. QJM3NY_35. The sequence continues at coordinate 86,767 of NZ_CM173507.1, read as the reverse complement.
ACATACATTAAAATATAGACGGGTTATTTTGCCACACGACCTATAAGGTCGTTTCAAGACAAAATCAATTTTTTAGACAAAAACTCAGAACTGCTAGCTTGATCACTAACAAAGCGTCGGGATTAACGAGACGCAAAAGGTAAGAAGGCTCATTTAACACTATCTCTAAAGATAAGGTGTCTCAAGAACACCCTGTATTAAACAAGCCTCTAGTTTAAAAGTCTTAGCGACTAGATCATCTGAATGTTGATTTGGTTGTTGAGAGGTTTAACCTTCTCTTGCAACCTTTTCAAATCTTCGATGACGGCATCATTCAAGCGAGTCTCTGCCTTGTGGCGTGTGAGATTCTGCTGCATGCGCTCTTTCTTGGTCAGTGCCTGTCTTGCCTCTCCGCGAGCCATGTCTTTTACGATATGGTACAGCTCAGAAAGAGCAGGATATTCAGAATCAAAATCGACACGCTCATCACCCTGAACATTATCCATAATGATACACACTCGGATACTGATCTCAGGTAAATCACACTGCCCTTGAATACCCGCTAGACACAAAGTATTCACGTTCTCGTAAATCTTTGCGTTACGTTTTTCAATGGCAAGTGCTTGATGCTGCTTTTGCAACTCCGTCTGCTTCTTCACTTGAAGTAGAAGGTAACCTGCATAAGAGCCCAAGCCGAGAATGATTATTCCGCCAGCAATTGCTAATAAGGTTACATTCATTGGCTCTTAACCTTTAAAGCTGTCTAAATCGAAGTCTTCGAATTGAGATAACAAGTCTTCATCAGAGCTTGCTTTCTTCTTAGAAACAACAGGTGCTTCTTCGAAAATCTCTTCTTCATCGTCTTCTGGCTCTAGCAGACCCAAGCGGCCCATTAGGTGTTCGATACGATCAAGTTTCTCATCAACGAACTTCTGTAGACCTGCACCTAGGTTTTCACCATTTTCGATACGATCTAATAGTGTATTCAGTTGAGCATCATTCTCAAGCATCTCTAACTCTTGTTCGTTAGATAGCTTGCGCTCTTGTTTCGTCGGCTTCTTCGCTGGTTCAACGATCAGCGGAATTTTTTTCTTGCTGCCTAAACGAGGGTCACGAGCTTGTGCAGCTTTACGCTGTTTTGCTTCGCTACCATCTGAGTGACGGCTGCCAGACTTAAGGCCTTTACGCTTTTTAACACGCTTACGTTCACGACCTTCAACATCAGATTCACTACGGTTACGAGTAACCATAGGCTCCGGAGCGCCAAGTGCTCCCGGCTTTCTTGATTTCTTACTACGACCCATTACTGCACTTTCCTCAGTAAAATTACATCATTTCCAAAAAATTCTAGTTCGAGCTTATCCCGCTCTGCCAAAAACTGGAATGTTTGACGACTAAAGAAGACGACATGTGTCGGGTCATTCTTGTAGTGCCAACCAGCAAACGCGTCTACGTCTATTACTAGTTTAGTCATAAGACCAATCCAGCCCTTGGGTTTAACTAAATTCAACCATTGCAGCCACACTTTGTCTGGGTGATAAAGATGCTCTATCACCTCCGTGGCAGTCATAAAGTCATACGTTTTTTCCAACACAGAGGGTTCTGGGTGGTAATAGATATCGTACAACTCCATGGTGTGTCCGGCTTCTTCTAACATAATAGATAGCGTAGGGCCTGGGCCACAACCAAAATCCAACCCTTGTGAGTTAGATGAAATTTTGTCTGTTAGTGGATCCGCGATGCGAGATAAAAAGCGGCGATAGCCTGCATCACTAGGATCGTTCTCATGGAGATCATAGTGTGCTTTTTCTTCTTTTGCTTCTAACCTTTGTTCAGGTTTAACAAATACCAGTTCACATTGCTGACACTGCAGATAGGCTCTGCGTTTGTCTTCAAAATAGTGATTCACGCCTTGGTGATGGCATAAGGGACAAGTATACATAGCACATCCTTAAACAGGGATGCGAAACATACCAGAAACTGAGTTTATAGTGGAGAGGTATTGGGTGTTTTTTCATCAAATCAATAAAAAAAGCGATAGGAAAACCTATCGCTCTCTAAATCTGCCTATATCGGCCAAAATTTGCATACTCAACTTGGTACACAAATCTCCATTTGTTATTGGTGCTTTCCATGCCAAATTTGTTTGTTGTTCATCGTCCTGATGAGTTTTGGCTATCCTTTTCTAACACCTTGTTGCTGGGCTGTCCTAGCCTGATCCGTTTCTGTCTATACCGTTAGACTAGATGATCATCCATACCTAAGTCAGCTCCTAGCTGATGGCGATTACTTTACCGTGTTACAAAAAGACTACAATAGTGCGACTTCACACTTTTGTACACAAATCGATCACACATTGATAAATCAGACATAAATACAAAATGCATTAATAAAACCAATACAAAAGAAAACGCCCCGACCATGACTGATCGGGGCGTCTCTTCAATCTCGCTCGAACGTACATTCCTTTACTCTGGCTAAGAGCAAGAAACCGACAAATTAGTGTAAACCACCAACGTACTTCGATAAGGTATCAATATCAGCGTCTGTTAACTTTTTAGCTACATCACGCATCATCGCATTCATGTCGTTATTACGGTCACCATCGCGGAATTTTTCAAGTTGAGCCTTGATGTAATCTGCGTGCTGACCTGAAATCTTAGGGAAACCAGAAAGTTCGGTACCATTACCACGTGGGCCATGACAAGCAATACACGCCGTTACGCCGCGTTCTGCGTTACCAGCAGTGTAAAGAACCTTACCTTCATCTACTACATTTTCAGGAGTAGAGTTACTAGAGATAGGTAGAGAGGCGTAGTATGCCGCTAGGTCAGCCATATCTTCTTCAGATAAAGGCATCGCCATTGCACCCATTACAGGTTCGTAACGACCTTGCTTACCACCACTTGTCATACCTAGCTTAAGCTCTTTTAACTGCTTCTCTAGATACTTCTCATGTTGACCGGCCAGCTTAGGGTACTGAGTGATCAAACTGTTGCCGTCAGCACCGTGGCAGGCAACACATGTTTGTGATTTGGCTTTACCAGCTTCAATACTACCTTGAGCCCATACTGAGCAGCTGGCTAAAAGACTCAAAATTAGCGCTAATTTCTTCATGACATTCCATTATAATTATCAAGCTTCCAGTACCACTCTATGTTGCCACTCATGGTACAATAGGCGACCTTATGCCGAGCACGGTTATTTTACACAAATTCACAAAAAAGTAATCAATCGACTACACAAAGTCGAGATGGAGTTAACAGTGAGCGTAAAAATTCATTATCAAAACACGCATTTCATTACCAGTGCACCTGATATTCGTCATTTACCAGAAGACGAAGGGATCGAAATTGCGTTTGCAGGACGCTCCAATGCTGGTAAATCTAGCGCGCTAAATCGCGTTACAAACCAAAAAAGCTTGGCGAAAACCAGTAAAACACCCGGTCGAACTCAGCTAATCAACCTATTTAAGGTAACGGACGGTTGTCATATCGTCGATTTACCTGGATATGGCTTTGCTCAAGTACCACTTGAGATGAAGAAAAAATGGCAGAAGTCGCTAGGTGAATACCTACAACGACGTGAAAGCCTGAAAGGTTTAGTGGTATTGATGGATATCCGTCACCCAATGAAAGACCTTGACCAACAAATGATCTACTGGGCTATCGATAGCCGTATCCCAGTGCAGGTTTTGTTAACAAAAGCAGACAAACTGAAAAGTGGTGCGCGTAAAGCACAGCTACTGAAAATCCGTAACGATGCAAAATCTTTCGGTGGTGATGTTGCGGTTGATGTCTTCTCTTCTATGAAGGGCATCGGCGTTGACCAACTGCGTGCCAAGATGGATGAGTGGTTTGCTCCAGCGTTTGCTGATCAAATCCTTGATGAGTTAGCGGACGAAGAGCATAACGACTCAGAGTAATTCCTCTACTTATCGCTATAGGTTAGAGCACTTACAACAGGTGATTTAGCCTTATCAATGCCCCTCCTTATATAGGTGGGGTATTTTTTTGCCCAAAAATTAGTGAGTTAAGCCTAAGTTTTTAGTGTTAAAGATCGGATTTAGCCACTAAAACCAATAGAAGTGAACCATACTAAAAGACACATCTAAATAATCAGAACAATGAGAAAGGAATACTCATGTGGAAAACACCATTGGCCATCATTGCACTTATGTTGGTCTCACTGACAGGGTTTGCCTCTGAAGCAGAACAAGAACAAGCCCCACTGATCAATGTCGATATGACATTAGACCTAGATGGCATGGAAAAGTACGCCCAAGATGCGAGTGAGTCTCTTGAGGTGATATCGCAATCTTTGCAGGCGATAGTCAACAACCCCAATCTAAGCGACGACCAGCAACAAGCCCTCAATCAAACCATTGAAAGCATCAATAAGCTTGCGAGCTCCACCAAGACATCCCTCAATCAACTGCCACAGGCCTTAGACCAATCTCGACTCGCCTTTAAACAAACCAGCCAAGTGCTGTTGGATGACATTCAGACCAAGATCATCATTGCGCTGGCGGCCGTTATCGGTGTGATTATTATCGCTTTGACCGCTATCTATCTGCTTATCCTGAAACCCATGCAGCAAACCTTGGTAAAAGCGACCAACAATATCTCTTCGATGGCGCAATCCATCCAGATCACCGCCGAAGCACTGAAATATAGCACCGAGAAACAACAGAAAATCATGGATTACATTGAGCATTCACCGACTCAATACACTGATAAATAAGGCGTGAGTCATCAATCCTTTATCGATAACTTGTAAAATAAAAGTTATTTCAAGTGATAAAACAATCGACTTAGAGACGGATTTAAATTACCAAACGCTGATCGAATTCCAGATCTAAGGCAAATCAGGGGTTTATCACTGTGCTTGAGAAAGTGTAATAAAAGGCGCTAAAAATGAGAGGTTTTACGGGGGAATGGTAGGTTGGAAATATTTTTCTTTCGCACAAGAAAAAACGCCCCAGTCAAATACTGACTGGGGCGGCTGAATCAGCCTAATCCAATAACGTGAAACAAAAGGTCTGAAAGATAGAACATCTTACCTCTGTACCCTACGAGATTTAATGTACAACAATTGCTCAGAAATGAAAACAACTTTTGTAGTTTTTTTTCATGAATGTTCTATTAAAACACCTAAATTCTTATTGCGACTTAACTTTATTTGAGACAAAAAAAAGCCAGTGTTTGTGCACTGGCTCATACTAATTTGCTTATTAAGGTCAAAAACTGATTAGTGGGCTTGATCCCAGTTGTCACCGTGGCCAGCTTCCGCGACAAGCGGCACTTCTAGTTCTGCAGCGGATTCCATCAATTCTTGTACTTTACTTTCAATTTCGGCTAAAGATGACTCTTCCACTTCAAACACCAATTCATCGTGTACCTGCATAAGCAGTTTCACACGACCATCGCCTTCCGCTTGAATCCACTCATCCACCAACAACATCGCTTTCTTAATGATGTCAGCCGCTGTGCCTTGCATTGGCGCGTTGATCGCCGCGCGTTCAGCAGCCTTACGACGCATGCCATTACGAGATTGAATCTCAGGAAGGTGCAGACGACGACCGTAAATGGTTTCAACGAAGCCTTGCTCTGAAGCTGCACTGCGCGTGTCTTCCATATACTGCATTACGCCAGGGTAACGCTCGAAGTAAGTATCCATGTAGTGTTGTGCTTCACCACGAGGAATACCCAGTTGCTTAGCCAAGCCAAAGGCACTCATACCGTAGATAAGACCGAAGTTAACGGCTTTAGCACGACGACGTTGTTCAGTGGTCACACTCTCAATATCAACACCAATGATCTCAGCCGCCGTTGCCGCGTGGATATCTTTGCCTTGTTGGAATGCTTCCAGAAGCGCTTTATCACCCGAAAGGTGCGCCATGATACGCAATTCAATTTGAGAGTAATCGACCGCTAGAATCTTCCAGCCATGTTGTGCAACAAATGCTTGGCGGATACGACGGCCTTCTTCATTACGAATTGGGATGTTCTGTAGGTTTGGATCTGTTGAAGACAAACGACCGGTTGCTGTCACCGCTTGGTGATAAGACGTATGAACACGACCCGTTTCAGCGTTGATCATCTTCGGTAGTTTATCTGTGTAGGTCGACTTTAGTTTCGCAAGGCCACGATACTCAATGATCAGCTTAGGTAGCGGGTAATCAAGAGCCAACTCTTGCAGCACTTCTTCATTGGTTGAAGGCGCACCTGATGGCGTTTTCTTGATAACTGGCAGACCCATTTTCTCAAACAGGATCGCTTGCAGCTGTTTTGGCGAGTTCATGTTGAACTCTTGCTCTGCAATCTCGTAAGCTTTCTGCTCTAACTCATCCAGACGAACCGCAATCTCTTGCGATTGAGCGCCTAGCAGCATGTCATCGATGAATACGCCAGTACGTTCAATGCGAGACATTACAGGGATCAGTGGTACTTCGATTTCTTCATAGATGGCTTTTAGCTTTTCATCTTGTTCAATGTTTTCCATCAAACGGTTATGAAGACGTAGTGTCACGTCAGCATCTTCTGCTGCGTATGGAGACGCTTCACCCAGCTCAATCTGGTTGAAAGTAAGCTGTTTCTTACCTTTACCTGCGATTTGCTCAAATGAGATGCAGCTGTGCTGAAGGAAACGCAGCGCTAGGCTGTCCATATCATGCTTGCCACCTACGCTATTGAAAACGTAAGACGCCAACATGGTGTCGTGTTTGATGCCTTTCATCTCGATACCGTAGCGCGCTAGCACACTCATATCGTACTTCAGGTTCTGACCTACTTTCGCTTGTGCATCATCTTCAAGAATCGGCTTAAGCTGTTCAAGTACCCAATCACGATCCAACTGCTGCGGTGCATCTAGGTAATCATGAGCAACCGGCACGTAAGCGGCAACGCCTTCTTCAGTCGCGAATGACAGGCCAACGAGGTTCGCCACCATGTAATCTAGGTTGTCTGTCTCAGTATCGAAAGCAAACACTTCAGCCGCTTTCAGTTTCTCTAGCCAAACATTGAATGACGCTTCATCGAGGATAGTTTCGTAGTTGCTGCGATCAATCGTCACGGCAGAGGTGTTCATTTCTACGGTAGAAGTGGTTGATGCCGTATTGCTACGCACTGCGCCCGACTTTTCATCCGCCTCAACCACACCATTGCCACCTTCAAGTAGCTCGTTCAACCAAGACTTGAAGACCAGTTGACCGTATAGTTTAATCAGCTCATCCGTGTTTGGTTGTGCTTTTACAAGCGACTCCGGTGTCTCTTCTAACTCGACGTCCAGTTTAATCGTTGCAAGCTCGTAAGACATCTCAGCGTTGTCTTTATTATCAATCAGCTTCTTAGCCATGGTTTTTGAACCACGGAAGCCAAGAGCGGCAATATCATCCAGGTTTTGATACAGCTTTTCGATGCTACCAATGCCTTGCAGCAGAGCAGTCGCTGTCTTGTCACCGACACCCGGAACACCTGGGATGTTATCGACTTTATCGCCCATCAGCGCAAGGTAGTCGATAATCAACTCTGGCGGAATGCCAAATTTCTCAATCACGCCTTCACGATCCATTACCACGTTGGTCATGGTGTTGATCAGAGTAACGTTGTCATCGACAAGCTGGGCCATATCTTTATCGCCAGTACTAATAAGCACAGGCATACCCATCGCAGAAGCTTGAGAAGCAAGCGTACCGATCACGTCATCCGCTTCAACGCCGGGAATAGAGATAAGTGGCAAACCCATTGCACGAATCACATTGTGCAAAGGCTCAATCTGGCAACGAAGATCATCAGGCATAGGTGGACGATTTGCCTTGTACTCTGGGTACATGTCATCACGGAACGTCTTTCCTTTCGCATCAAAAATTACCGCAATACGATCAGAAGCAAATTGACGCATCATGCTGCGCAGCATGTTAACTACACCGTAAACAGCGTTAGTTGGGATATCACCATTGCTCATTGTGCCAGGGTAAGCATGGAACGCGCGATATAGGTAAGAAGAGCCATCGATCAGAATCAATGGATTATCAGGAATACGAGCCATAATGTTTGTGTATCCAGTAAGTACAGAAATTATCTGTTAAGAATGCCACGTCTGTTGGTTGGATTCCACGTTGTCGATCTGTATCCGTTCACTCGGTTGTGTTCGTTATAATCGATTTGTTGTTATTTTTTGTTCTTAGACGCAAGCGTTCTGTGGATAACTCTGTTTATATTATTTATCCACCCTGTAGAGAACTAAGGTGAACAACTCAGAAAACACCAATAAATAATTGAAAATAAAGAATAATTTTACAGATCGAACAGATGATCAACGATCTTTTCTCGATCTTGCGTTGTGGAAAAGAATGCTGATGGCGTTTTATTCATAAAAATACGTGCCACTAAATATGCATCTTGTTGAAATGGTAGGTATAAAAAAAGCGACACCCGAAGATGTCGCCTAGCAAAAACCGGTAAAGCCATTCAAATTGAATACCACAGCTTTACCTAAAAGCTATAAATTACACTGGAAGCAATGTGAGCAATGTCGTGTCAAAAAGAACTTAGTACAAGTTCGCGAGAATTCTGTTGGGTAACCAAGTAGATACTTGAGTACTTAACATCCTTGTGAACATTTCCTCATTCCCTAAGACGAAGTTAATAATAATGATTCTCATTTAATAGTCAACACTTAAATGATAATAAATCTCATTTAATTTATGAGCCGTTAACAACAGTGCTTAAATTTGCTTCAAAAAATGGATTCTATGGTCATTAATGTCTTCTTTTTCTTCAAATTTTTCGATTAGGTAACCGTTTCTCAATAACAGGCGCAACATTGCAGGGAACTGGTTACGAGACTTAACCTTTAACTGCTTGTAACCCTGCTCTTTAACCCACTGTTCTTGAGCGTCTAATTGCACCTGTGCAACGCCTTTATTCCTCGCGAGCGGTGACACGCCACCAAACCAGCTGTAAAAAGTATCTTGCTCCAATTCATAGCCGATCTTAAAGCCAAGCAACACGCCAGCTTCTTCAGCCACTAAGATAAGGTTCTTTTTCCCTGCCAGTCGCTCTGATAGAGAAGCGACACTCTCTTTTTTAGCGAACTCAGAGATCTGCTCAACCACAGACACCACTTCTTCTAAAGAACCTTCACGTACGACAACTGACATCTTATTCATCCTTATAAACGAAAGGGCTGGCACAATGGCCAACCCTTTACTGATCACTTAAGTGAACTCTACCGATTACTTTTCTTTTAAGTGCTCTGCGGCTTGTGCATTGTCTTCTGCAAGCCATTCAGCCACATCTTTAGCGAAGTAAGTAAGAATGCCATCAGCACCAGCGCGCTTAAAGCACAGCAGTGATTCCATGACGGTTTCACGCTCTTTAAGCCAACCGTTTTGGATCGCTGCTTTGTGCATCGCATACTCACCAGACACTTGGTAGGCAAATGTCGGCGCTTGAAGTTCATGCTTCACACGGCGCACGATATCTAGGTAAGGCATGCCAGGCTTAACCATCACCATGTCGGCACCTTCATTAAGATCCATCGCAACTTCGTGAATCGCTTCATCACTGTTCGCAGGATCCATTTGGTAGTTCTTCTTGTTACCACCTTTCAGGTTCGAAGCACTGCCGACGGCATCACGGAATGGACCGTAGTAGCACGATGCATATTTCGCCGAGTAAGCCATGATTTGGGTATGAATATGACCTGCTTCTTCTAACGCTTCACGGATCTTACCAATGCGACCATCCATCATATCTGACGGTGCAACCACGTCAGCACCTGCTTCAGCGTGTGATAATGCTTGCTTGATCAACACTTCAGTCGTCTCGTCATTCATCACGTAACCATCTTCATCGATGATGCCGTCTTGGCCGTGAGTGGTGAACGGGTCTAGTGCTACGTCAGTAATAACGCCAATGTTTGGCACATGCTCTTTTAGTAAACGTACAGCGCGCTGCACCAAACCTTCTGAGTTATGAGCTTCAGCTGCGCATAAACTTTTAGCGTCTTGGTTCACGACTGGAAATAGAGCAATCGCAGGAACACCCAGTTTTGACAGGTAATCTGCTTCCTCGAGCATGTAATCGATCGACAAGCGTTCAACACCTGGCATTGACTCGACAGGCTCGCGGCGGTCTTTACCCATTAGGATAAACATTGGGTAGATTAGATCATCCACAGACAATTGATTTTCTGCCATTAGGCGACGGCTAAAGTCGTGCTTACGCATACGGCGCATACGGCGACCTGGGAATTGACCTTGAATTGAAACAGACACTAGATTCTCCTTGCCTAGTCTAAGTACCGAAATACTTAGATATGAAAAGTGCTAAATACAGGCAAAAGCATATCACTGATGGCTCAGGACGCTAGCAGTAAAATATAAAACCCACTCAAAAACAGGGAGAAATGGCAAAAAATGACCTTCTCCTCACACTGCCGTATACTCATGACAATTCAGTAAAGACCGCTTTCAGGACAAAACAATGATCGACACCCATGCTCATATTTACGCTAGCGAATTCGATGAAGACCGTGAACAAGTGGTGCATCGCGCAAAAGCTCAAGGTATTGATACCATTCTATTACCGAACATCGATTTAGAATCTATCGAGCCAATGTTAGCGACGGAAGCTCAGTTTCCTGATGTGTGCCGTTCAATGATGGGCTTACACCCTTGTTATGTGGATGCGAATATCGAGCAAACCCTGAAAACCATTCGAGCTTGGTTTGATAAGCATGACTTTATCGCCGTGGGTGAGATTGGTATCGACTTGTACTGGGATAAAACCTTCAAGGCTGAACAAGAGATGGCCTTCGTGACCCAACTGCAGTGGGCAAAAGAGCTCGATCTACCTGTGGTGATCCACACTCGTGATTCTATTGAAGAGACACTTGCCCTACTTCGAACAGAACAAGATGGCAGCTTACGCGGAGTGTTCCACTGTTTTGGTAGCAGCTTAGAGGAAGCTCAAGCAATCAATGCGTTAGGTTTTCACTTAGGTTTAGGCGGTGTTTCGACCTTTAAGAACTCAGGGATGGACAAGGTAATCCCACATCTTGATATGGATTACGTCATTCTAGAGACAGATTGCCCATACTTGGCACCAACACCGAATCGCGGTAAACGCAATGAGCCAGCCTATACAGAATTGGTGGCAAAACGCATCGCCGAATTGCGCGGAATTACCCTTGAAGAAGTCGAAAACATAACCAATACCAATGCTAAATCATTGTTTAATTTATGATAAATCTATTAATAAGTAATTATTACGGATTTGCCCTGAATTTATTTTAGAAAGCTAAGTGATATGTATAGTATCAACCACCTGCATATGGAGGTAGTTGATTATGTGTGACCATTCACAACACTTACAACGTCAACATCGAACTCTATGGCATAAAATTTTGGGCATCAAAGAGCTCTATATATGTCAGAACTGTGGCTATCAGTTAAAGATTCGATAAACAGACATAATAAAAAAGCGGCCCTAGGCCGTAATGCCGATCAGTTAGAGCCAAAGTGATCGGTTGAACGATCCTTCAGAGCTGTCAAAATCCAAGTGTATTTAATGCACTTGGATTTTTTTATGGATGTTTCTCAAGCTCTAAACATAATTAATGATTGGAAACCTAGCAACGTTGAAACTTTGTCTGACTTGCTTCCAATTGACCTCATCGACGAAGCTTATTCTCTTACTGATACTGTCACGATGAGAAAGAGGAAATTAACTCTAGAATCCATGGTTTGGTTACTTGTTGGAATGGCTATCTACAACAATAAATCCATGAAAGACTTAGTTAATCAGCTTGATATTGTCGACCGTACGGGTAAAGCTTTTGTCGCACCGAGCGCGTTGACTCAACGTCGAAAGACGTTGGGTGAAGACGCAATTAAAGCGGTCTTTGAGCGAATGACAACTTCATGGTTAAAAAGTGCAAAGTTACCTCAGTGGAATGGATTAACGCTGCTTGGCGTCGATGGAGTTGTTTGGCGAACGCCCGATAACCCGCAAAATGAAAATGCATTTTCTCGACAAAAAGGGACACAATATCCGCAAGTGAGAATGGTCTGCCAAATGGAACTAAGCAGTCACATTATCACGGCAAGTGCCTTTGATAATTACAATACAAACGAAATGGTATTAGCTGAAAAACTGGTAGAAACAACACCAAACCATAGCGTGACAATGTTCGATAAGGGGTTCTATTCTTTAGGTTTATTACATAAATGGCAAGACTCTGGCTCAGAGCGCCATTGGCTTATCCCCCTCAAGAAAAATACACAATATGACATTGTTCAATCTTTAGGGCGAAATGACAAACTTGTTCAATTACACAGTAACCCAAGAGCTAGAAAGCTATGGCCTGATTTACCAAAGTCGATAACCGCTCGACTTGTCACTCGTAAAATTAAAGGAAAAGACTACCAAGTATTAACCTCCATGACGGACTCCCTGCGTTACCCATCAAAAGATATTGCAGGCCTTTATGAACATCGTTGGGAAATAGAGCTAGGCTACCGAGAGCAAAAACAATACATGCTTGGAAACCGTCTTACGCTGCGAAGTCGTTTACCAGAGCTGGTCAAGCAGGAGTTATGGGGTATCTTGCTTACTTACAATTTAATCCGATATCAGATGGTCGAGCTCTGCTTAAATTTAAAGGGAAATTACCTTCCCTATCAACTGAGTTTTAACGGCACATTAGCTCATGTATCAGCGTTACTTGTAGGCTTACCTTACTCAACACCAGGAGCAATACCTCGTCAGTTAAAGGGGTTTCACAACATGGCTGAAAGCTTAATACTTGAAGGGCGAAGGGAAAGAACATTCCCTAGAACAGTTAAGCCTAGACCACAACGGTATGCTAAGAACAAAAATGCCGTTCACTCTTAAGTGAACGGCATTAGCCCTAGGCCGCTTTTTTATTATGTGATTCTTACTGAAGCATTCCGAATTAAGATTCAGCTTCTTCCTCTTCATCCGCATCTGGCTTACGCGTATAAAAACGTGCGAAGAACAGACCAATCTCAAACAGAATACACATTGGAATGGCCAACAGTGTCTGTGAGATCATATCGGGTGGTGTCAGCATCATACCGATGATGAAAGCACCTACGACGATGTAAGGACGCTTTTCAGACAGAGATTGAGGCGTTGTTGCACCCGTCCAACATAGCAAGATAATCGCAACGGGCACTTCAAAGGCAATACCAAAAGCAAAGAACAGCGCGAGTACAAAATCAAGATAGCTTGAGATGTCGGTTGCGAACTCTACTCCCCCTAATGATATGGCCGTAAAAAAGCCAAATACCAACGGGAATACAATGAAGTAAGCGAACGCCACACCACAGTAAAACAGCAATGAACTTGAAGCCAATAGCGGCATGATCAAGCGTTTTTCATGCTTGTATAAACCCGGAGCAACAAAAGCCCACACCTGATACAAAATAAACGGAACCGCGAGGAATATAGACGCGATCAAGGTTAATTTCAGTGGTGTAAAAAATGGCGATGCAACATCGGTTGCGATCATCGTCGCCCCTTCCGGTAGACGATCTACCAAAGGTGCTGATACGAATTCATAAATATCATTAGCAAAATAAATTAGCCCGACAAATATCACTAGCACCGCGACAATCGCACGTAGTAGGCGATTACGTAGTTCTAGAAGATGGCTAATTAAAGGTTGTGTCTGCTCAGTCGAAGACATGTCAAACCTCTTAAACAGGAAGATCGAAAAGGAGCCGCACGTGTTTCTATCTTACATAGCTATTTGCTTAAACATCTAGCTACTAAGTATCTGGCGACTCCTCCTTGCGAGACTATTCGGCTTTCTTATCTGACGATGCTGAAGCTTCGCTGTTGACCTGAATGGTTTCAGATTCCACAGTTTCCGTGACACTAGGTTTAGTCTCACTTGGCTTATCAGACTCAGGCTTAGCATACGGACGTTGAACTTCAGCAGCGGCCTGCTTAAGTTCATCGACTGACGCTTTAAGGTCTGGAGATAAATCTTCCATACCCATTTTTTCCGCCTTACGCAGGTTTTCTTGCAGCTCTTGCACCTTAAGCTCATGAGAAAGTTCATCTTTCACACTGTTTGCCATGCTTTTCGCTTGTCCAACAAACTTGGAAATACTGCGAATTGCCACAGGTAAACGCTCAGGCCCTAAAACCACCAACCCAACGACAGATATTAATACCAGTTCCCAAAAACCGATATCAAACACGATTTACGCCTGCTCTTTGTCTTTCTTTGTTTCAGCAGTTGTTTCAGCGTGAGCTTCTGTCTTCTGCTGTTCAATATTCTTTGGTTCAAAGTCTGCATCTTTCTTATCTGCAGGCTTGTCTTCATCGCTCATTGCCTTTTTGAAGCCTTTAACCGCTGAACCTAAGTCACCGCCCATGCCGCGCAGCTTCTTCGTTCCGAATAGCAAAATTACAATTACAGCAATGATTAGAAGTTGCCAAATACTGATACCACCCATTGTCATTGTCCTCGGGTCTGTCTACACATAAAAAATATTAAGGAAGTCTACTGTCTAACGACGGTAAGCTCGCCAACTTAACAGCCAAAATGTGACACCTGCGATGCCACAGCCCATAGATAGCTGCTCATAAGGGCTTGAAACTAATATTGCGGAGCATACGACTAAAGTGGCTCCAACGCCAAACAAAAACTTTCCAGTTGCTTGCTGACGCTTACTATCTCTATAACCTTGATAAAGCTGATCCATTCTATGGTTCATCGCTTTACCTTGGCGCAAGCTGTCATAAAGTAGCTCTGGCAGTTCTGGCAGTTTTTCTGCCCAGAATGGCGCACGCTCTTTTACTGCGTTGATCACAGCTTGTGGCCCCACCTGATTCATCATCCAGGTTTCAAGGAAAGGCTTCGCCGTTGCCCACAAATCAAGTTGCGGATACAACTGGCGGCCTAGGCCTTCCACATACAACAAGGTCTTCTGCAGAAGCACCAACTGAGGTTGAACCTCCATGTTGAAACGTCTTGCTGTATTAAATAAGTTTAGCAACACATGGCCAAATGAGATCTCGCCAAGTGGTTTTGCAAAAATCGGCTCACACACCATGCGAATCGCGAATTCGAAATCGTTAACGTTGGTGTCGTGTGGAACCCAACCTGAATCTACGTGAAGCTCGGCAACTTTACGATAATCTCGATTGAAGAAAGCCAGCAGGTTCTCTGCTAAATAGCGCTTATCTTCGCTGTTGAGCGTGCCGACAATGCCACAATCCAAACCAATCCACTGAGGGTTATCTGGATTCTCTGGGTTAACGAATACGTTGCCCGGGTGCATGTCTGCATGGAAAAAACTGTCGCGGAACACTTGAGTAAAGAATACCGTCACACCACGTTCAGCCAGCAATTTCATGTTAGTGCCGTTGGCGTTCAGAGTTTCAATATCGGATACTTGAATACCATAGATTCGCTCTGACACCATCAGGGTTTCACTGCTTAAATCAGGGATAACCTCTGGGACATACAGCTCTTCACTGCCTTCAAAATTACGTCGTAGTTGAATCGCATTCGCCGCCTCGCGGCGCAGGTCTAGTTCATCAAGTAACGTTTTTTCGTACTCGTGAACGACTTCAACCGGTTTCAAACGACGTGCTTCAGGAAGCGACTTAGCGACTATACGCGCCATTCGGTGCATTAGTTTTAGATCTGCATCAATCACCGGGCGAATATCAGGGCGAATAACCTTCAGAACAATCTCGCGACCACTCTCTTTGAGCTTTGCGGCATGCACCTGAGCGATAGAAGCAGAAGCCAATGGCTCGATATCAAAGTCGGTAAACCAGTTATCTAGGCTACCACCGAGCGCTTTTTCCATGTCTCGCTTAGCCAATTGACCATCAAATGGCGCCACTTGGTCTTGCAATAGTGCTAGCTGATCAGCGATATGAGGAGGAAATAGGTCGCGACGCGTTGACATCATCTGACCAAACTTAATCCAAACAGGCCCTAACTCTTGCAGTGCGAGACGTAAGCGATGACCCAACTCTTTATCTTGATGCTTGTTCTTAAGCCAAAACAGCGACTTTCGCGCCAGCAAAGGGGCTTTGGTCAATTGGTGCTCTGGCATCAACTCATCAAGGCCATATTCCAACTGTACCTTGATAATATGATAAAGACGTTTCAGTTCTGTTGGGGTCATGCTTTCTCCAACAGAGCGTTCAACTTAGCTTCAAGACGAGCAGCAGAGCTTTTTACGTCATCAACTTGGTCGCAAAAATGCGCGACTTCTAACGGTGCAGGTGCGATCTTCCACTCTTCAGTCAGAACTTGAGCAACATGGTTTTGATGCTTAGTCGCCTGTTTTGCCACAAAGCCACCGACGTTTTTAACGCCTTGTACCAAGGTATGCGCAACCACATCTCCAGTCACACGCGATAGCCACTCTTCCAAGTCAGGCTTGCAGTCTGTCATCAGTTGAGCAAACTTCTGAGCCAGTTGAATATCACCTTCTAAGATCAGCTTATCTTGCTTGATCAGTTTGGTGATGTTCGATTGCTCACGCAGTTCAGGTAACACCGATAGGTTCAAAGATAGGTAGCAGTCAGGCTGCCCTTCGTATTCTGACAACACATCAATTTGTTGGCTGAAAACGAAAGTGAGTGTTTTATTCAACTCTTTCAAATTGACTTGAATGATCTGCCCCTTTAAACGAGACAAACGACGAACCAAAGCTGGATCATCGTTCACGAAAGTATTTAAAGAGGTTTCAATAACCGCGGTTACCAATGGATCAAATGGCATGACTGTCCTTACCTTTGAAAACGGATAAGCCTTAACCTATCCGTTCTATCTTTATTCTTATTGTTTAGCACGCTCAGCGAGCCTGCTACCAAGCTCGACTAGAACTTGTAACCGCGGTGCAGCGCAACAATGCCGCCCGTTAGGTTGAAGTATTTAGTATTCTCGAAACCCGCTTCCTGCATCATGCCTTCCAAGGTTTCTTGGTTAGGGTGCATGCGGATAGATTCTGCAAGGTAACGATAGCTGTCTGCATCGTTAGCAATCAGCTCACCCATTTTTGGCAACAGGTGGAAAGAGTAGGCATCGTAAACCTTTGATAGTGGCTCAAGTACTGGCTTAGAAAACTCAAGAACCAACAGACGACCACCCGGCTTCAGCACACGGTACATTGAACGCAGCGCTTGGTCTTTGTCGGTAACATTACGCAGACAGAAGCTAATGGTAATGCAATCGAAGTAGTTGTCAGGGAAAGGCAGCTCTTCAGCATTGGCTTGAACGTAATGTACGTTGCCAACAATACCGCTATCACGCAGTTTATCGCGGCCAACATTCAGCATTGAGTTGTTGATATCAGCAAGAACCACGTGGCCTTTTTCACCAACGATACGCGAGAATTTCGCAGTCAGGTCGCCAGTACCACCACCAAGATCTAGGATACGTTGACCCGGGCGAACGCCACTGCAATCAATCGTGAATCGCTTCCACAAGCGGTGAACACCACCCGACATTAAGTCATTCATGATGTCGTATTTAGCGGCTACAGAGTGAAATACCTCTGCTACTTTCGCGACTTTTTCGTCTTTTGCGACTGTTTCGAAACCAAAGTGTGTGGTTTCTGACTCTACTGCTGAATTTGTCTGCACGCTTGTGTCCATAATGCTGTTATCTACCATGGTAAGTTCTCATCGACAGCGCTCTTTGTATTTAGAGGCGCTGCGGCCGATTAGTTTACTTTATCCTCAGCAGGTTGTCTTTCTACTAAGGAGGCATTTTCTGAAAAAGCCTCATTTTGCGCCATTTCAGCCAAACCAATCGAGATCGGTTTCTTCACTTCAACACCCAATTGTTTGAAGCTTTCCGCCTGACGAATCACGTTGCCTCGCCCCGTCACTAGCTTATTCATCGCCCCTTGGTAGCTTTGGTTGGCTCTATCAAGTGAGCTGCCAAGGCCTTCCATATCATCAACAAACAGGCGCAGCTTGTCGTAAAGCTTGCTCGCACGTTCCGCGATAACTTGTGCGTTCTGGTTCTGTCTGTCGTTGCGCCACAGGTTATCAATGGTACGCAGTGCCACCAGCAAAGTAGTTGGGCTGACCAAGATGATGTTTTGCTCCATCGCATCTTTCACCAAGCTAGGATCCGCCTGAATCGCCACTTGAAATGCTGGCTCAACCGGGATAAACATCAACACGTAATCCAGACTCTGTATGCCTTTGAGCTGATGATAATCTTTCTGGCTCAAGCCTTTGATGTGCGCTCGCAATGACACCAAGTGATCACGCAATGCAGCATCTCGCTGCTGGTCGGTTTCGGCATTGAAGTAGCGTTCAAATGCCACCAACGCCATTTTAGAATCGACCACCACTTGTTTATCTTGTGGCAAATGGACAATCACATCCGGTTGATAACGCTTGCCCGCATCGTTTTGCAGGTTCACTTGCGTTTGGTATTCGTGGCCTTCGCGCAGCCCTGATTCAGCAAGCACGCGAGCCAATACCACTTCGCCCCAGTTACCTTGTTGTTTGTTATCACCCTTGAGCGCTTGAGTCAGGTTCACCGCTTCACGCGTCATGCTCTCATTCAGACGCTGCAGGTTTTTAAGTTCATGTACCAAGGTGTGACGCTCTTTGGCCTCTTGGCTGAAGCTATCGTTCACTTGTTTCTTGAAGCCTTCCAACTGCTCTCTCAATGGAGACAACAAACCTTCTAAGCTTTGCTTGTTCTGCTGATCGACCTTAGCGGTTTTGGTTTCAAACAATTGGTTCGCTAACAATTCAAACTGCTGCTTAAGTCGAGACTCGGCTTGTTCTAGCAACTGTAGCTTTTCGCTATTGGCGAGGTTTTCTTGGTCATGCCTTGCTTCTTGCTCGCGCAGCTCGGCTTCTAATTCAGACTTATGATCCTTAAGTACATTGATCTCATCGGCGTATTGCTGGCGCTCTTGCTTCACTGCCTCAAAGTAGCGCAGCTTTTCCATCGCAGCCATCACCTTACCGTGCGCCTGCTTGAGCTCGAATGCCGCTTTGTCTCGGTCATCATCTAACTCATTGAGTTCTTGTTGCGCCTCTGCGAGTGATGATTTGAGCTGGGCTTGCTGAGATTCATGCAACAAACGATCGGACTCTAGCTGCTGCTCGAGCAATCGCTGCTGAAAAGAGAGCTTCTGTTTAATCCACCAACCCACCACACCGCCACTGACGAGCGCGCCAGAAATTGCAGCAATAAGCGTTGCCTGATGTTCGATAATCCATTGCATGATAATGATTTAGCCTAATTGGAAATAACTCATTAAATGGTATTTTGATACTGGATAAATGTCCAGTTTGCCGAATTAAAATTCGACAGATAGACTAGGCGCTCCGTATTCTGTCCCATCAAATTAGAATGAGTTGCCATGAATGAACGTCGTGCCTTGGGCTTTGGCCTTTCCGCAGTACTGCTGTGGTCAACGGTCGCTACTGCTTTTAAGCTGACCCTTGCTGAGTTTTCACCTATTCAAATGCTGACCATCGCTAGCATTGTGTCGTCGATTGCACTGATCGCAGTCTGCGCTTTTCAAGGCAAGCTTTCTCAGCTGAGTACAACGTTCCTTTCAAACCCTTGGTATTACCTGCTTCTCGGCTTGGTTAACCCATTGGCCTATTACCTGATTCTATTCAAAGCCTACGACCTGCTGCCCGCCTCTCAAGCTCAAGCCATCAACTACAGCTGGGCTATCACGCTAACCTTAATGGCGGCGGTTTTTCTGGGGCAGAAGATTCGTAAACAAGATTGGGTGGCGTGTACCTTCAGCTATGCAGGTGTGGTGGTTATTGCGACTAAAGGCGATGTGTTAGGCATGCAGTTCGATAGCCCACTTGGTGTGGCACTGGCGCTGCTTTCTACTCTGCTTTGGGCGGGATATTGGATTCTCAACACCAAAAACCAGGCTGACCCTGTGGTTGGCGTATTGCTTGGTTTCTTAGTAGCATTGCCCTTCGCGATCGGTTTAACCCTTTTTGAGGGCGAAAGCTTTAGCCAAATCACAGCGAAAGGTTGGATGGCCGTGACTTACGTCGGCCTATTTGAGATGGGCATTACCTTTGTCTTATGGCTATCAGCACTGAAGCTGACCAACAACACAGCGCGTATCAGCAATCTGATTTTTGCATCACCGTTTATCTCGTTGATGCTACTTTCGACCATCATTGGCGAAGAGATTCACCCAGCGACACTGTTTGGCTTGGTACTGATCATTGCTGGTTTAGTGATTCAGCAGATCAAGTTTTCAAAAAACAAAGCTCGTAAATAAGCGCTAAAAGATCCAATTGAGCACGAAAAGCCATCGATAAAGTCGAATCTAGAGCTAGAACACAATGTTAGATACAAAAATGGCGAGTCGTATGACTCGCCATTTTTATATAATTTAAAATCTAGTAAGTAAGCTAAAAGCTTAAACCCACTGACCTGCTGCAAAGCCAGAACTCCAACACCATTGGAAGTTATAACCACCAAGCCAGCCAGTAACGTCCATTACTTCACCGATGAAGTAGAGGCCAGAAACGCTCTTACATTCCATGGTTTTTGACGATAGGTGATTGGTGTCCACACCGCCTAGAGTTACTTCGGCCGTTCGGTAGCCTTCAGTGCCGTTTGGCGCGATTTTCCAATTTTCTAGGTGATCTACGATCTCGTTCAGCTGTTTTTCATTGAACTGCTTGAGCGGCTTGTCTTCCAGCTCTTTACGGTCAATCAAGACTTCCACAAAACGCTTCGGCAGTGCTTTCGCCAAGGTGTTTTTCAGGCTCTGATTTGGGTGCTTCTCGCGAGAGTTAGCCAGCAGCTCAGCTACATCGACTTCAGGTACTAGATTAATCGAAACCGACTGACCTGCTTTCCAGAACGAAGAAATTTGCAGAACTGAAGGACCCGATAGGCCGCGGTGAGTAAACAGCAACGCTTCTTTGAACAAGGTTCCGTCTTGCGCGGTGATCTCGGCAGGAATTGCGATTCCCGAAAGCTCTGCGAAAGCTTCTTTATCTTCTTTATGCAGAGTAAATGGCACTAAGCCTGCGGTAGTTGGCATCACAGACAAACCAAATTGCTCGGCAATCTTATAGCCAAATGGCGTTGCGCCCAGCTTAGGCATCGACAAACCACCTGTCGCGACAACCAGTGAGTCACACTCAACTTCGTCGGTATTGAGGTGCATCTTGAAGCCAGCCTCTGTTTTCTCGATGGAGTGAACATCACAACGGTAGCGTTGTTCGACTTTCGCCTGCTTACACTCGTCAAGCAGCATGCTCACGATGTCTTTTGCAGTGTGGTCATTTACACAGAACAATTGGCCGTGGTCTCGCTCTTCGAACTCAATACCGTACTTGCTCACCATCGAGATAAAATCCCAGTTGGTGTATTGAGATAAAGCTGACTTCACGAAGTGAGGGTTGTTACACAGGAAGTTGTTGGCTGAAACATCATAGTTAGTGAAGTTACAACGACCGCCACCTGAGATTAAAATTTTTCTGCCTGGTTTCTTTGCATGATCAACCACCAGCACTCGTCGGCCGCGTTTACCAGCTTCCGCAGCACACATTAAGCCTGCGGCGCCCGCACCAATTACGATTACATCAAATTTTTCACTCATGTGGTTCTGCTTTTCTTCACTTTTGCAGCCCGAGTACACCCTGTTCTCGAAATGCCATCAATAAAAAAGGATGTGCATAAACAGCACATCCTTACTAATTGCTCGCTATTTTAGCGGCAATTTTAAACTTTGCAATTGATGTTCAATTGTACAATTTGCAGACAGCAGCAAAACCACTACTTGGCTTAGCGAACCAACAACCAAAGCTTCACACCAAAACCTAAGCTCTACTTCACACGTACTAAAAACTTAGACGATGAAAGAAGACAGCAAGGTTACACCTAGCAGAGCGGAAGAGAGTATGAATAACTGTCTTACACGATCGCACTTCGAAGTAAAAACTTCGTCATGATGATGGTGATATTCTTTACTTTTGATGTAACTGAACAGGCGAACCTGTTTGGTCATATTGCCATGGGTTGTGAAAAAACCGCCTCCGTCTACTTGTTGATAAAGTAGAGGATGCGCTTCTCGCATAATATAAATGAGCGTTCTTAGCGCAGTAAAATAACGCGCCCAGTTCACGCAAGTCACAACCATTAGTGCAAATAGAATAGTGTCGCCGCTGATCATCCTTTCCTCCCTACATCTTCATAAGAAAACTCAAAAGAAAAAGATAATCAGTGTCTTTCTCGTACTACCTAAACGGCAGGAGCTTCCATAATTGAAGATGAACCATCTTTTGCCAATTGCGCTAGGTCTTTATCAATAAAGAACAGTGCTTTACCGTCTTCACCAACAAGCTCTAGCTTATCCAATACACCTTTAAACAACTTCTCTTCTTCGTGTTGCTCTGCAACGTACCATTGCAGGAAGTTAAAGGTTGAGTAGTCTTGTGTGCTGAAAGCAACGTGAGCCAGTTTGTTGATCTTTTGAGTAATCATCTGCTCATGTTCATAAGTTTCACGGAACACTGCACCAAGGCTATCAAATTCATGTTTTGGCGCTTCAATCGCACCTAGAATTGGCATTGCACCTGTTTCACTTACGTAAGTGAAAAGACGCTGCATATGTTCCATTTCTTCTACTGCATGACCACGCAGAAACTCTGCTGCACCTTCAAATCCTTTGTCTTCACACCAAGCACTCATTTGTAAGTATAGATTGGATGAGAAAAATTCTAGGTTAATTTGATCATTCAGTTGCTCAACCATAGTTTTTGACAGCATTTAAGACTCCTAATTACATCCTCAATTTTCTCTACTATATCACTATTTAATGAATATCTCGCAGGCCATTAGTTAACCAATATTTCGAGCTGTCATTACGCAAGACAGTGGATATGAGATCACTTCAGCAAAAAAAGCCATCGCATAGTGCTAATCTTAAATCAGACAATGAATAAAGGAGGTAGCGATATGAGTTACAAACATATTTTGGTCGCGGTCGATTTATCAGAAGACAGCAAATTAATTGTGGATAAAGCGGTAGCATTGGCTAAGCCATTGGAAGCCAAAGTCTCTTTTATCCATATCGATATTAACTACGCAGAGCTGTATACCGGCCTGATTGATATCAACATGGCCGAAACCCAGCACAACGCGATGGAAGCGTCTCGTATTCAGCTGCAAAATTTTGCGGAGCATGCCCAATACCCGATCACCCATACCCTAGTAGGCAGTGGTGATTTGAGTCATGAGCTGTGTGACACCATCAACGAGTTCAATGTTGATCTCGTGGTTTGCGGTCACCATCAAGACTTTTGGAGCAAGCTGCTCTCTTCAACACGCCAACTGATCAACGCCTCTCCGGTTGATATGCTGGTCGTGCCTCTAAGAGATTCAGAAGACTAATGATTTAAGGTTAGGTAACATACAGCTCATATCTTATTAACGAAGTTTTACTATGAGCTATTTAGCTGGTGTTACCCTCCTATGGGCCTTCTCTTTTAGCCTGATCGGCGTTTACCTTGCGGGTCAGGTTGATTCTTGGTTCTCTGTTTTAATGCGTGTTGCCCTTGCTGGCGTCGTATTTCTTCCTTTCCTAAAGTTTCGCGGCGTATCGCGTAAGCTGATCGCTAAATTGATGGCAATTGGTGGTGTCCAGCTTGGCCTGATGTACTGCTTCTACTATCAGTCTTTCTTACTGCTATCCGTTCCTGAAGTTCTTTTGTTTACCGTTTTCACGCCAATTTACGTCACGCTGATTTATGACTTTCTCAAAGGGCAATTCTCTCCGTGGTACCTAGTGACGGCGGCAATTGCGGTATTGGGCGCAGTATTCATTAAATTCGCAGGCATCAACGAAAACTTTTTAGTTGGCTTCCTCGTCGTGCAAGGCGCGAACCTGTGCTTTGCTATCGGTCAGGTGGGCTACAAGGTTGTGATGGAGAAGGAATCGACCGAGTTACCTCAGCGAACCGTATTTGGTTACTTCTACTTAGGAGCGTTATGCGTTGCGTCAGTGGCTTTCATGCTACTAGGCAACCCAGAGAAACTGCCCACCACCACACTTCAATGGGGAATCCTGATCTACCTTGGCTTGATTGCGTCGGGGCTGGGTTACTTTATGTGGAATAAAGGCGCATGCATGGTGAATGCTGGCGCGCTGGCAGTGATGAACAATGCCTTGGTTCCTGCTGGCCTGGTGGTGAATATCCTGATTTGGAACAGAGATGTCGATTTAGTTCGCTTGTCTATTGGTGGCGCCGTTATCTTGTTCTCTCTATTCGTCAATGAGACGTGGGTAAAGAAGCGCGTAGCAAGATCTGCAAGCAATGCCTAAGGGATTTAAATGAGCTGCATGAGTTAGCTCAGATAACCCAAAAAAGCAAAAGAGCGACCTAAGGTCGCTCTTTTTAAATCATCGCCGTAGCGATAAACCATTCGAATCAGCATCAATGGATGTGATTGTGGCTCATTACCTGAGTCTTGGTTTCAGTGAAAGCAACATCATCAAGTTGTAGGTTGATGCGTTCAAGATCACTTTCCAGTTTCTGGCTTTTCTTAAACAGCTTTTGCTGCTTCTTAATCATCTTCGCAAGCTTTTTGTTGTACTTTTCTTGTTTCTTAGCCGCTTTCTTCGCTTGTTTGAGCTCCGCTTTCTCATCACCGCTCGCCTTCGCCATCAGTTTTTTCACCTTGGCTTTCTTCTGCGCGGCTTCTTTTTTGGAAAGCTCAGGGGCAATATCAGCAGCGGCAGGATCGAACATTTGTACGCTCGGTTCAATTGTCTCGTTGATTTCCGCAAGCGATAACTCTGGTGCAGGTAATGTTTCCGCTAGCAGGCCGCATGCGACTTTCTCTTCAACGGGTTTGTTTTGACAATCAAGAGGTGGAATTGCGGTGGGTTTGCATAGATTCGCTTGATCCGCCGAAGAACGCGCGCAAGAACGACACACGAACTTAGGTTCAGTCACTAAGCTGTGGATCTCGCCCAAGTGCTCAGTGATATCTCGACGGTTTAACTTACAAAAGCGTTTAGCCATGCTACAACTCCAGCTAAGAATAATAATGATTCTTAGTTAGATATACATCCGTAACGCGACTATCGCAAGTGTTAAATGGCAATTTATCGTATTTATGACGGGAAATTTTCTTAGCGTGTAGCTAAGTTATTGATGCTTCCGCTAAGTCATTGATGCTTTCACATACACGTCAAAACGGTTCTTTTTGGTTTCGATCGCCATGCTCGGTTTTTGCTCGTCTAACCAAGCTGCGTAATCCGGTCTTTTAACCACAACTCGCTTCGATGCCAACTTCATCGCTGGCTCAAATAGACCATCAGCATCCAGATCGGCACCCACCAAAGATTGGAATACGCGCATCTCTTTTTTGACCAAAGCCGACTTCTTTTTGTTCTCTGGGTGTGGGTACATTGGGTCGAGGTACACCACGTCTGGCTGTTCGAAGTCAGGATCGCTGCTGAGCTTATCCAACGCATCGTGACTGGATGCGTGAATCAGCTTCATACGTTCACTGACCCAACCACCGATGTCTGGGTCTTGTTGCGCTCGCTGCAAGCCATCATCAAGCAGTGCAGCCACAACTGGATGACGCTCGACCATTTGCACCTTACAACCCAGAGAAGCCAACACAAACGCATCGCGCCCTAAGCCTGCAGTACCATCAAGAATAGTTGGCGTTGCGCCTTTGTTTAAACCCGCTGCTTTGGCAATCGCCTGACCTTTACCACCACCAAACTTACGTCGGTGACCAACAGCGCCTCCCACTAAATCAACAAAGATAGCGCCAAGCTTAGGCTCATCGACTTTACGTAACTCAAGTCGCTCACTAGTCAGTACCAAAGCAAAATCACTGCTTTCATCATGAGATAAGTTCCAGCGGGTCGCTAAGTCATTCAAATGATCGATTTGGGTAGCATCTTCGCAAATCAGTTGTAGTTGCAAGGTCGTCTCCAACAGACAGTAGTATTCAAAACAAAAGAGGCAACCAGTTTACCTGATTGCCTCAACAATACATATTAGCGGTGAAAAGTATTCCCAGCTAAAGTCGGCTTACCTAAACCAATGACTCTGTCTCTCGTTCTTGTCTTAACTCTTCAACGAGCTCTGCGAGTGGTTTAGGTCGGCCTATGATGTAGCCCTGCGCGTAGTTCACACCCAACTCAATCAGCTTGTCGATGATCTGGTTATTTTCAACGAACTCAGCTACGGTGTGCTTGCCCATCTGCTTGGCAAGATCATTGATCGAGCGAACCATCACATGGTCCATCTCATTGACATCAATATCACGCACAAACAGGCCATCGATCTTCACAATATCGACGGGCAGTTTTTTCAGATAACCAAATGACGATAGCCCTGAGCCAAAATCATCCAATGCAATCATGCAGCCAAGCTCTTTAATACGAGTGAAGAACTTGATCGCCTGCTTCATGTTACTCATGGCCGCTGTTTCGGTGATCTCTAAACAAATCTTATGACACGGTATCGATGAATCGCTCAGGCTATCTATCAAGAACTCGACAAACTCACGATTACCCATCGAATGACCAGAGAGGTTGATTGAACACATCCCCAACTCCTCAATAACCTCAGGGCGTTGCTCCAACCAACTCAAGGTTTGACTGACGACTTGGCGGTCAATCAAATGCGCGATGTTATAACGCTCTGAGGCTGGCATGAAGATCCCTGGCGAGATGTATTCCCCTTGGATGTTCTTGATGCGCACCAAGATCTCAAAGTGCATTTTATCGCTGTCTTCATCTAGGCCAAGAATTCGCTGAGCAAACAGTTCTAAGCGATCGTTAGCCAAGGCCTCATGCACTAGGTTAACGCACTCCATCTCTAGATGACGACGACGCAGGTCTTCATCATCTTGATGGTAAAGATGGTAGCGATTGCGACCTTCTTCTTTAGCGGCATGACAAGCAGCATCCGCCTGAGCGTGCACCATCTGCGGTGAAGCCGCAGTATGGTCAATCAATCGAATACCGATAGAGCACGTCAGGTTGAGTCGAATATCATCCCACAAGAATGGATTCTCACTCATCATCGAGATAATACTGCGACACACATTAACCGCGTCTCGCTCAGTACAGTCTTTCATTAATACTGCAAACTCATCACCACCCATTCGCGCTAACACCGCATTGTAAGGCAGTACGTCTTCTAGCAGTTTGGCGCTAAACAAGATCGCAGCATCACCCGCTTCATGTCCTGCGGTGTCGTTCAAGACCTTTAACTGATCCAAATCTAGGAACAACATTGCGTGAGTTCGCATGTGACTCTCAACCTCTTTCAGCGCTTTTTGCAGCTCTTGCTCAAAGTGGTTGCGGTTAAAAGTGTCAGTCAGTAGGTCATAGCGAGCCTGATACTCTAGCTTTTCAGAAAGCTCGTGCGTTTCGGTGATGTCTTCACCCACAATCAACAGCTGATCAGACTCCACCAACGGGCGGATATTTTCACGAATCCAGATCTTGCTGCCGTCGGCATGGCGATATTCGATATCACGACGCCACACACCACGAATCTTATGCTGAGGTTGCAGCAAGATATGACGAGGAATCATCGCGTTCTCATCAACATAGAATTCTCTAGGGCGATGGCCCAACAACTGATCGAGAGGGTATCCCAAAAGCTCTTCGACAAACTGGTTCACTTGTTGAATGCGATTATTGCCATCGAGCGTAATCATCATCACCGGCTGTTTATCGTAATACAGCTTCAAGTTTGCTTCACGTTGGAACAGCTTATTCTCAGCAAGCTTACGTGAGGTCACGTCGCGCGCCTCAAAGAGAAACTGAATGTCTTCGCCTTCACTGCCCGGCATCGGCTTCAATGAAATATCCAACACCATCGCACCGCGATCTCGACACCACACCTCGGCTTCAAATCGTAAGGCTGGGTGCTCACTTTTTGCGATGAAATATTCGGCTAGCACTTCTCTCGCAGAACTTTCCCAATGTTGGTGTTGTTGCAGCGGCGTTCCCAGTTTATAGCCTTGATTATAAAGCAGCTCATGTAACTTGCTGTTACTCGACAGCAGCACGCCACCCTTATCAATGATGCCCATGAACTGCAGGCTTTGGTCGAATATCGACTCAAGCAGCAGCTGACTTTTTCGGCTGGCACGTTCACTTTTTTTAAGGCGATTAAGGTAATACACCAAGGTCGCGATGACACACGACATCACCAAAAACAGCAAACCTATAGTGCGAATTTCATCGCGGTAGCGTACTAGAAATGACTTCGGCTTATTGAGGAAGGTTACTGAGGCTTCATTCTCTGCACCCAAATCCCAACGTGAGATCTGTTGGTAATCGAGTTTGATTTCTGGCGCGCCAGCAACCACTTGGGGCAGCGGTTTATCCGGATTAGCGAGCACATTCAGTAGCACTCGCCCAGTGTCTCGTCCTTGTGTTTCTCCACTGTGGATCACGCCACCAATCGCACCAAACCCAAGCCTTAAATCATGCACAATATACAATGGCATCTGAGTTTTTTTGTTGAGCTGACGCCAGTCTTCTTTGCTGCTGACACGACCATTGATGTCGCGGTAGTAGGCCCAGAACAACAAGCTTTTAGTTAGATCAGCGCGTTGCGCGAACGTCATCAGTTCTTGATAAGAATCAGGCGTATATTGCTCCACCAGCCCAGAAAACTCAGGGCGTTTGTGTAGAAATAAATCCACTTGAGCGCGAATAGCTTCACCCGTTACCGAGTGATCGGTAACCACGTAAACTTTTTTAACCGTCGATTGAAGTCGATTGATCAGCTCAATATTGCTCGCCATATCAATATCTTCAGTGATACCGGTTGCGTGCAAGCCTTCAATCATTTGCGGAGAAAAATTGTTGATGCCACCAAAAATAACGGGCGTGCCATTGAGTTCGGGCGCTAAGCGTTTCATCAGATTGAGGGCGTTATTATCACTGACGACTACAGCGGCAAACTCTTCATGCGACAGCTTAGTGCGGTATAGCTGATAAATTCGCTCTAAGTATTCAGCGTTTTGAGTTCGCTTGGTATCGAGATAAACAACCCGGTAAGACAAACCATCGCGATCGAGCTCATCAGATAGTCCTTTATGGAAATCATCTGTCCAGAAAAAGCCTTGATGATAAGAGTGAATAACCAACACATCTTTTGCCTGAGCTGAAGCAAAAACACTCCAACACATCACAATAAAAAATAACGAAAATCGCACTGAATTCACCCTAACCCTATAGTTACTGCTAATATTATCACCCTTGGCTATGATGTGTACTCAAGCCGGTATGTTTTTCATTCAACCTAAGGATTATGCATGTCCACAACCACAGCTCGTCTAGATGATCTAGACCGTGCCATTCTCAAAACCTTGATGGAAGATGCACGTACTCCTTATGCTGAAATGGCAAAGCAGTTCGATGTCAGCCCTGCAACGATTCACGTTCGCATCGAAAAGATGAGATCGGCAGACATTATTGAGCGAACGGAAGTTGTGGTAAACACCAAAAAGCTGGGTTACGACGTGTGTTGCTTTATTGGCATCAACCTTAATGCTGCCAAAGATTACCACTCGGCGATCGCTAAGCTGAATGCCTTAGACGAAGTGGTTGAGGCGTACTACACCACTGGTGCTTACAATATCTTTGTAAAGCTGATGTGTAAGTCGATAGAAGAGCTGCAGTTTGTATTGATCGATAAGCTGCAAGCGATCGATGAAGTTCAGTCGACAGAGACACTGATTTCATTGCAGAACCCTATCAACCGCAATGTGAATCCATAACATTGATTCGCCTTGCTTGGCATCAAACACAGACAAAAAAAGAGCCTCTAACTAGAGGCTCTTTTCGCAATTAACTCTTAATAAACTAGATAGTTACCGTAATTATGCGTTAATGCCCGCGTGACGAAGCATTGCGTCGATTTGTGGCTCACGACCACGGAAGCGTTTGAACAGCTCCATTGGCTCTTCACTGCCACCCATTTCAAGGATGTTGTTCAGGAAGCGATTACCCGTTTCAGTGTTGAAGATACCCTCTTCTTCAAATGCTGAGAACGCATCTGCCGATAGCACTTCTGCCCACAGGTAGCTGTAGTAGCCCGCGCTGTAACCACCAGCAAAGATGTGACCAAAGCTGTGTGAGAAACGGTTCCAATCTAGGCTTGGCAGTACCGATACCTTAGACTTAACATCCGCTAGCGTTTCTAGTACGCGACCACCCACTTCAGGGTCGTACTCTGTGTGTAGCGTGAAATCGAACAAACCAAGCTCTAGCTGACGCAGGATAAACATCGCAGATTGGAAGTTCTTCGCCGCTAGCATCTTCTCTAGCATCTCTTTTGGTAGCGCTTCACCCGTTTCGAAGTGACCAGAGATGAACGACAGCGCTTCCTCTTCCCAACACCAGTTTTCTAGGAACTGACTTGGCAATTCAACCGCATCCCAAGGCACGCCATTAATACCCGCAACTGCGCCCGCTTCTACTTGCGTCAGCATGTGGTGAATGCCGTGACCGAATTCGTGGAATAAGGTTACCACTTCATCGTGAGTAAACAGTGCTGGCTTATCACCAACAGGCTTGTTGAAGTTACACGTTAGGTAAGCAACCGGCGTTTGCAGCTCACCAGACTCAGTAATGCGACGACCACGACAGTCATCCATCCAAGCGCCACCACGTTTGTGTTCACGTGCGTATAGATCTAGGTAGAAGCTACCACGCAGTGTTCCGGTCGCATCAAAGATATCAAAGAAACGCACAGACTCATGCCAAGTGTCTACACCTTCACGCTCTGTTACCGACATACCAAACACGCGGTTCAGTACCTCAAACAGACCTGAAACCACATTAGATTCTGGGAAGTAAGGGCGAAGCTCTTCATCAGAGATCTCGAACAGCTTCTGTTTTTGTTTCTCGCTGTAGTAAGCGATGTCCCAAAGATTCAATTCAGAAACACCAAACTCTTTCTCAGCAAACTGACGTAGCTCTTCTACTTCGCGCTCACCTTGTGGTTTGGCTTTTACTGCTAAGTCGTTGAGGAAGCCAAGTACTTGGTCTGGCGTTTCTGCCATCTTGGTCGACAATGATTTTTCGCTGTAGGTGCTGAAACCCAGCATGCGAGCGATTTCGTGACGCAGCTTAAGTTGTTCAGTAATGATCTCAGTGTTGTCCCACTTACCTGCATTTGGACCGCGATCTGAAGCGCGAGTTACGTAAGCTTCGTACAGCTCTTTACGTAGCGCTTGGTTATCACAGTAAGTCATCACAGGTAGGTATGAAGGGATATCTAGAGTCAGTAGGTAACCTTCTTGTTCTTTAGACTCCGCTGCTGCTTTCGCTGCCGCCAGTGCTGATTCAGGCATACCTGCCAGTTCAGCGACATCTGTGATCTGCTTGCTCCAACCCATGGTTGCATCAAGTACATTATTTGAGAATTGAGAGCCTAGCTCAGACTGGCGCTTACTGATCTCGCCGTAACGATGCTGTTCATCTGCAGGTAAGCCAATGCCCGACAATTCGAAGTCACGCAAAGCGTCGGTAATGGTTTTTTGTTGAGCTTGGTTCAGTGCCGAGAATGCTTCACTCGCCTTGATCGCTTTATACGCTTCGAACAAGCCTTTGTGTTGGCCAACCCAAGTGCCGTATTCAGACAGCACAGGTAAGCAGCTCTCATACGCTTCACGCAATTCGTCACTGTTCACGACAGAGTTCATATGGCTTACAGGTGACCAAATGCGACCTAAACGATCATCCACTTCTTCAATTGGAGCAACCAGGTTGTCCCAGCTTGGTGAAGTATTACCTTCAAGTACTTGTTCTATCTTGTTGCGACACGCTTCAATCACTTGCTCAACTGCAGGCTTTACGTGCTCTGGCTTGATCTGTGAAAACGGAGGTAAGTCCGTGAAGGTTAATAGCGGATTAGACATATAAACATTCCTTTGGCTTTAGAGACTTTCGTCTTTTTTGTAATGAGGTCGTCTTACAGTCATCAGGCTAAAGTTCGCCCTAAAAAATCACCTGCGAATAGTTATTAAATAGTGCCCAACAAGGCAAATTTCAATAGTAGAACCAATAACTAACTGCATATTGCTAGTGACTGTTCCTGAATTGTTCGAGAATTTATGGTCCATTGAGGGTTATAATAGTCTGATTAACCCCACCTACACTAACCACACTCTAATTCGAGAGTGTTACGAGAGTTTAATTTGTTAAGTTATCGCCACAGCTTCCACGCGGGCAACCATGCCGACGTAGTAAAGCATATCGTACAGAGCCTTATTCTTAATTCTTTGAAACAGAAGGATAAGCCTTTTGTTTATCATGACACTCACTCTGGTGTAGGTCGTTACGACTTAACGCATGAATGGTCTGAAAAAACCGGTGAATACAAGCAAGGTATTGCCCGCGTTTGGGAGCAAAAAGACCTTCCTGAAGACATTCAAAGCTACCTTGAGTCTATTTCCATTCTAAATAATGGCGAGAAACTGCGTTACTACCCAGGTTCTCCACGTGTTGCACGTGCACACCTGCGTGACCAAGACCGCATGGTTCTGACTGAGCTTCACCCAGCCGATCACCCTCTGCTTGAGCAAGAGTTCCACCGCGATCGTCAGGTATCTATCTACAAAGAAGATGGGTTTAAGCGCTTAAAGGGCAGCCTGCCACCAAAAGAACGTCGTGGTTTAGTACTGATCGATCCACCTTACGAGCTAGCAAAAGAGTATCGTGATGTCGTGACAGCAATCGCTCAAAGCCACAAGCGCTGGGCAACTGGTATCTACGCAATTTGGTACCCGGTAGTAAACCGCTGTGATATCGAAGATATGATCGAAGGTCTCGAAGGCTTAGGCATCAACAAGATTCTACAAATCGAACTTGGCGTATCACCAGACACCAATGAGCGTGGCATGACAGCATCAGGCATGATCGTGATTAACCCGCCTTGGAAGTTAGAAAGCCAAATGAAAGAGATTCTTCCATTCTTGAAGGAAGCAATTGCTCCGGCGACCGGTCACTTCAAAGTAGAGTGGATCGTACCCGAGTAATCTCGAACTTAACGTCATGCTCTGACGAATATTCAGCAGATTGTGACGTACACGAATAAATTTTAAACAGGGAGATTGAGTTCAACCGATCTGCCCTCAATATAATAATTAGACAATTTAAGAATCTATAGGACGTAGGTGTTCAGTGCGCTCACTGTACCCACAGCCTTCAATAAATGGAGAAAGTAATGGCGACTCATTTTGATTACATCTGTATCGGCGGCGGTTCAGGCGGCATCGCATCAGCAAACCGCGCAGCAATGCACGGTGCAAAGGTTGCACTTATCGAAGCTCAAGACCTTGGTGGTACTTGTGTAAACGTTGGTTGTGTTCCTAAAAAGGTAATGTGGCACGGCGCTCAAGTTGCTGAAGCTATCAACCTATACTCTGAAGATTACGGCTTCGACGTTGACGTAAAAGGCTTCAACTGGAGCAAATTAGTGGAAAACCGCCAAGCGTACATTGGCCGTATCCACCAATCTTACGATCGCGTTCTTGGTAACAACAAAGTAAACGTAATCAAAGGCTTTGCTAAGTTCGTTGACGAGAAAACTGTTGAAGTTAACGGTGAACACTACACAGCTGATCACATCCTGATCGCAGTTGGTGGTCGTCCAACCATTCCAAACATCCCAGGCACAGAATACGGCATCGATTCAAATGGCTTCTTCGACCTAATGGAGCAACCTAAACGTGTCGCTGTTATCGGCGCAGGCTACATCGCAGTAGAAATCGCAGGCGTACTAAGCGCACTTGGCACAGAAACGCACCTGTTCTGTCGTAAAGAGTCACCACTTCGTAGCTTCGATCCAATGATCATCGAGACATTGGTTGAAGTAATGGAAGCGGAAGGCCCAACACTGCATACACACTCTGTTCCAAAAGAAGTAGTGAAAGAAGCTGACGGCACACTGACTCTACACCTAGAGAACGGCAACACTCAAAACGTTGACCACCTAATCTGGGCTATCGGTCGCCACCCAGCCACTGACGCTATCAACCTAGCATCAACTGGCGTTGCAACTAACGACCGTGGCTACATCAAAGTAGACGAGTTCCAAGCAACTAATGTTCCTGGCATCTACTGTGTTGGCGACATCATGGAAGGCGGTATCGAGCTAACACCTGTCGCTGTTAAAGCAGGTCGTCAGCTTTCAGAGCGCCTATTCAACGGCCAAACAAACGCGAAGATGGACTACAAGCTAGTTCCTACTGTTGTATTCAGCCACCCGCCTATCGGTACAATTGGTCTAACGACTCAAGAAGCTGAAGAGCAATACGGCAAAGACAACATCAAGGTTTACACGTCGGGCTTCACGGCAATGTACACAGCAGTAACCAAGCACCGTCAACCTTGTAAGATGAAACTAGTATGTGCTGGCGAAGAAGAGACTGTAGTTGGCCTACACGGCATCGGTTTCACTGTTGATGAAATGATTCAAGGCTTCGGCGTTGCAA
Organism: Vibrio sp. QJM3NY_35; assembly: GCF_057785915.1. Taxonomy (NCBI): domain Bacteria; kingdom Pseudomonadati; phylum Pseudomonadota; class Gammaproteobacteria; order Vibrionales; family Vibrionaceae; genus Vibrio; species Vibrio sp. QJM3NY_35. The sequence goes on along the minus strand of NZ_CM173507.1, from coordinate 52,258 downwards.
TGAAGATGGGCGCAACCAAAGCAGACTTCGACTCTGTTGTGGCGATTCACCCAACTGGCTCAGAAGAGTTTGTAACGATGAGATAATCGACACCTTTTGTTGATAACTCTTAAAAGCAGGCCTTGTGCCTGCTTTTTTATGCCCACTCTTGAACCTTACTCCCCAACTCCACGTAACACAGATACTAACCTATCTAGAACAGCAATGGAGTTTGTTATGAATCTACTAATTGAATCATTTGAAGGCGGGATCTACTTGGCTTACCAAGTTATTGGCGAGCAAAAGCAATTAATTAAAGATGACCACCAGCATCCTATGAAGTTTTTGAGTGTAAACCAAGCACGCGATCACTTTAGCGACCAAGCCGTGGCATCAGCAATGCTGGTTCATAACAGCGCCTACGACGAAATGTGTGGTGAACACTGTGGTAGCACACAACCTTTCGAGATTGATTTGAAGTGGAGTTAAATCAACCTCAAATCAATCGCGATAAAAATTGAAAGGCTTGCATCAATGCAAGCCTTTCTTATGGGAGTCACTTTCACTTTTAACCACTTAGATTAGCGCGATGTCCGTTTCAGTCTTCGTTTGATGTTCTGCTCTTTCACTACAAAGTCGAACAGCGGAGCGAACAGGTTGGCGAACAAGATAGCCAGCATGATGCCCTCTGGGTAGGCTGGATTGAGCACTCGTATACCAACCGTCATCACACCAATCAAAATCCCATAGGCCCATTTACTCTGATTGGTAAACGCGGCAGATACAGGGTCTGTTGCCATGAAGAAGGTACCAAAGGCAACACCACCCAACACAAAGTGCCAATAGAACGGCATTGAAAACATCGAGTTGGTTTCTGACCCTATCCAATTCATCAGGCTAGATGTCACAACGAGACCAATAATCACACCGGCGACAATGCGCCAAGACGCTATCTTCATCACAATCAAAATCAACCCCGTCAGCATGATAAGCAGTGACGATACCTCACCCATCGAACCAGGAATATTACCGACAAAGGCATCCATCCAAGTGATCGTCTCGCCAGTCATGTTATTGATGAGTAACGTGCTACCGCCTTCATACCATTGACTCAGTGGGGTCGCGCCTGAATAGCCATCAGCGGCAACCCACACAAGCCCACCCGACATGTTGGCTGGATAGGCGAAATAGAGAAACGCGCGGCCTGCAAGGGCTGGGTTCAAGAAATTTCGCCCTGTGCCACCGAACAACTCCTTGGCGACAACGATACCAAAGGTGATACCTAAAGCGGCTTGCCAAAGCGGGATGGTTGGCGGGAGGATGAGTGCAAACAGCACCGAGCTAACAAAGAAGCCTTCATTAACTTCGTGCTTGCGAACGACAGCAAACAGTACCTCCCAGAAGCCACCTACCACAAACACCGTGGCATAAACGGGTAGAAAATAGAGTGCACCAAGCAGCATCTGACTTGCCCAGCCACTTGCTATCAATGACTGCGCATCACCAAATGCCCACGACAAACGCCAGCTGCTTTCAATAACAGAGGCAAGTTCGTTAAGTTGATAGCTGGAGGTTAGTGCTAGGACGCTTTGGTGTCCGACGTTATACATCCCCCAGAACATTGCCGGGAAGGTCGCCAACCACACCAAAATCATAATACGCTTTAGGTCAATGCTGTCACGAACATGGGTTGTGCCGCGGTTTACGTTTCCGGGTGTATAGAATATTGTCGCGAAAGCCTCATACACAGGGTAAAGCTTTTCGTACTTCCCTCCGGCTTCAAAGCGTGGAGCCACGTCTTCTAATCGTTTTTTTAAACTCATAATCTCAATCACCTTATTGCTTGAGTTATGGTTTTCTACGCATCAACCGCACTATTTGAACAATTTTTAGCGATTTTTAATCAAATTCGCCTTGAAGAACGAGTGTCTAAAAGTCGAACCTATGTTGAAAAAGAAGGGTGTATAAACATCAAAGCCCCAGCAATGGCTGAGGCTTCTTTGGTTTGGTAACGGTCGTCGCTACTTAACGCACATCACGTTGAGCAATGAAGAACCTTTCAATTGGTTGACGTTTCCGTTGGTAAACAGGCCTTTCTTATCTGTGCCCCAATAAGGGAGATGCATTGGCCAGTTCTGTTTTTCCATAACTTTTGAGCTCAAGATGCTCTGCCATTGCTTTTCAGTCATCAGCTTCATGTTGACCTGATTACATACCAATTCAGCGCTATCGTAATCTAGGCGGCTCCAAGGCTTACCTTGTTCCATGTAGAACTGTTGTTGATGGTCTAGAAGGTAAGGGATCGCATACTGGCTACCCGCTACATCCGCTTTCACGCGAATCTCGATCTCTAGATCATTGTCTGAGCTCGCATTACCGCTTGGTAGCGTCTGAATAGCTGCCGCACTCGTTACCGCCGCTTGCTTAGCAGCCACAGGTTTCGGGGCAGGCTTAGTTGCAGGTTTTACAGGAGCCTTAACCGGTGTCGGTTTTGCTGCTTTAGGCTCGGCCGCTTTTGCCACGATAGGTTGTGATGAGGTCTGCGACTTATCAACCATACGAATAAAGGCTTCGCCATAACCTGGCACCTTGCGAACCTGAGCTAGATCTTTTCTTGCATCTGAAAATGTAGAGTAAGGACCAATCAAACAACGATAATCACCACCCTCAGGTTTCATCCATACGTTGGTCGAAATTTTGCCATAAAGAGGTTTTGCTTGGCTCAGTGACAAAGGCTTGTTCAGCAGGCCACATTGAACCCAAAACAGTTCGTTATCTGAATGACGTTTTGGTGCTTTACTGCCCCACACGCCCTTACCGATCGGACATGATTGCTCTAGCTGTGGTAATTGGTTGGTGCTTGCCTGAGTTGCATCACATAGAACCGACTCTGCATTCACTTGGCTAGATACCAAAAGAGATGCAGCGATAAGCCCCATACGATAATTTCTCGTCACAGCACGACATACAGCATTCATTGTCAATTTCATAACCACCACTTAAACCCTTGCGGGCTAATTATTACCGAATCTATGTCGATAAAATATGAATTCCATTTTAAGTATTATTGACACTATCAATGATACTAAGTTCCAGATCCATTAAGCAAAAAAAGAGCCGTAATTGCTTACGGCTCTTAGTTTAGTGACTTTTTTTACTAAAAATCAAACCGGGCTATCACCCTTTATAAATTTTCGGGTTAAACACGTCACGTAACCAGTCGCCTAATAGGTTAATAACGAGAACCAATGTTACCAAAAGCACACCTGGGAATGCTGTGATCCACCATGCTCCTGAGAAAATGTAGTTAAAACCAGTACTGATCAGGGCACCGAGTGACGGTTGGTCTACCGGAAGACCTAAACCTAGGAAAGAAAGTGCCGCTTCTGACATGATGGCATTTGCCACCTGTACCGTAGAGATAACCAAAATCGGTGATAAACAGTTAGGCAGAATATGACGGAACATGATGCGAGGCGCTCTAAAGCCCATCACACGTGCCGCTTCTACGTATTCTTTCTTCTTCTCTGCTAATACCGATGCACGGATAGTACGCGCATACTGTGGCCATTCTGCAATACCGATGATCACCACCAGCATAACAACGGCATATTGCGCGTAGAAGTCACTACCGAAACTTGCCTTAAAGATGGCCGAAACAATGATCGCAACCATCATGGTTGAGAACGAAAGCTGAACATCAGCGAAACGCATCAAGAAGCTATCAATACGGCCACCGAAATAACCCGCAGACAAGCCAATGATGATACCAAGCGTCAGTTGTAGGCCTACCGCTAAGAAACCAATGGTCAGTGATAAGCGCGAACCGTAAAGCATGGTAGATAAAATATCACGGCCTTGCTCATCCGTTCCGAGCAAGAAACGTTCTTCGCCGTCTTCCATCCATGATGGTGGCAGCTCTGAATCCATGATATCAATCGATGTCACGTCGTACGGGTCTGTTGGCGCTAGAATAGGTGCTGCTAGTGCCATCACTAAGAAGATTGAGAAAATGGCGAAACTCACCATGGCCACTTTGTCGCGTAAGAAGTAATACACAATGTCTGATTGCTTAAAACGTTCCCAGCGAGACGGCACTGTCGATGTCTGTTCCATGATTATGCTCCTTTCCCTGTGATGTTAACGGTTGGGTTGATAACACCGTAAAGCAAATCAACAATCGTGTTAGTCACTACGAAAATAAGACCAACAAAAATAACGTATGCGGTAATCAGCGGTGTATCTACACGGTTGATCGCTTCTAAAAATAAGAAACCTGTGCCGGGCCACTGGAAAACCGTTTCAGTAAGAATGGTGTATGCCACCATAGTACCAATCTGAACACCACCAACAGTAAGAACCGGTAGCATGGTGTTTTTCAATGCGTGTTGATAATAGATTTTGTTTAGCGCTAGGCCTTTCGCTTTACCAAACTTAATGTATTCAGAACTTAGAACTTCTAGCATTTCAGAACGAACTAGACGAATAAACAGAGGCAGCATGATAGATGCCAGTGCAATGCTCGGCAGTACCAAGTGTGCAAGACCATCGAGCGTTAAGAAGCCAGACTCCCAACCAAACCAGTTTGCAGTATCACCACGTCCAAATGACGGTAGCCAACCTAGCTCAATAGAGAACACATACATCAGCATGATTGCAGTTAAGAAAACAGGTACCGAGATGCCGATACTACTGCCCGCCATGACCAATTTAGTGAAGAAACTTTTTGGGTGTATTGCAGAATAAACGCCTAATGGAATCGACAGACAAACAATAATCAGAGAAGCACCGAACACAAGTTCAAGCGTCGCGACCAATTTGTCTAAAATTACGTCCACAGCAGGGCGTTTAAAGAAATATGAAGTACCAAGATCACCTTGTAGGGCTGCGCCTATAAAGCGAGTATATTTTGTAACGAAGGGATCATTTAAGCCGAGTTCATCGCGTAGCGCTTGACGCTCCGCCTCTGAAACAGATTGACCGACTAACTCACGTAACGGGTCGCCCAGGTTATCCTGAATGGCAAACGCCACCAAACTGATCACAAACATCACTATCAGTGCCTGAAACAGGCGCTTGACCAGAAACGTAACCATTCCTTGCCCCTTATCTATCCATGACTGTCTAATCGAAATCCGCGACTAGACAACAAAAAATTCAGTCTTAAAAAAGGTATTTAGCCAGACTGAAGGAAGACCAAATACCGAAACTTAAATCTATATCTTAATAATATTGAGAGCCTGAAAGCTTCAGGCTCTCGATTCTAGCAAGCTAGATTATTTTACAACTAGGTCGCCGAAGTAAGGCATAACCATTGGGTTTACTACGTCTGCTGCACCTACGTTAGATTTCGCGCCCCACGCTTCACTTTGCCAATGTAGAGGTACGAATACTGCGTCGTTGTAAAGTGTTGCTTCAACGCCTTTCAGCATCTTAGAACGCTTAACAGGGTCAGTTTCAGTGTTAGAAGCTTCTACAATCGCATCCATTTCTGGGTTTGAGTAACCAGAACAGTTGTATTGACCACGGCCAGTCTCTTCGTTACGAGTCATCGTTAGGAACTCGTTGAAGTTAGCTGAATCTTCTGTATCTGAGTGCCAGCCGATCATCATCATGTCTGCTGAACATAGGTCAAACTCAGGCCAGTACTGTGCTTTAGGCATCGTCTTAAGATCAACTTTGATACCAATCTTAGACAGCATTGCCGCAGACGCTTGCGCTACTTTCGCATCGTTCACGTAACGGTTGTTAGGCGCCGCCATAGTTAGTGTAAAGCCATCTTCGTAGCCCGCTTCTTTCATCAGCTCTTTCGCTTTTTTCAGATCGTAACGAGGAACTAGATCTTCGTTGTGACCCGCGTAGCCTGTTGGGCTTTGCTGACCCGCAGCTGTCGCGAAACCTTTCATGATTTTCTTAACAATACCTTCATTGTTAATCGCATGAACGATTGCTTGACGAACGCGCACATCTTTCAGTGCTTCGTTGCTGTTTTGGTTCATTTGGAACGTAATGATACGAGTACCAGGTAGCGTTACTAGATCGATGTTCTTAGCGTTTTTAACACGCTTGTGATCATTTGGTGCTACAGGGTGAATCATATCCACGTCACCAGAAAGAAGTGCTGCTACACGCGTTGCATCTTCTTTGATTGGCACAAGTGTTAGCTTGTCTACGTTACCTTCAGTTTCTGTGTCCCAGTAATCGTTGAAACGCTCGAACGTTACTTTAACGCCTTGCTCACGTTGAGTTACGATGAATGGGCCAGTACCTGAAACGTTAGTCGAAGCGAACGAGTTACCGTGCTTAACTAGCTCAGATTTATCATTACCTTCCGCTGTTTGACCAGAGTAAAACTTGCTGTCCATTGGGAAGATGTAAGTTGCTGTTTGTAGTACTAGTGGGTAAGCCGCTTTTGATACTAGCTCAACTGTGTAGTCATCCACTTTTACCATTTTTTCGTATGGCGTGAAGATAGACTTAAAGTCTGGAGAAGCTTGTAGACGTTCAAAAGTCCACACAACATCATCAGCAGTCAGTTCGTTACCAGAGTGGAATTTCACACCTTTACGTAGGTTAAAACGGAAAGTCGTATCATCAACACGCTCCCAGCTAGATGCTAGGCGGCCTTCAAAATCCATCTCTTGAGTGAAACGTACTAGAGGGTCAAACACCATGTGAGACATTTGCAGTGTGCCACCAGACAGCTGCTCGTGCGGATCAAGTGATACTGGGTCAGCTGCGTAGCCAACGGTAATATCTGCTGCTGCTGCACTAAAGCTTAGGCCAGCTGCCATTAAAGCTACTGCTAATTTGCTTTTCATGGTTTTCATTGCATAACTCCTTCATGCGGGAATCCAGATCCCTAGTTGTTGTATTTGCGTCTGTTTATTGTTTTTAGCAAGCCAAACTCCAGCCTGCTGATTTTTATATCGCGGCTTTTGCCACTGCTTTTTCTTCTCTTAAACCCGTAAATTCAGGCATTAAAGAAATTAGGTGTTTGCTGTATTCATGCTGAGGCGATTGGAATAGCTGCTCGGTTGGCGCAACTTCCAATAGTTCTCCCATTTGCATCACACCAACACGATCACACATTTGGCGAATAACCGGTAAATCGTGACTGATGAACAGCATGGTTAGGTTTAGCTCGTCTTGTAAGTCTTTTAGTAGGTTAAGGATCTGAGCCTGTACCGACACATCCAGTGCCGATGTTGGTTCATCACAAATCAAAAGACGCGGGCGAGTTGCCAAGGCGCGAGCGATAGAAATACGCTGACGTTGGCCACCTGAGAATTCGTGTGGATACTTAACCCCGGCCATTACGCCCAAACCAACGTGCTCTAGCAGATCGTTCACGATCTGACGAGTTTCATTCTCGTTGCGCGTAAGTTTATGGAATCGGATAGGTTCAGCAATGATGTCGAATATCTTCATTCGAGGGTTCATTGATGTGTAAGGGTTTTGGAAAACCATCTGCATTTGACGACGCATAGGGCGACGTTCTTTTTCAGATTTAAGACCAGTAAGATCAACGCCTTCAAACGTTACCTTGCCTGAATTCGGTGCGTACAAGCCAGCAATCACACGAGCAATCGTTGATTTACCTGAACCTGATTCACCTACTAAACCAAACGTCTCACCTTCATGCACTTCAAAGCTCACGTTGTTTGATGCTTGAACGTACTCACGACGGCTCTCAAAGAAAGAATCTTTGGTAGTAAAGCGTAAGTTTACGTTCTCAACGTTCAACAGAGGGCCAGTGTAATCACGGTGATCTTGGCTTTGACCTAACCAGTGGTTCTTCACATCCAATGGTTCCATCTCTTGTGCTTCTTCGATGTAGCTAACAAGAGGGAAACGATCGAGTTTGCGATCCGAACGAGGAACCGCAGAGATAAGACTGTGTGTGTATGGGTGCTCGGGAGTACCAAGGACTTTCGCCGTCGGACCAAACTCAACCAAATCACCACGATACATCACGGCTACGCGATCAGTAACATTCGATACCACACCCATGTCGTGCGTGACCAACATACAACCTACATTCTTCTTGATACATAGGTCGCGAATCAACCCCAAGATCTGGTCTTGGATAGAAACATCCAGTGCTGTTGTTGGTTCATCTGCGATGATTAGGTCAGGTTCACCAGCCAACGCGATCGCGATAACCACACGCTGACGCATACCGCCAGAGAATTGGTGAGGGTATTGCTTTAAACGGTTTTCTGGTTGTGGGATACCCACTTGGTTCATCAAGTCTAATGAGCGCTGGTAGGCTTCTTGATCCGAAACCTTCATATTGGCATGAATCGTCTCTTTTAACTGCTGTTCTACTGTGAATAGAGGATTAAGAGAAGTCATTGGGTCTTGGAAGATAAAACCAATCTTTGAGCCGCGAACAGAACGCATCTGTTCAGGAGATAAACCAGAGACTTTTTCGCCATCCAGAAATACCTCGCCGCTAGCAATCCGGCCAGGAGGGCTCAGCAAATCGATCACAGCATTACCTACTGTTGATTTACCTGCACCAGACTCGCCTACAACACCAACAATCTCACCACGTTCAATGTTGAACGAAAGTGATTTGACTGCGGCGTGAACTCCATGACGAGATGGGTATTCGATACGAAGATTTTTTACTTCTAAAAGTGACATTACCAGACCTCTACTGCTTTGGCAGCTTTCTGCCCTGTCTGCAAAATTGAATCCATTCTTACCAGAATATTGTTCTGATATTTTATACGGTTGACAATTTGGCAAATAATTCACAGAAAAGCAACAAAAATAGGATAAAAAGTCGACATTAAACGCTTAGCAAGCAAAAGTGCCACATAACTATTCACCCAGAGAGCATATAGTAAGAAAAATCAACATTATATTATCGGCAAGAAATACTCACAAACTCCTTACCACTGCTTACTTGTAGAGTTAAACCTGTGCTTCAAAGCAGATCTCACTACCATTCAATAAAAAAAATAATTATTCCAAAAAACAATTAACACTATAGAAACAAACGCTAACTTTGTTAATTTAAACAAATAAAACAACTAGATACACGCCAAGTAACCATACATTTAACCGTTTATATTTTTTTGATAAATACAAACCAGAGAAACGAAAGGCTTAATAAATCTGAGGAGTTTTGAACGACCAAATGCGTAGAAAGCTGTCAAATACATGGGTTAGTGAGCAGATTAAGGGCCAAATTCAACTTTTCACAAAAATCTCTAGACCAGACCTATTAATTTGTCGAATTATTGAGTGGTTATTTTATATAAAATTAGATATAGATCTTTCCGTTTGATAAATGAACTACCTCCATACAGACGTAATAATCGAGGAGATCGAAGGTGGGATTCTTGCTTCTAAAAGGAGTTTATTAAAGAGGAGCGAGTCGAACTGGACCAATTCAACACTGTGAGAAGCAATAATTGAAGAATACTGACACGACATATGCAACAAAGCCCATCATTTCTGATGATGCTTCTTAAGTGAGCGGTGAAGAGACATTCTTTGAACATCAGGCGAACCCCACTCTGTTCAAGTTATCTAAATTTCAGATGTAAAAAAGCCCTAGTCTTTCGACTAAGGCTTCTTAAGGTGGTCGGTGAAGAGGGATTCGAACCCCCGACCCTCTGGTCCCAAACCAGATGCGCTACCAAGCTGCGCTATTCACCGAGACGTTTCGTTTGATTTCTCAAACTGGGAACTTCAAAGAAGCTACCAAAATTAATGGGGTGGCTAACGAGATTCGAACTCGCGACCACCGGAATCACAATCCAGGGCTCTACCAACTGAGCTATAGCCACCACTAATTTTTTATATAACCGCTTAAAAGCGATTATTGAAATAGTGGTCGGTGAAGAGGGATTCGAACCCCCGACCCTCTGGTCCCAAACCAGATGCGCTACCAAGCTGCGCTATTCACCGACTAGTTTTGTATCGACTCTTGGGAATAATGAATCAACACTGGAAGCCGAAGCTACCGATATTTTGTAAAGAAAGAATGGGGTGGCTAACGAGATTCGAACTCGCGACCACCGGAATCACAATCCAGGGCTCTACCAACTGAGCTATAGCCACCATTATTTCTTTTTGCCAATTTCTCACTTACCGAAGTAAGAGACCGGATGGCGCGCCTGAAAGGATTCGAACCTTCGGCCTTTGGCTCCGGAGGCCAACGCTCTATCCAGCTGAGCTACAGGCGCATGCCCTGTCGGCGGAGTGGAATAATACGTATATCACCCAATGCCGTCTAGTACTTTTTTAACTTTTTTTTCTGTTTGGTCTCTTTTTCGACAGTTAATATGTGATAAACCCCTTATTTGAGTACTACAACCCGCCACAGCTTATAAGTTGTTGTTTATTGCAACAACTTATCGGGATATAATCACCCATTATTTACATTGGTTTAACAGTTGCTCTTTGCTGATTAAAGCCAAAACACCCTTCCAACACTATAAATTGGTAAGCATGTACTTACCTTGGGAATGTAAAGTGAGTTTAATGGATATGTCTCGTCGAATTTTAAGCGTTGTCATCGCAGTTTTAACCTTTTCAACTGGCGCAATGGCTGCAGGCCTAAGCGAAGCAGAGCACGATGCAATTGCTGAACGCATCAAACCAGTTGGCCAAGTTTACCTAGTCGACAGCGAGCCAGTAGCCGCAGAACCAACAGGCCCTCGTGATGGCGCAGCAGTTTACGGTACCTTTTGTATCGCTTGTCACGCATCTGGCGTAAGTGGCGCACCTAAAACAGGTGATGCTGGTGACTGGGGTCCTCGTATTGCTCAAGGTCGCGACATCCTAGCGGACCACGCAATCAACGGTTTCAATGCGATGCCAGCGAAAGGTTCATGTATGGACTGTTCAGACGACGAAATCAAAGATGCTATCGAGCACATGATTGCTGGTCTGTAATTAAAAATGCCAGATTCAAAAAAGGTGACCTCATGGTCACCTTTTTTATTGGCTTCTATATCGTGCTATTGAAGCAGAGCATTACTTCTTATTGAACATCGCTCGAATATTCGCAATGTGCGCCTGCCCTTTTTCCATTCTTTCTTCAGCGGATTGAGGCTTCTTAACGCTTTCCCACTCCACATCATCATGTGGCAGCTCATCAAGGAAGCGGCTTTGTGTTGGCTTGATTAATTCACCATATTGACGACGTTCACGACACTTAGTAAAGGTCAGTTCCTTCTGCGCTCGAGTAATCCCCACATACATAAGACGACGTTCTTCTTCTACGTTGCCTTCATCGACACTGGTTTGGTGCGGCAAGATGCCCTCTTCTGCACCCATCAGAAATACATATGGGAACTCTAGACCTTTCGATGCATGCAATGTCATTAATTGGACTTGATCTGCATCGTCATCATCCTCACCACGCTCCATCATATCGCGCAGCGTTAAACGTTGAACCACCTCGCGCAGGGTTTTCTCTTCTTTATCGTAGTTGTCACCCTCAAGATCGGCCACAATCCAGCTATACAGATCAGAGACGTTCTTCATTCGCATTTCAGCGGCTTTCGGGCTCGCTGAGGTTTCGTACAACCAATCTTCGTAGTTGATGTCACGAACCAAAGAACGAACGGCTTCAACCGTGTTACCACGCTCGGCATTGTCTGAGATACGAACAATCCAGTCACCGAAGCGGCGCAAATTTTCTAAACCACGCCCCGTCAGTGTCTGCTCTAAGCCCATCTCAAAACTGGCTTCAAACAGACTCTTACCACGCATATTGGCGTAACTACCTAATTTCTCAAGCGTCACCGGACCAATCTCACGACGCGGTGTGTTTACAATACGTAGAAAGGCGTTGTCATCATCTGGGTTCACCAACACACGCAGGTAAGCCATGATGTCTTTAATCTCGGCTCTCGCAAAGAAAGAGGTACCGCCAGAGATCTTGTAAGGCACACGGTTCTGCATCAAGGCTTTTTCAATCAAGCGCGATTGGTGGTTACCACGGTAAAGCACTGCGTAATCTTTGTATTCAGTACGGTTCAAAAACTTGTGGGCAATGATCTCGCCGGTAATACGCTCTGCTTCATGCTCTTCATTCTTAGCATTCAATACCTTGAGCTTTTCACCGTCTGGGATCTCTGAGAACAGTGACTTTTCATAAACGTGTGGGTTGTTGGCGATCAAGATGTTCGCCGCACGTAAGATTCGACTGGTTGAACGATAGTTTTGCTCGAGTTTGATCAAACGAAGATTCGGATAGTCCTCACCCAGCAACACCAAGTTTTGCGGTTTTGCACCACGCCATGAATAGATAGATTGGTCATCGTCGCCTACTACCGTCAAACGACCACGCTCTCCTACTAGTAAACGAACCAACTCATATTGGCTGGTGTTGGTATCTTGGTATTCATCCACTAATAGATAGCGGATACGCGACTGCCAGCGCTCACGCACCTCTTGATTGGTTTTCAGTAACAATACCGGCATCGCGATCAGATCATCAAAATCAAGCGCGTTGTATGCCTTCATCTGTTTCTGGTACATCTCAAAACAGAATGCAAACAACTGCTCTTGTTCGCCTTGAGCTCGAGCTTTCGCCTGATCTGGCGTCAGCATGTCATTCTTCCAATTCGAAATGGTGCTCATTAAAGCGCGCAGCAAATCCTTATCACCATCGATCTGCCTCTCTGTTAGCTCTTTTAACAAAGCTAGTTGGTCTTGGTCATCAAACAGAGAGAAACCCGCTTTCAAACCCAGCGCTTTGTATTCACGACGAATGATGGTTAAACCCATGGTATGAAAGGTCGAAACAATCAGCCCTTTCGATTCGCCCTTACCCAGAGTTTGCCCAACACGCTCTTTCATCTCGCGTGCCGCTTTATTAGTAAAGGTCACCGCCGCAATATTACGCGCCTTATAGCCACATTCCTGAACCAGATAAGCAATTTTATTGGTGATAACACGTGTTTTACCGGATCCAGCGCCCGCTAATACTAAGCAGGGGCCCGAAACATATTTCACGGCTTCATCTTGTCTTGGGTTCAGTTTCATTTGATTCTCAGTTTGGTCTAGAGGGGCGAATTCAATTGCGCGCCTATAATAATGCTGCAACACCACGAATGCTACGTTCTCTTATACAAGATTTTTACGCTGAATATGTAAAACTTTGTTGCACATGTGTATGGTTATTAGGCTATAATGAATGAACGTTCATTCATTGGTGGTTGAAATATGACAACTCATGCACCTCGGGATAAACGCCAGCAAATACTTTCTGCAGCTGAAAAGCTAATTGCAGAGGTCGGTTTCCAAGGCCTTTCAATGCAAAAATTAGCCAAAGAAGCGGGAGTGGCTGCAGGCACTATCTATCGCTACTTCGATGATAAAGAGCATTTGATAGAAGATGTTCGAATGCTCGTGACTCAAAGAGTAGCTGATGCTGTTCAAGAAGGGGTTAATGATTCGGATCCAATTAAACAACGCTACCGTACTATGTGGTTGAACATATGGAACTTAGCAGGAACGAATTTAGCCGCAATAAAAAATCGGGTTCAGTATGACTCTCTACCCATCACAAATAGCCTAAACTTCAGGGAACTAGAACGTAAAATGTTTGCCCAAGTTGAGCTGCTATTTAATGAGGGGAAAGAACAAGGATTGTTTAAACCACTTAACAATGAAGTATTAGGTGGATTGAGCTTGGCGGCTAGTGTTTCTCTAGCACGCAAGCATTCTTTAGGATTTTACCAACTTGATGAGGCAGAACTAGAATCTGCAATCGAAGCCAGTTGGGATGCAATAATTAAACACTAGATCGGAGTTTTGACCATAATGAAAAAGTGGACTTTCTTCATGTTACTCATCGCTGTACTACTTTTCGGCAGCGTTATTGGGTTTAACATGTTCAAACAACAAAAAATTGCTGAGTATATGGCCAACCGCCCTGAACCAGAGTTTCCAGTAACGGTAACTGAAGTTCAGCCGATCGACTGGGTTCCAGTGATTGAAGCTATCGGCTTCATCGAACCTAACCAAGGCGTGACACTAGCGAACGAAACCAGCGGTGTTATTGACCAGATCTCTTTCGAGTCAGGTACTGATGTTAAGAATGGTCAGCAACTGGTACGTCTTGATTCTGACGTAGAGAAAGCAAACCTAAAGAGTTCTGAAGCTCGTTTGCCTGCTGCGAAAGCAAAATACAAGCGTTACCAAGGTCTATTCAAGAAAGGTTCTATCTCTAAAGAAGCGTACGATGAAGCAGAAGCAAACTACTTCTCTCTATCTGCTGATATTGAAAGCCTGAAAGCCTCGATCGAACGCCGTGAAATTCGCGCACCTTTTGATGGCAAGGTTGGTATTCGTAACGTATACCTAGGTCAATACCTACAATCGGGTACCGATATCGTTCGTTTAGAAGACACCAGTGTCATGCGCCTGCGCTTCACAGTTTCTCAAACAGATATCTCTCGCATTAATGTTGGCCAGGCTATCGACATCTTTGTTGATGCTTACCCAGAAAAACCGTTTGAAGGCTCTATCAGTGCTATTGAACCTGCAGTAAGCATCCAAAGTGGTCTTATCCAAGTTCAAGCGGATATTCCAAACAATGATGGCAAGCTTCGTAGTGGCATGTTCGCTCGCGCTAACATCATTCTGCCTAAACTAGAGAACCAAGTAACTCTGCCTCAAACAGCGATTACTTTCACTCTATATGGTGACAATGTTTACATCCTGACTGAAGAAGACGGCGTTCAACGTGTTGCTCAACATGTTGTAAAAGTAGGTGAGCGTACAGCTGATATTGCACACATCCTTGAAGGCGTTAAAGCCGGCGATACGGTTGTAACTTCTGGCCAAGTACGTCTAAGTAACGGTGCCAAAGTTAAGGTTGTTGAAAGTGATGCAATCACTCCACCATCTGAAACACCTAAGCTGTAACTGGAGGCACAATGCGCTTTACTGATGTTTTTATTAAACGTCCAGTTCTAGCGGTATCCATCAGCTTTTTGATTGCGCTGCTTGGCTTACAAGCAATCTTCAAAATGCAGGTGCGTGAATACCCTGAAATGACGAATACCGTAGTAACCGTAACCACGAGTTACTACGGTGCAAGTGCCGATCTTATCCAAGGCTTTATCACCCAGCCCCTCGAACAGGCTGTGGCTCAAGCTGATAACATCGATTATATGACTTCTTCTTCTGTGCTCGGTAGCTCTACTATTACCGTTAACATGAAGTTGAACACCGACCCGAATGCGGCGCTGTCTGACATACTGGCCAAGACTAACTCGGTGCGTTCTCAGCTTCCTAAAGAAGCCGAAGATCCAACCGTAACCATGTCTACCGGTTCAACGACGGCGGTACTCTACATTGGTTTTACCAGTGATGAGTTGGTGTCGAGCCAAATTACCGACTATCTAGAGCGTGTAATCAACCCGCAACTATTCACGGTAAATGGTGTTTCTAAAGTTGACCTATATGGTGGTATGAAATACGCACTGCGCGTGTGGCTAGATCCATCAAAAATGGCGGCGGTAAACCTAACTGCAACTGACGTTATGGCGGTATTGGATGCGAACAACTACCAATCAGCTACGGGTCAAGCAACGGGGGAATTTGTTCTTTATAACGGCAGTGCCGACACGCAAGTATCGAACACTGAAGAGTTAGAGAACTTAGTCGTTAGAAGTGGTGAAGGTGAGATTATTCGTCTGTCTGACATCGCTAAGGTTTCTCTAGAGAAAAGCCACGACGTTTATCGTGCAAGTGCGAACGGTCAGGAGGCGGTTGTTGCAGCAATTAATGCGGCACCAAGTGCGAACCCGATCAACATCGCTGCAGATGTCCTTGAGCTTCTTCCTCAGCTAGAGAAGAACCTTCCAAGCAACATCTCAATGAACGTAATGTACGATTCAACCATTGCGATTAACGAGTCAATTCAGGAAGTTATCAAGACAATTCTTGAAGCGGCATTAATTGTATTGATCGTAATTACCTTGTTCTTAGGTTCATTCCGAGCGGTACTGATCCCTATCGTTACTATCCCACTATCACTGATTGGTGTGGCAATGGTAATGCAGGCGATGGGCTTCTCTTGGAACCTAATGACACTGCTGGCAATGGTACTCGCCATCGGTCTGGTGGTCGATGATGCGATCGTGGTACTTGAGAACGTCGACAGGCATATCAAGCTCGGAGAGTCCCCTTTCCGCGCTGCGATCATCGGTACTCGTGAAATTGCGGTCCCTGTTATCGCAATGACACTAACGCTAGGTGCGGTATACGCTCCAATCGCAATGATGGGCGGTATCACGGGCTCACTATTTAAAGAGTTCGCATTAACCCTAGCCGGTTCTGTATTTGTATCAGGTATCGTGGCACTAACGCTGTCGCCAATGATGTGTTCAAAAATGCTCAAAGCTCACGCTGAGCCGAGCAAGTTTGAGCAGAAGGTTCATAGCGTTTTGGATGGTATGACTAACCGTTACGAGCGTATGCTTGCCGCGGTAATGCAACATCGTCCAGTATTTATTGGCTTTGCTATCATCGTATTTGCAAGTTTGCCGATGTTGTTCAAGTTCATCCCTAGTGAATTAGCACCTTCAGAAGATAAAGGTGTAATCATGCTGATGGGTACGGCACCATCTAATGCGAACTTAGACTTCATGCAAAATACCATGAACGACGTAAACAAGATTCTGTCTGATCAGCCAGAAGTCGCTTACGCGCAAGTGTTCACTGGTGTTCCTAATGCAAACCAAGCGTTTGGTATCGCATCTATGGTGCCTTGGAGTGAACGTGAGACGAGTCAATCAGAAGTTGCAAACCGTGTAGGTGAGCTTGTTAAAGATGTTCCTGGAATGGCAGTAACCGCCTTCCAAATGCCAGAACTACCAGGTGCAGGTTCAGGTCTTCCAATTCAGTTTGTTATTACAACGCCAAACAGTTTTGAGAGCTTGTTCCAAATCACTACTGACATCTTGACTGATGTAGCGACCAACCCACTGTTCGTATACTCGGATCTCGATCTGAACTATGACTCAGCAACGATGAAAGTACACATCGACAAGGATAAAGCGGGCGCTTACGGCGTGACCATGCAAGATATCGGTATCACGCTAGGTACCATGATGTCTGATGGCTACGTAAACCGTATCGACTTGAATGGTCGTTCTTACGAGGTTATCCCTCAGGTTGAACGTAAATTCCGTTTGAACCCAGAATCGATGAATAACTACTACGTACGTGCTGCGGACGGTAATGCTGTACCACTAGGCAGTTTGATCACGATTGATGTTGTGGCAGAGCCTCGTTCTCTTCCTCACTTCAACCAATTGAACTCAGCAACAATCGGGGCAGTACCAGCGCCTGGCGCGGCAATGGGTGATGCGATTGCATGGTTTGAAGAGACAGCAGCGAACAAGCTACCAAGTGGCTACAACCACGATTACATGGGTGAAGCTCGCCAATACGTAACGGAAGGTAGTGCACTTTACGCGACCTTTGGTCTAGCACTGGCAATCATCTTCTTGGTACTGGCGATTCAATTTGAATCTCTGAAAGATCCACTGGTTATCATGGTATCTGTACCACTGGCGATCTGTGGTGCCCTAATCGCTCTGGCTTGGGGTGCGGCAACGATGAACATTTACTCGCAAGTAGGTTTGATCACCTTGGTCGGCCTGATTACCAAGCACGGTATCTTGATCTGTGAGGTAGCAAAAGAAGAACAGCTACATCACCACAAGACACGTATTGAAGCAGTAATGGAAGCTGCGAAGGTTCGTCTTCGTCCAATCCTGATGACAACTGCGGCGATGATTGCAGGTCTAATCCCGCTAATGTACGCAACGGGTGCGGGTGCGGCTCAGCGTTTCAGTATCGGTATTGTTATCGTTGCTGGTCTAGCGATTGGTACTATCTTCACGCTATTTGTACTGCCAGTGATTTACAGCTACTTGGCTGAAAAACACAAACCTTTACCTGTATTTGTTGAAGACAAAGACCTAGAAAAGCTAGCTCGCGTCGATGAAGCAAAAGCGGCACACAGAGAATTAGCTGATAATAAGTAATCGCTAAGTCGTATTAACAATAAAAAGGCTACCTCGGTGGCCTTTTTTTATACGCCATAGGCGACATCTCAAGTGTGATTAAATAGAATAGTAGTAAATATTCAGGAGTTTTAATTGATATGTTTGATCCAAAAAAACTAGAGCAGATTGCTAAGCAGATCCACGATTCTATGCCTCAACCAGTGAAAGAGCTTGGTTCAGACGTAGATCAAAAAGTTCGCCAGGTTATCCAAGGCCAACTAAACAAGCTAGACGTTGTGAGCCGTGAAGAGTTTGATGTTCAAACACAAGTACTGCTTCGCACTCGCCAAAAGCTAACTGAAATGGAACAAAAGCTAGCAGAGCTAGAAGCTAAGCTTGCAGACAAGTAAGCACTCAAGCAAGAAAAGATAAGTGGGCTGGCGTGAAAACGTCAGCCCTTTTTTATACGAGTGAGAATAATATAGAGAGATTCCTTACCACGTTCATTCGCTGTTTTCGGGAATGATTCAGCTTTAAAGCCATCATCTTCAGGTACGCGAAGCTCTCTCAATTCCCCACCTGAAAAACAAAAAAGGCTTGGTCAACGGCGACCAAGCCTTTTCATTAGATGTTGTGTTGCTTATTCCTAACTCCAACCTGTAAGGAGTTATTGATACTGCTTTGCTTTTTCTACAAATTCGCAGTATCTAAGCGACGAATTAACCGCCTACAGCGATACGTTTCATGTCGCTCATGTAGCTACGTAGCTCTTCACCAATGTACTCTACAGGGTGGTTGCGGATAGCTTCGTTAACTTCAATTAGTTTAGCGTTATCAACTTGGTTAGATGTTTCACCTAGACCACGACCGATTACGTCAGTTGCAACTGAAGGCATGAACTTCTCACGTAGTAGCGGTGTCGCTACGTTAGCGAATAGGTAGTTACCGTACTCAGCTGTATCAGAGATTACTACGTTCATTTCGTAAAGACGCTTACGAGCAACTGTGTTAGCGATTAGTGGAAGCTCATGTAGAGATTCGTAGTAAGCAGACTCGTCGATGATACCTGATGCTGTCATTGCTTCGAATGCTAGCTCAACACCAGCGCGAACCATCGCAACCATAAGAATACCGTTATCGAAGTACTCTTGCTCTGAGATTTCTACGTCAGAAGCTGGGTAGTTTTCGAATGCCGTTTCACCAGTCTCTTCACGCCAACCTAGTAGGTTCACATCATCGTTCGCCCAGTCAGCCATCATTGTGCTAGAGAAGTGACCAGAGATGATGTCATCCATGTGCTTGTTGTAAAGCGGACGCATTAGGTCTTTAAGCTCTTCAGAAAGCTCAAACGCTTTAACTTTAGCTGGGTTAGATAGGCGATCCATCATGTGAGTTACGCCACCGAACTTTAGTGCTTCAGTAATCGTTTCCCAACCGTATTGTAGAAGTTTGCCTGCGTAGCCAGGTTCGATGCCATCAGCGATCATCTTCTCGTACGATACGATAGAACCCGCTTGTAGCATGCCACAAAGGATAGTTTGCTCACCCATAAGGTCAGATTTAACTTCCGCTACGAAAGAAGACTCTAGGCAACCTGCACGGTGACCACCAGTACCCGCAGCCCAAGCTTTAGCGATATCCCAGCCTTCGCCTTTAGGGTCGTTTTCTGGGTGAACAGCGATAAGTGTTGGTACGCCGAAACCACGCTTGTACTCTTCACGTACTTCAGAACCTGGACACTTAGGTGCAACCATTACCACAGTAAGGTCAGCACGTAATTGCATGCCTTCTTCAACAACGTTAAAGCCGTGAGAATAACCAAGAGCAGCGCCTTGCTTCATTAGAGGCATTACTGTTTCAACAACGTTTGTGTGTTGCTTATCAGGAGTAAGGTTGATTACTAGGTCTGCTTGAGGGATTAGCGTTTCGTAGCTACCCACAACAAAGCCGTTTTCATCAGCATTTTTGAATGATTGACGCTTTTCATCAATTGCCGCTTGGCGTAGAGCGTAAGATACATCTAGACCAGAATCACGCATGTTTAGACCTTGGTTTAGGCCTTGAGCACCACAACCAACAATTACGATTTTCTTACCTTCAAGGTATTCAGCTTCTGTCGCGAATTCTTCACGATCCATAAAGCGGCAACGACCTAATTGGTCTAGTTGTTCACGAAGGTTTAATGTATTGAAATAGTTAGCCATTCTAGGGCACTCCTTTAAAAATAAGTCCGTAAGGTCGATATCTCTCTATCGAATGACTTCATACTAAAACAGACACTCCGTTGCTGAAAGTGATATATTCACAATTAGTTATTGCAATAAATGCAACATGGAAACGATCGCAGAACATGAACATAAAATCTCTACAATTATTTATACATTTATGTGACAGCAAGAGTTTCAGCAAAACCGCTGCTGCTATGCACGTCAGTCCTTCAGCGCTGAGCCGTCAGATACAAAAGCTTGAAGAGGAAACAGGGCAAGAGCTGCTTATCAGAGACAACCGCAGTGTAGATCTCACTCCAGCAGGGAAACACCTACTACCTGTAGCATTGAGCATCGTGGGAGAATGGCAGCAATATAACCTTCACCTGAAGGGCGGAGAGCAAGAGCTTAAAGGTGAGATACGTATATTTTGTTCAGTAACGGCTAGCTACAGTCACTTACCAGAACTGATTACTGAATTCAGAGCCATTCATCCGTATATCGAATTCAAACTCTCTACGGGCGATCCTGCTCAATCTATCGACAAAATCTTAAACGATGAAGCAGATATCGCTATCTCAGCAAAGCCAGACATCCTTCCTTCAAGGTTAGAATTCGAAACCATCAGCGATATTCCACTGTCAGTCATCATTCCATCTGGTGTGAGTAGCTTTAGCCAACAACTGCAATCCGATAAGCCAAACTGGAATGAAGTGCCTTTTATCATTCCGGAAGCTGGGACTGCGCGAGAACGTGCGAACGCATGGTTCAAAAAGATGAAGATAAAACCCAATATTTACGCTCAGGTATCTGGTCATGAAGCGATCGTCAGTATGGTAGCCCTTGGTTGTGGGGTTGGTATTGCCCCTGATGTCGTCATCAACAACAGCCCTGTACGTGACAAAGTAGACCGTTTAAAGATAGAGCCAATCAAACCATTTGAATTAGGCGTATGTTGTAAGCGAGCGCAGCTAGATAACCCTCTAATTCGAGCGTTCTGGCAAGTCGCAGAAGGAAAATATTTAGCGAACTAGTCATCATTGTTTTAAACACAAAAAAGGGAAGAGCACGTCAGTACTCTTCCCTTTTTTATTTATGTATATCGCAGATAAGAAAAAAGCCCGCTGATTTCTCAGCGGGCTTTCTAATGGTGGTGGAGGGATAGGGATTTGAACCCTAGAACCGCTATTAACGGTTGCCGGTTTTCAAGACCGGTGCTTTCGACCACTCAGCCATCCCTCCAACAAATTGTCATCAACAGATTAGTACGCTGTTGAGGTTGTTATTTGCTACGCAAATAACGAATTTAAAGCCTGGCGATGTCCTACTCTCACATGGGGAAGCCCCACACTACCATCGGCGCTATTGTGTTTCACTTCTGAGTTCGGCATGGAATCAGGTGGGTCCACAATGCTATGGTCGCCAAGCAAATTTTAAAATTCGGAAAACTGATTTAAAAGTATTTCTCTTCAAACTCATTCAAGGTCTGGTACATCTGAGTCCACAAAACCCCTTGGGTGTTGTATGGTTAAGCCTCACGGGCAATTAGTACAGGTTAGCTCAATGCCTCGCAGCACTTACACACCCTGCCTATCAACGTCGTAGTCTACGACAACCCTTTAGGACACTTATAGTGCCAGGGAAAACTCATCTCAAGGCTCGCTTCCCGCTTAGATGCTTTCAGCGGTTATCGATTCCGAACTTAGCTACCGGGCAATGCCATTGGCATGACAACCCGAACACCAGAGGTTCGTCCACTCCGGTCCTCTCGTACTAGGAGCAGCCCCTTTCAATTTTCCAACGCCCACGGCAGATAGGGACCGAACTGTCTCACGACGTTCTAAACCCAGCTCGCGTACCACTTTAAATGGCGAACAGCCATACCCTTGGGACCGACTTCAGCCCCAGGATGTGATGAGCCGACATCGAGGTGCCAAACACCGCCGTCGATATGAACTCTTGGGCGGTATCAGCCTGTTATCCCCGGAGTACCTTTTATCCGTTGAGCGATGGCCCTTCCATTCAGAACCACCGGATCACTATGACCTGCTTTCGCACCTGCTCGAATTGTCATTCTCGCAGTCAAGCGGGCTTATGCCATTGCACTAACCACACGATGTCCAACCGTGTTTAGCCCACCTTCGTGCTCCTCCGTTACTCTTTGGGAGGAGACCGCCCCAGTCAAACTACCCACCAGGCACTGTCCGTAATCCCGATTCAGGGACCAACGTTAGAACATCAAAACTACAAGGGTGGTATTTCAAGGACGACTCCACCACATCTAGCGACGCGGTTTCATAGTCTCCCACCTATCCTACACATGTAGGTTCAATGTTCAGTGCCAAGCTGTAGTAAAGGTTCACGGGGTCTTTCCGTCTAGCCGCGGGTACACTGCATCTTCACAGCGATTTCAATTTCACTGAGTCTCGGGTGGAGACAGCGTGGCCATCATTACGCCATTCGTGCAGGTCGGAACTTACCCGACAAGGAATTTCGCTACCTTAGGACCGTTATAGTTACGGCCGCCGTTTACCGGGGCTTCGATCAAGAGCTTCGACCGAAGTCTAACCCCATCAATTAACCTTCCGGCACCGGGCAGGCGTCACACCGTATACGTCATCTTACGATTTTGCACAGTGCTGTGTTTTTAATAAACAGTTGCAGCCACCTGGTATCTGCGACTCTCGTCTGCTCCATCCGCAAGGGACTTCACTGATAAGAGCGTACCTTCTCCCGAAGTTACGGTACCATTTTGCCTAGTTCCTTCACCCGAGTTCTCTCAAGCGCCTTGGTATTCTCTACCCGACCACCTGTGTCGGTTTGGGGTACGATTCCTTACAATCTGAAGCTTAGAGGCTTTTCCTGGAAGCATGGCATCAATGACTTCACTACCGTAGTAGCTCGACATCGTATCTCAGCGTTAGTAGCGGTCCGGATTTACCTAAACCACCCGCCTACGTACTTGAACCTGGACAACCGTCGCCAGGCCCACCTAGCCTTCTCCGTCCCCCCATCGCAATTGTAAGAAGTACGGGAATATTAACCCGTTTCCCATCGACTACGCCTTTCGGCCTCGCCTTAGGAGTCGACTTACCCTGCCCCGATTAACGTTGGACAGGAACCCTTGGTCTTCCGGCGAGGGAGTTTTTCACTCCCTTTATCGTTACTCATGTCAGCATTCGCACTTCTGATACCTCCAGCAGCCCTTACAGACCACCTTCAACGGCTTACAGAACGCTCCCCTACCCCACATACCCTAAGGTACGTAGCCGCAGCTTCGGTGTATAGCTTAGCCCCGTTACATCTTCCGCGCAGGCCGACTCGACCAGTGAGCTATTACGCTTTCTTTAAATGATGGCTGCTTCTAAGCCAACATCCTGGCTGTCTGAGCCTTCCCACATCGTTTCCCACTTAGCTATACTTTGGGACCTTAGCTGGCGGTCTGGGTTGTTTCCCTCTCCACGACGGACGTTAGCACCCGCCGTGTGTCTCCCGGATAGTACTTACTGGTATTCGGAGTTTGCAAAGGGTTGGTAAGTCGGGATGACCCCCTAGCCTTAACAGTGCTCTACCCCCAGTAGTATTCGTCCGAGGCGCTACCTAAATAGCTTTCGGGGAGAACCAGCTATCTCCAGGTTTGATTGGCCTTTCACCCCTAGCCACAAGTCATCCGCTAATTTTTCAACATTAGTCGGTTCGGTCCTCCAGTTGATGTTACTCAACCTTCAACCTGCCCATGGCTAGATCACCTGGTTTCGGGTCTAATCCTAGCAACTGTACGCCCAGTTAAGACTCGGTTTCCCTACGGCTCCCCTAAACGGTTAACCTTGCTACTAAAATTAAGTCGCTGACCCATTATACAAAAGGTACGCAGTCACACCACGAAGGTGCTCCTACTGCTTGTACGTACACGGTTTCAGGTTCTATTTCACTCCCCTCACAGGGGTTCTTTTCGCCTTTCCCTCACGGTACTGGTTCACTATCGGTCAGTCAGTAGTATTTAGCCTTGGAGGATGGTCCCCCCATATTCAGACAGGATATCACGTGTCCCGCCCTACTCGTTTTCACTGATTATGATGTGTCGGTTACGGGGCTATCACCCTTTGTTGCGAGACTTTCCAGACTCTTCACCTGCATCATTAAAAGCTTAAGGGCTAATCCAATTTCGCTCGCCGCTACTTTCGGAATCTCGGTTGATTTCTCTTCCTCGGGGTACTTAGATGTTTCAGTTCCCCCGGTTTGCCTCCTGTTGCTATGTATTCACAACAGGATACTTACTTATGTAAGTGGGTTTCCCCATTCAGGAATCCCAGACTCAAAAGGTTATTACTACCTAATCTGGGCTTATCGCAAGTTATTACGCCTTTCATCGCCTCTGACTGCCAAGGCATCCACCGTGTACGCTTAGTCACTTAACCATACAACCCGAAAGGGTTTCTATTTGCTTTCACTTTAAAAAGTGAAGACAAATAAGCGTATGGCAACTAACCAAGGTTTTTGGTTGTCATCAAGAAGGGTTAATTCTTGATAACTGTTTGCCGGACTCAATTGTGAATCAAACTAAGTTTGATTCGAATACAAGACACTTGAATGTGTTTGTTGTGTTTATCTAATGAAAGATAAACATTGAGAACTTTTAAATTTGATTGAATTACTCGTAAGTAATCAATCAGTCAGCTTTCCAAATTGTTAAAGAGCAAGAGTTTTAAGTGTTAAACTTTTAAACCCATTTTTAAATACTCTCTTACGAGAATGCTTAAAGATGGTGGGCGATACCGGGCTCGAACCAGTGACCCCCTGCTTGTAAGGCAGGTGCTCTCCCAACTGAGCTAATCGCCCATAAAAGTTTTAATTCCTTATGGAAGGAATGGTGGAGCTATGCGGGATCGAACCGCAGACCTCCTGCGTGCAAGGCAGGCGCTCTCCCAGCTGAGCTATAGCCCCATATTTTTATTTCCTTGGGAGGAAATGGTGGGTCGTGCAGGATTCGAACCTGCGACCAATTGATTAAAAGTCAACTGCTCTACCAACTGAGCTAACGACCCAATGGTATCCCGTAGGGGAGTCGAACCCCTGTTACCGCCGTGAAAGGGCGGTGTCCTAGGCCTCTAGACGAACGGGACACTGCAATTCATCTCTACTTTAAAAAGTAGAAACAAACTTCGAAGAACTTGGGAGTTCTTCATCTCTTTGCTTTTCTAAACCTAATCAATCTGTGTGGGTACTCATCGTAAATATCTTCGTATAAGGAGGTGATCCAGCCCCAGGTTCCCCTAGGGCTACCTTGTTACGACTTCACCCCAGTCATGAACCACAAAGTGGTGAGCGTCCTCCCCGAAAGGTTAAACTACCCACTTCTTTTGCAGCCCACTCCCATGGTGTGACGGGCGGTGTGTACAAGGCCCGGGAACGTATTCACCGTGACATTCTGATTCACGATTACTAGCGATTCCGACTTCATGGAGTCGAGTTGCAGACTCCAATCCGGACTACGACGCACTTTTTGGGATTCGCTCACTATCGCTAGCTTGCTGCCCTCTGTATGCGCCATTGTAGCACGTGTGTAGCCCTACTCGTAAGGGCCATGATGACTTGACGTCGTCCCCACCTTCCTCCGGTTTATCACCGGCAGTCTCCCTGGAGTTCCCGACATTACTCGCTGGCAAACAAGGATAAGGGTTGCGCTCGTTGCGGGACTTAACCCAACATTTCACAACACGAGCTGACGACAGCCATGCAGCACCTGTCTCAGAGCTCCCGAAGGCACTCCTGCGTCTCCGCTGGATTCTCTGGATGTCAAGAGTAGGTAAGGTTCTTCGCGTTGCATCGAATTAAACCACATGCTCCACCGCTTGTGCGGGCCCCCGTCAATTCATTTGAGTTTTAATCTTGCGACCGTACTCCCCAGGCGGTCTACTTAACGCGTTAGCTCCGAAAGCCACGGCTCAAGGCCACAACCTCCAAGTAGACATCGTTTACGGCGTGGACTACCAGGGTATCTAATCCTGTTTGCTCCCCACGCTTTCGCATCTGAGTGTCAGTGTCTGTCCAGGGGGCCGCCTTCGCCACTGGTATTCCTTCAGATCTCTACGCATTTCACCGCTACACCTGAAATTCTACCCCCCTCTACAGCACTCTAGTTCACCAGTTTCAAATGCAGTTCCGAGGTTGAGCCCCGGGCTTTCACATCTGACTTAATGAACCACCTGCATGCGCTTTACGCCCAGTAATTCCGATTAACGCTCGCACCCTCCGTATTACCGCGGCTGCTGGCACGGAGTTAGCCGGTGCTTCTTCTGTTGCTAACGTCAAGAGATAGCGCTATTAACGCTACCCCCTTCCTCACAACTGAAAGTACTTTACAACCCGAAGGCCTTCTTCATACACGCGGCATGGCTGCATCAGGCTTTCGCCCATTGTGCAATATTCCCCACTGCTGCCTCCCGTAGGAGTCTGGACCGTGTCTCAGTTCCAGTGTGGCTGATCATCCTCTCAGACCAGCTAGGGATCGTCGCCTTGGTGAGCCATTACCTCACCAACTAGCTAATCCCACCTAGGCATATCTTGACGCGAGAGGCCCGAAGGTCCCCCTCTTTGGCCCGTAGGCATTATGCGGTATTAGCCATCGTTTCCAATGGTTATCCCCCACATCAAGGCAATTTCCTAGGCATTACTCACCCGTCCGCCGCTCGACGCCCATTAACGCACCCGAAGGATTGTTAGTGTCGTTTCCGCTCGACTTGCATGTGTTAGGCCTGCCGCCAGCGTTCAATCTGAGCCATGATCAAACTCTTCAATTTAAGATTTTGTGACTCAACGAATACTGACTTCAAAACTATTCTTTATAAATAAAGAGTGTAATTTTAAAGCTATTACCATTCCAACAGAATGGTAATGAATTGACTGTGCCGAATAACTACAAGTAGTTAAACGTATTGGTCACTCAGTTCATTGAAATCAATTTTGATTCCGAAGAATCTGTTTTATCTAACGATAAAACGTTTTGATATTCATCAACGAGTGCCCACACAGATTGATAGGTTTAAATTGTTAAAGAGCTTTTCCTTTTTGAGCTTCGCTCAAATCGGACGGCCATTTTAGCGATTTAAGTTTTAGTGTCAACCACTATTTTCAAAACTTTTTTCAAGCGCTTAGCTTGGCTAATTTGACTTGCTGATTCATTTTGGTTTCTTACGAAGCCATCCCGTGTCAGCGAGGTGGCATTATAGAGATTTCGATCACACTGGCAAGCCCTTTTTGAAGTTTTTCTCGTTTTTTTATTCGTTCGATTAAAAAGAACTCAAAACGCCTCAAAAGTAGGCTTTTCTCTTACATCTCTTGCAGTTTCTTAGAGAATAAAGAGACTTTTTCCCAGTTTGTGTACTCAACTTCCTTGGTTGTATCCGTTTCTCCACCTGTCATATTCATAATGAAGCGAATCATGGTTTTATCGAACCAGTTATAACGTGGGTAATAGAGAGCCCCCGCGAATACACCGATCAAAGTAGGTTGCCATGGGGACTTAAGAAGAAACTTCTTAATATAAGCGCTACCTTCAGGAGTATCTTTACCTTGGTCTTCTTTACGAGCTGTTAAGTTAACGCAGAAGAAAGCGACCTTGTTTGATTGCAACTGAGCAAGGTTGGCATCAATGAACTGATATAGCTTCTTATTGAGGTGGCCATAACGAATCGATGCGCCAATCAAGACTCTGTCGTATTGAGCAAAGTCGACACTAGTAACAGTGTGCAGATCTTGAAGCTCACATTCGAACTCATTCACTTCTTCTTTTATATAGTTCAAGATTTTCTTGGTCTGCCCTTCACGGCTTGAATACAAAAATAGAGCTTTTGCCACAATGTTGTCCTTAGCTACGCCAAAACGTAGGGGTCAATAAAATTAATAAGGTGAATATCTCTAAACGACCAAACAGCATAGATACGATCAGCACCCACTTAGCCTTGTCATTCACATCGCCGAAATGCATTGCCACTTCACCTAAGCCCGGGCCAAGGTTATTCAATGTTGCCGCTACGGCAGAGAAAGCACTCAGCTCATCCATACCGGTTGCAATAAGAGCCAACATACAAACCACAAAAACCAAGGCGTATGCAGAGAAGAAGCCCCAAACCGCATCCACGACACGTTGTGGTAACGCAGAACCGCCAACCTTGATGGTATAGACAGCACGAGGGTGAACAAGACGCTTCATTTCACGAGCACCTTGCAGAGTAAGCAATAAGATTCGAATGACCTTCATCCCACCGCCCGTTGAACCTGCACATCCCCCTATAAAAGAAGAGAATAGGAGTAACACGGGTAAGAACAGTGGCCACTCTGAAAAACCAGTCGTAGTGAAACCAGCAGTCGTGGATATAGATACCGTTTGGAACAAGGCTTGATCAAAAGCATCATAGTACGAATCATAAGAGTGGTGATTCAGCAGTAATAAGAAACAAACTAAGAACAAGACCACCTGAATAAAGATAAAGGCGCGGAATTCCGGATCTTTCCAGTAATACTTAGGGTGCACACCACCAGAAGCAAACGCTGCAAAGTGAAGAGAATAGTTACATGCAGAGATAAGCAGGAACACGACCGTAATCATATTGATTGCAGGACTGTTGAAATAGCCCATGCTTGCATCGTGAGTCGAGAAGCCACCAATCGCAATAGTAGAGAAGCTATGGCTAATTGCATCAAAGAAGCTCATACCTGCAAGCCAAAAAGCTACTGCACAAGCAATCGTTAGGCTCAGGTAGATATACCAAAGCGCTTTTGCCGTTTCAGCAATACGCGGAGTCATCTTGCTATCTTTTACTGGACCAGGGATTTCAGCACGATATAGCTGCATACCACCGATACCCAGAACAGGGAGGATAGCTACCGCCAATACGATGATACCCATACCACCAAACCATTGTAGGAACTGACGGTAAAATAGAATCGCCTTAGGCAGATCATCAAGGCCAACAATCACAGTCGCGCCGGTGGTAGTTAATGCAGAAAAGGATTCGAAGAAAGCATCGGTTACCGACACATTGGGGTTATCGGCGATCAAAAACGGCAGCGCACCCGCACTACCGATTACCGTCCAAAACAGAACAACAATCAAAAAGCCATCACGCGCTTTCAATTCATGCTTATAACGTCGGTTTGGAAACCAGCAAGTTGCTCCACAGAATAAGAGAACGAAGAAGGTCGTCACAAATGGCACACCCGCACCATCTCGATAGATCAGTGCGACGAGCGCAGGAGCAAGCATTGATACACTAAAAAGTGCTAATAATAATCCGACGATTCGAATAATTGAGCGAAATTGCATGAGCTATTGAACGAAGCGAAATGCTTCAAACTTCCTAGTTGTCTTTGACTTTCGTTACCAGTGCCTTAGCACCGCTTTTATTGATCATGGTTTGGGTAAACGAATCTACCTGAAGGAGCTCTATTTCAATAATAAGCTCAACTTGAACACCATAATCCGCTTGGACCTCAACAGCCTGATGCTGAGCCATGATGGATTGTGCGATCGGCACAAAGCCATAGTCTAACTCTAGCCGTAATTTTGTGGTTATTTTTTTCTCGATAGTTTGAAGCAGCTTGAGAGCTTGTTGTACGCCACCACCATAAGCCTTAACCAAACCACCTGTACCAAGCTTGATTCCGCCAGAATAACGAGTGACTACGGCCGTTAATTCACCGACGCCAGAACCAGACAGTTGCGCCAAAATCGGCTTACCCGCTGTACCTGAAGGTTCACCATCATCACTAAAACCCCAAAGCATTGAGTCTTCAGGTCGACCAGCAACAAAACCCCAACAGTTATGTCGTGCTAAAGAATGCTCTTTTTTCACCTGTTCTACGAACTGTTTTGCAGCTTCTACACTTGGAGTATGAGCAAGATGCGTAATAAAGACGCTCTTTTTTATCTCTTCTTCAAACAGAGCCGACGCAGAAGGTATTAAATAAGGCTGTTCATTCATATCGTTAACTTAGTTAATAAGAGCGACGGAGTGTATCACGCGTGAATAATAAGGGTTAGAGGATCTGTGCTATCGCACAATGTTAAACAATTGTTTAAAAAATGTATTGAAATTAATCAAGCAGAGGTACAGACTAAGATAACTGGTCTTACCAGGTATTCTACAATAATAGAAAGATAACAAGATTCTCTCAAACAATCGTGGATTGTATGTCATGGAGATAGACAATGATTTACCAAGCTAACACCCTACAGGTAAAGGAATTACAAGATGGTATTGCGGAATTAAGCTTCTGTGCACCAGCCTCTGTAAACAAACTCGACCTTGCTACTTTAGAATCACTAGACAAAGCGTTAGATGCTCTTAATGCTCACGCAGGATTACGTGGTTTAATCTTAACTTCAAACAAAGACGCGTTCATTGTAGGCGCAGACATCACTGAATTTCTCGGCCTATTTGCTAAGCCAGAAGCAGAACTTGATGAGTGGTTAAGATTCGCAAATTCAATCTTCAGCAAGCTCGAAGACCTTCCTGTCCCAACTCTTTCAATGATGCGTGGCCATGCCCTTGGCGGCGGCTGTGAATGTGTACTCGCTACTGATTTCCGTATCGGTGACAAGACCACCAGCATTGGCCTACCTGAAACCAAACTTGGCATCATGCCTGGTTTTGGTGGTTGTGTGCGCCTACCTCGTGTTATCGGTGCTGACAGCGCTATGGAAATTATCACGCAAGGCAAAGCATGCCGTGCAGATGAAGCGCTTAAAGTTGGCTTGTTAGATGCGATTGTTGAAACAGACCAGTTACTAGAATCGGCAATCAACACCGTTTCTCTGGCTGCTAATGAAAAATTAGACTGGCAATTACGCCGTAAACAAAAAACATCAGCGCTTTCACTAAGCAAACTCGAAGCGATGATGAGCTTTACTATGGCTAAAGGCTTAGTGGCTCAAAAAGCAGGGCCTCACTACCCAGCTCCAATTACTTCTGTGATTGCGATTGAAGAAGCAGCACGTAGCAATCGCGATGCAGCACTCGACATCGAACGTAAACACTTCGTTAAGCTAGCAAAATCTGAAGAAGCGAAAGCACTGGTTGGCCTATTCTTAAATGACCAATATATTAAAGGCTTAGCAAAACAGGCTGGTAAATCTGCAAATAAAGCGACTGAACGTGCTGCAGTACTTGGTGCTGGCATCATGGGCGGCGGTATTGCTTACCAGTCAGCATTGAAGGGCGTGCCAGTGATGATGAAAGACATCGCACAGGCGTCTCTTGATCTTGGTATGAACGAAGCTTCTAAGCTGTTGAATAAACGCTTATCACGCGGTCGCCTAGATGGATTCAAGATGGCAGGTATTCTGTCTTCTATTACTCCAAGTCTACATTATGCAGGTGTTGAACAGTCAGATGTGATTGTGGAAGCCGTTGTAGAAAACCCTAAAGTAAAAGCAGCAGTGCTGAGTGAAGTTGAAGGTCTCGTGGGTGAAGATACAGTTCTTACATCAAACACCTCAACAATTCCGATCAACCTGTTAGCTAAATCTCTAAAACGCCCAGAAAACTTCTGTGGCATGCACTTCTTTAACCCAGTACACCGCATGCCTTTGGTTGAGATCATCCGTGGTGAGCACACTTCAGAAGAAACAATCAATCGCGTAGTCGCTTACGCTGCGAAGATGGGTAAATCTCCTATCGTTGTTAACGACTGCCCAGGCTTCTTCGTTAACCGTGTACTTTTCCCTTACTTTGGCGGTTTCAGCATGTTGCTACGCGACGGTGCTGACTTCACTAAGATCGATAAAGTCATGGAGCGCAAGTTCGGTTGGCCAATGGGCCCTGCGTACCTATTAGACGTTGTTGGTCTAGATACAGCACACCACGCGCAAGCTGTGATGGCGCAAGGTTTCCCTGAGCGTATGGGTAAAAAAGGTCGTGATGCGATTGACGCACTTTATGTCGCTGAGAAATACGGTCAGAAGAACGGCAGCGGTTTCTACACATACAGCGTAGATAAACGCGGTCGCCCGAAGAAGACCTTCTCTGAAGACATTCTTCCTATCTTAGCTGACGTATGCCAACAGCCACAAGACTTTGATGACCAGACAATTATCCAACGTGTGATGATTCCAATGATCAACGAAGTAGTGCTTTGTCTAGAAGAAGGCATTATCGCAACACCGCAAGAAGCGGATATGGCACTGGTTTACGGTTTAGGCTTCCCTCCATTCAGAGGCGGCGTATTCCGCTACTTAGACAGTGTGGGCATTGGTAACTTCGTTGAAATGGCGAAAGGCTACCAAGACTTAGGTGCAATGTACCAAGTTCCTCAACTATTGCTTGATATGGCTGCGAAAGGCGAAAGCTTTTACGACGCTCAACAAGCCAGTTCTCTGTAACCCACATTTGGAAAAGGAATAGCAAAATGAAAAATGTAGTTGTTGTTGATTGCCTTCGTACCCCAATGGGACGTTCCAAAGGTGGAGCTTTCCGTCACACTCGCGCTGAAGATCTGTCGGCACATTTGATGAAAGGCATTTTAGAGCGCAACCCAGAAGTAAACCCTGTCGAAATTGAAGATATCTACTGGGGTTGTGTACAACAAACGCTAGAGCAAGGCTTCAACGTTGCACGTAACGCTGCTTTGCTTGCTGGTCTACCGATTGAGATTGGTGCGGTGACGGTCAACCGTTTATGTGGGTCATCTATGCAAGCTCTGCATGATGCAAGTCGCTCTATCATGGTTGGCGATGCTGAAATCTGCCTGATCGGTGGTGTGGAGCACATGGGCCACGTACCAATGAACCACGGTGTTGATTTTCACCCTGGCATGTCTAAACACGTAGCGAAAGCGGCGGGCATGATGGGCCTAACCGCTGAGATGCTAGGTAAAATGCACGGTATTAGCCGTGAAGACCAAGATGCATTCGCAGCACGCTCACATGCTCGTGCTCAGGCAGCAACAGTTGAAGGTCGTTTCAAGAATGAAATCCTGCCAACCGAAGCTCACGCTGCAGACGGTTCTCTGTTCACTCTGGATTACGATGAAGTGATTCGTCCAGAGACAACAGTTGAAGGCTTATCTCAGCTTCGTCCGGTATTTGATCCAGCAAATGGCACGGTAACAGCAGGTACTTCATCAGCCCTGTCTGATGGTGCTTCAGCAATGCTTATCATGAGCGAAGAGAAAGCCAACGCACTTGGCCTTAAAATTCGAGCTCGCGTGAAATCGATGGCTATCGCAGGTTGCGATCCTTCAATCATGGGTTACGGCCCAGTACCAGCAACCCAAAAAGCACTTAAACGTGCAGGGCTAACCATTGAAGATATGGGTGTCATTGAGTTAAATGAAGCGTTTGCTGCTCAATCTCTTCCATGTGCGAAAGACCTAGGTCTACTGGATGTGGTCGATGAGAAAGTAAACCTTAACGGCGGTGCGATTGCGCTTGGCCACCCACTAGGTTGTTCTGGTTCTCGTATCTCTACAACCCTAATTAACCTAATGGAAGCACAAGACGTGAAATACGGCTTAGCGACTATGTGTATTGGCTTAGGCCAAGGTATTGCAACGGTATTTGAACGCCCATAGCGATCACTGGCTGTAATACTTGAAGGATAATCTTATGTGCAGCTATATTTATATAGCTGCATTTTTTATTACTCAACGTTCAACAATACGTCGATTCATTCAGCGAACTCAACGAAAGAGAAACCAGCACCAACATCTATGCACAAAACGCATAGATTCAATGTTGATGTTTCATTATTTTTTCTCGGATTATTCAACTAAAGTTACTTCAGTTTCCTAATATTCCTCCACGGAGCAGATCATGTTTAAAGCACTTGTACTAAACCAAGAAGACAAAAAAACTATCGCGTCAGTTTCTCAAATTGAAGAGTCTCAATTACCGGAAGGTAACGTGAAGATCGATGTTAGCTACTCTTCTTTGAACTACAAAGATGGTTTGGCGATTACAGGTAAAGGGCGCATTGTTCGTAACTTCCCAATGGTTCCTGGTATCGACCTTTCAGGTGTTGTTTCACAATCTGATGACCCTCGCTATAAAGCAGGCGACGAAGTTGTTCTAACGGGTTGGGGTGTTGGTGAAGGTCACTGGGGCGGCATGGCTGAAAAAGCGAGCCTAAACGGTGATTGGTTAGTGCCAATGCCAGCCGGTCTAGACGCAAAGAAAGTCATGGCGATCGGTACAGCAGGCTTCACAGCAATGCTTTGTGTGCAAGCTATCGTAGATGCAGGCATCAAACCAGAAGACGGTGAAATCCTAGTAACGGGGGCAAGTGGCGGCGTAGGTAGCGTATCTATCACTCTACTGAACCAACTGGGCTACAAAGTGGCAGCTGTGACTGGTCGTGCTTCTGCAAACGGTGAACTACTTAAATCACTAGGCGCGACACGCATTGTAGAACGTGCTGAACTAGAAGAACCAGCTAAGCCACTAGAGAAACAACTGTGGGCTGGCGCTATCGATACTGTAGGCAGCAAAGTGCTTGCGAAAGTATTGGCGCAAATTGATTACAACGGTGCAGTTGCGATGTGTGGTCTAGCAGGCGGTTTTGACTTACCAACTACGGTAATGCCATTCATTCTGCGTAACGTTCGCCTACAAGGTGTTGATTCTGTAATGTGCCCTCGTGAAAAACGTATCAAAGCGTGGGAACAACTGGCTGAGCTACTACCAGAATCTTTCTATGCTCAAGCAACCAAAGAAGTGTCTTTAGACGGTGCGATTCAAGCAGCAGAAGACATCACTAACGGTCAAATCACTGGTCGCGTAGTCATTAAGCTATAGATTCTCAAACATAAAGTTATCAAACCTTAAGTAACTGCTTTAGGCTTGGATAACCCAAAACAACAAAGGGCTGATTTTTATCAGCCCTTTTGCGTTTTTGTCATTAGGGTCAGTGAACCCAGACTCAGTCCTAGTTAGCCCAAACCGACATCCGCAATACGCTTCTGAATCAACTCACCACACTCTTCTTTTACCACTCTTCTTAACCATTGTTGTGAAGCAGAAGAATCGCAACGCGAGTGCCAGATCAGTGAGTAATCAAACGGCATAAACTCGAATGGTAGCGGTTTAACGACTAAGTCATAACGCTCAGCCACCAAATAAGCCAAATCAGCAGGTACCGTAATCACTAATGGCATTCTATCGACAATCGCCAATGCAGCTTCAAGGTGATAAGCACGCAACACCATTTTACGAGGCTGTTGATTGGCTAATGCGTTGTCTAATAAAGCCTTAACACCATCACTGATCGCAATCATCGCATGCGGGAGTGAAACATAATCTTCAAGGCTTAAAGGCTGGTCCGCCAATGGATGGTTTTTAGATAACAGACACGACACACCAACCGGCCCCAAGACCTCTTGATGAAGTGGTGCAATGCTGCCACTCGGACGACAGATCGCCATATCAACGCGTTCGGTGCTGAGTTGCTTAAACAAATGTTCATGCTGCAGCGGTGCAAACTCCAAAGAGATGTTCGGCGCTTGCTCATAAATCTTCGGTAGTGCATAAGGTAGGATGGTTTGCATCGCGTAGTCAGTGGTCGCAATCAGGAAGCGCTCACTGCAGTAGTAGGGGTCAAAATCACTCGGACTCAGCAATTGGCGAAAAGACTCCAAAGGCTGATCAATACGCTGACTGATCTCGAGTGCTTTCTTGGTAGGAATAAGGTGCTGACCTTGGCGTGTAAACAGCGGATCGTTTAGTAATTCTCTTAAACGCCCTAGTACTCGACTGGTTGCCGATTGGCTTAAGTTAAGACGAAGCGCGGCCTGGCTTACGCTGCCCTCTTCAATCAATACCTTTAAAGCGACCAATAAATTAAGGTCTCTACGATAGATGTCTTCTAATTCCACGCCACTTACCTAGCTGTCTACGATTGCCATTAGTCACTAAGTTGTTTATAGCATGCTTTAGATAAAAAAAATCCCGCAATTACGCGGGGAAGCCCAAGAAAATTTGGGGATAGTGTCGGAATGTTGTCGTATCGGAATTCGCTTGCTGTATTCGGGTTAGTGCTCTTGCTCTTCGGCTATGCCTTGCCAACGGCGCATCTCTACCCAAATACCAATAATCGTTGCTACTATGCCAAAAATAGGCATCAGTGAGGTCTCTGTCGATGAGCGTAGTACTAACGCACAAAAAGAAATAAAACAGAGAACCGAATAAATTGTTAATCTATCTAATCCTGTCAACATCGCCACTCCTTAGCTAGTTGCCTTTGCTTTAAGTTGTTATCAACTTGTTAACTAAGTTATAGGAAATGATTCTGTTTGCCAAGCACTTATTGCATATTTTTTCTGCAGACGTATTATTCACTCGTTAGATAGATATAGAGATACAAACCATGACATTCAAACCTGAACTGGCAACCCATACTTTAGAAGCTGAAGGCCTGCGTTGCCCGGAACCAGTAATGATGGTCAGGAAGACAATTAGAAACATGCAGGATGGCGATGTGTTACTGGTAAAAGCTGACGATCCTTCGACAACTCGAGATATTCCGAGCTTTTGTCGATTCATGGATCACCAGTTGGTAGGCCAAGCAACAGAAACCTTGCCTTACCAGTATTTGATCAGAAAGGGATTGGAAGCGTAACGCCCCACCGACTATCAAGTATCAAAAAAGCCGCTCGTACCTTATGTTCTTAAACAGAACTCAGAGTACGAGCGGCTTTTTGTTTATTCGCTTCTAGACTTGTTTTGCAGATGCTCCAGCTGATGCTGAATTTCTCGGATATCTTTGCGCATCGGAATAATATGCGCGACCCGAATCCAAGCCTCAACCGCAAGCCCTGTCATGATGATGGCACCTGCGACCATTGGCAGCCACATGTCCGTCAACACCATGCCTAGTAGTGTAAGTGCAAGACCAAAGGTAAATAGATAACTTTGGCTTTGTGGAGTAATACCCATATAACGCGTCAACATAATCATGCCCTCGTGTTCTTAACTCACAAGATTAAAATATCATGACAAGTATGACAGTTATATGTCCATCCGCTCGATAAACCCCACATTACTGCAAGAGTATGACCTACAACACATTACTCCACTGATTGAGTATTATAAGACTCAATACTGCCTATTAATAGAAAGCCGCTGCGATAGCTAAGCCCACGAATAACAAGGCTGTGATCTTACGAATTAGATCAAGAGGCATCTTATCCGCAGACAGTTTACCTATGATCACTACGGGTACATTCGCCAGCAACATACCGACAGTCGTACCCAAAATCACCCACGCTAATGCATCAGAATATTGAGCACCTAGAATCGACGTCGCAATCTGGGTTTTATCGCCAATTTCAGCGATAAAGAAAGCAATAAAACTGGCGACAAATGGGCCTCGGTTAGAGATCTGCTCATCGTCATCCAACTTATCCGGAATCAGAATCCAACCCGCCATAGCGATGAAACTGACCACCAGCACCCACTTTAATACTTCAGGTGAAAGATAGTCGGCGACCACAACCCCGAGCCATGCAGCAAGGGCATGATTGGCAATGGTGGCAAAGAAGATAGCCGCAATGATAGGTATCGGTTTTCGATATCGACTGGCTAATAAAAGGGATAGCAACTGGGTCTTATCACCGATTTCGGCTAAGGCGACAGTTGTAATTGAAATAGCTAAAACGCTCACGACATGCTCATTTGGGATGGAGATTATTATATTTAACCAAAGACAAACCTCGCGCCCCATCCCGGTTCACGATGCTTGTCTAAGGTCTTGCTAAGCGCCACCAAGGTGGTGGTTGCCTCGAACGCCATGATGATTTTGCATCAATTGTGTTGACGAACGAACTCATTCAATAGGGTATGAATAAGTAAGCTACTCCCCAAAGACCGCGAGATTTTAATCACCCACGCTTTCAAACACAAGTGTCAAACTTATCAAAATATCCACTTGTGCCGAAAAACAAACATTAAAGGCAAAAAAATCCACTAAACGACATTTTAGACCACTAATTAAACAAGATTACCCCTACTCGCTTTACGAATATCTCGGTATACTCAGAGGTTATTTTTCTCATTCATTTAAAAGAATCGCGCGAACCTGACTATGCAAAAATACGATATCAAAACCTTCCAGGGAATGATCCTCGCGCTGCAGGATTACTGGGCTCAAAACGGTTGTACCATTGTTCAACCTCTAGATATGGAAGTAGGTGCAGGCACCTCTCACCCAATGACATGTCTACGAGCACTTGGCCCAGAGCCAATGTCTACAGCTTACGTTCAACCTTCTCGTCGTCCGACCGATGGCCGTTACGGTGAAAACCCTAACCGTCTGCAGCACTACTACCAATTCCAAGTAGCGCTAAAACCATCGCCAGACAATATCCAAGAGTTGTACCTAGGCTCCCTAGAGGTTCTTGGTGTTGACCCACTTGTTCACGACATTCGCTTCGTTGAAGATAACTGGGAAAACCCAACACTAGGCGCATGGGGCCTTGGTTGGGAAGTATGGCTAAACGGCATGGAAGTAACACAGTTTACTTACTTCCAACAGGTTGGCGGCCTTGAGTGTAAGCCTGTAACAGGTGAGATCACTTACGGTATCGAGCGTCTAGCAATGTACATCCAGGAAGTAGATTCTGTTTACGACCTAGTATGGAACGTAGCACCAGACGGTTCTAACGTGACTTACGGTGACATCTTCCACCAAAACGAAGTTGAGCAATCAACGTACAACTTCGAGCACGCAGACGTAGATTTCCTATTCACTTTCTTCGACCAGTGCGAAAAAGAGTGTAAAGAGCTACTTGAGCTTGAGAAGCCACTGCCGCTTCCAGCTTACGAGCGCATTCTAAAAGCAGGTCACGCATTCAACATCCTTGATGCGCGCAAAGCTATCTCTGTAACAGAGCGTCAACGTTACATCCTTCGTATCCGCAACCTGACTAAATCAGTTGCTGAGGCGTACTACGCGTCACGTGAAGCGCTTGGCTTCCCAATGTGTAAGAAGGACAAATAATCATGGCGAAGAATTTTCTAATTGAACTGGGTACCGAAGAGCTTCCACCAACAGCACTTCGTTCTCTAGCAGAAGCATTTGCTTCTAACTTTGAAGCAGGCCTTAAAACGGCTGAGCTTTCTCACGAAGGCATCAAGTGGTACGCAGCACCTCGTCGTCTAGCACTTAAAGTAACTGCACTGGCTGAAGGCCAAGCAGACAAAGTGGTTGAGAAACGTGGTCCTGCTGTTTCTGTGGCATTCGATGCTGAAGGCAACGCGACCAAAGCGGCACAAGGTTGGGCTCGTGGTAACGGTATTACTGTTGAGCAAGCTGACCGTCTGAAAACAGACAAAGGCGAGTGGCTTCTTTTCAAACAAGAAGTAGCTGGCAAACCAGTTCAAGAATTGGTAATGGACATCGCTGCTAAAGCACTGGCTGGCCTACCAATTCCTAAAGCAATGCGCTGGGGTAACTCAGACATTCAATTTATCCGTCCAGTAAAAACACTGACAGTACTACTAGGTGATGAGCTTGTTGAAGGCGAAATCCTAGGCGTAGCATCTGCTCGTACTATCCGTGGCCACCGTTTCATGGGCGAACAAGAGTTCACGATCGACTCTGCTGACCAATACCCTGCGATCCTAGAAGAGCGCGGTAAAGTAATGGCGGATTACGAAGCGCGTAAAGCGATCATCCTTGCTGATTCGCAAAAAGCGGCAGCTGCGGTTGGCGGTACAGCTGACCTAGAAGATGACCTTGTTGAAGAAGTAACGTCTCTGGTTGAATGGCCAGTAGTACTTACAGCGAAGTTCGAAGAAGAGTTCCTAAAAGTCCCTTCTGAAGCTTTGGTTTACACCATGAAAGGTGACCAAAAGTACTTCCCTGTTTACGATGACAATAAGAAGCTATTACCGAACTTCATCTTCGTTTCGAACATCGAGTCTAAAGAGCCTCGTCACGTAATCGAAGGTAACGAGAAGGTGGTACGTCCGCGTCTTGCTGATGCTGAGTTCTTCTTCAACACAGACCGTAAGCGTCCGCTTATCGACCGTCTTGCTGAACTAGACCAAGCTATCTTCCAGAAGCAATTGGGTACGATCAAAGACAAAACAGACCGCATCACAGAGCTTGCAGGCTACATTGCTGAGCAAATCGATGCTGACGTTGAGAAATCTAAGCGTGCTGGCCTACTGGCTAAGTGTGACCTAATGACATCAATGGTATTCGAATTTACGGATACTCAAGGTGTAATGGGCATGCACTACGCAACTCACGATGGCGAAGACGAGCAAGTTGCACTAGCACTTTACGAGCAGTACATGCCTCGTTTCGCGGGTGACGACCTGCCAAGCACTGGTATCTCTTCAGCAGTAGCAATGGCAGACAAGCTAGACACTATCGTAGGTATCTTCGGTATTGGCCAAGCACCAAAAGGTTCTGATCCATTTGCTCTACGTCGTGCATCACTAGGTGTGCTTCGTATCATCGTTGAAAACGGCTACAACCTAGACCTAACCGATCTAATCGGTAAAGCGAAAGAGCTACTAGGCGACAAGCTAACCAACGACAACGTAGAAGCTGACGTTATCGACTTCATGCTAGGTCGTTTCCGCGCATGGTACCAAGATGCTGGTTTCAGTGTTGATATCATCCAAGCGGTACTAGCACGTCGTCCAACTAAGCCAGCTGATTTTGACCAACGTGTTAAAGCGGTTTCTCACTTCCGTGAACTGGAAGCAGCAGAAGCACTAGCAGCAGCGAACAAGCGTGTAGGTAACATCCTTGCTAAATTCGATGGCGAGCTACCTGCTGAAATCGATCTTGCTCTTCTTCAAGAAGACGCAGAGAAAGCACTGGCTGAAAACGTTGAAGTCATGACTGAAGCACTAGAACCAGCATTCGCAACAGGCAACTACCAAGAAGCCCTAAGCAAGCTTGCTGATCTACGTGAACCTGTTGATGCATTCTTCGATAACGTAATGGTTATGGCTGATGACGAAGCGCTTAAGAAGAACCGTCTAACGCTACTGAATAACCTACGTAACCTTTTCCTACAGATTGCTGACATATCTCTACTGCAAAAATAAGCACAAGTGAGACAGTTACTCTAAGTCATACTCTGAGTAATTAACGGTAAACACCCAAAGGGAAGCGAAAGCTTCCCTTTTTGTTTTTGTGAACCAAGCATTTGTTTGTAGAGGTGTTATTGATTAAGTGAATGAAATAGCACTCAGACTGTAGAGGGCATTGTTTGCTATAACTGACCTGTTTATTCAGGGGAAGGGAACAATGAAAAAAACAGTACTCGCGCTTTCAATACTCGCACTCAGCGCATGCAGCCAAACCAGTGATGACAGCTTATTGCTGACAATTGATAACAACACTGTCGTATTTGAATCAACAGGTAAAGGCACAGTTATTGCTGAACAGGAACTCGCTAAAGGTAGCTATACCTTCTCTATCAGCGATACTCAAAATACCTGTGGTACCAACTTTGCGCTGGCTGAAGAGAGCCGCATCAAATTCAATAAGCCCCTTCGCCTAGACGACTGCGCCGATAAATCTGAAATTGATATTAAGGTCTTTCGTGCTAACACCTACCAATTTACGCTCAACCCTCAGACTAATGAGCTGACGGTTCAAGTAAAGCCAAAGCAGCAACAAGTACAAAACTTTGCTTGTCCGATTCCTAGTGATCAGCCAACCACTATCGATGTTGATCAAACCTTTGATGATGGCACCGTGGTAAGAGACGCTCTTTCAGGCAAACAAGTCACAGTAACTAATGGCAGCGTCACCATGCAGCCAGCAGAAAACAGCCAAGGTGTTCTGCTACTAGAGAAAGTAGAACCAGAAACCAAAGCTGATTTTAGTTGGGACAACGCCACGGTTTACTTCGTGATGACCGATCGCTTCCACAACGGTAACCCTGACAACGACAATAGCTATGGTCGCAGTCAAGATGGACAAGATGAAATCGGCACCTTCCACGGTGGTGACCTAGCAGGCTTAACCGAAAAGCTCGACTACATTGAATCGCTCGGGGCCAATGCTATCTGGATTACCTCTCCACTAGAGCAAATCCACGGCTGGGTTGGCGGTGGTGATCGCGGTGACTTCAAACATTATGGCTATCATGGCTACTACCATCAAGATTGGACTAAGCTCGATGACAACATGGGTACCGAAGACGAGCTGAAAACCTTCATCGATACCGCGCACAGCAAAGGCATTCGCGTTGTTTGGGATGTGGTAATGAACCACACGGGTTATGCGACGCTTGCCGACATGCAAGAGTTTGATTTTGGTAAGCTCAACCTAACGGACGAAGAAGCCAAACAAACACTTGGCGAAAACTGGACAGACTGGCAGCCCGCTAAAGGTCAAAATTGGCACTACTTCAACAACTACATATCTTACAGCGACAAAGAAGCGTGGGAAAAGTGGTGGGGAAAAGCTTGGCTGCGCAGCGATATCGGTGCCTA
This sequence comes from Vibrio sp. QJM3NY_35, assembly GCF_057785915.1. Lineage (NCBI taxonomy): Bacteria > Pseudomonadati > Pseudomonadota > Gammaproteobacteria > Vibrionales > Vibrionaceae > Vibrio > Vibrio sp. QJM3NY_35. The sequence goes on along the minus strand of NZ_CM173507.1, from coordinate 9,614 downwards.
TGACTCTCCGGGCTACAATAACCTCACTATGTCTTTGGCGCATCTGCCCGATTTCAAAACAGAATCGACCGAGACAACCGGACTGCCTAACTTCTATCGCAATAAATCCACCAGCGCGACCGATGAACTCAAAACACCTCGTGACCATTTAATCACTTGGTTATCAGATTGGGTGCGCGAATATGGTGTCGATGGTTTCAGGGTCGATACCGCTAAACACGTTGAACTCGAAGCATGGGCAGAACTGAAAGAGAGCACCAACCAAGCACTTGCCGAGTGGAAACAGAACAACCCAGACAAGGCCTTGGATGACTTACCCTTCTGGATGACTGGCGAAGTATGGGCACACAGCGTGGTCAAATCAGATTACTTCGCTAACGGATTTGATTCGATCATCAACTTTGAATTCCAGAGTGATATCGCACCAAAGGCGCTCAAGTGCCTATCCGATCTTGATGCTGATTACCTTCGATACGCAGAGAAGATCAACAACGACAGCGAGTTCAACGTACTGAGTTACCTTTCGTCTCACGACACCTCGCTATTCTGGACACAACATGGCAGTGACTTTGCAAAACAAACCAAAGCTGCAAACGCGTTGATGCTGGCTCCCGGTGCGGTGCAAATCTATTACGGTGATGAAATCGCTCGTGATTTCGGCCCAACAGGCTCCGACCCAATGCAAGGCACTCGCTCAGACATGCCTTGGGATCAAATCACTGGCGAGCGTGCAGAGCTGCTAGAACACTGGCAAGCGCTTGGCCAATTCCGCCAACGCCACCCAGCTGTCGCGCAAGGTAAGCACATCATCCGTAACAGCAAGGGTTATTACGCCTTCGAACGCCAATACCAAGATGACAAGGTGTTGGTTGTTTATACGGGGTCGAAGTAATCGTTAATTGACATAAAACAGTAGAAACTAAAGGGGAAGCTTCGGCTTCCCTTTTTTGATCACTAAAAGCACGTTCAATAAGCAAACTGTCACTCATTAGCCAAACTTTATAGAAGTTTTTTTCGTGTTAGAGCATTTGGCGCTATGCGTCGCAAAAACATTGCGGTATGTTCAAGGAATACACTGATGGCAGACATAAGGTCTGCCTTAATGACACATAACAAGCAATCACAATGAATTAGGTAAAATAAGTAATGCAGTTCTCTAAGTTTGGCGAAAAGTTTAATCGATACTCTGGAATCACTCGTTTAATGGATGATTTGAATGATGGTCTGCGCACTCCTGGCGCTATCATGCTCGGTGGTGGTAACCCAGCCGCTATCCCAGCCATGCTCGATTACTTCAACCAAACCAGTGCCGACATGCTCGCCAATGGAGAACTCATCGCCGCCCTCGCCAACTACGATGGCCCGCAGGGTAAAGACAGCTTCATTAAGTCATTAGCTGCAATGCTAAAAGAGACTTATGGCTGGGACATCAGCGAGAAGAACATCAGCCTAACTAACGGCAGTCAAAGCGGCTTCTTTTATCTATTCAACCTACTAGCAGGCCAACAACCTGACGGTTCGCACAAGAAGATTTTGTTACCGATCGCGCCGGAATACATCGGCTACGGCGATGCTGGCATTGATGACGACATCTTTATTTCTTACCACCCAGAGATCGAGCTGCTAGAAAACCGTCAGTTCAAATACCACGTCGATTTTGAACAACTAAAGGTTGATGACTCAGTCGCGGCTATCTGTGCATCTCGTCCAACCAACCCAACGGGTAACGTACTGACCGACGAAGAAGTACGTAAATTGGATAAGCTGGCGCGTGAAAACAACATCCCACTGCTAATCGACAATGCTTACGGCCTGCCGTTTCCAAACATCATCTTTGAAGATGTCGAACCGTTCTGGAATGAAAATACCATTCTGTGTATGAGCCTTTCTAAGCTTGGTTTGCCGGGAGTGCGTTGCGGTATCGTGATTGCTAGCGAAGAAGTCACCCAAGCGCTAACCAACATGAATGGCATCATCAGCTTAGCGCCAAACAGTGTCGGCCCTGCGATTGCCAATCACATGATTGAAAAAGGCGATTTACTACACTTGAGCAGTGAGGTGATCAAACCTTTCTACAAAGATAAGTCACTACGTGCAGTTGAACTGTTACAAGACGCTATCGACGACCCTCGCTTCCGTATTCACAAGCCTGAAGGCGCTATCTTCTTATGGCTATGGTTTGATGAGTTGCCGATCACCACAATGGAACTGTACGACCGCCTTAAAGCTCGCGGCGTGTTGATTGTTCCGGGTGAATACTTCTTTATCGGTCAAGAAGACGAGTGGGATCATGCTCACCAGTGCTTACGTATGAACTACGTGCAAGATGATGAAGCGATGCAGAAAGGCATAGCGATCATCGCTGAAGAAGTGAAAAAGGCTTACTCAGAGCAGTAATCAGGGCTTTTAGCTTACCGTAGACCAAATACAAAAAGAGCACCTCATTAGGTGCTCTTTCACTTTTACTTCCCGATATTTATTAGCTCTAAGGAGCTAACAGTAATTAACCTTCTAGTAGGCTATTACCATTGATAGCAATCTTACGTGGTTGCATCGCTTCTGGGATTTCGCGTTCTAGGTCGATGTGAAGAAGACCATTTTCCATGCTTGCACCTACCACTTTTACGTAGTCAGCCAGTTGGAATTTACGCTCGAAATCGCGCTCTGCGATACCTTGGTATACGAAGGCTTTCTCTGCTTCAGCTTTACGCTCACCTTTCACAATTAGCATGTTCTCTCTCTGAGTTAGATCTAATTGGTCATCAGCAAAACCAGCAACTGCCATAGTAATACGGTAGTTGTTTTCGTCTTTTTGCTCGATGTTGTATGGAGGGTAACCGCCAGAAGAGTTCTTCGATGTGTTCGCTTCCATCATGTTGAATAGACGATCGAAGCCGATTGCGTTGCGGTAAAGTGGAGTGAAATCTACAGTTCTCATAATGCTATCCTTTTAGTAAGCAATAGTCTTAGCTGCGAATTTTACTTGGATCTAATCTGTGTGTGACCCAGTAAACAGCTAAGAGATTCAATTCGCATTCCTCGGGTTTCGCCTCTATTGGCGACAACGCTGGGACATGGCAATGAATCAATTTTTAAGTTGTGTGCTGCCAAAGTTATCCTCTATTGAGCGATACTTCGTTAGCGGTAATGAAGGTTCTGTTTCTTCTCTTTTGAGCAAGACAGTCATCCTCTTCACAACTAGATATGTGGATTGAGCAAATCAGTTTCAAGGGATTATTTTCAATTATTTTACAAAATCATTATTTTTCAAATACTTAAAAAACAAAAAAGACCGCCATTTCGGGCAGTCTTTTAAATAATATATTGAGTTTTTTGAGACGAAGCTATTTCGTTTTAGTTCAAGGAAGAGACGCGGAGCATACGAATGTATGTGAGCACCTCTGACACAGAAATTAAGCGAAAGAGCGAAGTATCAAAGAGACTAAACGTCTAGGTTTGCTACTTTAAGTGCATTCTCTTCGATGAAGTTACGACGCGGTTCTACTTGGTCGCCCATCAACGTTGTAAACAACAGATCAGCACCAACAGCATCTTCAATCGTTACTTGCATCATACGGCGAGTTTCAGGATCCATCGTGGTTTCCCAAAGTTGATCAGGGTTCATCTCACCTAGACCTTTGTATCGCTGTAGGCTTAGACCACGACGAGACTCTTTCACTAACCAGTTCAGAGCATCAACGAAGCTAGAAACTTCTTGAGTACGCTCACCACGCTTAATGTAAGCGCCATCTTCAATCAAGCCATCAAGTGCTTCAGAAAGATCCGCTAGCTTACCAAACTCTTTAGAGTTGATAAGATCGATGCTCAGTAGGTGTTCATGAGTCACACCATGAGTACGAACCACAATCTTAGGAACGCTTAAACCTAACTCTTCGTGTTTTTCAACTTCAAGGCTGTATTGGCTTGCACCTACTTCTTTCGCGTTTAGCTGCTCAACAAGCTGCTTACCCCAAGCTTCAACTGCCGCGTCATCATGACACTGCTCAGCGGTTAGACGAGGAACGTAAATCAGTTCGTGAACCAATGCGCGTGGGTAACGGCGGCTCATACGATCAACAAGCTTGATACCTGCATTGTATTGCTGAACAAGCTTCTCTAAACCTTCACCTGCAAACGCTGGCGCTTCAGGGTTTACGTGCAGTTCTGCATTGTCTAAAGCCAAAGATACTTGATACTGGTTCATCGCATCTTCATCTTTAATGTACTGCTCTTGCTTACCTTTCTTCACTTTGTAAAGTGGCGGTTGAGCAATGTAGATGTAACCACGTTCAATCAGCTCTGGCATTTGACGGTAGAAGAACGTCAGTAGCAGAGTACGGATGTGAGAACCATCGACATCGGCATCGGTCATGATGATGATGTTGTGGTAACGCAGTTTATCTGGGTTGTATTCGTCACGGCCAATACCACAACCAAGAGCTGTGATTAGCGTTGCTACTTCTTGAGAAGACAGCATTTTATCGAAACGTGCTTTCTCTACGTTAAGGATTTTACCTTTCAGTGGTAGGATTGCTTGGTTCTTACGGTTACGCCCCTGCTTAGCTGAACCGCCAGCAGAGTCTCCCTCCACAATGTATAGTTCAGACAGTGCAGGATCTTTTTCCTGACAGTCAGCAAGCTTACCTGGAAGACCCGCTAAATCTAATGCGCCTTTACGACGAGTCATTTCACGAGCTTTACGCGCTGCATCACGAGCACGTGCTGCATCAATGATTTTAGAACAAACTGTTTTCGCTTCACCTGGGTTCTCAATCAGGAACTCAGACAACTTCTCACCCATTGTAGATTCAACGGCAGACTTCACTTCTGAAGAAACCAGCTTATCTTTAGTTTGGCTTGAGAACTTAGGATCAGGCACTTTAACAGAAACAATCGCCGTCAGACCTTCACGAGCATCATCACCAGAGGTCGCAGTCTTCGCTTTCTTAGAGAAGCCTTCCTTGTCCATGAAGCTGTTCAGAGTACGCGTTAGCGCCGCACGGAAACCTGCTAAGTGAGCACCACCATCGCGTTGAGGGATGTTGTTGGTGAAACAGTAGATGTTTTCTTGGTAGCCGTCATTCCACTGCATCGCAACTTCAACGGTAATACCGTCTTCGCGCTCAGAGTTAAAGTGGAAGATTTTTTGGATGATTGGCGTTTTGTTAGTATTAAGGTGTTCAACAAACGCTTGGATACCGCCTTCGTATTCGAAGTGATCCATTTTGTCTTCTTCGCGCTCGTCAATTAGCTTAATTGATACACCTGAGTTCAAGAATGATAGCTCACGTAGACGCTTAGCTAAAATGTCGTAATGGAACTCGATGTTAGTGAAGGTTTCTTCACTCGGCCAGAAACGAATCTCTGTACCTGTTTTATCCGTGTCACCGATAACCGCTAGTGGCGCTTGAGGCTCACCGTGGCTGTAGGTTTGAGTGTGGATTTTGCCACCGCGGTGGATAGTAAGAGTAACTTGCTTAGAAAGTGCGTTAACTACTGAAACACCAACACCGTGCAGACCACCAGATACCTTGTATGAGTTATCATCGAACTTACCACCAGCGTGAAGAACCGTCATGATAACTTCTGCTGCTGATACGTTTTCTTCTGGGTGTAATTCTGTTGGAATACCACGGCCGTCATCGCTCACAGACACAGAACTATCTTCATGGATAGTTACAATGATGTCATTACAGTGACCAGCTAGCGCTTCATCAATAGAGTTATCTACCACCTCAAAAACCATGTGGTGCAGACCGGTACCATCATCCGTGTCGCCAATGTACATTCCAGGACGCTTACGTACCGCATCCAGACCCTTCAGTACTTTAATACTCGATGAATCGTAATTATCTGACATAGTTACTCTCTGACTAATTATCCTTGCTCTATTTTGCCATGTTCCACATGAAACATCCTGCTATTTTCGTCATGCATATCTGCAATCTGATCAGCGGTAATAGAGCTTACAAAAACTTGAGCCTGGGTCGCCTTTAAACACTCAGCAAGACGTGCTCGGCGTTGGCTATCTAATTCGGAAGCGAAGTCATCTATCAAATAGATGCACTGCTTACCTGTCATTTGAGTGAGGTGTTGCCCTTGTGCTACTCGTAGCGCGCACACCATCAACTTCAATTGACCTCGTGACAAGACATCTTCCACTGGAGTGCCGTTCACTTTTATCTTCAGATCCGCTTTGTTTGGCCCACTAAATGTGTAACCAAGCTGCTGATCCCTTTCAAAATTCTTTTCTAATATCTCAGCGTATGGGGTGTCTTTATCCCAACCACGATAGTAGTTAATCTTTATCTCAAACTCAGGAAGGAAGGTCGCACAGATTTCCTCTGCCACTTCTTTTAACTGCTCAACGTAGGTAGCGCGCCATTGGCTGATGCTTTCTGCTAAACGGGCTAATTCTTGATCCCAATAGCTTAGCTCTCGATAATTCGTTGCCGTTTTCAATAATGCATTACGCTGTTTATTGAGTCGCTTGACCCTGCCCCATGCATCATAAAAACCAGACTCACTGTGGAAGACTCCCCAATCAATGAATGCTCGGCGATGTTTAGGTCCATCCGTCAGTAAATCAAACCCTTCAGGATGAATCAACTGCAATGGTAATACTTGAGCTAGCTGAGCTAATTTTTGCCCAGTTTGACCGCTTATTTTAACCTCTGTCGTGCCATCGCGCTGCTTATTAATGCCAATTGGCAGCTCAAATTGATCCGAGGTCATAAAACGGCCATGAACAAACAGTTCGCTACACTCATTTTGAATGATACGACCGGTTAATGAGCTTTTGAATGAGCGACCATGTCCGAGCAGATACACCGCTTCCAGGACACTGGTTTTGCCGCTACCGTTAGCCCCTATAAGAAAGTTAAAGCCTGATGACGGTTGAATGTCACAGGCTTCTATATTTCTAAATTGCTTAACGATTAAGCGCGATAAAGGCATAACGTCTTCATATTAATCTTCAATCACGACTCGGTAGGTCAACATATTGCAGCTTATAAACGAATTGGCATAACAACGTACATCGCGCTGTCATCTTGTGCATTTTCAATCAAGGCACTCGCATTAGCGTCTGACATTGAGATACGAACTTGTTCACAACGCAGTGTGTTCAGAACATCCAATACGTAGCTTACGTTAAAGCCAATCTCTAGCGCGTCACCGTCGAAGTTAACATCTAGCACTTCTTCTGCTTCTTCTTGTTCTGGGTTGTTCGCTGTAATACGCATCTCGCTATCCACAAGATTAACTCGAACACCACGGAATTTTTCATTCGACAGAATCGCTGCACGAGAAAATGCGGAGCGTAATTCATCACAACCGGCTTCAAGTGTCTTGGTAGTATTTTGCGGCATTACGCGGCGATAATCAGGGAAACGACCATCAACCAGTTTAGAAGTAAAGACATAGTTGTTCACTTCAGCACGCACATTAGAGTTGCCAATTTGCAGCGTTACAGGCTGTTCAGGCGCATCCAATAACTTCACTAGCTCTTGAACACCTTTACGGGGAACAATGATCTGCTTCTGGGCAAAGTCAGCACCCAATTGCGCTTGAGATACTGCCATACGGTGACCATCAGTCGCTACGCTGCGTAAGATAGAACCTTCAATCTCAAACAACATGCCGTTGAGGTAGTAACGAACATCCTGGTTCGCCATTGAGAATTGGGTTTTCTCGATAAGACCGCGTAGCTCAGCCTGTGTCACAGACACTTCAACTTCACTGCTCCAGTCTTCAATGTTTGGAAAATCTGCCGCTGGTAATGTTGCCAATGAGAAACGGCTACGACCAGAGCGAACCTGAATACGGTCACCATCCAATACCACAGTGATCACTGAGCTGTCTGGTAAACCACGGCAAATATCTAGGAACTTACGTGAAGGCACAGTAATGCTGCCCGCTTCGAAATCACCTTCAAGCGTTACACGGCTGATCAATTCAACTTCTAGATCCGTCGCTGTCATCGACAACACGTTATCTTCTACTTTAATTAGTAGGTTTCCTAGAATTGGAAGCGTTGGCCTGCCACCGAGTGCGCCAGATACTTGTTGTAATGGCTTAATCAGGTGACTACGTTCAATGGTAAATTTCATATCTTGCTCTTACGGTCTAAATGGCACTGCGTAATAGTACGTGGCCAAGATTCTGCTTATTAAGGTTAAGAATACTGTGTATTAAGAAGAAAGGGTACGAATCAAGTTCGAATAATCTTCTTTAATGTCGTGGCTCTCTTCACGCAGCTGAGCAATTTTACGACAAGCATGCAGTACAGTCGTGTGGTCACGGCCACCGAATGCATCGCCAATCTCAGGCAAGCTGTGGTTTGTTAGCTCTTTAGCCAGAGCCATCGCCAATTGACGTGGACGAGCAACAGAACGAGAGCGACGTTTCGACAAGAGATCGGCTACTTTGATTTTGTAGTACTCGGCTACTGTCTTCTGAATATTATCAATGGTGACCAATTTCTCTTGCAGTGCAAGTAGGTCACGCAGTGCTTCACGTACGAAATCGATCGTAATCGGGCGACCAGTGAAGTTCGCATTCGCGATAACACGGTTCAATGCGCCTTCCAGTTCACGAACGTTAGAACGTAGACGCTTAGCAATAAAGAAAGCCACTTCATCTGCAAGGTGGATTTGGTGGTCTTCTGCTTTCTTCATCAAGATAGCAACCCGCGTCTCAAGCTCTGGTGGCTCAATCGCTACCGTCAAACCCCAGCCAAAGCGAGATTTAAGACGATCTTCTACCCCGTTGATCTCTTTTGGATAACGGTCAGACGTTAGGATGATCTGTTGGTTGCCTTCAAGCAGCGCATTAAAGGTATGGAAGAACTCTTCTTGAGAACGCTCTTTATTAGCAAAGAATTGGATGTCATCGATGAGCAATGCATCAACACTACGGTAGTAGCGCTTAAATTCTTCGATCGCGTTGTTTTGTAGGGCTTTTACCATATCCTGAACAAAACGCTCTGAGTGCATGTAAACCACTTTCGCATTCGGCTTATTATCAACAATGGCGTTACCCACTGCATGCAACAAGTGCGTTTTACCTAAACCAGTGCCGCCGTATAGGAACAACGGGTTGTAGGCTGTACCTGGATTATCAGAAACCTGACGTGCCGCTGCCAAACCCAGTTGGTTCGACTTACCTTCAACAAAGTTATTGAACTTATGTTTTGGGTTCACGTTTGAGCGGTGATTCAAGTCAACCGCGACAGGCTCTTCATCACGCCAGATATTATGGACAGGCTTGCGAGCTTGTAATTGCGCAGGTGCTGATGACTCAGCGGCCACATCGGCTGCAGTACGAGTCTGAGTTGGTGCCGGTGTCGCTGGCTTTGGTGCAATCACACGCTTGCTTCCCACTTCAAAATGAAGATGTGGGATATCGTTACCGCAATATTCTTGCAGCAGACGGTTAATGCTATTTAGATACTTATCACGAACCCAATCGAGTACGAAACGGTTCGGTGCAAATAGAGTTAGAGTATTGTCATTGAGTTCCGCTTGTAACGGACGAACCCACATACTGAATTCTGTAGCTGGTAACTCTTCTTGAAGCTGTTGCAAACACTGCAACCAAAGCGAAGATGACAC